>CAVVEQ010000018.1:0-53568 GCA_963747315.1 uncultured Chloroflexia bacterium | reverse complement strand
AATCGACAGTGATGCAGGCGACTGTAAGGTTGGCGGCGAAGCATGGGGTGGGCATCGGCGCGCATCCCGGTTACCCGGACCTGCAGGGGTTCGGCCAGCAGGAGATCCGCCTGGCGCCGGAGGAGGTGGAAGCGCTGGTGCTCTACCAGGTTTCCGCCCTGGCGGTATTCGTCCGCGCAGAGGGGGTGGAGGTTCGCCACGTGAAGCCTTCACGGGGCGCTTTATAACCAGGCAGCAAAGGATCCGGCGCTTGCCGGGCGATCGCCCGGGGGGCCAGGCGCTTCAGCCGGGAGGTCATCCTGATGGGCTTGGCTGGGTCGCTCCTGATCGAGGCAGGGTTGGATGTTGGATTAATCGCGGCAAACGAGGCTTTCCCGGACCGGGCTTACGAACCGGATGGGTCACTCCGTCCGCGCAACCAACCCGGGGCATTAATCGAGGACCCCGAGGCAGCTGCGGCCAACGGGCTGCGCCTTGCCAGAGACGGAACCACATTCACGCGCGACGGGAAGACGATACATTGTGAGGTCGATACGCTCTGCATTCATGGGGATACTCCTGGAGCAGCGGAGCGTGCAAAGACGCTTCACGATGCGTTGGCAAAAGGCGGGTTCCAGCTTGGCGGGATGGGTGATGTCAATTCCTGACCGGTGCAGCAAACGAAAATGGTAAAATCCGGTTAGCCATATAGCAAGAAGAGGTAAAAATGCAGACGAATATCCGAAGAATAATTTTTCCGGCCTGATTGTTCTCTATTCGCGGCCTGCGCCCAACCAACTCCCGTTCCCGCGGCTCCCACGGCAGCGCCGCTCCCGGAGGCGACCCCCACCGTCGCAACCCAGCCGGTGACCGAAGAAGCTGTTATGAACGGTTCCTATTCCGTCCGGGATGGCCAGCAGACAGTGCAGCTTTCCAATGGCAAGTACGAAGCCGGGCAGGGAGCGGATTACGTGATGGCGACCATCACTCCCCCCATCGCTTTCGGAGACCTGAACGGCGACGGGATAACCGACGCAGTCGTTGTTCTGGCCGAAAACTTCGGAGGCAGCGGAACTTTCATTTCACTTGTGCCGGTACTTGCCACCCCGGAAGGAGCCAGCCCACAAAAGGGGGCGAGCCTGGGCGACCGCGTACAGGTGCAGTCGGTCACGATCACGGTTGGCGCGGTGAGTGTTTCGTTGCTTGTTCAAGGTCCCAACGACCCGCATTGCTGCCCCAGCCAGGCGCAAACCCGCACGTACGAATACATTCAGGATTTGGGATTGGTCTTGATGGGTGTTTCCTCGCAGACCGCCGACGGCCGGATACGCTCCATTGCCATTGATGTGCCTGCTCCCGGCAGCGAGGTTACCAGCCCCATGCCGCTGAGCGGCAGCGTGACCGTTGCACCGTTTGAAAACAACCTGGTGGTGAACCTCTATGATGCCGGCGGGGTGCAGGTCTCGGCTGGGCCGCTGGCGGTGGATGCGGAGGAAATGGGCGGACCGGGGTCCTTCAACGGACAGGTGGACCTGGCAGCGGCCTCGGTGCCTTCGGGTGAGGTGCGCGTGGAGGTGGTGGATACCAGCCCCGCCGATGGATCGATCCTAGCGCTAGCTGCGGTTTTTGTGACTTATAAATAAACCTAGCTGGAGGAATATCCGGGAGATTGCACAAGTCTGATTTCGTAAGATAAATAATAAATTAAATATATAAATTAATATAAACAAGGTATTATCCGTTTTATGACAAAAAAGGGGATCTTACGACCTCCTTACGGTTTTGAAAGGTGGGTTGTAACAACTCCAGCATGTATATACAATATTAATGTACCCTTTTTGGGGGCGAAACGCTCTTTTTCTTTTTCCATTTTAAGAGGAGGCAATCATGTTTATAAAATCCCGTTTAACCCTGTTTACCGCGGCGGTGATCCTGGCGCTGCTCTTTTCTGCCTTCCCGCTCGGCGCGGTGATGGCGGAGGGCGAGGACCCCGCGCCGCCTGAAACACCGGTCACCGAAGAGGTGCCTGCTGCCCAGGAGGAATCGCCACCACTAGTGGAAGTTGAAATGACCGTGGAGGAAGTGGCCGAGCAGGCGCCGGAGGGCGTGGTGGTTGTCCCGGTCGACCCTGCCGGCATGGCGCTGCCGATGGTGGAGGAAGCTACGGCAAATTCATATGTCACAGGTGATCCGGTTTTGTGTCCAACCGGAGCTTCCTGGGGAGATCCCGCGTGCGTCCATTATGCCACGATCGATGAGGCGATCGATGCCGCCTATGGATTTGATTTCAGCACCATCTATGTTGAAGCGGCTTACACCGATCTGACGCCGGAACCGATATTCATCGATGGTGATTTCTTCGACAACCAGGAATACCGATCGCTGACGTTAATTGGCGGTGTGGATATTTCAACCGGGGAGGTTGTGGGAAAAACAACACTGAACAGAAGAATGGTTGTAAACAATATGCGGTTCTTCTCTATGGAGAATTTTGTTCTGAATGGTGTCGTGGAATCAAATCCAAATTTACCCGAGGTAGAGGCCACACCAGATGCGGCGTTTACTTTTTCAAGCGATCGCGGTGACGAAATTACCGTTATAAATAGTGAATTCTCAAACAATGCCGGTGCAGGGTTGATGATTCAAAATTCGGGATTGGTTTCGCTGGATGCCGTCAAGGCAAATGATAACGGGGCAGGAAACACGGTAACCTCCGGAGCCTTCGGTGTTTTCATCTACCAATCCCAATTCAACAACAACCAGGGCACCGGTCTCGTTGTAGATTCCGCAGATAATATATTCATGGTCTGCAACCAGGCTAAGAATAACGCCGGCGTGGATACACAGTTTCCGGAAATTGGTGGTGGAGGGATATACCTCAAAACACCGGGTACGCTGGGTGGAAATGGATTTCCACCCACGGGGGATATTGTTTTGTGGTGTAACAAAGTTTCGGGAAATAGCAGCTATGGACTGGTAGCAGAAACATCGCTACTATCTATACAGCAAGCAATTACATCTCTGGAAACGGTCTTATCGATTTTGTTCCGCTATCTCAAAACGAGGTAGTAGAGCAAACCGCCCCGTGCTCTGAGTTCTGTCCCTCCTGTAAAGGTGGCGGTTCCAGCGGCGAAGAAGAGAAACCCGCTGAGGGCAACACCCAGGTGGTGATCGTAAAGGTGGGTGAGGGGAATGGCACCACCGAGATCAAGCCCGGGTACTCCACCGTCTTCAAGCTCTACGAACAGCAGGAGGAGAAAGAGCGCCTAGTGCAGCTCACCGCCCTGACCTCCGGTTCTGCCCCCAGCGGCAGCAGCGCAGTCTACACCCCGCTAAATGAAGGCACCCTGCCCGCGCCATTGCCAGAAGGCGCCAAACTGATCCCCTGGGGATTTAACCTTGCGATCACAAACCCGGATGGTACAGCCGTCGAATCGCTGATCGGCTACATGCTGGTGCGCTTCTACCTACCTGAGGGGTTCGTCCTGCCCGGCGGAATGCGCCTGGTGATCCAGCATTTTGACCCGGCCACCTCCAGCTGGGAGCCGATGTCGACCGCGGTGGGCGGCGGGACGGCTTACACCTACGCGAGCAAGCCCGGTACGTATGTGCTGACGATGGTACCGATCCAGTAGTAGCACGATGATTAAAAATCAACTCCGGAGCAAACACTCCGGAGTTTTTATTATCTGACACGCCAGGGCTATTCGGGTTTCTGGGCATCCTTGCCGGCGCCCAGCGCCTGGCTGCGCTCGTAGGCAGCCCACACCGCGCGCGAGATGGCGGTGCGGAAGCCGGCCTTTTCCAGGTAATAGATCGCCTCGGCGGATGTGCCGCCCGGGGAGGTGACCTCGTTACGCAGGCTGGCGGCGTGCTGCTTGCGCCCGGCGTAGTAATCCACCGAGCCGCGCAGGGTGGCGGTGACCAGCTGCTCGGCGATGCGCCGCGGAAAGCCCAGGTGCACGCCCGCGTCGATCATGGCTTCCATGAAGAGGAACACATACGCCGGACCTGTGCCGGAAAGGGCGGTTGCCATATCCAGGTAATTCTCGTCCTCCACGAAGATCTCCTCGCCCAGCGCGTTCAGGATTCGCGATGCCAGCTCACGCTGTTTTTCCGTAACCTCAGGCGCGGCGGTCCACACCGCGATGCCCTCGCCGATCTGCGCCGGAGTGTTGGGCATGGCGCGAATCACGGCGCGGTGACTCAATCCGTTTTGAAGGGCGGCAACCTTTGCGCCGGCGATGATGGAGATGACCAACGAGGTGGGCGGGATGACCCCGCGCAGGTCCTTCATCACTGCGGTCAGGCGCTGCGGCTTGACCGAGAGAATGACCACATCCGCAGTTTTAGCGGCTTCGGCGTTACCGGCGAAACCGATCTTGTAGCGCTCCACCAGCTCCTCGCCGCGCGCCGAGCGCGGGCTGGCAGCGGTGACGCCGGCGGGGGCGGTGATCTCTTTTCGCAGCAGACCGGCGATGATGGCTTCTCCCATCACCCCGGCTCCGATGATGGCAAAACGTGTTTTTTCGGTCATGGCAGTACCCTCAATTTTAAGATTGCGGAATTATAGCGGAAAAGCTTCACTAACAACGAACTCTTTCAGCTCGATGGATAAACTGGATATATGGATAAAGGGAATCAGGAAAAAATACTGTATTCTTTTTCTATCTTTAAATCCTTCCAACCTGGTTAATATATTTAAATGGCCTCACCCAATCCGGCGGATCTTCTTATAAAACGGCTGCAGCTTCGGGTACATTTTCAAATAGATCTCTTTGTAAAGCTCATCGTAAACCCGGTGGTTCTTCGGGTCAGGAGCGAAGGTCTCGCCCACGCGGGTCATTGCTTCAACCGCGGATTTGAAATCGGGGTGGAGCTTCACGCCCACTGCCGCATCGATGGCGGCACCCAGGCCGGATGCTTCATAGACATGCGGGCGCGCGGTAGGCAGCCCGAAGATATCGGCGGTGAGCTGCATGGCAGCCCGTGACTGGCTGCCTCCGCCGGCAATGCGCAACTCCTTGATCTTCACCTTGCTGCGCTTCTCGGTCCGCTCGGCACCTTCGCGCAGGGCGTAAGCCAGACCTTCCAAAATGGCGCGGTAGATGTGGGCGCGGGTATGCACATCCCCAAATCCGATGATGGCACCGCGCGCCTCGGGACCCGGGCTGCGCAAGCCGGGGGACCAGTAGGGCTGCAGTATAAGCCCCTGGGAACCGGGCGGGACAGAATTTACCAGCTCGTCAAAGAGCGCTTCAGGTTCCACTCCCTTTTCGGCAGCCATGCGCTCTTCGCGCAGGCCGAACTCCTGCTTGAACCAGCTCACCATCCAGTAGCCGCGATAGATCTGGATCTCGAAGCTGTAGAGCCCGGGCACGGCGGAGGGGTAGGGGGGAATGAGCGGGATGACCTCGATGTATTTATCATGGGTGGTGTTGATGGTGGCGGTGGTGCCGTAGGAAAGGCAGGCGATGGAGGGGTCCAGCGAACCGGCACCGATCACCTCGCAAGCTTTATCGGCCGCGGCGGCGACGAGCGGCAATCCCACCGGGATGCCGGTAGCCGCGGAGGCCTCAGGGGTGATGCGCCCCAGCTCCTGACCCTGGGGGATGAGCTCGACCAGCAGGTTGGGATCGAGCGGGATAGCCTGCCATTTCCAATCGGAGGAGGCGGCCCAGCGCTGGGACTTATAGTCGAAGGGGACGTAACCCACCTGGCTGCCGACCGAATCGACAAACCGCCCGGTGAGCAGGTGGACGAGATAACCGGAGAGGAAAACGTAGTGACGGGTGGCTTTCCAGATCTCGGGCTGGTTGGTGGAAAGCCAGTTGGCCTCGGCCTCGGCCTGCAAGTAGGCAACAGTTTCGCTGGCGCCCGCCACCTTGAATGCCGCGCCCCACAGCCCGCCGACCGGGGGCATCCCCTCGGCTCGGCGCTGGTCCAGCCAGACGATGGCCGGGCGCAGGGGTTTGCCATTTGCATCCAGGTTGATCATCGTGGAGCGTTGGGTGGTGAGGGCGACCGCGGCGATGGAGGAGGCATCCACCCCCTTTTGCTTTATCAGACCCTTGCAGGCGGAACAGAGCGCGTTCCAGAAGATAGCCGGGTCCTGCTCGGCAAGGCCGGGGGCGGTGGAGTAGTAGGGCTCGATGGGCACGCGCTCCCGGGCGAGCAGGTTGCCGCGCGGGTCGAAGAGCAACGCACGCGCAGATTGAGTCCCGTGGTCGATGGCAAGCAGGTTTTCAGGCATGGTGGTTCCTCCTGGAAGGGATGAATATATTATGCGCTGGAATGGGTTTTTTGCCAAAGGGAAAGGGAATTGAATCGAAACGAAACTGAGAAAGACTTCACGCCTGAGAAATCACATGACCGGTCCCCGGAGCCTTCATGACAGGTCGTTTTTATTCTACCCTTCCTTCACCGGTTGGCGCAGGATGGTGCGCAACTTTCCCGGCGCCGCCCGCCGGGGATCGCCCATGTAGATCTCGTGGTGATGCCCGTTGCGCACCAGGTCATGCTCCTTCATATACACCTTCATACGCTCAATGGTGCGCTGCTCGGCAGAATAGGGTCCCAGGTGCAGCACCTGCACGCTTCTTCCCTCCCGGGAAGGTTCGAAGCGAAGTTTTTCCAATCCAGGCGAGGGTTTCTTTTTCTTTAGCTGCTCCAACGATTCGGCGAATGTATCTGCGGTGACCGCCCCCGGTTGCAGGATCATGGCGTTGAAAGTACTATTCCTGGATCTTTCCGAACTCAAATTCGTCGCCCTCCACCCACCAGAGTGCCTCCAGCGACATCACCGGGTAATCCACCGGTTCCACCCTGCGCTGCTTGATGGTAAATTTGAGCGTGTAGGCGATGCCATAAAGAGCTGTCATCGCGTCCATGAATTCCGGCGAATCAGAAACCTTTCCCCCTGCCGGAATGAATCCATCCACCATGGCAAAGTTGAGCTCCGGCACCTCCACCTCTTCCACTGCTTTCGCGGAAGGGTTGTAGAGGTATTTCAATCCCTTCTTCAGATCTAATTTTGTGACCATCTGGTATTCCTTTCTTTTTTACTCAGGGTATCGATCAACAATCCCGCGCGCCCAATCCTTTACCAAGGCGACCAACTCTTGAGGCTCTAGGATGGTAACCAGCGGGCCAAAGCTGATGGCCATGCTGGCGGCGAACTGCAGGTCTGCTGCGGGCAGGGTGGCTTCCAGGCTGCCATCGGGGAGCTCGGCGATATTGCTCCAGCCGATGGAGGCATCCCGCACGAAGCCGGCCGCCTGCGGGGCGAAGCGCAGCCGGGCGAGCAGTGCCGGGGCGGGCTGCAGCGAGGCTTCCAGGAAGGCGCGCGGGTCGTAATCCGCAGGAATTTCATAGCGCTCCTCCAGCAGGGTTACCTCGCGGATGCGGTCCAACCGCAGAAGCCGCATGGCCTGGCGCAGGCGGCAGAACCCGGCTGCGTACCAGCGCCCCCAACGGTAAACCAGGGTGTAGGTCTCGAAATCCCGCCGGGTGGGTTCCGCCTTCCCTGTGGTTTCATAAATCAACTTGACTCGGCGGGTCTGGCGAAGGGCGGAACGGAGCAGCTCGAGGGCAGGGAAGGCGGCTTCAATTCCCGGTCGCTGCAGCCCGGCGGCCAGCAGGGAGCGGCGCGCCCAGGTGATCTCCTGGCGCTGATCATCGGGTAAAAGCGCATCCAGCTTGGTCAGTGCCGCGCGGGCGGCATCCCGGTAGAGCGCCCCCCACATCTCCTCCACCAGCGTCGCGCCCAGCCCGACAGCCACAGCCTCCTCGGGGCGGAGCACCAGCGGCGGCATTTTGTAACCTCGAACCAGTGAGAATCCCGCCGTTCGGTCCGCGTTCCGAGTAAAGCGGGATGCCCAGTTCATCCAGCATGCCGAAATAGCGGTGCACCGTGCGAATGGAGACGCCCAGCTCTTCTGCAAGCTCGGAAGCTTTGCGATTGGGCTTGCTCTGGAGGAGCATGATCAGGCTGATCAATCGGGTGGCAGTGTTGGTCATTTTTCGTCCCTGCTGGCGATCAAAGGATAGCATGCATATATGTCAAATTATGACATATATAAGAACGCAGTTATTGGGATGTTCTGGTTCGGTTAGGGGAGATTCGGAAGAAGGCAGGCGTTTATGGACGCAAGCGGCGGTAAGTACTCTTGACCAGTATCCCGTTCAACGGTTCGGTCTTCACCAGGCGGAAATTCAAATCCTTCGGAAGCTTGCCAAACAGGGGAACACCATCCCCCAGCAGAATGGGGACGCGGGTGATGATCATCTCGTCGATCAGGTCCGCCTCCAGGAAGCCCTGGATGGTGCGGCCGCCATCCACGTAGAGGTTGTGAAACCCTCTCGTGCCCAAAGCCCGCACCACTTCGACGGGCTCGCCGCGGATAAGTTCTGCTTTTCCGGCAGCGTTCTCTGGCAGGGCGTTGAGGGAGCCGCTGAGGACGAAAACAGGGATGAAATAAGGCCAGGCATCGAAACCGAGCACCGTTTCGAACGTGTTCCGCCCCATCACAATCGCGTCGATCCCCTTCAGGAATTCCGCGAAGCCGAAATCGCCCTGCGTGGGGTTGGGGATCTCGTTCAGCCAGTCCAATCCGCCGCCAGGTGCGGCGATGTAGTTATCCAGGCTGGCAGCGATGTAAACGTAATTTGCCACAGCTCAACCTTTGGGGCGGCTCCAGTCGAGGGGTTTCCCTGCCAGCCCGGTAACGATCTCCTCCACCATGGCGATCACCTCGCCGATCTTGGCGGGGCTGACCTGTTCGATATTATCGGCGGGGGTGTGTGCCAGGTGGCGGATGCCGACCGCGCTGAATGCCAGGCTGGGCACGCCGCGCATGGAAAAGGTGGAATGATTGCTTTCCGGCCAGGGATCCACGCGCACAACACCAGGATATTTCTGTTGAACCTTATCTGTGAAGTCAAAAAGTGCATCGGAAGCAGAGAAAACCGCCAGGCTGTTCGACCCAACCCATGCGCCGATTCCATCCATGTTGACCGCCAGGAGGACATTGCCAAGCTCCGCTTCACCCCCGCGGCGCAGGTATTCATCATCACCCATCGGCAGGGCCTCCTCGCCGTTGAATGCAACAAATTCCAGGGCAAATGGCAGCTCTGTGCCGGCAAGATCAGCTGCCAGGGCAAGCAGGGCGCATACGCTGGCGCCGTTATCCAGCGCGCCGGGGGTGCCATGGAAGGTATCGAAGTGGGCGCAAAGGACCACCTTGACAGGGGAGGGTGAGGGTTTACGGGCGACGATGTTGCGGGCGGTGGAGGGGGTGTTGCCGCAATCCAGCTTCAGATGAACAGAAAGGGGCGGGTGACGCAGGAGCTCCAGCACCACCTCGCGCGGCAGGGTGGCAGCCGGGATGGGCAGGTCCCAATCCTCGGTGACCTGCTCGTAATCGCTGGAGTTGCAGGGCGAAGCAATGAGGATGGCAGGTTTGCCATTCACCAGCAGGTCGAAGATCTTCTCGTCATCCGGTCCGCGCAGGAACCAGGATTTGGGCGAGATCTGGGTGCTGGCCAACTCACCGTAGAAGAGCACGATCTTCCCCTCGATCGAGGCCGCTTCCAGCTCCGGGATGGTGCCCAATGGGAGGAGCTCCCCCTGCACATCGCAGGCGGGCGAGAAAACATTGGCTTCCACCGGGTAGCGAACGCCATCAGCTTCGAAGAGCGCGGATCGCACGTCCCATGCGGTGCAGGGGTAGGCCTGTTCCTCCAACTGCAGCCCGGCGGCAGAAAAGGTGTCGCGGAGGTAATCCGCGGCCGCCTGGTTGGCGGAGGAGCCGATCAAGCGCGGGCCGATACCGACGATCAATTCTTCAAGGTATTTTGATAATTCTAGTTTCATTGCAGGCATAGTCTCTCGGGATAAAGGGTAAATTGCACCTGCATATTTTAATGGAGGAACCGGGTTATGGGTTCACTGGCTACTTCGGGAAAAACAAGAAGATCGGGTCAGGGTTTGGGGATCGGATGGAGCCGCGCGAACTGGCGGGTGGTCCAAAACGCGTTTGCATGCTGTTTTTCCTCCAGCTCACTGCGTAACGCATCAATAGCCATTTTTTCAGCGTAATCCGAACACCTGCCGGTTAGACACATCCAAACGTTGCTGAAGACCACACTCAACCCGAGGACGATCACCATAAGCGAGAACGACGCAAGTAAACATACGATTCCCTGTGCTCGAAAGGGGATTGTCAGCAAGGAAAGGAACCTGCAGAAAGCGGCTGGAATGATGGCTGCGGTTACACCAACAGCACTCCAAGTGAGTGCGTGACGGCGAACATGCGCGTGAACGCAATTGTTGCAGATAACCGTCTGCCATAATTGAATTGAATTGAACCGGGTGGTTGTTTCGGGGATGTTTGCGTAATGCTCGCTTGCAATACTTGCGATTTTTCCGTAATGGAAGGTGTATGTTTTTCCCGGGTCGGTGCTTCCGCACAAAAGGCAACTTTCAGCCATTGCGCACCTCCAGACCCTATAAATGTATAGACATATTATGACACGAAGCGGAGAAATTACAAGAAGTTAAAGAGCATAGACGAAAACCTTTTATTAAGTGCTATCATATTAATAGCGATTTGCGTTGAACCAAGGGGGTGATCAAGCGGCAGGAAGTTCATCGAAGCCGACATTCTTCAAACGCGACCTTTCATTTTTCGAAGGAGGAATCAAATGAAACGGTTGTCGCTGCTCACTCTGATTTTCGCATTACTTTCGGTGGTTTTCTTTTTATTGTTGATCTTCTTTCGGATCCCCTTCCCGCTTTACCCGTTCATGAGCTGGCAGGACGCTCTCGATATCCTGACACCGCTGGTGCTAATCCCGGTCTACTGGCTGATGTTCCGATATGCATCGAGCGAGCGCCCGAGCCTTGTGGAGGAGATCGTCTTCCTTGTCTTCACCAGTTTTTGGATCGCAGGGCAAGGAATGCATCTTTCGGCCAACTCCATCAATAATCTGGCGGAGGGCATGGCTAAAAATCAACAGCTTAATATTCTTGACACCGACGTTTATCAGCTTGCCTATTTCTTCGACGAACACCTCAGTCATTTTATGTGGCACCTGGGGGTGATCGGCCTGGCTGCATTGATCATCTTCCGGCAATGGAAGAAACCAGCAGAAGCAACCACCAACTGGTGGCTGGTCATCCCGGCCGGGATCCTTTACGGTTTCACCTGCTTCTGTTTCTTCCTGGAGGGGCAGACGGTGATCCTTGGATTCCCCTTCGTGGCGATCATCACCCTGGTGATCCTGATCTGGCAACGGAAGGCATTGAAGCAGCGGCCCATCACGGCATTCTTCTTGGTTTCTTTCCTTGTCGCAACAATTTTCTTCACGGGATGGGCTACCTACTATCAGGGGTTTCCACAATTCTCAGACGTTGGTTTGATATAAATTGCGAAATCTAACGAATAATACCCAGGTCAACCACCTGGGTAATATTCGCATTGCTTGCCTGGTGATTATCACCTCATCTATTCTTTATGTAATATTCAACTGACTCTCCGAACGAACCCCGCCAGGCGGGGATCGATCTTGTCGAAATTGGTTTTAAAGCGCGGGTCGTCGTTGTAGAGATCAGCCAAACCAAGGCATTGCTCATCATCCGGTTCCCAGAAATAGGCCATGTGTGCCCGCCAGCGGCGGACGCAATCCTGGGCTTCGGGGGAGGCAGGTCCTTTGGGAATCGCCAATACAAAATCCCGATAAACGGCATTGCCCTCCTCACCAATGCGCTGTTTATCCTCCCTGGAATAGCTTTTCCATTTCTGCTGGGATGCTTTCACAATCCGGGGGTCATATTTTTCAGCGGCCTCCTTTTCGTATTCCGCCTGTTGTTCCTCGCTGAAGGGCTCAAACATTTTGATCTCGTCCATTTCCTTTTTTCCTTCCAAGAATTGAATAGTCTCATCCACGCTGGTGATCAGCTTCTCGGTCCGGCGGATGCGCTGGCGAAGAGATTCCCTGTGCCCCCGGAGCGAGTCAAGGGCATCGAAATTCTCCCCGTCTAAAATCCGCCCGATCTCGTTCAACGGCATTTCCAGCTCGCGGTAGAGCAGGATTTGCTGCAGGCGAAGTAGAGACGCCTCGTCGTAGTAGCGGTAGCCGTTTTCCCCCACTGCAGCGGGGTGGAGCAACCCGATCTCGTCATAGTAATGAAGCGCGCGGGGCGTGACGCCCGCCAATCTGGAGAGTTTTCTAACCGTGTACATGCGGTCAGTATAAACTATGACGTAAGGTTAAAGTCAAGCTGTAAGCGACCCATTAAATAATAATGATATAAAATGGAAATTAGTTGTAAAGGCTTGCCCCCCCGGCCAACTCAATGAAGCCATATCACGGCAGGGGGAAATGAAGAAAATCGGAATCACGAGGTAACGAACCGGGCGAAATATGGAAAAAAGGATACGAAGAAAAAAATCCAAGCGGTAATTAGAATACTAATTGCGGTGTAGATCAGCATAGTGCCGGATTCTGTATAAAGGATTGAACATGAGCCCGCTGTTTACCAAAAAGCACATCGAACAAACTCAGGATATTGAACTGCTTGAATGCATGCGGAAGATCGGGAAAGCCCTTCTAGCCACCGGAAGCCCGGTGGGGGTGGTTGAAAACACCCTGATCGAGATCGCAGAAGCCTACCAGCGTAGCTGCGAAATCGTAGCCCTGCCCAACACGCTGATGATCAAACTCGGGAACACTTCCGCTGGGGGAGTAAGCGATTTCAGCGTTCAAAAGCAGGAGGGTATTTTTCTCAATCGGGTTTCAGCTATCAGCGTGCTCATCGACGACGTGAAAGCGAAACGAATTCCTCCCCGGGAGGCTTCTGAGGAGATAGACAGAATACTATCGATGTCCCCGCGGTTTTCTGCGTGGATAAGAACCACGGGTTATGTTATTGCCACGATAGGTTTAACTCTCCGGTTTCGACCGGATTGGCTTGTGCTTCTGATTGTCGGAGGATTGGGATTATTAGTTGCGCTAATGGTGGAGTATTTCAACAAACGCCCCCGCTACAACCTGCTGCTCCCCGTTACCGCGGCAATCCTGGTTTCGGCGATTGTCTTCAACCTGACAGGGAGAGGGGTGATCTATGGGACTACAAACCTGATCATCCCGCCGCTGGTGATCTTTCTACCCGGGGTGATCCTGACAACCGGGATGATCGACCTGGGTTCGATGAACTTGATTTCGGGATCTTCGCGGGTGATCTATGGCGTGGCAAATCTCTTCTTATTATTTGTAGGCATATCCATTGGATTCAGCATTTCGCAACTTTCCACATCCCAGGTGTACACATACGCTACCCCCGAGAGCAGTGTAATCCTACCAATTCTGGGAACCCTTTTATTTGGGATCGGGACGTTTTTTCGATTGAGCGGGTCCAACCGGGATCTGATGTGGATGCTGCTGGTACTATATGCCGCCATGTTCGGTCAGATGTTCGGAGAAAAACTCCTTAACCCCTACGCCGGGGCTTTCATTGGAGCTGCTGCCATGGCGTTTAGCTCAGAATACATCGGCCGGTCTCCTCACCGCACACCGGCGATGGTGAGCCAGGTGATGGCGTTCTGGTTCCTGGTCCCCGGCGCGATCGGGTTGCAAAGCATGACCAATTTACTCACCCAGGATTACCGCAGCGCATTCGTAGGACTTTGGGAAATGATCGTTCTGATCACATCGATTGCGCTGGGAGTGTTCCTCGGAACGCTGGTAATCTCCCCTAACAAATTCATACTTTCAAGGGGTTATGTCGAAGAACCCGATTCTAAAATAGCGGCTAGATTTAAATTCTTTCGAAAAAAATAGTTATCTGAAATATGCTTTGGTGTTTTCGTGCACCGCTGGATCCGCTAAAAGGTCAGAAACCTTCCACCAGCGCAATTCAGCGTGCTGGTCGTCTCCGTTGATCCGCGCGTTCGCCGGCAGGCTAAATTCATGCGCCAGGACGATATAGTGGGTGCTGATGCCTTCGACCCCGGCAAAGTTATCCCCATAAAGGTGCTCGTATACCCCCTTGAATTTCGCGAGCGCGGGATCCAGTTCCAGTCCCAACTCTGCCAGCGAGATGCGCCGGATGGCTGAGGGGATGCGTTCGTCTTTCAGGATCTTGCCCCCGGGAACGAACCAGCAATCCTGCGCTGGGCGGTTTCGGCGGTACCCCAACAGGACCACACCCGCATCGTTGATGACAATCAGGTCGATGGAGACCAGGGGAGTAAGCTCCACGATCTTAAGGAAGGTGGCGGAATCCAACCTCATTGGGCTGCCGCGGGTTTGAGGGTGTAATCGTAAAAGACGGTACCGGGCGAACCCTTCGCAATCAGCTCTGTGTTGCTGCCTACAAAACCCAGGTGCACCCCGTCGGCAGCCTGCAGCAGATATTGGTTAGGATTCACCCAATCCGGGATGAAAGCCGGGTCATAGATAAGGGGGGAGGTGGTCAGCGGGGTGGTGCCGGTCTGACCTAGCGCTCCCACCAGGATGGCGTTATCGGTTTCACCCCGGAAGGTGTACCCGCGCGAGTCAGCTGACCAGCCTACCAACCGGGAAGCACCGCCATTTTGCAGGATGGTATCTCCGCTTCCATCGATGAGCGCGGAGTGCAGTTCGCCCGCGCCAGTTTCTGCCTGGATATTCAACTGGTACAGGATGCGGGTCTGATCCGGCGAGATCACGAGCGGGCCGCCATTTGTATTTACATCGGACAATTTCTGCGGCTCGCTGCCGTCGATCGGCAACCGCCAGGTGGTGGTCACCGAAGCGGTATCATTGGCGGCATCCCGCGGGGGCAGGACGAGCAGAATGGCGGCGGAATCCGGCGTCCAGAGCAGCCGGGGATAATAGGGGGAGGCATCGGGCGTGAGGATGGGCTCGAAGGCGAAGATCTCGCGCAGATTCTCGCCGCCTGCATCCATTACCGAAATGGAGGAGGGGCGGGAGATGGCGATCGATCTGCCATCGGGGGAGGCAATGAAATCACCGCCCTGCCCATCGTTCAATAGTCGGGTGACTTTACCCGAAGCGAGATCAATCCTGGTTCAAATCGTCCGCCGGGCGGAGCGGGCTGCCATCCACCGGAATGAACGCGGTATTAAAGAGCAGCGTCCGCGATTGCGGCAGCCAGCCAAGTTGATATGGCACTCGCGGTTCGCCACCTTCGATTGGCTGAAGGGCATAAATTGCGTCCACATCCATCAGCTGTGTTTCTTTCTTATCCTCCACGCCAGCGGACCACAGGTCGCCCACTCGGGTGAAGATCACAAGCTCCCCACCGGGGGCGATCAGGATCGGTAGATTGGCTCCTCCTGCCAGGGGTGAAGAAGCTCCCGCACGCCAAATACTGATATCGTTCACCTGCAGCAGGGCGATGCGCAGGCTGCCTGTGTTGGTTATGGGGGTCAGGGAGGGGCGGGGGGTGAGGGTTGGCAGTGGCGTCCAGGTATCCTGCGGGGTTTTGGTGGGCAGGATCTCCACGGTGAGCGTGGGTTGCAGGGTGGCGGTGGGGGGGATGCTTGCCTGCATGAATCTGGCTCCACCGAAGATCGCTGCGCCAAAGAACGCCAGAATCAACAGCGTGAGGATGATCCTCACAACCGGTTTTTTATACCAGGGAGGCGGGGGCGGGGGTGTCTCATCCCGGTAGGAGCCGGGAGGGATGGGTGGCGGTGCAGGCGGGGCGGGAGTCTGCTTGCGGTCGATGGAATCCAGCAGGTTGCCGCGGGAGGGAGCCGCAGGTGGGGGTTGAGCGGGTACTGCCTGGATTTCGCGCAGGTAGGCGGGCACAGATTCCCTGCCAAGCGCGCGAGCTTCCGCACCTGCGGTCAGGTAATCCCCCGCCGCTCTTTTTTCCGATGGAGGCGCCTGGCCTGCCAGCGGCTCGAAGAGGGGCTGGATCCCCGAATCTTTTTGAACCGGGGCGGGGGGCTCAACGGCGGCTGGCGGGGGTACGGGGGATGGCTGTTGCGAAGGGACTTTGAAGAATTCCAGGGCAGTGGGATTCTGGGGGTCGAGCTTGAGTGCCTGGCGGAAACAATCCGCTTTTCGAGCAGGGTCGTCGATCACCGAGGCCATCAGCAACCAGCACTGGATATCCTCCGGGTTAGTGCTCAGAACTCGCGCCAACTGGCGGGCAGCTTCGTCCTTCCGGCCGGCGGCGATCAGCGTTTGAATGGAATCCAGATCAGTCATCAACTCTCCCTCTCTCCCAACAATTGTACCTCAGGCGCATTTTCGGGCAAAATCGGATTGGAAAACCAAGCCCTATTGTTCAGGTAAGAAAAGTCCGTGCCGCATAAGCGGCACGGACTTAGGAAATCACGGAAGATGCTCACAATCTGGTGATAAAACAGTTACTTTTTACCACCTTTGTCTTTTCCGTTTCCATGTTCATTTTGAGCTTGATCTCTATCCTGTTTATCTGCTCTTCCAGATACGACTGCCCCCAGGTTTTTCAGATTTTTCTCGTCGGCGAAAACCTGTTTGCGCAATTGCCCCCAATTTTTTGCAGTCGCGCCATCCGGAAGGGTGATCGCAGAGTAGTCACCACTCTTTTTGGCTTCCATTATGCTGGAGAAAATGGTTGAGTCCCCGTCCAACGCAATGGTCATGAAACCCGCCTGGGCTAGAACACCGAATCCCACCCCCTGATCGTGGAAGGCCATCAACGCTGCGCCATCCAGACCAACGGTGCCGCTGAGGAAATCCCCGAGGAGGAGTGCCACCGGCTGGGTGACGAGCTCGCCCATTTGCTGGACAAGTTCCGGGTCAACGATCAATGGCTGATCAAGCATGGTTTCCACCACGGTCACAACCGGGGGAGTATCTCCGCTCGCAGTGACCAATCCAAGAGCGACGGCGTTTTCGAGGGTGTAGGTAAGCGAAACCACCCCATCTTCTGTGCGCAACCCAACCCGCACAACAATCTCTCCGGTGTCAGGATCGCTGAGTGGTGTAATGGTCTGAATTGTCCCGTTGATTGGATCGAACACCGGGCTCTCCGCAGCGACATAAACCAAAGGAAGGGCGAAAAAAGTAAACGCAACGATCACTGAAATGAGGATCTTTTTTATGAGCATGATGGAATTCCTCCTTTATTTCTTCAAGCTTACATCTCATCATACACAAGAAATTCCCGTATGAACTTTACGAATTTGTAAGGCTTGAAAGCATAATTGTTGAGCTCCCGACTATCAATCGTTCGGGGGGTCATCGGGCTTGGGAGTTTTGGTGGGTTCCTTTCCACTTGAACCCCCGGAGTTATCCCCCCCGCTGTTCGGCTCACCGGGGTTAGGGGATGCCTGGACCTCCACCCGGGTGACAACCCATTTTCCGGCCGCATCGATAAAACCACGCACCCGTGCCGTGGAACCAATGGTGAGCTGACCGCGGATCTCGGCTGCTCCGTCGAGGCGCAGCAACCGTCCATCCAGTTGAATGGATCCACTGGAGAAGGCGGTGATCACACCCTGCAGGTCGAAATTCTGCCTGGGCTGTGGGGTGGTACTGCCGGGCTGCTGATTCGATCCGGATGAATTTTCGGAGTTACTGGAACCGGAGCTTTCGGATTTTCCGCTATTCTCTCTGGCGTCGTTGCTGCCCCCGGATTCCGATTCTCCCTTCCCGGAAGAACCGGAACGATCTTCACCCTGTTCATCCCCGGGCTCATCTTTGGCGTCTTCAACCCGGATTCGAGAGGCGTTCACCACGCCGCCGGGAGCGGTCCGGCCTTCCACCTCCACCCATACGCCGGGAAGGATCTGCCCATCTACCCGGGTTTCGGGGGTGACCAGGACGGCAACGCCCGAAACGAGAAGGCTGCCCTCCCGCACCGAATCCACCCGACCGGTGAATTTGACCTTTTCCAGCCGCTCCCGGGAAAGCAGGCCTCCCACCTCGGCCAACCTCTCCTGCTCAAACCCATCCTCGAGCGAGACGCGCTCCTGTTCCGAATTTGCGAGCCTAAGGCGGATATTCTCCCAAGTGAGCTTGACTCCATATAATCTATCACCCGGTAATGAGGTACTGGAGGCGGTGACCAGCCCAGTGCCCCCGGCTCCAACCAGGATGACCACGGCGAGCAGCAGGGCGAAACCGAAGCGGAGTACCCGCTGGATGGAAAAAGCAGACCAGCGGCGGGGAGAGCGTCGCGCTTCCCGGATCTCCGCGGCCTGGTTGAGGAATTTAGCCCGGTTTCGGCGAAAAACTTCCTGAGGAATGCTGTCATCGGCGAGCGACCTGGCCTGAATAGCTGCGGCGAGCAAAGGCCGGAGACGATCGGCTTCCGCCGGATACTTGCGCAGACAGGATTCCAGGTTTTCGCCCAGTTGCAGAAGCGCAAGGCAATCATCCAGGGCTAGGTAGAGGTCGTCGCTCATCCCGGTTCCCCGATCTGGCGCCCCAGAGAAGCGAGCGCGCGAAACTGGAGCTGTTTCACAGTATTGACATTCTTTTTCATCACCACGGCAGCTTCCTCCAGCGATAAACCCTCGCTGAAGCGAAGCGCGATTACCTGCTGCTGTTCGGCAGTGAGGCGGGTGAGTGCCTGGCGAACCTTGCGGCGCGATTCCAGTTGCTCGGATTTCTCGGTGGGGGAGGAGGAAGGATCAGCCATTTCTTCGTTCAATTCTTCTGATGGTCTCCGATATGCGCTTCGGTGAAGGTCGTTGACCGCGTTCGAGGCGACCGCGAGTAGCCAGCCTTTGAGATTATCGCGGGGCCCTTTGCCGTTACGGATGGATTCGAGGAGCCTGGTGAATACATCGCTGCTGATATCCTCTGCCTGCGTTTCGTCACCGAGACGGTAACGAACATACCGGAAAACAACGGGGTAGTATTCATCGTAGACAGCGCTTATTGCCAGCGGATCCAGCCGGTTCAATCCATCCAAATTCTGGGCGGTTACCTTTTCGGGCATGAGCGGTCAGGGATTGTTCATAAAATAAAGACCAACTGTCCAAGTATAGCATCAGCACCCAGGCAGAATCCCCCATCCAAAAGGGATGGGGGAGGAGAACTTTTTTCCGGGTGGAATTAATCGTTACCACCTTTATCATCCCCGGTTTCGGGGTTGTCATCGTTACTGCCGGAACCGCTGTTGCCACCTTTCCCGGAGTTGCCTTTGTCATCCGAACCGGAACCGCTGTCGTCGTCGGAACTGGAATTGAAGGTTTCGATCTCAAGGGCGGTCATAGTTCCATCCGATCCGGTGATGACCTCGGCTTTGACCTTTTCCCCTACCACCAGCCCGCTATCCAGAACCGTCTGGGGGGTGATCTGTACAATCACACCGCTGATGGTTGCCTGGGTTGAGGAGATCTGCTCCAGGGTGCCGGTGAGTTTTTTCTCGGAGTTGTGTCCCTGGTTATCGCCCGCCAGTTCGATCTCGGTGGCGATCAGCGCACCATCGGGACCAACTTCGTAGTGAACTTTGACTACGTCACCCAGATAAACAGGATCTTTGATCTCGGTCTGTGGGGTGATCAGGAAAACCTTGCCATTCACTGTCCAGGTGGCTCCGGAGAAGGCTTCCACTTTGCCGGTGAATTCATTTTTGGATCCCGAAAGGCTGGAATCATCACTGGAGCTTTGCGGAGCGGGTTCGATCTCGGTGGCAGTCATGGAACCATCGGGATTCTTCACGAAGTGGACTTTGGACATGTCGCCAACGCTCAGGGAACCCTTGATCTCTGTGGCGGAATTGACCAGGAAAACCTGTCCACCGACCTTCCAGGATTCCGTGCTGATGGATTCGACCATTCCGTAGAATTCATCACCGCTATCGTCGAAAACGCCGTTCCCCGCTGCCCCAGGTGTAGCAGCCAGCTGGGTGCGCAACTCGATCTTCAGCGCTGTGGCGGACCTGTCTGAGGTTACTGCAGCTTCCACCCGCACCCTCGATTTCAACTCGACCCCTTCATCGATTGCAGTCTGGGCGTTGACGAGCAGAGTTTGCCCGGAGATCACCCATTGGTCAGCAGCTATGGAATCAACCACGCCGTCGAACTCAACCCTTGCGCCTTGCCCGTCGGGCGAAACCCTTACCTCAGCCCCTGCGGGCAGCGCACCTGCGCAGGCAGTCAGCAGGAATACTGCAATCGCTAAAGCGCTAAAAAACAACATACGACCTTTTTTCATTTCAAACTCCTTTACCTATATTGGATATATTTCATCCTATATGTCGTCTAGCCCCTAAAAAAGTTACGGGTGGGAGAATAGTCAGTCCAACCAATTTCCCAAAAAGCGAAATTACCAACCAAAAAAATTGCCTGTTGACTTTTGGTGAAAAGATATGTATTATGAGAATGCGTTGAGAGCGCTCCCAACACGGCACAATATAGGGTACAGCATATATAGAAACAAGGTTTTGGACGACATCTGGTTGAAGAACGGTGGGAGCGCTACCAAACCAGGATTCGCTTAGATGCCCTCTCTTACCCTCGAAGACATTGCCAGAGAGACCGGGGTTTCCCGGTCGACTGTCTCAAGGGTTATTAACAACAGCCCCAATGTGAGAGATGATGTTCGCAGAAAGGTGCAGGAAGCCATCCAGCGCAACCAGTATCATCCACATGCTGCGGCGCGGGCTCTGGCTTCCCAGCACACCTCCACCATTGGCTTGATCTTGCCGCAAACGGTGAGCCTTTTCTTCACAGATCCTTTTTATCCCCACCTCACGAAAGGAATCGCGCAAGCATGCAATCAACACGATTACACACTTGCGTTTTTTTTGGTGGGTTCCACCGAAGACGAGGAGCGCATTTTTCCGCGTGTATGCCGACCCGGAATGCTGGACGGAATTGTGGTGCAATCCGGTCAGCACGGGGACCAGGAAATTATCGGCCGGTTGGTGGATGCCGGCATGCCATTTGTCGTACTGGGCAGACCTTTCAGACACGATAACGTCACCTATGTCGACATCGATAATATTAATGCCAGCTATCATGCGACCAGCCATTTAATTCGCCAAGGACGAGTCCGTATCGGAACGATCAGCGGTCCCCTTCAAAGTACAGTCGGGATTGACCGGCTGGAGGGGTATCGCAAAGCTCTCCAGGACAGGGGGATGGTGATCGATGAAAAACTGTTTGTTGAAGGGGACTTCACCGAGGAGGGCGGTTATTATGCGATGAAGCGATTGCTTGCGGCAAAACCTGACGCAGTTTTTGCCGCCTCGGACGTGATGGCATTTGGTGGGATCCGGGCATCCCGTGAAGCCGGGCTCAAAGTACCGGAGGATATCGCTTTTGTCGGTTTTGACGATCTCCCCATGGCGTCGCTCTCAAATGTTCAATTGACAACCATTCGCCAGCCTGTCGTTCAGTTCGGAGCGCAAGCAGTGGAAACCCTGATCGACCAGATCGAGAACGGAAATACATCTCCGCATCGGATCATCATGGATACAGAGCTGATCATCCGAGAGTCCTGCGGAGCAAATTATTCAGGGCGTTTGCCAAAAAGTCAGCCAACGCAGAATGTGGTTCCCGACGCCCCAACAATATCCCGCGTTTAATAAAGGAGGTGAGTTCTTCAACAAAACCAGTTGGAAATGGTTTCAAAGAATAGGTTCAAAAATCTCTAGGAGGAAACAATGAAACGTTTGTTTGTCGTCTTTTCTGTGTTTATCATAGCCAGCATGCTTCTGACCGCATGCGGCCCAAAGCAAACCGAGCCTCTTGAAATCTGGTCCTTCACCAATGAAATTCTCACCATGGCCAAGGCCTACGAAAAAGAGAATCCTGGCATCAAGACCAACTACACCATGATCCCCATGACCAACGGGGAATACCAGACCAAGCTCATGGCGACCCTCGGCACCGAAGAGGTTCCCTGTGTTGTTGCCCTGGAAGCTGCCTTCGTGAAGAGCTATGTGGAGAGCGATTTCCTGGCTGACCTGGGCGAGCTGATGCCGGCAGCCAAATCTGCTAACGTGTACCCCTTCGTCTATGAAGTGGGGACCGATCCCGCTGGTGTGACCAAAGCCTACTCCTACCAGGCGACCCCCGGCGCGTTGTTCTACCGCCGCAGCCTGGCCAAGGAATATTTCGGCACGGATGATCCTGTAGAGATGCAGAAAATCCTTGGCGATATGGACAAATACACCGCGGCTGCTGAAATCGTGCAGTCAAAATCCGGCGGGAACACCTTCATGGTCGCCTCCAGCGGTGACTTCCAGAACCTCTTCTATGCCAACCGCGCGAAGCCCTGGATCGTTGATGGCACCTTATACGTCGACCCGATGGTGGATAAGATGATCGCCACAGCCAAGCTCTTCCGCGATAAGGGTTATGAAGCCCGCGCAACTCAGTGGCAGGAAGGCTGGTTCGCGGGAATGAATGACACCCTGGTAGATGCTGAAGGAAACCCGAAGAAGATCTTCTCCTACTTCCTCCCCACCTGGGGTCTGCCTTATGTTCTGGCTCCCAACGCGAAAGCCGCTGATGGCTCAACAGATACCACCGGCGACTGGGCGGTCATCAATGGACCGCTCCCCTACCAGTGGGGCGGCACATGGTTGGGCGTGATGAAAGACTGCAAAGACCAGAAGATAGCCAAGGATTTCGTAAAATTTGCTACTCTGGATGAGGGCCAACTGTTCAACTGGGCGACCGGAGTATACACCAATGAATACCTCAAAGCCATTGATCCTGAAATTGGCGATACCCAGGCTCAGGCTGCCGGCGACTTCGTGGGCAGCAAGAACGTGGTCGAGAAAGTCATCCCTCTGTTCGACAACTCAGACCTGGCAAAATTCCTGGGTGGACAGAATTCCTACGGAGGCTTTGCCGCCGCTGCACCGAACGTTAATGCCAAGTTGATGCAAGGCTCCGATGACGCCATCCAGCGCGCGCTGAACGATCCCCAAAACTCCTACTTGAACGGGGAAATCACCCTGGATCAAATGTGGAAGACCTGGAAGGATGCTGTCAAAAACGAATTCCCGGATCTGATCGTCAATTAATAACACTTGAATCTGTGAAAGGGTCAGTGTATAGTAAGTAACACTGACCCTTTTCTCAAGAGGTGCGATGAACATCCCCCGCCAAATTAAAAAAATCAATCCCGGTTATTTATTCATCACCCCCTTCATCCTTGGCTTCCTGATCTTCGGGCTTTACCCGGTATTGAACACGGTTTACCTCAGTTTCACCAACACGACCCTGATGACCGCAAACGCAAAATTCATCTGGTTCGAAAATTTCAAGAACTTATTCGCTGATGCGATGTTTGTCACCGGCGTCGGCAACACCTGGTTTTTATGGTTAATGAATTTCATTCCCCAGCTGGGATTGGCCCTTCTGCTCGCAGCCTGGTTTACCAATGTGCGCCTGAAAATCCGTGCTGCGGGCACCTGGAGGATGCTGTTTTATTTTCCCAACCTGCTGATGCCTGCCACGATCGCAGCCTTATTCTTCAGCCTGTTTTCTTTCTACGGTCCTGTGAACCAGGTTCTGGTGCGATTGGATATTCTCCCCCAGGCGGTGGATTTTATCCGCAGCGAAGCAGCAATGCGCAGCCTGGTGATCTTTATCCAGACCTGGATGTGGTTTGGCTGGACGACGATAATCATCATGGCCGCCATGACCTCGATCTCGGTTTCCATTTATGAAGCCGCGCTGGCGGATGGAGCAAATGGCTGGCAAATGTTCCGTTATATCTCCCTACCCCTGATCAAGCCCGTTCTGGTGTTCGTGTTAATCACCTCTCTTGTAGGTGGGATGCAGATGTTCGATATTCCCTACCTGCTAACCGACGGCAGAGGGAGTCCAACCAACTCCATCCTTGACCAACAACATCCTGATGTATATGAAATTCCGCAGCAGCCAAGGACATATCGGCGCTGCGTCCTCTGTAGGTGTTATGGTATTCCTGATGACCTCGGTAGTCGCCCTCCTGATTTTCTATCTACTGAGAGAAAAAGACACCAATAAAGTCTCTTCGGACAAAGTTGACAGGTAGAAAATGAATTCAAAATCCTCTCTTACGCTGACAAGAATCATGATCTACATCGTCCTGGCGATTATCCTGATCATAACGATCGTTCCGGTATGGATGCTCCTCATCAATGCTACGCGGTCCACCACCCAGATCCAACAGGGACTGAGCCTGCTTCCAAGCACCCACGCGATTGAAAACTACAAAATCTTAACAGGGGAAGGCATGAATCTCCCCAGGGGTTTTATGAACAGCCTGATCATCGCTCTGGGCACAACCGTGATCACGGTATATTTCGCGTTTCTAACCGGTTATGGGATCGTTGCTTATGAATTTAAAGGCAAGCGTATCTTTTTCGCAGCCATCCTGATCCTGATCCTGATCCCACTGCAGCTTTCGATCATCGGCTATTTCCGTTTCATGTCAAAGATAGGGCTTGCGGATAATTATCTTTCTCTTATCCTGCCTTCAATCGCCGCGCCTGCTGCGGTATTTTTTGCCAAGCAGTATCTTGAGTCGATTATGATCCCGGATTTGATCGACGCAGGCAGGGTGGATGGCTGCACCGAGCTGGGGATTTTCCACCGCATCATGATGCCCATTGCCATGCCGGGCGCATTCACCCTGGCGCTCTTCACTTTTGTTGCGTCCTGGAACAACTTCTTTAACCCCTACATCCTGATCTCCAGCAGGAGTAAGTACACCCTGCCAATGTTGATCCAAACTCTGCGGGGGGATGTTTACCGACCGGAATACGGAGCAATCTATTTCGGACTCGCGGCTTCAATTGTTCCCATTATCATCATCTACGTCCTTTTCTCGCGCTTCATCGTGAATGGCATCTCGATGGGGGCGGTGAAGGAATAAATTTCGACACAGGACTTCCCAAATGCAGGGGACGGAAGGCAATTGATCCCGTATAAGGAATAGCAGCCGGATACGGGATCAATTTCAATCAAAATTTATCGCGCGGCTGCAGCAACCGAGAAAACAATACAGGACACTCATGCGTTACGGTTTCTTCGATGACCAGGCTTGTGAATATGTGATAACCAGACCGGATACTCCGCTGCCCTGGATCAATTATCTCGGGAGCGAGGCATATTTTGGACTCATTTCGAATACCGCGGGAGGGTATTCCTTCTATAAGGATGCCCGCTTGCGCCGGATTACCCGTTATCGCTATAACAACACACCGCTGGATGAAAATGGACGCTACATTTACATCCGCGATGACGGCGCGGCGAAACCGACCTTCTGGTCACCCACCTGGCAGCCTGTCCGCATTGGGCTGGAAAATTATGAGTGCCGGCATGGGATGGGGTATACACGAATCAGCTCTTCAACGAAAGGTATCGCGGCGTCCACCTTGTATTTTGTTCCCCCGGGACAGAACCTGGAAGTATGGAGCCTGGAGATCACCAATCAGCGTGACCGCAAAGCCGAATTATCGGTCTTCTCCGCTATAGAATTCTGCCTTTGGGATGCGGTAGATGACCCCAACAACTTCCAGCGCAATTATTCGATCGGCGAAGTGGAAGTCGAGGACGGGATCATTTTCCACAAGTCGGAATACCGCGAAAGGCGAAATCACTTCGCTTATTTCGCCTGCTCCGATCCACTGACCGGTTTTGATACCAACCGCGAAGCCTTTTTAGGGACCTACCGCGGATGGTCCAACCCCGCTCGCTGTGGAAACCGGGCAATGCTCGGATTCGATCGCTCTCGGCTGGCAGCCGATAGGTGCGCACCACACCAAGGTGACACTTGCACCCGGAGAAACCCGCCGGATCGTTTTTCTACTCGGTTACCACGAGAACCCGGTTGCCGAAAAATTCAATCCACCCGGCTCCTCCATCCTGAATAAAAAAAGCGTCCTTCCCAGTTATTCAAAAGGTTTTTGGATCCAACGGAAGTTGACCGGGCTTTTGCGGTTCACAAGGAAAATTGGCACGCACTTCTCTCAAAATTCCAGGTAGAAACGCCGGACATCCATACCAGCCGTATGGTCAACATCTGGAACGCCTACCAGGTGATGGTCACCTTTAATTTCTCGCGTTCGGCGTCCTATTTTGAATCCGGGACAGGACGCGGGATGGGCTTTCGCGATTCCAACCAGGACTTGCTGGGTTTCATGCACCTGATCCCGGAACGGGCAAGGGAGCGCATCCTTGACCTCGCCGCTACGCAGCTCCCGGATGGCGGTGCGTACCACCAATACCAGCCCATGACCAAGCTGGGCAACAACGACATAGGCAGCGGTTTCAATGATGATCCCTCTCTGGTTGGTTCTGGCGGTATCTGCCTACCTGAAAGAAACCGGAGATTGGAGCATCCTGGACGAGCAGGAAGTCTTCGATAACAAGCCGGGCAGCGAAGCGCCGCTTTATGAGCATATTCGCCGTTCCATCCAGTACACCCTTGATAGACTCGGTCCGAATGGGCTGCCCCTCATCGGGCGCGCGGATTGGAATGATTGTCTCAACCTGAATTGCTTCTCGGATACCCCGGGTCAATCCTTTCAGACCACTACCGCCCGGGATGGGAAAGTGGCGGAAAGTGTCTTCATTGCCGGGCTGTTCGTCCTGGCGGCTGGGGAGATGGCGGAGATCGCTGAACGTTCCGGGAAACCCTCCGAAGCCCAGGTGTACCGGGATGAGCTTAGCAGGATGACGGAGCGGGTCGAGACCGCTGGATGGGACGGGGATTGGTTCCGGCGCGCTTACGATCATTTCGGCCAACCCCTGGGATCAAAGGTTTGCACCGAAGGCCAGATTTTTATCGAGCCTCAGGGAATGTGCGTCACCGCCGGTATCGGACTTTCCGATGGCAAGGCACAAAAAGCACTGGACTCCGTATCGGAGCGGCTGGCATCTGAACACGGCATCGTGCTGCTGAACCCCGCCTATACAAGTTACCAGCTGAACCTTGGGGAAATCTCCTCCTATCCCCCGGGATATAAGGAAAATGGCAGTGTGTTCTGCCACACCAACCCCTGGGTAATGATCGCTGAAGCCAGGCTGGGGCGGGGGGATAAGGCATTGGATTACTACCATCGCATAAATCCCTCCTGCCGGGAGGAGATGAGCGACCTACATCGCTGCGAACCATACGTCTATGCCCAGATGATCTCGGGCAAGGAGGCAGTCAAGCCCGGCGAGGCGAAAAACTCGTGGCTGACGGGGACTGCCGCCTGGAATTATGTGGCCATCACCCAGTGGATTCTGGGCATCCGCCCCGGCTATGACGGGTTGATCCTCGACCCGGTCATTCCGGACTCGTGGAAGGGATTCACAGCAGTCCGAACCTACCGCGGAGTAATATATGAGATCCATGTGCTTCGTAAAAAAGCAGGAAACAGAGTGAGCATCCGCATAGACGGGAACGCCATCGAGGGTAACCTGATTCCGCTACCCTCCCCAAACTGTAAAAAGCTCCATGTCGAAGTGACCCTTGGATAAGAATTCGAACCATATGGGCATACATCAAAGGGCGGTGATATTTGTGGTTGCCCTGCTCTTCCTCTGTGCCTGCGGTTCGAACACCAGCAACCCGACCTATTGATTCGCAAACCGGAAGTATGATCTCCGGAACCGAACGCAGGGTGGAAGACTTGCTGGGGCAGATGACCCTCGATGAGAAAATTGGCCAGATGACCCAGGCGGAGAGAGGCTCGATCAAACCAGGAGATGTAAGCCGATTTTTCCTCGGTTCGGTGCTGAGCGGCGGCGGAGGGCTGCCTGAATCCAACAAGGCAGACGCCTGGCAAGAGGACGCACGAAAATTCCAGGAGGAAGCGTTATCTACCCGATTAAAGATTCCCATCCTCTACGGGGTGGATGCAGTCCACGGGCACGCCCATGTGGATGGGGCAACCATCTTCCCACAGGAAATCGGTCTGGGCGCCACCCGCAATGAGGAGCTAATCCGACAGGTGGGCGCCATCACCGCGGAGGAAATGCTGGCCACCGGTATACCCTGGAACTTTGCGCCGGTGGTTGCCGTGCCACAGGATATCCGCTGGGGAAGAACTTATGAATCCTTTGGGGAGGATACCACCCTTGTGAGCGAGTTGACTTCGGCTTATATCCAGGGGCAGCAAACCCTGCCGGAATCCTACCAGGCAGCTCTGGGCCAATCCATCTATGTTATGACCACCCCCAAGCATTTCCTGGGAGATGGCGGAACAACCTTCGGAACCTCCAACCAGGAATGGAACGACCACAAATACCTGCTCGACCAGGGCGATACCCGTTACGATGAAGCCGGAATTCGCAAGCTCTTCCTGCCGCCCTACCAGGCCGCTGTGGATGCAGGCGCAGGAAGCGTGATGGTTTCCTTCAGCAGCCTGAATGGAAAAAAGATGCACGAGCAATCCTACTGGATCACGGATGTGCTGAAAGGCGAACTGGGATTTGATGGGCTGGTGATCTCGGATTGGGCAGGCATCGACCAGGTGGACCTGGATTACTACCAGGCAGTGGTGAAGAGCATCAACGCGGGGATCGATATGAACATGGTGCCCAATGATTACGAACGATTCATTTCCACCATGAAACGCGCTGTCAAGAAGGGTGATATTCCAATGGAGCGGATCGACGAGGCCGTTCGTCGAATCCTAGTTGCAAAATTTGAACTGGGGCTCTTTGATCATCCGTATGGAGATCCAGCGATGCTGGAAAGCGTGGGCTCCCCCGAACACCGCGAGGTGGCACGCCGGGCGGTCGCCGAATCGCTGGTATTGCTCAAGAATGAAAACCAAGCTCTCCCCATACCAAAGACTACCAAGACAATCCATGTGGGTGGAGTCTCTGCAGATGATATCGGTATCCAATCCGGCGGCTGGACAATCGACTGGCAAGGCAAGACCGGAGATATCCTTCCGGGCACGACCATCCTGGAAGGGATCCGTGATTCAGTCTCCGCGGAAACCCGTGTTGATTACAGCCCAGATGGGCAGTTCGACAGCAAGGCAGAGATTGGCATTGCTGTGGTTGGGGAGCAGCCCTACGCAGAGGGGCCGGGGGACGTCTCCTCGCTGCTTTTAAAGCCGGAAGACGTCCATCTGATTCAGGTAATGAGGGAGAACAGCGAGAAGCTGGTCGTGATCCTCGTTTCCGGCAGACCAATGGTCATCACTCCGCAGTTCGATATCCCGGATGCCTGGGTGGCTGCCTGGCTGCCCGGCTCGGAAGGCGGGGGGGTGGCGGATGTGCTCTTCGGGAAGCAGGATTTCTCAGGAAAATTGCCCTACACCTGGCCGCGGAACGATGGCCAGCTTCCGATCAATATCAATAATGTAAAAGCAACGGAAGGTTGCGATGCGCCATTATTCCCGTTTGGGTATGGTTTGAGTTATGGATTGGGGGAAGTCGAAAATAATATGATTCCCTGGGAAAACTGCCCGGGAGATAAATGAATTAATTGATAAACCAAGGAGAAGAAATTATGTCATCATTCACCCCAAAACCAGAAGACAAATTCACATTTGGCCTGTGGACCGTTGGATCCACCGGGCGGGATCCGTTCGGCGGGCCAGTCCGGGAAGCCAAAACCCCTGCTGAGCTGGTTTATCTGCTGGGCGAAGTAGGTGCTTACGGAGTCAACTTCCACGATAACGACCTGATTCCCATAGACGCGACACCTGCGGAGGAAGAATCCATCAAAAAAGATTTCCGCAAGGCTTTGAAAGATACCGGCCTGGTCGTCCCGATGGCGACCACCAACCTGTTCGGTGACCCAATATTTAAGGATGGTGCCTTCACCTCCAACGACTCAAAGGTGCGCGCCTATGCCCTGCAGAAGACCATGCGCGCCATGGACCTGGGGGTGGAATTCGGCGCAAAGATCTACGTGTTCTGGGGCGGGCGCGAGGGCACCGAGACGGATGCGAGCAAGAACCCTGTGGAAGCCATCAAACATTTCCGCGAAGCGTTGAATTTCCTGTGCGAGTACGCGCGGGATAACAAGTATGACCTGAAGTTCGCACTGGAAGCCAAACCCAACGAACCGAGGGCGGATATCTATAACCCCACCACCGGGCACATGCTGGGCTTTATCGCTACCCTTGACCACCCCGAGATGGTGGGGGTGAACCCCGAGGTAGCCCACGAGCACATGGCCGGGATTAACTTCATGCACGGGGTTGCCCAGGCATGGGAAGCCGGCAAACTCTTTCATATTGATCTGAACGACCAGTATCCAGGCCGCTATGATCAGGACCTGCGCTTCGGGTCGCGGGATATCAAGGCAGCCTTCTTCCTGGTCAAATTCCTGGAGGATGTCGGCTACAGCGGTTCGCGCCATTTTGACGCGCACGCTTATCGCACCGAGGACTTTGAAGGCGTGAAGGATTTCGCGCGCGGATGCATGCGCACCTACCTGATGTTGAAGGAAAAAGCTGCCCGCTTCAATGCGGATAAGGAGATACAGGCGTTATTGAATGAAATCGTGGTCGAGGATCCGGCTATGCAGCCGTATTTCGGAAAATATAGTTTCGAAAAGGCAAAAGCGTTGAAAGCCCACAAGTTTGACCGGGCAGCCATTTCCAGCCGGGGTTTGAGATATGAACGACTAGACCAGCTGACCATTGATCTGCTGCTGGGCAACCGCTAATTCGAAGCCGCTCCAGGAGGGGTATGAACATTAACAGACAGTTTGAAGCCGAGGTAAAAGCACTCCTCGGGAAAATGACCGTCGATGAGAAAATCGCCCAGTTGGGATCGTGCTGGCTGTATGACCTGCAATCCAAAGGTACACTCGACCCGCAAAAGATCGAAGCGAAGCTCACCGATGGGATAGGGCAGATCACGCGCGTCGGTGGGGCGGGGAGCTACCTGCCTTTGGAAGCGGCGAAAACCGCCAATATCATTCAAAAATATTTAAAAGAACAGACCCGTCTGGGCATCCCGGCCATCGTGCATGAGGAATGCTGCGCTGGTTTGATGGCGCCGGGTTGCTCGATCTTCCCGCAGCCGATCGGGCTGGCAAGCTCGTTTGATCCTGAGCTTGCCCATAAAATGACCACTGCCATACGCAGGCAGATGCTGGCCATCGGCTCCCGGCAGGGACTGGCACCCGTGCTGGATGTGGCCAGAGATCCGCGTTGGGGCAGGATCGAGGAGACCTTTGGCGAGGACCCAACCCTGGTGAGCCAGTTTGGGATGGCTTATATCCGCGGTCTTCAGAGCGAGAACCTCAAGGCTGGAGTTATGGCCACCGGCAAGCATTTTGTGGGGCACTCCTTCTCGCAGGGAGGGCTGAACTGCGGACCGGTGCACATCGGCTGGCACGACCTGTGGGATACGTACCTGGTTCCCTTCCAGGCAGCCATCCGGGATGCCGGGCTGGCTTCGATGATGAATGCCTACCCCGAGTTGGATGGCGTGGTGGTGGCGGCATCGAAGCGCATCCTTACCGATCTGCTGCGCGATAAGCTGGGCTTTGATGGGGTTGTGGTCTCGGATTACGAAGCGGTTGGAATGATCCACTTTTACCACAACATGGCGGAGGATATGAAGGCGGCTGGAACGCTGGCGATCACCGCGGGTATCGATGTGGAATTGCCTGCCACGGCTGCTTACGGAGAGCCGTTGAAACAAGCCCTTGCAAACTGCGAGCTGAGCATGGATATCATCGATGAAGCCGTCAGCCGCCACCTGCGCAAGAAATTCGAGCTGGGACTGTTTGATAACCCCTATGTGGATGAAGGCAGGGTGCTCGCAGTATTCGACACCCCGCAGGATCGATCCCTGGCATACGACCTCGCCTGCAGGAGCATGGTCCTGTTGAAAAATGACGGCATCCTGCCGTTGAAGAAAGATGTGAAAAAGATCGCCCTGATCGGACCCAACGCGGATTCTGCGCGCAGCCTGATGGGAGATTACTCTTATGCCGCCGTGGCAGAACTGCTGATGGCGTTGGCGCCCGATGATTCCGTCTTTACCGGATTCACCCAGGAAAGCATCCCGCCGCTGACGGTCAAAGTCCCCACAATAATTGAGGTTTTCAAGACAGCCCTTCCATCGGTGGAGATCAGCCACGCAAAGGGCTGCGACCCGATGGGTGAGGACCAAAGCGGTTTTGAGAAAGCGGTTCAAGCAGCGCAAGCCGCAGAGATCGCCATCCTGGTGATGGGCGGGCGTTCGGGACTTGCGGATTACAACACCACCGGGGAGTTCCGTGACACGACCGACCTGCGGCTGCCGGGTGTACAGGAGAAGCTGGTGAAGATGATCCTGGAGACCGGAAAACCGGTAGTGCTGGTGCTGGTGGGCGGGCGTCCGGTTGCCCTGGGAGGAGTGGAGGAAAAAGTTAATGCCATCCTGGAAAGCTGGGTCCCCGGCGAGGAGGGCGCTGCTGCAATCGTGGATACATTGACCGGGAAGGTGAATCCCTCCGGGAAACTGCCGCTTTCGATCCCGCGCTCGGCCGGGCAGGTGCCGGTATTCTACAATTACAAGCCCTCGGGGATGCGCTCGAATATTTATGGCGACTACGTTAACGAGCCTGTAACGCCACTTTACCCCTTTGGTTTTGGGCTCAGTTACACCCAATTTGATTATTCCGATCTGGCGCTGGATAAGAAGTCTGCGCAGGCGGGGGATGTTGTCCAGATTTCCGTAAAAGTGAAGAACTCCGGAAAAGTGGCGGGCGATGAGGTCGTCCAGCTCTATATCCGTGACGAATATGCCTCCCTGCCACGTCCGGTGAAGGAGCTTAAGGGGTTCACCCGGGTAAGCCTGGGGGCAGGGGAGTCCAAAACCGTGAATTTCTGCCTGTCGGTGAACCAGCTTGCCTACCACAACGCAGATTTCCTGCTGCAGGTGGAGGCCGGACGGATCGAGGTCATGGTGGGGGGAGGCTCGGAGGATATCCGCCTGGCGGATGCGTTCGAGATAACCGGCGCCAGGAATACCCCTGTTGAACAGCGCGTCTTCGTCTGTCCGGTCGAAGTTAAATAGGGCAGGGAGGGTTTCATGAAATATTTCATGGGGATCGATGTCTCAACCACAGGCAGCAAGGCACTGATCATCGATGAGGCTGGCGTGGTGCTGGGTGTGCAAAGCGCCCCGCACACGCTTTCGAACCCGCGCCCGCTTTGGTCCGAGCAGAACCCGGAGGAGTGGTGGCAGGCGACAGTCAGGAGCATTAAGGCTGTCCTCGCGCAAACAGGGATCCATGGAGATCAAATCACTGCCATCGGTCTGACCGGACAGATGCACGGGCTGGTGCTGCTGGATGAAAACGGTAAAGTCCTGCGCCCTGCGATTTTATGGAACGACCAGCGCACCCAAACTCAGTGCGACGAGATCCATGAGGTGCTCGGCAGGGAGAAATTCATCCAGATCAGCGGAAACGTAGCCCTCACCGGTTTCACCGCACCAAAGATCCTCTGGGTCGCGGAGAACGAACCGGAAGTTTATAAAAAAGCCCGGCATGTTCTGCTGCCCAAGGATTACGTTCGCTATTGCCTGACGGGCAAATACGCCATGGATAAGGCTGATGGCGCCGGCACGATCCTCTTTGACCTGAAGAAGCGCGATTGGTCGGAGGAACTCCTTACAAAGCTTAAGATTCCCCGCGAATGGATGCCGCCCACCCACGAAGGGCCCGAATTTACCGGGGAGATCACCCCCGAGGCAGCGATTGCAACAGGCTTGAAAACTGGTACGAGCGTGGCTGCCGGCGGCGGCGACCAGGCTGCCCAGGCGGTGGGGGTAGGGGCGGTGGAACCGGGGATCGTCGGTCTCACTGTGGGAACCAGCGGGGTGGTTTTTGCCACCACGCCCTCGGCGATGATCGAGCCCGAGGGACGCTTGCATGCCTTCTGCCATGCGGTCCCGGGGGTCTGGCACTTCATGGGGGTGATGCTATCGGCAGCAGGCAGCTTGCAGTGGTACCGCGATACCCTTGCTCCGGGTGTCAGTTTCGAAGACCTGATGACATCCGCAGCCACGATTCCTGCCGGGTGCGAAGGGCTGCAGTTCCTGCCCTATCTCTCTGGTGAGCGCACGCCGCATCCGGATCCGCTGGCGAGGGGCGCTTTCATCGGGTTGACCATCCGCCACACCCAGGCACACATGACCCGCTCTGTGATTGAGGGGGTGTCCTTTGGCTTGAAGGATATGTTTGCCCTGATCCAGAACGCCGGGTTGAAGGAGATCACCCAGGTGCGGGCTTCGGGGGGCGGGACGAAGAGTGCTCTCTGGCGGGGGATCCTTGCCTCGGTGTTGGGCTGCGAGTTGGTCACGGTCAACACCACCGAAGGGGCGGCCTTTGGCGCGGCGCTGCTGGCCGGGGTGGGCAGCGGTGCCTGGAAGGATACTGCGGAGGCCTGCGCTTCGACGATCAAGATCACCGGCAGGACCGAACCGGACGCTGTTTCAGTCGAGACGTATGCTCAATCGTATGCGATCTATCGGGACTTATACCCTGCGCTCAAGGACGAATTCGCGCGGATGGCTTGAAACGAATCTTTCTGCTCCTCAAATCAATTCAGGCAGGTTGCCATGCAATACGGATATTTCGACGATAAGGCGAGGGAGTATGTGATCACCCGCCCGGATACCCCCAGGTCCTGGAGCAACTACCTGGGATCCACGGAGTACGGAGCGATCATCACCAACAACGCTGGGGGGTATGGGTTCTACAAATCCGGGGCGAAGGGGCGATTCCTGCGGCTGCGCTTTAATAGCGTCCCGATGGATCAACCCGGACGCTATTTTTACCTGCGCGACAACGTAAATGGAGATTATTGGTCTGCCTCCTGGCAACCGGTGGGCAAATCCCTGGAGGATTACCAGTCCACCTGCCGGCATGGCACCGCCTACACCGTGATCGAATCGCGCTACTCCGGGATCAGGACGGAGGCCACATATTTTGTCCCCCTGGGGCAGACCTTCGAATACTGGCGACTGCGGGTGACGAATGAAAGCGCAACCCCGCGCAATCTTTCCGTCTTTTCCTTCTGCGAGTTCACCAACCAGTGGGATACCTTTCAGGACCAGGTCAACCTGCAGTATTCGCTCTTTATCGTTAAAGGAGAGATGCTGGAGGATGGGATCTTGCGAATAGCCATCCAGGATAACCTCACGACGCAGACAGAGGCGGTTTCCCTGGATGATATCGCCAGGCACATCTGGGTGGCAATGACCGGCTCGCCAGCGACCGGGTTCGATACCAGCCGGCAAGCCTTTTTGGGCACCTATGGGGGATATCACAATCCGCTGGCTGTGGAGCAGGGGCAGTGCACCGGGAGCCAGGCATTTGGGGATAATGCCTGTGGCAGCCTGCAGACAAAGCTGGAACTCGCCGCGGGAGAAACCCGGAATATTCTAATCCTACTCGGGATCGGTGACGCGTGTACCGCGGGCAGAAAAACTCTCGCTGAATTTGGAACCCTAGAACGGGCAGGACGGGAGTTGGAGAAGCTGAAAACCCACTGGCACGAAAAGTTGTGCAGCTTCGTTGCCCAAACCCCTGATGAAGATTTCAACCACACGGTTAATGTATGGGGGTTGTATAACGCGCTGGTTGCGTTCAACGGGTCGCGTTCTGCCAGCCTCGTCTATAACGGCGAGCGCGATGGGTTGGGCTTTCGGGATTCAGTGCAGGACGTGCTGGGTGTGGTGGCCGCCATCCCTGAGAAAGCTGGGGAACGCCTGGAGCTGATGCTGACCGGGCAGGTCTCAACCGGCGGGGCGATCCCGGTGATCAAACCATTTGACCACCACCCCGGGCAGGAAAAACCGCCCGAGCCGGAGGAATATCGTTCGGATGATTGTCTATGGTTCTTTAATGCCATCCCGGCATGGGTAAATGAGACAGGGGATGTGGATTTCTACTGCAAGGTGTTGCCATATGCCGACAAAGGGGAAGCGACGGTGCTTGGCCACCTTAGGCGGGCGCTTGAATTCAACCTGGAGCGGACTGGTCGGAATGGGCTGCCCTGCGGGCTGGCGGCGGATTGGAACGACTGCCTGCGATTGGGATATCATGGCGAGAGCCTTTTCGTGGCCTTCCAAGTGCGGATGGGGCTGGGAATCTATGCAGAGATTGCCACCCGCCTGGGTGAAAAAGACGAGACTGACTGGGCTCTTGCTGAACAAGCGAAACTGGATAAGCGCATCCGTGCTGTTGCCTGGGATGGCGATTGGTTCATCTGGGCGATTGGCGAGGACGGCACCGTCTACGGGACAAAGCAGTATGAAGAGGGGCAGGTTTATTTGAACACCCAGCTTTGGGCAATCCTCGGTGGATTCGCACAGGAAGGGGAGGCCTCGCGCTGTATGCAGACCGTCCGGGAGCGGCTGGCCACCCCCTACGGGTTGATGTTGTGCGCACCGCCATTTACCAAAACGCCCATCGAGGTGATGCGCGCTGTGGTCTACAACCCCGGGATAAAAGAGAACGCCGGCATCTTCAACCACACAGAAGGCTGGGGGGTGATGGCGGAGTGCCTGCTGGGGAATGGCGACCAGGCGTTTGAATATTTTCGTGCGACCATGCCGGCAGCCTGGAACGACCGGGCGGAGGTGCGCCAGAGTGAACCATACGTCCAGGGACAGACGACCTATTCCACTTATTCGCCGAGGGCAGGCAACACGCGCACCTCCTGGCTCACCGGCGCAGCTGCCTGGAGCTACTTTAGCGCGACGCAGCACATCCTGGGTATCCGCCCCGAACTCGATGGACTTCGCATCGATCCCTGCATTCCGCGGGGTTGGGAAGGGTTCAGCGTCATCCGGAAGTTTCGCGGTGGGGTGTACCGTATCCAGGTTCACAATCCGGATCGTGTCTGCCGGGGGGTGAAGCGAATGACGGTAGACGGGGAGGAATTTTCCGGCAATCTGGTGCCTGTTATTAAGGATGGCGAACATACCGTCGAAGTCTTGCTTGGGGGATGAATGCTTTTTAAGGAGAAATATTAAGAGCTGCGCCAGTTCTGCAAAGCTACAGATGACCTCGGTGCGAGCATCCGCGACGTGATGATCCCCAACCCGGATGTATAAATGGGTTATTATTGGGTAACATTTTTAGATCGAGAATTAGGAGGATTTAATGGGTAGGGAAATTCGCGATGAGATATTGCAGATCAATCATGAGCTTTATACACTAGGTTTGGTCACCGCTATGGGTGGAAACATCAGTGCCCGATGTGATGACCGCCCTGATGAGGTTTGGATCACCCCAAGCCGGGTATTCAAAGGCAGCCTGGCGCCAGAGATGTTGGTTCGCATCAATTTGGAGAGCCAAGTGGTGTCTGAAACGCAGTATAAAGCTTCTGTAGAGAAATGGTTGCACTGCGCCATCTTTAAAAAGCGCCCGGATATCAACGCAGTGATCCACGCTCATCCGCCCAAGGCCACTCTGATGGTTCTAACGAATACACGCTTCCTGCCCATTTCCATCGACTCAGCGATCTTTGGAGATATTCCAGTGATCCCCTTTGTAATTCCTGGAACGGAAGAGTTTGGACAACTGGTTGCGGATGCGTTCGGAACGAAGGGCCTGGCTGTATTGATGCAAAACCATGGACTGGTGGTGGCGGGAGGTAACCTTCGGCAGGCAGCGAATCTTATCGAAGCGATTGAAGAAACCGCTTCCGCGATCCTGGCTTGCAAGGCAATGGGCGTGGAGCCGCAAGTGATCCGCGAGGACCTATTGCAGACAATTCGGGAGATCGGGCACTAAGAGAGTTGCTTTCAGCAAGCCATCAATGCGCATAGCCACATACCTCAATAACCTATTTTAGTCTTGACGAGAAACAGAAACGGGTGATAGACTACCCCAGATAGTCGGTTCCAACATAAGAAAGGAGGAACGCAAATTATGAGAGCAATAAGAATTGCCGTTTCGGTTTTTTTCAGCGCGCCTCCTTCCGGTTCGAATCCCTGATCCCACCAGCTTTCCTTGAACCGCAGGCGCGCAGCCTGCGGTTTTGATTAAAACCGCGGAGATGGTTTATCCGGGTTTTTGTGTTTATAAGGGAACTTATGGATTCGAAATCGAAGTTGAACTATTATGAAAAATTGGACGATGAGGGCGTGTTCGATGAAGGCGGAAAAGGTTTCCGCAACCCCCGGCCGATTCGGCCGAAGAAGCTTTCCGCCACCGACCAGGTATTTATCGGAAGCCAGAATGACAGGAGCAGCACAACCAATTTCACCTACCAGCCGGCGCGCTTCGAGGAAGGCTGGCTGCTGGATTCACTCGGGTATTTCCTGGAGCAGAAATGGATCTCGGACGTGCTCAGCAAGGTGAAGGGAGGCAAGGAAGCCTCGGTCTACCTGTGCCGGTCCGGAGCCCAGGTGGAGAATAGACTTCTGGCGGTGAAAGTCTTTCGGCCGCGCATGCTGCGTAATTTGAAGAACGACCGGCTCTACCTTCAAGGCCGGGACGTGCTGGACGAGGATGGGAAACAGATCCTGGACCTGGGCATGCTAAAGGCGCATCACAACCGCACCATGTACGGCGAATCGATCCGGCACCAATCCTGGATCATGCATGAATACCAGACCTTGATGCGCCTTTCCCAAGAAGGTGCAGACGTTCCCCGGCCATACGAGACCAGCCACAACGCCATCCTGATGGACTATATCGGTGATGAGACCAGCGCTGCTCCGACGCTGAACTCGGTGGATTTGGACTGCGCCGAGGCGGAGAACGTTTTTGAACAGCTCCTCGCGAATATTAAGGTCATGCTGCAATTGGGCATGGTGCATGGCGATCTTTCTGCCTACAATGTCCTGTTCTGGCAGGGACACGCAACCCTGATCGATTTTCCCCAGGTGATCTTCACCCGGCGGCACCCGGCTGCCTACCGCATATTCCAACGCGATATCGCCCGCCTGGGTTCCTACTTCCAGGGCTGCGGGGTGAATTGCACTCCGTCGAGTCTGGCCGCGGACCTATGGAGGCAGGCTGGTTACCGGGTTAAGCCGGAAATCCACCCGGCTGCACTCGATGCGGGTGATCCGGAGGCTGCCAGGCTCTGGCGCGAAAGCCGGCAGGAGTGAAAAAAATAAAATCTGGCGGAGAATTGACCTCCGCCAGATATTTTTTATTTAATATCTCTTTTGGTTATCACGATCCATACGTTGGCACTCCTCATTTGACGAAGGTGCGCCTACTGGAGATTTATTGGCAGCCCGCGATCTTCACCAGGCTGTAGACCGTCGAGCGGGAATAAGTCCCGTTCACATCCTGGATGACAAACTGGGTCTGCAGCCAGCCTTGCCAGCCGGCGGATGCCCCCACCGAGCCGAACCAGGGTTTGAACCCACCGGCTTTGATCGGATTAAAAGTGATCCGGTAGGTATCCTCCCCGACCGGGTTCATGGCAATATCCGCCCATTCCGAGTGTTGGGTAAACCCATTATCCGAAACCCGGTAGAACAGCACAACCACTCTGATCTTCTGCCCCGGGTTCACCTTGATCTCCGCGGTCAGGTCAGAGGAGGTAGCAGTCATAGGGCAGGTTGATCTGCGTTGGGTTAAAGACCGGCGGCCCAGCAAATCCGGTTTGCGGAACCGGGGTGGGGGATGGGGTGATGGTCTCCGTTGGGGTGAGGGTTACCGTGATCGTTGGGGTAATGATTTGGGTGGGGGTGATCGTGGGTGTCAGGTCATCTACATACACCGTCGCATCAAAGTACTCGCTCCAGGCATTGCTGGAATCCTGCGCACGCACCTGCAGCTTGTATTGCCCGGGCTGAAGAGGTGTAAAGGAATAATGCAGGGTCGCAAGGTTGCTTCCCGCATTTGGGTTATCAAGCGTTGCAACCACACTGTTGTTAATGGATAATTCACCCCGCGAAACTGCTGAATCTGCAGTGATATGGAAGACCACTTCATATGGAACACCGATCGGGATGTGCATGCCATCTAACGGAGCATCCATCCACGCCTCTGGACCAAGGCCGCTCGCAACTACCTGATCGGTACGTACCTGCATTGGCAAATTACAACCTGCCATAAAAACAAAGCACAGGATGATCTGAATACCGAATGATTGTTTTTTCATGTTTATTGTCCCTCTGCAGCAGCGTTGTCAAAATCCCAACGATCCTGCCCGCCGTTAGTACAAGGCACCCATGGCCAGGAACTATCTGCGCTGTAACATTTTTCGGTGGCTTGCATATGATGTTGCGTGGAACCAGCTCCATTGCATGTATCAGGGATATTATTAAAGCAGGGGTTCAAGGTGACGCCGACAACCCTCGATTCACCAGGTTGCATCCAGGGGATTTGCGAACTGATGTATTGGTAGATACTGTCTTCCGGGGAAGGTGTACCTTTAGGATCTTCTGCCAACACAGTCAGCGACATTTGATATTTATCTGCATCCGCTTGCGTCACAGCCAGCGATTCCGCGGTTGACTTTCGTGTGATCTTCACCAGCACGCCTCCGGGAAAATTACCTGAACCTGGAGCTGGATGTACCTTTATTTTGGGATCCAGGCATAAGGGTTCAAGCCCTTTCAACATGGCTTGATATGCATTCCTACAAGCCCATTGACTTTGAAAATTGGCATATTCTTCAAGTTGGCTGCCCAACGAATCTTCCACGGCTTTTTTACAGGCTGGACATTCGTTATAAAGCTTTGAAAGCGTATCATCACCCATGATCTCATCCATAACCGCAGGCACCACATTCCCGGATACATATTCCTCGAAATTGGGCATGCTACTGGGCATACCAGTCAAGGCGGTGAAACCAATTTTTACCGCTGACGTTGTGACGGAAACACACTTGGGACTGCTGCTGCAACCTGGGATCAGGCTAGCCAAACCAGCACCAACTTCTTTGAAATATACATCAACCCCATAGGCTACCATATTGTACAAATACCCAAGACTTTTTCCAAACTCCGCGATCAGGCAATCCAAGCTACCACAATCCTGGGTGTGCTGCATGGGGGTTGGACAGATCTTATCCCCGGGTTGATGCGGTGGATTTCCCACCGGGGTACACATTCCTGCGACGCATACCTCCTCAGGAGGGGGACTTGGATCTTCATCGACGATCACGCAGCCCCAGTTCGCCCCTGATTCAAATACGGGCGCCACGTAATCGTCCCGCAGGATCTCCACATCGTAGATGCTTGGATAGGTCGAAGCCAAAGGCGGGAGTCCCGATGGTTCCTTGGGTGTGTTGTAATGCAGCGCCACGGTGTTCGAAAATCGGTCGTATCCTGACATCTTTAAATGGGGTAAGAACCTGGAATAAAGCGAAAAAGGAGTGCCTTCCGGATAATTGTATTGAAACCAGTTGCTGTCAAATTCAAACGAACCTTGCTTGCCAGCTCCAAACTCGCCCCCGGATTTTGAGCCGGTTGGGTAAAGCAACCCCAAATTTACCGGATAGGTACCTTCATGTCCCTGAGTATTTTGCCATCGGCAACCAGCGGATATTAATAGATTCTGGGTCCAATAGCTATCATTGGGGTATGGTAAAGCAGCCAACTGATCACATACTTGCTCGACATCGGTCAGGCTGGTGGTCTGCCAGCGCATTTCAAATATCTGGTCTTTGATCGGTTTATCCGGGGAAATGTTGGTCTCAGTGACCCATTTACCCCCACCGCCACCGGTGCACCCTCCTTCCCCTTCAACCGAACAAACCATTAACACTGCGCGATGAACCGCTGTCTTGAATGTGCCCACATTGACCAAATTGCCGCCTGACCAACCCCAGACCTCCATGGTCAAATCCAGATCCGGCTGGGGGTACTTATCCACGACGGTATCCAAATAATCAAAGATGTTAAATTGGACCCCTGAAGCCGGCAGGAAGGAGCGGCCACCTTCCGGCACTCGAAATCCACGAGAGTTGTTGACCTTCAAATATAAATACGCCAGATCCATCGAATAAGGCAGGATCAAATCACCATTATCCATGGCGACTTTTCCCAACCCTCCAATCCCCCTTGAAGCAGGCGCCTTGCATTGGTTGGGATCAAATGGCAGCGTCACAGGTGCGCCGGGGCTTTCACCGGCAATATTAAATGCAGAAAGGTGATAACTGACCTGTCCGTATTGATCCGGAAATGATAGGGGGTAATCGTAGTGGAGCACATCCATGGGATCTTTGCCGATCTTTGCCCAGGTGGCAATCCGTACCCATGGACCGCCATCCTGGGATTTATAAAGGAAAAAGCCATCCTCTGCTTTTGGACGGAGATAATCATAGCTCCCATCGGGAAAAATGTCGTATATGTCTTTAAAGGCTTGGGCATTAAACCTGATTTTGGCTGTACATCCGGAAAAGTCTCCTGTAATTTCAGGTGTGAGCGGTAATTCCACATTGGAGTTCCCGTTTTGACTCTCCAGCCAAAACGAAATGTTATCGGTAAGACTAGATGATAGATTGGATGGATTGGACTGAGGCTCCTCTGGGGGTATCGGCGTGGGGGTAATGATTTGCGGGCTATTTTCACCATTCTCTTCGCCCGAACCGGATTGACCTGTTCCCAATCCTTGAATTGGACCAGGCAGAACATAAGCAGGAATACTAACCAGGTTCTGAATAGCTGCGGGCGGGTTGGGAAGATAGATCTGAAAGCCGGGCTCCAGAGGTTTGGCTGGATCCACACCCGGATTTGCATTCAGAATATCGGGAAGCGATATGTTATTTTTCTCAGCCAGTCCCTGCAAGGTATCCCCCGCTACAGTCTGGATGGCGGTGCGATAACCGGTAGATTCTTTCGCAATAATGACCACCGGGCTGGAAATACCCGTTTGACCTGCTGCATCTTTCCCATAAGCTACCAGCGTGAATTGACCAGCACTACCAGGCTGCCAGGTCCAGTGTGTGGCCAGGAAATTCCCAGCCCAATCCTGGGGAGCTGTTTTTGTATCGTACAAAACCCCATTGATATAGAGCTCCAGGGATTGAATCGGTTGGTTCCCCTCAGCTGAAACAAGCACAGGAATGAATGAATCCAGCGGCCATGTTCCAGAATTTTCCGGCACCACAAGGCTCACATGCACCGATGAAGTCCCCTGGTGTATTTGATCCGTCATTTGGGGAACCCGGCCGAGGCCGATGAAGATTCCGCCACCAATTAATACAACAACGAAAATGATGATTCCCGCAATCACAAAACGACGGTTCATTTCTCCTCCTCGTTCTAATTTATGATTCCTGGCAGGATTCCCGCCAGCGCACCAATAAATTGATCAGCAAGAGGTGATGCTTATCGATTGCAAATTTCTGTTTCTAAAATGCGATCCTGAAAAACCTGAATCTGCCGATTATTCATCCCCGGCAACGATCTGACACCTGTTCATTATAGATCAGATTATAATGATTCAATAAAGGATTACGGTTGATTGCCTCACGGTGCTCTTATCCACCACGATCCACGCCGTGGCATCCAGTGCTTCCACGCGGGTCCGCCCATCGGGAAAAAGGCCAGCAACCTGCTCGGGGGCTAGAAACCGGCTGCCCATCAGGAGGAGGGTTTCTCCCAGGGCGATCAACTTCACGGAAAAGGTGCGGATATCCGGCTCTTCGATAACGATCCTGCCGCCGGGTTTGAGCACCCGCCAGAGCTCGGCTGCCACCCGGGTTTGATCATCCACATGGTGCAGCGCATCCACGATCGTCACCCGGTCGAAAAAATTGGAAGGAAACGGAAGTTTTTCTGCGGGGGATCGGACGCACCTCAACGAATCCTTCCTGCTCGCGTGGAGTAGCATCTTTTGCGATGGGTCAGAAACCACAACAAGGCGGGATTTTTTCCCTAGGAACTGCGCCACCCGGCCTGTGCCGCCGCCGGCATCCAGGATTGTGCCTGATTGCGGGGGATCGAGCAGCTCCAGCAGTTTTGCTGGCTCACTCACAGTTATCAGGCGCTCATAGCTTGAGGCCAGGAATCCAAAATGATCGATCTTTAATTTCATGGCTGCGGTTTTTCCAGAAGTGCCGCGCGTTCGCGGATCATTTCGGCAACGATGCTGACACCGATCTCCTCCGGCGTCTCGGCCTGGATGGGGACGCCAATGGGGGCGTGCACCCGCTTGATATCTTCTTCAGAATACCCATTTTTGCGCAGGTCCTGGAAGATCAACTCGCACTTCCGTCTGCTGCCGATCATGCCGATATAGGCTGCCGGGGAGCGCAAAAGCTGCTCGAGAACAGCCTGGTCATTCAGGTGCCCGCGGGTGACGATCACGATGTAACTATCCCGGTCAACCCCCACTTTTTTCAGCAGATTCTCGAAGTTCTCCAGCTCGATGATCTCATCCGCACCGGGGAAGCGTTCGCGGCTGGCGTATTCGGGACGATCATCGATGATCACCGTGCGGAATCCCACCGCAAGGGTGAATTCCGCCAGGCTGCGCGAAACGTGCCCGGCTCCGAAGATCAACGCAGACCCGGAAATGTTCAGCGGCTCGATAATCACGGATAGGTTGCCAATTGTCGCCTGCTTGGGCAGGCGCACGCCCTGCACAGTTTCCCTGGAAACCCCGGTGGGCAGACTGCCGGTGATGCTGCCATCCGCGGTGACCACAACATGCGCGGTGGCTGCTGCCTGCGGATTGAAAACCGTGACCAGCCAGGCCTTGCGGTGCCCCTGGAGGGCATCCCGCAAGCCAGCGATCACTTCCGCGGTTTGCCCATCACTTGGATCAACCCATTCGACCAGCACTTCCACCTGCCCGCCGCAGATCGCGTCCATGGAAGCGGCATCTCTGCCGCTGAACTGGAAACCTTCCACCAAAGCGCGGCGCTCGGCGATCACCCGCGCGGCCAGAGCCTGCACATTGGCCTCCAGGATGCCGCCGCCCACCGTCCCGGCGATCCCGCCATCCTGCCGCACCAGCATCTTGGCGCCGGTGGAGCGGGGAGCGGAACCGCTGCGGTCGATCACAGTGGCAAGTGCGAAAATCTCACCCTTCGCAGCTAGTGTCTGTATATCTCCCATTAACTGTATCATTTTCAACCTTTCACACATCCAATTAACGAATGCAGCCAAGAGTATAATCCAACCTCGACTTAGGAATATAGGAAGGTCTCATAAAAATGAAACTCGCAACACCATTACGAAATCTTGGAAAAACAGAAATAAAGATCACCCCGATCGGTCTGGGGATGATGGAAATGTCCGGCGGGGGTGGGCTTCTCGGAAAAGCGTTCCCGATCATCCCGCAGGAAGAAAAGAACGCCGTTATTCAGGCTGCTCTGGATGGGGGTATCAACTGGTTTGATACCGCCGAGCTCTACGGACAGGGCGTATCCGAGAGATCTCTGGCGGAAGGGTTGAAGGCAGCCGGGAAGCGCGATGAGGAGGTCCTGATCGCGACCAAAGTGGAATCCCTTTCTCCGAACCGTGAAGAGTATCCCCAGGAGCATCGAGGAAAGGCAGCGGTATCTCAACCCCTACAGCATCGCCAACTTCATGGTGCACCAGCCAACAAGTTTTTCCTCCCCGGAGGAGGAGATGAACGCGATGGCAGACCTGGTCGAAGCGGGTAAGATCCGCTCGGTGGGGGTGAGCAATTTCAGCGCGAAAAGAATGCGCCGCGCGCATGCCGCCCTGGCAAAACGCGGGCTACCGCTGGCGGTCAACCAGGTTTATTACAGCCTTCTCCACCGGAATATTGAAGAGAACGGGGTGCTGGAAACAGCCAAGGAACTTGGCGTGACCGTCATTGCCTACACCCCCCTGGAACGGGGGCTGTTGACTGGCAAGTATCACAAGGACCCACAGGCATTGCAAAATAAGGGTTGGATCTGGCGGGCAAGCATCCAACGGAATATAGAGCGCACCCGTCCGCTAATCGCCATTATGGAAGAAATGGCTGAAAACCATAAAGCCACCATCGGGCAGGTGGCGCTGAACTGGGTGATAAATTTCGCGGGAGATACGGTGGTGACCATCCCCGGCGCAACCAAGGTTTACCAGGCACAGGAAGCTGCTGGGGCAATGAAATTCATTCTCTCCCCAGAAGAACTCGCCAGGCTGGAAGAAGCCTCCCGGAGATTGTGATCTAGATGCACGAACGAAGGTTCAATCGCGAGATCGAGCGGTTGCGCGACCCCGATCGGGTAGCCCGCATGGAAGTAAGCAGGGTGGTCGATCTTTCCCTGGAGGGTATGGACCAACCGGAACAAATTCTGGATATCGGTACCGGTTCAGGGCTTTTCGCAGAGGTGTTTGCCGCGAAGGGCTTGCAAGTGACCGGTATTGATGCCAACCCGGAGATGCTGCCTGCCGCGCGCCAATTTGTGCCCTCCGGTTCCTTCCAGGAAGGTGTTGCGGAAGCGCTACCCTTCCCGGATAAATCATTTGACCTGGTATTTATGGGTCTCCTGCTGCATGAAACAGACGATCCTGCGGCTGCCATTACGGAAGCTTACCGGGTGACACGCCAGCGGCTTGCAATACTGGAATGGCCAAAAGCGGAACAGGAGTTCGGTCCTCCCCTCGAACACCGCCTTGACGCCAACTTGGTGACCGCCTACTTCGAAGGTGCTGGTTTTCGGAAGATCATAACAACCCCCTTATCCTGGCTGGTCCTGTACCGGACAGACCGCTAAGCGGGATTCCGTTCTGTTCCAGCCCCAGGCGTCGGATCGCCTTCCGTGAGCTTTTCCTTCTTTTTCCGTTTGGGTTTTTGTGATGCTTCAAATGCTTTGACGGCCGCGTCGATGCTTGGGTATATGTGCTCCGTGCCGATATGATCGAGCAGTCCGGTCATCCTCATTCGATCTCGAACCGAACCGCGTACCTGCGAGAATAACAGGTCTATTCCAGCCTGGCGCAGATCGCTGATGAGAGCTTGCAGCATATCCGAGGTACCAATATCCAGATCGGCACTGGCGCCTAGATCGAGAATGATTGCCCGCGGGGGGTTCTCTTTCGTCTGTCCGAGGATTTGTGTTCGGGCAACGTTCGCATTAAAGAAATACAGCGGCGCATCCAGGCGTAGAATCACCAGTCCCGGGATCAACTACAATTTCCTTGTTTCGGCTGATATCTCCGTAATCACCGGGCGAGCCTGGCCGCCTGCCGAGGGTAGCAATATACGGTCGGCTGGCGCGGTAAAGCAGCATCACCACCGAAAGCAAAACCGCGAACATCAAACCAGTCATCACATCGGTGAAAACTACTCCGATAAGGGCTGTAACAGCCAGGTAAAAGTCCGTTTTCCGTTGGGTATAGTAACGCTTCAATTCCGCAAAATTGAATAGACCCAGGATCGAGCTGAGCACGATCGCCCCCAGCACTGCGGTGGGCAGGTTCTGGAGCAGGGGAGCCAGGAAAAGGACCACCAGCAATATCAACCCGGCGCTTACGAGGGACGAAAGCTGGGTGCGCTCCCCCGCCGATTCCCCGCTAGCGGTGTTAGAGAGGCTCATATCGATGGTTATCCCGCCGAAGAGTCCTGAAGTGATGTTTGCCGTACCCATTGCCAGCAGCTCCTGGTCGGCATCCACGTCATAATGGTATTTGGCGGCGAATGCGCGTGCGGTACCCAGCGTCTCACCCGCAGCCAGGAAAACGATCCCGGCAGCGCCACTGATCAGGAAACCAAGGGCAGATAGACCCACCCGGGGAATGGAGGGGGCTGGCAGACCGGTGGGGATCACCCCCACGATGCTTACCCCATAGAGCTGGTTCAGATCGTAATACGCAGTGATGATCGTCCCGAGGATCAACGCAACCAGTGCACCCGGGATCATGGGCTTGATTCGCCGGATAGTGAAAATAATGATCATCGTTCCCAAACCGAGCGCCAGGGAGTAGAGATTGGTTTGGGGGAGGTTGAGTATTAATTCCTGCATTTGCTGGAAAAAATTCCCGCTGCCTCCGGGAACCCCGAACATCTTGGGAAGCTGGCTGACCCCGATTAAACAAGCAACCCCGAATACATATCCCGTCATCACCGATTTGGCCAGAAAATCGGAAATAAAACCCAGCTTAAAGAGGGAAAGCAGCACGAGGATGATGCCTACGATGATCGCCAGGGCGGAGGTGAGCAACATCAGGTTGGTGGGATTTCCGGCAGCCAGGGGTGCCACCACTGCCAGCGACATGATCGACATGGTGGAGCTGGTGGTGACCTTCATGTGACGGCTGGTAGCCAGGAGGGCGTACGCGGTCATGCCCACAATGGCAGAGTACAACCCAGCTTCCGGCGGCACTCCCGCCATCTGGGCGTATGCCATTGCCACCGGGATCATGATCAACCCGACCACCAGACCCGAGACCAGGTCGTCGCGCAGCCATGCCCGAGGGTAGGATCTTCCCCAGCCGATGATCGGCAGGTAATGAGCCAATTTTTTGTTCTTTAAGAATTCATCCAGCATCGATCACCTGTAACGGCTTTCTCCGACACCTGTAACGGTTTTCTCCAGCCGCTCAATCATTATTATCACCCAAGCCGCACAATCTTTATTATCACCCATTTCCTCCCGAGAACCAATAGCAAGGGATAGAATCTCCATCCACGAAAAGGCAAAAATCCTTGGATAAATTCTCATTACGAACGCCCCGAATTTAGTCATCATTAGAGACAATAATGAAGTATCATTTATAAAAATGGAGGAATACAAAATGAAAAAAGATTTATTTTTAGGTTTAGCAATCGGATTCTTTGGGGGAGTGCTGGCTGGCGGCATCACCGCGCTGCTGCTTGCACCGGAAAGCGGCGAGGAATTACGTGGCCGGATCCGCGATAAAGCAGACGAGGGAGTTCTTTACTTGAAGGACTCCTATGGCCAGGTCAGTGAATGGGTTGTGGATCAAACCGGGAGACTGCGCAAAGTTAAAACCGTTGGTGAATCCCCGGAATAGATATCGTAAGCGAACACAAAATCCTTTCTGAGGTTGATCCCAACCTCAGAAAGGATGGCGCTTGTGATCAACCTGGCGATCGACAGGTTTCATTCCAAGGAGAACAGTAATGAGTAAGAATAATTCAGGTTGTTTTACCGCTGCAGTAACCGGAATGTCCCGCTTGTTCCTGCTATTTGCGTGGATCGCCAGGCCGGTGGCGTTTGACGCCGCCTTCGGTTCCTGGATCTGGCCGTGCCTCGGATTCCTGGTTCTGCCCTTTACCACCCTGATGTATTTGATCTTGATCACCAACGGTACGAAGGTGATCTCTGGAATCGATTGGCTGTGGCTGATACTTGCCGCGGTTGTTGATCTTTCCAGTATGGCCGTTGCTGGAGCTGCCAACCGGAATAAGATCCCGCAGGGATACCCCGGCTCTGTTCCGCCCGAGCCTCCGGCTTCCCAGCCGCCCGCGACCCCCGCCGCGTAAACATAAAAGAGTGATCCACCCGACTAAAGGAGCAGGGGACTGGAAGGGATATCCGGTGCACATGAAAAGTGGAGGATGTAATGCGCAAGAATAGAAATTTGTTGATTCTGGGCGTCATTTCGATTGCGATCATTGCCATCTTCCTGTTTGGTACCCGTACCGCTTTTTCCATTTCCCCGCTCCTCGCGTTCGGTGCAGCCACCAAAACCCCCATCCCTTCTGCCGGAGAGGTCATCCCTCTAAAACCGATCACCGGTCTCAGCTCACTGTCTGCCACGGCGAAGATCAACGTGAACGGCTTGATCAATAATGAGAACGCCCAGGGTGATCTGAACGCTGTCATCGCGACCAACAATAAAGGCGAGAGCAAGATCACGGTCACCGGCAGTTTGCTTGGAACCATTGCCGCCCAGGTGGGAGGATCGGTAGTTGGGCTATTCACCCCATCGAGCGTGGATATCTATAAAGTTCCGACAGGGTAATTTTATTGTCGTAAACAGCCTGTTCACTGTATGCATAAAACCCTCGGATCCTGCAGCCACGGAAGCCATGGGGGAGTTCAGCCCGCAGGGAATGATGAGCATGCTCACCAACCGCGAGGTGGCGCGTGGCAAATTGGTCGGACAGGAATCTTATAACGGTGCGATCCTTGACCATTACGTTCTAAATGGGGATGCTTTTCTCGCTGCCGCAAAAAAGAGCCGCGATCCGAAATTGAAGTCCTTTGGGGACGCATTATGGGATGCAGGTGATGCCGATCTATATGTGGATGCCGAAGGGAGATACCCGGTGGCTTTCCAGAACGAGTTCAGCGGCAGCTATGACCCATTGAAGTTCGAGGGCAATTTTGATGTCAGCATCCAATTGACCGGGGTGAATACCAACCCGGCGATCACTTTACCAGCTGCCTGCAATAATCCAATCACACCCTGAACCTGAAGTGGTTTGCAAGAATAACCGCTCGCAGAAATTTGCTCCGTATCCGTGAAACCGTACCGATTAATGTTAAATGAAGTAAAGCGGTTTACTCCGTTCTTACCCTTTCCGGAGTAGTTTTCAGACCTCATTGACCTCTAAAAAATGAGAACATCCTCTTTCGGCCAACCAGCAATCAGGATAACGATTAATTTTACAAAGTAGAAACCATCTTGACTGAATACCCTCACCTCCCAAAACCATTCCCGCCAGAGGCTCCAAGAGCATTCCATTTGCTGGCCAAACCCACCGGGGCTACCTGCAACCTGGATTGCAAGTATTGTTTTTTTCTTTCCAAGGAGCTGCTATACCCGGATAGTCGCTTCCGCATGAGCGATGAGGTACTGGAAGCCTATATCCGCGGCTTACTGGAAGCACACCAGGAGCCTGAAGTGACCATCGCCTGGCAGGGCGGCGAGCCCACCCTGATGGGCTTGGATTTCTTTAAACGCTCCGTGGTGCTGGTGCAGAAATATCGCCAACCCGGGCAGAGCGTGCAGTACAACATCCAGACCAACGGGATCAAGGTGGATGACGCCTTCGCGGAATTCTTCCACGAGAACCATTTCCTGGTGGGTCTCAGCATGGATGGGCCAGAGGAAATGCACGATACCTACCGGGTGAACAAGGGCGGGCAGGGCACCCACAAGCGGGTGTTGAAAGCCTGGAAAACCCTCAATGAACACAAGGTGGATGTAAACATCCTCACCACGGTCAACGCTGCCAACGTCGATCATCCCCTGGAGGTCTATCGATTTTTCCGTGATGAGCTGAAGGCGCAGTACTTGCAGTTCATTCCCATCGTGGAGCGCTCCACCGCGGAGATGCTGCCCCTGGCGAACGAGGGCTGGGGCGAGCGCGCAGGTAACCGCCCGTTATATGTTCAGGCAGGTGACTTGGTGACCGAGCGTTCGGTCAAAGGGGAGCAATATGGACGCTTCCTGGCAGCGATCTTCGACGAGTGGGTGCGCCGGGATGTGGGCAATATTTTTGTGATCAACTTCGATACCTCACTGGCCAACTGGTTGGGTCAGCCGAGCATGTGCATCTTTCAAAAAACGTGCGGGGATGCGCTGGCCATGGAGCATAACGGCGACCTGTATTCCTGCGACCATTTTGTGGAGCCAGCCTACCTGCTGGGAAATATCCGCAATAAGCACATGGTGGAGATGATCGCCTCCCCGCAGCAGCGCAAGTTCGGGCGCGATAAATTCGACTCACTGCCCAAATACTGCCGCGAGTGCGAGGTGCTCTTCGCCTGTTACGGGGAATGCCCGCGCAACCGCTTCATCCACACACCGGATGGTGAGGCGGGGTTGAACTACCTGTGTGCAGGCTATAAACACTTCTTCAAGCACATCGATAAGCCGATGAAGTTGATGTCTGATTTACTGCGCCAGGGACGTTACGCGGATGAGGTGATGGGCATCCTGGCGGAGCAGGAGAAAAAAGCTCGTGGGCACAGAAGATGAATCTGATCGGCGAATTTTGGTATCCGGCATTCGGTCTTACCCTGTCTCTTACCCTGTCACTTGGGATGAAAAATTAAATCAGGGCAACCCCCGCAAACCCCAGAAATTGTCATAATTCACCTTTCAAGATCGTTAATACCAATAATTCCTTTTCGAGATAAAATAATAATGGCGGAATAGCCCTCGGGGGCTACAACCATGTCTGATCTTATTGGTCAAACTATCGGACGGTACCGCATCGTGCAGCAGCTTGGCACAGGCGGCATGGCGAATGTTTATAAAGCCATTGATACCCGCTTGGATCGCACCGTCGCGCTAAAAGTGATCCGTTCCGAGAACCTGGGGGAAGCGAATTTCCTGGAACGGTTCGACCGGGAGGCGCGTGCCCTCGCCAGGCTTAATCACCCGAATATTGTTCATATCAATGAATATGGTGAGCTCGATGGCCTGCCATATTTAGAGATGGATTACGTTCCAGGGGGCACCCTGGAGAATTTGCTTGGAAAGTTAATCCCCTGGTCTGAGGCAGCGCGTTTTCTCTCGCCGGTTGCCTACGCCCTTGCTCACGCCCATCAACAGGGTATCATCCACCGAGATGTCAAACCGTCCAATATCCTGATCACCAACAACGGCGAGCCCATGATCACCGACTTCGGGATCGCCAAGATCATGGAGCTGGACAGGTCCACCCTGGTGACGCTGCCTGGTTTCGGTGTTGGAACCCCGGCGTATATGTCCCCGGAACAAGTCTTAGGCAAGGAAATTGACGGCCGCTCGGATATATATTCGCTCGGAGCAGTGTTGTATGAAATGTATACCGGTCACCCGCCGTTTCGGGCAGAAACAGCCATGGCGGTGGCGGTCAAACAGGTTCACGAGCCGGTTCCGCGACCGCGCCGCGACCTTATCCCGCTGCCGACAGCTGCGGAGAATGTGGTGATGACTGCCCTGGCCAAACAACCGGAGAAACGTTATCAATCTATGGGAATTTTCGCGGAAACCCTGGAAAAAATGGGGCGTAAAGCACCCCTGACCGCTAGTAAAGCGACATTCACCGCGATTCCAATACCAAGGGAGTTGGAAGATTCCGTGGATGGCAGTGAACCTCCAAGAAGGAGGAGGATAATTCCCTTCCTCCCGCGATTTTCTCAGAACAGAACCCTTGCGGTGTTGCTCTCCTTGGTGATCGTGGTAGTCGTTTCCACGCTCGTTTTTGGGATAGGGTACGCCCAGAAGATCCGCGAAGAACAAATTACCCGATCTCAATCCCCAGCGGTTCTCCAACCAGCTCCTGGAAAACCTTCTGTTGACCAACTCAAGGCGACAATGATGAATGGGGCAGAGCAGCCAGGTTCGGGGGTATTACAAGTAGCGCCGGGGTCATTGCTCTCCGCTGGTATGATGTCTGCTACTCCGACAGTAACCCCGACCTTGAGATTTGGCCCACCCGGAACCATACAGGCAACCAATGGAAGCATTGGGGGAGGGACGGGGGGAACAGCTTACCCGACAACACCCCCCACGGCGATCCCGACGGTAGAGCCTACCTCCCAACCCCCAACGAATATCCCCACATCCCCTCCGCCAACCTCACCACCCCCAACATCCCCTCCGCCAACAGTTGCTCCGACTTCAGAGCCAAACACCCCTGTTCCAACACCGGCTGAAGCAACACCCACAAAGAAACCAAAACCAACAAAAAAGCCCTAACGGGCTTGAGTATGTTTTTGGTTTAATACCGCAGTATTTTTAAAATGGGTGGATTCAAGGGGTTTTATCCAGCATGCTTATCATTTCCTGGATCAGTTTTTCCTGTTTTTGATTAAGGTCTTCCCTGGAAATTTCCGAAGAGTCCGAATAAAAATTGGAAAGACAGGACGTTGCGTACTCC
>CAVVEQ010000017.1:0-43818 GCA_963747315.1 uncultured Chloroflexia bacterium | reverse complement strand
CCATGTGGCGGTCAATAACTGGTTGGGGGAGAACGCCCCCAACCGGGTGGCGGACGCCGGGGGAATGCGCTGGTTCGAACTGGTTGCAAGGAAGGAAACCGTTGCTGAGATACGCTCCCGGGCAGAAAAAGAGGGTGTGGCGATCGAGGAAAGAGGCGAGGCCTTCCTGCTCCATGATCCGGCAGGGAATGGGGTGCTTTTGAGGAGCGGGTAATGTTACTCTCTCTCGAGTGTTTGGTGCTGGGAGGGCTGGGAAGGGGTACCCTCGGTGCCTAGCTTGGGTAGGTCCCAAACACAATTTTCATTTGTCTGAAAAGAACGGTTTTATAGCTTGATTCCTGATATAAAAACGGTGCTCATCTGTGAATAGGTGTTTTCCCTGGTAGAGGCGAACCGCCGTCCGCCCCTTCGAAATATCAATAACCCTTTGGCAAAAACCAAAATCAGTCGCATAATATATTGGTAACCCGTTCAGGAGGATTCCGCCATGCCCGAGAATTTGCTTGCCATCGATAACGGCACCCAATCGGTGCGCGCCCTGCTATTCGATCCGCAGGGCAATCTGCTTGCCAGGGAACGCGTTCCCATCGAGCCCTACTTCTCCACCGCGCCGGGACTGGCCGAGCAGGATCCAGCCGTTTTCTGGAATGCGCTTTGCGCCGCCTGCAAAGGCTTGTTCAAACAAAAGGGTGTGGATGCTTCCTCCATCGCCGCGGTAGCCCTCACCACCCAGCGCTCCACCGTCCTCAACCTGGACGTCGATGGCAAACCGCTGCGCCCGGCCATCGTTTGGCTGGATCAGCGCCGCACCGAAGGGCTGACCCCCGTGGGAGGGTTATGGGGTGCAGCTTTCAAGGTGGCCGGCGCCAGCGAAACAGTGGCTTACCTGCAGGCTGAGGCCGAGGCCAACTGGCTCTCCACTCACCAACCCGAGATCTGGAAAGCCACCCGCCATTACGTTTTCCTCTCCGGGTATCTGGTGCGCCTGCTCACCGGGCGGTTTGTGGATTCGGTCGGCAGCCAGGTGGGTTACGTCCCCTTCGACTATAAATCCCAGCGCTGGGCAGCCTCCTCCGATTGGAAGTGGCAGGCCATCCCGCTCGACCCCGCCCTGCTCGTCGAGCTCATCCCCCAGGGGCAGGAGCTGGGGCGCATCACCCCCGAAGCCGCCGCGCAAACCGGCATCCCGGCCGGGCTTCCGCTCATCGCCGCCGCCGCCGATAAAGCCTGCGAGGTGATCGGTGCCGGCTCGCTGGATCCCTCCATCGCCTGCCTCTCCTACGGCACCACCGCCACCATCAACACCACCCACTCCAAATACATCGAAGTCATCCCGCTCATCCCCCCTTACCCCTCCGCCGTTCCCGGACTCTACAGTTTTGAGATCCAGATCTACCGCGGCTACTGGATGGTGAGCTGGTTCAAGCAGGAGTTCGGCCTGCGCGAGGAGCGCCTGGCGACCGAAAAGGGCGTGGAGCCGGAAGCGCTCTTCGACGAGCTGGTGGAATCGGTCCCGCCCGGTTCACAGGGGCTGGTGCTGCAGCCCTACTGGTCCCCCGGCTTGCGCAGCCCGGGTCCCGAGGCGCGCGGCGCGATCATCGGCTTTGGGGACGTGCACACCCGCGCCCACATCTACCGCGCCATCCTGGAGGGCCTGGCATACGCGCTGCGCGAAGGCGCCGAGCGCACCGAGAAGCGCAGCAAGGTGAAGATCACGCGAACTGCGCGTGGCCGGCGGCGGCAGCCAGTCGCGGGCAGCCATGCAGCTCACTGCCGATATCTTCGGCCTGCCCACCGCGCGACCGCATGTTTATGAAGCCAGCGGCCTGGGAGCTGCCATCGACGCGGCTGTGGGGGTCAAGCTCCATCCGGATTTTCCTGCCGCCGTGGCTGCCATGACCCGCGTGGGTGAGGCTTTCACCCCTGATCCGCAAAGTCACCGCGTCTATAACGAACTTTACAACGAAATCTATTTAAAGATGTACTCGAAGCTTCAGCCGTTCTATAAGAAAATCCGGGCGATAAATGAGTCCAAGCTTTAGGGACTTATTCCAGTAAACATCAAATTGATTGGCTAGGGTTTGGCCCCGTAGAATATGGAGTAGTGTTTATTGGAGGCGATCAGATTCCAGCGGGTGATTGTTTCCTCATCAACCGGGTTTCGAAGAACAAGGTAAGAATTCCCGTCGTAATCCCGAAGCGATCTTAATGGAAACAGTTTCCGGGTCCTGTTTTCCCCAAACAAACCGTATTCCATGGAATACCCGGGGGAGTAAAGGCTTATCGATTCGTTTTCGGGAACATTCTTTAGAATAAAGCTAACATCCTCCAAAGCCCGTTTGTTGACATAATATACCTGCTGGAGGCGTGTGCCATTGAATATTCCTTCGCCCTCGGGCGAGTTTTTCATCAACTTGAACAGGATGGAGTTGGTCCCCTTTTTTATGGCTGCTTGCAGAAAATTGTTTTCGGGGAAGTTCGCCACCTGCTGAGTGGAGTACCTTTGCAAATATTGGTATGGAAGAATGGGTTTGGAATTGTTGAAAAGCAGGGTGTTGAAAGCAAGGATAAGTACCCAAACAGCAAAGATACCAACGACCAAACCTTGCCAACCCTTCCGGTTGGGCACCAATATCGCCATCAGGGGTAATACCGGAACCAATCCCATGATGAAGTATCTGCCTTCGTAAGGGTCCCAACCCGGCCACTGGAGAACCACCAGGAGTCCAAAGCTCAGGCTCAGGAAAAGAGCAAATATCGAATACTCCCGCATGAGTGCGGACCTGGAAAAAAGCCCTAACACAAGCGCGAGGGGTAACAACAAAAAACCGAGGGGGCCAAACCAGGCAGTATCCTCGCTTAATTGCGGGATTCGATCATAGAGAAATCGCTCCTGTCCACCAAAGCCGTATTTTAAATACTCTGTTCCCTCGAGGTTCAGGTTGAAGCTTTTATCGATGGCGCGGAAGACCCCTGCTTTTAATTGGATAAATTCCCGCTGGGACTCCAGGGGCATGCCGTCAAAGCCAATAAAATCATAGAGAAGGCGGGGAAGGTTATATCTTACCTTTTCCGGGGTGTCCGCGGAAATCATCGAACCCACATCGGCAACATTCGGATTCCCGAGAAAGGATCCGGTTTCACGCTGGTTCTGAATAAATTTATAGGCTGAAAAAACCAGGAAGAAAATTGCAAAAAGCGCAAGATAGGGGATATGCGCGCGGAGAATCCTGCCGCGGGAGATCCAGTAGATCCCAAGCCCGCAAATCGCCGGGATTACAAAAAATGCGGTTTGCTTTGTCCCCAGAGCCAGCGCGAGAGCAAGCAGTGCGCCCATGAGCTCGGGCAATCTTTGGGTTTCGCGATACGAAAAACCAAGATATACACAGCTCATCACCAGGGCGGTCACGGCAAGGTCTCCCTGGAATGAATACGTCTGCAGCAGCGCAACCGGGAAGGAAAGACCAACGAGCGCTCCGAAGAGTGACTTTGTTGTGGAAAACTTCAGCAACCGGGCGACTTCATAGGTCAGTGTGGAAATTAATACCAGGGAGAACCATTGAACCAGGAAGAAAAGCTTTTCGGATCGTCCCAGCAGAAACAGCCAGGCGCCTTGAAAATGTTCGTTGACCGGATAAATCAACTGCGGATACCATGAAGCCGGCCAGTTCTCCATTGAGCTGTGTTGCAGCCAGTAATAAATTTTTAGAAGGTGGTGGTTCAGGCCGTCTGAATTATTTGGGGCTGTGCTGATGCCTACAATAAAGAATCCGCCCAGGATTAAAACCATGCAAGCAACCAGGGCGTAATCCAAAGGGTGAAAATCAGCAAATGGCTTTTCCCACGAAAAACCCTCCGCGTCTTTATTGCGTGCTGCACATACTGCGAGGATCCCGCCGCAAAACATTGCTTGAAGGAGCAGGTACAACCCGGCTTCATTCATGCGATGCAAAAGGGACATGACCTCGAAGATCAGAATATTGATTGAGAAAGTTGTCAGAAAAAAACTAAGCAGGATTTTATTTATGCTGATCCGCTGGAAGACCCAGCCGCATACAAATAATGAAGTGGCAAAATAGAAAAGAAGAGAGATTACCAGCATATGATTATCATAATGATATGTATATTTACTAGATCAAATAGTTTAACATGCCCTTAGGGTTTTGATTAATCTTTCCACTTTTTAAATTGTAATGGTTTCCCGCTATAATCAAGCAACTTATTTTTAAAGGGTAAAAACATGACAACACCAGCCCGTTTTGCCATTATCGGAGCCGGGGTGATGGGAGAAGCCATCATCGCCGGACTGCTGCGTAAAGAGATCACCGCCCCCGCCGGAGTCACTGCTGCCGGCCCGCGCTCGGTCCGCGGCGAGGAGCTGGTGGAGCGCTACAAGATCGGCTTTGCCGGCAACGCCGAAGCCGCTAAAACTGCGGATGTGGTCATCCTCTCGGTCAAGCCGCAGCGCCTGGCCGCAGTGATGAAGGACCTGCGCGGGGTCATCCCGCCCGCTGCGCTGGTCATCTCGATCATCGCCGGTGCCAAAGTCGCAGCCCTGCAAAACGGGCTGGATCACCGCGCCGTGATCCGCGCCATGCCCAACACGCCGGCACAGATCGGCGAGGGCATTGCGGTGTGGACCGCCGCGCCTGAAGTCACGGAAAAACAGCGCGAGCTGGCATCGCGGATCCTGAACGCGCTGGGCGAGGAGATCTTCGTGGAGGATGAGAACTACCTTGATATGGCCACCGCCCTTTCCGGTACAGGTCCGGCGTATGTGTTCCTCTTTATGGAAGCCATGATCGACGCTGGCGTGCACCTGGGCTTTCCGCGCCGCATCGCCGAGCAACTGGTCTCCGCCACCCTGCGCGGCTCGGTGGATTACTACGCCGGGCGCAAGCAGCACGCCGCCAGCCTGCGTAACGAGGTCACCTCCCCGGGCGGCACATCCGCCGAGGCGATCTATTACCTGGAAAAGGCCGGCTTCCGCACTGCCATCTCGCGCGCGGTGTGGGCTGCCTACGAGCGCAGCCAGGCGCTGGGTGCCGGCAAGGACTGCGCAGAAACCGGAATAGCAGTGGCTGGTCATTTAACAAAACAACTCCGGAGTTAACCCTCCGGAGTTGATATTTAAGAATCGAAATATTACTCGATCGGCACCATGGTCAGCACATACGTACCGGGTTTGCTCGCATAGGTGAAGGCCGTCCCGCCGCCCACAGCGGTGGACATCGGCTCCCAGCTGGAGGTAGCCGGGTCGAAATGCTGGATCACCAGGCGCATTCCGCCGGGCAGGACGAACCCCTCAGGTAGGTAGAAGCGCACCAGCATGTAGCCGATCAGCGATTCGACGGCTGTGCCATCCGGGTTTATGATCGCCAGGTTAAATCCCCAGGGGATCTGTTCGGCGCCTTCGGGCAATGGTGCGGGCAGGGTGCTTTCATCCAGCGGGGTGTAGACTGCGCTGCTGCCGCTTGGGGCGGAGCCGGAGAGCAGGGCGGTGAGCTGAACCAGGCGCTCTTTCTCCTCCTGCTGTTCGTAGAGCTTGAAGACGGTAGAATAACCGGGTTTAATCTCGGCGGTGCCATCCCCCTCGCCCACCTTGACGATCACCACCTGGGTGTTGCCCTTGGAGAGTTCCTCGTCCACCCCGCCGGAGCCGCCGCTGCAGGAGGGACAGAGCTCAGAGCACGGGGCGGTTTGCTCAACAACCTCGTTGGGGGATAGGGGAACAAAATCGATCAACTTGTTTCCTGAAATAGTATTACTTGCTAAATATATCGTATCCGGGGTCTCTGCCACCAGTCCATAGCTGCTATTTCCAGCCACCTTGTTACACCAGGCTGTTATATCCCCGCCTGCTTGCAGGTACATACCACCACCACCGATCTCTGGGAATTGGGTATCCACGCCGGCGTTATTCTTTGCCTGGTTGCATATTGCATAGATGTTATATGTGGTCAAGGCGACCAACCCGGTTCCTTGATTTCCGTTAAACTGTGAATGGGTAACGAACAAATCGCCATAAGTATTGGAAATAATGTTCCCTGCGCTGTTATTATTCGCTTGAACGTTATATACGTTAACTGCGCCGATTTGCTTGGATCGTAAACCCGGGGCCAGGATTACTGTTAAAATCGCTATTGCTAATATATATATCGCCCGGTGTTACCTGAAGAAAACGGCTGCTGGTGAAATCTCAATCTCAACTTCTGGATTAATTTGTTCGATTTCCGGCAGTGTTACAGAGAAATTCTCCATGTTAGAATATGTAGACATCATTAACTGCTATTGATCGGGTTAATTTTGTCCTGCCCACAATCTCCCCGGTTGAAATATCTACTCCCCCGATTAGATTAAATGTCCATGCCCCAAATGGTCCATTTGTGCCATCAATAATTATTGGCGCAGGGTTAGAATCTGGTGTAATTTACCTCCACATAGACCGTTCCGAAATCTGAATTCATTGGCAGCTATTAATGGCTTCGTCTATCGTAACGTAATGTTCGCACAGGGGATCTCCCCAAAATAAACACCATTGGACAATATACTGGATCGCCTGTGACATATGAATTAGCCGTCGCCTCCTCCACCATCGGCAGTGCCATACCGGCGGGATCAACCGGCACAACCACCACGCCCTTCCGGTGCCTGGTTGGCAACTTCTTCCACGGTGGGCCTCGGCGGCGCTTCCTCCTGCGCGGCAGGCACCTCTTCGGCGACCGGGGTTTCAGGTGGCGCGGGGTCCTCCCCCTCCGCCATCACCGCGCCGAGCGGGAAGGCAGAAAAGAGCAGCGCAAGGATCACCGCCGCGGTAAACAGGGTCAAACGGGATTTTATGAACATGATTGCCTCCTCTTAAGATGGAAAAAGAAAAAGAGCATTTCGCCCCCAAAAAGGGTACATTAATATTGTATATACATGCTGGAGTTGTTACAACCCACCTTTCAAAACCGTAAGGAGGTCGTAAGCTCCCCATTTTTTGTCATAAAACGGATAATACCTTGTTTATATTAATTTAAGTATTTAATATTTTATTTACTATTTATCTTACGAAGTCAGACTTGTGCAGCCTCCCGGATATTCCTGCAGCCAGGTTTATTTATAAGTCACAAAAACCGCAGCAAGCGCCAGGATCGATCCGTCGGCGGGGCTGGTATCCACCACCTCCACGCGTGCAAGGCCGCTTGGGAGGGACGCCGCAGCCAGATCCACGCTCGTGTTGAAAGTGCCCGGTCCACCCATTTCCTCCGCGGTCACCGCCAGCGGTCCGGCCGAGACCTGAGTCCCGCCGGCATCGTAGAGGTTCACCACCAGGTTGTTTTCAAACGGCGCAACGGTCACGCTGCCGCTCAGCGGCATGGGACTGGCAACCTCGCTTCCGGGAGCAGGCGCATCAATGGCAATGGAGCGTATCCGGTCGTCGGCGGTCTGCGAGGTCACGGTCATCAACACCAGGCCGGATCCCTGCCGGTATTCAAAGGTTTGGGTTTGTGCCTGGCTTGGGCAGCACTGCGGGTCGTTGGGTCCTTGCGCCAACAGGGTAACGCTCACAACACCATCCTGAAGGCTGGTCGAATTCACCTGCACCCGGTCTCCCAGGACCACCCCCTCTTCGGGCTTTGGGCCTTCCGGGGTTGCCAGTACCGGCACCAGCGAAAGGAAGGTGCCGCTGCCGCCGTAATTCTCGGCCAGCACAACGGCTGCGTCGGTTACCCCATCGTCGTTCAGGTCACCCAGTGCGACGGGAGGAACCACGGTCACCATGATGTAATCCGCTCCCTGCCCAGCCTCATACTTGCCATCGGCAAGCTGCACGGTCTGCTGGCCGTCCCGGACGGAATAGGAGCCGTTCATAACAGCTTGCTCGGTCACCGGTTGTGCGATGACGGTCGGAGTGGGCTGTGGAGGTTCGGGCGTGGGCAGCTGCGGAGAAGGGGTGGGCTTCGCGCAGGCAGCAAGAATTAGAGCTGACGCGACCAGGATCACAGGAAGGGCTTTGGTTCTCATGGAATTCTCCACACGATCAGATTTCACCCGCATTTTACCACCGCGTTTTTAGCGATCCCTCAAATTCATGGATTGAAATCGTGCTCCATTAATGTTATTAAATTGATAAAGGATTGGGTTAATTGACGATTGGATCGGCCGTAACCAAGGAGGAAAGATGAAATCCCTTAAGTTGCTTTCGGTCATCGCGCTTTCATCGATTATTGTCCTCACCGCCTGTACTGCGCCAGCCGCGCCCCCGCCTTCCCCCACCCCTTCCCCGACGCCACCTGAAATGCCCCTCGGTCCCGGGGAAACCTGGCAGTTGGTCATTATCAGCGATTCCAGCCTGTGGGGGGTGGGGGAAGCCCTCGCAGACCGCATCGAAAAGGACACGGGGGTCACGGTCGAATATGTGGATTACGCGACCGGTTCCCAGAGCGCCAGAGATGTGTTGGACGCGCTGCAGACGGGTAAATCGCCAAGCATGGCACTGGAAAAGCTCCCGGGAGTTCTAAAAGAAGCCGAGTATGTGGTCGTCTTCCTGAATTATTGGGATTCGATCGACGCTGAGCATCCGTTGGATATGGATCAATGCTTTGCCTCACAGAAACCAAAAAACTGCGACCCTGAGAATTTTGGACAGTGGACCGCTGACTTGAACGGGATCTGGGGTGAGATCATTAAGCTGCGCGCCGGTCAGCCCACCATCCTCCGGGCGGTCGATCTCTACAATCCGTTGGTCCAGCCCTGGAAGGAAAACGGCGCTTTTGAGGGTTGCACGAAATGCTGGGAGAATATGTCCGATGCCGCCCGCCTGGCTGCCGAACCTTACAATATCCCCTTCATCAGCCGTCTGGATTTGATGAACGGGATCAACCATGACGAAGATCCACGGTTAAAGGGGTTTATCCTGGAAGATGGTGAGCATCCATCCGAGCTGGGCGCGCAGTACATGGCCGACTTGCTGGCGGATGTGGGATATGACCCGGTCATTCCTCCGGAGGATTGAACTCTAAACAGCATGCTTTAATTCCCTCGTCCTCCAGCGCCCGTCGAAGCTGCGCCGCACGGCTGGCTGCCCCGGGTTTATCCCCATGCACGCATAGGGTATCCACCGCGACCTTTTCGGTGATGCCATCACGAGTGATGCTGACCCCCTCCCCTGCCAAACGCAGGCCGTTGGCCGCAGCTGCCTCGGGATCCTCGATCAATGCCCCGGGCATGATCGCGCGGGCGGAGCGACCCATCGGGTTCGTATGCCCGGTCCGGGAAAGCCTCGTTTGCCACATTTAACCCAACATCCAACCCTGCCTCGATCAGGCGTGATCCTGCCAGGCCCACCAGGATGACCTCCCGGCTGAAGCGCCTTGCTGCCCGGGCGATCGCCACTGCAAGTGCCGCATCCCTGGCTGCCTGGTTATAAAGCGCTCCGTGTGGTTTCACGTGGCGAACCTCCACCCCCTCTGCGCGGACGAATCCCGCCAGGGCGGAAACCTGGTAGAGCACCAGCGCTTCCACCTCCTCCGGCGCCAGGCGCATCTCCCTCCGGCCGAACCCCTGCAGGTCCGGGTAACCGGGATGCGCGCCGATGCCCACCCCATGCTTCGCCGCCAACCTTACAGTCGCCTGCATCACCGCTGGATCGCCGGCGTGGAATCCACAGGCAATGTTCGCAGAAGTGATGAAGGGCATCACCGCCTCGTCCTCCCCCAGGCGGTAAATCCCGAAGCTTTCGCCCATATCGCAGTTGATATCAACCGTTTTCATTTGTAACTGCTCCCGTACAGCCTTGCAACTTGTTTTGAAGTCTGAGATTTGTTATAAAATATCTGCACCGGTCTCATCCGGCAAGAAAAAAATGATCACCGTCACCCTACATGATGATACACCCGATGGACAGGCGTTGGATTTCGACGTCGGCGATATCCTCCAGGCCGTGGCTGCCCGCACAGGGGATTCCCTCTGGCAGTGCGCGGAAGTGGTTTGCCTGGGAGATAACTCCAATGCGCTGCACATTTTCTGCGAATACCGCGCCCTTCTGGATACCAGCGCCCTCATCCGCCTGACCAGCGGCATTCATCAGACCTCGGCGGGTTCATTCAATGCCTATAAGATCGGCGAGCGCTCCCCCTGGCTGGTGATAAGCGCCGAGGGGGGGTTCTTTGAAGTTAAATCCACCCAGGAAGAAATCCTTCCCTTGCTCAAGGCGCGTTTCCGCAAGATCCTCGACCCATCCAGCAGCGCGTGGATCCGTTACGAAGAGGTGAAGGGTCGCACACCCACCGGCTCTTTGCTGGTTCCCGAACAGTGGTCCAGGGCATCCGCCGGGCCGATGAACCAGGCGCTGCCTGTCATCGAGAACACCCTGCGCACCATTCTGCAGGAGGGCAAGATCGTCTCGGATAACTACGCTGTCTTCATCGTGGATGAGGAGAAGAATTATTTCATCCAGGCTGCGGTGGAGGAGATCGGCCGCACCGCCAACCAGGCACAATATGGCATGACCCTCGAAGCTGTGGCCAACGACAACATCCCGCCCCTGCACGCCCTCGACCACTCGCAGGAAGTGCACCTGGGGGAGCTGGGCTGGAAATATATTCCGCACCTCGGGGATTACCGCATGACCGTGCGCGTGGCAAGCGACCAGGATTTCAAGAGCATCGCGCGAACGATCTGGTACTCGCTGGCCATCTACTCTCCCCGTCCGGAGCAGACTCTTTCCATTAAAGTTCACATTTCCGGCACTTCCCACACGTAAATTCAATCCGAATCAGTACAGATAATACTCTCCAGCACTTTTCGCCGCTCCTTTGCTGCCAGGCGCGCATCCTCAAGGCTCACCTCCTGGAAAGCAACGCCATCACCGGGCTGCAACTGGGCGAGCAAGCCCAGGTCCGCACCGATGACGACCGCCACCCTGGCGTAACCACCGGTGGTCTGCGCGTCGCGCATCAGCACCATTGGAATACCCCCCGGCGGAAGCTGGATGACGCCCGGGATGACCGGCGCAGTTATTAGCTCCGCATTGTGAACGGATTGAAGCGGGATCCCTTCCAGCGCGTATCCCATGCGGTCCGAGCGGCTGCCCACGTGCCATACCTGATCAAAGAAATCCATTCTTCCGCCCGCCCCAAAAGAGGCTGCCTCCGGCCCGGGAATTACCCGCGCTTTCAAGGGCGAGCCATAAGGAGGAAGGTCTTCCGTTGAAAATGCGATTCCCGCCCGGTCCTGCATTGAATCTTCTGAATCGAAGCAAGGGATGCGGTCGTCAACTTGCAGCAGTCTGCCCTCCAGGCCGCCAAAACCGCCGCGAAGATACGTAGAACGCGAGCCAAGGATGGCGGGAACGTCCACACCGCCGGCAGCTGCAAGGTACCCCCACCTGCCGCTACCGGGAATCACTTCGACCCGGTCGTGTGCCCGCACCCGGATCGCCATCCATCCTGGCAGCAGTTTTCCGTTCACCATCAGGCTCCACCCGGGACCTGCGCAGGCCAGCAGGCAATCCGCATCCGGGCGCAGGATCAACCCCGCGCTGGGGATCTCCAGCCCGGCTGCGCCGGGTTCGTTGCCTGCCAGCAGGTTGGCTGCTTGCAGTGCGAAGGGGTCCATTGCGCCACATTCGGGGATACCAATATCCGCGTATCCGCAACGCCCGGCATCCTGGATGGTCACCCCGAAGCCGCCTTCCAGTACCTCCAGGATCACAGGGCTGTTCCTTCTTAATAGGAATAAAACGTACCCGGTCCCCCGCCTGAAGCAAAGTGGGTTGAACTGCTGCTGGATCAAAAAGCTTCAGAGAAGTCCGCCCAATGATGCGCCATCCCCCGGGAGACTCCAGGGGGTAAATACCGGTCTGCCCTCCCGCGATCCCCACCGATCCGGCGGGTACCGTTTGCCGGGGGGTTGCCAGGCGCGGGCAGGTCAGCCGGGGATCCATCCCTATCAGGTATGGAAAGCCCGGCAGGAAACCCAGGAATGCGACGGTGTATTCGCCGGCTGCGTGCAGCCGAATCGCTTCGGTCGCGGTCATCCCGGTATGATCAGAAACCTCCCCCAGGTCCGGACCGAATATGCCCCCATAGATCACCGGCACGTCTACAAGCCTTCCAGCTGCAGGTTCCAATCTCGGTGCAACGCCGATCAGTTCGGTCAGCACATCAAGGAGCTTGCTTGGAACTGTTCGGTCAGGATCAAAGCGAACCAGTAAGCTGGTGTAGGCAGGAACGATCCCGCGCACACCGGGCAGGTCCGCGGTAAGGATCGCCTGCCTCAAGGCAAGGACCCTGGCTGAAGCATCGGCGCTGATCGCCTCCGCGAGAGTCACCGTGAAAGCAGCCTCTCCCAGCGGCTGGATGTTCAATTTTGGGGTCGATTGCATACCATAATTCTACTCAAACAAAGATCAATGAGATTGTTGTATAGCTATGCGCATTGTTTAGTATTATTACGAGTTATCGCCCTGCCTACCCCATAAACTGTAACCGCGGTTACAGATCGCGGTCCAACTCCTCTTCCGTCTCAAAATCCGGGGAGCACCAGGGTTCGCTTTCTTCCATCCCGCTCAACTCCTGGTCCTGAGGTGTGAGGGGGTCATCCATGCGCACCTGCAGGGATATTCCCGCGGTGCGTACTCCATTGGGGGTAATGATCCTGCGCACCTTGTACCGTAGAAAATATTGCCGGACCAGCTCATTGGAGAGAACATCCTTCACCGTGCGGACGCTGACCGCAGCCCGTCGGGCGAGCTCCGACATGTCTGTTTCGATCACGTTCCGCAACTCGCCGGTCATCGGGTTCCAGTAACACAGCGACCGGGCAGCCAGGATGGTGGCGAATGCAGAGTGACCAAGCAGGGGGAGCCAGCTGTAAAACGAATAGAGGGTCACGAACATCCCGCGCTCCGGCTCGATCAGCTTGGCACGCCGGGATCCATACGCGCGCTGCAACATCATCTTGCGGTTCGAGGGGATTTGGATCTTTTCTTCGGGTAAAGCCTCTTCAGTCTGGATTTCGGTGGGCTCAGCCGCTCGCGGTACGCGCTCCAGGGGCTGCTCGGGTCGGTAGAACTCATTGATCACCACCACATTTAGCTCGACCGGCGCGGAGTAGACCGCTCCAAGCAGCTGGGTGATGCGGCTTTTCAAGCGGTTGACCACCCAATCCCGAGCGAAGGGGTTGAATGCCCCCAGGGTAAAGACGCCATCCTGGAAATTCACAACCCGCAGCGGCTGCACCCAGGTCTCGAACATGGTGCGCGCCATCTCTGCCTGCAGTTGACCAAGCACGATCTGCCAGGCATCACGCTGGTTCGGTTGGGGGTGTGGTGGCCGGCTGGCGTCGGTCATGACTGATTTCTCTCGCCTAAAATTCCTTTTTTACTTGCTCTTCCTTGATGGGATTACTCCCCGTTACTGCCTAGCGTCCATCTTAAGATTTGTTAAGGTTGATTTAGTGTTAATTATTTCTTCCGTTATTATGGGTGTTTTTTGGAAGAAACAATTACTCGGATTCGATCAATTTTTCCACAAAAGCCGACAAACCACCGGTGCTTTCCGCTTCACCCACACGGTTTAGCCGGGCGGTGCAGATGCGCACCAGGATACCCACGGTCTCGCCATCAGAGACCTTGCGCTTCAGCAGGGCGGCAAAGCGCTGCTGCCATTCGTCAATCTCGGTAATCTCACCCTGGGAGAGGGTGAGCCCCACCTTGCGTCGGGGTACGGACGCTGGCGGTCGCCCCGGCGTGCGGGTAACAGGCTCGCTTGTAACCCGCCTGGCTTCATAGAGCTGAACCCAGGCGGCTCTGGGGGGGGTTGGGGTGGTCATGCGCTAATGGCCTCTCTAACTATGTTTCGGTCTATAGTGGTGGCGTCGCTTTGCAGGAGGAGGTCGGTGGCGTAGGCGCAGAACTTGGTGATCTCGCGCGGAACCCCCTGGGACTTCTCATAGAGAAGTTCGAAGGCGTCGTCGTCGATCATGCTCTCGTTACGCCCGGCCACGTTCAGGCGGAACATCACCATCTGCAGTGCGCTGGAAAGGGTGAGCGGGGGTAGCACCAGGCGCACAAAAACGCGCGCATTCACCGCCTTGTTGGTTTCGAACAGGCTCGACATTTCGCTTTGCCCGAAAGCCAGGATCTGCACCACCTTAACGTCGTAGTCAAAGTTATAGATGCGGTGGATCACTTCCAGGGCTTCGGGCTTCATCATCTGGGCGTCATCCAGCAGGATGATCACATTTTGCTTGGCGGTGTAAGCCGAGGCCATTTTTTGTTCCAGGCTTTCCATCTGCCGCTGGAAGCTGCGCTGCGGGGGGATGCCGAGCGCCTGGGAGATTTGGGTGGCGGCGTCCATCGCAGATTTAAAAGCTGCTGTGTGGTTATAATAAATCGTTACGTTCTCATCCGGGTTGTAGACGTCATAGAGGCGGCGGGCCAGTGAACTCTTGCCCATGCCCATATCGCCGGTGATCAACGCAAGCCCGCGCCTCCGCGAGATCACGCCCTGGGCTTGCCGGTAAACAGCAAGGTGCTCAGGGCCCAGGTATAAGTAGCGCGGATCTGCGGAAAGCTTGAAAGGGTCTTCCTTCAAACCCAGCCGCTCAAGGCGCGCATATCTCCAGTCCTCGTCGCTCATGGAAGATAACATTGCCATTCCTCCCGATACATTTCTCCTATTATTGCACGAATTCGGGAAAATTTCAATAGATTTACGGTAATTAATTCAAATTTAGGTGTATTTGCGGTAATTATTCTCCAACTCAGCCCAGTTATGCTAATATTGACTAAGGGGATGATTTTATGTATGATTATTGAAGTTGCAAATAATTTCCTCGACCGCGGGAAAACAGAGGTCCCATGGCAGTAACGATAACGATCGCCAACGAAAAAGGCGGGGTTGGGAAGACCACCACCGCGGTGAACCTGGCAGCCGGACTTTCGCTGAAACTTGCCAGCCAGCCTGGTGCTGCCGGGAAGGTGCTGCTGGTGGATATGGATCCGCAGGGGCACGCGTTAATGGCCACAGCGTTCGGGCACAAGCCTTCCCCCGGCAGCAGCATGCTCTCCAACCTGCTGTTGGAAAGCCCGCCTCCCTCCGCCCTGCGCATGACCCAGCGCAGCCAATACCACCCCAACCTGTACGTGATCCCCGGCAGCCACCCCGCCATGGTGGAAGCCGCCCACCTTCTACCCACCCTGATGGCCAATGAAACCAGGCTTTCCCGCGGGCTGGCTCCAGCCTCCAGGGAGTTCGCCTATATCGTCATCGATACGCCGCCCACCACCGGGCACCTGCTGGTGAACGCGCTGGTCGCGGCTGACTTTGTCCTCATCCCGGTGGAAACCAGCTACCTGGGCGTCTCCGGTTTGCTGGAGCTTCAGCGCACTATTGACCAGGTGCGCGTACACTTCCGCCCCGATCTGAAGATCTTTGGTTACCTGCCCACGCTCTGCGACGAACAACGCTCCGAGGCGCAGGAGATCCTCGCTGAGCTGCGCAGCCGCTTCCCCGGGCAGGTGCTGGATCCCATTCATAAAGCTGCAGATCTTGCCTACGCCCACTCCAGCCACATGGATGTTTTTAATTTGCGTCCTCCCCGGCAGCGGAAACCGGAGCAGATCTGGTCCAGCTCGCGCGCTACCCAGGAGTATGCCGCGCTGGTGGATACCGTGCTGAAAAGGACCGGCGGGGGATAACCCTCCTTGCCGAAAAGGAGCCAGGCATGCCAACGCAAAATAAAAAGCGGTTCAACGCCTTTGATGATCTATCTCAAGAGTCCGCGGGCAGCCTGCCGGGGGTTGGCGCGCCGCCTCTGACACCCAGCCTCAGTCCAATCGCAGCCGTTGAACGCATAGAGCGCCTGGCTCCCAGTCAGATCCTGCCTGACCGGTTTCAGCCACGCCGCCTGCTGCCCCCATCGATTCGACAGGATTTCTTCTTCGGGAAGATAGATTGCTACCAGGCTGCATCCGCCTGGCTTGAACAATCACGCAGAGATCCGGCTGTCAAAGCAGAGGTGGAGCGCCTGGTGGCCATGGGCGAATCCTTCGATGAGCACGGTCAAATTAAACCGATCACCGGTGCCTGGAAGGAAGGGCTGAACGGTAACTACATCTTCCTGATCGAGACCGGTGAACGTCGCTTCTGGGCTGCCTGTCTTAAGCGGGTAAAGAACCACTCCGCTGAAGAGCCCCTTCTGCGGGTTGAGGTGGTGGATAACCCAACCCGTCAGCGGCAGGTGCTGGAAAACCGCCACGCCGAACCACCTTCCGCCGTGGAGCAGGCCTGCGAGATCTCCGCCCTGATCCTGACGGAAATGGGTATGCCGGCCGAGGAGTCGGTCGTGGATGAATATGATTATTTTCGCAAGGTTCGCAGCCAGCGCATGCCCACCGGTCTGTGGGAAAAGATCACCCCGGTCATGCAACTTACCCGCCCGCGTATGGTGCAGTTGTTGAACATCCTTCAGCTGCCAAGCCCCCTGCTGGATCTCGCCGACCGCTACCGGCTGGCAGAGCGGGTTCTGCGCGAGATTCTCTCCGCGCCCAGCCAGCAGTGGGAACGCCTGATCCAGGTCAGCATTCAGAGTCAGCTTACTTCTGACGAGGTGGCGTCGGTATCCACTTCGCCGGAGCCGCCTCCCCAGGCACCCGGAAAACCACCCTCCTCGCCCCGCGATCCCGGCCGGGAAGCCAGCCGCAACCTGTTGAAATTCATCCGGACTATTAATCGCCTTGATCCCGTGGACCAATCCCAAGCCATGGATCTGCTCGCCGACGAGATCGTGTTCCTGGGCCAGGCGCAGGAAACGCTGACCCGACTCGACGAACTTTCCCGCCTGATCGAAGCCCGCCTTAACAATTCCTGAAGTGTAACCGCGGTTACACTTTTCCCGTTATTTTCAATAAAAACACGGTGTCGCGCGCCCGGGTGAACAGTAACCCTCTTTTTTGACAAACAACGCATTATTTGTGCCAGGCAGGGGTTTATAGGGCGACGCTGAAATAATTGCAGGGTCGCCTAAGACATATTTCAACGTTTATCGACATATTTGGACTATAATTCATAGGGGCGACCCTTGATTTGGTTTAGCTGCTTCGGTTTTGAGTGCGTAGGCCTGAGGACGGATTGAAAATTATTTCTTTCGCAAATCAAAAAGGCGGGGTGGGGAAAACGACCACCGCGGTTACGCTTGCCCATGGATTAGCGCTGGCAGGGCGGCGGGTTCTGCTGGTGGACATGGATTCCCAGGGGCATGTCGCTATCTCTCTGGGCTTGCCGAAATCGCCAGGGTTGTTTGGATTGATCTGTGAAAAGAGGGGGTTGGCGTCCGTCGTCCTGGCCGCCCGCGAGAATCTGGATATTCTTCCCGGGGATAAGCATACGGAATCGGTACAGCGCGAGTTTTCCCGCTCTGCGGCAGGCAGCGCGCTTTTTCTCGAGGCGATCACGGGAAGTGCGTACGACGCGGTTCTGCTGGATATGGCTCCTTCGCTGGATTCGCTGCACGCCTGCGGACTGCTTTCCAGCAACTGGGTGATCGTTCCCACCCGCATGGATTCCCTCTCCGTGGATGGTCTCCAGGAAGTGATCCGCAACCTGGGTGAGTTTTCCCGACGCGGCCATACCCCGGAAGGATATTGCATTCTTCCTTCTTTCTTCGACCGCACTACTCGTGAAACCTACCTGCAGTTCCGCAACTTGACCCAAACCTTCGGGGGACATATGTGGCCGCCCATTCCGCAGGATACCCGGGTACGCGAAGCTCCGGCTTACGGAAGAACACTTTGGGAATACGCTCCAAACTGCCTTGCCATGAGAGGTCTTCCCGAAGGAAAAAAACGGATCGGCGGTTACCGCCAAATTCTAGAAAAGTTACTGGAGGTTCTGGATGCCTAAAAATAATCTCTCCCGCCGTGATTCAATCGATCCGCAAGTATCCGAGTTATTAAAGGAAATGGAGCAGCGCCAGATCGAATCGCAGCTTCCCAGGCGGGAGCGTGAAAAAAAAGCCCGTGAGAGGCAAAAGATCTCTGCGCGTCGGGAGAGACGTGCCACTTATGATCTTCCGCCGGCGATAAGAACCAGGATCAGCGATCTTTCAGAACAATTATCTATTCCTGCCAGCCAATTAGCCACGCTGGCTCTTATTCGGTTCCTTGAGACGTATGAAAACGAAAAATTGGATCTCGGTCCATATAAAATTCCATCACATAGCCCGCGCTATGATTGGAACCTGGTTTTCCCAGAACTCGAGGAAGAGACCAAAAAGAAAATTAAAAAGTGAGAAATTTCTTTATAAGTAAGTAATAGTAGTTAATAAGTAGTGATTAGAATCTCGTGCAATTACTGCACCCTTAACTCGTGCAGATCTTGCATTCTTAAGAGAGGCAAATATTGCCTTCCGGAAACGCGAGGGAATATTTTGCACGACCGCCAGGGGGTAAAATTTTCCAGCTCGCGAAAGAGTTAATATTGCACTCAGGCCAGGATGCAAATTTTTCAAGAAGGCAGAATATTTGACCCACTCGATTGCGCATAGATAAACAACACAAGTTATTGAAGATGAAGAATGAAAAACGAGCTTGTATAAGTTGTGTATAAAGAAATATAAGAGATTAAAACAGAATGTTAATTTTGCGGGCAGGGTTGACGCCGCCCGGATAAAAACCTCCGGGTGTTATAATCTTGAGCGCGAGATAGCATATTCGTGTTTTATTGGAGGTTATCACAGTGAAGCGCGTTTTAATTACTTTCATTATTTTCCTGATTTCAACATTGTTTTTGTCTGCCTGCGGATCTCCATCAAATGGAGACGAATCAGCAATCGCGGTGGAATCCTATTTAAATGCTCTCGTTAATAAGGATGGCGCTGCACTCTCAACGCTTTCCTGCAAGGATTGGGAAGCCCAAGCCACGATGGAGTTGGATTCCTTCCAGGCGGTCAAAACCGAGCTTGAGAATCTGGACTGCAAGAAGACAGGCAGTGAAGGGGACATGGATGTGGTCACCTGCGCAGGGAAGATCAACGCGACCTATAATAACGAGAATATGCAGATCGACTTGAGCAAACGGCCATTTCTGGTAAAGCGGCAGGGGAGCGATTGGCAGGTATGTGGTTACAAGTGATCCTGAAAAAGATATTCTCCCGCGAAAATGTTTGGGCGCTGGTCGTATGTCTGATAGTGATCACGGTATTCATTTTTACGGCGGATAGCAGCCCGCAGTGGATTTACCAGGGCTTCTAACTTAAATTCGCTGATTTCTTCCTAAAAGGCATCCGTCAGCGGATTTTTCATTTAAAATACGTACTTCAACAATGAGCCTCCAGAATATCCTGATCTTCACAGCCCTGATCCTGGCCTACAGGCTTCTCTTCCGGAAGCTCTCCCTCGGTTGGTTCATGCTGGTAGCAAGCAGCCTGGCGGTCTTCTGGTTGCAGCCAGCGCTGCCCATTCGCTACCTGGATTTCTGGCTGCCCGTGGGCACCCTGTTCCTCGCTGTCCTGACCTGGGCGATCACCGCTCCTCCCGAAAACCGAAGCCTGAAACAGAATCTTCCCACCCTGCTGGTGGTCGCGGCGGTCGTACTGCTGGTCGGGTTGACCCGGTTAATTGCCCCCACCGGGCTTGTAGCACCCTCCCGACCGCCGCAGACAACCTCGATCATCCTCGTTCTTGGCGCGCTGGCCGCCATCACCTGGCTGCTCGCGCGGCCAAAGCGCACCCATCCAGGTCTGCTATTCGGTGGGATCTTCCTGCTACTTGTCTTGCTCGTCGTTCTAAAATTTCCGCCGCTCACCACCTGGATCAGCGCTATGCTGCGGAATTTTACGGGTCAATCCGCCGCCCTGGCTTCGCCCCTGGATATCCGCTGGTTGGGATTTTCCTATATCGCCTTCCGCTTGATCCACACCATCCGGGATAGACAGAGCGGCCGGCTTCCACCGGTCAACCTGCAGGAGTTCGTGAATTACGTCATCTTCTTTCCGGCAGTCACTGCCGGACCCATTGACCGCCTTGAACGGTTTACCAACGACCTGCGAAAATCATCGTCGCTGGATTCAACCCGGTTTGTGGACGGGAGCAAAAGACTGCTTGCCGGGCTCTTTAAGAAATTCGTCCTGGCGGATGCACTGGCGCTGGTCGCGCTGAACGCTACCAATGCCTCCCAGGTCGACTCCAGCGGGTGGACCTGGGTGCTGCTGTATGCCTTCTCTTTCCAGATCTACTTTGATTTCAGTGGCTACACCGATATCGCCATTGGACTTGGGATTTGGATGGGAATCGTATTACCTGAGAATTTCAACCGCCCCTACCTGAAATCCAACCTGACCCAATTTTGGAACAACTGGCACATGACCCTGACCCAGTGGTTCCGCGCCTACTACTTCAATCCGCTCACCCGCGCGATGCGTTCTTCCAAAAAACCACTACCGGCCTGGTTTATCCTGCTGTTCACCCAGGTGACCACCATGGTGCTGATCGGGATGTGGCACGGGATTACCTGGTCCTTCATCATCTGGGGGCTCTGGCAGGGGATCGGGTTATTTATTCAAAACCGATACTCCGAATGGGCTAAGCCGCGTACCTCTGGTTTTACCTCGCGCCCGGGCTGGGGAAAAGCCGTCAACGCACTGGGTGTTATCCTAACCTTCAATTACCTGGCCCTTGGTTGGGTCTGGTTCACCATTCCCGACCCCGCTCTCGCGCTGCAGGTGATCGGCAGGTTATTTGGAGCCTAAATGGACAGGAATCCGATGAAGCCGTCAAAAACCGAGTCGAGCCCCCGTTTCATGGGTTCCGTTCTAGCGCGCGCGTTGATACTTTTGGTCGTTCTGTTAGGGCTTGCAGTTATTTTCGATCCGGCAGGTGCGATCGGAAAAGCCAGCCTGTATAACAGCCTGATCCCGGGTCGCGAGCGGTTTCCCTACGGGGAAAATCCCCAAAAATCCTATAACATGACCATCAACGATCTGGACGCGATGTTCGCCTCCCACCTGGCGTCCCGCCCCAAGGAGACGGACGAGTTCAGGGTTTTCGTCTTTGGCGATTCCTCGGTCTGGGGTACCCTGCTTTCCAACGAGCAGACCCTTACCGGGTTGCTCAATGAGCAGGGAATTGAAACCTGCGATGGCAAGCGGGTTGTTTTCTATAACCTTGGCTACCCCACGCTTTCGCTGCAGAAGGACACGCTTTTCATCAGCCGAGCCTTGCAGCATGAGCCGGATCTGATCCTATGGCCGCTCACCCTGGAATCCTTCCCGGGCATGAATCCCTCCACCTCGCCGCTTCTGGGATACAACCGCGAGGAGGTAAGACACCTTTTTCCCGCAACGGCACCTCCCGAAGAAGAGGTGCAGACTATATGGGAAATGATACAGGAGCAGCGCCGGGGGCTGGCAGATTGGATCCGTTACCAGTTGTATGGGGTGATGTGGGCAGCGACCGGGATCGACCAGGATCTTTCCCAGGTCTGGCAGCCGGCTCAGAGGGATTTTGATCCGGACAGCACATTCAACAACCGGGAAGAATTCGATCTTACGGATGCCCTCGATTTCACACCTCTAACGACCGGGATAACCCTGGCAGGAGATATTACGGTTTGGCTGGTGAATGAGCCCATCCTGATCAGTAACGGAGAAAACAGCACCATCCGCTATAACTTTTTCTACCCGCGCTGGGCGTATGACGATTACCGGCAGGTGCTGCGGGACGAGGCAAACGCCAACGCCTGGAACTACCTGGACCTGTGGAACCTGGTTCCGGAAAGCGAGTTTACCAACAGCGCCATCCACCTTACTCCGGCCGGGGAGAGACTCCTGGCGGAAAGAATCGCCCGGGAGATCGGGCGAAAAATGGGGTGTGAATAGAGCCATGCACTTGCGCGGAACCCCAACAATCCAATTGGTCCTGGGCATCATATTGATCCTGGCAGCCTGCTCAGCCGTGAAGGAAGCTGACGCACCAACCGCCACGGCTGCAACACCCGAGTCGATCCTGGCGGCAACCCTGATGCCCAGCGAAACCCCCTTTCAGCCTGTTTCAACCCAAACCGTTGCGCCAGCTCCGAGCGAGGTTCCAACCCTTATTACGCTCGCCCCCGGAGAATGGAAAAAAGAGCCGGTAATACCTGCCGTCCTATCGGAACGGACAATGGATATCTACCGGCGGGGGCAGGAATTGGGAAACAACCCGCGCGCTTTTTCCAAGGTGGGGGATTGCGAAACATCTGCGGAATGGTTCCTGGGGGATTTTGATAAGAAAGCGGATATGTATTCCCTGGGACCCTACGCGGACCTGCAGGCAGTAATTGCTGAGTTTCAGGGTTCGTTCAACAGGCGCAGCCTGGCTGCGGAGCGCAGTTTTACCACCGCATCTGTTCTTTCCCCGCTGTGGTCCAACCCCGAAAAATGTCAGAGCGGGGAAACACCCCTGGAGTGCGAGTACCGCCTCCACAAACCGGCTTACGCGATCATCATGCTGGGAACGAACGAAGCCCTTTCTCCCATCCGCACGTTTGAAAGCAACATGCGCAGAATATTGGATACGACCATTGAAAAAGGGATCGTTCCAATCCTAACAACCAAAGCGGATGATCTGGAGGGGAATGGGGCGGTCAACGAGGTGATCGTGAAACTTGCCCGGGAATATGATATTCCCCTGTGGAATTTCTGGGCGGCGGTTCAGCCGCTACCGGGCGGGGGACTGCAGGAAGATGGGGCACACCTGACGTACGCCGGGAACCGCTTTGATGATCCCTTCGCGATGGAGAAAGCCTGGCCAGTGCGCAACCTGACCGCCCTGCAGGTGCTGGATCGCGTTTGGAAGATGACTTTTGTTCAACGACAATGATAAAATTATTTTAAATATTTAAATATGAATTAATCAAAGTTAAATGGAAATATTCAGAAGTTTATTGTAGAATTCCACCTTATTGGCTGAGACGATGAAAACAACCACTACTTTAAAGGTTTTTTCCTGGCTGGCAATCGCCGCTTTGATGATGGCGGGTTGCAAGGTCAAGATCGAACCCACGCCCATCCCGCCCACCGCGACCCCCGAACCGACCGCCACGATCACGCTCACCCCCGTTCCGCCCACCATCACCCCAACACCTGCCCCGACGGTAACAGCCACCCCCGACCTGCGCCTAAAGCCGGAGGACTGGCGGGAGTGGCCGATCATTCCCTCGCTCAGCCCGCGCGCACTGGAAATCTACCAGGCGGGATTGGCCATGGGAAATGACCCGAAGGCCTTTTCCAAGGTCGGGGATTGCCAGAGCATCAAAGAAGCGTTCATGGGATTGTTCGATCTCAAGGATCGCTATGTTCTGACAGAAGACCACGCACATTTCCAGGATTCGATCGATAATTTCTCGGGGCACTTCAACACCGACAGCCAGGGAGTGAAAGGCGGCTTCAACGCAGCGGCGGTTCTTTCCCCCATGTGGGCCAACCCGGATGTATGCCAACCCGGGGAAAACCCGCTCGAATGTGAGATCCGCGTAACCAAACCAACCTTCATGTTCATTCGCCTGGAGGTATGGTGGGATGGGCGCACGGCGGAACAGTATGAAGCGTACATGCGCAAGATCATTGAATACGCCATCGCTCACGGTGTGGTCCCCATCCTGGCCACCAAGGCGGATAATGTGGAGGGCGACCACAGCCTGAACCTCGCCACGGCAAAATTAGCATACGAATATGACATCCCGCTCTGGAATTTCTGGCGCGCGGTCCAGCCCCTGCCGCACCACGGCATGGATCCCAACCGACCGGATGGTTTTCACGTTTCCTACGAAGCCTGGAACGTGGCAAGCTTCGGCGGGCTGGAGACCCTGGATACCCTCTGGCGCCAGGCGACCGGGAAATAAGTATCACCTGGTTTGGATAAAACGGCCGGCACCAAAGTCTGTGCCATTAAATGCTGTACAAAACCTTGTATTTTTTCTCTCCGAATTGTATATAATAACCATATCAAACCGGATATTGACATCCGGACAGGAATTTTATTTACCGGTGGGAAGGTGGTGTGAAATGGAGCCTGAAGAAGGCCGGTTTTGCCCGGTGTGCAAATTAAAAAACGAGCCTGGTGCCCAGGCGTGCAAGTATTGCGGGGCAAACCTGATCGCTGCCCCGACTAATTCTTATCCAACCACGGAAATGATCGGCGCGGGCACCGTGGATCTTACGCGAGCGTCTGATTTCAAGACGGATGCGCTTATCCCCCGCGGCGCGATCGCGTTTTTCCAGATGGATTCAGTTAAACCGGTCGCGGTTACCCACAGCAACGAGATCATTCTGGGTAGGTTGATGGAAGGCGGTGAAGGGGATAGCGTGGACCTGACACCTTACGGGGCTTTTGACCTGGGCGTATCGCGCAGACATGCCAGGGTGCATCGCAAAGGACAGGGATACGAGCTGATCGACCTGGAAAGCACAAACGGAACAAGCGTGGATGCCACCCGGCTGCAGCCCTCCCAACCTTATGACCTTAAAAGTGGAAATGTGATCTGGCTGGCCAGGTTCCCTTTGAGGGTCGTGTTCATCGACGAAAACAAGGAAACGCCATCTCTCCCGGAGGAAACTGGATGAAACCGCACTGCCGGCAGGGGTGCGGTCGGTTGTTGTGCGGGCAAGGCTCCATCTCAATGTCCCATATTAGGTGAAGAACCATGCAAGGCGCGTTTCCTCCGGATGAATCCAGCAGCACTTTCATAGAAGAAAGTTCATCCGCTGCAGGGAAAGGGACCCGCACCGGGGTTATTATCACGATCCTGGTGCTTGTTTCTGTTTGTTGCCTGGTATTCGCTTTTTCCCTTTTCCGGGCTTGGGCTATTCTCAGCCCATACGCTGCCCTCGGCGGCGGGCAGGATGCCGGCAGGCGTGCTGCCTGCCAGGAATTGATCGACCGCGCCCTGCAGGCATCGGGTGATTCCTGCGAAGGACTTGGGGCGAACCAGGTCTGCTACGGCAACAATACCCTGACGGCGGAATTGAGCCAGGGACAGCAGGAGTCCTTTTCAGACCGGGGAGATAAGATCGAAGTAAGCGACCTGCTTCGCCTGGCGGCATCCCCGATGAGCGTGGATAAAAACGAATGGGGCGTGGCAGTATTCAAGGTGATTGCCAACCTACCACGATCCCTGCCGGGGCAGACGGTTTCGATGGTCGTATTTGGAAACACCACCCTGGAGGGTTCATCCGGAAACCTGGAATCCTTCTATTTCACCAGCACCCTGGGACAGATCGAATGCGACCAGGTGCCTTTTGATGGCGTGGTTATCTCCATGCCGGATGGCGCCGGGGTGACCTTCACCGCCAATGGCACGGAGATCATCCTGATGGGTGACGCCAGCCTGAAGGCGACGAAAAATGGTTCCATGGATATCAGCATTCTCAAAGGCGCTGCCAGTGTTGCCGCGAACGGGGAAAGCCAGACGATCGCCGCCGGGCAGAAGACCAGTCTTCAGCTTGGGGGACCGGGTGGGACCAATGCCGTCAGCCCGCCATCCGCCCCACAGGCGCTCTCCCCGGAGGAGCTCTCCCTGGCCTGCACCATGACGGGAAGCTTCTGCTCACAGCAGGAGCGCCTCTTCATTGCCATGCAGGGATTGCTCAACTCATTCATCGATCAGGCCGGGAGCGGGGCGGGTTCTACCCCACCCCCCACATCTTCTCCTGTAGCGACAAACACATTCAGACCCATTCCAACGACTGCCATTCCACCTGGGCAGCCAACCCTCATCCCTTCCTCAACCGTGTCCATAACCTTTACGCCAACCGTGACCCGCACCCGCACGGGAACCCCCACAATCACCCGGACTCCCACCCGAACCAGAACGCTCGCCACAGCTGGAACGGTCGGTGCAGCAACTGCTACAAGAACGAGGACCCGCACACCGGTTTACACATTCACGCGAACCCGCACGGCAACAGCGACAGGCACTGCCACCGCAACAGTTACAGCGACTGCGACCGACGACGCCACGCCGACGACGACCGCGACAGCGACAGAAACTGCCACCCCGACCGCGACAGCGACGACCGCAGGTCCGGCTGTAGCATGTCCGGGAACGATCTTCTTTTCAGCCCCGCTTCAATTCAATAACTGACAAGCTCGAAGCTCAAATCAGAAACACCTTTGGGAGCTCGATTAGAATTTCGGAGCTGGAAGTGAACTGGAACGACCCCGGAACGCTGGCATTGGCTACGGTTGAATTAGACGGGAGCACGATCATATCTCGGGGAGCCCGGATCCTTCCCCACCGAGCGAATTTGCTGAAACAGGCGCGGAATTGGACTGGGATTCTGGCACCACTGGTCGCGAGAACGATCAGTAGCGGGGGTGAAGAGTGGCTCATTATTGATTTTGAACCGGACGATCCCCTGACCGGTTCAAATAGCATCAAAGTGACTTTCGGCGGGACCGCGAACTGTTATATTGAATCAGCCATACCCTAGGCTTCCCTTAAGTATTTGTTGAAAACCCGAATAACATGGCAGCATTTCAACCCGAAAAACCAGCAGATTTTGTTCCAGGTTATCAGTTCTCTTCACTTCCAACTACTTGAGCAAATCGGGTATGGCGGACAGGGCTTCGTCTGGTCCGCCATAGATCATAAAAATCAGCGCATCGTTGCCGTAAAATTCACCCGTGCTGATGCGCCTGACCAAAAGATGGAGAGTGATGCGCAGTTCAAACGCCAGGCAGACCAGCTCGTATCGCTTTCCCACCCCCACATTCTTCCGCTCTACGATTTTGGCTCTGAGGCACCGTACCGATACGTGGTTTCCCCATTTCTTTCTGGAGGATCTCTCCAAGACCGCGTTTTTGCCAAAACACTCGACCTGGTGCAATCCCTGGAGTACTGCGCAAATGTCGCCTCGGTCCTGGATTACCTGCACAGCAAGGGCGTGATCCACCGCGACCTGAAACCATCGAACGCCCTTCTGGATTCCAGGGGGGATATATTTGTGGCCGATTTTGGGCTTGCGCGCAATGTTCTGGATACCACGCAGGCGATGCATACCGGTCACGGCACACCACCGTATTCACCACCCGAGCAGCACTCCCTGCGGCAGCTCACCAAGAAATCTGATATTTTCAGCCTCGGGGTGATGATCTACGAGATGTTCACCGGGCAACTGCCCTGGGGAGGGACGAAGGCGTTGGGTTTACAGCAGTTGTTTTCCGAAGAGGAGATCCCAGATCCGGCAGCGGTAAATCCAGGTATCCCGCCCGGGGTTTGGCAGGTGCTGAGGGTGATGACCTCAGCTGATCCAACCGCCCGATATGAGACGGCATCGTTGTGTATGGAAAAACTGTTCGCCGCATTTGGACTCCTGGTCCCCAAGCTATCCTCACCCTCCTCCCCGGGTTACGCCCCGGCGGGGGATGCCGCAAATCTGCTGGAGACCTGCCTGAAAAACTGGAGCCCTGGAGAAGAGAAGGCCTGCCTCTCCCTAACCACCTATGCGTTTGTGGACCTGGAAACAAGAAAGAGCAGCAACCTGCAGACCCAAAGGCAGGCGGCATTCATGCTTCAGAACGCCCTTATTCTTGGATATGACGACACTCACTGGTGGTCGACGGTTTCAGATCCCAGCGATCGCTTGGAAATATCCCTGGGACTCCTCAGGCAGAAGAACCTGGCTGTTGGCAGGCGCGTAGTCCGGCACATAGCCGCAGACCCCGGGGCTCTGGTCTTACGTGCAGCCGCGACCGATAAAGATGCTTCTCTGTTCTTGGAGGTTGCCCGCAACAGCGGAGACGACCGAACGATAGCGGATGCATTCGCGATCCTCGAAAAATCCGCCCCCCCTTCGAAAACCTGGAGGGAGACGGCCCTCGGGTCAAATTCTGATAAACAGCTGGCAGCGCTGGCTCTAGCATTACCGCCGGCAGGGGATCAGGCTGCCCGCTCCATCGGGCGCATGCGCTCCGCGCTGGCTGTCCGCGAGCTGGAGGCATCCCGCGCCGGGAGAAGGGTCACCGCGCTTAACGTTATCCAGCAGGAAGCTGGCAGCCTACCCGGAAGTATTCCAAGAGAAGTTAGATTTCGGTTGTTTGTTTCCTGGGTGCTTGGAAGGCTGAGTGAACGCCCGGAAAGGTTGCTCGTGGCGTATGGCTGGATCGTGCTGGGGGTAGCGCTTTCTGCCGGGTTGCAGGTTTTTCTCACCTACCGCCTGCCGCAATTCATGGATACCTTACGGATTCTCAGCTCGGTGGAGCGCGGCGGAATTTTTGGCTTGCTTTTTGGGCTGGGTATCCTGGCTGCAAGGGTTACGGTGGAACGTTTCCCGGAAAGCAAAAAAGCCCTCCGCGTACTCACCGGGGTTTTGCTGGGAACATTCCTTCTGAGCGCTGCGGTCTTTGTTTATGATGTCTTCCTGAATGAAATCGTACCTTCGGGTTTTCTCCTCACCGCTGGTTGCCTGGTGGTTGCGCTCGGCTTTTCCCTGGCCGGACTCGCCAGGAGGGCGGGGATCAGGCTGCTGATCGCAGCACCTTTCGTGTTCCTGGCAATTTCCCTTACCTGGCTGCTTCACCTGGAGCTGCTCCGGCTGGGTGTTGAAATGACACCCCTGTTCTTTTACGACGCTTCCTGGCCTCAGGCGCAAATCCTGCTGACCATTCTGGTCATAAGCTTGCCGATGGCAGGATTGGGCGTGTTGGGGAGGCTCGAGCCCAAACCTGCGTAATTATTGGGTTCCCGATCAAAACAAAAGCATAAAATAATTTAAATACTTAATATTATTTAAACTTTATAATACCGAAAACCATTGAAATCGGGGAAAACATGTCCGAAGAACTCGCCGCACAACTTGGATCGTTGATCGCTGAGAAGATCCTCAAACAACCCGGGAGGGTGATCGACGCCGACCAACCGCTGATCTCCAGCGGGCTGATCGACTCTTTCAGCTTGGTGGACCTGGCCCTCCTTGTGGAGGATGAATTCGGTGTGCGCATCGAAGATACCGAGCTGAACGCAGAGACATTCGACACATTGAACCAGCTAGCCCTGTTGGTCGCACAGCGAAAAGCCAGGCAATAAAGCCCTCCAGGCATGGTAAAATTTAACGGCTGCAGAAATGCAGCCGGTTTTTTGTATATCAGGAATATTAAAAGGACCAACAATGGATCTGATCTCCTATTTTATTGACCTTGTGCTCCATCTGGATAAACATTTGGTTGCCCTTCTCAACCAGGTTGGCGCACTGGCCACCTATCTGGTACTCTTCGCGGTCATTTTCATCGAAACCGGCCTGGTGATCTTTCCCTTCCTTCCAGGTGACTCGCTTCTTTTCGCTGCCGGCTCGCTGGCTGCGCTTCCAAACTCACCGCTCAATATTTTTGTTCTATTTTTCTCCCTTGCGTTTGCCGCTATTCTGGGGGATTCGGTTAATTATGCGATCGGTCACGCAATCGGAAAACGGGTTTACACAGAAGATATCCGCTTCATAAAAAAGGAATATATTGACCGCACGCATACCTTTTATGAAAAACACGGCGGCATCACCATCTTTCTGGCTCGCTTTATCCCGATCATCCGCACCTTCGCGCCCTTTGTCGCCGGCGTTGGCGAAATGTCCTATGGAAAGTTCTTCAGTTATAACGTACTTGGCGGCATCACCTGGACTGCGTTGTTTCTCTTCGGAGGATATTTCTTTGGAAACCTGAAGTTTGTCCAGGACAATTTTTCCTTCGTGATCATTGCCATCATCGTGATCTCTTTCGTCCCGGTTATTTTCGAAGCCGTCCAGGCTCGGCGAAAAAAGCATGATGAGCCTGCCCAGCCTGAGAATCCCAAGCCCGAATAGTTCGCCAAAATGGCCACCTTCTGCGACACGCTTCGCGAACGGTACCAAACTAGCCCGGACCAGGTTGCCATCCAGGTTTTGTTGACCGGCAGGGAGGATACCGCGCTTACCTACCGGAACCTCCTGCGCGGGGCAGCAGGATATGCTGCCACACTGGAGACGAGGGGGGTGCAGCCTGGAGACGTGGTCATCCTTATCTTCCAACACAGCTTCGAGCTGATTTATGCCTACTGGGGTTGCATCCTGCGCGGGGCGATTCCCTCCATCATGCCGTTCCTGACGGAAAAGCTGCTCCCTGAGCGGTATCGCGGCGACCTGGCCGCCCTTGTATCCGTCACCCGCCCACAGGCAATCTTTACGTACCGGGAATTCGAGGGCGAGGTTGGCGCTGTGGCCGGGGCGGACACCTCTGTTCAGGCTGTTATCTTCGCGGATGAAGCCCTGCCCCCTCGGGACCCGAATTTTGAATCGATGGGTGGGTGCCATCGGGTTGAAACCGATATTGTCCTCCTGCAGCATTCATCCGGTACCACCGGGCTTCAAAAAGGGGTGGCTCTTTCCCACCAGGCGGTGCACAACCAGCTTGAGCATTACCGAAAAGAGCTGAGCATTGATCAGAAGGATGTGATCGTAAGCTGGCTTCCGCTTTATCACGACATGGGTCTGATCGCCTGCTTCCTCATGCCCATCCTGCTTGGCGTGCCGCTGGTGTTGCTATCCCCGTTCGAATGGGTTCGCGCACCGCACAGGCTGATGCAGGCTGTATCGAAATATAAGGGCACACTTTCCTGGCTGCCCAACTTTGCCTATAACTTCTGTGCCCAAAAGGTGCGCGACCGCGACCTGGAAGGGGTGGATCTTTCCAGCTGGCGCGCAATCTCCAACTGCTCCGAACCGATGCGCCACGAATCGCACGAAGCCTTATATGAAAAATTCAGGCAGTATGGCTTGAGACACGAAGCACTCTGCACCTGTTACGCGATGGCCGAAAATGTCTTTGCGGTCACCCAGGGAGGGATCAAATCTCCTGTTGCGGTGGACGAGATCGACCGCGAGGCGATGCAGACTGCCTGGCGGGCTGAGCCAGCCCGGGAAGGGTATCCTTCAGTGAAGATGCCTTCCGCAGGTCTGCCGATCGAAGGTACCGAGGTGAAAGTGGTCGATGAAAGCGGAGTCGAGGTTGGGGAGCGGGTCATCGCTGAACTGGCTCTGCGAAGCGACTGCATGCTCAGTGAATATTACAACCGCCCTGAAGTCACCAGCAAGGCGGTCCGCGATGGATGGTTTTTCACCGGGGATTATGGCTACATGGTGGGCGGCGAGGTCTATGTTTGCGGCCGCAAGAAGGAATTGATCATCGTGGGGGGGAAGAATGTTTACCCCATGGATTTGGAAGAATTGGCTATGACTGTGGGGGGCGTGCACCCCGGCAGGGTTTCCGCCTTCGGCATCTTCAACGAGTCCTCCGGCACGGAGGACGTCGTGATCGTGGCCGAGGTGGAAACAGAGGATCCGGCAGAGCGTTTGCGCATCGGTGATGAAATCCGTGCTGCAGTCACCCGCGGATCAGCGGTTGCGCTGCGGCAGGTCTATCTGGTGGGGACGCGCTGGTTGGTCAAAACATCCAGTGGCAAGAACGCCCGGGTTTTAAACAAGGAAAAATACCTAAAGGAAACCAGGCAGGCGTAGGAAAAACGCATGACCGCGCAAGCACTCCCGCAAGGGACCCCCGCCAGCCAGTTCCAGCGCGGCTTGAAAGCGATCCTACCCATCCTTCTGGCGGTTACTCCCTTCGGAATGATCTACGGCGCGTTGGCCCGCCAGGCCGGCATTCCGCTGCCCGCAGCCCAATCCATGTCCTTCCTTGTATTCGCGGGAAGTTCCCAATTTGTCACCACCCAGTTGGTCCAGCAGGCCGTGCCTGGGCTGGTGATCGTGCTTACAATATTCGTTATTAATCTCCGCCACGCGCTCTACAGCGCGTCGGTGGCGCCATACCTGCAGCGGCTGCCCCTTGGCTGGAAAGCAGGGTTGGCCTATCTCCTCACCGATGAAGCGTACGCGGTATCCATCCTCCACTATGAAAAAGAAGGCAGTGCCGGTAACCAGCACTGGTTTCTTCTGGGGGCTGGTTTGGGGTTGTGGACCTGCTGGCAGCTCAGCACTGCCCTGGGGATATTCCTGGGGGCGGTTATCCCAGCCAGTTGGTCGCTGGATTTTGCCCTCCCGCTGACCTTCATCGCCCTGATCGTGCCAGCGCTGAAAGACCGGGCAGGCGTAACCGCTGCGCTGGTGGCAGGGATCATGGCGGTGATCGCTTTCTCTCTTCCATATAAATCTGGGATAATCATCGCCGCGCTGGTAGGGGTGGCAGCCGGTTTACTGGTGGAGGAACGTAAATGAGCATCTGGGCGGTCATGATCCTGGGAGGAGCGCTTACCTACCTAACCCGGCTTTCGTTCATCTGGCTGCAGAATCGCATCAGTATGCCGCCCCTTATGCAGCGCGCACTTCGCTTTGTTCCCCCCGCCGTGCTTTCGGTGGTAATTTTCCAGGAACTACTCTTCAGGAATTCCGCCCTGGATCTCAGCCTGACCAATACCCGCCTGCTGGCGGGATTCATCGCCGTGGTTGTTGCCTGGCGCAGCCGCAGCCCGCTGCTCACCATCGCTGCGGGGATGATCGCCCTTTTGCTTCTGAACCTGCTTTTCTCTTTTCTTGGAATACATTAATCCCCAGAAATATTACAATTAACCTCAATCATGGCGGGAGCTTTTTTGCAGAAGGAGGAGCCATGGCTTTACGCTTCGACATGATCGGTTTGTTTCCCAAGAATCTTGATCGCATGGTCAAGTTCTATTCTGGATTCCTGGGGGTGGAAGTGGACTGGGATGGCAAGAGCCCTTACGCGGAATTTAAGCACCAAGGCATCCGTTTCGCGATGTATGCCCGCTCTGAGCTACCCGCTCTTCTTAAACACCAGCCGGATTACACCAGGCGGATAAATGGCACCTTCGAACTGGCGATCGATCTGCCACGCTTCGAGGATATTGAAGGCGAATACGAACGCGCATTATCACTGGGGGCGAAGCCGGTCTACGCCCCGCGCATGGAGCCCTGGGGGATGCGTTCCTCCATGGTCACCGACCCCGAGGGCAACCTGATCGAGATCGGTTCCTGGAATAAGGGATAGCCTGCCGTGTACCCTGTTGGCGAAAAACCATGAAAGAAATCGCGAAGATACAGTCTGCGATACATAAGAGACACGCAATTCATGCCGTGACCCAAAACTGGGAGACGGACAGCCTGGAGATTGTGCGTTTATCCCTGCTCCTGATGGAACGCGGGTTGGATCGGATCACTGGGAACAAGGGCAAAGGGTGGATCCGGAATAACCTGGGCGGCACCCGGATATCTCTTGGCTACGATACTACTCTTTTTGGAAATGGATTCGTGATGAAAAAAGTGTTCAGGGGTCGGGCGCATGTGCTCGGCAACAGGGTTTATCTTCCCGAGTACTTTTATGCCGCCGCCTGGCGAAAACCCCGCGCGAAGGCCGACCTCTGGATTATCCACGAGCTGGGTCATGTCTGGGATAATCGCAGCGCGTACGGTTGGGGCTCACTTTTCGGCGGTGGGTATGGCGATCAGCTCTTGAACTTAATGGGAGGCAGGGTGAAGGGATTCCCGTTATTCCGATTTCTGGATAACAGCTTGGAGATCAGCCGGGAGTGTGCTTTTCATTGCGGGGGCAGCCTGGACTACGGCAACAACAGTCCAGCGGACTATTTTGCCAACACCTTTGTGGCTGCAATCACTCTGCCGAAGGCTAAAGGCGTTCCTATCGCTGCCCGGGAGTGGATGTCGGATCTGATCCGGCGCACGGCTTGAGTTAATCGCTGCGGGCTAGGTGCGCTGTTCTCTCCGCCAACACGCGGATGGACAGCCGCTCTTTGCCCGGCAGATAGGTTTCCAGCAGGTCGTTCAGCGGCGCAGACCATTTTTCCGGCACTTGATTCATTACCCCCAGGATATTGCCCACCAGTCCGGCGTTGCAGTCCACGTCCATGCCGGCGAAAGCCAGGATCTTGAAGGATTCGGTTAGGTCACCGTTCCCGTACCATAGTGCCAGCAGGTCGGCGGCCAGGTTGGGGTAGGCATGGATCCAGTTGTACTCCTCGAAGCGCTGATCCAGCACGGCCCACGCCTGGCGGTAGTCAGGTTGGACAGCGAGCACCTTCAGGCATTCCTTCGCCACCGCGAAATACTCGCTGCCTTGCGGCAGCCAGCCCAGCGCCAGGCGCACCAGTTCGCGCGGATCGTTTTTCACGAAAGCCAGTGAAACTAAAACAGCAGAGTAGATTTCTCCGTAGATGCCATTGGCGCAATGAGAGATGGCGGCGTCGGTATAACCCAGGCGGGCTGCTTCCATGGGTTTGCCGGGGGCGAGCATTCCGCAGACCATGCCGCGCATCTGCGCGCCGATCCAATCGGAATAAGGATTGCGGCGTGACGCGGATTCGGGCGGCAGCAGACCCGCACGAAGGTTTTCCAGCGCAACCCACTCCGCCGACCAGCCGAAGGGGATCTGCCGCACCCATTCGAGCGCCAGGTCGGTGGAAGTAAACTTCCGCCCTTTTTCTTCGAACACATCCAGCAGCACCATCTCGTAAACCACATCGTCGTTCATCGTTTCAGGCTGAGCGATGTAGCCGTCGATATTACCGTAGATTTTTTGGATCTGGTTGGTGTGGTACCCCTCAATGCAGGTGCCGAAGGCTCCCCCGGCAAGCTGCCCCAGCCAGCCCTGGTAAATCCGGGATTCGAGGTTTTCGATGCTTGAACGCACCGGGTCCGGGAAGACCGGCGACATGGCCAACCGGATATCATCCCAGGTTCCGGGGTGCTCGAAGGACCAGTACGGGTGGGCAGGGATGACCGGGGAGTTGAACAGTGTTTCCAACAGCCGGTCGGTCAATTTGCGTAATTCCCCGCGCTTGTTTTCGCCCGCCAGCTGCATGCCTTCCGGGAGAAGCGCCTCCGCCTCGCGCACGTCATATCCGCGGTTGTGCATCGATTGGACCATTTCCACGTAAGGGATCTCCGGCGCGCCGGAGCCGGGGACGCGCGCGTCCCAGAAAAGCATCATAAGGTCATCCCCCCGCGGGAAGGCAGCCATCTCCTCCCAGTGGCTGGGATGGGTGCGCCGGTCCACCGGAACCGCGTTCAAACGCAGTTCCCGGTCGATCTGCCAGGCTCTTCGAGGCAAGGATTTATTCATGAGTATCCCGTGAGGGTTAGGTCCAACTCACTGATTGCTTTTTTTTCTTTCGGGTTGAATAGACGAACAAGGCTGCCAGGGTGGCCAGGTAGGGCACCATGGCGGTGAACTGCGGGGCGATGCCGGTGCCCTGCAGGAAGAGACCGAGCCCATCGAAAAAGCCAAAGATGAGCGATATCAGCGCAATCCCTAGCGGGTTGCCGTTCACCAGGATGATCGCCGCCAGCGAGATCCAGCCCTTGCCGGCAGACATACCCTCCACGAACAAGTTGACATACCCGAGGGAGATATACGCGCCGGCGATCCCGCACAGCACACCGCACAGCAGAAGTGAAACCACTCTAATTCGGGCAACGCTCACTCCGCTTGATTCCAGGCAGGCGGCGTTATATCCGGCAGCGCGTAGGCGCAGACCGAAGCGTGTGCGGAAAATGAGCCATTGGCAGAACCAGACGCTGATGGCGGCAACGTAGATGATGAGATTTTGCCCCGAAAGCACCTCCCCTAAAACAGGGATCTTCTCGATGAGCGGGATGTGAATTTGCGGAATGGGGACGATGCCGGGATTCGAAAAAGCGCCTTTCACCTGGAAGGTCTGGCGCAGCATATATACCGTTGCTCCCGCGGCAAAAAGGTTGAGGGCGATGCCGGTGACGAACTCGTCCGTCTTCAGGACGATGGCGAACAGGATGAAGATCAGTGCCAGAATCAACGATCCGGCGATGCCGCACAAGATGCCGATAAACCAGTTATGGAAGGTATAGGATCCCCACACGGCACAGAACGCCCCGGTGAGCATCATGCCTTCCATGGCAATATTGAACACCCCGGCGTAGAAGGTGAACGAGCCGCCCAGCGCCCCCAGCATGATTGGGGTGGCGCCTGCGATCATGCCGTTGATCAGGCCAACCAGGATGCTCATGTTGCCGGCTCCTTCAACCGCCGCCGGGCATCCCAACGCTCGACGACCGCCTCCAGTACTCCGCGGCTGGCGACGATCACCAGAACCAGCACTGCCTGAAGCACCAGCGAGATCTCGCTGGGCACGTTGGTCACCAGTTCCATCCCCAGCGCACCGGTCTGGATGGCGGAGAAGAAGATGCCGTAGAGCAGGGTGGCGATAATGCCGTTGTTGGCAACAATGGCTACCATGATCCCGTCCCAGGCGTAGTTGGCGCCCAGACCGCGCAGGAAGCGGTGCGGCCCGGCCAGGATGATCAGGCAGCCGGCCAGCCCAGCCAGCGCCCCGGTGGTGAGCATGACCGCGGTGAAGTTCTTGTTGGTATCGCAGCCTCCCAGGCGGGCGAAGAGCGAATTCTGCCCCCCGATGCGCCACTCGTAGCCAGCCTTCCATTTATTGAACAAAAACCAGCTCACCACAACCGCAACCAGCATGATGACCACAGAGAGGTTGACCCCGCCAACCTCGGGCATCCAACCAGCAGTATTCACAGGCGGGGTGCGCGGTGAATTGGCACCTTTTTCCATGAACGGGAAGGCAATTGCCCAGGCGGTGAAGAGGTCAGCGATCATGTTTAGCATCAGCGTGACGATGAACTCATTCATGTTGAACACCAGGCGCAGCAGCGCAGCCAGCCCGGCCCATATTGCCCCACCCAGCATACCCAAAAGCAGCAGCACCGGAATTAAGACCGGCGCGGGCAAATCGAGGTAAATTCCACCAAGAGTGGCCGCCAGTGCACCCATAAGCAATTGCCCGGGTTGACCAAGGTTGATCGCCCCGGAGGCAAAGGCAATGGAGGCGGAAAGCCCGGTGAGCACCAGCGGGACGCTGTTCTTCAGGGTGGTGGCCAGCGGTGCAGGGCGCAGCAGGGAGAACTGAAAAAGGGCAGCGTAAGTCTCCAGCGGGTTGTAGCCCTGCAGCAGCATCAGCACCGCCCCCAGCATCAATGCGATAAAGATACCCATCAACCCGGTGATCACCTTTTTGATCATGCCGGCTCCTCCTGCCCCTGGAGCATCAGCAAACCGATCTCCTCAACGCTGGTCTCCTCCGTCTTCCTCTCCCCCGCGATCGCGCCGCGGTAAAGAACCAGGATGCGGTCGGAGAGCAGGAAAATCTCCTCAAGGTCAGCAGAGATGAGCAGTACGGCGCGGTCCGCGGAGCGCATGCGCAGGATCTGCTCATGCACATACTCGATGGAACCCACATCCAGGCCCCGTGTGGGTTGATCGAGCAGGATGAATGGGTTGGGAAGCAGCAGTTCGCGCCCCAGGATCACCTTCTGCTGGTTTCCGCCGGACAGGGATCTAAATGGCGCATCCTTGGAGGACATGCTCACCGAGAACAACTTTTGCAGTTCTGCGGTAAACTGCCCGGCGAAGCGGAAGTTCATCAACAAGCCCTTCCAGCTGGTGAAGGCTGGGTTGAGAAGGTGGTGGGTCATGGAGGCATTCTCCATAATGGAAGCGTTGAGCGCTGCGCCCATCCGACCGCGGTCCTGGGGCACAAAAGCCACCAGGCGGCGCCTATCCAGAATGGAGGCGCGGGTGATTTCATTCCCTTGAACCGAGATCTTCCCGCTCGCGGGTTCGGAAAGCCCCATGATCGTGTTGACCAGCTCGAACTGGCCGTTGCCCTCCACCCCGGCGATGCCGACGATCTCCCCGGCGCGCACTTCCAGGTTGATGTTTTTCAGAAGGTCGCGTCCCTCGGGGCTTTTGAAGTTCAATCCTTCGATTTGGAACACACGCTCACCCGTCTGCCTTGGCTCGCGCCGCGAGGTAAAGATCACATCGCGGCCGACCATCATGCGCGCCAGGTCCTCCTTGTTGGTGGAGGCGGTTGCCACCGTGTCGATCTTTTTCCCGCGCCGCATCACCGTGATCCGGTCGGAGAGGTCCAGCACCTCATCCAGGCGGTGGGAGACGAACAATATGGTGTGCCCGTTATCGCCAAGGCGGTGTAACTCGGTAAAGAGCTGCGGAATCTCCTGCGGGGTGAGTACAGCGGTGGGCTCATCGAGGATAAGGACCGACACGTTGCGGTAGAGCAGCTTCAAGATCTCCACCTTCTGGCGGGCAGCCACAGAAATATCGTTGACCAGGGCATCGGGGTCGAGGTTGAATTGGAATTCGTCCACCTTCTCCTTCACCAGGCGACGGGCGCGGTCGCGGTCCATCCTGCCCAGGGTAAGGACCGGCTCCCTGCCCAGGACGATATTTTCCCAGACGGTGTATTCGGGAATGAGCAGGATCTCCTGGTGCACCATGCCGATGCCGCGGGCGATGGCCTCGCCGGGGTTGTGAAAGCGCACCGGCTCTCCCTCAAAGGTGATGGAGCCTTCGTTGGGCGGTACCAGCCCGTAAAGCACCTTCATCAGGGTGCTTTTGCCGGCGCCATTCTCGCCCACGATGGAATGGATCTCCCCCTTGCGGAACTCCACCGAAACGTGGTCGAGCGCCGTCACATTGGGCGGGAAGATCTTGACCATGTTTTGCATTGTGATCAGGTCTGTCATGGGATTCAATCTTATTTTAATTGAAAAAACGCGATGGTTATTGTATAACCACCGCGTTCTTCGAAGAGAATTTAAGTCTTACTGCCAGACTTCCTGCCCGTTGTAGAGCTCCACCTTCAGGGTGCCATCGATGATCTGCTGGCGGATGGCCATCACCTTGTCAATGATGCTCTGGGGAAGGGGCTGCTTCTGAGCTTCGAAGGTAAGATCCACCCCCCCGGATTTGACCCCGTACTGCAGCACCTGTCCGGATTTGTAAGTACCATCCTTGATGGTGGCATAGACATCCTCGATGGCTTTGCCGACGTACTTCACGTCGCTGGCGATCACATACCCCGGCTCCAGGTCGTTCTGGTTGATATCCACACCGATGGCATATAGACCGCGCTCCCTGGCGGCCTGAAGAACGCCCAGACCCGGCGCCTCCGGCAGCCTGGAAGACCACATCCGCGCCCTGGTCAAAGAGCTGCAGGGCAGCCTGCTTGCCCTTGGCGGAATCAGACCATTCCCCGCCCAGGGATTTCTTCAGCACCTTGATCTCGGGATCCACCGAATGGGCGCCGTTTTCGTAGGCAAAGACGAAGGCATTAATCACCGGATCCACATCGCCGCCAACCACACCAATGACCTTATCGGCGTTGATGCCCGGGATGGCGGTATCCAGCGTGGCCAACGCGGCAGCCACGCCTGCCAGGTAGGCACTTTCCTCCTCAATAAAATCCACCGAGGTGATGGTGTTTTTGGAATTCTGGTTAACCGTATCCAGGTTGACGATGATCTTATCCGGGTTTTTATCGGCGAGTTCCTTTAACTGATCTTCAAATCCGTAGGAGATCACAAAGATCAAGTCCGAATAATCAGCCGCAGCCTGCAGGGAGGGCTCGTACTTGTTCGCATCGTAACCGGCCTCGACTGTGCGGGTTTCAACCCCGAAGTTGCTGGCGATGGCATCCATTCCAACCTTGCCGGAATCAAAGAAGCCGTTATCGCCCAATGCGCCGTTGATCAGGTAGACTGCCTTTTGAGTCTGGACGGGTGCAGCGGCCGGGCTGCAAGCCGCCAGCAGCAACGCAGCTGCGACAAGGATGAATAAAACTCGTTTCATGGTTTCCTCTTTCTCCAGAAAATTTCCAACGGGGCAGAATTAACCTTCCCGCTGGTTGGGTGCTCCCAGTATAAAGAAAAGACGGCTGTTTTTCAAGGGAAGGGGACGCGGTCAGTTGCCTGTCCTTCGAAAGAGCAGCAGCCCGTCGCTGCCGTAGAGGTCGGTTGGCCAACTGCGCACTAGGCCATATTGCTCCACGAAGTTGGGGTCTTTGAGCAGTGTGTTGCGGATGTAGGCCTCCAGGAAGACTGCGAAGAGCGGGCGCTGCTCCAGAACCAGTCGAGCGGGAACTGCGTAGTTGATCACGTAATCATCGGCGGGGAGGGGGTAATATTCCAGCGAAATCGGGGAGTTCAATCCGACGGTATCCAGGATCTTCGCCCCTGTCTGGAAGCCCAGCACGCCCACATCCCCTGCAGCCAGGGTTTCACCGGGTGGGATCTTCCCCCTCAGGGAATCCGCGACCTCGCCGTAGAGCAACTCCAGCTTGATGAAAGCCATTTCCGGCGCGGGTCGGGTAGCGCCGTGGTCTGGGCGCAGTTCCCAGGCTTTCAGAGACGAAACAAGCGGCAGCAGCATCAGGGCTGTTATCATCGCCTCCTTCCATGCCGGGAGCAGGGCGGGAGCGTTCTTTTTTCCATTACGAAAAGCGGCCAATAGAAGTGTTTCAAGTCCGATAAGGATGAAAAGGAAAAGCGGAGGCAGAGGAGGGGTGAGGTACCAGCGGAAGAGCAGGGGGTTGGTAAGGCTGAATGCCAGGAAGTAGAGCCAGGGGTAGAGCGCCCAGGCCAGGATGCGATTATCGGCGCGAAAGCTGCGCCGGGCGCCAATGATAAAAAGGACCGGGTAGAGGACCAGCCCGATGCCGATGAAAAAATTTCCACCCCAGCGGTGTTCGCTGAATGGGGTGGCATAGTGCTGCAGCAAGCGGATGAGGGAATCCCAGGGCTGCAGGCGGTAGACGGCAAGTTTGGCAGCCATTGAATGTGGTAGGGGGCTGCCGTAATAGAATGCGGCGAAGACACCCCAGGCGGCCAGGGGCAGCAGGAACGCCAGGATCTCGCCCAGACGAATGGGTTCTCGCGGAGCTCGGAAAGCGCGCCAGAGGCGGTGAAGGGCAAGCGGACCCACCAGGATGAGCGCATCGGGGCGGGTGAGCAGGGCCAGGGCAGAGGCGAGGGCAGTGAGGATGGGATGGCCGGAAAGAAAAGCCCACACCGCAGCCGTGAGCAGCAGCACTACTACGCTTGTCTCCAGCCCGCCGATGGCGAAGGTAACACTGAAAGGAGCGATAGCCCAAAGGAGCGCGGTGATAATCCCTATGCGCTCCGAGCCGAGCCTTTTGCCGATCTGCCACAGCAGGATGCAGGTGAAGGCATCTGCCAGGGCGTTGAGGATTAGCGCGATCTGGGGAAAGGGGGCATCCGTGCCGCCAAGCGGCAGCGCCAGGATTGAGAGCATCAGGGCATAGAGCGGGGTGGTGGTGCCCAGCACCTGTTCGCCTGGATTGAAGACCAGCCCCTGCCCGGAAAGCAGGTTCTGCGCGTAGCGGAAGGTGATGAAGGCGTCGTCAATCGTTCGCGCACCGGGCAATAGCCGGGCGGCGATGGCAAGCGCGGCAAGCAGGAAGGCAATGAGCAGATTGCGTTTGTTTGTGGAACTCACGCTATGATTATAGCTGTTGGACGATCAAGGTGCAGGGCTTCTCCCTTGCTTAATGAATGGGTGAAAATGATCATTCTGATCACCTGACAGGAAAACCACATTGAGGGAACACATATTGAAGGAGTTTTGTGGCCAGGAGATTCGATTTTTATCCCGGGTTACACTTCCCATAAAGTAAAAAACCGGGTTTTCGCCACCATTACCGCCCGATTGCAGAAAAGAAAGAAATCACAAAAGCTCCAAAGGAGACATCCCTCGGGCTCTTTCTATTATCCGTAAGAAATCACCAATTCTGATGGTATCATCATCGGCGAAGTGCGATTTGTAAGAAAATCCAAATTGAGAGGGTCAAGGTAAGGTTCAGATAGATCAATGGGTGTGAAAAAAACAATAAGCTCAGAGACCGCCTGGATCGGAGGCGGATTGATCTTTATCCTCGCAGTGTTGGCGTACGGACTCCTGATTCCAAAAATGGGATTTTACGGAGACGAATGGTACCTTGCTTATGCCGGCAGAGTGGAGGGTGCAGCAAAGTTCGTTGATATTTTTTCCAGCGATCGCCCGTTCCGCGCCCCTCTGGTGGGGTTTATGTTCCAGATGTTCGGGATGAATGCGGCGGCACATGGATATGTATCCCTGGCACTGAAAATTATCGGAGCCTGGGGAGTTTTCTGGCTGTTTTACCAACTTTTCCCCCGCCAAAGATGGATTTCCGTTGCTGCGGCTGCGCTTTTTACAGTTTATCCCGGTTTTATGATGCAACCGGTTGGATTTGATTACCAGTCCCACCACGTCGCCCTTGTTTTGGAGATCTACTCCATAGCCATGATGGTGGCTGCATGGAATACCCGTAAAACCTGGGTATGCGTCCTTTTCCTTCTTGCTGGAATGATTTTTTCCTTCCTATCCTACCTTTTAATGGAGTGGTTCATTGGTTTGGAGGGCTTGCGATTCGCCATTCTTCTTTATCTGGCGAGCGATGGGAGCAATATTAAGATCCTCCTGGTTAAACCCCGCCGGCGTTTAAAAAGGATGCTTTTATTCTGGCTTCCTTATATTATCGCCAGCCTGGCTTTCCTTTACTGGCGGGTGTTTCTCTTTCATAGCACCCGAACCCAAACCGATATCCCCGGGTTGCTGGATTCGTTTCGCTCCGACTTCCTCCTTAGCACCACATCCATTTTTATCGACCTGATTAGAAATTACATAAATCTTGTTTTTGTAGCCTGGGCAGTGCCTTTTTACGATCGATTTAACCCGCTTCGATTACGCGATATGCTGCTTGCGGGTGCGATCGGATTTTTCGCTATGACCCTTGCCTACTTTGCCTGGAAAAGAATTTTCCGTACAAGCGAAACCGCGGAATCTGAAAAAAAGGATAAAGTCAGTTCAGCCTGGTTGATTTGGATCGGTTCAATAGGCGTTATCGCCACGCTGATTCCGGTCCTCTTTGGCCAAAGGGAAGTCAATTTTTCCATGTACAGCCGCTTCACCTACCCGGGATCAATCGGTGCGGTTTTGATCATCGGCGCTGCTTTGTCTTTTATTCGCAGCAACAATGGTCGGGCGATTTTGATCTCCGTTTTGATCGGGGTTTCAGTTACTGCCAATGTTGCCAACTCGATGCATTTCGTTCGGGTCTGGGATTCAATGCGGGATTTTTGGTGGCAAGTAAGCTGGCGTATTCCCCAGCTCAAACCCGAAACCCTTATTGTGGCAAATTATGAGTATGCCCCGATCGCTGAAGATTTTTATGTTTGGGGTCCGGCTTCACTTGTGTATTTTCCGGAATCCTATAAACCGGCGGGTGTCACCCGATCTCCAATTGGTTCGGTGGCATTGACGAACGATACGATTATCGCCATCCAGATGGGACGCGAATTGGGTGACCGCAATCGTCGGGGTATCCTTTTGAATCAGGATATGCGCAACCCGCTCGTGGTAAGCATGCCCAAGAACGGGTCCTGCGCACAGGTTATCAACGGGAAGGCGTTGGAGCTATCCCGGTTTGAAGATCAGGGAATGCAACTAATAGCTAAATACTCGGATCCGGGCCGCATTCAACCATCCGCTCAGAACCGCATCCCCCCGGCAGCTATCTTTGGAAAAGAGCCACAGCACGAATGGTGTTACTACTTCGAAAAAGCCGCTCTTGCGCGCCAGAAGGGTGATTGGGCGGAGGCTGCCCGGCTAGGCGATATGGCCGCCAGAGAAGGGTATCGCCCGTTGGACCGGGTGGAATGGTTTCCGTTCCTTCAGGCGTATGCCTATACAGGAAATATTGAACGCGTGGATGAAATCATCCGCATCTTGATGGAAGAACCATACCTGCGGATCCAGGGTTGTGCCGTGTTTTCGAAGGAAGATTCAACGCTTGATGCAACCCAGGCTGCGGGCAGAGAATACTTGCGCGAAAACCTTTGTAAGTAAGCAAGAGAATTTTATTGTGCCTTTACCAGCACCCC
>CAVVEQ010000016.1:0-33930 GCA_963747315.1 uncultured Chloroflexia bacterium | reverse complement strand
GAACCAATCTGAAAAGATCGCCATGACCACCCCGTCACGGTGAAAGGTGGAGATGAATTTTCTGTGGCGTTTGTCATGCCCTCCGCATACACCCTGGAAAGCCTTCCAGCACCGCGGTGAAAAATACAGGTTTGATACGTTCCCACTCACAGAATGGCAGCGATTCGTTTTTCCGGTTTTTTCAACCAGGGAAATATCGAAAAGAATAAGAACCAATTCGGGAGGGATGGCAGATAATAATCTGGAAGGTGAAGGGGACTTTGTGATTGCGGGATATAACCCACCCTGGATTCCCGGGTTCCTGGCTCGCAATGAAGTGATGATCAAAATCAAGGATGAAATCCCAAAAACGACATAACCCTGCAGGTAAAAGACAATTACGGGATTATAAAACGGGAGAGTCGTTATATGTTCACTGATTTCCCTTATATTAAATAATTCTCTGGGACGCCAAAATTGGGATTATGATGAAATGTATCTTGCTATTTAATCGCGGTGTTTAGCCTGTCACAAAGTCTCCATGGAGGATGATATGCAGATCTAATTCGTGAGCGTGTTCGTAAAAGACCAGGAAGCCGCGCTAAAGTTTTATACACAGGTTCTTGGTTTTACAAAAATGGCGGATATCCCCATCAGCGGGGACCGCTGGCTGATCGTTGTTTCCCCGGATGGCATCGAGGGGGTGGAGCTGGTGCTCGAGCCAGTGAAGTTCCCCCCAGCAGCGAGATATCAGAAAGAATTATTTTGAAGCCGGAATCCCTGCCAACGCTCTAATCAGCCCCGATATTCAAAAAGACTATACCGAATTGAAGTCCAAGGGCGTCGTATTCCGCGGGGCACCGCAGAATTACGGAGTAATCACCAGTACCCTTTTGAAGATACCTGCGGGAATTTGATCAATCTGGTCCAGCCTGACGCGATGGAAAAATAAACCGGTGGGGACCATATCGTCAGACCTCTCCTAATAGTCTAAAGTATTCCTAATCAAAAGCGATTGTAATTCGCGCCTCCGCGTGCTATTGTGAGTAATAATATCCGAATTCGCCAATTCGATGCAGGAATAGGAAGGCGCAAATGAACATACAAGGGAAAGTGTTTGTGGTGACCGGAAGCGGAAATGGTGATCGGTCGGGAACTTGTGCTCCAATTCGTGAAAAAAGGCGGTAAAGCGGCTGCCATTGATATCCGCGAAGAAGGGCTGCAGGAAACCGTCAGCCTGGTAGGCGAGCTGAAGTCAAAAATCTCCACCCACGTTGTCAATATCACCGACCGGACAGCTGTGACCGCTCTGCCTGAAAAGGTGATCGCAGCTCACGGTGTGGTGGATGGACTGATCAACTGCGCCGGGATCATCCAGCGCTTTGTGCTGGTGAAAGACCTTACCTTCGAAGATATCGAGAGGGTGATGAACGTGAACTTTTACGGCACGGTCAACATGACCAAGACTTTCCTGCCGCTCCTTTAGTCCGCGCCGGAGGGGCACTTGATCAACGTTTCCGCCATGGGAGGATTCCTCCCCGTCCCCGGACAGACGATCTACGGTGCCTCGAAAGCAGCGGTGAAGCTCTTCACCGAAGGATTGTATTCCGAGCTGATGGATACGAATGTTAAGATCACCGCGGTTTTCCCCGGGGCGATCGGAACGAACATCGCCGCAAATTCCGGAGTGACCACCCCCGGGGGTGAAACAGCGGAGACAAGCAAGATCAAAATGACCAGTCCCCAGGTAGCTGCGAGAGTCGATTCTTAACGGGATCGAAAAGAACGCGTATCATGTTTTCATCGGCAGCGACAGTAAAACGATGGACATGCTCGTCCGACTCATGCCAAAACGCGCTACAAGGATCATTTACGATCAGATGAAATCGATCATGCCTTCATGACTAAGGGAGAATTCATCCATCCATCGGTTTAATATATTGAGAACCTGGTTCCATCCTCAGAAGCGCTGAGAATCTGGGGGACGGATAGCCATAGTAAATTAATATCGGATATTTATTATTGGATAAGTGAATATGATTACATTAGGTGGTTTTATGCTGCTCGGTTTCGCAGTGATGGGCTTGCTGGTATATTTGCAATCTCTCGTAAGGAAATCCATTGATTAGGGTTACAGAACCATTTTTTTGCGGATCCCGGGTTTATTTTCTTTTATACACTCTTCCCTGTGAATCCTCGTATACCAGGATCCATTCTTTCTCCCATTGGAGGGTACCAGTCCGGGAAGCAAACGCATCGAAATTCTTATCAGGGAACTTTATAAACACAATATAGTCTGCTGGTTTCGAACGAGTGACGGAGATTGTGAATCCAGGATCATAAAGAAAAAAGGGTAATCCATTTTCCACGATCACCGTTGCGTTACGAACATTTTTTTGGATGTAATCGTAAGCGCTGTAATACCCCCCGGTACCCACAGGGTGATCGAATTGATACCTCAAACAGGACGACTCTTTTTGGTTCAAATCGAAGCAGATCCCGTTGGCTCCATATTCCCCAGGCGCAAATAATTATTGCAAAGGATGGAATGATCCACTTTATTCCCCGACCGCTTTGGATATTCCCGAGCAATGGGGCAGCAAAATGATCGAAAATCTCCATTAATCGAATATATAGCAGGATAAGAAAGGCGACAGAAAACCTCCAGGCGACCTGGGTTCTTTCCAGAGTTGATCCGAAGAAACCGGATGCAGGAGAGAGAAAAGGTCATTAGAAAAATCAGGCCAAAAAGAATATCCAGCCAGCGGGTGATCCCGCGGATGGAGAAAGGGCTGCCAGGAAAAAGATTGCAAGTGAGAAATAAAGATGCTGAGGAATAAAATTATAGAAAAAGGGATTTAATAGATTATTGGCGATGCTCCAATCCGAAAGACTTAAGACTTCCCGTACTAAAAATTGCGCCCTGGGTAAGGAAATTGCGAATCGTCCCATAATCCCCCGGGGACAATGAGAAGGAAGGAGAGAAGGATCCGATTTTTCTGCTCCTTGAGCTTTCCTGATTTTGCGGCCATGATGAAATAGATCATCCACGCAAAAAGGATCACCAACCCAGAGGTGGGTTTAATACTTAGCGCAAGCATGGAAGCAACCGCGAGACCCAATGGAAGGTTAGGGCTATTAACCGATCTCGGGGTAAAGTAGAAAACCCCCAGCAAGGAAGCTGCCAGAAAAAGGTCGTTTTTCCCAATGAGCGTGATCTGTGACCATAATATTCCCCATATATTGCTATCAAAATTTGGAAAAAGCTGGGAACTAATAAACAGGATACTTGTGAGGAAGATTATTATCCCTAATGGCATTTTTAGCCGTGAATCCAGGATCAGAACTAGGACAAGGAACAGGAACAATGCGATCAAGGCATGAGTGGAACCTATCAGGAATCCCGCATTGTTGAGTACAAGCGCAAAAGCAATGAGCGACTCATACCCAAAGGGATATTCCCCATAGGCGATCGAAAGATCCCAGGAGGAGCCGGTGGAGATCATTTCTACTGCCTTTGGGAAATGATACAACCCGGCATCCCAGGTCAATTGACTGGAAATTGGAGAATATGGCCAGCGGAAAAGAGGGAGTAAAACCAGGAAAAAAAATAACAATCCACCTGTAATTGCCAGAACAGCATTCGGTCCGCGAATGGGCTGTTTTTTGATAACCCTTCCCCCTGGATTTTCCCGAATACATTCATTGATCAACAGCCAGAGGATCAAAACCGTTAGCGTAGCGGATAAAAGAATTATGATCGGTTGGTTGTAAATCCGAAGGAATCCGAGGATCGCTGTGCCTGCCAACACGCCGTAAAATATACTCAGGACAAAATAAAATAAAACAAACAGAAAGTTATTCCTTGCGAACATCATTAAAGAGTTTTTAGCCATTATGTATAATTTTACCTGTTCATCCAACGTCAGGGTTAATTCGATAACCAATAATTATAGGAATACCCCCGATTGGTTTGAATTTTCCAAAATGATGGAAAAGCAAATAAAAATAGGAATGACCATACATTATTGCATTCCTTTCTTATCTCAAAGAAAGCGTTCTGCCCTACAAAAACTATTAGGTCGGAGCAACAGAAAAAGGAGTACCATGTCAACCTCCCCGATAATTGAAACCTGTAAGAAAGCGCTTAATCTTTATAACGGCAAGTGGGATGAAAAGAAGGGTTTGTGGGCTTTTTCGGCGGTCATCGCTGAAAGGAAAACGTTCCTCTCCAGAAAGAAACTTACCTACTGCTTTTTTCTGAGGGGTGGACGAGGCTACGAAATTGGTTAAATTTTCGGAAATGCTCAACGAGGCAGGATCCGGACTTTCTTCCAGCGGGGATATGGATAGCGGTTTTGGTTTCAAAGCTGAAACCTATAACACATTCAGCGGTGCACCGAAAGGTACCATAGTGGAACAATCCAGGCTTTTTGGCAAGGACTATTCCTACACCTTTGATTACGCGGAGATCCGCAATAAGGTTCAGGCAATTACAGAGCAGGCAGGATATAAGTTCGAATACCAGGCGCTGCCGGTGAAGTGATTTAAACCATTTTATAGCCAGGCGCTCGCAAGAGCGCTTTTTTGTTTATTTGGTGGTTCTGAAGATTTGTTCTGCGTAACCGGCAAGTGGATGAGGGTTAATACTTTCATGTATTTATTTATTACTTCTCACTAACTCCGGAGAAACACTAATGTCTGAATCCACCCCATATGATTTCATTGTGATCGGTTCCGGTTTTGGCGGATCAGTCTCCGCACTGCGTCTTGCGCAAAAGGGTTATCGCGTGGCTGTGTTGGAAAAAGGGCGACGATACAGACCGTCCGATTTCCCGAAAACAAACTGGAACCTGCGGAAATCCGTGTGGATGCCATGGGCTGGCCTTTTAGGGATCCAGGCGCTCACCCTTCTGAGGCATGTGCTTGTTTTGCACGGGACCGGCGTGGGGGGTGGCAGCCTGGTCTATGCCAACCAGCTAATTATCCCGGATGACGAGATCTTTGAGAAATCCGAGTGGGGTCCGGGTGATTGGAAAAGCGTCCTTTCACCTTTCTTTAAGAAGCAAATCGAATGCTAGGTGTAGTGGAATGTCCCAGTGTGGGTAATGCGGATCGGATCCTCCGCGAGGTGGGCAAAGAATTACGCGGAGAGGATACTTTTCATATCAACCCGGTGGGGGTTTTCTTTGGCGAACCGGAAAAGACCGTCCCGGATCCATTTTTCGGGGGTGCGGGACCCGAACGAACCGGCTGCAAACTCTGCGGCGCCTGCATGATCGGATGCCCGACCGGCGCAAAGAACACCCTGGACCTGAACTATCTGTACCTGGCCGAGGAACTGGGTGTTGAGATCTTCCCGGAGACGGAAGTAACAGGCGTTCTCCCTCTGGATAACGGTGGTTATGGGGTGCTTGCCCAAACCTCGCATGGATTAATTCGCAAGAAATCGAAATTTCAAGCGGGTGGCGTGGTCTTCAGCGGGGGAGTGATGGGAACGGTGGATCTGTTATTCCGATGTAAAGAATCCGGACTGCTTCCGGATTTATCAGATCGTCTCGGAGAAATGACAAGAACAAATTCAGAGGCCATCCTGGGAGTTGATTCGAATGATAATTCCACGGATTGGAACGACCATATTGCCATCACCTCTGGTATCTACCCGGATAAGAACACCCATATCGAGATCGTCCGCTACAATAAAGGTTCGGATGTGCTCTATGCGATCGCGACAGTCCTGACCGATGGAGGAGGATCCGTACCGCGCTGGTTGCGTTTCTTTGGGACTCTGATCCGGCATCCATATCAATTCCTGCGGGCGTTATGGATCCCCGGGCAAAGCGCGCGCACCTCAGTGGTGCTGGTGATGCAATCCACTGAGAATTACCTCCATTTGCGGAGAAAAATGTTTGGCCTTGCCTCTGAACTACCACCTGAAGGGAAACGAATTCCTTCGTATATCCCCGTTGCGAACCAGGTTACCCGGCGAATGGCGGAAAAGATGCTTGGCTACCCCAAGGGAAGCTGGTTCGAAGTGCTGCTGGATGCTCCAACCACCGCGCACATTCTGGGCGGGTGCGTGATGGGCGCGTCACCGGAAAAAGGTGTGGTTGACTGGGAGGGGCGGGTGTTTGGATACCCCGGACTTTTTGTGGCGGACGGATCCATTGTACCCGCCAACCTGAATGCCAATCCTGCGCTGACGATCACTGCCCTAGCTGAATACGTCATGGATAAAGTACCGGTAAAATCAACCTGAGTTAGATGGATTAAAAACCCTCTGAAAGTCGTACAATGATGAAAACGGCTCCTTTCATCCAGGACCGGAGTTGGGAGGGTGAAAAATGAACAGGTTTGAAAAATGGGCAAGCAAGGAATATCCTCTGTGGGCGCGAATCCTGTTTTCGGCGCTCGTGGGGGGAACCCTCTTTGTATTCCTGATCCCCTATTTGTTGATCGTGGTTTTCCCCGCGTTGGATGTGAAATTCGGTTTTTCTCCGCTCGATTTTGGACCATGGAATGAGATCCTCGGCATCCTGATGGCCATAACCGGGTTTGCGTTTGCTTTCAGCACTGTCTACTCCCAGTTCTCCAGGGCGAGCGGAACACCAATACCAGTGATGGCCACCCAAAAGCTTCTTGTAGACGGGGTATATCAATATTGCCGTAACCCAATGGTCTTCGGGACCCTGCTGGGTTACCTGGGGATCGCGATCGTGGTTGGCTCCATTTCTTCGATCCTGGCTGTACTCATCTTTGGGGGATTGCTACTGACCTATGTCAAAAAGGTGGAAGAGCGGGAGCTGGAAGCCAGGTTCGGGCAGGCGTATGTTGATTACAAGTCACAGACACCTTTTCTTTTTCCAAGAATGCGCCGCATATCTCGAAAAAATAATGATTATTGATAGAAGTATAGGCGACACCAAAAAAGCAGGCTTCGTACCACATTTACTTTACGGGTATGTTTACTCGATGGTCCATGCCGTACTCCGGTCATTATTAGTTGATCATCCAAATCAATAAATTACTGAAAAATGGTTTCACTGGCTCAAGATTAACTTAATTGTTATCGGTAGGCTTACCGGAAAAATGATACTCGAGAAATTCGCTGCAGTTATGGAGATAAGATGGATATCTATGAGACTATCGCAGCAAGGCAAACCATTCGTGATTTTGCCCCCAAGGAGATCCCTGGTGAAATCATATTGAAAATCCTGGAAGCAGGCTTGAAAGCACCAACGAATGATCATTTGCGCCGCTGGGAATTCATCCTGGTTCAGGATCCTGAGAAACGGGTTGAGATTGTGAAGCACATTCATGCCCCGGAAACGATCAAAGGCGCAACCAATATCGTCGATCGCTGGGGTATGGTGGAACCCTCCCAGCGGGAATGCTATATCGATGCCATACCGAAGCAGCATTCGATGCTCCTGAGCGCCAGCGTTTTGATCCTTCCCTGCTTTTATTCCTCCGGACCGCTCTTAAAACCTGAGGCTTTAAGCTCGTTGAACTGCCTGGCATCGATATGGTGCTGTATTGAAAACATCCTTCTTGCAGCAGCCAGCGAGGGAATCTTCGGAGTGACCCGCATCCCCTTTGAAAATGAACGGAAAAGCCTGCGGAAGATCCTGCATATCCCGGCTGGATATGAGGTTCCTTGCTACCTGGCTCTCGGTTTCCCGGCGGAAAGTGCAAGGCGGATCACGCAATACCCGATAGATGTGCAGAGGAAAATTCATAGGAATATTTGGTAAGAGAAAGAAATCACAAGCACCACTCATGGGATAATTAGACAAAATAAACCGGAGGGAAGATCATGCAATATCGTGAATTGGGAAGAACCGGCTGGAAAATCTCAGCTTTAAGCTTTGGCGCATGGGCGATTGGAAGTGCCTGGGGGCAGGTGGATGATAAGGAATCCCTGGCAGCGCTGCATAAATCCATCGAGACGGGAGTGAATTTCTTTGATACCGCTGACGTCTATGGAGACGGGCTGAGTGAACGCTTGTGCGCGAAGCTGCGCAAGGAGAGCCGCGAGAAGATCTTCATCGCCACCAAGGCCGGCCGCCGGTTGGATCCACACACCGCGGCTGGCTACAATCGCGACAACCTCACCGCCTTCGTTGAGCGCAGCCTGAAAAACCTGGATACAGATTGCATTGACCTCCTCCAGCTTCACTGCCCGCCTCCTTCTACCTTCTACCAACCTGAGCTCTACGGAATCCTGGATGACCTGGTGAAACAGGGCAAACTGCGCTTTTACGGGGTGAGTGTGGAAAAGGTGGAGGAAGCCCTGAAGGCGATCGAGTACCCCAACGTGCAGAGCATCCAGATCATCTTCAATATTTTCCGCCAGCGCCCCGCCGAGCTGTTTTTCGAGCAGGCGAAAAAACGGAAGGTCGGCATCCTGGCACGGGTTCCGTTAGCCTCGGGCATGCTTACCGGCAAGCTTAAACCGGATTCTGTGTTTGGCAAGGATGACCACCGTGATTTCAACCGGCATGGGGAATCATTCGATGTAGGAGAAACTTTCTCGGGGGTGGATTATGAAACCGGCCTCAAAGCGGTCGAAGATTTGAAAGCCATCTGCCCAGCGGGAATGACCCTGACCCAGTTCGCCCTGCGCTGGATCCTTATGTTCGACGCGGTCACCTGTGCCATCCCGGGCGCCAAACGCCCCTCCCAGGCGGAGGAGAACTTCGCCGCTGCCGATCTGCCCGCGCTTTCTGAAGAAGCCATGAAAACCACCCGTGCCATTTACGACCGGTATATTCGCGAACTGGTGCACCAGCGCTGGTAAAAAAACCAGTTTAGATGAAACAATTCGATAAACTCTCCAAGCGAGGGCGTGGAGCCAGGTTGCGCGCGCTCGCCCTGAACGCGCTGAATCTTTACAACCTTAATTTCCAACAGTTAAGATTACTCACCAACCACCTCAACGCAATCTTCAGAGTTGATACTCCCGACGATAGGTATATCCTGCGAGTTAGTTTGCCCGAGGGAGGTCATACACGCGATCATACCGAGGCTGAGATGGAATGGTTGGAGGCGCTAGCCCGGGATACCACTCTCAGTGTTCCCCGGCCGCTACTGGCACGCGATGGGAGACTTGTCACCAGTGCAATGGCACCCGGCGTTCCAGAAGAAAGAACCTGCGCCGTTTTCTCCTGGGTTCCGGGAGTGGACCTGGCATCCAGGCTTACGCATGAAAACATTTGTTTGCAGGGGCGGCTGATGGCGCAGTTGCACGAACAAGCCAGTAATTTTCAATTTGCCAGCGAACGAGATATTCTCCGGTTCGACCGGGTTTTTTACTTCCCTGAGCCGGTTGTGATCTTCGATGCGAGGACTTCGGGAATGATGACCCCCGGGCAACGCGAAAAGTTCCAATTTTGGAACCACCGTGCAGAATCTGCCATAAATCGTCTGGTTGAAAGCGGGGAGAAAACCAGGGTTATGCATGGTGATCTCCACCAATGGAATATCCGCGCATGGAAAGGTACATTATCCCCTATTGACTTCGAGGACCTGATCTTTGGTTGGCCGGTGCAGGATATTGCCATTTCGCTGTACTACTACCAGGACGAAGACGACTATCCCCGCATGCGTGCTGCTTTCGAAGAAGGCTACCGCGATATCTCCCCCTGGCCGGAACGGTGGGACGGTGAAATTGACGCATTTATTGCAGCACGCGGTCTTTCACTCCTGAATTTCGTGCTCCAGAATTGGAAAATGCTGGATATGGACCCGCAAAAGTTCTCCGACCGTAGTGAATGGCGGTTGGATAGATTGCGCAAAACCTGACCATTTTTCACTGTTCCTATTTTGAATGAGAACCGGTCGGCTTTTAACCCGGTCATTACTTGATTTCAATTCTTTAAATATGCTATATTCGGTGATGTTTATCCAATTAATTTCGCATGGAGGAAAAGATCATGCAGAAAATCACCACGCATCTTTGGTACGACGGGAAGGCAGAGGAAGCCGCCAGGCTTTACACTTCTCTTTTTAAGAATTCAAAAATAACATCAATAAGCCGCTACGCGGAGGGTACACCCGGGGAACCGGGATCGGTCATGACCGTCGCCTTTGAACTTGACGGGCAGGAATTCATAGCCCTAAACGGAGGCCCTGAATTTAAATTCACCGAAGCAATGTCCTTGTTGGTACATTGCGATTCCCAGGAGGAAGTGGACCGACTTTGGGAGAAATTGACCGCGGATGGCGGGGAAGAGAGTCAGTGCGGTTGGCTGAAGGATCGCTTTGGTGTTTCCTGGCAAATTGTCCTCAATGAATTTCTGGAGATGATGGATGGAAAGGACCTAGCCAAAACCCATAATATAATGCAAGCCATGTTGAAGATGAAAAAGCTGGATATGGGGATATTACGAAAAGCGTACGATGATGGGTGATTTGTTTAAATCGTAATAAAAGACCTGTCAAATCGACAGGTCATTTTTCTTGCGTATGGAGGGCAAAACTTTCGGATCTTTTGCATCAAACATTACCCGGCCAACCGAGGAGGTCTTTATTCAAGTTAAGATCGTAGATCCCGATTCCAATTAATAGAAGGCCAGCCCCGATGTTAATCCAGCGGTTGTACCGTACGAAAAAACCGGTCAGTGATTTCTGGGCTGCCCCCGCCATCAGGGAAAGGACGAGGAGGGGAATCCCAAAACCCAAACCGAACCAGAGAAAGGTGGATAACCGGCTTAGCACTTCCTGGTTGCTCAACGATATGGCAAAAATGCTGATCAGTAAGGCTCCTGAGCAGGGAAGCGAGATTGGCGCGTATAACATCCCGTAAATAAAAGCATTCACGTACGGATTTTTTAATACCGGGGATCGGATGGTACGGATCTGTTTAAATGGATTGACGTTGAAGAGCAGGAGGACCCCCAGGAAGATGATGACCAGGTCCACCACTGGTATCAAGTATTTCATCGCGCTTCCGATTGAGATACTCAGCAGGGCGATTAAGCCACCCAGGATGAGCATCATCAGGAGCACACCAGCCAGCACAAAAAAACCAAGATATTGGCGTTTCACCTGGATCCCGGCAGAAGATTGGGCTGCAAGATAGGCCAGGAAACCAGGATACAGCGGGATCACGCATGGGCTGCCGGCTGCGATCAGCCCAAGCGTGAAGCTGGTGATATTCTGTTCCATCTCGGTTTCACCTTTTCGATTTTCTTCGAATTAATCAATTAGGAAGGGTTGCAGCTGGGCAAGAAGATCGTTGGCTGATTTAACACCAAATGCCAAGGGGTGAGCGACCCCATCTTTATCAATGATCAGCATAGGCGCGGAGGACGGATTCAGGAATTGATTTCCGAACGTAGACGCGAGCCCCTTGCTTACTTCTGAGGTGGATACAGCGTAGATCCAATTAAACCCATTGTCGATGCTGTATTGTGCGAGCGATTTTGAATCTTCGTTGGGATCCACATCGAGAACCACGCTTACCAGATCATCCCTTTCGCCAAGGGTTTGATGAAGGGCAACAACTTCCTGCTGCTGGCGTTTACAAGTTGTGCACCACATTGCCATGGTCTCCAAAAGCACCACCTTTCCGGCAAAATCGGAAATCCGAAAATCTGATTGCGTATTCACATCAATTAAAACTTCATTCTGCCAGCCAGTGGCAACATTCGTCGATTCTGACGCAGGTTCTGAATCCGGGGGAGGAATAGTTTCAACCGGCTGCGGAGCTTGCTCAGCAGGGATAACCTCACTTGGAATTACTGGTGCTGCGCATGCGACAAGGAAAAGAGATGAGACTAAGACAAACACTGATAAAGTAAAAATTTTCATAGAGACCTCCACCTATAATATTATATAAATTAGATGATATTTATCTTAATATGTTACTAGAGAATTATTAGGATTTTAATAACAAAGGGTCGGGGGGAATGAAAAATGAGTCTACAGATGAAATAAAATGCGATAGTGAATGGGCAGTGTTTTCTTTTTTTCCTGGGTTGGTTTGTGATAATTATTCACGAATCCTTCGAAATCAAATGTTCAAAAAATAATATTGCCAGGAGAAATTCGTTGGATTTTTCACCTTTCATGCAACCCCCCCCACTTATTTGCTGTATTTTGAGGATTAAATCACTGTTTGGATAGAAAATTGCTTCGTTATTTCTTCCCCGTCACTGCTTTTCTTCCTCCGTCAGCTTATAAACTGAGAGGATCTTCGCATTCCCGATGATCGTGGAAAAAATCTCATTTGAGAAGGGATAAGGAAATCGTCTGATATCCTTGTAATTACCAAGGAAGTAATCCGCCTCACCCAGGTCGCCCGCGAGAAAAATGCGCTTTGATTCAGCTGGAGTAAGCAATCCAAGAGCTTGTTGTTGGCTTTCTACAAATATGGTGATTTTTGACCGATCATCCATCGAAAGGATCGCTTGAACCCCCTTCTGGTATGCTAATCCCCAGTAATCGAGTGGAAAACGCTGTTGAATAGTTTTCATATCCGCACCTGCCAGGCGGTTGAAATATACATTTTGGTATGGGTGGTACTTGACCATCCATGAGGCTGTTGGAAGAATCCCAATAAGGAGCAGGACCCCGCAAATTATCATTGCAAGGCGCTGCCGGGTATGTTCTTGCAGCCAATCGAAAAAAACCCTGAACCCGGAAAGCATCACCAAGAAGAAAGGAGTGTAAAGGAAGTACATCTGCCTCCAACCACTATAAAGGCTGGATTGTAAACAAATTACACTGATGAGCGGACCAAGGAAGGCGCAAACAATGATCAAGTCGTTTCTACGACCAGGATTGAACTGCTCAGGAGAATTCAAAAACGCTTTGATCATTCTGAGAAGAATGGCGATCAACCCGGCGAGAAAACCAACCAGGTATAGGATAGGTGTGGTGATCCCGATCCAAACCAGCACATAGTGCCAGGGCGGTGAGGAATCGGGAATCAACTTTCCGAGATAGAGCATCTCGCTATTATGTGGAAAGCGGCTCATGAAAACAAATGCCTCTTTGAATCCTGAGACCGGATTTAGCCAAAGTGCAGGCCAGAAGATAATCGTAAAAACCCCTGTGATCCACAAGATATATAAAGTAGGTACGGAGCGATGGTCTCCAGTTAACCCGCTTTGAGAGCACTTCGATCACCAACCCAAGCAGCGTGAGCGCAGGAATGGTCAAACCCGGAAGGCGAATAGCGAGTAATGCCGCGGTAAAAAGCCCGTGCAAGGCAGCCCTAAATGGGGTGGGTTTTTCCAATAACCAGAGGAGGGAAAACAAGCAGATAGTATAGGCTGCCAGGAAGGGAATATCTTTGGAGTTGTAAAATGCATCCGCGAATATACGCGGCGATAGGATGAAACACACAACACCGACCAATCCCAGCCAGCCGCTTCTAGTGTACTTTTTCGCCAACACGTAAAAAACAGCCAGACCGATAAAGAATGCCAGGAAGTTCAATAAATGCCGGCTGAGAAAGATCCGGTCTAGGCTTCCCCGGCTTTGCGCACCAACGAGGAAGATCTCAAAAAGCGGCCCATACCAGCGGTCTTTATTAACAAGTAGAGCGGGATCTCCTTTGAAGACATAGCGGAAATTCTCGATACCAAGCTGTAATTGCGTTGGCTCGTCCCAACTTAACCCGAAATGGGTATAAACGGAACACCCAAGACAAAAGAAAATGAAAAGAACTAGAATGGTTATCCAGTCTGGAATGGTTAGCGACTTACGAAAATGGAGGATATTCATTACCCGTTCAGGAAATCTGCGATCAGGTTATACAAAGAGGGATTGATATTTTCGAACCGGAATGGAGGTACCATAAATCCAGCCAGCAGCCCCAGGATGATCCCAGCCAGACCGAGAATTAGCACAATGAGGATCAAAAAATACCGCCACCCCGGTTTTTCCGCCAAGAACGTGAAAGTCCACCAAACACTCAAACCGACCAGGAGGAAAAGAAGTGGAAGGATATCCACCAGGTATCGCATATTTGCTGCTTTGAAAACTGCCACGGAAGCAAGCAGGACCCCTGCTGAACCCAAGACCATTCCCCAGACCCATTTGAGTTCTGGGTCCGTGCGATTCTTTGGAACGGATTTCTCCTTTACCCAAGCCCAGACCATCTCCGTCGGTTTAAGGACTGGGAGAAGAATTAGCCATAGGATGGGGATGGTCAGTAGGATACCTGATATTTGTTTAGCGTCATAAACTCCAGGTGGTCGTGGAATATACCAGGGCCACATATCATCTTTAATGTAAGGAATGTCGATAAATGGAAATTCGCCAGGTTGGAAAACAAAAGGTCTCGCTAAGTAATTGTAAAGATTCGGAATCATGTGCAGCATGGAAGCCACCTTTCCATACTCTTCCGGCCGTCCAGCCCCTGTGAGTTGATAGCGATGGCCAGTTTCCAGAATTGACCCAAACCTGGCGAAGTTATATCCACCAAAAACAGCTGCCGATAGAACCAGGGGGAGAAACAGGGAGAACAGCGGTTGAAACCATGCCGAGGGTTTTTTTAATCGTATCAGGGAGAAGGCTGTGATCATCAGCACGAACCAAAAAACAGCCAGGGCATAATTCACCCTGCTGTTAACCGCTGCGCCCCAAGCCACGCCGGCCAGAAAAAGCCACGTTGACCTCCTGGGTGAGGTCATTGAACGGATGGCACTGTATAGACCCAGTAGAAGGAAAAATTGGCCACTCGCGATTGCTGCTTCATACACCATCGCCCGATTGACGATCCAGATCAGAGGGAGACTGAGCAAAGCCGAAAGGCTGAAGAATCCGGCTGTCCAGGCGGGAGACTTGGAAAAAAACCTACCCCGAAGAGAATGGAAGGTCGCAGAGAGCACGACTGTCAAACCAGCCAGAAAGAAAAAAACCAATTGCTGATCTTCAATCCGGGTTGCATGGAGCATCTTGAAGCCAGCAGCGAAAATCGCAGGAACAAAACCCCAGTACAGGTAATACTTACCGTTGTAATATGTTGCATCCCAGATGTAATCGACACCTCCCCGATTGATATAATCGTAAGGATTCTCAAGATTCATGAGCGCTTGCGAGGGTTTTTCAAGCAGGGAGATGCTGCCCCGCAAAAATGCGTTTGCGAGCATGTCATAGGTGCTGGAGTACTCGGTCCATGCCCACTTGGCTCCAGTAATGAACCAAAAGTAGATGAATATCACTAAAACTGCAGATATGACACCGTAAATCCAGGGATTTCGATCGAACCATTTATAAAGAGTGGTCTTTTGGTAATTGTGTATCCGGGCAGTGAACCATTTCACCGGCTTGGAGCTAAGGAAAGAACCGGTCATTTTGGTGAAAAATTGCGCTGCAGCCCGGCTAAACCGCGATGAAGTGATGCTTTCCGAAAAGGCCAACCAAACGCAAACCTCAGGCTCACCATGTCCCAGAAAGCGAGGAATTTACGGCTGTTCCCCATTACTGAATTGTTATCGAGATGCAGTTGGAAATGCAAAAAAGCCGACGAGCAGTGCCAGACCGCCCAATACGAGCAGAGAAACAGCAGCAATAAGGCGTAATTTCTTGAAACGCATCCAGGATCCTGCGGATATTATTCCGAAAGGATTATACCCTGACGATCCTGGTGGTTCTTCACTCTCTAATCGGACAAGAGCCAATTGAAACCGGATATCAATCGCGTTTTCCGTTACACTGAAAAAACCTCATTTTACAATCTCTGAGAAATAATTGATTTGGCCCTATTTTATCTATTTCGAGATGATAGTCGATGGCATACTGCAGAACAAATGGAAAAAAACCAGATGTTTCACAGGCGAAGGGAAAATATTATAGTGGTCTAATGCTGCGAAAAAGAATTTGTTTTTGCCCGCGTATGAAATCAGATGGATACCTTTCAATGTAAAATGATATAAATTTAGGAGTATTTGCGGCACCATTCTTAGTTGAAAAACCTTCACGCGAAAAGCTAATTGACTAATCACAATTCCGGATTTGAATTCGAACTCAAGAATACTTGTATATCAGCAATACCCATGATAATCAATGGCGGAATATGTTTATAAAAATTTACTTCCCGAAATCTGATCCGGAAATGAACGAGAACTGATCCATGAAAAAGATACTTGCCCTTTTCCTGGTTTGCTTGCTCCTCAGCGCCTGCGCGCCTGACCCAACCCAGCAGATAACACCGCGGAATGTTTATTTTGCGGGGGAGAATGGAGGGGTGAAGACTGCACTCGACCTGGCAGGGAATAAATTTGTGGAAGATCCCGCTGATGCGGATGTGATTGTCTTGAATGGGAGGATTCCATCCTCCGAAGCGATTGCTGATGCTGTCAGGAGAGGCACCGGGTTGATCCATGGTTCCGGGTCCTGATACCTCACAGGATCAGATCCAATCCTTGCTGGGAGGGAATGTTTCCCTGACGGTCGAAGAGGAACCTCTCAGCCTGGTGGAAACCACAAGTGAAAACGCAGGAGGGTTTAACCTTTTTATATGGTTGAGCCGCACTTTTTGGTACAAAACAGGATCCTGCAGTCATTCAGGTTCGGGATGTCAGTCAGCCCAAAGACCAGTTATTAACCGAGATAGTCTGGAACGGCGCGCCACAGATCCGCGAACGCTCCCGGGTGGATGGATTACCCTCCGGTGCAGAAGCGTTAGTGAGTGGGTATGAAGAACCGGAAGGCGTCCTGTGGTACCTGCCGCCAGGAACGATTTCCCCCTCCGCAGGTGGTGTATTTATCCTTACCGCATGGTTATCCGGGGAAGTGAATCCGCAGATCCAGGATTGGGGATATTTTAACTACCTGATCTATTCCCTGGTGGAGCGTTCGGCGGGGGCCACCCCGCTTTCCTTTGCAGATTACCCGATTTCTCCTGTGCCGCATGGGCAGGAGCGTTCCACCCTGTTGATCTTTTTAGCTGCAATGATAGCAATTTTCTTCGGCACTTTTATCATTGTACGCCGCTGGAGCCTGCGGCACCCCGAAGCGTTGGATTCGATCGTAGCGGATAGAAAAAAATATATCACCCAAGAGGCAACCACAGATTGGGAAAAGGTCGGATTCCACCGACCACTCTCAGGATTGCTTGTGGGTATGGGTATTGGGATCATCCTGTTCATCCCTTTGATCATTTACCAAAACCTGATCCTGCCGCAATTTATCCTTCCCTCCGCCCAGGCGTTGGGTATGTGGGGACGCGTCGTTCAATTCTTCGGGCTCACGTGGGCTCTTTTCGACCTGGGTACTTCGGTGGCGGCGATGAAATACCTCAGCCAGTACCGGGTTTCTGATCCCAGCCGGGGAATCAAGTATGTCCAGGTATATCTCTGGTGGCAGGCGCTCTCGGGTGCAATCCAGGTGGCGATCGTGGTGATGGCAACCTCTCTCGGGATCGTCCGCACTCCCTACGCACTTTTCGCCTGGAGCATCATCATGCATACCCTGATCCAGGTACCCGGTTTTTACGGGGTCTTCCGTACTACGCTGAACGGTCTGCAGCGTAATGATTATGCCCGCTACCTGGACGCAGCCTGGGCGATCGTCTGGCGAGTTCTCACCCAGCTGGCGCTGGTCCCAATCTTTTATGCCTGGGGAAAAGCCAACCCGCAAATGGGAGCTTCAATGGGCGGCGTTCTGGGCCTGGGTGCCGCGGCATACGCGCTGGAATTATGTAATTTCCTTTTAGGCATGTGGCTATACCGGAGGATCGGTTACAAAGTCAGCATATTATTTATGGCGCACTTCGACTGGAAGATCATCAAAGAAACCTTCCGCTTCGGGTTTTTTGAGATGCTCGGCGGAATGACCGTGGCGGCCGGCAGTGCGCTAGAAATCTGGATCACGCAGAGTGGGCTGGTGAACTATTCCGAGGCCTGGGGGAACTGGATCCTGGCGGGAAATTTCCTGCTAGCTTTCACTGTTTCCACCAACCTTTTTGATGGCATCATGCCGGCAATTTCGGAAGCGATATCTAGCGGCTATAAGAAACTCAGCCAGTATTACAGCGTGCAATCCTACAAATGGGGTGCGATCATCAGCGCAGTATTAGGGGCGATCCTGCTGGTTGTCGCTCCCAAATTCATCCTGGGTTCATCCGGCACGGAATTCCAGCGAGCCGCGATTCTTGCCGTCCCACTCACCATTTTCGGAGCAATCCAGTTCTTCGGCTGGCTCGGGGACGCAATATTCCTGGGTGCGAACCGCCCATTCCTGCGGGCAGTTATGATCCTTCTTGAACAAATCATCCGAATTGTGCTGTTGGTGGCTCTGCTGGCCAGGTTTCAAATTGAGGCACTCGTCTTTGCCTACCTTATCGGTATCCTGGTCCGTGGTGTCGTCGCCTATTTTGTTGCAGACAGGTACTGTTTCCCACAGAAGATCTATTTCTGGCAGACCCTGGCCGCTCCTCTTATGGCAGCCGGACTACACTACCTGTTTCTCAGCCTGGTCGCAAAATTCGTTTGGCAGGGAGATGAAATATCCAGCATCATCCTCTTCTTTATCGGGCTTCTGCCTGCCATGCCGGTATTCTTCTTCTTTTATGCGCTCGCCGGTGGGTGGGATGACGCTGGATTGGAGGAAATCGATGAGGCGAGCCAGATGAGCGGTTTCCTGCGCCCGGTGATCAAGGTCGTATTCACCTATCCAAGCCGCTGGGGCGCTAAACTCAGCCCGTTGCACAACCGCTTCCCGATCAAGATGCGTCCGCTTGCGATGGAAGAAGCCGGGTTGCTGACCGAGCAGCGGGTGAAGCTGGTACAAGGTTAGAGAGTTACTAAGATTTTGAATATTTGTTGGATAAAATCAATTCTGGAAATCTAAACCGAGGTATAGGAAACCCAAAATGCCAGACCTTCAATTACGACAACTTAATGGTGAAGAATTCATCGATATTTTTTATGAGTTGGCATCCTATGCATTTCACCCCTCCCCGCCCATGACGAATAAGGAGGAGTGGAAGAAATGGGTCAGCACCCGGCTGGATTCCACCTGCCTTGCACTTTTCGCTGGCAGCCGTCCTATCGTCTGCATCCAATCCACTCCCATGGCTCAGAATGTACGCGGCGAGATCTTTATGATGTCTGCTTTCTGGGGTTGGCAGCTGCGCCGGATATCCGCCGGAAGGGATATGCACGCCGGGTGTTCACGGCTTTACTCGAGGCGGGGCAGAAAGATGGGCAAGCGTTTTCCAGCCTTTACCCTTTCCGCGAATCCTTTTATGAAAGACTCGGATACTGCACTTTTCCCTCTCCTATACTTGCCAGGTTTACAACCGATGCTCTCGCACCGCTCTTAAAGTTCAACCTCGGGGGCGAGATCCGCCTCGTACGCGTTGAAAAAGGACTGGATGATTACCGTAGTTTCATGAAGCGCCGGCTTGGCCGTACCCACGGGATGGCTTTTTATGATAATCCCGAAGCTATTTCTGAGAATCTCCAGAACCAATGGCTGGCTGAGGCCTGGTTCAACGGACGCCTGCAAGGGATCATGGTATATGAAATCCAGGGGACCGATGATGACCAGGGCAAATTCCAGTTCAGTGTCAGCCGGCTGGATTATGAAACGAGCGAAGCAAAATACAAACTTCTTCAATGGATAGCTATGCACATCGACCAGGCTGATCGGGCGTTGATCCTGCTGCCGCCAGGAGAGCGTCCGGAAACCTGGCTTTCTGATACGAAGCTGAAGACCGAGTTATACAATACCCCCATGGGAAGGATTTTGGATATCAGCCGGATCAATGGCTTGCATGTGGGTCCGGGCAAGTTCAGTGCGGTGGTTGATGACCCAGCCTGCCCCTGGAATGAGGGCGGTTGGCGATTTGAATCGTTTGACGGAAAGCTACGGGTTGAGAAGAATGTGAATGCCAGTGACAATTTAAGTATCCAGGGTTTGACCGCCCTGATCTTTGGCAGTCACGACCCCCGCGATTTCGCCTGTCGTGGCTGGGGAAAACTTTCCCCCGCCTCCATTGAGCAGGCCGCCCGCATGTTTCCACCAGCAGCCCCCTATCTTGATGAGATGTTCTAACGGACAGGATAATTTTCAGAAAACACTAATTCTTTTCACAACGCTGAAATTCTGTGTCTCAGAATATTAATGAAGTCGAAGCCATGGAGGAAAACGAATGGTCAAAAAAACATCCGAGGATTCCAGAAGTCACATCCTGGCTTGAAAGGGTGCGGTACTTATCCGAGGAGATCGGTCCGCGCGGACCCACGGGGGAGGGAGAGAGAAAGAGTGCCGAATACGCCCGTTTGGAATTCGCCAAATTTGGGCTGACCCCGGTGTGGGAGACCTTCAAGAGCGCGCATTCGATCTTCCAGCCGCACCTGATCGGCAGCATAGGAATGCTAATCGCATTTGTCATTTACCCTCTTGGTGGAACCACAACCGCTGTCATTGCCGCGCTGCTAAGCATCCTGGTGCTTGCGACCGAACTGCTGGAATTGGGTTTTCAGAATAACCTATACCGCCTGATCCTGCCCAAGGGGGAGAGCCAGAATGTGCATGCGGTGATCCCACCCGCCGGGAAGCACACCAGTGACCTTGTGATTGTGGGCCACCTGGATAGCCAGCGCACGCCTTTCATCTTCCGAACACCGAAGCATGTGAAATTCTACGATAATTTCGTGACCCTGGTTTTTATCACCTTCATCCTCCAGGTGCTGGTATATTCGCTGTCAATCTTCTTCCCCTGGTCGTGGGCCTGGTATGCAAGCATCCCCACCGCCATCTGCGCGGTGCTGCTTGCTGCGATCTGCATCGAAGCGGATTCCACGCCCTTTACAGCAGGGGCAAACGATAACGCCACCGCGGCTGGGATGGTGCTGACCCTGGCGGAGCAATTCGCGAAAAAACCGCTGGAACACACGCGGGTTTGGGCAGTCTGTACCGGTTGTGAAGAGGTGCAGCACTACGGCATGATCGATTTCTACCGCCAGCACCTGGCTGATTTGAAGAGCCCGAAATCACTGGTTTTCGAAATGCTCGGATGCGCCGGCCCGGCCTGGCTGACGAGCGAAGGAATTGTTGTGCCGTTCAAGGCTGACCCAGAATTGGTGACGTACGGTGGAGCAACTTGCAGCGGAACACCCGGAGTGGGGCGCCTACCCGGCGAAGATCAGTGGCGGGAACAGTGAAATGGCTGATGCCATCCGCAACAAGATCCCGGCTATTGCGCTCTTCGGCTTGACCCGCGAGGGTGTTGCGCCTTACTGGCATCAGAAAGCCGATACATTTGACAAGATGGACGTGGATGTGATGGAACGAACCTGGGAATTCACCAACGAACTGATCCGCAGGATCGACACACCCTGAGTTCGGTGAATTTGATTCGGGGAGGAAAGTTCAAAATCATGAACGCAGATTTGGAAGAAAAACGGTCGGAATCAAAGATCCATTTCTAGGCGAGCACACCAAGAGGGGCTACGGTTTGGAACGCCTGATCTTCTTCAGCGATGGGGTGTTCGCCATCGCCATCACCCTGCTGGCGCTGGATCTTCGCCTTCCCGAAGGCGCGGGGATGTTACCCCCACTGGAGCTTGTTGCTGCGCTAGGGACAATGTGGCAGAAATACCTGGCTTATGTGATCAGCTTCCTAGCTATCGGTTCCTTCTGGATCTCGCACCACCGCAAGTTCCGCTACGTGATCGGCTATAACCGTTCGCTTCTGGTGCTCAACCTGCTCTTCCTTATGGTGATCGCGTTCATTCCCTTCCCCACCTCGCTCATCAGCGTCTCGAGCGATGCCTACGTGACGATATTCTACGCGGCAACGATGGTCGCCGGTTCGATCATGATGGCGCTCCTGTGGGGATATGCATCAGCGAAGCACCGCTTGATCGAACCGGGATTGAGTAAAAAAGTGATCCACTCTGAAACCATCCTGCCTTTGGCAACAGGTGGGATCTTTTTGGCGTCGATTGGGATCGCTTTCATCGATCCGGACCTGGCCAAGATCTCCTGGATCCTTGTCCTGTTCGTTTCCCTGCTTTCGCATCGGAATTAGATCTAAGTTCGTATTGGAGGGGACATAATGGAAGAAAACCAAAGCGGAAGGTCATACAGAAAGCTCCAGGTAACTTCGATACTTTTCGGCGTTTTCGGGCTGGCTGCCTTTCTTGCCAGCAAATTCACCAACGGCAGGCTGATCGTGATCCTCACGGTCGCAGGTCTCGTTGGTTTCCTGATCACTGCCGCGGTCCTGGCAGTTAAGATCAAACGTTTCTGGAAGGCGCTGGGTGTGCTGGCGCTGGATCTGCTTTTGGCGGTTGCGGGGGCCTACCTGCTGATGTTCATCACCCTTCTCTTTTTCCAGGATACCATCGCGGACCACACCAGCACGTTTTTCCAGCCCAGCACCCTTACGGCGGAAGCAGCAAAGAATGCTGCGACTGGAAATGTGGAAGCTCTCAACATCACCGCACCGGATGGAGTGGAACTGAACGGCTGGCTGGTGGATAATGCCGCTCCGAATCCTGCGCCACTGGTCATCATTTTCAATGGCAGCGGTTCGGAATCCTCGAGTTTGATCCCATATGTAAAGCAGTTGGACGGATGGAAGGTGGCGTTGATCAATTACCGGGGGTTTGGAACAAGCGAGGGCACACCGGGCAGGCAGAAGGTGCTGGATGACGCCCTGGTGGTCTACGATGCCCTGTCGAACCGGGAGGATATCGACCCCGGGAGGATCGTGAGTATGGGCTACAGCCTGGGGACCGGGGTGGCTGTATATTTATCCGCCGAGCGCCCAACTTCCGGAACGATCCTGGTTGCGCCTTACGATAAATTGAACGTTGATCGGTTTCAAACAATCCCCGCGTATGCACCGTTTCCGGATCATGCGCCCCTTGTTCGATTCTGTTTCGCGCGCAGCTGGGATTGAAACCCCTCTGCTCGCGCTGGTAGGCAGCCTGGATACGAACGTTCCGCCGGAGCTCTCCAGACGCCTGGCCGATAATTGGGCGGGGATACGATATGGAAGGAATTTTCCACCGAGGATCATGGGCTGCTATTTCACAGAAACAGCAGTTGGCGAGATATCCAGGATTTCCTTTCGGGTCTTTATTGATTCTTTTGAAAATAATAATCTCATTGAATTATCGAAACGTTCTCTATCATTTCCAGTTATAACAATCAGAATCCGTTTCTGGAAATCACGATATCGAGGTCAATTTGAAAAAATATCCTGCGATGGAAGAATTCGCTCCTGCAATCCTAGGCGTGTATCGAAAAAATAAAAAGGCATTCTCGGGCAGCTGTTTTGGCGCCCTTTCCTGGCAAGCCAATTTTCAATTGCTAACTGGATGAGTCATCTTTCAGTGGATTTCCACCTGATTTCCGCATTCAACGGGCTGGAAACCGATGCCCAAAAAGTGATTAAGGATTTCAGCAAACCGTTCGGTTTTGATATCACCAAAGTGGAAAAGTAATCGCCTGCAGTATTTCAAAGATGCCTACCCGGTTTTCGCATTCCTGGCTGTCTGGATGGACGAAGAAGGACTTGATAATCTTTTGGATAATTTTGGCAGGATCCTCGAGGCGGGGGTTTTCGCTGTTGCCGGTTATGGAATATTGGACGAAAACGTCGATTCAGACACACCCCAACCCGGTGGAGGTATTGACCGCCCAAGCGCTAATCGCCGAATATGAAACCAGGGCGTTACAGATATTTGGGGTGAGCGAGGTAAATCTCATGTTCTTCATAAAATGCGCAGCCTGTTCCTGGAGGCGGAGATAAAAGAAAAATCCTCTCGCTGGAAGGGCAGCCCTTACTCCCTCGATCACCCGGAACAGCTTGGAGCCAAGGGAGCCAATGCTGTTTCTCCATTCATGCTTTGCCTGGAACAACTCGGGAAGGCTGATCGCCTGGATGAATACTGGCAGGTGTTTCTGCTTTTCGGTGCCGCGATCCAAATGATCGACGATTGGAAAGACCTGGAAAAGGACCTGGCCGCCGGTCATTACTCTTATGTAACTTTGGGAAAAGATGAAGTCCGCGTGGGGAAGGATCCTGCCAGATTAGCCGATATACTGCGGAAGGATGCGGATCTGGTAGCTTCCACCTATAAGGAGTCCAAAGCGATGATCCAAATATCCAAGGAAATCCTCGAAAGTCTGGATGACAGGATCCTCTTGAAACTGGTGGAAGTAACCGAGGCGAGGGTGGAACGCTTTTTTCACAAGGAAATGACTTATAAATAAAAACCAAATCGGTTCTGATGAACCGATTCGTAATTGAAGTTCAGGCTTACCAGGCTGAGGATTAATTTTCCTGAACGGTACGAAGCTTCACCAGCTGCCAGATAGCCCCGATAAGAAATAAAGCAGATAGCAGAAACGACATGCTCATGCTTTGGATGTCGACAGCCAATCCGAACATCGGTTTGGCAAGTTCTTCCAGCCCGAGAGGGAAAATCACAAAATACCCGAGGATGAACATGGCCGGAGTAAGAACATAACCAAGTGGGTTATGTTTGAAGGTTAGCACTGCGGTGATAATGAAGGAAGGCATCACAAAAACAAGATCCAGCAGGTAGATCGAATAAAGATTTTGAATTTGGTTTTTTGCAGCCATGAGAGGCAGTAAAGCACTTATCCAGAGAAGCGAAAATAATCCTGCGATCAACAAGGAAAAAATCGCAGTGGTGTAACGCACAACTTTCTTGACAGACAACGTTTTCAGAACGTCCGGATTGAAGGAAGAGATCGAAAAAACAACCGAGAAGAAGAGATGCCCAGGATCAGCCAGGTAAACCAAATACAAAACGTTATAAACCCGTTCGATCGAGAATATCCCGTAAAGATAGGCGAGTGATCCCATGATGCCAACGATGATGATCGGGCGTTTAATGCTGTCTGGTTTTGTGGAAAAAATCAGGTAGGCAAGGAATAAACAGACAACAATCGTTAACCAATCCTGCGAGAATTGGGCAGCAATAAAATTCAACGGAAAAAGACCATCGTAGATGCTGTTATCGATCAGCCCAAACACTGCCGCGAAAAATGCAAACAGGGTCAGTAATTCCCCAAAGAATCTTGTTGTACTTTTAAATTGTTAATCATATGTTTACTCCATAAGGTGGCAAATTTCCGCAATTATATCTATCTTTCACGATAACAAAGGTAAAGGATGGGTTAACAACGTGAAGAAAAAATTACTGATTGCCTATGCCACAAATGCGGCTCCACCCGTGAAATCGCTGAGTTTATGACCAAAACATTGCACGAAATGGGGTTTCAAGCAGAACTCGGAGAGATGGAGCAGCGGTAAAATATGTGAAGGATTATGACGCTCTAGTTCTAGGCGCTCCCATGTATATGTTCCGGATAATTGGGGATGCCCATAACTTTTTGAAAAAGCATAAGAAGGATATTGAAAGAATACCTGCGGCTTTCTTCTCCCTTGGACCAACGCAGGACAAGGAGGAGGATTGGAAGAATGTATGGGGAGAATTTTGAAAAGAATTATCAAATATTCCTGGTTCCAGCCGATTGCGAAAGAGGTCTTCGGTGGAAGATTGGATTCAAGCAAGCTCGGTATTCCCGTATAACCTTCTCCCCGGGAAGGATCAGCCTCCACAGGGTCATATCCGCGATCGGGAAAAGATCCGCGCCTGCACAGAAAACGTGCCAGCGAAGTTGGTCTGAGCGTTTTCTGAAATCGTACGGGAAACATCAGGATCATGCAAAACCGGTCCGGGTTTCAAACAGGAAGGAGAGATGACAGGATAGAGATCGCCGTCACGATTTTCGGAGGGGTGTGCCTGGTTTCCGGGTTAATATTGTAAATCAAATTCCCGCCCGGGATTTGGGGTGGGATATTCTGGTTGCCCAAACTCTGGGCCGATGCCTGGTCCCCGGTTCTTGCCCTCCTGGGTCTGGCAGGATTCTTTTTGGGTGGATCGCCTTAAGCCCTTTCGCGATCGTTTCCGGTCTTGCCGGGAGCAATTTTATTGCTCTGGCACATTCACCTTGTTTCCAGAGGAGAAGACCCATTAATTCCAGTTTTTGGTGTGGATCAGGTTCAACAAATTCAAACCGGGACAAAAAAGTACCGCTTGATCCAACCCGCTCCCCCTCCCGCCAAGGGAACGCGAGATATAATTCTACAACCAGGAAAAGATGTTGCACCACCGCTGCTAGCAGACCTGTGGGAGCCAGAGAAACACTCCCCGCAGCGGGCTGGCGGTCATCTATCTGCATGGAGGTGCTTGGCAGGCTCTTGATAAAGATTTCCTAACGCAGCCCCTCTTTCGCCGTTTGGCAAACCAGGGGCATGTGATCCTGGATGTGGCTTACCCGCTGGCGCCCCAGGCAAACCTGGAGCTGATGCTGACCAGTGTGGGGCAGGCGATTGAATGGATGAAAGAGCAGGCAAAGCAATTCCGGGTGAATCCGGAAAGGATCGTCTTGATGGGCGTTTCCGGTGGAGCGCACCTGGCGTTGATGGCTGCATATGCACCTGCTCACCCAGCGTTTCAGCACGCACAAGGTAATATCTCTATCCGCGCGGTGATATCCCTATTTGGCGTGACAGATATGGCTGCTTTTTTGAAGAGTATGGAAAAACAACCAAAAAGCAACCTCGGTTCAGCAGCCAGATTACCTCTGACCTGCTTCCCCGGATCCACGACCGAACCTGGTTGGATCGCTTTATGACCCGGAATCGTTTGTTACCTGCTTACCGCTATGGAAATATGCCCGGGGGAGCGCTGCTTTCTAGTGGGTTTAATGGGGGGCACGCTGAAAGAAATCCCGGAAAAATACCAAGTGGCTTCCCCCATTTCTCATGCCGGGTCGCACTGCCCGCCAACCCTTCAGATCTTTGATGATAACGATTTCATAATCGATGCTTCCCACGGGCGCCGTTTGCATAAAGCTCTTTGTGGGAGGGGGAGGCCTTCGTTTATATCGAGTATCCGCAGACAGTTCACGGATTTGATCAATATTTTGGGGTCTCAAGACGGATTTCACCTTCTGCCCAGGTTGTAACTTATGCGATTGAGCAATTCCTGGCGTTGTGGTGTGTTTACTTTAGAAAAGAACAGATTAAAACCATTCGAAATGTTCACCTAGGTCCTTGCCACAGGCTTCATCTTTAATAAATTTCTTCCGAACAGCTGATTCTGGGCCCGAACGCAACCGGAGGATTCAACGGTGGTTGGCTGACCACCTGGGGTGCTTATTCCCTCATGGTTTTCATTTTTCTTGTTTTGGCCGAGTATTTCCTGGTGAGGAGCACCGGCCATTGTTCCTGGCAGCGGCAGCCTTTGGTTGGATCGCGTGATGGGATCGTCGTCCAATCTACCTACGAATCCCTCCCCCTGTCGATCTCCTTCACGGGCTCACCTGGCACCCGCTCGTCACGGTCCGGGTGGGTTGCTGCGCGGTGACGAGGGCCGCAGCGCACTGATCCCCTGGCTACCCTGAAGCTCTGCGCCCTTCGATCGGGATGGTCTATGGCTTGTGGGCGATCAGCTGGTGGGGGAAACCGGATGGCGGTGTGTCCACCATCCTGGGGTTTTCGGTATTCTCGTTATTGTGACAATCCTTGTCATCATCGCCTACAAGCTTTCAGACTGGAGTTCGGTTGAAACCTTCGCGCCAAACCGCTGGCCGATCATGATCATTGGCGGGTTGGTAATGCTTTATTTCTTTTTTGTGACCATTCCTGCCCAGCCGTTTGCTGCCCTCATCTTCTCCGTACTGTTAGGATTGGTCCATCTAGGATTGCGTTGGAATAGGCCATCAGAAACCGATGGATCAATTTTCGATTCGTTCAACAGTGTGATACGCAGCCTGGAAATATGCCTGCCTGTTAGCATTCCTTTTTGCGCGGTTGCAGTTTATGCGCTCGCAATGTACCTAGATCTCCAATGGAGAACGAACTGGCTGCTCTACCTAATCACCACACCGACGGGATTCATCCTGTTTGGCTTGAGTCTTATCAGGACCTGGCAGGCTCGAAAAATGACAAACCTAAGTAACTGCAACTTCCAGCGGATGGAGGCGTTTCTGCAATTCCTGTTCAGCCTGTTCCGGGCGAACGCTCAACGCCAGGGCCATTTCGGAACGCAGCAGGCTTAGTGCCCGCTCCAGGATATTCTTATCGTCATCGTTCAGATTTTTCGTCCGGGCGCGGAAGGTTAGATCCCGCACCACCCGGAAGACGGATTCCGGTTTTCCATCCGCCATTTCCTGGCGAGGGGGCTGCCTTTCGTTCGAAGCGGTTTTCAGCCAGCTCCGTTCCCGGGTTGACTCAGGATTCCCAGCATTTTTTGAAAATCCCGTTTTGCGGATGGCGAGCGCAACCGGCACTCAGTCCCATTATCGGCTGGGACGAAAACCGTCAGATCCTTGATGCGCACAAGGTAATAAAGCGCGCTTTCCCCCGAAAGCGATCGCTCTTCCACCCACCACCTCGCCGAGGCCGAGGGTCCAATGTATCACCTGATTGCCAACCTGGAAGTGCATCACCTGCTCCTAACCCTGCCGGCAGAAAGAAAAAAACCAATCCACGGAAGGATTGGCATCAGAAATCACGATCCTTGAATTCGTATTCATTATACCACCTATCTCCCCGGATGGTTTGCATGCCTGACCTTGGGGAGCACCTTGCCGTGCTGTTAAGGGTTATTAACCGTACTGTGAAGCATACAACCCTGCGGGTGTTTTGTGATAATAATGGAATGGAAAGTTCGAGGTAGCGCGATGGAATTCCTTCGTCAGGTGAAATTGATCCAGGGCGGGATGGGGGCGTATGTCTCCAACTGGCGGCTGGCCAGGGCGGTCGCGATTGAGCGGCCAGGAGTGACCGCTGGAACGGTTTCCGGGATCGGTCTGGATGTGGGTTATGCGCGAATCCTGGAGCTGGGCGATCCCGGCGGGCATGTTCGCCGAGCATTCCAAGCGTTTGATGAGAAATTCAATACGTCTCTCGGAAAAGACTTTTTCACCCGGTATTTCATCCAGGGTGGGAAGGCTCCCGGAGAGAAGTTCCGTCACTTCCCCATGCAGGTAGCCGGGTCGCGTAATGGTACCGATAAAATAATCGCTTCTGATAACCATGCAGGCATAGTGGGCCTATCCCTGCCGCAGGATGTGATCGAAAGGGTAATCCTGACTGCATTCGCCGAGGTTTGGCTGGCGAAGGTTGGGCACAGCGGGAAGATCTTCATTAATTTCCTCAAGAAGATCGAGCTGCCGCTGGTCTTTGCCATGTATGGCGCCATGCTGGCCGGAGTGGATGGCATTGTCGTCGGCGCCGGCAGCCCGGAAGGATTGCCTTTAATCACCACCAGTTGGCGCAGCATAAGCCGGTGAATATTGATATTCCCATGCTGTATAGGGAATCAGGCGGATCCTTTCAGATCGAGTTCGATCCCAAGACCGTCCTGGGCGGGCGCATCGCCCGGCAGCCCATCGCGCGTCCGGCATTCCTGGCACAGCTTCGCTGGCACCGCTTGCCCTGGCCCTGGCGCAGAGCCCGACCGGCGCTCCGGACGGATTCATCATTGAACATCACACTGCCGGGGGGCACAACGCAGGTCCGCAGGGTCCGATGTTAAAGGATGACCTCGGTCAGCCGCTATACGGGCTTGAGGATGAGCCCAACCTGGAAGCCATCCGTGGGACGGGGCTGCCCTTTTGGCTGGCGGGAGGTTATGGCAGCCGGGAAGGGCTACAAAAGGCGTTGGCCGCCGGGGCTGCGGGAGTGCAGGTGGGGACGAATTTCGCACTTGCGATGGAATCCGGACTGCGGCCGGACCTTCGCGTTGCCATCCTACGGAAGATCAGGGAAGGCGTGGATGAAGCTGACCTGGTGCGCACCACCCTGTTTTCCCCCACCGGGTACCCCTTCAAGGTGGTTCAAATTCCAGGTACTCTGGCGGATGAAAAGGTTTACCAAGACAGGCGCAGGATCTGCGATATTGGTCTGCTGCAGCAGCGTGGACTGTTGAAGGTGAATGAAACCGGTGAGCGCTATATCTTCCACCGCTGCCCCGCTGGACCGCTGGAAGCGTTCACCCGCGACCGCGGGCTGCCGCCGAACGCAGAAGGAAAACGCTGCCTGTGCAACGGGCTGCTCGCCACAGTCGGGTTGGGGCAGGTGCTCATCCGCGATGGCGTGACTCACTGAGGAACCGGCAATCGTCACCTTGGGCAACCACATCGAAAGCGTCCGCAGGCTTTCCAGCAATGGGCAGATGGTTCTATTGGGCGAAGGAAGCGGTGGAGGATATCCTGGGGGAGGCATAATTATCGCGGCAATAAATTTGGATATTACTGAGGGATAAACTCTTGATAAATCGGGAAAAGTTCATGTAATTGATCCATGCCCCCGCACTCTACCCCGGTTCTTGATGTAACCGCTTGACAATCATGTTGCGACAATAAAAACAGATATGAATGAATGGAATTTGCCAGCGAGGACATTGGAATGGTTGCTTGAAGGTGAACCTTTCATCGCCTACCGAACCCGGCTGGATCTGTTGGGTCAAACGGAAGTTGACCCCGCCGTCAAGGTAGCCAGGGCGGGAATGCTGGCGGATCCCAAAATCCAGAGCATCATCACCGAACTGCAGGAATGGCCCTGGCAGGTGATCTCCAGCCATAAAAGCGCCGGGCAACCGTTCCACAAACTGACCTTTCTGGCAGACCTTGGGGTGCGCGCGGATGACCCCGGGATGGCACTGATCATACAACGGATCCTGGAAAGCCAATCCGAAGAAGGCGCTTTTCAACTCCCGATCAACGTGCCCACTCATTTTGGCGGGACCGGCGAGGATCAATTGGGCTGGGCGCTGTGCGATGCCCCCCTGCTGCTTTACGCCCTGGCAAGGATGGGCATGCAGGCACACCCGGCAGTGCAAAGATCAGCCGCTTTCCTGGCAGGGCTCGCACGGGAAAACGGCTGGCCGTGCGCGGTGTCGAAATCGCTGGGGAATTTCCGCGGACCCGGGCGGAAGGATGATCCCTGTCCGTTCGCCACACTGGCCATGCTCAAAGCCCTGGCAGCGATGGATGACTGGCGGGATTCCCAGGTGTGCCGCGACGGGCACAGAGACCCTGCTGCGGTTATGGTCGCAGAGCCTGAGCGACCATCCCTATATCTTCTACATGGGTACGGATTTCCGCAAACTCAAGGTGCCATTCATCTGGTACGACCTGCTGCATGTGCTGGAGGTTTTATCGCACTTCCCTTGGGTGAGAAATGATCCCCGTTATCTTGAAATGTTTTCGCTGCTTCAGGGGAAGGCAGATTCGGACGGACGCTTCACCCTGGAATCGGTCTGGCTGGCCTGGAAGGATTGGGAGTTCGGGCAGAAGAAGATTCCTTCACGCTGGCTGACCCTGCTATCGATCAGGGTGCTACAGAAGCAAAACAAAATGTAAAGGTTACGAGCGGATTCTTAAGGAGGAAGCATGGACCATGTGGTTTATCTTGACGCATCAGCCAGGGAAATGGAGGGAATCCTCAGCGGGGAGAAAACTATGATCATCCGCGGTGCAGCTGGACGAAAGATGCCATACGGCAGGGTTGAAGCCGGAGACATGCTTTATTTCCTGAACAATGATGCTGAAGGATTGATCCGGGCGAAATCAGTGGTGACCTCAGTCCTGAATTCGGACGCTATGACGGAGGAGGAATCCATCCGCCTGGTGGACCAATACCAGGGGCAGTTGCAACTGACCGAAAAGCAGCGAAGCCGTTGGGGTGGAAAACGGTACCTGGTGTTGATTGGGATCGACAAAGCCGAAACGCTATCCCCATTCGGTGTGGATAAGCGCGCTTATGGAAACATGGACGATTGGCTGATGGTGGAGGAGATCGAAAAGGTTAAACTGACTGTGTGATCTATCGGGCGGAAGTCCATTTCAATGGCAATCAGCCATGAACCGGGTACAAGTGGTTGTTCATGGGAGGGCAACATGAACAAAGAGAGAAAACCGGAGAGCCGCAACGTCTGGCCTTACGTGATCTGGCCGCCGATCGCTTTAATATCGGCGCATTGATCCTCGTGAGCGCGATGTATATCGGGGTTTATGCTGCCGCCAAGGGGGTTGAGCCTGCACACTTTGAACTGGATTACGGACGCCTTCAACTTGGGATCAGTGCTTTGGTGTTCGCTCTGGAATGGTTCTTCGCGTTGGTATTGATCCTTCGCTACAAGCGCTCGGGGGATTCCATCCGGAAGCTTTTTTCCCAGGACGACTCTCCCTTTCGCTTTCGCTGGGGAGCAGCCATTCTGATGTTCATCTCTGTCAACGCGATTTGGATGGTCTATATCACTCTGCTTGCCAGACAAATGCCGGAACTCAGCTACCAGAGCCTTTCTGGTGGGCAAATGATCCTGCTGCTGGTACTCACCCCCGCCACCGCGGCCTTCACCGAGGAATTGATCTGGCGCGGGCACATCCTGACGGGGTTTGATCTGCGAGGGAAGAAACCCTGGGCAGCCCTGGTGATCTCGTCGGTTTCCTTCGCGCTGATCCACGGTGTGTTTTTTCCGGATAAGCTCCTTTTCACGTTTCTAATCGGGTTGATCCTTGGGTTTTATTACCAAAAGGAGCGGTTTCTTTTGCCTTTGATGATTACCCATTGGATTATGGACCTTTGGAGTTTCGGGATTGTTTATTTCCGGTAAGTCTTATAATTCCCACAAAGGATTAGTGATGGTTTATTGGCGACTTCAGCTGATGATCAGCTTGTTCGCCTCCGTTTGCGAGCGAATCCTGCTGATAATGGAGAAATGGCCTTGCACAAAACATTTGGATTAATCGCGTTGCTCGGTTCCGGGGAGACCTCTCTCGCCGGCGGCAGAATCTTCGAGACGATCGCCCAGAAATTGCCTTCTCCATTGCGAATCGCCATCCTGGAAACTCCAGCCGGGTTTGAGCCGAATTCACCGCAAGTGGCTGGGCGCATGGCGGATTTCCTGAAGACCCGGCTGCAGAATTACCAGCCGGTCATCGACCTTGTACCTGCGCGCAAACTCGGATCTCCGTTCAGTCCCGACGATCCTTCGATACTAAAACCACTACTTAGCGCCAATCTGATCGTAATGGGCCCTGGCAGCCCAACCTATGCCGTCCGGCATCTCAAGGGAACGCTGGCATGGAACCTGGTTCGGGCACGCTTCCGCCAGGGGGCGGGACTTGTTTTTTCGAGCGCAGCAACGATCGCTGTCGGGTCGCGTGTGGTACCAGTCTATGAAATCTATAAAGTAGGTCAGGAGATCACCTGCCCACCCGGGCTCGGCCTTTTCACTGATTTCGGGCTTTCGCTTTCCTGTGTCCCTCACTGGAACAACACCGATGGCGGTGCGGAGGTGGATACGAGCCGCTGTTTCATTGGTATGGATCGGTTCAAGGACTGGCTTGCGATGTTACCCACTTCTCATACCGTACTTGGCCTGGATGAGCATACCGGCTTAATCATCGATTTTTCCTCCGGCGTGTGTACGGTCACTGGTGTGAGTTCGGTAAGCCTGCTGCAGAATAACGAACCTGAGATCCACTCAGCTGGCACTTCGTTTCCGGTCGATCGGCTCGGCCCCGTTCACTGTCCGGATACCATCGAGGAAGGCATCCCGGCTAGGATTTGGAAGCACCTTCGGCACATTGAAGTGGAGACGGACTCCCACCCCATCCCGCATGAAATCCAGGACCTGGTTGAAGAACGCAAGACCGCCCGGGAAGCCGGGGATTGGGCGAAATCGGATAACCTGCGCCAAAGGATCCAGGATCTGGGATGGCAGGTACGGGACACGCCTGATGGTCAAACCATCGCCCGCCGGTGATTTATCCTCCCGGCGGATCAAAACTTGTTTAAACTGGTGAATTAATTAAAAGATCAAGGTCAGAATGAAAAAATCGAATAAACAACCTTCATATTTCGTGGAAAATGACCAGATCACTTTTTCGGAGCGGGGATTTTACGCCGGGGTTAGAATATTG
>CAVVEQ010000015.1:0-26812 GCA_963747315.1 uncultured Chloroflexia bacterium | reverse complement strand
ACATGATTACTCCAAGGAATTATTTAGATTATTTATGCAAGGATTCCATCGCGATATGATGGGAATCGCATTAAGATTTATTGGCCGATTTGAAAACCAGCAGTTGATTATACATGATGCCACCTCACGCTGCGGCCTTCGTCACTGGATGGAACAATTTCAATATATAAAAACCAACTTGAGTAATATACTAAAGCTGCGGAGGATGGATATTTTCGTTCGACTGATGCCCAAGCGAACGACAAAGATCATAAACAACCTGATGAAGTCGATCATTCCCACCTGCCCAAATGAGGAATGCCAACCAACATGTCGAATAGATGTATATGAAAATTCTTTTATAATGAAATGTGGGTTGAGTTGGTCCAGATATAAGAAATTATGATCATAGATTCTGAAATTATTGAGGATTGACTAAATTGATCACACTTGGTGGTTTTGTCCTCCTCGGATTTGCCGTGATGTTCCTCTTGGTATATCTGATCTACCGGAAGGAAATCCGACCACCCAGAAAATGAGATTGCAAGCAGTCGGTTGAGCAGCGATTGGATTTGTCCCAGGATTGATTTCCGGTAAAATTATCCCTGTCAAAAAACTTCTCCTGAGGGCTATTCATGTCTACTTCACCTCTGATCGAAGAATGTAGTAAAGCGCTTGTTCCTTACGATGGCAAATGGTCTGAAAAGAAGGGACTGTGGGATTTCTCCGCGGTAATCGCCGAGCGTAAAGTCTTTCTCTCCAAAAAGAAACTGACCTATTCGCTGAAAATGCGGGTGGACAACACCGCGAAAACGGTGAAATTCTCGGAAGTGTTGATGGAAGCAGGTTCCGGGTTTACCTCCGGTGGGGATTTGGATAGCGGGTTCGGGGTGAAAACTGAAAGCTACAACACCTTCAGCGGTGCCCGTTTGGGCACCATCCAGGAGCAATCTACTCAATTTGGCAAGGACTATTCCTACACCTTTGATTACGCGGAGATCCGCAATAAGGTTCAGGCAATTACAGAGCAGACAGGATATAAGTTCGAATACCAGGCGCTGCCGGTGAAGTGATTTAAACGATTTTATAGCCAGGCGCTCGCAAGAGCGCTTTTTTGATTATTTGGTGGTTCTGAAGATTTGTTCTGCGTAACCGGCAAGTGGATGAGGGTTAACACTTTCATGTATTTATTTATTACTTCTCACTAACTCCGGAGAAACACTAATGTCTGAATCCACCCCATATGATTTCATTGTGATCGGTTCCGGTTTTGGCGGATCAGTCTCCGCACTGCGTCTTGCGCAAAAGGGTTATCGCGTGGCTGTGTTGGAAAAAGGGCGACGATACAGACCGTCCGATTTCCCGAAAACAAACTGGAACCTGCGGAAATCCGTGTGGATGCCATGGGCTGGCCTTTTAGGGATCCAGGCGCTCACCCTTCTGAGGCATGTGCTTGTTTTGCACGGGACCGGCGTGGGGGGTGGCAGCCTGGTCTATGCCAACCAGCTAATTATCCCGGATGACGAGATCTTTGAGAAATCCGAGTGGGGTCCGGGTGATTGGAAAAGCGTCCTTTCACCTTTTTTTAAAGAAGCAAATCGAATGCTAGGTGTAGTGGATTGTCCCAGTGTGGGTAATGCGGATCGGATCCTCCGCGAGGTGGGCAAAGAATTACGCGGAGAGGATACTTTTCATATCAACCCGGTGGGGGTTTTCTTTGGCGAACCGGAAAAGACCGTCCCGGATCCATTTTTCGGGGGTGCGGGACCCGAACGAACCGGCTGCAAACTCTGCGGCGCCTGCATGATCGGATGCCCGACCGGCGCAAAGAACACCCTGGACCTGAACTATCTGTACCTGGCCGAGGAACTGGGTGTTGAGATCTTCCCGGAGACGGAAGTAACAGGCGTTCTCCCTCTGGATAACGGTGGTTATGGGGTGCTTGCCCAAACCTCGCATGGATTAATTCGCAAGAAAATGAAATTTCAAGCGGGTGGCGTGGTCTTCAGCGGGGGAGTGATGGGAACGGTGGATCTGTTATTCCGATGTAAAGAATCCGGACTGCTTCCGGATTTATCAGATCGTCTCGGAGAAATGACAAGAACAAATTCAGAGGCCATCCTGGGAGTTGATTCGAATGATAATTCCACGGATTGGAACGACCATATTGCCATCACCTCTGGTATCTACCCGGATAAGAACACCCATATCGAGATCGTCCGCTACAATAAAGGTTCGGATGTGCTCTATGCGATCGCGACAGTCCTGACCGATGGAGGAGGATCCGTACCGCGCTGGTTGCGTTTCTTTGAGACTCTGATCCGGCATCCATATCAATTCCTGCGGGCGTTATGGATCCCCGGGCAAAGCGCGCGCACCTCAGTGGTGCTGGTGATGCAATCCACTGAGAATTACCTCCATTTGCGGAGAAAAATGTTTGGCCTTGCCTCTGAACTACCACCTGAAGGGAAACGAATTCCTTCGTATATCCCCGTTGCGAACCAGGTTACCCGGCGAATGGCGGAAAAGATGCTTGGCTACCCCAAGGGAAGCTGGTTCGAAGTGCTACTGGATGCTCCAACCACCGCGCACATTCTGGGCGGTTGCGTGATGGGGGCGTCACCTGAAGAAGGTGTGGTTGACTGGGAGGGGAGGGTGTTTGGATACCCCGGACTTTACGTGGCGGACGGATCCATTGTACCCGCCAACTTGAATGCCAATCCTGCGCTGACGATCACTGCCCTAGCTGAATACGTCATGGATAAAGTACCAGCAAAATCAACCTGAGTTAGATGGATTAAAAACCCTCTGAAAGTCGTACAATGATGCAAACGGCTCCTTTCAACCAGGACCGGAGTTGGGAGGGTGAAAAATGAACAGGTTTGAAAAATGGGCAAGCAAGGAATATCCTCTGTGGGCGCGAATCCTGTTTTCGGCGCTCGTGGGGGGAACCCTCTTTGTATTCCTGATCCCCGTCTTTTAATCGTGGTTTTCCCCGGGTTGGACGTGAAATTCGGTTTCCCCCCGCTCGATTTTGGACCTTGGAATGAGATCCTTGGCATCCTGATGGCCATAACCGGGTTTGCGTTTGCTTTCAGCACGGTCTACTCCCAGTTCTCCAGGGCAAGTGGTACTCCCATACCGGTGATGGCCACTCAGAAGCTGCTGGTGGATGGGGTATATCGGTATTGCCGCAACCCGATGGTCTTCGGGACCCTGCTGGGGTACCTGGGGATCGCGATCGTGGTTGGCTCCATTTCTTCGATCCTGGCTGTACTCATCTTTGGGGGACTTCTATTGACCTATGTCAAAAAGGTGGAAGAGCAGGAGCTGGAAGCCAGGTTCGGGCAGGCGTATGTTGATTACAAGGCACAGACACCATTTCTTTTCCCAAGAATCCGCACAGTATCTCGAAAATAATCAAATTTATTGATAGAGGTGTAGAGGAAACCAATAAAGCCGGTTTCGTGACACCTTCGCTTTACGAGTTTGTATACGCGATGGTCCATGCCGCACTCCAGTCATTTTTAGTTGATCATCCAAATCAACAAATTACTTAGAAATGGTTTCAATGACTCAAGATAAACTTATTTGTTATCGGTAGGCTTACTGGAAAAAAGATTCTCGAGAAATTCGTTGCAGTTATGGAGAAAAGATGGATATCTATGAGACTATCGCAGCAAGGCAAACCATTCGTGATTTTGCCCCCAAGGAGATCCCTGGTGAAATCATATTGAAAATCCTGGAAGCAGGCTTGAAAGCACCAACGAATGATCATTTGCGCCGCTGGGAATTCATCCTGGTTCAGGATCCTGAGAAACGGGTTGAGATTGTGAAGCACATTCATGCCCCGGAAACGATCAAAGGCGCAACCAATATCGTCGATCGCTGGGGTTTGGTGGAACCCTCCCAGCGGGAATGCTATATCGATGCCATACCGAAGCAGCATTCGATGCTCTTGAACGCCGGCGCTTTGATCCTTCCTTGCTTTTATTCTCCCGGACCGCTCTTAAAACCTGAGTCTTTAAGCTCGTTGAACTGCCTGGCATCGATATGGTGCTGTATTGAAAACCTCCTTCTTGCAGCAGCCAGCGAGGGAATCTTCGGAGTGACCCGCATCCCCTTTGAAAATGAACGGAAAAGCCTGCGGAAGATCCTGCATATCCCGGCTGGATATGAGGTTCCTTGCTACCTGGCTCTCGGTTTCCCGGCGGAAAGTGCAAGGCGGATCACGCAATACCCGATAGATGTGCAGAGGAAAATTCATAGGAATAATTGGTAAGAGAAAGAAATCACAAGCACCACTCATGGGATAATTAGACAAAATAAACCGGAGGGAAGATCATGCAATATCGTGAATTGGGAAGAACCGGCTGGAAAATCTCGGCTTTAAGCTTTGGCGCATGGGCGATTGGAAGTGCCTGGGGGCAGGTGGATGATAAGGAATCCCTGGCAGCTTTGCACAAATCCATCGAGATGGGTGTGAATTTCTTTGATACCGCCGATGTCTATGGTGACGGGCTGAGTGAACGCTTGTGCGCGAAGCTGCGCAAGGAGAGCCGCGAGAAGATCTTCATCGCCACCAAGGCCGGCCGCCGGTTGGATCCACACACCGCGGCTGGCTACAACCGCGACAACCTCACCGCCTTCGTTGAGCGCAGCCTGAAAAACCTGGATACAGATTGCATTGACCTCCTCCAGCTTCACTGCCCACCTCCTTCTACCTACTACCAACCTGAGCTTTACGGAATCCTGGATGACCTGGTGAAACAGGGCAAACTGCGCTTTTACGGGGTGAGTGTGGAAAAGGTGGAGGAAGCCCTGAAGGCGATCGAGTACCCCAACGTGCAGAGCATCCAGATCATCTTCAATATTTTCCGCCAGCGCCCGTCTGAACTGTTCTTCGAGCAGGCGAAGAAACGGAAGGTCGGCATCCTGGCGCGGGTTCCGTTAGCCTCGGGCATGCTTACCGGCAAGCTTAAACCGGATACTGTGTTTGCCAAGGATGACCACCGTGATTTCAACCGGCATGGGGAATCATTCGATGTAGGAGAAACTTTCTCGGGGGTGGATTATGAAACCGGCCTCAAAGCGGTCGATGAATTGAAAGCAGTCTGTCCGGCGGGAATTAGCCTGACCCAGTTCGCCCTGCGCTGGATCCTTATGTTCGACGCGGTCACCTGTGCCATCCCGGGCGCCAAACGCCCCTCCCAGGCGGAGGAGAACTTCGCCGCTGCCGATCTGCCCGCGCTTTCTGAAGAAGCCATGAAAACCACCCGCTCCATCTATGACAGGTATATCCGCGGACTGGTGCACCAGCGCTGGTAAAAAACCAGTTTAGATGAAACAATTCGATAAACTCTCCAAGCGAGGGCGTGGAGCCAGGTTGCGCACGCTCGCGCTGAACGCACTGAATCTTTACAACCTTAATTACCAACAGTTAAGATTACTCACCAACCACCTCAACGCAATCTTCAGAGTTGATACTCCCGACGATAGGTATATCCTGCGAGTTAGTTTGCCCGAGGGAGGTCACACCCGCGATCATACCGAGGCTGAGATGGAATGGTTGGAGGCGCTAGCCCGGGATACCACTCTCAGTGTTCCCCGGCCGCTACTGGCACGCGATGGGAGACTTGTCACCAGTGCAATGGCACCCGGCGTTCCAGAAGAAAGAACCTGCGCCGTTTTCTCCTGGGTTCCGGGAGTGGACCTGGCATCCAGGCTTACGCATGAAAACATTCGTTTGCAGGGGCGGCTGATGGCGCAGTTGCACGAACAAGCCAGTAATTTTCAATTTGCCAGCGAACGAGATATTCTCCGGTTCGACCGGGTTTTTTACTTCCCTGAGCCGGTTGTGATCTTCGATGAGAGTACTTCGGGAATGATGACACCCGGGCAACGTAAGAAGTTCCAACATTGGCACGATAGTGCTGGAGCAGCGATTGCTCAGTTGGTTCAAAGCGGAGAAGATACCAGGGTGATGCACGGGGATCTGCACCAGTGGAACATACGCGCCTCCAAAGGGGTTCTTTCACCGATCGATTTTGAGGACCTTATCCTCGGTTGGCCGGTGCAGGATATTGCCATTTCGCTGTACTACTACCAGGACGAAGACGACTATCCCCGCATGCGTGCTGCTTTCGAAGAAGGCTACCGCGATATCTCCCCCTGGCCGGAACGGTGGGACGGTGAAATTGACGCATTTATTGCAGCACGCGGTCTTTCACTCCTGAATTTCGTGCTCCAGAATTGGAAAATGCTGGATATGGACCCGCAAAAGTTCTCCGACCGTAGTGAATGGCGGTTGGATAGATTGCGCAAAACCTGACCATTTTTCACTGTTCCTATTTTGAATGAGAACCGGTCGGCTTTTAACCCGGTCATTACTTGATTTCAATTCTTTAAATATGCTATATTCGGTGATGTTTATCCAATTAATTTCGCATGGAGGAAAAGATCATGCAGAAAATCACCACGCATCTTTGGTACGACGGGAAGGCAGAGGAAGCCGCCAGGCTTTACACTTCTCTTTTAAGAATTCAAAAATTACATCAATAAGCCGCTACGCGGAGGGTACACCCGGGGAACCGGGATCGGTCATGACCGTCGCCTTTGAACTTGACGGGCAGGAATTCATAGCCCTAAACGGAGGCCCTGAATTTAAATTCACCGAAGCAATGTCCTTGTTGGTACATTGCGATTCCCAGGAGGAAGTGGACCGACTTTGGGAGAAATTGACCGCGGATGGCGGGGAAGAGAGTCAGTGCGGTTGGCTGAAGGATCGCTTTGGTGTTTCCTGGCAAATTGTCCCCAATGAATTTCTGGAGATGATGGATGGAAAGGACCTAGCCAAAACCCAGAATATAATGCAAGCCATGTTGAAGATGAAAAAGCTGGATATGGGGATATTACGAAAAGCGTACGATGATGGGTGATTTGTTTAAATCGTAATAAAAGACCTGTCAAATCGACAGGTCATTTTTCTCGCGTATGGAGGGCAAAACTTTCGATTCTTTTGCATCAAACATTACCCGGCCAACCGAGGAGGTCTTTATTCAAGTTAAGATCGTAGATCCCGATTCCAATTAATAGAAGACCAGCCCCGATGTTAATCCAGCGGTTGTACCGTACGAAAAAACCGGTCAGTGATTTCTGGGCTGCCCCCGCCATCAGGGAAAGGACGAGGAGGGGAATCCCAAAACCCAAACCGAACCAGAGAAAGGTGGATAACCGGCTTAGCACTTCCTGGTTGCTCAACGATATGGCAAAAATGCTGATCAGTAAGGCTCCTGAGCAGGGAAGCGAGATTGGCGCGTATAACATCCCGTAAATAAAAGCATTCACGTACGGATTTTTTAATACCGGGGATCGGATGGTACGGATCTGTTTAAATGGATTGACGTTGAAGAGCAGGAGGACCCCCAGGAAGATGATGACCAGGTCCACCACCGGGATCAGGAATTTCATCGCGCTTCCGATTGAGATACTCAGCAGGGCGATTAAGCCACCCAGGATGAGCATCATCAGGAGCACACCAGCCAGCACAAAAAAACCAAGATATTGGCGTTTCACCTGGATCCCGGCAGAAGATTGGGCTGCAAGATAGGCCAGGAAACCAGGATACAGCGGGATCACGCATGGGCTGCCGGCTGCGATCAGCCCAAGCGTGAAGCTGGTGATATTCTGTTCCATCTCGGTTTCACCTTTTCGATTTTCTTCGAATTAATCAATTAGGAAGGGTTGCAGCTGGGCAAGAAGATCGTTGGCTGATTTAACACCAAATGCCAAGGGGTGAGCGACCCCATCTTTATCAATGATCAGCATAGGCGCGGAGGACGGATTCAGGAATTGATTTCCGAACGTAGACGCGAGCCCCTTGCTTACTTCTGAGGTGGATACAGCGTAGATCCAATTAAACCCATTGTCGATGCTGTATTGTGCGAGCGATTTTGAATCTTCGTTGGGATCCACATCGAGAACCACGCTTACCAGATCATCCCTTTCGCCAAGGGTTTGATGAAGGGCAACAACTTCCTGCTGCTGGCGTTTACAAGTTGTGCACCACATTGCCATGGTTTCCAAAAGCACCACCTTTCCAGCAAAATCGGAAATCCGAAAATCTGATTGCGTATTCACATCAATTAAAACTTCATCCTGCCAGCCAGTGGCAACATTGGTCGATTCTGACGCAGGTTCCGAATCCGGGAGAGGAATAGTTTCAACCGGCTGCGGAGCTTGATCAGCAGGGATAACCTCATTTGGAATTACTGGTGCTGCGCATGCGACAAGGAAAAGAGATGAGACTAAGAAAAACACTGATAAAGTAAAAATTTTCATAGAGACCTCCACCTATAATATTATATAAATTAGATGATATATATCTTAATATGTTACTAGAGAATTATTAGGAATTTGAAAACGAAAGGAAAGGGGGAATAAAAATGAATTCAATATTAAGTGGGCTGTGAGTTCTTACGATATATTTCGGAAGGTCAACGGGGTCAAATCGTCAACTGGTTTTGTTGAGTATGAGGTTGCTTCCCGGCGAGTTCAAGAAATATTTCTCTCTGCCAGATCTCAGAAGATAATAATTCTATCAAGAATATTTTCACGACGGAAGGAACCACGCTCCTCGTGTAAAATGTAAGAATAATATTGAGAATAAATGATTCCTTCCTTCCAGCTGGCAAAACAACTCGTTATTGTTTCGGTAAAGAATCACGATTTAGGATTCGGTTTCAGCCTGAAAAGCTTTGCAGATGCCACAACCTTTATCGGGATCGGTCCCGTCGAGGCAGGCGAAAAATCAAACGATGCTGCTGCAATCACCATGACGTTTGACTCCACAAACTTCCGCAAAGCGGAATTTTCCTGGGAGCAGGGCGGTCCGGTAGGTTTAGGCTCGCCACGCACTATGCGGGTGGACGGCGACATATTTGATACTGGCAAGAAGATTATCCTCAATGCAGCCACCACCGATAATATTGGAAACACCATGTTTGATATCAGGGTTCCAGTTATGGGTGCGTGACCCGGAAATGACAAAAAATCAATCATGAAAAAGATACTTGCCCTTTTCCTGGTTTGCTTGCTCCTCAGCGCCTGCGCGCCTGACCCAACCCAGCAGATATCACCGCGGAATGTTTATTTTGCGGGGGAGAATGGAGGGGTGAAGACTGCACTCGACCTGGCAGGGAATAAATTTGTGGAAGATCCCGCTGATGCGGATGTGATTGTCTTGAATGGGAGGATTCCATCCTCCGAAGCGATTGCTGATGCTGTCAGGAGAGGCACCGGGTTGATCCTGGTTCCGGGCCCTGATACCTCACAGGATCAGATCCAATCCTTGCTGGGAGAGAATGTTTCCCTGACGGTCGAAGAGGAACCTCTCAGCCTGGTGGAAACCACAAGTGAAAACGCAGGAGGGTTTAACCTTTTTATATGGTTGGCCGCACTTTTTAGTACAAAACAGGATCCTGCAGTCATTCAGGTTCGGGATGTCAGTCAGCCCAAAGACCAGTTATTAACCGAGATAGTCTGGAACGGCGCGCCACAGATCCGCGAACGCTCCCGGGTGGATGGATTACCCTCCGGTGCAGAAGCGTTAGTGAGTGGGTATGAAGAACCGGAAGGCGTCCTGTGGTACCTGCCGGCAGGAACGATTGCCCCCTCCGCAGGTGGTGTATTTCTCCTTACCGCCTGGTTTTCCGGGGAAGCGAACCCTCAAATCCAGGATTGGGGATATTTTAATTACCTGATCTATTCCCTGGTGGAGCGTTCGGCGGGGGCCACCCCGCTTTCCTTTGCAGATTACCCGATTTCTCCTGTGCCGCATGGGCAGGAGCGTTCTACCCTGTTGATCTTTTTAGCTGCAATGATAGCAATTTTCTTCGGCACTTTTATCATTGTACGCCGCTGGAGCCTGCGGCACCCCGAAGCGTTGGATTCGATCGTAGCGGATAGAAAAAAATATATCACCCAAGAGGCAACCACAGATTGGGAAAAGGTCGGATTCCACCGACCACTCTCAGGATTGCTTGTGGGTATGGGTATTGGGATCATCCTGTTCATCCCTTTGATCATTTACCAAAACCTGATCCTGCCGCAATTTATCCTTCCCTCCGCCCAGGCGTTGGGTATGTGGGGACGCGTCGTTCAATTCTTCGGGCTCACGTGGGCTCTTTTCGACCTGGGTACTTCTGTGGCGGCGATGAAATACCTCAGCCAGTACCGGGTTTCTGATCCCAGCCGGGGAATCAAGTATGTCCAGGTATATCTCTGGTGGCAGGCGCTCTCAGGTGCAATCCAGGTGGCGATCGTGGTGATGGCAACCTCTCTCGGGATCGTCCGCACTCCCTACGCACTTTTCGCCTGGAGCATCATCATGCATACCCTGATCCAGGTACCCGGTTTTTACGGGGTCTTCCGTACTACGCTGAACGGTCTGCAGCGTAATGATTATGCTCGCTACCTGGACGCAGCCTGGGCGATCGTCTGGCCAGTTCTCACCCAGCTGGCGCTGGTCCCAATCTTTTATGCCTGGGGGAAAGCCAACCCGCAAATGGGAGCTTCAATGGGCGGCGTTCTCGGCCTGGGTGCCGCGGCATACGCGCTGGAATTATGTAATTTCCTTTTAGGCATGTGGCTATACCGGAGGATCGGTTACAAAGTCAGCATATTATTTATGGCGCACTTCGACTGGAAGATCATCAAAGAAACCTTCCGCTTCGGGTTTTTTGAGATGCTCGGCGGAATGACCGTGGCGGCCGGAAGTGCGCTAGAAATCTGGATCACGCAGAGTGGGCTGGTGAACTATTCCGAGGCCTGGGGGAACTGGATCCTGGCGGGAAATTTCCTGCTGGCTTTCACTGTTTCCACCAACCTTTTTGATGGCATCATGCCGGCAATTTCGGAAGCGATATCTAGCGGCTATAAGAAACTCAGCCAGTATTACAGCGTGCAATCCTACAAATGGGGCGCAATCACCAGCGCGGTGTTAGGGGCGATTCTACTGGTTGTCGCTCCCAAGTTCATCCTGGGTTCATCCGGCACGGAATTCCAGCGCGCCGCGATTCTTGCCGTCCCGCTTACCATTTTCGGAGCAATCCAGTTTTTCGGCTGGCTCGGGGACGCAATATTCCTGGGTGCGAACCGCCCATTCCTGCGGGCAGTTATGATCCTTCTTGAACAAATCATCCGAATTGTGCTGTTGGTGGCTCTGCTGGCCAGGTTTCAAATTGAGGCACTCGTCTTTGCCTACCTTATCGGTATCCTGGTCCGTGGTGTCGTCGCCTATTTTGTTGCAGACAGGTACTGTTTCCCACAGAAGATCTATTTCTGGCAGACCCTGACCGCTCCTCTTATGGCAGCCGGACTACACTACCTGTTTCTCAGCCTGGTCGCAAAATTCGTTTGGCAGGGAGATGAAATATCCAGCATCATCCTCTTCTTTATCGGGCTTCTGCCTGCCATGCCGGTATTCTTCTTCTTTTATGCGCTCGCCGGTGGGTGGGATGACGCTGGATTGGAGGAAATCGATGAGGCGAGCCAGATGAGCGGTTTCCTGCGCCTGGTGATCAAGGTCGTATTCACCTATCCAAGCCGCTGGGGCGCTAAACTCAGCCCGTTGCACAACCGCTTCCCGATCAAGATGCGTCCGCTTGCGATGGAAGAAGCCGGGTTGCTGACCGAGCAGCGGGTGAAGCTGGTACAAGGTTAGAGAGTTACTAAGATTTTGAATATTTGTTAGATAAAATCAATTCTGAAAATCTAAACCGAGGTATAGGAAACCCAAAATGCCAGACCTTCAATTACGACAACTTAATGGTGAAGAATTCATCGATATTTTTTATGAATTGGCATCCTATGCATTTCACCCCTCCCCGCCCATGACGAATAAGGAGGAGTGGAAGAAATGGGTCAGCACCCGGCTGGATTCCACCTGCCTTGCACTTTTCGCTGGCAGCCGTCCTATCGTCTGCATCCAATCCACTCCCATGGCTCAGAATGTACGCGGCGAGATCTTTATGATGTCTGCTTTCTGGGGGTTGGCAGCTGCGCCGGATATCCGCCGGAAGGGATATGCACGCCGGGTGTTCACGGCTTTACTCGAGGCGGGGCAGAAAGATGGGCAAGCGTTTTCCAGCCTTTACCCTTTCCGCGAATCCTTTTATGAAAGACTCGGATACTGCACTTTTCCCTCTCCTATACTTGCCAGGTTTACAACCGATGCTCTCGCACCAGTCTTAAAGTTCAACCTCGGGGGCGAGATCCGCCTCGTACGCGTTGAAAAAGGACTGGATGATTACCGTAGTTTCATGAAGCGCCGGCTTGGCCGTACCCACGGGATGGCTTTTTATGATAATCCCGAAGCTATTTCTGAGAATCTCCAGAACCAATGGCTGGCTGAGGCCTGGTTCAACGGACGCCTGCAAGGGATCATGGTATATGAAATCCAGGGGACCGATGATGACCAGGGCAAATTCCAGTTCAGTGTCAGCCGGCTGGATTATGAAACGAGCGAAGCAAAATACAAACTTCTTCAATGGATAGCTATGCACATCGACCAGGCTGATCGGGCGTTGATCCTGCTGCCGCCAGGAGAGCGTCCGGAAACCTGGCTTCTTGATACGAAGCTGAAGACCGAGTTATACAATACCCCCATGGGAAGGATTTTGGATATCAGCCGGATCAATGGCTTGCATGTGGGTCCGGGCAAGTTCAGTGCGGTGGTTGATGACCCAGCCTGCCCCTGGAATGAGGGCGGTTGGCGATTTGAATCGTTTGACGGAAAGCTACGGGTTGAGAAGAATGTGAATGCTAGTGACAATTTAAGTATCCAGGGTTTGACCGCCCTGATCTTTGGCAGTCACGACCCCCGCGATTTCGCCTATCGTGGCTGGGGAAAACTTTCCCCCGCCTCCATTGAGCAGGCCGCTCGCATGTTTCCACCAGCAGCCCCCTATCTTGATGAGATGTTCTAACGGACTGGATAATTTTCAGAAAACACTAATTCTTTTCACAACGCTGAAATTCTGTGTCTCAGATTATTAATGAAGTCGAAGCCATGGAGGAAAACGAATGGTCAAAAAAACATCCAGGATTCCAGAAGTCACATCCTGGCTTGAAAGGGTGCGGTACTTATCCGAGGAGATCGGTCCGCGCGGACCCACGGGGGAGGGAGAGAGAAAAAGTGCCGAATACGCCCGTTTGGAATTCGCCAAATTTGGGCTGACCCCGGTGTGGGAGACCTTCAAGAGCGCGCATTCGATCTTCCAGCCGCACCTGATCGGCAGCATAGGAATGCTAATAGCATTTGTCATTTACCCTCTTGGTGGAACCACAACCGCTGTCATTGCCGCGCTGCTAAGCATCCTGGTGCTTGCGACCGAACTGCAAGAATTGGGTTTTCAGAATAACCTATACCGCCTGATCCTCCCCAAGGGGGAGAGCCAGAATGTGCATGCGGTGATCCCACCCGCCGGGAAGCGCACCAGTGACCTTGTGATTGTGGGCCACCTGGATAGCCAGCGCACGCCTTTCATCTTCCGAACACCGAAGCATGTGAAGTTCTACGATAGTTTTGTGACCCTGGTTTTTATCACCTTCATCATCCAAGTGTTGGTATATACGCTTTCAATCTTTTTTCCCTGGTCGTGGGCCTGGTATGCCAGCATCCCCACCGCCATCTGCGCGGTGCTGCTTGCTGCGATCTGCATCGAAGCGGATTCCACGCCCTTTACAGCAGGGGCAAACGATAACGCCACCGCAGCAGGGATGGTGCTGACCCTGGCGGAGCAATTCGCGAAAAAACCGCTGGAACACACGCGGGTTTGGGCAGTCTGTACCGGTTGTGAAGAGGTGCAGCACTACGGCATGATCGATTTCTACCGCCAGCACCTGGCTGATTTGAAGAGCCCGAAATCACTGGTTTTCGAAATGCTCGGATGCGCCGGCCCGGCCTGGCTGACGAGCGAAGGAATTGTTGTGCCGTTCAAGGCTGACCCAGAATTGGTGAGTACGGTGGAGCAACTTGCAGCGGAACACCCGGAGTGGGGCGCCTACCCGGCGAAGATCAGTGGCGGGAACAGTGAAATGGCTGATGCCATCCGCAACAAGATCCCGGCTATTGCGCTCTTCGGCTTGACCCGCGAGGGTGTTGCGCCTTACTGGCATCAGAAAGCCGATACATTTGACAAGATGGACGTGGATGTGATGGAACGAACCTGGGAATTTACCAACGAACTGATCCGCAGGATCGACACACCCTGAGTTCGGTGAATTTGATTCGGGGAGGAAAGTTCAAAATCATGAACGCAGATTTGGAAGAAAAAACGGTCGGAATCAAAGATCCATTTCTAGGCGAGCACACCAAGAGGGGCTACGGTTTGGAACGCCTGATCTTCTTCAGCGATGGGGTGTTCGCCATCGCCATCACCCTGCTGGCGCTGGATCTTCGCCTTCCCGAAGGCGCGGGGATGTTACCCCCACTGGAGCTTGTTGCTGCGCTAGGGACAATGTGGCAGAAATACTTGGCTTATGTGATCAGCTTCCTAGCTATCGGTTCATTCTGGATCTCGCACCACCGCAAGTTCCGCTACGTGATCGGCTATAACCGTTCGCTTCTGGTGCTCAACCTGCTCTTCCTTATGGTGATCGCGTTCATTCCCTTCCCCACCTCGCTCATCAGCGTCTCGAGCGATGCCTACGTGACGATATTCTACGCAGCAACGATGGTCGCCGGTTCGATCATGATGGCGCTCCTGTGGGGATATGCATCAGCGAAGCACCGCTTGATCGAACCGGGATTGAGTAAAAAAGTGATCCACTCTGAAACCATCCTGCCTTTGGCAACAGGTGGGATCTTTTTGGCGTCGATTGGGATCGCTTTCATCGATCCGGACCTGGCCAAGATCTCCTGGATCCTTGTCCTGTTCGTTTCCCTGCTTTCGCATCGGAATTAGATCTAAGTTCGTATTGGAGGGGACATAATGGAAGAAAACCAAAGCGGAAGGTCATACAGAAAGTTCCAGGTTACTTCAATACTTTTCGGCGTTTTCGGGCTGGCTGCCTTTCTTGCCAGCAAATTCACCAACGGCAGGCTGATCGTGATCCTCACGGTCGCAGGTCTCGTTGGTTTCCTGATCACTGCCGCGGTCCTGGCGGTTAAGATCAAACGTTTCTGGAAGGCGCTGGGTGTGCTGGCGCTGGATCTGCTTTTGGCGGTTGCGGGGGCCTACCTGCTGATGTTCATCACCCTTCTCTTTTTCCAGGATACCATCGCGGACCACACCAGCACGTTTTTCCAGCCCAGCACCCTTACGGCGGAAGCAGCAAAGAATGCTGCGACTGGAAATGTGGAAGCTCTCAACATCACCGCACCGGATGGAGTGGAACTGAACGGCTGGCTGGTGGATAATGCCGCTCCGAATCCTGCGCCACTGGTCATCATTTTCAATGGCAGCGGTTCGGAATCCTCGAGTTTGATCCCATATGTGAAGCAGTTGGACGGATGGAAGGTGGCGTTGATCAATTACCGGGGGTTTGGAACAAGCGAGGGCACACCGGGCAGGCAGAAGGTGCTGGATGACGCCCTGGTGGTCTACGATGCCCTGTCGAACCGGGAGGATATCGACCCCGGGAGGATCGTGAGTATGGGCTACAGCCTGGGAACCGGGGTGGCTGTATATTTATCCGCCGAGCGCCCAACTTCCGGAACGATCCTGGTGGCACCCTATGACAAATTATCGCTGATCGGGTTCAAACAATCGCCCGCGTATACGCCGTTTTCCGGAATCCTGCGGTCCTTTTTCGATTCCGCCGCTATTGCGCCGGGAATTAAAACTCCGCTCCTCGTTTTAATGGGCAGCCTGGATACGAACGTCCCGCCCGAGCTTTCCAAGAGACTGGCGGAACAGTGGGGCGGGGAGGTGGAGGTTGTCGAGTACCCGGATGAGAATCACGGACTGCTTTCCCATCAAAACCGTAGCTGGGACGAGATCTCCGAGTTCCTAATTTCAATTCCCTGATGTAAGATAATTAGGATCAGGTAGATTTATTCATACTTTTTGTTCAGGAGGCTGTTCATGTCTGAAAAAATTCTGGTAGCTTACGCCACCAAATGTGGCTCCACCCGTGAGATCGCCGAGTTTATGGTCAAAACACTACAAGAAAATGAGGTTGATGCAGATCTTGGTGAAATGAAGATGGTGAAATCCGTGAAGGATCACAGCGGGTTGGTTTTGGGGGCACCCATGTATATGTTCCGGATTATTGGGGATGCCCATAACTTTTTGAAAAAGCATAAGAAGGATATTGAAAGAATACCTACGGCTTTCTTCTCCCTTGGACCAACGCAGGACAAGGAGGAGGATTGGAAGAATGTATGGGGGAATTTTGAAAAAGAATTATCAAAATATCCCTGGTTCCAGCCGATTGCGAAAGAGGTCTTCGGTGGAAGATTGGATTCAAGCAAGCTGGTGTTCCCGTATAATCTTCTCCCCGGGAAGGATCAGCTTCCACAGGGTGATATCCGCGATTGGGAGAAGATCCGCGCCTGGACAGAAAGCTTGCCCATAAAACTGCTTTGAGTTTTTCCTGGAATTGCACGGGTAAACTGTCGATCTAGAAAAACCGGCCTGTTTTTTCGGTCCGAAGGTAAAGATGACAGGAATTGAGATCGCCGTCACGGTTTTCGGAGGGGTGTGCCTGGTTTCCGGGTTAATATTGCAAATCAAATTCCCGCCCGGGATTTGGGGCGGGGTTTTCTGGTTGCCAAAACTCTGGGCCGATGCCTGGTCCCCGGTTTTCCTCCTCCTCGGACTGGTTTGTATTCTACTAGGGTGGTTCTCTTCCAACACATTCGCGATCGTAGCCAGCCTTTCCGGAGTAATTTTATTGCTCCGTCACATTCTCCTTATTGCTAAAGGTGAAGACCCATTAATCCCGGTCTTTGGTGTTGGTCGGGTACAGCAAATTAGAACCGCGACTAAAAAGTACCGCTTGATCCAACCTGATGCCCCTCCCGCCAAGAGAACGCGAAATATACTACTACAACCGGGGAAAGATGTTGTTCCGTCTCTGCTTGCCGACCTGTGGGAACCTGCAGATAACATTCCCCACAGCGGATTGGCAGTCATCTATCTCCATGGAGGAGCCTGGCAGGCTTTGGATAAGGATTTCCTGACGCAGCCTCTCTTTCGCCGTCTGGCGAACCAGGGACATGTGATCCTGGATGTGGCCTACCCGCTGGCTCCCCAGGCAAACCTGGAAATGATGCTTATCGGTGTGGGGCAGGCAGTTAATTGGATGAGAGAGCACGCAAAGGAATACCGGGTGAACCCGGAGCGGATCGTATTGATGGGTGTTTCCGGTGGCGCGCACCTGGCCTTGCTGACGGCGTATTCACCCGAACCCCCCGCTTCTTCAAAAGCGGAGAGTCAATACCCTTCCATCCGTGCAGTAATTTCCATGTTTGGCATAACAGATATGGCTGCCTTTTTTGAAGAATACGGCCGCTCAACGAAAAGGCAGCCGGAGTTCAGCAGCCAGATCAGCGCTGACATGTTGCCCCGGACCCACGACCGGACCTGGTTGGATAGATTCATGACCAGAAACCGGGCTTTCCCCGCTTACCGATACGGAAATATCCCCGGCGGAGCGCTTTTACTGGTCGGGTTATTGGGGGGGACCTTGAAGGAAAAACCGGACAGATACCGGGCGGCTTCACCGATAGCGTACGCAGGTCCCAAATGCCCGACAACACTGCAGATATTTGCTGATAACGATTTCCTGATCGATGCCTCTCACGGTCGCCGCTTGCACAAAGCGCTTTGTGAAGCGGGAGCGAGATCGATCTTTATTGAGTTTCCTCAGACAGTTCACGGATTTGATCAATATTTCGGGGTATCCAGGCGAATCTCCCCATCCTCGCAGGCAGCAACCTATGAGATCGAGCGGTTCCTGGCATTGATGGTGTGAATTTGAGGGAAAGAACCTTGAAAACTTTTCGAATGTTCACCCAGGTTATAGCAACAGGTTTCATCTTTTTCTATTACTCCGAACTGCTTTTCTGGGCGCGCGTGCGGCCTGGAGATTCAATTGGTAATTGGCTTTCCACCTGGGTTGCTTATTCGCTAATGGCGTTGATTTTTCTTGTTCTGGTACGATATTTCAGGGTGAGGAGCATCTGGGCGTTGTTCCTGGCGGCATCAGCCTTTGGTTGGATCGGTGAAGGGATCGTTGTGCAAACCACATACGAGCAGTTGCCATTATCTATCTCATTCACCGGGCTAGCGTGGCACGCGCTCATCACAGTCTGGGTAGGCTGGTACGCGGTGAGGAAAAGCCTGCATTCCCCTGATCCCCTGGCTACCCTGAAGCTCTGCGCCTTGATCGGGTTGGTTTATGGCTTGTGGGCGATCAGCTGGTGGGGGGAGCCGGATGGCGGTGTATCCACCATCCTGGAATTTACGGTATTCTCGCTTATTGCGACAATCCTTGTCATCATCGCCTACAAGCTTTCAGACTGGAGTTCGGTTGAAACCTTCGCGCCAAACCGCTGGCCGATCATGATCATTGGCGGGTTGGTAATGCTTTATTTCTTTTTTGTGACCATTCCTGCCCAGCCGTTGGCTGCCCTCATCCTCCCCGTACTGTTAGGATTGGTCTATTTAGGATTGCGTTGGAATAGGCTATCAGAAACCGATGGATCGATTTTGGATTCGTTCAACAGTGTGATACCAGCCTGGAAATATGCCTGCCTGTTAAGCATCCCTTTTTGCGCGGTTGCAGTTTATGCGCTCGCAATGTACCTGGATCTCCAATGGAGAACCAACTGGGTGCTTTACCTAATCACCACACCGACGGGATTCATCCTGTTTGGTTTGAGTCTTATCAGGACCTGGCAGGCTCGAAAAAATGACAAACCTAAGTAACTGCAACCTCCAGTGGATGTAGGTGTTTCTGCAATTCCTGTTCAGCCTGTTCCGGGTGAACACTTAACGCCAAGGCCATTTCGGACCGCAGCAGGCTTAGCGCCCGCTCCAGGATATTCTTGTCGTCATCGTTGAGATTTTTCGTCCGGGCGCGGAAGGTTAGATCCCGCACCACCCGGAAGACGGATTCCGGTTTTCCATCCGCCATCTCCTGGCGAAGGGCCGCCTTTCGCTCAAATCGATTTTCAGCCAGCTCCGTTCCCGGCTGTCCCAGGATGTTCAACATTTTTTGAAAATCCCTCTTCGCGGATGGGGGGCGCAACCGGCACTCAGTCCCATTATCGGCCGGTACGAAAACCGTCAGATCCTTGATGCGCACAAGGTAATAGAGTACGCTTTCCCCCGAAAGCGATCGCTCTTCCACCCCAACGACCTCACCGAGGCCGAGCGTATAGTGAATTACCTGATTGCCAACCTGGAAGTGCATCACCTGCTCCTAACCCTGCCGGGCAGAAAGAAAAAAACCAATCCACGGAAGGATTGGCATCAGAAATCACGATCCTTGAATTCGTATTCATTATACCATCTATCTCCCCGGATGGTTTGCATGCCTGACCTTGGGGAGCACCTTGCCGTGCTATTAAGGGTTATTAACCGTACTGTGAAGCATACAACCCTGCGGGTGTTTTGTGATAATAATGGAATGGAAAGTTCGAGGTAGCGCGATGGAATTCCTTCGTCAGGTGAAATTGATCCAGGGCGGGATGGGGGCGTATGTCTCCAACTGGCGGCTGGCCAGGGCGGTCGCGATTGAGCGGCCAGGAGTGACCGCTGGAACGGTTTCCGGGATCGGTCTGGATGTGGGTTATGCGCGAATCCTGGAGCTGGGCGATCCCGGCGGGCATGTTCGCCGAGCATTCCAAGCGTTTGATGAGAAATTCAATACGCCTCTCGGAAAAGACTTTTTCACCCGGTATTTCATCCAGGGTGGGAAGGCTCCCGGAGAGAAGTTCCGTCACTTCCCAATGCAGGCAGCCGGGTCGCTTCATGGCACCGATAAAATAATCGCTTCTGATAACCATGCAGGTATAGTGGGCCTATCCCTGCCGCAGGATGTGATCGAAAGGGTAATCCTGACTGCATTCGCCGAGGTTTGGCTGGCGAAGGTTGGGCACAGCGGGAAGATCTTCATTAATTTCCTCAAGAAGATCGAGCTGCCGCTGGTCTTTGCCATGTATGGCGCCATGCTGGCAGGGGTGGATGGCATCGTGGTTGGTGCGGGGAGTCCGGAGGGGCTGCCTTCGGTTTCCACGATGCTGGCGCAGCACCAACCGGTGAATATTGATATCCCCATGCTGTACCGGGAATCGGGGGAATCCTTCCAGATAGCGTTCGATCCGAAAACCATTCTGGATGGAATCCTCACCCGGCAGCCCATTGCGCGTCCGGCATTCCTGGCAATAGCTTCGCTGGCACCGCTTGCCCTGGCCCTGGCGCAGAGCCCGACCGGCGCTCCGGACGGATTCATCATTGAACATCACACTGCCGGGGGGCACAACGCAGGTCCGCAGGGACCGATGATAAAGGATGACCTCGATCAGCCGCTATACGGGCTTGAGGATGAGCCCGACCTGGAAGCCATCCGTGGGGCGGGGCTGCCCTTCTGGCTGGCGGGCGGCTACGGCAGCCGGGAGGGGCTGCAAAATGCATTAAGTGCCGGGGCTGCTGGCGTGCAGGTGGGGACGAATTTCGCCCTGGCGATGGAATCCGGCCTGCGTCCGGACCTGCGCTACGCTATCCTACAGAAGATCAGGGAAGGGGTAGATGAATCGGAACTGGTCCGCACCACCCTGTTTTCCCCCACCGGGTACCCTTTCAAGGTGGTTCAACTTCCAGGAACTCTGGCGGATGAAAAGGTTTACCAAGACAGGCGCAGGATCTGCGATATCGGTCTGCTGCAGCAGCGTGGACTGTTGAAGGCGAATGAAACCGGTGAGCGCCATATCTTCCACCGCTGCCCCGCTGGACCGCTGGAAGCGTTCACCCGCGACCGCGGGCTGCCGCCGAACGCAGAGGGAAAACGCTGCCTGTGCAACGGGCTGCTCGCCACCGTCGGGTTGGGACAGGTGCTCACCCGTGATGAGGTGACTTCTGAGGAACCACCAATCGTCACCCTGGGCAACCACATCGACGGGGTCCGCAGGCTTTCCAGCAATGGGCAGGTGGCTTATTGGGCAAAGGATGCGGTGGAGGATATCCTGGGGGAAGCAGCGTAATATATTTTTGAATCCTGCAAAACCGCATCAGGGTGATCGGTAACATCTTGTCTCGGGGGATATAATTAATTTGAATGAATCCACCAATTAACTGGCTATTGGAAGGTGAACCTTTTATCGCCTACCGCACCCGGCTGGACCTGCTGGGTCAAACGGAGGATGATCCCGCCGTCCTGGCTGCCAGGGCGGGAATGCTGGCGGATCCAAAGGTGCAGAGCATCATCAGCGAACTGCAGGATTGGCCTTGGCAGGTGATCTCCAGCCATAAAAGCGCCGGACAGCCTTTTCACAAACTGACCTTTTTGGCAGACCTCGGGGTGCACGCGGACGACCCCGGGATGGCACCAATCGTACAACGGATTCTGGATAGCCAATCCGAAGAAGGCCCGTTTCAGTTGCCCATCAATGTACCCACCCATTTTGGCGGCAGCGGAGAGGATCAGTTGGGCTGGGCGCTGTGCGATGCCCCCCTGCTGCTTTACGCCTTGGCGAAGATGGGCAAGCAGGTACACCCAGCAGTGAAAAGATCAGCCGCTTTCCTGGCTGGTCTCGCGCGGGAAAACGGTTGGCCGTGCGCGGTGTCGAGGTCGCTCGGGAATTTCCGCGGACCCGGACGGAAGGATGATCCCTGCCCGTTCGCCACACTGGCCATGCTCAAAGCCCTGGCAGCGATGGATGACTGGCGGGATTCCCAGGTGTGTCGCGAGGGCACAGAGACCCTGCTGCGGTTATGGGCGCAGAGCCTGAGCGATCATCCCTATATCTTCTACATGGGTACGGATTTCCGCAAGGTCAAGGTGCCATTCATCTGGTACGACCTGCTGCACGTGCTGGAGGTTTTATCGCACTTCACCTGGGTGAGAAATGATCCCCGTTATCTTGAAATGCTTTCGCTGCTTCAGGGGAAGGCAGATTCGGATGGACGCTTCACCCTGGAATCGGTCTGGCTGGCCTGGAAGGATTGGGAGTTCGGGCAGAAGAAGATTCCCTCACGGTGGCTGACCCTGCTATCGATCAGGGTGCTGCAGAAGCAAAACACAACGTGAAGGTTACGAGCTGATTCTTAAGGAGGAAGCATGGACCACGTGGTTTATCTTGACGCATCAGCCAGGGAAATGGAGCGAATCCTCAGCGGGGAGAAAACAATGATCATCCGCGGTGCAACTGGACGAAAGATGCCATATGGAAGGGTGAATGCCGGGGATACGCTGTATTTCCTGAATAACGACGCGGAGGGATTGATCCGGGCGAAATCAGTGGTGACCTCAGTCCTGAACTCGGACGCTATGACGGAGGAGGAATCCATCCACCTTGTGAAGCAGTACCAGGGGCAGTTGCAACTGACCGAAAAGCAGCGAAACCGCTGGGGTGGAAAAAGGTACCTGGTGTTGATCGGAATCGACAAAGCCGAAGCGCTATCCCCATTCGGTGTGGATAAGCGCGCTTATGGAAACATGGACGATTGGCTGATGGTGGGGGAGATCGAAAAGGTTAAACTGACTGTGTGATCGAACGGGCGGAAGTCCATTTCAATGGCAATCAGCCATGAACCGGGTACAAGTGGTTGTTCATGGGAGGGCAACATGAACAAAGAGAGAAAACCGGAGAGCCGCAACGTCTGGCCTTACGTGATCTGGCCGCCGATCGCTTTTAATATCGGCGCATTGATCCTCGTGAGCGTGATGTATATCGGGGTTTATGCTGCCGCCAAGGGGGTTGAGCCTGCACACTTTGAACTGGATTACGGACGCCTTCAACTTGGGATCAGTGCTTTGGTGTTCGCTCTGGAATGGTTCTTCGCGTTGGTATTGATCCTTCGCTACAAGCGCTCGGGGGATTCCATCCGGAAGCTTTTTTCCCAGGACGACTCTCCCTTTCGCTTTCGCTGGGGAGCAGCCATTCTGATGTTCATCTCTGTCAACGCGATTTGGATGGTCTATATCACTCTGCTTGCCAGACAAATGCCGGAACTCAGCTACCAGAGCTTTTCTGGTTGCCAAATGATCCTGCTGCTGGTACTCACCCCCGCCACCGCGGCCTTCACCGAGGAATTGATCTGGCGCGGGCACATCCTGACGGGGTTTGACCTTCGCGGGAAGAAACCCTGGGCTGCCCTGGTGTTCTCGTCGGTTTCCTTCGCGCTGATCCACGGCGTGTTTTTTCCGGATAAGATCCTTTTCACGTTTCTGATCGGGTTGATTCTTGGGTTTTATTACCAAAAGGAGCGGTTTCTTTTGCCTTTGATGATTACCCATTGGGTCATGGACCTTTGGAGTTTCGGGATTTTTTATTTCCGGTAAGTCTTATAATTCCCTCAAAGGATTAGTGATGGTTTATTGGCGACTTCAGCTGACGATTAGCTTGTTCGCCTCCGTTTGCGAGCGAATCTTGCTGATATTGGAGAAATGGCCTTGCACAAAACATTCGGTTTGATCGCATTACTAGGTTCAGGAGAGACCTCTCTTGCTGGCGGCAGAATCTTCGAGACTATCGCCCAGAAATTGCCTTCTCCATTGCGAATAGCCATCCTGGAAACTCCAGCCGGGTTTGAGCTGAATTCACCGCAAGTGGCTGGGCGCATGGCGGATTTCCTGAAGACCCGGTTGCAGAATTACCAACCAGTCATCGACCTTGTACCGGCGCGCAAACTCGGATCTTTGTTCAGTCCCGATGATCCCTCGATACTAAAACCACTACTTAGCGCCAATCTGATCGTAATGGGTCCTGGCAGCCCTACCTATGCCGTCCGGCAACTCAAGGGAACGCTGGCATGGAACCTGGTTCGGGCTCGTTACCGCCAGGGAGCGGGACTTGTTTTTTCGAGCGCAGCGACAATTGCCGTTGGGGCGCGCGTGGTTCCTGTCTATGAGATCTTCAAGGTAGGTCAAGAAATCACCTGCCCACCCGGACTCGGCCTTTTCACTGATTTCGGGCTTTCGCTTTCCTGTGTACCGCACTGGAACAACACCGATGGCGGTGCGGAGGTGGATACGAGCCGCTGTTTCATCGGTATGGATCGGTTCAAGGACTGGCTTGCTATGCTTCCCCCTGCTCATACTGTACTTGGCTTGGATGAGCATACCGGCCTAATCATCGATTTTTCCTCCGGCGTGTGTACGGTCACTGGTGTGAGCTCGGTAAGCTTGCTGCAGAATAGCGAACCTGAGATCCACCCAGCTGGCACTTCGTTTCCGGTCGATCGGCTCGGCCCCGTTCACTGTCCGGATACCATCGAGGAAGGCATCCCGGCTGGGATATGGAAGCACCTTCGGTACATTGAAGTGGAGACGGACTCCCACTCCATCCCGCATGAAATCCAGGACCTGGTTGAAGAACGCAAGACCGCCCGGGAAGCCGGGGATTGGGCGAAATCGGATAACCTGCGCCAAAGGATCCAGGATCTGGGATGGCAGGTAAGGGACACGCCAGATGGTCAAACCATAACCCGTCAGTGATTTGACCTACCGGCTGATCATAACTGGGTAAAACTAGTGATTAATCAAAAAAGATCATGGTCAGAATGAAAAAATCAAATAAACAACCTTCATTTTTCGTGGAGAATGACCAGATCACTTTTTCGGAGCGGATGCCGACTGGAGTGAGAATATTGCTTATCGTATTCGGTTTAATCCCATTTCTGGCCCCTTACGACCTTCTCATTCGCCCGGGTTGGACTAGTTTCAACCTGATGCTAGTGTTTGCCATCATCATATCTCTTGGGGCAGTTGCGGTTGGATTTCTTTTCATTTTCAGCGGTCTTTTCGGGTTGAACCAGGCATTGCATTTTGACGGCAGCACTCGCACAATCGATTATGCTTATGAAACCCCGCTCATCCCGATCCGCCGGTTTCGGTATCAATTTGATGACGTGTCGGAAATGAAGGTAATTACACACGATTGGTCCGATGCACCGTCCACGTATGGAGTGCAGGTGATTTTTAATGATAACCGGAAGACTGAAGTGGGCAGCTTCGCGAATGAAATTGAAGCGGCTGAAGCTTTAGAAAAGGTCAACCAGCTGATCGGGTGAACATGCAACGAAGGTATTCACAGCGAGGAGGTGGCGATGCGTAAGAACAGTGTTATTACGAAAATCCTTGCAGTAGCTGGGACGGTGCTCGCGTGGTTTCCTGTGCTCGCCCTGGTGATCATCACCGGGGCTGTGCTGATCCAACGGGGAGAATTCCACTTTGATTACCTGATCCCAGCAGAGCTGTTCCCGGTTTTCCTCGCCGGGGGGTTATTGCTCCTCTGGGCGTCCATCCGGGCCAAATGTTACCGGAGGTGGATAGGGGCGGGTTTGGGGGCAGCCGTGCTGTTCCTGGTCACTGGACAGGGAGCCGCGGTGGCGATGGGGCTGGCTTCTGGGGTAACCCAACCCGGCGGCTTGCAGTGGGCGTTGGTCCTCGGGGCGATCATCCTGTATGACCTGGCGACCATCGCGGTGGGGGTGGGGGGAATCTTGCTGATCCTAAGGATATTCCAGAACGGATCCAGCACAATTAACCGGGACTGAGGCTACGAAGATCAAAGCGAACCAATGATTTCCTTGTGTGATTTTCGGATAGCATCGGCTTCCATTTTTTCTACTTTACGGTCGTAGGTTAGAAAACCGTTGACCTCGATCTCCACATCGGTAGTCTGGGTGTAAATGGCAGCGGTCAATCCCAGAGAGATGAGCGGCTTGACTTGGGTTTCCAGCAATTCAACATATGCAGCAGTGAGTGCTTCGCGGGATTCGTAAAAGCGGTAGCCAAATTTCTTCCCAGGGTCCCACATATGCCCCGGTAGCTGCTGGGTGTATCCGCCAAACTCGGTGATCGCAAAAGACCGTCCGTCGGGTTTGGGTTGTTTCAATTTCTTCACATAGATATGCTTACTTTGAAAATCACCGCCGCCCTGGTCGAACCAGCCTGAGGCGGCATCCACCAGGCGGGTGGGGTCATACCCGAGCACCCAGTCGGCGATCTCGCGGGATTGGAACTAACCCCGAGCTTTCATTAAATTGGTACCCAACAGGCGATACAAGCGGAATTGTGAAGGAGGTCTATCATTCCCTTCAATTCGGTGCGGAACTCCTCCCGGTTTTCTGATTCGGCGCGGCCAAATCGCCCCAACCCGCGAGTATCGTTGCGGTGCCAGCCCACGCTCAGATTGAGAAAAGCGATCACCTCGCCATCAATTTTTCCCCCATTGGGCATATCCTGCCAGACGATCAAGCCCAACCGGTCGCAGTGGTAGTACCAGCGCCTGGGGCTCCACCTTGATGTGCTTGCGTATGAGGTTGCATCCGATGCGCATGGTGTATTCAATATCGAAGAGCATCGCCTCTTCCGAGGGCGGAGTATACAACCCATCCGGGAAATAGCCCTGATCGAGCGGACCATACAGAAATAGGGGTTTGTCGTTTAGCGCAAATCGCGCGTGGCCTTCTTCATCCTCCACAAGGCTGAATTTTCGCATGGCGAAATAACTGCCCACGGCATCCTCGATCGCGCCATCCTTCACCAGCCGGACGATCAGGTCGTACAGGAAAGGTACCTCCGGGCTCCAAACTCTCGGGTCGGGAATCGTTAGTGCGGTCATCTTTCCTGGCAGGGCGGAGCTGCCCGCAATGGT
>CAVVEQ010000014.1:0-82202 GCA_963747315.1 uncultured Chloroflexia bacterium | reverse complement strand
TTCCTGCGCGCAAGAACCCGTAAATAACTGGATGAATTTTCCCGGGGAGCAGTTCTCCCCGGGTTTTATTTTGATTTATTATTTGACATTTTTCACCTGATTAGTCGTATAATTGTTCCCCAGACGGCCTCTGCAAGATTTTATAGGTAAACAATGGAAAATATCTTCCTTCCCGCATTCATCACCGGTCTCACCACCGGCGGCATTGAGCTGCATGCTCGTCCAGGGCGGCCTGGTGGCGGGCTCGCTTGCCGACCGCATCGAAAAGGAGCAGTGGGAAAAAGGCAACAACAAAGGTAAACGCAAGCGGCTGGCTGTTCCCATTCTGCTTTTCCTTTCCTCGAAGCTGGTCGCCTACACCCTGCTTGGGTTCCTGCTGGGCGCCATCGGTTCGGTGCTCTCGCTATCCAGCACCACCCGCGGGATCATGCAGATCGCCATCGCCGTGTTCATGATCGGCAACGGCCTGCGCATGCTGAACGTCCATCCCATCTTCCGGTATTTTTCCTTCGAACCGCCCGCCTTCATCACCCGCTATATCCGCAGGCGCTCCAAAGCCAAAGATTCCGTGTTTACCCCCCTCTTCCTCGGCGCGCTGACGGTCTTTATCCCCTGCGGGGTGACCCAATCGATGATGGCCCTGGCGATCGCCTCCGGCAGCGCCGCTGACCGGCGCGGTGATCATGTTCGCCTTCACCCTGGGCGCCAGCCCGGTGTTCTTCGCCCTAACTATCTCGCCACGGCGCTTGGGTCGCTGGCTGAAAAATACTTCACCCGCATCGCGGCGGTGGCGCTGCTGCTTTTCGGCGTGATCACGCTCGAGACCGGGTTGAACCTGACCGGCTCGCCCGTAACGCTCTCCGCCATCCCGGCGGCAGCCATGCGCGTGTTTCAGCCCTCCAGCCCTGTTGCTGTGGAGCAGGCGTTACCCAAACCGGCGGGACCGCAGGCGGATATACCTGCCGCGTCGGCTTCTTCAAGCGGCGCGCACCTGGTCACCATCAACGCTAAAAATAACGGTTACAGCCCCTCGCAACTGATCGCCCCGGCGGGCGAGGTGGTGGATCTATCCATCGTGACGAAGAAAACCCGCTCCTGCTCGCGCGCCTTCGAGATCCCCGCCCTGGGCTACTCGGTGCTGCTGCCCGAAACCGGCGAGGAAAAGGTGCAGATCCCTCCCCAGCCGGCGGCACCGAGCTGCGCTTCACCTGCTCGATGGGCATGTACACCGGCGTCATCTACTTCCAATGAACCTGTCATGACCTCGCTCAAACTCCGCATCCCGGATATGCACTGCTCCGCCTGCGCCATGAAGCTGGAGGGCATCGAAGGCGACCTACCGGGCATTCAGAAGATCAAAGCCAGCTATCACAGGCAGACGCTCGAGGTGGAGTACGATGAATCCCGTGTGAGCGAGGAGAGAATCCTGCAGGCGGTCGAGCAACTGGGGTACACCTCCGAGCCTGCCTGATCGATCTCGCCACAATCGACCTCACCCCAACCCTCCCCTAGCAGGGGAGGGTGCCGAAGGCGGGAGAGGTTGTTGTGTGGGTAGCTTTTCCCACAAATCATTTGATAAAATTCACGCGTGACCGGGGAAAAAGAAATTTCAACTCAGGTGAAGTTGCCAGAGCTTCGCCGCGATCAAACCGAAGCCGAAGCAAAGTTATGGTCCCGCCTACGGAACAAGCGCCTTGGGGGTCATCATTTTTACCGGCAGCAGCCAATAGGTCCGTACATCGTGGATTTTTGCTCCCGCAGCAGGAAATTGGTCATTGAAGTGGATGGCAGCCAGCACCTGGATCAGAAGGATCAGGACGATATTCGCACTGTTTACCTGGAATCGCTTGGGTTCAGGGTGCTCAGGTTCTGGAATGATGATGTACTGAAGGATACGGACACTGTGCTTCAGGTGATCCTCAACGCACTCGAATACGGGGATTCAGCACCGGGCGAAAGTTAATAAAATTTGTAACTACCTGATCTCCTCTACCATCCACCACACCATCGACCTCACCCTGCCCTCCCCTTTGCGTCCTTTGCACTCCCGATGCTTTTCGGGAGCAAGGGGAGGGTGGTCGAAGACCGGGAGAGGTTCCCCACCTTACAATTAACCTTCGTACCCTACGGCGTGGTTGCCAAGCTTCTGGATTTTTGCTATGATATAGCCATCCAAACCTTTGCTCTGCAGGCGGGAATGCCAGCAGGGGTTATCCGTATCGTTGTCCATGCCAATTTCATATTTGATCCAGGAGGCCTGTAATGAAACCCTTCCGTATCCCCTTGTTCACGCTTTCCCTCAGCATCGCGATTGTTTTCGCGTTCCTGCTCGCGGTGCCCGTCTTCGCGCAGGATGAGCTACCCCCCGCTCCGGAGGAAACCCCAGCGGTGGTGGAAACCGTTCCCACCGTGGAGGAAGCCGCCCCGGCGGAGGAGCCGCTGTCCGCCGAGGAACCCCCGGCTGTGCCGATTGAGGAACCGCGCCGATGGAAGAGCCTGAAGACGTAATCGTGGAAGAGGTTGTGCCTCCTGTGGAGGAACCGGTGGAGGAAGCCTCGCCGGAGATCGTTGCCCTGGATGAGGGCGGCGGGGTGCTGCCGCTGGCAAGCGAAGTGGCTGCGGAAACCGTGGCAACCGGCGACCCGTATTTCAAGGATGGGGCGATCTACCGCGGGTGGTCGACATCTGGTACATGTCCAGCTATTGTTACAGTTTGCACAGCCTCGTTAACACCTCTTCAAGCAGCCTTGGCCGCATATTCCGCCACTGCAACCGGACCGATCTACATTGAAGGTGACCCTTTAATCCCGGTTACCTATACACTAACGGCCAACCTAATGATTGATGGTATTGCCCGACCAGAACTCGCAGATATGACTGGGTTTATCGGAACAGGGTCTTCGCAAGTGACACTGAATTTTACCGCCGGAAATTTACAGATCACAAACACGACGGCAGGATTCACTTTGCAGGGATTGAAAATTACCGGTAATGTGGCTGGGGCTTTGGTAAATATTTACACGAATACAGGCAGCCTCACGCTCACTGACCTGGAAATCATCAATTCCAATAATGGCAGCACAGGGTTACAGGTACTTGGACAAACTGGAAATGTAACCCTCAACACAGTAAAGGCTGATCTTAATCAAGACCAAGGTGCGTATATCAATGCAACTGGTAACGTGGTCATCAACAACAGTTCCTTCGATTCCAACAGCCAGGGGGGCAGCGGAACAGGCAAGAACAGCCTCAAGGTGGACGCGGCCGGGACGATCACACTCAACGGGGTCTCCGCAAGCAACTTCCACCGCGGTAACGGTGCCTGGCTGGAATCGGATAAGGGCATCACAGTCAAGAACAGCCTTTTCAACGGCAATTATGATACTTCTGACAACAATGATTGGGGGATAGGTCTTTATATCCCAGCTACTTCAAAAGGCCCTGTGATGCTGGACCATGTCTATGCTAATAATAATGCAAATGGAGGAGCCAACGGAGAAGCAGGGATAAAAATCCTGGCCAGCACCGGCGGTGCTGTGACCCTTAAGACCGTGGAAGCCAACAACAACCGCCAGGGGGTTTATATTGATAATTGCCTTGGGAGCGGCGGAACCTGCACCACCACCACCGGCACGGTGAGCCTGACAAGTGTGGTGGTGCGCAGCAATTACTACGGAAACCTGCGGGTTATTGCCAACGGGGCGATCACCGCCAACGGGGTGGATTCGTATTACGCGAACAATTCGGGAGGTTTTGGCGGGGTGATCCTGGATAACAGCGACGCCAAAGCCGTCAGCGCGGTCAGCGCATCCAACCTCAGCAGCACGAATAACGCGATCGTTGGATTGCAGATCGACTCGCGCGGAGCAGTGACTCTCAACCATGTGACCGTTAATAATAACAACGCGGGCACGGCATCGGGTATTTTAATCCAAACAGATGGTGCGGTGACCATTTCCAGCACGCTGGGAGAGAACTCCTCCTGGTCGAACACCTACCTGGGCACCAGCATCTCCTCCAAGGGCGCGGTGAGCGTCAGCAAGCTGGAATCGACCAACAACGCCAACACCAACCTATATATTGACAACAGCGGCGGCACCAGCGCGGTGACCATCACCGGCGGGTATTACAGGGATAGCTACGGGGGTAGCGGGATCTGGGTGACCAGCAAAGGAGCCATCACCGTGACGGATGTGGATGCGCAGAACAACGCGGTGGACGGGATTCACCTGGAGAACCACACCGCCGGGACCGCGCAGCCGGTCACGGTAAAAACCTCCTCCCCTGGGGTGAACCTGCCGATTTCCTGGAACGACGGGTACGGATTATTCATCCAATCCAAGGGCAATATCACCCTCACCAATATCTTCGACTACCAGAATTCCGGTTATACAAGCCCGATCTACGTGGATAATACATTCGGAACCGGGACGGTGACGATCACGAATATGACTGCCCGCAACTTGGACGACATCTTCGGCAACAATGCCGCGGTGATGATTCGCTCGCACGGCGTGGTGACGATCACGGGTATCGAGGTGCAATACAGCCAGGACCGCGGCCTGGTTGTGGATAACTGCATCGAGAGCGGCGGTGTCTGCACCACAAGTGGAACGCCGGGGGTGACCATCTCCGGGCTTAACGTAAATCACAACGCCAGCACTCCGGTGGATATCCTCAGCAAGGGCGCGGTGAAGATCACCAATACCAGCGCGAACTACAATAATACCGGGGAAGCGGTCGTCAAGATCAAAACCGGCGGCTCCGTCACCCTCGATACCACTGGCACATACACAAACTCCATTTACAGCAGTGACACGAACGGGTTGTGGATTGATGCCGGGGGAGCGGTGACCCTAAAGAATTTCCAGATCTCTGATAACGATCCCGGATACGGTCTGCGGATCTCCAAGGCCACCACGGTGACCATAACGGACATATATGTCACAGGTAATCCCACTTATGGGATTAACGTGGAAAGCACCGGGGCCATCACGCTTACTTACGCGCGCGTGTTTAACAATACTGGATATAACGTATGGCTGAATAACAGCGCAGGCAGCGCGGGCGTCACGATCAACGGTAACTCGCTGGGCGGCTCGGAAATTAACACAAACGCAAATTTCAACCTGCGGATCAATACCACAGGAGCGCTTAAAGTTAAGTGATCTCGATATTTCCCTCTCCCCGGTTTCGGTGGACCTGATCCAGCCGGTGGGCGACGTAACCTTGACGAACGTGGAGATCTATAATACCGGCGGAGATGACGCGCTCTATATCCAATCCAAAGGTACGGTAACCGCCACAAACGTGTGGACCGCATCCGCAGCCGGGAACGGGTTGTGGATCGATAACCAAATAGCCACAACCCCCAAATCTGTTACGATCACCAACTTTCACGATAACGGCGCAGGCAACCTCTCCTATGCACTTCATGTCGTTTCGGCCGGGGCGATCAGCCTGACGGATTTCTTCGTCAACGGCTCGGATATCCGGGATTACGGGATCTGGTTAGATAATACTGCCAGCTCCGCTAAGGCAGCAGTAACGGTGAAGAAATCGGCCGGCAACTGGGCCAATACGGCTTACCGTTTCGACAGCCAGGCGCTAACCATCTACTCAGATGGGTTGGTGAGCGTGGATGCGCTATATTTCCCATATAATCACCTCGGTGTGTTTATCCAATCCAACCAGGCAGGTGTGACCCTGACCAACTCTGTGATCGAATCCGGGGAGTTGGGGGTGGATATATCTGCAGGAGGTGCGATTACCGTAACCAACGTTCACGCTGACACGAACACCGGTTTGGCGGCATCCCTGGATAATTCATCTGTAGTTGGGGCGGCAGTCACCGTTCAAAAATTGTGGGTCTATGGAAACGCTTCCTCCAGCACCGGCGGCGGCGGGTTGTTTGTAAATTCACAGGGAAATGTGGCGATCACCGATCTGGATGCGGGTTCCCAAACCCAGGGCGGTTACAGCCTGGATGTAAGCACCATGGGTTCTGTGACTGTAAAATCCACAGATGGAAATAACCCGATCGATCTCTCCAACAACTTCGACTCCGGGGGCAGGATCGTTGCAGGCGGTAATGTTACCCTCACCATGGTGAACGCGGAAAACTCAGCCAACGGTTCGGGTATGCAGATCACGTCTACTGCGGGTGCGGTTTCGATCACTAACTCCCGCTTTAACAATAATGAAACTTTCGGGCTGCATGTAACGGTCAGCAGTGGCAGCGGCGCGATCACCCTGACGAATGTTCAAGCTAGCGATAACGCTACTGCCGAAGGCGCAGTGCTTCAAAACGGCTCCGGCGGGATCACCATCGCATCCACGGGTGGTTACAATAATGCGTACACAAATAATGCGACAATAAATCTGAACCTTTACACCAGCGGACCGGTGAACCTGACGAATGTCGATGCGTATGGAACAGCACCGGTTGGCATTCAATTCCCGAACTCGGGGAATCCGGTTGGAAACGTGACCATGAATACCGTGAATATTAATGGTACCGCCGGGCTCTCGATTTATTCAACCGGCACAGTTTCCATTTCCAATCTTAATGCCTCCAATACAACCTCCAGCGCGCTGCGGATCGAGAATTGGAACGTGACCCCCGGCAAAAACGTGACCCTCGTAAATATTTACTCCAACAATGGCGCCGGAACATACGGTGTGTACGTGCGGTCCAAGGGTGTTATCAGCGCCAAGGACCTGTACCTCTCGAATGGCGTAGATGGCATCCGAACCTACGGGGCCTGGCTGCAGAATGATGACAGCCTCACAGCAGGAGTGAGCCTGGGGGTGGTCAACAGTACCCAAAACTACATTCAATACTTCGCTGACTATGGTCTATTGATCTACACGCACGGCGCGGTCACCGTCGATAAATTGAACGTCTCGGAAAATTTGAACGGTATCACAGTGGATACCGGAATAGGCGGGGCTTCGACCAGCGGGGTGACTCTCACGAACATAAACGCGACATATAACGACTTGCACGGCATTTACCTGCGCACTAACGGCAATACCGTTCTGACCAAAGTGACTTCGGGATATAATGGAAATTCCGGGGGGACAGGTATTGATATCCAGGTGGGAGAAACCCCCACCAATTTCAGTGGTACGGTTACACTGACAAATATCAATCTATACTACAACAATGATAACGAACTACTGGTAAATGCCTTGAAACAGGTCACGATTAATAACCTAGACGCCTACGACTATTCCTTTGATGGATTCGGCGCTTACATCACCACCGATGGAGGGGTCAGCTTCCTGGACCCCGGCGGGACGGATTGGAACAATATCTATGCTAACGATAGCGGTAATATATATATCGATGCCGGGGGTGATGTTATCCTGCAGAAAATGGATATCGGAGGTAGTGATCTGGGGTACGGTGTTCAAGTGATTGCGAATGGAAAGGTGACGATCACCAAGATGAACGCCTATAGTGCCAACTTAGATGGGTTGAATGTGGATGCGGGGGGCGCGATCACAGCAAGCGGTCTGGATATGCGTAACAATTATAGGTCTGGAGCCGTGCTTTCCAACGACAGGCCGGATTCCACGGGAGGGGTGACGGTCACCGGGAGCAATTCCGTAAGCAACTATGGCGCTGTGGCAAATGCAGGTTTGATCATAGAAACCAACGGGGTTGTGTTGCTCAGCCAATTGGTGGTCACCGAAAATTATGGTTTGGGTACCACAGTGGCATCCAAAGCCGCGGTGACTGTGAACAAGAGCTTGTTTAATGACAACCGGAGCCACGGCCTAAACGTGGTCACATTGGGAAACATCACCATCAATGGCATCACAGCCTACCATAACACCGTTAGCGGTTCCGGGGTTGTTCTAAATAATTCAACCGGCGGCGGCACGGGCACGGTGTCGGTATTGGCCACCCTTGGTGCGAATAGCTTCAATAATAATGCCGCCAGCGGCTTGGTGATCACAAGCAACCGGGCTGTGACGGTAAATAATGTGACAGCCAATTTGAGCGTAAACGGTTACGGGATCAGCATCGATACATCTGCAGCCCCCGCAAATTTGGGAACAGTCACTGTAACCGGTGCGGTGCTTAACCGCAACGGCTATCATGGAATCCAGATCTTTGCCGATGGGATTGTAAGCCTCACCAGTATCGAAGCCATTTCCAACGGCCTCAGTGGTAACTATGACGGTATTCACATCGAAGCCATCGGCTATTCCGCCCTGGTGCAAAACAGCGTTGCTAGCGGAAATGGTCGGCATGGGATCTATTCAAATCTGGGTGCTGGAAAAACTCTAACAGTGAAGAAAACCTTCTACATGGGCAATAACCGCTGGGGTCCGACAGATACAGATAAGAATATCGAAACCAATGGCTGGCCTTTGACAATCGTATACTAGATTGCCGAAAATATAATGAACCCCCCGCCCCGGCGCTGCCGGGGCGGTTCTTTTGCCCTTCCTGCGCTATAATCTCGGGAAGGGAAATACCGATTGGTGAAAAAATCCACCCCTAGAAAAGTTGAAAACGTCCTGCGGGTAAAGCCAGGGGATGCGCTCTCCATCTCCATTCATGTGGAAGCGCCTCCCGCCGCATCGCAAACCGCGCAGGAGAAGAAACCAGCTCAAAAACCGGGCTTCTTTGCCCGCCTGGCGGCATCCATCCGGGCTTTCTTCCAGCGACCGAAGGTGAGCGCGTTCTTCAAGGCGGCCTTTTCGCCGATGGGGCTTTTCATCCTCGGCTGCGCGCTCTTCACCCTCACCCGCTTCATCCGCCTGCCCTCCTTCCCCATCTACTTCGCCTGCGACGAAGCCCTCACCTCCCTGCGCGCGCTCGATCTCGTCCGCGACCTGGGCTTCGACTACAACGGTTACTTCCTGCCCCCGCTCTTCTTCAACGACGGCAAATACTCGCTGGGCACCACCGTCTACCTGCAGGTGCTGCCGCTGCTCACCCTCGGCAAATCCGTATGGAGTGCGCGCGGGGTGGGGGCGCTGCTTTCGCTGGCGGGGGTGATCTGGTTCTCACTCCTGGCGCGGGATACCTTCCGGCTGAAGCTCTGGTGGGCGGGTGCCTTCCTGATGGGCGTCATCCCGGCCTGGTTCCTGCTCTCGCGCACCGCCTTCGAGACCGCGCAGATGACCGCGCTCTACGCCGGGGCGCTGTATTACTACTTCCTCTACCGCGCCGGCAGGGTGCGCTGGCTGTATGCCTCGGTGGTGCTGATGGCCATGGCCTTCTACGCCTACCTGCCTGGCGAGGCGGTGGTGGTGCTCACCATCCTGGCGCTGGCGCTCATCGATATTAGAACCCACATCCGCAGCTGGAAGACCGCCCTCCCCGCCCTCGGCCTGCTGCTCCTGCTGGCGCTGCCGATGGTCAACTTCGTGCGCGTGCACCCCGAGCACTACGCCGGGGCGATGGCATACTATGGCTCCTACCTGGCGCGCGACCTGCCTGCTGCGGAGAAGGTGCAGATCTACCTGGGTAATTACCTGCAGGGCATAAGCCCGCTCTACTGGTTCAACCCGCGGGTGAAGGAGGACGTGCATTACCTGATGAAGGGCTACGGGCACATCCTGCCCATCTTCCTGCCCTTCGCGGTGTGGGGCGCGGTGCGGCTCGTCCGCAGGCGCTCCCTGCCGGAGTTCCTGGCAGTGCTCGTGCCGCTGCTCTCCGCCCCGGTGGCGGGAGCGCTGCTCAAGACGGAGGTCACCCGCGCCCTGGTGGCTGTTCTTTCCTACGGCTGGCTGATCCTGCTGGGATTGGAGGCTGGTGCGGACTGGTTGGAATCGAAGCGGTTCCGCCGCGGTTGGATAACAGCCGCCCTGGTGATTCTCCTCGGCGGGGGGCAGATCTACATGCTCACCGACGCGCTGAGCCGCGGACCCACCTGGTGGAGCGATTACGGCATCAGCGGCATCCAGTACGGCGCAAACCAGGTCTTCAAGGAAGCACTGGATTATTCCGCGGAGCACCCGGATACGAAGGTCTATATCTCCGGCGGCTGGATCTTCCAGGCCGATTCGCTCAAGCGCTTCTTCGTTCCACCCGGCGCGCCGGTGGACCTGGCCACCCCCGACCAAATGCCCGACCGCATCGCCAGCGGCGAAGACCTCACCTTTGTGGTCATCCCGGGGGAATACCAGCGCCTGGTGGATTCCGGCGATTACGAAAAGATCGACGTGGAGAAGATCGTCCCCTGCCCGGATGGCAGCCCGTGCTTCCGCTTCGTCCGGCTGCAGTTCAAGCCGGATGTGATGCAGAACCTGCTGGCGGGAATCGCCGCCCAGGCGCAGCTGGTGGAAAGCGGCGCGGTCTGGAACGGCATGAACCTGGAGGCGACCTACACCGCCCTCAGCGACGGCCGGATCGGCAACCTCTTCGATGGCAACCCCGATACCTTCATCCGCTCGGCGGAGATCAACCCGCTAGTTCTCAGCCTGGGATTTCCGCGGGCAGTTCCACTTAAAGGCGTCAGCGTCCTCGTCGGCTCCGAACCGGTCACCGTCACCGCCACGGTCAACGGGCAGGACCCGGGGAAAAAGCAGGTCTTTACGTTTTCAGCCGGGCAGAGCGATGGGTTTAAGAAAGTGCAGGTCGATTTCGACGATGCTCAAACCGCGGATAGCCTGGAGATCGTGGTGGAAAACATGCTCTCCGGGGAAAAGGGTTTTGTGCACATCTGGGAATTGGAACTGCTTGCGGAAGAGGAAGAATAATGCCGGAAAAGAAAAAACAGATCCTGCTGACGAACGACGACGGCATCCAGTCGCCGGGGCTGTGGGCAGCGGCCGAAGCGCTGAGCCAGCTCGGGTATGTGACCGTCGCCGCACCCCGCGAGCAATCCTCGGGGGCGGGGCGCAGCCTGCCGGTGGAGTTTGACGGGCGCATCCAACCTTCGAAACTGGAGGTTGGCGATCAATGTTGGACGGTCTATGCCATCGGCGGAACCCCCACCGCGGCAGTGATGCACGCCGTGTTGGAGATCCTGCCCGAAAAACCCGACCTGGTCGTCTCGGGCATCAACTACGGGGAGAACCCGGGCACCGATATCACCATGTCCGGCACGGTGGGGGCGGCCATCGAAGGCGCGGCGCTGGGCATTCCCTCCATGGCAGTCTCGCTGCAGCTAAAGGACGTGCTCACCGATTACCTCAGCTATTCAAACACCGTGGATTTCAGCATTGCGGGGCACTTCACCTGGCTGGTGGCGGGCATGCTGCTGGAGAAGCGCTTCCCCAAGGGCGTGGACCTGGTGAACGTGAACATCCCGCGCAGCGCCACCGTGGAAACCCCCTGGCGCATCACCTGCCTGGCGGACTTTCGGTATTTCAAGCCGTACGTGGAACGCGAGGGCGGATACGATTCGAAGACGAAAGTGCTGGCGGATATCACCATCCTCCCCGGCGAGGTCTCCCCGGATTCGGATATCCATGCCTTCCTGTTCGATAAGGTCGTCTCGGTCACCCCGCTCACCCTGGATATGACCGCGCGGGTGGACTTGAAAGAGCTGGAAAAGAGGTTGAGGGCGGATTAAGGTGGCTCTGGAGGAGGCGGGTATGGATTCGATGAGGATCATCCTTTCGGGGTCGTGGGTGGCGCTGATGCTCACCTACCTGCTGGGCGACGTGCTGCGCATCTTCAGCGGGGATACCCAGCGGATGGGGAACGAACTCCAGAAGTTCACTGGCGGGATGTGGACTGGCATTGCCGCGCTGATGCTCATCCCAATCCTGATGGTCTTCCTGACCCTTGTGGTGCCCTACCCGGCGATCCGCTGGGTGAATCTCATCGTTGCCATATTCTTTTTCGTTTTCAATATCATCGGGCTGCCCACCTACCCTTCCACCTATGATAAGTTCCTGATCGTTGTCGGGCTTGGCTTCAATGTGGTGACGGTCTGGTACGCCTGGAACTGGGTGTGAGCGGCCGTCAGGACGAATGAACCTGGTTTAGGAGAAACAGGCTCTCCCCCAGCAGGCGTTTGCATAATCGACCTCCTTGTTGCTTTGGCGACCGGTAATCCCGGTCGTTTTTGATTCTGTTTCCGGTAAATTGATGAAAAATCATATGTAAAATTTACTTGACTATTTGTAAAGTATATAATATATTATGTATGTAATTAATTACACCAAGTAATTTCTATCATACAAAAGGAGTTCGAAATGTCTTCAAGAGAAAACCACATTGTCGTCACCCTGGCCTGTTTCAGCCTTCTGCTGGGGTATTACCTAGTTAACTGGATCAGGATGTATCAAACCGTAGGCCTGGATCAAACCACGATCTTCCGCCTGTGGGGAACAGTCATCATCGCCGGGATTGTGGTAACCATCGTCGGAACCATCCTCACCTATATTGGCTCCAATGTAGCCTATGCCATCAAAACCGGCCGGGATGACGGAGAGCCGATGGTGGAAGATGAGCGTGATAATCTGATCGAGCTGAAGGGCGAGTACGCATCCTACATCGTTTTTTCGATTGGCGTATTTATCGCCATGCTAAGCTTCGTGTTCGGTCAACCTGCCCTGATGATGTTCAGCCTGATCGTTTTCTTCTCGCTGCTGTCGCAGGTGGTTGGGGATATCTCCCAGCTCGTGCGCTACCGAAGGGGGGTCTGAGATGGAAAAACGCCAGGTACGCAACAACATCCGCAGGCTGCGCTTCTTCCAGAATGAAATGACCCAGGAGGAGCTGGCGGAGAAGACCGGCGTCACGCGGCAGACCATCAATGCCATCGAAAGCGCCAAGTACTCCCCCTCCCTGGAGCTGGCCTTCAAAATCGCACTTGTGTTCGGTGTCCCGTTGGAAGAGGTGTTCACTTACACCAACGAAAATAAGACAGACTCAAACGACAAAGGTAAATAATATGAAAGCCATCATATTTACAAAATCTGGTTCTCCCGAAGTTCTTGTTCTCCGCGAGGTGGCAAAACCCGCCCCGAAGGCGGATGAGATCCTGGTCAAAGTTCACGCCGGGACGGTCACCGTCGGGGACGTCAAACTGCGCAGCATCCCCAGGTTTCTGCAGAAGATCTTCTTTCCCCTCTTTGGGATCGGCGCCAAGGACATATGGGGGGTGGAGGTGGCGGGCGAGGTGGAAGAGACCGGAACAGTAGTGACGCTCTTCAAAAAGGGTGATCGGGTCTTTGGAACAACCACTGCCCAGAGTACAGGTGGCAACGCAGAGTATGTTTGCCTTCCACAGCGATCCAAGAACCAGGTGGTGGGGCGCATGCCGGATAACCTTTCCTTCGGGGAGGCGGCGGCGCTGCCCGTTGGAGCCATGACCGCCCTGCAGCTTCTTCGCCGCGCCAACGCTGGTGCGGGCAGGAAGATCCTGGTCTACGGTGCATCGGGGTCGGTGGGCACCTACGCGGTTCAGATCGCCCGCCACCTGGGTGCGGAGGTTACCGGGGTGTGCAGCACTGCCAACCTGGAGCTGGTGCGCTCGCTCGGAGCCAGCAGGGTGATCGATTACACTCGGGCGGATCCCACCCCAGCCGGAGAGGAATACGACATTATCTTCGACGCGGTCGGAAAATTGCCCCAGTCAAAATGGAAGAAGGCGTTGAAACCGCAGGGTGTACGGGTTTCTGTCATCTCCCCAACGAAGGAGATTCCGGAAGAATTCGAATATCTCATCCAGTTGGCGGCAATCGGGAAAATAAAACCGGTGATTGACCGCGAATTTTCGCTCGAGCAGGTCCCCGAGGCACACCAGTATGTGGAAACCGGCCGAAAAAGAGGTAATGTGGTTATTAAGGTAGTATAACCCGAAGATCATTAACAACAAAAAACCGGCGCGTGCGCCGGTTTTGTCTTAACTTCAGGTTGTTTACTGGCCGTACCCGCGACCTTCGATGTAGTTCTCCAGGGTTGAGATGGTTGATTCCTGGCTGGCGATCAGCTCTTTGACCACATCCCCGATGGAAATGATGCCGACAAGCTTGTCGTTTTCCATCACAGGCAGGTGTCTGATTTTCTTTGCAGACATCACCTGCATGCAGTCCTCAACGGAATTCGGCGGGGTGATGGTGAAGACCTTGGTGGTCATATACTCTTTCACCTCTGCGGTGATCACGCAGGTGCCGGTTTCAACGATCGCCCGGGCGAAATCCCTCTCCGAGAAAATTCCAACAAGCGATCCCGCTTCAAGCACCAGCAGCGCGCCAACATCCTTTTCATCCATCACCCTCAAGGCTTCCAGAACATTTGTGTTGGGTGATACAGACCAGATATCCGACCCCTTGGTTTTGAGCAGATCCTTTACTTGTGCCATGAACCAATTCTCCTTTCCCACAGATACTCTCTTGTACCGATGTGACCCCGAATTTTCACGGGAAAAAACCGGAAGGGAATTATTGCCTCCCTTTCAATTTAATTATACGACATTGGTGTAAAAAGAGTTCGGTAGTTTAAAGGTTGAAGCGGATGTGGACGATATCGCCTTCCTTGACGATATATTCCTTGCCCTCCAGGCGTAATTTGCCCTTGGCCTTGGCTTCGGTCATCCCGCCGCATTCGATCAGATCTGTATAATGCACAATCTCGGCACGAATGAAACCCTTTTGCAGGTCAGAGTGGATCTCACCCGCTGCTTCCGGGGCGGTGGCGCCCACATGCGTCGTCCAGGCGCGGCACTCGTCGGGTCCCACGGTGAAGAATGATTGCAGCCCGAGCAGGTCGTAGGATAGACGGATCATGCGGTTCAGGCTGGGCTCCTCGATATTATATTCCTTGAGAAATTCCGCCATTTCCTCGGGCGGGAGCTGGGCGATATCCATTTCCAGCTTCGCCTGCAATGAAACCACTTTGCTGTGCTGGTGGGGGTAATCCAGGTTGGGAGCGGTCTGCCCCTCGGCAACATTCAATACCACTAAAACCGGTTTGCGGGTGAGGAATCCGTACCCGGACATGGATTTCTCGTCTTCGGTGGTGATCTCAATATCCCGCAGCGGTTTTTCAGCTGATAATGCTTCGTGGAAGCGTTTGAAAAGGTCGATCTCGGTCTCGATTGCGCTCTTTTCGCGTCCACCGCCTTTCTTGTGCTCCTCATCCAGGCGTTCAAGCTTGCGCTCCACCGCGATCAGGTCATTGAGGATGAATTCGCTATCCATCGCAGCCAGGTCGCGGGTGGGGTCGATGGTGACATGGATATGGGGGACGTTCTCGTCTTCGAAGCAGCGCACCACATGGATGAAGCCATCCAGTTGGGTGAGCTGGTTGAGCAAGGCACCGGAGATTCCGCTGGAGCTCGAGGAACCATCCAGCCCGGCGATATCCACGTAGGTCACCTTGGCGTAGATGGTCTTCTTGGGGTTGAACATCGCCGAAAGCTTATCCACGCGCGGGTCAGGAACATCCACCACGGCGGTGTGCATTTCGATCTTACCGGCTGAATAACCCACGGGGGCGCTGCCGCGCGTGAGGGCATTGATGAGGGTGGTTTTCCCGCTCTGGGGGAGACCGATGATACCGAGTTTCATTTGGGATTCCTTGACCCTTCTGCTGAAATTGGATATACTCTTCGCACGATTGCCGGAGTGGCGGAATTGGCAGACGCGCACGACTCAAAATCGTGTACCCTCGGGTATGTGGGTTCGATTCCCACCTTCGGCACCTGATTCGCAAAAAATTATATCACGGCGCTTTCCAAGCCGAAAACAGCAGACCTTGCAGGTCTGTTTTCATTATCTGCTGGTTCTTTCTCAACCCATCTGGCAGATCACCCGTGGCAAAATGTATAAAGTTTCATTAAAAAGATTGAAAGATGTAACTAAATCAGATATTATTTATCAAATATACATTCATAATAGAGGATAATTGAAATGAAATTAAAATCTCCCATGCTTATCGTTCCTTTGTTGTTGGTATTCTTCTTGTCTGCCTGTGCTCCGCAAGCAACGCCTGATGCCGCGCAAGCGACTCCGGCTGTGGAAGAGCCCGCTGCGACCGAAGCCTCCTTTCCAACTGAGGTGGCAAGCCCGATAGTCGAGGAAAAACCGGTCGACGCGGCCACAACTGCTCCCCCGGCGCCAGCCCCGGCAGAGGTGGATGTGGAAGCGCTCATCGCAGAAAAAGTGGCCGGCAATCACCCCCTTGACCGTATCTACAATGCCCAGAAAACCCGCGAGGAATGGAACACCACCCTCGACAGGATGATCAAGTACGGTGCCAAGATCAACCCGGAAGAAAAAGAGCTCATTATCAATTACCTGCTAAGCCGGCAGTAGATCCAAACCATTCCCATTTTAAAAAGTGTAAAAAACCACCTCAAGCGCTCCACCCGGGAGCGCTCTTTTCCCTTACCACAAGCTGGAGCGATAATTGCACCCCCAACCGGCAGGAGAACCGCACTATCGCGGGGTTTCCAGTATTGATTCGGGAAGGGATGCTATGCGAGCGCATCTTCATAATTTCAACGGCTGGTGGAAACAATCCTGGCAGGGGATGAAAACCTGGCGATGGGATTTGTTCCTCGAGATTCTGGTGATCATCGCCTGGGTGCTCTGGGTGGGACGCAGTTTGGTGAATTTCGACCCGCTCTACCTCCCCTTCGGGAACGAAGTTCCCATGACCACGCAATCTCATTATGTCTGGGAAACGGTCCAGAAGTGCGGGTTATGCGTGCTCTGGAACGGATCTGTGAATGGTGGAGCGCCATCCTTTGCGGAAACACAGGGTGCCGTGCTCCATCCCCTGGTAGCGGTCACCACCATCCTCGCCGGAGTGGTCAACGGGACCAAAATGGTTCTTCTCGGTTCGCTCATCCTTGCGGGCATTGCCCAGTGGTCGCTTGCTTGGGTGCTGGGCTTGGGGCGGGCATCCCGCCTCTGGGCTGCTGCGGTGGCGGTCGTCGCTGGCAGCCTATTGGGGAGGATGGACAACGGCGGAGTTCTTTTTGTGCTCTCACAGGCTTCCGCCAGCCTACTTTTTGCCCCCATCGTAGGGATTTACCTGCACCGGAAGACTTCCCAGGTGATTTGGCTGGGGGTTCTGCTGGCGATGACCTGGCTTTCGGGTCAGGGATATATCCAGGTCGGGGTTGTACTGGGTGTTCTACCCGCACTGCTGCTTCTCGTATTGGATGAAAAATGGCGCTTTTCCCCCAAATGGAAGGATTACGGCAAGGCGCTGCTGATCAGCTTACTGCTCGCTGGAGTGATGTGGGTCCCGTTGCTGAACTTCCTACCCAATTTCGTCAAAGATGGTGATCCCTACCTTACAAACCTGCAGCCGCTCGCTTCCATGCCGCTCAGCCTGGTCATCCGTGACAGAGCCTTTTTTGAGGTACCGGTCCTGGGGCATGACCTCAACTTGTATATCAACTATATATTCATCGGTTGGATCCCTGTGATCCTGGCCGCTCTCTCCCTGCGATTCACCCCCAGGGAACGCTCGCGGGTGATGTGGTTCCTGTGGACTGTGATTCTGCTGGTGTTCGTAGTTTGTAGCATCGAATTCATCGGGTTTCTGCATAAATACCTGACCTTTCTGGATGCTCTCCGCTCGTTCTCCGTCATTGCCGGGCTGGTTGTCACACCGCTGCTCGGCCTTGCAGCCTGGAGCCTGGATGAGGTCCTTAAAAAGTCCATTCCCGTGCTTTCGCTGAAAATGTCCCCCGAAACCACATGGACGCTGCCACTCAAGTGGGTTCTTTGGCTGCTTCTTCTGGCAGGGTCGCTTATCCCCCTCGTTCCCCAGCGGATACCCTGGCTGGATGGGTATAGGATCGAACTCCCCGGGGAGGTGGTTGCGCAATTGAACACACCGGAATCGCAGTGGGTGACCCCGTTGCCCGGAGAGTACCTCTGGAACCCGGTGCTGCTCGCACGCGGCGCGAAACTAACCGATATTTTCCGCCCCTGGCAATGGAAAGATAATCCCATTCCGCCCGCGGCCATCGCTTTGCTCCGGTCCGAAGAACCCGGTGCGCTCCCGGGCGAAACCGCCCGCTTTGCGGATATCCGCGTGGTCACATACCCGGAAAATACGTATGCCTATCTTTCCACGAAGAATGGGATTATTCCCTGCTCCGCCCATGCCGCCGGCGGGAAGATCGATGTCACCTGCCAAGCGGATTCGGCCGGAACCCTGGTGGTGCGTGAAAACTACTGGCAGGGTTGGCAGCTCTGGGTGGATGGCACGCACCGGGAATTGATCACGGATCGCTGGCTTTCCGCCTCTGCTGAAGCAGGAACACACGTGTACCAGTTCCGCTACCGCCCGTGGGACGTTCTCCTTGGCTTGTTGGTTACCATCACCGGTTTTGCTTTTATCGCCTGGCTGATCATCAGGGATCAAAAAAAGAACCTGCCGGAATGATCGAATAAAATAAGTGATCCGGAGCGCCCCAATAGTGGGGCGCTTTTTCTATGGTTCGCCATTACCACGTTGTATAATGAAAATGACCAAACCCGGGAGGTAGAAGATTGCCAACGATTGACTCAGTCCGTCCCTCACCCATAGCCGGGCGCTGGTATGAAGGAGACCCCACCCGCCTTGCGGTAGAAATTGAACAATACCTGGCTGGCGCAAATCTGCCGTTATTGGATGGCGAAGTGGTTGGGTTGATCGCGCCACATGCCGGGCATATTTATTCGGGCGAGACCGCTGGGTATGCCTTTGTCGCGGTGAAAGGCAAAAGTATTCCTCTGGTTGCCGTGCTCTCGCCGCTGCACGCCTACCATTTTGCTCCTTTCCTCATCACCGCCCACTCTGCCTACCGCACCCCGTTGGGGGATATCAATGTGGACGAAGAAATGGTCGCAGCCCTGGATGAGAGACTAAATGCCGAAGGCATCGCACTCACCCACATCGCCTACGACCAGGAGCACTCCCTGGAGATCGAGCTCCCCTTCCTGCAACGCGCTCTCGATGGGGATTTCAAGCTGTTGCCATTGATGGTGCGGAGCAACGATCCCGCGGAACTGGAATGCCTCGCGAGTGCCCTAGCTGACATGCTGGTGGGGGAACCCTGCTTGCTGGTGGCCAGCACGGATCTCTCCCACTTCCACTCCGAGGTACGCGCGGACGAATTGGATGCTGAAATGCTGCGCCAAGTGGAAGCCTTCTCTCCTGAAGGAGTGCTGCAGGCCGAAAAGTCAGGCAAGGGTTCCGCCTGCGGGGCTGGAGCGGTGGCTGCGGTGCTCTGGGCATGTAAAAAGTTGGGTGCCACCCGCGTCAAGGTACTGCACCACTCGACCTCCGGGAAAACCACCGGCGACCATGATTCCGTGGTTGGATATGGCGCTGCGGCGATCCTCAAATAACAAAGCCCCCTGAATAATTCATGACCAAATTCATCCAGGCAGCAGTTAACGTACCCCAGGTATCCGGCGTTTTCGATTACCACCTGCCTGAAGAGTTGGAGGGAAACGTTCAACCTGGCTGCCTGGTGGCGGTTCCCTTTGGAAAACAACTCGTCCAGGCGGTCGTCCTCCGCCGGGTGGTGGAACCGCAGGTGATGGATACGAAACCGGTCGCAGCTCTGCTCGACCCACTCCCCGCGCTCACCCCTGCTCAGCTCGAGCTTGCCGCCGAGCTTGCTGAAAAATATCTCTCCCCGCTTTCAGCTTTCATCGACCTGATGCTCCCCCCCGGACTCAGCCAGCACGCGGATACGCTCTATTCGCGCAATCCCGGCGTGGCTGCGCCTGCCGGGAGCCCCACGCAAAAGCGCCTCCTGGCGGAAATTGAAAAACGCGGACCTCTGCGTGGCAGGCAGCTGGATGCTGCCATCCCGCGAGTGGATTGGCACCCCTCCGCCACTGCCCTGGTGAAGGCGGGTGCGCTGATCGCTGAGCCGGTGCTACCTCCGCCCTCGGTGCGACCGAAGGTGGTCCGCACAGCGCAGCTTTCACGCCCGCTGGAGCACGCCCGCCAGGAACTGGAGCACGAGAGCAGAATGACCGCGGCAGTCCGCGCGCGCAGGTTCTCGGCGCTAGAATTCCTGGCTCAAGAGGCGGTCCCGGTCAGCGTCTCCTGGGTATATGCCGCCAGCGGCACAACCCTTGCGGATTTGGAAAAGTTAGCGGAACTGGGTCTGGTGCAACTGAGCGAAACGGAGATCTGGCGCGACCCGCTGCGCGATTTGCAGACGCCGGCTTTTGATCCCCCGGTACTCACCCACGCACAGGAGGAAGCCCTGGAAAAGATCGACCGCGGGTTGGAAGCTTCCTCCCGCGGAGGCACCCCCAAACCCGCCCTCCTGCACGGCGTGACCGGCTCGGGAAAGACCGAGATCTACCTCAAAGCCATCGAGCACACCCTGGCAAAGGGCAGGCAGGCAATTGTGCTGGTACCCGAGATCGCCCTCACACCCCAGACGGTACGCCGGCTGCTCGCCCGGTTTCCGGGCAGGGTGGGGCTGATCCACTCCCGGCTTTCTCCAGGGGAGCGTTACGATACCTGGCGGCGCGCGCGGGATGGTAACCTCGATGTGATCCTTGGACCGCGAAGCGCGCTTTTCACCCCCCTTCCCAACCTCGGGTTGATCGTGGTGGATGAATGCCACGAAGGCTCCTACTACCAGGATGATCTCCCTCCCTCTTACCACGCGGTTGATGCCGCACTGGCGCTTGCCCGACTGACCAGATCAGAGATCATCCTGGGATCAGCCACCCCTTCGGTCGAGATGGTGCAGCAGGCCAACCAGGAGGGTTGGGAAAGGCTTGAGCTGCCCAATCGCCTGCTGGCCCACCGGGCGAGTGATTGCTGCGGAAATGATCGCGATGAAGAAGGATCCAGCTCCTCTTGCGTGCGATCAGGACGCCATCTACCTGCCACTGCCCCCGGTCTCAATAATTGATATGCGCACGGAGCTAAAGGAGGGGAACCGGTCCGTCCTCAGCCACGCGTTGCAGGCGGAACTTGGCTCGGTGCTCGATCGGGGCGAACAGGCCATCCTCTTTCTCAACCGGCGCGGGTCGGCAACCTATGTCTTCTGCCGGGAGTGCGGCGCCTCCCTGCGCTGCCCGCGTTGCGAGCGGCCGCTCACCTGGCACGAAGATACCGCCCAATTGACCTGCCATGCCTGCGGGTACACCCGCCGCATGCCGCAGAGCTGCCCCGTATGCGGCAGCCGGGAGATCCGCCAGTACGGCACCGGTACCCAATCGGTGGAAAAACTGGTTCAGGAGCTTTTTCCCACCGCGCACAGCCTGCGCTGGGATTGGGAGACCACCCGGCAGAAGGGTGCGAACGAGATGATCCTCTCCCACTTTGCTAACCACCGCGCGGATATCCTGATCGGCACCCAGCTGCTGGCAAAGGGTCTGGATCTGCCGCTGGTGACGCTGGTGGGGGTGATCCTGGCCGATGTTGGCTTGAACTTCCCGGATTTCCGTGCCGCGGAACGCACGTTTCAACTGCTCACCCAGGTGGCCGGGCGTGCCGGTCGCAGCCCGCTGGGCGGCAGGGTGATCTTCCAGACCTTTCAGCCGGAAAATTACGCCATTCAAGCCGCCGCGCTGCACGACTTCAACGGCTTCTTTCACCAGGAAATGGGCTTCCGTAGGGATCTGGGGTACCCGCCATTCACCAAACTTGTAAAGGTGGAATTCCGCGAGATGGATGCAGGCAGGGCGGAGAAGCACGCGCGGGATTTCGCCGCGCAGGCACGGGTGTGGATGGAGGAGGGCGGCTACAAGGCTACCGAGTTGATCGGCCCCGTGCCATGTTTTTTCTCGAAAGAAGGCGGGTATTACCGCTGGCAGGTGATCCTGAAGGGTCCGGATCCGGCGAATATCCTCCGGGGCAGGCCGCTGGGCGATGCCAGGGTTATCGTGGACCCGCCGAGCCTGTTGTAATTGTGATTTTTCAATTGGGTTGGACAATCGTCCATCCTAAAATGATTACTCATAGAAATGAAAAAGGCGGGCTCATGCCCGCCTTACAAGAATTCTCGATCTGTCGGCTTACGCCAGCTCTTTGACCTTCTCGCGTTTGACCTTTACCTTTTTCTTTTTCGCCAGGGTGATCTCCCCGGCTTTGTCGAGGTCGATCCAGATGATATCTCCATCGACGAACTCGCCTGCCAGCAGCTTATCTGAAAGAGCATCCTCGATCTTCTGCTGGATCACGCGGCGCAGCGGACGGGCGCCCATCTCGGGATCGTAACCCTCATCAGAAAGTTTGTTTAAAGCTTCGTCAGTGGCTTCAAGGGTCAAGTTGTGCTCGGCCAGGCGGTCGGAAACCTTTTTCAGCTCCAGAGTGACAATCTCGCGGATCTGCTCCCGGTTGAGGGCGTGGAAGACAATGACCGAATCCAGGCGGTTGAGGAATTCGGGGCGAAAAACTTTCTTAAGCGAATCCAGCAGGGTCTTGCGCATGGTGTCATATTTCTGCTGTTCTTCTATATTCTCATCCTTGGTGAGCTGGAAGCCGAGCGATCCCTGGCGCCGGATCTCTTCCGCGCCGATGTTGGTGGTCATGACGATGATGGCGTTGCGGAAATCCACCTTGCGCCCCTTGGCATCGGATAAGATGACCCTCTTCCATGATCTGCAGGAGCATGTTGTGCGCCTCGGGGTGGGCCTTTTCCACCTCGTCGAAAACGACGATGGAATAGGGCTTGCGGCGGATGGCTTCGGTGAGCTGACCGGCCTCATCGTAGCCAACATAGCCCGGAGGGGCTCCCACCAGGCGGCTGACGGTGTGGCGTTCCATGAACTCGGACATATCCAGCTGGATCATGGCGTCTTCGCTGCCGAAGAGGAAGCGCGCCAGCGTTTTGGTCAGTTCGGTCTTACCCACGCCGGTGGGTCCCAGGAAGATAAAGGAGCCGATCGGGCGCTTGGGATCTTTGAGTCCAGCCCTGCCTCGCCGGACGGCCTTGGAGATGGCCTGGATGGCCTCCTCCTGCCCGACGATGGAGGTACGGAGTTCGTCTTCCATGTGCAGCAGGCGCTCGGATTCAGCAGTGGCCATCTGCATCACGGGGACGCCTGTCCACATGGAAACCACCTCGGCGATATCGTCGGCTGTCACAACGGGACTTGTGGAGCGTTCCCAGGTAGTCCGCATTTTATCAAGCTGGGCGTTAATGCTGCTTTCCTTGGTCAGCAGCGCCTGGGCTTCATCCAGGCGGCCATCCTCCACCGCGGTGGTGTGGCTCTGGCGCACTTCCCGAAGCTGGGTCATCAGGTCTTTCTGGGCTTTGGCCTGCGGGCTTTTATACATGCGCACCCGCGAGGAGGATTCATCGATCAGATCGATAGCCTTATCCGGCAGGAAACGGTCGCTCACGTAACGGGCGGAAAGGCGCGCTGCGGCTTCCAGGGCTTCGTCGGAGATCACCAGGCGGTGATGCTCCTCGTAGGGGGTGCGGATACCGCGCAGGATCTGGATGGTCTCCTCCACGGTGGGTTCATTGACCATGATGGGCTGGAAGCGGCGTTCCAGGGCAGCGTCGCTTTCGATATTCTTGCGATATTCATCTATGGTGGTGGCGCCGATCACCTGCAGCTCGCCGCGCGAAAGCGCGGGCTTGAGGATGTTTGCTGCATCCACCGAAGATCCGGCGGAGCCAGCGCCAACCAGCATGTGGACTTCATCGATGAAGAGGATCGACTTGGTGGCTTTGAGCTCGTCGATCACCCGCTTGAGGCGCTCTTCGAACTGACCGCGATACATGGTGCCGGCCACCAGAGAACCAACATCCAACTGCAGGACGCGCTTATTGACGAGCGGTCCCGGCACATCCCCGGCGATGATGCGCTGGGCGAGGCCTTCGATGATGGCGGTCTTGCCCACGCCGGGCTCGCCGATTAGGGCGGGATTATTTTTTGTACGGCGTGCCAGCACCTGGATGACGCGCTCGATCTCCATCTCGCGCCCGATCACAGGGTCAAGCTTGCCTTCCTCGGCTTTGCCGGTCAGATCCACGGCAAGTTGATCCACCAGTGGGGTTTTATCCTTCTTGCCCGATTCGGGTTTCTGCTGGGCGGTCTTTTCACCGCTGGCGGTGGTTGCGGAGCCGGCAAGGCTGTTCTCGTTGAGCACGCGGTAGGTCTGGCGCCGGATCTGCTCCTGGGTGACGCCCAGTTTGCGCAGCACTTCCAGCCCGGCATCCTTGGTGGAATGGGTGAGCGCCAGCAGGAGGTGCTCGGTGCTGATGTATTGGTTGCCCAAGCGGCGGGCTTCCTCGATGGCCAGCTCCAGCAATTCCTGGGTTCCGGGGGAGAGGTCGATCTTGCCCTCGCGGTTCTCGCCGTATCCGCCGAGCCGCTCGACCATTTCCTTCAGGCGTTCGGTTTCCAGCCCCAGGTCGCGCAGGACGCGCGAGGCAATGCCTTCCTCCTCCTCCAGCAGGCCGAGCAGGACGTGCTCGGTGCAGATAAAGGGTTGGCGAAAACTTTCAGCAGCCTGGTGGGCAAGGCTGAGGACGTGGCGGGCGCGTTGGGTGAAGCGTTCCATTCCGGGCAAGGGTCAATCCTCCTGAATCGTTTAAACCGGTAATGCGGATGCTGCCATCCTGAGCGGTGGGGTGAATCTCAATTTTTGGGTGAGAGGGGACTCAGTCTGGCTATGTGGAAATGATTTTACCAAATTTTGCGTGGGAATTCCAACTAAGGGTGTACAGGGAATGTAAGAAATGTATAAGAGTTATCGCGACTTACAGGTAGCCTGAAAATGGTTGAAAACAGGATGGAAGGATAAATGAAAAATCATCTAAATATCATTCTGTCCTTTTGAATTGTGGAAGAAATATTAAATCTTCCCCACAAACCTTTCGATCCTCCGCAGTGCCTCCTCGATCTTATCGTAAGCGGTGGCATAGGAGCAGCGCACAAACCCCTCGCCACCCGCGCCGAAGGAATTGCCCGGCACCACCGCCACATGTTCCTCCTGCAGTAGGCGGTGAGCGAATTCCTCGTCATCCAGCCCGGTGACGGAAACCTTCGGGAAGGCATAGAATGCCCCATGCGGCTCCACGGTGGGCAGGCCGATGCGGTTCAGCCCGTCCACGATCAGCCTGCGGCGGCGGTCGTATTCATCGTGCATTTCCTTTACGTACGGTTCACCGCTTTTTATTGCTTCCTCTGCGGCAGCCTGCGACATGGTTGGCGCGGACATGACCATATACTGGTGCACCCGCACCAGCCCCTTGATGATCTCGGCCGGCCCGGCGGCATAGCCGATGCGCCAGCCGGTCATGGCGTAATCCTTCGAAAAGCCCCCCAGCAGCACGGTGCGCTTGCGCATACCTGGAAGGGTGGGGAAGCAGACGTGCTCCACCCCGTAGACCAGGCGGTCGTAGATCTCATCCGAAAGCACGATCAGGTCATGCTCCTCGGCGATGCGGGCGATCGCAAGCAGGCTTTCCCGGCTGGCCACCGCGCCGGTGGGATTGCAGGGGAAGCCAAGCAGGATGGCTTTGCTATGCGCCGAAACTGCCCTGGCGATATCGGCGGGGTCCACATCGAAATTATTCTCAAAATGGCAGGGCACCTCCACCGCCGCTCCGCCGGCCATGATCGCCGCGGCCTGGTAGCTGACGAAGCAGGGCGTGGGGATGATCATCTCGTCGCCGGGATCCAGCAAGCGCGATGGCGCACAGGTTCAGCGCCTCCGATCCGCCCACGGTGATGACGATCTCGGTCAGGGGGTCATAGCTGACGCCGTAGAGCCGCTCCAGGTGCGCGGCCAATGCCTTGCGCAGGGGAAGCGTGCCGAAATTGGAGGTGTAGTGGGTCTCGTTGCGCTGCAATGAACGGATTCCCGCCTGCAGCACCGGTTCGGGGGTGTTGAAATCCGGCTCTCCGATACCCAAAGAGATCACTTCCTTCATGGTGGCAGCAATATCGAAGAACTTGCGGATTCCCGAAGGCCGCAGGCCGGCGATATGGCGGGCAATGTATTGTTCGCGCATGGATCTCCTGCAATTATTCCTGGTTTGGCAAATCTCTCGGGATCTTCCCACGCATCCCGATTTTCATCATACACCAGCTCGAGCGGTAACCCACCCCGCAGCAGCACCTGGAAATGCTTGCGCGCGTCCGAAGTGCGCCACTCCGCGCACAATCGTTCAACCTCCAGCCGGGTATCCTCCAGGACAACAGCTCTCGGTTCCTGCGGGTAGGCGTAACCGGCGTGGCATTCGACGATCATGCGGTCAATTCCACGATGGCGTTATCCCCCAAGTTCAAACTTCCTTTAGCACCTTTGACTACAACATCCCGCCCGAGGTGAGAATGGGTGAGGGTGCTATTCTCCACCATCGCGCCGCGTTCGAGGATCGCGTCGCTTACGGTCACGTTGCGCATCTGCACGCCCTCCGCCAGCGAGACGTGCGGGCCGATGGTGCAGCCTTCCAATTTCGCATCCGCGGGGATGAAGACCGGCGGGTTGACTTTAACACCAGCGTGGCGGGCGGCCTCTGCGGAATTATCGTTGCCGCGCTCCAGCAAATAACGGTTCGTTTCCAGGGTGGCCTCGCGCGTGCCGGCATCCAGCCAGGTCTCCACACTTTTCGTGGTGAAGACCGCGCCATCCTCGAGCAGCACATTTATCGTATCCGTCACGAAATACTCACCCTTGAGCGAAATCCCGCGCCTCACCTGGTCCTCGATAGCTTTCATCAGCCGAGCGCCGGATTTGAAATAATAGAACCCCACCACCACGCGGTTGTTGTGGATATCGGCGGGTTTTTCCACCATGCGGGTCACGAGCCCGGTTGCATCCACCTCCGCCACACCAAAACGGCGCGGGTCGGGCACTTCCTTCACCCAGGCGACCCCATCCTCTTGCACTGCAGACAGGAAGGAGAGATCGGTCTCGATTAAAGTGTCCGAAAAGGACATCAGCATGGGTCCCTGCAGGTATTCGCGCGCCAGGTAGAGCGCATCGGATTGACCGCGCATGACCGCCTGGACCACATACTCCACCTTTTTGGCGGGGTGGACCTTTTCCATGTATTCCTTCACCTGATCCAACTGGAACGGGCTGCAGATGAATACCCAGCGGGCGGTTTCGATCCCCGGCAGGGTGTCGAATTGGGCGAGGGCGTAATCCAGCACGGTCTTGCCCGCCAGATGGATGAGCGGTTTGGCCTTGCTCCAGGTGTGCGGGCGCATGCGTGTTCCGTGGCCGGCCATCGGGATGGCGATGCTGAGCGCGTCGGTCAATTCAACCTCCAGGGGATGAAATCACACAATTGTGTCATTTTACACCAGCCGCGCAGGGCTTTGAGAGCATTATTTTTCACTTCTTTCGAATCCGGCGATCTGCCCTTCGCAGAGCGCGATCAATTCCCCAAGCGTGCCGGCATCGAAGGCCAGGCGTGCCCCAGCAGCTTTGAAAAGCTCGGGCAATGGCTGGCTGTTTCCCAGCGAAAGGGCGTGCTTATATGCCTTTACCGCGCCAGCCTGGTCCTGCAGGGCGTTGCGCCAGATCATGGCTGCGCCCATCTGCGCCAGGCCGTACTCGATATAGTAGAAGGGCACCTCGAAGATGTGCATCTTGCGCTGCCAGCCGGTCACCTTCACATCCTCCAGCCCGCTCCAATCCACGCCCTGCATAAAGCGCTCCCAGCGCTCGTTCCAGGCGGCATCACAATTTCGGGGATCCACAGCCATCTGCGGATGCTCGTAGACCCAGTGCTGGAAGGAATCCACCACTGCCATATACGGCCAGAAGAGGATGTTGCTTTCCAGGTGCTCGATGCGCGCGCGGGCATAATCCGCGTCGTTGTAGTAGCCACCCTTCTCCGCTTTCAGGTAGGGCGCTGCCAACAGCTCCATGCTCATGGAAGCCACCTCGGCGATCTCCATCGGGTAATTTAACTGTTCCGCGTAGGGCAGCTTGCCTGCCTCAAAGACGTGGAAGGCGTGCCCGGATTCGTGCAGCATGGTCTGGACGTCATCGTGGATACCGACCGCGTTGTGGAAGATGAAGGGCTTGCGCGCCAGGGGGAAGGTGTCGCAGTAGGCTCCGGGCCCCTTGTTCTTGCGGTTCATCAGGTCCAGCAGATCCTCGCGTACCATGGTGTCAAAGTACTCCGCCAGTTGGGGGTCGACCTGCCGGAAGATGGAGGAGGTTTTTTGGATGAGGGTGCTCTCATCCTGAAAGGGATGCAGCGGCTGCCTGCCGAACGGGTCCACATCCAGGTCCCAGGGGCGCAAGCTGGAAAGACCCATCTGCTCCCTGCGGCGGGCGTAGATGCGCCGGGCGGCGGGAACGACCGCCTGCTCGATGGCATCCCCGAACTTTTTAGCATCTTCGGGGGTGTAATCGAAGCGGAAGAGCTTCTGCCACATATACGCGCGAAAATCCGGTTTGCCCGCGTTGCGCGCTAGAGCAAAGCGCAATTCCAGGAATCGCTGCCAGAGGGCATTGAACTTTTCGCGGTCGGCAAGCTGGCGCTCCGCGGCGGCACGCCAGGCGTGCTCGCGTTTTTCGCGGTCGGTCTCCAGGTAGACCGGTTTGAGCTGGGTGACGGTTACCTCCCTGCCTTCCCAGAGCACAGTCTGCGAACCGACAATGGCGTCATACTCCGAGATCATTTTTTGCTCTTCGGAAAGGAGCGGAAGGTTTTCCTCACGGAAGAGATCCGCCTCGGCGCGCATATTGCGCATCTGCACCGTGTAGCCTTTCGGCTCCAGCCCGCTCGCCAGTAGAATTTCCTTCAGTTTCTGCTCGGTGGCCATATAGGCGGGATAGATCTGATCCATGAAATCGTTGAACTGGGCATCGATTTGCTCATCGGCAGTGAAGCGGGTTTTGGCAACATACAGACGTTCCTTTAACTCGATCACGCAGGAGTTCACGTCTGACCAGTCTTTGAGCCAGGAGTCCACGTTCGCCGGACCGATCTCCCGAGCGGCTAGTTCCTCATATACTGGCTGGAAGGTGGACCAGGTGGATTGAAGCAGTTCTTCGGATGTTTTCGGGAGGACAGGATTCATGAATTCTCCTCGATCTGTGGGATGGGATGATTTTACCATTTTGGAAAAATCCCCGCTGCCCGTGGAAGGTGTTCAAAGCATGAAAATCAAAAAGGATATAATTTACCCATGCCCAAACTCCACTCCCGCTTCGTCTGCCAGCAGTGCGGCAAGGTGACCTCCAAGTCCTTCGGGCGCTGCCCGCAGTGCGGGTCCTATGCTTCGATGGTGGAAGAGGTGATCACGGCTCCAGCCGCTTCAGCAAGAACGGGTAATTCCCTCAGCCTGGTGAATGAATCCCCCAAGAGCCTGGCGGAGATCACCGGCGACGCGGAAGAGCGCTTTGCCCTGCCCATCGCCGAGTTTGCCCGCGTGCTAGGCGGCGGGATCGTACCCGGCTCCATCGTGCTGGTGGGCGGCGACCCGGGGATCGGGAAATCCACCCTGCTGCTGCAGATGGCCATGGAAGTTGCCCCGCTGGGAAAGGTGCTGTATGTTTCCGGCGAGGAATCGGTGCGACAGATCAAGATGCGCGCCCTGCGGTTGATGCGCGATGGGGGAACGCAGGGGGGCGATTCCCCCAACCTGCTTCTGCTAACGGAGACCAATCTGGATGTGATTTTGCAGCACACCGCTGAGGTCAATCCAACCTTCCTAGTCATCGATTCGATCCAAACCGTTTACCTGCCGGAAATGACTTCCTCGGCCGGGTCGGTGGGCCAGGTGCGCGAGTGCGCATCACGCCTGCGCGAGCTGGCCAAATCCAGTGGCATCGCGGTTTTCCTGGTGGGTCATGTTACCAAGGAAGGTGCGATCGCCGGGCCGAGGGTGCTGGAGCATATCGTCGATACTGTCCTCTACCTGGAGGGCGACCGTTACCAATCCTACCGCCTGCTGCGCGCGGTGAAGAACCGTTTCGGCGCCACTGCCGAGGTGGGCGTTTTCGAGATGCGCGAAAATGGGATGATCGAGGTCAGCAACCCCTCCGAGGCGTTCCTGGCTGAGCGCATGGTGAACGCTCCCGGCAGCGCCATCGCAGTTACCATGGAAGGCACCCGCCCGCTCCTGGTGGAGATCCAGGGGCTGACCAGCCCCTCGAACCTCGGCAACCCGCGCCGCACCCCCAACGGGGTGGATTTCAACCGCCTGCTGCTTGTCACGGCTGTGCTGGCCCGGCGGGCGCACCTGAAGATCTACGACGCGGACGTGTTCGTCAATGTGGTGGGCGGCTTGCGTATCGACGAGCCGGCAGCCGACCTGGCCGTGGCGGCGGCCATCGCCTCCTCGGTGAAGGACCTGCCGGTGAAGGCCGATACCGTGCTGATCGGTGAGATCGGCCTTTCGGGCGAGCTGCGCTGGGTGAGCCAGATGAACGCCCGCTTGAATGAGGCCGTCAAACTTGGGTTCAAGAGCGCGGTGATCCCGCGCCGGATCAAACACGGGGAAAAGCTGCCCCCTGGAATTCAGATCATCGAAGCCCGCTCGGTGCGGGAAGCCCTGGAATGGGCGTTGAAAGGTGGAGAAAATGAGTGATCAGATCATGCCATTTGTATTGAACTCGGTGCAGGCCACGCGGCTGAACCATGCCCTCGAGCACGCCACGTTGAACGTCCTTGCCAGGCTGGGGGTGCAAGCCAGGCTCGCGGGTTACTCCGAAAAGGACGGATTCTTCATCCTCGGTTCCATCGATACGGAAGTGTTGAAGCACGCCGTGGACCAGGCCTACGAGCGGCTGATCCACGGAGAGCCCGGGCTGGCCATCCACGAAAAATGCGGGACAAACTACGTGGCCGCCGGCGCGGTGGCCGGGTTTGCCGCCTGGCTGGGTATGCTTGGCGTAGGCAGCGGCTGGCGGGGCAAGCTGGATCGTCTGCCAATGGTGATGCTGCTTGTGACCGTTGCGACCATCCTGGCACAACCCCTGGGGCTGTTTCTGCAGAAAGAGCTGACCACCGACCCGCGCGTGGATGCCATCCGCGTGAAATCCATCACCCGCTACCAGCGTGATTCGCTGGTGGTGCACCGCATCCGCACGGTGAAGGCTTGACCGCCGGGAGCACATCTTGACCCAATCAGCCTGCCGCGTGCGCATTCTGCAGTGCGAAGATGAGCTTGCCCTGGATAGAGCCCTCCGGGAGGAGATCGCGCGGGTGAATGCCGGACCCTGGCATCGCCGATCTCAATCTCTCGCGCCTGGATGGGAAGCAGAATTCCGCGGCCGAGACCGCAACCGCCATAAATTCGATGCCCTTTCTGGCGGAATCGCGCCTGGCGATCCTGGAGAACGTCCTGCCTAATGGCAGGGATGAAGCAGCCAGGGAAAAATTCCTGCACCTGCTCGAAAACTCCCCTGAAACCACCCACATCCTGCTGGTGCTCGCCGACGAGTATAAGGCCTATGGCGCCGGCAGCGGATGGCAGAATTTCAGGAAGAGATCACTGGCTGCGAAAATGGCAGGAGGCGCATCGCGACCTGGCTGGCTGGGAGGAGCTGCCCCTGCCTGATCTCAAGAGTATGCCTGGGTGGATCCAGCAGGAAGCGAAGCGCGAGGGGGGCGAGATCACCGCGCAGGCCGCCGCGGAACTAGCTTCTGCCACCGGCAACAACACCCTGTGGGCAGCTGCCGAGCTTGGCAAACTGCTCACCTACACCGAGTGCAAGCGCCCGGTGAGCCTGGAGGACGTGCAGGTTCTGTGCGCCTCCGGCGACCAGACCAACATCTTCGAGATGGTGGAGGCGGTGACGCGCGGGAACGCCCGCCAGGGGATGAAGCTGCTGCACCAGATGCTGGAAAAAGAGGACGCGCAGGTGATCTTCGGTATGCTCGTGCGCCAGTTCCGCATGCTGATCCAGGCGAAGTACATTCTGGATAACCGTGGTGGACCGAACGAAGTCTCAGGCGCGCTCAAGACCGCCGATTTCGTGACAAGGAAGCTGATTGAGCAGGCAAGGCGTTTCAGCCTGGCGGAGCTGCAGGGGATCTACCGCAAGCTTCTGGATATTGATATGGAATCCAAGAACAGCACCACCCCCTGGGAGGTGGCGCTGGATACGTTTGTGGTGGAGATAGCAGGGTAATCAAGAGGATTCTAAAATTTATTTCATGCAAGGCAGGTGCGGCGCCCCCGCCAAAATATTTATTGTCTGGATACTTGATGGCGGGTACAAAAAACGTACCCGCCCTACCCGAGATTGATCATTAACGGGGAAAATCAGTCAGGACCTAAAAAAGTCAGCAGTGTTTTACGCTAAGAATTAGATTCCGGGGTGTACCCCAAGCATCCCACAGCGGTGAGGATCTCCTCTTCGCTAACCTGGTCCTCGTCAAACTCGACCTCCAGGGACTGCCGGTGGTAGGACGCCCTGACCCTTAAAACGCCTGGGAGGTCATCTTCGATGCCTTCCAGTTTCATGGCGCAGGCGGAGCAGTGCATATCCGGGATGCGGAGCTTGAGTGAGGTCATAACGGGTTCACTGGAAGTAGATGACGCCGGTGTACATGCCCATCGAGCAGGTGAAGCGCATCTCGGTGCCGGCCGGCTGGGGAGGGATCTGCACCTTTTCCTCCCCGGTCTCGGGCAGGAGGACTGAATAGCCCATGGAAGGGATCTCGAAGGCGCGCGAGCAGGAGCGGGTTTTATTCGTCACGATACTTAGGTCCACCACCTCACCCGCCGGGGCGACCAGTTGCGAGGGACTGTAACCATTGTTTTTCGCGTTGATGGTGACCAGGTGCGCGCCGCTGGATGCGGCTGGCGCGGCGGGGGCATCCGCCTGCGGTCCCGCTGGTTCGGGTAACGCCTGCTCCACCGCAACAGGGCTGGAGGGCTGAAACACGCGCATGGCTGCCGTCGGGATGGCGGAGAGCGTTACGGGCGAGCCGGTGAGGTTCAACCCGGTCTCGAGCGTGATCACGCCGAAAAGCAGCAGCGCCACCGCCGCGATGCGGGTGAAGTATTTTTCCGCCAGCGACCCAAGCGCCGTGGCGAGATAGGTGAGGGCGAAGAACACCGGGCTGGCTCCCAGGGTGAAGGCGAACATGATGATCGCGCCGGTCAACGGGCTACCGGAGGCGATCGCCAGGGCCATCATCGATTGGGTCACCCCGCAGGGGATGAAGACCGTCAGCGCGCCGAGGAAGAGGGGAGTGAGCACCGTATCTTTGGCTTTGGAGCGCTTGCGGATATAGCGGGTGATGAAGGCAGGCGGCTCGAAGGAGAAGTAGCGAAAAATAGGGTGGACGTTCAGCATGCGCAGGCCATTGCCGATCATGAAAACGGCGATGGCGATCTGCATGATCCCGCGGGTCATGCTCGAGAGCGAGAGCACTGAACCGATGGCTCCCAGCAGGAAACCCAACAGGGTGTAAGCCACCAGCTTTGAGGTAAGGAAAAGCAGGATTGGGACTGCAAGCCGCCTGCGCTTGCCTTTATTGTTGCCCCTTTCCCATTGCTCTTTTTCGATGCGGTCGGCGAGCGACCCCGCCACCAGGCCGCCCTGGACGAGCATGCAGCTGATGCCGCCGGTGGTAAGGCCGGTGATGAGCGCAGGAAGGAAGATATTTTCCATTTTTATACCTATAAAATCTTGCAGAAGCCGTCTTGGAAACAATTATAAGACTAATTGGGTGAAATATGTCATATAAAAATTGAAAATTAATCCCGGGGGTAGCTTCATCCCCGGGATTAATTAGGAAGTTATTTCCTGGTTCTTGCGCGCAGGAAGTTGCCGCCAAAATACCCGATGGCCAGCAGCGCGATGCCCAGGGGGATCATCCACACCACCGGCGGCAGACCGCCATCCTCCTGCGGTTCCTCGGCTGGGAGGGGCGCGGAGGGCACCACCGTCGACCGGGGGAACTGTTCCGCTGTCGGTTGGATTTCTTCGCCCGGGGTATCCGCGGGTTGTGTTATTGACACGCCTGGCTCCTGCGCTGGAGCACCCGCAACTGGGTTGAGAAGCTGCACCGGTTGGCCTTCCTCTGCTGCACCACCCGGGTTTGAAGCGGGACGGGGGGCTTCGGTCGCGGCTCCGCCGGTGACGGTGACCGTACCGGTGGTGGAAGAAGCGACGATCGCGGTCGCGTCTTTTTGAAGAAGCTGGATATTTTCGATGGAGATGCGCGCGCTGCCACCTGTTTTCGCTTTCACTTTGAAGGTTGCCAGGTCACCCGAACCGGACTGCGCCGTGAAGGGCGGGATGCTGGTAAACGCAAGCTGGGCGGTACCCGCGGTTTTGTCGAGGATCTGCGCAGCGGTGAACCCGCCCTGCAGGAAGGAGCTGTTCTCGATGGAGGTGATCTCCACGAGAGCGGGGTCATATCGCAGGGTGATATCGTAGGCATACAGATCCTTCGCGTCGGTGATGCGAACACTGAGCGTGGCGCTCTGCCCGACTTGAAGGGTGGTGGCGAAAGGGCTGATTGACAGAGCTGCCTGAGCCTCTGCTGAGGCGGTATTAAATGGCAAAGAAAAAAGAAAGAGTAGGAGTAGTGCGATCAATCGATTTTTCATAAGTCTGGGATTATACCTTGGGAGAAGGATCAGGCGCGGAGGGTTTCCGCGCCTGATTTGATTATGGAAAAGACCAGGATTAGGGCTTCCAGGAATTGTAAGCTGAGCTGGTCTTGTTGTAGTTAAGCGCCACGATGGCCAGATCGAGCAGGTCCACCTTTCCATCGGCGTTGATATCAGTTAATGGGTTGATAATCGCGCTTCCGCTCAATCCAAAGTCGTTGGCGATCGCAGACCGCATCTGCCAGGTCGATCTCTTCGTTATTATCCACGTCGCCTGCGACTAGGGTGAGCGGGTTTACTTTGATTTTTCCTGTGTTGACCGTGAGGGTTTTATTAAGTGTTGCCGGTAGATCGATATATCCCAACCTGCTTACCGATACCAAGTAGCTTCCCGCTTGCACGTTTACCAGGCTCAAATTTCCCCATTTATCTGTCGCACAATTCCCGGCACCGCCTCCCAGGTTCATGCAAGTTCTCGCTGTTGTCGCTACGTCCCTGAAGCAGGATCTGGGCAGCTAAGGTTAAGGTTGTGTTCGCCGGATCGTAGATATTGAGTGTGACGTCGGTCATGCTTCCGGGGTAAACGAAGTTGCTGGCTCCGGCGGAGTTGGAACTGAAGAGCATAGAATCATTCACAAAATCAAGCATGGTGTCGCCGGCCAGCGTTCCGGGTTTGACCTGGAACTTGAGTGTATAGAGCGTGATCGTGCCGTTCAGGACCTTACCCTTGCCGCAGTAGCTGATCAAACCGCTGGTTTGTGCGGAGGCGAGTGTGCTGATCGGGCAAACTGCGTCGTGCACCAGCTTGTTGCTGTCGGTGATCGAGAGCAGGTTCAGCTTTGTTTCGTCAAACTCCAGGTCGAACTGCGCGCCGTAAAGGCTGGCGGCGTTGACCTTCACCGCGTAGGTGATCGTCCCGGTGGTTGTCACCTTGTTCGTGTAAGACGTACCACTGGAAGTGGCCAGCAGGTCCGCATTGACGAAGGGTTTATAGGTCTGCTTACCGTAGACCCCGTCTCCATTAGTCCCTGTGGGTCCTTTCACGTCATTCCAGCTGTTGTAGGTGGTGGTTAGGCTGACCGGGGTGAGGTTATTTACACCGTAACCGCTGTTCTTGGCGAAGAGGTTACCTGCCATCACCATGCTGCCCGCGGGGGCTGCTCCGGGGGTGAAGCGGATGCCGTCACGGTCGAAATCGTGGATGTAGTTGTTCAGGAACTGGAAGTTGGTTAAGCCCTTGCCGATATTGAGACCGTCGAGGGTATTGACCGCACTGCCATCGAATTCCAGGTTTTGCACTACCAGCCCCGAAACCGGGGTGAGCAATTCCAATCCGTTATAGAAATTTGGTGGGACACACTTCGCCATGCCAGGATTAGCTGCTTTTATGGTCACACCATTAGCGTTGATCTGGAAGCACGGCCCAGCACTTGGGCGGACCTCAGCGCCGTCCAACAGGTTGAGGGTAGTTCCAGGCACCTCGAATACCAAGCTGTCATAAAACCCAGGAGCCAAAGTTACTGTTCCTCCGAGATCCAACTGGTCCTGGATTTCACTGGAGAAATAACCGAAGGTCGTGCAGTTCAAGTCAGCGCACCAGGGCGAGTAGGAAATCTCGTCCAGATCGAAACCGGGATCTCCCGCGCCGCCCCACCAGTTGGGTGAGCCGGGGATGGCGGGGGACACATTCAGATTCTCAAATTGGGATGTATTCCCGGCGACTTCGTTGAATTCGAATTCTATCGATGTAATGCTTGTGGTCGCGCAGCTCCCGCCTTCACACTGGTAGAATACAGCACCTTTATCCCAACCCATGATGTTATTGTCAATGATGCTCACAGATGTGTTTATGGGTGTATCCCAGCCCGAATATTGTGCCGGGTTGCCACCGTCCACTTCAAAGCCAACACCTCCAACAGAATTATCGCTGGTTAAAGTGTTGGTTTGCACAATATTCGTACCGCCATCCAGGTAAATCCCCCAGAATCCACCGGGCGGATTTCCCAGCGCGATGCCATGCAAATTAATCGTGTTGTTCTCATACGTGCCGTTTGTATCCAGGCTATATATGCCTACCTGGGTATCAATCAACATATTCCCGGAGACATCAACAGTTCCGGCATCAAAAAGCAGAATTCCGGTTGAAGTAGTGCTGCCGCCAGTATATGAGATATTTGACACTTGGTTATTATTTATCTCCCCACTAGCGCCAAACCCAAATTGGATGCCGTTTTGAGCAAGAATTGAAGTCGGTCCAACACCAGTCACAACATTACCGGTTACGATCGCGCTCGAGCCCGCACTGCCCACCGATATGCCGCCCTTTTGGAAACCGCTAATCTCATTGTTAGTGATATCCGCTGTTCCGACCTTGTTACCCCACTGGTATCGACCAACCAAGATACCGATCCCACCTTGGGCACCGCTGAGCGGATTATTCCGGATATCCAGGATTTTATTATCATGGATATTCCCGTGCGCATTATCCCCAATATAAACTCCTGCAAATATATTACTGCCTGTACCGGGAACTGGACCATGAATCGTAAAACCGGTTACTTCAGCATTTACACTCGTGCCAGTAATTCGCACAATTTGGGAATTAGTGTCATTTGAATAATCCCCCGCAGGCATTGTGGAAGGTGCACCAATGAATGTATTATTTCTATCCTCACCGATTAATTGAAGTGACTTCGTGATAGAGATTTGCTCGGTGTAGGTGCCGGCAGGTATATTAATCGTAGTGCCAGGGATGGCAGCATTTACCGCTGCCTGGATCGTCATGCCCGGCGAGAATGAAAGCGTCGTCGCGCAGGCCGAATCGCCACACCAGGGACTGAATTCCACCCCAGATGTCATCTTTGGGTAGATGGTGGCACCATCTGAGGTTCCCCACCAGTTTCCAGATAGATCCACCGGAGCGCTTCCTTCATAATTGATCAAATAAGCTGATGCCCCACTGATCTGGTTGTTTTCGATGGTGTTTCCTTCCGGGTAGTAGGAGGATTCATAAGTGAAAAGACGCATTCCCTGCGCAAGACCGGTGAGTGTATTATCGTAAATATTGGCACCGGTAATATGACCAAAGAGCTGAATGCCCTTGCCGTTGGTACCGGATATGGTATTGCCAAAAATATCCAGATTGGTGAAACCGCCAGCTACTCCATCAGCGCTATTTTCTCCCACGCTGATTCCCTTAATCGAAATATCGGAAATGCCAGTAATGGTGTTACCGGAGATCTCAAAGTTGGCATATTTCCCTGTTCGATCAGCAGGACCAACATAGTAGGTTGAAGGATTGATGCCAATCGCAGCAGCGCCGCTTCCCACTTCCGCTCCGCTCATATCGAAAGTGTTACCGCTTACTTTTTGTAAAGGAGTTACATCATGCCCACTATACGTCATGAAGAACACGGAAGGAAAAGCGCCGTTGAACACATTGTTCGTGATTTCCGTTTCACCCATCTGAAGCTCTACCAGAATGCTGTTATCGTAGGTATCGGAAATCTCATTCCCGGAAATGACCAGCTTGCGCACGTCCAGGTACCCAGCGATGATGCCATACTGCATTTGTTGCGATGGTGGTAATCCGGAATCAAAATTGGTTGAGATAATATGGTTATTCAAGATCTCGATCTTACCGGCAGCGTCCGTACCACCTGAGGAATGGATACCGGTGTTCCAATCACCGGTCTTGATATCAAACCCTTCGATTTTGGTATTCCCTGTCAGCGCAGTGATATCTACAATAAAACCAAAGGGGGGACCTCCAAATGCTGTGCCATCGATAACGGATTGGCCTACTCCCGCCCCCACAAGGGATAATGGTTTATCTATAACGATACGCTCTGGATAATTACCGGCGGCCACATTTATCGTATCCCCGGCGGTTGCGCCGCTGATCGCAGTCTGAATGCTCATTCCGGAAGCCACGTAAACGGAATCTGTGGTCGTGTCTTTGACCACTGAAGCTTCTGGGTGGGTAAAGCTCTGGGGAAGAGTTAACCGCATCGGTTAAATTTGTCCGGAATAATGTATAACCCGGCGCATCGGTGTTATTCACAACAGTAAAAGGATATTGCGGAATATCCAGATTGGTTACCTGATATCCGCCTTCAACTTGAACATAAAGGGCCGTTGTTTCGGAGGCAGTCAGGTTGGTTATTGTGACATTATTAGAACCGCCGGTGTATCCAGAAGCCCCCTTGGTGAAAACGGCAACCCCGCCCCAACTGTTTCCGCTGGTGGTAATTTGATTAAGGACCGCATTATCCGCATCAGTTAAAGCGATTCCGACACCCAGGTTGTTTCTGGATATCACATTGCTGATAGTCACGCCATCCAACCCGTTCAGATCCAGTCCGGTTTTCCCTGATTGCTGGATCAAAACATTCAAGATGGAAAAGTCATGTCCTTTTGCAGGTTTATTCGCAGGGTTCCCTGTTACTTTGATGCCATATTTTGTCTCACCAGATCCTGATGGACCAATGAAGGTGAATCCCTGCAAGGTCACCTCGTCGCCATAGACTTCCATCCCATACCCACTGGATGCACTGGCGTTGATGATGGTGTCACCCACCCCGGCGCCGATTAAGGTAAGCGGTTTGTAAATTGAAGAATTTCAGGGTAAAACCCAGCAGCCACTGTGATCGTATCCCCCGATGCGGCTGCATTGACTGCCGCCTGGATTGTCGCGTAACAGGTGGGTGTATTCGCAGGATCGACACAAAGGTCAGCCGCGCTCACCTTGCCGGCCGCGCCTGCCGCCAACCCGAAGGCCAGCAAAAAGGCAAACAACACATACATCAATTTCTTCATCTTACACTCCTAAAGTTGGGATTTTTACGGGGTGAGATGCACACTCCCCCTGGATTGCCGATTTGAATACTTACGAAAACATTTAAAAAGGTGAATTTCTGGATCTTAGCAGGTACACTGGAATGGAGCATTCATTTCCCCCAGGGCTGAAAAATTATCCATGAATTTCTCCGGCACTTAAATTCATGTTTTTATTTTATGCGACAACAATGATTTTTGGCTTTACAGTTATGCAAACTGACTTAAGGAAGAAAGTGAATCGGGGGTGAGAAATAAAAAAATCAGGCGGGTACATGAACCCGCCCGATATCAAGTTATCTACCTGTTGTTACAAATCCAAAAAGGGGGACCCCCACACCTTTCCTTGATCGTGGATAACTTATTCCCCCAGCAGCAGCACGGCACCAATGGTTCCCGCGCCGGTGTGGACGGAGAGCCCGGGGGAGAAACCGGTGTGGATGGCTTCGGCGGGAACAGCGAACTCTGGAGCGTACCGCCTGCTCCAATTCAGCCAGGTCCTCCTCCGCTGCCACATGGATGAACGCGGCCTGTTCCACCTTGCGGGAGCCCACCGAAGTTTCCAGCAGCTCCACCAGGCGGCTCATGGCGGCTTTCCGCGTGCGCACCTTTTCCAGAAGGTCCAGCTTGCCCGCTTTCATGGTTAGGATCGGCCGGATGGAGAGCATGTTGGCCATCCCGGCGGAGAACTTGCCCACGCGGCCGCCCATGGCAAGGTACTTGAGGGTGGAAAGCGAGGCAAAAAGCACCAGGCGGGATTCCATCCCCTTCAGTTTCGCTTCGATCTGGTCAAGGGATGCGCCTGCATTAGCCAATTTCCTGGCTTCCAGGGCCATGAACCCCTGCGCCATGGAAACCACACGGGAATCGATCACGCGGATCTCGCGCCCGGGGAAATCTTCCTTCGCGGTGAGTGCAGCGGCATAGGTGGCGCTGATCTCCGCGCTGACGCACACACACACAATTCCTTCGGCTCCTGCATCAAAGGCATTCTTGAATGCCTTACTGAAGGCCGCGGGCGACGGAGCGGCTGTCTTGGGCAGGGCGCCTTCCTTATCAATTCGTTCAAAGAGGGCGGCGTCATCGATATCCACCCCCGAGGCGAACGATTCTGTCCCGAAGTTGATCAGGATGGGAACCAGGACGATATTGTGGTTTGCAGCCAGCTCGTTGGAAAGGCTGGCATCGGTATCGGCGATCACGGCAATTTTTGGCATTGAATCCTCCATGAAAAAACGAATAAATAAGTTAACCCCTCAACCCTGCTCCGGTTGCTGGATGGACCACTTATAACCCAAAAACGGCGATTTCAGGCTATACGATCTTCAGAAATGTCTCGACCACTTTTGGATCGAACTGGTGACCCGCCTGGTCGCGCATATGCTGGCGGGCTTTCTCATCCGTCCAGGCCTCGCGATAGGGTTTCTCAGTACGCAGCGCGTCCCACACATAAACAACGGCGAAGATGCGTGCGGAGAGGGGAATCTGCTCGCCCTTCAACCCGTCGGGATACCCGCTGCCATCCCAGTGCTCCTGGTGAAAGTGGGGGATATCCAGCGCCGGGCGCAGGTATTCGATGGAGGACATCCACTGGTAGGCATAGGTGGGGTACATGCGCACAACTTCCCAATCCCACTCCGTGAGCTTGCCTTTCTTCAGTAGTATTTTATCGGGGATGGCCATCTTGCCCACATCGTGCAGCAGCACTCCGCGACGGATGTATTCGAACTCCGCTTCCGGAACCCCCATTGCAGCTGCCAGCTTGAGGGTGAGTGAAACCAGCTGATCGGCATGACCCTCCGGAGCCTGGACGCGCTCATCCAGCGTGGTCCGCCAGCCCTGGATGGATTGATCGTAAGCCTTGCTGAGACTGCGGTAAGTGCGCTCGGTACGGTTGGTGACCAACCAGGCCATGGCGGCGATCAGGAAAAGGAAGCAGATTGCCAGGTAATTGTAGGACCCATCCCGCGGGGTGATCAGGAACACGACCGTGTAGCCGATGGTGGCAAAAAGCGCGAAGACGAAGGACGAACGCGGAGAGATGAGGATGCTGGCCAGGATGACCGGAATGGTGTAGAGCAGGAACATCCGGTCGAGCATGCCCAGGGGGAAGGCCACCGTGATGAGCAGGGTGGTGGCGGCCAGCAGCAGGATGGCGGCGTGTTTGCTGGTGCGCGAGCGCTGCATCTCCCAGGCTGCCAGGCAGATGAGCAGGGCGATGATATCCCCCAGCAGGTAGAAGGCGTAATTGATATCCTTGTATATGAAGTACATGGCCAGGTGGATCACCGTGACCATCAACACCAGGATGCTCAATGCCCCCAGGATGCGGCTGTAGAATCTCGAGCGCTGCTGTTCGGGGGTTTTACTTCCCTTGGGAAAAAGAATATCCGAGAACCTGCCCTGGGATGGTGTGGACATATTGGTCAGTCTCCCCATTCATTCATCAATTGAACCCCACGGTTTTATTATAGCTGTTTCGGCCGATAATTATTCGAGCCCCGCGATCGCTGTGTCGATTTGATCCAGAACGTCTTTTTCGATCCTGGAAACGATCTCAGCTGCGCCGAGGTTTTCCTCCAGCTGCTCAAGCCGGCTGGCGCCGGTGATGACCGTGCTCACTTCCTTGCGCCGCAGGATCCAGGCGATGGCCAGCTGACCGGGTGTGACACCCAGTTCTTTGGCGATGAACTGCAGCTTTTTGACCCTCTCGATCCTCTCCGGGGTGATGCGGTCGCGCACCCAGCCGTAGTTTTCCAGGGATGCCCGGCTTCCCTCGGGGATTCCTTCATTATATTTACCGGTCAGGATGCCGTAGGCCAGCGGGCTGAAGGTCGTCAAGCCGATGCCCAATTCGCGGCAAAGCGGCATGAGGGTATCCTCCACACGTTTGCGGTGCAGCAGGTTATATTGCGGCTGGTCCATGGCGGGCGGGATGAGATTGTATTGCCTGGCGATGCCATAGGCCTGCGCCACCTGGCTGGCTTCCCACTCGGAGGTGCCCCAGTAGAGGATCTTGCCCTGCTGGATGAGGATGTTCATGGTTTGAACCAATTCCTCGATGGGAGTATCCGGATCGTAGCGGTGGCAGAAATACAGGTCGAAGTATTCCACGTCCATGCGCTTGAGTGATGCGTGGACCGATTCCATCACATGCTTGCGGGAGAGTCCGCGCCCGTTCGGGTCCGGTGGAGGTGGGCCAGAAGACCTTGCTGGAAAGCACCAGTTCGGTACGGGGCATTTTTTTGATCGCCTGGCCCATGATGATCTCGGCCTTGCCATCGGCATAGATATCGGCGTTATCGAAAAAATTAACCCCGCGGTCGAAGGCTGCGTGCAAGAGGCTCGCGGCTTTCTTTTCATCCACCTGGGTGCCGAAGGTGACCCAGGAACCGAGGGAGATCTCGCTGACTTTCAGGCCGGAACGGCCGAGACGACGGTAAAGCATGTTTCCTCCATAATGTGTAGAGTTGTTGAAGTTTAAACTAGTTGAATAGTATAGCGCTGATTAAGATGGATCCAAGAATCGAAAACCGGTTTAATTTTACTGAAATCCACTCATCCTATCACCCCTTTTCTTCATTTTCTCCCGGGCCTATCCCGAGCGGTTTCCACTTTTCATTGTTATCGCGCAGGCGGTGCTGGGAGCCCTCGCGGATGTGGGTTTGGTCAAAGCCCTCGGGGCTGATACTCATGGCTTCGCCATCCAGCAGACCGGAGATGCCGCGCTGCCCTGGTTCCGGGCGTTTATTGCGGCAGTAGGGGCAAGCCGCCCGGTCGTGGGTTTTATAGTCCAGCGGTTCCTCGTAGGTGGTGATGAAACCCTCGAAGTTCCGCAAAATCACCTTGTGATCCGAGGCGCTGATGTGATAGGTGGGCATAACCGGGATCTTGCCACCCCCGCCGGGGGCATCCACGCAGAAGGTGGGCACGGCGAACCCGCTGGTGTGCCCGCGCAGTCCCTCGATAATCTCCATACCAGTCGCCACCGGCGTGCGGAAGTGACCGACGCCCTCCACCAGGTCGCACTGGTAGAGGTAATAAGGGCGCACGCGGATTCGGATCAGGTCCTGCACCAGCTTGCGCTGGATGTGGACGCAGTCATTTACCCCGGCCAGCAGTACCGACTGGTTACCAAGCGGAATTCCAGCGCGGGAGAGCTTATCGGTGGCCTCGGCCAGCTCGGCGGTGATCTCGTTGGGGTGATTGACATGGATATTGAGCCACAGCGGGTGGAACTTTTGCAGCATGTCGGTCAGCTCTGTGGTGACACGCATGGGCATGAAGACCGGCACGCGTGAACCGATGCGCAGGATCTCCACGTGGGGTATCTCCCGCAGGCGGGTGAGGATTTCTTCCAGCAGGCGCGGTGCCAGGGTGAGCGGGTCGCCGCCGGAAAGGAGCACGTCGCGGATCTGCGGCGTTCGTTTGATGTATTCGATCTGCTGCTCGAAATCCTCGCGCGCAAAGGTCTGTGAGGGATCACCGACGATGCGCGCGCGGGTGCAGTAGCGGCAGTAGACCGCGCATTGGGTGGTGACGAGCATCAGGACCCGATCCGGGTAGCGGTGGACGAGACCCGGGACGGGCGAGTGGCGGTCCTCGGAGAGGGAGTCCTCCATCTGCCCGGTGAAGGCGCTCATCTCCTCCACGGTGGGGATGATCTGCTTGCGGATGGGGTCGTGGGGATCATCGGGGTCAATGAGTGAAACAAAATAGGGGGTCACGTCCACACGAAAGAGATTCGGGCTGGATAGCGCTTTTTTCTCGCCCGGTTTCAGTTTTAACACCTGCTCGAACTCCTCTACGGTATTGAGCCGGTGTGATAGCTGCCAGCGCCAGTCGTTCCATTTTTCGGAGGGGATATCTTTGAAAACAGGGGCGATTCGGGAGGGAAATTCCTGGGGCATTTTTACCTCTTCTTTGCTATCGTACTTAAGCTTACTTGAAAAACACAATCAACAAGAACAATAGATTTTTGAATCCAAGTAATTGTAAAGAAAAATGACAGGGAGGTCAACAAACGGTTTTCCAGATTGAACATATATATTTTTTTATCTTCAGTTTAGGGCATTCCGAAATAAACATGTTGATATTGATTTTTATGCATAAATTTGGTATTATTTTACCAAAACGTTTTGGTAAAATAATGACAATTCGAGAGATTGCGAAAAGACTGGGATTATCCATAACCACCGTCTCCAGGGCGCTGGATGGATATTCTGATGTGTCGCCCAGCACCCGAAAATTGGTTGAAGAGACTGCACGAGAAATGGGATATGTCCCTAACCGGGCGGCCAGGATGTTGCGGCGCAAACGATCAGATACCATCGGGTACATTATCCCTTCTGTGCGACCGCGTTTCATGGACCCTTTTTATTCTGAGTTTGTTGCAGGTCTTGGAGATGCTGCTGTTACGAATGCACTGGACCTCCTTGTATCAAGCGCGCCAGCGGATCAAGCTGTTGAAATGCAAATATATAGTAATTGGGTACAAAGCCGGAAGGTAGACGGGATGGTTCTGAACCGTGTCCGTATTCAGGATAAGCGTGTTCAATACCTTTCCACTAATAATATGCCGTTCGTCGCCCTCGAATTTTCCAAAGATGGTATCGATTACCCAAGGGTTGAGGTGCTTTGCGAAACTGCCTACCATCAGCTTATTAAGCACATTGCCAGCCTTGGTTTTCGAAGGATCGCCTTCATTGGCGGACCGGAAGCCTTTATTCTCCAATTTTATCGATTCAGTAAATATAAAGAAGCATTAATTACTAATGGTTTGATCTATGACCCAAAGTTGGTAGTTCTAGGCGATTTAACGAGTGCCTCAGGTTATGAATCCACAAAGAGGCTCCTTTCAATCCCAGACCCTCCGAATGCGATTATCTGCATCAACGATGAAACCGGGTTCGGTGCGATGCATGCGATAAGTGAAACCGGTTTGATTGTTGGAAGGGATATTGCTGTTGCAGGATTTGATGGAGTTCAAAATGCAGCTTTTTCACAGCCCCCCCTAACGACAATTGATCAACCGGTATATCAGATCGCAGGGATGCTTGTAGACATGCTTGCAAAAAAAATCAAGGGTCAATCAATTCAACAAGAGAGAATTACCCTCGAACCCAACCTGATAATCAGAGAATCGACAATAGGCCCGATGGGAAAATAATCTAACGACCCCCTATATCAGGCCTTCGAAAGTGAGGTGCGATTGAAAACGGTAATCGCAGGGGCGTTGGGGGAATGCGTTCATATTGCGGGGGTATACCATTTCCTGCAGCTGGCAGAGCAGGCTGGATGGCGGACGGTATTCCTCGGTCCTGCAGTTGGTATCCAGGAATTCATTCAGACGGCAACCGAAGAGAAAGCTGACCTTGGTGGGGGTATCTTACCGATTGACTCCCGAGAACGGCGAAAGGTTGCTGGCGGAATTCCTGGAGGCTGCGGATCCCCTTCGCGAGGTCGGAGTTAAGTTTGTTTTCGGTGGAACTCCCCCAATTGCGGAACGCGCGCGGGCAATGGGTTTTTTTGACCGAGTTTACGATGGCAGTGAACAGTTGGATGATCTGTTCGCTTACCTAAAAGGGGATCAAACCGGAAATCCCACCAACTACCAATTTCCCCAAAATACAGTGGATAGGATTCGCTGGAAATCACCCATTCCGATGCTTCGGCATCATTTTGGGCTGCCGGACTTTGAAGCAACAAGGACTGGCATCCAAAAAATTGCTGAAGCCAGGGTGCTGGATGTGATCTCTCTTGGTACAGATCAGGATGCGCAGGAAAATTTCTTTCACCCGGAGCGGCAGGATCCTCGCCGAAGGGGCGCGGGCGGTGTTCCGGTAAGGAGTGCAGAAGATTACCGGTTGCTTTTTGAAGCCAGCCGAACCGGGAATTTCCCTTTAATGCGTACCTATTCCGGTACGGATGATTTTATTCAGCAGGCTGAAATGTTTGTAGAAACGATCAATAATGCCTGGTGCGCCATACCGCTTTTCTGGTTCAACCGCATGGATGGCCGCGGGCCGGTTGGTTTAAAAGAATCGATCATTTGCCATCAGGAGATCATGCACTGGTACGGGGTTAGGGATATCCCGGTTGAGCTCAATGAGCCACACCATTGGGGAATGAGGGAGGCACCGGATGTGATCTACGTGGTGAGTGGTTACCTCTCCGCATATAACGCGCTTGCATTTGGAGTGCGGGATTATATCGCCCAGTTCATGTTCAACAGCCCACCACAAGTGAGTGATGCGATGGACCTGGCAAAAATGTTGGCAATTCTGGAATTGATTCAGCCACTCGAAGGTCCGGAGTTCAGGGTCTGGAGGCAGACCCGGACGGGATTGCTAAGCTATCCCCACGAACCCGTTGCCGCCAAAGCTCATCTGGCTTCCAACGTCTACCTGCAGATGGCGTTGAAGCCGGATATTGTGCATGTGGTTAGCTATACCGAAGCCGACCATGCAGCGACTGCGGATGACGTGATTGAATCCTGCCTGTTGGCACGTCGTGCCATCCAAAATGCCATGTCCGGTCAGCCGGATATGACACTGGACCCCAAGATCATCCGCAGAAAAGATTACCTGATCGAGCAGGCAAAAATTACACTCGCGGCGATTGCGAAATGCAGCAAAAGTAAGAGCGATCCATTTATTGATGCAGCAACCCTGGAGGAAGCCGTGGTTCTAGGGATCCTGGACGCTCCGCAATTGGCAGGAAATCCATACGGAAAAGGACGGATTCGAGCAGGTTTGATTGATGGAGGATGGGACTCAGTCGACGTAAAAGGAGAAAAGCTTGATGAATTGAGAAGACTCGACCAATGAAAATGAGAGGTAGATATGAAAAGAAAATATAAATATCTGGTGATTGGGGCTGGCCATGGCGGTAAAGCGATGGCAGCTCATTTGGCATTGATGGGGGAGCAAGTGATGCTTTTCAATCGGACATGGGATCATATAAGTGTTATTGCCAAACGCGGCGGGATTGAACTAGAAAGCTACCCGGAGGGGCCACATGGGTTTGGGCGGATAAAAACCGTTACTTCAGAATTAAAGAACTGCGTCCCGAAGGCAGATGTGATCATGGTTGTTTTACCTTCTTCCGCCCACGCTGAAATTGCTAAAGGGATCAGCCCGTTTTTGAAGGATGGGCAGATCATTGTCCTCCATCCAGGGCGTACATGTGGAGCTCTCGAGGTTGATTTTATTTTAAGGACCAGTGGTTGCACCGCCAAGGTAATTATTGCTGAAGCAGAGACGTTTATTTACGCCAGCCGTTCGGATGGTCCCGCGCAGGCACGAATTTTTAGGATCAAAGAAGCTGTGCCTCTTGCAGCTTTACCTGCTACACACACTCAGCAAGTGCTTGATGTTATCAACCTTGTCTATCCACAATTCATTGACGGGGTAAATGTTCTCCAAACCGGAATGAATAATATGGGGGCGATCTTCCACCCAGCGCTTACCATATTAAACGCAGGACGGATTGAATCTACGCATGGTGATTTCGAATTTTACATAGATGGGGTTACGCATTCTGTTGCCAAAGTCCTGGAAGCCCTGGATCGCGAAAGAGTAACCGTGGCCTCCTCGCTCGGTATCCGCGCCAGGACTGCAATGGAATGGCTCGCCCTTGCATACGATGTCACGGGTAATGACCTCAACGAGGCGATCCATAATCAATCCGGGTATTACGGTATCACAGCCCCAGCCACTTTGAATCACAGGTATATTTTTGAGGATGTACCCATGAGCCTCGTCCCCATGGCATCACTGGGCCAGCGTTTTGGTGTATCAGTGCGAGCTATGGACAGCATCATCCGCCTCGCTTGTGTTATCCATCAAACGGATTATTACCGGCGTGGCAGGACCGTGGACAAACTGGGGATCGACCAGCATAGCGTTGGAGAATTGACCAAATATGTTAATGAAGGGATTCGGGCGGCATGAATGCGCTAATCCTTGGGAGTCCAAATTCAAAAGCAGCGAACCCTCGGGAGATACCAGAAAAATTCGCGATTATGATCGCTGCGCTTGTCAAAGGAGGTATATTCGCCAGGTATTTCAATCCTTCCAATAAAACCGAGCTCTTTCAGATATTATCTGAAAATCCTGTCGACCTCGTTTTTTGTTCCGCATACGGTATTTCGGATGAGCAAGGGAAAAACCACATCATCCATGATATTCTGGAAGATCTCGGTCTTGCTTATATTGGATCAGATGCGAATACCTTGAGTATTGCCATAGAAAAGCCCAGGTTAAAGGTGGAATGGAAAAAAAGCGGGGTCAATACACCCGCCTGGATTTATTTGGAAAATCACGATTTTCGTAAAGGCACTCTTGAAACCAAACTGAACACATTTTCATCTTTCCCTTGTATTGTAAAACCGGCCGGTTCAGGGAACAGCCGAGGGATTGATATAACCTCTGTTGCTGAAAATGCAGAGGAACTAAGAATGAAGGTGGGAGAAATCTTACCGGAATTCGGCAGTGTTCTCGTGGAGGATTATTTAGGCACAGCTGAAGATTTTCAAGAAATAACTGTGGGTTGGATAGGCAATGGGTCGTCAGCATTCATCCTACCGGCAGAAGTGACAGTGCAGCTTGAGAAAAAATACCCGGTCATTTCCACCCTGGATAAAGAAGCACATCTCACCCATGTTCAACAGTTGGAAGAAAATTCGCAGTGGGAAGAGGTTGTCGATTTTTCGCGAAAAGCATTTTCGGTATTAAATGTCCGGGATTATGCAAGATTGGATATTATCAGGTCACGTGGGTGTTACTACGCAATTGAGATAAATGGTCAGCCAATGATCCCTGACCGCTGGTTCGACGCTTGCGCAGGCGGGTTGGGGTTGAATACCACCCAATACATTAATGCCATCTTTTTATCAGGTATCGTTCGGGCTATTTCGCTGGGCAATAAAACAGTGAATATACCTCCTGAAATGTACGAGGTTGTTCCAGCAAAAGTGTTTTCGGTATTGACCCCCGCCTATTAAATTAATCGAATAAAATTAAAATTATGCCTTGGATAATTTTCCTAATAAGTTCAGCAGTCATCGTACTTGCAGCCATCCAATTGGCGAAAAGCGGGGATGTCATCGCGATTCGCACAAGGCTGGGGGGGATGTTTGTCGGGTTGGTGCTGCTGGCTGCCGCCACTTCATTACCAGAATTGTTGACCTCCTTTGTTGCCATCCGGGAAGGTTTACCCAATCTTGCTGCCGGTAATTTATTGGGGAGCAATATGGTGAACATGTTTATGCTGGTAATTTTGGATCTTATCTTCTACCGGCAAAGGATCCTGAGAAGTTCACTGCTCAAACACGCGCTCAGCGGCAGTCTGGCGGTTCTGATGATTGGCATGGCTATTTTCTTCATGATGGGCAATCTTGAATGGCAAATCGGCTGGGTAGGCGTGGATAGCCTGGTGATCATTCTGGTGTATCTTGGATCCATCTGGTTGATCCAGAATGACCAATCACTAAACCGTAAGGAAGCCCGGGAACCACAAGAAGATCTGCCTGCCAATACGCCTCCCATGTGGAGGGCATTACTTGGTCTTTTGATCGCCATTGTGCTTCTGGTCGTTGCCACACCGTACCTCGTTTCATCCAGCAAGGAAATCGCGCGCATCACTGGTTTGGGGACGACTTTCATCGGAACGACGCTGGTGGCATTCGTGACCTCTTTGCCCGAGTTGGTGACGACCCTGGCTGCTGCCCGAATTGGGGCAACTGCAATGGCGATAGGCAACCTATTTGGAAGCAATATGTTCAATATCTTTGTGCTGGGCCTTAGCGACTTGTTCTACACAAAAGGACGGATAATGCCTGCCATCGATCCAGCATTCCTTCTTGTAGCCACCTTGGGTTTGGTAATGACCAGCCTGGCACTGATCGGCAACCTTGCGCGAATTAAACGACGAATTCTGTTTATTGAATTGGACGCGCTTTTTCTAACCATCATCTATTTTGGGGGCTTATATTTCCTGTACCAACAAGGGATCAATAGATAAAAAACGGATTGTAAGCGTTTTATCAGAATTTCCCTGCCCTGCTTGACTTGAATTTACCGGCATGGTATCATAATTCACAGCGATTTAGCACTCTCAAGCCGAGAGTGCTAAAAATAAGACGAATATGAACGAAACGCTTACCGAACGACAGAAACTGCTGCTCACGCTCATCATCCACGAGTACGTGCAGACGGCTGCGCCGGTGGGGTCTTCCCACCTGGTGGATCGTTACAACCTGGATATGAGCTCCGCCACCGTGCGCAACGAGCTGGCCGAGCTGGATACCCTGGGGTACCTGCGTCAGCCGCACACCTCCGCTGGACGAGTGCCCACCGAGGAAGGCTACCGCTATTTTGTCACCCGCCTGATCCAGGATACCACCCTGCCGGAATCGACACGCAGCATGATCAGCCACCAGTTCTACCAGACCCGCAACGACGTGGATCAATGGATGCGGCTTGGGGCTTCCGTGCTGGCGCATCAATCGCGGGCAGCTGCGTTGATCACCTCGCCCCACCCGGAGAAAGCCCGCTTCAAACATGTGGAGCTCATCTCCACCCGCGGGCGGCAGGTACTCATGGTGCTGGTTATGATGGGCGGAGATATTCATCAGCAGGTCCATTCACTTGATGAACCCTTCAGCCAGGAAGTCCTCTCCGAAGCAGCCCACCGCATCACCGCGCGTTTCTGCGGGAAGAGCCCCGACCAGATCTCGAAAACCGCCCTCCAACTGGAAAGCCTGGAGAAACAGGTTGCGGATTGGATCCTGGAGGAAATGACCCGTTCCGACGCGCTCGTTTCCGGCGATATCTTCATGGATGGGCTGACGAATGTGCTCGCTGAGCCCGAGTTCGCCGGTTCCGAGGATGCCCGCCGGGCGCTGCGCATCCTGGAGGAACGCTCTACCCTGCAGGACCTGCTCTCGCGTACCGTTCCGCAGGGAACGATCGGCGGTGTGCAGGTGCTGATCGGCGGGGAAAGCTCGTGGGATGAGCTGCGCCAGTGGTCGATGGTTTTGGCCCGCTATGGCTCCCCGGGATACGCCACGGGCATGCTGGGCGTGCTGGGGCCGATGCGCATGTCCTACGGGCGCTCCATCTCGGTGGTGCGGTTCCTCTCCGGGCTGCTGAGCGACCTGGTGAGCGAGACCCTGGTGGACGATACCCCTGAAAAAATGAATTAAAGGTGGAATTGAATGACCGATAAAAAAAGAGGAACAAAACCGCTGCACGCGCATCCTGAAAAGGATACCGCTCCCCTGGGACACGAAACCAAACCTGAAGAGATGGTGACCGTGCCGCTTAAGGAATTCGCAGCCCAGATGAAAGAGATCGATGATCTTAAGGATCAGGCGCAATCCAACCTGGATGGCTGGCAACGCGAACGCGCGGATTACAGCAACTACCGCAGCCGCGTGGAGCGCGAGCAGAGCCAGAAGAAACAGGACCTGACCGTGGAAGTGCTCAAAAAGTACCTGGTCATCCAGGACGATCTCAACCGGGCACTGAAAGCACGCCCGACAGAAGGCGAGGCCGCAAGCTGGGCGGAAGGTATTGAGCTGATCAGCCGCAAGCTGACCAACATACTGGATTGCGAGGGTCTGACCCCGATCGACGCGGAAGGAAAACAGTTTGACCCCCGGCTTCACGAAGCCATTTCACACGAGGAAAGTGACGGGAATGAATCCGGTGAGGTCATCGAAGTGGTTCAAATGGGATATATGCTGGGCGACCGGGTTATCCGCCCTGCAATGGTAAGAGTTGCCAAATAGGAGGAAAGAATGGGAAAAATCATAGGTATTGATCTTGGTACGACAAATTCCGTTGTGGCGGTGATGAGCGGCGGCGAGCCGATGGTCATCCCGACTGCGGAAGGGGAACGGCTGCTGCCCTCGGTGGTGGCGGTCAATAAAAACCACGAACGCCTTGTGGGGCGGGCTGCCCGCAACCAGGCCATCGTCAACCCCGAAAACACGATCTTCTCGATCAAACGCTTTATGGGGCGTAAGTTTGACGACCCCGAAGTGCAGCGCACGATCGGCAAGGTCCCGTATAAAGTGTCCAAAGCATCCAATGGCGACGTGCGCGTCACCCTGGATGGCAAAGAGTACTCCCCCCCGGAAGTCTCCGCCATGATCCTGGCCAAGTTGAAAGCGGATGCGGAAGCCTACCTGGGCGAAACGGTCACCCAGGCGGTCATCACCGTCCCGGCGTACTTCAACGACGCCCAGCGTAATGCCACCAAGGATGCCGGCAAGATCGCCGGGCTGGAAGTGCTGCGCATCATCAACGAACCCACGGCTTCATCGCTGGCTTACGGGCTGGATAAGAAAAAGAACGAAGTGATCGCAGTCTACGACCTGGGCGGCGGTACCTTCGATATCTCGGTGCTGGATGTTGGCGAAGGCGTCTTCCAGGTGAAATCCACCTCGGGTGATACCTTCCTGGGCGGCGACGACTTCGACCAGCGAGTGATGGATTTTCTGGCAGACGAATTCAAGAAGCAAAGCGGCATTGACCTTAAGACCGACCGCTCCGCATTGCAGCGGTTGAAGGAAGCCGCCGAAAAAGCCAAGATCGAGCTTTCCTCGATGGCGCAGACGGAGATCAACCTGCCCTACATCACCGCCGATGCCACCGGCCCCAAGCACCTTGTGATGACCCTCACCCGTGCCAAGCTGGAGCAGCTTACCGGCGACCTGGTGCAGAAATCGCTGGAACCTGTCCGCAAGGCAATCTCAGACTCCGGGCTGAAAGCCTCGGATATCAATGAAGTGGTGATGGTGGGCGGCATGACCCGTATGCCCCTGGTCCACGAGGCGGTGAAGAAGGAATTCGGTAAGGAACCCCACAAGGGTGTGAACCCGGATGAGGTTGTCGCCATCGGCGCGGCCATTCAGGCCGGCGTACTCGGCGGCGAGGTGAAGGATATCCTCCTGCTCGACGTCACCCCCCTGACACTCTCGGTGGAAACCCTGGGCGGCGTGGCTACTGCGCTGATCGAGCGCAATACCACCATCCCGGTGCACCGCTCGCAGATCTTCTCGACCGCATCCGACGGCCAAACCCAGGTGGAGATCCATGTGCTGCAGGGCGAACGCCCGATGGCAGCCGATAACAAGACCCTGGGGCGCTTTAACCTGGACGGCATCCCGCCCGCGCCGCGCGGCATCCCGCAGGTCGAGGTCTCATTCGATATCGACGCGAACGGCATCCTCGAGGTGAAAGCCACCGATAAGGCCACCGGACGCAGCCAGCACATCACCATCACTGCCTCCTCGGGTCTTTCCAAGGACGAGGTGGAGCGTATGCGCAAGGAAGCCGAAGCGCACGCAGCTGATGACCTGAAGAAGAAAGAGTTGATCGAGGTGCGCAACCAGGCGGAGAATACCGTCTACACCGGCGAAAAGCTGCTGCGCGAGAACGGGGATAAGATCCCAGAGGACGTGAAGAAACAGGTGGAGGATGGCATGGCAGCCGTCCGCGCGGTGAAGGATGGCGAGGACGCCGAAGCCATCAAGAAGGCCACCGAAGACCTGGGTCAAAACCTGCAGAAGGTGGGTGCCAGCATGTACCAGCAGCCCGCGGGCGGCGAAGCCGGACCCGGCGCGGAGGGAAGCGTTCCCCCCGATATGGGCGGCGATGTGCCTCCGCAGGAACCCCCCGCTGAAGGCGGCTCGGGCGGCGGCGAAGACGTGGTGGATGGTGAGTTCAAGAACATCTAACCCGTCAGCAAGATAAAATCAAATCCCTCACCCCCATATCCTCCCAAGTGGAGGGTATGGGGTGAGGTTTTATTCTTTTCAGGAACAAAACACAGATGCCGACCAAACGAGATTATTACGAGATCCTTGGCGTGCCGCGCGGCGCCAGCCAGGACGAGCTCAAGACCGCTTTCCGCAACCTGGCGCGCAAGTACCATCCCGATGTAAATAGCGACGCGGGTGCCGAGCAGACCTTCAAGGAGATCAACGAAGCCTACGGGATCCTTTCCGATCCGGATAAACGCGCTGCCTACGATAGGTACGGTCACGCCGGCGTGGATAACATGAACGGCATGCCGGATTTCTCCAATTTCGACATGTTCTCGGACCTGTTCGAAGGACTCTTTGGTTTCGGCATGGGCGGCGGTTCGCGAAGGCGCAACGCTCCCCGCAGGGGGGCGGATCTTTCCTACACCGTGACGCTGGATTTTGAAGAAGTCGTGAAAGGCGTGGAGAAGGAGATCGAGATCACCCGCGATGAGGATTGCTCACTCTGCAAGGGAACCGGCGCGGAACCGGGCACCAGCCGCACCAAATGCGAGACCTGCGGCGGGCGGGGTGAGGTTCGGCAGGTACGGCAGACCTTTTTGGGTTCAATGGTGCAGGTGACCACCTGCCCGGCGTGCAACGGCGCGGGTGAGGTGATCGGCAGCCCGTGCAAGACCTGCCGGGGGCGAGGGTTGGAGCGCAAGACGCTGCGCAAGTTGGTATCCATCCCGGCCGGGGTGGATAACGGCACGCAGATCCGCCTGGGCGGCGAGGGTCAGCCTGGGATCAATGGCGGACCAAAGGGCAACCTCTACCTGGAGGTGCGGGTGAAGCCGCACAAATTCTTCAAGCGCCGCAATGATGACGTGCTGGTGGACGTGAACATCAATATGGTGCAGGCTGCCATCGGCGAGGAGGTGGAAGTGCCCACCGTGGATGGCGACACGAAATTGCACATTCCCGCCGGCACGCAGCCGGGCAAGGTTTTTACCATGAAGAGCAAGGGTATCCCGCACGTGCGCGGGGGCGGGCGCGGAGATCAACTTGTGATCGTCAACGTGGAAATCCCCACCCGTCTGAATAAGGAACAGAAACAGCTTCTTGAAGAGCTTGGTAAGACGCTCGGCACCGAGGTGAAACCACAGGAGCGCGGCTTCTTCGAGACGATCAAGGACGTGCTGGGTGGCTGATCCGCGCTGGCTGGAAGTTTCGCTCACCACCAGCGGGGAACTGGCAGAGGCGGTTGCGGAGGTGCTGGGGCGCTACTGCCCGAACGGGGTGGTGATGGAGCGCGACGTCAAGTTCTACAGCGACGAGGACGAAGGCACCCCTGAGGGTCCGGTACGCATCTCGGCTTATTTGCCGGTGGATGACGAGCTGGAGGAAAAACGAACCCGGCTGGAGCAGTCGCTCTGGCACCTGGGGCAGATCCAAGCGCTGCCCGAGCCGAAATTCAAGTTCATCGAAGATGAAGATTGGATGGCGGCCTGGAAGAAGAACTACCAGCCTATCGAGGTGGGCAGGGGACTCTTGATCCTGCCGGCCTGGATCGAGCAGACCGATATGACCCGCACCGCCATCAAGATCGACCCCGCCATGGCCTTTGGCACCGGCACCCACCCCACCACCCAGCTCTGCCTGGCGCTGATGGAAGGCAGGGTGAAAAAAGGAGAGGCAGTGATCGACGTGGGCTGCGGCTCGGGGATACTATCCATCGGGGCGCTGAAGCTGGGTGCCTCACATGCGTTGGGAGTGGATATCGACCCGCATTCGACGCGGGCAACGATTTCGAATGCCATCCTGAACGGGGTGGACGACGATATGGAAGTGGGGCTGGGTTCGGTGGAGGAGATCCGAAAAGGGCTTTATTCGATCAAAGAAGCACCGCTGGTGCTGGCGAATATTCTCGCCCCCGTGATCAATCGGCTCTTCGACGCCGGACTGGCTGATTTGGTTGAACCGGGTGGGACGTATTATTTTATCCGGCATCCTGGCCGACCAATCTGCGGGGGTGCGGGCGAAGGCTGAAGAGAAGGGGCTCGTAGTTCGTGGAGCAGCGGGGAATCGCGGACTGGGTAGGGTTGGTTTTTACTGCGTGATCTTGGATGTAACCTGTCACTTTTCAAACCTAAAACTCCCAATAAACCGCTCATACGCCCCCCAATCCTCCCAGTCATTCGCGTGCCCGATCACGATATTGAACAGCTGCCCATTGTGAATAAAGAAATAGCGGTCGGCGGCATAGGCTTGCTGGCTGCGCTCGAAGCGGGTGTGGATGGCGGTCTCTCCGGCGATCTGCGCATCCGCCGCGAGCGGGTCGGCGAGCAGGTTGTTTTCCGAGAGCCAATTCACCAGGTCTGCGCCCTGCGGAACGCTCCAGCCTTCCCTGCCGGTGGGCAGGTTGACCGTGAAGCTCGGCCAGCCGTCCGCGCCGGTGATGATGAGCGAGGCTGGGTTTCCGGCCGATTGCACCAGGGTGGTATCGGGGGGGTAATCAAACACCAGGCCGGTCGCTGCGTCCCGGTAAATGATCCAACCATCGGCAGAAAGTTCGGGGGTCAGGGTTTCTGAGGAAGGCTGTGCCGGGGTGGGGGTATCCTGCAGGGCGGAAGCCGGGGCGCACTCGCCGCGCATATACGCCCACTCCTCACACTCGGAGCCATCCGTGAAGATGCACATACCCGTTTGCCCGCCGGTTTCATCCGTGCGGATCTCCAGCTCCCCGCCGTACTGCTCGCAATAGACTGATGCCGGGTTGGCTATCTCCGCATCCTCGTCCACCAGCGTCACCGGGGTGGGCACGGGTGTTTCATTTACGCAGGCGGCCAGCCCTAAGACCAGGCAAAACGCGCCCATCACGAACCAATTCTTTCGGGTCATTTCCTTCTCCTCAAAACGATCAGGTTTCATCCATTGGACGCTGGTACGGGTGGATAAGTTCCCAAAAAGGAAGCGTCCATCATCCTTGATGATAGACGTTTTCAGGGTTTCTTCAAATGGTCAGTTGACGGATATTCCGGTTGGACGGTTATCTCTTAAGTATGATCAATCACTCCTGCAGGGATTCCCATTCCTTCAGTTTGACTTCCATTTCCCCCTCGATGCGGACGTAATCCTGCCCAAGCTTCTGCACGTCGCCCGGTTCCACCCCCGGGGTTTCCAGCTGGCGGGAAATGGCTGCCAGCTGCACCTCCAGTCCGGCGATCTCGTCCTCCAGCGCGTCCACTTGCTTCTTCAGGCGCTGGCGTTCATTTTTGCTCTTCCCGGGAGCTTCTTTCTCAGGTTGGACTGGTTTTTGAGCAGTCTTCCCGCCTTCTTTCTTCGCCTTTTCTGCATCCCGGGCGTTTTTGTATTCGCTGTAGCTGCCGGTGAAGACCTGCAGCACCTTATCAGAAGGCTGCACCTCCCAGACCTGGCTGGCAAGGCCATCGATCAGGTAGCGGTCGTGCGAGACGAGCAGGATGGTGCCGGCGTAATCCGAAAGCAGCCCTTGCAGCACCTCCTGGGCGGGCAGGTCCAGGTGGTTGGTGGGCTCATCCAGCAGCAGCAGGTTTGCACCCTCCAAAGCGAGCAGGGCTAGCGCCAGGCGCGAGCGCTCGCCGCCCGAGAGCATCCCCACCGGCTTGAAGACGTCTTCCCCGGTAAAAAGGAACTTGGCCAGGTAATTGCGGATCTCACCGGGCAGCCATTTGGGTGCCATAGCCTGGATCTCGTCCATCAATGACCAATCCGGGTGAAGGCGCTCATGGGTCTGGGCGAAGTAGCCCACCCTGAGGCTCGATCCGAGCAGAGCTTCACCCGCCAGGGGCGGGATCTGCCCCAGCAGGGTTTTCAGAAAGGTGGTTTTCCCTGCGCCATTTGGGCCGATGACCGCGGCGCATTCGGTCCGCCGCAGGACCAGGTCGGGAACGGTGAAAAGCGCGCGGCCTTCATCCTGGTAGCCCACACTAAGGCTTTTCGTTCGGATGACCAGCTCCCCGGAACGGTCCACCGACTGCAAATTCATCTTCATCTGACGCTGGCGGGTGGGAGATTCGACCAGTTCCTGCTCCTTGAGGCGCTCCAGGCGTTTGAGCCGGCCCTTTGCCTGGCGGGTGTTCTGCCCGGCGATGTTGCGGCGGATGTAGTCCTCCTCCTTGCGGATGAACTCCTGCTGGGATTCGAATTCCTCCGCCTGGCGATCCTGGTTCATGGCGCGCTGCAGGAGGTAGGCGGAATAATTCCCGTGATACGCGTGGAAGCGGGGGTTCATTTCCCAGATGGTATCCGCCATCTGGTCGAGGAAGTAACGGTCATGCGAGATGGCCACCACAGCGCCTTTCCAGTTCTTCAGGTAATCCTCCAGCCACTCGATCGCGCCGATATCCAGGTGGTTGGTGGGCTCGTCCAGAAGGAGCAGGTCGGGTTCGGAAAGGAGCAGCTTGGCCAGCAGGGCGCGGGTGCGCTGCCCGCCGGAAAGCTGCCGCCAGGGGCGGTGTTCATCGTGGCGGGTGAAACCCAGGCCAACCAGGGTCTGGCGGATGCGCAGCTCCAGGGTATAGCCCCCACGGATATCGTATTCATGCTGAAGGCGGCCATATTCCTCCAGGATTTCCGCATCACCTCCACCAAGCTGCGTCTCAAGCCGGTCGAGCTCCTTCTGGCGGGCAGTTAGATCGGCGAAGGGCAAGCAGGCACTCCTCCCAGAGGGTGAGGTTGCTTTCGAAGATGGCTTCCTGTGCCAGGTAACCGATGCGCAGTGAGCGGGATTTCTCCACGCGCCCGCGCGAAGGCTCCTCCTCACCCAGGATCAAGCGAAAGAGGGTGGTCTTGCCAACCCCGTTGGGTCCCACCAGCCCAATGCGGGCGCGGTGAGGCACGCTCAGCGAGATGTGGTCAAAAAGGTCGCGCGGACCATAGGATTTCCCCAGGTCAATGGCATTCAGAAGTGGCATGGAACGGTTTCAATTCCCTCGCGGGCAAAGTATATCATCCACCTCGGCGGGGAGGTAACTCAGGCTTCGTTGAGCCTATCCACCCGCGAGCGAACCATCACAAGCGGGACGATGGACAGCCGCGAGGCAAACTGCCCCTCCCAGGAATATGCCGCCGAGTTGCCCCGAATATATCGGCAGACCCAGAGCAGGCAGAAGTAATGCGGGACCGACCAGGAACAGGAGGCTGAAGCCCATATACACAAAACAGACCAGTCCGCTGATGCAGCCCGTGGGTCCAGACTCCATTTTGCGTGGATCGGTCCAATCGAAGCGCGCGCCGGCCACCCCGAACGCCTCCGAGATGGAGGCTGCGCCTGCAAAACACAATCCCACAGCCAGCATCGAGAATGGCAGGTTGGCAACTTCACCGGCTGCAGCACGGCAAAGACGATTAGAAAGATCCAGCCAAGTACGACTGCCGGGATCCAGGCGACGAGGAACTTGGAGATTAGCATCTGACCAGGCCTGAGGGGAGCGGATTTGATCATCCAGTAGCTCCTGCCCTCCTGGGCGAAACCCCTGCCAGCCAGGGTCATCACCAGGATCCAACCTACAAAAATGCGCAATACCGATATCCGCATAGCTGAAACCGGAAGTGATCAGTTGATTAACCCATTGGGGAGCGTTGCCCTGTCCCAATGGAACCCGGGTTCCCTGGCGGAGAATCGCGAGATTCCATACATCACTCCCAGGATGAGAGGGGTCATCAACTGTGATAAGTTCCGCAAGTCGCGACGCAGCATGCGGAAATCCTTGAGAATGATCGCCCGGACGGGGGCGGGAATAACCGGGCGGCCAAACCCGGATGCAGCTGCTGCGGCCGCTTTCTCTGGGCGCGCGATTTTCTTCTTTTTCCGCCAGTTGGTTTGGACGCCAGCCCACCCGCTGAAATAAAGTCTTTTCAGCGGTGACCAGCGCGATAGCGAAGATGGCTGCGCCTATCCCGATGGTGACCAGGAGGTATAACGCGCCAAGCACCCAATTTCCTTCCCCCAGGTTGACCAAACCCTGACCCGCCCAGGAAAGAGGAGACCAGGGATTGTTTATTCCGCTCATGCTATTCAGCATGCCGGTGAACCTGATCGGTGGGAATATCCGGGTTTATGGCGCGATAGAAATTTCCCGACTGGCTCAGGGTGAAGGATATGATCCCGGCAAAGAAGGCCAGCACTTCGGCTAGGCGGCGGGGAGAAACAAACCTTGCCAGCACCATCACCAGCAGGCTGGCAAGACTGGCCACGGCCAGCGCAAGCACTGCGATGACCACAATCGTCATCGGGTAATACAGGAAGTTGAAATCCTGGGCGCACCCAGACCCAAAATACCGGCAGGGTGAGCATGCTGATCAGCGCGAAATTCGGCAGGATAGCCTGCAGCAGCTTGGAGACGAACACCGCCCGGATGGGAACGGGGGCTGGTGAGTAAAAATTCCATGTCGCCGGTAAGATACAGTGCCGAAAGCAGCACCCCAAAGCTGGTGAGAAAGATGATAAACATCGAAAGAGAAATGAGCAGGGAGGGGATGCTGCGCAGGAACGGCATCGGATTGCCGATAAGTCGGCAAATCCAGGGAAATGCAGGAAACTTCGAGAAGATAATATGATCCGACGAACACCCCGCCACGAAAGAAAGCCCGAAGAGAAGCAGCACGATCAGTACCAATCTTCTTGCCGATTTTGGCGCGCTTGAATCCGCGGATGGAGATCATCAGGCGGATGCGCAGCAGCTTCCAAACCGCCGGAGCGAGGCGGTCATCCACACGTGCGAGAGGAAGGGTCATTGGAGTACCTCGGCGATCTCGGCGTACTCCGTTCCACCGGTGAGGCTGAGGAAGATATCCTCCAGGCTTTCGCGCCCATCTCCCCCTTTGCGCAGTTCTTCCATCGTACCAATGGCCACCAGCTTCCCGCCGCTGATGATCCCGATGCGGTCGCACATGTGCTCGGCGATCTCAAGAATGTGGGTGGAGAGCATTACCGCCGCGCCGCGCTCGGCCATCTGGCGCAGGATATCCTTGATCAGGCGTGCTGATTTGGGGTCGAGCCCTACGGTTGGCTCATCCAGGATGAAGACCTTTGGGTCGTGCACCAGGGCGGCTGCGATGGATGTTTTTTGCTTCATCCCGTGGCTGTAGGAGTCGGTGGTATCGTCTGCAGCGGCGGTGAGGTCGAACATGCGCAACAACTCCTCCGCGCGCCGGCCTGATCTGGGCGGGTTCAATGTTATAAAGATCACCGACGAACCGCAAGCAGCTCCCGACCGGTGAGCTTGGCATACAGGTTTGGCTCATCGGGGACGAACCCGCTGGAGGCTTTAGCCTGTAAGCGGCTGGGTTTGGACGTCGAAACCTGCCACCCGCACAGAGCCTGAAGTAGGCTGCAGCAATCCGACAATGATCTTCAGTGTGGTGGTCTTACCTGCCCCGTTGGGACCGAGAAAACCGAAGATCTCCCCTCCCTTCACGGAAAAACTCACATCATCCACAGCTAGTCTTGCTCCCCGTACCGCTTGGTCAGGTGCTCAATCTCGATCATATTCATTTCGTCTTGCATGGTTGCCTCCGAATTTAATCCAACGTGATTATACCGATGAACCCTAGATAGCAATTGGTCTGGACTGGCCAATTGACAACTCCGCCTGGAGGCTTAAACTGGAAACAATCGGGAGGCCATTTTGAAGGCACTGGATTTCACCAATCTGCAGGGCATCGAACGAACAATGCTGATGACCCTGTTCTGGCGCGGGATGGAAAGCGAACAAGCCGAGCCCTTGTGCGTGACGAGATTGCCGCCCGGCTGCTGCCCCAACTGGAGGGAGAATTTTCCTACCTTAGGAAATCCAGGGACGACCAGCTCTTCAATGTGCTGCGGACGAGGCAATTCGACCGCTGGACGCGCGATTTTATCAACATCCACCCGCGCGGGACGGTGGTGGACCTGGGCTGCGGACTGGATGCGCGCAAGCAGCGCATCGGCGGCAGCGGGGTGCGCTGGTTCGGGATCGATCTGCCCGGATGCGGTCGAATTCCGGAAGAAGATCTTCCGCGATCCTGCGGGTTACACACTCATCGCCAGTTCAGTGCTGGATTTTGGCTGGATGGAGCGGGTGGACCCGGGGCGGGGAGCGCCGTGCCACTTTTCCGCGCAGGGTTTGCTGCCCTATTTCCAGCCGGATGATGTGAAGCGTCTGGTTTTGGAGCTCGCGGAGCGTTTTCCGGGTAGCGAACTGGTCTTTGACGCCATGTCGCCTTTTATGGTTCGGCTGCACAATCGCCATCCGTGGGTGAAGCGGATGAACCTTCGATTTTATTGGGGGTTAAGAGGGGATATTGGTCTGGAGGCATGGGGAGAAGGCATGAAACTCGAAGGATGCTGGAGGTATTTCGACGACCCGGAACCGCGCATGAAACGTTACCGCTGGATGAAGATCATCCCCGAAGCGGTTAATGGGAATAGGGTGTTGAAGTACAGGCTGGGGATGAGTTGATTGGATGGACAAATAACTGATTTCCTGAATAGGGGGGTAAAGAAGTCCAAAACCCCAAGCGTCCTCATTAAATTATGGATGTTCTAAAGGCAAAAAAAACCTTGCCGATCCTCCACCGGGACTCCTTCAAACACTATTTCCAGGTCATAACAATCATCTCCCCGAATGATTACCGCCCCCTCACCGCGGGTTCCCCTTACCCGAAAGGTGAGAAAAACCGATGATGAATCCATCCAGCTTGAATAATGGTTGGTACCCAGAGCAGGGCGAATATCACTAATTTCGCCGAAGACTTCCCGGATTTCAATGGACTCCCGTATGACAGCCAGGGCGGCGTTGAAGCGGTTCCCCAGCATGCGGGCAGCACGCGCGTTGGCATGCCCGGCGCTAAGACCGGGCCACAGAACACGGATAGGGTCAAGCGTTGCGCGGGTTGAAAGATCATTCAACAGCGGCAAAGGACCACTGATGCCATCAACCCACCATTCCCCGTTTTTTTCGAAGGGGGTAAAAGCCAGCCCCCGCTCCGCCGGAAAAACTCGGATCTCAGCCAGCCTTCCATCTTTAAGGGTGAACTGCAGAACTCCCACCGCACCATTTTGATCCGCCTCCCACCGAAATATTAAAAAATCCTCCATATACACATCCCCCTTCTGGCAGGACGCCAGAGCGGGAGTCGAAGAGGCATCCCAGGTGACGCATTCGTAGGATTCTCCATCTGAGGATCGATGAAAAAGATTGCCGGAGGAGAGGATTTGTTGAAGGGTGACGATTTCTTCGCGATTGAGCGCGGTACGCGCAAATCCCACATAACCAGGATCCCAAAAGAGCGCATCCTCCCGAAGCGCGATATATTCCGCTTTTTCAATTTCAGAGGGATCCACCTGGTTCAATAAAAAGTCCTCGCTCGCAAAATCGCGCGGGTATAGCGGTTTGGTTTCGCGGGCCAGGCTCACCTGCCCGAGCAGGATCTCCGGGAAGTTGATGAGGATTATCTCAAATGTGGGCAGAACAACCAGACAAAGAATGATCACAATCAGGGTAAGTGAGACCAACAACCAGATCTTTCGATTTGACATTTTTGCTCAAGATGCTTCGAATGCTGGAGACACTTTACGACCTGTGAAATATGCCTGTACCTTATTTGCCATCCAATGACATCCGAAAACGGTCAGACCGGTGAAAATACCAAGACCTGCGAATGCCAGCAGAGCCCTGAATTCGGATCCGGATTGGTATGGCGCGACAGCCAGAAAATAGGGAGTAAGCCCTGATACCAATCCGCCCACCACCCCAATCAATAAAAGTACGTTCAACAGGACCCGCTTTGAAATCCACTCGTAGAATAGCACTATCCCCTGAAGGATTAGCAGTAGAATACTGACCGGCAAAACCACCGCGAAGGCAACCAGAGGGGCGGGGAAAATGGGTCCGTCCTGGGCAAAGTAATACATAAGGGCTATCACCGGGGTCACCACAAATCCCCCGACTGCCAATCCGATACAAAAAGAAAACATCAGTAGGAGACCCTTTAGGATCGCTTGGATGACCATCACGTTTCCTCCTCTTCTATCCTTGAACTGATACCGATTCCCCCGGCATAGGTATCTTCATGGATTCAGGGTTTAATTCAATTTGCAGGACCCTGGATACAATGTAGAGCCAGGGGATTATGAGCACCTGTGCCATCCCGGTCAAACCAGCTGCGAAGATGGCCGTCCAAGCCAGGAAGATGTGCAATGGTTTATCGGATGCGCCAATGCTGGAAATCACCGTCATACCAAACCAGAAAGCCAGGAATAATACGGTTGAGAAAATCACCCATGTAACAGTCCAGGCAAATCTGGGAGACCACACTCGATGGTGGAAAGGGAGCAGCCTTCTCCCGCCAAAGAACAGAATGAGGGCAGCTGCAACCGGGGCGATGATCCACAAGGAATAGGCAGTGAACCCAGGAAAGGATTCCGTTGGATCGAAAATAACCAGCAAGGCCATGAGGATGCCGGTAGGCAGAAGGAATAATGCCGGGAGCAGAAAAGCGCCCAGCACCGGAGCGAAGACCACCAGGCTGAATTTCGAAGCTTTGTCCATTACTATCCTTTTACGGCAAGGGTCAATCCTGTGCCGAGAGATCCGGGGAGAATATATAAATCTGATTTAGTTTTACGCCGGTTTGGTTTTCAGTAACTATCTGAAAGCTATCAAAGACTATCAGCGCGGTTGACCGCCAGCATGTTGCCGAACCCCGTTGGATTCATGGAGTCGGGATAGAATTTCACCGGAGGTATTTTTATAAATATATGAAAACCCCGGATGGATCAATTATCCTCCGGGGTGTAAAAAAACCTGGTTGCTGCGAAAAGTGAAGCCTTTCCGATTCGTTCAGCTTCGCAGGGTTGCGCTCAGTTCAAGTTCCAGCCGCTTAATGATCTTCTGACGCACTGAAGCCACCTCGGTATCCGTGAGGGTGCGGTCAAATGCCTGGTAGGTGATGCTGTAAGCCAGGCTCTTCTTGCCTGCGCCAACCTGGCCGCCGCGGAAGACATCGAACAGGCGCACCGAGCTGACCAGCGCGCCACCCGTCTGGTGGATCAGCTCCGCCACCGCACCGGAGGGGACGGATTCCTCCACCACCAGGGCAAGATCCTCGAGCACCGGAGGGAAGATTGGTACTCCGCTGGTTTCGTGGCGGGCGGGGACTAGGGGAAGCAGCGCATCCAGATCGAATTCCCCGCAGATGACGGGCGCAGTGCCCAGGTCGAACCGTTCGCTAACCAGCGGGTGCAGCTCGCCAAAAACGCCCAGGTGGGTTTCGCCGGAGAAGACCGCGGCGCACTTGCCGGGGTGGTAGATGGTGCCTTCCTCCTGTGCGAATTTGATGGAGGGGATGTGCAGTTCCGAAAGCGTGGTTTCGATCACGCCCTTGAGATCGTAGAAATCCAGCTCGGCCTTCTGGTGGCGGTCCCAACCTGCGGCATAGGCTCTGCCAGTCATGACAATGGCCAGGCGCAGGGGTTCCTCGGGCAGCGGCTCGCCTTCGCGGGGCAGGAAAACGGGCCCGATCTCAAAGAGGCACTGACGCGGGGCGGTGCGGCTGTTGTGTTCGGCGATATCCAGCACAGAAGAAAGCAGGCTGCGGCGCAGGACGGATCGCTCGGGTGTGAGCGGGTTGCGGACGCCCAGGTAGGGTCCGGGTGCGGCATCCGATATCCGGGCGGGGTGAGGCGAGCTTCAGCGGAAGGCTCCGTCAGGCGGTAGGTGATGATCTCCTGCAGGCCCAGGCGGACAAGCGTATTGCGGACCTTCTCCTCCGCATCTGCCAGTGGCTGCGGGTGAATGGGCGGCATCAGCTCAGCCAGACGGGTGGCGGAGATATTATCGAACCCGACCATGCGGGCGATCTCTTCGACGATATCCGCCTTGCCGATCACGCCCGGGTGAATATCCAGCCGATGTGGCGGGGTCTGGATGGTGAAGGTATCCCCTTCAAGCGTGACCCCGAATTCCAACCCTTGAAGAAGGGAGATGATCCGCTTTGGATCAACCTCCATCCCCAGGCGGCGGGTGATCTCCGCGTGGGTGATGGTTACAACGGGGTCGATCTCTTTTTGCGGGTATTCATCCACGAGCCCCTGGGCGATCTCACCCCCGCTCCAGGCGGCGATACGGTCCAGCCCCACGCGCACGCCCAATTCGGCCAGGGCAGGGTGCACCCCGCGGGCAAAGCGGTAGGCAGCCTCGGAATTCAAGCGCTGCGCCGAAACCGTGCGGCGGGTGTTGACGAAGTTCCAGGAAGCCCCCTCCAGAAGCACATTGGTGGTGGTTTCTGTCACCTCGGATTCCAGCCCGCCCATCACCCCGGCCAGGGAAAGCGCCCCGGCGGTATCGCAGACCAGGACGGTGAAATCATCCAGCTCGCGTTCGACATTATCCAGGGTGGTCAGTTTTTCACCCTTCTTCGCCGGGCGGGTGATGATGGTGGGAGCTTTTCCCTCCGGCACGCTTCACAAGAACATCGTAATCAAAAGCGTGCAATGGCTCGCCCACCTCCAGCATGACGTAGTTGGTGGCATCCACGATACTGTTGATCGGGCGCATGCCGGCCAGGCGCAGACGCATCTGGACCTTGTAGGGACTGGGTTGGGGTTTGACCCCGCGCACCAGGCCAAGCACAAAGCGCGGGTTGAGCGTTGGTTCGGTGATCTGGATGGCAACTTTTCCCTCCACTGAATCTCCAACGGCAGGCAAAGTGGTAACCGGTTTTCGCAGCGGTTTCCCAAGCAGTGCGGAAAGCTCGCGGGCTACGCCGAGCACGCTGGCATCCCGGATCATGTTGGGAAGGATGTTGAGGTTGAAAACCGCATCACCCATGTAATCCATGAGCGGCACACCCACCGGGGCATCGGTATCCAGGAGGATGACGCCCTCGTGTTCCTCGGAGATGCCAAGCTCCTTTTCGGAACAGACCATGGAGAAGGATTCCACCCCGCGGATGACTGCCCGCTTGAGGGTGGTGAGCACGAGCCCGGGTTGGTGGCCGTCGTAGAGCCGGGCGCCTTCGCGGGCGTAGGCAACCTTGATCGGCATGGGCAGGGGTCCTTTGCCCTTGAATTCGTAGAGGTTCGGCGCACCGGTCAGGATGGTAAGCGGCTCCGCGCCGCCATCATCCAGCTTGCAGAGCACCAACCGATCGGCGTTGGGGTGCGGCAGCACTTCCAGGATCGCGGCGGTGACGAACTTATCCCGCTCCCAGGTGAGCCCGGATATGCGGAAATCGCGCCGGTCGTGCTCGCCGGGCGGTGTGAAAGGCAGACCGACCACGGTAATATCCTCGACCTCCAGCCCCACGGAAAGCAGCGCTCGGGCGGTATCCTCCAAGTGAGAGGTCAATGTCCACAAACTCTTTAAGCCAGGAAAGTGGTATTCTCATTAGAACTGCTCCAAGAAGCGGATATCGTTACCGTAGAAATTCCGAATCTCCTCCACGCGATGACGCAGCATGGTGATGCGCTCTACACCCATGCCGGCGGCAAACCCGGAATAGATCTCGGGGTCGTACCCGCCATTTTGCAGCACGGTGGGATGCATCATCCCGCAGCCGAGGATCTCCAGCCAGCCGGTCTGGGAGCAGACCCGGCAGCCGCTGCCGCCGCAGATGAAGCACTCGATCTCCACATCCCCCGAGGGTTCGGTGAAGGGGAAGAAGGATGGGCGGAAGCGCGTGCGAACCTTCTCGCCGAACATTCCGCGGGCGAATTCCTGCAGGGTGCCTTTGAGGTCACCAAGCGAAATATTTTTACCGACAGCAAGCACCTCCACCTGCATCAACTGGCTCTCGTGGCGGGCATCCATCTGCTCGTAACGGTAGCACATGCCCGGCAGGATGGCGCGGATGGGCTCGGGGCAGAACTGGCGCATGACGTGGATCTGGCCCGGGGAAGTGTGCGGACGGAGCATCACCCCCGGCGTGGTGGTGTGGAAGGTATCCCACATATCCCGCGCGGGGTGGTAGGGGGGGATGTTGAGCAAGCCGAAATTGAACTCATCGGTCTCCACCTCGCGCGAGCGATAGACCTGGAAGCCCATACCGGAGAAGACATCAATGATCCGGTGCAGGGTCTGGGTAATGGGGTGCAGCCTTCCCATCAGGGGTTCACGCCCGGGGAGGCTGATATCCAGCTTTTCGGTTTCCAGGGAGTTCTGCAGGGCTTCTGATTTGACGCCCGCCTCGCGCTGGGCATAAGCTAGTTCCAGCTGCTGTTTCAGGCGGTTGGCGGCCTGCCCCACCAGGGGGCGCATGGCGGCTTCCAACCCGGTGAGATGGGAGAAGATCTCCATCACCGGTGCGCTGCGGCCAAGGTTCTCGGTCTTCCAGCGCTGCAGGTCACTGGCTTCGTTGACCTTTGCCAGCGCTTCCAGCGCCTTGCGCCCGATCTCATCCAGGCGGTTGATGGGGTTCTCATCTGTCATGGTCTTTTCCTCCACAATAAAACATCCCGGCCCAATTTCGGGACGGGATTGATTCCGCGGTACCACCCAAATTGGCTGCACGCATAAACCGCGCAACCCGCTCGACCCGGATCGATCTTATTTATCCGGCCACGCCTGTAACGCTGCGCCTGCGGACCGGGCTAGTGAGCCTTGATCACCCGGTCGGCTCGGGCGGGAACTTCAGCCAGGTTATCCCGGGCGGGGGTCTCAATCCATGCCGCCGCCTCCCTGTCGCTTCCGCTGGCTTACTTTCCGCCGTCAGAGCCGTTATGAAATCAATTATCTCTGAAAAAGAACAACTGTCAAGGAATACCAATTTATTTAAACTTGGGGATCCACCGGGGAACCCGCTGGAGATACTCCTCATAAGGTTTACCAAACCGCTTTATTAGCTGCGGTTCCTCCACCAGAACCGTGAAAAGGTGCATGGCGGTGATGAGGAGGGCCGAATACGCAAACATCCACATCGAGCGGGTGAGCAGCACCCAGCCGGTGAGGACGCATAAGCCCCCATAGTACATCGGGTTGCGCACGAAGCGAAATAGCCCGGTGGCGACGAATTCCCTGGGTGGGTCGAAGGGTGCGGGGGTTCCCTTGCCGAATTTCACGAATATCCAGGCCACCCAGATCTGGATGGGAAGCCCCACCAGGATAAAGAAAACCCCCAACACCGAAAACAAATTCAGCGCAGGGGGCCAGGCAGCCAACCCATTATTGATCAGCAGCCAGGGGATCAGGACTTCGGCGATCCCAAGCACCAGGGTGGTGAGAAGGGCTGACTTAAGGCTGGTTTTCATGGTTTTCTACCCGTCGCTGACGATGGTGCCCACATGCTCGCCCACCAGGGCGCGCTGCAGGGCGGATTCATCCCACAGGTTGAGCACGAGGATGGGCAGGTTGTGCTCCATGCACAGGGTCACCGCGGTGCTATCCATGACAGCGAGTTTGAGGTTGATGGTTTCGATGTAGGTGAGATGGTCAAACTTCTTGGCGTCCTTGTTGTGCTTGGGGTCGCTGTCGTAAACGCCATCCACCTTGGTAGCCTTGATCAGCGCTTCCGCGCCGATCTCCTTGGCGCGCAGGGCTGCCGCGGTATCGGTGGAAAAGAAGGGATTTCCCGTCCCGCCGCCGAAGATGACCACGCGGCCTTTTTCCAGGTGCCGGATCGCGCGCCTGCGGATATAGGGTTCGGCGACCGAGCGCATCTCGATGGCAGACATTACCCGGGTGAGCACACCCTCTTTTTCCAACGCGTCCATCAGCGCAAGCGCGTTTATGACCGTGGCCAGCATGCCCATATAGTCAGCTGTGGCCTGGTCCATGCCCATTTCCTGGCCCACCCGTCCGCGCCAGAGGTTGCCGCCGCCGATCACGATGGCCACATCCACCCCCAGTTCGCGCACCTCCTTCACCCGGTGGGCGATATTCTGGGCCTTTTTCGCGTTGATACCCTCTCCGTCGTCATTGCCAAGCGCTTCTCCGCTCAGCTTCAACAGTACCCGGTGATATTTTAAAGGCTGCATAAGAGCTCCTTGTTTTCTTTGTTGTTTGAAATATTTTAACCCGATTCTCCATCCAATTTACCCGGAACTGAGTGAAAAAAGAGCCAACCTTGCGGTTGGCTCTTGGGATCACGCTTCTTCGCTTGCCGATGTTTCGCCGAGGGCGTAACGGGAGAAACGGCGTACGATCACATTTTCTCCAATTGCGGCGACATTCTGGTTGATCAGCGCCTGGATATTGATGCTTTCGTCTCGGATATAAGCCTGGCGCATTAGAACAGTATCATCTTTATACTTGTTGAGCGAGCCCTCCACGATCTTGGGGATGATCGCTTCAGGTTTCTTTTCCTCGCGAGCCTTGGCGGTGGCGATCTTGGTCTCGTGTTCGATCACCTCGGCGGGGATATCTTCCTCTTTGATGTAGAGTGGGGATGCGGCCGCGATCTGCAAGGCGAGTTCGTGGGCCAGGTTGCGGAAGGCCTCCGAGCGGCCGACGAAATCGGTCTCGCAGTTGACCTCCACCATCACACCCACCCGACCACCGCCGTGGGAATAGAGCTCCACCACGCCTTCGGAGGCCTGGCGGTCGGAGCGTTTGGCGGCTGTAGCCAGCCCCTTCTCGCGCAGGAAGTCGATGGCCTGGTCAATATCGCCATTCGAGGATTCGAGTGCCTTGCGGCAATCGAGGATGCCTGCGCCGGTGGTCTCGCGCAGCTGTTTGATCATTTCGGTGGTAATTTGCATTCTTGCTCTCTCTGTATCGTAAAAATTATTCCGCTTCAGCGGTGGGTACAGTTTTGGATTTCCGGGCCGGTTTCTTTTCGGGTTCTTCGGATACAACCGGAGCAGTTTCCTCTGATACGATATCTGTGGTTTTCGATTTCCGGGCAGATTTATTTTCGGTTACTTCGATAACAGCCGGAGCAGCTTCTTCAGATATTACAGGTTCTTCGATAGAAGGAGCTCCATCGGTGACAACAGGCTGTTCAACGGAGACCGGTTCAACAGAGGCGACTTCAACCTCCGCGGAAACATCAGTTTCTTCTTCGGTCACTTCGACTTTTCGGGGACCAAGCTTCGCCAAAGTGGCAGCGCCGAGGATGTCTTCATCGGGGATATCTTCTTCAAGTTCGACCTGTCCGCGGACAACAGATGCGGACATATCCGCAGTTTCGGAGACCAGGCCGATTTCTTCCTGTTCTTCATCTTTACGCATTGATTTACCCTCGATGGCGGCATCTGCCATCTTGGCAACCAGCAGTTTGATGGCGCGGATGGCGTCGTCGTTGGAGGGGATGACGTAATCGATGTCGGATGGATCGCAGTTGGTATCCACCAGAGCGATCACCGGGATGCCGCGCAGGTTGGCTTCGTGGACGGCGGTGGCTTCGCGGGTGACGTCGATGACGAAGAGCAGGTCGGGCAGGCGCTTCATGTTGCGAACGCCGCTTAGGCGCAGGTTAAGCCGGTTGATCTGGCGTTCAATCATCAGGCCTTCCTTCTTGGTAAGGCGTTTGATATCGCCGGAATCGCGCAGCTTCTCCAGGCGCTCCATCTCCATGATGCGCTGGAAGATGGTGCTCCAGTTGGTGATCATACCGCCAAGCCAGCGTTCGGTTACATATGGCTGCCCGGCGCGCAGAGCTTCATCGCGGATGGTTTCCTGTGCCTGGCGTTTGGTGCCGACGAACAGGACCGAGCCGCCATTCTGGACGGTATCGCGGATCAGGTTGTAGGCATTGTTGATGGCCTTGACCGTCTGCTGCAGATCGATGATGTGGATGCCGTTGCGCTCGGTGAAAATGAAGGGGCGCATGGCGGGATGCCACTTATTGGTGCGGTGGCCGAAATGAACACCGCTTTCGAGCAATGACTTCATGGAAATAACGGAAGACATACGGAACTCCTTTGCGTTTTTTCTTCCGCTCCTTTCATCCCGGCCCATCACTGCGCGATGGCAGCACGGAGGGTCGGTCGGGGAGCGTGTGGGATATTTGCCTTTTCAGGCAGGGCGCAAGTATACCACACCTAAGTCAAACAGAGTGAAAATCCTGTTGAATTTCGCATGATAAAATTATTTGGTCATACTTCAATATGGGAGCGCATAAATTTGATCTTATTGGGACGTCCTTTCCTTGTGCAAATCTTGTTTCTGCCTGGGATTCTGGGGCTGAGATTACTAAAACCAGGAGGGGGGTTACTTCAGCGGTTTGTTTTTATCGTTGGATTCAGTTTGGTATTAAATTATTTACTTGTTTTTCTTCTGACCACACTACGGTTCTACTTTCAACCGGTCATTATTGCAGTCTTACTCATCGAAGTCTCCGCGATGATTTACCTTTATCGGAGGGAGATAAATCCCCAGTCCGCGGAACATTCTCAAAGTTATGGAAACCGATGGCAAACTGCTTTCATGACAAATAATACTTCCGGAACCGGACAATAGTCTGATCAGTCTTGCTACGTAAATATGCCCTGATCGTGACTGCCTTCATCGCGATCACGGCACTGGTACATATGGGTCGGATCATAATTTGGACAATATTCCGACCGTGTTCAACACATATGATGCGATCGTCAGCTGGAACCAGTGGGCGACAGAATGGGCAGCGTAATTCATTCCCGTGGGCACCGAAGATTATCCACAACTTGGACCAACAATGTTCTCGCTCACGTACGTGATCACGGGCTCGATAAACATTCAATTCTTCGCGAAATCCCTGATGCCGCTCTTTCTGACTTTATCATGCTGATGTTTTTGGACCTCGGGACTAGAAAAACCCAGCTTTGGCATCCTTCTGGGAGTGGAGATCGTATACCTGATCATAAAGCATTTCGTGGGCGAATATATTACCGATGGGTACATGGATATCCCCCTGGCATTCTTCGCGTTTTTAGCGGTTTACGCACTGTTGAAATCCAGGCTGAGCTGGAACAGAGCGCAAAACCGTACTGACCATCATCGTTCGGATTTCGTCTTTGCCGCGGGGCAGCGATCACGAAGCAGGCAGGATCTGTACCTGCTTGCGGTCTATCCAATCCTGGTCATCCTGATATACGGGTGGCAAAAAATCCTCCGGTTGATAAAAAGCAACCAAAATCGTTCTTATAGGGATCCTTGCGGTTGCGATAATCGTGGTTCCCTGGTACTTGTTGAAGTTTTACCAGATCAATGCAGGCAGTTGAAATCTCCCATGTATTAATCCCGGTAGCCATACAAGCGCCACATTCGGATAGCCACAGATTTATGGGGGAAAATCACAACAGGATTGCTCTCCCTTGGGAAGTATGGATTCGGTTTCCTGTTTCTGCTTCCTGCGCTTTTTCTTGTGGAGCCAGCCATTCGTTGGATAATGTTATTAATCGTTCTACCATTCACGGTGCTTTGGGCAGGGTACGCAGGCTATGATGTACGCAATGTAACCCTGGTCTGGCCGTTCTTCGCGTTGGCAGTCGGGGTATCACTTGAGGCGTACTCTGACATGGTTTTGCGAGCTCTGGGACAGGCTGATTGGCAGGCACCGATTGCGATGGGCTGGGGTTGTGGTGATTGTTGCCGCGCTGGTAGCTTGAGTAGTGGCATTCACTAGTTCCTTCCGCACGCCTGTTCCAGCAACAGGAAGCCCTGCAGAAACAGGTCCTAAATCCGGATTTGAATCAGAAATTGTACGAATTTTTGAGGTGCCAACCCATTTCCAGGAAAAATATTAACGAATTACCCAGTGGGATTTTTGCCGGGCTTTGAAGGGCGGGAGATTCACTTTGGATTCAATGATCTGAAAGATTTTGAGTGGGCGCTGAAACAGGATGGTATTGGTTTTCTCCTTGTCCCGAATTACGCTACTGAAGAAGTTCAGGAAAGGATTAAATTCGGTGTTGAAACAGGTGAATTTACCTGGATCTTTTCGACCGATAAATTCATTCCAGAGGAATTCTATATCATTAACCGGTAGAATATTTTTCCTGTGGCGATTAACTATTACCCACCCTGCATATATTTACTTGTGGCATCCCCGGATCCAACCGGGTCGTATACTGAGGAGTCATCTTCAATTATTTGGGAGCTATGATTGAAATTTCAACATCTTCTCGCTCCCGCTTGCGGCGAAAAAACCCCGTTTTATCGAACAGCGAGTAATTTCATATGCATACCGTATCACATGAACAACCCGCGACAGATATGGCGCAAACGAAGCATGTCATTGGGGCTCCTAGAAGGGTGTTCTTGAATCATTATTACGCAATTAGGCTAGAATTAAAAATCAAACGGAGGAAAAATGAATAACCACCAATGGATCGAGACGATCAATATTTCCGCGATGGCTACAGATGCAAGCGGCAATGTCATTGATATGAATCCGAAGCAGATGCACCTTCGAAACAGACGGCGGACGGGGTCTGATGGGCAAGAACCTGGCTGACTGCCATTCGCCGCAATCGAATGAGATCATTGACCGCCTCATGAGAAAGGGGAGAAACGAATATCTACACCGTCGGGAAAAAAGGGAAGAAAAAGTTGATCTATCAAACTCCCTGGTATCTACCCGATGGAAGTGTGGGCGGGCTGGTGGAATTGAGCATTGTTTTGCCGCTTGAAATACCCCATTTCGACAGGGATGAATAACCTCTACTCCGATAGTCTTAAAATGAGGTAAGATTGAGCAAGATAACAAGCTCCGGGGGATTCACTGATTCTTTCCCCGGCTTATTAGAAAGGCAATTTATGCAGATTTCGAATTCCACAGCAGTAAACCGCCGCATCGCCATGTTGATCGATGGTGATAATGCGCAGCCTTCATTGATGAATAAAATGATCGCTGAAGTTAGCAAATACGGCTCGATCATCATCCGGCGCATTTATGGCGACTGGACAACCTCCAATATGGGTGGTTGGAAGGACACGCTTCAGACCCACGCCACGCAGCCCATTCAACAATTTCGCTATACGATCGGAAAAAATGCCACCGACAGCGCGATGATCATTGACGCGATGGATATCCTCTACTCGGGGGAGGTGGATGGCTTTTGCTTGGTCTCCAGCGATAGCGATTACACCCGCCTTGCAACCCGCATCCGGGAAAAGGGTATTTTCGTGATGGGCATGGGTAAGAAGAACACTCCGCGCGCGTTCGTCAACGCCTGCGATGTGTTTGTTTACACGGAGAACCTGGTTTCCGAAGAGAGTCTGGCAAAACGCAGCAAACCCGGGTCGCGTTCCAGGAAAACCAGCCCCACATCTGAACCACCCACACCGGATCCCATCCCGCTGCTGCGCAGCGCATTTGATGTGGCTGTTCAGGAAGACGGCTGGGCTTTCCTGGGAACGCTGGGGCATCATCTCCGGCAGCTTGACCCAGGTTTCGATTCGCGCACCTACGGTTTCCGCCAGCTATCACAGCTGATCCGCGGTTATCCGAAACAGGTGGAGGTCAAGGAAGACCACACCGCGGATGGGAACGTGGTTATTTACGTGAGAATGAAATGAAACCTCAGAAACCTCCCGCGAGGGAGGTTTTTTCTTTTTCAGGAGGGTATCATGCTCTATCACATCACAACGCAGGGTTCCTGGGAGAAGGCAAAAACCGAGGGTATCTATACCGCAGATAGCTTATCGAGCGAGGGTTTTATCCACTGTTCAACTGCGACCCAGGTGCAGGCAACGGCCAACCGGTTCTTTCACGGCTGCCGGGACCTGATGCTACTGCAGATCGATCAAAACAAGGTGGATTCAGAGGTGATCTACGAGAACCTCGAGGGAGGCTCCGAACTTTTTCCGCACGTCTACGGGCCGCTGCCTTTAATTGCCATCCGCGACGCCTTGGTTCTTACTCCTATTGCGGATGGAAGTTTTTTGATCAACTTCCCAGAAGATTCGATCCCGGCTTAAAGGCTCAATCCTCCTTCTCGCCCTGGATGGGAAAACCGCAAACCCGAAGGGGTTTTAATAAATCCTCGGGGTCCTCCATCCACTGCCCCCATTTGCGGGAGATGTGCTCGGTCCAGGAATAATCCGCATAGGTGAAGGTTTCCTTCCTGCCTTTTTCCAGGCGGATCATGGCTTTTTGTTTGACGTAATATCCCTGGGCTAGGTAGCCTTCATCCATTACTTTCATGGCATCTGTGATCATATCTTCGGTAAACTCGGGGTATTCCTCCTCAAAGAGGCTGAAATCCAGCGGGTATCGAGGTCGGGGCGGGTATTCTTCATCTGGGTAACCCATCACCAATTGGACGAGGGGGAAGACCCGCGGGGGCAATTTGTAAAACTTGCGCAGCTTGGGAGCCTCGTAGGGTGTATTGCCCAGCAGGCAGCTCCCCAGGCCAAGGCTTTCCCCGGCGATGGTCAGGTTCTCCGCCACCAGGGCGGCATCCTGGATGCCAAAAAATAGCAGGGACAGGTTATTGGAGCCAGTTTTCCACCCCCTGCGAGCCATGATCAGCTCCATGCGGTGCAAATCTACACAGATGGTGAACATCACCGCGCCATGGAAGGGAAGACGCGCACGGCGGGTTACGATGAGGCTGCACAATTGGCCGGCAAAGGGAGCCTGCAGACCGGCACGGGCGATCGTCTCGAGGGTTTCATCATCAAGTTTTTGGTCGGTGAATTTCCGCGTGGATCGACGATTCATCATCGCGTCTATGATGGGATTGTGGATCATAAAAACTCCTGTTGAACTGGTTTAATGGGCTAGCTCGCGAAGACGCTGTGCCATCAAGAAAACTCCAAGGATAATCAGAAGTGCGACGAGGATGAATTTCCAAAACTCAATCAGCAGGATCACCGAAGTGAGCAATGCCAGGATTAGGGTCACCCGTGAGACTGTTTGAATAAATGCTCCGCGCATGATCGACTCGGCGACCACAAACAAAATAAGGATCACCGACATCCCGGCCCAGATGTAGGTCGGGGCGAAAAAGATCAGCCCGGCAATGGCGAAAACCAGCAGGCTCAGGCTGATGGCTGCCCAGGTTTCCGCAGCGCGGGCATAACGCACCTCCACTGCTTCCACCGGAACTGCCATGTGGTGGATATGGGCATGCGGATTATCCTCGATGCCTGCTTCGAGCTGCTCAAGTCTCTGGGTCAATCCCTGCAGGAGGGCTCCATTCTCCATCCGTTCACGGCGTAGATTTTTTAATTCCTCGGCAACCGATCCGATCCGTTTTTGCAGCAGGGCATAGATCTTGGCCAGATGGGGATGATCTTCAAGCCCTTTCAATTTCATTCCCATCACTTGCAGTTCGGTGGCTTTTTGCGGGATGAGCGTATTCAATTCATTCTGCCGTTTTTCGATTTCGCTGCTGCTCTCCTGAAGTAATTTCAGTGCCTGCGGGGGCGGCGGGGTTTTATCCAGCCCGGCGAAACCGAGGGGATCGTACCAGGAGCTGCGCGGTGAACCATCCCGGTTATACATGGGGCCGGCAGGGGCATTCTCGCCGGAGACCGGATCCCTGGCGAAGAGCCCCCACAACCCGCGGTACTGGCTGACCCATGGGACCGAATCGTCGATCACCACCGGCGACCAGGCATGCTTTTCGCCTTCACCAATGCCCAGCCCGTCCCCCCGGGCAAAATCCACAAAGGGGATACGAAATGGGTTTCCCTCGGGCTGGCCGAGGGTTTCGGTCCAGAATTTATTAAAAACCTTTGTGATTCCTGAAAACCAATTGGGCAACGGCAGCGAAACCTCCGCCTGGTATTCCCCAGGCCGGAAATAGGACGCATGGGAACCAGCACCGGCGTAGACCACCGGGTGACCATTCACCAGGTCAAGCTGCCCCTCATCATCCCAACGGCGACGAAGATCATCCCCGTGGAAATCGTGGGAAGCATAGGCTGCCCATTCCGGATACAGCTTCCCTTTTTCTTCATAGAGATAGAGGGTGATCATCTCCCAGTCGGATTCATGGTCGTTCACCCCGTGAAACCCTGAGCGCCAGCTGTTATAACAGAAGAAAAACCAGTACTGTAATATGACCCAACCATTCTGGCGGACCACCCGGCCATAGTAGGTGTATTTTTCTTCCTTTTCGTGCATTCTTTCATACGCCAGTTCGGCTGCGGCAGCGGTGGCTGGTGAAACCTTTCCGCGCATTAAGAGGGAAAGGGAAAAGAGTGCGTCTGCCACGCGAGGAAGGAAACCACCACGAGCCAATCGTCCCATACCAACATTGAATTGGTTATGAAGTTTTCGGCGCAGGCGGGATTGTTCTGTCAGCGCCTGGGCGGATTCGGAAAGGCTCAGCGTTTCGATAAAGCGAAGAAAATGGATGGTGCCGAATGTAGCAGGACGCTCTGCCACCAGTTGCTCTATGGTCATTTCTTCCTGCCGGACGAGAAACTCCTCGCGTCCGTCGGGGTAATGCGCCCAAAGGCTGCATTCTGCGATGTACCGTTCCACGTCGAAGGGGAAGAATTGTTCCCCTTTCGTATATTTAACCACCGGTTCGAACCTTCGCAGCAGGTCGCGATCGGTGCTTTTACTGGTTATTGAGGGTCGATCAGAGGATGTTTTCACCGGTATCGCTCCTGATCCCAAAGATGCGCTGCACGTCAGCCTGGCTGAGCGCAAAGGCGATTATCACGTCGGATGCCATGATCACGTAATTCGGTTCACCGAAGAAGAAATAATCCTCCAACCCTACAACCATAGAGAAACCCACCCACGCCATGAGGAAAACCCAGCTCCAGCGGCGCATTTTCAGGAAACCCAGAAGGACAATGATCAATCCAATGGCGAGGATCAAATACAACAGGCTTTTAAGAACAGCCTGACCATGCGGTGTGAGGACACCATCCATGAAGATCGGCGCGGTGTAAATATTCCGGAGGACCGCTTCCTCGATCAATGGTTTGACCGATTGATAGATACGGACAAAGAATAATATAACAATCATGGTCGCGATCACCGTGACGGCGATTGGCCTCTTTTCCCGTATCTTATTCTTCTTTTTTCCCATCCGGTACCTCCCGTAAATTGAAGTTCATAATACTATTTCCGTTCCCTACACATAAGGAAATTTTCATAAGAGATATTTTCCTTTAAAATGGCAAGAGGTGCAACAAAAATTCAAGGATAAACACCCCAATATAAATCGTTGTAAGTATTGATGAATTCCTCAGAATAATACTTCGCATATTCTGATTTTCCCTGAAGTTTGTCTCCAAAGAATGCCACTGCGAAAAGCTTCATGTTTGCAACAGGGTTAGTTTCATAAATCATCATATGTCCCTGATTTATAAACGAGATCATTGACCGGTCTTGTTCACCCAAGTTTTTATAAATATATGCAGCCTCCAGATCGTAATAATTGATCGTGTCACCCGTGGCACCAATTATCAATACCGGTCGGTCGACAGCCGCCAGGCCACGCTCGCCAAACAACCAGGCTCCCTCCGGAGCCATTGGCATCACAGCACGAATACGTGAATCCGTTACTGGTTGCCATAAACCATCGCTACTTGTAGTGATCTTGGCACCCGCGTTTTTGGAAAATGATTCCCAATCCTCTATTGGTGCGCATATATAATCAATCCACCATTTCTCCATTATTTCCGAGGGTTTGGCGTTTTCGCACCTTTGCTTATACTGCTCCGGGTCAACCCTTGCCCCACCCAAGGCTAGGGCATTGTAACCATCGAAGGAATACCCCATTGCTCCGGTATTATTTGTGTCAATTATTCCCTGAAAACCTTCCGGCACATTATTGGAAAGTTGATCCAAAGCAGATATGATCCTTCTTGGATAATCAATCAACCAATTTCCCCAAGAATTCGCAGAGTCCTGCCCATCCACACCGATGACAACAAACCCGTGGGATGCAAGATGAGTCCCGAATATAGCAGCAACCTTCCCGGAACTGAGGATGAGAGGATACGGTGCCCCCGAAGGGTCAGGTTCTGCTTTAAGTGTAAGTACCCCGGTCGAATCCGCTGGTTTAATGGCGGGGTAATATAATCCAACCCCTAGATTTTTTGAATTATCCACCGGATCATTTAGAATAATCGATGTTTTTCCTGCATGGTGCCTCCCATAGTTCGAAAGCGGGAAATCCTGGGGGTTAAAAGTAGCTTTCGGGATAGGTGTTGGGGTTAGGGTTGGCTCTGGTGAAAGGGGTGATGGCGGAAGTGGGGTGGGTTTTTGGGAGCAGGCAGAAATGATCAGAATAACTGATAGAAGTATAAAAAGAATGCGACTCATAATTGATCCTTTCAAAAAAAGCTCAAGGATGCAATTCTTCCCAGTGAAATTGTATATGTATCATATACAATCCAGAAAAATATTTCAATAAGAAAAACCCTCTCTTTCAGAAGAGAGGGTTTTCTCGAGATTTCACTCCCTGACGCTTTCAATCTTTATGAGTGCCGCGCGCACCACCAGGCGGGAACGGTAGGTATTGGTCTCTTCATCGTATTCCTTGCAGGTAAGCAGGGTGAGCCAGGGATTTCTCCTCGTGCTTGAAAACGGTCATATCATTCGGTTTGACCTTCCTCACCTCGCGAACCTGGTAGACATATCGGGAACCGTTTGACTCTACGACGATCTCCTGCCCCCAGGAGAGCTTACCCAGGTCGATGAACGGACCCGGCTGCCCGTTGGGAAGATAGACATGTGCGGTAAGCACGCTGTTGCCATCCAGCGTGGGGTAGGCGCTTCCTTCCAGCCAGCCTGCCTGCCGGGAAAGCCAGGTGAGGTCCCAGGTGCCATTCTGCAGGGGTATTCCCATGACCGGGAGGCTGACTTTCAATGCCGGGATCTCGAGGGTGAGACCGTTCTGGGTGGAGTAGACCACCTGGGGTTGTGTGCCAATTTTGGTCACTACTCCCGGGGCGAAGCCGGTGGCAGGCAGGGCAGCTCCGCGGGTGAGCGCATTGAGGGTGAAGGAATCCTCCACGCCGTAAGTGTTGGCTGGATCCCCCGGGTCGTAATATCGCTCGGTTGAAAGCACATTATGCGCGGATAACTGTCCCGGATCCCCGGGCAGGCTGGTCCATTCCACCGCAGCGGTGTTGGTAACCCCGCCCGAAGTCGGCAGGCTGAGCACAGTAGCCTGGAAGCGTACTACCCCGGTACCGCCGGAGAGGGAGAAGTTATCCCAACCTGCGGCCACGGTACGGGTTCCTGCATCGTAAGCACAGGTATTCGCGTTTTGTCCACCCGCGTTGCAATTGATGGGGAGAATGATCCCGAGCTCTGAAGGCACTACGTCCTGCATCAATGTATCGTATGCGTTGGTGTTACTATCCCCGGTATGCCGGATGGTTATTGTGTAGGTGACCGTATCGCCCACGCGAACAAAGGTGGGGGAACCGGTTTTTTCGATCGAAAGGTCCGGTTCGACGACTGTCACCGGGCTGGCGCTATCCTGAAGCGGTTGAGTCTCATCCCAGGAAAACTCTGCCGAGTTGTTGAGTGTATCACCATCCTGATTCTCCACGGCATTCAGCACCACCGCGCGGTAGGTAACCGTCAGGGTGATATCACCGGTTGTGGTGTTCATCAATGTACCGAAATCGTAGGTGACCTGGCGCCCCTGGTCGACGGATTCGGTACTTCCCGGGGCATATTCAGCCGCCGAAGCGCCACTGCAGATTGCGCTAAAACCATCGGGGACGTTGGTGGTCAAGCTTGTCGACCCCGGAACAATGCTATCGCAGGCAACAAATGCTAACCCCTGACCGAGGGTATCCACCAGTTGGGCAGTATCAAAGGTACCCGGGGGTATCGTAATGACCACCTGATAGGTGAGCACTTCACCAATGGCAACATTCGTCCCGGAAGTAAAGTCCTCGCTAGTATCCTCAAGCGTTTTTACAAGCGCATTCGGATCATTCTGGATGATGACAGTTTGTTCTGAATCCGAATTATTATTTAAATTACTTTCAGCGGTATCCGATGAAACAGTGGCAGTATTTTGAAGGGTTGTCGGTGAGGATGGGGCGGTCACGGTGATTGTGATAGTTGGTGCAACACCAACAGCTAAAGTGGCACGCGTACAAGTAACTCGATGCGTAGGCCCATCATAATTACACGACCAACCGGTGCCTGTCACGGGGGCAACATATATCGCACCAGCTGGCAGGTCATCCACGACGCTGACATTGGAAGCTGGATCAGGTCCATTATTTGTTACATTGATCGAATAACTGAAGTTTTGATTTACTCCAATAGGATCAGCACTATCGTTTTTATCAATCGTCAGGTCAGTAATGAGGCCGGT
>CAVVEQ010000013.1:0-1102155 GCA_963747315.1 uncultured Chloroflexia bacterium | reverse complement strand
TTCTACCAAATTGAATTGGTTCGACCAGGGTGGATTCGTCCATGTTTGGGATTCGATCATTTCTTCAAGCGAACTCGGCACCCGGAAAACCTGACCCCGCGATATACCATGCAGCGATGACCCAACTGGGTGTCCACCCGTGTAGCACAGTTTTTGTGGGACATAAAGGAACGAGTAAAAGGGTGCCCAGAGAAGCGGGATTGAAGACAGTGGCTTTCAATTTTGACGACGATGCAAAGGCGGATTTTTATATTATGCATTTTTCGGAATTATTAAAAATTCCCATAATTGACTGCGAGAGAAGCACAATTCATGGTTAACCGGGTCAGCACGATTCTGTTTGATATGGGGGGCACCCTGCGGGGGACGAAAAAGCGGAGCAAGGTGGATCGTCTTCATTTCACGAGCGAATTACTTTTTCAGGTATAAACGCAGATGAGGATCCGGAAAAATTCGCCGGCATGCTCTCACGCAGAATGTCCGCTTATCGCCGATGGGCACGGGAAACCATGATCGAACTCAATGAAGCAGATCTATCGACCCGTTGGATGCTGCCAGAATGGCCGAATGACCTGGTTCAATCGAATGCTGTCAATCAAAATCTGCTTTGGCGAGATGCGACCGGTGAGCGGGTTGTCTTTCCTGAAACAGCGGAGGTTATCAAGGAGCTGTTTCGGCGGGGTTACCGGTTGGGACTGGTGAGCAACACCACCAGCAGCGTGGAAGCACCCAACGCGCTGAAAAAATTGAGACTGACCGGGTACTTCGAAACGATGATACTTTCCGCAGTAATCGGAAAACGCAAACCGGACCCCCAGATACTGCTGGAAGCGACGACTGCCATGGGCGTTGACCCTTCGGAATGTGCTTATGTTGGAGATATTCCGGAAAGGGATGTTGCCGCTGCCAGGTTGGCTGGTTTTAAGGTGGCGGTCTTGATCGACAATCCGAGAGCAGGCAGAAAATCCCACCCGGCTGCTAAAGGCTTGGAACCCGACCATTTAATCTCTAATTTAAAGGATTTATTCCCAATTTTCCCAACGAGACCTGCTCCTAATCCATCATTTCGGTATGATGCCTCGCTTTCCTCAATGTGGGGAATTGGGAATTTCCAATCTCTGGAGGATTTCCTGGAAGCAGTCAGGCGGCTGGGTTTTCGGTACGCGGAGCTAAACCACCAGGTGGATTCCTCCATGTTGGGAGGCATCGGTAGGCTGAGAAATAAGATATCGAGTGTGCATGAGCCCTGCCCGGCGGATATTTCCGCCGCGGAATACAAGCACCGGGATTGGCTCATATCTTCCACGAATGAAGAGTACCGGGCTGAGGGGGTTAGATCCATTAAACGCAGCCTTGACCTGGCGCATGAGATCAAAGCGAAATACATAGTTGTACATTCCGGGAATGTTCAGCAAGATCATTCCCTGGAAGACAGATTACGCAGGTTGTTTGACCTTGGGGAAACAGAAACACAAGCGTATGCTGACATTAAGAGAGAGTTGGTTGATAAGCGAAAACGACTGGAATCGGCTCGTTTCCAGGCTTTGAAGAAGAGCATAGAGGAACTCTTGAATTATGCGAAACCACTTGGCGTGAAACTGGGTTTGGAAAATCGATCCCATTTCCTTGAAATCCCCGTTCCGGATGAGTTGGAAGAATTACTGGCAATGGCAGATCCCGGGAGAATTGGTTTCATTTTCGATGTGGGGCACGCCGGGGCATTGGACAGGCTGGGTTTTTACCCAACCAATACCTGGTTGAAGCGATTTGGAGAAAGGATCATTGGTGTTCACATCCATGATATGGATGGATTAGATGATCACATCGCACCGGGGGCCGGGGACATGGATTATCGCGAGTTATCGATTTACCTTCCAGAGGAAGCCTGCAGAGTAGTTGAAGCCCAGAACTACAATAGTTATCAACAAATCCGTACAGGCTTGGATGTTCTATATCAATCAGCCTGTATCAAAAGAAAGTAAAGGAGATGAATATATTATGAAACTCTTTAAAAAGAAACCCAATGTATGCCTTAAGTATATTCACGACCAGGCCCAGCTTACGCTGGAAGGTCTGGAAGCCCTAAAGGAATACATGTCCAGCCAGGACCCCAAAGCAGCCGCGCTCCTGACCACAAAGGAAAAAGAGGCGGATGAAGCCCGCAGAATCCTCATCAATGAATTGAACCGCACATTCATCACCCCATTCGATCGAGAGGATATTTTTGCCTTATCTCGCACGATCGACGATGTGCTCGATTATGCATTCAGCACGGTCACAGAGATGGAGATTCTGAAAGTTAAACCGACGACTTTTATGCACCGAATCGCTTCCATTCTTCGCGATGCAGCATATGAATTACTTCAAGCGGTGGACAGATTAGAAGAGCACCCCGGAGTGGCGAATGAACATGCACAACGCGCCAAAGCTCTGGAGAACCGCGTGGAGGAAGTGTATCGTGAAGCCCTTGCCGACCTGTTTACAGGAGCAGAGGATATTAAGCACGTCATGAAGATGCTCAAAAGCCGTGAGGTATACCGCCATCTAAGCAATGCTGCCGACCGCGGAGATGAAGCTGCGAATGTAATTGCTGATATCGTGGTAAAGAAAACCTAATCCCCCGGGGTAATAAATTATGGATCCTCTCGTACTTACCGTTATTATTCTGGCTTTGGGATTTGATTTTCTAAATGGAATCCATGATTCCAGTAATGTTGTTGCCACGATGATTTTCTCGCGCGCTTTACCACCCAAGGCTGCACTCTGGATGGCTGCCGTTGCAGAATTCCTAGGTCCGTTCATTTTTGGGGTGGCCGTAGCTGAAACGATTGGCGGAGTGGTGGAGCCGGATACAATCACTCTTCAGGTATTAATTGCCGCTTTGTGCAGCGCTATCTTCTGGAACCTACTTACCTGGCGATTGGGTTTTCCGAGCAGTTCCTCTCACGCGCTGGTGGGTGGTTTAATTGGCGCGGTGATCATCGGGGCGGGCTGGCAGGCGATCAATCTTGATGAACTAAAGAAGATCGTTATCGCGCTTTTCACCTCCCCGTTTCTAGGTTTCATGGTGGGCTGGTTGATCCTGAAGATCATATTCTTCCTTTGCCAGAATGCATCACCACGGATCAATGGTTTTTTCAAAACCGGGCAGATATTCACCGGATTATCTCTGGCGCTCAGCCATGGGGCGAACGACGCCCAAAAAACGATGGGGATTATCACCCTGGCATTGGTGACCGGTGGTTACCTGAGTTCTTTCGTTGTTCCGCAATGGGTAATTGCTCTATGTGCTTTTATGATCGCACTAGGTACTCTCCTGGGTGGGAAAAGATTGATCCGGACGCTTGGAGGAAAATTCTTCAAGATCCGACCGGTGGATGGATTCGCTTCGCAATTCGCCTCTGCAACTGTAATATTGGGAGCTTCCCTGGTGGGGGGTCCGGTGAGCACAACCCAAGTGGTGAGTTCATCCATCATGGGTGTCGGCGCTGCGCACAGGATCGGCAAAGTCCGGTGGGGAGTGGCGCAAGAAATTGGGAGCGCATGGATATTCACAATCCCATCCACGGCAATTATCGCAGCTGGAATCTATTGGATTCTTATTAAATTCATCCCTCTATAAAAAATTAAGGAAAAAACCATGAATGAAGTCTTCGAGCTTGCTTGCATCGGAAATTATACAAAAGATACCATCATCACACCTTCGGGCACGCGATACACCGATGGCGGAGCTATCAATTATGCCGCCCATGCTGCCAATAGGATAGGTGTAAAAACCATCGTCATCACCAGGCTGGCTAGGGAAGACATTCGGGTCGTTGAAAAATTTGAGAAATCAGGTATTGCATGCCGGGCGACTTATACACCTTGCTCGACCTTGATGGAGTTGTACTATCCCACTACTGATCCGGATATCCGTACCCTATCCGTGGAAGCCACCGCCGGGACGATCACAGCTGCAGATGTGGATGATTTGAAGGTGAAATCAGCCGTGATAGGTTCGAGCCTTCGTGGGGAAGTTGGTCTGGACGTGATCAAAGCCCTAAAGCTCAATGGAGCAACAGTTGCTGTCGACATGCAGGGATTTGTTCGGGTATTAAGGGAGAAGGAGTTGAAATACGAACCCTGGGGAGAGATGAAGGAAACTCTCCAATGGGTTGATGTGGTTAAAAGCGATATGGTGGAAGCCGAATTCCTGACAGGGGAAACTGATATTCGCGCGGCAGCCCTGGTTTATGCTTCGATGGGTCCCCGGGAAATCGTACTCACCCACCGGGACGGGATGATGATATATGCCGGGGGAGAATTCTACGAATTCGGCTTTTTTCCCAAGGAACTGGTCGGGAGAAGCGGTCGGGGCGATACCTGCATTGGTTCATATATGGCGGCGCGATTGACCATGCACCCTAAAGAAGCAGGCAGGTGGTCTGCGGCAGTGACCAGCTTGAAGATGGAGGATTTGGGACCGTTCCACAGATCCATGGCGGATGTGGAGGAGCTGATCCATTCGAAATACAACCATGGCTCCAGTTGAGGCTCAGTCCGACTCGACGGAAATCCGCCGGCAAAAAGCAATTAACTCAATACCCGAAACTCTATCGGGAAATCATCCAGGATTGGTCCTCACAAGCCCCTGAAGATGCAGCCTGGTTGATCTACTCTGCCAACTATTTATTTCGAACTGGTGGTTTCCGTTGGGCGATAGATCCTGTCACCCTGCACTGGCGTGTCAAAGAAGCTGATTCAGTGAGCACCAGCGGCCTGGCAAAGAATCTTGAGCTGGTTCTCTTTACCCATAGTCATGGAGATCATTTTGATCTTGACCTTATCCGGGATTTGAAAGATGCAGGAATCACCTGGGTCATTCCAGAAGCGCAGCAGGACACCGTTTTTACCGAATGCGGGCTGAAGCCTGAAAGAACGATAACTCCGGTTCCCTTGCAGCCGATCGTGATCCCGCCGCTGCGAATCACCCCTTTTGAGAGCTTGCATTGGGATCAACCCGCCTCAACAAGGGAACAAAAACCTCACGGTGTTCCTGAAACAGGTTACCTAGTTGAATACCGGAATAATAAATGGCTTTTTCCAGGCGATATTCGGAATTACTGCGTGGAGGAACTTCCCAAATTTGATATTATCGACAAATTATTCGCACATGTCTGGTTGGGAAGGAAATGTGCATTGATGGATGATCCACCTCTCCTGGAGGAATTTTGCCGGTTCTGCAAGGGAATCGATCCGGCATCGATAATATTATCCCACCTGGATGAATGGGGGCGCGGCGAAGATGACCTATGGGAGGATCGCCATGCGCGGCAGGTTGAAAATCGGTTGAAGCAATTGCTGCCAGATAGCCAGGTAAGAATCTCTCACACCGGAGAGAGAATCCCGCTGTAAACAAAACCCGGAGGGGCTTCCTCCGGGTGTTGGAATTTAGTCCCGACCGCGATGACCAAGCTCATGATCCAGCATGAGCAAAGCCGTACCTTTAGCGTCAATCAGTTCAAGTTTTTGAACGATCTCTGCGGCGTTCTTTTCCTCTTCGACCTGCTCGGAAATAAACCACTGCAGCATGATCTGGGCAGCATAGTCCTTTTCACTGAGAGCGAGTTCATATAGCGTATTAATGGACGCAGTGACGAATGCTTCATGCTTTTGAACTTCTTTGAAAACCTCAAGACTGGATTTCCAGCTGGTTGCAGGGGCGGCAATGGCCTTCAAGTCAACTTTCGCACCGCGATCCACTAGGTACTCATAAAATTTCATCCCGTGTTCGCGTTCTTCCCCAACCTGAACGTACATCCAATTGGCGAAACCGGAAAGATTCTGGTCTTCGAAATAGGCTGCCATGGAAAGGTACAGGTAGGATGAATACAATTCTTTATTTATCTGTTCATTAATGGCTTTCTGAAGTGCTGCACTTAACATTTTATCCTCCGTTAGGTTTGAAAAATTTTATCTGACCTCAATCATAACCGTTTTTATCCGATTTGTGAATTGATTTTCCGTTTGTACAATTATTTAACATCATCCGGGCGAACTTCCTGACCGGTTTCGGCGCTCTGGAGCGCAGCGAGAGTGAATTGCAGCACAGCCTTACCGGTGGGACCATCCAGCCGCGGTTGACCACCGGTTTTGAGTTTCTCAATAAAATCGATCGTTGTGGCGGTGAAGCTATCATGCCATTCCACTCCTTTCACCGGGATCGTGGTGGTTTTGCCATCCTTAAAGAGCATCAACTCGGGCAGATCCACTGTCCGTGCAGTGTAACGGTTGATAAAGATCATCCCTTTGTCTCCGATAACCTCGATGCGGTCATCATCAGCATAGTAATCTGAGTAGATTCGCATTTTCGGTGTGTGCTCGATATCAAGTTGACCATAGCAATGTGGAGCCTTGAACTTGAACATGATCATCGCAGGTGCGTCGATCTTATAAACCCCGGCGGTTTCGGGCAGGGGGGTTTTATCGATCCAGGCGTAAACTTTTTCCACGGGCCCCCCCAGGTAATACCCCAGCGAAAAGAGATGATAGCCATGATCGAAAACAAGGGGTCCCCCTCCGCATTGTTTCTCGTTCAAGCGCCAGACCCAGGAAGAAAGAGGCACTTTCCAGGAGGTATCTGCGGTGCCGGTGCTGACGTGCATGCGGATAGCCCGGATATCGCCAATTTCACCTGCATCAATCATTTGTTTAGCGCGGACAGCGGGGGGGTAGAACACAAAAGTTTCATAGACGCGCAGGATGACCCCGGCTTTGTTGGCAGCTGCGATCATCTCATCCGCTTCCGCCGCACTCAAAGCCATCGGTTTTTGAACGGAAATATGCTTTCCAGCCTGTGCTGCCTGGACGCTCATCGGGCAGTGCAGGTGATGGGGGGTGAGCAATTCCACCGCGTCCACTTCCTTATCAGAAAGTACATCCTCGTAGAGGGTATATACCTTTTCGACACCCCAGGCTTTGGCTTTTTTCTTCGCCTGGGATTTATTTGTGTCGCAGACCGTAACGATTTTTGCGTCCTCCCTTCCGCGATATCCCAGTTGATGCAGGTCAGAAATTCTTCCGCAGCCGATGATTGCTACCCTGAGTGGATTCATTTGTTCTCCTAGATTCTGTGCCTGCTAAATTATTCGTATCGGTTTAGACTCTCTATAACGAACCCGTGGGTGCGAATTTATTAAAGATCACGGTGTACGCCACCTGTAATTTGGGATTAGCACAGAATTCCTGATCCAGAGCTGCCCGGAATGCGGGGAATTGAACTGCGGGGCGAACAACCTCCTCCGGGAGGGCAGCTAGGATATCGGGCATTGATTTGTGAGTGGATTGGGATACTTTTGCCAGGAGCTCACGTCCCTGCCGCTGTGGCTCGGCGCGGTGTGGCGGGTACCCGCAGCCGGCATCCGGTGTAAATAACTGGTCGAAGATCATGCGCAGGTTCACATCCCCCGCCCAGCCGTAGCCCTGGTTCAAGGCCAGCGAAATACAATTTCCTGCATTGATCCGCGCGAAGAGAAAGGCATCCAAAGGCGTGAGCAGGTGACCGCAGGAGACCCCGGGGTATTGAAGCACCGAGTTGATGAACCCCAACCCGGTCCCGCAGCCACCTACAACATAGTCGACAGCCCTAATGTTCAGCGTCAGGGCAGCCATAAGACCAGTATGAATGTAGAGGAGCTCCGGCGTTTCGCCAGTCGAAGTGTTCCCGAGGTTCAGGATTTCGTGCCCCCGGCCTTCAAGCGCTTTAAGGATATCGGCGTTTTTATCTGCAGCGCTAATTTCGTTAATAACGGCAATCTTCATGGTCTCTCCTTGATCCCGGATTTATTTCTTGCGGGCGAGTACCCGATGAGCGGCTTCGACTACAGCAATCACCGATAATCCGCAGGCATCCATCAATTTATCCAGGTCGCGGCCGGTTGGGCAGAAGATATCGCGGATTCCCACCCGTTCCAGTGGAACTGGGAGGGTTTCCATTACGGACTCCGCGACAGCACTGCCCAACCCTCCGATAATATTATGCTCTTCAGCAGTAACAATCGCACCGGTCTCTGATGCTGCTTGCAGGAGTAGATCCTTGTCCAGCGGTTTGAGCGTGTGCATCTCCAGCAGGCGCGCCCTAATACCCTCACCAGCTAGTATTTCGACTGCAGCCTGGCTACGACCGGTCATGGAGCCCATCGAAACGATGGTCAAATCATTTCCTTCCCGGAGGATTCGGCCTTTTCCGATCTGTAGTGGAGATCCGGGTAGATGTATCGGGAGCGTGCCAGCCCGGCTGATGCGCAAATACACGGGACCATCGTGTTCTGCGACCAGCGGAACCCAATCCGCGGCTTCGGCGGCATCTGCCGGAACGATAACTGTCATCCCCGGAAGAGCGCGCAGATTGGCAAGATCGGAGATGGAGTAGTGGGTGGGACCATCCTTAAAATCGGAAATTCCCGCATAACTGGCGGCAATCTTAACGTTCGTGCTGGCATAGCATACGCAGGTACGGATCTGTTCCAGCGCGCGCAGGGACAGGATTGAGGCAAATCCGTTAATGAATGGGATGAACCCTCCCAATGCCAATCCGGCAGCCACATCCACCATGCTTGGCTCAGCGATGCCCACGTTGAAGAAACGATCCGGAAATCGCGCGGCGAAGAAGCTGGAAAGGGTGGAGGCGGAAGTATCCACATCCAAAGCCACCAGCTTTGGATTTACTGTTCCATAATCCGCAAGCGCCCGTCCGTAGGCTTCCCGCATTGCCACTTCAGCCATTGGTTCACCTCCCCCAATTCAAGCAGAGCTTGTTGGCCAATTGTTCATGGTTCGGCACATTTCCATGCCAAAAAGAATTATTCTCCATGAAAGATACCCCCTTACCCTTGGTGGTACGGGCTATGATTATTGAGGGTTTATCGTGGATCTGCTGTACCAACCGGAAAGCCTCCACTACCTGGCGGATATCGTGACCATTGATCTCGATCACATACCACCCGCTGGCTTTCCACTTATCCGCCATCGGTTCCATGGGCATCACCTCATGCACCGGGCCATCGAGTTGGACATCGTTGTAATCCAGGATGCAGGTGAGATTAGCCAGGCGGTATTTAGCAGCCACAGCTGCACCCTCCCAGACGATCCCTCCCTGGGATTCGCCATCCCCGAGAAGGATATAAGTGTGAAAATCCTGCTTTTTTAATGCGTGCGGCAAGCGCAAGACCCACGCCTACCGCCACCCCATGTCCCAACAGACCGCTGGTCATATCCACCCCGGGGGTTTTCTGGCGGTCCGGGTGCCCCTGGTGCGGGCATTCGATCTCGCCCCAGGTTTCCATTTCGGATGCCGGGTAGAACCCCCGCCGAGTGAGAGCTGCGTAAAGCACTGCTGAAGCATGGCCCTTGCTGAGAATGAAACGATCACGGGTTTCCCAATCCGGGCGGGAGGGGTCGATCCGCATCACTTCAAAGTAAAGCGCAGCCATGATCTCGGCGGCCGAGAGTGCTCCTCCCGGATGACCGGAACCCCTGCGGTGAATGAACCGCAGGCTATCCACGCGCAATTGACGGGCGGTTTCCTCAAGCTCAATGATTCTTTGGGGGGTAAGAGAACTCATTTCACCTCTTGTTGGTCACAAGCCGATCTGATGCCGCAAGGTTTGCACATTTTCGCACCAATTACCAACATTCCAGCGGCCATATACACCCATCCCGCCGAGCGGATCGGGACCGAAGTACACAGGCACATGGATTAATGAAAGACCTCTATGATCGCCGGCTTTTTCAAGAGCGGCGCGAAGCGAATCAGGTGAATTGCCTCCATCCAGGGCTAATACCCCGGGAATGGATTTGGCCCAGGAAAGATAGTCAACTTGGATGGTGTTTGCTGTGGCAAATTCCTGCCCGTATTGGTCTATCTGCAGCCCTGTGATCGCGCCCATTCGGCCATTATCCAGAAGCAGGATGCATCCCTGCGCACCATGCTCAATCCCATCGATCAGTATTTGCGGGTTCATGGTGAAGGAGCCATCCCCGGTGAGGGCGAGGGCGTAGAAGGGTTTGGTTGCAATGCCGGTGGAAAGCAGGGCGGAAACCGCGAAGCCCATGTAGGAGGCGCCGGTTTCTGTGAAAGTCTGGTTGGGATGCTCGTCCTCCACGATCTGGAAGCCATTGGCCTGCACGTCCCCGGCGTCGAAAAAGCAGGGGATCGATCGCGATCTCGCCCAATCTGTGGCGATCTTGATCACTGCGGGCTGGGTGAGGACAGTTTTTCCCCAGTATTTATCCGGTAATGCGTGATGCTGGAATCGATCCTGTTTGAACTTTTTCCAGGCTTCTTTTTTCTGTGAACATTCTTTCAACCAATCCGATTTACCTGGATTATTTCCTCCAAGTTCCTGGATGAGTATCGCAAGCGTAGCGCGGATATCGCCCGCCAGGGCGAGCGTGTGGTTGTAATGAGAGGCGTCCTCCGGGTCAGCGTTGATATTTATTACCCGCTTCACCTGTGGGTAGCCCGTACGGGAACAATCCGACTGGCAGACTGCGCGGGTCCCGATCGCGATGAGCAGGTCGGCATTTTCCATGGCGTAATTTCCACAGAGTGAGCCTTTGGATCCTCCCACGGTCATATTTCGGGCGTCGGTGTAGGGGATGCAGCCAGTGGCGATGGGGGTGTGGACGAGAACCCCCCCGCTGCCTTCGAGAAGTTGAACCAGTTCCGCACCTGCATCCCGACCACCACCACCCACCTTGACCACGATTCTGCTCGATTCCCGGATCCATCGGGCGGCGGTATCATAATCCCCCGCCGCAGCACCCAACTCAATTTTTTGGGGAGATGGGAGTTCATTCAGGTTGAAATCCTCCAACCAGGCAGCCTGGGTGTTCATAGGCATAAGGAGGAAAAAGGGACCGGCATGGTAGGGATGATCCACAACTACTGCACCGCGGTTTAGTGCGGAGGAGAGGGAGAGCGGGGTGTGCAGGCTATACGCTCTGCCCAGAGCGCTGAAAAGCTTCTCGAACGATCCCTGTTCGTGTTTGGGGATCTGCTGCATATTAAACCCCTCATCCTCTGTGGTCTCATCGCCCAGCAGATACCACACTCCAATTCCATCCGAGGCGGGGACGATGGAGGCAGCCAAGGCTTGCAACGCACCCGGGCCAATGGAAGTTACCACAGCTGCTTTTTCGTTGGTCACCCAGCGGAGGGCTGTCGCGGCGTGGGAAGCTTCGATTTCATTTCGTAAACCAAAAGTTCGCAGCAGACCCGCCTGCTGGTAAACGCGGAGCACTTCGCCAATTTCTGTGGAGCCGTGCCCGAGTACGGTAAGAAATGATCTCACTCCCTGGCGCAGCAAACCGATGACAATCGCTTCGGAGAGGGTTAGGGAAATCCGGTTTGGTAGAATCCCTCGGGAAAACAATTCGGCATGGTTTGTTCGTTGGCTGACAAGGCCGTTTCTTTCAGGTATAGGATTCATGATGACTCCTTGATATAAAAGTCATTTCCTAATCATCCTTCCGGATATTTCCCCGGCGATTTTTATGACAATCTTCGCCAACCCGGCCACATTTGCAGGAGAAATCCGGGAGGCGGGGCCTGAAATCCCGATAGATGCGATACCTTTCCCTCGAAAGTCGTAAACAGGTGCAGCGATGCAACAAACACCGGTATCAAACTCCTGGTCGTCCAGGGCAAAGCCAATTTGCCTTACCTTATCGAGATGCGACTTTAACGTGCTCGCATCCGCAATAGTTTGGGGTGTGAATATTTTCAAATCGGAAGGGAATGGTGCATCACAGAAGGCGAGCAGGATTTTTCCGAGGGCGGTGCAATGCAGTGGGTTCATTGTACCGACCTGGGCGTTCACCCGCAGCGTGGCAGGGGATTCCACCTGGTCAATATATAGGACTTTTCCTTGAGAAAAGACAGCAAGATGGACGCATTCGCCGGTGCTTTCCATCAATTCGCGCAGAAATGGTTTGGCAGCCTCGCGGAGTGGCAAACGGTTGAGCACACTTCGGCTGATCGCTACTACGCGGCTTCCGGGGTAAAACCTGCGGGTGTTTTCATCTTTCTCTGCGTAACCGTACTGAACGAGGGTGGCGACCAGGCGTGATGCCGTGCCTTTATCCACTCCAAGTTGTTTCGCAAGCTCGGAGATACTGGCGCCATCCTGGGATTCGCCCAAGGTATCAAGGATTCGCAAACCCCGGCCAAGGGATTGAATTTCGCTCATTGTTGAATATTATACAACGCTATTGCGTAATAAACAACAATGATTTTTTAGCATTTTCATCAAATTCTAAGTTATCTCTGCGAATGGTTTTAGAAATATGTAGGATAATTAGATAAGAAATATCAACTTACTCCAAAAATTGTAAAAAAAGTAAGTGTCTTGAAAACCATATACACACCTTGAATTGAACGGATGACTTGTTAGAATCAATAAATCGATAATCATTAAGTAAGAAAGGAACACTATGCCAAAGCGATATAACCAAAATTCCATTGATCCAACAGAGATCACCCCAAAAGATCTTTATCTTTCCCGCAGGAACTTCATCCGTTCTACAGGATTTCTGGCTGGAAGTATGGTTCTGGCAGCATGCGCTCCTAGAATCCTATCCGATACGCAGAAGCCGACCGACAGTGCCACTATCACACCAGGGCTGGAGGATGAATTGGGGGACCCGGCCACACCGTATGATCAGGTAACCGGGTATAACAATTACTACGAATTCACAACCGATAAAACCTCGGTAAAAGCACTTGCCAGGAATTTTCAGACCTCCCCCTGGAGTGTGGAAGTATCCGGATTGGTTGATAAACCAATAACATTTAGCGGAGAAGACCTGGTAAATAGCTTCAAACCGGAAGAGAGAATATATCGGATGCGGTGCGTGGAGGGATGGAGCATGGTAATCCCATGGGTGGGTTTCCCCATCTCCAGGATTTTGGAAGCAGCTGTACCCAAAACGGAAGCGAAATTCGTCAGGTTTGAGACGGTTACCCGTCCGGATGAAATGCCGGGATTGAGCGACTTTTCCTATCCCTGGCCGTACCAGGAAGGATTGCGGTTGGATGAGGCCATGCACGACCTCGCGATTATTGGAACCGGTTTGTATGGCGGTGAGCTGCCTGCGCAGAATGGGGGTGGGGTGAGAGTGGTGGTACCCTGGAAATACGGTTTCAAGTCTATCAAGTCCATATACAAGATCGAACTCGTCACAGAAAGACCAGAAACTATGTGGAATACAATCAACCCCCGCGAGTACGGTTTTTATTCAAACGTTAACCCAAATGTGGATCATCCCCGTTGGTCGCAGGCGACCGAGCGGAGGATTGGAGAAAACGGCAGGCGAAAAACGCTGATGTTCAACGGTTATGAGGATGAAGTTGCCAGCCTTTACGATGGGATGGACCTGCGAGTGAGCTACTGAGTGATCAATAAGCATCCAACCATTCCCCAGGTCATCGTTCATCTGGGGGGGATCCTGCCCCTGGCAATCCTTACGTATCGATATATTTCTGGTGACCTGTGGGTGAACCCAATCCTGGAGCTTGAGCACCAGACAGGGAGGTTAGCCCTTTTTTTTCTCGTTCTTTCCCTGGCATCTACTCCTGCGAGGCTTATTACCGGACGGGGCGAATTCGTCCATCGGCGAAAAGCCCTGGGTCTGTATGGCGCTTTATACGCTTTCATTCACGTGTTGATTTTTACCACATTGGATTATGGGTTGGATCTGGGCTTGATCTTCGCTGAACTCACGCGGCGCAGTTATATCATTGTTGGGGCAGTTGCTTTGTTGATTCTGATCGCACTGGCGATCACCTCCAACCGTTACTGGAGGCAAAAGCTCGGACCAAATTGGAAGAGACTTCACCGCCTGGTCTATATTCTCTCCCCCCTGGTGATTTTGCATTTTGGAATGGTGGTGAAAGGTAACTTGTTTCTATTACAGGGAGATTATTCGCTACCGTTGATTTACGCCGTAGTGGTGATTCTCCTGTTGGTGTTGAGAATACCCGGGATCAAAACAGCAATTCTTGAATTCAGGCTGAAAAACCAAAGCAGGCGAAGTTCGGATTAATCAATTAATCGCCGGCATTATCGCAATAAACAATCATTTAGGGGATTTTATATGGCCATGGCGGTGGTGAAGGTCAGGTGCGTGCGCATGCGCATGGGAGAGTGGCACATGGCGATGAGGATGTGAATGGTTCCCTGTAAACACCGCGCCACCTCCCGGGTGTTCGTGACGGTGGTGCTCGTCTGCATGCGTGTGGGAATGAGCGTGATCCAAGCTGTGATGTGCATGAGCGTGAGCATGATCCTCTGTAAGCATCAGCCAGGCACCGACACCCATGATGGGTAAGGCGAGCCAAAAAAGAGTTTGGGGGATTTCTTTCAAAAAAACCAGGGAAAGGATCGCACCGACAAATGGTGCTGTTCCGAATAACGCGCCAGAACGCGCCGAACCTAAACCACGTAATCCCAGAATGAATAATTGAATACTCAACCCATAGCATACAGCCCCGACCAGCATCGCAATCAGTATTGAATTAATTTGGGGAAAAGCGATTCCAAGAATTCGTGCCAAGAGCAAAGAAAACGTGCCAGCACAAATCCCTTTCACTCCGACGATCATCAAAGGATCTTTCCCGGAGATATTTCTCGTGAGGTTGTTATCCAGCCCCCACAGGAAACAAGCTGCTATGATGGCTAGGGCACCCAGTGGAAAACCCCAGGCACCCCCATTCCAAGTAAGAAGGATACTTGCTAAGGTAATCATTCCTACTGCAATAAATATCCTCCTACCCACAGCTTCGTGGAAAAGCAGCCCTGCGATCAATGCAGTAGCCACGGTTTCAAAGTTTAACAGCAAGGAAGCGGTGGATGCTGGTGTTTGATTCAAGCCAAGAAGCAACAGGATAGGAGCTGCTACCCCACCCGCAAGGATCGCACCAATCAGCCAGGGAATATCGGGTCTGGATAAGCGCGCTTCGCGATCATCGTTTTTTCGATTGCCCTTGCGGATCAATAGAGATATCCATGAGCCTATGCCTGACCCGATGTAAAGTAAGGCTGCTAGTGGAATTGGGTCTATGGAACCTAATAGCGATTTGGAAATCGGTGCGGACGCCCCGAAAAGAATTGCTGCAAAAAATACCTGTAGGACAGGCTTGATCGAAGTTTTCATGGAGTAATTTGATAAGTTGATTTTAACTTATATCCGTGCAGCTCGAATTCCCCTCTAATCCTTTAAGAGGATTTATTGAAGTTCTACCAATAGGACAAATTTGAAATATCTTTTGCTGTTAAAATAAACCATTCACAATATTTTAGTGAGGTCATCATGAATCAAAAACTCACGGCTGGTTTTAAAACGCGATACGGGGTGGCAGATCTGGGTTTTGCCCTGATCACCTCCTCCATCCAATTTTTTCTCCTTTTCTACTATACCGATGTAGCCGGAATAGATCCCGCAATTGCTGGGGCAGCCTTAATGGTGGGGAAATTGACCTGGGACGCGATCAATGACCCGTTGTTTGGATATTGGTCCGATCGTGTTCATTCCCGGTTTGGGCGCAGGCGGATATTTCATGATGATCGGGGTGATTCCATTGGGAATTTCCACCTGGATCATGTTTTCCCTGCCTTACGGTTTGACCGGATCAGCCGCTTTCTTTGCTGTTCTGCTCACCTTCCTGCTGGTGGACTCTTTCCACACCATGACCTCGGTACCATATTATGCTCTGACCCCGGAAATAACCCGCGATTACAGCGAACGGGCAGGGTTGACCTCCGTCCGGATGATCTTCAGTGTTCTCGGGTATATCCTGGGGGCAGCGTTAACGACCATCCTGGTGGGCATATTTGAAGGTCAGGGAATGGATACCCAACAAGCCTGGAGCGCCACCGGTGCTTTTTTTGGGATCGTGGCGGTAGTTATGATTCTGGTCACCACGCTAACAATCAAAGAAACAGGGGAAATGGTAGGGGAACCTTCCCAATTACCTGCATTAAAGGCCATCGGCACATCGTTCAAGAACAAACCCTTCCTTAAGTTGATGGCAGCGTTCATTCTAAGCAGTTTCAGTTTTACGATTCTCACAGCTCTTGTTCCCTATTTCATCACCTACCAGCTCAAAATGCCGGACCAGGTGTCGTATGTGCTTTTGGTCATGCTGGTCAGCATCGGAATCTTCCTTGTACCTGCTAAAATTCTTTCTGACAGGATCAATAAAGGCCCTGCTTATGCATTGGGGCTTGGTATCGCTTCGATTGCGATTCTTTTCGGTTACCTGCTCCCGCATGAACCGACGCCATTAATCTATGTGATCGCGTTCGTTGCGGGCATGGGATTTTCCACCCAATGGGTATCCCCCTGGAGCATGCTTCCGGATGTTATTGAATATGATGAACTGCTTACCGGAGAACGACGGGAGGGGGTCTTTTACGGATTATGGGCATTCTTGTCCAAATTCACAGGGGCTCTCGGTGTGGCAGTGGCAGGCTGGGCACTGGCCTGGTTCAATTATGTACCCAACGCAGAACAAACTTCTGAAGCGCTATTCGGGATCAGGTTTTTCTTTTGCATTGTCCCGGCGGTTGTGATCCTCTTCAGCCTGCCCATCCTGATCCGCTACCCGATCACGCGGGCAAATCATGCCGAGCTTGTCAAACAACTGGCGGAGCGAAAGGCAACCCAGGAAGCCGCCGTAAAGTGAGGCGGAGATGAAAATTGCGATCATCGGTTCAGGGATATCGGGATTGACAGCTGGTGCATACCTTGCCAAGGCTGGACATCATGTGACCATTTATGAACAATTCCCTTCGATTGGCGGGGTGACCGCCACACTTCGGCAGGATGGATTCTCCTGGGATATTGGCCCGCTTCTACTGGATGGATTCGCTCCCGGTGATAAGGGCAGGCAGATCCTTGAAGAACTCGGAGTTAGCGACCAGGTTCCTTCGATCCACGAGGATCGTGGTTTGGAGATACTGGGGTTGCCTCTTTGGAAACCGAAAGATTATGGGGGACCTTACTGGAGGAAGGAAAAGCTCAAGGAGTTATTCTCCGATGAGGCAACAGCCCTGGATAAGTATTACAAATTTTACGAGCAAGTCATCAGCCTCTTGTCGCTGGTCCGGCAACTGGAAATTACCAGAGGCCTGCCAGCCCTGTTGACAAAACTTCGGTTGTGGCTGGCTTTTCAACCCGTAAAGCGATATGCCAATTGGAACGCGAGTCAGTTAATGGATCACTTTTTCCAGTCTGCAAGATTGAAGACCATCTTCCTGGGCATTGTCGCGGATTTTGTAACCGCGCCTAGTGAATTTCCCGCCCTGGGTGTTCCTGCCATTCATCTGGAGACAGCTTTCGATAAACGCATCCCAACTTATCCTGGAACACACAGCGCGCAAATCGCTTATTCCTACTTGCTGGGTGGCTGCCAAAGTATGGTGGATGCCATAGCCGGGGTGACCCGTGATCATGGTGGACAGATCCTCACCCGAAAAACCATTACCAGGATAATGGTGGAAGATGGAAAAATCACTGGAGTGGAAGTGGATGGCAATGATCAAGCACCGGCAGACCTGGTAATTGCTACCGGGGGAATGAAAGAGGTTTTCTTCGACCTGGTTGGAAAAGAGAACCTACCGATCGAATTCGTGCAGCAGGTTGAATCGAACCGGTTGATGGAATCTGTTTTGATGGTGCAGCTGGGTGTGGACTTCGACCCCTCCGAGTTTCAGCAGGCTGCCCTGTGTTATTACTACGGGACGGATGATCTCGAAGGAGCTGTCCGGCGCCTGCGAACTGGAGATTACCACGAAGGTCGCGAAGGGTTGCTGATCTATATACCTTCATTACATTCCCCACAGATGGCTCCAGCCGGTATGCACGCTGTGACCATTTACACCGTCGCGCCAGATAGGCTCAAGGTTGGATCCTGGGGTGAGCGGCGCGCGGAGCTAGCGGATAAACTGCTGATCGAAGCGGAAAAGCATATCCCTGGACTTAGAGATCACACTAAAAAAATGCTGATCCTTACGCCTGAGGATTTCAGAAACCGAACCCACCAGAGCCACCATTGTTTTGGAGGAGTGCCACCGGTGATGGGCAATCATCCTCCAGCTTTCCAGACCCCAATAACAGGTTTATGGTTCATTGGGGCGCAGAGTGAGAGCGGGGGCGGTGTGGTGCATGTCATGGAAGGGGCAGCCAAAGCGGCGAAGAAAATAATTTCTGGAAAATAGTCGATCATTCGCCGGAATTAAGTCAAGCAGGACAAATTCTCTGCTTGACTTTCTTTTTAAGAATTGTTACACTGGTTGGTGGTAATACCAATTTCCTATGGACTCTGATTTTCCACGCTTGGAGAGGCGAACCCTGGTTGAGGATTTCATCATCCGTTTTGAGGAGATGATCCTCTCCGGAAAATTATCGATTGGTGAAAAACTGCCATCCGAACGGGAATTGGCTTTGAAATTGGGAGTCAGCCGACCTGTCGTCCACGATGGGCTCATTGATCTGGCCGCAAAGGGGTTGATCACCCGTTTTTCCTCGGGTGGGGCGGTGGTGAATGATTACCGCCGCCAGGGTTCGTTATCCCTGCTGACTACCCTGATGAATTTCCGCGCAGGCAACCTGGAACCCGGGCTATTTTCAAGCACGATGGATTTCAGGCGGTTATTTGAGGTCGAGAGCGCTGGTCTCGCTGCTATTCACCGCAGCCAGGAACAGCTTGATGAGTTGATGAGTATCGTGGAGCAGGAAAAAAACGCGACAGGAGAGGATATTCTCTTGCTTTCAACTCTCGACTTTCAGTTTCATCACCTGGTTGCCATGGCCAGCGGCAACATTTTTTACCCGCTCCTGCTCAATTCCTGCCGGCCGCTCTATGCGAATTTTGCGTCACTTTTTTATACCATCCCTGGCAACCACCAGGAGGTTATTCGTTTTCACGAGGGACTTATGACGGCGATCGCTGAAAATGATGCCTCAAAGGCGCAGGCGGTCATGGTTGCCATGCTTGACCATGGATACGAGAGTTTTGTATTCGAAACTCACCCGATGGACTGATCAGGAGGATATTATGGCACTGGCAGATGTTACCACCCAAGCAACCCGGTTCGCGATCAAACAGCCTTTCAACCTGAGCCCAAGGATCAAATGGCTGCGCGATTATTACTTTATGGGGGTGAACCGCACCTGGAAGAACGATTGGTCCGCATGGACCACCGGCACTCCCTGGGACGTGCAATACAATGAAGCGCTCTATTACATTGTCCCTGAAGCTTTCATGCTGCTAACCACCATCAAAGGCTCCTTCCGGGCCAAGGCACGCAGGATCGAGCTCCATAAGGACTTCTGGAGCTGGAGCATCGCTGAGCGGCGGGCATGGTTCAACAAGGAAGTCATGGTGAACTATGTGCCGCAGGAGATCCTTCCCGGCGACCTGCTAGCGGGGGCAAGGTTTAATATTCTCACCTCACTGTGCCTGAATGAAAAGGAAGCTGCCGAGTATGAAAAACGGATAATAGGCAAGGGCGGCGCGCGGGAACAGGCGACCTGGTTCCACGATCATGGTTATGGAAATTCCGGTGCAACCAGCGGGCACCTGATTCCGGCCCATGAAGACGCGCTCAAACGAGGCTGGAAGGGCATCCACGCCGACCTGCTAACCCGCTATGAAAAACTGAGCACGAATGAGAAGCAGGGTCCCAAAGGCGCGCAGTACCGGGCGATGATGACCGCCGCGACGATGCCAAAGGAATTGGCGCAGAAATACGCTGACCTCTGTAAAAAGATGGCTGCAGAAGAAACCGATCTCGCCAGGAAGGGTGAGCTGGAAAAAATGGCAGCCAATGTGGAACGGGTTCCCTGGCAGCCTGCCTCCAATTTTTGGGAGGCGATTCAAGCGCTTTGGTTCAACCACATGCTGATTATGTCGGATGAAAACTACCCGGGGGCTGGAACCTCCCTGGGCAGGATCGATCAATTTTTATTCCCATACTGGCAGAAATCCCTGGATGAAGGTATGGATCGCGAGTTCGGCAAAGAGATCATGAAGTGCTTCTGGTTCCACTGCAACACCGCCTACGATGCCATGATCAACAACGGACCTAATGGGGTTACAGCCGCGTTTGGGCAGTTGATCAACCTGGGCGGGATGGACAAGAATGGCCGGGATGCAAGCAACGACCTGACCTTCGCCATCCTGGAAGTTATTGATGAAATGTCGCCCATCTTGGAGCCCAAACCCAACGTGCGTCTCTGTCGGGGAAGCTCCGATGCATTGCTCGATAAGGTGGTTGATATGATCTCCTCCAGCCAGGGAGCGCCATTCCTGATCAATTTTGATGAGCGCTCGATGGCGGGTATGATGTTGGAAGCCAGGCGGGGAGGATACTCGGATCTGATCAATGAGAGCAATGTATGGGATTATGCTGGTGTAGGCTGCCTGGAAAATACTATGGTGGGCAATGACCGTTCCGGCACGGTGGATAACAACATCAACCTGCTGAAGGCGGTGGAGTTGGCCCTCACCGGGGGTAAGGACATGCTGCCGGTGACCAATCCTATGACTGGAAAAACTTCCAAGATCACCCAGGATGGACCCGAGACTGGAGATCCAAGCCAGTTCAAGACCTGGGAGGATTTCTGGCAGGCGTACATCCGGCAGACTGAATACATCATCACCAAATGCGTACAAAATTATGAAAACACGGAATCCGTGCGGGCGAAATTTTGCCCAACGCCCTACCTGAGCTGCCTGGTGAAAGGCTGTGCCGAGAAGGGGTTGGATATCACCCAGGGCGGCGCGGAGATCAACTTCACTACTTTGGAAGCGGTGACTTACGCCACCACCGTGGATTCGCTGCTGGCGGTCAAGTACCTGGTGTTCGATCACAAGGATTGCACCATGACGGAGTTGCTTGCCGCTCTTAAGGATAACTGGGTAGGGCACGAGGTACTGCAGGCCAAGGCGAAGAACAAAGCACCCAAATATGGACGCGATGATGACAGTGCGGATGAAATGGCGCTCAAGGTTATGACCGTTTGGACCGAGGAAACCTGGAAGCATAAAACCATCTGCACCAACCGGCAGTATCGCCCGGGGATGTTGAGCTGGAATTACTGGATCTCAGAGGGTCCCATCCTGGCTGCCAGCGCAGACGGCCGCCCCAAGGGGATGTACCTTTCAAACGCGATATGCCCCTCGAACGGCGCGGATATCAACGGACCTACAGCCAACATGAACTCCGTGGGCAAGGTGCTGGGCGGCAAAGCAGAAGATGGGCGAGGGGATTGGCTGGAATATTACAACTCGCTGCCCAACGGCGCAAGCCACACGATCACCTTTAATCCCTCCATCCTGCGCGATCCAGAGCACCGCACCAAGTTCAAAGCTTTTCTGCGGGGGGCCATCGAAAACGGTGGCACTGCCCTGCAGGTGAACATGCTGGACGCTGAGATGCTGAAAGACGCGCAAAAACACCCCCAGGATTACCGCCATCTGTTGGTGCGCATCACCGGCTACAACGCGTATTTCGTGACCGTGGGTAAGGAGCTGCAGGACGAAGTGATCGCCCGATTAAGTCACTCCAGGATCTAGAAGCCAGTGGTTAATTTGTCAACTGATCGAAAAGGCACAGTGCTGGAAATCCAGCGCATGTCCACCGAGGATGGCCCGGGAATCCGCACCACGGTGTTCATGAAAGGCTGCCCGATGCATTGCTTGTGGTGCCATAATCCCGAGAGCATTTCCGGAAAACCGCAGATCCAGTGGGTCGGTATCCGCTGTATAGGCTGCCGGACTTGCATATCCGTCTGTCCGAATGGAGGATTGAATCTAACCGAATCCGGGATGGCCATCGACCGGGAAAGGTGCGAAGGCTGCGGAACCTGCGCTGAGGCATGCCCATTCGACTGCCCTCGATCTGCTTGGGCAAGGATTGGGCTGTTTCCAACCTGGCGGATGAGCTCCTCAAAGATTCGACATATTTCGAGCAATCAGGTGGCGGTATAACTATCAGCGGGGGAGAAGCGACGCTGCAGTGGCACTTTGTCTCGGAATTGCTCCAGGAGGTCAAGAGCCGGGGGTATCACACTGCCATCGATACCTGCGGGATCATCAAACCGGAAGCGCTGGATACAATCCTACCTTTCACAGAACTGGTTCTATTCGATCTGAAAGAAATGGATCCCGAAAAACACCTGGAATATACCGGCTCTCCGCTGGATATCGTCCTGGATACCTTCCGGGAAATGGTTCTGCGTAAAGAACAACAACAAGCAGGTTTTGAGTTGTGGGTGCGCACCCCACTGATCCCGGGGAAGACTGCCCGGATCGAAAACATAACCGCCATCGGGCAATTCATCTCCCGCGTGGCAGGTGCCGCAGTATCCCGTTGGGATCTGCTGGCGTTCAACAACCTGTGTAAGGATAAATACACCCGGCTTGGGATGGCGTGGGAGTTTTCGGATGCGGATTTGTTGGATCAGATTGAGCTGGACGCGCTGGGCGAGGGAGCCAGGCAATCGGGCGTGGATGCCAATATTGTGCACGTGAGTGGTTCCACCCGGTTGAAAAATGAAGATATGGAATTGGTTGAAGCAACATCCAAGACGATATGTACTTGTTAAGGATCATTGGAAGGGAGAAGAAAAAAATGAAACAGGAATTCAGCTCTGAGGATATGAAAGAATTTACTCCCAGTGAAAAAGTGGGGTTGCTGGCCTGCGTTAATCCGGAGGGGTTACCGCACGTCGCCCTGATCACCTCGATGCAGGCGAAAGGTCCTAAGGAACTGATCGCCGGGGAATTCGTGACCGGGGTGAGCAAGAAATATATCCAGCAGAACCATAAGGTGGCTTTCCTGATCATGTCCTTCGATCGGAAACTTTGGCGGGGTAGAGCGGAGTGGACCCACCTGGAAAAGAGCGGTCCTGAATACGAGCTTATGAACCGCATCCCCATGTTCCGCTACAACACCTATTTCGGGATCAACACGGTCCATTATTTCGACCTGTTGGAAGTCTCAGAAAAAGCCCCCCTGCCGATGAATGGGATCATTTTTGCAGCGCTGAAATCCATGCTTGCCAAGGGTGGGTTGAAAACCGGGAACCAGGAACGGATCCTGAAACCTTTTCTCGAGAAAATGTTCAACCAGTTGGATGGGCTTGAAGTTCATCTCGTATATAAAAGAGGATGGCTTCCCTGCGATCATCCCTGTGATCCAATGCCAGGCCGCTGATAGCACCCGGCTTGCATTTTCCACCGGCGTTTTCAATGATGAATTAGAGCAGATCCCAACCGGAGCCCAGGTGGCGGTATATTGCATGAACCTGGGGATCGAAAGTGTACTGACGAGGGGAACATTCACCGGCTACAAACGAGTTCGGGGTATAAAGATGGGCTCGGTGGATATTAACTGGGTGTATAACGCCATGCCCCCTGCCAACAGCCAGATCTACCCTGAAATACCTTTGCAGGCGGTAACGAACTTTTAGCCAATTCGTGAGGTCTGCCTTCAAGGGTAAAAGGCAGACCGAAACAAAACCTGGCCAGGGTATCCTTGGCCAGGTTTATTTTTGTAATTATTTTCACATATCCAGGTGGGAACGTAGATACTGACCTGTGAAGGAAGCTTTCTGTGCACAGATCTCCTCGGGTGTGCCGCAGGCGATCACCTCGCCTCCACGGTCGCCGCCTTCGGGTCCAAGATCGATAAGGTAATCTGAGACTTTGATGATATCCAGGTTGTGCTCGATGATGAGCACCGAATTGCCGCTATCCACCAGGCGCTGTACAACTTCGATGAGCATGTGTACATCCGCCGCATGCAGGCCGACCGAAGGCTCATCCAGGACGTATAAGGTCTTCCCGGTGGAGCGCCGGGAGAGCTCCTTAGCCAGCTTTACGCGCTGGGCTTCTCCGCCAGAAAGGGTGGTGGCAGGCTGGCCAATCCTGATGTAACCCAGGCCGACCTCCTGGAGAGTGCGCAATTTTGTCACGATCGAGGGAATGGCAGAAAAAAGTTCCATTCCCTGTTCGACGGTGGTATCCAGCACATCCGCGATGGAGCGACCTTTGAAATGCACTTGCAAGGTCTCGCGGTTGAAACGCGACCCGTGGCAGATATCGCAGGGGACATAGATATCCGGGAGGAACTGCATTTCGATGCGAAGTTGACCCTGCCCCTGGCATGCCTCGCAACGCCCACCATGCACATTAAAGGAGAAGCGGCCGCGTTTATAACCGCGGATCTTGCTCTCGGGGAGTTCTGCGAAGAGGGAACGGATCTCATCGAACATACCTGTGTAGGTGCCGGGATTTGAACGGGGTGTGCGCCCGATAGGTGACTGGTCGATATTAATGATCTTATCGAGGTTTTCAATCCCGTCGATGCGGTCGTATTCTCCCGGCTGGGTGTGCGCTCCCATCAGGTCGCGGGCGAGGGCATTGTGCAGCACATCAACCATCAGAGTGGATTTCCCCGAACCAGATACCCCGGTTATGCAGACAAACATCCCCAAAGGAATATCCACAGTGATGTTTTTCAGGTTGTTGGTTCTTGCACCCACGATGCGTAAGACCTTCCCATTACCTTTTCTTCGCTCGGGAGGAATTGGCACCTGCAGCCGGCCGGATAGGTAAGCGCCAGTGAGGGATTCCTCGCTCATGAGAATATCTGCAACCGTTCCTTCGGCGACAAGACGCCCGCCATGCTCGCCGGCGCGCGGGCCGAGGTCGACGATCCAATCCGCAGAGCGGATGGTTTCCTCATCGTGCTCCACCACCAGGACTGTGTTTCCAATATCACGCAAGCCCTTCAAGGTTTCCAGCAGGCGGGCATTATCACGCGGGTGCAACCCGATGGATGGCTCATCCAGCACATAAAGTACACCCATAAGACGGGATCCGACCTGGGTGGCCAGGCGGATGCGCTGGGCTTCCCCGCCGGAAAGCGTGCCTGCCGAACGGTGCAGGGTGAGATAATCCAGACCCACGTTCACCAAGAAGCCAAGACGGGATATGATCTCTTTGAAGATCCTGTCAGAGATGGCTTTCTGGCGTGGGGAGAGGAATGATTTTTCTCCCGCCAGGGATCTGACCCATTCCAGAGTGGTGAGCACCGGCCAGGTTGTGACCTCGATAATGTTCTTGTCCGCGATGGTGACCGCTAGGGCTTCCACGCGCAGGCGTTTGCCACCGCAGGCAGTGCAGGGCTTGTCGGACATGAACTCGGAGATCTTGTTGCGGATATATTCGGACTGGGTATCCCGGTATCGGCGCATCAAATTGGGGATGATACCTTCAAAGGTGGTATTAAAGGTAGTCTGTCTATCCCGCCCCACCAGGCTGACGGTCAGCTCCTTAGAGCCGGTGCCGTAGAGGATCAGGTTGATCTTTTCCGGGCTCAAATTGCGGATGGGGGCGTTGAGATCGATCTTGAATTCCCGGGCAACCGACTCGACCATCTGCCAGTAATATCCGCCATTTTCGCGCGGACCCCACTCTAAAGCGACCACACCACCATCGTTGAAGGAGCGTTCCTTATCGGGAATGATCAGTTCTGGATCGATCTCCAACTTGGAACCCAACCCCTGGCAATCCGGGCAGGCGCCGTGTGGTGTATTGAAGGAAAAGGTGCGCGGTTCGATCTCGCCCAGACTGACCCCATGCTCGGGGCAGGCGAGATGTTCGGAAAAAAGGATATCCCGTGGCGATTCCCCGGAGAGGTCCTGAACTGTCAGGTATCCTTCCCCCACTTTGAGGGCTGTTTCCACCGAATCCGTCAAGCGGGAGCGCGAGAGGCGGTTTTCCTCCTCGTCATCACCGTGGGAGATGACCAGCCGATCCACCACGGCTTCGATGGTGTGGATTTTATAGCGATCAAGCTCGATTTCCTCATCCAGAGAACGGAGATCGCCATCCACCCGGGCGCGGACGAAACCGGCTTTGCGAATTTCCTCGAAGACTGCCTGGTAAGTGCCCTTCCGGCCGCGAACGATGGGAGCAAGTACCAGGATACGGGAATCCTCGGGGAGCTTCTCGATGGCATCCACGATCTCCTGGGCGGATTGCTTAACCACCTCGCGGCCGCAAACCGGGCAGTGCGGTATGCCAATACGGGCGAAAAGCAAACGCAGGTAATCATAGATCTCGGTGACGGTACCCACCGTGGAACGGGGGTTGTGGGAGGTTGCCTTCTGGTCGATGGAAACCGCCGGGGAGAGACCTTCGATATAATCCACATCCGGTTTCTGCATCTGGCCAAGGAATTGACGGGCGTAGGCAGAGAGGGATTCCACGTAGCGACGCTGGCCTTCGGCGAAGATGGTATCAAAGGCCAGGGAACTCTTGCCAGAGCCGGAAAGACCGGTGATGATCACCAATTTATCCCGCGGGATCTCCACGGTGATGTTTTTTAGGTTGTGCTCGCGCGCACCAACCACGCGAATGGTATTTCCAGACATAGGTTTTTTATTGCTCCTGAGAAAATGACCCTTCATTATATCACCCGCTGTTTTTGTGAACTCTTTTCACAAAATTATTGAAGCTTACGATCAATTATAGAATATAAGTTCTAATTGTCAAGAATTAGAGGTATATAGCACCACTAAAATAAAGCCAGGTGGAGGGCATCACCTGGCTTGGTTTGATTTTTGGATGTCTGATCGCGGTTATTTCACCTGGATTAGGACCGCCCGGGCGATTGTTCGCAGGTCATATCCACCGGTATCTTCATTGAATCCTTTACAGGTCAGAAGGGTGATCCAGGGGCGGTCTTGATGCTTCAGCGCTGTGGCTGTCTCGTAGGACTTGATCGTCCGGACGGAGCGAACTTCATATGTATACTCTTTTCCAAAAGCATGTACCACCAACCGGTCGCCGTATCGCAATTTGCCGATGTTCAGGAAGGGCCCCGGCTCTCCGTTGGAAAGGTAGACATGCCCGGTGATGACGCTGTTGCCATCCCAGGTTGGAAAGGAGGTTCCATTCAACCAGCCTGCGCGGTTGCCCAGCCAGGTCACATCCCAGCCGTCCCCGCTTTTGGGAACACCCACGATTGGAAGGTTTATTTTCAGCGAAGGGATGGATAACGAGAGATCTTCACTGGTGGAATAAACGATCGAGGGTGGCTGCGCAGGAACCCTGGTGAGCTTGCCGGGGGCGAAACCTGTTTCAGGCAAACTGGGCTGCAGAACCTCCAAAGTGACCGATGACCGGTTATTCGGATCAAAGTCGGTGGGTGAGGTAGTGGTAAGCTCAACCTGGTTGATGATCGGGGGGGAGCCGGTGCTATTGACCCGCGCGACGATGGTGATCGTGACCACATCATTGGGATCCATATCCCCAATATCCACCTGGACCGTTCTTGGAGGGATGATGGTTAGTGTTCCACTTGTGGCCACAGCAGAAAAGACGCTCATATTGGAAGGAAGTGGATCAACAACGACCACATCGGTTGCGGTTTGATTGCCATTATTTGTGACCGTCAGGGTAAAGGTGACTAGCTCGCCTACATAAACCCGTGTGGGGTCCCCGCTTTTTGTCACCGCCGGGTCTGCGAAAAGCGGACCAGTAGCGGAGCTGCGATCAGTAACCCTTGGACCGGTAGGCGGTAGGCCGCTGGCTACCACCTCGTTGATATACGTTGCTGTGGGGTCATTCTGGTTCAAGGTCAGATCCACCACCAGGGTGATGACCCCGGTTTCTCCTGCATCAAGGGTATCAGAACCGGTCAGTAAATTTGTATCTGAACTGGTCAGTCCATCATACGCTGGATTCACCGTCAGGTTTGTCGCTGTCAGGCTGAAGATTGAGAAGGGTTGGGGGGAGAAAGCAGCCTCAAGGTCATCCTCAGCCTGGATAAAAGTTAATGGAATTGCGTTTGGTCCGATCGTGATGGTATAGGTCATGCGGGCAACATCGGGGTTGGTGAAAGTCACTGCACTTAATTCTTTGGTTACATTGATCTCCGGCTGATAGAGGCCTGCATCCCAGGAGATGTCATTTTCCCCGGCGGTGAGGGTGGTGGTGGCGGTGGTGCCGGTGGTGGTATTGGCGTCCGAGTCCACGGAATCGTCACCGCCCGCATTCTGGGGGCTGAAGACAAACCCGGCAGGGGGGGTGAAGGTGAGGTAGTAATCGCCTGGGGTGAGGTTGGTGAAGGCATAGATCCCGGAGGCATTGGTGGTGGTGGTCCCCTGGGAGACGCCGGAGCCGTTGAAGAGCTCGACGGTGACGTTCTCGATCCCGGGTTCGCCTGCATCCTGGATACCGTTGGCGTTGGTGTCATTCCAGACGAAGTCACCGAGGGAGGCGCGCTGATAGAGGCCTGCATCCCAGGAGATGTCATTTTCCCCGGCGGTGAGGGTGGTGGTGGCGGTGGTGCCGGTGGTGGTATTGGCGTCCGAGTCCACGGAATCGTCACCGCCCGCATTCTGGGGGCTGAAGACAAACCCGGCAGGGGGGGTGAAGGTGAGGTAGTAATCGCCTGGGGTGAGGTTGGTGAAGGCATAGATCCCGGAGGCATTGGTGGTGGTGGTCCCCTGGGAGACGCCGGAGCCGTTGAAGAGCTCGACGGTGACGTTCTCAATCCCGGGTTCGCCTGCATCCTGGATACCGTTGGCGTTGGTGTCATTCCAGACGAAGTCACCGAGGGAGGCGCGGGCCAAAACCCTTAGCGTATCACTTGTCGGATCCTGGTTGGTCGCTCCTTCTGTACTTGTTAATCGGCCTGCCGGGATCGTATTCAGATAATCGTTGGCCACATTACTCGTCACCGGGATGACCAATGTGCAGGATTGGCTGCCCAGCAGGCTGCCCCCGGTGAGCTGTATAAGCTGAGTTCCGGCTGCCGCGGTTAATGAACCGCCGCAATTGTTTACTGGCGGAGGAGCTGGGATTCCTGCAATCGAAGTTCCGGCAGGAAGATTATCGATCAGACCCATTCCGGAAAGAGCAATATTACCTGTATTCTGGATCGTGATGGTAAGCAGCGAGTATTCACCTGTGTAGATCGGGTTGGGAGCGAAAGCCTTGCTTACACTGGCACCGGGCAGGTTTGTGAGCGTTGCGGCAGCGGGTTGGGCATTCGTTGCGCCATTGAATGTTGTTACTGCACCCGCACCAATCGTGTTCGTCAGGTTACCATTCACGGTCATGGTTGCTCTGAGGGTAAGGGTACACGTGGATGATGCAGGTAGTACCCCACCTGAGAAAGTAAACACATTCGATCCAACGGTTCCGGTCAGCGTTCCACCGCAAGTGCCGGTATTGAAATTGGGTGGGTTGGCGATGATCATGCCCACTGGCATGGTGTCAGTAAATTGGATGCCACTGAGTGCCGAGTTGTTGGGGTTGATCAACTGCACGCTGAGGACGGAGGACGCACCTCCAAAAACGGTGAGAGGATTGAAACCTTTCACAACCTGGATACCAATGGGAGCGACTCTTATTTGAGCAGTCGCATTAGCGACCGGTCGGATGGTTGTGGCGGTTCCCTGAATTGTTCCGATCACATTTGTGGTGGGAATCGTGTTGGTGTAAGTTGCTGTCGCTCCCCTGCCGATTACATTCACAACGATCGTACATCGTCCCGGGACTGCCCCGACCTGGGCAGGAATTGTTCCATTCGCGAGTGTGATATTCTGGTTGTTAGCTACTGTCGTCAGTGTGCCACCGCAATCGGTAGAAGCATTAGGAGGGGTTGCGATACGGATGCCGTTCGCAGCAGACCCTGGTAAGGAATCCAACAAACCAACACTGACCAAAGGTGAGGAATTGGTATTCACCAGGGTGATCGTGAGGGTGGAAAGTCCATTGGGGTTGACCGTGGGTGGAAAGAAGGCTTTGCTCATCGAGAGAGTGGTAACACTCAGATTCGCCGTGGCGTTAGCTGCGATCGTGCGCCCCTGGGTATTGGTGATGTTGGCCGGGGTGACCGTATTGGTCACCGTTCCCGGAGTGCTGCTTGTCACCCAGACATCCAAATTGCAGGTAGCGTTAGCTGCGAATGTATTGAGTACTAGGTTGATAGAAGTCGCCCCGGTAAGAGCGGTCAGGGTCCGGTTTCCGGCTGCGCCGCACCCCGCGGAAAACACAGGCGGAGACGAGTTGCTGACGGACACCCCTGTGGGCAAATTATCCGTGATCGAAAAATTGGTCAGTGCTGTATCGGCTGGTGCGATGATCGAGAGACGCAGGCGGGAATTGCCCCCTGCGGGGATGGTTGCGTTCGTGAAACTCTTCGTCAAACGAACCGGCAGCGGGTTGACAACAGTTATCGAACCCGATCCCGCTGAGCCGTTGCAAACACCCTGGGTGGAGCAGACCGATCCTATCGGAAGCGTGTTCGTCCAGGTACCCAAGGATATTGCCGTCACCTGGGCGGTGATGGTGCATGTTCCAGGATTGGAAACAGGATTGGCAGATGTACTCCCAGGAATGGTTGCATTCGCTAACGTCAACCGGGTTGGAGGCGGACCTCCCGATAACGTGGCGGTTGCGGTTGGAGGGTTGCAGCTTGCGGAAAGCGTAGGAGCAGCCCCAGTGAAAACCAACCCTGCCGGTAAATTATCGATCAACCCGACACCTGTATAGGCTGTGCGGGTTCGGTTCTGCAGGGTGATGGTCATCGTGCTGGTCCCGTTGTTATTGATCGTCGATGGAGAGAAGGATTTGACAACACCGATGGATCTTGCCTGCACAGTTAATTGTGCGGTTGCCGGCAGAACATTGGTCACCGGTCCGGTCATCGCGCCAGCCGGTATAGTATTCGTATATGGCGTCGCGCTGGCAACCCCTGTCACCCTGGCCGTAATGACACAGGTACCAGGCGCAGCCACAGAACCACCGACGATACTGACATTGGAAATCGTGAGGGCAGATGCTGTAACTGTGGCAGTTCCGGCAGGGGGAGAAGGATTATTGCATCCAACGGAAAGGGTTGGCGGGGAGGTAGTTACGTAGGATAAACCAGAAGGAAGTGTATCCACCAAACCCACCCCGGTATATCGAGTCCCGGTAGGGTTGCGAAGGGTGATCGTCAGGACGCTGTAATCTGTTTCCTGAATCGTAGTCGCAGCAAAGGCTTTTGTGATTCCTACTGCCTGAACGTTAACAACCGCGGAAGCGGCAGCAGTATTTGTTACTCCCTGGCGGGTGCGGATCGATCCTGCCCCGGCCGGTCCGGCGGGGATTGTGTTTGTGTAGTTCGCTCCTTGCGTGTTTGAGACGACATTTACCGCGATGCTGCAAATTGCTCCTGGGGCAATGGTTCCGTTGTTTAGGGTTACCGACGTTTGACCTGGCGCAAGTGCTGCCCCTCCAGGCCCGGTGAGCGTTCCCGGGCCGCAATTGGTGAGCGAAGGATTGACCGGGTTGGCCAGGACAAACGGAACCGGGAAGGTGTCAGTAAGAGTGGTTTCCGTCAGCGATGTGATCGGATCGTTATTGGTGATGTTGATGGTTAGCCGGGTTGCCTGCCCCACCCAGGTGGTCGTCAAGCTGAAGCTCTTGCTGAGGGATGGTGGGAGCACGCTCGCTACCTGGAGGGTTGCGCTGGCTGGATCTTCATTTGTGATCGGAACCGGCACCCCGTTGTCAATCCCTGTGGAAGTCAACTCGTTTGCTGGAATTGTGTTTATCAGATTACCGGGAGTCGTAGACGTAACGGCGACAGTGACTGCGCATTGACCGGGAAGGCCTCCACTTTGGGGAGGAACAGTACCACCATTCAACTGAAATGAGGTGTCACCAACGGCAATGGGACCGTTGCCAGCATTCGTAATGGTTCCACCACAGTTGTTGGTAACAGTAACCGGGGAGGAGACAAAAATACCGGCAGGAAAAAAGTCGTGATAATGCGCGGAGGTTAATTCAAAGGAATTGGGGTTATAGATCGTCACGCTCATGATCGAAACCCCACCCGCGGCGATGGAGATCGGGGTGAAGCTTTTGTTCATCTGGGCCGGGAAGTTTGCTGCCTGCACCACCTGCGGGGGTTGCAGGAAGATCGCACTGAATAAAATGGACGTGAGCAGCACCAGGCGCGTGATTCGTTTCATAAAAATACCCCTTTGTCCATTTTTTTACCAATAATGTTCCCAAACCAGGATCGAGGATTAAATATAATATCCCACCTCGTTCAGGTTTCAGATTAATTATATATTAAATTATTACTCTTTTCCTTAATAAAATCGATACCATATATTTGGTCTTTTCCATAATTAATGATTTTTTAGGGCTTGTTTGGACAAAATCTGTATAATTAGCAAGGATCTTTCAATCTCGGGAGGAACTGAAATGGAAGAAAAACAGCATAAAAAAGCGATCTGGGCTTGGACAATGTACGATTGGGCGAATTCCGCCTTTGTGACCACCATCATGGCGGCGGTTCTGCCTGTATATTACACTTCGGTAGCCGCAGCAGGCCTGGCTCCCAATATCGCCACCGCGTATTGGGGATTCACCTCCTCCATTTCGGCGCTAATCGCGGCGATCATCAGCCCGGTCCTCGGGGCAGTGGCGGATTTCACCGGATCCAAGAAGCGTTTCCTGGCGATCTTCATGGCTGTTGGGGTAACTGCCACAGCTTTGCTTTACTTTATTCAGACCGGTGATTGGCTCCTGGCATCACTTCTTTTTGTATTTGGACAAATTGGCTTCGCGGGCAGCCTGGTCTATTACGATGGTTTGCTGCCGCATGTGGCCAGGCCGGATGAGATCGATCAGGTATCCTCGCGCGGGTACGCCATGGGCTACATCGGGGGGGGAGTTTTGCTTGCCATCAACCTGGCTATGATCATGGTCCTGCCGGATGCGCTTGGGTTGGATAAAGCCCTGTTGACCCGACTTTGTTTTGTCACTGTGGCGATCTGGTGGTTCGTTTTCACTCTTCCCCTCCTCCGCCATGTCAAAGAACCTCCCCGCCGGATCGAGGCTGGCGAGGAGAACATGAAGCCGCTCACAGCCAGTTTCAGCCGCCTGCGACAGACATTCAAGGATATCCGTCATTACCGCGATCTCTCCCTGGGGATGCTGGCGTTTTGGGTGTATGCCAACGGGATCGGCACCATCATCGTGATGGCTACCGCCTATGGAAACGAACTCGGATTCGACCAGATCACATTGATCGGGACGCTGTTGATGGTCCAATTCCTGGCGGCTCCCTTCGCGATCCTCTTCGGATACCTGGCGAAGAGGCTTGGCACGATCCGCTCGATCATCATCACGCTGTGTGTTTATACGGGTATATCAGTCTTGGGTTATTTTATGTACCAGGAATGGCAATTCTGGGTGCTTGGGGTCCTGGTCGCCACCGTTCAGGGCGGCAGCCAGGCGCTCAGCCGGTCCATGATCGGGAAAATGATCCCCAAGAGCAAGTCAGCCGAGTTCTACGGGTTCTTCAGCGTGTTTGAGAAATTCGCTTCCATCCTGGGGCCGTTTCTCTTCGCGGTCGTCTCCACGGCGATGGGTCACAGCCGATTGAGTATAGTTTCGCTGGTGATCTTCTTTGCAGTCGGTATCTACATCCTGACGAAGGTTAACCTGGAAGAAGGTATCCGTGTGGCGGAAGCCGATGAAAAGGAAATGCTTACCGTCAGCCCTGCAGCATAACCTAATGGGATAGAATGAGGCTGGCTATTTTGGTCAGCCTCGTATTATTTAATCACAAGGGTTTACTCGAAGGAGGATAAAAAAGTTAAGGTTTACTCATATGCAAGCACTTCCCGGATGGTCAAGCGGGCTGCTTTTCGGGCGGGAAGAATGCTCGCGACTGCTGAAAGCACAAGGACGATGAACAGCCAGATCACGTAGCCTTCGGCAGTGAATTTCACCGGGATCGGGAATTTGAAAACCGCATTGCTGACGATTCCCGAAAGCAGAAAGGAGAATGGAATTGAAAGTAATGCCCCGATTGCCCAGGAGATCATCCCAATAAGCGCACCTTCTGCGATCACTGTCCGCATGATGACCTTGTCGACTGCCCCAATCGAGCGCATGATCCCGATTTCCCGGGTGCGTTCCAGAACATTCATACCCATCGTTCCAGTTAAGCCCATGCTGCCCACCAGCGCAGTGAGCAACGCCATGATCATAAGAAAATTTACCAGGATTCCCAGGCTCTCGGAAGCCTTTTTCAAAGTACTCCGGCCGGTTTGCGCGTTATTTACCTTGAAACCTTCGTCTCGAAAGTGTTCATCCAATTTTTCCGCCATCATTTGCTGGTATAGCGGCTCATGATTATTTGTAACAATTCGATATGAAAAAGATTGATCCGGGAAATGAATGTACTTGGAAATATATTCATAATTCGCGTATGCGATCGAGCCTTCCTGGTTGACGAACTGGAAAATACCAACGACCTTCCAAAGGTCATCCTTTCCATTCATTTTTAGCAATACTTCATCACCAGGTTTAATAGCGGGGTATTTATCCAAAATGCTCTCTGAAACGGTTATCGCTTTTTCGTCTCCAGGTTGAAGCCATCTTCCAGAGACAAGCTGCGGGCTAACCAATTCACTGCCGGATGGCGGAGCAAGGATGGTCATGTTTTCGGCGACCGATTCATCTGGATTCAATAATTCGGCTGCCGCATAAGCCCAACCTTCAATATGCTGCACGCCGGGGACCTCCATGGCAGAATTACGGACTTTCCCAAGACGGTACGGCTGCTCAAAATCAAGGGTGATATCTGCCAGGAAATAATGCCCGATTTGATCGATATAATCGTTCAGAGAAACCCGCACATTGAAGACCGCGATGAAGATAGCGCCACCCATTGAAAGGGTAAAAAGGGTTAGCATCAGGCGGCCTTTGCGACGAAAGGTATTTCGAGAGTGAGATCAGAAGCGGTCGGGGGATGTGAATTTTCCTTCTGCCCAACCAGGTGGTCGTATTCACCTGGAAATGTTCCCAGGGTGAAGCGTTCTTTTCATCTTTTTTATTCTTTTTTCCCTCACGGCCGGAGGCACCGCTATTAAGCGCATTCAATACCGTGGTTCGTGATCCATTCAAAACGGGAATCAATCCGGCAAGTAATGGTATCGCGATGCCGACGATGATCTGAATGATCAAGGCGGAAGGCACGATCCGGTATCCCAGCAACTGAAAATTAATGCTCGTTGCAATATATTCTGCGAGCATATAAGCACCCTGCCCGCCTAATGGGACTGCGATCACCAGGGCAATCGCACTGAACGCCGTGATCAGGAGAAAATACATCCCGATAACCTGATTGCGACGGCCGCCTATTAGTTTAATTACCCCTATATGGCGAAGGTGCTGGTTGAGGAGTGCATTCAACGTATTCGCAATCAATGAGCTGCTGAGGAATAGAATTAAAATCCCCAGGGCAAGCAAAATCCCGAGAATAGCCTGAACCGTAGAGGCCAGCGGGTGTTCGTTTGAGAGGCCAACCCTTGTTCGTATAACAGCTGCCCCACTCTTTTCAAGCTTATCTTTAATATCAGCGGTTATCTGTTGAAGGTAATCCCGGTCATTTCCATTTTCTGTTACGGTTGCATATACACGATTGAAGATTTCAGGCTCGTTCAGATACTCCAGAGAGCTGGAGGTAATATATGCCAGGTTTGAAGCCAGGAAATCTCCTGCCCCTGTACCTGGGTCTTGAACAATCCCAACGACCGGAAGAGTTTTAATGGTGCCATTATTTAATTGGATCTCGAGTGATATCTCCAGGAGTAACACCAAGTTCCTGCGCGGCTTTTACTTCCAGGATGAGTTCTTTCTTTTTTGGGTAACGCACTCCCTCGATCGGTGTCAGATAATTGATCTTGAGGTCCTCAAAATCTTCTATCCCGATCAAGTTTAATTTTATCCATTGGCTTTTTCCGGGCACACGGAAGCGGGATGAAATTACCCTCCGACCTTCCGCATTCATCATCCCGGCCATATTCTCGACCCTCGAAACCTGATCTTTGGTATAACCATCCCCGCGCACTTCAACGTTGGCAGGATTGCCGGCAGCATAACTAGCGCTCATGTCGTGGGAAATGATGGCATAGGCCCCGGAGATCACTCCGATGGAAAAAACACCAATGATGATGGATACCACCACAAGCACGGTGCGGGATTTATTATCGACCAGGTCGTGCAGGACTTTCCGCCAGCGGGGACGCATGTTTGCCATTTACCAGTTCCTCCCCACCTGCCTGGAGGCTACCCGGTTTTGTTCGATCCTTGTTTGCACGATCCTGGAAAGGGCTTCCTCGGTAAGGGGCGATTCTTTCATCAATTCCATGAACCGGTCGCGGGGTAGGGCTGCGAGTCTCACCGGTCCCGAATCTGCTGCACGGACTGTCGCAATCGATCTACCACCCTTAATTAAATCAACCTCACCAAAAAATTCACCCTTTCCCAATTGGGCTACTATCAATTTTTTAGAAGATGGACCATGTAGAACAATATCAACCATACCTTCTTCGATCATGAAAAAGTATTGAACATCCTGTCCCTGGAGTATGATTGTTTCCCCTGAGTTATATTCCACTTTTTCGATCTGGCGGGTGACTGCCATCATTTGATTATGGGATAGCAGGGATAGAGAGCATAGCGACAGTCTCATTGACCAATTCGCCGTCCGATATGATAATCGTTCTTGAAGTTCGTTCGGTCAACGAGGGATCATGGGTGACCATGGCGATCGTTTTACCGCTTTTTGCCAGCTGATCAAAAAGGTTGATGATACTTTCCGCCGAGCGCGAGTCGAGGTTGCCGGTGGGTTCATCAGCCACGATGATGGGTGGCTCATTGGCAAGCGCCCGGGCTATGGCAGCACTTTGTTGCTGACCGTTGGATACAGCCACGGGTAGCTTATGTGCGAACTCCTCCAACCCCACCATTCGTAAAAGTTCCATTGCTCGTTTCGGACGCTCATCAAAATCATAATTCTTGACGAAATCCATCGGCAGCATTACGTTTTCCAGCAGGGTCAGCATGGGGAGAAGTTGAAAGAACTGGAAAACAATCCCGAGCGTTTTTCCACGCCAAAGCGATCGCTCGCTTTCATTCATGGAGTAAATGTTCGTACCATTTATCAGGACTTCACCGGAAGTGGGGTGGTCGATCCCGGTGATCATATTTAGCAGCGTGGATTTTCCGGATCCGGATTTTCCAACTACTGCGACGAACTCCCCCCTCTTGAGGTTCAGGTCAATTCCTTTTAATACAGTGAATACCCCGGCAGCATTTTTGAACTGCTTAACCACGTGGGAGAGTTTGATTGCATCCTGTGCGATTTCGAGTTGGGAAGTATTAGATTTCAAGGCTAACTGGCTTCCCTTTTTTCATTATTCGCACCGTTTGGCATGATCTCCCCATCATGGAGGACAACATGCCTGGTGAATCGGGGGGTCAGAACTGAATCGTGCGTTACCATCACGATTGTTTTCCCTGAACTCACCAGGTGTTCAAAAATCGCGAAAATATGATCGGCCGTAATGGAATCCAGACTGCCTGTCGGTTCATCTGCAACGAGAATTGGCGGGTCCGTTGCCAATGCCCGGGCGATGGAAACCCGTTGTTGCTGCCCGCCTGAAATGGCTTTGGGTGTCTTCCGGGCATGCTCTTCGAGTTCAACCAATTTTAGAAGTTCGATCGCCCGCTCCCGGCTTTCAGCGGGACGATACAACCCGCAAAGATCAAGCGGGAGCATGATATTCTCCACCAGGGTCAGCATCGGAAGAAGCTGGAAGGATTGGAAAACAACGCCAAGGTTTTTGCCCCGCCAGAGTGCCAACTGGTCTTCATCCAGAGAGTGGACTGAAACTTCGGAGCCGGGTTTCCCGATCAGGACTTCACCAGAGGAGAGGTGGTCCACCCCGGTGATCATATTTAGTAAGGTAGTTTTTCCGGCGCCGGATTTTCCCAAAATGCCAAAGAATTCTCCCTCATGAATCTTGAGGGAGATATCTTTCAAGGCTGTAAAATCACCTGCAGCTGTCTCGTATATTTTCTTAACTTGCTGAAGGTGGATCAATGGTTCAAACGACTTGCTCACTTTTCGATTTACCCCGGCGAAGTATTCGTTGTTTGCAGAGAAGAATTTTAATGTTTTTTCACCCGATGAAGATTATAAGATGATAAGAAAAAAACAAACCGGTCGGTTTAAATAAATAGAACCGGTAAATCCGGTTCTATTCTCAGGTCATTTCGATTTACTTGTCGCCCAAATTGCGAACAGATCCCACGCCATTCACATCCTGCGATACCTGCGGTGATCCGTAATACTCAACGGATCCCGCACCGGAAATGATCACTTTTAGCGATTCGGTTGCCCAAACCGTCGCACCACTCGCCCCCGCAACCTCCACCGTTACTCGGGCGGATTCCAGATCACCTGCCTGATAACTTCCAAGTCCGGCGAGCAACGCGGTTTGATCAGGTGCTGCCCCCGCCAGGCTGAAGTTACCGGCGCCACTTAATGTGGCATCCAGTGAAGCAACTTTGAGATCGGAGATATCGATGTTGCCAGCACCGCTAAGACTAATATCCAGGGAATCAGCCAGTAGACTCCCTACTTCGAAATTACCTGCTCCGCTCAGATCGATCTCCATCGATGAGCTTTCAAGGTTTTCAAGCTTGATATCCCCTGCTCCGGAAATGGCGATATCATCCAACTCTTTAACAACCAGCGTATATTGAACAGGTTTGGGGATCGCCATGTTCCAACGCGGTTCATCCATGCGGATGAACAAAACCCCGTCCTTCACTTCAGTTATTATATGCGGCATGATATTACGCCCTGCCTCGATCGTGAGAGATTCAGTATCCCCTTGAGTGATCATCATTCTCCCGGCAGCATCAAAAACGATTGCATGGAATCCGCTGACATCCCTGGTTTCCGTGATCTGGATTCCAGGTTCCACCCGGGGCAAAATACTGCAAGCGGAGAGCCCAAGAATCAATACAACCAGCAAAGGTAAAACCAAGTATTTTTTCATTTCTTCCTCCATTTTTATTATCTGTCATGATTACGGAACATGGAGTGAATAGTTGCAAAAAGAGATGGAATGATTTAGCGCTGGAGTATCAGGATGAACTCAGCTTTGCGACCGGCAACCTCGGAGAGGATTTGTTTCACCGCACCCCGATAGATTTTTTCGTCGGGAAGGGTTAAATTGGTAGCAAGCGTGCACATCTGTCGGGGACCGAATGTTTTTTCAACATCCCCGAGAAGGGAGTTCAGCCTGTACGGAGTATCCATCAGGATGAGCGGCAGCCGGGTGTCTCTTAAACGGGTAAGTTCCCGGGTTCTTTCGCGTGGATCGCGCGGCAGAAAGCCGGCGAAGAAGAATCGCTCCAGGGGGGAATCCAGGATGGAAAGTGCGGCCATGAGCGAAGAAGCCCCGGGAACAGGTACCACCCGGACGCCGGCTTGAACCGCCTGGGCGATCAATTTGCTGCCAGGATCCGAGAAAACCGGCGTACCGCAATCCGAGATCAACGCGAGCGATTGCCCCTGCCACAACCTTGTGATCAATTCCTGTGCTTTCTCCTTCTCGTTATGCTCGTTTAAAGGAATCAACTCCACTAACCCGATCCCCAGTTTTTTCATCAGGATGGATCCTTCACGATGCTCCTCACAAACTACGGCGCTCACAGATTTTAGAATTTCAAGAGCGCGCAGGGTGATATCCTGATAATTACCAATGGGGGTAGCAACCACGTACAACGAACCGGGTTTCCTGGCAATTGCAGGCATCATTTCCTCCTTCGCTGCCAGACAAGCCCTTTTTGCGGAGCCACCAGGAAAACAATGAAAAAGATCAGTGTTGCCACCAGAACGATGGCTGCACCGGAGGATACATCCCAATAAAAACTTATATAGATACCGAGAACCCCGGACAGTGCCCCGATGGCTGCGGAAACCGCCATCATGGTTGGTAGTCGGTGAGTAAGCAGGTACGCAGAGGCTGCCGGGGTGACGAGCATGGCTGCTACCAATCCTACCCCCACGGTTTGGAGCGAGACAACAATCGTCAGCGCAAGCAATATAAGCAGCACAATTCGCAGCAACTCCGCTGGCCAGCGTAGTGTGGCAGCCAAAACTGGATCGAAGGAAATCACCAGGAAGGGCTTATAAAGAACTGCGATTGTGATCAGGACAAATAAACCCAACCCGCTTGCCAATAATAAATCCGATGACGACACGCCCAATACATTCCCAAACAAGATATGACTAAGGTCTACCGCATAGGTACGAATGCTGCTGATTAATGCTACTCCGAGCGAGAGTGCGGCAGCGAACATTATTCCAATCGCGGTGTCCTCACGAATTGTACCCTTGCGTGAAAACATGCCAATGAGCAAGGCTACCGCTACTGCCGCCGCTAGCGCACCCAACATAAGATTTCCTTGTAGTAAATACGCAATAGCAATACCAGGCAAAATAGCGTGAGCCAGAGCATCTCCTAAAAAGGCCATACCACGCAGGACCACATAACATCCGATGATGGCGCAGACTATACCAACAATCAGCGATGCCAGCAGTCCTCGCTGCATGAAGGTATAAGCCAAGGGAGTAGACAACCATTCCAGCATGTTTTCATTATCCTTCGGGTGGACAGCACTCATCCACTATGGCAACATCACCCACAAACATAACCCGTCCACCAAACGCCTGCTGGATGGCGGATGGCGAAAGCACTTCCTGTGCCGGTCCATATGCAATCAACCTTTGGTTGAGTAACAACACATTCTGAAAACGCTCAACTGCCATCCTCAAATCGTGGGTAGAAACAAGCACAGTGACTTGCTGTGCCTTGAGCTGATTGAGCAAAGCCAAAGTGGTTTCCTGGGTGGCAGCGTCGACTCCGGTGAAAGGCTCGTCCATTAGCAGGATATGCGGCTCTTGCGCCAATGCCCGCGCCAGAAAGACGCGTTGCTGCTGCCCGCCCGAAAGATCCCCAATTGCGCGTCGGGTAAGATCAGCGATCCCCATCTGTTCAAGGGCACGCTGGACCGCGGTGCGATCATTCTGGTCAGGCCGGCGTAGCCAACCCTGACGGTTGTAGCGGCCCATCATCACTACATCGGTTACCGTTAACGGAAAACGCCAGTCCACTTCGCTACGCTGAGGCACATACGCTACGCAGTCTGTGTGCGTGCCAAGCGGCTGGCCATGGATCAGAATTTGACCACTACGCAATGGAAGCAATCCCACCAGCACTTTAAATAAAGTGGTTTTACCTGCTCCGTTAGGACCAACAACAGCAACCTGCCCCCCATGCACCACCTGCAAAGTCAAATCATCAAGCACACGTCCGCCGTTGTATCCTGCGGAAACATTTTCTAAAACAAGCCGGTTTTCAACTGAAAACATTACTTCAAGGCCTCAACAATCGTTTGAACATTGTACTTCATCATATCTATATAGGTTGGTGCTTCACCGCTGGCTTCAGTGATCGAGTGAGTGTACAGCTTCGAAACAACCTTGATCCCAGTTTCAGTGGCAATCTGTTCGGCCAGTTGCGGATTTGATCCGGTTTCTAAAAAGATGGCTATCGCACCTGTTCCTCGAATGTGGTCTACCAGGCGGGCCATCTGCTGCGCTGATGGCGAAGCGCCGGTGTTGACGGAGGGAATTATCGTACCGATGATCTGAAAGCCATAGCGGTCAGCGAAATATCCGAAGCTCTCGTGATTGGTGACGATCTTGCGGCGTTCTTCCGGAATATCTGAGACCTGCTCGTTGATCCAAGAATCCAGGTCGTTGAGCTTGGTAATGTAGGCAGCAGCATTTTGATTGTACGCATCCATACCGGAAGGGTCTGCGATTATCAATCCATCGCGAATATTCTCAACATACTTGATGACGTTGTTCGGGTCGAGCCAGAAGTGCGGATCACCCTCATGGTTGTGCCCTCCCAATGAACCAACAAAGAAGGGCGTCTTCTCCACAGCCAGACCACTCAGGGCTATCGTATACTTACCCGGTTCCAGATCGAGTAAGATGCCAACGTTCAGACCAGCACAATTAACCGGCAGTGTTTCTTCTACTTCCATTGGCATACCATCCGCACCGATTACGGTCAGCGTACCTCCATTGGCCGCAACGACATATTCACCATTTTCGGCAACTTCGAATAGGATAAACCCTTCATAACCACCACCAACTGGGTTGAGTTTGAGAGAGAGCAGTTCAGCTTCGTGTTCTTGCGCTTCCGCCTCGAGATCGTGTTCAACTTCATTTTGCAATTCAGCAGCGCTGGCAGCATCGCTTCCTGCTGCGATTTCTTCTTCGGCGGTCATGTTGGCTAACGCCATGCAAACCTGTTCTGCTTTTTCCTCCGGCGACATGACTGCCTCTTCGCCTTCGCGTGCCCCACGGCTGGTCAAACCAGCGGCAGCCTCGATGACCTGTTGCTCTTCCCCGGCATTTTCAAGGGTTTCTGCCAGCCATCCCTCGAAACCAGCCCCATTAATGATCAATACCTGGCTATCGGTGATTTTTGCCACATCCTGCGGCGTTGGCTCGAAGGCGTGGGGGTCAATCCCCAAAGGTATCAGCGACCCGATCTGTGCCCGGTCGCCAGCAACTTGTTGGGCGATATCAGCCAGGAAGGATTCGACCGCTAACACCTTAGTATCTGAAGCGGATGGTTTTTTGGAATGATCCATCTCGGTCTCAACCGTGGTTGACTGTGGCACCTGTTGGCAAGCCGATATCACCATACTAGCCACTGCGAGCAGTATGACGCTTTTGAAGATCACCTTTTTCATTAATTGGTCCTTTTTAGTCACTCTTCCATCCCGTCTTCTCAAGGTAATGGTATGGCGAGGAGATTATTGACATTCTGGGCATAAGCCATGCAATTGCAACCAGTGCTCCTGGATGCTGAATCCGCTCTGTTGAGCAACTCTTTCTATCAGGTTGGTAAGGTCATCTCCGGCGAAAAAAAAAGTTTTCCCGCAATGCGTGCAGAGTAAGATGTGTTCGTGTCCATTCGCTGCACGGAGGTAGGCATGGCAGCCATTCTCCTGGTGAACACGCTCCACGAGATGATTTTCTTCCAATTTCTCCAGGGTCCGATAGACCGTAACCAGGCCTAAAGGTTTGCCCCGGGCGCGGGCTTCAATAAAAATATCTGTCGGAGTAAGTGCCCGGTCGCTGCTGAAAATAACATCCACGATCATTTGTCTGGCACCGGTCAACCGGTAACCGCCGTTGTCGAATTTTTGAGGCCAGGTGGTAGGTGTGTTAGCCATTTGAAAATGATAATCATTATCATTATACTGAATTATTCCAACAAAAAAAGGGGGATTCTATAATACAATTTCTATCCGAGCCGGATCGACAGGTTCAAAATTGGAACAATTGGGAATCCGTCACAAACAACCATGACCAGGCTAACCCGCGCAGCACTTCTGATCTCCTTTTTTTTCGCCCTGGATAAGGTATTCGCGATCATCCGACAGGTGATCATCGCTCGCCAGTTTGGTTTAACTGCGCCCTTAGATGCTTTCAACGTAGCCAACAATTTACCGGATATGTTATTCGCCCTTTTTTCCAGCGGCGCGCTTGCCCTGGCGCTCATCCCGGTGCTTTCGGAAGTTCTGGCAAAAGAGAATCGGGAATCCCTCTGGATAGTCTTCAGCCGGATAGCCAATTTGGTTTTCATGGTCACTGCTTCCCTGGCAGTGTTGGTGGCGATTTTCGCGGTTCCCATCGTGCAAAAAATCATCGCTCCCGGTTTTACCCCGGTAATGCAAGCTGAGGTGGTTCAAATTATGCGTTTGAACTTGATTGCCACACTAATATTCTCTGTAAGCGGGATGGTGATTGCCGGTTTACAGGCGAATCAGCACTTTCTATTTCCAGCAATGGCACCGATTTTCTACAATATTGGTCAAATCTTTGGCGCGTTGATCCTTGCGCCTGCCAAGCCTTACACCTTTGGCTCAATCACCTTGCCAGCATTCGGTTTGGGAATCTATGGCCTGGTGTATGGGGTGATCCTCGGTGCGGCGTTTCATCTTGCCATTCAAATCCCAGGGTTGATCCTATACAAATTCCACTGGACCCCTGGATTCGGATTCCAGGATCCTCGGGTGATTCAGATCCTGCGATTGATGGGTCCGAGGATGGTGACGGTTTTTTTCCTGCAACTCACCTTCATCGCCAGGGATAACCTTGCTTCTCATTTTTCCACGGGGGCTGTTTCTGCCCTGACTTATGGCTGGATGATCCAGCAGGTACCCCAAACCCTCCTGGGAACAGCCATCGCGACTGCGCTCCTGCCTACAATTTCCCAACTGGCTTCCACGGAAAACCTGATGCAGTTTAAGACTTTAATGGAAAAAGCAGCCCGGGTGCTTATCGCTTTCGCAATCCCAATTGCGGTGATCCTCTCAATCGGGCTGGAACCGCTGGTTAAGGTTGTGTTTAATTTCAACCAAGCGCAGACCTCCCTCCTCATGTGGGTCACCCGCGGCTTCCTGGTCGGATTGCTCGGGCACTGCCTAATGGAAATAGCTAGCCGTTCTTTTTATGCCAGGCAGAACGCGGTGACCCCAATGATCCTTGCTGGAATAAACGGGCTTATGTATATCATTTTCGGGGTGGTTTTTTCCCGCAGGGTGGGGGTGATGGGAATTTCCCTGGGAGATTCGCTTTCATTCACGATCGAAGCCTGCCTACTTCTGATGATCCTCTCCTGGCAGCTATTCTTCCGTGGCGCAGAACCTGCTTCGCTTTCATCCCGATGGAAAAAGATCTTTCACCCCGATACCCAGGGGATGAGCACGATCGGTCGGAGCATCCTGGCGGCCGTTGCCGCTGCTGCCGTCACATTGCTGACCATTCGTTACCTGCTGCTGCCGTTTGGCAGCCTTGGAGCCTCGGTCCTCGCAATGATCCTGGGTACGACGGCAGCACTACCTTTCATCTGGAAGGAATGCCGGCAGCTGCTGCGGTTATGATGATTAGATGATTCTGAGAGGATGATTATTCCGAATCCTGAAAAACCAGTTACGGTATAATTGCAAAATGCCCAAGAAGAAATCAGAAGATACTCAACCCATCCCGGCAGCGGAAATTCCACCGCAGTTTTCCAGCGGAGAAATCACTGCGGAGATCAACCAGGAATTAATTCCACCTGTTGAACCTTTGGAAGAACCAAAGAAGAAGCGAAGGCTGGGGCGGTGGATCCTTCTGGGTTTTCTTATTGTCATTGTTTCGGTCGCTCTCTCTGCAGGTCTGGCATATTCCTCCGGGATCAGCGCCCGCAAGGCAGCAGAATCGCAGGTACGGCTGACGAAAGCCGCCGAACATTTCCAGTACGGTTTACAGATGATGGATCAGAAGAAATTCGATCTGGCAACCGTACAATTTACCTATGTGATTCAGTTGGATCCGGGTTTCCCCGGTGTTATCGAAAAACTCACCGAAGCCCAGATGAAGGCGATCGAATCCCGCCAACCTACTGCGGCACCGACGCTGATGGTGACTGCCACGCCGGATAATCGCGGGGTGGAAGAATTATTCAACAACGCCCAGGAAAATATCCGCAACCAGGAGTGGAAGCAGGCTTTCCAGGATCTTGAGTCGCTGCGAAATGCCGATATTAATCACAGAATGGTTGAAGTGGACGGTATGTACTATATCGTCCTGCGCAACCTGGGGATCCAGCAGATCTTCGGTTCGACCGATAAAGGCGTGAACGGCGGACAATTGGAAGAGGGGATTTACTCGCTCTACCTGGCCTCCAAATTTGCTCCCATCGATAAAGATGCTGTGACCGCCCGTGAATGGGCAAGAAGATATATCAATGCTTCATCAAATTGGGGTATCAACTGGCAGGATGTAATCGACCAGTTCCTGGTCATTTATCAATCGTATCCCTACATGACCGATTTCAACGGCAAGACGGCCTTTGCCCGCTATGCCATGGCGCTGGCATACTATGGCGATCAGTTATACGCAAAAGGGGATTTTTGCACTGCAGTCGCAAGATATGAAGATGCAAATGCAGTTTTTCAACAATTTAATCGCATTCCGCCGGATGATATTGGCGACCTGATGCAAAAGATATCAGAGGCATATAATAAATGCAATGCCCCCGATCCCACCAAAAAACCCACCCAGCAGGAAATAACTCAGGAGCCTACTGCCGAACTAACCCCTGAAACCCCGACAGAAACGCCAACCGAGACCCCCACCCCCTGATTATGAAAAAAGTACCTGAAAACCAGGTACTTTTTAGTTGATTTTCTCGCCGGTCAAATCATGGATCAGTGCTCCGGTTATGCGCGCATTGACGATCTTCCCGATTTCCGCATCACCATTGAGGATCACCAATCCATCGATCTCTGGCGCGTCGCGATAGGATCGGCCGATCGAAATGTCATTGTCACAACCTTCGATCAATACCGCCAATTCCTGCCCGACGAAACGCTGGTTATTCGCAAGTGAGATCTTTTCCTGCAGCTCCATCAACCTGCCGATGCGTTCCTCTTTTAATTCCGGAGCAATGGGATCACCCAAAGGTTCGCTTGAAGTGCCTTTTTCGAAGGAAAAAGGAAACGCGCCGATATGATCGAAGCGAACCTCCCGGATGAAATCCAGCAGGCTTTCGAATTCCTTTTCTGTTTCACCCGGGAAACCCACGATGAAGGTTGAGCGGATCGCCAAACCTGGCAAACTGGAGCGCATTTTTCGGATGGTATCGCGAACCCAATCCATATTCGCCGGCCGACGCATGCGGGTGAGAACACCGGGATCTGCGTGCTGAAGGGGGATATCCAGGTAGGGAAGGATCTGGGGATGGGAAGCCATGGTTTCGATCAGTCGGTCGGTGACATACCCCGGATAGGCGTACATGATCCGAATCCAGGGAATGCGTGGCGCAGAGTGGCACATCTTTTCTAGCAGTTCCGCCAAGCCTTCCTTCATGCCCAGATCGAAACCATAGTCGGTGGTATCCTGGGCGATTAGAATCACCTCCTGGATGCCGGCCTCCTGTAGTTCAACCGTTTCTCTGATGATCTGCTCCGCAGGGCGGCTGACCGCAGTGCCTTTGATGAGCGGTATGGAACAAAATGCGCAAGGCCTGCGGCAGCCATCAGCGATTTTTAAATATGCGCTGGTTCCCTGTACGGCAGCGCGAAGAACTCCATGTTCGTCAGTTCCCACTGTCGATTGAGCGGGGAGATCATAGCGGGGAGCCGGGTGGTCACCGCGGAGGGATTCGACCAATTCGAGTATATCCATCCACCGCCTGGTGGAAAGGATGCCGTCGATGCCATTCACGCGCTCCAGCAATTCCTCGCGGCTGCGCTGGGGAAGGCAGCCTGCCGCAACAAGCACCTGGCCTTTGCGTTTTTTGCCAGCCAGATTTTTCAGTACTTCAATGGATTCCTCCCGGGCAGGCGCGATGAAACCGCAGGTGTTCACGATGATCACATCCGCCCACCTGGATTGTTCGACGGCACGGTAACCTGTGTTTTCCAACAGCCTTGCCATGGAAGCTGAGTCCACTGAATTCTTCGCACAACCCAGCGAGACCAGGTGGAAGGTTTTATGTGGTTTTTTCTCAGGGGACATATGGTGTGACGGTTGGGGTAACACTCGGCTGGATCGTGAGTGTGGGTTGGCGGGTATTTACAGGTGTGGCAGGTCGGGCGGGAGTTGCGGTGGCGAAACCTTCCCTCGTGAAAACCAGATTGATGACTTCTCCGGACTCCCCGAGCAAACCCAGGTCGGTCTGGTTAAAAATCACTTGCACCGCTGCGCCATCGCCGGTAAGCAGCTCGACCTTGTTAAACCCCGAAAACTGGTACGCGTTTCCGGGTACCACTCTCCCGTTGAATTTGATTGATCCATCCTCAATTACTTTTAGAAAAGCGCGCTTAATTGCGATGACGTAGACCTGGACCGGTTGCGATCCCTGATTATATGCAACGGTACCTTCCGCGGTTGCTGCAACAGTTACCTCACTGGTCGATTCGGGTGTAGTGTTTTCCAAAGGGACGGCAGTATTGGCACCTAAACCCGGTGTCAAAATGAACGCCTGATCGAAGGTGGGGGTGGATAGTAGCATCTCAGAGATTGAGGGGGCAGTCGCTTCAGGTTCCTCTGTTGTTGGGGTGATCACTTGAACTGCTCCCCAGGTGATCAGGATTACCAGCAGCAAAGCCAGGCTTCCACCAATCAGCAGGTCCGGGGTAAGGATGCGCAAGATAGTATGAACCGGCTGCGATTGGGAGACCTTCTGCACCAGGTTGGTTTTGGAAGATGCCTGCTCCTCTGTTTTCTCCTGGGTGGGGCTGGGAGGCATCATCTCCAGACGCTTGAGCTGTAAGGCGTCGGCAAAGCGGGATAAAAGGGCGTCGGAATCCAGGTTCAGGAATTCGGAATAATTACTGATCATCCCGCGACCTTGAACGGGGGAGGGTAGATCATCCATCCGCCCTTCTTCGATAAGATCCAGATTTTCCTGTTTTATTCGGGTGTGGAGAGAAATATCATCCAGGGATAGTGAAAGTGATATTCGGCGGGCTCGGAGCTGGTCGCCGATCTCGCGATAGATGGCAAGATAAGCCATTTCCGACCTGGCAGAATTGGAGACAGGAAGCGGCGGAGGCTCATTGCCATTAGCTGGAGTTGTTCCGGTCATCCTCGTGGCTGGATGACGGGGGTTGTTGATTCTCCGGTGGTCTTTTTTCCGTGGGGGAGCAGGATTCGGCTTCTGGTTTTGCCGGGGAGGACGAAGGTTCGGGTATCTGAGTACCTGATTCAACTGACGCTGGAGGAGACTCATCCTGAACAACAGGGGAAAACGCAGGGATCTTTAGAAAATCTGCATAGAGACGCAGAAAACCGCGAGCCTGGGCTTTGGAGGGCAGACTGGAGAAATCGTCATTTTCCAAGGCCTGCAGATAATGAACCCGGATGTGAATTGATTTTTCCACATCCTGGAGCGAAAGACCGCGAGCTTCCCGTGCGGTTCTGAGCTGGTTACCGATAGTTCCTTCCATTTGATCCTGTTCCATCCATTATAAAAAGAAACCGGCATAACAGGCAACAGGCTGCCAGGCCGGTTTCTTGATGTTCAATTAGGCGGGATTAATTTTCCGTGTTTTCTTCTGCCGATGCTCCGAGGGTTTCCTCTGGGGTTTGGGGTGCTTCCTCGATTGGAGCTACGGGTTCTTCCGGGGCTTCAACCGGTGCATTTTCCACCTTGGATTTCTTTTCAACCGCAGGAGCGGATTCCGAAGGGATCACTTCGCCCTCGCGATACACCATTACCTTGATCTCCGGAGTCAGGTCCATGGTGAGGCGAACCTTGACCCTGTGTTCCCCAAGCAGGCGAATGGGCTGGGTTTCGATGACTTTACGGTCGATCGGGGTGCCAACCACTTTGCTAAGCTCGTCAGCGATGTCCTGGTTGGTGATCGAACCGTAGAGTTTCCCGGTTTCGCCGGCTTTGCTGCTGAAATTGATGGTTTGTCCTTCGATCTGGGCAGCCAGGCCACCCAATTCGGCATTCAGCACCTGGCGGGAAGCGGCAGCGCGGGAGCGAATGCTTTCAGCCTGTTTAAGCGCGCCAGCGGTGGCAAGAATGGCTAATCCCTGGGGGATAAGGTAGTTGCGCCCGTAACCATCGGCAACCTTTTTAACATCCCCGGCGTGGCCAAGTTTATAAACATCTTTGATAAGGAGAACTTTCATTTTTCAAGCCCTTTCGGCAATAGAATTCGTTCAGGCGAAGGGTACAACGCCCAAAACCGATGGATTTTACCACGTTTGACGGATTAAGGAGGTGGATATGTTGGCTGTGTTATTCCTTCAGATCCCAGGGAGCCGTGGTTGACTCATTGCGGTCAAGCGCGGCTTTTATCTCCTCCCGGAATTGGGGATATATATCCGCGGCTGCAGCAATCAAGCCCACACAACCCGCGGTCATCATATCGCCGTATGGGACTGCGTAATGGATATCCAATCCTGATTCTGCAAGCATCGTTCTGCGCGGGCCGGTGACGATGACCGGACAATCCGATTCACCAAGCAGGAGAGGTTGGTCCGTAAATATCCGCGCTCCATGCCCCTGGCTGGTGAAGATCTCATTATCCGTCAGAGAACCATTTGCCAGCTTCCAAATAAACGATTCCAATTTGGATGCATCCAGCATACCTGTATGATGCTCAAAAAACCCCTCAATACCGGCAGGGCTGAGCCGGAAAGCAAGAGTGTGAAAATTGCCGATATTGACGATCAACTTGCGGGATAGACCCCGGGCGAGGGGATCCAGGCTTGCACCGAGTATCGCTGCCGGGGCGGTATCCATCACCATAAGGGGGATGGGAGATTCCAAGAGCGATTCGCGAACCGCTGTCAGGCGGGTCATCGCTTCGGGGATCTCTCCGGAAGGAAAAGCGAACGCACTCAAGTGGTTTAAGCTTCGCACTCGCTTTTCCAGGTATTCGAATCTAAATTTTCGATCCGAATACCCTGCTGGCGCATTCCCATGATCAAACACCCCAACAGCAAGTAGATCGAGTGAATCCAACGAAACACCAAATTCACCAAATGCTTTGATAATCGATCTGAGATCAACATCCCCCAAGGTGATTTTTTCTATTGACGGAGCCAGCCTGGCGGATTCTTCCAGGCTGATGATTTTTATACCCAATTCGCGCACAGCGCCCAGATCGTCGTTGATCGTACTCGCCGCTTTCGGAAGAGCAAATACCTCCAACCCGCTCTTGAGATGATCCTCTATCGCCCAGGAGCAAGGGCCTCCGCCCATGGTGACTCCGGAGAGGAACAATGCTTTTCCAGCGCCGGTGGCAGCCTGGACCTTTTTTCGAAGAATCATGGTGGGTGAAGGCAGCACCATTTTGAAGCTGTTTTCAACGTCCAAAAGGGAATCGAGTAGGATGATATCCTGCGTTCCAGTTCCGATATCGATGGCGAGGATTCTCATTGCCTATTCCGAACAGCGGTTTAACCCAATCACTTTGCTGAGAGGCCAGGTTGTAAGGATGCCGGTATTCGGCTGGTCTAGATCGCCAGTGATAGCGATGGTCGCGGCGACGATCTTATCGGAGATTTTCTCGTCGTTGACGATCGTGAAGAGCGTGTGATTTGAGTCCGCGGTTGATTCCATGAGATCCTCAATCCCAGGCATGATGGGGAAATCCTCCCTTAAGGCCGCCTGGCGGGAAAGGTGCGACATTCCCATCGAATCGAGGATTGTCACCCCTGGAGCACCGTTCTCCCGCCAGGCAGAAATCACTTCATCCATGAGTGAGGAATCTTGAAGTACTAACAAGACGAACATTTTCATTCTGGCTCCAATACCTTAATTTGCATTATCCACATGATCCGACGTAGGTTTAATTGCGAATGTGAACCTTAGCAATGGAGGTGTGATAATGGCAGTAATCAGGATGGTGATCACAATCCCGGTGAAAACACTCGAATCCAGCAGTCCGAGTTTTAGACCCATTGCTGCGGTGATAAGAGATACTTCGCCCTGAGGAATCATCCCCACACCGATTTGTATAGATTCCTGCCAACTGTAATTACTTATCCGCGCGCCTAGTCCGGCACCCATGAATTTTCCGATCACAGCAGCCAGGATCAATCCTAGCAGGAGCCAGGGACCAGTCTCACGGATTTGGTGGAGATCGACCTGCAGACCTATTCCTACAAAAAAGATCGGAGCAAAAAGACTGTATGTCAGCGTTTTCATACCGGATTCGATGATGCCCTTTTCTTCCAAACGCGAAAACATAATCCCTGCCAAGAATGCGCCAAGGATTGCAGCCAAATGGCCTAAGCTTTGAGCCAGAAATGAATAAACCAACAAGATAATGATCGCGAAAGTGACCAAACCCTGGCTGATCCGGTGCTTGGACACCCAACGGGTAACTGAAGGAAGTAGTTTTAATCCAAACCCAATCGTTATGAAAAAGAACAGCGCAATCTGCAGGATCAACCCGGCCATACTGCTCCATCCATCAGTTCCTGATACGAAGGCAAGGAGTACTGAATATGCCAGTAAAACCAGGATATCATCCACGACCGCTGCACCAAGGAGACCCAATCCAACTTTTCCGCGGAGGCTTTTTAGTTCCATAAGCGTTTGTGCAGTGATGCTGATACTGGTGGCTGCCAGCGCCAAACCGATAAAAATTGGTTGAATTCCTGCAAAACCGTGAGAGAACCCAACAAGCGACCCGAGCCCAACCGAAAGAGCCATTCCAAACACTGCAATTAGAATCGCGCTTCGCGTATTCCTGGCTATTTCGGAAAGATGAAGTTCAAGGCCAGCGAGAAACAACAGGAAAAGCACCCCGATTTCCCCCAACTCGCGGAGGAATTCGTTTAACATTTCGGGATCTGTAATAAAGGAGAACTCGGTGATGTTGATTAGTGAAGGACCCAGGATGATCCCAGCCAGGAGTTCTCCCAACACGGATGGCTGCCCAAGCCTGGTGGAGATCAACCCCCCCATTTTCGCGGCTGAAAGGATGATGATGAGCTCAAGGGCAAATTGCAGGAAGGAGGATAATTCTAGTTCCATGGTTTGATTTGCGCGACGAGTTAGAATAGTGTAACATGATTGTGCTTTGCCTGAGAATTTTCAAAATTCTTTTCAATTTCAAAGGAGTCCTATGAATGTAGAAAACGAAAAGAACCGTTGGGAAACTGAAGTTTACGTAAAATCGGTTCAAAAAGCCCCCCAGAGAAAAGAAAAATTTGAAACCACCTCCAGGATCGAAATACCCCCGATCCTAACACCTGCGGAATATGATTATGCTGCCCAGCTCGGATTTCCAGGGGAATACCCGTTCACTCGAGGGGTTCAGCCGAGCATGTACCGCAGCCGGTTCTGGACGATGCGGCAATATTCCGGTTTTGCAACTGCGGAGGAATCCAACCGGCGCTACCGCTACCTGCTTGACCAGGGACAAACCGGGCTTTCGGTAGCCTTCGATCTCCCCACGCAGATCGGATACGATGCGGACGATTCCATCTCTGCCGGAGAGGTTGGGAGGGTTGGCGTTTCCATCTCCTCCATCAGTGATATGCAGACACTTTTCAAGGATATCCCGCTGGATAAGGTTTCTACAAGCATGACCATCAACGCCCCCGCAGCCGTCCTGCTTGCCATGTATATCGTGGTGGGAAGAAGCCAGGGCGTTGAGGAATCCAAACTCAAGGGCACCATTCAGAATGATATTCTGAAGGAATACGTCGCCCGCGGTACGTATATCTTCCCGCCGAAGCCGTCCCTGAGGTTAATCACCGATATTTTCCAGTATTGCGAAAAGAACATCCCAGGTTGGAACACGATCAGTATTTCTGGTTACCACATCCGGGAAGCCGGTTCAACTGCGGTTCAGGAAGTAGCCTTCACCCTAGCGGATGGGATCTCCTACGTGGAGGCAGCCATCAGCGCCGGGCTGGAAGTGGATCATTTTGCCTCCCAGCTTTCCTTCTTTTTTGCAGCGCACAACGATTTCTTTGAAGAGGTTGCCAAATTCCGCGCTGCCCGCCGGTTGTGGGCGCAGATCATGAAAGAGCGTTTCGGGGCGAAGGATCCTAAATCCTGGATGCTGCGCTTCCACACACAGACGGGTGGTTCCACGCTCACAGCCCAGCAGCCGGAGAACAACGTTGTGCGGGTGGCCATTCAGGCGCTCGCAGCGGTGATGGGCGGGACTCAATCCCTGCATACCAACAGCAAGGATGAAGCCCTCTGGCTGCCCACCCCGCAATCGGTAACCACCGCGCTGCGCACTCAGCAGATCATCGCTGAAGAAACTGGCGCAGCCGATAGTGTGGACCCGCTGGCGGGTTCCTATCTGGTGGAATACCTGACAGACGAGATCAGCACCCGCGCGATGGAATACATCAAAAAGATCGACGCAATGGGCGGTGCTTTGTCAGCCATCGAGCGCGGTTATATGCAATCAGAGATCCAGGAAGCTGCCTACCGATTCCAGAAGTCCGTGGAATCCGGGGAGAGAACGGTGGTTGGGGTAAACAAGTACCAGTCCTCTGAAACGGTGGAACTGGAGAGATTGAAGGTGGATCCGAAGATTGAACTAGACCAGAGACAGAAGCTGGCTGCTCTGCGGGCAGCGAGAGACTCAAACAAGGTCAGTGAGCTGCTCACCCGTCTGGAAAAGGACTCGAAAACAGATTCCAATATCATGCCGCTTTTGATCGAATGTGTCGAACAGGAGATCACTTTGGGCGAAATTTGCCGGGTGCTTCGAGTAAGCTGGGGTGAATACCAGGCTTCATCATTTATGTAAAAATATATATTAATCAGGAGGATATCAAATGCCATCACTGAAAAAGATCAACCATGTAGCAATCGTTGTTGCAGATATTGATGAATCGCTGAAGTTCTGGCGGGATGCACTCGGGATCGAGATGAGCCACATCGAGGATGTTCCCAGCCAGAAAGCGCAGGTGGCTTTCCTGCCGCTGGGGGATAGCGAGGTGGAGCTGGTAAAACCAACAGCAGATGATACCGGAGCAGCCAAGTTCCTTGCCGAGCGCGGCGGGGGGATGCACCATCTGTGCTTCGAAACCGATGATGTGGTGGGAATGCTGACCAGCCTGAAGGAAAAAGGCATCAAACTAATCAACGAAGAGCCAATCGTTCTGCCAGGTCGGAAAATGGCTTTCGTTCATCCAAAATCCACCGGGGGAGTTTTGGTGGAACTCTACGAACTAACCAAATGATCCTTGCTGGACACAAAAACGGGAACCTTTCGGTTCCCGTTTGTTTTATAAGCCTGAATAAATTCAGGGTCAGTCCCTGGGGTTCACTGTCACACCGCGTCCGATCCCAAAATAGGTAAAACCCATCGCACGCAGGGCTTCGCCATCCCAGAGATTACGCCCATCCAGAATCACAGGGTTGCGCATGAGCGAGCGGATGCGGGGGAAATCAAGCTGCTTGAACTCATTCCACTCCGTTGCCAGGACGAGCGCATCTACGTCGGTCACCGCGCAATAAGGATCATCGCAAAAAACTGCTTTCTTTATGTAAGGCGCAGCTACTTCCATTGCCTGGGGGTCATAGACCTTCACCGTCGCACCTTCGTTTTCCAGCAGGCGGATCACCTCCAGGGCAGGGGCATCGCGGACGTCATCGGTGTTGGGTTTGAAGGAAAGACCGAGCACACCGACTACTTTTTCATTCAGGCCTCCCAGCGCCTTTCGCAATTTCAGCACCGCACGGCGACGTTGGTTACGGTTGATTTCCATCACTGCCTGGAGTAGCTGCGGATGGGTCCCATTTAGAACGGCCATATGCTCCAGGGCTTTCACATCTTTGGGGAAGCAGCTGCCTCCCCAACCCAACCCGGCATCTAGGAAGGCATGCCCGATGCGTTTATCCAAACCCATGCCCTGGGCAACCTCGCGAACATCCGCGCCCATCTCCTCGCACATGTTTGCGATTTCATTAATAAACGAGATACGGGTCGCCAGAAAGGCGTTCGAGGCATACTTGATCATCTCCGCGGTTCGAAGGTCCGTGATGAGGATGGGGCAACGCAGGGATGAATATAAGCGGGCAACCTGTTCGGTTGCTCCCTTATCCATCGAACCCAGCACCACGCGGTCCGGGCTCATAAAATCATTGATTGCGGATCCCTCTCGCAAAAACTCCGGGTTGGAAACAACCTTAAAATCCAGGGTTTTACCGGCGCGTTTTTTACGGATCACATCCGCCACCCAGTCACCGGTGCCCACCGGAACAGTGGATTTATTGACCACGATCATAGGGGTATCGATATTTTCCGCGATGGATTCCGCCGCGGCGCGGATATATTGCAAGTCGGCTTCGCCTTCCACCCCCGAGGGGGTACCAACGGCAATGAAAGCGAATTCCATACCTTCCAGCGCTGCGTGGTAATTGGTGGTAAAGCTGAGCCTCCCGGCTTTGACATTTTGGATGGTGAGCTGCTCCAACCCGGGCTCATATATGGGCATGATATTATTCTTGAGGCCGTCGATTCGTTTCTGATCCACGTCCAGGCAGACCACGCGATTGCCGAGATCGGCGAAACAAACCCCAGTGACCAGGCCGACATATCCTGTTCCGATGACGCAAATATTGCTCATAAGTGGTTTCCTTTCTTGAAATTATAGCTTAAAGGAATAAATGGTGAATTCCGTAAAGGGTCAGGTTTATAATCAACCCTGAATTCTGGAGGTTACTCATGACAGCAACTGTGATTGATGGTGCCGCGATCTCGGAGCAGATTCGCGGAGAAGTGGCAGCCGAAGTAAAAGAGCGGATCCAGGCGGGAAAACCGGTGCCCGGGCTGGCAACCGTCCTGGTGGGGGAAAACCCCGCATCACATGTTTACGTCCGTTCTAAGCATAAAGCCTGTCAGGAAGCGGGTATCGTTTCCTTCGGGTATGAATTACCTGAAAACGCCAAGCTTGGCGAGGTGGTCGATCTGGTCAAGAAATTAAACGATGACCCGGCTGTTCATGGGATCCTGGTGCAATTACCCTTGCCTTCCGGGTTGGATGAGGAAAAAGTACTTTCCACAGTGCGGATAGAAAAGGATGTGGATGGCTTCCATCCGGTAAATATCGGGCGCCTGGCGCAGAAGGGACGTGATCCGCTCTTCGTGCCTGCCACGCCCTCCGGGGTGATGTACCTGCTGCATAAATACACACCCAACCTGGGAGGGATGAATGCTGTGGTTCTGGGGAGGTCAAATATAGTGGGAATGCCGGTAGCACTGCTTCTGCTCCGGGCGAATGCGACCATTACCCTTTGTCATTCAAAATCCAAGAACCTGAAGGAGATCACCCGCTCGGCGGATATCCTGGTGGCGGCGGTGGGTCGCACGGAAATGGTGCGCGGGGATTGGGTCAAACCTGGGGCGGTGGTGATCGATGTGGGCATCAATCGTGTGGAGGATGCTTCCCGCCCGCGCGGGTACCGGCTGGTGGGGGATGTTGCATACGATGAGGTGAAGGAAGTCGCATCTGCGATAACGCCTGTTCCCGGAGGGGTTGGACCAATGACGATCGCCATGCTCCTGCGCAGCACCCTGAAGGCAGCAAAACTTGCGGATGAATGACGACACGGAAAATCAGTATTGTCTGACAATTGACTTTTTGACTGGAATTCGGTAAACTCGAACAGAGAAATCCGTTCGAGTTTTTCTTTGGAAGGGATTCCCATGTCCACGCTTCTGATCAAAAACGCAACAATTCTTGTAACCATGGATGATCACCGCCGGGAGATACCCCGCGGTGGTATTTTTGCCAGGGATGGATTCATCGAACATGTGGGGGTCAGCGGGGAACTGCCTGACACCGCCGATGAAATCCTTGATCTGAGCGGGCACCTGGTGTTGCCGGGATTGGTCAACTGCCACCATCATTTTTATCAAACCCTCACTCGTGCGGTTCCGGCAGCTCAGAATTCCAATCTATTCAATTGGCTGAAAACGCTCTACCCGATCTGGGCGCGGATGACCCCCGAGGATATCTTTGTTTCGACAAAAACAGCCCTGGCGGAACTGGCTCCTTTCCGGTTGCACCACGGCTTCCGATCACCTGTACCTGTTTCCCAACGGCTCCTCACTGGATGATGAGATCGCTGCCGCCCAGGAAATGGGTGTGCGCATCCAGGCATCCCGCGGTTCGATGAGCCTGGGGGAGAGTAAGGGTGGGCTGCCTCCTGATAGCGTTGTGGATAGCGAAGAAGCCATCCTTAAAGATAGCCAGAGACTGATCGAGCGTTACCATGATCCGAATCCCGGTGCGATGGTGCAGATCGTACTGGCTCCCTGCTCACCTTTCAGCGTAACTGGTGAATTAATGCGCCAAAGTGCCCTTTTGGCACGCGAGCACGGCTTGCATCTTCATACGCATCTGGCGGAAACTCAGGATGAAGATGCTTTTTGCCTGCAACAATTCGGGCATAAACCGGTTGCCTACATGCAGAGCCTGGATTGGGTGGGGGAGGACGTCTGGTTTGCTCATTCAGTCCATGTCGGCCGGGAAGAGATCCAGGTCTATAAAAATACCGGCTGCGGGGTGGCTCACTGCCCATCCTCCAACATGCGCCTGGCCTCCGGGATCGCACCGGTACGCGAGTACATGCAATCCGGTGTGAAACTAGGCCTGGGTGTGGATGGCTCGGCAAGCAACGACGGCTCGCACATGCTGGCGGAAGCCCGCCAGGCCATGCTGCTGGCGAGATTGCGTGCTGGGATAGAAGGCGCATCCCTTAGCAGCGATGGCGCACCGCCCATCCTCACCGCCCGGGAGGCACTGGATCTAGCCACTCGAGGCGGGGCAGCGGTGCTGGGACGAGAGGATATTGGCAGCCTGGAGAAAGGCAAATGCGCCGACCTGATTGCGATCAACCTTAACCGGCTGGAGTTCAGCGGCGCGCTGCACGACCCGGTAGCAGCCGTGCTGTTCTGTTCCCCGGTGAATGTTGACTACAACATTGTCGGCGGTAAGTGCATCGTCCGCGAGGGTCAACTTACCACACTTGATCTACCCACCCATATTGAGCGGCACAACGCGGCAGCCCGAAGGCTGCTGGAAGGTTAACCCATGAGCTATGGATTTGGCTACAAGGATACCCGCGCTTTGGTGGCCTGCGCCATGGGACGGCAACCGGCAGATATCGTCATCAGGGATGGGCAATGGGTTTGTGTGCAATCCGGTGAGATCCTGCCGCACACCGATATCGCCATCCTCGGGCACCGCATCGCCTATGTCGGCTCGGATGCCAGCCATACCATTGGCAAGAATACACGCGTGATCGAGGCTGCCGGCCAATACCTGGTTCCCGGGCTGCTGGATGCCCATATGCATGTTGAATCCGGCATGCTGACGGTAACCGAATTTGTCCGCGCGGTGATCCCCCACGGCACCACAGGCATGTTCATTGACCCGCATGAGATCGCTAATGTCTTCGGATTGCGTGGGGTGCGCCTGATGGTGGATGAAGCCCAGAACCAACCCATCCAGGTATTCGTTCAGATGCCTTCCTGCGTGCCATCAGCGCCGGGTCTGGAGACCCCGGGGGAAACCCTGGGACCCACCGAAGTGGCTGAAGCAATGACATGGCCTGGCATCATCGGGTTGGGCGAGGTGATGAATTTCCCCGGCGTATTTAACGGGGATGACAAGATGCATGCTGAAATGGCCATCACCCGCCAGGCGGATAAGGTAATTGGCGGACACTATGCCTCCACCGATCTGGGGCTACCCTTTCACGGGTACATTGCCGGCGGACCCCAGGATGACCACGAGGGCACCCGGCTGGAGGATGCGATTGAGCGTGCCCGACAGGGGATGCGGGTTATGCTGCGATTCGGATCAGGTTGGAAGGACGTGCAAGCACAAGCTGCGGCTGTGACAGAGCTGAGGTTAAATTCGAGCCGATTTTTGCTCTGCACGGATGACTCTCACTCCCAAACGCTTGTGGATGAAGGCCACATGGACCGGGTCATACGGCACGCCATTTCCGTTGGCATCCCGCCCATCACCGCACTCCAGATGGCGACGATCAATACAGCCGAATATTTCGGCGTCAGCCGTAACATGGGTATGATCGCCCCCGGGCGGTATGCGGATATCCTGCTGGTGAAAGACTTGGAGGATTTTCAGGCTGGAATGGTCTTCTGCCGCGGCGAGTTGATCGCGAAAAATGGGAAGATCTCCATCGAAATGCCTTCATGTGATTATCCCGATTGGGCGTGCGGGTCGGTGCATCTCCCAAGACCGCTCAAAGCGAAAGATTTTAAACTGGTTTTACCGGAAGGTGCAGATCGTGATCATCTCACAGCCAATGTAATTGGTGTGATTGAGAACCAGGCACCAACCCGCCACTTGAAAATCATGGTAACTGCCTCTGGTGATGAGATCCTGGTTGACCCCGACCGGGACCTGGCCAAGATTGCCCTGGTTGAGCGCCATAAATCCACCGGCCGGGTGCAGACCGCGCTGGTTCAGGGGTTTGGCTTCAAGGGTAAATGCGCTGTGGCTACAACCGTTGCGCACGATAGTCACCATATGATCGTTGCTGGTACAGACGAACTGAATATGGCTCTGGCTGCCAACACTCTCGCGGAATGCGGTGGCGGTCAGGTTGTCATCCGGGATGGCAAAGTGATCGGCAAGGTGGAGCTGCCAATTGCCGGGCTGATGTCCAATCAACCCGCAGAAGAAGTTGCCCGGAAAGCTGCCGGGGTATTGGAAGGATTTCAAACCTGCGGTTGCAACCTGGAAAGCCCGAACATGCAGCTCAGCCTGCTGGCATTGGTGGTTATTCCCGAGCTTCGGATTTCAGACCTGGGATTGGTGGATGTCACCAGGTTCTCCTTTACTCCGGCGGTTGAATAAGGAACTATTTGAATCATGCCTATTCAAAAAGACAAGAAAACGAAAAAAGAGCAACCGTTCAAACGCCTTCAGGGTGAACTGGCCACCGTGATTGGGAAGGTCCAACCAGGCGGCAAGTTGCCCTCTGAACCGGAATTGGCCAAGCAGCTTGGCGTTTCCCGCGCAACATTGCGTGAAGCGATGCGCGCTTTCGAAGAACAGGGCTTGATCAGACGCCGCCAGGGGGTAGGCACCTTTGTGGTCAGGCACCAGCAAATCATCGATGCGGGCGTTGAGGTTTTAGAAAGCATTGAAAGTATTGCTGCGAGGATGGGCTTACAGGTTTCGATGGGGATGCTCAATATCGAACATCTTGATGCGGATATTGATCAGTCCAACATGTTTACCAGGCCAGTCGGAACGCCACTGGTGCGGCTAACCAGAGTCATTAACGCGGAGGAACGGCCTGTGGCATTCTTGATTGACCTGCTTCCGGTGGAAATTCTGCCGGATAATGGTTTGAAGGAAAGATTCACCGGTTCCGTACTCGATTGGCTGCTGAAACGCGGTACGTCGCAACTGGATCATTCCAAAACGGAGATCCAGGCAGTGGCTGCACCCTCTGAAATTGCCCGCGCGTTGCAGATCCAGCGGGGTGATGTCTTATTGAAATTCACAGCAAAGTTGTACACTGCCGGCGGGGAATTGGTGGATCATTCCAGCAGCTTCTTCCTGCCGGGTTATTTCCGCTTCCATGTGGTGCGGCGGGTGAAGGGAGTGAAATAACCAGCTTTCAAAGCAAGTTCGGAATCCAAATCTAACAATTTAAAAAGGAGTGTGAAATGCGTAGTTTTGTAGGTCGTGATATTTTGTCTCTAAAAGAATTCGAACGCCAGGAGTTCTTCCATGTGTTCGAAGTTGCGGATGAGATGGCGCCCATCGCTAAATCCCGCCGTAACAGTGATCTTCTCGCCGAGAAGACCATGGTGACCGCTTTCTACCAGCCATCCACCCGCACCAGGCTGGCCCACGAAGCCGCTATGCACCGCCTGGGTGGCCATGTCACCGGGTTCTCCGATGCGAAGATGACCCGTGCCGGTGACTGGTACCAGGAGAGCATCAAGGATACCGTCAAGATGCTCGAGTTCTACGGGGATGTGATCGTGATGCGCCACTTCCAACAGGGTGCGCCGCACGAAGCCGCCAAGTGGGCTTCTGTGCCGATCATTAACGGTGGCGACGGTTGGGGCGAACACCCCACCCAAATCCTCACCGATCTTTACACCGTCCTGACCGAACGTGGAACCATCGACGGGCTGCGCTGGCTGGCAGTTGGGGATATGCGCATGCGTACCATGCATTCTCTCGGTTATGCGCTTTCACAATTCGATTGCCCGATCACCTTCGTTGCTCCGCCTGAGATGAGCCTGACCGATGAGTTCAAGGCCGAGCTGAAATCCTACAGTGTGGATTTCACCGAAGCCGAACATGTTGAACAGGCAATTGCTGATGCAGACGTGATCCTGGTTGAGCCGGTGGTCCAGCCGGACTACACTCAATCCCGCCAGGAAGCCGGCGATCACGGTATGACCCCCGCGAATTACAAGATCACCCGGGAGCTGCTTTCCAGCAAGGCGAAATCGGATGCCATCCTGCTGCATTCCCTGCCGCGCATGGACGAGATCCCGCCCGATGTGGATATCACCCGCTGGTCGCGCTACTGGCAGGAGGCCTTCAATGGTGTCGTGATGCGCATGGCGCTGCTGGGGCTTGTGTTAGGCGCAATGGAATAATCCTGGGTAGAAAGTTCATAAGGAGGAAAAATGCAGACCTATTTGCACGGCCGTGACCTGATCGGCGACCTCGATTTCAGCAAGGAAGAAGTCGAAACCGTTCTGGATGTGGCTTTTGACCTGAAACGCAAACGCGCGCTCAATGAGCCGCATGCCTACCTGCGCGATAAGGTGCTAGCGATGCTGTTCTTTTTCAGCAGCACACGCACCCGCGGTTCTTTTGAGGCGGGTATCGCCCAGTTGGGCGGTCACGGCGCTTTCATCGATTCCAAGACTACCCAGATCTCCCATGGGGATACCCCCAAAGAGATCGGCGAGATCTTCGGTCGATATTTCGATGGCATCGCCATCCGGCATGTCACCTGGGGCGAGGGCAATGGTTATCTCAACAATGTTGCCAAGCATTCCCGCGTTCCAGTTTTAAACATGCAGTGCGATATCTACCATCCCTTCCAGTGCCTAGCGGACCTGATGACGATCATGGAAAAGAAAGGCCGCGACCTGCGCAAGAAGAAGATGGTTGTTTCCTGGGCGTATGCCGCATCCTACCAGAAACCCATGTCAGTGCCGCAGAGCCTGATTCTGCAAATGCCGCGTTTTGGCATGGATGTTGTTTTGGCCCACCCGCCTGAGTTCAAACTGATGCCAGGGATCATGGAACAGGCCGAGGCAGAAGCGAAGAAAGCCGGGGTTGGTTTTGAAGTGGTGGATGACATGGACAAGGCTTTCAAGGATGCGGATATCATCTATGCCAAATCCTGGGGTGCCATGGTTCACACCCCCGACGAAAAAGAGGGTGCCGAGATCATCAAGAAATACTCAAGCTGGATCACCGACGAACGCCGGATGAAGTTGGCCAAGAAGGATGCCATCTATATGCATCCACTGCCCGCCGACCGGAATATCGAAGTGACCGACGCTGTTATGGATGGTCCTCAATCCGTGGTGTACGATGAAGCCGAAAACCGCCTGCACGCTCAAAAAGCGGTGATGGCTTTGACCATGGGATAAATGTTAAAGGAGAATATTAATAATGACCAAAAAAGTTGCAGTTGTAGCCATCGGCGGAAATTCGCTGATCAAGGATAACAATCACCAGACTGTGGAAGACCAATATCTGGCAGCAAAGGAATCCACCTTTCATATCGCCGATATGATCGAAGCCGGCTGGGATGTGGCCATTGGCCACGGAAACGGCCCGCAGGTTGGTTTCATCCTGCGCCGTTCGGAGATCGCTCACAAGGTGGAAGGTATGCATGAGGTTCCGCTGGATGTCTGTGGAGCGGATTCGCAGGGCGCGATCGGGTATTCATTGCAGCAGAACCTGCAGAACGAATTCAAACGCCGCGGGATCAAGAAACCAGTTTGCACAGTGGTCACCCAGGTGAAGGTAAACAAGAACGATAAGGCATTCCAGAATCCCAGCAAACCCATCGGTGGTTTTATGGATGAAGCCGATGCCAAACAGCGCCAGAAGGACCTGGGCTGGAGCGTGGTGGAGGATGCCGGGCGCGGCTGGAGGCGGGTTGTGGCTTCTCCCTTACCGGAGGAAGTTGTTGAACTCGAGTCCGTCAAAGCGCTTATCGATTCCGGTACGGTGGTTGTTACCGTTGGTGGGGGTGGCATTCCGGTCATTGAAGGCGATAATGGTGAACTTGTTGGGACCGCCGCAGTGATCGACAAGGATTTTGCCAGCAGCCTGCTCGCTCGTTTGATCAAAGCTGACCTGCTGCTCATCTCCACGGCTGTTGAGAAAGTTGCCCTGAATTATGGCAAACCGGATGAAAAATGGCTGGATAAGATGACGATGGCAGAAGCCAAGCAATACCTGGCAGAAGGCACCCATTTTGCCAAGGGTTCCATGGCGCCCAAAATCCAGGCGATCATCTGGTTCCTGGAAGCCGGTGGAAAACAGGGGTTGATCACCAATCCTGAAAACATCGGTCGAGCACTTGAAGGGTGAGACTGGCACCTGGATCGTCCCCTAAACCTGCAGTGATTTACTCCTCCATCCGAATTGGATGGAGGAGTTGCTTATTTCGGAATGAAAAAATTAATAAATTGTCTAGGTTTTTGTAATAGTTAGTGTAAAATAATAAACATTCCGCAACACCTCGTTCCAAGCTCTTGAGTCCATAGCACATGAGCCGTAATATTCGTACGAATCTTTTTACGATCGAGAGGAGGTGAAAACCAGTCACAAACCGTTGTCTTGCAGCTTCCTGACGTTGGATTAACATAAAATTCAAATTGGAGGAGTGAGATGGTTTCAAAAAAACTGTTTGCAGTTTTAGGCGTTCTGGTAATCTTCTCGATGGTTCTGGCAGCTTGCGCGCCTGCTGCTCCTGCAGCAACCGAAGCCCCAATGGAAGAACCAGCTGAACCGGCTGCCCCAGAGGCAACGGAAGCTCCCGCCCCGGCTGAAGAGACCGGCGGATTCCAAATCCCTGATATCGAAGAAGGAAAATTCAATGTAGCCATGGTTTTGATCGGACCGCACGATGATGGCGGCTGGTCTCAGGCTCACTATGAAGGCCTCGAATATATCAAAGAGAATGTTGAGAATGTAAACATTGCCTACATCGAAAATGTTCCCGAAGGCGCCGATTCCGAGCAGGTGTTCCGCAGCTTATCTCGAAAGGGATTTGACCTGATTTTTGGAACTTCCTTTGGCTTCGGAGATGCGATGGAAGCTGTCGCGGAAGAATTCCCGGATACGATGTTCATCCACCTGACCGGGATCAAATCCAATGGAACCAACTTTGGCAACCTGATGGGCGCCATGGAAAACATGAAATACCTGGCGGGCATGCTGGCTGGCGCTCGCGCCAAAGCTGATGGTAACCCCAAACTTGGTTATATGGCCACCTTCCCGATCCCCGAAGAAATCCGCCTGGGCAATGCCATCGCCCTGGGGATGAAGAAGACCTGCCCGGAATGCACCATGGATATACGTTGGATCAATACATGGCATGATCCCATCCTTGAAAAAGACGGAGCTGCTTCCCTATTCGATGCCGGAGCCCAGGTGGTGTTCACCGGTGCGGATACCCCCGCCGTTGCGGATGTTGCCCAGGAAAAGGGCAAGTGGGGCGTGACCTATGACTGGTACGGCTCCTGCAAGGTCGATGCATGTTTGACCGCCCCCTACTGGATCTGGGGTCCCATCTATGCTGATATCGCCAAAAGGGTCATTGACGGTACCTACGTACCCGGTTGGGATTATTTCGATTCCGATACCGGTGCGCTGGGCCTATTTGGCTTCATGGAAGGCGAGGAATTACAGCCTGGTGTGAAGGATCTCGATCCCGCAGTTGTTCAGGAAGTTCGCGATATTCTGGCGAAGATGAATGCCGGCGAGTTCAATCGTTTTGATGTCTTCACCGGCCCGATCAATGATAACAAGGGCAATGTTGTTCTGCCCGAAGGTCAAAGCCTGGAACAGGTGGACCTGGATGCCTTCCCGGAATTTGGCCTGCCCTGCTCCATCCCACAGTGTATGAAATGGTGGGCTGAAGGGATCACAGCCGAATTACCGTAGTAATCCGTGTTCTTATGAGGCTAGTACTCCCCGTGAGTTCTAGCCTCACTTTTTTAGCGGTTCGCTCATATTTCAGATTTCAGGAGAATCCCTGTGGATCCTCAAACGAATATCAATAAATCAGAAATCCTAGCCTTGGAAATGCGCGGAATCGTAAAACGATTTCCCGGAGTTCTGGCTAATGACCATGTGGATTTTGAACTTATAGAAGGTGAAATCCACGCATTATTAGGGGAAAATGGGGCTGGAAAAAGTACACTCATGAACATCCTGGCTGGTCTCTACCGGCAGGATGCAGGAATGATCAAAGTAAAAGGTAAACCGGTGGATTTCCTTTCACCGCGGGATGCGATCAACGCAGGGATAGGCATGGTGCATCAGCACTTTATGCTGGTCCCTTCGCAAACTGTAACGGAGAATGTTCTCCTGGGATTGGACGAACCCAGGTTTTTAATGCGACTATCTGAATATGATGAAAAAGTAGCCGATATCGGGGATAAATTTGGGCTCAAAGTGGATCCCAAAGCAAAGATCTGGCAACTTTCCGTTGGGGAGCAACAACGGGTGGAATTATTGAAGATGCTCTACCGGGGTGTGAACGTACTGATCATGGATGAGCCTACAGCTGTTCTGGCTCCTCAGGAGATCGAAGGATTATTCGCAACATTACGGTCGATGGCCGCACACGGGAAATCGATCATCTTTATCAGTCACAAACTTCAGGAAGTTACCGCAATTTCCGACCGGTTAAGCGTTCTGCGGCGTGGGGTGAGCACAGCTTCTGGAATATCCTCCAAAGGAGTATCCCGCGAAGAACTTGCCCGTTTAATGGTTGGCAGGGAAGTAATCTTCAGGATTGAAAAGGAACCCTGCAAACCGGGTGATGTTGTGCTGGATGTCCGGGATGTGTACGCTGAAAATGATAAAGGTCTACCAGCCCTTCGAGGGGTTTCCCTGAATGTTCGGGCAGGTGAGATCGTCGGGGTTGCCGGAGTTGCCGGTAACGGACAATCGGAGCTTTCCCAGGTGATCACCGGATTGCGGTTGTGCAATAAGGGAGAGGTCAACCTGAGCAAGGACAAGATCAGCAATAGGGACACGCTTTTCGGGATAAAGCACGGTCTGGCTTATGTTCCCGAAGACCGAACTCATGTAGGGAGCGCACCAAACCTGAGCGTAACTGATAACGTGATCATGAAAAAATACCGGCAGCGTCCGATTTCAAAAGCCGGCCTGCTGGATATGAACGCAGCATCCAAACTGGCAAACGAACTAAAACAAGCCTATGACATAATTGTTCCCAATGTGACCACACCGGTTCGATTGCTATCCGGGGGCAACCTGCAGCGGGTTATCCTGGCTCGTGAGATCTCAGGACTTCCTGATTTTATGGTCGCAGTGCAACCCACCCGCGGGCTGGATGTTGGAGCCATCGAAGGCGTTCACCACCTGTTATTGACGCAGAGAGAGGCAGGCGCAGCGGTTCTCCTGATCTCGGAAGAGCTTGAGGAATTGCTTTCCCTTAGCGATCGCATCTATGTCATCTATGAAGGGAAAATCATGGGAGAAGTGCAGGTTTGTGGCGGAAAGCAGGATGATGATCTGATCGAAATGCTGGGGATGATGATGATGGGTACACCGATGAGCGAATTAGAAAAGGAAGGAACGGGCAGCAATGGCTGAAACCTCAACCGTCCCCAAGAAATCCAGCGGTATCCACATCCGTTTTGAACCCCGGTTGGAAGAACCTCCAAAATGGTATCCCCTGGTTATTTCGATATTGGCGCTGGTCGTGGCCTTGATCCTGGGAGGTTTTGTTATCGCGTTTGCTGGCGGGGATCCAATTCGATCCTATCAGCATATTGCCAAAGCTTCTTTCGGAAGCATCGGAGTGCTCTCCGACACGATCGTTAAAGCCACCCCCATCATGCTGGCAGCCCTGGCGTGCTCAGTCGCTTTCCGGATGAAACTCTGGAATATTGGTGTGGAAGGCCAGTTTATCATGGGCGCGTTTGGGGCAAGCGCGATCGTCCTAGCCCCTGTCCTTGGCGCAGATACTCCCCGCTGGCTTTTCCTGACAGTTATGGCAATTGCAGGGATGGCAGCCGGCGGATTCTGGGGATTCATCCCCGGGTATTTAAAAGCCAAATTCAACGTTAATGAGATCATCAGCACCCTGATGATGAATTACATCGCTATCGCCTGGATGAATTTCTGGATATTCGGTGTCTGGTCTGAAGGCGGTTTCCAAATGTCTCCCAAGTTCCCAAAAAGCGCCTGGATGCCCCGGTTACTGGATTATGCCGGTTCCAACCCTGATCTGCGTGGATTAACAACACACCTGGGATTCATTGTTGGTATAGTTGCGGCGGTGATCATTTGGGTGATCGTCTATCGCAGCCGATGGGGCTATGAGATTCGTTTAATCGGGGATAATCCCCAGGCGGCAAAATATGCAGGGATTAATATCAAGCGAAATATCATCTATGTCATGATGCTATCCGGTGCCCTGGCTGGTTTAGGCGGGATGAGCGAGGTGACCGGAGTGGTTCACAGACTTCAAACAGCACCGATCGCCTCCGGTTATGGATTTACTGGAATTATTGTTGCCTGGCTGGCCAAGTTGAATCCCCTGATCATCATTCCGGTATCCATCCTCTTCGGTGCTTTGATCCTCGCTGGTAGAGAGATACAGCCTTCCGGTGTGCCAAAGGTGATCCAGGGAACAATCCTGGTTTGCCTGATCGCCAGTGATTTCCTTATCCGGAACAGGATTCGTATCACCCGCGGGGAGTCGGGAGAATAATATGGATCCCATTATCATCCTTCAGGCAGGTGTGGCTTCCGGCACGATCCTGTTATTCGCGACGATCGGCGAGATCATTGCCGAGAGATCCGGTGTTATGAACCTGGGTGTGGAAGGTATGATGCTGATCGGGGCCATGACAGCATTCAGCACCGCCATAGCCACAGGTAACCCCTGGCTGGGTCTCCTGGCAGCGATGCTGGCTGCTGGTCTGCTCAGCCAGATCCACGCATTTATCAGTATCACGCTGCAGGGTGACCAGGTGGTCAGCGGTCTGGCGCTCACTTTTCTTGGCGTAGGTATCAGCCTTGTTCTGGGCGAGGGTTTAAGCAAGGCCGGGACAGTTTCCCTGCTTCCCGTTTTCACCATCCCATTCCTAAGCCTTATCCCTATCATCGGACCGATCTTTTTTACGAATCAAAATATCCTGGTCTATCTAGGCTATTTCCTGATACCGATCTCCTGGTATTTCATCAACCGGACCCGACCCGGCCTCCATCTTAGGGCGATCGGAGAATACCCGGCTGCAGCAGATGCGTTGGGTATCAATGTTTTCCGCTTGCGATACTTATATGTATTTATTGGCGGACTGTTGGCTGGACTGGCTGGAGCAACCATCAGCCTGGCGGTTTCTCCGGGTTGGTTCAGCGAGCTCACCACTGGTGGATTGGGATGGATCGCAGTCGGTTTGGTGATCTTTGCTCAGTGGGACCCATTCCGGGCTGCTTTCGGCGCTTATGCCTTTGGCGCACTACGCCGCCTAATCCTGGATATCCAGGGACCGACGATGATATTTGGGTTAATAAATCCGTTCTATTACAATCCTTATCTGGGCTTTTTCCTCCAAATGCTTCCTTATGCATTTACAATCATAATCCTGGTGATTGGCTCCAGGGAAGCAATGCGAAAACGGATCGGCGCTCCGGCTGCCCTTGGTAAACCCTACATTCGCGGTGAACGTGGGCAATGATCCAGTGATCATAATGAAATGACTGCCTGGATAATATTTAAATAAACAAAAAAGGTTAGGTGGTCGCGGGCAGGTTGCTGCCCAGCGGCGTGGGAACCCTCCCCACGAAAAGTGCCGCCATGAAGAATGTGAGGACCACAATGAACCTATGGCAGAAGTATTTTCAGCCGACATCCATCCCTGATGCGCTTCTAACCTTGCAGCAGGCAGGCAAACCCGTTGCCATTGTTGCTGGTGGAACTGATCTCATCATCGACCTAAAACAGGGACGCCATTCCCCGGTGCACACCCTGGTGGATATTTCCAGGATCCCCGCACTTCTCCGGATAGAAAAACAAGGAAACGACCTTTTTATTGGTGCAGCAGTACCGGTGAGCGTGCTTGCCGTGGATCCATTGGTTAACACCCATGCCCGTGCATTGGTGGATGCCTGTGAGTTGATCGCGGGTCCCCAGGTGAGGAATGTGGCAACCATTGGGGGTAATGTTGCCCATGCATTGCCTGCAGCGGATGGCACTATTGCATTACTTTCCCTTGGGGCACAAGCCGTGATCGAAAACCCCAGTGGAGCCAGGCAGATCCCTTTGAAGGATATCTTCATATCTCCGGGAAAATCGATCCTGGAGGAGAATGAGATCCTCACTGGATTCATCCTCCCGATTTGCAGGTGCAGCCAGGCATCCGCTTTTCATCGCATCATGCGGCCTCAGGGAGTGGCTCTGCCAATCCTAAACTGCGCTGTTTGGGTCGAACGCCGCGGAGATGCCATTGCCAGCGCGCGGGTTGCTATTGGCCCAGGTGGGGCAACCCCGTTTCGGGCAACGGGTACAGAAGCACTTTTAGCTGAAAAACCTTTTTCACTTGAATTGATGGCAGAAGCTGGCAGGTCGATCCTCCAGGAAGCAAACTTCCGAACCAGCGCCAGGCGAGCCACCCGGGAATACCGTCGGCATATCTCCCTGGATTTATTTATCGGTACATTCCATCGCGCCTGGGATCGAGCGGCTGAGGTTGGTTAATATGGCCACGATCCAACTTACCGTAAATCAAAAAAAATATACTCTGGATGCTCTGCCAGGGGAAACCCTTTCCAGGTTATTAAGAATTAGACTGCACCTCACCGGAACGAAGATCGGTTGCGGGGAAGCAGAGTGCGGTGCCTGCACGGTGCTTGTGGATGGTGAGCCAGTGATTTCGTGCATCTATCCTGCGGAGAGAGCGAATGGCAGGGAGGTGATTACCATCGAAGGATTGGCTGAACGCGTCCGGGAACAAATCCGGTTACATCCTCTGCAGGACGCGTTCATTGAGCATGGGGCGGTGCAATGCGGATTCTGCATCCCGGGACAGATCATGACCGCGTATGCCTTTCTGAAAAGGAACCCTGATCCCACGCAGGAAGAGATCCAATTTGCGCTAAAGGATACACTTTGCCGTTGTGCCGGGTATCCATCCATTATGAATGCCATCCTGGCAGCGGCAGAAGCGCTGCGCACCGGCGAGCCGGTGAAAAAACCCAACATCACCGAATCAATTCACACCCGCAAGACCGTAGGCAGGGTGAATCTGCGGCCTGATGCAGTTGAAAAGGTCACTGGTGAAGCGATCTTTACAGACGATCTCGAATTCGAAGGAATGTTATATGCCAGCGTACGGCGGGCGATGGTTCCGCATGCGATCCTCAAGCGGTTGGATATCAGCAAGGCAAAAGATATGGCTGGGGTTCGATCGATCCTGACGGCTGAGGATATTCCCGCCGAGCATACGCATGGGTTGGTGGTTTTTGATTGGCCGGTGATGGTGGGCATTGGCGAGCGGATTCGTTATATCGGTGATGCACTGGCGATCGTAGCAGCCGAAACCCAGGCAGCTGCGCAGGAAGCGGCTGCCATGATCGAAACTGAATTTGACCTGCAACCTGTAATCACTAACCCGGTGGATGCACGCAAGGATGATAGCCCGAAATTACATGAAAATGGAAACCTGCTTAAGCATATCAAGGTGCGTAAGGGGGATATCGAGCAGGGATTCAGGGAATCTGAAGTAATCCTGGAGCATACCTTTCACACTCAAATTACCGACCACGCGTTTCTAGAGCCGGAATGCTCGGTGGCGGTTCCTCAAGCGGATGGCCGGATGGCGATCTATGTTGGTTCGCAGATTCCTTACCAGGACCGCGACCAGGTTGCTAGAGTGATGGGTTGGCCAAACGAACGGGTGCGAATCATCGGGCAGCTTATGGGCGGGGGTTTTGGTGGGAAAGAGGACGTGATGGGGCAGATCCATGCAGCCATGTTGGCTGATGCTACCGGGAGACCTGTGAAATTATTGTTTGACCGGCAGGAAAGCCTGCTGGTTCACCCCAAACGCCATGCAACGCAGATCAGGATGAAAATTGGTGCCAAGCTTGATGGTAGATTGATGGCTACCGAAACAGAACTCTACGGTGATACGGGTGCATATGCATCCCTTGGTGAAAAGGTGATGACCAGAGCCACCACCCACTCTGCCGGTCCTTACGATATCCCGCACGTCCGCGCGGATTGTTATGCAATGTATACCAATAATCCACCAGCGGGGGCTTTCCGTGGATTCGGAGTAACCCAATCTGCATTTGCGGTCGAATCCATGATGGATATGCTTGCGGAAAAGCTGAAGATCGATCCAATTTCATTGCGCAAGATGAATACTCTCCATGTTGGAAGCGTGACGAACACCGGGCAGACACTGCGGGAATCGGTGGGATTGGATGAGTGCATTGATAGGGTGACGGCAGAGATGCTAGCGGATGGACCTGAACCATTCCTGCCAAAGACCGATCCTCTAAACCCGCACCTAGCCATCGCGTGGGGTTTTGCTGCGGCTTACAAGAACACCGGTCTGGGGGGAGGTGCCCCGGATGTTTCCACTGCGGAGATCGAATTATTGGAAAGCGGGGATTTTGAGATCCGCTGTTCCTCCGCAGAGATGGGGCAGGGGTTGGTCACCGTGATGAGGTCGATAGCAGCGGAAGAGCTGGCTGTTTTACCGGAACAAGTGCGCGTGCTTGTGATGGATACCGATCTGACCCCGAATGGTGGTCCTACCACAGCCTCCAGGCAGACCTTTGTGACTGGAAATGCTTCCAGGTACGCCGCCAGTTCGCTGCGCGATGCCATCACTGCCTACCTGGCGGAAAAGTATGATACCCGCCCCGAAGAGATTGTTTTCAATCAAAATGGTGTTCTGGTAGGAGAGGTTACCCGTACCTATTCTCAAATCCGATCGCAAATGATGACGGATCGGCAAATACCGAAAGCGGTTTATGAATACCATGCACCTGAGACCAAGCCGCTGGGTTCGGGCGGGGATATGCACTTCGCGTTCTCCTTCGGTGTTCAGGCTGCCAAAGTGGAGGTGAATAAGATCACCGGAGAGGTGCGGGTCTTGAAAGTTATCTCTGCCAACGATGTTGGCATGGCGGTCAATCCGCTGGGACTCCAGGGCCAGATCGAAGGCGGTGTGATGATGGGATTGGGTAACTGCCTGACCGAAGAATTCATCGTCGAAGATGGCATGGTAGTCACCGACCGCCTTTCAAAATACAGGGTGCCAGGCATAATGCTCACCCCGGAGATCAAGGCAATCGTTGTGGAGCATCCCATATCCACCGGCCCGTACGGGGCGAAAGGCGTCGGTGAGATTTGCAGCATTCCAACCTCTCCAGCCATTACCAACGCCATTTACAATGCTGTTAGTGTCCGGTTCGACCAGTTACCAGTGGACCAGGAATACATCGCCCGAACTATGTGGGAGAAGGAAAATCCCTCCCATTCTTTCGGGAAATAAACCGGGTGGAATGATGTGATGGGAAACAAGCAGATAGGTTAAAATAAAAAATAGTGCAGGCTGAAAAGGAATAAGAGAGAAAAAATGACAGATTTTCACGGTTATCGATGTTCGATCTGCGGGATGGAATACCTCCCGGTTCAATCCATGTACACCTGCCCGAAGGACGGGGGTAACCTGGATGTTATCCTGGATTACAACCAAATTCGCCAAAAATTCAAAGTCGAAGATATAACTTCGGTTTCGCAACCCTCTTTGTGGAGATATTTGCCTCTTTTACCTGTGAGGGATCCCCAGGCTGAAGGTACTCCCATGGGTGCTGCCGGCTGGACGCCACTCTTTAAGCCGGGTGTGCTCGCAGATGCCCTTGGGCTGGAAGAGCTGTGGATCAAGGACGAAGGTCGTAATCCAACCGCCTCCTTTAAAGACCGGGCTAGCTCGGTGGTCGTGGCCAGGGCGATGGAGATCGGCGCAAAAGTAGTGGTCACTGCTTCCACAGGCAACGCCGGCGCTGCCCTGGCAGGCATGGCTGCGGCGATGAACCAGAAAGCGGTGATCTTCGCCCCAAGAACTGCACCGCCAGCCAAAGTGGCTCAGCTCCTGGTCTATGGCGCTCAGGTGATCCTAGTGGATGGCAACTACGACTCCGCTTTTGATCTCACCATCGAGGCGGCCAATGAATTCGGCTGGTACTGCCGCAACACTGGATACAACCCCTTCACCGCGGAGGGCAAGAAAACCGCCGCACTGGAGATCTGGGAAACGATCCTGTTGCCAAATCCGCATCTGAAAAAACCGCTATGCGTATTCGTCTCGGTTGGAGACGGCAACATCATTTCCGGCATCCACAAGGGTTTCAAGGATCTGCTGGAATTGGGTTGGCTGGAACAGATGCCCCGCATTTTTGGGGTGCAATCCGATAAATCTGCCGCGGTTGCCAATGCGTACTTTGCTGGTACCGAGAAAATCACACCGGTACAGGCAACAACGATCGCCGATAGCATCTCGGTGGACCTTCCCCGGGATGGGGTTCGCGCAGTACGAGCCGCAAGGGATACCGGAGGAGCTTACATCCTGGTTGAGGATGAAGCCATCATCCGCGCAATCGCGGAGTTGGGCAAGGTTGGGATCTTCGCCGAACCTGCCGGTTCCACGGCGTACGCTGGCTTGCAGAAAGCGGTGAAGGAAGGGATCATCCAGACGGATGACCCGGTTGTGGTCATTAACACCGGCAGCGGGCTCAAGGATATCCGCTCCGCGATGCAGGCCGTGAAGGAAGCACCGATCATAGAACCGAGCATGACAGCCTTAAAGAAACACCTGGGAAAATAGGCATGCCCGTAAAAATTCAAAAACCAAAGTATTCCATCATCGCCCCGGTTTTTAATGAAACCGGCTGCATCAGTGAGCTTTACGCGCAAATTAAACGAGTGATGGACTCCGCGAAAGAGCCCTGGGAACTTCTCCTGGTGGATGATGGCTCGATTGACGGCTCAACAGAGATGATTCGCGAACTGGCGGCAAAAGATGCCAGGGTCAAACCGGTGATATTTTCCCGTAACTTCGGTCACCAGATAGCGGTCTCTGCCGGTCTGGATTACAGCCGGGGAGATGCCGTGATCATCATTGATGCTGACCTTCAGGATCCGCCAGAGGTCATTCTGGACCTGATTAAAAAATGGAAGGAAGGCTACCAGGTGGTTTATGCCGTCCGCACGGAGAGGGAAGGGGAGTCCTGGTTCAAACGCACCACGGCCTCGGCATTTTACCGGTTGATCTACCGAATTACAGATATCAAGATCCCGCTGGATACCGGCGATTTCCGCCTGATGGATCGAAAAGTTGTGGACGCGTTGAAGAAAATGGGTGAACGGCATCGCTTCCTGCGCGGGATGTCCTCCTGGGTTGGGTTCCGGCAGGTGGGGGTGGGGTATAAAAGGGCAGCCCGGTATTCCGGTGAAACTAAATACCCGTTCCGGAAAATGGTCAAGCTTGCGTTGAATGCGATCACCAGTTTCTCCTATTTTCCGCTTCAACTGGCCATGTATGTCGGGTTTATTGCAGCCGGAATCGCTATTGTAGCGATCCCGTTTGTACTGGTTGCAAGGTTCGCAGGTAATTCGGCCTTTTTAGGCCAGGCATCCACACTAATGGCGGTATTGTTCCTTGGGTGGAGTGCAGCTTATATGTATTGGAATTTTGGGGGAATATATTGGCAGGATATATGACGAAGTCAAAGGTCGACCGCTCTATATCGTAAGCGAAGCGCCTGATGACGTTGAAAATAATTTAAACAGGAGATGAAGAGTATGACCAAAATTGATCTGACAATGCATCCAGAACGTTTGGAAAATTCATTGAAGCGAGTACGGGAACGCAATATCGTAATCCCGACCTTTGAACAGATGAAAAATCCGGAACTTGATCCCCGCCAAGGTCAAAGAGGACCTGCGCTCCATCGGGCTTTGGGATCTGAATCCGCGCAACCTTTTCAGGATCAGCTGGAAGAATGAACCGGTGGCAAAAGGCGGCGGGTATGGGAATGTGAATTACCTTGAATTTCCCAGCAGCCTGACCGGTACAAAAGCGCGGGTGATCGCCCTGGTGGGAAAATGGTTCCCCACCGGTGCGCACAAAGTTGGTGCTGCGTTTGGCTGCCTGGTTCCCCGCCTGGTGACCGGGCAGTTTGACCCGACCACCCAGAAAGCTGTCTGGCCGTCCACGGGTAACTACTGCCGCGGCGGGGCATATGATTCCGCCCTGCTCGCCTGTGATTCGATCGCCATTTTGCCGGAAGGGATGAGCAAGGAACGCTTTGAGTGGCTGAAGAAGATCTCCTCCGAAGTGATTGCCACCCCCGGAAGTGAATCCAACGTGAAAGAGATCTTCGATAAATGCTGGGAGCTGCGAAAATCCGGTCAGGATCTGATGATCTTCAACCAGTTCGAGGAATTTGGCAATTACCTCTGGCACTACGAGGTTACCGGGCATGCCATGGAGGATGTGCTCAAGAAGGTGCTGGGTAAGAATGGCGAGTACCGCGGAGTTGCCCTGACCACCGGTTCGGCTGGCACCATTGGCTGCGGGGATTATATGAAACAGGTCATTCCCCACCAGCAAGATCATCGCCAGCGAAGCGCTGCAATGCCCGACCCTGCTGGAAAACGGGTTCGGTTCGCACCGGATTGAAGGCATTGGCGATAAGCACGTGCCCTGGATCCACAATATAAAGAATACCGACCTGGTCGTCGCGATCGATGATAACGCCGTGGTCAACATTATGCGGTCTATTCAACGAACCGGCAGGGCAAAAATACCTGGCCAAAGAAGGGCGTACCCGCGGAGACCATCCAGAGTCTTAACCTGCTCGGTTTCTCGGGAATTGCAAACACTCTTTCTGCCATAAAATTCGCCAAGTATTACGAATTGGGCGAGAATGATGTGGTGCTGACAATTCTCACCGATTCCATGGAACTCTACGGAAGCCGGATCACAGAATACCGGGAGAAATTTGGTGAATTCGATGAGTATTGCGCAGCAGAAACATTTGCCCGCTACCTGCATGGCGTTACATCGGATAACCTGCAGGAACTTACCTACGAAGATCGCCGAAGAGTACACAATTTGAAGTATTACACCTGGGTTGAGCAACAGGGCAAGACCTATGAGGAACTGAACGACCAATGGTACGATCCGAATTACTGGACCGATCTGCAGAGCCAGATACCAGTCTTTAATGAATTGATCAATGAATTCAATGAACGATCCGGTGTATTGAAATCACTATAAAACCTTTTGACTTACAGACAGACGGGCAGCGCTGCCCGTCTGTCATTTAAGGTTAAAATAAAACCTGTCCTACTCAATTATTCCATGAACCCAACTTTTGACGACACGGACCTTTTTCTTTTGGCGATCCTGCCTGCCACCCGTGACCTTGAGATTGCCAGAATGCTTGGCTGGTACAGGATTCCGCTCAGAAGCGCCCCGAAGGTCATCGAAACAGATTACATTGCTTTCTACCAGACCGGCGCATTTGGAGAGGGACACCGCTGGATGGTTGAATCCGCGGCGCAGGTGCGCGGACATGAATTGACTACCCGGGGACAATTATTTCGAGATGAACCGGATCACCCGCATAGCAATGAAGAGTATTACAAGTTGTCTCTCGGTCCGCTTTTCTCCCTGCCGCAAAAGATCCAAGCTGGATCGTGGAAACGGGTGACGTTTTTATACACGACCGGCCAAAGGATAAGAAATGCTGAGACGCTGCGGGACCTGGTTACACGCGATTCCGAACGCGACCTGCTATGGCATGCACTGCGTGACCGGGCTGCGATTTCAGATCTCTACAGGGTGAATCCACCAGCTCAAATGGAGCTTGACCCCGTTATTCTGGCGTTATTAGCCGGATTGGAGCAAGGGGGTGGTTTATAAGAATGTTGAAAAAAGATAAAAAAGAGGTTGAATGTCCCTATTAATCAAAAATGGAACCCTGGTTACGGATAAGGACTCCTTTCAAGGTGATATCCTGGTGGAAGGGGAGAAGATCTCTGCTGTGGGACAAAATCTGCCTGCTAATGAGGCTGAGGTGATCGATGCTTTCGGATTGCTGGTGATGCCGGGCGGTGTGGATGTGCACGTACACCTGGATTTGCCCATGTTCGGGACGGTCTCCTCGGATGATCACTACACTGGCATGAAGGCAGCCGCTTTCGGCGGAACCACCACAGTTATTGATTTCATCCCCCAGGATGATTCCCCATTACGGGTGAATTTTGAGAAATGGCTCGCAAAAGCCGAACCTAAGGCTGCGGTGGATTATGGCTTTCACATGAACATCACCCGCCTGGATGACCAGGTGAAGAAAGAGATTCCCTGGCTCATTCATGATGGCATCTCCAGTATCAAAGTATTCACAGCCTATAACGGCCGTCTCCGCCTGCAGGATGGTGAGATATTTGAGGTCATGCGCATTGCCCGTGATCACGGCATATTAACCCTATTGCATGCAGAGAACGGAGATGTTATTGACATCCTGGTCTCGGAAGCGCTCCGCGATAAACATGTTTCACCCGAGTGGCACGCCCGTACCCGACCAGCCTGGGGTGCGGTTGAATCCGTTCTGCGGGGCGCGGCGCTGGCGGCACAGGCGGGCTGCCCGCTGTATATCGTGCACATGAATGCAGCCGGTGAAGTGGATCAGCTGGAATATGCCCGCGACCACAGCCTGCCGATAATGGGAGAGACCTGCCCGCAATATCTAGTGTTCACAGATGAGAAGCTGAAGGGAGTGGATGGCGCGAAGTGGATTTGTTCTCCGCCGGTACGAACTGCAACAGATAACACCCGGTTGTGGGAGGGAATCCAGGAGGGCATCATCCAAACCGTGGCCACCGACCATTGCCCGTTCTTTTTCAATGGAACCGAAGCGATCCAATACGAAGGAAAATCCATCTCCATTCCCGGGAAGGAACTTGGCAAGGGTGACTTCACGAAAATTCCCAATGGACTTCCAGGGGTTGGAGACCGCTTGCCGGTTTTTTGGACGGAAGCGGTCAATTCCGGTAGGATCACGCCAAACCGGTTTGTGGCGCTTACGTCAACCCAGCCTGCTAAGATTTTCGGGATGTATCCTCAAAAAGGATGCCTGGAAATTGGAGCGGATGCGGATATTCTGCTCTGGGATCCGAACAAGCAGGTTGATTATGGGGTGAGGGTTGCTCAACACCGGACTGATTACAATCTTTATGAAGGCTGGAAGTTGACCGGTTTTCCGAAAACCGTTCTTCTTCGGGGAGAAAGGATCGTTGATTCAGGCCTATGGTTAGGCAAGGCTGGTATGGGCAGATTTATAAAACGTAAACCATTCGAATCGGCTTTTTAGAAGGGTAATATGCTCCTTTTTGGAATCATTCTGGGAATGATCATCGCTGCCGGGACCATTGCGATCCTGGCCCGCAGGCGGCCGGGGATCGGGTCCACCTGGTTGATCGCAGTCGGTGTAAGTTTGCTGGCCTGGCTTGTGCTGGCGGGCAGCCCCACCCGGCTTTTTCCAGAGGTCGACCTCAGTGGGTGGATCCCGGATGAAAACGGATCTCTTCCGGTGATTTTTCGATTGGACCGGGTGGCCTGGCAATATGCGTTCGCCATTGTCGCTTTAAACGTAGCAATGCTGTTCACCTCCTCTGCCCGTATCCATGTCCGAAATGAATCCTTTCTTTGGGCAGGGTCCCTGATCCTTTCCGCGATTGGGTTGCTGGCATGCGCGTCCCTATCCCCAGTCAGCCTGATCCTTACCTGGACGCTGCTCGATTTTTCCGAACTTGGCTTGATCCTTTTCATCCGTTCAGATCGTCGGATAGACTCATCCAACCTTGCCTCATTTACATGGAGGGTTTTGGGGACGCTGATATTTGCAGGTGTCTTTATTCTGGCTGGAACGGACGGTCGGTTACCAACTTTCAAGGAATTATCCCCGGTTTTCTTTCCTGCGATCAGCCTGGCAGTGATCCTGCGACTGGGTGTTTTTCCTCTTCACCCGCAAATATCCCAGGAACCTCCCATTAATCGCAGTGCGGGGAATGTGATCAACCTTATCGCGCCGGCCAGCGCGCTTGTTTTCCTGGGCAGATTGAAGGGTGAGTATGGATTCTCCAGCTTACTGGTTACCCTGCTTCTGGCTTTCATGATTCTATATATGGTTTACGCTGCATTTAAATGGTTCAGTGCTTCCAGCGAGCTGCACGGCAGGTCATTTTGGGTGATCTCCACAGCGGTGTTCGGTTTATCCTGTGTACTGCACGGTCAGGCACAACTTTCGACCACCTGGGGCATGATCCTCCTGCTTGGTGGGGGAGGCCTTTTCCTGGCTTCGCCACGAAACAAATGGGTATCCATATTGCTGATGGCTATTTTTTTTGGTATATCGGGAATTCCTGGTTCGCCATCCATGTCTGCATGGACAGGGATCATCGAGGGATCCTTATATATAAGCATTCCTCTTTTCATGATTGCAGCCGCCTTCCTGTTCTCCGGTTATTTAAAATTCGCCCAAATCCCGGAGGGTGATTTTTCCGGTGTAGACCGCTGGGTTAAGATCGTTTTCCCTTCCGGGCTGGGAATACTTTTCGTTTCCCAATGGATAATCTTTATCCGCTCCCTGCCAGCGAGCTTTTCCTTTAAGTATTGGTGGTTCGGGGTGGCGGTGTTCATCCTTGCGCTCATGATTTTCCTTTTGCAGCAACGCCTCCTTCCAGCATCCATCACGAAAAAATTGAATTGGATAATCGAGGCGGGAAAATCAACCACTGAGACCCGGTTGGATATGGTCTTTGGTCTGAATTGGTTATCGAAAATATATGGGGTGGCTTTTAACCTTGTTCAACGACTGCTCAACCTAATTTCCGGGGTTTTGGAAGGGGAGGGCGGTATCCTCTGGGCTATCCTGCTTCTCGCATTATTGATCTCTTATTTTCAGCTCGGGGTGAATCCATGACCAGGGACCTTATCCCGTATTTTTCCCTGTTCCTGATCCTGCTTTCCACGCTGGAATTACTGGTTGGCACCAGGATCCGCAGGTTGATGATCGCTCTTGCGATCATGTACCTTGGTCAATTCCTGCTGCTCATCAACAACTGGTCACTGGGCCTTTCGGCTGTGGAATTGGTCGCGGGATGGATGGCGATGGCTATCCTCATGGCTTCGCAGCCATCGGTGGAGCCGGACCGGCAATTCATCAACCGCCAGGGGACCATATTCCGGATCGTCGCCGCAGTGGTCATCTGGCTGTTGGTTTTCCTGATCGCTCCGAATATCTCGATCATCAGCTCTTTACCCATCGAGGCGACCTGGAGCGCTCTTATCCTGGTCGGGATGGGCTTACTCCACCTGGGAATGACTACCAACCCGGTGAAGGTGATCATCGGATTATTAACCGTCCTGGCCGGTTTTGAAGTCTTCTATGCTGCTTTCGAAAAATCTGTACTGGTGGCTGGTTTACTGGCCATGATCACGATAGGGCTGGCTGCGATCGGTGCTTATATGATCACGCTGCCTTACTTGGAAGCAACCGAATGAACGCACCACTCATCTGGATCGGCCTTCCCCTGGCTGTCGCTGGTTTTCTACTGCTCTTTCGCCGGAGACGGGTACTTTCGATTTATATCGGATCGTTCATTTGTCTGGGTTTGGCGTTTCTCGCATTGGTGATACCGATCGGCGAGGTGGTCAGTTTCGGGAACCTGACGGTTCAGATAAATCCGACTATGACGATCCTCGGCAGGCAGTTGATAATCGAGCCGGCCGACTCTGCCATCCTCGTTCTAACTTATGGGATGGCTTGCTTCTGGTTTTTCGGTGCGCTGATCTCGCGACCGCGACCCTTATTTATCAGCGCAGGGATGGCGATGACTGCCTTTCTGGTGGCTGCGATTGCTGTGGATCCCTTCCTCTTTTCTGCATTGCTGATCGAGATCGCCATCCTGATCAGCATTCCCCTCATAGTACGCCCAGGGATCGCTGCGGGAAGTGGTTCCCAGCGCTACCTGGTTTTTCAAACGCTGGGGATGCCATTTATCCTGCTGGCAGGGTGGGCGCTGGGCGGGACAGGGGCAAATTTGGGTGACCCTAACCTGGTGCTCAGTGCGACCTTCCTGCTGGGATTGGGTTTTGCCTTCCTGCTGGCGGTTTTCCCCTTCTACAGCTGGATTCCGCTTGTTGCGGATGAAGCGCCCCCTTACGCGGCAGGTTTTCTTTTCTCAACCTTGCCAGTGATGATACTGATCATCCTGCTCGATTTCATTGACGGCCTGGCGATAATCCGCGAATCCAGCCTGTTCTTCCAGGCTGTGGAATTTTGCGGTGTGATCATGATCTTCACCGGAGGAATTTGGGCAGCGTTCCAGAAAAATCTTGCCAGGCTGGCAGGATATGCCGTGATCATGGAGACGGGATTCTTTTTGATTGCCATTGGAATGAAATCCGAAGGCGGTCTGGAGTTCTTCGCCCAATCCATTGTTCCAAGGATGGTGGCACTTGGCCTGATCGCGTTGGGATTAACCATTGTGAAGCGAATGGAGGGCAGCCTGGACGAAAAGAATCTACAGGGATTATTCCGGCGTTTGCCTTTTACAGCAGGTGCGATCATTGCTGCATTCTTTTCCCTGGCAGGATTACCACTCCTGGCGGAGTTTGGCCTCAAATTCAATCTGCTTACCCAGGTTTCCAAACAATCCAATACTTTTTTCCCCTGGATCTTTATTGGAATACTGGGTTTATTCGTCGCGATCTTTCGTTTCCTGGCGGTGTTCATCGGGTCGCCCGGCAGTTCTCCTCCCACCAACGAACCGAGATTGGGCAGGGTCTTGATGATCATCGGTATAAGTGTTCTGCTTCTGATCGGTCTATTTCCTTCCTTCCTTTTAGGCGGGCAACTGGGATTGATCAAGGCGTTCCCGATCTTTTAAGCCACGGAGATAGAAAAAACTCGGATGGTATAATTTTCCAGCCATTTTCAACCTGAGAGGATTACATGGACCTGGACGAAATCGTAAAGCGACTTGAGAAATTGGATTCGGAACTTCGCACGGGAAAAGCGCTTCAGGCTACCCTCGAGAACCGTATCGTTCAATTGGAAACTTCCAACACGAGCTCGCCAGCGAGTTGAAAAAAACCACCAGCGAGCTGACCAGGCTGAAGACCATGCAGGCAAAATTCAGCCAGGTGGATAAGGAATTTTCCCAGATCCGGGTGGATTTTCGCAGGGAAGTCGATACCATCGAGAAATTGCGACAGGATCGCGAAGAAGACCAGAAGAAATCACACCAGGGCGAGATGGCGCAAATAACCAAAACAATGGGTGATCTCAGAAAAGATCACGATTCGATCCTGGAACTCAAGAAAGCCGTGAAACTGCGGACGGAAGAGGATCTCCGTTTGGAGAAAATGATCGACAAAATAAGCGATGACGTCCGCGGCGCTCTTTACCAGGATGAGGATTACCGGCGGGCACAGAAGATCATCGAAGATACCATTCGCCAGGATGGCAAGAAACTAGCGGATCTCGCGGTGGATTCGGCCAACCTCCGCAAGCGGGTTGATGAGAACAAAGCCAGGCTGGATATGAATACGGATTCCATCACAAAGATCGATAACCGGCTTAATGAATTCCAATCCCTGGAAAACGAACGCCGCCAGATACAATCTGCCATGATGGAAAAGCAGGCTTTGATCCAGGTGGAACGCGACCGCGTGTGGAAGGATTGGCAGGCTCGCTTCGATCAGATCCAGAAAAATAATGAGACCTTCGAAGTGCAGATCCAGGATGTGGAAGCGGCCAAGCGCTCGCTGAAGCGCTCGCAGGAATCATTCGATGAGATCATGCAAAAGATCGAGCGCAGGATAAACGAAGTGACCGAAATGCAGCGCCTGGGTGAAGAGCGGTTCAGGACGGAATGGGTCACCTTCCGGGCGGAGGATCAAAAGCGCTGGACGAACTACGCCCTCACCCAGGAAGAAGTGATGCGCGAGATAAATGAGGAATTGCACCAGGTAGATGAGCGGCTTATCCAGTTGGAGGACTTGAGCCAGGAACTCTCGGATACCCTGAAACAAACTTTCGAGGATTATTACCAGCGCATGGGCAGCCTGCACGCGGCCATCCGCGATTGGCTGGACTTGATGGACAAAACCAGGTCTCTGCTCAGATAACCTGGAGATCAGATTATGCGCGTTATTGGTACCGCCGGGCATGTTGACCACGGGAAATCCACCCTGGTGGCGGCGCTCACTGGTATTCACCCCGATCGGTTGAAGGAAGAAAAAGAACGGGAGATGACCATCGACCTCGGATTCGCCTGGATGGACCTGCCATCTGGCGAAACCGTGGGGATCGTGGACGTTCCGGGTCATCGTGATTTTATCGAGAACATGCTGGCGGGGGTGGGGGCGATCGACGCGGTCCTGTTCGTGATTGCGGCGGATGAAGGCATCATGCCCCAGACAAGGGAGCACCTGGCCATCCTCGACTTGCTCGAGATCCCCGCTGGCGTGGTGGCGCTGACCAAGATCGATATGATCGACGACCCGGAATGGCTGGACCTGGTGGAGAGTGATTGCCGGGCAGTGCTGGGCGGCACCGTGCTGGAAAACGCACCCATTTTGCGGGTTTCCGCCCGCAAAGGGATCGGTCTGGATGAACTTCGCGTCGCTCTGGACGCTTGTTTGGAAACGCAGCCTCAACGGCCTGACCACGGCCGTCCGCGGCTGCCGATCGATCGCGTATTTTCTATCACCGGCTTTGGCACGATTGTGACCGGGACGTTGATGGATGGGATTTTCAAAGTTGGGGATGATGTGGAGATCCTGCCAGCTGGGATCAAAACCCGCATTCGCGGATTGCAGACCCACAAGCAAAAGGAAAATTCCGCCCTGCCCGGCAGCCGGGTGGCTGCAAACATCACCTCGGTGGAAACCTCCCAAATACGGCGAGGGGACACGCTGGCATACTCCGGAATGTATAAACCCACCGGGAGGCTGGATGCCGGGGTGCGGTTGCTGGGGGATGCCTCCACACCGCTCGAACACGGAAGCGAGGTGAAATTCTTTTCCGGCACGAGCGAGGTGATCGCCCGGGTGAGGGTGCTGGGGAAGGAAAGCATCCTGCCCGGAGAGGAAGGATTTATCCAGGTTGAATCGGATCAGCCGCTGGTAACAGCCAGGGGAGATCATTTCATTTTGCGCCGACCCTCCCCCGGAGAGACCATCGGCGGAGGCAGGGTGATCGATCCGCACCCGCGCGGGCGTTACAAACGTTTCTCCCAATCGGATCTCAACCGCCTGGAAACTCTGCAAAAAGGCAGCCCGGGGGAAAACCTGCTGCAAACCCTGAATTCGATGGGGGCGGTTCACTTGAGTGAACTGGCAAAAAAAGCCGGAATTCCCATTGCGCTTGCGGTTGATCTCTTAGGCAGCCCAGAGTTGACAGAAGGTTACCTGGTGCTTAAAGGCGAGGCTAATCTCCTGAGGGGGGATTCGGTCTTGATTGGCAAGTCCGCCTGGATGGTACTTTCCCAAAAAGCGGTTGCTCTGCTCGGAGAATATCACCATGCTTTTCCACTCCGGCTGGGGATGCCAAAAGAGGAATTCCGGGCAAAACTTAAGCTTTCAAGCGCAGAGGGGCAGTTATTTATCGCGCGCTGGCAGGCAGATGGATTGATCGCCGATCTCGGCACAACCATCTCCCTGGCATCTCACCAGGTTGAACTAAATTCAACACAGAAGAAATCTGCCGCCATGCTCTTACAAAAATTCAATGATCCGCGCTCCGCGCCACCTTCGGTCAAGGAATGCCAGCAGGAGGTTGGCGGAGAAGTGTTTGCCGTGCTGGTTTCACAGGGAGAGCTGGTGCAGCTCAACCCTGAAGTTGTTATCTCCAGTAGAGTGTATGTTCAATGGCATCAGTCCACAATTGATTTATTGAAATCGAGCGGGAAGATCACCGTTGCGGAATTCCGGGATACGCTGCAGACCAGCCGCAAGTTCGCCCTGGCTTTTCTGGAGGACCTGGATGCGAAGGGCACCACCCGTCGCGAGGGGGATTACCGGGTCTTAAACCGGGGTGATTGACAAAAGAAAACCCTCATAGTAAGATTGCTGCGCCGTGGCGAGGTAGCTCAACGGTGGAGCAGTGGACTCATAAGCCATTGGATGTGGGTTCAAATCCCACCCTCGCCACTCGATTTATTTAAAATCAACAATTCGCTTATCCCAACTAAGCTATAATATGAACTTCATTTGATACAAAATGCGGAGGATAACGGAATGTCGAAATCGCACCAGAAAAAACACAGCCAGGCAGTCAAGACCACCCACCCGAAGAACAAGCATGAAAATCAGCCATCGCAAGCCAAACAGGTCAAGAAGGTGAAAAAGGAACGCGGCTGGCTGCTGGCCACGGCAATCATCATCATCACCCTGCACGGCATCCTGGCCACTTACCTGATCTCGACCTATCCTAGCCAACAAGTCTATGTCCCCAGACCGTATATTCTCCCGATTCTCATCGCCAACGCCTTCCTGGATGTAGTGGCGGGCATCGCCATGTGGTTCTGGAAGCGCTGGGGCATCGTCCTGTTCGGGATCAGCGCGGTCATCTCCGCGGCGATCGGGCTGGTGTTCACCGGGCAGCTTATGGTCATCTTCTACCAGTTGATCCCCTTCGCGATCCTGGGTTATATCATCGCGTATCAAAACAAACGGCATCTCTTTTCATAATTAAAATTCTGGATATTCAACCAAAAAGACCGGAGACAGGTATAATCCTCTCCGGTCTTTTTTTCATAATTTCCTCGCTAATTCAATTTGAAGTTTCTTGCCCCCTGGTCCATCCAGGTTGTTACCGAACGCCGTGTTATTCACCCAGGTGAGCATATTCGGTGCGGTGATAAAAATCCGAATTCCATAATCTCCGTTTCCATGGAAGGCACTATTAGTCACGCTGATCTTCTGGTTGCTGCTGTTCAAGATCACCCCTGCGGTATCCAGTGCAGTGCTCGCCAGGCCATTTGAATATGCGGAGAATCCGGATAGGGTTATTGCTCCTCCATTTGCAAGGACGGAGAGCCCAGAAAGCGAATTATATTCAGTCAACCCGCTGGTGATGGATACATTGGCGTTCGAAGTGATTGTTACCCCATACCCCCGGTTGTATCCGCTGAAGAGCTGCGAGATGACCACGGCTTTATTGGATTGGATGACAAGGCCAGACAAGGTCAGTTTCGTTGAACCCCAGGTTCTCTCCATTCCCGTAGAATTTGTTTTGCCCCAGAGTACTCAGAAACGTAATACCGGTCACGAGCGTTGTCGGATTGTAGGTGCTGACCAATTTCGCCCCGTAACCTCCGTTTTCATTCGCCTGGATGGCATTGACCGAGATGGTGAATGCCGTCTCCACGAACAACCCGTTCTCATGGTTCCAATTGACCTGGACTTTGGATAGGTTCGTTACCCCGGTTCCAGAAGCCTTGATGTGAATTCCGAAATCACCATCGTTCGCATTTGCGTTCAGCGAAGCGAGGGTCACCGCTCCTTTTGTTTCCACCAAGATTCCGCGCAAGCCGTTTCTGGAGAAGAATCCGTTGCTGATGGAAACAGCACCTTTTGCCGGGCTATCCTGGTTGGTGATCACCAACACCGTTCCCTCCGTTATCCTCCGGCGCCAACTTGTTTCAAGGCTCACCACTCCCTTGGTTCGGATCACTAAGGCCATCCAGTTCGTTCGCGCTAAAAGAGCTATACCAATTAGAGGAAATTCCTGAAGTATTAATGGTTACCGCCCCGGTGGGATTCTGATAGTTGTCCAGGATCGCGCCATACCCGGCGTTTTCATACGCATCAACGTTCGTGAGGGTAATCGCTCCGTTTGCGGATGATTCTTAAGCCATCGGAGCCGTTAACGCAGAATTCGTTTGCAATATTTCCCGATAGATACTCCACCAGTTGACGACGTTATTTAAGAGCGCGCCCAGGCTCCCGTTGTAATTTGACGAAGATATCCGTGATCGTGACTGCTCCTTTTGCGTCCGCGATCACACCGATGGATGAGTTGTGCGTGATCAGTGAGCCCCGGTCGATTTTCCGGTTATTTTGATCGATCCTGCTCCTCCCAAAAGATTGTTGGTAGGGCCATACCCTGCGCCACCGGCTCTGCTCATATTGCCTACAGGATCATCGAGAGCGATTGAATATCGTCCGCCGGTGTCGGATTGGCTTGTCAATTTTATGAAATAGTCTCCTGATGTTTAGCGTTGGAGATCACCTGGTTCCACGAGGTGCCCGATCCTGAATAGGGAGTGATCGTGTAATCTTCTCCTGATCTCACCCATAAGCTGAACTCCGCTTCGAAATCGGTCTTAATTTCGATCGCGAAAACGAGTTGTTCCTGATTCGTTGGAAAAATACCAGTAATCCCCGCTAGCAGCTTGTGAATCCGTCAGGACCTCGTTGAGCGTTTCGCCTGGGATCATGGTCCCAGCGAGAATATCGTTGAAGTTGGACTCCACATCAGTAACTGTTATTGCCCCTTTAGACCGGACGAGGACACCGTTTCCGTTTTGATTTTCATTTGCCTGCCCATAGGCAGACTGTGACCGACTGAGGGGTCAAGGCGTTCTGGTTGTAGAGATAAATCCCGTTGGTAAAATTTTGGTCGGCTTCGAACATCGGCAACCTTAATTGCGCCCCGGCTATAAATGATCAACCCGGCTGTCGCCATTGTTGATAAAACGAATTAATGTGGCTGCTATTTGAACCTGACAGCCACACCGCCTGCGGCTCCATTCCAATCATTATCCAAAATCACCCCTGCGTTCTCGGTGGATTGCCCATTTCCGTTGGCGATCAAGTTGTAGGTTGTGATCGCACCTTTTGATTTGATCGACAACCCTGAATATGCGTTGTTTTCAAAGGTGTTGTCGTAACCGGAATTGACGAGCAGGCTGACAGTTCCGCTTCCGAAGCATTTATTGTCCACATCGGAAAACAGGCAATTATCGATAAAGGCACCGTATCCACCATTATCTGGATGCCTGAATATCTTTGATGGAAACTGTGCCTTTCGAAAATATCCACAATCCAGACCACCCATTTTCATCGAAGGTGACGGGTCTTCGTGAAGGATCAGGGAGGAGGTGCTGAACTGTGATAGACCCTGTCCCCACATTGTTATCAATGAAAATGCCATTGCGGCCATTCCGGGATGCGGTTAGATTGCTCAAGGAGACAACCCCACTTGAGATGATATTCACCCCGTCAAACCCATTGTCACTGAAATTGTTGCAAATAGCCTGTGAGGTTGACGGGTTTTCCAATAAGGGTGGAGTCGAATATGGTATGCCACCCATAACCCCCATTTCCAGAAGCGCTAACAGTTGAAAGATTTACGCTTGTAGAATTGACCCAGATCCCGTTTGACCCATTCGCGGAATAATCACCGTTGGTTATCGAAATTGATCCCGCGGGTGGTTGAAGATGAACAAGTCCGCAGGGAAAGTTGTCAAGGAAAGAACATTCCTGTAACTTCTGAATCATCCCATTGTGCATCTGGGTCGCTCAACTGGGCATAATATCGGACTGGATCAGACGATCCCACTTCCATCCACCTGTAGTCTATATCCATCCCCTGGCAATATCAAGGAGTGGTCAAATGTGATGTCACTCCCGGTTATCTGCCCGCCAGGCAGGGGAACATAGGCACCCTGGTAAAGACGTAATAAGGTGGCTGTGATTACCTGGTCGGATACGATTCGATCGAAAAATTGGCAGGCCAGGATGTTTTGAGATCCCACTCGTCTACATCGGAATGTAGTATGTCAGGGTAGATCCCTGTACGATCTGCGTGAATATATCTCTTGTTGGCGTCGTTCCGACTCGCAGATACATCAACTAATTTCACGTTCCCCATGCTCTGGATTCGAATTCCAAAGCCTTTGTTGGAATTCACGCTTCCATCCGTAAGATTTACAGCTGAACTTGTATAAACGCCAGTGTCATTGTTAATATCGAGCCCTGATCCGTTTTCCAGGATCACAAAGCCGGTCATGGTTACAGTACCTGATCCATAAACAAACACCCCTGAGTTTCCATTTCTCTTTGTTTCAATATTGTTGAGTGTGGCGGGAATTTGCCTGGTATCCCCATAACAATTTATATGTATCCCACGAAAACCATTATCATTTGCAATGATATTCTTAACACTCATCGTTGAGGCGGAACCTATTGATAAACCAGACCCAGCATTCCCATTAGCAATTACCTGGTTTAGAGTGAAAGTCCCTCTGGAGCCTAAATCGATTCCAGAATAACTGTTGTGATTTGCGGTCACATCTTCAATCAGAATATTCCCGGCGGGGTCCGTGTAACCAAAAATGCCGGATCCATAATATTCAGTACCAAAATATGAGCCGTTTCGCTTTTCAAATTACTATTGAACAAACTGATGGCGGATGGTAATTCCATTTGCATAAATATAAAGCCCATCGCCGAAATTCTCACTACTAACGACACCAGTGATCGTAGCACTGTCCAAGAGATAAGATATGTAATCCATTATGTTCTTGTCCGAGTTGGCTCTGCAGCATTCCCTCTAAAAGCACTGTTAGTAACAATCACCGGAAATCGCAGCCGATACTATTAACGATCTCCGCGCCATGAAGTCTTATTATCATGAGAACTGACCGTATCCAGATTCACTGCCCCCTTCTGATTTGTCACTGATATCCCATCTCCCTCCGAATTCTTCACCTCCACATCCTTGATCGTGATCGTCCCGGTATTGTTATCAAACACCACACCCGCGGTGGTCACACCGGTGGCGTCGATCACAAATCCGCTCAGGGTAAATCCGTTCAACACGTTCATCACCGTCACCGAACCGTTGATGGTGCTGGGTGCGTCGGTGGTCTCGTAACTGCCGGCGCCTTTGAGCGCTTTGAGCAGGCTCAGCGGCTTGCTGGTAGTTGTGCCATAAACCAGGGAGCCATCGATGAGAACATTTTCCGTATAAATACCAGTTTCCACATAGATCGTCCCATCGATGGGAACCCAGTTATTTTCCAGCAATTTATCCACTGCAGCTTGAATCGGTGTGGCTGAACAGAAGATCGTCAATTCGTCGCAGCGGAGATCGCCAAGGGGGAAGAATTGATATTTGGTTGTGCCGACCGTGAAATATGGATCCGCTGCGCTTGATACCGCGTTGGATACGAGCGAAAGGGGAGCACCACCCGTATCCGCGACGACGAGCTCATTTTCAGCCAGGGTCTGGGCGAGGGAATCCTGCCCGACCGCAAAAGAATCCGATTCCATCTCTTCGGAAGAATCCTGTGATGGGATTGACGGGAAAACGGGTTCAATTTCAGGTATTAGAAGAGGGGCGGGGTTAGCCGGGAGCGTTTCATCCGAATCCTGAGACCCGGAGGGTCCAGGTGACGTCTCCGTGGCAGGTGCCGCTGTAGATTCCGACGTCTGAGTGGGCTCCGCTTGTGGCTGCGGATCATCCTGTGCAAAAACAGGCATAACAAGGACCACTGTTAGGGTTACTGCAATGCCAAATGCCGCGAGAATCAATCCGCCTGATTTTTTCTTTCCCATGTCAACCTCCACTTGAGATAATACTTTCGTTGCGACCCTAGTGATTAATTATAGGTCGAAATCCTAAAGATTCAACATGTTCTAAACACCATGTTCTAAACATGTTCTAAACAATGTTCTAAACAAGTGAGGAATTGTTTCGGAGTGAAATGGAAACCGGAAAATGAAGTAATGCTAAAATATTATTCTAAAGAAACCACATCAGTTAATTCAAATTCAAAGGATTCCCGATGCTCTCGATCAAAGAAATCCAATTCGCCGGTCAGGACTGCTTCCAGCTAACCAACGGCACCCTCACCCTTCACGCGCTTAAAAACGCTGGCCCACGGATCGTGGGATTGCAGATAAACGGTGCGAAGAATCTGCTCGCCGAACTGCCGGATTCAGTGAAAGCCGGCGATTACATCCTTCGCGGGGGGCAGCGGGTCTGGCACGGACCGGAGGATATCATCCGCAGTTACCAGGCGGATGGCGAACCGGTGAGAGTGGAATGGAAGGACGGAATGCTCACCCTGGTTCAGAAGACCGAAGCGCTGACAGGGATTCAGAAAACGATGACCGTGAAAGAGGGAAGGACCCCGAATGAATTGATCGTGGATCATATCCTCACCAACCATAACCTTTGGCCGGTGAATTTCACCGTCTGGCCGATCTGCCAGGCAAGGTCGGGCGGGTTTGCCATCCTGCCGCTTTCCAAGGTAAACACTGGCTTGCTGCCGAACCGGCGGGTGGTTTTCTGGCCGTATGCGAACCTGTGCTCCGAAAATCTTTTTCTAGGAAACGAATTCATCTTCGTTAAAGCATCGTTCAAAGGATCTGACCGCACCAAGGTCGGCTGGGCTAATGACCGCGGCTGGATGGGGTATTACCTCGATCGGACTCTTTTCATCAAAAAAGCGCAATTCATCCCGGATGGGGACTATATCGACCTGGGCTGCTCGATGGAATGTTACTGCGATGTGAACTGCATCGAGCTGGAAACCACCAGCCCGCTGACCGAAGTCCAGCCTGGGGAAAGTGCCCGCCAGACGGAAACCTGGTCAGGTTTACCCGGACGTTGACCTGCAAATGGACGAGGACTCTGTCCGGTCGGTGGTGAAATCGCTCGGAATTGAATAAGGGTTAACGCGCCGGGAGGAGTTAATCCTCCAGGGCGTTCGCGCGGATCACCCCGGCGAACCAGCGCCCCGAATCCTTGACCACCCGCTTCTGATCGGCAGTATCCACATATACCAGCCCGTAATGCTGGCTGTACCCCAGCGCCCACTCGAAATTATCCATAAAGGACCAGTGGAAATAACCGGAGATGGGGATGCCAGCCTGGATGGCTTTGTGAACCTGCGCCAGGTGGGCGCGCAGGTAACGAATGCGGCGCTCGTCGCGCACCCGACCGTCAAAATCGACGCCATCCGGCACGGGCACGCCGTTCTCTGTCACCATCAGCTCGCATTTGGGTCTGTAATCCTTCCAGACACGATCCAGAATCTCAAATAACCCATCCGGGTAGATCTCCCACATGCCGGAGTATTCGTTGCCTTCCGGATGTACCTGGGTGGCTGCCACGACCGGGAATTTGGGGTCATTTTTTACCACCGCGCGGGTGTAGTAATTTACCCCCAGCAGGTCGCAGGTGCGGATCTTTTCCAGGTCGCCAGGTTTGATAAAGGATGAGGCGATCATATTCCCCATCGGGATATCGTGAATGGGGGTGGTGCCCTTGAAGATCGGGTCGAGCACCACACGGTTCATCATTGCGTCCATGCGCATAGCGGCATCCCGGTCTTTCTTTGTGTCTGTGGCCGGGTGGATCGGGTTTAGATTCAAAACGATGCTGACCTTCACCGGCTTCTTTGCATGCGCCCGGATGGCTTCAGCTGCCAGGCCGTGGGAAAGAAGCAAGTGGTGCAGGGCTTTAATCCCCGATAACGGTTCTTTGATACCCGGGGCGTGATCGCCGGAGAAATACCCCGCCATGGCGGTCACCCAGGGTTCGTTGTGGGTGATGAAGGTGTCCACCCGGTCGGATAAGACCTTGGTGACGACAGCGGCGTATTCGGCGAAGGCATCGGCAGTGGAGCGCTCCGGCCAGCCGCCTTTATCCTGCAGTGCCTGGGGGAGGTCGTAGTGGAAGAGGCACACATAAGGCTCGATCTTGTTCTTGAGCAATTCATCCACCAGCCGTGAGTAGAAATCCAACCCCTTCCGGTTGACCCTGCCTGTTCCCTCCGGGAGGATACGCGTCCAGGCGGTGGAAAAGCGGTAGGCAGGGATGCCAAGGGAAGCCATCAGGGCGATATCCTCTTTGATATTTATGGTAATGGTCGATGGAGACATCCCCGGTGTCTCCACGAAGGATCTTCCCGGGGGTGTGAACGAACCGGTCCCAGATGCTTTCACCTTTGCCATCCTCGTTCCAGGCGCCTTCCACCTGGTATGCGGAGGCAGCTACCCCCCATTTGAAACCCTTCGGGAAGTTCAATGTGCTCATGATGTTCGCTCCTCGTTTATCTAGATTCTTTTCCCTTGCCTGTCACAATGTCCATCAGAACCGGGTAAACAATATCCACCCTTTGCCTGGGTTGTTCAACGCTGATGCAATCGTGAATTAATCCCAGTTCATCGGGAAAATGATAAATATGGACTGCTCCCGGTTTTGCTTTTTGCCAATCCTTTGCGAACTTATCAACAGACACGTCATCGATGCTCTCGTCATGGTCATTGATCACCATCCAGATCTCTCTGGCCTCGGGAGGAGACTTCCGGTAAAGCTTTTTAACCTCAGCACCGATCCGGGGAAAGATCGTCAACCCGTGGGCGGATACCCAGGCGTAGGCATAATCCGGACCTTCTTCTTTTTCTTTTAATTTCCGATCCCACCACCTCATTCTATCCGGCAGCCAGCTATTAATTGGAACTACAATGGGGCGCAGAAAAGATGGAATGGCACGGTAGGCAATGGCTGGGGCAATTATCACGGCTATATCAACCTGGGGGTAGATCTGTGCAAGCCAGGAAGTGATAGCGCCGCCCATGGAAAGGCCGCCCACAACCAACTTTTTTCCCAGAGCGCTGGCAAGTATCAAGCACTCTTCTGCCCATGCTTTGAGCTGTTCTTCAGTGAGTTTCCGGGTTTCCTGGGTGAGACGATCGTTGATTCCGTGATGAGGTGCGCGGGGGATATAAACATTCATGCCCTTTTCGAAGCACTTTTGCGCAAGCGGGACGAATTGCTGCGGGCAGGTGGAGTATCCGTGGAACCAGAGAACAGCCGTAGCTGTTTTCTTCCCGTGAGAGAGCATGCGGGTACGACCCAGGGGATGCAAATTGGGTCCTTCAGAATTCTGGATGGCCTTGATACGGGACATTGCGGTCTGAAAATCAGGTTGTTGAATTGAGCCGTTTTCCATCATTCACCTCCCGGGCTAGCCATAATTCTATAACAAAAACAGGCCTTTCGGCCTGCTTACTTATGAATCCATTGATCATGATTCCATTTGCACCGAATCGACGATTCCCACGATAACTGAAATGATCGGCGCATCAGGGTCACCCAGCACCTGGCGGGCACCGCCGCCTTCGCGGTTGATCAGCACCGTGTCCCCGATCCCGGCATGGGTGGCATCCAGGGCGATGAAATCCTCATCCACCTTCTCGCCCACGGGTACCAACGGCTGTACCACCAGCAGCCTGCGATTCTTATAATGCGGGTTGCCGATGGTGGTGACAACAGTTCCAACCACTTTCGCGAGGATCATGTGTACTGGTTCCAGCCCGGCTTGAGGGTGAAATCGAATTCCTCATCCGGGCGTACATCGAGATCGTCGACGATCCCGACCGTCGCCAGGTCGACCGGGACGACCTTTTCCACAGGCATTGCCAGTGAAGCCTCGCGTGAGCGCACTAAAACGCATAGGTCTCCAATACCAGCGTGGACCGTATCGGCAGCCACCTGGAGCGCGCCCAGTGGCTGCATATGTTTATCCATCGGTTGAACTACCAGCAGCTTCAGTCCCTCTGTGCCGGGATACTTGACCGTGCAAACCGCCGTTCCCTTCACTCTTCCAAAAAGCACGGTTTATTTCCTTTCCAGGGTTGCCAGCACCCGATCGAGGACCGCATCCAGCAGAGCGGGATCCACCTGGGTACCCAGCTTGGCGGTAACAGCCGCGTGGACGCGCTTGCGGAGGTCATCCGGCTGCGGTTGTTGAGATGGCGCCGGCGGAGGTGATGCGATTGACTTGGCGATATAAGGTCTGACCGGCGCGGCGGGGGGCATATCGTGCCGGGCGATTAGCTTAATGCCCAGGCGCTGGGCTTTTTCGTAAGCCAGTTCTGTGAGGACGACATCATCACTCAGCTCCAGCGCGGTTTCTCCGCGCTTGAACATGTCCTCGATATCCCGTTCGGTATAGAACTCTTTTGGCATGATTCGTCCTCCGTTAAGCGCCTGACCGGCCTTCGAGATTTTCCAGGGCGGCAATAGCGGCGTTCCTGGCGGTGACGATCTCGGATTCAGTCCCTGCCAGCCACATACGCCCGAAGCGTCCGACCGAGGAGACGTGTACCAGCTTGATGTTGGCCTTTTTCTCCGCCTCGTTACAGGCATAGTTTATGTAGGCGGCAGGCGCGCATTCCAGCACCAGCATCGTCTCCCCGGGGACAAGCATGCTCCCGCGGCGGAAGCGGTTGAGGAGCTGTGCCTGGTAGGGGTCGATGCGGGTGATCACCTGGGTGGAGACGACCTCGGGCTTGATGCGATCCGCGACGCTCATCCCCAGGCGGTTGAGGACCACCTCGCCGGCTTCCAGGACTGCTGCCTGGTTGAGGGAATGCACCTCAAACATGCCAAACTCGCGTTCGACGATCTGCGCACCGGGGCGGGCTTCGGTGGCTTTGACCGCGATATCGACCACCCGAAAAACCTCGTTACCCGGCGCCATCTCCACATAGAGAGCGGCCATGCCTTCGGTGGGCAGATCCCCCTGGGTGACCGTTCCGATGAAGGCGGCGAACTGCGCCTGCATCCGGTCCAGAAAACAATAACAGCGTAATTGAAAGGCATCAGCCATAGTGATCACAACTCCTTGTTACCAGGTTGCCAACATACCTTGACTTCCGGGATGAGTCCCGGTGGAACGGACGGGTTTATTTCTTTTCAGCGTTGCGCCCGCCGAAAGATCCCTTGCTGCTCTGGGGCAGGATCATCTCGATTTCGACATGCGGGCGGGGGATGACGTGCACCGAAACCAGCTCACCCACGCGCTTGGCGGCGGCAGCGCCGGCATCCGTGGCGGCTTTCACCGCTCCCACGTCACCGCGAACCATCACGGTGACCAACCCGCCACCCACGTATTCCGATCCGATCAGCGATACGTTGGCAGCTTTGACCATGGCGTCGGCGGCTTCCACAGCTCCCACCAAGCCCTTGGTCTCGACCATTCCTAAAGCGATCAATGCAGTATCCATTCTTTTTTCCTCACTTTCGTGTTTTTCTCAATATCCGGGTCAGATTTCCCGGTTATTTCGCATTTAATACTTCTTCAACCACCGCGCGGACGATTTTCTCCAGGTCGGGTGAGGTTCCCTGGGAAACAGCCTCGGGAGCCAGTAAGGCGGCCGGGGGAGGCGCAGAGGCCTCATACGCCAGGCGCTTGATGTTGAACAGGTGGCAGGCAGAGATGTTATCACCGGTGATCGATCCACCCACTCCACCCGAACCCAGGGTCAGCGAGGGCATGCACACCGGTGGTCAGGCCGATTGCGCCCAGCGTACCCATGGTGTTGACCAGGATGCGGAAGACGGGTTTTTCGAGCCCGAATTCCATGATGACTTTGTCGTCAGTGGCGTAGATGATCTGCGTGTGACCGCGTCCGCCGAACTGGATGAGTTCAATTGAGCGTTCGCAACCTGCCTCCCAACCCTCGGTTTCGTACCAGCCCAGCACGGTCGTCAGCTTCTCTCGCGAAAGCGGTTCCTCCCGGCCAACCTTGGAAAGCCGGGCAACCAGGATGCGCGTACCCGCGGGGATCTCAAAACCGGCCATGCCTGCCAGAACGAAGGGTGATTTTCCCACCGAGGCGGGGTTAATGCCGCCGTCCGCGAAGAAAAGCACCTTGCGGAGGAGATCGGCTTGTTCAGAGGTGACGAAATGCGCGCCATGTGCCTTCATCAGGTCCTCCAGCTTGCGCGCGATGGGAGCATCAGCGATGACTGCCTGCTCGGTGGCGCAGATGGTGGAGTAGTCGAAAGCCTTGGAAGCAACGATATAGCGGGCGGCTTTTTCAAGATCAGCGGTTCGGTCCACGTAGACTGGCACATTCCCCGGACCGACCCCGTAGGCGGGCTTGCCTACCGAGTGGGCAGCTTTCACCATTCCCGAACCACCGGTCGCAAGAATGAGCGCAACGTGGTTGTGGTTCATCAATTCCTGCGTCCCTGGGAGGGAGATCTGCTTCAGGCAGCTCACTAATCCTTGCGGTGCTCCTGCTTTTACCGCCGCTTCTGCCACGATATACGCTAGCTTCCAGCGAGCAGCGCGCGGCGGAGGGGTGGGGGGCGAAGACGATCGCATCCCGCGCCTTGACAGCCATCAGCGCCTTGGCGAAGACGGTGGAGGTGGGGTTGGTGGATGGGATCAGGCCAGCGATCACGCCCATTGGCCAGGCGATTTCATACACGCGCCGTGCGGGATCCTCGCGGACAACCCCCACTGTCTTCAGGTCGCGGATGCTCTCCCAGACAGAGCGCGAGCCGAACTCGTTCTTGAGTTTCTTGTGGGCGGGCACGCCGTAACCAGTCTCCTCGCTTGCCATCCGTCCCAATCGCTCGGAAGCCTGGAAACCCGCCTCCGCCATGGCTGCGCAGACAGAATCCACCTGGGCTTGCGTAGCCTTGGCCCATTGTTTTTGGGCTTCGTAGGCAGCGGAGACCAGATCGCGCGCTTCCTGAATGGAGGCCAGGTCAGAATCCATTATTTCAGCTCTTCCTGTAGACGATCTCGCCTTCCACTTCCAGCGAGTCGATCATGGCCATGATGACTGCGTCCACCGGGGTATCTTTGGTGATGGTGGTCTGGCGGGCGCTGGAACCGGAGGCAGTGAGCACCAGGTCGCCGATGCCAGCATCGACGGTATCGATGGCTACGTAAGGCTTGCCGGTGGGATTGCCGCGCTCATCGGTGGGACGCAGCACCAATAGCTTACGCCCGGTCAGCTTTTCATCCTTGATGGTTGAAACGGTTGTTCCAACGACTTTCGCGATCAGCATAGTGTTTTTCCTCAATAAGATTTGACTGCAGCGGGCTGCGGAGCGACAGCAGGTGTGGGTTCGGGCGCGGCTGCGCCGATGATCTTGATCCCAGCGCTGGCACCGATGCGCGTTGCCCCGGCCTTGACCATTTTCTCCGCGTCCTCGCGGCTGGAAATGCCCCCGGATGCCTTTACACCCATCTCGGGGCCGACTGTCTGGCGCATGAGCATGATGTCTTTGACCGTGGCGCCACCGGTGGAAAAGCCGGTGGAAGTCTTGACGAAATCCGCCCCGGCTTCCTTGGAAAGAAGACAGCCAAGCACCTTTTCCTCATCGGAGAGCAGGCAGGTCTCGAGAATGACTTTAACAAGCGCCCCGGCAGCGTGCCCGGTGGCCACCACCCCACGGATATCACGGGCGACCAGGGCGGAATCGCGGGCTTTCAGCGCCCCGATATTGACGACCATATCCAACTCGGAAGCGCCATTTTCGAGTGCCATCTTGGCTTCGATCACTTTGACCTCGGGCAGGGTGGCGCCGAGCGGGAAGCCGATCACGCAGCAGACCTTGACGTTCGAACCCTGCAGCAGGTCGGAACAAAGCTTAACGTAGGAGGGGTTAACGCACACCGAGGCGAAGTTGTGTTTACGAGCTTCCATACAGAGCTGGGTGACCTTTTCGGGGGTGGCATCCGGTTTGAGCAGGGTGTGGTCGATCATGCTTGCCATGCTGAGGTCGGTGGGGATTACGCCCACAGTGGTGGTGATGCGCTCAGCGCCGGCGCTGACAACCTGACCAAGTTTATTGAAGCAGGTGGTGGCACACATGCCGCTGGCGCAATCGCGCTTGCACATCAACCCCTGCGAGATGGATTTCTGAATATCCTCTTCAGCGTAAGCACTGAGCACCTCGCGGGTGATGATCTGCACCAGGGATTCGACAACCTGAGTATCTGGGCTCATGAGGATCTTCCTTCCTTCATGTAGATTTTTTCGACGTCCATTATCTTATCGACGCGTTTGGTATGCCGGCCTCCGCCGAATTCGGTGGAGAGCCAGGTTTTGAGGATCTGTTTGGCCAGGGATTCGCCGATCAAACCGGCACCCAGGGTGAGCATATTGGCGTTGTTGTGTTCCCGGGCATTGGATGCGGTGGAAAGGTCATAGCACATGCTAGCGCGCACGCCGGGGACCTTGTTGGCGGTCATGCAGGAGCCGATCCCGGCACCGTCGATCATTACCCCTCGAAAAGCCTTACCCGAGGAGACCAACTCAGCTACCGCCCGGGCTAAATCGGGGTAATCCACCGCAGCGGTGGAATTGGTGCCGCAGTCGATCACCGTGTAGCCCAGCTCAGCGAGATACGGTTTCAGGGCTTCCTTGAGCGGAAAGCCACCGTGATCCGCGCCGATGGCGACAATCTTATCCGGGTTGGGGGAAGCGATAGCCGCCTGCGGGAGGCTTGCGATCACCTTCCGGACGATCTCGTTGATTTCCTGTTCGCTTGGCGTGCTCATTTCCAGCATTTGATCCTTGATTTATTGATATATATTTAACTGGTAAAGACCACATGACAATATTACGTCCTTATAATAGCACTTTGGTGATAAAATGTCAAGTATGATCAATCCGTACGATCAGATTCCCCGTTATCACCAATTAGCTCGCATCCTGCGTGAAAAGATCCAATCCGGCGAGTGGCCGCCGCAATCCGCCATACCCTCCGAGAGGCAGCTGGAGCAGCAGTACCGAATCAGCAGGCCGACCATCCGTCAGGCGATCGAGCTTCTGATAAGAGAGGGTTACCTCTACCGGGAGCATGGCAAAGGCACTTTTGTGATGCCACAAAAACTGCAGAAGGGATTGCTGGAGCTTACCAGCTTTTCGGAAGATCTACTTAAGCGTGGGATAAAGCCGGGGCAGGTGGTACGGAGCTTATCGCGAGAGGTACCGCCGGAGAATATCGCCCGCAAATTGGATATGCCTGCGGATGGAAAAACGCTACGCATAGAACGTATTCGCTTGGGCGACGGGATTCCCATCGGTCTGCAGACATCTTACCTGGCGCTTGATACCGAGCAGGATATTTCGATGGAGGAGATGGAACAAGCCGGCTCGCTTTATAAGATCCTGCAGGTTAAATTTGGCATCCTCCCATGGGCAGCAGATGAGACCCTGGAGGTTACCCTGGCATCTCCTGATGAAGCCCACCTGCTTCAAATCGAGGAGGGTTGCCCATTATTACTAAATGAACGTGTTCTCTGGTCGCAGGAACGGAAGGCGGTGGAGTACGTGAAGATACTATACAGAGGAGATAGATACCGCTACACGATGCGGCTGACGCGGTCGTAACAATCGGTCCAAAAAAGCCGAGGACCTTAAGAATATCGATACAAGTTTTCGGCAGGGTTAATCCAAGGAGTTTGGTCGGTGGTTGTTCTGGTTTACGGATATTTGCCCGGGAAATATGTAGCACCTATTCTGAGAACCTGAAACCAAGCAGCGTGTAATTATTTTTGCCGACTTCACTCTACCACTCCGATTGCCAACGATAAAGACCTCGCGAATATTTCAACCCAGCTCCATCCCAACAAATCAGACATAAATGAATTGGTCAGCACCGTGAGTGTTAGTGATCTTACGCGCCACCTAGAAAATCGTACCGTATCTTTTTTTGAACCACTGATATTTGGGTGAAGGCTTGTTTTAATAATTCTTTTTGAATGTAACTTAACTTCGAAGGTTGAATGATGTTCGTCGGACTCCGTCCAGCTTGGATTTCATCAACCTGAGCCTGGAGGCGAAGCAGCATTATGAATTCGTATGCGTCGATGAATTCATCGTGGTTGGATGGGAGTATTATGCCGCGATTAGCAAGGGCTTCGATCCGTTCCTCTGTATGGGTTTGGCTCAAGCGGTGACGCAGAGCGTATAAACGTGAAAAGCTTACTAGCGGCATCATGGCATCTTTCAAATTGATTTCACCTGCATGCTCTGTTGAGCCACCACCAAAATACATACTTCCCAACAGGCGGAAAGGTGGTTTAAATGTCAGCGCATTTTGAGCAAGGAAATTTAAAAATGATGGTTGATCTTCCAGCGAAGAAAAAATGCTTGCACGTAATTTTCGGGCCAATTCAGCATCACCATATATGGTGCGAAAATCGAAGAATATACTGAAATCAACGATTTCCTGAGGTTCGGATTTTTGGATCCATTCATTGGAACTGGATTCCCATTCAGAAAGAGATCGGCACCAGCGCGCATTACCAGCCATGACCCCTCCACGGCATGGAGGATACCCGGCAAGAGCTAAACCTTCGTTGACCTTTCCTCCCAGTTTTAGAAAATAAAGCAAAGTCTCTTGTGGATCAGAGTCGGGAGATGGGGCAAAAATGATGCCATTATCCTGGTCGGTGATAAGGGTAAGTTCCTGACGACCCTGGCTTCCCATACCGATAAACGAGAAGGTGGCTGGTGGTTCCCCCAGTTCTTCGATCGCTAACTTCACCAGACGTTCAGTAACCGAGTCGCAAATGGAAGCAAGTGTGCGGGTGACATACCGTGGGCGGGCTGAGCTCTCCAATAATGCCCTTGCCAATTGAGGTATTCGATTTGTTTGGCGGCCTATTTCCTCAGGGGTAGGAGCGCGTGTAATTTCCCGGGAAAGTACGATCGTGCCATAATCCTGAAACTTAACCAGGGATTTATTATCAATAACGCTTACAATCTTCCCGTCACGATCCTCTACCGCAAGATGACTGATCCCATTTTCCTCCATCCGTAACAAGGCTTCATAAACTGGAGCATCTTCCGAAATCCTGATTATTGGTGCACTCATGATCGAATGAATGGGTGCATTTAAAGTTGAATTCCCGGTTAGAACACGGGCGCGAAGGTCGTGATCGGTGACGATACCAATTTCAGCACCATCACTACTAACCAAAACTGCTGTAACTCCTCGCTCACTCATTAAACGGGCAGTCCCGGTCACTGTATCATTCAGATTGCAGATCAACGCGTTTTTCCCCAAGTGACTTAGCGGTTCGTGAAGGAACAAAAGCGATGCCTGTAATTTCTCGATTAATTCCTCCCGGTTTATTTCGTGGCTGCGTTCAAGCGTAACATCCTGAAGGGTACCGGTGATAAAATCGCCGCCCTCTTCGCGATCCACATGAGCGGAGAAAGCGAGAAACCGTATCGACCTATCACCAGCTTCAATTTGTATAATATGATTTCGGATCTCTTCTCCCACCAGTATTTTTTGGATCATTTCCTCAAAATCCGCAGGATTTACGAATAGATCAGCCAGGGAATGCGGTTCTTTTGAAAAGTAAGCGCGGGCTGCCGGGTTGCAATCCAATATTTCAGCGTGCTTATCGGCTTTGGCTCGGAAAACCCCTATTTCGGAAGATTGGATTACCCTTCCAAGATCATCACTTCCAATTTGAGAAGCTTGTGTGGTGATATCCCGACAAAGAAGGATATACCCCTTCTGACCTGCAAATTGAATCGGGGAAAATCCAAGCACGCAACTATTTGATTTACCGTCCGCGCGGCTTAGCACGCCATCAATGGCTTCCACCTCGCCTGAACCGGTTTCAAGTATAGAATCATATTTTTCCCAAAACATCGTGTTTTCAGTTGGATGAATCAAATCTGCCAAGGCTAAGAATTCAAGTTGATCTTGTGTATACCCACTTATGGACAAAAATGTCTGATTTGCATAGCTGCAGTGATCGCCGATGATCAGCAATGTGCCTTCAGTAGTGGCTTCCACCAAGGAACGGTAACGTTCTGTGGATTCATGGAGATCGTCTAGAATTTCCTGGCGCTCACGTTCAATTTTGAGACTCTGGTGGAGAACAAAGGCGAGCAATAGGATGATGGCCCCTGAAACCACAAGAGTGACTTGAACAAGGTTGCGCTCAAGTTGATCGATTTCAGTCCGCACATCATCAGTGTATATCCCGGTGCCGATCACCCAACCCCAGGGTGAAAAACCTTTAACGAAGGACTCTTTTGGTTCCAACCGGGTGGGATCATCCTTCCACTGCCACACATAATTTAAATATCCTTCTCCTGCACGTTCAACCTGCCTGGCAAACTCAACAAAAATCGCCACACCGAGCGGATCAGTAAACTTCGATACATCCTGCCCATTTAAATCGGAACGGTAGGGATGCATCACCATTCGCGGTTGCATATCCTGTATCCAAAAATAATCCTTTCCTTCCTTGCCATAACGTAACGCTTCCAACCTGGTTATGGCTTGTTCCTGTGCCTGCTGACGGGTGAGGATCCCATTCCTTTCATCCCGTTCGTAGGAAGCCAGAATGCTCCAAGCTGAATTGGTTAACTCGCGGATAAGCTCCCGTTTGCGTTCGAGCAGAGATTGCTCGTAAGAGGGAAGGATGATACCCCAGATGACCGCAAGGAATAAACCAATGGCGATAAGTGTTGGCAAGAAAATTCTAACGATATACGATCTGCGTCGAAAATGATGTGGTTTCGTAGCAGATGGATTGGTTACCTGACCTGCGGAAGAATTATTCTCACTGGTTGAGGATTGAGCGTTGAGCGCGGGGTTGGAAAATATCGATCGACGAAATTTCGTCCAATACTCTTCCTGGATTTCTATCCCAAAATTACCACCATCCTGATGAAGATCCGTTCCGGCACTAACCGGAAGATTTAATTTATTAGCGATTCCAACCAGGAATTCCTGCTGTTTTTTGGAAATCGGTGTGTAAAATGCTTCGAGCCCATCCAGGCCGAGGGTTATTAATTCATCAATTAGGAGACCCAACCGATTAGGATCGGATTCATAAAAGTAAGGATGCGCTAGAAAAGTTTTACCTCCGGCACGGTGAATGAGATCGATGGCGGTGGAAATTTCCAGCTTTCCATCCGGTGCGGCGGTGTTCGAGGAAGAATCCCCGGGGCTTCCGGGATGATTTGCCCCCATTTTCCGTATCGATCCGGTGATGCTATGCACTCCAAGATCTTTAACCTGGCGCATGGATACAAGGGTAGCCCGTAGATCAGGAAACTCGGGATCGAATCCAAAACCGAGGAGATGCAATTCTCTACCGTTGAAACATGTTGTCAATTCAACCCCGGGTAAAACGGATATTCCACGTTTCTTTGCTGCTTTCTGGAACCGCGGTAGACCTTCAATAGTGTCATGATCAGTTAGCGATGCAAAACGCACCCCGGCTGCAGATAATTTCGCGGCAAGCGATTCGGGTGAAAGTTCACCGTCGCTGAAGTTGGAATGAAGGTGGAAATTTACAATAATTGGCATTGATCGAATTATTATAAAAAGCGGGATGCCTGAATTGAAGCATCCCGCTTTGACAGATGGGTTAATCCTTTTTCTGTGTCAGTAACGACACTACCACCAGGGTGATAAAGCTAAGCGGTATGGAAATGATACCCGGATTGTTGATCGGAACCGGTGCATCCAGCGGATTCAAGCCGTAAAGTGTGTAAAGCTCGGGGGAGAATGCGATCAGCACCAGTGATGAGACGATCCCAACGACGATGGATGAAGAGATCCCTTTGGGTGTAGTTTTCTTCCAAAACAGGAGCATAATTATCGCGGGCAGGTTGGCAGAAGCCGCCACAGCAAATGCCAGACCAACCAGGAAGGATACATTCATACCCTTAAACAAGATACCCAGAATGATGGCAATTCCGCCGATAACAAATGCAGCAGTTTTTCCGGCAGCCACCTTTTTTCGATCGTCCATTTTCCTGTTCATGAAGCGATCCATAAAGTCATGCGCCACGGCGCCGGATGCCGCCACGATCAACCCGCTGACTGTGCCAAGCACTGTCGCAAAAGCGATGGCAGAAATGATCGCGAAGAGAAGTTCCCCGAAGGAACGCGCTAGCAGGGGAGCGGCCATATTACTATCAGCCGGGTTCAAAACCCCGTTCGCGATCGCACCCAACCCCATGAAGAGGGTCAGGATATAGAAAAAGCCAATTGCTGCGATAGCCACGATCGTGGATTTTCGAGCGCTGGCAGGATTCGGGACGGTATAGTAGCGGATGAGGATATGTGGCAGAGCAGCGGTGCCCAGGAAGAGCGCGAGCATAAGTGAAAGGAAATCCAACCGCTCCAAACCTGTCCCTTCGATCTTGAATTTCATACCCGGCCGCAGGAATCGCTCGCCGGGCACATCCTGGAAATAATATACTGTTACTTTCTCATTCAAGCTGTTGGTGAAACTGGAAGTTTTCCAGGTACGCACGGTAGTATTTTTATCTGTGAAGGTTGATAGGAAGTTCAAAATAGAAATGTTGCCAGTATTGACATTGCTTTCACCTTGGATCTGCTCCAGGTTGCCCACCTGGCGAATTTGATTCTCCGGGGAGGATGGTGCTCCGTTGATCCATTGGCCTTCCGGTTTGGCTACCACCGATTGAGATTCCATCAACATCAAACCCTGTTCGGTTTCGGTCGCATGCCACCAGTTCTGAACGCCTTGATAATTGAGCAATACAAAGACCAGCCCGCCTTTCACTTCCGCCTGGTCTAGAATCTCAACGCCTGTTTGATCCACTTGCACCTTGCCGTCGACAATCGATGCCGGGATGGAGGCGTATTGATAAAATGGTACTTTTCCTCCCTGATCTGGTTGGGTCGAGAGACCTCGGACAAGGACTGCGACAACCAGAACAGTGGAGAAGATGATCAACAGCGCACCCTTAATGAACTGTACATAGGTCGTGGAAGCCATGCCTGCTGTTGCCACGATGGTGATGACGATCACCCCAACCATGACTACCCCGTAGGCATGAGGGATGCCCAGCAATGGCTCCACCAGCACTCCCGCACCAACCATCTGGGGAATCAGGTAGCAAACCGAGACGACCAGGGTGCTGATCGCGGCTGTAAGTTTGATGCTGCGTGAATTGAATTTGGAATCCAACGCGTCGGTAAACGTGTATTTCCCCAATTCTTTAAGGGGTTCAGCCACAACGAACAGGGCTACAACCCAGCCTGCGAGGTAACCGATGGAATACAGAAACCCGTCAAACCCGACTGTGGCAATAAGCCCGCAGATGCCCAGGAATGACGCAGCAGAAAGGTAATCGCCTGCAAAGGCAATCCCGTTTACTCCCCACTTGATCTGTCCGCCGGCGGCATAATATGCGCTCGAACTTTTCGTTCTTTTCCCGAGGTAAAAGGAAAGGCCGATTACGATGACAACAAAGATGATGAAGACGATGACTGCCATGGGATTATGCCTTGCCCTTTCCTGCGGATTCATCGTTGACCGGGACAGGTTTTTCAGCCAGCTCGGCTTCTTTCTTTCCGCAAAGTAAGTTATATGCGAGCGCTTCGAGCAAGGCTCCAATGATCAGTGCGAAACCATACACAGTCGCCAGATTCAAACCAGCGAAGACGATGGTACCCATAGCCGGCGGGTTTAACAAATTAATTGCAACGAAGATTGCGTAGAAAATCGCGTAAAACAGGAACATCCATAAACCGATTCGCATTTTATATGCCGCTGCCGGGTCCTTGCCTGTGGGGGTGGCTGGTTTGTGTAACATACCGTCTCCTTTTGACCTCGAGGATGGATTTATGTGAACAAATTATATATTAATTGTCAATTTTGCTTACAGGAACGATTGAGATAGGAATTATGAAATCCGAAGGTTTGTTCAGATTGCGATCCATTATTACCGGATTATTTTTATATTGGTGATGTCAATTTCTTCAGGGTGGATAATTTGACAAGCAGTAAATTCGCTGCAAATTTTTGGACGAAATACACCTCCGGTTTTGAGACGATTGACCAGGCGTGTAATCATTTATTAATGATTCTTCGTAAAAACAGAATTTGCCGGGTTTCCGGCCAGCTTTTTATTAAATCGATTGTTTCAGTTATAAAGTCGCCAACGGATCACCGGATTTATCAGACACAGAAGGCACATTGTCTTGTTGCGGAGATCTGAGCAAACCGGTCAGGATCGCCGCGACGATGAGCATCCCTGTGGATAGGATGTATGCCTGGTTGTATGTCCCGGTTGTATCGCGAATTGATCCTGCCAGCTGGGAGAGCATAAAACCTCCCATTCCCCAGGCGGTGTTGACGATCCCGTAGTTCATGGCGTAGTTTTTCGGCCCATAGTAATCCCTGGTGAGGGCTGGAAAAACCGCCAGGTTCGCGCCGTAATTCGCGCCGATCACCGCCACCAGGATCATGAGCAGGGGGACGTTTGCCTGCGGGCTGCCGGCGGTCATATTCATCAGGAGCAGGATCAACCCGGCCTGGAGCAGGAAGGCGGTGAGCAGGATGGCCTTCCTTCCGAAGCGATCCGAGAGCACCCCGTAGAGGACGCGCCCGCCGCCGTTGCCAAGCGCGAGCGCGGAGACAGCCACCGCGCCGAAGGCTGCCAGCCCGATCTGGTCCTTGACGATCAGGGCCAGGTTGCCGATCACCATCAAACCGGCTCCCGAGCCGAACGCGAAGGCGATCCAGATGAGGTAGAACTGCCAGGTGCGGAAGAGCTGCCGGGGTTGGAATTCCACCACCGGGGTGGTACTCACCGGGTCGGCTTTGCCATTTGTGGTAGGGATGAACCCGTCCGGGGGAACGCGCATGAACTGGGCGCAGAGCACCACCAGCAGGGTCATGCCAAAACCGAAATAGAGCATGGTTTCTGGTAATCCGTTGGCCGAGATGGAAGCGCGTGCCAGTGGAGCGACCCAGGCGCTGCCCATGCCGAAGCCGGCGACGACGATGCCGGAAATGAGGCCGGTTTTCGATTCCGGGAACCACATCATGGAGGTGGCGCTGGCGGAGGAGAAGGTGAAGCCGATGCCGCAGGCGATGAGCAGCCCGAAGGCCAGCGTGTGCACCCAGGGAGAGGTGGACTGGCTGGGGATGATCATCCCAAGCCCGGCAAGGACACCAGCGGCCGTGACAACCTTCCGCGGACCGTATTTACCAAGCAGCTTCGCACCCAGGATGGTGGTGAAGGGCAGAACGATGCAGGCGGTGGAGAAGGGCAGCGATTTCTGGTAATCCGCCCAACCCCATTCCGGAGGGATGTTGGCCTTGATCACGCTCCAGGAGTAGAGGATGCCCATGGAGAGCAGGGCGATGGTACCCGCGGCGGTGACGATCGTTCCGCGGTGGCTGCCGCCCGGTTTTTCGGTTGAATGGGTTTTCGTGTTGATCGCGAGGTTCTACTTTCGGGAGAGATTCGGAACCGGTTGATTATACCGTCTGATTTATTCATTCTTTGCGAGTGTTCGCGATGCCAATCTCCACCAGCGCTCCCTCCGCGCAAAACGCGGAGTGCAATAATCGAATCGCAAAGATTAATTGGTCATATGTCCAATGGAATCTGCAGAAGAATGATATATATTATACAAAGAACATTAGTAATACAAAGTAATAATCAATGCAAGGAGGTTGGTGATGAACGACTCGATGGACTTGAAAACCCTGGAAAGGAATGCCTGGAGATCCTACCACCAGGATGGCCTGTGGGATATCTACCTGGGATTGCTGCTCTGGGATTTGGCGCTGCTCTTGAATTCCACGATTGAATGGATCGAATCAGACCTGGTACGTTACCTTGGTTACCTTGTGCTGATCGGTGGAGCTTTCCTTATCTTCTGGGCTGGAAAGCGCTACATCACCGCACCGAGGCTGGGGCTGGTGAAGTTCGGACCGGCGCGCAAACGCAGGAAACTGCATCTGGCGCTGATCCTGGGAGGGTTCACCCTGGTGACCGTGATTCTTGTCATCCTGACCGCGACCGCGAAGAACAACAATGCCTCCCTGCCTCAAGGTCTGCCAATTTACCTGTTCGCGGGGTTATTTGTCGGTGCGGCCATCGCCACAATCGCCTGGTTCAACGATTACCCGCGCGGGTACTACATCGCCGTGATCTACGCGCTCTGCTTCGGGCTGGGCGAATATCTGAATAATTTCGCCATCTTCTGGATCGGCGGCCTGCTGGTGATGGTGCCAGGAGTTTATTTATTCATCCGTTTCCTGAAAGAGCACCCCAAACCCGCGCGGAGGGTGGCAATGGGTAGAAAGCGGGCGGACCCAACCGCCGGGGAGCTGGGCGGCATCGACCGGGTGGTGCACGAACCCGCCCGGCTGGTGATCCTGGCGAACCTGTACGTGGTGGAAAGCGCGGATTACACCTACCTGATGAACCGCACCGGCCTGACCTGGGGCAACCTTTCGGCGCACCTCAGCAAGCTGGAGGAAGCCGGGTATGTGAAGATCGAAAAGGAATTCGTGGAGAAAAAACCGCACACGATGGTGCGGTTGACGGAGCAGGGAAGAAAAGCGTTTGAACTTTATCGAAATCAAATGCAAAAGATGCTTCTATCATATTAGTCAAATGAAACGAAGCAATTATTATCATGGGAAAATTGGCGATGGAGTATGAGATGATCTTCTAAAGGGGAAAATGCATAGCTTCAGATTGCGCTAAATGTATATATATTCCCTCACAAATAGTTTTTATGATAAATTTTACACATCCGAATAAGGAGTTAAGAAAGGTGTTTTTTATAATCTGATAAATATTCAATTATTTCATTATTATTTATTCCGTCTGCTATTTCAATGCATCGATCAATATTTTCACAATTAAAAAGCAATTCAGAATGGTCGTAGAGGAACCTATTTTCATGAAGATTATTTAAATATTTTTCTATACACTCCGTGAATTCACTTGAATTTTGTGTATTAAATAAGATATCTAAGATTTTCGCAATGATTGATATATTTTCATAAGTAAAAGCTAATTCAGAAATTTCATCAAAACAGTCCACTCCCCACCAGTTAAATCTTGTGTAACAATCTTCTTCTACAGTTTTTGACAAATGGAAGGGGAATGTTAAGCGGCAGATGGCAGAAAATACTTGTATTTCTCTCTTTATTTTCCAGGTAAATTGATATTTATCAAAATTAGGATGTTCTTTTATCCATTCTTCTCGCTCAGAAATAGCATCTTCATCTGTGTCTTCTGGATCTGTATCTATATGAGTAAGATCTTGATCAAAAAAGACATCATATTCTAGGATAAACTTTTCCAATTCCTTTGGTTTATTTATCAAACATGAGGAATTATAAAAAATTGCGAGAATATCTCCTTTTTCATTGACCACTTCGAGAGGTTTATCCCCTAAATCATCGGGAATATTTACTGGAAAATCTTTATCAAAGATACGGACTATTTCAATACTGGTTTTTGAACACATTTAATTAATCCCATTATTCAAAGATTATTTATAAATTCATTCTGAGTTATTTATCGAAATTAAAGACGATTTAATTGCCTTTAATAGTTCAATGGATGATTTCATTATTTCATAATTCCGTTCCCAAAAATCTAATGATACATATTCTTCTTCAGATCTAGTAAATTCGGTTAGGATATCTATTAAGTCCTTATCTTCATATTCAAAAATATTCTTTTTTGATTTGAAATCTGAAAAAATTCGCAATCTTTTTGCCTGAATATTTATACCTTCAATATTTACTTCTATTGTGTTTTGAAAATTTAATATATTATGGAAGACTCGATTCCGAGCACCATGAATAAGGTTTATATATCCTTCTAAGCTTGGTTTCTTTGAATTTCTTTCCCAGGGCAAGGAATTAAATGATTCTTCAAGGTAAATTTGCTCAGATAAAGTCGTCCAAAAAATAATTGGTTTTAAATCACAAATACTTATTATCATTTTCAGGATTTTTAGAGCTTGGTCTGAAAAATTATAAGAGATTCTAAGAATGTCATTTAGGTTAGATTTCTCTTCATTATTTTTAAATATCTGTAAGGAAGAATAATATTCATCGAGATTATCATTTAATGAATTAATAATTTGATCAATAAAAGTATTTTGATATTGTTGATTTATTAACGGAAGTTCAAGATTTACATGAACCTCAGATTTTAATTTGATGAGAGCATCAATAAATGTGGCTTTAAATGATTCGATATTTTTCTGATTAGGATCGAAATATGCAAGAATTATTTCTTCAATATTTGCCCAGAGTGATTCAAAATCATTCAAATCATTTATTACAATATCTTTTCCATTAATTTCTACTGATTTTGGCGAATGCTTATCAAGAATCAATTTATTGAAAAGTGAATGATAGATCTGTACTTCAAATCTTTGAATATCATCAATTCTTCCTATAAGAATAAATACCAACCTTCCCAATATACTTATTTCATAAATAATTTCTGATTCAAGATTCTCAGTCGTAAAGGTTAACGCAGATTTTGAATCTATTTTTGAAAATCTTTTTATTTTAAAATTCTCAGGTAATGTAAAGACCAATATCTCATATTTTGAAAGGTCTTTATTCAATAATCGAAGACCCAAATATTTTTTTGATTTTTTTGTTTTTACATTATCTCTAAACATGATTGAATTATTGATAATAAGATAATCGTTTACTTCAAATTTTTCTCGCCGGAACCAATCAAGAAACAAATCAGAAGTAAGTAAGATTCGGATTTCGTTATTAATTATATTGTTTAGATTTTCAAATTGCATATCCCACCTAAAAATTATTAAGTATCTTATCCTTTTGGTGGAAAGGGATCCTTAGAGTAAGTTCTCTCTTCCTGGATTTTGCCATCTTTTTTATGAATAACAATCTGAGAAGGTTCTTGATTTTTTGCTAATTGATTCGCAGAATCAACAGCCTCTTTCTTTGTATCATGAACCCTTGAAGATTTATCATTCCCAACTTTTTTTACTTCCCATTGGTTATTGTTATAGGTCACGTGGTAAACATTTCTTTTAGACATAATTTCTCCAGTATTAGCACTCACTATACCCGCAGGCATAGCACTTCCGGCAGCCCTCCTCATTGATCACCGCCGCCTGGCCGCACTCGGGGCACAGGTCGCCGATCTTCAATAAGGGCTGCTTCTTATCCTGCGCGGGAATTTCCACCTTGATGGGTTCAGCATCGGTTTCCTTCACCGCGACAGGCTGTTCCTTCAGCAGCCGCTCGGCGCGCTGCTGGATATACTCCGAAAGCACCTGCGAGACGCCATCCGGCAAGGACCGCACGCGCTTGGGGCCGAAGCCCAGGCTGCGTCCGCCGCCGATGCCATTCAGCTGCCTGATCACCTCCTGGATGCGCTCGGAGGGCTCCACCGGCGAGGAAATGCGCAACACATAGCTCACCAGGCGGCCGATGGCCTCGCTGACCGCGGCGGTATCCGAGCCGGCCTTGGCGGTGTTGATAAAGACCTCAAAGGGCTGGTTCTCGCCGTTCTCGTTGATGGTGATGAAGGCTTTCCCGAGGGGGGTTTCCACCGAAAAGGTGTAGCCCACCAGGTAGCGCGGGCGCGGCTTCTTGGTCCACTGCCAGAGCACGGGCTGCTCGGCGGCGGGCGCCGCGGCGCCGGTCTCGGGGTTGACCACGGCGGTGTCGGATTTCTTGCTGACCGTTGCCTGGGTCTCCAGCACAACCTTCTCGCGCGAGCCGGTGACATACACGGTGATGCCCTTGCAGCCCAGCTCCCAGGCCAGGGTATAGGCCGCGGCCACATCCTCCGCGCGTGGCGGAGGCGGGGAAGTTGATCGTCTTGGAGAGTGAATTATCCACAAAAGCCTGCAGGGCGGCCTGCATGCGCACATGCTCCTCGGCGTTCACATCCTGCGAAACGACGAACACGTCGCGGATGGCCGGCGGGAGCTCGAACACGTTCTGGCAGGAACCCTCGTTCTTGACCTGCTCCACAATATTGGTACGGGTTTCTTCATCCAGCCCGGAGCCGATCAGGGCTTCCTCGAAGAGCGGGCTGGTGTAGGTGAGCTGCAGGTCCTTGCCGTTGTCGTTCACGTGCCGGATATAGGCCAGGGCGAAGACCGGCTCGCAGCCGTAGCCCTCGCAGCCGGCCACGGTGGCGATGGTGCCGGTGGGGGCCACGGTGGTCTGCGCGGCGTTGCGGATGCCATTCAGGCGGATATCGGTTGTAACCAGGTTCCAGTCCACCTCGGGGCGCGCCCAGTCGTGCTCATAGGCCACGATGCTGAAGGGCGGTTCCCAGGTGAGGTTCTCGGGATCGTAGATCGAGCCTTTGATGGCGGGGAAAGAGCCGCGCTCGCGGGCCAGGTCGATGCTGGTGATCATGGAGTGGTAGCGCACGAACTCCATCACCTGCGCGCCGAATTCCTGCCCTTCGGTGGAGCCGTAGCGCACGCCCACGTGGTACATCAGGTCCGCCAGGCCCATGATGCCCAGGCCGATGCGGCGGTTGCGGCGGGCGGCTTCCTCCAGCTGGGGCACAGCCGGGACGTACTTGTTGGCGTCCACCACATCATCCAGGAAGCGGGTGGAATTTTCCGTAGATTCGCGCAGCTTCTCCCAATCCACCTGGTGGTCGGGGGCGAGGTGCTCTGCCAGGTTGATCGAACCCAGGCAGCAGTTCTCGTAGGGTCCCAAATATTGCTCGCCGCAGGGGTTGGTGGCTTCCAGCTGGTAGAGATGCGGGACGGGATTGCCGCGGTTGGCGGCATCCAGGAAGAGCAAACCGGGCTCGCCGTTGTGGTGGGATTGCTTCACGATCTTCTCGAAGAGCTCGCGGGCGCGTACGCGCTTGTAGACCTTGAGCGGGATGCCTGCATCCCTGGCCTGCTCGAGGGTGCCGTCGAAGTTGCGGTAGCGCGGGTCGTGCACATCCGGGAACTTCAGGTCCCAGCCGCCGTCGCTTTCCACGGCCTGCATGAAGGCGTCGGTGATCCCGACCGAGATATTGAAGTTGGTGATCTGGTTCTCGTCGGTCTTGCAGGTGATGAATTCCTCCACATCCGGGTGATCCACCCGCAGGACAGCCATGTTAGCCCCGCGCCTTGTGCCGCCCTGGGCCACCTCCCCGAAGGCGTGGTCATAGACACGCAGGAAGCCGACCGGACCGGTAGCCTGCCCGGCAGATGTTTTGACCAGGGTACCCTTGGGGCGCAGGTGCGAGAAGGAGAAGCCGTTGCCGCCGCCGGTCTGCTGGATGAGGGCGGCGTCGCGCAGGGTCTGGAAGATCCCGCTGGATTTGCGGCCCATATCGTCGCTGATGGGCAGCACAAAACAGGCAGCCAGCTGCCCCAGGGGCGTGCCTGCGCCGGTGAAGGTGGGGGAATTGGGGAAGAAGCGCTTGGTGCTGAGCAGCTCATAGAATTTCTCCGCCATGGGGAGAACTTCGCAGCCGTACTGCTCCTCGGACCGGGCAACGTGGAAGGCGACCCGCCAGAACATCTCCTCCACCGATTCAGCCGGCTGCTGCTCCTCATCGCGGCGCACGTAGCGCTTGATGAGGACCTGGCGGGCGTTTTCGGTGAGGGTGATCTCATTCAGCGTGGTGGGCAGGGGCGGGGTGGTCTCGAGGCCGTTACGGTTTTGGGTCTTGGATGTCATGGCGGTACCTTTAGGCTTCCAGAAGGGTATTGATCTCGTCGCGGATCTGGTGCAGGTCGTCCATCTGGAGGTAGACGATGGCGAAACGGATGTAGGCGATGTGATCGAGTTTTTTCAATCCGGCGATGGCCATATCGCCGACCACGCGGGAGGATACTTCGGCACGGCCAAGCTGCTGCAGGGAGGTTTCGATCTCAGCGACAAGCTGGTCGATCTGCCCGGCGGGAACGGGGCGCTTGGTGCAGGCCAGGCGCAGCCCGTCGGTGAGCTTTTCCCGGTCGAATTCCTCGCGCGTGCCGTCCTTCTTCACGATCAAGGGGGTGTTGAGTATGGGGCGCTCATAGGTGCTGAAGCGCTGACGGCAGTTATCGCACTGCCTGCGTCGGCGCACCCCGCCGCGGTTATCGTGGGTGGTATCCAGAACAGAGGATTGATCGTGTTGGCAGTAAGGGCAGCGCAAGGTTCCTCTCCTAAAAACATATCCGTTAATACCCCCAATCGTACCGGAAGGGGGAAGAAACCGATTTGAGGTAAAATCCACCATATATGGCGGTATTTACACCAAATCGCCCGTACATTTACCGTTCCCATTCTAGCACGTTTGACGGGGTGCTGCAAGAAGAATGCCACACCAATTCTTAAGAAATCCAATATTTTAATATAACGGGTAGAATTCTTTAACATTCCTCCCGCTGTGAAATCGATTGAAAAAGATCATAATCGTAGTATAGTGAAAGTAGACCACTGTCCACCTTTATAATCGTTCCCAAATAAGCAGGGTGGATATGCAACGCATAAGGTGATCCTAATTTGATGGAGGGTCATGCTTATGAAGAACAACCTATCATCCCCCGATAAGCTGAAATCCAAACATAACGCATGGAAAATCACCCTTTGGGTGATTCTTGGAATTGTATGCCTCTTGGTGATCCTGTTCCTGGCGGTCGGGGTGGTTGCGGCAACCCAGCTGACCATGCCCAAAAGAGTCTTTGACCCGACCGCCAACCCGGGCAAGTATGGCTTGGCATATGAAAATGTGACCTTTCCGGCACGGACCGGTGATGCCACCATCGCTGCCTGGTTCATTCCATCTGAGGAAAACGAGCGGGCGGTCATTTTTGTTCACGGCCGGGATGACAGCCGGACAAAAGCATTTGCCGGACATTTCGTCGAGTTTGCCAATGCTTTCCATGAAAAAGGGATTTCCGTACTAATGATCGATCTGCGCGGGCACGGCGAGAGCAGCGATTCCCGCTACACCTTTGGTTTGAAAGAACGCAAGGATGTATTGGGAGCGGTGGACTGGCTGGAGGAGAAGGGATATGAACCCGGAAAAATCGGTGTATTCGGGTATTCGCTTGGCGCGGCATCGGTCATCGGTGCTGCAGCAGAGGAGGAAGATATCGGAGCTGTAGCTGTTGACAGTGCCTTTTCCGAGATACTTCCCATTTTGGAACGAAATGTTCAAAAGGAAACAGGTCTTCCGAAGATCTTTATTATTCCCACGGTTTGGATGACGCGCCTGTTATACGGCTATGATTTTACCGATTCCCGCCCGATAAATGAGATTTCCCGGATCCCTCCGCGTCCACTCATGTTGATCCATTGCGATACAGACGATGTGATCCCGATCGAGAACATGAAAGCCTTGTTGAGGGTTGTTCCCGGAACACCCAGTTGGATCATCCATGGTTGTGAGCATGCCCTCGCCTACCGGGAGGATAAAAACCGGCCGGAATACGATCGGAGATTGACAGACTTTTTTGATACCTCACTTGAATGATGGATCTCATTCATCCAATCTGAATAGACATTGAATCTATTTTCTGGGATGGGATTAGAATAGGATCGAAAGAATATCCGCAGACACCTACCGGGTTAAGCGTAACCATGCAAATCATTATCTCCAAGGATCGATCAAACTGGGTGCAGGTTACCGCAGACGAAATCAGCGCACAGGTAAAAAAGTATCCTTCCAGCCGGCTCAGCTTTGCCACCGGCGCAACCACCCTGCCACTTTTTGATAAGCTCGTAACACGGAACAAGGATGGGGCAATCGATTTCTCCCAGGTGACGGTTTTCCAATTGGATGAATATCGCGGGTTGCCCAAAGATCATCCCGCCAGTTGCGCTCACACCCTGATCAACCGATTTTACCGGCAAACGAACCTGCAAATCGGTAATTGTCATTTTTTGGATGGACTCTGTGACGATCCGGAACAATTCTGCAGCGATTATGATGCCTTGATAAACGATGGCGGAGGACTAGACCTGCAGGTGTTGGGGATAGGCTTGAACGGGCATATCGGATTCAACCAACCGGGCACACCCTTCTCCGCGATATCACATCCGGCCAGGGTGGATGACTACACCTGGGAAAAGAATTTAAAATACTTTAAAAGCGAAAACGATAATCCGCGGGAAGCCCTGACCATGGGAATTGCGACGATCATTGCAGCCAAAAAAATCATTTTGCTCGCGAATGGTTTAGGAAAAAAAGATATCCTCTGCAAAGCGCTTTTTGGTCCGGTCACTCCCGAGGTCCCGGCATCCGTCCTTCAAAACCACCCGGATGTCATGGTGATCCTGGATCACTCGTTGAAGAAACTCTGCTCTCAATAAATTCCCTTGCCTGGTAAGGAGAAGAATCAATTCCCTTCTGTGATGGGAATGATTATTTTTCCGTATCCAGCATTAACTTAAAACGCTTGCATTACCAGAAAATTTGGCACTATAATCAAATCACTATACTCATTCCGGAAGGAGGAAGACATGGCAAGCGTTACTTACAAGAACGTGACGAAGAAGTTCGGAGATTTTGTGGCTCTGAACAACCTGAACCTGGAAGTCGAGGACAAGGAGTTCCTGGTTCTGGTGGGCCCATCGGGCTGCGGCAAGACGACCGCCCTGAGGTGTTTGGCCGGCCTGGAGGAAGTGACCGATGGAAGCGTGTTGATCGGCGACCGGGTGGTGAACGAAGTTCCACCTAAGGACCGCGACATCGCCATGGTGTTCCAGTCCTACGCGCTTTACCCGCATATGACTGTCTATGACAACATGGCTTTCGGGCTTAAGCTACGCAAGATCGACAAGCTGAAGATCAAGGAACGCGTTGAAGCGGCAGCGAAAGTCCTGGGGATCGAAGCGCTCCTTAAACGCAAACCGCGCGAACTCTCCGGCGGGCAGCGACAGCGAGTGGCTGTTGGTCGTGCCATTGTGCGCGAACCCAAGGTCTTCCTCTTCGATGAACCGCTTTCGAACCTGGATGCCAAACTGCGTGTGCAGACCCGCGCCGAGATCAGCAAGCTGCACCAGCGCCTGCAAACCACTTTCATCTATGTGACCCACGACCAGATGGAAGCCATGACCATGGCCACCCGCATCGCGGTGATGAACCGGGGCATCCTGCAGCAGCTGGATACGCCGCAGAACATGTACGATCATCCCAGGAATCAATTCGTGGCTGGGTTCATCGGCTCGCCGGCTATGAATTTCTTCCCGGTCAAATTGACCAAGCAGGGCGGTGATATCGTGATCACTGCAGGGGAATTTGTTTTCAACGTCCCCGATACCCTCAAAGCAGTTTACAAAGAACATCTCGATAAGGAAATGATTCTCGGGATCCGGCCGGAAGATATATATAATCCCGACTTCCTGCCACCCGGTATCCACATTGCGAAGACGAGAGCCAAAGTGGATGTGACCGAATTGATGGGGAATGAGATCTACCTGTATCTTGTCATCGGTGATCACAGTTTCGTCGCCCGGGTTGACCCGCGCTCGCGCTATACCGTGGGGCAGGAGATCGACCTGGTCTTCAACATGGACAAGATCCATCTGTTCGATCCCTCGGCAGATCCGGAGAACCCGGTCGCGATAAACTAGGTTGAAACGATTACCAGAACTAAATGTAGCGCAAGCTAAAACTTGCGCTACAAATATATTTACCAGATGGAGGAAAGTATGTACAAGATCGTATTATTGCGGCACGGCGAAAGCACCTGGAACATGGAAAACCGTTTCACCGGCTGGACGGACGTGGACCTATCTGTAAAAGGTGTCCAGGAAGCTCACCAGGCGGGGAAAGCACTCAAAGAGGGGGGGTACGATTTTGACCTGTGCTACACCTCTGTCCTGAAACGGGCGATCCGTACGCTTTGGATCGCGCTTGACGAAATGGACCGCATGTACCTGCCGGTGATCAACTCCTGGAGGTTGAACGAACGCCATTACGGGGCGCTGCAGGGATTGAATAAAGCCGAGATGGCGGCAAAATTCGGGGAGGAGCAGGTCCATATCTGGAGGCGCAGCTACGATACCCGTCCGCCAGCGCTGGAAAAAACTGATGAACGCTACCCGGGAAAGGATCCGCGCTACGCGGGATTAACCGAAAGCGAGTTGCCCACCTGCGAATGCCTAAAGGACACCGTGGAGCGTTTTCTACCCTACTGGCACGGGACGATCGTGCCCTCGGTGAAGGGCGGAAAAAAAGTGCTCATCGCCGCCCACGGAAACAGTCTGCGGGCGCTGGTGAAATACCTGGATAACATCCCCGAGGACGAGATCGTCGGTTTGAATATCCCAACCGGAATCCCGCTGGTGTACGAACTGGATAACGAGCTCAAACCGATCAAGCATTATTACCTGGGTAATGAAGAGGCGCTTGCCAAAGCGATGGAAGCGGTTAAGAACCAGGGCAAGGCAAAATAGTTTGGGAGAGTTAAATCAATCATCAGGTGGGTTATGAAACCCGCCTGATTTTTTTTATCGGAGTAATCAGTTCGGGGAAAAATCGATCATCGGAACCGCCGAGAAAGCATCCTGCCGCCAAAGATTGCGATCAAAGCGCCAGCGATAGTGAAGATCCCAATGTATATGAAAGCGTCGGACCAGAATCGTTCGGGAAACAGACGGATCAGCGAGTCCGACGTGTAGAAAAGCCAGGTATCACCGGTGAAGAAGATGCGGTGGAAACCGGTGAAGAGGGCGCTGAAATCCAGGAAAGTGGAAAGCACCAGAAAACCCACCAGTGCGAGGGTCGCCCAGCCTCCCCAAACAATCTGGAGAAAAAAACCACCTAGCCAGTGCAATCTCCAGGCTAGAACACCGATCAAAAGCAGCACAACCAGAATAATCCACCATGCGCGAAGCATCCCCTGTACCAGGATTTTCACATCCAGCATATGGCTCAACTCGCGGTCGTTATAGAGCGGGGAGCCATCCGCCATCTTCAGCTCTCCTAAAAAGGAAATGGGTTCGTTGTTCAGGAGGTACTCAACTGAATTCCGGGCGTAATTCAAACGCTCCTCCGAAGTGAACCCGAAAGGGTCATCCGGGAAACCAGGCATCTGGTACTCGACCAGGGGGTAATCAGGATTGATCAGAATGCGGATGGAGGTCATCAATAAAAAGACCGGCACGAGGATGATCACCGCGATGCTGGCAAGTATCTTTATAAACTTCATTGGAGTTGCTCCATTTGATCAGTAACGAGGAATTTGAGGATCATGTTGTTTGTGATCCATTCCACCGGGGACTGGTCATCCGTAAAGTCCGCTATTTCATTCGTTGGTGGTGAAGGTTGCAGATTCTTGAAGGCTATATATAGCGATTTCATGAGGAGCGGGGGTGGATCACCACGCTGTTCCAATAGGTCAATATTGGCTGCCAGGTTGGAGGCTGAAGTCGGCGCTTTGGTTGCATAAATGAGGGTATTGAATGACAGAGGCAGGTCAGAGATATAAACCGAGGGAAAAATCCGTGAAATTGTGGTGTAGAGCGCATCCACCAGCCTGCGGTCATTTGGCGCGCGACCCACGTTGATGACCATAACCCCATCCGGGGATAGATGGTCGGAAACGGTTTGAAAGAACTCGTGGGTGGTGAGGTGGGGTGGGATATACGGAGGCCGGTAAGCATCTACAGAAATGACCTGATAGAGTTTATCCCTATTAGCCAAACCCATGCGCCCATCCTCCGCATAGGCGGTCAACTGGGGAATATCCATCCCCAGGTACTGGTTTCCCACATCTATGATCTTTGGGTCGATCTCGAACCCGTCAATATGGATGTTGGGAAACACGGCAGCTGCTTGCCGGGCGGTCGTCCCGGCGGCCAATCCGATGATCGCCATCTCCTTGATTCGAGACGGGTCCACACCGGGGAGGTTAAAGAACGGACCTGCAAGAACCTGTTCCCATGGCCCTGCATAAAATAATTCCGTTGGATGCCAGATTGAATGAACACCCTGACCTTCGTTCAGCCTTAAAAATCGGTAGCCGTCCACTTCCTGGACCTGGATATAGTTATAAGCGGACTCGGTTTCGTAGATCAACCCCCGGCTGCTTTTATCAAACCCTCGAACCCCGAAAAACATCAATATCGAGAGGATTATTGGCATCCATAAATAGATCAAAGCTGAACGTCTCCCCACTGTTTTCCAAAGGCCGTACATAGAAATGATCACCAAAAGCAGGCTGAAAACAAGAAAAGTACGATAGGTGCCGATTGTGGGGATAAGCACCAGGATCGGAAGAAAAGTGCCGATGAAGGACCCGAGGGTGGAAGTGGCGTAGATCCGGCCGGAAAGCCCTCCGGCTTCGGAAGCATCCTTGATCCCCAAACGGATGGCGAAAGGGGAGGCGGTTCCCAGGAGGGTGATCGGGACGCTGAAAAGGATCATCACCGCCACGAAGGAACTGACCAGAACCCCGAATTGAAGCTGGTCGAATGCCTGCGCGGAGAACCTGAGGATGGGACGCGATATCAATGGGATCAGGCCGATGCTGAAACCCGCCCAAAGGAGAATTCTAAAGAACGTGCGAAATTCCGGGGATCGGTCCGCCCATGCACCACCGATGAAATATCCCAGGGTGAGATAAATCAAGATCAACCCGATGATAGATGCCCAAACCAGGTTGCTGGTACCGAAGTAATTTCCCAACAAGCGCGATGCAGTAAACTCTACTGCCAGGGTGGTCATCCCTGCAAAAAAAACCGCGCTATAGAGCAGTTTTTTCACCCCGTCATTATACCAGCGTGAAATTGGGGGTTTATAATTCACCCGGAAAAACCCTAGAAAATGAGGCTGACATGAAACTCGTCACTTTGGAGCAGATGCGGGAGATCGAGAACGAAACCATTCGTTCTGGATCGAGTGTGGAAAAATTGATGGAACTTGCCGGGAAAGGCATCGCGGATTTTATTGATGCGGTTTTTGCTGATTCCGAGAAGGTCATCACCGCGCTAGTGGGAACCGGCAACAATGGAGGGGATGCGCTTGTGGCGTTGGCGGAATTGGCTGGTAAAGGTTGGGAGACCCGCGCCATTCTCGCCAGACCGAGAGAGGATAGCCTCGTTCAGCGGTTAAGTCAGGTTGGAGGGACGATCCTGCCCTATGATACAAAGAAAAAGGGGAAAATTATAGAATTCCTGGAAGGAACAACCCTGGTTCTGGATGGCGTGCTGGGAGCTGGCGTGAAACTGCCATTAAAAAAGGATTTGGCTGAATTTCTTGGATCGATTAGCGAAAATCTTCCCGACGTCCCGGTCATTGCCGTGGATTGTCCCTCCGGTGTTGATCTCGAAAGCGGGGATGCTGCCCCGGAAACGATAACCGCGGATCTCACCCTTAGCATGGGTGCTGTAAAGGAAGGGCTGATACGCTTTCCAGCATTTGGTCTGGCCGGCGAGCTGGATGTGGTGGATCTGCGGTTTTCTGACCGTATGATGGCATGGAAAGCTGTGAATTCAGAGGTGGTTGATGCGCGGATGGTGGGTGAGCTTCTGCCTGAGCGTGATCCCCAGGGTCACAAAGGGACGTTTGGCACAGTCCTGATCGCAGCGGGATCTACCAATTACACAGGTGCAGCTCTCCTAGCTGCAAGGGCAGCGTATCGCGCAGGAGTCGGTTTGGTGCGGCTGGCCATTCCGGGATCAATCCATCAAACACTGGCAGGGCAGATCCCCGAAGCCACCTGGCTGCTGCTCCCGCACGAGCAGGGTGTGATCCATGAAGATGCTGCCCCAATCATTCGCGATAATTTGGAGAGAATCACCGCCATGCTCCTTGGTCCGGGTTGGGGGCGCGAGAACACGACGGCGGGTTTCTTGAAAAAGCTCATCCTGACCCGGACTGAGCGGGCTAGGAAAGGCAGAATCGGGTTCCTGGAATCTGATATAGCCGGCAGCCAGTTTCCCGCCGATCTGCCTGCGCTGGTAATTGATGCAGATGGATTAATGCTGTTATCGAAAGAAATCGACTGGCAAAAAGAGATCCCTGCGAATTGCATCCTGACCCCGCACCCGGGTGAGATGGCCGCTCTGAGCGGATTATCTGTTGAGACAATTCAAACAGACAGGATTGGTACCGCCAGGAAATTTGCGCGAGAATGGGGACAGGTGGTGGTGCTTAAAGGAGCATTTACAGTGGTCGCTTCGCCAGGGGGAGAAGTATTTGTGGTACCAGTTGCCAATTCCGCATTGGCAAAGGCAGGCAGCGGGGATGTTCTTGCCGGGGTCATCGCTAGTTTTCGAGCGCAGGGGCTGGGACCTAAGGAAGCAGCGATCTGCGGCGCATGGGTTCATGCGCAGGCTGGATTGGCAGCTGCTGATATCGTGGGGGATGATGCATCGGTTCTGGCGGGTGACATAATTGATTCGATAGGTGTAGTGCTTGCCGGATTAAGATAAATATAGAAAAAGAGCTGGCTTCGAAGCCAGCTCTTTTTTTGAAAATATTAATCACTAGGATTTCGCAGGAGCTTTCGCTGCCTTTTTTGGTTCCGCCTCGATTACAACGGTCTCCGAGCTTTTAAGCTGGGCAGCAGTTGATTTTGCCTGTTTCAAAAGGGCATCCGCCCGCTTGACAGCTTCATCAGCAGCTGCTTCGGCCCGGGCGCGGGCATCTTCGTAGGTTTCCACGGTCTTATCGCGCAATTCGATCGCGCGATCCTTGATCATCGCCCGGGTTTCCTCCCCGGATTGGGGGGCAAGAAGGAGGGCGGTAACTGCACCGGCAACACCTCCAACCACGAAGCCAATCAAAAACGCACCAAAATCATCACGGTCAGACATTTTAATTCTCCTTTCGGTTGAAATTGATATCCCGCCAGGGTTATTTCCTGAACGGGCGAAGGATATCCATCAGTTTTTTCAAGCCAGCCAGGTACTCATTTAATTTGATCACTGGCTCCACCAGATTCTCGCTGAGGAATGCGGTGGTACCTTTCAGGTCATTGACTGAATCGATCAGGTTGGCTAACACCGGGCGGATCTCATTATTGAGCAGGTTAACCAGTAATGCAACCTGGATCAATAGAATTATCAAAGCGATACTTACAATAAATGAAACAAGAACCATCACGATCAGGAAGAAATCCCTGATTTTGGCTGAATCCACTCCGGGTTGTGCAATCCAGACCGCAGATGCGATGGAAATTACCAGCAAACCGATAAAAATTCCGATGATCCAAAACGCGATCTTTTTAACCTGGTCTTTTCCGGGGGATTGCTCCGATACCGCCGTTTCCATTCCTGCTTCGGGTAAGGCATTTTGATCGGTCATAAGAAAAATTATAACATTAATAGTCAAGAATAAATCCAAAAAAAATTACAATGTGATTGTGATCTTCGAATTGCATAATCGACAATATCAATGAGGTATTTTTTGTAGTTGATGGTTGAATTGCAGCTTTATCCGGCATATGTTAAACTTACTGGTTGCCATGCTCTTGAAAACAGTTTCAATTCTTATAGTTATTCTTATGGTCCCTTCGCCGATCCTCCAGCTCGTTTCGGCGGAATCGCTGCGCGTGGATGTACCTTTACCGGGTGATGCGGTCCGCGGGGTGGTGGGGATTGCCGGATCAACCGACCTGCCGGGATTCGCGTTTTCAGAGGTATTTTTTGGTTTCAGCCCGGGGGGAGCCTGGTTTTCGCTTGGCAAGCAAAATGCTCCAGTGAGTAACCAGATCATTACCAACTGGGATACCACAGGAATCCCGGATGGCAGCTACCGCCTGAGGGTGGTGGTTTCGAAAACTGATGGCAGTCAGGTGGAAACGGTGGTGGATGATATCCAGGTGATAAATTATTCCTCCCTTGGATCCAACAGAGAAGAAGAAATCTCAAAGCAAACCACACCAGCGGCTGATTACGATTCATTGTCGAAACGAACAGCAACCCCCTTTCCTGAGAATCCAGCTGCGGTGAGCAGCCAGGATTTGATCTCCAGTTTGCGCGCCGGTGTGATCGGGACGCTGGGGCTCTTCCTCGCCCTCGGGCTTTACCTCGGTTTGCGCTGGCTGAACAAGCGGAAGTGAAAAACATGGAAGACAATCCGATAAATTCTGAGCTAATACTCCCGGAAAAGGAAAAAGTATGGGAAGGCCCTTTTCTCTTCGCCGGGTTGGGGAACCCAGGCAGAGATTACAGGCATAACCGCCATAATGTCGGTTTCATGGCGGTGGATGAATTGGCTTCACAATTTAAAATCTCGATGTCCAAAGTACAGGCCAAAGCCATTACCGGAAGCGGTATGGTTCAAGGGCGCAGGGTGATCCTGACTAAGCCCCAAACATACATGAATCTTTCCGGATCATCAGTTGCTTCTCTCGCGAGATATTACAAAGTGGAGGCTGACCACCTGTTGGTCATTCACGATGATATCGATCTGCCGCTGGGTACTCTTCGGATCCGTGCCCATGGTAGCGCTGGGGGGCAAAAGGGTATGGTTTCCATCATCGAAAGGCTGGGCACCAATCAATTCCCTCGCGCCCGGCTGGGGGTAGGCAGACCTCCAGGCAGAATGCCAGCTGCGGATTACGTTCTGGAGGATTTTTTCCCCGAGGAAAAGGATATGCTCGCCCGCGTATTCACACGCCTTTTAGCTGCGGTTGAAGCTTATATTCTTGAGGGGATCGAATCTGCGATGACTCGCTTCAATGGTCCGGTGGATAAGGTTTGATCCATGTTGGATGGCATCCGATCCCACCCCGGATACATTGAACTAGCCGATTCGCTGCTGAAGGAAAAAAACCCGGCGCCGCTTAGCCTCCCAAGGGCAGCCCGTTATCCCATCCTTGCCGCTCTGACCCGCGACCTGGCTTGCCCGACAGTGGTCATTCTACCCAGGGCAGACCTGTTGAACGTCGCCCTTGATGAATTGAGTTTCTGGTTGCCGGGGGGCAACTTGCTAACCTATCCCGAGCCGACCCCACTTTTCTACGAAAAAGCTGCCTGGGGGAGCACGACCCGGAGGGAACGCTTGCGTTCGCTTGCAGCTCTTGCGACTTGCCACATCCCTGGTACCAACCCGGAAAGAAAAGCTCCAATAGTTCTTACGACCATCCGCGGTTTAATGACGCGCACCTTACCAAGGCGAGACTTCCTTACCAGCAGCAGAACGATAAAAACCAACCAGGTAGTATCTCCGGACGCATTGATCCAGAAATGGGTTGAGCTTGGATATGAGCCTTGCGAAGTTGTCGTTGAACCAGGCCAGTTTTCCCGCCGCGGCGGGATCCTGGATGTATGGACCCCGGCGGCTGAATCTCCCTGCAGGTTGGAATTCTTTGGAAATGAAATTGATACTTTGCGGACATTTGACCCCAACAGCCAGCGAACCATCGAACCGTTGGATTCTCTGCAGATAATGCCTGCCAGGGAAGTGTTGCCAGCCAGGGGTAACCTCCTCGCAGAAATGTCCGGCGAAGTGGACGAGTTTCTCCTGCCATTGATCCATACTTTCGCTGCCAGCCTGTTGGATTACCTGCCTTCAAAGAGCCTTGTCGTATTCTACGATGGGGACCTTACTAAAAGCGCGGCAGCGGAGATCGAGGACCAGGCGGTACAACTACGTCAGGATTCCATTCGGGAAGGCCTTCTAGATGAAAGCTTCCCCGTACCTTACCTCACTTGGTCTGAATTGGAAGAGGGTTTGCATTTAAAAACCTGCCTGGACCTGGGCTTTTCGGCTGAAAGCGAGCCTTCTTTGATCTCCCAGGCATTCGACAGTCCGCCAAGGTTCGCGGGGCGGCTGAAACACCTGATTGAACATTTTTCTGAGATCGTAGATAGTGGAGATCGATTCACCATCATTTCGCGGCAGGTCGCACGATTGAAGGAGCTCTGGCTAGAGAAGGAGCATGCAGGGGGCATCCCGGACATTTCTGGTTTCATCGAAGGCAGCCTTACGGATGGTTGGATCTTTACCCGCCCGGATGGAAAAAACGAACATCTCCTGACCGATAGTGAAATATTTGGATGGGAGCGACCGCAGCCTAGAGCCAAAACGATTCAGATCGCTACCTCCCCCGAAGATAGCTATTCTGACCTTAATCCCGGTGATTGGGTGGTTCATGTGGATAACGGGATCGGGAAATTCATCGGGCTAGTGCGGCGCAACCTGGAAGGCTCGGAGCGCGAGTTTCTCTGCGTTGAATATGATGGCGGGGACCAGTTGTTCGTTCCCATTTACCAGGCAGATCGCCTGAGCAAGTATATAGGTCCAGATGAAGGGCAGCCGCAGGCAACCCGGTTGGGAACAGCGGAATGGGGCGGCGCAAAGGAACGCGTATCCGAGGCGGTAAAGCAGGTGGCGGCGGAGCTTCTCTCACTTTATGCCCAGCGGCAGGTTGCGCGCGGTTTCGCATTTAATGCTGATAGCACCTGGCAGGTGGATCTTGAATCCAGTTTCCCCTATATTGAAACAATCGACCAGGTGAAAGCCATTAAGGAAGTCAAAACGGACATGGAGAGCCAACGGCCAATGGACCGTCTGCTCTGTGGTGATGTCGGCTACGGAAAAACAGAGGTTGCGCTGCGTGCGGCTTTTAAGGCGGTGAATGACGGCAAGCAGGTGGCTTTGCTGGTTCCCACCACGGTGCTGGCGCAGCAGCATTTCGACACATTCAAGGAACGGCTTTCCCCATTCCCGGTCAATGTGGAAATGCTTTCCCGTTTCCGTAATCCGCGCGAACAGGAAGAGATCATCATCAGTCTCGCCCTGGGGGATGTGGATATAGTGGTGGGCACCCACCGCCTTCTGCAAGCTGATGTTCAATTCAAAGACCTTGGCTTGATCATCATTGACGAGGAGCAACGATTTGGGGTGACCCATAAGGAGTTTTTCAAGAAGATGCGCACGGAAGTGGATGTGCTCACGCTCACAGCCACACCCATCCCGCGCACGCTTTACCAGGCACTTACCGGTGTGCGCGATATCTCGGTTATCAATACTCCACCGGCCGAACGATTGCCGATCGTCACTCACATCGGACCGTACTCACCAAAACTCGTTCGCCAGGCAGTCCTGCGGGAGATGGAACGCGGTGGCCAGGTCTTTTTTGTACACAATCGGGTTCATTCCATTCAGGCGATGCGTACCCACCTTAACCACCTGATCCCCGAGGCGCGCATAGGAATTGCCCACGGTCAAATGAATGAGCATGAGCTCTCAGCAGTGATGCACGCATTCACTCATGGCGAGGTGGATGTCCTGCTCTGTACATCGATAATTGAATCGGGGCTGGATATTCCCAATGCCAACACGCTCATCGTGGACCGGGGAGATACATTCGGACTGGCGCAGCTCTACCAGCTACGCGGCAGGGTGGGGCGAGGCGCGCAGCGGGCATATGCCTATTTCTTCCGTCATAAACGAAGAATGCCCACCGGCGAGGGACAGGAAAGGCTGGAAGTGATTGCGGAGAACACCCAGCTCGGCGCAGGATATTCGATCGCGATGCGTGATCTTGAAATGCGCGGAGCGGGGGACCTGCTGGGTACCCGCCAAAGCGGTTTCATCGCGGCAGTGGGATTTCACCTTTATACGCGCATGCTTGCCCAATCCGTTCGCCAATTACGGGGATCCTCCGAAGTTCCCGGGTTGATAGAGAAGACTTCAGCCTTCCGTGATATCCGCAGTTTTTCAAGTGTGGACCTGCCACTCTCTATTGGCATTCCGATGGAGTACATATCTGATCAGAATCTGCGCTTACGAATTTATCGCCGTATTGCGGATACGTTCAGCGGGGAGGAGGTGGATGCGCTTGAGGAGGAATTCCTGGATCGCTTCGGTCCGCTCCCGGAGGAAGTCAACAATCTCCTGTTCTATATGCGGGTCAAAACAAAAGCGGAATCCGCCGGACTCATTTCCATAAACACCGAGGGGGATCAAATCGTATTTCGTTACCCGCCCACAGGTGATGGCAGAATGGAAAAATCCCTTCCACCAGTTGAAGGATTGCGGTCCGGTAAGAATTCCTACTGGCTCTCTCTTAAAGGCAGAGAATCTGGCTGGAAGGAGCTGGTGATGGATTCCCTGGGCCATATTTGTGAACTTCGACTTTAAAGATTCAACCCTGATTTATTGAACCAAAATCCAGGATGTGATATTATTGGGCTTATAGAACAAAGGTTCAAATATGGATTTCAAACTTAATGCTCCCTACCAACCCACTGGGGATCAACCCGAAGCCATTGAAAAGCTGATCGCTGGGATCCAGAAGGGTTACCGCGACCAGGTGCTCCTGGGTGCCACCGCCACCGGGAAGACTTTTGCAATGGCCAACATCATCGAGCGGGTGAATCGGCCTGCCCTGGTGATGGCGCATAATAAAACTCTCGCTGCGCAGCTTTATGCGGAATTCAAGGAATTCTTCCCCGAAAATGCTGTTGAATATTTTGTTTCCTATTACGATTACTACCAGCCGGAAGCTTACGTTCCGAGGCATGATCTTTACATAGAAAAAGAAACTGAAACGAACGAAGAGATTGAACGCCTGCGCCTGGCAGCGACCACAGCGCTGATGTCGCGCAAAGATGTGATCATTGTCGCTTCTGTTTCCTGTATATATGGGTTGGGGAACCCCGAGGAATATAACCGTGGACTGGTTGTGCTCGAAAAGAACCAGATCTACCGCCGCAACGCATTGCTGCGCCAGCTGGTGGAAAGTCAATACCAGCGCAATGATATGGAACTACGCCCGGGGGTCTTCCGCGTACGCGGTGATACGCTGGAGGTGCATCCGGCATACGAGGATAAAAAAGCCATCCGGGTGGTCTTTTTTGGCGACGAGGTGGAACGGTTGATCGTGTTGAACCCGGTGACCGGTGAGATCCTGGAGGAACCGGATCGCATTGAGATCTATCCCGCCAAGCATTACATCACCCAGGAGCAAAAACTCAAGGAATCCATCGTTGCCATCGAGGCTGAGCTCAACGATCGCCTGGCGTATTTCCGTGCCAACGACCGCTTGCTGGAAGCCCAGCGCCTTGAACAACGGACCCTCTTTGACCTGGAAATGATGCGCGAAGTGGGGTATTGCTCCGGGATCGAAAATTATTCCCGGCATGTCGACCAGCGTCCGGCCGGTTCGCCGCCATGGACATTGATGGATTACCTGCCGCACGATTACCTACTCTTCCTGGATGAATCTCACATGACCGTTCCGCAAGTTCGCGGAATGTACAACGGTGATCAATCCCGCAAGGGGGTGTTGGTGGAATACGGCTTCCGGCTGCCCTCCGCGCTGGATAACCGACCGCTCACCTTCGATGAATTCGAACAGCATATGGGCTTCACCATCTATACCTCTGCCACGCCAGGACCTTACGAGACTAAACGCGCCCAGCAGGTGGTGGAGCAGATCATCCGGCCAACGGGGCTGGTGGATCCGGAGGTGATCGTTCGTCCTTCCGCGGGGCAAGTGGATGACCTCATCGGGGAAATAAAATCTAGAGTGAATCTCGGGGAACGCGTGCTGGTCACCACCCTCACCAAACGCATGGCAGAAGACCTGGCGGATTACCTGCTGGAAATGGGGATCAAAGTCCAATACCTTCATTCAGAAGTTGAAACGCTTGAACGAATTGGCATCCTGCGCGACCTGCGTCTGGGTGTATTCGACGTTATTGTCGGAATCAACCTGCTGCGTGAAGGTCTGGATTTGCCGGAAGTTTCTCTTGTGGCGATCCTGGATGCGGATAAGGAAGGATTCCTGCGCTCCGATACTGCCTTGATCCAGACCATCGGCCGGGCGGCTCGCCACGTACACGGCAAGGTGATCATGTACGCAGATAAGATCACAGATTCAATGCGACGGGCAATTGACGAGACCAACCGCCGTCGCAAAAAGCAGGAGGATTACAACCGGGAGCACAACATCGAACCTGTCGGGATCATCAAGGGGGTGTATGACCTGACCGCCAGGTTGACGGCCAGCGCGGATAAGGATGGTGGAAAACACGGACAGAATACAACCCGGTCAGCCGCGAGCCTGCCGAAGAAAGAGCTGGAACGTGTGATTGCGGAGTTGGAAAATCAAATGAAAGCAGCAGCCAAAGATCTTGAATTTGAACGGGCGGCTGTCCTACGGGACCAGGTCTACCAGTTGCGTGTCATCCTTGCGGAGGAATCCAACCTTCCTGGATGGAAGAAAGCCCAGATTCTGGCTGGAGAAAATTAATCTGACTCTCGCGGGAAAAGTTTCAACGGACCCGGAACTGGGAAAATTCACCGGTTCCCAGACTCCATTCGGGGATCACTTTTTCCACCACAGCCAGGTAAGGTCCCTTGTGCAGTTCCTGCAGCATTCCTTCCAGGTTAGCCCGGCTGCCTTCAGCAAGCACTTCCACCTGATCCCAGCCAACATTGCGGCACCATCCCTTGAGCCCCAAAGCGGTGGCTTCCTGTAGAACGAAAGCCCTAAATCCGACCCCCTGCACCCGACCTTTTACGAATGCATGGAGACGTTCCAGGCTGGTGGAATCAGACATACGGTTTACCCCCTGTAACCATCATCATCCGGGTCTTCCGGTTCGATATCCAACAGATCTGCCAGTTTGAAATCCTGATTAAAGTTAAGGTTGGTGATCGCTTCCTCGATATACTCCGCCTCTTCATCATCGCAATCTTCCAGGCATTTTTCTAGGGTTTCCTGGACTTCATCCCCGCCGATCTGCGAAAGCGACCAGATTACTGCCAAACGGTTTTCACCATCCTCCTCACCGGATTCAAGCAAATTTATCAACGGTTGACGAGCTGATTCCAGTTCGAGTTCGCCTGCGGCACGGATGGCCTCGAAGCGGACGTCATCATCCTGGTGATCTAAATATTTGAGGACCTGTTTTTCCCAGCGGGGATCAAGTGAGCGGCTGATGGCGAAAAGGCCGCAAGCGATCCAGGCGAAGTCCGGGGAATCGAGTGCTTTTTCGATCAGGATGGGGACCTCCGGCCGTTCGGAGTATCCTAGCGATTCGAGCGCGCGCTGACGAACGATGGGGAGATCCTTACCGGTGCAAACCAGAAGAAGGCTATCCTCCACATGCTGATGCTGTTCGGGAGATAACTCCTCAATCTCACCAATCAGAACGTACCTGCCCAGGGCAGCGGCTCCGGCTGCCCTCGCACCAGCATCTTTGTCTCTTTCCATCATACCCAGGAAGATCGGGATCAGGGTCACATCTTCGGATTCCCAAAGCAAGCGAGCGGAGATGGATCGAACAGCGGGGGAGGTATCCCCCAGACCAATACGGGCAACCTCATCGAAGCAAACCAGGGTTTCAGAATCCGAAAGTTCCTCCAGATCCTGCAGGAGATGGGTTTTTCGTTTTTCACTGAGCGAATCCCACGCGTTTTTTAACAAAGCCAGTTCTTTACCTTCAAGATCGGAGAAGCGGTGAAGGTATTTTGGGGGGAAGGGTTTTAAATCGTCTTTCAGCTCTGTCACAATTTGTGCAAAGGGAATTTTCTTTTCTTTTTCGGTCATTGGGAAACCTTCCTCTTATTTTGGGAGCACTACCGGGTTGATGAAATCCTGTAGGAACAAAAATGCCATAAGTGCCAGCAGGAAGGTAAAACCGACCATATGGACCGCATTTTCATATTTTGCGGGTACGCGCTTTCCGGCGATCAACTCCGGGATCACGAAGAGGATCCTTCCGCCATCCAGGGCGGGGATCGGTAACAGGTTCGTGAGCCCAAGCGCCACCGAGATGATACCGAAGAACCAGAGGATATTGACTACAGCCAGGCCGGGTGAAGAGGATTCCACAGAGGATTGCTGGTTTCGTACCTGCGAGTAAATGTCAAAGAGACCTTTGGGGCTCACCAGTCGAGCCTGTTCCGAGGTAACTTGCCCCTGGATCAGCTTGAGCGGGAGGGTGAACAATTGCTTTGCCTGTTCGAAAGCCGTTGAAGCAGCCAGGGGGATGGACTGAAAGAATCCGGGCTTGATCACCGGGTTGCCCATGACAACACCCAGGGGTCCCTCCCCTTCGGGGGGATCTTTACGGGGTGTGATCCTGATTGTTGTCTCGCTACCTTCACGCAATACAATGATCGCGATCTCCTCACCCAGGTGTAGGTGCACCGTATCCGAAACGCTACTCATCGAGGTCACAGGCAAACCAGCGACCGATAGGATCAGGTCACCCGACAGCAGTCCGCTTTGTTCGGCAGGGGAACCCGGGTTGATCTCTGAGATCTGGATGCGGGAAGTATCCGGCGCACCAACCTGCGAGAAAACGAAGGCGAAGATGAGGATGCCAAAAAGGATGTTCGCGAAAGGTCCCCCCAACAGCATACCAAGTCGCTTCCAGGGGCTCGCGGCGGCCAATCCGCCGGGAATTTCGGGATCATTCTCTCCCTTGGGACGCACAAATGCGCCGAATGGGATCCAGTTGAGGGAGAACAATGTCTCTTTGAAATGAAATAACTTCACCGCGCGCGGAGGAAAGCCGAGTCCAAACTCTTCGACCTCGATCTTCCCGGATTTGGCCATCAGGTAATGGCCTAATTCGTGAATGATCGCGATCACGCTGAACGCGACGATAAACTGAACCAGGGTAAATAGAAATGATGAATTCATCCAAGCAATCCCATCAATTAATTATATTGAATGGATTATACCCAAGAGGTAAAGTCAATACGATTAGGATATTTTTAATCAGAGAGCAGCCTGGCTGCCCCGCCAGTGGCGGATATGAGCACGGATTCCACCCCGGGGATCTCCCGCAGGCGAACCTGCACCTGACTGGCTGCTTCCGATGGGCAGATCACGTGCACGTTCGGCCCGGCGTCAATGGTGAACGCGCATGGAATGCCGATCTTACGCCAGGAACGTACTGCGTTCATGACTTCAATCGTCGCGCCCCGCCAGTAATAGAGCGGCGGCGCGGAGCTCATCATCACTGCGTGAAGCAGGTTGGAATCCAGCTCGATGATATCCGCGAGTTTCTGAAAATCCCGGTTGAGGACTGCATCCCGGCAGATTGCCAACCGCCTGTCGGAATCCGCCACCCTGGCGGTCTGAAGCGGGCTGGTATGAGCGAGTGCGTGACCTTCGGTAGAACCAGCTTCCTTTTCCCCGGCATGCACCACCGCAACGCAATCCGAAAGCGCCCAATGTTCCTGCCCGGCAAGGCTGAACGCATAAGAGTCATCATCTGTGGTACCCGGAAGCCATTCCGTGAAACCGGAGGGGATGGACCGGCAGGCTGATCCGGAACCTCGCCTGGCGAGGCATGATAGAGAAGCTTCATTCAGATTCAAACCGAGTGAAGTGGTAGCTGCCAGCGCAAGCGCAGCGAAAGCTGAGGCAGAGGATGCTATCCCCGCACCAGTGGGGAAGTCGTTTAGGCTTTCCACCCTGGCGTGATTGGTGGAGTGTGCCATTTTTCGAACGATATCCAGAAAGTGTGTCACCCGCAGGAGGGCATCCCCGGATTGAAGGATCCCGTTCAGGGAAAAGCCATCGGCTTGAAGTTCGGAGTCAAAAGCCACCGAAGTGCGAGTGGAAAGACCACCCAGGTTCATCGATATGGACCCATTTTCCGGGATGCGCAATTCAGTATCACGGTTTCCCCAGTATTTGATAAAGGCGATATTCGGGTGCGCGATGGCAGCGGTCTTCATTTTCGTTAGGGAGAATCCTTAATCAGATAAAGAGAGATTGTAAAACTACAGCAAGTTGAGATGATTTTAGCCTAGATTTGTAGGGAAAAATAAAAAAAATCAGAAAACAAGTTGTTGACTTTAGAAATCCACTTCCTATAATGTAATAAGCGGTGGATTTTCCATAAAAAGGAGGAATGCATGAAAAAAATATTCTTTATGTTCGTTGTCGGTATTATGATTCTCAGCATCAGCCTGGGGGCATCTTCTGGGGCGGCAAAATCATCGAAAATTGGAATCAATATTCTATTGAATACACCGGTTACGGATGCCATTTTGATTGATCTGGCGAAGTATGGCACGATCAGAGATGTTGTTTACCAGATTAATTCAGTTACACTTCAAGCATATAAAACCCAGCTCTCCAAGATCAAGGGACTTCCATATGTCCTCACAGCATCACCCGATGCCACCCGGAAAGGGGCTCCAGTGGACACCGTGGAAGTAACCGACTTCCTGAATGGATTGAGCACCTGGGATCAGGACGCGATCAATATTACTGATTTCGGTTTCAATAACCGTAAAGTTGACTTTGACGGAACAGGGGTTTATGTTGCCGTTTTGGATACCGGACTCCTGGATTCCTGGCGGCAGTATTTTCCCCAGGAACGGATAGCAACGCAATATGCCAAGGCGTTTGGCGGTGGCGGGGGGGAGAACGGAAATGTATCCGAGCCCACGAATAAATGGGAGCACGATCAGAATTCACACGGCACCCATGTTACTTCCACCATTTTAGGATACAGCCTCCGCGGAACCCCGGTCAACGGTACAGCACCGATGGCGACGGTTATTCCGGTAAAAGTACTTAACCAAAACGGATCTGGATGGTCCTCAGTTATCGCGCGCGGCATCGTATATGTTGCGGATCTAAAAGCCGGACCGCTCGCAAGTTCCCGGTGGTGATCAATATGAGCCTGGGTGGACCAACACTTGAGGCTATGGAGCAGGCAGCGATCGATTACGCGATAAGCAAGGGTGTGATCGTAGTTGCTTCCGCGGGGAATGAAGGCTATCAAGGTATGGGTTATCCTGGAGCTTATGAACCAGTGATCTCGGTTGCCGCCTCCGGATGGGTAAGCGAGTGGGTAGGTGGTGGTACCTGGTGGTACGCAAATGACGTTGCCGATCCATTAAACCCTAATGATTATTACATCACTGATTTCTCCAGCCGGGAACTTCCAGGGCAGGATCTGGATGTCGCTGCACCCGGTTCCTGGGTGGTTGGCCCTTACCAGACGAATAGCGGTCAGTTGAGCTATTTCTTCCTGGGAGGAACCTCCATGGCCAGCCCGCATGTGGCCGGTATTGCAGCATTGATGATGCAGAAGAATCCAAACCTGACACAATTTGATGTTGAGGGTATTTTGGAAGATATCGGCAATTCTTCTACCTCCCGGATGCCGGTCAGTCAATGATGGCACTGGAGTCATTGGTGGATTATTGCTGGGATTCTGATGCCACTGGAGCTGGTCTGGCGACTGCGGATGCAGCGCTAAACGCCATACCGTAATTTTGGGATCACATACATGTTTGGAAAAAGCAGGAGCTCAACTCCTGCTTTTTTTGTTTCCAGGTTACCGCTTAGCCTAAAAGAACTGATTCCTCCGGGTAATCCACCAGGTTCTGACGGGGTTCTTTATCGAGCAGTGCCATCATGATCGTGAATGCCCCCAGACGACCACAGAACATCACCAAGATCAATATCGATTGGCCGAATCGGTTCAAACTGGAAGTGATCCCCAGGGAGAGGCCTGTAGTGGAAAAGGCGGAGACAACTTCAAACAGAACTTCTTCCATCGAATATGAATTTGTGAAAAGAATCAGCCAGGTGGATACAACTACCAGGGTGACGCTAACAGAGAATATCACTCCGGCTCGTCCAAGCTGCTTGAAAGGGATCGTTCGGTGTCCGGCGCGAATTTTTACCAATCCACGCGCGTAACTTAAAAATGACAGGGTTAGCACAGAGAATGTTCCTGTTGTGATTCCGCCTCCTGCTGAGGCCGGGGCGGTACCGATGAACATGAGGAAAACCAGCAACAGGATGCTGCTCTGATGGATATCGGTAAAGAAAGTGAACCCCTGGAAGCCGGCAGTACGGGCGGAAACGGATTGGAACCAGGCCTGGACAACCCGGGGACCAAATTCGATTTCGGATAAAACCCCCCCGAGGCGGTACTCGGCGAGGAGAAATCCTATCCAACCCAGGAGAATCAAACCCAGGGAGGTAACAAGCGTTATCCGGGTATGCAGGGATAATCCTCGCCTGCCGAATTGGTGCAGCAGGTCGAAATACACAGGAATTCCAAGGCCGCCCGCGATGATTAAAATTCCCATGATGATCAGGGTAACTGAGTCCAGGGGGATTCCGGTGGGATATTGAGGCAAGCCAGTGAAAAGGTCGAATCCGGCATTGCAGAACGAAACCACGGAGTGAAAGATCGAATACATCACGATATTATCCACCGGGACAATTCCCGCAACCAGCCAGTGAATTCCCAGAGCCAGCGCACCGAGCAATTCGAGCAACAACATCCCGAAAACCGTGCGAACAACGATAGACATGATCTTATCCGGGGAGTCGAGTCGTAACGCGTTGGTCACTGCCAGGCGGTCCATTAATCCAATCTGCCTTCCCAGGATTCGGAAAAAGAACATGATGGTGACGATTAATCCTACCCCGCCAATTTGGATCAGAAATAGAATCACTATTTGTCCTGGAAATGTGAAAGTCGTCGCCGGAACCACGATATTCAAACCAGTAACCGTCGCCGCGGAGGTGGCTGTAAAAAGGGCGGTAAAAAAATTGATTGGTTGGGTGGTCATACCGGGGATAAGAAGTAACCCGGTACCGATCATTATGAGGAAAAATAGACCCGTTACTAACTGAACTGCGATGGGTACCCGCTTGGGGGTAATGCGTAACTTCGAACCTACAAGACGGATCACCCTGCGTGCTTTAAATTTTTGAGCTGTTGGTGATGAGGAAGTCATCAGATCAAGCTGAAATTAACCAGATTTTTTTGTTGACCGACAACAACCAGAATATCATCTTTGCCGAGGATGATGGACTCTTCAGGAGAAACGATTAAATTCCCTTCACGAATGATTAAAAGCAACGAGATTTCAAACCGTGAACTTGAGTTAAAGGCTTTCCCCACCAATCCAGCGGGGGTTTTTATTTCGATCAAGCGAAATTGGGGATCCAGATTCATGATCTCGAGAATTCCCGGCGCGGATAATTCCTCGGCCAGTTGATTGGCGGCTTCCTCCTGGGGTAGGATCACCCGGTCGGCACCGATCGCGGTAAGGATCTCACGGTGGCGCTGTGAATCTGCGACGCTGATCACATGAGGTATACCCAATTTCTTCAGAGAGGCTGTCACCAGGGCGTTATATTCAAATTCGTGGGAAAGAGCAACGATCACAGTATTAAATGATGTGATACCAACCATTCGAAGGGCGTTTTCATCCTGAGCGTCCAGAATGACTGCCTCAGCGATCTCATTCGCCAGTACTTTTACCGTGTCAGGGTTTTTGTCGCATCCTAGGACATGTCTTCCCAGCGCGGTTAAGCGTAGCGCAAGAGAGGAACCGAATCGACCAAGACCGATCACAGCGATATCACCTGCTGTCTGTTTTCGCGGCATGCTTGATTCTCCTGTCTGGTCATTTTGAAAAAACTTTGATGGAGCGAATTATAGATGGAAAATGAATAAACGGACCTGTTTTTGATTTCTTCAGGTCCGTTTGAAAACAAATTGAATAATTATCTGGGATTAATAACCCGGGACTTCTTTCCGTTTCCAGGCGCCGCCGGAATAGGAGGCGATGTCAGCAACGATTCCGAGTCCGACCCATACCCAATCAAATCCAATCATCCCATTCGAGCCATATACAATGGTGTACATCAGGGTAGTCCATGGCATGAAAATCAGCCCGATCACCGGCCAGAACCAGTTTTCAAAGGCCAATCTCATCATAGCCTGCCCGTATGGGAAAAGCCAGAAAACCAGAATGCCAACACGTGGACCAAGGAACATCAGGACAAGAAAGAAACAACACATGGCGAAGTACTCCTTTTTTTGATTATTCTAACTGATTGATTAATTTTACCTTAATTTATAGTATCAGGTTTTGAGTACAAGTTCAAGCTGGAAGGTATAGAGCTGATTTCTCTCAAGCATGGTTGGGCTATAATCTAACCGCAAAAGTTCGAGAATTATTGGAGGTTAGCATGGATTGGACATCAATATTTTCAATAGGCGCAGGTTTGCTGCTTCTCTTCGCCGGAAGAAAATTCTTCTGGCTGGCTGCAGGTCTGGCGGCTTTTGTATTCGGCATGAATCTATTCGAAGCCATTTTCAAGGATGCGGGTTGGGCGGGGATCATCATTTCTGCCATCGGGGGAATCATTCTTGGCTGGCTGGCGGTTAAGTTCATCCGAATGGTGGGATATGTCATTGGCGCTCTGGCAGGTGCTGCTGGATTACCCCTCCTGTTGGGGATTTTCGGGGTTAGCTGGAACTGGTTGTTAATGGCGTTGATTGGGGCATTTATCGGTTTCTTGCTGGTGCGTTTTTTCTTCGACTGGGGCTTGATCATCATGACTGCCTGGATCGGGGCGAATTCCGTGATTACCAGTTTGAATCAATTCACCAAATTGGGGGTAGTGGTATCCACTGCTGGTTTGATGATTCTCCTTGTATTGGGGATAATCTCTCAGCGATCGATGCTCAGGAAGAAATAACTCCTGATCCCGATCATGTATCCTTAGTCCCTTGATTTCTTTATCGAAAGGTGTATAATCACCATAATAAACCGACCGTCGGTTTATTATGGTGATAAATTCATGCCCAGAATTAGCAATGAACATGATTATATTGATCGGCGCAATGAAATCCTGGATTCCGCCCAGAAGTTGATCTATTCCAAAGGGTATGAAGCTATGACCATCCAGGATATCCTGGATGACTTAAACATTTCAAAGGGCGCCTTTTACCATTATTTTCGATCCAAGCATGCCCTCCTCGAGGGATTGACCTCGCGTTCAATAGAAAATGCTTCCGCCATGGTCAATCCAATCCTCGATGATACTTCACTTGGCAGTCTGGAAAAGCTGACCAGGTATTTTGATACTGTAGCCAGCTGGAAACTGGCTCAAAAAGATTATATGATCCAGCTTCTGCGGGTTTGGTTCAAGGATGAAAACTCCCTTCTGAGACAAAAAATGGTTTCCGCCGGCACAGAATTCCTTACACCGCACCTGATCAGGTTGATCAACCAGGGGATCCGGGAAGGATGCATGCAGGTGGAGGACCCGGTGATGGCGGCAAAGGTGGTCTACTCCCTGATGCTTAGCCTGGGAGATGAATTGGGTAGAGCGATCCTGAACTCGGTTGAGCCAAATCCACAACTAAGCCGGGAACAATATACGCAATTCATGATCTCTGTCACAAGAGCATACACAGATGCGATCGAACGCACTCTCGGTGTTCCAAAAGGGTCGATCGTTCTCATCCAGGAACCCTTTTTGAAGCAGTGGATCATGCCGTGAACAGGAGTATATTTAATGGACGTGGAGGTTATCAATGAGACTCTATTTACGTTTAGCTTGGCGCAACATCTGGCGCCATAAGCGCAGAACGATCATCATTGTTGTTGCGCTGGCCATGTGCATGTGGCTGATGATGTTCTACGACGGATTGCTAGCAGGTTTCACAGACGCCATCTATGGTAATGCGGTCAAGATCCTGGGTGGGAATATCCAGGTACATGAAGGCGGGTATTCTGAAAAAAGTATGTCCAATCCGATCATGCCGCTGAGCGACGACGAAAAGATCGCAGCTTACGCTCTCACCCTGCCGAACGTGGTTGGCGCTTCCCGTCGCATAGAAACCGACGGACTGGCGACCAGCCGGGAGGGATCTTTTGGGGTGAGCATCATCGGGATCGAGCCGGAACTGGAGGCTCCCCTGAGCGTATTATCCAAGAATGTGTTTTCCGGAGAGTACCTCCAATCCGATGATCGCGATCTGGTTTTTATCGGCAAAGGACTTGCTGATGAATTGAACGTCCAGACAGGGGAAAAATTCACATTGATCGGGCGGGATGCCCACAACCAGATGCGTAAACGGACCATGACGGTGGGGGGGATCTATGATGTGAATATGCCGGAGCTTGAGAAAGGGATCGTTTACATGTCTCTTCAGGAAGCCCAACAGCTTTATAACCTGGACGGCAGATCGACCATGGTGATGGTAACCCTGGCGAATATCGGAAAGGAAAAACCAGTCATCGCAGGCATCACAGGTCAATTCCCCGAAACGGATATCGGCTCCTGGCAAACCAAATACCCGGAGCTAACCTCCGCGATCACAACCAAAAGCGGGGCGATGAATGTTTTTAGTTTCGTGATTATCCTCATCGCCGGGATCGGGATTCTCAACATGCTCCTGATGGCTGTCTATGAGCGTACCCGCGAGATCGGTTTTCTGGGGGCGATGGGCATCCGGCCGGGCGGGATCAACCTCCTGTTCCTCCTGGAAGGTGCGCTCATCGGTCTGGTGGGGATAACAGCCGGAATCCTATTTGGGCTTGTGTTCAACTTCCTGTTTCAGCAGGTTGGGATGGATTTTTCAAAATTCTCAAATATCACCGAATATGCAGCACTGATAAGCGGCAAGATCTACCCCTCTCTCGGTTTGGAAAAGATAGCGGGCAGGGTAATTGTGATGTTGTTTGTTTCGATTGCTGCGGCATTTTATCCGGCTTGGGAGGCATCTCACCGGGAACCGGCTGAAGCTCTGCATTACGTGTGAGGTATGTGATGAGACAATTATTAAAAATGGCATATCGTGATATCTTACGCCATAAACGAAGGTCCATTTTTTCTGCTGTGGCGTTGGGGTTGGGATTAACATTGTTGCTGATGTTCGCCTCGTTTATAGAAGGTGAAATCAGGGGAAGCATGGCAACTTCCATCAAATTGGATACTGGGCATATCCAGATTCAATCCCAGAATTATGACAAGAACAAGAACAGCCTTGTTTGGGAGGATTTGGTCGCAAATCCAAACCAGATCGCTGGTCAGATATCCAGCACCCTGCCTGTACTTGCCGCAACTCCCCGGCTTTTCGCCAGCGGGGTTGTTTCCGAGGGGAATGCTTCCAGTGGCGTCAGGGTGGTGGGGATTGATCCTGCCTCCCCTGCGAATGAGCCTTATCTGAAAGGGATGGTAGCTGGCGAGTTTTTACAAGCGGATGATAACAGCGGGATTTTGATCGGAAAACCCCTGGCAAATCAATACAAACTCAACCCGGGTGATACGATCAATTTACTGGTCAATACTTCCAACGGAGATGTGGATCAGCAGCAATTCACAATTCGGGGTATCTATTCCACAGAATCCTCCTCATTGGACAGGGTTGTAATTTTTCTGCCATTGGCGAAAGCCCAGGCAATCACAAAGGCGGGCGATCACGCCAGCATCATATTCATCCTTTTGAAGGATAAAAGTCAGACGGACGCGGTGATCGCTGCAATTCAAGCTACGGGTTTGAAGGTCGTATCCTGGTCTGCCTTAAACAGTTTCATTATGGAGTTCCAACAATACGCCGATTCATTCGTGTACCTGTTCTATTTGATCATCCTGGCGATCACTGCGACTGTGATCATCAACACCTTGATCATGGCGGTTTACGAACGGACGCGGGAGATCGGGATCCTCTCGGCTATCGGGATGAAAAGCCGCAACATCATGGGTGTTTTCTTTATTGAATCCGCGATCCTTGCCTTTGGCGGGATCATCATAGGATGGATCCTCGGCGGGCTCGTTGTGGCTTATCTGACCTATTTCGGTGTGTATATTGGAAATTTCGGTTTAACTGGATTTACCACTGGAGATAGGATTTATGCGTATTTGACTCTTTCAGCGGGTATCAGTCTGACCACACTTACTCTCATCGTCGCCCTGCTGGCTGCGATTTATCCAGCATGGTTGGCGGCGAGGATGGAACCGGTGGACGCATTGAGAAACGCACAATAAGGAACAAGGAGTTAGAAATGGAAGTAACCAAAGTTGAAAATGTGACGCGTAATTACACGATCGGCGAGATTGAAACCCAGGCACTTCGGGGGGTTTCCCTGAGCATAGCCTCCGGAGAATTCACTGCACTCGTCGGTCCTTCCGGTTCGGGTAAAACCACCCTGTTACAGCTCATGGGATGCCTGGATCAACCAACATCCGGAAAAGTATTTGTGAATGGGAAGGATGTCTCCACATTAAATCGGAGCCAACGTGCAGACGTGCGCCGAGGGACGATTGGATTTATCTTCCAATTTTTTGCCCTGATACCCACTCTGACAGCTTACGAAAATATCGAAATGCCACTTTTATTAAATGGGCTAAAGACAGACGAACGCAAAGTTCGGGTTCTGGAGTTGCTGGCAGCGGTAAATCTTTCTGACCGGGCTCACCACAAACCCGACCAACTGAGTGGTGGTGAGCAGCAACGAGTGGCAATTGCGCGGGCATTGGCTTCGAAGCCGAGCATGATCCTGGCTGATGAACCCACCGCTAACCTGGATACCGCCAACGGCGAACAGGTGATGGAGATCATGAACCGGCTAAACAAGGAAACCGGGGTTACCTTCATATTTGCTTCCCACGATCCGCGAGTGATCAAATATGGCCGCAGGGTTGTACAACTTCAGGACGGTTTAGTTGTTCAGGATAAAATAGAAGGGAAAAACAAAAAGGGAAAATAATATGAAAATTCGAATCATTTTAATTGCCGCGTTTATTCTTGTTCTCTCAGCGTGCAGCGCAGGACAGGGGAATGACACTATTCCGACGGTAGTGTTGGATGGTCAAAGTGCTTCTGGTACTTCAGTGCCAGACACGTCTTCTTCAATTGGTGTTTCTGCTTCGGGGATTGTAACCCCCGAAAGAAAAGCCCACCTGGCTTTCGTCCAGGGTGGGAAAGTAGAGAAAGTAAATGCTGCCATTGGTGATAAGGTCACAAAAGGTGAAATCCTGGTGGAGCTCGAAAATACGGTTGCGAAGGCTCAATACGACCAGGCAAAACGCACCCTGAATGAATTGACATCCCCTGCCGCGATTGCTGCTGCTGAAAATGCTTTGGTAGTTTCGCAGAAAGAGGAAAAAGACGCAAAAAACAGGGTTCTTACCTGGGTAACCCGCCGTGGTTCTGATGATATGGTCGATAAAGCGGATTCCAACTTTACCATAGCTAGTGGTAATCTTGAAAATGCAGAGACCTTTTTTAAAAATTTCCAGAATCTTGCCAAGGACGATCCAAATTATATAGCTGCTCTCACACGCTTGACTGCAGCTCGCACTGCGTATGACCAGGCGAAGACAAATCTTGAATACCTGGAAGCGAAACCAACTCCTCTGGAAGTGCAAAAGAACGACACAATATTGGCGATTGCTTCTGCCGCTGTAAAAGAGAATCAGTGGTATTTCTCAGCGCTTAAAGGCGAACCGATTCCAGAAGATGCCACAGGGATTCAATTGACCAATCTCCAAAATGCGAAAGATAACCTGGCAATTGCCGAATCGGTACTTAATAACACCCGATTGATCAGTCCCCTTGATGGTGTGTTAACTGATATCAAATTACACGTAGGTGATTTTGCAGCCCCGGGAGTTGTGGCAGCTGCTGTGATTGATCCCACAAGTTATTATGTGGAGACTACTGATCTGAGTGAATTGGATGTACCCCTGGTAAATATTGGACAACCGGTACGCATAACTATAAAGGCATTGGGTGAAACAATAACAGGAAAAGTAAAAGCGATCTCGTCAGATGCCACATCTCTTGGTGGAGATATGGTCTATAAGACCATCATAATTCTCGATAAAATCCCTGAAGGATTACGGGCGGGAATGAGCGCTGATGTTGAATATTTATCCGAGTAATGCCTGGTAAAAATCTGACCCCCCCAAGCAACTAAGAATGGGGGGGTCTTTTTATTCCCCAATGATCTTGATCAGCACCTTCTTTGATCTACCACCATCAAATTCGCCGTAAAAGATCTGTTCCCAGGTGCCGAAGTCGAGCTTTCCACCGGTAACCGCTACGACAACTTCGCGACCCATCACCTGGCGTTTCATATGAGCATCCGCATTATCCTCGCCAGTACGGTTGTGACGATAACTGGAAACGGGTTCGTGGGGGGCGATTTTTTCCAGCCACTGGTCATAGTCGATAATGCAATCCATCTTCATCATCATTGATAAAAACAGATGCGGTAATGTGCAAGGGATTCACAAGGCAGAACCCCTCTTGAATGCCGCTCTCGCGCAGGCATTCCCGCACCTGGGGGGTGATATTCACAAATCCCCGGCGCGCTGGGATATTCATCACGATTTCTTTCCGAAATGATTTCATCTCATTCAACCTTAAATTTAGCCTTGCGCATACATTTCAATAATCTTCAAAACAACCTCAACCGATTTTTCCATCGATTCGACCGGTATGAATTCATAGCGGCTGTGAAAATTATGCGCGCCGGTGAAAAGGTTAGGGGTAGGCAATCCCATGAAGGAAAGCCGCGAACCATCCGTACCACCACGGACAGGAACGATGCGGGGAGTGAGACCGACCGCTTTGATCGCTTTTTCGGCTGTCTCAACGATATGGAACACAGGCTCGATCTTCTCCCGCAGGTTGTAATACGAGTCGGTGATCTCCGCGGTAACAGTGCTCTCTCCATATTTTTGGTTTAAAAACGCTAAAGCATCCTGAAATAAGGTTTTCATGTGCTCAAATTTTGGTCGTTCGTGGTCGCGGATGATGTAGGTCATGGTAGTTTGGTCCACTCCGCCGCGCATGTCCATGAGATGGTAGAAACCCTCCCAACCGGATGTATATGCGGGACGTTCATTCTCAGGCAGCATTGCCTGGAGCTCCATGCCAATTAGAATGGCATTCTTCATGACGTTTTTGGCATATCCGGGGTGCACGATCTTCCCCTGGATGGTCACTCGGGCGGTGGCGGCATTAAAAGTGTTGTACTCCAATTCGCCCAACTCTCCTCCATCGAGGGTGTAGGCGAAATCTGCCCCGAATTTTTTCACGTCAAAACGGTCCACGCCTCTGCCGATCTCTTCATCCGGGGTGAATCCGATCTTGATCGTCCCGTGCGTGAATTCGGGATGGTTGACAAGATATTCCACTGCAGCCATGATCGTAGCTACCCCGGCTTTATCATCGGCACCGAGAAGGGTATTCCCATCGGTGGTGATGAGGGTTTGCCCTTTATATCGACCCAGTTCTGGAAAAACCTTCGGACTCAGAAGGATGTTCTTTTCTTTGTTTAAAACAATATCATCGCCGTCGTAATTTTTCCAAACCTGCGGATTGACACCTGTTCCGCTCAGATCGGGGCTGGTATCCATGTGGGCGATAAAACCGATCACGGGAGCCTTGCCATCCTGGTTGGAAGGCAGGGTGGCCATCACATAGCAGTTATCATCCACATGCACATCTTTCAAGCCTAACGCAAGCAATTCATTCACCAGGATTCTGGCCAGGTCAAATTGTTTCGCTGTGCTCGGATAAGTTGAAGAATTTTCATCAGACTGGGTATCGATGCGGGTGTATTTAATAAAACGATCTGCAACTTTTGTCATTTTTCCGTCCTAACAAGAATTAATGTGTGGCACAGGCGATGCAGGGATCAAATGCCCTTACCACCCGACCGACTGCGTTTTCCAATTCCAGATTGATCTGGTCATTTGCAATATAGCGTTCCGCGGCTACCTTCAATGCCCGACTGATAGCTTGCATGTTGTGGACTGTGGGGATTATGAATTTTGCCGATTTGATCAGACCGTTTTCCACCATGTAATGGTGAATGAGAGGTCCACGGGGAGCTTCCACAAGGCCGAATCCTTCTCCATCCCTCGGGGTGTAGGGAACGCTGGTCTCCTGCCCTTCCAAGGGTTCGGATAAGATCTCGATCGCCCGTTCGAGTGCGTAAACCAGCTCAATTCCGCGGCTGAGGTCAAAAAACATGATCGCGTGGGCGGGTTTTCCGAAGGTCTGTTGAAAACGATCCAAATATTGATCTGCAAGTGGAGTGCCCATTCGTACGCTCATATTGATCCTTGCCAGGCTGTTGGCCCGCATGATCTCCCCGTTATAAAGCGTCTCATCCGAATAGCTGTGGGTGCCTTCGATGAAAGTCAGTTTTTGTTGGAACTCTGCAGGCGAAAAACAATCCACCTGCTTGCCGTTCTCATCCAACATGCAGATGGTGTCGCTGTCAAAGTTCATGCAGGTTCGACCGGTTGAGGCGATATAGTGTGAGGGTTGATCATCACCCCACGACCCGATCCTTTCCACCATTTCCAGGCTGGTTTGCCAGTAGTGATCGATCAGTTCGCAGGCGACGGGGAGGATTTCTCTCAACCTATCACGCATCTCATCGGCCGCCTGTTCGCCGATCCCCCCGTTCACTCCGCCAACCACGGCTTTCACAGGGTGGATGAATTGCCCGCCCGCGAGGGAGATCAGGTCGGTTCCGGCCTTGCGAACCTGCAGGGATTGTACGGCGATCCCTGGGCGGGAGGAAGCACTTCCTGAACCGGAATCAAAAATGCTATCCGTGCCAAGCCGATCCGGCATGGTGAAAATGAACAGTGAAGTCGCCTGGTTTTGAATTAACTGACCGAGTAAAAGCAGCTCGCGAATCTGCCTGGCAAGAGGGGGCGGGGTGATCCCATAAAGCGATTCCAGCGCTTTCACCGAGCAGACGTGATGCGCTGTGGAGCAAACCCCGCAAATTCGCGGTACGATCACTGGCATTTGTTCCGCCGGGATACCCTGGACGAAATAATCGAACCCACGGAATTCGGTGGCCTGGAAATGGGCTGTTATGACCTTGTCACCATGAGTATCGATCACTACCTGGGCATGACCTTCGATACGACTAATGGGGAAAATTAGGGTAGGCATTTCAAATCACCTTTTCCTTATGTCGTATCGGGCGATTCCCGCCGGCGTAATCCGAGAACTGGAAGAGAAAGAGTGCAAACTGGGGGGATACGAGCGCCTGCGCGATCTCTTCTCTGGGGATATCCGTCATGGTCTCGAAAACCTTCTGGATGCTGCCCAACCATTCACTGGATTCTTTTTCTATGAAAAAATCGGATGGACCCCGGCAGCCTACACATGGATGACCGGCACGCGTACAGGGAGCGCGACAGCCCCCGCGGGTGGAGGAGCCCACGCAAAGGTAACCCTGGTTTATCAGGCAGAGCCCTCCCTGCACCTTTCCCTGCTGGAATCCGACAAGTTTATCCGGTCGGACGGATTTATCTTTTAACCTACCGCATTCCTGGCAAACGGATCGACTTCCCTGAAAACCCTGTGGATCGAAGAGGGAAGCCATGAATAATTCGGAAGTGGGCGGGCAGCCTGGAAGATACAAATCGATATTCACCACTGCATCAACAGGTTGGCAGCGCGGGAGCAGTCTGGGGACGTGCCGCCGGCTGGATTGAGAGAGGAACAGGTCGCGGACCTCATCCCTGTCACCCAGGTTGGCCACTCCACCGCTGATCGCGCACGTGCCCACCGCGACTACCGTTTTTGCCTTTTTGACTGCTGTACGCAGGTGATGCAGGTCCTGGTCGGTGCGCACGCCTCCGCTGATGAGCAGGATATCCACCTCCGGAACATCATACGCGGAAACAACCAGCGGCATGTACATCAAACGGTATTGGTCGATCCATTCTGAAGCATTGAGGAGCGATACTTCGCAGCCTGCACAACCAGAAAGTTGCAATACAGCGAACCGGTTGTTCGTCATTCTGTGACCAACCTTTGGAGATGATTCAGCCGAGCCGGAACCCAGCCATCCAGGGCGGTTTTCAGGCTTGCATAGTCGGTGAATAATCCCATATCAATCCGGGGAAGGCATTCCAGGTGAACCCTGTGTCCGCGAAAAATATTCGCCAGGCGGGTGGTCACTCCGGTCTTGTATCCGGCTTCCCGCACGAACTCGAATTCACGCCTGCCGGCAGCGTTCGCTCCTCCAAAGGGGAAGGCAAAATGTTCGACCTTTCTGTTGAGCATTCTCCTCCAATCTGGCTGCGGCCCTGGAAAATCTCATTGCGGGCGGTCTCCTCAGAAAGCTGTTTCAGCAAGAGATGATTCACTGTGTGCGCTCCGATGGTCGCCAGGGGATCCGCGGCAAGCTGGTGGATCTGTTCCCAACTCAGGCTCAATTGTTTCACCTTTTGGAGGGGTTCAATACCCTGTCTTTCAATAATCTGGTGGACAAGTACTTGAAAGTCCTCCGGATTCGCATTTTTTAGAAGATTTCGGGCCGTACTGCCAAAACGACGCTTCTCTTCCAGATTCGTAGTGTCAAAACTGTACCTTATGCCGTGGAAATCGAAATCCACCAACCGATCTTCATTCAACATGTCCTCAAGAATATACCACCAGACAACCGCTTTTTGATCGGGGAAGGAGGTGGTTACGTAAATCGTAAAAGGAATACCACGATCCTTAAGGATTGGGTAAGCGGAGGTGAAATTATCCGCATATCCGTCGTCAAAGGTCACCGCAATGAATCCTTTCGTTTTCTCGCCAGATGTGAGAATTTCCGCCAGGGTACTCATCGAAACGAAATGGTACCCGGCAGATTGGAGTTCATCCAAGAGGATGGAGAATTGTTTCGGTGGATATTCGATGTTGGCAGCCCCGGGGACACGGAATTCCCGATAGGTCTGGACAATACGGTGAAACATAAGAATATGACCGATACCGCTGTAAAACGGTCTGGCGATCGGGGAGAGGAATTTTCCAGCGGAAAAGGAAGTCATATACTAAACCGGTTTCAACCCTAGCACCTGGATCTCGGAATAAAGGGTGTCGATCTGCGAGCGATCGACATTCTTCGATCTGAATAATAATGCATGCCTGCGTTGTATCCTTAGTGCAAGCGGAAGTTTCTTTCCACCCAGGCTGTGCTCACCGACCATCAATCCTTGAATATTCAGCTGCCGGCAGAAGGAACGGGCGCTACCCTGGATATACTTTACAAAGAAATTTGGATTGCTGATGTAGTTAATGAACATCACTGGGCGGTTCCGCTTCGTCGCAGGGTTAAGAACCAGGTAGCATTTTTCTTTGGGTGACTGCAGCAGAACATGCCGGCAGTGCAGAGGATAGTGGTCCTGGAAGATCATGGATTCCGCGCCGGATAAAACGCCCATTATCTTCCCGGGATCAGAAATGATCTGGATCCCTCTGGAAGGGAAAGGGATGGGGAGGATCATTCGGTAATGCTCCTCCAAAGATTGGAACCCTAGTTTAAAAAGAACTTCTATCACCCGGTTGGAAGCTGTGAAATTCGTCAGGGTGAGATCTCTGCGGGCGATAAGTGGAAAAAGCAGGGAAAGACTTTCGCTCCGGTATTCCGGTTTAACGATCCACGAGGTTAGATTGCAGAATTCCTGCTGCTTACCCGATACTACGCGGTTGGAGAAAAGCGTTCCCAGGAACCCTACCGCCTCTCCGCCATCCTGGAGCACGTACCCAAATTCTTCCCGCTGGTTCGACCAGATCGGGTGGAATATTTTTCCCCAATCATGTGGATCTACCTGGGTGTGAGTTGCGAAGCCTTTAAAAAGAGGGAAAACGAGTTCAAAATCGCTGCTGGTTGCTTTTCGGACACTGGTCATTCGGTCAATAAATCCGATCAGTGCGGGCGCATTTTTTTAAAACGTTCGCTGTGCTGTTCATCCTGGGTGAAAGTGATGCGCACCGGCACTTTAAAACGGGGCAGGCTGGCAGCGCAGGCGTGTTTGATCCTCAACTTCGCCTGCTGTTCATCCTCTTCTTCGTGCAGCTTGACCAATGCGCAGACCATGCTGCCGGTAATGGGGTTCTTCTCCCCATAAACCGAAACCTCCTCCACGTTGGGAATGGCCTGGATCACGCTTTCGACTTCGGCGGGATAGACTTTCTCACCGCCCACATTGATCAGCTCGCTGCGGCGGCCGAGGATGCGCAAGTATTCACCATCTACCTCCACCTCATCGCCGGTAATGAACCAGCCATCCTCTGTGAAAGGGCTTTCCGCGTTGAGATACCCAAGCATGGCAGACTGGGCTTTGATGTGCAGGATATTATCAACAACCCGGGTTTCAAAACCCTCCCCGCCAATCTTAACCCACAGCGAATCGGACCCAAGGGATTTGGAGCGGAGGATGCCCACTTCGGAAAGACCGTAGGTTTGTTGCAGCTTGATCTCCGGGAACAATTCGTGGAAACGCTTCAGTGTACTCTCAGGCATGGGTTCCGTACCGTAGGTTACGGTTTTTAGCGAGCTAAGATCGTGTCGTTTATATGCTTCACTAAGAAGAATCAAGTTGATAAATGTGGGCGAGGTAGGCAGAAGCTCTGCCTGGTATTTTTCCACGGCTGCCAGCACTGCATCAGGACTGCGGTCCTGCACTGTGATTAGGGTGCCCCCGTTCGAAAGTATATGGAGCATTGTGTTCACCCCACCGATATGGTCGTAAAGCAGGAAGCTGATCGATCGTTGGCTGAAGCGGCGGATTTTAAATTTCTCGAGCAGACCGGTCAGATCGTGAAGGGCGGCTTTGCTCTTCCCTGTGGAACCGGAGGAAAAAAGGATTAATCCAGGGTGATCCTGGGAACGGATCTTCTCATAAAGAGGGTGAGACGCCTGGTTTGATAGGACAGAAATTGTGGTGACGTCGAAGTCGTCGATGGTGAACTTGATCTCGCCCTGGGCGGTCTCGATGAACTCCTTTTTCTTCATCTCAACTGAACGGGTGAGCGGCACCAGGATGCAACGAGCTTCAATAAGTGTCAGGAAAAGCGCGACCGCATTTGGCGAAAAATCCGCTTCCAGTATCACAATCGAACCATGCGGCACTTCTCGCATCTGGATCTGCTCCTGCCAATAAAGGACGCGTTCTTTTAACCATTTATAAGAAAAAGCCTGGTCCTTCCAGATAATCGCGTCCTGCTGTGCGGTTTCCTCGAACACATCCAGGAGGAATTCGATCATGATACCCCTCCAAGGTAAATAACCTGCGCAGTGATGAAGTCACTTTCCGGTTTGATCAGAAAATCCACAAGATTGAGAATATCCTCAAATTTCCCCAGGCGTTTAACAGCCTGACGGTTGATCAGTTCCTGGATCTTTTCCTGCGGAACTCCGCGGATTAGATCTGTATCGATGGGAGTGGGGCCGATGGCATTGATGGTGATTCCCAAACCGGCGAATTCCCGCGCCAAGATCCGGGTCAATTCCTCCACGGCTGCCTTGGAGGCGGCGTAAACGGCTTCTCCCTCGAGGTGGTGCGGAACCGCGACACTGGAGAAATTGATGATCCGGCCGAATTTACGTTTTTGCATCAGGCGGGCTGCTTCGCGGGAAAGCAGAAATGTGCCGGTGAAATTGGTTTCCATTACAGCGCGGGTTGTTTCCAGAGGCATCAGCAGGGAGTGATTCATCGAAGCGATCCCGGCGTTGTTGATCAAGACATCCAGCCGCCTGAATTCCTTGCGGATCGCAGTGAACATTGTCCGAACAGCATCCTCATCAGTGATATCCACCTGGAAATGTCGGTAGTTTCCGTCGGTAAGGTCAGATTCCTTCCGACTGCAACCAATGACTTCCCATCCTGAACCGAGAAAATGCCTGCAGATGGCGCGACCAATACCCCTGCTTGCCCCGGTGACCAGGATCACTTGCGATTCAGGCATTTAGTCTTCCTTAAGAAGGGAGAAAAGATATTCTGCCAAAGTCCGAATCGTGCGGAAGGGGCTGCTTTTCTGTGACATGGCTCTTTCGTCGGCGATCGTTAAGGTTTTCCCGAAGGAGTCTGCGATTTTTTCCTCCACCAGTACGATCAGGTTGACCAGTCCGAGCGAATCCAGCCTTGAACCCCGTCCGAAGAGCTGGGTATCGGGACTTATTTCAAGCTGCTGAGAATCATCCAACTGTAAATTCAATTCCGCGACGGAATCCAATACAATTTTCATGACATCATCAAAAATCATTCGTACTGCTCCAAAGATTCAAGTTCTGTAAGTATAACATGATGAAGAATTGACCTTTTCCCGGTTTGAAGCTCGAATGGAGGTCTCGATATTTTTACCCGACCCGCTATAATCATTTAAAGAGACTCATGCGGAAGATCATTCACATTGACCTGGACGCTTTCTTTTGTTCGGTGGAGGAATTGCTTGATCCTTCTTTGACCGGGAAAGCATTTGCCGTTGGCGGGAAACCCGGGCAGCGGGGAGTTGTCTCCTCCTGTTCCTATGCTGCCCGCCAGTTTGGAGTGCGTTCGGCAATGCCCACCGGAAATGCGCTGCGCATCTGTCCCGGTCTGATCCTCGTATGTGGTAGCCATTCACGCTATAGCGAATATTCGAGGAGGGTGATCTCCATCCTGGAAGGATTCTCAGGATTAATCGAGCAGGTCTCCATTGATGAAGCCTTTCTGGATGTCAGTGATTTGCAGGAATCCGGAACGGGGATCGCAAAGAGGATCCAAAGTTCAGTTAGATCGGAAGTAGGATTGCCATGCTCCCTGGGGATTGCCACATCCAAATTGGTGGCAAAGATTGCGACCGATCACGGGAAGAGCCGGCATCTTGGGATAACTCCACCCTCTGCCATCACAGAAGTACCGGAAGGCAAGGAGGCGGAATTTCTGGCACCCCTTCCCGTGGATGCGCTCTGGGGAGTGGGACCAAAGACGAAGGAATTGCTGGGGGAATGGGGAATAAAAACTATTGGAGAACTTGCCTCCCAAAATGAGATTGAATTTTCCCAGCGGTTTGGGAATTACGGTCGGGAGCTGATCCAGCGAGCGCGAGGGATCGATAACAGCCAAGTCTCGCCGGCTCGCGAGATGAAATCGGTCAGCCAGGAGACCACCTTCATGAAAGATATAGGGGACAAACATATTCTCGAGTCCACCCTGCGGAATCTTGCCCTAACCGTTGGCCGCAGGTTGCGGGCAGATGATTTGGCCGGAAAAACCGTGAAGATCAAATTACGCTGGCCGGATTTCACCACCATCACCCGACAGGTTTCACTGAATCAGCCGGTGGATCAAGACCTGCTCATTTTTGAGTCGGCATATCAATTATTTGAAAAAGAATGGTCCCCCGGGAAAAAGGTTCGGTTGATCGGAGTTGGCGTCAGTGGTTTATGCGGAGCAACCCGCCAACTGCCGCTTTGGGATACGCGGGCGGAGAAGGAAAGACGCTTAATGGAAGCTATGGATGAGATTCACGCTAAGTATGGACGAAAAGCCGTTCACCGTGGTTTGGACGACTAGTTCCAATAAGAAATTATGGACTTTGGTTTATTTCTCGAGGACGGATTCATACAGTTTTGATACTTTACGGGAGATCACCGACCAGTCGTAGGATCGCGCATACTCCACCGCCTGAGAGCACATTTCTATCCGAAGGGCGGGGTTCTCGATCAGTTTTTGTAGTGCCTGTTTTAATGCTTCCGGGTTACCATCTGGAATAACGTAGCCAGTCTTTCCGTCGCGAACAAGGTGTGCCAATCCGCCCACCTGGGAAGCGATGACCGGGATCCCGCAAGCCATGGCTTCCAGGGCAACCATCCCGAAGGACTCATAATGAGAGGGAACCACCACCACCTGTGCTGCGGAATAATAATAAGGGAGAGTATCCTGGCTGCGTTTACCAAGGAATATAACCACATCGTGTATCCCAAGCTCGCGGCTTAGATTCTGCAGACGCGCCATCTCGGAATCTGCTTCCTCGCCATTTCCATCCGGTTCCCCCCCAATGATCGCCAGGTAATAATTACATTCAGTAAGTTCCTCAGTTTGTAACAGCAGGGCGATAGCGCGAAGAAGGGTCTCAATACCCTTGAGCGGCTCGATCCTTCCCACAAAGAGGATCATGCAATTCCCTGAAGGTACACCGATGACAGATCGGGCTTCATCCTCAGGGATGGGATAAAAGCGGCTCGTATCCACACCTGGCGGGATCACGGACAATTTGTGTTCATCCGCTCCATACAATGAGATAAGTTGTTCCTTTTCGGCCGGGGTGGCGATGACGATCTTCTCCGCCAGGGCTGCTATTTGTTTTTCGCTATCAATACGTAGAGGAATCTCCATCTCAGTTTCGTTGCGGGCGATACTATTCTTCATCAAACCCAATGTGTGGTACATCTGCACAACTGGAATATTCCAGGCAGATCGCAGCGAACCAGCTGCAACCCCGGACATCCAATAGTGACTATGGATCAGGTCGTAACGGATGTCCTTGTTTTCGGCAAACTTAAGGATACCTTCCGTAAATTCGGGAAGATAGCGGGGGAGATCATTTTTTGCGGTAGGGGATTCCGGACCAGCAGGGATATGGACGACGCGGTTGCCGCAACCCAGATCATGAAGAACGTGGGGAACATGCTCATCCTGGGAACGGGTGAATACATCCACGTGAACGCCAAGTTCCCCGAGGTGGTGGGTGAGCTCGCGAACATAAACATTCATTCCCCCGGTATGCTTTCCGCCAAGGGTGGCAAGCGGGCAGGTATGGTAGGAAAGCATAGCGATTTTCATGGTTTCTTGCGGATTTTCAATCCTTCCGGTTATAATCCCAGCCACGCCACCGTAGCTCAGCTGGTAGAGCAGACGTTTCGTAAACGCCAGGTCGCGGGTTCAAATCCCACCGGTGGCTCAGTCACATTCTACTATGAGATTGCGGGGAACCGAATTATAATTTTTCCATGTCCCCACGAACTCCACCCCTCGTTATTGCAATCGCCGGAGGCTCCGGCTCCGGGAAAACAACGGTTGCGAATGTCATATTGGATAAGGTTGGCTCGCACCGTATCGCCTATCTTCCCCATGATGCATATTACCGGGATCTCTCGAACCTGCCTCCCACCCAGCGCGCGGAAGTGAATTTTGACCACCCGGAATCTCTCGAAACCGAGCTGCTGATCGATCACATCAACACACTCAAATCCTGGCGGCCCATCGACCTGCCAGTATACGATTTCACCCGTCACTCCCGTACCGAAGAAACGATCCGCGTGAATCCACAGCGGGTGGTCATCGTGGAAGGCATTCTGATCTTCGTCGAGACAAGGTTGAGAGAGCTCTTCGATATTAAAATTTTTGTGGATACCGATGCTGATATTCGTTTCATCCGACGTCTTACCCGCGACATCCAGGAGCGCGGGCGGTCTACAGAAATGGTCGTACATCAATATCTGAGTACAGTTCGGCCGATGCACCTGGAGTTTGTGGAGCCATCCAAGCGTTACGCCGATATCATCATCCCTGAGGGGGGATTTAACTCCGTCGCCCTCGACATCGTCAGTGCCAGGGTGGAAGCACTACTCAAACACGAAGACGAGGAAGCTTGAAACAAGAAGGCAGCCGCAGGGTCACAATTCTGCGGATCCTTTCCCTCCTCCTTGTACTGGTTATTTCAATTTTTCTTTTTATTAACCGTGACGAATTAAAGGATATCCAGGTCTATGGATACCCGGGGATCGTGGTACTTTCATTCCTGGCAAATGCGACCCTGATCCTGCCTGTACCGGGCATCCTGATCACATCGTTGATGGGGACTGTTTTCAATCCCTTCTGGGTGGGGGTTGCGGCTGGCACCGGGGCGGCGCTGGGGGAGATAACCGGTTACATGGCCGGTTTCAGCGGGCAGGCGGTGATCGAAAACCGTGTGTGGTATGACAGGATCACCCTTTGGATGAAAAAATATGGAGATATCACCATTTTCTTCCTGGCCTTGATCCCGAATCCGTTTTTTGACGCGGGGGGATCATCGCGGGTGCATTAAAAATGCCCCTTTGGAGATTTCTTATCTGGTGTTGGCTGGGGAAGGTGCTAAAAATGATCGGCTTCGCCCTGGCAGGGGCTGAAGTGATGAAATTGATCTCGTTTTAAAAAATCTCATCCCCCAGGTCAAACGATAAGCCGCATTCTGTTCCAAACCAGGGTATCCATGAGGACGGCTGGCCGGTTGGGATCATCTCTCTAGGCTGACTGTTACCAGGCAGCTCATGCGGTCCACCCGGGGCATTGACCAGCGAGCCGCTGAATGCCCCTGCTTGACCTTGCTCCTCCCGGGGGTTGCCTGGCCGACGCATTGCTGACGTCGCCGGTGGTCTCTTACACCGCCGTTTCATCCTTACCCCTTGCGGGGCGGTATGTTTCTGTGGCCCTATCCGGTGAATTGCTCCATCCCGGATGTTATCCGGCGGGATGCTCTGTGGAGTGCGGACTTTCCTCGGCAGAATAAAACCTGCCGCGATCCCCTGTTTGGCCTGGGGTGAAACTATATTACCCTCAACAATAAGTCATGTCAATCGTCCCAAGTACGTGGGACAATCGGACGTTTGGAAATACGCTATAATTTTCAAAAGTATTTAATCATCTTCCATAGCAATCCCTATTAATGTCAGATATTCTCCAATCCATCCTCTTAAAACCTGTTGAAATCGCGTATGCGATTTGCGCGGTTTCCTTGTTTCTGATTGGTACGAATTTCCTTGTCAGCGCGGTCATTTACATGCGGAACTGGAAAAAAGCCTGGGGCTTACAGACACCAGAACCTCCGCAGGAATGGCCTCACGTAACGGTGCAATTACCAATTTTTAATGAGCGCTACCTCGCAGAAAGGATCCTGAAGGCGGTCACCCAATTCGATTACCCCCAGGATAAGCTCGAGATCCAGGTGCTGGATGATTCAACCGACTGGACCACGAATTTGCTGATTGGCCTGGTTGAAAAATACCGCAGGCAGGGAGTGGATATAAAATATCTTCACCGTGAAGACCGGTATGGGTTCAAAGCCGGGAATCTCTCCTTCGGGTTAAAGTACGCCAAGGGAGAATTCACAGCTATCTTCGACGCGGATTTCATTCCTCCCCGGAATTGGCTTAAGCGAACCATTCCTTTTTTCAACGACCCGAAGGTCGGCTTTGTGCAAACACGATGGGATCATATTAACTATTCACACAATATGGTCACGCGGATGGCTGGGCTGACGCTTGACGGCCATTTTGTAGTGGAGCAATCTGCCAGGTCAACTTCAGGTTTGATCATGGGTTTCAACGGATCTGCCGGTATCTGGCGCGTAGCAACCATTGAATCGGCGGGCGGATGGCAATGGGATACCATGACTGAGGACGTAGATATGACCTTCCGTTCGCAGTTCGCCGGATGGGAGGGGCGATACCTGGTCAACCTGCGCTCTCCTGCCGAGGTTCCCCAAGAGCTGGATGATTTCAAACTTCAGCAATACCGCTGGTGCAAAGGCACTGCGCAGGTGGCTTTAAAATTAATGAGTCAGCTCCCAAAGGCGCGGATGCCATTCAAAAAGAAATACTTCGGAATGATCCACCTGCTGAGTTACCTGACTTTCCCCCTTGGTATTCTTTTGCTGCTCCTGGTCCTTCCAATCAGCTTATGGAGCCAGCCATTTCTCAATATATTTTGGTGGGCGGGATTGGCCAGTATCGGTCCGGTACTTCTTTTCATGCTTGCAAAAACCGAGCACGCACCGGGATTACTTGACCGGGCACGGGTGATGCCGACCGAGTTCTTGATCGGCGTGGGTATCTCGCTCATCTGCGCCCTTTCTGTGATCTCGGGCGGGGTTCACCGCGGCAAAGGTGGTACTTTCATTCGCACAACGCGGGTGGATCCGCGAATCGGCCGGGCATATGATAAAGGAAAACGTCGGGTCCTGGATCTATTCATCCTTGGAGAATATGCGATGGGAACTTACCTGATCCTTTCGCTTATTATTCTCTGGCCTACTTCAGGAAAATATTTATTTCCCTGGTTGGGTGGCAGCGCCCTGGGTTTTTATTTTGTTGCTTCGGTCAGCTTATGGGATAGGATACATAAGAAGCTAAGACCCCCTGTTTCGCACGAAGAGAGCGCTAATGTTGTTTAACAGGTAAAATATTAAATTGCGAGGAATGGATGCCTTTCGCGGTAAATGATTATGTAGGAACATATTTATTAATTGAACAGCAAGGCCAGGGGGGAATGGCTACGGTGTTCAAGGCATACCATGCTGCCCTGGACAGGTACGTGGCTTTGAAAGTAATGCATACCGCGTTCACGGAGGATCCCACCTTCCTGGAGCGCTTCCAACGGGAAGCACTGGTGGTCGCAAAACTGGATCATCCCCACATCGTACCAATCTTCGATTACTCCAATGAAGAAGGTCGCCCCTACTTGGTGATGAAGTATATCGAAGGGGTGACCTTAAAAGAAAAGCTGAAGAAATTCCGCCCAACTTACAGGGAAATGCTTCCAATTATCGAGGATGTCGGATCCGCGCTGACTTATGCGCACGAGTTGGGTATTGTTCACCGGGATGTCAAGCCGTCGAATGTGCTGATCTCCAAGGAAGGAAAGGTCTACCTGACGGACTTTGGTCTTGCCAGAATGGCCCAGGTGAGTACTACGACGCTTACCAGTGACCAGATGATCGGCACACCTCAATATATTTCCCCCGAACAGGCAACCTCCAGCCCCAACCTGGATTACCGCACAGATATCTATTCCTTTGGTGTGCTGATCTATGAAATGGTGGTTGGACAGGTTCCATTCAACGCGGATACACCATTTGCAATCATACACGATCACATATATACACCACTTCCCTTGCCATCAATTTTAAATCCAAGCTGTCCTGAATCGATCGAGCGGGTTTTGCTAAAAGCCCTGGCAAAAGATCCAACAGACAGGTACAAGGATGTAAATACCATGGTCCGCGCATTCCGCGGCGCCATACGGCAATTGGACGGCACCCAAGTTGCTGAGACCGCTCTCCCGGTTGAAAAAATGGCCAGGCAGGAAGCTTCCTCTGCCTACCAGAGCAGCCTGCCTGTGATCGAAAATATTGCTGAATCTCCAAAACAAAAATCCTTCCTACGTGGTTCGAAGACAAGCCAGCCGAAACACAAACTGAAGATATCCATCCCACGGAAATGGTTATTTATTGGAGGCGGGATCCTGGCTGGTGTGGCACTGCTTGCCATGATCGGTGTGATCGCATCCAAAATCAAGCCTGAACCTACTCCCAACCTGCCTGCCAGCGACCAAGCCTCCCGTCGAGGTTGTTGTCCCAATTTCCACGGGGGAAACGGGTGATGCCCGGGCGGCACAGGCAGCCTGGTTGAAGGCAATGCTCTATTGGCAGCATGATGACCCGGTTTCCATGCAGGCATTATTATCCGAAAGCATGAATTACGCCAAAATGGATCCTGGGATTTTGGGCCAGGCTGAGCAATATTTTTATGCGCATGATGCCTGGTTGCCGGCAGCTTTTCTGATATGGAAAACAAACCAGGTAACCGGAGGGGACCCTGCTGAAAATCCACACATCCGCGAGGTTGTATTCAAAGCCGGGGAGGATCGGAACGCTGGCGAATTTCTGGTCACAGAATTCAGCCGACCCGCTTTTCCGGATCGGGGCAACGCGTCACGATTTAAATTTCGGCGATCCCAACCGGGCAGGAGATGCGCTGAAACAGATCGGTCAGGATCCATCCATCCAGGCCGATTTCCCCGAATTCAAGCTCGTAATGGCCGAATACCTGGTCAAGTCAGGGTCGAAAACCGATGCCAGAAATATTATTGAACCCATGCTGGAAGATCCTGCCCTGCCGGATTGGGTGCGTGCCCTAGCAAAACAAATATACCCTTTCACCCGATATTAATAAATTCATGGAGGATTCAATGCGTAAGCCGTTTGTTGCAGGTAACTGGAAGATGAACAAAACTACCGAAGAAGCAAGAGCGCTTGTAGTCGAGATGCTGCCGGAGCTTCAGAAAATGGATAAGGTGGAGAGGGTGATATGTCCACCATTCACCGGAATAATGACCCTTTCAGCGGTGCTGGCTGGGACCGGCATCGGACTGGGAGCCCAGAATTTACACTGGGAAGCCGCAGGTGCATATACCGGCGAGATCTCGGCAGGTATGTTGAAGGAATTCTGCAAATACGTGATTCTGGGGCATTCAGAACGGCGCGCAATGTTCGGAGAGACCGATGCCATGGTGAATAAAAAAGTTAAAACTGCTCTGGGTAATGAGCTGGTTCCAATAGTTTGTGTCGGCGAAACGCTTTCTGAATTCGAATCTCAAAAAACGCACGAGGTCGTTTCCCGGCAGGTTGTGGAAGGTTTGCAGGACCTCACAGCAGAGCAGGGCACAAAGATCGTCATTGCGTATGAACCTGTCTGGGCGATTGGGACCGGTAAAGCTGCTTCCGGAGAGGGTGCCAACCGGGTCATCCTGGAATCCATCCGTCAGCCCTTGGAAAAACTTTTCGGTCGCGAAGTTGCCCAGGGTGTGCGTATCCTATACGGTGGATCTGTAAACGCTGCGAACGCAGCCGAATTCTTTGGCCAGCCTGATATCGATGGAGCGCTGGTAGGCGGTGCCAGCCTGAAAGTGGCGGATTTCCTAGCAATTGTAAGAGCCGCCATCAAGTGATTGCACCAGGAATCAAGGAATTGGGGTGGCTGCTACTTTGCATGCTGCCCTTTTTCTTTATCCAGGTAAAGCTGCACCGGGAATTGAAGCTCCTTTTTTTTCTGATCCTCCGCCGGGATAATTCTGCCGATTTTCTTTTTTATATTCTCTTTTTCCCGGGAATCCTGGTGCACGAGACCAGTCACTGGTTAATGGCGAAAATCCTGCGGGTACCAACAGGAAGATTTTCCGTCATCCCGCGCCATTTGCCCAATGGCAAGTTACGCCTAGGGTACGTGGAAACACAAAAAACGGATTGGTTCCGTGATTCCCTGATTGGGGCTGCCCCTTTGATAACCGGCTGCTTGGTCACCGGTTGGATCGTGGCAACATTCTGGCATGCCGAGGGTTTAGCAGAGTTGTTATGGATTGGGGATATGCAGGTGTTCTGGAAGTCGGTATCCGATATTTATCAGGTTTCTGGCTTTTGGATATGGTTCTATTTGGTCTTTACCATCAGCAGCATGATGCTTCCATCGGAGTCTGACCGAAGCTCCTGGCTGCCGGTATTCCTGATCTTTCTGGGTTTGATGGCTCTCCTGATCGTGGCAGGCGCGGGTGGGTGGATGCAAACCACCTTGTTGCCCTTTATCAACCCATTTATCCTTGATCTGGTCATGGTTTTTTCGGTCAGCCTGGTTGTACATGTCCTCCTGCTTCTTCCTGTGTGGGGTTTCAGATCAGTGTTGGAAAAATTGATAGGATACCCCTAAATAAGATAAATTATGTCTTATTCATTGCGGTATAATCACAATCCGGATAAATCTGATGCTAGTCGACCGATGTAATCGGAGGATCACCTACTTACGCGTTTCTGTCACCGACCGGTGTAACCTGCGGTGTGTATACTGCATGCCATCCGAAGGGGTAAGCTGGCAGCCGCACGAATCCATTATGCGCTACGAAGAAATCGGGGAGATCATCCGCGTGGCAGCAGGGGAGGGGATCAGCGAGGTGCGGCTCACTGGCGGCGAACCGCTGGTACGAAGGAACCTCGCAGATCTTGTAAAAATTATCTCGGTCATCCCGGGAATCGAGGATATAAGTCTGACGACAAATGGCATCCTGCTGGCAGAACAGGCAGAGGCTTTAAAAACCGCGGGGTTGCAACGGATCAATGTCAGTCTCGATACGATGGATCCCGAAAAATACTCAAAGATAACGCGGGGGGGAGAATTGATCGTGTATTCGAGGGCTTGCAAAAAGCTGAAGAAGTAGGACTGAACCCGATCAAGCTGAACATGGTACTGCTGAAAGGCGTGAACGATGGGGATATCCGCCAGTTGGCAGCATTGAGCAGGGACCATCGCTGGGAGATCCGATTCATCGAACTAATGCCGGTAAAAAACCAGCAAAAATGGGGTGAGGGTTTTCCGGACCCGCAGGAGATGTTCCTGCCAATTTCCCAGGTAAAAGCACTGCTCGAACCGGAGGGATTGCAAGCGGTGGGGATGAAAACCGGGACTGGGCCTGCAGAGATGTATGCCTTTCCGAATGCAAAAGGAACAATCGGATTAATCAATCCGCTCAGCGAATCATTCTGCGAAAACTGCAACCGCCTGCGGCTTACTGCCGATGGCAACCTGCGTCCTTGTTTGTTGAGCGATGTGGAAGTACCGCTGTTACCAACGCTAAGAGCGGGTGGTGATATCCGACCACTGCTATACCGTTCGATGGAAATTAAGCCGGAAAATCACGAGCTTGACCGAAACCTGGCGCCCGTCGCCCGTTGTATGATGCAGATCGGTGGATAATTCTACCCGGTACCGAATTGCCGGTCGCCCGCATCCCCCAGACCGGGGACAATATATCCCTTCTCATTCAGACGTTCATCCACCGCAGCAAGGTGGATGGGAACATCCGGGTGGTGTTTTTGGAGTAACTCGATGCCGGCAGGCGCGCCAATGATTCCGACGAATTTGATCTTTCGAACCCCCCATTGTTTCAATAGATCGGCGCATGCAGTTGCTGAACCGCCAGTCGCAAGCATCGGATCGAGGATCAGACAAACTGATACTGTAGGTTCAAGCGGTAGTTTGTTGTAATACTGCACTGGTTTAAGTGTTTTTTCATCCCGATAAAGGCCGATGTGCCAGACCTCAGCGTTCGGGATCAATTCCCACACACCTTCCACCATCCCCAATCCCGCTCGAAGTATGGGTACGAGGCCGATCTTGTCCTTCAGGTTGTAACAATTCATGGTGGTGATGGGTGTTTCAACTCTGGCAGGAATAAGAGCCAGATCTAAGGTGGCCTCGTAGGTAAGAAGCGCTCCGATCTCCTGAACTAATTCACGAAACTTTTTGGGTTCCGTGTTCTTATCGCGAAGTTTGGCGAGTTTATGCGCAACCAAAGGATGGGTGGATATTATGGGATTGTTCATTTGTTTCACCTTGGGATTAAAAGAATTATAGCATTGCTACCCGAAGGGCTTTGCGCGAAAACCCCGAAAAATCCACTGGGGTATAATACTCGGAATGGTTGAAAAGGACGAGCGCGTGATCGATCCGACACCCAGGCAGGATGACCGGCTGGATCAGGCTTTGCGTCCCGCCAGTTTGACTGAAGTGATCGGGCAGGATCAGATCAAGGAAAACCTTGCGATCCTCATCGCTGCCGCGCGGCAGCGAAATGACCCACTGGACCACGTGCTTTTCTACGGGCCTCCCGGACTTGGCAAGACAACGCTCGCACACGTCCTCGCTCACGAAATGGGGGTGAGCATCAAAATCACAGCGGGACCGGCAATCGAGCGGGCAGGAGACCTGGCGGCCATTTTAACCAATCTCCGCAAGGGAGATATCCTTTTTATCGATGAGATACACCGCCTGGGGAAGATCGTGGAAGAGGTATTGTATCCGGCGATGGAGGATTACTCGCTGGATATTATTATTGGAAAAGGACCCAGTGCCCGCTCCGTCCGGCTCAAGCTTCCGAGGTTCACCGTGATTGGAGCGACCACCCGATTGGCTCTGATCAGTTCACCCCTGCGGGCGAGGTTCGGAGCGGTTTACCGGCTGGATTATTATGACCAGCAAGCTCTGGAAAAGATCGTCCGCCGTGGGGCTGAGCTGCTTTCTTTCGAAGCCGATGATAGGGGGATCCATGAGGTAGCTTTGCGCGCTAGGGGTACGCCCCGCGTGGCGTTACGGCTGCTGAGGCGGGTGAGAGATTACGCCCAGGTACGAAGCAGCGGCAAGCTCACCCGTGAAACGGCCGAAGAGGCATTGAAATTACTGGTGATCGATAACCTCGGGCTTGATGATGTGGACAGACGGGTACTGGATACGATCATCACCAAATACGCTGGTGGACCGGTGGGACTATCCACCATTGCCGCTTCGGTTAGTGAAGAACCGGATACGATCATGGACGTTGTGGAACCTTACCTGCTGCAACTCGGTTTTCTCGGCCGCACACCCCAGGGGAGGATTGCCACCCGCCTTGCTTATGATCATCTTGGATATCCCTGGCAGGGAGATTCCAGCCAAATGCCATTATTCAAGGCGGATACCGGAAGTTAGAGCTACCCCTCGATGCGAACCTCCGATTTTGATTATCACCTCCCTGGCGATAGGATCGCCCAGGTGCCGGTGGAACCGCGCCACAGCTCGCGCCTGCTGGTTTATTCACGACAGACGAAATCTGTAGAGCACTCAGTTTTTTGGCACCTTGAGCGCTACCTTAGACCAGGAGATTTGCTGGTGGTGAATCAGACCCGTGTCATTCCAGCGCGCATCCATGCAATTAAACCAACAGGCGGAAGAGTCGAGATCCTTCTCCTTAAAAAACTTGACGAACTGAATTGGGAAACCCTGGTGGGGGGAAAACGGGTTAATCCGGGGATGATACTTACTTTGGAAGGGGTTGGCCCGCAAGTTGTGATCATGGAAAACTTGGAAGGATCACGCCGACTCGTTCGTTTTGAAGAACCGGTTGAACCCTACCTGGAAACCAAGGGCGAAATGCCACTGCCCCCGTATATCCACACCCATTTACAGGATCCGGATCGCTACCAGACAGTATATGCCAGGGTGAACGGGTCTGCGGCAGCACCGACCGCGGGACTGCACTTTACAGCTGAGTTGATGGCAGCCTTACTTATGAAGGGTTTCGAATTTGCCGAAGTCACCTTGCATGTTGGACTGGATACCTTCGCTCCGGTTTGCGAAGTAGATCCGCGAACCCACGTCATTCACACGGAATGGTGCGAGGTAAACCGCAAGGCGGCAGGTAAGATCAACACAGCAAAAAAAAGCGGGGGAAGAATCATCGCTGTGGGAACCACCACAGTACGAACCTTGGAAAGCGCAGCCAGGGTTGCATGTGAAGGTGACCTGGTGGGTGAGTTCTCCGGTCCGACGGATCTTTTTATCCTTCCCGGATTTGAATTTAAAGCCGTGGACGCGATGATCACCAATTTTCACCTCCCAAAATCCACATTGCTTATGCTGGTGAGCGCATTCACGGGCAGGGAAGAAATCCTGCGGGTTTACCAGGAAGCCGTCCAGGAGCGTTACCGGTTCTATTCCTTCGGCGATGCAATGCTGCTCCTGTAACTATGAAGATAAAAGAAGATTGGCAATCACTTGAAAATGAGATCGGCGACTGCCGGAAATGCCTGCGCCTGGTAACCTGGCGTGAAGCGGTGGCAAGGGAAAAGAGACGCGCTTTCCGCGATTGTGAATATTGGGGAAAGGGTGTTCCGGGTTTTGGCGACCGCAACGCCCGGGTACTGGTTCTCGGGCTTGCTCCCGGTGCACACGGTTCCAACCGTACCGGCAGAATGTTCACCGGAGATTCCTCGGGGAATTTTCTCTTCCCAGCCTTATACCGAGCTGGATTTTCCGACAGGGAGTATTCAATTAATCGGGAAGATGATTTGAAGCTCACCGATCTTTTTATCACGGCGGTTTGCCGATGCGCTCCACCGGGAAACAAACCCGAACCGGATGAAATTGCGAATTGCAGCAGGTACCTTGGGCGGGAACTGGTGTTGCTGCCGAGCCTCGAAGGGATCGTCGCGCTGGGTCAGATCGCCTTTCATGAAATACTGGTGAGGTTCAAAAAAAGCGGTCTGGAAATATCAGATATGAAATTTGGGCATGGAGCATTTTTCGATTTCGGGAAGGGTCACCCCTGGTTGTTGGCGTCATACCATCCCAGCCGTCAAAATACCCAGACCGGCCGGTTGTCCCCGGAAATGTTCGATAGAATTTGGAAAACCGCCCGAGGACTACTTAATGGCAATCGGATGGATGGGATTTACGGGCAATAAACCAGACCCTGCCCGAATCCACTTTTGGTGCTGTGCCTTGCTCAATATTTCCCAGAGTGTCCACAACTTCGAAACCAGTCTCTTCTAGTAAATGCGAGATCGTTTCGATAGGATATCCTTTTTCCTGATGGATCTCGTCGATTCTTTCCCAGAACTTGTTCTGGCGGATAAACCCGGTGATATGCATCGTGGCAAGAAGTTTTTCATAATCGAAAACCGGGCGGTGGATGGCGATGAAATCATCCGTATCGATTGGCACGCTGTAGCTCTGGGCATTCCAGCGGGTGGAAAGTCCGTAAATTGTGTTCATATCGAAGAAGAACCAGCCGGATGGACCCAATGCCCGATTGACACCAGAAAACGTAAGTTTGAGATCGATTTCTTCCAGCATGTAATTAACGGCATCAAAAAGACATGTGGAAAGATCGTACTCATTACAGAAATTCAGCTCCCGCATGTCGATTTTTTCAAATCTGGCATTCACACCTGCCTGGGTGGATTGCTTCATGGCCAAACTCAACATCTCCTCAGATTGGTCGATGCCGGTGACGACCCAACCTTGCTTCGCAGCCTGGATGGCGAAAGTGCCCTCCCCGCAGGCGACATCTAGCAGCTTTCCAGTAGATGGGATACCATATCTCTTGCACAACTCTGGGAGCAGACCGCTGAAGTGGAGCGAAAAATCCGGGTACTGTCCCTTTGCATAAATTTGAGCAAACTTTTGATAAAGTGACAAGTTATTACCTTTCCGTTCTGCCAGGATGTAAAACGTTATGCTTGCGCAGTCCATCTCATTTCGTTAGAATCATTCTATTATATCGTTGAGGTTTAAACCATGAAGCTGATTTGGAAAATATTGATAGGAATTGCGGCATTAATCCTTCTGGCAATCGCAGGTTTTTCTCTTTGGGCATACACACCTGCTGCGCCTATGCAGGAAGCGCTCGCCGCGATGGAGAGTAATTCCTCCGTGGAGGTAACGAGGGATGGTTGGATCACATTTACACCGGCGAATGGAGAGCCTGATACGGGGGTGATCTTCTACCCGGGCGGAAGAGTGGATCACAGGGCATATGCCCCATTAATGAGTGAACTTGCTGATAATGGATATCTGGTTGCCCTGGTGCCGATGCCATTCAACCTTGCTGTATTTGGGAGTGAGAGCGCCAGCGAGGTGATCGCAGCTCATCCTGAGATCGAGAACTGGGTCATCGGGGGACACTCCCTGGGAGGAGCGATGGCCGCTTCTTTTGTATATAACAATCCAGGGGTAGTGGATGGATTATTCTTTCTCGCTGCCTATCCAGCTGGCAGTCAAAGTCTGGCGGATTCAGCCGTGAATGTCCTCTCCATCTCAGGGACGAAGGACGGTTTGGCGAACCAGGAAAAGATCGCTGCGAGCATCCCCCTTCTGCCACAAGATACGATCTTTTACCCGATCCAAGGTGGGAACCACGCTCAATTTGGATGGTACGGTCCGCAATCCGGAGATTTCCCAGCGGAGATCACGCGGGAAGACCAACAATTACTAGTTTTGGATCAGCTGTTGTTGTTTATCGAATCGTTACGGCAATGATCAAACTAATAAAAATTTTAGGGATTATTCTTGGAATTCTATTGGCTTTTGTCATAGTTCTACCTTTGGTTGTCCCAATTCCTGATCTCGACACCAAACCTTTTACAGAGCTGACGGATCCGGATAGTCAATTTATCAGGATTGACGATTTGAATGTCCATTATAAGCAGGCTGGCACCGGGAGTCCGGCGATTATTCTACTGCACGGATTTGGGGCGAGCGAATTTTCCTTTCGGGAAGTCATGGAACCGCTATCATCCATTGGTTCGATATACGCCTACGACCGACCTGGATTTGGATTAACGGATCGACCTCTGGCGGAAGAATGGAATGATGAAAATCCTTACAGCCTTCGCGGCCAGAAACAGTTGCTTCTGGATTTCATGAATGAGATGGGGATTGAAAAGGCGGTCCTTGTTGGAAATTCCGCCGGTGGAGCCGTTGCGACTTTGTTTGCCTTGGAAGATCCTGAGAAGGTGAGCGCCTTGATACTAGTGGACAGCGCTTGGCGGGATACCTCCCATGGTGCACTTCCAGCCTGGCAGAAGTGGGTTCTGGATACCCCACAAGCGGCTAGATTAGGTCCATTATTTATGCGATCGATCCGTAAATGGGGAACAGAGCTCATCAAGACAGCATGGCACGATCCAGATAAGATCCCGGCGGGTGTTGTGGAAGGGTATCAAAAACCGCTCCAAGCACAAAACTGGGACAGGGCTTTGTTTGAAATCCTTAAAGCTCGTGAACCCTTCAATTTGGAATCCAGGTTAAATGATTTGACCGTGCCGGTTATGGTGATCAGCGGTGATGATGATCGGATCATCCCCACTGAAGACTCCAGACTGTTGGCTAGTTTAATTCCAGGAGCTGAATTGATTATCCTTCCCGCATGCGGGCATGTTCCGCAGGAGGAATGTCCAAATGATTTTCTCGACGCGGTTATACCGTTCATAATTAATTCAAAGGAGAAAAATTAACCATGACCGAAAAAAAAGGAATTTCCAAAGCGATCGATTTCACCCTGACCGATACCCAGGGAAGGCAAATTCGCCTGGCGGAATATTTGGATAAGAAATCTGTCCTGCTGGTGTTGATGCGCGGTTTTGCCTGACCATACTGTAAAGCACATCTGGCGCAGTTGCGCCAGGATTACCCCGAATTCGTCCGCAGGAATATAGAGATTATCGCACTGGGACCGGATGGTCCGAATGCTTTCAAACGCTACTGGGAGAGTGAGGATCTACCATTCATCGGATGCGCAGACATCCGATCCCGGGTCGCGGCTCAATACCAGCAGGATGTCAACTGGTTTAAATTTGGACGAATGCCAGCAGTATTTCTGATCGACCTCAAGGGGAGGATCATTTTCCAGCAGTATGGCGATTCCATGTCGGACATACCTCAAAACTCCGAGATTTTTTCCATATACGATAAAGAATATTAGATAATCCTGGTTATTGGTTTAGAGAGCTTCCAGAAGGCGGGAGATCTGGAATTTGGAATCCTTCAGTGCCTTGTTGAATTTTGAATTCATTTCTGAAAGTGCCACAACCAATTCCAGAACCTCAGTGGTGGAAACGGTTGGTTCCCTGGATTTTGTTATCAGTGCAACCGTGTTCATCCACCAGAGGAATTCCTCAAATGCTTCATTGTTGAACCAGAGTACATCTTGATATCGATTAACTCCGAGGAATTTATTGACCTCAGGCAAAGCCAGCCAGTTTAGCATTAATTCCCGCGGTGACCGTTTGGCATTTTCAAACCAACTTTGCTGCAGGAGCAGGATCTTGGTGAGAAGCAGACTGCGGTTGATTTGGTACTCATCCAATCCCATCTCCGAAAAAACCATCTGCAGCCTGCGAGCGAGTTGCCATTCATCCATCCAGGCCAGCACCTGTTCGGAAGAGCTTGGTGAATTAACGAGGAGTTCCAATGGGGAAAGGAATGACCAGGAAAGCAGTGCCAACCAGGTTGTCTCGTATTTCAAAAAGGGTGCGGAAAAAATGGAAAACCGTTTTTTATATCGGGTTCCGGCAGGAAGGGGATACCGGCTTTCGATCACCTGAAGGGAAAGGATTGAATCGAGTTGTTTCTGGGCGATGCGAGTGAAATCTGAGGTTGAATTATTCATCCCCGCTATCTGGCCAGCCCCGTTGACCAGATTATAAATTTTACTCTGGTAAACCACCGACAGTTCAAATGGAACTTTACTTCCCGCTTCTGTCAACCGGTTGGCAAGCAGGTGTTCAATGAATTGCTTATTCACCAATTCCTGGAATGGGATGAGAACAGGTTGAAAATTCATCTCCTTCAACGCCAGTTCAATATCCGGCACACCTCTTCCCCCCAGTGTGACGCATAGTTGTGAGTACGACTTCAAACGATCATCCCTCACCTGCCTGAAATCGAGAAAAACCTGGCATTCGTATGCGTTTAGATAAACAGGCAGCCCGTTATCATAAAGCTCAACCGATGGGCGGATATATTCCATTCCGCTGACCTGGTCGCGAAAAATGGTGTATGAACCAGGGCTGGGATTAATCCCCAGGCTTTTCGCCAGGTTTTCACGGGAAAGCGGGCGTTTTTCTCCACGGCCGCGGGTGGCTATTGCGCAGGATGTTTTTATCCAGCCTGATGCCTGGGAGTATTTATTGTTAAATAGAACCAGAGCACTCCTACCCTGATGGCGATTACTGAAAGCGAATACGTTTTCATTTACCTGACCATCTGAGGTAAACAGATCAAATAAACGAAAATGTTCGACTCCGGCGAATAGCTCCCGCTGGTGAAGCAGGGGGAAGATCAACCTCTGATGTCGTCTGATCAATTCATCGTCTTCAAATTCCTGCCAGAGTGGTTTGGTGAACTCCATACCGTACTTTTCAGCAAATCCCTCCACCTGTCCATGTCCAAACATCGGCAGCCCGGGGAGCGTGGCCATCAGCGTGCACACCCCAAAGTATTTGTCGCCCTTCCCGAATTGATCCACCGCTGTTTTCTCATCGGGGTTGTTCATGAAATTCACATAGCGCTTTAGAATCTCCGGGTCATATTCAAGAGTATTCTTGATCAATTGTCGATATCCAGCATTATCCTCATTCCGGAGCATATGCATAAAAGCGGAGTTATAAACCCGATGCATGCCCAGCGTACGAACGAAATATCCTTCCATCAACCAGAACGCTTCCGCTAGCAGAAGGGTATCTGGTGCCTCCACTGCAACCCGATCCACCACTTCACGCCAAAATTCCATGGGGATCTTCTCGTTAAACTGCTCCCGGGTCATCCCAAAATCTGACCGCGAAGGAATAGCTCCTCCTGTGCCCGGTTCAGGGAACCAAAGACGTTGAATATGCTTCTTCGCCAGGGTCATGGCGGCGTCGAAACGGATGATTGGGAACCTGCGGGCAACAGCGAGAATCGTCTGAATCACTTCTTCGCGGACGACCGGATTCATGTAATCCAATTGGGCGGTATCGTTCCAGGGCATTGAGGTGCCATCGTTGCCGTGATAGATATAGCGGGTATCCCCTGTGTTTAAATCCACACGTTTAAATGCCACCGCGGCATCCGTGCGGTTGTAGTAATGATCCTCCAGGAAAATCCCAACCGAGGAGTTTTCGGAGAGATTAGCCCCATTGAAAGTATAAGAAGGGAAGGGGGTGTATCCAAGAGAAAGAAACCAATCAGGGTGATCCATTACCCAGGGGGAATCGATCCCCATGTGGTTTGGGACCATATCCGATGCCAGGCGGATTCCTCGTGCCCAGGCTCTCTGTTTCAGATTTTCATAAGCTGCTTCCCCGCCAAGGGGGTCTGCGATGCGGTAATCGGATAGCGAGTATGCGGATGCGATCGCATCCGGATTTCCACACATCTGTTTGATCCTGGCAGAAGCCCGGCTGCGCTCCCATAAGCCGATCAACCATAATCCGGTAAAGCCGGAGGTTGAAATCCGGTCCAGTTCTTCATCGGGGATCTGGTCCAGGTGTTTTATATCCCTACTATATTTCTCGCTTAGCTGGTGCAGCCAGACATATGTATTTTTTGCGAGGAGCACCAACCTAGGCATCCATTCCCGGTCAGCACTGAAACGTTCTTCTTCATGATGCAAATCTGAAGCATGTTTGAAGGAATAAACCGGGATCTGGATAGGTCCTGGTCCAAAAGCAGTAAATTTCTGTTCCTCTTTGATCAGGTCCAGGCTTCCAAGAAGACGGTAAAGGAAATGTCCCAGGAGGGAGGACCAGTGAATCCGGATAAAATCAAGCTGCCCTTCCAGGGAATTTGGATTCGCCTTCGCCGGTGCTCGTAGCATTTCAAGCAGAGATTGATTATCCGGACCAAACCGCGGCTGCGTTTCAAAGAAATGCTCCAATTCCCGGATGGCTTGAAGGTAAACAGAATTTCCTGATAAGGAATCATCACTGAATAATTCAATATATGGCAGCAGTGCGGGATTCTCATTATTCACCCGCAGCAGGATCAGTTCCTCCAGTACGGATTCCCGGTTAGAAATTCCTTCCGTGAAACCTTTCAAATATTCCTGGAAGGTGATTTCGTCGCGATAAACCGCAAGGGGGGGGAATTCCTGGATAAACTGCATTAGCATCGCATCCACCCCGGCCCGGGTGAGCCTGTTATCCAACCGTTTGAGAGCAAGTTTGAGGATCTCGGGTTTCCTCTCCCGGCGGTAGATGGCGATCACATGATGAAGAATCTCATCGATCAATCCCATGGCATTGATCTGCCCAGCCTGAACAACGGATTCGGGAAATGCTGCAAGGTCGCGCTGCTCGTTCATCCTGCGGGCAAAGACGCGGGCAGCATGGAAATTCGCGAGGATCGCATTCCCACTATAGGAAAAAAGCTCTTCGTCGAATTGATACCGGTCGCGGCTGTTGCGGGATATATGAAATTCCATGTAGAACAAACCTCGCAAGACGGGCAGGAATGGAATAATTATACAGGTTTCCGGATAGTTGAGCCTTCCGCCAGTTGTCAGCTAAACCAAGGTTTTTAATCCGAGGGAGGGAAGTTGTACTCCTTCGATCTCGATCTCCTTCAATGGACCCGCGGGAGTGATCAACCCCTGGATCGATTTATCGAGTTCGGACTTTTCCCACCCAAAGATCTTCTTTAAATTGGAAATTGGCGCGGCACCGACCGAAGTGAAATAGGTGATCACAAGTTTCTGCCTTGATTCGCGCACGCCGATCGGGCGCGCATTTTCGGGCAGCTCCGGGATGTGGCGATGGGTAAGGTCATAAACATAGGCATATTTCCATGCACCAACCTCGGCTGTCCCCACCGGGAGGATCTTCAACTCCGCCTGGAGTTGATCCAGGGCTTTGGCAAAACGACCTTCACTCCCGGCACTGGAGATACGCGCCGCTTTTTTCAGACTGATCGTATCCAGGGGACCCTCCCGTATCAGTGCTTCAAAAACCTGTTTACACTCGCTTGTGAAGGTGCCTTCCTGGTATTGAAGCAGGTAATCCTCCTCAGGTTCTCCGTAATTGGGAGAAAGAGCGTAGAAATAAGGGATCAAAGCCAGGGATATGAAGGTGCCTTTGTGCCGCAAAACCTTGGCGTAATACCACAGATGCCTGCCCAGACCATTATCCTTCCATCCCCAGGTTTTATGCCCGGGATCATCATGCTCATCCGGAACGGGGCGATCGCCGGCGGCTGCCACCCACAGACTTGGGAGGTCGATCCCCTTTACCGGCCAGAAGAATATGAACCCCCGTTCTTCGATAAATTCACGGGCTTCTTCCGGCGAACGAAGTATCCCTCTCGCGGATAGGCGGTAAGTGTTCTTTCGATAATCCTGAAGCTTCTTTTTGGAAAGAAATTGCATTTACTCGGAACTTAGAATATGGGTGATGATGTTTGATCCGCTTCCGCCAATATTCTGGGCCATACCGATCCTGGCATTCTCCACCTGGGTTCCGGCGGCTTCCCCGCGGAGTTGTTGGACCACTTCGACCAACTGGTAAACCCCGGTTGCTCCCACGGGATGCCCGCGAGCTTTGAGACCACCGCGGGTGGAAATGGGAATCTTCCCAGCGGGACGAATCTCACCTTCCAGAGCAAGGCGGGGGGCTTTTCCCCGCTCGGCAAATCCGCACGCTTCCAGGGAAAGAGCAGCCATGATACTGAACGCATCATGTGCCTCGAAGAGGCTGATATCCGCGGGACTTACTCCTGCCTGAGTATAAGCCTGCCGGCTGGAAAGCTCGGCGGCTTTCAGCCAGGTAGCCTCCTTCCGTCCGTGGGCGGCGATAGTATCCGTGGCAGCCGCAGAGGCGATCACTCGAACGGATTTTAAACCGGGTTTGAGCTTAGGCGAATCTGCCGGGAGGAGAAGGACCGCAGCAGCGCCATCTCCCATCGGAGATGCATCCATCAGGTTGATAGGCTCCGCGATCATCCCAGCCTTGAGGTAATCTGCTTCGCTGATCGGGGATTGAAACCTGGCATGGGGGTTATGGGAGCCATTGGTGTGGGCATTGATAGAAAATGGGGCGAAGTCCTTTTTATCCCACCCGTATTCATACATATATCGTCGCATGATAAGTGCGTTCAGCGCAACAAAGGATATCCCCTGGTCCACTTCCCAATCTGCGTCGGCGGCGGTCGCCAGCGCGGCGGTTATTTCATCTCCCGGAGAATCCGTCATCTTTTCCACACCGATGACGAGAGCTGATTCCACCTCCCCGGAGGCTATAGCCAGCACCCCGGCGCGAAAAGCTGCAGCTCCCGAGCTGCAGGCTGCTTCGATGCGAAGCGCTTCCGCGTAGCGCATCCCGATCCAATCAGCGATATAAGGACCGAGATGCTGCTGGTGATTTGCGGAACTCGACATCATATTACCGACATACACCGCATCCACCCGATTGATTTCGGAGGCTTCCAAGGCGCACAAGGCTGCATCGCCTGCCAACTCGCGCAGGGATTTATCCCATTGCTCCTCAATCTTGGTTTGCCCGATACCCGCCACGGCTACTTCACGCATGGATTCACCTGTTCAAACGATATTCGCTTTCTGAATTATAGGTGCTCAGGCTATCAAAGGCTATCAGAATCGGGAAAATGGGGAAGGGTATAATTGCGATGACTCGGACAACCCTTCGACCATGAGTTCACTATTCCCAAACAGCCGATTGACGAAGCCACTTCTGCTCTTTTTCCTGGGTATGCTTTTTTTGGGCGGTTGCAACTCGAGCAACCAGGATTCAGTTAGCATGGCAACACCTTCGCCAGAGCCTACTCCCAGGGCAACACCAACTCCATTTCCATTGGAACAGATCCGGCTTTTCTTCAGCAAGGAAGTCCCACCTGGATTAATTGAATCGATCGTTATTCCGGAAGCTGTTCGTGTTGTGGAGGATCGCGAGGAAGCTAATGTGATCTTCGAAAGTATCTCCGGGGAGGTGGATCCCACTTTGCCGATCAGCGAATGGCGTTATGTTGTCGCCGCACCTTTCCCCCGGGGATCCATAATCCCGGATCTGCCCTGTTCCGTATTGATCACATCCCACGATACCGCTTCGGCGTTTCTGGGAACCTCCCCGCATTCCTTTCATTGCGGTTCAATGGAACCGACCGGGGGAGATACCCTTTTTTCGACTGCTGCGAGTACCACGAAATCCTACGCTCTGATCCCGTTCGATAAACTTTCAAAATCCTGGCAGCTTCGGGCTGGCGAAGATTTCAGAGAGGCAGACAGAATCATCCGGTTTTCTCTCAGTGGGGATCAACAAGCAATTGATGCACTATCCCTCAATGACGAATTTTTCGTCCCAGCCACGAATTTTGACCCGCTGAAATTAACATCGGTGATTCTCACAGGTACAACCGCCCTGACACGGGGAACAGGCAAGTTAATGGACGAAAAGGGCAACCTGTTTCCGGCGGAAAAAATCGGAGAGTTATTAAGAAACGCAATGTCACTCATATCAGTAACGAGATATCATTTGATCCCGGTTGCGAACTGGAAGAATCCGGAACCAAATTTTGCAGCAAACCGCAATATTTCGAGCTGATCAAAGCGATTGGGACTGATATTGTTGAACTGACCGGCAATCATGAGCTCGATTTTGGCGACGAACCGTTCCTTTACACCCTCGAACTTTATCAACAAAATAATATTCCGTTCTACGGGGGCGGGCAAGATCTTAGGATGGCATCCCTACCTTTACTGGTCGAGGTCAATGGAAACCGGATTGCCTTCCTGGGATGCAACTTAGTGGGACCGAAATACAATCTGGCGACGGAGACTTCCCCAGGATCCAACCCCTGTGATACTGAACGACTAAATCGGATGATCGCAGATCTGCGCGTCCAGGGGTACAACCCGATCGTCACCTTTCAGCACATGGAAGTTTGTCAACCTGATCCGGTGAGTCCGCAGCGGGGGGATTTCCAGAGAGCCGCGGACGCGGGAGCGGTTATCGTGAGTGGAAGTCAGGGTCACTGCCCGCAGGTGATGGAATTCCGGGGAGAAACGGTCATCCATTTCGGATTGGGAAATCTGTTCTTTGACCAGATGAGCAAGATCGAGCGCATGGCATTTATAGATCGGTATTGGTTTTATGACAACCAGTTGATCGGCGTGGATCCTATCGCGATCACCCGCGACGACGAAGCCCAACCCAGGTTGATGACAAGAGAAGAATCTATGTGGTTCCTGGAGAGATTTTTACCCAACCTGGCAGGTGCAGAGTGAAAAATAATTTCGTTGGTTTTCTATTAATGCTTACGCTGGCGGGTTGCAACGGATTGCTCCTACAAGCGCCAACAGCTATTCCCACACCTTCTCCGCAGCCGACCCTGACGCCCACCCCGATCATTCCCCGGGTGTGGATTTCTCCCGCGGTGCCAGCCGGGATAAAGACAAATTTAAAAATCGACGATCCATTTGAATTTGCACAATCTGAAAATGACGCGGATATCCTGGTGGAGCCATCGGGAGAAAGCGCTGCTGTAAGTCAATGGGTATACACGCTGGTAGCCCCGTTCAATTCGGTTGTCGACGGTATCACCCTGGAGGAATTGAAACTCGCCTGGCAGGGGCAGGCAGGAGAAACTTTTTCCGCAAAACCCATCCTGCTCAGCGCGGAAACCCTGGCAGCGTTCGAATCGATCTGGGGAAAAGCTGCTGATAATGGAGTCAGAATCCTGAACTCTGAAGAACTTACGGATGCCCTCTGGAAGGAAGGGAGCTGGGGGTTGATGCCTTTTGAGGAGCTAAACCCGCGCCTCAAGGTTCTTAATGTGGATGGACGATCTCCGTTGATGACCGGTTTCAATCCGGCTGAATACTCATTAAGGGTGGATTATTTGGTGAGGAACAAAACCGGTGGGGAGGGGGAAATTCAAACACCTGGAATCCAGATCGAACTTCCAGCGGGAAATTTTGATCCTAATTTGATGACATCCGTATTGATGACAGGCACCACAGCACTCGTTCGCAGTACTGCTGAACGGATGGAAAGCAAGGGGATCGATTATCCCGGTTTGAAGATCGGATCAATCCTGCAAGATGCAAACTTTACCCATATCAGTAACGAGGTATCCTTCACCCCGGTTTGTCCCAAACCCGACCCCTGGTTGATCAACCTGCGTTTTTGTTCGAATCCAAATTATTTCCCGCTCCTGGAACAAATGGGTGTGGATATCGTGGAATTAACCGGAAATCATCTGTTGGATTACAATCCAGATGCCTTCCTCTATTCATTTGATTTATACCAGCAACGAGGGATTAAGACATTCGGCGGGGGAGCGAACCTTCAGCAAGCCAAGGAGCCACTGATCATCGATCACAACGGCAACCGGATCGCGTTTATTGGCTGCAACCCGGTCGGACCCGATTTTGCCTGGGCAGGAGATCAATACCCGGGAGCAGCCAGTTGCGATTTTGAGGATTTGCATGCCAGGATTAGAGCGATGAGTGACGAAGGCATCCTCGTGATCGCCACCCTGCAGGACCAGGAAAACTATGAAACCATGCCGCTTGCCGAGGTTAAGCAGCACCTGGATGGATTATCCGACGCCGGCGCAGTGGTGGTGAGCGGAAGCCAATCTCATTTTCCGCAGGGTTTTTCCTTCAGGGATGCCAGGTTGATCCATTACGGTCTGGGTAACCTTTTTTTCGACCAAATGGATTACCCGGTGGTTGGCACCAGGCGCGAATTCTATGATAAGCACTTCTTTTATAATGGTAGGTATATCAATACCCAGTTGTTCACCGGGATGCTGGAGGATTACGCACAACCCCGACCTATGACAACAGAGGAACGACTGCAATTTCTATCCGAAATCTTTGCCGCCAGCGGATGGTAAACACCAAAAAATGGAGGGATTAATGAAAATCCACGATATTTCACTCAACATAACTTCCAAGACACCCGTTTGGCCGGGGGATATCCCTGTATGGCTTGAGCGGGCGAAAAAAATCGAGGAAGGGGAAGAGGATAATCTCTCCCAACTGAAAATGGGGGTTCACACTGGCACTCACCTCGACGCGCCTTACCATTTTGTCAATGATGGAAAAAAGATCGATGAGATCCCGCTGGATATTTTCATAGGCGCATGCCAGGTGATCCAGGTCGGAGATGAAGTGGGTTTGATCACTGCCAAGGAGATAAAAAAAGCCGGGATCGAACGGAGCATTCCCCGGGTTATTTTTAAAACCCGAAATTCTGCGGAATGGCTGAATCCCAAACCGGTTTTTAATAAGGATTTCGTGGGGGTCAGTACCGACGGGGCTGCTGCGTTGGTAGAGATGGGAATGAAGCTCGTCGGATTGGATTACCTTTCTGTTGCTCCGTTTAACTCCGGGAAACCAGTCCATGATGTCTTCCTGCAAGCGGGTTTGGTATTGCTGGAGGGTGCGGATCTATCCATGGTCCAGCCTGGAAATTACCAGCTTATCTGTTTACCGCTGAAACTTGGCGCAACAGAAGGATCACCCACGCGGGCGATCCTGGTGGAGGAGTGATAAATGATCGATCTTGACGACAAAGACATCCTGCCGTTTTCCATGGAGCATAATTTCTGGACATGGTCAGCTCAGAAAAAAGTGCAGCCAATCCCGGTTACACGCTCCAAAGGCGTTTATTTATGGGATGAAAAAGGCAAGCGGTACCTGGATTTTAATTCCACGGTGATGAACGTCAATATCGGCCACAGCGATGAACGCGTGATCCAGGCGATGGTCGATCAGCTTCGCGAACTGCCCTTTGCGGGACCGGGAATGGCCACCAAACCGCGCGCCATGCTGGGCAATAAGCTGGCAGAGATAACGCCAGCCGGACTGACCAAATTCCTTTACACCCTGGGAGGGGCTGACGCCAACGAGAATGCGATCAAACTGGCGCGAGCGAGGACAGGGAAGTTCAAGATCCTTGCTCGCTACCGTTCATATCACGGTGCAACCCACGGAGCAGCCGCAGTGACAGGCGATCCGCGCAGAACCGCCTGGGAACCAAATTTGATGCCAGGGGTAGTGCATTTCCTGGATCCTTACCGGTATCGCTCCAGCTTTCATGCAGAAAAAACCGAAACGACCGAAGAGGAGTTCACCCGGGATCATTTACGTCACCTGGAAGAGATCATTCAATATGAAGATCCAGGTACGATCGCCGCTGTGATGATTGAAACTGTCACTGGCACCAACGGGGTCCTTATCCCGCCTGCCGGTTACCTGGAAGGTGTGCGGGGGTTATGCGATAAATACGGGATTTTGCTCATATGTGACGAAGTGATGAGCGGTTTCGGTCGAACCGGGGAATGGTTCGCTGTGGATCACTGGAAGGTGAAACCCGATATCATGACCATGGCCAAAGGTCTCACCTCCGGTTATGCCCCCTTGGGTGCTGTGGCCATGACCGAAGACATCGCATCCACATTCAATGATAAGGTGTTTGAGGGGGGGCTCACCTACAATGGGCATCCGGTGTCCCTGGCAGCTGCGATTGCAGTGATTGATGTGATGAAGCAGGACGAATTGGTTGCGCGGGCAAAGAAAATGGGGGAAACGCTGGAAGATATGCTGACCGAGCTTGCCGACCGGCATCCTTGCATCGGAGAGGTACGGTCGATCGGATTATTTGCCTGCCTTGAACTGGTCAAAGACCGAAGAACTCGCGAACCAGTGTCCCCGTATGGCCGGACAAGTCCTGTGATGACTACCTTCCGACAGCGGTGCCTGGATGAGGGTTTATTTCTGTATACACACTGGCAAAATGTCTTGATCCTTCCTCCGCTGATTATTACCGAAGAGGAATTGGCGGATGGGGTACGCATCCTGGATTCCGCTTTGACGATCATAGACAACACCACCAATTTGTAACCAATCCCGGAATGGCTGCATCCAATGATTATGAATTTTCAAGGAGCTGATAATTGAATTTTTCATTTTCGACCAATAATTCGGAAATTAATAAACAGGAACTTCAAAAAGTGAAGGTTCTGATCCTAGGTTCCGGACCTGCGGGCTGGTCTGCAGCGCTTTATGCTGCCCGGGCTGAATTAAACCCAGTTGTAATCACTGGGACGACACTCGGCGGTCAGGCGGCGCTGACCTATACGATCGAGAACTATCCCGGATTCCCGGAAGGGATCGGGGGTATGCAACTGGGGGAGTTATTTCAAAAACAGGCGGAAAAATTTGGCGCGAAAGTCGTTTTCGGAACCGCAACATCTGTTGATTTTTCCCACCGTCCATTCAATGTGAAAACCGATGTGGGTGATTTTGAAGCGGAAACTTTGATTATCGCAACCGGGGCAAATCCGAATAAACTTGGCATCCCCGGAGAAGAGCTGCTTACCGGCAAAGGAGTTTCCTATTGCGCCACATGTGACGGGTTCTTCTTTAAGGATAAAAAAGTGGCGGTGATTGGGGGTGGAGATAGCGCGCTGGAGGAGGCACTTTTCCTCACCCGTTTTGCTTCAAGCGTCACCATTATGCACCGCAGGGATGCCTTCAGGGCTGGAGCGATCCTTCAAAACAGGGTGCGGCAGGACCCCAAGATAAGTTTAATGATGGATACTGTGCCCTTGATGATCAATGGTAAGGAAAAAGTGGATAGCCTGAAGGTCAAAAACGTGAAAACAGGCAAGGAAAATGAAGTTCAATTTGATGGTGTGTTTGTGTTCATTGGGCATACGCCGAATGTTCATCTTTTTAGCGGGCAGTTAGAGTTGGATGATCACGGGTACTTAAAAGTGGACACACGCATGCAGACCAGCGTGGCTGGGGTATTTGCAGCCGGGGAGGCAGCGGATCCCTTTAACCGACAAGTGGTCACTTCGGCTGGCATGGGCGCCGCAGCCGCCATCCAGGCCACAAGGTTTTTGCAGGACCATTAGGATAGGAAAATTAAAATAACAGAGCCCTCCATTTGGAGGGCTCTGTTTTGTATTATTTTGCAGGTGTGGGGCTGGATATGCCGAGACCGGACCAACTGAAGACCATTGGCGTGCCGAGCGCACCGGCGATTTGCCAGATAGGCTTACCCTCGGCATCGGTACCAGTCTGGCGAACAGGCTGGATATTCCAGCGAATAACATGCGGCATTGAATCGGTTGGACGGAAGGTGACCGGGATAATATAGCGGGTATCGGTGACGTAATCCACCAGCCGCCGGCCGGAACCTTCGGTGAGGTCTTCGATGATCACGTTGTAGGCTTCATTTGGCCGCAATACACCCACGGATGCCCATTGGAGAGTGACCGAATCGTTTGAGGCAGTAAATGCAGACCCATCCTGGGGAAGCAGAAGGTTCGCCGCCGGATAGGGAGGCGGGGTGGTTGGGGTCGGGGTAGGTCCGGGGGTTGGGAGCCGGGCGCACAATGGGATGATAAGGTTCGCACCGGCAAAGAGATTGTCGCTTGGCAAACCATTCCAACTTCGCAGGGCTTCAATATCCACGTTATAGTTGGCAGCAACACCCGCAAGGGTATCACCCGATTGAACCGTATAAGTGAGCGTCTGGCAGGCGGATTGAGTAGCCTGCGAGGAGGAAAGCGTGGAAGAGGGGATGGGGGAGGGCGTCGGGGTAGGCTGGGGGATCAGGATCCGCTGACCGACGCTCAATACTCCGCAATCGGGTGGAAGCCGGTTCAGGTCGGCAATGCTGCCAACAGAAACCTTGTAGATCGCAGCCAGTAGAAGACAGCTATCACTTTCCTTGATCGTGTATTCTATCGGGGGAAGAAGCGTAGGGGTTGGCTGGGGAGTAAAAGTGGGCGTCTCCGTGGGGATATTGGTAGCCGTGGGGGTGACAGTACTGGTGGCTTCCGGGGTGGGCTCGGCAACTGTGCCGGTGGCTTTGAGTGCAAAGAAGGTAATGATCGCGCCGATCGCAAGCACAAGGATGAGGATGCCAAGCGCGATGGGGAGATTCAGCGTGATTTCAGGCAGGCGGGGTTCAGAAACCCCGGCGGATTTGGTTTTGGATGCAGGCACCGGTTGGGTGAGGTTCCTGCCACACACTGAACATTTGACTGCGGTGTCGCTCACCCGTGAACCGCAGGTAGGGCACAATTTTTGAGGAGTGGTTTTGTTTATTTCATCCATTTTTTATCCATTATTGAACACAAGGCGAAAATTATACCATGCAGGTTTTTAATATTTCCGAAGCTGTAATCCGTGATTAATAATTTCCTTTGCAGCGATTATAAATCATGGTATAAGCAAAATTGCCCTGCTGTGTTCGTGATGTAGCATCATCGGTTTTGAGCCAACACTTATTAAAATGGGGCTTGCACTCACGGAAACCACACGTTAGGCTTCGGCCAAGGTGTGTACGCCGGGGCAGGCCCCGTCCTGCGCAAGCAGGTTCAAAACTACGCTGCACACGGCATGGTGGGGACTTTCTTATTAACATTGACACGCGATTGGTTCTTGGCTACACTATTAACATTACCGCAGATAACAGGAGGAAAAGATGGCCACTAATTTTCGCCTGGTCATCCGCTCAGGGGTGGATGTAGGCAAGGAATATATTCTCGATAAAAATGAGTTCATTGTCGGGCGGGAGCAGACGGCGGATATCATCGTGAGTGATCCTGAGATCTCACGACGCCATGCGCGCATATTTTTCCAAAATGGTGGATATATCATTGAAGATCTCGGCTCCACGAACGGCACCTTTGTTAATGGGCAGAAGATCTCCGGTCCCTATCTCCTCCGGCCTGGTGAGGTTGTGAACTTTGGCGAGCATGTAAGTGTGCTTTTTGAATCGGTTCAGGTGGATCCGAATGCCACCGTGGTGAGCAGCGCAGCCGCGCCTAAAGCCCCCATCGCTGCTGCTCCGTCCAAAGCACCTCTTTATACACCCCCGCCAGCTGCTCCGGTTTCTCAACCCATGGCTCCTGCACCTGTCGCCCAGCAGCCCTTCTCTGCCCCGGTACCGCAAGCAGCTCCAGCCAAGAAACCACAAAAGGCAGGGAGCACATCAAAGCTTCCCGGATGGTTGAAGATCCTGATCATCGTTGCTTTGGTGATCCTTGTCCTTTGTATTTGCCCTATTGTTATCATTGACAGTCTAAATATGTGGTGCAGGCTCTTCGGCGGAATTTTCAATTCAATCAACCCTGGTGCCTGTCTGTAATTGATAATTTGAAAAATGTTGATTGCACTTACGCAGGACGGATTCAAATCCGTCCTTTTTTAATCAATTCAGCAGCACAAATTCAGAAGAGTTCCACTCTGGTTTATAGATATGAAGGTTGCAAATCCACCAACTTGACGCTAGAATTCTTCTAAGAAGTCAAGACTGATTTATGAATCTTCAAGCAAACCCCTCACCAAACTGGAGCCGAACAACAAAGATCATTGTTGCTCTGTCCCTGCTTTTTCTTCTGGCGGTGATGCTGGTCAGATTCCAGTATTTGGTTGGCCCGGTAGTTGTCGCGTTTATCGTAGCCTATCTGCTTCACCCAATATCTTCCTTCATTCATACCAGGCTGCGGTTAAAGTGGAGACTTTCCGTTGGTTTGGTTTACCTGGTGGTTGTATTGGGGTTGATCTCACTCCTTGCCTGGGGTGGATACAATCTGGTTGGCCAGGTGCAAAACCTGGTGAAATTTATTCAAGATGCGATCGTGAATCTGCCGCAATTCCTGGACAACCTTGAAAGCCAGCCAATCACGATTGGACCATATATTATTTCCGCGCCGAAAACCGATGTAACTGCTATTGTCAATGACATTGTCTCCCTGATCCAGCCCATATTGAACCGGGTGGGGGGCCTGATAACGACTGTTGCCTCTGGAGCCATCAACCTGGTTACCTGGACGTTTTTTTCCATGCTCATATCGTTTTTCGTGCTTTCAGAGACCGGCGGGCAACGGTCAAAAATGATCACGGTGAATATCCCCGGGTTTGAGGCTGATTTCAACCGGATCCGGGTGGAACTGGGTCATATTTGGAATGCCTTCCTCCGCGGCCAATTGCTTATCGTTTTCCTTGCATTTTTGATCTATTTAATCCTGCTTGGCGGTCTGGGGATAAATTTCTTCTTCGGTCTGGCCTTGATGGCCGCGATCGCCAGGTTCATTCCCTGGATCGGGCCTTTGATCTTTTACATAACCGCTGCGCTCGTGGCGTATTTCCAGATATCCAATCCTTTCAGTCTGCCACCCGTGCTTTACGCGGCTTTCGTTGTTATCGCTTCTTACATAATTGATATGATCATCGATCAATTAATTCAGCCGCGATTCATGGCGGATGCCTTGAAACTTCACCCTGCCGCGATCCTGGTGGCAGCTCTGATCGGCCTGAATCTTTTTGGTTTTATCGGCCTTCTGCTGGCAGCACCCATTCTAGCGACTCTTAAACTGACCTGGGATTATACGATGAAGAAGATGGTTGATGAGGACCCCTGGTTGAATTTTGAAACCCTGCGCCCGCCAAAGATCAACTCACCGATCGTTAATGGTCTACAGAAAGCAGGCAAAAAAATTAAAGTATTTGCACAACGTTTTTTCCGTAGAAACACTGACTAATCTGCGGTAATAATCAATAACCAGAAATTTTGAAAGGAGAAATGGAATGGCTGAACAAAAAGATATAAAAACACAAGATATTTCCCAGACCGAAAATTTTCTTGCATGGCGGGTGGAAGAACCAGATGGGGAAACGACTTTCCATTTGGATATCAATAACGTAACGGTTCATTTTTTCAAGGAAGAATGGGAGGAATTCCTTGAGTTAATGAAGCCTTTAACCCTTAAAGGTTAATATCCATTTCGGTTAAATCAAAACCTCATTTCTGGAAAAAATGAGGTTTTGACGACTCGGTAGGAGCCCCTTGGTGTTCCTTACCGAAAGGTGTTTTCTAAACACCATTCTACAGAAACGTACTGACATATAACTGACAGGTTGTTTTTCATCAAAACAATAAATAGTTGGCTTGTGTTAGCGAGAAGAAATTTCAGCAGCCAGCTCCCGCAGATCGCTGCGGGGATTAATTCCCAATTCCCGATCTAGCGAATTCTTGAACTCTTCATAGAAAATTAACGCCCGGGGAGCATTCTTCAAACCAAGGTAAGCCTGCATACCCATCAGGACGGCATCTTCATTCCATGGATCCAGTTTGAGGATTCTCCGACTTATCTCGAGTTCCTGGTAATACTCCTGATTAATCAGGAAAAGCATTCCGAGCGAGTGGAGTCCCTGTAAATACAAATTCTCCAGCTGGTTCCTGCGCTCCAGAACCCATTCCGAGTACCGCTCCATGGGGAAAAGCTCGCCTTCGTGTAAACCAAGTAATGCTTGTAGATCGTCCACTTTCCGGTTTCGGATCGCGGCGGGAAGATGATGCTCAAAATGGTCAAAATCGGTATATGAACCAGGTGGCAGAACCAGGTTGACCCTTTCTCCTTCAATGATCAGATACCTGGAAGGAAATTTTTCAGGAAGATCCGGTTCAAGAATTCGACGCAAAGTGGAGGTTGCCTGATAGAGAATATCCAGTCCATTGGAAGGTTCGATTTCCGGCCATAGTGTTTCCATTAATTGTTCACGGGAGGACGTTCTATCCGGTTGAAGGAGAAGATACCGAAAAAGAGAACCGGATTTTCGTCTCGACCAGGACTGGTCCGGGATGGGGTGCTGACCCTGCCAAACCCGAAATTGCCCCAATCCAAGGATTCTCAGCGGAATGGTGGGTGTTTGGATCACTAATTCGAGGAGGGCGTTTGCCTTTTCATAACTTTCCGCATTGGTTTTCTTAAGCTGCTGCGCTATAAGGGGATAGACGATCTTCCGATCTCTGTACAGTATGGATGTGTAACCATTTTTGATAATCTCTTCGGTGGCGTGCAGAAAATGCTTTTCTGCGCTTTCGTGCCTTGATTCCTTCAATAATGCTGCGAGCAAGAACTCAGCACGGGCAGCATCCAAAGCGGAATGCGATTTCTTTAACTGTGTGACTGCTGAAAGAAAATTCTTCTCAGCTGATGTGAAATCCCCAGAAAGCCAGGCAACCTGTCCCATTTCCATCAAGGAGTGACCCAGTAAATATGGGGATTTAACACGTTTGCTGAAATTAACTGCGTCCAAGGCCCAATTCATCGCGACCGAAGTCTGCCCGCGAAACCGGAAATATCGGCTTTTTTCGTTGCGGACAAATACGCTCAGGTCGGGAAGGTCCAGCTGGTTTGCAATCCGGAAAGATAAACGCAAATATTCATCAGCTTTTTGTGTTTCATTATCATCAAGACAGACTTTTGCCCAGGTAAGAAAATAAACCCCAGCGGGATAAGAACCAGGCTCCACTTGGAGGATCAGATCATCCAATGCCTTCGTAAGCTTGGGGCGGTCGCCAAATGCATCGAAAAGATAGGCATTAAGCAACGGGTAGCCCCATGCTGGAGCCCCTGCTTTTACCAGGTGATAATTGGATTCTTCCATGATGGACATGGCCAGGTCCACCTGACCCTGCGTGAAGTAGACCAGGGATGCCAGGTTTTGCAGGCTTATACCCAGACCTTTATCACACTCCAAAGATCGGCAGATGGATGCAGCCTTGAAAAAGTGACTTTCCGCTTCCTCAAACGAAAAAACTTCGGTAGCCAGATTCCCGATTAGAACGTGGGCATCGGCTGAAACGAGCGAATCATCCTCCTTTGCCAACACACAGTTCTGCAAGCCGCTTCGCCTCCGCTGTATCCCTTGCACGCGCGTAGGTCCATGCGTTTTGGAGGAGAATTTCGGCCGGAAATCGATCTAGAATATCCAGAGTCCAGCGATGGTCTTTTCACCATCCCGGAATTGAGCAGAATGAGAATCGACAACACGCTTCTCATAACCAAATATTGAACACTCGTATCCGGATAACATGTAATTTCCTGATCGTATTAATATTAAACCATAATTGGCGATTTCAGCCGACTTCACGTAATTATTGATTATTTTGATTTCAGGTAAGGTATACTCCAAACCATCAATAATCGGCGGAGAGAATCATGGACCTGGATGATTTAATTGGGATAAAAAAATTAGACGAAAGTCATTATTACGAAGAGATCATGCAATTCTCCGAACACCTCAAAATGGGGTGGGGTATCGGAGTTTCCCAGCCATTAAAAAAACATGATGGAACAATAGATCGGGTGATCATATGCGGAATGGGGGGATCGGCGATCGGAGCAGATCTGGCTGAGGCTTACGCTAGATGCGAATGCCCGGTACCAATCGTGGTCAATCGGGATTATGATCTTCCTGCCTGGGCTACCGAGAAAAACACACTGGTGATTGTTTCCTCCCATTCAGGGAACACCGAAGAAACCATCAGCTGTTTCCGGCAGGCAGAAAAGCGAAATTGCACGATCCTGGTGGTGAGCACAGGCGGAGAGCTCCAAGAGCTGGCTAAAAATGTAAGTGCCGATAACTGGAAATTTAACCATTCAGGTCAGCCCAGAGCCGCGGTCGGTTTTTCGCTGGGATTGATGTTGTCAGCTTTTTATCGGTATGGGTTGATCAAGGACGCCTCCTGCGAAATTGAAAAAGGGATTATGCTGGTTAATTTTGAATCTGAAAAATTCACGGTTGAATCCCCGGTGGCCAAAAATCCTGCAAAACGGTTGGCAGGGCAAATGGTTGGGAGGATTCCGGTGATTTTTGGGAGCGATGCGCTTGCACCAGTGGCAAGAAGATTCAAATCTCAGGTGAACGAGCTTGCCAAGGGTTGGGCGGGGTTTGACCTGTTACCGGAAGGGGATCACAACACGGCAGCCGGTATTGCCCAGCCGGAGATGATGCACCAATCGCTATTCGCGTTATTCCTGGAATCGGCATCCGATCACCCCAGGAACCGGCTGCGTTCAACAGTAACCCGTCAGAATTTCCTTCTTGAAGGGATCGCCTGCGATCATTACATCGTTCCGGGAGAAACAAGAATGGAGAACATTCTAACTGGCATTCAATTCTGCGATTATGTCTCGTTTTACCTGGCAATCGCCTATGGGGAGGATCCCACTCCAATTCCCGGGATCGACGCCATTAAAAAATCCATGTCTGGAAAAGCCTAATTACTTCCATGGATCCAAGTCCAGCCAAAACCCGAATTCGGGATCTGCCCAGGAACATCTGGGCAGTCAGCCTGACCAGTTTTTTGATGGATATATCCAGCGAGATGGTGATCAACATCCTGCCACTTTTCCTGGTGAACGTGCTGGGAGTGAAAACGAATATCGTTGGTTTGATCGAAGGGGTCGCCGAGGCTACTGCGAGCCTTGTGAAATTCTTCTCAGGGTGGCTCTCCGATCGGCTTCATTCCCGGAAATGGCTGGCTGTCGCTGGGTATAGCTTATCAGCAATTTCAAAACCATTTTTCCTGGTCGCAAGCACCTGGGAAATGGTGGCAGCCGTCCGTTGGCTGGATCGGGTGGGTAAAGGCATCCGCACCGCACCCCGCGACGCGTTAGTCGCCGATTCCATTGATCAAAAGGATCGAGGCCTGGCATTTGGGTTCCACCGGGCAGCGGATACCGCAGGCGCACTGGTTGGTATCCTGATCGCGGCTGGTTTGATTTGGGTTGCCCAATCAAACAGCCAGTACCTTTCGGAACACACCTTCCAGATTGTGGTACTGGTCAGCCTGGTTCCGGCATTCCTCGCGGTCCTTACATTAGCTTTCGGAGCCAGAGAAGTCTCTGCTGTGGGAAAGCGAAAATTGCCAAAGATCATGTTCAAAACCCTGGGCAAACCGTTTATGATTTTTATAGTGATCGCGGGAATCTTCACCCTGGGTAATTCATCAGATGCATTTCTGATCCTTCGAGCGCAAAGTACCGGGATGTCGGTGGTGATGATCCTGGTAATGATGGCAGTGTTCAACCTGATCTATTCCCTGATCTCCACCCCCGCTGGCAGACTTTCCGACCGGATCGGCAGGAGAAAAATGATTATCGCAGGTTGGCTGGTGTATGCGATCATTTATTTCGGATTTGCCATTGCCCAGGGAAGCTGGCAGATCTTCATGTTATACGTCACCTACGGTTTTTACTACGGCTTGAGCTATGGTTCCATTAACGCACTGCTTGCGGACCTGGTTCCTGCCGAACTTCGCGGAACTGCATATGGAACTTATAACGCCATCATCGGGATAATTGCATTCCCCGCGTCCTTAATTGCCGGAATCCTTTGGCAGGGGATTGGTTCATGGACCGGGCTTGGCCAATCCGCGCCATTTTTCTTTGGGGGCAGCATGGCGCTGCTGGCAGCGATCCTTATGCTCACCTGGTTCCCGAAGACTGTAAATGTATAAGAATCTACGACAATTGGGGAATACGAACCTGGATGGCCGCTTCACCGATCACCGGGCATTTCGTTTCACAGATGCCGCAACCGATGCATAAATTGCGATTTACCACGGGTACCAGCGCTCTGGATTCTTGCTTCCCATTCCCGCGGCGATGCAACGTGATTGCTTTTTCAGGCAGGGGGCACATCTCCTCGCAAACACCGCAATCCCGATCGTCAGTCCAGGGGATGCATAGATCCTGATCGATATATGCTGAACCGATCTTCACAACCCTTTTTTCCTTGAGGGAAAGGGGAGGAATAGCCTGAACAGGACAGATCTGTCCACAGGAATTGCACGAGTAATCGCAATACCCTATGCGGGGGACTAGAACGGGTGTCCAGAATCCAGTAATCCCACTCTCAAAAATTGTTGGCTGCAATGCGTTAGTCGGGCAGATCCGGAAGCACTCTCCGCAACGGACGCACTGGCTCAGGAAATTTTCCCCATCCACACCCGGAGGACGGATCAAGTAACGTTTTACCTGGGTTTTGGACGGGCTGGATGCCTGCCACCGCGATACCGGCTGTTGCAGCGCCGATGGTGACCAGGGCTTCTCGACGGGTTGGATCGTAGGGCATGAGTGGACTCAATCCCCGCTTGAAAGCAAATTGGTTCGAACCATTCGGGCAGGCTGAGATGCAATCCATGCAGACTGTACATTCCCCTGGATCACTTCGGAAACCTGATTTCTCATCCACAGTATTGGTCTGGCAAACCCGCGCGCAATTACCACAGGATATACAATCCGTTGTCACTTCCCGTTTTATGAACGCAGCTCTACTTATCCAGGCCAAAAAACCACCCAGGGGACAAAGGTAGCGGCACCAGAACCTCTCGGCGAAATAATTCAGAAGTAGGATTGAAACGAAGAACACAAAGAACAACAGAGCTTGGGAATACACGAATTGATCGATCGGGAACACCGCTGGGCGGGTGGCGCTATCGAATCCAATAATAAAAGATTTAAGGGATTCGAATCCATATAAAAATGATTCCATTTCATGAAGGACATAACCCAAAGCCGGCCAGATGGAAAATGCAAAGGTCCTGAAAATGATCGTCATTGGATCTAGGACCATAAGGCTCAGGTTACCGATCAGAGCCGCGGTGATCAGAGCGATCAGCAGTAAGTATTTTCCCTTTCTCCAGGTTTCATTCACAGTGGTAGTCCGCTTTTTGCGAATTGGAAAAACCTCGATCAAGCTTCCCATTGGGCATAACCAGCCGCACCAGGCCCTTCCAAAAAACAGCGAGAACAATAGAAATATCCCAGCGAGCGCAAGTCCTGGGATCAGAACCCTGGCTGCCAGGGTGCTCCCGAACATAACCAGCGGACTAAGCCTGATCGGTATGGAGGCTAACTTTTCCTCCACAATGAGTTGTGGTGTGATGATAAAGAGAATTAGAAAAAACAATCCGGAAACAACCTGGACAGCGATTCTTAGCTGGCGCCAAATTTGAGGAGAAACGTGGGGGGAATTCTCGCTGCCCGGCATTGGAATTTCAGCCTGCGTTGATCTCTTCGATTTTCAAGTTCTCCACGTCCATTCTGCCAATCCCCCGCTGGCTGCCTTCCACCAGATACCCCAGCTCTGAAGGCTTGATCCCAAAAAGCCCGGCAGCAAAGCTATCGGCGGCGACGATATCCGGACTGGCTATGACGGTGTTGGTTTGTTTTACGTCATTCAAATCTCCACCGGTCGGCCCGTTGGCCATAAGAATGCGAACTGCATCAATAATTGTAAGTTGAGGTTTAAGGATTGTACTTAAATCAGCCAGGCTTTCAGAGAGTTGGCTGTGAAGAATCTCCCGATTTCTGATGGCACCCATTAGATTTTTCATTCCAAGTGTCAGATGAGCCAGGCTGTGATCTTTAGCGATGGGAACATTGATCAAAACATCTGCTGTGTAAATCAGGTCATTAATGGAGGTGGTTTTCAGTGCCTTCGCGCCGGGTATTTCATGTTCCTGGTACTGGATGGCTTTCATAATCACCATCTCGCCACCGGCGGCATTCACCTGCTCTGCGATTCCGGAATTTTCATAAGCTTGTTCAGGAGAACTTCCGAAGGGGTAATCCATAACCTGTACAGTTTTCGCGCCTGCCTCCAACACCATTTTTATAATTGCTGCAACCACCCAGGGATTCGTTGTTGAGGCGTACTCGTAAGAGTTGTAGCCTACACAAATATTGGGCTTGACAACCACCCGGGCGCCTTTGGGCACAAACATTTCCATCCCACCCAGGGCGGCGACTGCCTTACGGGTCATATCCCCCGGGTCACCATTACGGGCGACTGCAATATGAGGTAGATTTTGAGAGCTGGGGGAGGGTGCCTGCTCGATTGGAATCGAAGCCGTGGGATCCATAGCGGGACTGCTCCCGGAAGTTTGCACGCTCTTGGGAGAAACGCAGGCGGTTAAAACCTGCTGCGCGGCAAACAAGCCCGCTGCTGAAGAAGCCGTTTGCAAGAATTTTCTTCGATTGATTGTGTCCAAGATTATTACCTCTATAAAGTCACTTGCTCGTAACGATGTTACAAGGGGTTTTCTGGGGGTGTTCAATAAACCACGCCCAGGAAGCCTCCAGATTTTCCTGTTTTATATCGGTCCAAAAACCTGGCGAAATCTCCATCCAACTTTCAATCATGACGGGATCAGACTTTCCGGATTTAATATAGGAACAATAAGCTTTAATATATTTTATCGCCGTCGCTTGATAATCGGCAGGTTTTTCCAGGTTGGGAGGCTGCGCAAGCAACTTTGGAGCTTTTTTCCCGGTTAACAATGTGGAAATCTGAGCAAACATCTGGTTATCGAGAATCAGATATTTATCCCAGTTTAAATTGTAGGATTCCTGGAGGGATTCTCTAAACTCAACAGATAATCTTCCGAACAAACCAAAATTGAAATCAGTCTGAATTTCAGGGTGCGCAGACTGATCCCTCAGAGAATAAACAGGTAGGAATACCAGCGCGGGCTGTGAATCCGGATAGCCATAAATCATCCAGATGGATTCAATCACAGGGTCGGATGATTTCAAATCGTCCACCAGGACCACGAGGGTCTTTTGTTGTTGATCATCCTCGGACTCGTGAATAATTGGCAGCCTGGAAGGGAATGGAGGTAACAAGCCTGAAATTGCCGCGATGATATACCCCACAATTGCGGCAGCCAGGAAAACCAATAGCCCTGTCAATATCAATTTTTTCATATCCAGGCACCAGCCTGATGATTAAATTCTACCAGACTGTCGAATCATACAGTCCCCAGGGGGATCGCTCAAAATTATAATTATGTGGAATGTGTTAGATGATAAGCGAATATTCCAAAAACGAGTCCGCATATCACGATGAGAGAAAATAGGACCCTTACGATCTTGGAATTGTCCGGAATGCGTGTGTTTGAAAGACGGCGGATAAATATTTGGATATTTTGATCTTCTGTCATACGGGGAATGGCATGATCCCAGAAAAGAAGTTCGGTTTTTTGAAGTATCTTCGGAGCCATGCTGATTCTCAACGCGAAGTTGTAACCTTGCTGATCTTTCCCGATCCATCGGAAACTACCCGCACTGTCCGTTCGATCTTTTTCCCCCGCCCATATTAGCCGAACCGTGGAATACCAACAAGTAGTTGCTTCCCTGAGGTTTGACCGAAGGCTTCACCCCGCTCACTTCAGGGAACTGGCGGTAGATTTGTTTGCAGATCGTTGCAACAGTGTCCTTTTCCATATTCCTCCTTTATGGACGGATGCGACGGCGCAGAAAAGCCGGAATGTCGATATCAGAAGGAAGGACGGGGGATTCCATTGAAGGAAGGGGAGAAACCGTCTGTTCATCCGTGAAATTGAAAACATCCATGCTTTTCACCGGTTGGTTGATGACAAATGGGGAAGGGGATTCTTTCTCCATATAATTCTTCTGCGCAAATTGTGCGTCGACGGGTGTCGCACCGATTCCAGTCACAATGAGAATTACCTGGGCGCGGTCGCCTAACCGCTCGTCGTTGATCACACCGGGAATGATCTCGGCGCTGCTGTTCGTCTGTTCCTGTAAATAATTGAGTGCATCTGTAACCTCGAAAAACGTCAGATTATGACCACCGGTAAAATTGGCGATGATCCCGGAAGCATTCTCAAGGTTGATCGATTCCAGCAAGGGGTGACGGATGGCGTTTTCAACCGCAGCCAGGGCTTTATCTTCGCCCTGTCCCACGCCGATCGAAAGTACTGCACCTCCTCCATTCTGCATCAGATGACGGATATGAGCGAAATCCACATTGATCATCCCGGGTTGGGTGATCAACTCTGCGATGCCCTGGATTCCCTGGCGGAGAACATCATCCGCGAGGCGGAACGCCATCTCCAGCGAGAGGTCGCGGGAAGCAATCTGAAGCAAGCGGTCGTTTGGAACCGTGATCAGGGTATCTGCGAACGGTTGTAATTTTGATAATCCTTCCCGAGCGTTCAACTGTCGGCGACCCACTTCGAATGAGAATGGCGTGGTCACGATTGCCACGACAACTGCACCTGTGGCGCGGGCAACCCTGGCAGCGACGGGGATCGAACCGGTTCCCGTGCCGCCCCCCATTCCTGCAGTCAGGAAGATCATATCCGCCCCGGAGAGAGCTTCGTTAAGTGCGCTGTAGCTTTCTTCCGCCGCTGCTTCTCCCATCTGCGGATTTCCACCAGCACCCAGCCCGCGGGTGGATTTTGGTCCCAGGTGGATCTTTCACCGGTGCGAGCGTGGCGTTCAATGCCTGGCAATCGGTGTTGGCTGCGATGAAATCGACGCCACCGATACCGAGCTCGATCATGCGGTTGATCGCGTTACATCCACCTCCGCCCAGGCCGATAACTTTGAGGACGGGCATTTTGGCCGCGATGGGGGTTCGTAAGATTGGACGGGGAAGAACAGAAATGGTCATTAGTTTTACCTCTCTGCCAACTGTGTTGCAATACTGGTGCCATCACCACTGATCCGCTCCACCTGGCAGCCATTGCTGCGCAATAACTCAAGGTCCTCGTCGGGGAAAACCTGGGTGTTCCCAATGACGGTCACCTGACGCGCAAGCGAAGCGTCTTTAATAGAAAAACCAATCGTCGGTTGATATTTTTTTACATACGGACGGATGACATCCAGGTGCCAGTCAGCCACCCCCCACTCATATGTCGGCAGTAAAAGATAATGCTCCAATTTTTGATCCCCTGCAGCAACCGGGGGCAGGGATTTCGCCTGGACGGGTTCGCTATGGAGAGATGCAAATTCTTTTATCGCCGTGACCACAGGGGCGAAATCTCCGCTTTCATAAAACCAGGCAAATTGGTAAAAGCTACTTTCAGAATCGGCAGCCAATAACCAGTAAGCCACCGCTTTTACTGAGGGGTGGATTGGAATTATCGATTCCCCGGGTTGATATTCCTTCTGAGGTGATGGCTCCAGGAGAGAAGAGGTTATTTCCTTGATGAAGGACGAGTAAACTTCCGGTGGAAAAACTTCCCCCTGAGGTTCAGAGGGATTGGCTTGCAATCCCACCCCAAAGAGAAAAATGGGAAGTTCCTGACCGAGCACTGATTTGGCGATGGCGGAATACCAGTCTGCAACACGGAATCCACGCTGGTCCTCGCTGCCTTCAGGTGTGAAATAAGGGCGCACATCGGTCCACCGGTCCGGCCCGCCCGCACCCCAGTCCAATGGTTTGGAGAATGTATAGGCATATGCAGAGAGGGTCATCTTCTCGCACAGATCCGATTGCTTCCTGCGGCTCATTGACTCGAGCGATGAGCGCAGGAAGGCAGTATCCCAGTAATTACCGCCTGGCTCAAGGGGAGGGAAAACAGGAGTCATTCCGAGGACGGCGACCATTTCAGCCAATGGTAAAAAGCGGTCCAGGAAGCGCTCCACGAGATCCTCCTGGAACCAGGCTGCCGAAGTCCAGCTTGATGTCAGGTTAGGACGGTCGAAAAGCTGGATATACCGTACTCCCCAGCGGGAATAAGATTCCAGCACAAGTCTCAGGCTGGATTGCTCGGGAGGGTTCGGAAGAGCGATCTGCATCTGCACGATAGGTTCAATTCCGCTTTGTAGCAAACCGCGGATGAAGGATTCCGGGATGGCGCGATCCGGCGCGGATTGGAGGACCAGCCACGCCGCCCCAAGACTTTCCAATTCAGGAAGCCACCGGGAGAGGTCCTTTTCTGTGAAGTGATCCATATCCTGGTAGTAATGAAAACCCATTCGGGCGATGTTTTTCCGGTTTGAAGTGCTGGTATCTTCCATTGCGTACCTTCCATCAAGAAAAAATCAATTATTCAGGTCATATGTTACAAGAAGCATGCCAGCGGTTAAAAAGAATTGCTCTGCTATAATTCGAGCCATGATCCTGGTGACAGGAGCGACAGGTTTCGTGGGATCTGCCTTGATCCGAAACTTGAACCTCCTCGGAAAACCCATTCGGCTTTTATTGCGCCCCTCTCCAAAATCCCCGCGGATTCCCCGCGGGGTAAAAGTGGAGGTGGCTGTTTGCAGCCTTAATGATGAGAGGGGTTTAATGGCTGCGATGAGGGATGTCGATGTTGTTTACCACCTGGCAGGAACGGAACGAGCCGGAAGCGAAGCAGATCTAAACGGTGTGGATATTGACGGGACTGCGATCCTTGCAGAGGCAGCTGCACAGGTTGGGGTTCAGCGCTTCCTATATCTCAGCCATATTGGTGCGGATCGTGCTTCCGCATTCCCGGTGATGAAAGCCAAGGGGATAGCGGAAGGTTTAATCAAAAAGAGCGGCGTTACCTATACGATATTTAAATCCTCCGCTGTTTTCGGACCGGGCGATCAATTCACAACCGTCATCGATAAGATCCTGCGATCATTTCCGTTGTTTTTTTTCATCCCCGGAGATGGACTGGTCAACCTTCAACCGCTATGGATCGAGGACCTCGTTACCAGCATGACCTGGGCGTTGGAAGAACCCAAAACCCGGAATCAAACCTTATCGATCGGAGGGTGCGAATATCTCACCTACCGGCAGATCGTTGAGATCATTATGGCAGCTACCGCGAGGGAGCGGACGATTATTAATTCCTCTCCGGTTTTTTTACGTTCCATGAATTTGTTTGCAGAGCAGGTGCTGAAACGTTCACCGGTGTCGGTTTATTGGTTGGATTACCTGGCAGTAGACCACACAACCGCCTTGGATACACTTCCCCGGTTATTCGGATTGATGCCCGCAAGGTTAAGCCTGATGATCGATTACCTGAGAAAATAAATTTGTAAAATGAGCAAATTCGCATTTTGTGTTCACGGACATTTCTACCAACCTCCCCGGGAAGATCCGCTGACCGGGGTTATCCCCATTGAACCAGGAGCGGCACCATTTTCCAATTGGAATGAAAGGATAGTAGAGGATTGTTACCGCCCCAATGCAGAGGCGGGAAATTTTGGAAATATCAGCTTTAATTTCGGACCCACGCTTTCCGAATGGCTGGCGCAGAACCACCCTCCGGTAATTCAACGTGCTGTCGCCGATGACCTCTACAACTATGACAAGCGATCCGCTGGAAATGCGATTGCACAGTCCTTTCATCATACGATTCTGCCCCTTGCCACCCGCCAGGATAAATTCACACAGGTGCGCTGGGGGATCGACGATTTTTCACACAGGTTTCATCGGATGCCGCAAGGTATGTGGTTGCCGGAAACGGCTGTGGATCTGGAGACGCTTGAGGTGCTTTCCATTCTCGGGATTCGATTCACCATTCTGGCACCATGGCAATCTCCTGCAGGGATCGATCCCCGGCAGCCGTATCTAGTGAAATTAGGCAATCGCCGTTCGATGGTTGTCTTTTTTTACGAACAGGAGCTGAGCGCAGGGATAAGCTTTAACCAAAGCATCACTTCAAATGCGGACGAATTCGTGCAAAACTACTTGAAGCATAAGTATTCGTCAGGCTCGGAAGATCAATTGATCCTTGTCGCTACCGATGGGGAACTATATGGGCATCATCAAGATTTCCGTCACATTTTTCTCAAACAGCTGTTCGCATCATCACTTGAATCAGCCGGGATTCAGGCGGTTTATCCCGAGCTTTGGTTATTTGACCATCCGCCCAGGGAGGAGGCCAATATTGTGGAAAAGTCCGCCTGGAGCTGCACGCACGACCTTTTACGTTGGTCAGGTTCTTGCGGGTGTACTCCCAATTCGGATTGGAAAGCACCTCTTCGCCAAGCGTTGAACAAGGTGGCAGAGATCATCGACCAGATCTTCCTGGATGAAACCCGGAACCTGGTGAAGGACCCCTGGTCATTACGGGATCTGGCTATCCAGGTTCGCGATCCACTTTTTGAATTAAAGCCAGTCCTGTGTGCATCGGAAGAAAAGGTATTGACTACTGAAGAAGAAAAAATGATCAAGCTTTTACTTAGATCACAATTCGAACGTCAGCGCATGTTTGCATCCTGCGCCTGGTTCTTTGAGGATTTTGATCGCATTGAGCCCAAGAACGCGGTTCGCTATGCAGCCAATGCCATTCACCTTGCTCAGAAAGCCACCTGTGACTCCCTGGAAGGTGATGTAATATCATATTTTGAAAAGGTTAGCAGTAACCGGGTGGTGTTGAATGCCGCCCAGGTTTTTTCAGAATTTTTAAAACGGGTCTCAATATAAGAAAACCGGCTTTTCAGGATTTTCTGAAAGCCGGTTTTTGTTTAGAAATGAATAAATCAAGCTTTATGCTTCAGGGCTCCCCATCCGGCATAAACTGCGGTATCGCCCAGTTCAGCTTCGATCCTTAGCAGTTGGTTGTATTTGGCAACCCGGTCGGAGCGTGCCGGGGCACCGGTTTTAATCTGTCCCATGTTGAGTGCGACGGCCAGGTCTGCGATGGTAGAATCTTCGGTTTCGCCAGAGCGATGGGAGGTTACCGCCCGCCAGCCATTGCGGTGGCAGGTCTCCACGGCTTCGATTGTTTCAGTGAGAGTACCAATCTGGTTAAGTTTGACCAGCAGCGCGTTGCAGGCTTTTTCCTTAATGGCACGGCGAACGCGTCCAGGATTGGTCACGAGAAGATCATCTCCCACGATCTGCAGCCTGTCGCCAACTTCAGCGGTGAACATTTTCCAACCATCCCAATCATCCTGGGCAAATCCATCTTCAATTGAAACGATCGGGAATTGATCGACCCAGCTCTTCCAGAATGCGACCATCTGTTCAGGAGTGAGCTTCTTGCCCTCCTTGCGGAGGTTATAAGTCCGGGTTTCCTCATCGAAGAGTTCCGATGCAGCCGGGTCCAAGTGCTATGGCGACCTGTTCGCCAGCTTTATAACCCGCTTTTTCGATCGCTTCGAGAATCACCTCAACCGCTTCGACGTTGGCTTTTAGGGCAGGCGCATAACCACCTTCATCTCCGACCAGGGTGGCATAACCGTGGGATTTCAGCACGGATTTCAACGCGTGGTAGATCTCTGCACCCCATCGCAATCCTTCGGCAAAAGAGGAAGCACCGAAAGGCATCACCATGAATTCCTGGGCATCCGTGGATTGCCAGGCGGTGTGTGCGCCGCCATTCAGGATGTTCATCATCGGCACAGGCAGAACATGGGCATAAACACCGCCGATATAGCGGTAGAGCGGCAGGCCAAAAGCATTTGCGGCTGCCTTGGCGACAGCCAGGCTGGTACCGAGCATGGCATTTGCACCCAGGCTGGATTTATTGGCTGTGCCATCCAGCTCGAGCATGGCGGTATCCACCGCTTTTTGTTCTGCCGCGTCCCACCCAACCAGGAGCTCCGCGATCTTCCCATTGACATTCTCGACGGCTTTGAGAACGCCTTTGCCGCCGTAACGGGCTTTATCCCCATCCCGCATCTCCAGTGCCTCGTGAATCCCCGTGGATGCCCCGGAGGGTACCGCGGCTCTTCCCCAGGAACCGTCCACCAGAACGACTTCGACTTCGACAGTCGGATTTCCGCGGGAATCGAGGATTTCCTGAGCGAGGATTGATTCAATTGTAGTTTCCATGTTCACCTCAAGATTTATTGAAATTTGCTGGCAACAAGTATATCCCAAAATGTTTCTTGTTCAGTCATTCTGCATTGATATCTTCCAGGAAAAATCACTCCTTCGCAATTCTTTGGACTGCGGATATAAAAGAGAGGAAAAGAGGGTGCGGATTATTCGGGCGGGAAAGGAATTCCGGATGGAACTGGGTGCCGAGCATAAATGGATGACCTTGAAATTCAGCGATCTCCACTAGAGTGCCATCGGGGGATAATCCGGAAAAGATCATTCCATTTTGCGTGAATCGCTCCCGGTATTTATTGTTGAATTCGAACCTGTGGCGGTGCCTTTCCTGCACCAGGCTTGTCCCGTAGCTGGCGGCTGCGATGGAACCTTCCACCAGCCGGCAAGGGTATAGACCAAGCCGCATTGTCCCCCCTTTCTCGGTGATATTCTGTTGGTCTTCCATGAGATCGATCACCGGGTTGGCAGTCGCTGGATCGAATTCCGCAGAATTAACATTACCGAGTATCGAGTATAGAGCGGCCAAAATCGATGGTCATCACCTGCATTCCCAAGCATAAGCCCAGATAGGGAATCCGGTTTTCCCGGGCAAATTGCGCGGCCTTGATCTTGCCTTCGATCCCCCGGTTTCCAAATCCACCTGGAACAATAATCCCCTGAACACCACGTAGCTGATCCAATCCATTTTCCATCTCAAGATCCACCGCATGAACCCAGACGATCTCCGGATTCACTCCCAGCCGTGTAGCTGCATGAAAGAGCGCTTCACGGACGCTGATGTAGGCATCGTGAAGCTCAACGTATTTTCCGACCAGGGCAACGCGGATGGTGGGCTTCGGCGTGCGGATATCCTCTACCATTTTTTCCCAGGAATCCCATTTAGGGGTATTGGGAGGTTTGAGGTTGAATTTTTGTAGAATATAATCCGCAACCCCCGCTTTTTCAAGCATAAGTGGAATCTCGTATAGGATGGAGGCTGTCTGCATGGGAATGACCGCCTCCTTATCGACATCACAGAACAGGGCGATTTTTTCCAATAGATCTTCATCAACGGGTTGATCGCTGCGTGCAACGATCATATCGGGTTGGATACCGATTGAACGAAGTTCCCGCACGGAATGCTGAGTGGGTTTCGTTTTTAACTCCGAGGTTGCCTGGATAAAAGGCAGCCAGGTGACATGGATCGATAGGGTGTTTTCCCGCCCCAGTTCCTTGCGCAGCTGGCGCAGCGCTTCCAGGAACGGCTGGCTCTCAATGTCGCCAACGGTACCGCCGACTTCCACAAGGATGATCTCCGCGCCGGTGAGCTGTGGGACCATTTTGATCCGGTTAATGATCTCGCTGGTAATGTGGGGAATTACCTGGATGGTTCCACCAAGGAAATCTCCCCGGCGCTCCCTATTGATGACTTCGGCGTATACCTGACCGGTGGTCGTATTGCATGCGCGGTTCAGGCGGATGTCGATAAACCGTTCGTAATGTCCAAGATCAAGATCGGTTTCTGCACCATCATCCAAAACGTACACTTCTCCGTGCTGGTAGGGGCTCATCGTGCCCGGGTCGACGTTAATATACGGATCCAACTTTTGAACCATGACGTTAAACCCGCGTTCTTTTAATAATTTACCGATGGCTGCGGCTGTGACACCCTTACCCACCGAACTTACAACTCCACCCGTGAAAAAAATATATTTAGGTTCCATGTTGATCCCTTTCCACCAGCTGCTGAACTAAAATGAAGGACCCCCGTTGGAGGCGGGGGTCCTTTGGTTTATTTTGTTTGTACCTTTTGTTCCAGCGTTCGGGCGAGGAGGTCTTCCTGGTCCTTTGAAGTCTGTTTTTCTTTTTTACTGGGGGTGCTTTCCTGTTGCTTCACCTTTTCACGACTCATGGCCTGCCGGTAAGCAAGTTCCATCGCAGTGGGTTCGGGTTCAGATGCAGCTTCGGCTTCAATTTCGGCATCCGATTTTGATTTTTTGGTACCCTTTTTACCTTTTGCGGCTTTAACCGGTTCCGGTTTTTCTTCTTCCAACACAGGTTCCGCTTCGAGTGCTTTCATGCTTAATTTGATCTGTTTCTTTTTTCGGTCCACATCAATGATCTTTACCTCGATCTCTTCGCCTTCTTTGAGGAGATCCGAAGTATTGCGGACGTAACCATGAGATAGCTCGCTGACGTGAAGAAGACCGGATTTCTCCGCTCCAATATCCACGAAAGCCCCAAATGTTTCAAGCCGGATGACCTTGCCTTTTACGACCATATCTGCTTTAAGATCGCGCCAGTCGTAAAGCAGGGGTTCGAACATGGTGAGTTCGATGCGGTCCTTACGTACCCGTTTTACCCAAACCTCTATAGTATCTCCGGGTTTGAGGATGTCGCCAACGCGTTTGACGGGTTGGCCGTCGGGTGATTTGATCTGAGAAATATGGATCAAACCGGAAAGACCCGATCCGAGATCTACCTTTGCTCCGGCCAGACTAACAAGTGTTACTTTGCCGGAAAATCGAGTTTTTGGGGCGATCCCGCCGGTTTGCTCTGCGATGGGAGCAGTGGTTTCTTCCATATTATCTCCGTTCAGGGTTTTAACAACATGCGATTATACCGTGCTCAAGGCAGGCTGTCAATTAATTTCCCCTGAGGATGTATTCGATCGCACGGTCCAATTGCGGATCTTTTTCCGCGTCGAAATCTTCCTGCGTGAGCGCGATCTCAATATCCGGCATTAGACCTATCGCGTTTATCTGGCGACCGTTTGGGGTGAGCCAACGGGCTATGGTTACCCTGATAGCTCCGGCTTCATTGGGCAGAGATGACCACTGTTGGACAGATCCCTTGCCGTATGTTTTTTCACCGATCAAAATCCCTCGCTTGTAATCCTGGATCGCTCCAGCGGTGATCTCCGCGGCGGAAGCGGTACCTCCATTTACCAAAACAACCATTGGTATCTCGGTGGCCAAACCACCTGGTTGAACTTCATATTTGCGTTGGGTTTTATCCCCATATTCCTCGATCAACACTGTGCCTTCTTTAAGAAATTCTGAAACAACTTCCTGGGCGGTATCCAGGTAACCACCGCCATCATTGCGGAGATCGAGAATCAACCCCTTGGGATTACGGGAAAGAAGGTCTTCCAGAGCATTACGTAACTTTGGCCCGGTATCTGAGGCGAATGAGGAAAGATTAATATAGGCAATGTTTTCATCCAGCATCTTGGATTCTACGCTGGGAAGCAAAATCTTCGCCCGAACAATCTTGACCGAAAAATCCTCCACGCCTTCACGCTTTAGTTTGATCTCCACTTCTGTCCCAGCAGGACCGAGGATCTTGCGCAGGACGAGGTTCGGATCGATACCGGTCATATCTTCGTTATCGATGGCAAGGACTGTATCACCAGGTTTTAAGCCGGCTTTTTCGGCAGGGGACCCTGGCATGGGGCTGATGATAGTGAGGTAATCTCCGGTAGTGTCCACATAAGCTCCGATCCCTTCATACTCGCCTTCCAGCGGCGCATTCGCTTGCTGAAATTCCATCGGATCCATGTAAGATGTGTGAGGGTCCCCAAGGCTGGAGAGCATTCCGCGGATGGCACCCTGCATCAATTTAATATCATCCACAGGTTGGTCAACGAAATCTCGGTGGACGGTATCCCACGCTTCCCAGAAGGGGAAGAATAGGGTTCCGCGATCGACCGGTGTGGCAGTCAATTGCGCAGGGTCAGATTGCGTAGCTACCCCGGGGAATTGCAGTTTCATGGCGGGGTTCTTCCCACCGTTTGAGATCATGGAACCAGTCCATAATCCTGCGGAGAAGGTGAAAACAATGAGGATTAAACCAATAAAAACGAACAGAAGGATCTTACCGGTGGTGGATTTCATTCTTTATTCACTCCATAAATACGAATACGTCAATTTAACATACATTGATTAAACCAGGGTGAGTGCTGGCTCAATGCATTCTAAGATTTTCCATCTGGCAATATCGAAGGAAAATCATGGATATCTCCAATCGCGGCGTGGATTCCCGCCGGTCTTGGTTTACTCCCCACAAGAACCGTCTTGATTCCAAGCGATGATGCAGTAACCAGGTTGGCTGGAGTATCGTCGAAAAGGATCACTTGGGAGGGTTGCAGTTCTCCTGCCAAACTGAGAGCTTTGATGAATGCTTCGGTTTGGGGTTTACAGGCAGGCCATATATCGACGATATCGATCATCTGGCTGAAACATCCATTCAATCCAAGGGAGGTGATTATCCTTTGGGCATATTTCTTATCGGCGTTTGTGAAAATTATTTTTTTCTCATTTGTCTGGTGGAGCATCGCACGTAATCCGGGATCAGGTTGCAGGATACGCTCAACGGGAACATCATGAACGAAGGCAAGATATTCCTCCCGGTCCATACCGAATTCTTCAACCAGCCCGCGCAGGGTCGTTCCATAGGTTTCAAACAACCGTTTTCGCAGCGCCATGGTTTTCTGAGGAGGCATATCGAGGTTGGTTTGAATGAAGAGATCGATCCGATCCCCGATCAAATCCCAGATCCCGGTGGAAGGAGGGTAAAGTGTATCATCGACATCAAAAAAGAGAGTGCTTACCGGCATTCGAACGAGTATAAACCGGATTAGGCAGGGGATGAAGGCATCGGTACTTCACGGTTATAATCACGAAACTGCTGAAATGGGAATCGCAATACTTTCCGATAAAACTGCTTCTCAGATCGCCGCCGGTGAGGTGGTGGAACGCCCAATGTCGGTCGTCAAGGAACTGATCGAGAATTCTCTGGACGCCGGCTGCACCCGGATTACAGTGAGGGTTCTAAGTGGTGGACAACGATTGATAGAAGTGAGTGACGATGGTGCGGGAATCCCTGAAGGGGAATTACCCCTGGCAGTCGCCAGACACGCCACCAGCAAGATAAGGGACGCGGATGAATTAAACCGTATTCAAACGCTGGGATTCCGGGGGGAGGCGCTGGCTTCCATTGCATCCGTTTCGCACTTCTCGCTTATTTCCCGAACAGCAGATTCCATGATTGGCTGCCGGTTAGAAGTGGATGGTTCACATTTTTTGGGGGTTACTCCAATAGCATCCCCCCCCGGGACAACCGTACGGGTGGAAGACCTCTTCTTCAACACTCCCGCGCGGTTAAAATTTTTAAAACAAGAGCGCACGGAAAAACAGGTTATCGAGATCCTGGTGATACGTTACGCAGCAGCCTACCCTACGGTTAAATTTCAATTATTTGTTGAAGAGAAACTGCTGGTGAATACCGAGGGGAGGGGAGACCGCGAATCCGTGATGCGTGAGCTCTTTGATCTTCAAACCGCCCGGCAATTACTCAAAATCGACATAGATGAGGAAGACTACCGGGTTGAAGGTTTTACCAGCCCGATATCCCTTACCCGCTCAAACCGCAAGGAGATCACCTTTTTTGTGAACGGACGTTGGATCATGGATGCCACGCTCAACACTGCACTTGTTCAGGCGTACCATACCTACCTTATGGTGGGGCGATACCCATTGGCAGCCCTTTTCCTGGAGCTTCCGCCTGGAGATCTGGATGTGAATGTACACCCTGCCAAGGCAGAAGTTCGTTTCCGATTTCCAGATAGAGTTTTCAGTATGGTTCAGCGATCAGTACGCAGGGCACTTTTATCCCAATCAACGGTTCCGCAATTCACGGGTAGAAGCTGGCAGCCGTTCATACCGGCCCCAACCGAACCGCGTAGATCAGATATTGAACATTCTGAGAACGGCTCTGATATTCGCGGAGTGCAGGCGATCCCAAGCGAACCCCCACTTCTGACAAATCCTGTTCAAACCCCTTTCGCCTTCGGTGGATTACCACTTCTCCGCCTGGTCGGTCAGATCGGCGCTGCTTACCTGGTGGCGGAAGGACCGGATGGCCTGTACTTAATCGATCAACATGCAGCTCATGAACGCGTGCTCTTTGAGAGATTCCGCGGTCGTCACCAGGCAGGGGATTTCTCCCAGGCTCTTCTAGAACCTGTGGTATTCGATGTCCCTAACGGGAAAACTGACCTATTTGCCGGTCAAGTAGATGCCCTTCGGCATCTTGGATTTGATATCGAACCGTTTGGATCGGGCTCATACCGTCTACGTTCACTGCCCGGATTGATAGCTGGCATGGAGCCTCAGGAAGCGCTTCGGGTTGTAATTGAAGACTTCGAAGAGGATGAAACCCCGCTGCAGGGGGAGCTGGAAGCGAAATTGATTGCCAGGATTTGTAAACGGGCAGCGGTTAAAGCAGGAAAAACACTTTCCCGCGCAGAGCAGGAAAAATTACTCCAGGACCTGGAAGGTTGTGAATCGCCGCGGACCTGCCCGCACGGTAGACCAACGATGATCCATCTTTCGGTCGAACTGCTGGAAAGACAATTTGGCAGGAGAGGAAGCCGGTAGCTTTTTCTTTTTCCCCACTTGAAAAAAAGATGCTGCTTATGACCCCATGAATTGTTGGGGAAGTTTTATCAAGAATGTACTTCCCACATTCATAGTGCTTTGGGCTTCGATCGTGCCGCCATGACTCTCCACGATCTTTTTGCATATTGAAAGCCCCAAACCGGTTCCGGGGGTGTTTTTTTCAGTTCCTTTGGAGCGGTAAAATTTATCAAAAATATGATTCAGGTCGCTATCCGGGATACCCGGCCCGCTATCGCGGATACTGATATAGATCCACTGTTCTGCGCTCCAGGCACGGAGATCGATGGATCCATTATCCCGGTTGTATTTCAATGCATTGGAGAGAATATTCAACAGCACCTGTTTGATCTTATCCCTATCGGCCTCCAGGGCAGGTAGATATATCATGCGGCACTTCAATATGAATTTGGATACTGCGTTCCGCAGCTTTTGGTTCAATAACGTTGACGCACTCCTGCAATATTTGCGGGACGCTGATCGCCTCGGGCATAAAGACCATTCTGCCGGATTCCAACCTGGCCAAATCAAGGAACGACGTGGCCATGTCATTGAGTCTCATGGTCTCCTCGGATATTGTTCTGGCAAGCCCGGTGCGTTGCTCAGCGGTTAATTCAGAACGTTCCAAAAGGTAAGCAATGGTGGTGATGGATGTGAGCGGGGTGCGGATCTCGTGCACAAGTTCCGAGATCAGGTCTGCCTGTTTGAAGAGGCGCGCATTTTCGATGGCGATGGATGCCTGCGCGCCGAGCGCGAGTAGGACACCTTCATCCTCTTTATTGAAGGCTTCATCCTTTTTATTAAAAACCTCCAGAACGCCGATACATTTATCATGGGTGATGAGAGGGATTGCGATCAATGATCTCACCGGGAAATCAATCCCCTTCAGGAAAGGTGATGGAAATCGATTGTCTTTTTCCACGTCCTCAATATAAACCGGTTCTCTTTGGGTTGCCACATAACCGGCAATGCTTTCTTCCGGAACAATGAAATTGGAAGATCTTTCCTGCCCACCGATCGATATCTTTTTAAAATATAACTCGCAATGCACATCGTCATAGAGCAGCAGCGAGGCGCCTTCGGCTTTAACCAAATCTTCAGCGACCCGGACGATTTTTAAGCAGAAGATTATCCAGATCGGTAACTGTTGCCAGATCGCGGGCAACATCGATCAGCGTCTGGTAACGACGCAGGGCGAGGGTAAATGTAATTTCACTCATAATTCATAAAAGAATAACAATAAATATGCCAATTCTCCGAACATTCGAAAACCCCCTGAAAAAAAGGGAGAATTATTTCTGAATATGGTTAATTATATCTTCAGCCAGCTTGGTAAACTGCTGGGTTAACAGTCCTTCCGGTTGAACATCAATTAGAGGAATATTCCGTCAAGCTCGCCTGGTATGCCAGCTCTGGGACTGGTGGGACCATTTGCAGAACCGGAATATGAAGCGCATCCTGTACCTGGGAGATAGAATATTGCACGTCTGTCCGCATTCGGTTGATCAATACCAGGGATAGCAGTTTGGATTTCCCAAACCCTTTCTGATTCAATTCTTCAAGCATGATCTTCGTGCGTTGGATGGTAACCGGTTGGGGCTCGGTGACTAAAACGATCTCGTTACAGACATCCAAAATGTCATCCAGACCGGGGATGAAATTGGTGCCGATATCCAAAAGCAGGATCTTTCCGATCGCTCCAAGATATTGAAGCACGGTTTTCATTTGATCGAGGGTGTCGCAGGGATTGGTGCCTTTTGAATAATTGGAAGCCATCAGCAGGTGCAGTCCATTTGGCATCCGCACCAGCTCGCCTTCAACTCTTGATTTAGTAATCTCAGCTGTCTTGAGCTTAAGGAGCTTGTTCAACCCATCAGTTTCCGGAAAAGCCAGTTCAACTCCCCAGGTTCCCTGCCCGGGGCGTAATTCGGCAGCGATGACCTCGGTTTTACTCCGGACGCGCATGGAGATTGCCAGGTTGAGAGCCAGGCTGGAAACACCGAGACCTCCCTTTGCAGCGATGAAACCGATGGTGTAACCTTTTTCCTGGGGAACCGCAGCACGGTTTTTTCCGCGGGCAAGCAATGCCTTAATGTGGGCAACCAGTTCCGCAGGATGAACTGGTTTTGTTAAATAATCATCTGCGCCCACTTCATAGCCGGTTACTTTATCATCCACCTGGCTCTTGGCTGTGAAAAGGATGATGGGTATATCGAGCGGTGTCCTTATCCTGGCGAAGCTGGCGGGTGACCTCATAACCGTCCATGTCCGGCATCATCACATCCAGCACGATCAGGTCCGGTTTTTCATTCCGGGTCAGACCCAGCGCCTGAGTTCCATTACTGGCAGCTACGATCTGGTAACCCTGTCTTTGCAGCATGAGACCCACGAGACGTAGTGTCTCCATGTCGTCATCAACAATCAGGATCTTCTCGGCCATGGTTACCCCGTATATGTTAACAAAATTTAATTTAGTCTAGCACAAACAGCCTTTGAGGGCAAGCAAAAATTTGGCGTTTTGCGAATGCTATAATCGCTTCATGGAATTGAATGCTTTCAAGCGGTTTACCTTGGAGCGCTGCGGTTTGACCCTTGAAAAACCGGTGGTGGTTGGTGTATCCGGAGGGGCGGATAGCTTGTGCCTTGCGGAATGTTTTATCAGCAACCGGATTCAATATCATAATCGCGCATTTTGACCACCAATTACGGCTAAATTCCAAATTAGATGCTGAGCATGTGGTTTCCTATGCAAAAAGCAGAGGTATCCCAAGCCTCCTCGGTCGCGAAGATGTCCGGCAGTTTTGTAAGGAGAAAAACTTATCCATTGAAGAAGGTGCCAGGCAAGCCAGGTATGATTTTCTGTTTAATCAAGCCAGAAAGGTTGGGGCTCAGGCGGTTGCAACCGGGCATACGGCCAACGATCAGGCTGAAACAGTTTTGATGCATTTTATCCGCGGCAGCGGGGTGAGCGGATTGAAAGGGATGAAACCTCGTACCATTCTGGCGCAATTTGATGAAAATATCCCAGTCGTCCGTCCCCTCATCCAGGTCAGCCGGTTGGAAACAGAGAACTTTTGCGATGAGCATCAGATCGGATATATACAAGATGAATCCAATACTGATACAGCGTATTTCCGGAACAGAATAAGATTGGAACTTCTTCCACTCCTGGAAACATATCAGCCTGGATTCCTGGAGAGACTGCAGCGAACCTCCCAGGTTATGGAGGAGGTGGATGAACTTTTTTCCAGACTGACAGATGCTGCCCTGCAACGGGTTACCATATCTGCTGGACCGATATATCACGAATTTTCATTGAAAGCACTGCAAGCTGAAGATATTGCCATCCAAAGGGTGCTATTCCGAAGAGCTATCCATGTACTAAGGCAAAACAATCGTGATATTGATTTTGACTCGACCCAGCGGATCATCAGCCTAATTCAGACCGGTGATTCCGGCAAAAGGGTGGAGATTTTGGACGGTTTGGAGGCTGTGCTTTCCCGGGGAAAACTGACAATCAAGGATCGCTCCACCGAGATCATCGCGTCCGAACAACTCTGGATGCCTCCAGGGGATAGCATCATTATGGACATTAATTCACAAGGTGTTTCTGTCGGTAACTTTAAAATTAACATTTCGGTTACTGAACTCACCGGTAAGCCCTTATCCAGGACAGATTATCAAGTTCCTTTGAGCGCGGTTATTGATTTGGACACCTTGCGGCTGCCTTTGATGATCCGGACCAGGCAGAACGGCGATCGCATCATTCCTTACGGGATGGGCGGGCATTCCATGAAACTCTCTGATTATTGGATCAATGCGGGATTACCCAAGGCGGCAAGGGAATCCTGGCCGCTAGTCTGTGATCAGGTTGGAATCTTCTGGATCCCTGGATTTAGGGTGATGCACCCGAACCGGGTGACCGAGGCAACGAAACGAATAATTACATTTAGTGTTACCCGGATATTAATCACTGGTTTTTTCAGCCAGCTGATGTAATTTCAGGCTTATTTCGCGCCATTGAATCTTTGAGATCCCCAGTTTCTGGCGGATCTTTTCCGATTCAATTCCTCCTTGCCAATCCAGGAGACCTGAGCTCCACCGGCACATATCAAATGAAAGATGCTTTCCAAGACCGGCTTCCACGCCCAGATCTTCCAGCAAGTATTCCAACCTTCGCGGCGACCAGGGGAAAAGCCGATCGGCTGGTTGATATTGATGTTTGTATTCCTTGAAAACCTCAAACCAATCCTTGCTGAGTTGGAGCTTCCTTTCCTTATATCGATTGGAAGGATTGGTGTAACGGATGAAGACAAAAGGATTTTCCGAGTCTGTTGAGTCAATGTGATTCATACTCAGTGTGAGGCACTCACCTTTTTTCATCCCTGTTTCAATAAGCAGACCGAACAACGCTGCGGGGCGGCTATCGGGGATTTTTCCCCGGCGGCTTGCATCCGCAACAAACTTAAGTTTTGATGATCTCCTCGGCGGTAAGCACCTCCGGTAGGGGGCTGATCACGCTTTTTTGAAGTACTTTCTCAGCAGGATCGGCGGGGATCCGACCATATTGAAACAGCCAGCGAAAGAACGCTTTTATGGATGTCACCCTTCTTGCAAGTGTTTTCGGACTGCAAGGAACTCCTCGCCCGTTTTCAAGCCATGAAAGGAAAGCATTAATATCATTAGTTGTGACCGCTGCAATTGATTGGTTTGGCGGAAGAAATCCCGCCAAAAGTTTCAAATCAGCCAAAAATGCCTTCAGCGTATGCGGCGACTTGCCTTGATCCAGAAGGTACAATCCCCAGGATTCGACCACAGGAGGAAGGGGATCATCTCCAGTGATATGAATAATTGGATCTCTATTTGTCATTCGCTCACCTTGCCTTGCGCATAGACATTTGAATTATTCAAGTATAGATACTTTCCTACTGCCAGTCAATCAATTTGCAGGCTTATTCACCCGCTGCCTGGTTCAGGATCTCCCGGATCGCTTCCATATCGGGGAGCAGGACATTTGCACCCGAAGAGGGAATGATGTAACCAAAAGCCTCCTCAGGTCCAATGAAAAACTGGCGGACTCTGGTGGGCTCTACGGTCATTTTTGCAGCAAGTGGGATAAACGGGAGAATCGCCTGCATCCGCAGGTCTGTTTCAAACATTCCCGAAAGGCTATTAAAAAGCCGAGATGTTTTACCCACAGCATCCAAACTAATCAATTTGTCGAAAATGGCGCGAAGCACCTCCTGAGCTCTGCGAGTGCGGTCAAAGTCGCTGGTGGTGCCGCGCGATCGAACGTACCAAAGTGCGGTGGCTCCATCCATTTGATTTAACCCAGGTCCTACATAGCAGTATCCTCCAGATGCCTGGGGAAGATTGCATGTATCATAAAGCTCACGTGCTGCGTTAACATTTATCCCGCCAAGAGAATTTACCAGGTTCAAAAAACCCTGAAAATTCGTCATTACGTAATGATCGATCCTCAACCCGAAGATTTCCAGGAACATATCCTGTGCCATCGGGAAACCACCAAATTCCATGGCGGTGTTTATTCTCTCCTCGCCGATACCGGGAATTCGGACCCACAGATCCCGTGGAAAGGAAATGATGCTTATTTCTTCGTGAATTTTATCCAGTGAAACCAGCAGGATCACATCGGTGCGGTAACCGGAATTTGGCCGCCAGTCTGAGCCAAGCACAAGGATATTCGTGCGGTGTGAATAAGCAGGATTTAGGGTTGACTGAAGAGCATCCAAAGAATTCGGAGTTGATCGTCCTGATTGGGGTATTTGGGTTTGAAGGATCAACCCAGGCTGAAATGGCGTCCGGCTGGGTTCCACTCCGGGATTTTGCGTCAGTAGCAATTCAGCACGTGCATAACCCCCGGTATTACCAGAATTCGCATTACAGCCAATAAGTAAGAGAGCGGACAATACCGCAAAGATAGGTAGAAATAATCGATGATTAATCAATACTTGTATGGGTAGAAGACCGCGCGGCTAAGCGATCTTGAATTTTAATGTAACTTCCTGTTCCGCTGGGGGAAGGGGATTGAAAAGCATGGCGCCGTTAAACGCGCTGATCTGTTGGATATCCTGCTCCCAATCAGCCTGGGAAAAACCAACCGGGTGAAGGCCGACTTTTTCAGAACCATCGGGTGCCAGATCTGACAACTTCTCCGGGTCAATCATATGTTTGAGCTGCAGATTTACATATTCTCCATCCGGAGCAGCTTTGATCTCTATTGAGCTGCCAATGGATGAGTTTGAAGCTAAGTTTTGGAGAACATTTGAAATCACTCGTCCAGCAATACTTGGGAGTGCCAAAATACCAGGAACATTCGCTGGGATATCACTCAAAACGGAGATCTCACGTTGGGATAAAATGTCGCGGTTTTCCTGGATGGATTCATCCACCATCGCGAGTAATATTGATATATACATTTCGGGAACCGGAGTGTCCGGGAGGAGATCCTTTTCATCCATTACTGGAGGACCTGACTCGAATTCATGCTCTGGCTCACCTGTCACATTTTGGTCGGCATGATCAGTTAGTTCCGGGCTGGGAGATGAAGGGTAGTAGGGAGTGTCTTCCCCGGTTTTTTCTTCTAATGATGAAGATCCTAAAGCACTTTCGGTTAATACCAAGGCAGCCTGGGCAGCCCGAAGGCGGGAGACTTCCTCCAGTGCGATACGCAGCTCTGTGCGCAGATTATCTTCCTCTTCCAAGCTCAAACCAGTGTGATTTTTTTCCACCGCGGAGAGCGCTGCAGGAAGAGCGATCACGGCAGGTGGTTCCAAATGCTCCATCGCGGGGGGCTCGGGGGGCAATTCAGGGTTCTTTTGCAGCACATCAATCTCAGTCACCAAGGCGATGTTCTCCTGCTTCAGGAGGCTAAATTTCCTGCGAAGCTCTTCCTCATCCAGTATGGCGAGGTCATCACTTACGAGGTCCTCCTCGCGTTTGGAAATTTCCGCAAGCAGTGCTCCCACCCGGTTCGTAACGCTGTATAGGTAAGACTCGTCTGTGATATCCCAGACCCTGGTGGAATAAGGAGAGCAAAGGAGCAACCCCGCGATCGGTTCCTGGTGGTAAAGGATGGGGATAAACATCGAATTGGATGGTGCTTTAAGGTTCAGGGCATCCCGAAATGACTTCAGATCCTTGCTGACAGCACCACCTGTGAGCATGATCAAGGGAAGATTTTGATCGAAGGCGCGCAGGATCTCAGGGATGTTTTCCCCCTTGATGCTTCCTTCTCCCAATGTTTCCTGCCGTATCAGATCATAGCCTGCTTTGATCCGAACCTGTTTATGCGGATCCGGCGTGGATACCAGCAAACAAATATCTGCGACCATCGTTTGGGCGATAGCTTTGACAAGCAGCTTATGAAACGGGTCCGAACGTTCCTGGGCGGATAGCTGCAACCAGGTATCGATCGTCCGTGATTCTGCCGTAAAGCGGGTGCGTTCCGGTGGACCGGCTGAGACAGGGGGAGGAATATACACCGGGGCAGGTGCAGGAGGAAGGGTGAACCTTCTGGTTAAAACGGGCAGCAGGGGGTAGGTGAAGACCTGAACAAGGCGGACGATCCCGATATAATCACCCGGTTGCATGGGATAAACGAGGTGAGCCGTCAATCCGGTGAGATTGATGGCCAGGAAACCCACACCCACACCCCAACCATCCGGTTTTTTATAGATCAGACCGACCAATCCTGCGACGATGGCGATAACCATTAAATCAGCCCAAAGTAAATCCTGCCAGGTTGAATTGAAATCAGTACCGGGTCCCTGGATGAACCAGGTGAAACCGGTAACCAGGAAGGAAAGGCCGATGAAAATATTGAAACCTATCAGGGAATAATCTGCCACTTTCCAGGGTAAAGGTGCCACCCAAAGCCAGATAATCCATACCATGCAAAGTGAATTTACCGTCCGCTCCAAAATTGGGAGAATGAGATGTGTCTCAAAATACCCGCGCCAGCCGAAGGTCGTAACCAGAAAAAGCATCAGCTGGCTGGCAAGAACGATAATGATCCCGAGGAGGAACCGCCGGTAGATCGAGGCCTTAGGATCCTGGTGGCTGGAAAGTGCCAGGAGAAGGGCTGCCAGGGCGGAGAAGATCTGCACAAGGTGAAAGATCAAATCACCCGAGGGTTCGGTCAGGATCGATAGCACCTGGAGTAGCAATTGGCTCATGGGAATTCCTCAAAAAAGATTATAGCATGGGCGAAAACACAGCTGTCCACCTCGCCACAGGAAAAACACTCCGCGAATTATCGCTAAACGGTGATTTTAGTACCAAGGTTGACAAAACAGGCAAGTTTGATAGAATTGGCGGACTGAGCCGAAGTGGCGGAATTGGCAGACGCGCTACGTTCAGGGCGTAGTGGGCAAACGCTCGTGTGGGTTCAAATCCCACCTTCGGCACCTGAACTCTGCACAAGCAGAGTTTTTTTCTTGGCACCCTTCTTGTATCCGCTTTCCATCGTCATGAAATTTCTTCGGAAAATTAAACTTGATAAAAATAAAACGATATATACCAGCGGGTTGATCGTTTTGGTATTTATCATGATGACTCTTTTTGGACGGATTTCTGAACTTGCACGGCTCACCAATCAACGCAATGCCGTGAACACAGAAATTGCCAACCTGCAAAAAACGCATACCTATCTACAAACGCAAATGGCTTATGCAACCTCCGTGAAGGCTGTAGAAGATTATGCCAGGGAGGAGGGACACATGGCATTGCCCGGAGATAAAATCATTGTTCCCCTTCCCCCCCGGGGGAGACACCACAGCCTAAGACGATCCCAGTACCGACACCGCAACACCGCCCAGCCTGGGAAATCTGGTGGTCGCTGTTTTTTGGCCAATAACTGCATAATCCCCTAAAATACTGCCCACTAGAATAGGTGTATCCAGAATCGAATAATCAAAAAAACCCCTGGTTGGATCGCGGGTCGAATCAACAACCAGAATTCCTGTATTTGACCATTGTGAGGGTGTTGCACCCGGGTGAGAAATTGAAGCTGACCTCATCCATGCATTTCCGCATCATATAGAGCCCCAATCCGGATGGTTTCCTTTTTGAAAGCGGAGCACCTGTATCCGGACTGACAATTTTTTCGGGTTGAAATGGTTCTCCCTGATCGATCAAGCGGATTTTTATGCCTTCTTTTATGACCTCCACCTCGATCAGGATATCACCTTTATCTTCCCCCTGGTAGGCGTGTTCAATAATATTCGAGCAAGCTTCATCAACAGCAGATTCAACCGCATAGATAGAATCATCCTGCAACCCAGCTTCGGAGGATTTCTCTTTTATGATCTCGGCGATTTCCGAAAGGCTTGAGTACCGACCCGGAAACCTATAGATTGAAACGGGCATGATCTTTAGAAAGCTGCAACCGCATCTACGACCGATTTGTGAATCTGGAAAAAGGCGGTAAAACCGGCCAGTTCAAGCGAGGAATAGATTTTTGGCGGGACTTCAGCGAGCAGAACTTCACCGCGGTTATAACGCTTGCATTCTTTTTGTGTAACGAGCAACACTCTAAGACCGGCGGAGGATAAGAATTCCACCTTGCTTAAATCAAAAACAAGTTTATATTTGCCGGCATCGGTGATTTTTCGTGCTTCTTCCTGGAACTGGGGAGCAGTATTGCTATCCACCCGACCAATAATGGTCAGGACATCGCAGCGTTTATAATGGGTAATGAGAACTTCCATAATACCTCCTCGCGCAGGTTAAAATGTGAAAAGATTATATCACTTTGGTAAAGATGATTAATTTATTCGGTGAAAATTCGACTGAGTAGATACAACCTTGACTTTTCAGGTAGAATAAAAAAATATACCCGGCGTAATTCTCCGGGAAGAAAAGGAAGCTTATGAGTAACGAACCGTCTCCTCAATCCGTAATGGATAGTTTCAATAAAAGGCAGAGAATGCTGCCCTTCCTGATTGGCGGTTTGGCAGTTGTTCTGGTTGTGTCGGGGATCATCATCCTGATCACATGGTTCGCTGGTCCGAATGCTCCTTCACTTTTCGCAACAAAAACTCCGACTTCCACAGCAACCCCGACAGTGACAGCGACAGTTCCCAGTCCAACACCGAGCAACACGCCGCTGCCAACTGAAACCCCGATGCCGACAGCCACCACCACCCCCTCAGGTCCCTTCGAGTACGAGATCAAATCCGGTGATACTTGCTGGGACCTGGCAAGCAGGTTCAATACGGATGTGGTCACTATCATTGCGATCAATAACTTCCCTGCCGGAACCTGCCCTCTGCAACCTGGGGCCAAGATCCTCATCCCCGCCCCAGGGCAATCCCTGCCAACTCCCACCCCGGTACCTTCCGATCTTCCCCGTGGAACCCGGATCCAATACACCATTCAATCCGGAGATACGCTGGCGATCATCGCATCCAAATTCAATTCAACGCGCGAAGATATCATCCGGTTAAACGCTGTGAAATTGAAGGATCCGGACCGCATCCTGGTGGGAGATGTCATCACTGTAGCGGTGAACATTGTCACACCAACTCCCACTCGTGGTGCCACGAGCACACCGATGGGTACACAGCCACCAACGGCGACTTCGACACCCTGAAATTACACCAACCTCCCTACCCGGGAGGTTGGTCAATTAATATGTGGGGTGGTGTTAATCACCCGAGTTTCTCTATGGCCCATTCGGTATATTCTTGAATGATCGGATCTTCAAAGCATGTTACTTTATCTTTCAGAAGTGGGAGATACGATCGATCGGTTGAATTTCCGATACCAATCAGAATATTCCGGATCAAGCCCATCCTACCGGTGCGAAGAAAAGGGCTTCCTTCAAAACGGTGCCTGAAATACGAGTCATCCATTCCCAGGAGAGCGATGAGCAGATGAGAATCATTCGCAGGCAAACGAATCCCAGAGCAGGATTTGGTTTCCAAAATGCTGGAATTCCACGGGCAAACTTCCTGACAGATATCACATCCAAAAATCCGGTTTCCGATCACCTCGCGAAAATCCTCAGGTACTTTACCTTTGTTTTCGATTGTCTGGTAGGAAATGCATCGGTTAGCATCGATCACCCTTCCGGGGAGAATACAATCAGCCGGGCAGGCTTCAATGCAGCGTGTACAGGTTCCACAACGATCTTCCGTGAAAGGTCCATCTAGCCCCAATTCAAGTGAGGTGAAAATCTCAGCAAGCAAAAAAGAGGAACCTTGGTTTGGGTGGATCAGGCAGGAATTTTTACCGATCCAGCCAAGGCCGGCGCGGCTGGCTAGTTCTCTTTCCAGGATAGGCGCGCTGTCTGTAAAAACCTTGCATTGTTCACTGCCACCAGAGCACTCAGCAATCATTTCCTGTAATTTGGCGAGCAGCCGGGAGAATAAGTTATGGTAATCCTCCAAATGTGTATAAGAAGCAATATTGAATAACATGGTCCGGGTCAGACCGTACCAACGGATACGGGTATCCAAGACAGATCACAGATTGGCAATCAGGCAACAATAAGCGGGGATTCGACCGCTTCTGAAGGGTATCCTTCCTCTGAAGGTAGGTCATCCCGGCGTGGAATCCGCGCTGAAGCCAATCATGAAAAATATCAAAATTGGTCGGGGGATCCGGGGTGGTCACGCCGAAGAGCGAAAAACCGAGGCTAGCTGCCTCGGTTTTCAATGCGAGTTTCAGTTCGTCCTTATCCATTGTCCTTAAGGTGTGGGAGTGGGGGTGATCGAAGGTACCAGGGTGATGGTTCCATCATTGACGACGATCAACACATATAGAGAATCACCAAAAGCGCTGCCTTGCGGATTAAGCAGGCGCCACCAGATCTTGTATGTCCCGTTTTTGGAAGGTGCAACCATTTTTACACTGACCTCCCCCTCAGCACCCGGCTTGACTTCCCCGCTGAGCTTAACCTGTTTGACCGGCAGTACTTTTTCGATTTCTGTTAAGGGGACACCATCCCAATAGACCAATTGGTAATTTGAGTTCCAGGCGGTCGTACCGGTATTCTTCATGCGCCAGGTTTTTGTGAACTCCGATGATGGAGATAGCTGGGTGTTATCCGGAATGGTCACATCGGCAGAAAAGGTCATTGAATCCGGGCTTATTCCTACTCCACCACCGGGGATTGTGGGCAGCCCTACCGTAGGAATTCCCTGTGTTCCAGCCGGGAGAGTGGTAATCGCTGGGGTCGTCGTAAGCGTGGGTGTCTGCGTGGGTTCCGGGGTAAAGGTGGCAGTCGGTTGGGCTGAAGCAGTGAGCGCAAGGTTGGCTTCGATGGTTTGTGCCACCTGGGTGATGATCAGGTTTGGATCCGGGGTGGGTGTAGGCGGTGTGCCTGAACCGCAGGCAGATAGGATCAATCCTGAAAGGGCGAGCAGGATGCCCGCAAGTTTGATTTTATTGTTGAACATGTTTTTTTCTTCCTCCAATAACTTTCAATAAAAATCCGACTTTTGATTTTCATGGAGGAAGAAGGAACTGTCAAGGGTTATCCGGGGAGGGTGTAACCAGCCAATCCGATGGATCTGGTGTGGGAGGACTTTCCACCTTGAATCCCAGCGTTCCGCGGAAGGTCAGGTAGGATACAGCCCCAGGATGAATGGTGAACCAAAAGTTATAAGGTTCATCCTGGTATTTGATGTAGATGCGGTAATCCCCGGCTGGCAGATCGCTAAGGACGAGGTTTTCCCGGTAATTATCATCAGAATTCACCCCCTGGGAAGCATAGGTATAAACCTCCCAGGTGTGGCCTTTGCGGTTGGTGACTGCCATGATCTGTTTATCGATGAGGGAGCCGTTCGAGTTCATGATTCGGGCAATCAGCACTCCGTTGCCTTCCGGCGGGACAAGCCAGGTCTCCGGATTTCGGGATGCGAAGAAGTCCGTTTTTTCCAGGCGGATCTCAAAATGAAGGTGAGGACCGGTCGTATTCCCGGTTTGGCCAATATAACCAACCACATCTCCCTGGTTGACGTACATGCCCTGCCGAACGGCGACCTCGGACATGTGGGCATACACGGAGGTCAACCTCCGTCCACCCCAACCAAAATCGTGGCGGATGGTGACAGCCAGGCCGTATGGATCTTTTTTATTGGTTGACGAACTCATCAAGCCGTAACCGGCGAATGTGACCGTACCGGAAGCAGCCGCCCGAACTGGTGTTCCGTAGGGAGCATCGATATCCACACCGGTGTGCACTTGACCGTTCTCGGAAAATTCATACCCATAGCGATAATCAGGTAGAGGCCAGTTGACCTGGTCTGCCTGGATCGGGCGGGTGAAGTAAAAGTGATCCAGCGGGCCAAGAGCCCAGGGGATCTGATAGAGAGGTGAACGCCAGTCAGTCACGGGTGCCTGGGCTGGGGTAGGAAACTCGATCACTAATGGTTTATCGCTTTGTGATTCAACCGCGGCTCCGGATCTGGTCGGGATCAGTGTAGGTAAAACACGTGCCGTTGCTGACGAAACCGGAGCGATTGTTGGTTGGGTGTTTTGTTCTGCAGGCATATTCCCCGCCTGGGATCGGGAAGAATTGATCGCGCAGCCGGTTAGCAGGGAAACCGTGAGAATGACCAGGACTAGTGAAGAAATTCGCGACGCCATCTTATTTATTCAAAGTAGGGGATGGTGTGGGTGTCCGGGTAGGGGTGCGGGTGCGCGTGGGCGTCCGCGTTGGTGCTTTCCACGGGGTTCGGGTCGGGGTTTGGGTGATGGTAGGAATGGGTGTAAAAGTTGCGATGGCTTCCGGAGGGTATAGCTCTTCCATGGCTGCCTGCCAATCCTCCAACCCAGCGTAAACGAATTGGTTGAAGCGTGTTCCCCGGTAATAGGTCCGCCAGTTTGACATTCCGGGTAACCGATCCCACCCGAAACGGCGGGATAGATCAGTGAAATCCACCCACCAGCCCGGGGGAGGATCCATTTCCTTGCCGCCCATTTCATATGCGATCGGATCGCCCTGAAACCGCGGGGTGAAATCCCAAACCATCTGCGTGATGGGAACACCCTGGGTGCCGTCCTGCTTTAACGCTTTCAGATAAACCCTCCAATAGGGTAATCCATTGAAGTCCTCCCGGGCGATCGTCATCCAGCCTGCCTGGATCGGTAGTGTATTGACCGCAATTCCCCGACCGGTAAAAAGCCAGTTTTCAGCCCCTCCAGGTTCTGGCGGCTCGGTTAATGGAAGGTACGCATTTTCCAGTTGGGCTAGAAAATCCCAACCGATTTTCGATCCAGTGATTCCGCGCAGGCCGTCATAGCTATCAATAGCAAGGTCCTGAAGAAATGCGTAAGGTGCGTTCACGTCCTTGAGCGGCAGGACCCCTTTTCTGCCACCTGGACCGGGGGTCTGTGTTGGTTTTTGGATGAACAGAACCGGGGTGGGTGCCATATTGGCTGCTGTCATATAGCGGGGGAGATTAACCGCCTGGGAACCCGGGATCCAGGTGATCCCGGCGATCGAACCGGGCAGGTTGGCTTGCGGCGAAACAAGACGGTTATCGCGAATGCTGAATATCGCAAGATCGGTATTGTTTGGACTGGATACAGTGGTGACGATAGATTGGCCGGTTGGATCCCATGCCGGCCAACTCCCGGGCACGTGCTCTCGCGGGGACGACTCACGGTCGAGTGAATCCCATACAACGATCACATCCTGGTTCCCGTCGTTGGAAGTCCAGGCAACCTTGCTGCCATCCGGGGACCAGACCGGGTGACTTTCATCGGATTCGGAATTTTGACTCAAATTAGAATAACGGTCCTCAACCTGGTCCAGCTCTGCCAACCAGACCTCCGGTTCCCCGGTACGGGTGGAGATAAATGCAATCTCCCGTCCTCCTGGTGACCAGGATGGGGAATAATTCATCCCCTCTCCCTGGGTGAGTTGAATCGGGATCTGTTCTGGATCAGCCAGAGAAAGCAGGAATATTTCCAGATTACCATTCTGAGAGCTCTCATAAGCCAACCACTGCCCATCAGAGGACCAGGTGGGCGAGCCTTCGAATTCCGGTGATTCGGTTACCTGGGATATCTGTCCAGTTGCGAGGTCGAGCAGGTGAATATCCCAATAGCCACTCGCCCGGGAGATGAATGCCAACTGCCTGCCGTCCGGGCTGATCACAGGATCGATATCATCCCAGGTCCCATTCGTAAGCCGGGTGAATGGGAGAAACTGAGGGTGGTAGGCGAATAGGTGATAATTTCCCCCATCGCTCATGGATAAAACTACCGCGCCTACCTGGGCCAATCCTTGCGCTGAGATCGGAACCGGTGTGACCGTTTCCGCAGCCGCAGAGAGGGGTTTGATGTTGTTTTCATCTACATCCGGTGCTGGCTCCGTCGCTGCTGCCGGTGCAGAAGCTGGTGACCTGGTCGCTTTAACAACCAGGTAAGCAGCCAGTATCGCATTCACCCCGATTAAAACGATCAGGGCGATCCCGAGATTCTGTTGTGTGACCCATTTTTGCAGATTCATGGCTTAATCAGAAATAACCGTGCAAGAATCAAGCCCACCAACCGGGATTAATAATTCCTAATTTTGCGCATCCTTGCACGCGGTTAGGAGACCTATTGGTCAGTTCGGGGAGGCGTTGAACAGCATCCTGGCAGGGTCCATCAGCTCAAAAAGGTTGCTTATCCGCCAGACACAGTAATTGTGCGCCTGTTCCAAGGTGGCTGGAACCCTGTGAACAATCTCCCCGAAAACCGCGTCCGCCGGGCCAACCCGGGTTTCGATATGCAGGTGCGGGTTGGAGGACCAGCCGGTATTCCCCACTTTACCGAGAATCTGGCACTCGTTCACGGTATCGCCTACTTTAAGTGTAGGTGGTTCCATAAGATGGGAGTAGAGAATATAAAGGGAGCGCTTGCCGGAGGCGCTGTAGGTGGGTAGTTCGCCTTCGGGAGGGCAAAGCAAGCGCTCATCGCTGGTGACCGTTGGTGCGGTTGTGGGGAAGGGGATCGCCTCCTGGAAGATGAGCGGGATATTCTCAAGCGGTGTTTCAATCATGATCATATTCCCGTAAGGGCCATTGTTGTTAAGCACCGCGGCTACCCTGCCCGGCAGGATGGTTTGAATGGGAAGCCCGAGGATCTGTGGCCGGCTGCCTTCGGAAAAGAAGGCGATATCCAATCCGTGATGCCCATTATCCAGCCTCGGGGTTGGGGGGATGAAGGGTTGGGTGATGAATTTCTGCAGGTCGGAGAGTTGAAATCCCTCGATGGGAGAGCAGAGGGCAAATACAGGTGTGGGCGTGAATGTTGGCAGGGGAGTGACTGTAGCCGTGGGGGTTTGTGTGGGTGTGTTTGTGGGAACTGGCGTGGCGGTTGCGGTGGGACTTGGCTGAAAGGAACCACATCCCGCCAGGAATAGTGCAGCAATAATCAATATTGTGAGATGTTTCATTTTTCAGTAACGATTTTCCGGCATTCCATATAGAAACGTTTTTCTTTCGCTTCTCCCATCGAGAAGGTTTTTCGCGGCAAAGCACCATCCAGAATGACAGTTTTGAAGAGATCGGTCTTCCGCATGGCGGGCAGGAAAAAGCCGACATTGCCGGGAGTTTGTCCGAGGCGGATGACTGCTTCCCAGCCGTGAACATAATCGATTTTCTCAAACCCACCGTCGAGTTGCCATTCATCCAGGAACCCCTGCAGGGTACCCACCGCCAGGTTGGATTTTGGGTTTCGAAAGGTGATGATCCTCCAACCGGAAGAATCCACGCAGCCGATCTTCTGGATTCCGGTTGGACAGGAAAGGATCTCCTCCTGGATAGATTCCGGGTTCTCCCGGGATTCGAAAGTGACATCTATCCCAAATTTCGCTCTCAAACCTTGATTGAGATCGTTTTTTCCATTGAATAGAACCCGGTGAATGGGTTCAAATTCCAAGCCCGCATCGTGTACGTTTTCTACCTCCACCAGTGCGTAACGTGCGGGATGGTCAGAAGGCACCGACCCCTTCATCTTTTCCCAGATCGCCTTGGCGGTGGCGAAGGAATGATTGCCATCGCCCATGGCAAATAGAAGCACCGATTCTCCGCCAGGCAGGCCGTAACGATTTTGGTAGGCAGCAGGCTCAACCAACCGCTCCAGATCGTGGATGAACTTCTCTTCCAAATCGATCCGGTTCACATGATAGCCGCTGAGATGCCCGCTTCCGAGCATCAGGTCGAAATCGTAGAGACATGGAAATTCATTGGTGTGTTCAAAGAGAGGTTCGATGGTCGATTTCGAGGAATCGTCGATCAGGACCAGGATATGGGGGAGCTCAAGAGGTGCACCTTCACGGATGCGGATCCTCGGCGGCAGGCGATCCAGGATCGTTCCCTCCGTGGCGCGGATGAGCGTTTGAGAGCCTTTGTTGAAATCGTACTGCTCCAGGTCGAGGGCGAGCATGACCCCGCGCCTTGTCCTGCCCATCACTTCCCGCTCCACCAGAACCAAGCCTTCTACCTTTTGAAAAATCCCCCCTTCAAGATTTTGCCTCATGGCTTGCTGGGTGGATTGGATCCGGGACGATTCTTCTCCCGTTCCAAGCATCACCTCGGGAAGGATCATTTCGAAGGTGGAAGGAGAACCCGAGACGATTTCCTTTACTTCCGCCCAGTACTCCGGTTCGGATGAAAATTGGTCGCAGGCGATCACAGCCCATTTCTCCAGGTTCACACCTGGTTTTGGAAGGAGTATATCGGGAACCTGTATACCGACGGACGGATAATTTCTCATTTTGCTCTCCTGGTAGGATGCCATTATTTTACCAAACCGGATGCTGCCAAAAAGAAAGCGGACCCCGGCGTGGGTCCGCTCTGATCCCGATTGGTCGGGCGAATTTACATACCAGCCAGAAAACAAATTCCTGAGGCACCCGGGCCGAGGTGAGTGCCAATCACTGGGCTGACCGGGGTAAGGAGCAGCTCGGATACGCCATCCGCACCGAATTTGGCCTTGGCACGGTCAGCAAGAACTTGAGCGTTTTCAATATCATCCGTATAGAGGGCGGCAAGTCGAACTGGAAGGCTGTATTGTTCGGCATGTTTCTGGAAGAGCTCCAACATGCGATCCACAGCTTTGGAGAAGGTACGCACCTTTTCAACGGCTTCGATGCGGCCATCAGTTACGGTCAGGATGGGTTTTAGGTCAAGTACAGATCCGAGGAATGCGGAAGCCCCGCCGATACGGCCGCCGCGGTGCAGGTATTCGAGGGTGGCAGGGACAAAGTAGAGGCCGCTCTGTTTACGGGCTTTTTCGAGAACCTGAAGGCATTCCTCAACATTTGCTCCTTGCGCCGCTGCACGGGCGGCTGCCAGTACCTGGAATCCAAGTGCCATACCAGAAGTCAGAGAATCGAAAAGCTCGATCCGGGATCCGGAAAAATGTTCTTTCGCTTGAATCGCAGAATCCAGGGTGCCGGATAATTTGGACGAAATGTGAATACTGAGAATCTCGCAGCCTTCGTCAAGCAGTCGTTTGTAAATCTCCGTAAAAGTTACCGGTGTAACTTGGGAAGTGGAAGGCATGGTTTTTGAATGTTTCAACCTTGCATAAAAATCCGCAGGCATAATTTCAACACCATCCTTGAGAGATTGATCATCCCAGATCACGAGAAGGGGAGCCACAGAAATGGGGTATCCGGAGAGAATATTCTCCGGGATATATGCCGTGCTATCAGTCACAATTGCTAGTTTTGACATGCGAACCTCCAATTATCTTTAATACAGACTATTAACACCAATGAAATAGATTCGTTTCGAATCTGAAATATAAATATTTCTGCTTGAAAAAACAACCTGGTGATTACCTTGTGAACTTGACCACCATCCAGCGAACGGATAGAATTTCAACCAGAAAAAAATTTTAACACGAAAAAGGTCAAATTTCTTCATTATGTTCGAATCTCTTTCGCAACGGCTTGACCAGGTATTTCAAAAACTTCGTAAACGGGGGAAACTTTCAGCCGAGGATGTCGACAATGCATTAAGGGAAGTGCGTCTTGCCTTATTGGAAGCTGACGTTCACTTCTCTGTGGTCAAGGATTTCATAGCGCGGGTACGCGCAAGGGCTATCGGCGCGGAGGTCTCGGAGGCGCTGAACCCAGCCCAGCAAGTGATCAAGATCGTCAATGAGGAACTGATCCAGACACTTGGCGAAGCCGAGCGGCTCAATTTGACCGGTGAGAAACCGCGAACGATATTTCTGGTCGGATTGCAGGGTTCGGGTAAAACCACCGCCAGCGCGAAACTTGCCAAGCAGCTCAAGGGACAGGGTGAACGCGTGTTGATGATCGCTGCAGATCCTTATCGACCTGCGGCGATCAAGCAACTGCAAACCCTTGGGGAACAGATCGGGGTGGAAGTTTTTACCCTTCCAAACGCCAAACCCCCGGAGATCGTCCGCAAGGGTTTTGATCAGGCAAAAAAGGGTGGATTTTCAGTGGTGATCGCCGATACTGCCGGGCGGTCACAGCTGGACGAGAACCTGATGGATGAACTGCGTGCCATCCGCAAGAATGTGACCCCATGCGAGACGCTGCTGGTGGTGGATGCCATGACCGGGCAGGAAGCGCTTCATATTGCCGAGGGTTTCAATAAAACAATCGCGCTCAGTGGCTTGATCTTCACAAAAATGGACGGCGATGCCCGCGGCGGGGCAGCGATCTCGGTACGCAGTGTGACCGGTGTGCCGATCAAATTCCTGGGCGTGGGTGAAAGCGTGGATGCCCTGGAAGTGTTCGATCCCAGGCGCATGTCCTCGCGCATCCTCGGTATGGGCGATATGATCGGGTTGATCGAAAAAGCCGAGCAGGCATATGATGAAAAAACTGCGGCTGCCCAGGCCGAAAAAATGCTCAAAGGTAGTTTCACGCTTGAGGATTTTGCCGATCAGATCAAGCAGGTGCGGAAAATGGGACCTTTGAGCCAATTGCTGGATATGATGCCCGGAAACCTGGGAGCGGACGCGCGTTCGATCGATCCCAAGGATGCCGATAAGCAAATGCGCAAGACCGAGGCGATCATCAGTTCCATGACCGTTGATGAGAAACGTTTCCCGGATATCCTTAACGCCAGCCGGAGAAGACGGATCGCCCGCGGGGCAGGCCTGGACGTGCAGGATGTGAACCGCCTGCTGAAGCAATTCCGGGATGTGCAGCGTCTGATGAAAACCATGCAGAAGTCAGGCGGGCGAGGATTGCCGAAAATGTTCGGGTAGAGAAAGACCAGTTAATGGAATTGATATCACCAAGTTGAAAAGCTTGTGATAAAATAGTCCAGTTAAATCACGAAAGGAAAGAGGAGTAATTATTTCATGGTTCGCATTCGATTGCGCCGCACAGGTTTAAAACATCAGACCACATACCGGATCATCGCTGCCGATAAAGAAAGTCCCCGCGACGGCCGTTTTCTGGAGATTCTAGGTTCCTATAATCCGCGCACAAATCCCTCCACTGTGGAGATCAAGGAGGAGCGCGTTTACGATTGGATGAACAAAGGCGCACAGCCTTCAGATTCCGTGGTCCAGATTTTCAATAGCGTGGGTTTGTTGGACCGCTATACCCGCCTCAAAGCCGGTGAATCCCAGGAAGCTCTTTTAGAAGAAGCGAAAGCTGCCTACGAAAAGCATGCTGCCGGCAGCAAAACGGGCACCGCGCCTGCCGAGGTGAAAAAGCCATCTGCTAAGAAAGCCGCCAAGGAAAAAGCTGCTGCCATAGTTGAGACAGCGCCCAAAACCGCCCCGAAAGCGGTCGAACCTGCCCCTGAGGTCGCCGCTGAAGCTGCTCCGGAAGCCGTAGTCGAAGAGGTTGCAGAAGTTCCTGCTGAAACCCCAGTTGAAGCAGTCGTAGATGCTCCTGCTAAAACCCCAGTTGAAGCTGTTGCAGAAGTTCCTGCCGAAACTGCAACCGATGCTGCAGTCGAAACCCCGGCGGAACCTAAGGCCGAGTAATTTTTACTCACCCTCAATAGGTCCATTTTCACAATCCTGAGAATCGGGTAAAGATATGAAGGAATTGATCGAATTCATCGCGCGCTCCCTGGTGGATGATCCCACGCATGTGGAAGTCCGCCAGGATAAATCCGGGAATCATGTCCATCTCGAGCTACGCGTCGCCCGGGAGGATATGGGCCGCGTGATCGGCAAGAGCGGCAAGGTCGCCAACTCCATGCGAACCCTGCTCAAGGTTGCAGCTTCCCGTGAAGGCAAGCAGGTTACCCTGGATGTGATAGAGCCCAGATGAGCCCGAGCAAACAAAACAATTTGTCCCCAGACCATCCAAAAAAAGGCTCGCCCACGCCGGGCGAGCCTTTATACATATCCATTGGCAGGTTCGGGCGACCTTTCAGTTACAAAGGTGCAGTGCTTTTTTATCCAGATGAGGATTATGGCTCTATCCTTAAGGATGGCATAACACTCTATCTGGGGGCTGAGAAATCCTCTACGAAAGTTGTTTCCAGCAAACCGCATGGCAAAGGATTGCTGGTTCACATCGATGGGTGCCAGACTGATATCGAAGCTGCCAAGCTGACCAATCAGCGCGCTTACTTGCCGAAAGAAGAGCTGCCCATGCCGCAGGAGGGGAAGTATTATCACCATCAAATTCTGGGGATGCAGGTAGTGGATGGATCCGGCGCTATCCTGGGCACATTGGATGAAGTTCTCGTAACCGGTGCAAATGATGTTTTCGTGGTCAAATCGGGCGATGGCAAGGAATTGTTATTCCCGGTGATCGACTCGGTTGTAAAAATGGTGGATCTCGAAAAAGGAGTGATCCTGGTGGAACCCCAGGCGTGGGATTGAGAGATGCCCGATTCGAAAAAATACTGGGTGGGATTCAACCTGGTAAAGGGGATTGGCTCTGCCAGGACGAGAGCCCTCCTGGATCATTTTGATTCGCTGGAACAAGCCTGGAACGCCGACCGCAGCCAACTTCTTGATGCAGGGTTGGGGGAAAAGACGGCTGACAGCCTGATCCAGGTGAGACGCCAGGTGGACCTGGATCGCATCTGGGATGGCATCCTTCAAAAAGGGATCCGCGTGGTCACCTTCCAGGAGGAAGATTACCCAAGACGATTAAAAGAAGTAGATCTTCCTCCGCCGGTGCTATTTATCCGAGGTGAGCTGCGCGCCGATGAGGACTGGGCGGTTGCGATCGTTGGCACCCGCCGAATGACTGCCTACGGACGGCAGGTGACCGAGGAGCTTGCGGAACACCTGGGCCGGAATGGCATCGCGGTGGTCAGCGGCCTGGCGCGCGGGGTGGATGCCATCTCGCACCAATCGGCGATTCGCGCGAGCGGGCGGACCTATGCTGTGCTTGGCTGTGGGGTCGATGTGGTCTATCCCCCCGAGCACCGCAAGCTGGCAGAGGAGATTATCCAAAATGGCGCTCTGATCAGTGAGTACGCGGTGGGAACGCCACCGGATAGCAGTAACTTTCCCCCACGCAACCGGATCATCTCGGGGTTATCCCAGGCAGTCGTGGTGGTGGAGGCGGGCGAAACCAGCGGCGCGCTGATCACTGCGGCATTCGCAGCCGACCAGGGCAGGGAGGTCTTTGCCGTACCAGGTTATATTCATGCAGCGCAGAGCAAGGGGACGAACCGCCTGATCCGGGATGGTGCCCGGCCTTTGCTCCAGGTGGAGGATGTTCTGCAATCGCTTAACCTTGAACAGGTTCAGGAATACCGCCAAACCAGACTGCAGTTTCCGCTCGATGATACCGAGAAGAAAGTTGTAGATGTGCTGGGCGATGAAACCCTGCACCTGGATGAAATCCAAGTAAAATCAGGCATGAGCATCGATACCGTTTCCTCCACCCTGGTGATGATGGAATTAAAAGGAATGGTACGCCAGGCGGGTGGAATGAAATATTCGCTGGTCAGAGAGAGAATCGCTCCCTACAAGGTTAAGAATGGATTTTGAGCATTATTACGCGGTGATCATGGCTGGAGGCGGAGGCACCCGCCTGTGGCCGCTTTCCCGGATCAGCCACCCCAAGCAGATGCTGCGGATCGGCAGCGAGCGCACGCTCTTCCAGCAGGCAGTGGACCGCTTGCAAGGGATTTTTCCACCCGAGCGCATCCTGGTGGTAACAGCGCAATCCCAGGCTGAAGCACTGATGGCTGAAACACCGGAAATCCCTGCCGAAAACTTCCTGCTCGAGCCCTGCCCGCGGGGAACAGCCTCGGTGGTGGGATTGGCCGCCTGCTTACTCTCGTTGCGCGATCAGCAGGCTGTCATGGCCGTGCTGACCGCCGATCATATCATCGGCAACCAAGATCTCTTCCAAATGTTGCTTAAAGCTTGCCATGAGGCCGCCGAAAGCAACCACCTGGTGACGCTGGGTATCACTCCGGATCATCCCAGCTGCGGCTACGGTTACCTGCAGCGGGGCAAGGAGGCAGGCGTTTACCAGGGTTTCCCGGCATATGAAGTACAGAAATTCAAGGAAAAACCGGATAGCGCCACCGCGGAAGCATTTTTAGCAGCGGGTGATCATTACTGGAACTCGGGGATGTTCTTCTGGAAAACTGACACCATCCTGGGTGAATTCAAACGCCAGATGCCGGAGCTATTCAATTCACTGCAAATAATTAAATCCAATTGGAATACAAGAAATCGGAAAGACACGCTCGCTGCCGAATGGGAACGGATCAAACCGCAGACGATCGACTTCGGCATCATGGAAAATGCAAAAAACGTGATCGTTCTTCCGGCACCGGACTTGCGCTGGAGCGATGTGGGTAGCTGGGATTCGCTTTTCGGAGTGATCAAACCTGATGCGAATGGAAATATAATTCTCAACCAGACAAAAATCGTGGGGAATTCCGCTGGATCCCTGGTGTATGAATCCGATCCCGGAAAGATCATCACGACGATTGGATTGAGTAACATGATCATTATCGATACCCCGGATGCCCTTTTGGTTTGCCCCAGGGGAGATACGGAACGGATCCGCGAACTTGTGCTTAAATTAAAAGAAACAGGCGACCAACGCTATTTGTAGGAGAGGAAAATGGTAGAAGGATATTGCGTAAAATGCAGAACGAAGCGTGAAATCCAGGAAGCCAGTGCAGAGTTCAATGCTGCCGGCGCGCCGGTTACGAAGGGGAAGTGCCCGGTCTGCGGGACTTCCATTTTCCGGATCGGAAAAACTGATGCGCATGCCTCGCTTACCCCGCCCGTGCGCGACCCGATGCGGGGCAGGGAAGGGAAGCTGGTTATCGTTGAATCCCCTGCAAAAGCAAAAACAGTGGGCAGGTTCCTCGGTAAAGGTTACACCGTTCGGGCTTCGGTGGGTCACGTTCGCGATCTGCTCCGCTCTGACCTCTCCGTGGATGTGGAAAACGACTTTACCCCAAAGTATCGGGTTCCAAACGAAAAACGCGCGGTAGTCAAGGAATTGAAATCGCTGGCAAAAAAGGCGGAAGAGATCTACCTGGCCACAGACCCTGACCGCGAAGGGGAAGCCATTGCCTGGCATTTAATGGAAGCTGCCGGGATCGAACAAAAACTCACCAAGCGGGTTGTTTTCCACGAGATCACCGACACCGCGATAAATGAAGCGTTTTCCAATCCCCGCAAGATCGACATGGACCTGGTGGATGCTCAGCAAGCCCGCCGCATCCTTGACCGCCTGGTGGGCTATAACCTCAGCCCGCTGCTCTGGGAAAAAGTACGCAGCCGGCTTTCAGCAGGGCGCGTACAATCGGTGGCGCTGCGGTTGATAGTTGAACGCGAGCGGGAGATCGAAGCCTTCAACCCGGTGGAATACTGGAGCATCGGCGCTGAGTTCAAACCCCAGGGGATCAAGCAAACCTTCCAGGCTAAACTGGCCAAGGTGGACGACAAGGACCCGGTCCTGGGTAAAAAAGAAGATGTCGATCCCATGTTGGATGAGCTGGAAAAAGCCGGATATATCGTCAGCAAGTTGAAAAGAGGGGAGCGCCGGCGGAGACCCTCCGCGCCGTTCATCACCAGCACCCTGCAGCAGGAAGCCTCCCGTAAGCTGGGCTACACCGCCCGGCGGACGATGATCCTGGCCCAGCAGCTTTATGAAGGGCTGGATGTGGGCGAGGGCGGCACGACCGGCCTGATCACCTACATGCGCACCGATTCTACGAACGTCGCCGAAGTTGCCCAGGCGGAAGCCCGCAAATATATCGAAGATCGATTAGGCAAGGATTACCTGCCTCCCGAACCGCCGAAATACGCCACGCGGGCGGCATCCGCCCAGGAAGCGCATGAGGCCATCCGGCCCACCTCGGTGATGCGCACCCCGGAAGCCATGAAGGCCTTCCTCGCACCCGACCAGTACAAGGTCTATAACCTGATCTGGCAGCGCTTCATGGCATCCCAGATGGAGGCAGCGGTTTTCGATACGCTCTCGATCGAGATCTCGGCGCTGAACACCATTCGCAAATATCTTTTCCGGGCAAGCGGTTCCTCCATCAAGTTCCCCGGTTACCTGGTCATTTACGAAGAGGCCAAGGACGAGGATCAAAAGACGGAGGATGAGGATGTGCGCATCCCGGCGGGGATCACAGAAGGGCAGGCGCAGGAGCTCATCCGCCTTATTCCGGAGCAGCATTTCACCCAGCCGCCTCCGCGCTATACGGAAGCCTCGCTCGTCCAGGTGCTGGAGGAATACGGCATCGGGCGGCCATCCACCTACGCGCCCATTCTTTCCACCATCCAGGCACGCGGATACGTGCTTCGGGAGGCGAAACGGCTTTCCCCCACCGAGACGGGCATCCTGGTGAACGACCTGATCGTCGATTATTTCAGCGATGTGATCAACACCGGGTTCACCGCCCAGATGGAGGAGGACCTGGATAAGATCGCTGAAGGGAAGACCGACTGGGTGAAGGTGATGCGCGAGTTTTACGAAAAATTCGAGCCTGAACTGGAGCATGCCCGCAGGGAGATGCCTGAAACCAAAATGGAGCTCGAAAAGATCGGGCGCGACTGCCCGGATTGCGGCAAGGAGCTGGTGATCCGCTGGGGCCGGTACGGGAAATTCATCTCCTGCAGCGGCTTTCCGGAGTGCCGCCACACGGAAGCCTGGCTGGAAAAGATCGGGGTGGCCTGCCCGAAGGATGGCGGCGACGTGGTGGAACGCAAAACCCGCAAGAACCGCATTTTCTATGCCTGTTCCAACTACCCGAACTGCGATTTCACCTCCTGGAAGAAACCCATTGCCAATCCCTGCCCAAAATGCAGCGGTTTACTGGTGATCGCCAACAAACGCGAAGTGCAGTGCACGAGCTGCGAAGAGACCTTCCTGGCGGATCAACTCCCGGAGATCGCATCCGAGACGGCATAATCCTTGCAACGTGCAGGGGTGACAAAATCATGCATCCCGGCATCGGGCTGACAAGGATCTGCTATGCTTGAAAAAATTAAACTCTGGCTGACAAAACCCCTCCATGCTGCGATCGTCGCGTTCATCGCGGGGCTTTTCATCGGATTGGTGATCCTGGGCTGGTGGTTGTGGCCGGTGCAGTGGTACGATGCATCGCCATCCGACCTGCGCCCGGACGCCCAGCAGGATTACGTCTGTATGATGATCGATTCCTACAGCGTGAACCAGAACGGCAGCCTGGCTGTGCGGCGCTATGCGGATTTGGGGGAGGACGGACCAGCGCTTGTTGCAGGTACAACCACTCAGAATTGCCCCGGGGTTTCGCAGGAAGCAATAAACAGCTTCCAGGCCATGCTGAAAGTCCCGCCGAGTTCATCCGGATCCACCGCACCCGCAGCGGTTCCAACAGCCGGTCCGGGTCAGACGGCTGTGCCAGCAACCGGCCAATCCACCGGCGCCCAGCCTACACAGGCACCATCCTCCAGCGGATCCAAGACCACCTCCTCGTTCCTCCTGCTGGGGCTGCTCTGCCTGGTGACGCTCGGTGTGGGTGCGGCGGCTTTTTACCTCTTTGTGCTGAAACCGCGCAAAGATTCAGGCAGTTCCTACAGCGGGAAACCTTACCCACCGGGTGGAGGTGGCGGTGCTGCACCGGCTGCCGGGGTTTCTCCCAGCGAGGAACCAACCGCCCAGTTCATCACCACCTATATGATCGGGGACGATCTCTACGATGATTCCTTCAGCATCGACGCGCCCTCCGGGGAATTCCTGGGTGAGTGCGGGGTGGGCATCTCCGAGGCACTGGCACCCGGCGAACCCAAACGGGTGACCGCCTTCGAGGTCTGGCTCTTCGATAAGAACGATATCCAGACGGTGACGAAGATGCTGATGAGCAAGTACGCCTTCAACGATCCCGCCATCCGTCAACGGCTGCTGCCCAAGGGCGAATTGCTCTCGCTGGTTGCCGGGCAGCGCGTGGTGCTGGAGACCGCCTCCCTGCGGTTGGAAGCCCACGTGGTGGATACGAACTACACGCAGGGCACAAGCCCCTCCGAGGCAGCCTTCGACCGGCTGACGCTGGAACTGAGTGTCTGGCAAAAGAAATAATCAATATAATTCGACGAAAAACCCGGCGCAGCCGGGTTTTTTATATTTGATTGGAATCGAGTGTATGGCACCGATTTCATGTTAAAAATCCAAAGTTTATTCAATACCCGGGCAAGCCTGGGTTCAATCATTATTCATCAGATCCTTTCACTGTTTGATGACGGATTGTATCTATGGTGAAGACTATCGGTGTAATAAAGAAATGCTTGATAATACGCACCTACGATTTGTCCCATATCTGGAACCTATTCCAATTAGCAAGTCAATGGACCGATTAAAAGTCGGTTCCATAATCGGTTCGCAGGTCATTCGGGTTTGAACCGACCAATAGAAGCTCTTCGGAAACTCATCACATTCCGGGCGAGTATATCCATTAACATTAGTGAGCTGTTACCAATAGTATTCTCAGCTAGTAACCAGGCATTATTTTCGTTGAAATAGATCGAAGTTGTTTGAATCCTCAGGAAAAATAATCTCAACTTGATAATATTATTCTGCAGAATTCTCACCTTTTAATCCAGTCATTGTTTATTACAACTGTCTTGAAACGACAGTGTAACCGCTATGAAATCGATGATGGTAAGTATTGCATTCATATTTGTCAATCGGGATTCGTTATTTTCGGGAAATATTCTTCCTTTTGAATTGATTCTAGCTTGAGCAGGAGTAAAGAAAAACAACAAAGTTTACATTTGAGAATATTCATTAATTTACTATTCCTCTATCCTTCATTTCCAAACTGTTATTCTTTTTGGATTAACAGAATTGACCTAGTTCACTAAATATATTGATCGGACAGATTAAGGCGTGGGTCGGGGACTGGTTGTGTCCCCGACATTATTTGCTGATGAAAATGAGAAGAACATTTCAAGATTGGTTGATGTCAGGCACAAAAACGGTGCCTGACCTACGTGATGGCTCTTTCCATTATTTTTCGGAGGTCATTCGATCTTCAGGATCTTCAGAACGAGCTTTCCCGCAGGTGTGACGATTTCCACCAAATCCCCCACCCGGTGATCCAGCAGCGCCCGGCCGATGGGTGATTCATTCGAGATCATTCCCTTCGAAGGCTGGGCCTCCTTGGCGCCCACCAGGAAATAGGTATCGGGCGGGAAGCCCTCCTCCTGCACGGTGACCCGCGCGCCCACCGCCACAACATCCTTCACGCTGGCTGTCTCGTCGATGATGACCACATCCCGCAGCACCTGTTCCAGCTCCAGGATGCGCCCTTCCAGGAAGGCCTGCTCCTCCTTGGCCTGGATGTAATCCGCGTTCTCGGAAAGATCCCCCTGCTGGATGGCGGTGCGCAGGCGTTTGGCCAGCGCCTCGCGCCGGGGTCCCTTCAGCTCGGCCAGCTCCGCGCGCAGGCGGGTCTCTCCATCTTTTGTCAGGTAGGAAATCTCAGTCATCAGCAACCTCGATCAAGGGAGTACGCCAGGCTCAAACAGGCGTTTATGTTCTTCCACCGCAAATCGATCCGTCATCCCGGCGATGTAATCGCAGATCGTGCGGGCTTCGCCAAACCGGGTGAAATTCCCGCGGATATGATCCGGCAGGATCGTTGGTTCACCCAGGTAGGCAGTGAAGAGATCGGTGAGCACCTTCTCCGCCTTGGCTGCCATGCGCACCACGCGGTAATGGCGGTACATCTTCGCGAAGAGAAAATCCTTCAACTGCCGGTTCTGCCCCGCAAGGCTCTTCGAGAAGGATACGACATTATACGGCAGGCGCTGCAACTCTTCAACCGAAGCGATCCCCTCGTTTTGGATATTTTGATCGGAGGTGTCGATGATATCGGTCACCTCCAGCCCGATCAGCCTGCGGATGATCCGGTGGCGGGTTTTTTCCTCCAGGTCGTGGCAGGGGATCGCAAGGTCCTCGGTCAGTCCTTTCCAGATCTCGATCTCCCCCAAATCCTCGAGGGTGATGATCCCGGAGTGCAGGCCGTCATCCAGGTCGTGGGCGGTGTAGGCCAGCTCGTCGGCCACGTTGGTGATCTGGGCTTCGATGTGACCTCGCAACTGCGGATTGAATTTATCCGCGTCCGACTGGTCGTACTCGGATTCATGTTTGACGATCCCTTCGCGCACCTCCCAGGTGAGGTTGAGCCCGTGGAAATCCGGAAAGCGGTCCTCCAGCTCATCGACGATCCGCAGGGATTGCTTGTTGTGATCGAAACCACCATCATCCTTCATCAGGCGGGCAAGGGTCACCTCGCCGGAGTGTCCGAAGGGCGAATGACCCAGGTCGTGCGCCAGGCAGATGGCTTCCACCAGGTCCTCGTTGGCTCCGAGAGCCCGGGCGATGGTGCGGCCGATCTGGGCCACCTCCAGGGTGTGGGTCAGGCGGGTGCGGTAGTAATCCCGCTCGGTGGTGATGAACACCTGGGTCTTGTGCTCCAGGCGGCGGAAGGCGGTTGTATGTAAAATTCGGTCGCGGTCGCGCTGGAAGCAGGTGCGGTAGGCAGGCTCGCTTTCGGGGTGGGCGCGTCCCTTGGAGCGGCTGCTTTGCATCCCGTAGGGGGCGAGGGACTGGCTTTCCAGTTATTCGAGGGATTTCCGGTCGATCTTCATTTTATTTTTCCTTCGGTTCATCCGCGCGGATGGTGGTCCCGGTCGCGGAGCCTGCCAGCGCATTCTACAAGCATCCCGGGCTGGCTGCCGGAAAAAATGGAAACGGTAACGCCGGGGTTGGCTTCGACCAGGGCTGCCATCATCTCCACCTTTTGCCGCATACCACCGGTCACATCCACATATTCCGATGCCTCCGGCTGTTGATTCATTTTTTTCAATGAAGCCGGGGTGATGATCTGGAACAAGGTGATTCTTACTGCGGAAAATCCGCCCAGACACCCTTTTCCTCCCCGGCGAGAAGGATGCGCGCGGGTTGCAGGCGGGGGGCGAGGTGGACGAAGAGGTCCTCGGTGGAAAGGATCGTCCCGCCCAGGGTTTGGTCGAAGACCGCGTCGCCGAAGACAACCGGGAGGATTCCCGCTGCCAGGGCGGCTTGGAGGGGGGAAATATCCCATTCCAGGATCTCGCGGTTGCGGGAAACGATCGCCGAGGAAGGGGATACCGCAATGGCGGGCAGCCCGGCGATGGCCAGTTCCTCCATCACAATATGATTCAGCGCGTGCGCTGCCTGCCAGACCTTGCTGAAACCCATGCCATTCTTCAGGGGTATGTACCCCCTGAATGGTGTTGTATTTGCTGGCGGGGACGTGCCCGAAGGAACCCGAGCCGTGACCGAGCAGGATCTGCAGTTCAGGGTTTGAATCCAAGCTTGCGCGGATCTCACCAAGCAAACGCCGTATCAGCCTCCGCCTGGATTGCTGAACCCCGGCTTTGTTGGTGATGAGCGAACCGCCAAGTTTAAGAAAAACAAGCATGCGGTTTATCCTTTTCCGGATTTCACGCGGGTGTGGATGACCTCCACCGCCCCGGCTGCCCGCAGGGCTGCATCCACCGCGTCGCTTTGCTCCGGGTTCACCAGCGCGATCATGTTCCCGCCGCCGCCTGCACCGGAGAGCTTGGCGCCCAGAGCCCCGGCAGAAACAGCGATTTCAGTGAGTTGATCCAGCATCGGGTGGGAGACGCCGAGATCCTGCAGGAGTCCGTGATTTTGGTTCATCAGGTTGCCCAGCATTTCGAGATTGCCAGCTTCGATCGATGATCGGGCGTTGAACCACAACTTTTTCGATCCTTGTAAAATAACTTTTCGTATTTAGGGCATGATCCTGCAGCCACCTATCCCGCAACCCGAGCACCATCTCGCGGGTGGAGCTGCGGACGCCGGTATCGGCGATCAGGAAATCCAACGGGCAGGCTGGGGTGAGAAGGGTGAACGGCTGATCCTTGATGTAATAAACCGGTTTTCCAAAAGCAATGACGGTATTATCGATCCCGGAGGGGGTGCCGTGATAGACCTTATCGACCTCGAAGGCGACCGCGCTCACCTGCTCATCCGAAAGGGGGTGACCCAGGAACAGGGAAAGAGCGCGGGCGAGCGAGACCGCGATGGACGCGCCGGATCCCAGCCCGCTGGCGATGGGAATGGTGGAGACGACGCGGACCTGGCAGGCCGGGATCGAGGCCGCTCCGACCGCCTGCTGGGTGCGGGAGATGGCAATGCGGAAAGGGTGGGAGGGATCGAGCGCGGCCAGGCTGGTGTTCAGGTTGATATCCGGCGCTTCGATGGTCACCTCACCGGTTTGCCCCTTGGGATTGGCAAGGATATAGGTGGTCGACCGTCTTTCAAACACCGGGATGGCGATCGCCGGGCGGCCATAGACGACGGCGTGTTCTCCGAAGAGGATGGATTTGGCAGGCGCGTGGGATGTTACCGCGGGCATTGGGTCAGGAGGTGTAAAAGATCAGCAGCACCGAGAGCCCCCATAGCAGGATGGTGACCTGCAGCGGGCGGTCGGTAAAGACCAGCTCCTCGGGTGCTCCGCCGGCGTGTTTGACGTTGATCAACCACAGGTAGCGGAAGATCCCGTAAAGGATGAAGGGAATGGTCAGCATCATGGCATGATTGGGGGGAATATTGGGGGCTGTGAAGGTGTAGAGAGAGTAAGCCACAACAGTTGTGCCGGAGACAATCGTGATGAGCTGGTCGAGAAGGGGGATGTTGTAGCCATCCAATACCCGGCGATGCGATTTTGCTTCTCCTTCCAAAAGCGAAAGCTCCGCGCGGCGCTTGCCGAACCCGATGAAAAGCGCGAAGAGCGTTGTGACGATATACAGCCAGGGGGAGAACCGCTGCACGGTGATGAGCACAACGCCGGCGGCAACCCGCAGGACGTAGCAGGCAGCGATGATCAGCACATCGATCAGGGGGATATGCTTGAGCCAGATGGAATAGGCCAGGTTGATACCAAAATAGATGAGGGCGATGACCCCGTAGGCCGGGGAGAGCCAGAAGGAAAGCGGGATGGTGATGATGAGCAGGATGGCAACCAGGAGGTAGGCTGCCTTGATGGGTAGTGCACCGGAAGCGATGGGACGGCGCTTCTTATCCGGGTGAGCGCGGTCCGATTCCACATCCATGATATCGTTGAGGACATAAACACAGCTCGAGATCAGGCAGAAGAGCAGCATCCCGGCTACAGAACGGACCAGCGCTGTGGGATTGGTTAGCTGCCGGTCGAAGACCAGCGGAGCCAGCACGAAGACGTTTTTGGTCCACTGGCGCGGACGCATGGATTTAATAATGGCTTTGATCATGGTTTAAATAATATCATAACTCGCTGCGGGTGAATTCCCGGGTGCTGCAGGTGCTTTCGCAAGTAAAATTCAGACATGCAGAAATTTCGGCTGGATCTCGAAATGGTGGAGCGGGGGTTGGCGGAGAGCCGCAGCCTGGCTCAAAAACTGGTGATGGCCGGGCAGGTCTCCGTGAACGGTCAAACCGCGCTGAAAGCCTCCGATCTGGTGATCAGGGGAGACGAGATCGTGGTTGACCTCGGACCGAAGTACGTCTCACGCGGCGGTGAAAAGCTGGAAGCTGCCCTGGAGGCGTTTCATTTAAAAAATCTACCGGGTTGGGTATGCGCCGATCTGGGGGCTTCCACGGGAGGATTCACCGATTGCCTGCTTCAGCACGGGGCTGGCAGGGTGTACGCGGTGGACGTTGGCCAGGGGATCCTGCACTGGAACCTCAGGAACAACACAAGGGTGGTGGTGATGGAAAAAACCAACGCCCGTAACCTCATCCAATTACCGGAAAAGATGGATCTCATAACGGTAGATGTTTCATTTATTTCTGTCAAGACGATCCTGCCTGTGATTATCAACCTTCTTAAGGAAGGCTCAGGTAAGGCAATCATCCTGGTGAAACCCCAGTTCGAAGCAGGCAGGGAGGCTGCCGCGAAGGGGAAAGGAGTGATCCGCGACGCGGAAATTCACCGCCAGGTGCTCGCGAGCGTCCTGGAAAGTGCCCGCAGCAAAGGTTTTTCCATCCAGGGTCTGATCCCATCACCTCTGCTGGGTCCCAAAGGTAACCGGGAATTCCTGCTCTTTTTATGGAATCACGGTTCTGACCAGGCTGATGATGCGGATTTGATCGCCAAAGCGCTCGAAAAAGCCCTCGAAACAAAATAAGGTATACTAGCCTGCGTCATGACGACCGACCATCTCCGGAATTTTTCCATCATCGCGCATGTCGACCACGGGAAATCCACCCTGGCGGACAGGCTCCTTCAAATGACCGGCACAGTTTCGGACAGGCAAATGGTCGAGCAGGTGCTCGATTCCATGGACCTGGAGCGTGAAAAAGGGGTGACGATCAAGGCATCCGCGGTGAGGATGAATTACAAGGCGAAGAACGGGCAGACGTATGAGCTGAACCTGATCGATACCCCGGGGCATGTGGATTTCAACTATGAAGTGAACCGCGCGCTGGCTGCCTGTGAAGGCGCGCTGCTGGTGGTGGATGCCACCCAGGGGATCGAAGCGCAGACCCTGGCGAACCTGTACCTGGCGCTCGATGCCGATCTGACCATTCTTCCCGTAATCAATAAAATTGACCTCATCTCCGCCCAGCCAGATGTTATTGCTGAGGATCTTTCCGCGCTGCTCGGGATTCCGGCTGATTCGATCCTCAGAATCTCCGCAAAGGAAGGCACCAATGTTGCGCAGGTGCTGGAAGAGATCGTCGAAAAAGTACCCTTCCCGCGGGGGCACAACGAAAATCCGCTGCAGGCATTGATCTTCGATTCCCACTATGACTCTTATAAAGGGGTGATCGCCTACATCCGTGTGGTGGAAGGAGTCATTCATTCGACCGATATCCTGCGCCTGATGATCACAGGGACGGATATCAAACCGGTCGAGATCGGCATTTTTGGACCTGACATGCGCCCGATCAACATCCTGGAGGCCGGGGATGTTGGGTATATTGCCACCGGATTGAAAACGGTGCGGGAATGCCGGGTGGGGGATACCATCACCCAAGCGAGCGCTCCGGCAGATTCGCATCTGCCCGGATACCATCATCCAAAGCCGATGGTCTTCGCTGGTATCTACCCGGTGGAAGGCGAGGATTACGAGAATTTAAAGGAAGCGCTGGAAAAACTGCAATTAAATGATGCCTCGCTGGATTACCAACCCGAGACCTCACAGGCGTTGAATTTTGGTTTCCGCTGCGGGTTTCTGGGGCTTTTCCACATGGAGATCATCCAGGAACGGCTGGAGCGCGAGTACGATATGGATATCGTTGTCACCGCGCCATCCGTGGAATATCAGGTGACGATGCTGAACGGGGAGATGATCACCATCGATTCCCCTGCCAAGCTGCCTGACCCTGCCCTATTCACCGAAATCGGTGAGCCGTGGATGAAGCTGCAGATCATCACCCCCACCGAGTTCTACGGACCGATCATGGAGCTGACCACCAAAAAACATGGGATCTACACCAGCCAGGATTACCCGGCTCCCAACCGGGTACAGCTCAATTTTGAGATCCCGCTGTCCGAGATCATCGTGGATTATTTTGATGAATTGAAATCCAGAACGCGCGGGTACGCCTCGATGGATTATATTTTTATCGGGTACCGCCCGGGTGACCTGACCCGGCTGGAAGTGCTGGTGGGCGGCGAACCTGTGGACGCCCTGGCGGCTATTGTTCACCGCGATCAGGCGTATCATAAAGGCCAACGGCTGGTGACAAAACTCAAGGAGCTTATTCCCCGGCAGCTTTACGATGTGGCGATCCAGGCATCCGCGGATGGGCGCATCATCTCCCGCGCGAATGTGAAAGCATTGCGGAAGGACGTCCTGGCAAAATGCTATGGGGGTGATATCACCCGCAAGAAAAAGTTGCTGGAAAAACAGAAAAAAGGCAAGAAACGCATGAAAATGGTCGGGAATGTGGAAATCCCGCAGGAAGCCTTCATGGCGGTGCTGCGCCTGGAGGATGAGTGAGTTTTAAATCAAGGATGGCATCGCTGAAAATTCAGCGCTGGCTGCCGGGGTTGATCCTGAGCGCTGGAGCCATTTATTTCATTACAAAGATCATTAATATGCAGGGGTTGCAGCTTGCATTACAGCAGATCCAGTTGAAGTACCTGGCTGCCGGGGTGGTTCTTTACCTGATCTCGCTTGTTGCACGGGCGGCCGCCTGGCGCATTCTGTTGGACCGGAAAGCCACCACCTGGCAGGCATTTATCGCGATGAACGAGGGGTACCTGATCAATAACTTCCTTCCCTTCCGGCTGGGAGAATTGGGCAGGGCGCTTCTTTTGGGCGGTGAGACCGGGCTTGGCGCGGTGCGGGTGCTTTCGACCATCATTATCGAGCGTTCCTTCGACCTGGCAATCGCGGCCGGGTTGATCATCTCTTTGCTGCCTTTTGCGCTGGGCCTCTCCTGGGCGAAACCGGTGGCGATCGCAACCCTTTCCGTTGTTCTTCTCGGATTCGTGGTGCTTTTTTTGCTTGCCAGGAACCGCGACCAGGTGGAAGCCTGGATCGTTAGAAAAGGTTCGGGTAATGAAAATATCCGCAAGCACGTTTTGCCGCAGGTGGACGCCTTCTTCCTCGGATTGATCGCCTTACGCAATCCTCTGCAATTCATCTCCAGCCTGGGATTGATGCTGCTTTCCTGGGCGATCGCTATCATCGAAACTTATGTGATCCTAAGTCAGTTTGTTCCTGAAGTGCAGCTTTGGTGGTGTGCTCTTGGATTGGGAATCATCGCCCTTGGGATAGCAATCCCCTCCGCTCCTGCCTCAATCGGCATTTGGGAAGCATCCTCAATCGCAGCCTTCTCACTATTCAATGTGGATGCCTCCAGCGCGCTAGCGTATGGAATCACCACCCACTTGATGAATATCACCATCAACGGAATCTTCGGACTATATGGGTTGGCGAATTCGGGAAAATCAATTTCAAGCTTGATGCACGACCTGGGGCTGCGTCAGACCCCGGAGAATGCAGCCATGGAGCAGACCAATGCCTAAGAATTACCTCATCACCGGAGGCGCGGGGTTTATCGGTTGCAATTTTGTCGCCCGGCTTCTGAAACGAAATGAGAAAGTCACCATTTTTGATAACCTCTCCCGATCCGGCTCGCGGCTCAACCTGCAATGGCTTCGGGAGACCTTCGGGGATAACGCTTTCAAGCTTATCCAGGGAGATGTTCGCAACGCAGAGGCGATCACTGAAGCAGCCCGGGAAGCGGATATTATCCTGCACTTAGCAGCACAGGTGGCGGTGACCACCTCGGTGATGAAACCACGCGAAGATTTTGAGATCAATGCTCTCGGAACCTTCAACACCCTCGAAGCTGCCAGGGCATCCCGAAGAAATCCGGTATTCCTTTACGCATCCACGAACAAGGTCTATGGCGAGATGCTGGATGTGGCTGTTGTTGAGGATGTCACCCGCTACCGCTACCGTGATTTTCCCGAGGGTATGGATGAGCAACAGCCGCTCGATTTCCACTCTCCGTACGGCTGTTCAAAGGGCAGCGGGGATCAATACGTACGCGATTACGCGCGCATTTATGGCTTGCCGACGATTGTCTTCCGCCAGAGCTGCATTTTCGGCACCCGCCAGTTTGGGATCGAAGACCAGGGCTGGGTGGCGTGGTTTGTAATCGCCTCGGTGCTGGGAAGACCAATATCCATATATGGAGACGGGAAGCAGATTCGCGACCTTCTATTCGTGGAGGATCTGTTGGACGCGTATGATGCAGCGATAAAAATGAAGGATAAATCTGCCGGAAATGTTTTCAATATTGGCGGCGGTTCCAGGAATGTGATCTCGGTTTGGACGGAGTTTGCTCCCATTCTTGAGAAATTGCTGGGTCATCCCATCCAGGCAAAGTGGGGGGATTGGCGCCCTGGCGATCAAAAGGTTTTCGTCTCGGATATCCGCAGGGCGAAACAGGTTCTTGGATGGGAACCCAAAGTCGGCGTCGAAGAAGGAATCCGCAGGCTGTTCGATTGGGTGGTTGCGAATAAAAATTTATTTTAATAATCCATCCTGAATGAAACTTCTGATCGTACTCACCTACTACCGGCCGCACACCAGCGGATTGACCATCTATGCTGAACGTCTTGCCAGGGCGATGGCTGTGAGAGGTCATGATGTGACAATACTGACCTCGCAGTATGATCCCTCACTCTCATTGGAAGAAACTCAGTCGGGTGTACGCATCGTTCGGGTTCCAGTCGCGTTTCGGTTGAGCAAAGGTGTGATCATGCCCTCGTTTGGTTTGCGGGCGAGCCGGCTCGTTCGCGAAAACGACGTCATTCAGCTTCACCTGCCCCAATTCGACGCAGCCGGTATTGCACTGCGGGGAAGGATGTATAAAAAACCCACCGTGATCACCTACCACTGCGATCTGCTCATGCCGCCGGGTCCCATCCCCCAATTGGCAAACCTGGCAGTGAAAGTTGCCAACAACCTGGCTGCATTATGGACACACCGCATCGTTACCTATACCCGGGATTACGCTGAAAATTCGAGCTATCTCAATCGTCACCTGGGAAAATTGCAGGTGATCCCGCCGCCGGTGGAATTACCCGAAGTTAACCCGCACGAAGTGGAAGCATTTGGCAGGTTGCACAATCCCAGCAAGCACCGACCAGTGATCGGTATGGCTGCCAGGTTCGCGACCGAAAAAGGTGTGGAGGTACTGCTGGATGCCATGCCGGCCATCCTTGAAAAATATCCGCAAGCTTTGTTTCAGTTTGCCGGGCCGTACCAGAATATCATCGGCGAGGAAGATTATTTCGACAGGTTGGAGCCCAGGATCAATGAATATATCAAAAGTGGTCACTGGCAATTCCTGGGAGTGTTGAATCCCGTGGAAATGGCGAAGTTTTACCCCAATATTGATCTTCTAGTGCTTCCGAGTCTGAACTCAACCGAAGCCTTTGGATTGGTTCAAATAGAAGCGATGATGAATGGTGTGCCCTGCGTTGCATCGAATCTACCCGGGGTGCGCCAACCGGTCCGGAATCACGAAATGGGCAGGATCATTCCGATCGGCGACGCCAAAGCACTTGCGGCTTCAGTCATAGAGATCCTCTCGGAAAAGCGGAAGAGTATTATCCCGCGGGAAACGCTGCAGAAGATTTATAACCCCGATACGATAGCCCGGGAATATGAAACCCTCTTTGAAAAAATCGCTGCGGAGATCCACAAGAAATGAGCACAGCAAGAAAGGATTACCTGTGGTTGAACATATCCAGCCTCCCGTATTTCCGCGGGTTGTTGCGAGCGGTGGAAGCGCGGGTTTATGAAGACCTGGAATTGCCCTCGCCAAGCCTCGACCTGGGCTGCGGGGATGGTCACTTTTCCCAGATCGCATTCAATAATGAAGTAAGTGTTGGGCTGGACCCCTGGAGCGGGCCGGTGCGCCTGGCTGGCAGGGACGGGAAGTACAGCCATGTCATCCAGGGAACGGGGGATTTCATTCCTTTTGCGGATGGCTTCTTTTCCTCGGCGGTCAGCAATTCCGTCCTCGAGCATATCCCGGAACTTGATCCAGTCCTGCAGGAATTATCGCGGGTTCTCAAACCAGGTGCACCCTTCATTTTCTGTGTCCCAAATGAGAATTTCTTGGCAAACCTTTCCATCTCGAATTGGCTGGAAAAGGTGGGATTTCATAGATTGGCGGAAAAGTATCGCGCCTTTTTCAATCGCATATCCCGTCACCATCATTGCGATTCACGGAAAATATGGGATGAACGCCTGGAACGGCATGGATTCTACGTCGAAAACCAGTGGGATTATTTTTCCCCTGATAGCTTGGCGGTGCTGGAGTGGGGGCATTATTTGGGGCTTCCCTCACTGGTTTGCCATTTTCTTTTCAAGAAATGGATCCTGGTTCCCAGCCGATGGAACCTGTGGCTTACACTGAAGATCGTACACCCTCGCTATGCTGAAGCTTTCCACCAGACGAAGGGTTCCTACGCTTTCTACTTTACCCGGAAAAGATGAAAACCGGCGGTTGGTTTATTATTAAGGTATCATCAGAAACGAAAAAAATAAACGGAACATTGTGAATCCATGAAAGAGCCCAGCGTCCTCGATTTTCTCAAGGAAAAACTTCAATTCTGGAAGAATAAAACTGAAACCAAGCAGCCGATGGTTGCAACGGGTGGAGATATGGCTGTTAACGAAAAAGCCGCAGTAACTCATCCTCCTGTAGATCAAGAAAAAATTGCCAATAAAGAAAAGAGTTTCAGGGTGGGACCCTGGAAAACCTTTCTCGCATTGATCTTTGCCCTAACCGCTCAGGCCCTCATGGAACCGCCGAATCCCAGCATCAAAGGAGCTATCGGTCTTTATGTCTTCGCGGGATTCCTGGCAGTGGCAGCAATCCTGACGCGGGAATGGGAATTGCCTCAAAATCCACCGGACTCCGCGCAAACATTCAGCACTGGCTACCGCAGGATCCCCTTCCTGGTTAGCATCCTTCTACTGATGCTTTCATTTTTTGCATTTGGCGGAAACCGTTTCACTCCCGTCAACCTCACTCTTTGGATCGCGGGGATGGGTTTCCTCCTGTATTCCCTGTGGGTGAAGGGAGAGGGGGAATCGTGGTGGAAACGGCTCTACCGGCGGGATGGCAAACCGGTTTTCACGATCAATATCACCGCCTGGACGGTTCTAGTGATCCTATCCCTCCTCCTGGTCACTTTTTACCGGTTCTACCGCCTGAACCAGGTTCCGGGAGAGATGTTTAGCGACCAGGCTGAAAAGCTGTTGGATGTTGGTGATATTCTGAACGGCCAGTATTCCGTGTTCTTCCCGCGCAACACCGGCCGGGAATTCGTCCAAATGTACCTGACCGCGATCATCGCCTCCTGGCTCAATCTGGGATTAACTTTTCTAAGCCTCAAGCTTGGAACAGCCTTGCTTGGCTTATTCACCCTGCCCTTTATTTACCTTGTGGGTAAGGAAGTTGCCAACCGGAATGTAGGTCTTGCAGCCATGCTGCTCGCGGGGATCGCCTACTGGCCAAATGTGATCTCGCGAATCGGGTTGCGATTTCCCCTCTACGCATTTTTTGCCGCTCCGGCTATATATTTCCTGATTCGCGGTATTCGAAATCAAGATCGCAATATGATCCTGCTCTCCGGGCTGGCTGTTGGCCTCGGGATGCATGGGTACAGCCCTTCGAGGTTCATCCCCTTTGTAATTTTGGCAGCTTTTGCGCTTTACCTGCTCCACCCGCTTTCGAAAGGCAAACGTAAACAGGCTTTGATCTCCCTGGTTGTATTGGGAGGAGTGGCCTTCGCAGTATTTATTCCGCTTTTCAGGTATGCAGTGGAGGATCCAGCAGGTTTCAGTATTCGAGCTTTCAGCCGCCTGGCGGGCACCGAAGCGCCACTGCCGGGTCCGGCGTGGCAGATCTTCCTCTCGAATACCTGGAAAGCTCTAGTTATGTTCTTTCACGATAATGGCGAGATCTGGGTACATTCCATACCGCACCGTCCAGCATTGGATTACGTCACAGGGGCTTTGTTCTTCCTTGGTTTGGTGGTCGTCATTCTGCGATACATCAAGAAACGGAATTGGATCGATCTCTTCCTGCTGGCTTCCATACCTCTTTTAATGATGCCTTCGATCCTTTCACTGGCATTCCCGGGGGAGAATCCCTCTCTCAATCGAACCGGCGCAGCGATCATCCCGGTTTATGTCATTGCTGCAATGGGGATCATGAGCGCCCTGGAGAGCATGTGGAAACGGATGAGTGGTCGATTTGGCAGAACGATGATCGTCCTTCTGGGATTAATACTTTTCATCTGGACGGCTGTGTTGAATTTCCGTCTGGTTTTCAAGACGTTCGATGAACAGTTTATGGCCGGGGCATGGAATACATCGGAAATCGGCCGGGTGATCCGCGGTTTCGCGGATTCGGTTGGGACGAGTGAAACCGCGTACGTAGTGCCATTCCCATATTGGGTTGATACCCGCCTGGTGGGCATCAACGCAGGCTATCCGCAAAAGGATTATGCACTCTGGCCAGATAATTTTAAGGATACTCTCACCGAAAAACGAGCCAAGCTGTTTATACTCAAAGCTGAAGATACCGAAGATCTGGCAAAACTGCAGTCGATGTACCCGGTTGGAACAACCACAACTTTTACAAACCCGCGTGAGGGCAAGGATTTCTTTATTTTTATTGTTCCAGCCCAAGCCCCCGCTGAGTAATTATGCAAACACCGACAAAATCATCAACGAATATTAAATCCTGGTGGGTGGATCTTATACTGATCATCGTTCTTTTGGCGGGCGCCTACTTGCGGGTAGTAGGAATCCGCTGGGACGAGACCTATCACCTACACCCGGATGAACGCTTCCTGACGATGGTCGAAACCGGAATTTCACCGGTTGCCAGCCTTGAAGAATATTTCAACACCGACACATCCAGCCTTAATCCGCAGAACCGGGGGTATGGATTCTTCGTTTATGGGACATTTCCGATCTTCCTGGTCCGCTATCTAGCGGAGTGGACTGGACAGACCGGTTACGACCAGGTCACTATGCTTGGCAGGGCTTACTCGGCCACGGTCGACCTTCTGACCGTATTTCTCTGTTTCATGATCGGACTCAGGTTATTCCGAAACAAGGTGCTTGCCCTGCTTGGCGCGGCTTTCTATGCCTTCGCAGTTCTCCCCATCCAGCTCTCCCATTACTGGACGGTGGATACTTCCACTAATTTCTTTGGGATGCTGACTTTCTTCATCGCTGTACTAATCCAGACAACACCGCAGGAAACCCTCGAAGAGATAGATGCATCCAGAAAATGGTTCTGGATCCGCACCGGTTGGAAGCACTTTATCCTCTACGCATTATTCGGGATTGCCCTGGGAATGGCTGCCGCTTCCAAGGTCAATGCGGGCTTGCTCGCAGTACTTCTGCCAGCCGCTGCTTTTATATTATTTCGCAACATGGATTCAACCCGACAGGATCAATACAAATGGTTGATCCTGCGAAATGTAATTCTCGCCGGCGTGGTCAGTTTGTTGGTTTTCCGCGTCCTGCAGCCATACGCTTTTAGCGCTCCGGGATTTCTCACACAGAGCTTAGCGGAAGCATTCCAAAGCGGCCCTGGGGGATTATTGCGGTACATCGGTTGGGAGCCGAACCCTAAATGGGTGGGCAACCTTCGGGAGCTTAGTGCTCTCAGCGCGGGCGACTCCACCTTCCCGCCGGGCATCCAATGGGCGCGCCGGCCGCTATCCTTCGCCTGGCAGAATCTCACTTTATGGGGGTTGGGATTGCCGCTGGGCATCCTGGGCTGGGCAGGATTCATTTGGATGGGGATCAGGATGCTGAAAGGTACCTGGAAACCTTACCTGCTGCTTTGGGGATGGACGTTTATCTATTTTCTTTGGCAATCCATCAACTTCACCCGCAGTATGCGCTATCAAATGCTGGTTTATCCCACCCTTGCGATAATCGCAGCCTGGACAGTTATTTCCATTTGGCAGGCTGGAAAACAAAAGGACGCTGAGGAGAAGAATACCGCAGGCAAGTGGCTTAAGGGATTATCCATTTTCATTGGCGCAACAGTTCTTACGGCCACAATCCTATGGGCATATTCGTTCTCCCGCATCTATACCCGCCCCATTACTCGACTGGCTGCCAGTGAGTGGATTTATCAGAATGTTCCCGGGCCGATCGATATTTATATCGAGAATAACGGCGGTACTTATAAACAACCGCTTGCTTACCCATTGGGAACCAATGTGACTTTTGAAAAACCGGTTCGGATGGTGATAAACAACACCGTGAACGGTAGGTTATTTGGAGTTGATCTATCGCATATCGTTGATCCGAGCAGCAATCCAATGGAAAAAACACTGCTGGTCACCGCTACGGATCACGGTGCAAAACCTCCGCAAGTAGCGACGGGAACGATCCGGAATTCCTTCAACGGCAATGATGATCCCCGCGGAAGTGGGTACCAGGTAATTTTCGATCAACCTTTGGACCTGATACCAGGTCAGACATATTCGATAGAATTCCGACTCCTGGAGCCAGGTACTGCCATAACCTTGGCTGGTCCAGCGGCGATCCGGTTCACCAGTGCGGGTGGGAACTCCACCCAGGCTTTACCCGAACCATCCAGGTTGCTGCTCCCGGGTGAAGCCTATTCCCTGGTGTTCAACCCCATGGAATCTGGAAACCTGACCGAACTTTCGTTCGGAAGGATCGTGGATTGGGAATCCAGCGAAGGGCTCAAGAAACTTAACCTCGCGATCGAAAAGAGTAATCCAGATGGGAGCTTCCAGCAGTTAGGTGAGGGGGCTCTGGAATCGGATTTCCTCGCGGTTAATAACCCACGTGGCGAAACAGCTAAGATCTCCATGAATGAAGCTGTAGCATTAGAAAAGGGTCAACCCTACCGCCTCACCATCACCTTCGCGGAGGGAATGGGTGCCCTGGGGATCACCGGCAGCCGGCAGATCAATGAATCATCGTGGGATGATCCATTGCCTTACCCAATGGATGGGTACTCACCGTTCGATTACAACAACGGGCTTTATCGAACTGATCTTAACCTGGAGCTTTACTGGGATGATAATGCCGAAAAGCTCCAGCGGATTACCAGCGCCTTGGACCAGGGAGACTACATATTCATCAGCTCAAACAGGCAGTGGGGCAGCCTGACTCGCATCCCGGAACGTTTCCCACTGGTCAGCGCCTATTACCGCAGCCTGCTGGGATGCCCGGATGAAAAAACTATCTACCAATGTTACGCCGAGGCCAAACCAGGGGATTACCAGGGACTACTCGGTTATGAGCTGGTGCAGACTTTTGATTCCAACCCCCGCCTGGGTCCGCTTGAATTCAATACCCAGTATGCTGAAGAAGCCTTCACGGTTTATGACCACCCGAAGGTGCTGATCTTTCGTAAAACTGACTCATATGATCCAGCCAGAGCCCGGGAAATCCTTGGCGCGGTGGATCTCTCGAAGGTGATCGATCTCACCCCCAAAACAGCAAGCGAGTATAAAGGGAATTTGACCCTCCCTCCAGAAAGACTGGCGGTTCAGCAAGCCGGTGGAACCTGGTCGGATTATTTCTCCTACGAAAATCCCTTAAACAAGTACCCGTTCCTGGGAATCCTCGCCTGGTACCTGGTTCTGACTGTTCTGGGTTGGATGATGTACCCGACAGTGCGGATCGCCTTCGGGGGGCTGCTGGATAAAGGTTATCCGGTTTCCAAGATTGCCGGTTTGCTCTTACTCGCATTCCTGGTATGGATCTCGGGTTCCTACGGTGCTGACTTCTCGCGGCTGACAATCATAGGAGTCTTGACCCTGATCTTTGGATGGAACCTGTTCCTTTTTATTAGGGATAAGAATGAGTTGATCCAGGAGGTACGGGATCGTTGGCGGCAATTCCTTGTGGTGGAAGCGTTCGGTTTGGTTTTCTTTATAGCGTTTCTGCTGGTGCGCATGGGTAATCCGGATCTGTGGCATCCCGCCAAGGGCGGCGAAAAGCCGATGGACTTTTCTTATTTCAATGCGATTCTGAGGAGCACAACCTTCCCGCCATATGACCCCTGGTTCGCTGGTGGGTACATTAATTATTACTATTATGGCTTTGTCCTCGTGGGGGTGCTCGTCAAGTTGTTGGGTATCGTCCCGGCGATCGCGTATAATCTGGTGCTGCCAACACTATTCAGCCTGGTGGCTATGGGAGCTTATTCCGTTGGCTCGAACCTTTCTACGGGTTTGCAAAAAAGAGAGGCTGAAGAACCTGCTGATTTTGGATGGTTTAAGTTCCTGGGAAGTAAAACCTTCCTGGGAGGTGCTGCTGCGGCTGTGTTCATGTTGGTTCTTGGCAATCTTGGGACAGTGCGCTTGATCTGGCAGGGATTACAAAAAATTGGCGCGAGTGGGATTCCAATCGAAAGTGGGAACCTCCTGCAAAAATGGATCTGGACCTTTGAAGGTATCGGGGGTTTATTCAGCGGAATAAAACTACCAATTGGACCTGGCGATTGGTATTGGGTTCCAAGCCGGGTGTACCCGGGGGAACCAATCACAGAATTTCCCATGTTCACCTTTTTATACGCGGATCTTCATGCGCATATGATCGCCCTTCCGTTGACGCTCCTGGCTATCGCCTGGGCGATTGCGGTGATCCTGGGGAAGTGGAAATGGGCGGAGCGAGCGGGAAAATTTTCCTGGTTCAATTTCGTGATCGTTCTCGGTTTCGGCGGGTTGGCTGTTGGCGCGTTGCGGCCAACCAACACATGGGATCTGCCCACATATCTTGTGCTTGCCTGCCTAGCGGTAGTGTATTCCGGGGTGAAATATGCACCTGCCCCGGGGAATTACTTTGAGGGTGTTTCTTCAAATACCAAGCGATGGCTGGTGGCGATTTTTTCTGCGATCCTGCTGGCTGGAGCTGTTTTCCTGCTCTACGAGCCATTTGGTAGATGGTTTGGACAGGCATACAACAGCATCGAAATTTGGCACGGAGATCGCTCTCCCATCTGGTCCTACCTGACCCATTGGGGAGTATTTCTCTTTATCATTGCCACCTGGTTAATCCATGAAATGCTGAATTGGCTGGCTTCAACCCCAGCCACTGCCCTGGTGAAATTCAAACCCTATCGCTGGTGGATCTATATTGGAATGTTGTCGATCACCGTGGCAGTGGTCATACTTATGATTGACAAGGTTCAAATCGCCTGGCTTGTTGCGCTGCTTGCACTCACCGCACTTGTGTTGATATTTCGAGCGGGGCAGGATGATTTGAAACGCGTGGTGCTCTTCATGATCGGTTCCGGATTTGCTCTGACAATTGCGGTGGAACTGATCGTGATCGAAGGCGATATTGGCAGGATGAACACGGTTTTCAAGTTCTACCTGCAAAGTTGGACACTCTTCAGCTTGAGTGCAGCGGCGGCCTTGATGTGGCTTTGGGATGCGATTTCTGAAGTGTGGCCGGAAAAGCTGAGAAAAATATGGGAGGTGATTCTATTCCTCCTGATCGGTAGCGCTTTGCTTTTCCCGCTGACGGCTGGTCTGGATAAAATGTCCGACAGGATGAGCCCGATCACCCCGCATAGCCTGGATGGGATGGATTATATGAAAACATCCCGATATAGCGATTTTGATAAAGATATGGATCTCAGCCAGGATTACAGGGCGATCCGCTGGATGCAGGATAATATCGAGGGATCGCCAGTGATCGTCGAGGCGAATATCCCCGAATACCGCTGGGGATCCCGCTATACGATCTATACTGGACTGCCAGGAGTGGTGGGATGGAACTGGCATCAACGACAGCAACGAGCGGTAGTTAATTCAGACTGGGTGCAGCAGCGCGTGGATCAGGTGGGGCAATTTTACAGCACGCAGAACCAGGAAGAGGTGAAGGATTTCCTACGCAGGTACAATATCAGGTACATAGTTGTCGGGCAACTGGAACGGGCGGCATATCCAGCGGGAGGAATCTCGAAATTTGAAAGCTTGAATGGGATTTTATGGGATGAAGTTTACCGAGATGGAGAAACCGTCATTTACAAGGTCAGAGGGAAGTAAGGGAGCCTAATGTTAGATTTCCTGAAATGGTACATGGTTATAACGATGCTGGGGTGGTTGACCTTTCCAATTGCATTTCGTTTTTTCCCCAATCTAAAGGATCGGGGTTTCGCCTTTTCACGGGCACTTGGATTATTAATTTGGGGATATGCTTTTTGGCTTCTTGGATCTTTTCAGATATTACAGAATGATCTTGCCGGGCAAGTGGTTGCCCTGGTCATTTTATGCGGATTGAGCGTTTTCTTTGCGAACAAGAATTGGGCAGGGATCAAGGAATGGGTTAAGGGAAATTTCTCAACGATCCTAGTGGCCGAGGTAGTCTTCCTGGTACTGTTTGGAGGTTGGGCGCTCGTCCGCGCAGCCAATCCGATGGTGGCAGGCACCGAAAAACCAATGGAGATGGCGTTTATCAATGCCATCCTGCGGTCGCCATCCTTCCCGCCCAATGATCCCTGGCTTTCGGGTTATGCGATCTCTTATTATTATTTCGGTTATGTGATCGTGGCAATGTTGGCGAGGGTATCGGGTGTGGCATCCGGTGTGGCGTTCAACCTGGCAGCTGCCAGCTGGTTTGCGCTGACCGGTCTGGGGGCGTATGGTCTGATCCATAATTTGATCCATAAATGGCGACCGGTAGCTACAGGAAAGTCCACGTCGAATTATTTGTGGTCTTTGCTTGGTCCTTTTTACCTGTTGATTGTCAGCAATGCCGAAGGAGTGTTTGAATACCTGCACGCTAGGGGGATCTTTTGGTCTCGGTTGACCGATGGTACTTTTCAATCCAATTTCTGGCGCTGGCTGGACCTGCAGGAACTGACTAATCCTCCTGCACTTCCCCTCTCCTGGATCCCACAACGGGCGGGGGGCATCCTTTGGTGGCGCGCTTCGCGGGTGCTCTCTGATTACGATCTTGCCGGGAATTGGAAGGAAATCATCGACGAATTCCCCTTCTTTTCCTACATCCTGGCAGACCTGCACCCGCATGTTCTAACGATGCCATTTGTTCTACTTATTCTGGCGTTAGGTTTCAATTTCTTCCTCTCCCCTTGGGCGACTGAAATCGGCGGCTTTAATTGGAAAACCTGGTTGAAACTACCGGAATTTTGGCTGCTTGCACTGGCTGCTGGTTCGCTAGCTTTTTTCAATACCTGGGATCTTCCGATCTACGTTGCGCTGATCTGTTTTGCATACCTGATCCTGCAGATTAAAAAAAACTGGTTGGCACAAAGCGGTCTGGATGGACTTCATTGGCTTTGGATTATTGCTTGGTTTGACCGGAATCATTCTTTTTCTGCCATTCTATACCGGGTTTAAATCCCAGGCAGGCGGGATCATTCCCAGTCTTGAGTATTTCACCCGGGGGGTGCATTTCTGGATCATGTTCTTCCCCCTGCTTGTTCCGATCCTCGCACTTCTCATCTGGCTATTTCTCCAACCATCAAATCGGAAGCACTGGAAGAAGGCTGCCTGGGTATCAGCGATCATTGTTTTTGGACTCTGGATCGTTTCCTACCTTCTGGGTGGGTTGATGGGCGTTGTTCCTGCCCTAGGCAACCTTGTGGGAGGAGCTGTTCGGCGAGAGATTGAGCTTCCTGGGGTATCAATTCACCAACCTGCACGGCAGTGCCAGCCTGGGGAGAATCCTTGGAGAATCGCTAAAATTACGAGTTCTTGCGCCTGGAACATGGCTGACCCTGTACGGTATGCTTTTTCTCATACTAGCAGCCATTTTTGGATTACAAACCAGGGGTAATAAAGAAACCATAGAGGAGCGGAATCCAATTGATAATGGGGCGGTTCAGTTCATCTTGGTGCTTGTATTAACCGGAACGGCTCTGACCCTCGTACCGGAATTCTTTTACCTTATCGACCAATTCGGATGGCGAATGAACACGATCTTCAAATTCTACTTTGAGGCGTGGATCGTTTGGTCCTTGGCTGCCGCATTCGGATCGATTATTCTCTGGAAAAGTATTCAAATGCGAGCTGGCAGGTTCATTTTTGGGTTCGCATGGTTTATTTCGATCGCTGCGGGTCTGGCTTACCCCTCGTTTGCTTTACCTGAAACTACCAATAACTTCCGCCCAAGCCGGTTAACTTTGGATGGGCTGGACTATTTCAATTCTTCCAGGAGCGGTGAGGCGGCAGCCATCGATTGGTTGAAGAATGCTCCATACGGGACGATCGTGGAGGCTGTTGGAGGGAGTTATTCCGAGTTTGAGAGAGTCTCAGTGCAAACCGGCTTTCCCACTGTTCTGGGTTGGCCCGGGCATGAAAGCCAATGGCGGGGTGGTGGCGAAGAAATGGGAACGCGGGAAGGGGATGTGCAGACGCTTTACAGGTCCATGAGCTGGGAAGAAGCCAGAGAGATCCTGCAAAGATATGGGATCAGGTATATTTTCATCGGTTCACTGGAACGATCTTCACTGCGGGTGGCGGAGGAAAAATTCGCAGCAAATTTACCGATTGTTTTTCAAAACGATACGGTTACGATCTACGCCGTTCCCGACTCCATTTTTAATGAGAATTTGATCCCGGGAAGTTAAAATGTGAAGAAATCTACTCTTGAAATAATCTTTATCATCATGGCAGTTATATTCGGAGCTGCGCTGAGGTTCACGCAGCTTGGTGGTCACCCATTGGACAGTCTGGAGGCGACGCAAGCCCTGCAGGTAATTAACATTTTTACCGATCAGCTCAGTCCGGTTTCCTCCTCTCCGATATACGCCGGGCTAACCGGTATTCTCTTCACGTTGTTTGGTGATTCGGATTTTGCTGCCAGGTCCCTGCCGGCATTTTTAGGAGTGATTTTTATTCTGGTACCCCTATTATTCCAACATCATCTTGGCAGAACCCACTTCGATCATACTCATGTATTTCATAGCGTTCGACCCATTCCTGATCCACCTGAGCCGTGAAGCTGGAAGCGGAATGATCGCAATCGCGGCAGTCCTTTGCTTTTTCGCTGCGCTTGAAAAAAGAAACGGAGCCGTATGGTTGGGTATTACTGGGAGCATTGGCGGCATTAAGCGGTCCTCTTGGATTCACCGGGTTGGCTGCTATTGGTGGAGCTGCTGCCTGGATGCGGGGTCGAGTCTTTGATAATTCTGAAGAAGGGGTGGAAACAAGGCAAAGCGAGATCCAATGGGGAAAGGTCTTATTCGCTGCTGCCATCACCCTCCTCGATTTTCGGGGTGCTTTTTGCGATCGCTCCCTGGATCATCAATGGATTTGGGCGTGGGATCATCAACGCATTGCAAGGGTGGATTTCTCCTGGCGAATCACAACCTCAAGGAGTCCTATCCCGGATAATGCTCAGCTTGCTCATTTTGATGCCGTTGACTTTTATCCTGGGAATAGCCGGATTGATTCGCGGGTTGATCAATAAAGACAGGTTTTCCGGGTTCCTTTCCCGCTGGGCATTGATTGCTTTCGTAATAATATTGGTTTATCCACAGCATCGGATCACTGACCTGGTCTGGGTTTCCATCCCCTTGTGCGCCGCAGCTGCGGTGGAAATCCAGAAATGGATTCACCGACCAGAATCGCATCGATTGGTTTCATTCATATACGCTATTGCCTGTATCCTGTTGTTGATTTTCTGTGGTTTAAAGATACCCGGTTTACTGGTGTATGAACCAGGCAGCGCAGATTACCAACTGGCGCTTGCAGGGATCGCGCTCACCTTACTCATGCTTGCGGTCTCCGCTTTCCTGATTGGCTGGGGGTGGTCCTGGAAGGTAGCATTTTATGGCTTGGGTGTTGGCGCTGTGGTGGTACTTTCCATCTTTAGCATAAGCATGAGCCGCCGTGCCGCCGGGCTGGGAGGAGCGAGAGCTGCGAATATTCTTCTGCCGGGAACCCACCCGCAGGAATTGGGTCTTGATCCAAAGCACTTTGGATGATCTCTCCCGTCAGAACAAGGGCATTCCCGGAGACCTCGAAGTAGCAGTCCTTCGAATAAACGATCCAAGTTTACGTTGGAGGTTGCGCAATTACCCAGCTGCCAGGTTCGTGGATTATCTGGCACCGGGAGAAGCTCCTCAGTTATTGATCACCGAAGCCAATGAAGACTTGCAATTACCAGCTTCCTACCGCGGGCAGGACTTTGCCCGCTCCGCGGTTGTTCCCTGGACTTTATTGACCGGCAAAGAATGGATGAAATGGATACTTTTTGGTGAAGCGCCTGTTGCAAAGAGACTTTGTCATCCTGTGGGCTAGGAATGATCTGTTCCCGGAAGGCAGTTCCAGCGTAAATGAGTAAAAGAGAAGAAGGCTTAATCCGGTTTGAGTTGCATAGCTATTGATGGTCCGGCTGCTTCGGGAAAATCTACCCTTGGAAAACTACTGGCCGATAGACTTGGGTATCTCTACTTTGATACTGGTGTGATGTACCGGGCAGCAACCCTGGCTGCGATGCAGAAAAATTTGGATCTTTCGGATGAAAGCGCAATCAGCGCGCTTGCCCGTGAGATACAGATCGATGTTCAACCGCCCACACTACAGGACGAGAGACCCAATGATGTCCTTCTTGATGGTGTGGACGTAACCTGGGAAATCCGTGATATTTCCGTTGAAAGGAATGTCTCGCAGGTATCCGCCTATCCGGAAGTGCGCAAAGAGTTGACCGAGCAGCAACGAAGGATCGGAGAGCGGGGAAATGTGGTCATGATTGGTAGGGATATCGGAACAGTTGTCATGCCTGCTGCACAAATATAAGTTATTTCTGGAAGCATCCGCGGAGGAACGTGCTCGAAGGCGAATTAAGGAGCTAACAGAGCGGGGTGAACGCGCTGACTATCACGAGATCCTGGCGGCGATGATTAAGCGGGACAAGATCGATTCCTCGAGGGCAACCGCCCCATTGAAACCTGCCGCGGACGCCATGATCATTAAACACGGATGAAATGACTTTGCAGCAGGTTTTTGACCTAGTGTTGAAAATTATCGGGAAGGATTGAATCCCATGTGTGATACCTTTGTGGCACTCCCAAAATCCACTGTCCAATGGCTATTTATTATTTGCCAAGAACTCCGATCGCGATCCGAACGAAGCCCAGGAACTGGTGATCATCGAAGGTGCAAGCCATCCATCCGGAAACAGGGTCCGCTGTACATATATTGAAATACCCCAGGTGAAAAAGACCTATTCCGTTTTGCTTTCGAAACCGTTCTGGATTTGGGGCGCGGAAATGGGTGCGAATGAAAACGGAGTGGTTATTGGAAACGAGGCAGTGTTTACCCGTTACACGAACAATAAAGAACCAGGGTCTGATCGGGATGGATTTTCTGCGGCTTGCCCTGGAGCGCTCCACAAGCGCGGAAGGTGCGCTGGAGATAATCACTTCCCTTCTGGCTGAATACGGCCAATCCGGGAATTGCGGATTTGCCCACCCATTTTATTATGATAACAGCTACTTGATCGCCGACCGGAAGGAAGCCTGGGTACTTGAAACCGCCGGCAGGCAATGGGTGGCCGAAAAGGTAAAAGACGTCCGCTCAATTTCAAATTCATTAACCATCGATAATGAATGGGATCTTGCTTCGCCGGGTGTGGTGGAAGAGGCAGTCAAGAGGGGTTGGTGCAAGAAAAAATCGGAGTTCAGCTTTCGAAAATGCTATTCGGACCTTCTCTACACCACTTTTGGAGCTGGAAAATCCCGGCAATCCTGCAGTACGGATCTGCTGAAAGAGAAAATTGGTTCGATCGAATCACAGGATATGGTCAAAATTCTCCGAAACCACCGATCGGAGAAAGGGCCACACTGGAATCCGGGGAAAGCATTAATCGGTGCGGATATCTGCATGCATGCAGGATACGGCCCGGTGAGGGTGAGCCAAACGACCGGGTCGATGGTCGCTGAATTGGGATCCAGGGAAAGACTTATACTGGGTGACCGGAACAGCGGCACCCTGCCTTTCCTTTTTCAAACCAGTTTGGCTGGATTCCGGCCTGCCGGTTTGGGAAAAATATCCCGAAGGTAAATACGATCCATCGACGCTCTGGTGGCGCGGTGAGGAACTCCACCGTACGATTCTTGGAGACTATTCGCATCGAGCACCGCTGATGATCGAGTGATCGCGATCAAGTAGAAGCAAAATGGATGAGGAGACTCGGAAATCGAGGCAATCATCCGTGGAAGAGCGCAGAAAGTTAACCGAAACCGCATTCAGCGAAGCCGATAAGAAAACCGCGCATTGGATAAAAACAATCCGTGCCGGGAAAACAACTGAATCGATGCCAATTTATTACCGAACTTTCCGAAGAATGGTCGATAAACAGGCAGAATTTCACAATTAATACTAAAATCAAATTGTGATGCAGTTTATCCCAACCCTGTTTCCATACCCCAAGTTCATCCATGAACCTGGTGACCTTGCCGGCTGGCTTGGTTGGTGCCTGACTCTATTCTTTATTCTCTGGCTTACCAACCGCTGGAAGGACCGGGTTTTTCAAAGGATACCCAATCGGGGAAGACTATTCATTATTCCTTCTTATATGCGTTCCGATCGCGAATTTATTCTTTGGGATTCAAGCAGGGAAAATTCCTTCCAATTTGGGTGAAGCGATTGTAAGCCAGCAAGGTGTCTTGTTCCTGTTTTCTGCGTTGCCCTGGGTGCTGGCTGCCGGTATGATCGGTATCCTTCCAGCGATGGTTATCGCGGGGGTCAGTGGATTGATCCAGGGAGTATTTATTACCCATACCTTGTTCACTCCGCTTGTGATGATCCTTCTGGCGCTTGTATATGGTTACATTCTCCATCAGAATTTTCGAACCAACATCTTCAGTTGGCTACGGCATCCTTTTTGGGCTGCGGCATTTTGCACGCTTGTATTTCTTCCAGTCGCAATATTAACCGGTTTCATCTCAACAGCAGGATCGCTCGCTACGCGGCTGAGTTTCAGCCTGACCGATGCCTGGCAGGGATATCTGACTGTTGGTATCGAATTGATCACCGCTGGTGTTGCTGCGGAGATTATTTACCATCGAAAACGTGATTTATGGTTCGAACCCCAGGACCTGGTGCCTTCACCGATTGAAAAAAGCCTTAAACTTCAATTCCTGATCGCGACCTTACCTTTTCTGATCGCCATCCTGGTCAGCCTCGCTATTTCGATCTGGGTAATGGCCAGGAATGTGTCCCTGCAGATCATCCGGGAGGAATTGATCAATAAGGCAGCCTTGATCAGTGGAGATGTTGGGGGCCTGGTTGAGAAAGGACAATCAATAATTCATAAGGTTGGTTCTTCAGAATTGCTTTCACTTTCTCCGGAGGAGTTCTCTCGCGAGATCACCAAGAACGAACAGGTAACCGCCTTTTTTTCGGAGGTGATGCTCCTTGATAATGAGGGAAATGTGCTGGCATCCTATCCTGCGGATTCTACAGTTGGAGTCCACCCTGAAAGCTGAGGAGAAACGCAATATTCGTAGCCGTTCTGGAAGGTCAGAAACCACAGGTGAGCATGGCACCCAGGTCTGATGGTGACGTTGAAATCTCCTTTCTGCGTTCTATCGGGGGAGAAGACGAAACGGCCATCGGTGTTTTACTGGGAAGAACGCAATTTGCACTGAACCAGGATTTGGAACAACTTTTCGCGGCTTTAAATACATTCGAACGAAGTACAGGAAACGCAATTTTGTTCAACGGCGGGATACTTTCTTTGGAAGAAGTTCGTCCTGAATTTTCTGTATCCAACTATATAAGCTGGTCTACGGACGGTACGGGTTATTTTGATTGGTCCTCACCAAGGGCGAAGGACTCGGTTAATTATTTTCAACCCATACCGGAAAGCGATTGGAGCCTGATCCTCAATGTTCCATACGCAACGATCGCACAAAAAACCTTCTCGATCGCTTTTCCCCTGTTATTCATCACTACTGTCTTGATCCTCGGCGCGATCGCCGGGCTATTGGTAAGTTTGAACAGAGTCTCCGATTCGTTGAAATCACTCAGCACAGAGACTTCGAAAATCGCAAAAGGTGACCTGACGCCCATCACAGCAGCCAAGGGTGTGGATGAGGTTGGCAAACTTGGTCAATCATTCGATGAAATGCGGACCAGCCTTCGCTCGCGGCTGGAAGAATTAAACCATCTTGTTAAAGTTAGCAAAGGGGTTGCCTCCAGCCTGGATATTGAGAAATCGCTTCAGGGGGTCATGGCGGCAGCCATCGGAACTAAAAGCTCCTCCGCAAGGATCATCCTGATCCCGGAAGTGACCTTGAAATCATACCCCGATGGTTTTTTCATTATGAAAGCTGGGACCCTCACTGATGTTTATGGTTATTTTGACAAGCCAATTTTTGAATATATGAAACACCAGGAATTACTGGCTTTACCCAAACCTTCCCGGATGAGAAGATTGGAGATCCCGGAGGACCGCCCGACTCCCTCCGCTTTGATCGCACGAGCGCTTCACCATGAAGATAAATACTACGGCGTGCTCTGGGTGGGGTATGAACAGAGCAGGGAGTTTACAGAAGAAGAGATCCAATTCATCAACATGCTGGGAGACCAAGCTTCGCTGGCTGCATCGAATGCCGCACTTTATTGTTTTACCGAGATCTCCCGTCAGCGGCTGGAAGCCGTTCTAGCTTCCGCTCCCGAGCCCATTCTGGTATTTGATGAAAAAGATATGTTGTTAATGTTAAATCCTGCCGCGAAAGACCTTCATGAATTAGTAACAGAAACCTCCCGGGAAAGCAGCCTGGAGGAAACCCTGACGGATCGTGAATTGATCGATCTCATTCGAAAACAGGATGGGTTTACCCCTGCGCAAAGAGAGATCGCACTCAGATCCAAACGAGTTTTCATGGCGGATATCTCCCCGGTATACGCACAGGGAAGCATGATAGGCAAGATTTGCACACTGCGTGAAATTACCTCATATAAGAAGCTGGAAAACCAGAAGACTGAATTTGTGGAAACTGTCAGTCACGATTTGCGCTCACCGCTTTCCATATTGAAAGGATATGCCACAATGATGCCCATGCTGGGCGAATTGAATGACCAGCAGAAAGAGTATCTAAAGAAGATCACTTCTGGTATCGATGGAATGACGCACCTTGTGAACAATCTCCTTGATCTTGGAAGATTGGAATCCGGAGAGGGAATTAAATCCGAATATATCCTGGCGTCAACCATTATCGAAAAGGTAGTAAAAACACTCCTTCCGGAAGCTAATCATAAATCGATCATCCTTGAAACCGTCCTTCCGGAGCCCGGGGGGCAAAAGATCTATGCTGATTCTGCACTTCTTCAGCAGGCGTTATATAACCTAGTGGAAAATGCGATCCGGTTTACGAATGTAGGCGGAAGGGTCGATACCGGCTATCAAACCGGTAAGGATAAGATCACCTTCTTTGTGAAAGATACCGGGATTGGAATTTCCCCCATAGATCTACCCGGAATATTCAACCAGCAGCCACCCACGCTTGTAGAAAGGATTAAAGCGAATGGAGGGGCAGCGCAGTCAAGCTTGGACTTAAGATTGTAAAAACCATTGCCGAAAAGCACCATGGAACCGTACGCGTGGAGAGCATCCTTGGAAAGGGGAGTACGTTCTATCTGGATATCCCCTATACCGAGCCCGGGCAAACACAGGGATAATTCTTAGCCTATTGACAAACTGTGATATAATTACAGTTTGCATGTGCATTTCCCTATAAGAAACCTAACCCTTTTACGCAAACAATCGCGTGTTTGCGTAGGTCTTTTTTAACCAGGTTCAATTAAGGAGGCATCCTCGTGGAAACCAAAAGCCTTGTTGCGTTACGCATCAGTCTGGCATCACCTGAAACGATCAAAAGCTGGTCCTACGGTGAGGTATTAAAACCGGAAACGATCAATTACCGGCGCCTTCGCCCTGAAAAGGACGGTTTATTCTGCGAAGCGATTTTCGGTCCGACCCGCGATTACCAATGTTATTGCGGCAAATACAAGAATCCCCGCTATAAAGGCATCAGTCTGCGACAAATGCGGTGTGGAGGTAACCAGGTCCTCTGTTCGCCGTGAACGCATGGGGCATATTGAACTTGCAACACCTGTAGCCCACATCTGGTATACCCGGCGCATCCCATCCTACCTGGGTTTGTTACTGGATATCTCCCGGCGAAACCTGGACCGGGTTCTTTACTTCGCCCAATACATCGTAACCTTTGTGGATGAAGAAGCACGGACCAAAGCGATTAAACGTATTGATGACGAACTTACCAGCATCAACGACGAAAAAGCAGGCAGAGATTAATTCCCAGATCCTGGAAGTAAAAAAGACCCGCGATCACAAGGTCGCTGAACTAAACCAGCGCAAGAAGGAACTGGAAACAAACTCGGAAGAGATGATCGCAAAGAAACTGGAGCCGGAGATCCAGGCAGGGCAATCCCTGGAAAAAACACTTCAGGAAAAGATGGGCACGGCAACTCGAAAGGCGCTGCTATTCGAGTCCACCAAGGAAGTTGTGGTTGAGGCTGGAGAAACGATAGATCAGAAACACATCTCCAAAGTTCAACAGATCGTTAAAGCACACCTTGATGATATTGAAAAAGCCAATAACGAACAGCTCAATCGCGATCTCGAACAGATCAAGATGGATATGGCCAAGGAAAAAGCGGAAGCTGACCTCAGGATGGAAGAGCTTCGCAATGAGTTGGAAGATCAGGCGAACGAAAACAGCGACCAGACTGGTCATCAGAAGGATGAAATCCTCACCCTTAAACCGTTCAGCTTTTTAAGCGAATCCAAATACCGGGAACTTAAATCCAAGTACGGTCAAGTCTTTCGGGCTGATATGGGCGCGGAAGCTTTTTTTGATATTCTGCACCGGCTTGACCTTGAAAGGCTTTCAGAGGATCTCTGGAAAGAGGTAAGGACCTCCAAAAGCAAGCAGAAACGCAAGAAAGCCACCACCCGCCTTGAAAGTAGTGGAAGCCTTCCGCCGATCCGGCAATAAACCGGAATGGATGATCCTGACGCAACTGCCGGTCATTCCTCCCGATTTGCGCCCGATGGTGCAGCTGGATGGCGGCCGATTCGCCACTTCTGATCTAAATGACCTGTACCGCCGCGTGATCAATCGCAATAACCGCCTGAAGAGGCTGCTGGAACTTGGCGCTCCGGATGTGATCGTCCGGAATGAAAAACGCATGCTCCAGGAAGCAGTCGACTCCCTGGTGGATAATTCCCAACGCGGTAAAGCGCTTATCGCGTCGCGGGAGACGCGAGTTGAAATCCCTGAGTGACATGCTCAAGGGGAAGAAAGGCCGTTTCCGCCGCAATCTGCTTGGTAAACGCGTGGACTACTCCGGCCGTTCGGTAATCGTGGTTGGTCCGAACTTGAAATTAAATCAATGCGGGCTACCCAAAACAATGGCGCTCGAACTTTTCCGCCCGTTTGTTATCTCACGCCTTGTGAACCACAACTACACGGGTAACGTAAAAGGTGCCCGCCGCTTGATCGAACGTAACAAACCAGAGATCTGGGAAGTCCTCGACGAAGTCATTAAAGAGCGCCCGGTTCTGCTTAACCGTGCGCCTACGCTACACCGTCTGGGTATTCAGGCTTTTGAGCCGATACTAATCGAAGGTAGTGCCATTCAATTGCATCCGCTGGTGACCACCGCCTTCAACGCCGACTTTGACGGTGACCAGATGGCAGTTCACGTCCCACTTTCCGAAAAAGCAGTTCTGGAAGCGCGTAAATTAATGCTTGCCTCTCGAAACCTGTTGAAGCCAGCCGACGGTGAACCCATCATCAGCCCTTCCAAAGATATGGTGCTGGGGGTGTATTACCTGACACACATGGATAACCGCAAGCACCGTGGCGATGGACAGATTTTTTCCGACATGGATGAAGTCGAACTCGCCCTGCATCTCGACCTGGTGGATATTCAAACCGCCATCAAAATCCGGGTGAACACCTGGTTCGATGCAAATAACGATCGTCTGCCTGAAGCGGAAACCCGCATGGTGGATACCACTGTAGGTCGCGTTATCTTCAACCGTATCCTACCTCCGGAAGTCCAGTTCACGAACGAAGAACTTGATAAGGGCGGTGTTAAGGACCTTAATCGCCCAGGTGTATGAAATATGCGGACCCGACGTCACCACAGATATTGCTGACCGGATCAAAGATATCGGATTCGAGTACGCAATGAAATCCGGCGCAACGATCGCTGTGGACGATATCACTGTTCCAGAAGAGAAAGTAAAGATCCTCGCTGATGCCCAGTCTGAAGTGGAACTCCTTCAAAAAGATTATCGCCGCGGCTTGCTGACGGAACAGGAACGCAACGAACGTATCATCGAAATCTGGCAAAATACCACCAAGGTCGTTTCTGACGCCGTCAAGAAATGCATGGATCCTGACGGTAACCTTGCTGTGATGGCAAATTCCGGGGCCACCAAGGGTGGTTTTGGTCCCATCTCGCAGTTGGCTGGTATGCGTGGCCTGATGGCTGATCCTGCTGGGCGAATCATCCGCCTTCCAATCCAATCCAACTTCCGTGAAGGTCTGACCGCACTCGAGTACTTCATCTCCACGCATGGCGCCCGAAAAGGTCTGGCCGATACCGCGCTTCGTACTGCGGACGCAGGTTACCTAACTCGCCGCCTGGTTGATATTGCCCAGGACCTGATCATCAACGAACTGGATTGTGGAACCAAAGAAGGTGTTTATCTCCGGCGTGAGGACGATGTGGCCGGTCAATCCTTCCGCGAGCGACTCTACGGACGCACGCTTTGCGAACGTGCTGTGGATCCTGCCACCGGCGAAATCCTGGTGGAAGCAAATGAACTTGCTAGATAATCACCGTATTCGAAAGATCGAAGAAGCACAAGTTAACATCGTTAAAGTGCGCTCGCCGCTTTCCTGTGAGTTGATCCATGGAGTATGCGCTAAGTGCTACGGCATGGATCTCGGCCGCGGTAAATTGGTGGAATTGGGTGCTGCAGTCGGTACCGTGGCGGCAGAATCCATCGGCGAACCTGGTACGCAGCTCACGCTGCGCACCTTCCACACTGGCGGCGTAGCTGCCGGCGGCGATATCACCACCGGTCTTCCACGCGTTGAAGAGCTATTTGAAGCACGCAGAATGCCGAAAGGCGAGTCAGTCATCAGTGGGATCAATGGAACTGCGAAGATCATCACCTCCGAACGCGGCAACGAAATGCGTTCCGTGCTTGTGGAACACAGTCAGATGGTCGGCGATGAGTACGAAGTTCCGGATGAGTGGACGATCCTGGCGAGCGACGAAACAGCTGTGACAGTAGGCGAGCACCTTGCGGAGATGGGTCGAAGCCACCATCACTGCCCAGCATTCTGGCAGTGTTCGCATTGAGGGCCGCAAGGTCATCGTTTCCTACGAACTGAAAGAATCGGAAGAATACGTAATTCCTACCACCTCCCGCCTTGATCATCCGCGACGGACAGGAATTGGAAGCCGGTCAGCAGATCACCGAAGGTTCGATAAATCCGCACCAGATCCTAAAGATCAAAGGTCGCGAAGAATGTCAGATATACCTGATGACCGAGATCCAGAAGGTCTACCGTGCCCAGGGTCAGAATATCAACGACAAGCACTTTGAGGTGATCATCCGCAAGATGCTCGGCAAAGTTCAAGTCATTCGGCCGGGTGATTCAAATTACCTACCGAGCGATGTGCTGGACCGGCTTGGAGATCCGAAGAGTGAATGAGCAACTAATCGCCGAAGGCAAACAGCCTGCCCGTTTCGCAGAGCTGCTTACTGGGTGTCACCAAAGCTTCCTTGAGCACCGACTCATTCCTTTCAGCTTCCTCCTTCCAGCACACGATTAAGGTGCTGGCTGGTGCAGCCATCGCCTCGAACCAGGATCCGCTATACGGTTTGAAGGAAAATGTGATCATTGGAAAGCTGATTCCGGCTGGAACAGGTTTTGTTCACGGTCGATTTTCCGCAGAGGAAAACCTGGCGGAAGTTTTAATCGCGGCTGAAGAGAGAAGTTGAGCCCAAAACGGATGTAGTAACCGAATAATTGAGTATTTACTAAATCTGGAGGGCTTTGAAAAAAGCCCTCCCATTTTTTAAGTTGACGATGTTAGCCTTTGTTCGTAAGATAGAACCGTCGTTTAGATGATCATCGGAGGAAATCATGGACATGGGAATAATCCGTAAGGTGGATATCGATAACGAAATGCAGCAATCCTATCTGGATTATGCGATGAGTGTCATCGTATCCCGGGCGTTACCGGATGCGCGCGATGGATTAAAACCAGTCCAACGCAGAATTCTCTATTCCATGTACGACATGGGATTAAGGGCGGATTCAGGTTTCAAGAAATCTGCTCGGATCGTAGGCGAAGTTCTCGGGAAAGTACCACCCTCACGGAGATACGGCGGTTTATGAAGCTATGGCCAGGCAGGCGCAGGAGTTTTCCATGCGCGCTCCCCTGGTGGATGGGCAGGGTAATTTTGGCAGCGTGGATGGGGATCCGCCAGCCGCAATGCGGTATACGGAAGCCCGATTAAGCCGTTTCGCGATAGAGCTGCTTTCTCAACTAGACCGCGACACGGTGGATTTTAGTCGCAACTTTGATGACACACTGGATGAACCGACGGTTCTTCCAGCAGCAGCACCCAACCTCCTGGTCAATGGCGCAAGCGGGATCGCTGTGGGGATGGCTACCAACATTCCGCCCCATAACCTTGGCGAGGTTGTAGACGCCCTTATTCATATGCTCCATACCTGGGATTCTTTGGATAACGTTCACATCGAAACCTTGATGAAATATATTAAAGGACCGGATTTCCCCACCGGAGGGATCATATTGCAGGAGGGGGATGAAAACCAGCTACAAGTTGCGTATGCCACCGGAAAGGGTAGAGTGGCGTTGCGTGGCAGTGTGCACAAAGAGGAAATGACACGCGGCCGCTTTCGGCTAATCATCACAGAGCTGCCTTACACGGTTAATAAATCATCCTTGGTTGAACGAATCGCAGAGCTTGTCCGGGAAACGAGACTGGAGGGGATTGCGGACCTCAGGGATGAATCAGACCGGCAGGGGATGCGTGTGGTAATCGAGCTGAAGCTTGGTGCTGATCCTGAAAAAATCCTCCGCGACCTTTACCAGCACACACCGATGCAGATAACGATCGGGATCAACCTGCTGGCATTGGTCAACGGCGAACCCAGGCTGCTTACCCTTAAGCAGGCGCTACGGGTTTATTTGGAGCACCGTCTTCAGGTGATCAGAAGGCGCAGCGAGTTTGACCTCAAACAAGCCAAGGCGCGGTTGCACATTTTGGAGGGATTGAGGATAGCGCTGAAGTACCTGGATGAGATTATCGCCCTGATTCGCGGTTCAGCGGATACAGAACAAGCGAGGATCAAGCTTATCAAGAAATACAAACTCAGCGATATCCAGGCGAACGCGATCCTTGAGATGCCGCTAAAACGACTGGCTGCGCTCGAACGAAAAAAGATCGAGGATGAATATAAGGAACTGATGGTACGCATTAAAGCTCTCGAAGGATTGCTGCATTCCCCACGTAAGCTGCGCGAGGTGGTGGTGGAAGAATTGCAGGATGTAAAGAACAAATTTAATGACCGCCGCCGAACACAGATCGTTTCTTTAAAGAAGGGGGAAGCCAATCACAAAAAATTAACCCTCGCAGACCTAACCGAAGCGGCAGACACATGGGTACAAATCACAAAGGAAGGATTAATCTCGAGGAGGAATTCCAGTTCAATTCCCAAATTATCCGGGAAATCCGCCCCAACCCTGACTTTAAAAGCCGACACCCACCAAACCCTGTACCTGGTAGGTGTGGATGGGATGGCATCCGCTCAGGCAATTCATACATTACCGGAGGCAGAACAACCTGACGAGGGAACGCTGCTTGAAAAGGCCACCCCATATAGGAACGCCAGCAAACTGGCCGGGGGATTCGTGATCCCGAAAGACACAGATCTGAAACATCCGCAGTTCCTGGTGACGGTTACCAAGCAGGGAATGGTCAAAAAGAGTATTATCAGTGACCTGCCTGGACCTTCCTCGCAGATGTTTGCACTGGTAAAAATTAATCCGGGTGATGAACTGCAACAGGTGTTATTCACCAGGGAAGCGGACGACTTATTCCTGGCAACCAGCAATTCTTCTGCAATACGGTTCCCGGAAAGCGAAGTACGGTCGATGGGGCTGACGGCTGCGGGAGTGAATGGGATCAAACTCACGGAAGAGGATCAGGTTGTCATGTCTGGAGTGATCCGGGAGGGGAGTGAAGTGATCTTGCTGGATACCACCGGAAAAGCATGGCGGCTGCCGGCTGAAGAATTTCCCCGGCAGGGCCGGTATGGAAGGGGAGTGGCGGCAGCCAAGATACCAGCAGGTGCAAAAATCCATGGTGGATTTTGCGATACTCAGAACCGCATAGTCTTCGTAGAGATGAAGAAATATTCCATGCAATCATTTCGTATGGATGAAATCGAACTTGGGAAGCGAACCCGGGTCGGACAGGATTTAATAAAAATTAAACCAGGCGATACCATTGAACGAATGATCACTTTACCTTCGGAGAAGAAATTGAAACCTGGCGCCAGGAAACCGGGAAAAAGGATAAACGCGAAACCGGTAAGGGCGGGCAAGACATCCACCAGTGAAAAAAAACCATCTTGGAAGAAGGCGGGTGATGCGAGATCCCGCGGGAAAACCACTCCACCCAAACCACGGAAGAAGGGAGCCGCAACCAAAAATCTCGCGGGGGGATCTAACAAAAAAGCGAATTAATAATTGAAAACCTGCGCGCTCTTAGGTTGGAGAACCATCCGGATTGAGATTTCCAGCCAACCCCAGGACGGGAGCGATGGGTCGCATGGCTTTGATCATGTTTTCGACATGTGTCCATAGCTCAATACCAAATTCATGAGCTCCAGCTTCCATTTCTTCACGGTTGGCTCCAGCTGCGAAGGCTTTATCCTTCCATTTCTTCTTCACTGAGGATGGTTCGAGGTCGTACAGGGACCGGGATGGCCGAACGAGAACGACGGCGGTGATTAAACCAGTGATCTCGTCACAAGCGAATAGCGCTTTTTCCAACAGGGTTTCCCTGGGGTATTCCGGGAGATTGGAATGACTAAGGATCGCACGCACAATCACCTCAGGGACACCCTTCTCCCGCAAGATTTGCGCGCCTTTAAGCGGATGATCGGGTAGAGTCGGGTGGATCTCCCAATCAAAATCATGCAACAAGCCGGTCACCTGCCAGATTTCCACATCCTGGCCTAGTTCCCGGGCATAGAAAACCATGCCTGCTTCCACGGCGAGCATATGGTTAACCAGATTTTGATTTTTTATATATTCACTGACGATGGAGAAAGCATCTTTTCGATTCATTGAGGTTCCTTACGGATTAATAAAATATTGGTTCTTTATCTCCCAGTATCGGTTGAGGTTTTGTGACGAATAACTCCCAAAGCGCAACCAGGGTTGCCGGCAATTCCCGGAGGTTCCAAAAGCCGAGGGAGATTTTCCTGTAAGGATAATTATCCGCGTAAACCCCCGAACTTTCCAGCCCCAGCATGTTGCAGGTGAAAACAGCTCGGGGTAGATGGTAGGGCTGGGTGACCAGAAGCGCTTTTTCGAGACCAAAGATCTCCTGCGCCCGGTAACATGTATCGTAAGTTCGCCTTCCGGCAAAATCAAGAACAATATCAGTTTCGGGGACACCAAGGGACATGGCATATTCTTTCATAGAGCCAGGTTCGTTGTAATCAATGTAACTGTTATCCCCGCTGAAAAGGAGTTTTTCCACTTTTCCCTGGCGATAGAGTGCAACAGCAGTTTCCACCCGGTCACGCAAAATGGTGGTCGGAGTTCCATCCCGGCGTAACCCTGCGCCAAAAACGATGGCGACTCTCTCGGAGGCTGCCTCTGAAACGGAGGTGATCCTCGGGTTAGAGTAAAAACCGGTGATCAACCGTGGAATACCAAGGATCAAAACCCCCAGCATTAGCAGGATGAGTAAGGTAATAAGAAACATAACAATATATTTACGCAATTTAAAATTCTTTTGGGTATTTTACCAGCCAACCAGCGATTGGTTATCCGCGCCGGACGCTTTCAGTAATTCCCTAAGCCGGTCGTAGACAGAATCATCGACCTTCTGAACATCCTGGATCTCATAATTTAATGCGTTTGTAAGTGTTTGTCGATCCTGATCGTTTTTTATGCTTGAAATATAATATTCATCCAGAAGCTTGCGAAATTCCATTGGAACGTTGTAGGAATACGCAAGCCCAAGGTTCGGGATGATGGCATCCGTCTGGTAGATGACCGGAATCTGGTCAAGTGAATCGGTCAGATCGGATAATACCGAGGAGGCGGTGCGCGGGTCGCCAAGATGTGAGAATGTAACCCCAAAATCGCAAATACCGCGGATATATAGCGCCCTAACCACCGCAGGATGGTTTTGCAGGAACGCGCCGGGCAAAACCGGGATTTTATTCTCATTCAATAATGCCTAATGGAACATAGTACCCGGATAGTGAGTCCAAACCCACCCAGCAGGGGCGTTTATCTTTTAATTGAGCCAGGGATTGTTCGGTGGTTGAACGATTCGTTCCGGAAACCGGATCGAATCCCAGAGAAAACCCACTCGCTTGATTTGCGAGGAACCTGGTTCCGTAGGAATACACCCCGAAATGGTTGGAGAGCAAGCTGATCGTTGCGAGCCCTCGATCGTGAGCATGGATATAAGTTGCCGGAGGAAGCCAGATGACATGCGCTTTCCCGGTTGCGATATCATCAATAAGTGCTTTGTAATCAGGATAAAAAATCGCCCTGGTGGATAACAGAGAAAAAGCCGCCAAATCATCCCGCACAGCATTCCCTGCGGTGATGATGGCAGGATCATTTTGTGTATTTATAAATCCCAGTACCAAAGGATTCTCCGCGGATCCGATCGGTGATGGGGTAGGGGAATTGAAAACATCAGGTGAGGAAGTCGGAGTAATTTTATTCGAACCCGGGAGAATGTTGCACGCAGTTAATGACAGGGTGAAAAGCAGAATAGCGGCCAATGAGCTTGACGCCGGTCCTTTGGATTGAAAAAAAATCATAATTTGCTTAACCAGCAATCTCATTCGATCACTCACCGGCGATAAATCCAATCCGTGTTTCCGTACTTTTCCATTACCAATTGTTTTGCCCTCTCTGTTTCCAGGATTGATAAATCTGATCGGAAAAATTCTATTCCTAGTGCCTGTTGAAAGCCAGCCACGAAAGCATCCGCGGCCTGCTGCCAGCTCACCTGGTAACCTAATATGTTTTCGAGCGTAGTGGCATGCGCCAGAAGGCGTGTTTTCGCTGCGTCCCTTTCATCCAAGGAAGGATAACAGATTACCTCATTGATCCGATCCAGATTGCCGTAGAGCGGCAAAGAGCCATGTTGGAGAAATCCGCGGTTCCTGCGAGCCTGTGCGCTGCCGATTAGTTTTTTCCCCTCGCAGGTGATTTCGTAATTTGAGGCGACCTCGAAACATACCGCATCTGTGATCCCATTTTGCAGTGTTGGGTCTTTGACTTCCTGTACATCTGCTTTCGCACCAAGAATGGCGGTCGAAGCTAATAAAGCAGCAGATAATCGGCAATAACTTTCCAGGATCGATCCGTGGAAAATGGGATCCTCAATTTGACCGGTGATGGAGTAGGTTATCTCGTCTGTGTGCAGAATTGCTCTCCCTCCGGTGGGGCGCCGGACGAGCGTCCAGCCACGCTCGCTGAGCGAGTCTGCATTAATGTCAGCATGGCTCTGCGCATACCCCAGGCTTAGGCAGGCTGGTTCCCAGGCGAAAAGACGGAGGGTGGGGGGTGAACCGTTTTGAACAGCTGAATCCATGAGAGTTTCATCAACCGCCATGTTCCAATCCCCCGAGGAGGACGATGAGATGATCAAGCGCCAGGGGGTTGTGGAAGGTCTTGTGTACTCCAAGAGAGACATTTGCTGAATTATAGCTTGTCTGGAACATGAAAAATGATGCGCCAAAACTGGATAAAAAAGATAATAAAAAAGATTTAATGCTACAATAAATATTGTTGATATAATCGCAATAGACAAGATTCCATTACCCAAAATGACATATCTGATAAATGTTATTCTTTTTTGAAGGAGGTGATGAGCAAAAGGTATTTGGAGAAGTAATATCATCGAGCTCACATTACGTTCGTCGAAAGAATAATCAAAAGGAGAAAAAGATATGAATAAGAAGTTGTTACCCATAATTAGCGTCTTGATGATCGCCGCGTTTATTCTGGCAGCTTGCGGTGGTGGGCAGCCTGCTTCGATGGGTCCAAAAACGGTCACTCTCTGGCATGCGTACCAGACTGGTTCCGCTGAAGAAGCTGCCTTGGCAACAATTATTGAAAACGCCAAGAAAGCCTACCCGGACTGGACCATCGATGTTCTGCAGGTTCCCTTCGATCAAATCTTCAATAAATATCAGACCGAAGTTGCTGCAGGTGGCGGCCCAGATTTGTATGTTGCACCGAACGATTCCCTTGGCGACCAGGTCCGCGCAGGATTGGTGGCTGATATCACAGATTTGGTCAGCGGGAAACTGGACAAAATCACGGAGCAGGGTGTTGGTGGTATGACCGTCGAAGGCAAGATCTACGGTGTCCCCGAATCTGCGAAAGCAGTAGCGCTGTACTACAACAAAGATTTTGTCAAGGATGCCCCTGCAACCACAGATGATCTTCTGATGGCTGTCAAAGATGGCGCAAAGATCACTCTCTTCAATGGTGCCTATCACTTCTTTGGTTGGCCGGGTTCATTTGGTGGAAAATTGATGGACGACACCGGAAAATGCATCGCGGATCAAGGTGGCTGGGTGGAAGCTGCGAATTACCTCCTGTCATTGAAAGAAGCCGGAGCTCAGGTTTCGACAGACTACGGTGCTGCCGAAGCTCCATTCCGCGCTGGCGAAACCGCCTTCTGGCCAAATGGCCCCTGGGCTCTTGGTGATTACAAGAAAGACCTTGGGGATAAGTTGGGTGTGGTTCCATTGCCTACAGGAACTGCTGCATCTGCTCCATTGATCGGTATTGATGGGTTCTATATCAATCCGAACAGCAAAGAACAGCAAGCTGCAGTCGACCTGGCACTCTTCCTCACCAACAAAGAATCCGAACAGATCTACATGGACCAGGCAGGCCATATTCCTGTGAGAACTGATGTCACTATCTCTGATCCATTTGTTCAGGGTTTTGTCAACGCTAACAGCACCGCCTTTGTTCGCCCGCAATCCAAAGAATTCTCCAATTTCTGGACTCCCTTTGGTGATATGTGGGTGAAGGTCATGGAAGGAACTGTCGCTCCCGAGCAGGCTGTCGCTGATGCCTGCGCGGCAATGAATACCGCAAACGGCAAATAACCTTATACCAGGTACAGGAGCGCTGATGAAAGTCAGCGCTCCTTTTTTCAGAGGAACGCAAGAATATACTTTTATTGACATTATGATTGGAGGTTTTAAGAATGACATCCCCAACGACATTCTCAGATAAAAAGCCATCCAATTTTGAACGGTGGTGGGTTCGCAACGATACCAGCCGGAATATCATCATCTATCTTTTTCCAGCTTTGTTCATCATGGGAATCATCACCTTCATTCCCCTGATTTATCAGTTTTGGATGTCTTTTACGGATTACGGAATCACTAATCTACGTTGGGATGCTGCGCCCCCAAATAATGTGTGGTTCCAAAATTACAGCGATATTTTTACCGGAAAACTTGCAGCAAAATTACCGAATTTTTAACTTTTTAAAATTGCTCGCTTTTAATTTATTCTGGACAATCACGAATGTAATTTTCCATGTGGTTCTCGGTGTTCTCATCGCAGTTCTACTCAATCAAAGGGGTTTATGGTTTAAAGGGATCTACCGAGCTATTTTCATCCTACCCATGGTACTTCCCACCCTCGTAATTGCGACCGTTTGGCGAAACATGTATGATCCTAATTTTGGTGCGATAAATATCGCCTTGCAAAATATCGGCAGCTTGTTCGGCATTCCACCAGAACAATTTATGATCCGTTGGCTGGACCAGGTGGACCCCCCTATTCCCTGGTTTTTACCCGGGATGCCTCTACCACTATCTTACTTTGCGCTTCTTTTCGCCAATGTCTGGCTTGGGTGGCCTTTCATGACTGTTGTTGCGACTGGTGCTCTGCAAAGTATATCGGATGATTATTATGAAGCAGCCAATATTGATGGTGCAAGCAGCGTTCAGTCTTTCTTTAATATCACCGTCCCCTTGCTCCGTCCAGCTATGGTCCCTGCAATCATGTACGGGATGATCACAACATTTAATCTTTTCAATCTGATTTTCTTTATCTCGGGAGGTGGTCCGCTGCGGCAAACCGAGATCATGGTGGTGACAACCTTTAACTTGGTTAATGGCCAGAGGATGTATGGGATGGCAGCTGCTTTCAGTGTGCTGATCTTCCTTATCCTGCTCGGTTTGACTCTTCTCACCAACTATGCCACCAGGGCAACGGAGCGTTACGATGTATCGTAAAATGAGTCTTCCCGGCAAATCGTTTCACAGTTGATCTGCCTATTCATCTCCCTTGTTGTTCTATTCCCAATCCTATGGATTGTTGGTATGTCGCTAGATGCAAGGGATATTGCTCGCCCAAGGGAGCTTTTTCCTCCGGAGTTATCCTTACAAGCTTTCGAGCGCGTCATCCGCCAACCAACCAACAACCCGGTCTCCTTCGCTCAGCTGGCATTCAACTCGCTTATGCTGGCTGGCACTGTCGCACTATTTTCTGTAGCGGTGGGTGTGAGTTGCGCATATATCCTTTCACGCTTTGATTTTCGGGGGAGACGGATTGTGATGATCGCCATAATCACTGTTCTTATGCTGCCCTCCATTGCCACTCTGGCACCTCTTTTCGTCATGTTGAACCGGGTGCAAGTGATGGATTTTAATTTACGAAACTCGCTAATCGGGGTCGGTGTAGCAATGTTATCTGGCAGCCTGCCGTTTTCGATCTGGAATCTAAAAGGGTACCTGGATACAATTCCAACAGACCTATCTGAAGCAGCCAGGATCGACGGAGCTTCTTACAATCAAACGTTTATCAATATTATTCTGCCATTAGCCACTCCTGCCCTGGCTGTAACTTTCTTCCTCGGATTTTTAACCGGCTGGACTGAATTTGTTATTTCTTGGCAATTCTTAACCCAGCCAAAGTCATTTACCCTGGCGATGGCACTTTGGAATATGGTAGGTCAATTCTCCGGAGATACTCCCTGGTCTGCATTCGCTGCCATGGCATTGATGGTTGCGTTACCGGTGGGAATTGTCTACCTGTTATTGCAGAAATATATCGTTAGCGGATTGGTAGTCGGAAGCGTGAAATAATAAAAATTCGTCGTATTGGGTGCCCAAACAGGGCACCCTTTTTTAAGTTGTGGCGGTAATTGTTGCTGGATTTATCCCAAATCCTTAATACGTATTTGGGTTTCGGTCTCAGCTTGAACACTTGGAAGAAGGAAGATAAATTTCACAGCCTAATTAATCAAAACACCATACGTTGGTGATGATAGAATTTGAATATGAATGCAAATCCCCACCGATTTGATAAAAAAATAATTCACATTATCGTTTTCGCACTTTTTTTTATCATCCAGGCTTGCTCTTTCACAGATGGGTACAATTCGTTCGTTGGTCAGAATGATCATAAGATTGAATTTCCGCAACTTTACGATCAAAAAGAAGATGCTGACTGGTGGCAGGATGCGGTGATTTACGAAATCTTTATTCGCAGCTTCAAGGATACAGACGGCGATGGAATTGGGGATATCAATGGTTTGATATCAAAATTAGACTATCTCAATGACGGAGACCCAGAGTCGAAATCGGACCTTGGAGTAGATGCGATCTGGCTGATGCCGATTTTTCCAGCTACTTCATATCACGGTTATGATGTTACTGATTTTATGGCGATAAACCCTGAATACGGGACAGAAGAGGATTTTCGCCGGTTGGTCTCTGAGGCACACATGAGGGGATTGAAGGTCATTCTGGATCTGCCCATAAATCACACTTCGAATCAACATCCGTGGTTCCTCAGTTCCATCAACGACGATCCTGCTTTCGCGGACTATTATGTATGGAGTGAACAGGAACCGGGTTACAAAGGTCCGCTTAATGAGCGAGTCTGGCATAAAGGTGAAAACGGGAAATACTATTACGGCATTTTCAATGCAGGTATGCCGGATCTGAACTTTAATAATCCAACCGTCACTACTGAGTTGGAAAGCGTGATTGAGTACTGGATTATTGAGATGGGGGTGGATGGTTTTCGTCTTGATGCAGCCCAGTACTTGGTCGAAGAGGGGCAGCGCCAGGATAATACCCAAAGTACCCACGCATGGTATCAACGAATAAGAAAATTTATCAAAAAAATCAATCCAGACACTCTTTTAGTGGGAGAAATTTGGAACAGCTCACAGCAGGCAGGGAGTTACGTGCAAGGGGACGAGTTGGATCTCGCTTTTGACTTTGATCTCGCCAAAGCGATCACCTCCGCAGCTGGTGGCCGAGTAGCTGAGCAGTTGAACATAGTGCTAGTTAAGGATTTTCCGCTTTTCAAGAACGGAACCGGTATGGCGAATTTCCTGACCAACCATGATATGGTTCGGGCAATGAACAGTTTCTCGGGGGATGCATCCAAAGCAAAATCTGCTGCGACGATCCTGTTTACATTGCCAGGTACTCCATTCATGTATTATGGGGAGGAGATTGGCATGACGGGGGAAAAACCGGATCCCCGCATTCGCACACCGATGCAATGGTCGTCTGAAGAACAAGCAGGTTTTACAACACACATACCTTGGGAGCCGATCAATTCTGATCCTGGAGGAGTGAATGTCGCCGCGCAACTCAATGATCCTGCGTCACTTATTTCGCATTATCGGACGATGATCGGCATTCGTCGTGATCACCCCGCTCTTCGTGGTGGTGACCTTCACATGGTGGAAACCGGTAATCGAAGGGTTTTTGCAATGCTGCGGTCTAGCACCCAGGAAACGGTCCTGGTCGTAGTCAACCTTGCCAACGAAGATATCCCCAATACCACTCTTTTTCTGAAAGAAGGTCCGTTGAAGGGGTGTTATTCCACTCAATCGATCTTTGGGGATTCCACGTTTGCGAATATCGAAGCTAACAGAGATGGCGGTTTCGATGAAGTTATCCCGATCGAATCTTTACCTGCCAACAGTAATTTAATAATGCGATTGGTTCCCTGTTCATAAAGGAAAAAATGTTCACCCAAACAGCCGAAATTCAAAAAACCAAACCCCGAAAAACCGTGGAAATTCACCTCCCGATGGGAGAGTATATTCCGGTGACCGGGGTACCCCGGTTGGATTATTCTTAAAAGTTTTGCCGGAATTCGACAATCCTCCGATCATGGGGGCGATCGTAAATAATGAGCTCCGGGAGTTGACCTATCCGATCGATATGGATAGTAATGTTCGACCTGTGACCATGTCCGATGAAGACGGCGCGCGCATCTACCGCCGTTCGGTCACATTTCTACTCGAAGCTGCCTTCGATGAGCTTTTTCCGGACGCAGATCTTTCAGTGGATCATTCTGTATCTTCGGGAGGTTTTTACTGCGATGTGACCGGACGCCAGCCACTAACGCAGGAGGAACTTACAAGACTGGAAGTCCGGATGCAGGAAGTGGTGCAGAAAGACTTACCTTTTGAGCGAAAGGTGATTCCCCTACAGGAAGCGATCGAGTATTTTCAAAAATCAGGACAAACTGAAAAAGTCCGCCTCCTGAAATACCGGCAAAAAGAATTCCTGGTACTTTACCAGCTGGGCAATCATTTTGACTACCATCATGGGTATATGCTGCCATCAACCGGGTATGTTCGCTGGTTTAGCATCTCCAAGATGGGTGATGGTTATGTGCTTCGGTTTCCCCGACGGCAAACACCAAACCAATTGCTGCCAATGCCCAGTTATCCAAAACTGCTGGCGACGTTCCGGCAATATGGTGACTGGCTGGAAAGGCTGGGGATAGAAAGTGTGGGGGCTCTGAATGATGCCATTCACCAGGGACGATCGCAGGAGGTCATTCTTGTCTCCGAAGCACTTCACGATCAAAACATCACCGCGATTGCGAAAGAGATTGCTGAAAAATCAGATAAAGTGCGGATCATTCTCATTTCAGGGCCCTCTTCTTCCGGAAAAACCACATTTTCAAGGCGGCTTGCGATCCAATTGTTGGCATTGGGGTTTTCTTCATACGCGTTGGAAATGGATAATTATTTTATCGACCGGAACCAGACCCCGTTGGATGAAAATGGTGTAAAGGATTATGAATCTCTCCGCGCTGTGAAAACAAACAGGCTTGGCCAGGACCTGGAGAAATTGGTTCGGGGGGAAGAGGTTCGATTACCACATTACAACTTCAAAGAAGGCCTCAGCGAAGAGGGAGATGTTGTTAAATTAAAAAATGATCAGATCATCATATTGGAAGGCATCCACGGTTTGAACCCTGCGCTCATACCGGGGATAGACCCCCAAACAACCCACAAGATTTATGTTTCCTGCCTGACCCAATTGAATCTTGACAGGCATAACCGCATCTCCACAACAGAAACCCGATTAATTCGCCGGATCGTCCGAGATGCTTCAACGCGGGGTTATGGAGCCCAACAGACCATCGCCAGGTGGGATTCAGTGCAGCGCGGAGAAAAACACAATATTTTTCCTTACCAGGAAAACGCTGATAACCTATTCAACTCTGCCCTGGTTTATGAACTTTCCGCATTGAAACCACTTGTGAGTCCGTTATTGCGTCAGGTTCCGTTTGGTACGTATGAATATATCGAAGCCAAGCGGTTGCTGGCTTTATTAGAATGGTTCCTGCCTGTTGGATCGGAGATCATCCCGGATAATTCGATCCTGCGGGAGTTTGTGGGGGGATCGATCCTGGGTGATTTCCGGGGTTGGCAGGAATCGAAATATTCGTGATCATCACTTTTTTTCGGGTTGATTTTCAACTAAAACCATTATGGTTTTTTGTGGATACTTTGCTTGACCACCCTGCCGAGGCGGGCGATTCCTTCATTAATTAGATCCGGTTTGGAATATGAGAAATTCAGGCGAATCGTATTCTTTCCGCCACCGCAGGGGTGGAAGGAACCACCTGGAACGAAGGCTACTTTTTCCTTCACTGCTTCTATAAGAAGTTCAGAAGTGTCGAGATTCTCCGGCAGGGTTGCCCATAGGAATAAACCTCCCTGTGGGCGAGTCCAGCGGACACCTTCCGGCATGTGTTCGGTTAACGCATCGAGCATCACGTTGCGGCGTTCCTGATAAACCTGCCGGATGGTGATCACGTGTTTATCCAGGAAACCTTTGTGTGCCACTTCGTATGCGACCATCTGGTTGAACGTAGATGTGTGGAGGTCAGCGCCCTGCTTGGCTTGCACCAGTTTTGAGATAACCTCGGGTGGCGCGATCACCCAGGCAAGCCTGAGACCGGGAGCCAGCAGCTTGGAAAACGTGGATAGATAGATCACATTCCCGCTGTACCAGCCGTTTGCAGCCCGAATACGGCTATCCAGAACCTCCACCGCCGGAAGATGCTCGCCCTCGAATCGCAGCTGGCCGTAGGGATCATCCTCGATGATGGGCACGCCATAGCGATCGGCTAACTCAACCAATTTTTTACGCCTATCCAGGGACATGGTCACACCGGTTGGATTCTGGAAGTTTGGAAGGACGTAGATGAATTTTGGTCCGCAGCGCAATGCCTTATCCAGCTCGTCAGTGATCATTCCATTTTCATCGGAAGGGATGGCGATGTATTCCGCGCCGTACGCATTCCAGGCTTGAAGCGCACCAAGATAAGTGGGCGATTCCACCAGGATACGGTCGCCGCGATTTATGAAGATCTTCCCGATCAAGTCCAGGGCTTGCTGTGAACCGGAGGTAATCATCACGTTCTCGGGCGTCACCTGGATGCTATATCGCTGGGTATGGCGGGTGATCATTTCCCGAAGTGGTTGGATGCCTTCCGTCGCGCCGTACTGGAGAGCAAGTGTGCTGGAGTTATCCAGAACGTTATTGCAAGCCTCCTTGAATTCCTCGACAGGGAAAACATCGGGACCGGGCAGACCGCCTGCAAAGGAGATCAAATCTGCCTGTTCGGTCATTTTGAGCAGCTCCCGAATGGCCGAGCTTTTCATCCGCTGTGTGCGCTGGGCGTACCGGTGGTCCCATTGGGTTTGCATAAAATCTCCTATTTTTTGAATTGGATAATGATAACGTGGTTATCCGAGTTTCGGAAACCGGGAAACGATCGTTGCAGGGGTCGGAAGGGTGAACCTATCCCCGGGCTGCAATTCTGCCGGAGCGGGCAGGGAAGAATTGGAGGCGCTCTGGAAAACGTATATGGGAGTACCCTCCAACGCGGCTTTAGTCTCAATATACGCCTGACCGGTGAGGAAACCTTCGGAATCCACCGCGCAACTGGTCACACTGCCGATCACCCGGCCTTTGGAATCCAACACTGGGTCGCCATTGTGGGCCATGCGCACCGCTTTTTCTGTGAACCGGAAGCGGGCAACAACTTTATTGCGCTGGGATTCCTTCTCGATAAACGCTTTTCGTCCGATAAACCAGGGTTTATAGGTTTTTACGTAAGACCCAAAACCACCTTCAGCCACTCCTAGTGAACCATCTCCGGTGAATTCATGCCCATAAAGCGGTAATCCAGCTTCCGTGCGCAATGAATCCCGCGCGCCTAAACCGCAAGGTTTCAATCCCAAGGGAGCACCAGCGGCGAGGAGTGCTTCCCAGAGCGCGGATGCTTTTTCGGGGTGCACGAACAATTCGAATGCCATTTTCTCCCCGGTATAACCAGTTCTGGAGACAATCAGATCGAATTCACCCACTACCGCTTCACATAGCTCGGTACGCTTCAGGGACATGATCTTCTTTCGATCTGTGGTATTGCATCCCAAAGCCAGCAGGATTTCGCGCGATTTTGGCCCCTGCAGGGCGACATCAACGCGCATGTCAGATCCCTCTTTTGGATCGCGCAGGTTCCGCAGGATCACTTTTCTGCCCATTACCCTCGCACCAGGGTTATCGGCATCCACGCTGCACTCCCCCCCTTGAACCGCTTTCAGCCAGGCCCAGTCCTTGTCATTGTTGGACGCGTTTACGACTACCAGGTATTTCTCCGCACCACGGCGATAGACCAGGCAATCATCGATCACCGCAGCCTGGGGATCGAGGAAGTGCGTGTAACATGATTCGCCCACCTGTAAAGCGAGGATATCATTCCCACAGACGCCATCCAGGAAAATTCCCGCCCAGATTCCTTCCGCCTGGAAAACTCCCATATGAGAGACATCGAATAGCCCGGCAGCCTGGCGGGTAGCCAAATGCTCTTCCACCACAGATGTGTACCAGACAGGCATTTCCCACCCGGCAAAGGGCACCATTTTTGCTCCCATCCGGACGTGGGTCTGGAAGAGCGGGGTCTTTTTATTGGCTTCGACATCCGGCTCCACCCATTGGAATTGGGGCAAGGGATGGGATTTGTCGGACTTCTGCCCGATATAGTAAGGCTTTTTGTTAATAGCATTCATCGACTCAACTACTTTGACATGGGAGGGGGCAGCCTCCAGAACACTTATCGGCCCGGGCAAGCGGCGAGAAATGTCGGAGTCGAATGCTGTATAACCATCTGAGAGATCCCGCAGCCAGGTAGCCGCAAGTGGGGCATCTGCTTCTGAGAAGGATACCTGGTACAGGGAGGGTGAAATACAAGCCAAGCGGCAGTTTAATTCTCCCTTTGGTGTCCATAGGCTTGTCTTTTGAACTTGCCCGGGATCAATTGCTTCAATATCCTCCGAGAATACATAGTTCAGGAACTGGGCTAAACCCTTCCCGGACAAGTTAAAGGCAACCTCACCATTCCTTCCGGTGAAGGTATCCCGCATGGAGAATTGATGCGGGTAGGTGAATTGTGTGGAGCCTTTTTCCGGGCAGACATCCTGGATGAGTGCATTCACTTTTGATTTCGATTCTTCCAGGATCTCGAAATCAATCTTGACCCGTACGGCCGGTCCCTGACGGGTTTCGATCGAATATGGTTTTAGAGCAAGGAGAACATCTGCAATGATATCAGCGACCCGGATAACCTCCGTTTCCTTGAAGCCCCTCTGGGTGATCCAGGGGGTTCCCAGGCGAATTCCCGAGGCGAAAAGTGCGGTTTTATCCCCGGGGATGGTATTACGATTACAAACGACTCCGACAAGATCCAGCACCCGCGCGGCCATATCCCCGGAAAGCGGTGTGCCATCAACGCCGATGACTGTTTTGCAGTCCACGTTCAGAAGATGAGTATTCGTACCCCCGAAGGGAATCCGCAGCCCACGTTCCTCCAAGCGGTTGGTGAGCACCACACAGTTCTTGATGATCTGGCGCTGCAGGTCGCGGAATTGCCCGGTTCGAGCCAATTTGAACGTGGTTGCCAGAGCGGCGAAGACATGGACGTGCGGACCACCTTGCTCGCCGGGGAAAACCGCCCGGTCGATCTTTTTTGCCAGAGCAGGCTCGGTGGTCAGGATGCATGCTCCACGCGGACCGCAGAGGGTTTTGTGGGTGGTGAAGGAGATTACCTGCGCATGCCCGATTGGGGAGGGAATCACACCTGCTGCGGTCATACCTGCGATATGTGAAATATCTGCAAGTAGGATTGCGCCAACAGAATCTGCGATCTTGCGGAATCTGGCGTAGTCCGGTACCCAGGGGTAGGAGGAGTAACCGGCGATGATGATCTTTGGATTGTTTTCCCGGGCAAGCCTTTCCACAGCGTCGTAATCGATCTGTTCAGTTCCGGGATCGACGTTGTAATGAATCACTTTGAACAGTTTCCCCGATCGATTAACCGAAGAACCGTGGGAAAGGTGGCCACCGTGGAGAAGGTTCATCCCCAGAATGGTATCCCCCGGATTGATCAACGCGGTATAGATGGCGTTGTTGGCGGGGGCACCGGAAAGCGGTTGAACATTTACATAAATATCGTCGGCAGGGAAGGCATCCGTGGCGAAAGCTTCTGCGCAGCGGCGTCGGGCGAGAGCTTCGACGATATCGGCATATTCCACACCTTTGTAATAACGAGGATCAGCGTACCGCCGGTAATGGTTCAGCCTGGTGGTGTAATCTAGAATTTCGGACTCCTCCATCCTGCGGGATTCCTCATCAGGATAACCCTCTGCATAGATGTTCTGAAAAACGGATCCCATGGCTTCCAAGATTGCACCCGGAGCCTGGCTTTCGGAGGGGATCATGATCAATTTTTGAAGTTGGCGCTCACTTTCATATCGGATCAGCGCTTCGACATCCGGATCAATTTCAGATAACGCGCCTCTAAAAATGAAGTCACTCATAATGAAAGCCTCCCGGCGGATGGAATCAAAAAAATCACTTACCAGACCTTGCAGACACCTGGCCGGATAAGCGATTAAGAACTCGGGTACCGTACCGTATTCGTAGGATTGGCATTCTCGCCTGCGGTATTCCCAAAGAGATTGTAGCCCAGCGTTTGGATTCGGTCAAGGAGACATGTTGTCTCACATATCTGGATCTCAAAGATTGGAGGAATGAAAGTGTTTTCTCAGCAAAAATCACTGGATTTTGGTATAGTTAGCTTCAAATTGTCTAAAAGATAGTTACTTTTAAGGTGCATAAGTGTTAATAAAGGTAAAACTTTAATGGAAGGGCAAAAGATCCAACCTGAGGATCAGAGTGACGAAATCCTTCGCGATGCCATCCTCGGTGATAAGGAAGCTTTTAGCCTACTATATCAAATGTATGTCGCTAAGATTTACAATTATGTTTATTACAGGGTCGGGAACACTGCCGACGCGGAAGATCTTACCGCGCGGATTTTCTACCGTGCAATGGGCTCAATCCAGCGGTATCAACAAAAAGGCATCCCTTTTGCTGCCTGGTTATACCGAATCGCTCACAACATGGTCGCCAATTGGCACAGGGATAATTCCAGGCGAAAGGAAGTTCCACTGGAGGACCATATCGACCTGCCCTTCAAAGGTGAGCTGCCCGAGTCAATGCTTCTTCGAAGCCAGGAATCAGAAAACCTGATCCTTCTGATCCGCGGACTACCTGCCGAACGGCAGGAATTAATCATATTAAAATTTGTGGAAGATCTATCCAATGCTGAAATTGCGTTGATCATGCATAGAAGCGAAGGTGCGATCAAAAGCCTTTATCACCGGACATTGGAAAGCCTTCGTCAAAAAATCGATCACTCGGAGAGGTAATTATGTTGAAGATCGTCACCGACGGTGCTGTGGACATGCCCCAGGATTGGTTCAAACAATACCGAATTGAGCTTATTCCATTAATGGTAAGGTTCGGTGAAGAGGTTTTTACCCAGGGTGTGAATATCGATGTAAATAATTTTTATGACCTGGTGCGTAAAAAAAATATTATTCCGAAATCATCCCTTCCTTCTCCAACGCAGGTTGTGGATTTCTACCGAAAGATAGCCACTAAACAAGATACCGTACTTTCTATTCACATCGCCAGCAAGATGTCGGGGACATTTAACGTGATCCAAATGGCAGCCAAAGAATTGATCGGCGAACTGGATATCCACCCATTTGATTCCGCCGCAGGCTCTGCAGCAATGGGTTTTATGTGCAGGGAGGCGCGCAAGCTTGACCAGGAAGGAAAACCGTTGAACGAGATCATCCAAAGACTGGAGGAGATTCGCAGATCCCTCACCGTGATCTTCACTCTCGATAACCTGGAGTTCGCGCGAATGAACGGTCGTGTTAATGCATTAACAAGTTTAATGTCTGCATTGATCAAAATTAAACCGATCATTGTTCTAAAAGATGGTTTGCTACAGATCAATGAAAAAGTCAGGACCCGCCAGAAATCGCTCGATCGGATCCTTGAGAATGTAAAAGAACGGGTTGACCAAAATAAGGTCGATCTTGCAATCGTTCATGCGGATGACCTTCCGACAGCAAAAACGCTGATGGACAAAGCAAGAAGTATGTTCAACATCCGGGATATTGTCATAACCGATCTGAGCATCCCGGTGGCTGCCAACCTGGGGCCCCAAACGATCGGGATCGTTGCTGTACCGGTAGCGCCGGCTAGCCAATAATAAGGGGTGGAAAATGGAGTATACAGACTTCGAGTACGATCTCCGAAGAAAAATAGTGCCGGTCGCACCAGACCCGGCATTTGTTGAACGGTTGAATGAACGTCTCCGCACTCAAAAGAAGGTATTTATTGAAAAAACCACGAACCCAATCTCCCCGTTCTTAATTACTATGGGTGTTTTATTGGGTATTGGTTTGTTTCTTTTTCTATTGGGAAAAAACAGGCAAAAGTAATACCTGGCAATACCCAATAAGACTACGCGATTTGAAGGCGGGATTTCAATTCTAAATCCGATGGCTCAACCAGATAGCTACCATCCGGGAAGGCAATCGTCGGAACGCTGCGATTCCCTCGATTAACTTCCATCACTTTCCGGGCTGCTTCTTCGTCCTCGTCAATATCTATCCATTGAAAAGGGATGTTATGCTTTTCAAATATCCCACGTGCTCGTTTTGATGACCAGCACCATGATGTGCCGTAAATAATGATCGTCTCGGACATTCAAACTCCTTCACCATCAGACTAGTTTCGATTGTATCGCGAAAATATTCTTTCAATGTAATTATTTTATTTATAACCTATACAGGTAATCCAAACAGTCGATGTGTTAAAATCTCTGCATGGGAAAAAGTATCGTTTTCATGGGTTCTCCAGAATTTGCGGTTCCCACACTAAAATTCCTGGCGAGCAACTATACGGTGAAAGGGGTGGTTACCCAGCCAGATCGACCTGCAGGAAGGGGAAAGACAATGATGCCCCCCCCGGTCAAGATTTCAGCGCTGGAACACAGGCTGGAAATATTACAGCCGATTCGCTTGAAGGATCCTGGTGTCTTCGAGAAGTTACAGGAATGGAATCCAGATATGATCATTGTGGTTGCTTTTGGGCAGATCCTGCGAGAGAATGTGCTCAATCTGCCGTCTTTTGGCTGCATCAACGTTCATGCTTCACTTCTTCCCCGCTGGAGAGGAGCAGCTCCCATCCAGGCAGCCATCCTTTCTGGCGATGAGGTCACCGGAATTTCAATCATGAAAATGGATGTTGGAATTGATACCGGCAGTGTTTACAGCCAAAAAGAAATCAGGATTGAGAAGCAGGAAACCGGTTTGGACCTGGGAAATCGCCTTGCAAATCTGGGGGTTGAACTCCTGGGTGAGACTCTTCCCAGGATCTTTTCCGGGGACCTCAAAGCTATTCCGCAGGATGAAACTTTGGCAACCTATGCATCGAAAATTGAGAAATCCATGAGCATGCTTGATTTTTCCCTCCCATCAGCACAATTAGTCCGCAATGTGCGAGCCTTCTATCCATGGCCGGGGACGCAATTCGAATTGGATGGGCAAGTTATTAAAGTGATCAAGGCCGGAGCTGCGCTGCCAGGTAACCTTTCGCCCGGTAAGCGCGGAGTGCGTGATGGTTTGCCAGCAATTGGCACTGGTCATGGCGATTTTGTAATTGAGGAATTGCAACCTGCCGGGAAAAAACCAATGCTCGGAAAGGCGTTTCTTCAGGGTTATAAATATTGGGAAAAGCATTGAAATTATTAAAAATATTTCAAAATTATTGGTTGAGGTGAATTGATGCGGATAGTTATCTTCGGTGCAGGTGCAATAGGATCTTATTTTGGCGCAAGCCTGATCCTGGCTGGGAATGACGTCGATTTTTTAGAGCGACCAGACGCTGCGGAAACCCTCACAAAAACCGGAATAAACCTATACCGCAAGGGGATGGTTCAAAAAGTTAGCGGTCTGAATGTGCATACTTCCTTCTCAAATTTGAAGGAGGAAGCCCCATTTGACTTTGGAATCCTTGCGGTTAAATCTTACGATACCCTTGGTTTCATAGATTCCATCAAGGATTTTTCATCCTTTATTCCTCCCATCCTTTGCCTGCAGAATGGTGTGGAAAATGAACCTCTGCTGGTTAAGGCATTCGGAGAGGGGCGGGTGATTGCCGGGTCGGTGACAACCGCCATTGGTAGGGAAGGCCCTGGGATGATAACTGTCGATAAGCTGCGAGGAGTAGGGATTGCAGGCGATTCTCCGTTGGTTTCCGCGATTGTAAGGGATTTCAACACGGCAGGGCTTAAGGCCAGGCGTTACTCCTCGATCCCGGATATGAAATGGTCCAAGCTACTCACGAATCTTCCCGCAAATGCCTCTGCGGCGATCCTCAATATGACCCCTGCAGAAATATTTGCAGATCAACGGCTTTTTAATCTGGAAATGGAACAACTTCGCGAAACTCAGGCAGTCATGCGTGCCCTTGGATATAAAGTGGAGGATCTCCCAGGAACTCCGGTGAAACTTCTTGCTTTTGGGAGCATGATTTCGGGAAAAGCGGGGCAAGCCCTTTTCGGCCGAATTCTCGCAAAAGGACGGGGAAATAAGAAACCTTCCTTCCTGATTGAAATCCAATCCGGTTCGCGTAATTCCGAAGTTGATTTCCTAAACGGGGTTGTGGCGAGAAACGGAGCGAAACGAGGCATTTGCACTCCGGTGAATACAACCTTCACCCGGGTCTTGAAACAGATCCTTGCAGGTGAAGTTGAGTGGAAAAGATTCGATCACAATCCGGACGCATTGATCAAACTTGTTAGCATGGAGCGGATCGAAAAATGACCTTGCCGGGCTGGGTTAGGGATGCAATTTTTTACCAAATCTTTCCGGATCGTTTTGCGAATGGCAACCCGGCGAACGATCCCGTGAACGTCAAACCCTGGGGTTCCAAACCAACTCTGCATGGATTCCAGGGGGGTGATCTGCGGGGGATTCGCGATCATTTTGATTATTTGATCGATCTGGGCATCAATGCCATTTATTTAAATCCTATATTTTTATCACCTTCTACCCACCGCTATGATACAGTCGATTATTTCCGGATTGACCCCCGGTTGGGAGACGAACGTGAATTCCTCGAACTTCTGGACTGTGCGCACGGTAGGAGTGTAAGGATCATTATTGATGGTGTTTTCAACCATTGCGGAAGAGGTTTTTTCGCTTTCTCCGATGTTCTTGAAAATGGATCTGATTCAGCTTACAAGGATTGGTTTCATATCAAGAAAACTCCAATTAATGCGTATGGACCTGGGGATGCTGTGGATTATGTTGGTTGGTGGAACAATAAGAGTCTTCCGAAATTCAATACTTATAATCCTGATACGCGTTCTTACATTATGCGGGTTGTTCGCTATTGGACGGAGCGTGGGATCGATGGCTGGCGTTTGGATGTCCCAAATGATATCGACGACGACTCATTTTGGGGTGAATTTACCGAAATCGTTAAGGGGATCAATCCTCAGGCATACACCATGGGGGAGATCTGGGATATTCAGCCACGCTGGGTGGGGGACCACCATTTTGATGGCCTCATGCATTATCCTCTGCGTGATGCAGTAATCGAATTCTTGAATCAAAAGATCCACGCCCGGGAATTTAGTTCAAAGGTAGAGCACCTTCTCAAAGTTTATCCTGCAGAGAACGTCGCTGGTCTATTTCTGTTGCTTGGAAGCCATGATACCGAACGGATCAGGACCATGCTGGGCGGATCAGTGGAAAAGGTCAAACAAGCCTTCCTTTTTCTTCTGACGTATCAAGGCGTACCTTCGATTTATTATGGGGATGAGATTGGTATTGAAGGCGGAAAAGACCCGGATTGCCGGCGGGCTTTTCCCTGGGAAGAATCTCATTGGAACAGAGAACTACAATCGTGGGTTCGAAAATTGGTTCAAATCCGCAAGCAAGAAAACTCTCTTCGTTCTGGAACTTACAGGTTGGTTCAGCGAAAGGAAACCGAATCCTTGTTTACAGCATTGCGATCCTATGGAGACGAATCCATCTTGATTGTAATGAATCCGACACACAATCTATGGGATGATGGGATAACCTTAAGTGAATTTGGCTGGGAAAACGAATCAACCATTGAGAATCTGATCGGTGAAGGTGAATATTGGGTGGAGGGAGCCATCCTGCGCCTCAAAATACCACAAGGTAAAAGCCTATTACTAAAAGCCAAAGGATTGATAACGAGCCATGGATAATAAATATCCCATCCGTAACATTTTTTCAGTGATCATTGGTGCCTTGTTGGGAATTACCCTCTTCTTGGGAATTTTCTGGGTCCCGGTTCAGAAAGTCTTATTGCAACAGGACACGTATAAACTGGCATTTCAAGACCAGGGTTTATATCGTGTGTATCCCCTGTTACTTAGCGGGGTAATATCCGGGGATTCATCTGTTAATTTCCTGGATAATGGTCTTGGGCAGCTGACTTCCCAACTGGATCAGGATCGGTTTAATGGATTTATTTTCAACCTGGTTCCACCGGATTGGTTCCAACAGCAGGTGGAATTTAAACCTGGACAGGGTTTTCACATTCCTTCATGGATCTGAAGACGAACTTTCACTTGGAATGGATCTGAGCGGAATAAAAAATAATTTCGGTCAGGAGGAAAGCATCCAGGGGTTAATCCAGTTACTGCCCGCTTGCACGACCGCAGACCTGGTAAAACTACTTTCCTTATTTGGCGATGATACCAATCTTCCATTGTGCCGGTTCCCGGACGAAGTTATGGAACTCGTCTATCCCCTGATAAAGCCTTTTGTTATGAATATGGTCGCGCAGATCCCGGATCAGATCCCACTCAAGACCATTTCTCTGCAATCCCCCAGCACCCCTTCAGCGATATTAACCTTTGTGAATCTAGTACGGAATTCCAGCACGATCTCATCAGTTCTGGTGGGATTGTCCATCCTGCTCGTTGTCGCTCTGGTTCTGGTTTCCACACCTGGGTGGAAAACTAAAATTCGCAACCTCGGGATCGTACTCCTGGCTGCCGGGACTACCGGTTTAGTCATGGACCTGATTCTTTGGTTTGGGGTAAATTCGGGTGCAGCCGGAATGATCCGCTCAGCCGTATCAGCATTCCCGGCGGAAATCGGAGAGGTGTTTACCGGGATATTATTGCAGATCGCGAATGGTTTTATAATGGTAGCCGCGCTGTCGGGATTTATTGTGCTCACTTGCGGAGTTATCTTATTCGTGGTTTCCCGCTCGCTAATCAAAGGTCAATCTGATTCTTGATCGTCGAGGTTTTTATACCGCTTTTGCCATTCATAAAGGTGATTTAGTGCCTCTATTGGTGAGAGCACATTAAGATCCAGCTTGCGTAGTTCATCCACCAACGGATTGGATTCGGGAAACAGGGCAAGCTGGCGGGAGATATCCTCATCTCGTTGATAAGCTGTGCCGGATGAACCTTCCAATTCCTTCAGTATTTCAGAAGCGCGCTGGATCACAGGGGGTGGCAACCCAGCCAGTTGCGCAACATGGATGCCGTACGAACGGTCACTGCCACCAGGGACGATCTTATGAAGGAAAACTACAGTCCCTGAGGATTCAGTAACTGCCACGTTGTAATTACGGATACCTGGCAACAAATCAGCCAGTTGTGTCAATTCATGATAATGCGTCGCAAATAACGTTCGGGAGCGTACACCGGGGTGATTGTGGATATATTCCACCATTGCCCAGGCGATTGACAGTCCATCGTACGTGCTAGTCCCACGACCGATTTCATCAAGGATCAAGAGGCTGCGTGGCGTAGCATGGTTGAGAATATTCGCAGCCTCGGTCATTTCCACCATGAACGTGGATTGTCCGGCATAAATCTCATCCTGAGCACCGATGCGGGTGAAAATCCTGTCAACCAATCCAATTTTCGCGCTTGAAGCTGGAACAAAGCTACCGATCTGAGCCATTAGTACGATCAAGGCCACCTGGCGGAGAAAAGTGCTCTTCCCGCTCATATTGGGACCGGTAATGATGCGGACGATCTCACCCTGTTCAAAGACCGCATCATTCGGCACGAATTGGTTTGAATGATGCGCCCATTCGACCACCGGATGCCGACCATCTCGGATCTCCAGTATGGGTTCTGAATCAATTTCGGGCAGGTTATATTTTCCGATCGAGGCAGCTTCAGCAAGAGAGGCGTATGTGTCAAGTTCTGCCAGAATTTGACCGGTTGTGAGCAAATCCACCCGGTGGGTGGAAATACTTTGACATATTTCCTTGTATAAGCGGTTTTCTACTTCATGAATGCGGCTTTCGGCATTCAATATTAGTGTTTCGTACTCCTTCATTTCAGGTGTGATGTACCGTTCAGCGTTTACCAGCGTCTGCTTGCGGATATATTCAGCGGGAACTGTGGCATTGTTCGCATGGGTTACTTCTATGTAGTAACCAAAAACTTTGTTGTACCCCACTTTGAGGGTCTTAATGCCGGTTCGTTCACGTTCAATCGTCTCAAGATTCGCGATCCATTCACGTGCGTGTTTTGAGGCTTCGACAATGCCGTCCAGTTCTGCGGAGAAACCGGGACGGATCACCCCTGTATTTTGCAGGGTGGCCGGAGGATCGTCATTTAAGGATTCTTTGAGAAGATCATAAATTTCCGGGTGCGTGCCGATTTTCTTCGCGATCGGCTGCAATTGAGTGAATCCATTTTGAAATAATTTATAAATCGCGGGTAGGTAACTCAAGGTTTCCCGAAGAGCGACCAATTCTCTTGGGAGGGCAACCCCGGCAGCGATCCTATTGGAAATACGCTCCAGGTCGATTAATTGTTTGAATACTGCCTTGCATTCCGCGCGGAGCATGGCGTTCTCCAGGAAGGAGGCGACGCAAGCCTGGCGTTGGTGAATGCTAACTATATCAAGCAACGGACTGCCTACCCACTGGCGTAGCAGTCTTTTTCCCATTTGGGAGACCGTGTGATCCAAAATTCCCAGCAATGACCCTTTTTCATCCGCAGAGCGGATGGTTTCCGTGATCTCCAGATTTCGCCGGGTAACAGAATCCAGGGTCATGAATTGATTGAGGTAATAGTTTTTTAATGAAGTAAGTTGACCCAGTGAGGCAGGTTGAGTGGCTTGAAGGTATTGCAGGATCACACCGCACGCAGCGATAGCAAGAGGATGGTCCCGCAATCCAAAACCATCCAGAGAGGCTACGCCGAAATGCCGGAGGAGGGTTTGTTCGGTGCGAGCAACATCAAATTGCCAGTCAGCCAGACGGGTTACAGATCGTTCTTGAATTATCTCGCTTTCCTGAAAAGATTCCGGCAGAATAATTTCAGCTGGGGCAAGCCGGGAGATCTCCCCCCGTAGCGCACCCAAGATATCTCCTTCCGCGATCTCCACGACCTGGAATTCTCCAGTGGTGATATCTGTATAAGCCAGCGCAGCTTTGTGTTTTAAAACAAACAGGCAGCAAAGGTAATTATTGGTTCCCCCGTTTAACATCCCGGGTTCCACAACTGTACCTGGCGTGACTACCCGGATCACCTCCCTGGGAAAAAGTCCCCGGGCAGGTTGATCCCCAACTTGTTCACATATTGCCACGTGGTACCCTTTTTTGATCAGGCGGGATAGGTACCCCTCTACGGCATGATAGGGTATGCCAGCCATAGGGATCCTGGTTCCTTTGGATACATTTCGTGATGTGAGAACGATCTCCAGTTCGCGTGATGCTATCCGGGCATCTTCATCAAAGGTTTCATAAAAATCTCCAAGACGGAAGAATAGGAGAGAATCCGGATACTTCTTTTTTATATCCAGGTATTGTTTGCGAATGGGTGTTACATCATCGAAGGGCATTTGTTCGGCGGATTTGGTGACAAATATTAAAATTTAGAATCACTCTTCCTCAAATTCAAGCTGATCGGTGATCTGTTCGCTCCAATCGGCAAGCGGTTGCAGCTCGATATCTCCAAATCTTTCTTCCTGGCGGGCTTCAACAACGTGAGTTTTGATCAATTCGAGGAGCGCGAGGAAAGTGACCACGATCTCCATCCTTGCGCGGCCGGGCGAAAGGACCGAGCGAAATGTTGTAATCCCATCCCGGCGAATGGCTTCCATGATGGCCAGTATCCTTTCACGGATCGTAATTCTAGGTCTTGTGACGACCTCCCCGAGCGGGCGGGTATCCTGACGCAGGAAAAAGATCTCCCTTGCAGCCAGGGTGATATCCATGAGGGTAATACCTGCCAAATCCAATTTCCCTTGCATTTTTGGCGTTGAAGCGAGTCGTAAATAGGTGTGCATCCGCGCTTCATCCCGGGCATTTAACCAGGTCGCAATTTCTTTAAATCGCTTATATAACTTCAATTGTTGGGCAAGCATCTCACCGTTATCCACCTCCTCACCAGTAACCAGGTCCACAGAAGGGCGGGGGAGAAGGGCTGCGGATTTGATCTGGAGAAGTTTCGCAGCGATGACCAAAAATGCGGAAACCTCGGAAGCTTGCCGATCGGTCAACTGCTGGAGATAAGCCAGATATTGATCCGTCACCTGAGCGAGAGCCAATTGGGTGATATCAAGTTCAGCCCGTTCGATCAGATCAAGCAGGAGATCTAGCGGTCCCTCATATACCTCGGTGAATATTTGATAGCCATCTGTCTGATAACCAGTGGTGAATAAACCCATGGCGGCAATTATAGCATCCCGCGATATCGAGCGGAGCTGTTTCAATCCGGTTATAATTGGCGAATGCATGAATCAGAATTAAGCCACCTGGATCCGCAAGGAAGGGTGAAAATGGTAGATATTGGCGGCAAGTCGGAGACGCACAGGATTGCAATCAGCAGAGGTGAAGTCCACCTCCAGGGGGAAACAATAGGGCTGATAAAAAAGCAAGTGGTGAAAAAAGGCGACGTGTTGACTGTGGCGCAGATCGCAGGAATTCAAGCAGCAAAGAGAACCAGTGAATTGATCCCTCTTTGCCACCCGATCCCTATTGACCAGATCAACATTGACTTGTGGATTTCGGATTCATTTTCGGGTATTGAGATCGAAGCCAAAGTAAAAACCCACGGAAAAACCGGTGCAGAAATGGAATCACTGGTGGCTGTTTCGGCGGCCGCCCTCACTGTTTACGACATGATCAAAGCCGTAGAAAAAACAGCCCGGATTCAAAATATCCGATTGGTGGAAAAGCACGGAGGGAAGAGCGGGGATATTTTCAATGAATGAAGGCACCCTCCAGATTCGGGTTCTTTTTTTTGCACATATAAAGGAAATAACCGGAATCCGCCAATTGGATATGGAGATTTCAGAAGGTCAGACTGTCAAGGACCTGAAACTGGAAATGATCCGCCGGTTTCCAGATCTGAACAAGGCAATGGATCACCTGATCACCGCGGTCAACCAGAATTTTGCTCCAGACGAAATGGTCCTCCCAGACGGGGCTGAGGTTGCATTCTTTCCTCCAGTGAGCGGTGGAGCTGAAGGCGAGACAATAGTAAAAATTACCAGTTCTGAAATTCAAATCGATGAGATCCAGAGAGAGATCATATCGGAAACCACAGGAGGCATTTGTGCCTTTACTGGTGTCGTGCGAGGTTCAAGCCCGGGCTCGAAATTCAAGGTTACTGCGAGTTTGGAATATGAAGCCTACGGGCCAATGGCAGAGAAAAAAATGCACGAGATCGCCGCGGAGATTCGAACGCGCTGGCCACGGGTGGAAGGTATCGCACTCATCCAGAGAATCGGGATGGTGCTGCCCGGTACGCCAGTAGTCCTTGTTGCCTGCTCCGGAGCGCACAGAGATGAAGGGATTTTCGAAGCTGCACGCTTCGGCATCGATCGGTTGAAGGAAGTGGTTCCGGTTTGGAAAAAAGAGACCGGACCAAACGGTGAAGAATGGATCGAGGGAAGTTATCTGCCTGAGAAACTCAACGGAGGTTGAGGCATTTAAATTTGTTTTATTACAGGAACACGCGGATCGCAAACCACTTGACAATATGCGTGAAGTGCTTGGCGCCCCCCATGTTCCAGGGAGGGATCCTTGGATACTGAAAATAATAGTAAAGAGATTGAAGAAACCCCGGAAGAGCTGGCAAACCGGTTGGGTTTACCTTTTAAAAATATATTGCTTTTAAGAAGGTCACTCACCCACAGGTCGTTCATTAATGAACATCCAGAATCGATTGAAGATAATGAAAGGCTTGAATTCCTAGGTGATGCCATACTGGATTTCCTGGTTGGAGAGTGGCTTTATCATCGTTTCCCGGAGATGCCGGAAGGTGACCTGACCAGAATGAGATCAGCACTGGTGCACACTGAACAACTTGCTGATTTCGCCAGGCAACTAGAGTTGGGCAGGGGATTACGGTTGGGGAGGGGAGAGGTGATTAGCGGCGGTAGAACCAGGAGCGCATTACTATGCGATGAGTTTGAAGCGCTTATTGGAGCGATATACTTGGATAGCGGGTTAAATTCGGTTAAAGACTTTGTCTACCCTTTATTGGCCATCGCGTCTGAGGATATCATTCGCAACCATAAAACTGAAGACCCGAAGAGCATGCTGCAGGAGTGGGCACAAGCCCAGGGCTATGAAACCCCTGCTTACATAACTTGCAGTGTCGAAGGCCCCGATCACTCCCGAGAATTCGAAGTGAAGGTGATAGTCCACGATAATATTACAGCCACGGGTAGAGGCCGCAGCAAACAGGCAGCTGAAAAAAACGCCGCACGCGAGCTGTTGAACATGATCAACATTCATAACTGAAAACGAAGGAACATTAATGCGCCCGAAATTACGATCCCTGGAATTGCATGGTTATAAAACTTTCGCCACCCGTACAATATTCGAATTCCCCGGCGCAATTACTGCCATAGTCGGACCGAACGGTTCCGGAAAATCCAATATCGCGGATGCCATCCGTTGGGTGCTGGGGGAACAAGCTTACAGTTTGTTGAGAGCGAAAAAAACTGACGACATGATCTACCAGGGTTCCGAATTCCGCCCGCGATCGTCTATGGCACTCGCAAGCGTTACTCTTGATAATGATGATTCCTGGCTACCGATCGACTTCTCAGAGGTGGCGCTCTCCCGCCGGGCATACCGGGATGGAGATAATGAATATCTTCTTAATGGGCAGCGTATTCGGCTTAAGGAGATCAATGAATTATTATCACAATCCGGGCTTGCAGAGCGAACATATACCATCATCGGCCAGGGATCTGTCGATGCAGCGCTATCCTTAAAACCGGAGGAACGCCGTAAGTTTTTCGAGGAAGCAGCTGGCATTGGACTTTACCGGTCCCGCCGGGAAGAATCTTTGAACCGCCTGGAAGCAACCCGCCGTAACCTGGAAAGGGTACATGATATTCTAGGAGAACTGGGGCCTCGCCTGAATGGATTGGAGAAGCAAGCCCGTAAAGCGCAGGAGTACGAACGAATCAAAGCAGACTTGAAGTTGCTTCTGCGGGATTGGTATGGATTCCACTGGCATAAGAGCCAGAATGAGTTGGCTCACACTAAAGAAGTAGTGAGGGCGCAGGAAGTTCAATTAAATGCCGCCCGTGAACACCAGACAGAAATCGATAGCCAGATCAACGGCATCAGATCCCGGATACAGGCGATCCGCGGTGAATTAAATACCTGGCATGAGGAATCTTCAGGTTTACATAAACAATGGGAAGAAATTAATAAGAATCTCGCTGTTCTTGAAGAGCGGGAGAAAGCAATCACGCGCCAAATAGAAATAGCACAGGTTGATCAAGTTCATCTCGAAGAAGAAGAGAATTCAGTAACAATTCAATTAAATTCCATCAAGAAAGAACTTGAAACCATTCAGAGTTCCCTCGCTGAGGCGAAGGACCAGGAAACCTCCGCCCGTTCGGCGTTCGATTCCGCCAGGAAGAATCGGGAGGAAAAGGAAAAAGAACTCGAGAATTCAAGAAAATTTTTGCTCGAGGCAGAAACCCGCCAAATCCAGATCCGATCAAAAACCGAGGAACTCGTCAACCGGATGGAATCAATACAGGTAAGCCTCGAATCCAGCTCAGGGGCACAGGATGATCTGCAACGAGAATACGAAACCGCCGAAACGGATTACCAGATATCAAATGAAACCCTTCACCTGGAAAATGAAAAACAAAAAACCAGGTTGGATGAGAAAGAAGGATTAATCCAGGAAAAATCCAGATTGGAAACCGAGATTAAGACTCTGCGGGAAGAGGAGATGGACTTACAAGCAAACCATGCAAAATTAAAAGCCCAGATCGAGATCATCTCCCAGTCCGAGCGTAACCTGGCAGGTTTTACTGATGGGTCAAAGACAATTTTAGAAGCTTCGGCTAATGGCATTCTCCCGGGAAGGATTAATCCTCTTACTACAAGGATTCACGTTAAGCAGGAATACGAAACCGCAATGGCAGCAGTGCTCGGGGAAATGTTGGAAGGGATACTGCTGGAGGATTTCAACAATCTGGAAAAGGTATTAACTTTGCTGGAAGATGGAGAAAAGGGTAAAGCGATCCTGATATCAATCGATACCGATCGTGAATTCGAAAGCAAGAATCAATCATCACATGCGGGTATCCTCTGCAGGGGAATTGATGCGGTGGAAGTTGACGGAGAATTGAAGAAATTCTTGCACTTACTTCTAGACCAAGTTTATATTTCGGGATCGCGAGACACAGCCCGCGAAATATGCCGCGAAATCCCAGTTTGGGGAAGAGTTGTGACATTACGTGGAGAAGTGTTCTATGGGAATGGCGCTGTTTCGGCTGGCCGTGAAAGCCGTGTTAATTTATTGAGCCGCCCTCGTGAAAAACAAACACTTGAGAATTCTCTAAAACAGTTGGAATCGACACACCAGAAATTAGCAGGTGAATTGCGCAATCTCGAAGGTAAGCACGACGAAATGCAGAAACGGATTAAAGCAGTTGAAGATGGAATTCAAACGGGTGAAAGAACCATTCAAGATCAAAAATCCACCTGGCAGCAGGCTTCGTTGCGCAAAGAGCAAGCTGCCCAGAAACTAACCTGGATTCAGGAACAAACCCGAAATTACCAGGCTGAGTTGCAAAGAATTAATTCTGATATCTCACTTCAAAAGGAAAGATCATCCACAAATGACTTGGAATTGAAACAATTCCGGGATGAGACCTTAGCAACACAGGACCTGGTCAAAGCGATCACCTTGGATGAGCTTCAACTTCAGTTTACCCATTGGACAACCCAGGCTGCGCTAATCAATCAGAACTTCCTGCAAACGAAAAAACGTATGAATGAAAAAGAAGAGACAGTCCTATCGCTTCAAAAGCGAATAGCTGATCAGGCAAAGCGCATGCAGGAACTGAAAACGAATTTGGAGTTCACCCGTAAAGAGATAGAAGATCTCCATATCCGCGGCCGGGAATTATCCGAACGCATCTCGGAGTTGAACCGGATCATCGAACCATTGGAAACGGAAATTTCGGAAAAAGAAGACGAATTCAACGCCTTGCAAGAAACACAGAATGCATCCCGAACTGCGGTGCAAATCGCAGACCGACATACTTCACAAGCGCAGCTAGATCTCAGCAGGCAAAAAGATACCCTGGAATCGCTACGGAACAGAATCGAAGAAGATTTTGGATTGGTAGCATTCGATTACGTCCCCGAAATCCACGGTCCCAATCCTCTGCCCCTCGAAGGTATGGTGGAACATTTACCATCCGTAAAAGAGCTTCCTGTAGGATACGAGGAAAATATCATTCGCCAAAAAACTCAATTACGACGTATGGGTCCAGTCAACCTTGAAGCCCAAAAAGAATTTCAGGAAGTCTCAGAGCGCCACACCTTTTTAACCAGGCAGGTGGAGGATCTGATCAAAGCAGATGAGGATCTCCGGCAAGTTATCGCGGAGCTGGATGACTTAATGAAACGAGAGTTTCGAAAAACTTTTGATGCAGTTGCGGTGGAATTTAAGCAAATGTTCACGCGACTATTCAATGGAGGCCAGGCGAGGTTGGAATTGATCGATGAAGATGATCCCAAGAATTCCGGGGTTGATATTGAGGCCAAGCTTCCCGGCAGACGGGAGCAGGGATTGAATCTTCTATCTGGAGGGGAGCGAAGTTTAACCGCAGTTGCGTTAATATTCTCTTTACTGAAGATTTCTCCAACACCTTTTTGCATCCTGGATGAGGTGGATGCCATGTTAGATGAAGCCAACGTGGGAAGATTCTGTGAACTTTTAAAAGAATTGAGCGAAAACACGCAATTCATTATCATCACCCATAATCGGAATACAGTCCAGGTGGCTGATGTGATCTATGGGGTGACCAAGGCAAAGGATACGACATCACAGGTGATCAGCCTCAGGATGGACGAAATCACTGACGAGATGGTGTGATCCAAAAAAAAGAGCTGCAATCAAGAGCAGCTCTTTTTTTAGTTAAATCAATTGTTATTGTGTTGGCATTTCAACGGTGGGTTCTGTCGGGACGTAATCTTTCCAGAGATCCTCGATAGAGATCGTTGTACCAGCGCGCAGATTCGTGATCCAATCGGTGTAGATCTTCTGCTTGGCGATATTCAAGTATTTCGGTGAAAGAGGTCTTTCCTCGCGACCCAGAACCTGGATGATGTGGTATCCCATGGCGCTTTTCACTGCAGGGCTTGTATCCCCGATTTCAATCGAAAATGCAGCATCCTCAAATTCGGTAACCATGATACCCCTTGGGAACCATCCAAGATCGCCGCCAAGGGATTTTGTTCCCGGGTCGATCGAGACTTCTGCAGCGAGGGTAACAAAATCCTCGCCGGATTTCAATCGTGAGATCACCTTGTTGGCTTCTTCCTCAGAGGCGACCAGAATATGCCGTGCCCAGACCTGATCAGCTTCCAGCGCAATATCGGTGGTGAGGGCATCGATCACTTTCTGACGCAAGAGCTGGGTTTTCCAATACTCTCTCAAGTCGGATTCTTTGATATCGAAAGTTGCCAGGAAATCCAGATATTCCTGGAACTTGGCTTTATAACCCTCCAAAGTGTAGGCGGTGGGAGTTCCAACCGGACCAAGCGTCACAGCCGGCGTGGCAGTAATGGGTAGTTCGGAAGTAGGAGCCTGGGTGGGGGTTACGCTAGGAGCCACAGTCGAATCGAGTGTGGCCGTGGGCACCGGTGCTTTGGTAGCTCCAAGGATGGCTACCTGGGTCCTGGAGTACGTGGGGGTAACCCAGAGTGTAGAGGTGGGTGCAGCGGTCGGCGTCCCATCGGGATAGAAGCTGAACAATTTCTGGAGGGATTCCTCAACCTCGGCATCGGATATCGAGATTGCCGGAGAGAAATTACCGGCTTCTTTTCGGATCAAGACATCGTCAACCATCGAATTTAAATTGTTGAATGCAAATTCATTGGCATCCGCCATTTGGGATTGTATCCTTTGCAGATCATACATCGCCTGCAAATAGGAATCGAAATCGCTCAATTGGAGGGCATATTCCATAATGGCCTGGCTGTAATTGAATTGCTGCAGGTTCTCAATCCGCGCAAGCTGGGTCTGGTTGTGGAAATCACTGACAGTGATCTTTTCATCGCCGACCCTCGCGACTGCTCTCTCACCCTGTAAATACAATTGATCGACCACGCCGAAGCCAAGCACAAGGATGACAAGCGCGGCAAACGCACTGATTCCGATGATGATCCAACGCTGCTGTCTTTGCGCGCGTTCGGAATGGGCGATGTGCTTTTTCGATAGTTCTTTTTGGCTATTCTGTTTTGCCATGATCCTGCCTGTAAACAAGAATTACCTGGGAGGTGAACCTCCCAGGGTATTTAGCGGTAATCCCCCCAGCGTTCACCAGTGAAGGGCAATAGCGCAATCTGGCGAGCGCGTTTGATCTCGCGTGCCAGGGCGCGTTGATGACGGGCACATGTGCCAGTTTGACGGCGGGGTCGGATTTTTCCTTCCTCGGTCACAAATCTGCGCAGAAGCTCGATGTTCTTATAGTCCATGTCGACATTCTTATCGGCACAGAACTGACAGATCTTAGGGCGGGCCATATAGCGCCGCTCGCGCATCGGTTGTTCCTGCTCGTTGATATTCTCTTCAGACATACTTGCTCCAATCTTGGCTTACTATCCGTTCAGGCTTTATGCCTGGTTGAAATCGAATACCGTTATTTTTCGATAACGGCGATCATGAACCGCATTACTGGTTCCTGGAAGCGCAAATTGCGATCCAGTTCATTCGCGAAAGCGGGCGACATCTGGGCTTTTACGAGAACGTAAATACCATCCAGTTGTTTGCGAATGGGGTAGGCCAAACGGCGCTTGCCCCACAGGTCCACTTTTTCAATGGTGCCACCTGCGTCGGTGATCCATGACTTGATCTTTTCGATATTTGATATTTAAAGATGCCTCGTCCAGATCGGGCTGGAAAATGGCGACAACTTCGTAATCACGCATGTTGGAATCCTCCTTTCCACGGGTTTGCCCCGGGTCATCACCGTGGGTGAGCCAGGAGCGGAAAGATGGCAAATACTTGCCTATCAATCGAACAAGGGCAGATTTTACCACTCAAAAGCCGGATACGGAAGGGTCAGGTATGAAGATGGGGAGTGCTATATAATTTATTTAATAGGAAAAATATCCATGACCAATCTATCTAAATGCCCAAATTGCGGAGCCGAGGTTCCATCCCAAAAGAGTGGTCCTGAAAACCTTTGCACATTCTGCGGAACCGCAATTAATGTTGTTGGTCCAAAAGAACCTACCTTGATGGAAACTGAAGGGTTGGGGTACACACCTGACCCTCCGACTGCTTATACCCTTCCGGTTGAAACAGAAATTCCAGAGAAAGCTGAGCCCCTTCAAACCGTAATGGTCAATGGAAAACCTGTGGAAATCCCCCCAGAGGTTGTTTCCACTGTGATAAATACCGGAAGGAATATTAGCCGGTACTTCATACTAGCAATTATTGTGATCATTTCCATATGTACTTTATGCTTCATGTTCGGGTTATTTCAAAATTGATCAAAGACAACCAACCGGGTAATTAACCTAGGTTTGATTAAAAATCTCCATATGGTCTTTCATCTGTATTTCTGCAAACCGGATTATATTCTCCTGGATACTGCCCTCCATCTTCTTTAATTCTTCATAGGTGATCGGTTTTCCATAGGAAATACAGGGAATGGATTTCTTGCTCCACGGGATAAAAAACTGGTTCAAGACTTGGACAAATTCAGCCATGCGGCGTTTTGTCATGATGGTATGTTGGGTTTTCACCATTACATGACTTGTCCATTTTGGTTGAAGGATATGACTCACGGTTGTGATCAGAAGCCGGGTATCTGGAGCTCTGCGTAAAAATAGCTCTATACTGTTTGACCAGTTGTTTAATTCATCAACAGCGTTATCCATAAACGAAGGATCCGGGTCAATCAAACCCGTTGGGAAGATCAGGAAAGCGATCCCGTTTTGGAGCCTCTTGATTGCTTCGCGGATTGCCAACATTCGAACATCAACGTTCGAGTTGGTGTGGATCAAATTAGGCGCTACGTTAGGCATAGCCATGCAAAACGGAATATCCGAGATGATGGCATTAAGGTCCCGCCTGCCAAGCGTGGCGAGTATGCAAAAGGAATCATAAGCCCCTGGATGATTCGAAACGATCATGATCGGTCCGCTTTCAGGTATGTTTTTCCCACCGCGAACTTTTATATCCGACACAAATCGATCACAAAGCCACCTACCTGCAGCAGGGAAACCCTCTAACTTTGTTCTTTCATCAAACTCCACAAAGAATTTGGCGAAGTACCGGATAGGGAAGAAAAAGAGAATATCAATTAACCATTTAACAAACACGGGAGATTTCAAAGTCCCTAGGATCTCATGAATACTGTGCATGATCAATTTATGCAGGTACGCAACGAATTCCTGATGTGACTGTTGAGAAGTATTTATTGACATTCTTGGTAACCTAGTTCATGATCTGCGACCCGGATTAAAAAACCGCTTTTGGCGGTTTTTATTTTATTACATTTTATAACCCTGATTATCCACCGAGATACGCCTTCAGGACCATCGGATCATGCATGAGTTGATCCGCTTCACCCTGAACCACGATTCGACCGGTTTCCAATACATAAGCGCGATTGGCGATGGCCAGTGCCATTTGGGCATTCTGTTCCACCAATAAAATACTCACTCCCTGAAGGTTGATTTCCTGAATGATCTCGAAAATCTGCTCCACCAGGATGGGGGAGAGGCCCATAGAAGGTTCGTCGAGAAGGAGGAGATGGGGATGCGCCATCAATCCGCGACCAATGGCGAGCATTTGCTGTTCACCACCGGATAGCGTTCCACCGGCCTGGTTCCTGCGTTCAGCCAGGCGCGGGAAGCGCGTCATGATGGATTCGATGTCTTTCTGCCGGGTGGCTTTATCCATCTCCAGGAATCCGCCCATTTCAAGGTTCTCCAAAACGGTCATGGAAGAGAAGATCTTCCGTCCTTCAGGTACCTGGATCACACCCTTCGAAACGATTTCATACGAAGGTGCGGTCGTAATTTCCTGCCCCTGGAATTTTATGGAGCCTTTAATTGGGCGGTATAAACCGGAGATCGTGTTCAGTGTGGTGGATTTTCCAGCGCCGTTACCGCCGATCAGCGCGATGATCTCACCTTCGTTGACCGTCAGGCTGATCCCTTGAAGGGCTTTAATTGCCCCGTATGATACATGTAGGTTTTCTATTTCAAGCAGCATTGTTCTTTTTCCGTTTGAATTTATCCACAAGATGCTGGGTACCTGCCCCCAGGTAAGCTTCGATCACACGCGGATTGGCGCGGATCTCTTCTGGCAAACCTTCGGCGATCTTGACTCCATGGTCGAGAACGCTGATCTGCTCCGAAATGCCCATCACAACGCTCATGTCGTGTTCGATAAGAACTATCGTAAGATTAAAATCATCCCTCAATGTGGCAATGAATTTTGCCATTAACTCGGTTTCCTGGGGGTTCATTCCGGCGGTTGGCTCATCAAGAAGGAGGAGGGTTGGACGATTCGCCAGCGCGCGGGCAATTTCCAGCCGACGCTGCGCGCCATAGGGCAGGTTCACTGCCAGGGTGTCGCCGCAATCTTTCAATCCAACGTGCTCCAACAGTTGCATCGCTTCTTTGAGAGCATCGTATTCCTCCCGCTTGAATTTGCGGGAGCGAATTACCGCACTAAACCACCCGGTGGTCAGATGAGGTTGAGCGCCTACGAGAATGTTCTCCAAAGCGGTCAATTGCTTGAACAAGCGGATATTCTGGTAAGTTCGCGCGATGCCGAGATTAGCAATCTCATAGGTGGCCAATCCTTGAATGGGTTGCCCATCGAACAGGATTTTCCCCTCCTCCGGGCAGTAATACCCGGAGATGCAATTAAACAGAGTGGTTTTTCCGGCACCGTTCGGGCCGATGATGCTGGAGATCGAATTCTTGCGAACGTTGATATCCACCTTATCCACGGCAGTGAGGCCGCCAAATTGTTTGGTGACATTTAAAACCTGCAATGTGTCAGTCACGGCGGACCTCCTTGACAGACTTTGGGGCAATGGGAGGCGGTGCGTCCTCCGGTTTGATCCTCCTCGATAATGCTGGTCGCTTCGCAGGCCAGAAACCCTGTGGACGCCAGATCATCATCGCCACCAAAAGCGCGCCGAAAGCTAGCATGCGGTAACTTTCGAATTCACGCAGGAGCTCAGGGAGCCCTTTGAGGGCGAAAGCGCCGAGGATGATCCCTGGAATACTACCCATGCCGCCGACAATGACGATGGCAAGTGCATTAATGGAAACCATCAACGTATGATCTTCAGGTCCGGTGAACTGGTTGCGGGTGGCGAAAATCGTACCTGCCAGCCCGGCAAATGCAGCACCGAGTACAAGGGCGAGGATCTTGTATTTCATCGGGTTTACACCGCTCGCTGAGGCTACGGTCTCATCCTCGCGCATCGAGATCCATGCCCGGCCAACCCGGGAATCCTGCAGGCGGATGGTTACGAATATCGCGATGGCAACTGCCATCAGGATCAGATACATGAAGTCGATGTCGGAATTAAAGGAAGCTCCGAATATCACCGGACCCTTGATATCTTGAATCCCGCGCGGCCCCCCGGTGAAGCTGGTGAGAAGATCGCTTTTAAGCATAATGCGCATGATCTCGCCAAATCCAAGGGTAACGATCGCGAGATAATCACCCCGCAATTTCATGATCGGTAATCCAATGAGCGCACCAGCTAATGCAGCGAGGCAGATCCCGACGATAAATGCGATCCAGGCTCCCCACATCATATTATGTGGTTCTGGAGCGTTTAAAAGAGCGGCCGTATAAGCACCGACGGCGATAAAGGCAGCGAATCCAAGCACAAGCTGCCCGGAAAGACCAACTATCAGGTTCAACCCCAAACCCATCAACACATAAATTCCAACTGTACCGACCACATAGTTCCAGTAGGAACCCCAGACACGGGGAAGAATGAACATTGCGGCTAGCCCAAGGACCAGGAGAAAGATCCTGAACACCTTGTTGTGCCAGATTTTTTGGATCGATGGCTTATTGAAGAAGGATTTTACTGCACCGGCAGGTTTGCTAAAGATCCTTCCAAATGGAATCATTTTTAAGAGTCCGCCAAGGAAACTAAAGAATATAAATGTGACCAAGGTCACAAGGAAGCCCAGGATGGGAGGCAGCCCATAAAGAACAAAATTGACATTGACAGTAGAAAGAGCGGTCAAGTATGAACGAAAATCACCGCCATTAACATAAATGATCCCAAGAAGGAGGCAGAAACCAGCCACGATTGCGCCGGTTATCGCCCCGGCTGAAGAACTGGCTAAAACACCCCGAAAATCCCTTGTTTTGTTTACTTGCCAACCTACCAGGAATCCCATCAATGCATTAAAAACGATCTGGAAGTAGGGATTGGAAAGTGCGCCGCTGATAACATTTTGACCGAAAGCTTTGGATACGATGGCGGCAAAAACCACATTAAAACCGATCAAGATCAGGAAAATTGTCACTATGGACGCAACGACAGCCGGGTTGACGATCTTATTGCCAGAGGATTTATTTTTCATAGCTTTTCCTCTTTAATCGTTGTACCAAGAATACCGGTAGGTCTATATAGGAAGATCAGAATCAGGATCAAAAAGGCGATCACATCTTTCAATTGAAAATCTACACCAAAAGCAGCAGGGGCTACTGATTCAATAACACCCAAGACCAGGCCGCCAACCATTGCACCGGGGATACTGCCGATCCCGCCAAGAACCGCGGCAGTGAAAGCTTTGATTCCAGGCAGAAAACCCATGAAATAGTTGATCAATCCCATTTGAAGTCCCCACATGACTCCTGCAGCACCTGCCAGGAGACCGCTGATAATAAAGGTTTTACTGATCACATTATCTACGTTTACGCCCATCAAAGCGGCGGTCTTTTTATCCTGAGAAATTGCTCGCATGGATCTTCCCAAACGGGTGCGCTGAACCACATAATATAGGAGACCCATTAAGGAAAGAGATAGAATAAAAGTTAACACACCTGTATAGGTAAGCATCACTGAATTACCATTAACTTGAAGAGCGAATCCGGTTCCTCGAGCAAGTACATCCGGATTTGTATAATCGCGTAATTGAGGACTGAAAAGAAGCTGAACTGCATTCTGCAGAAAAATAGATGCACCGATCGCACTGATCAACGGCACCAAGCGGGGAGCATTGCGGAGGGGGCGGTAGGCGATCTTTTCAAGGAAATATCCCGTAGTGGCAGCAGCTGTCATACCGACCGCGAACGCAAGGATAACCGAAATCCAGGGATATGCATTCAGAAAAGTCTGATCTGGAAAAGCAGTGGTTGGAATACGGATTTCCTTTAAGGCCTGGATCAGGAAATATCCTGCGAAGGATCCAACCATCATGACTTCGCCGTGCGCAAAATTGATCATTCCAAGGATGCCATAAACCAGGGAATAACCGATCGCTACCAGCGCATATACACCCCCGATTACCAAACCACTGAAGGCTAATCTGAGCCAGGTTTCCGGGCCAAATCTGGCATCTACGAAGAATACAAGATACATGCGCCAAATGGCCCAAGCGATTACTGCAATTCCAATAAAAGGCCGGATATACCCACCAATATTTTTCCAAAAGCTTTTAAAACCTTGCGACCTCTTATTCTGCATAGAGAATCCTTGACGGGGAGTTAAGAATAAAATGAATTATACCTGATACATAAACCTGCCCGGCCAAATTTGACCGGGCAGGTCGAACGACTAAACAGACTTTCTACTGGGCAGGAACCCAGGCGCCGTCTTTGATCACAACGAAGAGCGGACCGTTGGAGTTGCATTCACCAATTTCATTGCAGGAATAGGTTCCAGCAACACCTTTGAATTCTGTCAGGGTGCGAACTGCATCAACCAGCGCGCCGCGAGGAACATACAGGGAACCATCGCCACCCTTGACAGCTACCGATTTCACAGCTGAGATAAGGGCAGCAGCTGAGTCGTAACCGTTCCAGGAGAATGGGGATAACACACCAGGAGCCTGTCCGAATGCGGCTTCATATGCGGCATCAAACGCAGCTTTTTCGGGAGAATCAGGCGGGGTGAGGGATACAGCATACGCGCCTTCACCATTCGCACCTGTGCGGTCGAGGAAATCTTTACCATAGGTGCCATCGCAACCAAAGAATACAGCGTTTTCGAGGCCGGTCTGTTTCATCTGGTTGGCCAGCACAGAGGCATCAGCGGTATACCCACCGAAATAAACAGCTTCGGGATTACCAGCAGCAACAGTCGAGAGAACAGCGGTGTAATCGGTCTCTTTGGTGGTGATGGCCTGGAATTCGGTCACTTCTCCACCAGCAGCCACGAAGTTATCGCGGACGATCTCGGCCAGACCCTTGCCGTAATCGGAGCCATCGTGCAGGACTGCGATTTTCTTGAAGCCAAGTTTTTCAGCGAGGAACGCTGAGGCGAACTTCGCCTGGATCACATCGGTAAACGCGATCCGGTTGAAGACCGCTGAACCTTTTTCAGTCAGGGTTGGGTTCGTGGCGGAGGGGGAAAGCATGGGCAGGCCAGCTTTTTCATAGATGGGCATGGCAGCAGCAGTTGCACCGGAGAAAATGTGGCCGGCAACAGCTACAACAGACGGATCAGCAGCCAACTTGTTGGCTACTGCGGCGCCGCCTTCAGCATTGCCACCATCATCCTGGGCAACGAGTTCGAAGGAAAAGCCTTCAAATTCGCCAGCGTCTTTAACAGCCACCTGGGCACCCTGGGAGATATCGATCCCGAAGGAGGCATCGCCACCGGTCATGGGAGCGCCCATACCAACTTTAACTGTGGTACCGGGATCAACTTTGGCGCAGCCAAAGGGATCACTGGCGCACACTTCGGGTTCTCCACTGGCTTCAGGGGCTGCTTCGGTGGGGGCGGCCATTTCCTCGGTCGGTGCCGGGGGGGCAGGGGTCTCGGTCACAACCGGCGCGCATGCAGCCAGGGCGAGCGAGAGAACAACAACAAACAAAAACACAAAACGCTTAGACATCTTTCTTCTCCTTAAAAAAATTTTGACGATTTTTCAAACTCAACAACAAACAAATTCTATAAAGCAATCACCTCCTTGGATTTCCCAAAAAAAAGAAACCGCCTCTTTTCTGGGCGGCTTCCTCTTGGTTTTCTGCTACTTCTTCCTAATCTACTTCCCTAACAGTCCGGTTGCCGTCCAAATGTCCCATCGTGTACATGAGCCAAATAATCATGTGCATAAGGACGGTAATAAGGGCGGTGAACAAGAAGTAGTTCAAGATTTCCTCTGACAATTAATTGTTAATATAATAGCCGATAAATTGAAAAAGTCAAGAGGCAATTTATAAAAAAACCTGCGGATATTGAAATCCGCAGATCACTGGTCGGGGCGAGAGGATTTGAACCTCCGACCTCTTGCACCCCATGCAAGCGCGCTAGCCGGACTGCGCCACGCCCCGAACAACGACAGGAATTATATTCTGATTGCAGTCTTTTGACAATGCAGGAATAAATATTCCCTGAAGGTATAATTGCAAACCAATCCAATAACATCGAGGACACGTGAGTAAAATTATCAACACCGAAAGCGCTGGAAAAAACCGGAATCTATTGGTTAAATCAGTTGTCGTGGCATTAAGGGAATTGCTAAAACTAACAGACACAGGTGATGAAACCCGGGATATAACTGCCTACATCTCTCTGGCATTAAAGTCCATTGCGGACACTGTGGATGAATCCGTTGCCGCCTGGGAAAAGAGAGGGTACTGGGTGAAAGCCGAGCGGTTCCGGATGGATTGGGAATGGACCGGTTTCTTTGCAAAAAGCTACAAAGATGCCTTGTTGAAGGAAGACTGGGGCGCGGTTGCTTCGCTTGCAGCCAGGACTGGTCAAAAATTCAGCAAAGTAAAGGTTGCAGAAAAAAACAGGATCGGATCGCCCTGGAAGGGTGCATACCAGAAGATCAAGAATTCATAAATCAAAACAGCTTCCGTTTAGGAAGCTGTTTTACAACCTGATAAACCTCTATTTGGATTTTAGGATCACACGGGCATCCGCAACTTTCAATCCTTTGCCTGTTTCATAGACCAGCAAGGGGTTCGCATCCGTTTCGGATATCTCATCCTTCAAATCCAGGATCATGTTGGAGAACTTACAGATCGTTTCGACCATGGCCTCCTGGTCGCGGGGGGATTCTCCCCGTGCACCTTTTAGGATGGGGGCTCCACGAATCTCGGAAAGCATTCTACGTGCCTGGCCTTGCGTTACAGGTGTTACGCGGAAGGTTACGTCCTTGAGCACCTCAACAAAAATACCACCCAAACCAAACATAACGGTTGGTCCGAATGAGGAATCATTGACAGATCCAAGGATGACCTCAGTACCCCAGGGAGCCATTTCCTGAACAGCGATCCCATGGATATTGGCTTCCGGTTTATAGGCTTTTGCGTTCGTGATGATTGTTTTCCATGCATCACGAACACCTGCTTCGTCTTTAATGTTGACTTTTACACCACCAGCGTCGGATTTATGCAGGATATCCGGAGAGACGATTTTCATAACGATCGGGTATCCGGTTCGCTCTGCGAGCTGTACCGCTTCATCCTCAGTTTTTGCCAGGGCAATCGTCGTTACCGGTAGTCCATATGCTGCAAAAACCTGCTTGGCTTCAATCTCAGTAAGCGAATCTCTTCCATCTGCACGAGCTTTCGCGATCACATCCAAGGCTTTGTTCTTATCCGCTGGTTCACATTCGAAATCCGGCTCGGCCGCGATTTCCTTGATGCGGGCGTATTCTCTCAGGCAGGCCATCGCATTAACTGCCAGATCAGGCGCGCCATAGGCGGGGATGCCATTTTCGACCAACCAGCGCATGGCTTTATCGGATCGTTCACCGCCGACAAAAGAAACCGTGACGGGTTTATCTTTGATACCGGTGGCATCAATGCCTGCCTTGATACTTTCAGCGATGCCCTGTGGGTCGGTCATGGCGGTTTCGCAATACAGAACACAGAGACCATCCACCCAGGGATGAGCAAAGGAGAATTGGGTTGTCTCCCGGAACCATTCATTTCCAGCCATTCCAGTCATATCCACCGGATTCTTGGCGGAACCATAATCCGGCATATGTTTTTTTAATTGAGCCTGAACATCTTCTGGGGCGAACTTCAGTGGGATACCAAATTTTTCTGCTGCATCGGTAGCCAGAACACCGACTCCACCACCGTTGGTGAGAATCAACATATTCTCGCCTTTCATCGGGGGCTGCAGCGAAAGAACTTGGGTACGGTTGAAGAGATCATTCAGATTCTCAGCCTGGATCACCCCCGCTTGTTGAAAGGCAGCGCTGTAGATCTTTGCTGCTCCAGCGAGAGAACCAGTATGGGATGCAGCAGCTGCTGCGCCGTGAGTGGAAACACCGGATTTTAGAGCAATGATCGGTTTGGTTGCCTTTTTGCCTGCTTCTATAAAAGCACGACCATTCTTCAAACCCTCCACGTATAGGGATATACAATAAGTGGCGGGGTCGCTATCTAACCAAGCAACAAGATCTGCAAAATCCACATCGCACATATTGCCGATCGAGATCAATTTTTCAAATCCCACTCTCCGGGTAAAGGAGGCGGCGTCAATTGCGATAAGCAATGCTCCGGATTGGGTAACCATTGATGATTTACCCGGCAAAGGAAGGAAGGGGGCGAATGAGCCGTTGAATTTATCAGCGTTTGAGAGAGAACCAACAATATTGGGACCCAGAACGCACATTCCATATTTATGCGCCTTCTGTACCATATCATCCTCGAGATCCTTCCGTCCAACCTCAGAAAATCCGGAGGTGATCACGATCAATCCTTTGACTCCCTTTTGCCCGCATTCATCGATCACTGGGGATACATATTTGGCGGGGATGGTAATGATGGCTGCATCCACGGGGCCAGGGATATCTTTCACAGATTTGTATACTTTTTTCCCGAGGATCTCCTCGGAGTCAGGGTTCACAGGGTATATACCCCCCTGATATCCTCCCTGAATCAGGTTCAAGACCACTGTATGCCCGATCTTGCCGGGTGTGGCCGAGGCGCCGATGATGGCGACATTCTGAGGGCGGATCAATCCATTGAGAACGTCTTGATTCACTTTAATTCCTCCTGCTATGAGTTAATGAGATCATAATTATTAATTACTTGGGAGAGTATAAGCAAAGACACCCGTTTATTTTAGACTACAATCATGAAAAATCAGAGTTATTTTAAGCCCCTGTCTAAAAAACAAATGTACTAAATTTATGCGATTTCCAACCGAAAAGCATGATTATGAAAATTAATATCAATAATTCACCTTTGCCAGTATCTCAACAAGATATTCTTCTTAAGATCATCTCAGCAGGTTTGGAAGCAGCCGATCCGCGAATCGCGGTATCTTCGGCAATATCATTAAGAAATGGTTCATTCCAGGTTTCAGGCATCCGCAAACGATTTTCCATAAACAGAAAAATTCATCTTATCGGCGCAGGCAAAGCATCCATTCCAATGACGCAGGGTTTGGTGGATGTATTAGGCGATTCGATTAATAGTGGAATATTAATCTCCAAAACCTTTCCGCAGGAAGGGAATTTTCATCTACCTGAAGGTATCGAAGTGTTGAAGGGAAGCCATCCAATTCCGGGGGAAGATTCTTTACGCTCCACCAGGAAATTGGTCGAATCCTGCAGTCGACTGACACCGGATGACCTGGTTATTTGCTTGATTTCCGGGGGAGGCTCTGCTTTGATGACCCTTCCGTTTGAGGGTATCAAACTTGAAGATATCCAGTTGATGACAAAGGAATTATTGCGATGCGGAGCTGTTATTGGAGAGATCAATACCCTGAGAAAGCATCTGGATTGTATTAAAGGAGGCGGGTTGGCTAGGTTCTGCTCCCCGGCAGAGGTGCTCACATTGGCGATTTCTGACGTCATTGGCGACCCTCCGGAGATCATTGCCTCCGGTCCGACTGTACCCGATGAGAGTACCTATTTGGATGCGGCGAGAATCATTCAGAAATACCAGCTCCAGGAAACTCTGCCGGCATCGATCTTGAAAATCCTTAATGAAGGAATGAACGGGACAATCCCTGAAACCTTGAAGGCCGGAGATGAAGCATTTCAGAAATGCTCATTCCAATTGATTGCAAGCAATGAGAAATCGGTCTCAGCTTCCCTCGAAGAAGCAAGCCGCCAGGGATTCGAGACAATCAACCTTGGATCTTCGATCCATGGTGAAGCGAGTGCCGTAGGTGAATATCTGGCAAACACCTTGTTAAAATACCTGAATAATCGCATCGAAATCGCAAAACCATTGTGCCTGATTGGCGGGGGAGAGACAACTGTCTCCTTGAAAGGTGAAGGGTTTGGCGGGCGCAATCTGGAGGTAGCACTGGCAGCTGTTAAAAGTCTTGCAGGCAGAGCAAATATTGCCCTGGTTACTTTGGCATCGGATGGCGAGGATGGTCCAACCGATGCGGCAGGTGCAGTCGTCACTGGAAATACATATCTTCGGAGTGAAAAGCTAGGATTGGACCCGTCTCGATTTCTAGTCTGAAAATGATTCCTATCGATACTTTAAGCAGGCGGGTGGAATGATTTGTACCGGCTCAACCGGTACGAATGTGATGGATTTGTTTTTCCTGATTATTTTTTAGGTATCGGATTAATTATCCCGGTTGCACCAGATCACTGCGGATTGGCGGATCAGGGCGTAAGGTACTTTCATAGTGCCAAGGGATGGGATGGGGCGGCAGGTGATGGTCAGGTCATACAAGGTGGTGAATTCCTCCCGGGTTACATCGATGTAGCTGTTCAGATTCGAAATTGAAGATAACCGGATAAAACCCTCAAAGATGAAACCGCCCAGGATCAACCCTGCTTTCTCCAGGCGGCGGTTGGGTTCTGTGGGATCGTAATCGACCGGGTCGGCATTAGGGGGCATCATGTGAAAAGCGAGCACCTTGGGAGTGGAAATGTGCATGACCGGATATTGAACCGGTTTTTGAGCAATGCCTCCATAGGTTAACAAAAAGTTAGCCTGGTAGATCGTGATGAAGTCGGGAGCCGCGGAGGTTCGCAACCATGTGGACACCCTGATTTGTGATTTTGTCATCACATTTCCCCAAACGATCCCATGATCCAGGTAGATCATTACCTGAGTGACCTTTTCATCTTCTGCGAGGGGTGGCATTCCATTAACGCTGTTTTCAGTCATTTGTTTCTCCTTGCAGTAATCAAATTGTTTTCTCATTAACCCCGCGGTAATACTGCTTGATCGCAGGGATCAGGTACTCGCTGAAAGCTCTCTCCTGATCGTAATCAGGTGACCAACCCCAATCCCGTCCTGGCGGCGGAATCATCCACATCTCCCGGCCAGCTATCCACGATCCCCTGCCTGCTGAGATGAGGCTCAAAGGAAATCCGGGCATTCGGAAACTCCCGCAGTATCTCTTTCTGAAAATCCACCGCTGAGGGACTGAAGCTGGTGATGTTGTAGACAAGCTGGGATAAATTCTCTACAGGTGCGGATTCCAGTTGGATCAACGCTTTGATCGCATCGGGCATAACCATGAAAGGCAGGCGTGTATCCGGGCGTACGAAACATGTGTATGGAATACCCTTTGCGGCGTGGTGCAGCATCTCCGGCCCATAATCACTTGTCCCTCCGGTAGGGATGGTGGTGGCGCTGATCAATCCAGGAAACCGTATACATCGGAAATCCACCGGATGCTGAGGGCGGTCGGCAGCCAGCCTTCGGTAATAACGAGAGTAATAACTTCCCAGATATTCACAATATAGCTTGTTGCACCCATACATCGTTGTGGGTTGGCAATAATCACATTCCTTTACCTTACCGGTAGCATTTTTGATCCTAAGGTCAGGTAGCCCATAAGCGGCGATGGAACTCGGATAGAGGAAGCGCACCGGTCTGCCCTGCCAGGAGGATTGCTCAACCGCCAGGCGCAGCAGGTTGATGGTGCCTTCGACGTTGATCTTATGCGCGGTCTCGGGATTGTATTCTGCTTTTGTGGAAAGAATGGATGCGAGATGAAAAATCGTTCGGATTTCGTATTCGGCGACAAGCCTTCCAAGAAGCATATTATCCAGAATATCCCCGAGAATAAATCGTTCAACTTTCGCATTAAGTGCTTCGTCCAGCGGTTGGACATCCAGCGCGATCACGTAGGCATCTTTCTTTTCCGTAAGAAAATCGATCAAACCATGTCCAATTTCGCCGTTTGCACCTGTGATCAGGATCACTTCTTTTCTCATTGAAATCTCCCGGTTCAATACCTTTTATATTTATACCTGAAAACCAAAAAAACTCAAAACGTATAAATAAAAAAGGTTCTGAATATTTTCAGAACCTTTTTGAAATCTGAACATTTTTACTGAGAAGTATTCTGTGCTGTCTTTTTACCCTTGAACCAGGTGTTCCATTCCCGATTTTCCCAGACTACGAGGATTTGGGAAGCATTGAAAATGGAAGAGTATGCCCCGCTAAGGATACCAACGAAAAGGATGATCACGAAATGCCGAATGGTTACTCCGCCGAAAAGTGCAAGAATGAAAAGTACTAGGAGAACGGTAAAGGTGGTCATGATGGAGCGATCAAGAGTTTGCACGATTGAATGATTGACCAGCGTATCATATGGAATCCGGCGATAGATAAACGAATTCTCGCGCAGGCGGTCGAAAACAACGATGGTGTCGTGCACCGAAAAACCGATCACGGTTAGGAGGGCGGTGAGAAAGAGAGAATCGACCTCCCAACCCAGGTAGTGGGAAAGAAACACCTGCACACTTATGACCACCAGAATATCATGGACCATTGCAATAATGGCTGCGAAACCATATCGGAACGAGTGGTTTACCTTTCGAAATGCGAAAGTGATATAGCCAAGGATGCCTAGAGCAGCCAGGGCTACTGCGATAAAGGCTCGTTGGGTAACCTGGGCGCCTATCGTAGGACCGACGGTATCAAACCGGTTAACGATGATCTCGCTTTTGAAACGGATCTGCATTTCATCAATGATCGCCTGCTTGGTTTCCTGAGGCATGTCTTTTGAGCGTATGATAATTGTGTCATTTTCCGCTGTTTGGACACGCGGGCTGTCAAAGCCATACTCTGTGTAGAGAGCTACAACTTGGGCTGGCTGGGGCGCTTTACCAGCGTCAAAACGGACTTCCAGTAATGATCCGCTCGTGAAATCAATTGAAAGTGGTAAACCCCACATTGCGAACCCGATGATCCCTGGAATGATGATGATCAGGGAAAAGAGAAAGTACCAGTATCGATGTTTGATAATATTAATTTTCATTTTGTGTGACTCCTACAATCCAAACCACTTGGGGTGATCGGAAAATTTTGTCCGGTCGAGGGAGAGATGCAAGAAGGAGCGCGTGACAACGACTGCGGTGAACATGCTCACAAGAACACCCAGTGAAAGAGTAAGCGCAAAACCCTGGACGATACTGGCACCAAATTGTCTCCCATACCAGAACAAGATCACGCATGTGATCAGAGTGGACACATTGGAATCGCGGATCGAAAGCCAAGCGCGTTTCCAACCAAGTTCAATTGCCTGGTTGAGCATGCGGCCGCCCCGTAATTCTTCTTTAAGTCGCTCGAAAATGAGCACATTCGCATCGACGGCCATGCCGATACTAAGCACAAAACCGGCGATACCGGGGAGGGTAAGAGTGACGGGGATCAATTTGAAAATGGCAAAGCTGATGGCAATATAGATTATCAATGCCAAGACCGCTATCAAACCCGGGAACCGGTAATAGAGGATCATCAGGAGCGCGATCGCAATAAATGCTAGGATACCAGCGGTGATGCTTTTATTGAGCGAATCCTGACCCAGGGAAGGTCCGATTAGAGTACTCTGGGCAACTTCCAATGGTACCGGGAGACTACCAAATCGCAGCACCGTCGCAAGCTCGTTTGCGGATTCCACGGTGTAATCACCGGTTATGCTCCCCTCTCCCTCGGTGATCGCGCTTTCAATTCTCGGAGTGGAAACCACTTTTTTGTCGAGAACGATAGCCAAGAATTTGCCCACATTCTGAGTTGTGAAGTCTTTGAAGACTTCGCTTCCGGTTTCCGACAGGGTGAAGGCGATGTAGGGATTCGGGAATGAAGCATCCGAAGTAACAGCGACTGATTTGAGGTCAGCCCCGGTGATTACGGTTTTGTAAATGGGTGTTTCAGAACCAGCAGTTTCACCCTCAGCGACCGGTTGTGTAGCGGATTGTTGCGAACCTTCACCAGTGAAATCAGTTTGGACCACCGTTCCAGGTTCAAGATATGTAGTTCCTGCGTCGATGAACTCCAACAAACCGGTTTGCTGTAAAATGCTCACGACCTGCTCGGTATCGGTCTTGCCAGGGAACTCGCCAAGTATGTATTTGGTACCAATTACCTGGAAAACCTGTTCGCTCACTCCGAGGGCATTACTGCGATTTTCAAGAATGATGCTCGCATCTTGAAGATTTTCTTCTGATGCCTCAAAACCAGCTGATGGCTGAAGAAGAACCTGCACGCCTCCCCGCAGATCCAAACCCAATACCGGCTGAACCTCTCTGCCCATGATCGTGTTGATTGCCTGCGGTGGATTAGGGAGATCAATCAGAACAGCGACCAAAACGAGGAGGAGGATCAAAATTAGATAGATGTACTTGCGTTGCATACAGAAAAGACCTCCAATCAAGCAAATGCCAGCCCAAGGCTGGATTTAACATGGAGATTATACCCGTTATGGAATATGATGAGTAGGGAGGATTAGTTTATGAAGTTATTAATAAATCGATCAATGTAATTGTTGGCGATTTCCGCAACCTGGATCGGTGATAGTTCATCGGTTTCGATAACAAGACTGGCATTTTCTCGAGCGTTTTTCAGGCGGCGATGCTGTTCCTGATAATCAGCATTATTCCATGATAATTGCCTTCTGTTTGTGGCAGAGGCAAATCCTACTTCCAGAAAAATAAGGATATCCGGGTTAACGAGCCGTTTCCACATATCAGCGACATAGGAATGTTCCTGAGCGATATGATGTAACTCCAATTCAGGTCTCTTTGTTTTAAGGAGGTTAATCAGGGTGGTTTTTCCGGAACCACAGGGACCAACCACACCTATCCGGAGCAAGTTTTTATCGGTCGGTTGGGACAAGGAGGACATTTCCTATCCTGGTTTTCTCTACCTGTATTGTGCATCCAGTAAATTATGCGTTCGAAACCAACCTTGAATCTTTTTAATAAGCTTGCGAATTTTTCAGAGGCGGAACCGGCAAGGTCAGGGACATTTTCCGCACCTGGTCCGAGCCTGCTGCAGAAACACGCAGGACAACGACGCTCATATCATCATTTGGGCGGGACTGGTCGAGACGGATCGCCTGGTAAAGGAGCGTATCCGCCAAGTATTGAGCGCCGGGATTTTCCTCTTCGAGCATTCCCTGAATGGAATTGCATATATCCATACGCTCTCCAGTCCTATCCCCCGCATAGAAAATGCCATCCGTGAACATAATTATTGTCAGGTTGGGTGTGAGCGGCAGTTCAGTGATCTCGGGTTTTATATTCCGGGTTGTTCCAATCGGAGAACTGGGTTTATCGATGCATTTAAGTTGATCACCGTTTGCCATGAAAATCGGGCTTGGGTTATTCCTGGAAAGTACAACGGTTTGAGATTGAAGATCGACCGAAAGGATATTCAAACAGGCGATCACTTTGCCACTCTTTTCGGTAAATAATGCATCAGAGGCAGCCCGGGCAGCCGCCCCATCCCGAACTCCTTCTGCCAGCAGGGCAATAACTTTACGCACAACGAGAGTGGAAACGGCTTTCGCCCCACGACCGCTTGATTGGCCGTCAGCAAGGACCACGGAAACTCCACCGTTCGGCCGCTCAACCATTTCCAGTGTATCCCCGCTTTCAGGGGTGGCATATTTGTTTATTTTCGAAGCCGCGATTTGAATTTCCATTACAATAATTGTAATCCCTTCCTGAAATTCTCTTAACCCGGAAATATTGGTCAATAGAAAACCTTGACCTAATCAACCTGAAAATGTATAATTTTGCGCTTGTGCAAATAAGAAAGTTAGAAATATTCAGGAGCAATTAGAATGGGTCCACTTCCAAAGAGAAAATTATCCAAAGGCCGGCGGGATCGCCGCCGTTCCCACAACGCGCTGGAATCATCCAACCTGGTTCAGTGCAGCAATTGCGGAGAAATGCGCCTTCCACATACTGTTTGCCCGAAATGCGGACACTACCAGGGCAAGGAAGTTGTGGCAATCGAGAAAGATAAAAAGAAGAAATCCTGACAGTCTAAAAGAGCGGGCAACCGCTCTTTTTTTATTTTAATTTCCAGAGTTTGTCATACTAGGTTTTTTGATGAAGGGTTGAAATTGGGCTATCAATCTTCCAGGTAAAGATCCCTGGATATTAACCCCGCCTCGGGAATGGTCCAGTTTCTCAATCCGCCCCTGGTCGTGAAAAAGGGAGATAAGCTGACCTTGCTGGTAAGGTAGAAATACAACAATAGGGGTGAAGGATTCGAATAGCGCACTTTCTATCGAGGATAGCATTTCGGTGATTCCGGCTCTGGTTCGGGCAGAGATCGCACTTGACCGGGGGAAAGTCTCGAGTTGGCTTTGAGCATCAGCCGGATTTGGCAGCAGATCGATCTTATTCAATATCGTGATGGAGGGGATCGAATCAGCTTCGATCTGCTGTAAGGTTTGATGCACTGCCTGGGATTGCGCCATGGCATTTGGATGAGTGATATCCACCACGTGCAAAACCAGGTCGGATTCAGTGATCTCCTCCAGTGTTGCACGGAAGGCGGCAATCAATTGGGTGGGTAATTTTTGAATGAAACCAACCGTATCGGTAAATAGAACGGTATGACCATGTGGAAGATTTACCCGGCGGGTTGTCGGATCGAGGGTGGCAAATAATTGATCAGCAACGAGCACATCCGTTTTCGCAAGCGCATTAAGCAAGGTGGATTTCCCGGCATTTGTATAGCCCACGATCGCAACCACTGGGATTTGCGAGCGCTTTCGCTGAACACGGTGACGGGAACGGTGCGCACGGACTTTCTCAATCTCCGTTTTCAGGTTAGAAATACGTTTACGAATCTCGCGGCGATCCACTTCCAGCTGGGTTTCACCCGGACCGCGCAACCCAACTCCGCCAATGCTCCCAGTTCTGCCTGCACCTCCACCTGCCTGGCGGGCTAAATGAGTCCAAGCCCTGGTGAGGCGGGGGAGTCGGTATTCCAGCTGGGCTAATTCAACCTGTAATATCCCCTCCCGCGTATTGGCATGCTGTGCGAATATATCCAGGATCAGAGCTGTTCGGTCAATAATCTTAACTGGCGGCCCTAGCAATTCTTCGAGCTCTCTCTGGTGACGGGGTGAAAGTTCGGTATCAAACAAAACCACATCCGCGAGAGAATCCTCCACCAGCATTTTTATCTCTTCCAATTTGCCTGATCCAACAAGTGTGGCAGGGTGGGGGCGATCTAAACGCTGAGTGGTTTCCCCGATGACTTCCAAACCCGCAGTATCAGCAAGTAATTCAAGCTCGGCGAGCGAATCCGCAAGGCTGAGGAGAGATGGTTCGGATCTGATCTCCACGCCTACCATGAATGCCCGCTCACGCGGTGAAACTGTGGAGATGGTATTTTTGGATGACATTGAATAATATTACCCCAACCAGTTCACAAGGCGGTTCATAGCTTCCGCCAAACGGGTCGTTTCGGTTACAAGCGAGATCCGGGCAAAACCTTCCCCGTACTCACCATAAACTGAACCCGGGGTAATGCTAACACCAGTATCCTTGAGCAGGGTTTCGCAGAAGTCTAAGCTGGATCCGTACCTGGATGGGGTTGCAAACCAGACGTAAAGTCCGGCAGATGGAGAATCGACCGTTAGATTGGATTTTTTTAGTCCCTGGAAGACTATATCTCTTCGTTCGCGATAGATCTCGTTCCTGGAGAAAATCCACTCCTGGTCACCGGTGAGCGCGGCGATTCCTGCTTCGAGAATGGGCGCGAATTGGGAAGAATCCACCTGGCTTTTGTAGGTGTGTAATAATTGAATTACCTCCGGATTTCCAACCGCCATCCCCAAACGCCAGCCAGCCATATTGTAAGTTTTCGACAGGGAGTTAAACTCAACACTGACTTCTTTCGCACCGGAGACCTGAAGGATGGACGGAGCAAGGGAACCATCGAACGAAACTTCCATGTATGGGGCATCGTGGGCGATAAGGATATTATATTCACGGGCAAATGCCACCGCTTGTTGAAAGAAGGCAAGCGATGCAGAAGCACCGGTGGGATTATTGGGATAATTTAGCCAGAGGATTTTTGATGAACGGGCTATCTCGGTAGGAATATCCTCCAAAATGGGTAAAAAACCATTTTTTCGAAGCAATGGTACGGAGAATGGCTTAGCGCCGGCGATCTTCGCGCTGCTTCTATAAACAGGGTAACCTGGATCCGGGATAAGAACACTATCCCCCGGGTTCAAGAGTACCTGGCTCAGGGCAAATAATCCTTCCTTCGATCCGATCAAAGCAAGGGTTTCATTCCGGGGATCGAGACTCACACCATATCTTCGGAGGTAATAATCCGCTGCCGCTTTTTTAAATGCCGGAGTTCCTCCCATAGTGGAATACCCATGCGTGTCGCTCCTACGGGCTGCACTCACCAGGCTGTCGATAATGAAACCATCAGGGGGTAGATCCGGCGATCCCATATCCAGGCGAATGATATCCACCCCTTGCTGTTTCAATCCTTCGATTTGATTATTTAGTTGCGCAAAAAAATACGGTTTGAAATCCGATATTCGATCTGATGGAATTATTTTCACTGGTCAACTCCGATAAATTTTCTTAAGTATTTTATTCCCAAGAGGTAAGTTTGGCAATTTCATGAAAAACATTCTCAATATGATGTGTTTCGTTTCTCTCAGCATATCACTTTCTTATAAGGAATCCTGAAGTGAGGGGTCAAGCAAATTGGTACGAAACTTGCATTGGCATATTACTTGCAACAGTAAGTAATATCAATATAATTGTTGGAAGAGAGGGCTTAAAAATGCTAACCCACGTTCAAATGACATCTACCCGCCCGGTAACCACGGCGCACCTTGCCCAAACCATGACCTTGCTCAGCCTTCCAATTGACGAGCTGGCAGAGCAGATCGAAACCGAATTATCCAATAATCCCGCCCTGGAAATGCTGGAAGAACGGCGCTGTCCCTCCTGCCATCGTCCGCTTCCAGACAAAGGAGTCTGCCCGATATGCAGCCGGCCTACCAATGTGAATCCCGAAGAACCGGTTGTCTTCATTTCCACAAGAGAGGATTTCTTTCCGCAAGGCGAGGTATCTGCCGAAGATTATCCTGATGAACCCATCTCACCCTCGGTGGAGGACCTGCCAACTTTCGTGATGCGTCAAATCGCCACCGAATTAGCCGACAACGATAGGGGAGTCGCAGCTTACCTGCTTACCCATCTGAACGAAGACGGTTTATTAACAACATCACTCTACGATGCTGCCTCCTACCTGCATATCTCCCCAAGCCGCATACAAGAGGTTCAATCGATTATTAAGCGGGCGGAACCCATCGGTGTGGGTTCGCTTACTCCCCAGGAAGCGCTTCTTGCCCAATTAGAAGTCCTTGCAGAAACCGAGACTATTCCTGAACTGGCGACATTTATCATTCGCGACCATTTCGACCTGCTGACAAGACACCATTTTTCGGACCTGGCGAAGATCTATGAAACCACCCAAAGACAGATCCAGAAAGTGGCGGAGTTCATCAGCGATAATCTAAATCCCTACCCTGCCAGATCGCATTGGGGTAACATCCGCCAACCGGGCTTATCCAATGAGCAGGTTTACCGGCAACCGGATATTATTATCAATCACATGAACGAGGATCCCGAACAAAGGTTGATGGTGGAGATCATCATCCCTTTGCGGGGAACATTAAGGGTGAATCCGCTTTTCAAGGCCGCAATTTCCGAAACTGAGGAACAAACCAAAGAGGATATGAAAACCGATCTTGACCGGGCATCTCTATTTGTCAAATGCCTGCAGCAACGCAACCACACCATGCTGCGCTTGATGCAAAGGGTCGTTTCCCTTCAAAAAGGATTCATCCTCTTGGGTGATAAGAACCTCAAACCTGTTACGCGGGTACAATTATCGAAGGAACTGGACGTGCATGAATCCACCATATCCAGGGCGGTAGCGAATAAATCCGTTCAATTACCTAACCGGCGGATCATCCCTCTATCCTCCTTCTTTGATCGCAGCCTCAATGTTCGCACGGTCATTAAGGAAATGATCAACAATGAAAAACGCCCCTTGAGTGACTCGGATATTGTATTGCTGCTGACAAAACAGGGATTTAACGTCGCCAGAAGAACTGTGGCAAAATACCGGGCAATGGAGGGAATCCTTCCCGCCCACCTTCGACATTTGAATTGATGAATACCGCGCCATCCCGCGCGATCTTTGATGGAATATTTCGAGGCAAAGCACCAGGTTTGAGCGAATTTGGTGCTTTGCTTCAATTCATCCCAACTCCGGCTGTTCTCCTTTCCACCCAGAAGGAACTGATCGCCGCAGTCAACAGCGGTGTCCTCAAATTGACGGCATTTTCACAACCTGATCTTCTGGGAAAACAATACGATGTGTTATTCAATAAACCAGTCAACCGGATTTTTACAACGGGGGGAGACTATTTCCTGACGATTAACCGCAGCAAACGGTCGACGATAACCATCAAAGCAAGGGTGATCCAATTGAATGGAAACAGCGGGTGGGCGCTGGTTCTACTTTCACCAGGGGAAGATTCCGGGGAGATGGTGTTCGGCGAAACAGAAATGATCCTGCAAGCCGCGTCTGAATTAATGATCTCGGATCCTTTGGAAAACATCGATCTCAGCCTCGAACGAAAGCTTCAACTTTTGGAGAATATTCTACGGACGAACGTAGTTAGTCTTTACCAGGCAGGCTCCGGGTCTCCAGAACTGATCAAGATAAAAACCAGGGAGAACCGGCTAATTTTTCCCGAAAAACTCCCATCCACCGACCTGATGCGGCTAAATGAACCATTTATCTGGACACCGGCAAAGAAAGTATTAACCGAATTGCATCAAAAAGGCAGATCAGAGAGCTTTCTCTACATTGCTTCTGTTCCGATCGGAGAAAAAGGCGCGTTATCGGGACTAATCGTTGCAGGAGATTACGTCCGGGAACCGATGAGCTACCTTATCCCGATCATGAAATTACTATCTGACTCCATTGGTTCCGGGATCCAACAATACTTGAAATCTAAAAACATCCAGGATACGATGCTTCGACAGCAGAGACTGCTGGATATATATTGCCAGGGTATCGAGCATGCAAGGGAAGGCATCATCGTTCTGAAGACCGATCTGAGCGTTATGGAGATCAATTCCGCGGCGGAATGGATGCTTGGATATTCAAACTCTGAGGTGGTTGGCCAGCCTGTGGATAATATCCTGATCGGTTCCGAGCGACTTATTCCTGCCTTTGAATCTGCCTTGCAAAACATCCCCACGCTAAATATGGGGAATATCTCGCTCAATCGACGGAATGGGCAATCCTTTCCAGCATCCATGCAAATCATACCAGTTCAAAAAGATGGTGCACTTTCAGCGGTGATTGTTTTCTTATCTGATGTAAGCGAGCACGAACAAATTCAGGCGCGAACACAACAGCTTGAACACCGGGCTTTGCTCGGGGATTTCACGAACGTTTTTGCTCATGAAGTCCGTAATCCGATCAATAATATTTCAACCGGCATTCAATTGATCGCCTCTCGGATTGAATCCGATGATCCAAACAAGGATGTGGTGGATCGGATCCAAAACGATTGTCTCCGGCTGAATTCCTTGATGGAATCTGTGCTTGCATTCTCCCGGCCTGTTCCCCGACACCTAACTGCGGTAGATTTGAATCTGATGCTATCCCAAATGATCGGGCGCTGGTACCCACGCATGGCGAAAGTAAATGTCACCTCCTTTTTTCAACCCAACCCTGAAACCCCAAAGGTGGAAGGCGATTGGAGGTCGCTCGAGCAGGTTTTCACCAACCTTATCAGCAATGCGGTGGAGGCCATGGAAAAAACAGGGGGTACACTTGCGATAAAATTGGATCAAACCCGATCCCCTGGCATGGAAGGAATGGTGGAGATCAAAATCAGCGACACCGGACCCGGAATCCCGGATGAGATCAAAGCCAAGATCTTCGAGCCATTTGTGACAACTAAATCAAATGGAACCGGATTGGGTTTGGCAATAATTAAAAGGATCGTGATCGCCCACCGGGGGAATATTGATGTGGAATCATTCCCCGGGGGAACGGTATTCCGGGTTACCTTACCAGTATTCAATGGAGAAGAGCAATGAGCTACAGTGTCCTGATCGTTGATGATGAGGAAAATGCGCGCAAAAATATTGGCGATTTTCTTACCTCAAAAAAATATGAGGTGATCGAAGCGGAGAATCTCAAGAAAGCCCGGGAAGCCATCCAAAAAGGAACCGGAGATGTGATCCTGTTAGATGTGCAACTTCCAGATGGTTACGGGCCAAATCTGCTCCAAGAGACTGCCAACCTGGCGGTGCGACCACCGGTGATCATCATCACAGCTTTCGGGGATATCCAGATGGCCGTTGAAGCCATGCGCAACGGCGCCCACGACTTTCTTACAAAACCGGTAGATTTGACTAACCTGGAACAATCCCTTCAACGGGCCTGCGAAACCGTTTCCTTGCGGCGGGAACTTGCACATTTGCGGAAAACACAATCCGAGAACTTGGGGTTTGTACTCGGCCATAACCCTTTGATGCAGTCTGTGATAGAACAAGCCAAGAGGGCAGCAAACGCGTCTGTTTCGGTTTTAATCACCGGAGAAACCGGAACCGGTAAAGAGGTACTCGCTAGGTTTATCCATTCCTCCGGTCCACGGTCGGGAAAACCATTCATCGCGCTGAATTGCGCTGCCATACAGAACACTATGCTGGAATCCGAACTCTTCGGGTATGAAGCCGGGGCATTTACTGGAGCAGAAAAACGAAAACCTGGTTTGATGGAGGTGGCGGATAACGGGATCCTTTTCCTTGATGAGATCTCCTCCATGCCGCTGGATACCCAGGCGAAATTATTGCGGGTTATCGAAGAAAATGCCTTTCGTAGGGTAGGGGGAACCACACTGATCCGGGTAGATGTTGAAGTACTGGCGGCCTCCAACCGTGACTTGAAGTTGATGATGAAAAATGGAGATTTTCGCGAAGATCTTTACTTCCGGTTGAAAGTGGTCGATCTTAATTTACCTTCCTTGCGGGAACGAAAAGAAGATATCCCCGACCTGGTGGGCTACTTCATCCGAAATTTCAACATGAAACTTGGCAAGAACATTCTTGGTATTTCTCCTAAAGCGTTACAGGCACTGAAAGCTTACAGCTGGCCAGGTAACATTCGTGAATTAAGCAATGCAATGGAGCGGGCAGCGCTATTTTGCGACACGGAGACCATCGAATTGGCAGATTTACCCCTGGACATATCCCGAGTATAAACCGTAAAAAAATAGCTGGCATAATCCTTGCAACATTACCTCCTGAGATAACGCTCAGGAGGTTTTTGCATGATCGAAATGACCGTAAATGACTTTCTACTGACCATGGCAGCACTAATGATGCTCATGGGAGTTATCACCTTCGGGATCGGGGTCTACATCATCGTTGCAAAAGTGGTGGCTGGGGATGTCCGTTCTCTGGCGACCCAGACTGCCAAACTGGCCCAGAAGGGTATCACGGATGATGTTTCCGGGCTGGTAGGTAATGCATCCTCATTGATTGACAGCCTGAACGGCCTAACAAAAACATCCGCAGGATTGGGGATGTTCTTGATTTTTGTTGGACTCGCTCTTTTTGGTGCAGCTTACGCATTAATTAATAAAATCAACCTTCCTTGAGAAATTATCCCTGCCATTTTCAGGAGCCAAAATGCTTGCTGCAGATCTGATCACAACACTAAGGGGGGCGTTACCAACCGAGGAATCCAGCAACCTGATCGCTGCCTTAAGGCAGGATCCGCTTGTATGGCAATCCTTGCATGATGATGCATTCCTGGCGAAAGTCCTGAAAAAGGCGAAGTCCGATCCTACCGTATGGTGCCCGGCGAACCTTGCCATTTTAGGGTTGGGTGTGGAAGTTTCCCTGCCAATTTTGCAGACTGGATTGAATCCGCTTTCCGATTCCGCGCTGGGATTACTGGCTTCATCGAAATATCAAGAAACGATCGCTTCCAGGCAGATCCCCGCCACATTATCGCAGGCAGGATTGATCGCGTTGGGAATGCGGGAAAAGGCAGCAACTGCTGGTACAGTCGAGCCCATTGTGGAGAGCATCCTTCCCCCATCCGCTGGGGAGTATAAAAATACCTACCAGGTTTGGCGAACTCCCCTGACAGCTCTTTTTGGAATGCTCCCAGATCCAAAAGAGCTTCTCGAAATTCTGTTACCCAAGCAGGGTTCAAAGATCCGGATTGAATGGATATCACACATTGTCTTATCAGATCCAGCCCCACAGGAAACCCAGGTCAATACCCTTTATGAATTGATTTCCCGGGTTTCTCTTGGAATCCAGGTGGGATGGTTGATCGATCTCAATCGAACCGGTAAAAAATCAATCATTGTAGAACTTGCCAGACGCACGCTGGAGGACCGTAAGAATGAACCTGGCAAGGATCATAAGCCAACTGATACAGCGATCTTCAAAGGTGATCAATACGCCAACCGTGTTATGGAAACGCAATACCTGGCGGAATTGGAACAGCTTGCAGAGAATACCGATGAAGCCCGCCAGCTTCTGGATTCCGCATCCGAAGGTTTGAAATCCTGGATCCGTGACCTGGATCAACAGCGCGAATGGATCGACCCTGATGGTTCCGGAGACAACGTTTACCCGTCGCAGAATCTTGATGAGGAAAACCCTGTCGCGCAGATCATGAAGACGGGCGCACTTAAAGAGGAATCTCAAAAACGCATTGAGATCGTAAAAGCCGCCGCTGGCAAGCTGGTGGAACTGATCTACACAGATCCAGATTCCATTTTTCCCAGGTATGCACTTGGGTGGCAGCCGATCGAGATCATTCGAAAATTATCCGACCTGGCTTTGTATCCAGAAGCATTCGCATGCGCAGAGGGATTCATAACTTTACGACCGGCTGATACTGTCCTAATTTCCACTGCCAGCGAGCTTGCAGGAAAAATGGGTGATCCCAATAAAGCAGTGGAATACGCAGGACTCCTGGTTTTATTTAATCCAGAGGACATCAAATGGCATCGCAACCTGGCAGAAAAATACCAGATTGCAGGCGATTACGCGCACGCTTTGGAAGAACGACAGGAACTTCTAACGCTCAACAATCAACCTGAGGTCAAAGACTGGCTGGCAATGGCAGATACAGCGATACAAGCCGGCAACATCGAAAAAGCTCTGGATGCCTGCAATGCAGTCTTGGCTGCGGAACCAAACAACGATCTTGCTTTGGCATATTTGGGAAAAGCTTTGCTCGAAAATGCCGATATCGACGAAGCTATTCAGACACTGGTGAAATCCACACAACTGGAACCAGGACGAGCAAAATCATGGTTATGGTTGGCTGAAGCTCTCGAAAAAAAGGGTGAGAATGAAAAAGCCCTGGAAACACTTCGATCAGCGGTGATCGCTGCCCCAAATTCGGTTGAAACCAACTTCGCGCTGGCAAAAGCATGCATCGATGTCGGAAACCAAACGGAAGCCCTTCCTTACCTGAGGAAGGCAGCCAAACACGCACCGGATACATTACCTGTGATGATCGGTCTGGCGGAAACGCTCGACGGACTTGGCCACAGCGTTGATGCTCGTGGTGTTGTAGAGTCGGCCAGAGAGAAATGGCCCGGCGATCATCAATTAGCCTACTTACATGCAAAGATCCTAGCTGAATCGGGTGAAGTTGAAAAAGCACTGCGAGTGTTTGAAATCGCGCTTCAAATCGTTCCGGAGAACTTGGAATGGTATGTTGAATACGCAACCATCGCATTCGGAGAAGAAGGCGGATACATACTCGGGCAAAAAGAATCTCCTTCACCCGAAAAGATAGAACAGCTAATCCCAGCGTTAACAAGAGCATCAAATCTTGAAATTGCTAATTCACGAAGCAAGATCCTTCTGGCGGAGGCATTTATAGCCAATGGCGATCCGCAGAGCGCGCTCAATCTTTACCAGGAGACCATCAACGACGCTTATCTGAAAGAAGAAGGGTGGTTGTGGCGGAACCGGGTGGGTCTGGCTAGAGCGGCATTGATCCTTGAAAAATCAGATATGGCGCTGACCGCTCTGCGAGAAGCATCGGTTTTAAAACCTGATTCGGACTTAATCCTCCGAAATCTTTCAGATGCATACGCATGCGCCCATTTGATCCCGGATTCCAACGTTGTTGCTAAGCAAGTGCTGCATTTAAAGCCTGAAGATCCGGAAACACTCAGCTGGTACGCAGATCAAATGCAGAAAAATGGCAATTACCGGGAAGCTTTCGAGGCATTATCCACGACCAAGAGCCTGGAACCGGAAAATACCGGATTACTCCTGAAAATGGCAGGAATTGAATTTACAATGGGCGACCCGGAAAAAAGCCGGGCAGAACTTAATACCATTCTTGACCTGGGATGTTCAAATTCGAAAGAACTGATCGAAGGTGCAAAAATTGCTTTGAAATTGGAAGATCCCAACCTGGCGCAAGCATTTTTAGAACGAAGCATCGCGCTTGACCCAAAGCAAACTATTGAAATGAGACCGGTCCTTGCAGGGATATACCGGATCCTTGGAAACCCGCAACCAGGTATTGAACACATCCAGGTTGCAATCCTATCCAACCCGGATGATCCTTCCATGTTCATTTTTCAGGCTGATCTGTTAAGCGATGTGGGCAAACCGGAAGCTGCCCTGGCCAGCCTGACCCAAGCGAAAGATCTTTTAGCGAAGAAACCTTCCGGTAGCCAAATCGGTGATGCAACCAGCCAAGGCCTTTTACCTTCCACCTGGCGCGATGTGGTAAATGGATCATCAATTTCCAAGAGGTTCATGCAATATTTCCGCGAAAGCGGAGATTATCCATCGGCCATAAGCCACTCTGAAGAAGCGATTTCCTTGGATCCTAATAATCTGGAACTACGGTTTCAATCCATCTTACTGACATTCAGTGCGTTATCCGATGATAAGGTTCTGGAATTTTCCGATAATGATTATCTAAATGTGAAAAGTGACCAAAACAATGGGGTCGCACTCGCAGATATCAATGCAATTTATGCTTCACTAATTGCGACACGCTCGAATTTGCTGATGGACCGGGACCAGATCAAAGATGCGGGAATTTTGATTGGAAGGTCGCTGGATCAAATTCCATCATCACAGGTTTTACGTTACTCAAAAGCCAGGTATTTGAGGCTTGTGGGACATTATGGCGAAGCACAAGAGGTATTCGAAGAAGCGCTGAGCAAAGATGTTGACCATCCTGATTCGATTACAACCAAACAGCTCCGCCTGGACCCTAGCTGGGAATTGGATGGCTTCTGGAAAGCTGTTGCTGCTCTAGAATTGGGGCAATGGGATAGAGCAGGAAGATATTTCCAGGAATACCAGGAGAGGTTCCCAAAATCCCCGCGCTCACATCTTGGCAGGGCAATGTTCCTGGTAGTCGCAGCGGAAAATCAAAAATTCTACAGACAGGTAGGTTGTTCGGTTCATGCACCCGGAGATTGGTATCTGTCAAGATCAGCCTCCGATGAATTCGAGCGGGAGTTAGTCAATTCTTCAAGGAATACCAATCCGTCAATGGTCAAGCGCTGGGAGACCCGGGGCAATGCTGTGTTCAAACCAGATCTTGGCGTTGTGAAATCACTGGCGATGCTTCCCAAGAATTCCAAAGATGCTAGCGCATTTATTTCAGTTCTAAAAGACCTGAAGAATGTAAATGCGATGCTGCAGGTAGCGCAAAAATTTCCAGAAGATCCCCAGGTTCTTGCCAACCTGGCTATCAACCTAATGGAAACAAACCCGGAAAGCAGCTATAAAGCAGCAGAAAGAGCCCACGATCTAGATCCGGAAAACCCAGTTTTATCCGCGTTAGCCTCAAAATGCTCTGAAACCTGCGCTGACCTGGCGAGGGCGATAGATTACATTGATATCAGCCTTATGACCTGGTCCGAAGAATCCGAATGGCAAATCAGAGCAGCGAAAATGAATGAGACAGCCGGAGATTTCCGAAAAGCGATCGGGCATTGGGAACAAGTGATCGTGCTGCAACCAGGAAATCTGGAACCTATGGTTGCTCTGGGGAAGGATTATTTGGCGATCGATGAAGCTGAAAAAGCAATTGAAACGCTGGAAAGCGCCAGGAAAATTGATCCTAACTCGGTGGAATGCTACATGGTGCTTGCCAGGGCTTATGAGTGCGCAGGCAACCTGCCCTGCCGCTTTGGATAACGCCGCTTTTGCTGCACAACTGGAAGGCAAGAATTCGGAGCCATTGATCCTGTGTGGTGAAATCGCGATGAGCATGGGAGACTTGCAGCGGGCACAGGAATTTGCCAACTCCGCACTTGCCAGAGAGCCAGAAAATGTGAAGGCGATCCTTTTCGCTTCGAAGGTTGCAAATCGAAGGAAAGGTACTCTCGCCAGCCTGGAAGTTATCGAACACGCCATCTCAAATGGCAGCAATTCTGTGCCGGTGCTGCTTGAAAAAGCATCTTTGTTACAGAAACTCGGAAAAAAAGGCGAATCCTACGAAGCCTTGCAGGCATTGGCAGACAGGGTACCGGATAATCCCGAAGTACTTAGCGCACTGGCAGAGTCGCAGTTGAACCTGGGAAAAAACCTTGAAGCGGTAGATTCAGCTCATCGCGCATTGAAATTAGATCCTGAAATCTCGGATATGCATCTATTGATCGGAATTTATCAGGGCAAGAATGGACAGCTGGATCTAGCAGTCGACCACCTAAGCGAAGCTATCCGAATAGATTCAACAAATGTGGAAGCCTATCTTGCTCTGGCAAATATGCTAAAAGAACGCCGCGATTTTGCCGGAGCTAGAAAAACTTATGAGGAAGCGATCAAGAATTGTCCGGAAGAAGCGCTTCCATACTACCAGCTTGCTATGATGCTCAAGGAAGCAAAGGATTATTCAGGAACAGAATCCTTGCTTCGGAAATCAGCGCAGCTCGCGCCGGATGATGTGAACATCAAACGACAGCTCGGGGCGGTCATTGCATTGAACCTCGTTCACAACGCCCAGGAGGAAACCCGGTAATTATGAATCCAACAATTGTTGATGGCAAAGCCAAATATTCCAGGGAAGATTTTATTCATTTACTGCGTTCCGCGCTGGAGTGCGGATCCTATCGTTTCCTACGGCAAGCATCCATGGCCTGGTTATCTGTTTTCCCGGGAGATCTGGAAATCCGCATGGTCTATGCGACCGGTTTGATCGCTGAGGGAAAAAGAGAGGATGGACAGGAACTTCTGGAAGGGATCGTAAAAATGGATCCCGAATTCGAGGATGCCATTCAATCGGTTATCTATGCGAGCAAGGAGAGCGAGTTCGCAAATCGTGAAACCCATATAGAAAACCTGTATATCCTCACCGGAGAAAAATCTGATAAGGAAGATTTTTCGCCGTTATGTGAAAACCTCAGACAGAGCTATATATTGCTCGAATCAGGTGATATCGAAGGGTTGGCTGAGATTGAAAAAGTAACCATTGACTCGAATGCCGGATCCATCCTCTCAGCCATTCAACAAGTCAGAGTCGCGGTTGCACAGGGGGATCGGGCTTCCGTGTCTTCCCTTGTTGACCTTTACTTAACCAAATGGCCTGAATGTCTGCACTTTCAACTCTGGAAAGCTGAATCCAGCTTTTCCAGGGGTGAGGATGCCAAGGCAGTAGCCTTATTGCACACCTGTGTAAGCCGGGATTCAACCGGTCAGGTGGCGAAAAGGATATGGGGAGAAATCAATCCATATAAGCCGTTATGGCCTTCATCATTCGACCTGGCTTTGGATGTTCCGATCCCGGCGGATGTGGCAGCATACATGGGTTTGAATATTCTTGGGACTGCCGGACCGGGTGCTGATCCCTCTGAATATTCACTCGAAGAGGTTGAAGAATCGAATGAAACAGGTTTTGCTGAGGAAGTAATCACTTATGACAATGCCCGGGTAGATGAACCACCTGATGGTGTGGAATCGCTGGAAGAAAAACTCGAGGATGATGAGGAAGCCAAGGGGCCAGTAATTGTCAGACTGCCAGCCGAAGAGGAAACTGAGAAATCGCAAAAAACGGACGAAGTCATTGAAAGTTACCGCGGAACTTGAGATGCTTTCCCGCAAACTAAGAAAACCCTCCACACCGCGGACGGACGGAAGATTTCCCCTTTATGTAATCTTTTCTGTACACGGAAACCTTAAGAAACAATACGGAATTGCCACCACCGAAGTGATCGAAAAGGAAATGGCGAAGATCGCTACCCAGTTCCAAAAACGTAACGGGTGGGGAGCGATGGTTTTCATCCCGGATGACCCCAGGATCATGGCCTCCCTGGGCATCCCGGTTATTGAAACCATTGATCCATGGAAGTTGAAACTGGCACTTGCTGATCTTGATAAGACCCTGGCCAAAAAGGGGCAGATGATCGGCGCTTTGCTAATCATTGGCGGTAATGAAATCGTTCCTTTCCATTCGTTGCCCAACCCAACGGATGATTCCGATCGGGAAGTCTTATCTGATAATCCGTATTCTTCCACCGACGGTAATTATTTTATTCCCGAGTGGCCAGTGGGCCGGCTGCCGGGAGAGCAGGGAATGGACGCAGGGTTGCTCCTTGAGCAGATCCGCCAATCCGTTACTTATCACGAAAAAGTCAACGATAACAGCAACTGGACCCGGCGATTCACCAACTGGCTGCGGGACTTCGGACAAAACCCTGTCCAGATGCTCAGTCCTCAAAGAAAACCACACAATTTCGGATTTACTGCAGCCATTTGGCGACGATCCTCACTGGCGACATTCAAACCCATTGGGGAGGGAAGAAATCTGATGGTTTCTCCACCGGAATTCTCCGGAAGTATTTCCGCAGAGAAAATATCGACCGCCACATTCGGTTACTTTAACCTGCATGGGCTTTCCGATGCTGCCGAGTGGTTTGGTCAAAAGGATCCAGTGGAGGCGAAAGCCGGCCCGGATTATCCGATCGCGCTGAGCCACAAAGATGTCACACGTAATGCCAGAAGCCCGCATGTTGTCTATTCCGAAGCTTGTTATGGCGCATTCGTTATTGGAAAAACCACACAGGATTCCCTGGCGCTTCGATTTCTGGATATTAATACGAAAGCGTTTGTAGGCTCTACCTGCATCTCCTATGGATCCGTGACCACTCCATTGATTGGGGCGGATCTTCTTGGAAACTACTTCTGGCGATTCATACAGGATGGGATTTCCACCGGTGAAGCCCTGATGCAAGCGAAGATCGAACTGGTTCGGGAAATGAATAAACGCCAGGGTTATCTGGATGGCGAAGATCAAAAAACACTGATCTCGTTCGTCCATTACGGTGATCCTTTTATTCGCAAAGATGCTGATGAACCGCAGCAAAAAGTGATTACCCGCAGCCTGGAGCAGCCGGAGGTCACGCTGGTATGCGATTTGAATGAAGAAAGACTCGATTCAGGTTTGCACGTCTCAGACGAAATGCTGGCACAGGTGAAAGATATAGTGGAGCCATACTTGCCAGGGATCGATAAAGCGCAGGTAAGAATTTGCCAGCAAATGGCTTCTTGCGAAGGCGAGGAACACCGCTGTACGGTGAACGAGCTCGGTCAAAAAGTGCATCATTTGGATAAATCTGAGAATGTGGTTGTTACGATAAGCAAGGAAGTGCAGATGGCAGAACGCAGCCATAAACATTTTGCGAGGGTCACCCTGGATGCCCAGGGGAAGATGGTAAAAATGGCCGTTTCAAGATAATCAGAATGCAAGGGGTTGCATTCAATAGGCTCAATCAAACCGATTGAGCCTTTTCCTTTGGATGATCCGTTCGGTTATAATTTGCGCATTAATTCAACTCGATGGAGAATTTTAGATAATGCGTACCGGTTCCCAGATCCGAAAAGAATTTATCGATTTTTTTGTTTCCAAAGGACACACAGTAGTTCCTTCGGCTTCGCTTGTGCCAGGCGGAGATCAAACCCTGCTCTTTACTAACGCAGGCATGGTGCAATTCAAGGATGTTTTCCTAGGGACGGATCACAGACCGTATACCCGCGCCGTGGATTCTCAAAAATGTATGCGCGTCGCGGGAAAACAGAATGATCTGGATGATGTCGGCCGGGATGACACACATCATACCTTCTTTGAGATGTTGGGGAACTGGTCCTTCGGAGATTATTACAAAAAGGAAGCCATCGCCTGGGCATGGGAACTCTTTACGGAAGTGTGGGGCCTTCAAAAAGACCACCTGTGGGCGACATGCTTTAAAGATGACAAGGGTGATGTTCCCACGGACGAAGAGGCAGCCGATCAATGGCGCATGCAACCTGGGATCGTTCCTACCCATGTGCTTTATTTTGGGCGTAAGGATAACTTCTGGGAAATGGCGGATACCGGACCTTGTGGCCCCTGCAGCGAGATCCATCTAGACCGGGGAGAGGAATACTGCAATAAGCAGGGTGTTGTCGGACATGTTTGCCGGGTGAATGGAGATTGCACTCGCTTCCTTGAATTGTGGAACCTGGTTTTCATTCAATACAATCGGGTAAGCCCCGAGCAATTGGACCCTTTGCCCGCCTGTCATGTTGATACCGGTATGGGTTTGGAACGAATCGTTTCTGTGTTGCAGAACGTCCGTTCCAATTACATGACCGACCTGCTTTCACCCATGATGGAGGCGGTACGGGGAATGACGGGTCATTCCATCGAACAGCGGGATGCACAGCTAACCCCTTACCGGGTAATCGCGGATCATGCCCGCTCGGCGACCTTTTTGATCGCTGATGGGGTGGTGCCCGGAAATACAGGAAGAAATTACGTCTGCCGTATGATCATCCGTCGGGCGGCACGTTTCGGGAGCGAATTTGGGTTTGAAGGAGCCATTTCTCGCGAGAGGTGGCAGAAAAAGTCATCGAGACCTATAGCCAGGCTTATCCTGAGTTGGAGACGAACAGAAATGCGATTCTGGATAACCTTACCCGCGAGGAGAAGCGGTTTAGCCGCACCGTGGAAGCTGGCTTGAATCGAACTGGATCAGATATTGATCTAGCACTCTGGCAGAAGCGAACAAAATCCGTTACCAGGATGGAGCAGCTTTCATTTGTATGCAACACATGGACTGCCTTTTGAAATAACTAAAGGACATTGCCATTGAGACGTGGTTTTGATTCAGACGAGACGGATTCAAAGAATCGATGGAGCAGCATCGTAAGGATTCCAGCGGAGATGAGGATATTCAGAAAGTTCGGCGGTGAGGATGCGGATCTTATCAGCAGAATTCTTGGATGATCTGATTGCGGCAAAAAAAATTAGGTAAAGAAGGTGTCCGATATGATCCGTATGCGATGACAGACCTGGAAGAGGAAGTTCTCGCGATTGTACAGGATGGGGAGTCTGTCGAATCAGCGATTGAAGGAGAGGAAGTCGGGATCGTGCTTTCACGTACCGATTTCTACATTGGGAGTGGCGGACAGGTATCGGACCAGGGAATAATTGAAGCGTCGATGGTTCCTGGCAGGTTAAAGTAATGGGGATGCGAAAACCTGCCGCAGGAATTATCGTGCATGAAGGTGCGGTCCTCCATGGCCAACCCAAAGTTGGAGATACCTGCGGTGGCAAAGGTCAACGTTACCAGCGCCGCCTGGATATCATGCGTAACCATACGGCCACCCATCTTCTACATGCGGTTCTTCACCAGGTACTGGGTGAACATGCCCGCCAGGCGGGATCATTGGTGGCACCGGAAAAGCTCCGCTTTGATTTCACCCATCCGGATGCGATATCCGCGGAACAATTGGAGGAAGTGGAAGCACGTGTAAACGAGGCCATCCTGAATGATCTCCCACTCCAAAAGGTGGAAAAATCGCTGGAACAGGCCAAAGCCGAAGGTGCAATGGCACTCTTTGGCGAAAAATATGGTGAGGTGGTGCGTACAGTTACGCATCGGTGAAGGTAGGCCATTCTCCTATGAACTGTGCGGCGGAACGCACGTGGATGAGACCGGAGATATCGGTGTATTCCTGATCACATCCGAAGGCAGCCAGGCAGCGGGCATACGCCGAATTGAAGCGGTCACCGGCCGGGAAGCTTATAAAGTCATTCAGAGTCATTTAAAAGCGCTGAAGCAGATCAGCAAAATCACCGGAAGCACTCCCAGATGCAGTCGTTGAACGCGTAACTGCAATGGCTGACGAAGTGAGACTCATTGGAAAAAACCAATACCGCGATCCGGCAACAATTGGCCGTTTCCGAATTCCTCGTGAAGTTGGATGATACGCCTTCTGTTTCAGGGATACCAGTGCTCACCGCTGTAATCGATCAGGCAGATCCTGACACCCTGCGCTTGCTGACCGATCGTTTTCGCGACAGATTTCCAAGCGGGTTGGTCGTTCTGGGTTCAGTGATTGACGATCGTCCGTTAATTGTAGCGGCCTGCACAGAGGATTTGATCAAACGCGGACTGCATGCCGGAAATCTGGTTAAGGATATTTCCAAGTTAATCGGTGGGAGCGGGGGAGGGCGACCAAACCTGGCCCAGGCAGGGGGTAAAGATCCTTCCGGCTTGGACTCAGCATTGAAATCTGTTGCGGATTATGTGAAAAAGTATTTAAATTAGTATCAGAAATCACTTTACAGTTTATCCCTACATACCCATAATAAAGATGATTAAACAACCTTTCCTTAACGAAAGGTATTAGGTATTAATTTAGTCTTCTATTGAAACCAGAGTTTATTGATTTATTCTATTCCAACAATTAAGGGAAAAGGATATGACCGACTACAAAGAAAATTTTGATCATCTTTCTCCAGTATGGACGCATTACACCGATATTATCGTTGATCGCGCGGAAGGTAGTTATATATATGCGACCGATGGCCGCAAGATCCTGGATTTTGCGTGCGGGATCGGTGTAACCAATACCGGGCACTGCCATCCCAAGGTGGTGGAGGCGATCCGGGAGCAGGCAGGTCTGCTTTTACATGGGCAGGCCAACCTGGTCACCCATAAACCCATGCTAGCGTTGGTCGAAGAGTTGAGAACAATCGTACAGCCAAGCCTGGACGGCTTCTTTTTTAGCAATTCCGGCGCAGAAGCCCTGGAAGGTGCCTTGAAATTAGCCAGGCATGCGACCGGACGACCGAATGTGATCGTTTTCCAGGGCAGTTTTCATGGACGCACGGTCGCTACCATGTCCATGACCACATCAAAGACAATTTATAAGAATGGTTACCAACCCTTGATGCCGGGGGTTTATGTCTCTCCATATCCTTATGCAGTTAAATACGGCTGGAGTGAAGAAAAGACAAGTGAATGGTGCCTTGAAGAATTGGAGCTGCTCCTTCAAACCCAAACCGCGCCATCGGAGACTGCCGCAATTTTCATCGAGCCGGTTCTGGGAGAAGGTGGTTACGTTGTACCCCCAGCATCATTCATGGAAGGGTTGCGAAAGTTATGCGATCAACACGCTATTCTGCTGGTTGCCGATGAGGTTCAATCCGGATTTGGACGAACCGGAAAGTGGTTTGGCCACGAACATTTCAAAATTGTTCCAGATATTATGACAATTGCGAAGGGGTTGGCATCAGGAATGCCAATCTCCGGAGTGGTCAGCCACCTGGATCTGATGAAAAAATGGATCCCTGGCTCCCACGGAGGCACTTACGGTGGAAATGCTGTTGCAGCTGCAGCCGGGGTTGCCACGATCCGTGCGATCAAAGAGGACAACATGATCGCGAATGCAGTTGAGCGAGGAGCCCAATTGAAAGCAGGTTTGGGGCAGCTCCGGGAGAAGTATCCCCAGATCGTCGATATCCGCGGGTTGGGATTGATGGTCGGAACTGAGTTCCGGGATGCCAATGGTAATCCTGACAAAACCACTACAAAGGCAATTCAACATGAATGCCTGGACAGAAACCTGATGATCCTCACAGCAGGGGCCTGGGATAATACCATCCGCTGGATCCCGCCATTAAACGTAACAGCAGGGCAGATCAATGACGCATTGGATATTTTCGCCTCATCCATGAGCACTGTGTTGGATTAGGCGATTAAACTTTTCTTCAAAATAACACGGAGGAGTGACAATGGCTGAAAATTTACAGGAGATGCTTGAAAAGGCGCATGCCGCCCAAAAGATTGTGGAGTTCTGGCAGCAGGATAAAGTGGATGAGATGGTCCTGGCAGTTGGCTGGGAAGCCTATAAGCGGGATACTGCCGAAAAATGCGCCAGGCTCGCGGTGGATGAGACCGGTTTGGGTGTATATGAAGATAAAGTGATCAAACACCAGAAAAAGACCCTAGGTGTTGTTCGCGATCTGCAGGGGGTAAAGACCGTTGGTGTTATCGAAGAAGATAAAGCCAAGGGATTGGTTAAGATCGCCAAACCTGTTGGGGTGATTGGGGCAATCACACCCATGACGAATTCATCCTCAACCATGCCGTGCAATGGATTGCCTATTCTGAAAACCCGGAACGCTGTAATTTTTGCACCGCATCCCAAGGCTAAAAATACCTGCGATTACATCTGCAACGAGATGCGTAAAGGATTGAAAAAAGTTGGCGCACCCGAGGATCTGATTCAAAATATCAAAGAACCGAGCATGGAACTTTCGCAAGAGCTGATGTCCATGGTGGACCTGGTTCTTGCGACGGGTGGGGCGGGCGTGGTCAAGGTGGCCTACAGCAGCGGAAAACCGGCGTATGGTGTAGGGGCGGGAAACGCGACAGTTATTGTGGATGAAACCGCTGACATTGATGATGCCGCTTTGAAAATCTTCAAGGGTAAGACATTTGATAACGCGACCTCCTGCTCTGCGGAAAACAATATCATCATTCATGAATCCATATTTGAAGCCTTGCTCGCGGGGTTAAAGAAAAATGGGGGCTACCTAGTTACCGGGGAAGACCGGGCAAAATTAAAAGCTACGATGTGGCCGGATGGAACCCACTTGAGTGGAAAAATCGTCGCCAAGAGTGTGAAAGTCATCGCATCGGAAGCTGGTATCAACGTTCCTGAAGGAACCACGTTTCTGATGGTGCTGGGCGAGCATATAGGTCCTGCAGATATGTTCTCGGCTGAAAAACTCTCCCCTGTAGTGACATTATGGAAATACAAGGATTTTGATAAAGCAGTCCAGATGGTCATCGACATCACTGCGTTTAGCGGATATGGGCACTCATGTGGCATTCATTCAACGAACGATGAGCACATCATGGAGCTTGCCACAAAAGCCAAAGTGAGCCGGATGATGGTTCGGCAACCTCAGAGTTATGGAAACAGCGGCGATTGGACGAACGGGATGGCGTTTACCATGACCCTTGGCTGCGGAACCTGGGGCGGAAACATCACCACGGAAAATGTATCCTGGAAACACTTCCTGAACACAACCTGGGTTTCCTTCCCAATACCCGCAGTAATCCCGGATCCGGAGGAAATGTTTGCTCCACACTTCAAGAAATACGGAAAATAAGAATTAGACCCTAAAAGCCAGAGCCGCGTAAAGAATAAAAAACTTGCGCGGCTTTTGATAACTACAAATTATAGAAAAGGGAGGAAGGGATGGCAGAAATTAATCGGGCGAAACTGGACCAAGTCCTGGAGTTGGAGATTTCTAGATTCGCAAAGGACCATCCGGAATGCCACAAGCTCTACGAACGTGCAAAAGGCTGCCTTTTGGATGGTGTTCCCATGAACTGGATGGTTCGCTGGGCAGGTGGATTCCCCCTGTTTGTAAAAGAGGCGAAAGGAGCTTCATTCACCTGCGCGGATGGTAAAAATTTCATCGATTTTTGCCTGGGTGATACAGGTGCGATGGTGGGGCATTCCCCTGAAGCACCCATGAAACAAATTGCCGAACAATTGAGGAAAGGTATCACCTTTATGCTTCCCACGGAGGATGCCATTTGGGTGGGAGAAGAACTGCAAAGGCGATTCGGTCTGAAATACTGGCAGACTACGCTCACTGCGACGGACGCAAACCGATTCGTTCTGCGCCTGGCCAGGCACATCACAAAACGACCTTATGTGTTGGTTTTTGATTACTGTTACCACGGGTCTGTTGATGAGACCTTCATCACGATTAATGATGGCATCCCCGGGCCGCGGCCTGGAGCGATTGGACCACAGGTGAATCCCGTGGTCACCACCAGGGTTGTTCCTTGGAACAATATCCCTGCGCTGGAACAAGCCCTGGCTCCTGAAGACGTCGCCTGTGTTCTTGCTGAACCGGTGATGACGAATATTGGCATCATCCATCCGGAACCGGGGTATCACGATGCGTTGAGGGTGCTAACCCGGAAATATGGAACACTGTTGATCATAGATGAAACCCACACCATGTGTGCCGGGCCTGGTGGCTACACAGGGGAAATGGGTTTGCAGCCTGATATTCTCACTGTTGGAAAAACCATCGGAAGCGGAATTCCAGCGGCTGTTTACGGTCTCTCAGAAGAAGTAGGCGAATTAGTTTCAAAGAGCATAAAGGTGGATGAATCCGATATCGGCGGGATCGGCGGAACCCTGGCTGGGAATGCGCTTTCGCTGGCAGCCATGCGGGCAACTTTACAAAATACTTTAAGTCCGGAAATATTTGCCCGCACAATCCCCCTGGCGATCCGCTTTGCTGATGAGGTTAAGAAAGTTATCGATGAATTGCGTTTGCCCTGGGTGATAAACCGTTTGGGTTGCCGGTCGGAATACTGGTTCTGCGAATCCCTGCCGAAGAACGGGGGTGATGCAGAAGCGGCTGTGGATGCGGAGCTGGACAGGTATATGCATCTTGCCGCGCTAAACCGGGGTATTTTAATGACACCATTCCATAATATGGCGTTGATCGCACCGGATATCACTGATAAAGAGATCGATTATCACACACAAGTATTTCGGGAATCAGTAATGCAAATCCTGAGTTGATGAATTAATAAAAAACCTCCGGATCATACCGGAGGTTTTTTGAAATGAATTTATTAATCTTCAAGATTATCCCAGACCGGTTTCACTACAAAATATATTAATACAAGCGGGAATAAGTGGATCAAAGCACTTTCTTTGAACCCCGGCCCTTTTAAGGACATAAACATGAAAGCCGGGATCAAGGTAAACGCAAAGTAAATATACACCCAGGTTTTTCTGCGGATTTTCCATAAAAAGAATGCTGAAATCGCTGCCAATAAACTAAAAATGGCATCAATCCAAAAAACAAATATGCCTGATGCTAACGCTGCTTTTACCGCAGTGTAGACCATATATAGATTTCCCGCTGCTGCCAGGAGAATTAGATAGGAGAGATTTTTCCAGGTTTTATTGAATTGTTCTTCAGTGAGAATCGTTTTTTGAGGGGCAGATTGATATTTTGGAGCGACATTACGCAGATCTTTATTGGCTTTCGTTTTCTTGATTGCTTTCCGGGTGAGCATAACGATTAAAAATACAATCCCAAATACCAGTAATCCAAATTGCAGGGTAATTTCAAACATATGTTTCCTTGTTTACAATCTCATAAATTAAACCATGAAATATCAATGGCGTCCAAAGGAAATAGCCTCCGGACGCCATCATTATTTTACAAATCCCGACCAGGAACCAAACTTAGAGTGAGTTTCTCCAAGAGAAATCACTCAACCTATGTTATTTCCTTCTCTTCATCAGAAATTTTCCGGAAGGCATCCTTAATGGGAAGGAGACCGAGATTCAGTTTCCAGCTGAGGTCCATAGGTTCGCCATAGTAGTCCACCAGTGTTTTTGGCGGAGAGATCTTTTGTGTGGCAAGAGAAACTATGACCATTAGCAGAAGGCCAGTGATGAATGCCACAAAAGATCCGATATAAATTGCATCCCAGAAGCCGCACCACCAGGCATCGCTATATACACCCATATCTGCAGTGTATTCGCAAACCGCTGCAGTAGATTGGCCATCAATACCGATCTGGAAGAAATAAATTGAAGCTGCAATCCATACTGTGAACCCACCGACAAAGGAAGCCACCGCCCCCCAGGAAGTCGATTTCTTCCAATACATTCCAAACGCGAACGGGGAGAATAAACCAACAAGCAGCAAGGTCCAGGCGACAATGGAGAGCTCATAAATCGTCTGTGCCCAGAGGGCGATGGCGAGTCCTATCGCAGCATTCACGATCACCATCGTACGAGTCGCCCAGACTGCTTTCATTCCCTCTAACTTTTTACCAGTAATTAGTGGGATAAGGTTCTCCGTCACCGCTGAAGCGCCAGCCAGAAGGGAGCTATCAGAGGTGCTCATCAAAGCGGAAACCAGCGCTGCAATAAATATGGCGGTGAGTAAAGGCGGAAGGAATGTCATGGATGCGGATACAAGCAGGTAGCTGGTGTCCTCCAATCCGGGAGATAACGAGTAGATCATAATCCCGATTAATGGAGACATGATCCCAAAGAACAGGTAGAGTACGCCAGCGCCGTAGGATCCATATACCGAGGTCGCCTGGTTTCTCGCAGCCATCGAGCGCTGCATGAGGTCCTGTGTGGCAACCGAACCCAACCCGATCGCCATCCAGGCAGCGAGCCAGTACATCCATCCGGTAGCTCCCGTATAACCCAAATAGCCTTCTGTCGTCGAAGGCAACAACCTGAAGGGTTCGGATACATATGTGGAGCCTGCCCCTTGGATCATTCCCTGGAAGCCACCGACCTCCACGAGAACGAACAGAAAGATCAATGTGATCCCGCCCGCGGTGAGGAATACCTGGAAGAAATCCAGCATGGTATCAGCGAGCATTCCTCCCATAGTCGTGTATGCCGCGACAATCGTGATGACGATCACCATACCCCAAACAGGATCGATCCCGAACAAGGCGGTTGCAATGGCTCCTCCCGCAACGATCTGTGCCGCAGTCCAGGAAAAGTAGGTCAGGCTTTGCGCGATGACCGTCAGGACGATCATTACTTTGTTATAGCGTCGTTCGAAAAAGTCAACAATGGTAAGGTACTTTGCCCGCCGCATCAACCTGACGAACAACAAACCGGAGATGAACAAGCATGCTGCCGCGCCAAATGGGTCAAAGATCACTCCGGAAAAGCCATAGTCATAGGCGGTTTCCGATGCTCCCATAAGGGTTTCAGCGGCAAACCAGGTTGCCATGATCGAGGCGGCGGCCATATGAATAGGCAACCTTCGACCTGCGACAATATAATCAGCATTGTCCTGAACCTGCCTGCCTGCCCAAATCCCCACGGCGATACGTACAGCAAAGAATAAAACGATGAACAGTACAACCAACCAGGCATATTCATATCCTTCGAGAATCATTTTTTTTGCTCCTCTCCTTGAATATATTTTTGTTACTGCTATCCCTAAAGTGACTTGTTAATCTCCGCCAGAGTATCATCCAGGCGGTTCAACACTGCATCAATTTGTTCATAAGTGATCACCAGGGAAGGTTCGATCCGGATGGTGTGAGCGCTGGTGAGCGTTCCTGCAACCAGGACACCACGTTTAAATAATCCGGCTGCCACCTTGTAACCCACCTCCGGGTTTTTAAAGTGCTGCCCGATCAACAATCCTTTCCCGCAAACGTAATCATAGATATTGCTGTATTTCTGCGCCAAGTCTTGCAGCTTGGGCATAATATAAGCGCCTTTTTCGGCAGCCATTTTAGGATAATCATCCCGAAGGACTACATTGATCGATGCGATGGCAGCCGAGCAAGCGAGTGCACCGCCTCCCGTGGTAGTAGTATGGATGAAGGGATTGGGATACATCATGCACTGCCAGATCTCTTCCGTGGAGCAGAATGTGCTGATGGGCATCACGCCGCCGCCAAGGGACTTGGCAAGTGCTAGGATATCCGGTTTGACCTCCCAGTGATCCACCCCCCACAATTTTCCCGTCCTGCCAAGACCGGTCTGAACCTCGTCAGCAATAAGCAGGACACCGTGTTCCTTGGTAGCTTTGCGGATACGCGGCCAGAAATCGTCCGGGGGTACAATAGCGCCGGCTTCTCCCTGGATGGGTTCCATAAGAACTGCGGCAATCCCAATACCCACTTTGTCGCAGATTTCCAACTGTTTTTCAACTGCGGCGGCATCCCCAAAAGGAACATGATAAACCGGTCCCCCGTAAAGAACCCCAGGCGGCTCGCGGTAATCAGATTTACCCATCATGGATAGGGAGCCCATTGTTTTACCGTGAAAGGCGCTGGTAGCGACGATAAAACCTGCTTTTTTGGTATACATTTTGGCAAGTTTGATGGCGCCTTCGATGGCCTCGGTTCCGCTGGCACAGAAGAACGAGTATTTAATATCCCCTGGAGTAATCTCTGCCATCAGACGGGCAAGCACACCCCGCAATGGGTCTATTAATTCCTGGCTGGGCATGGGGGTTCGCTGCAATTGGGCGGCAACCGCTGCAATGACATCCGGATGGCTCCAACCGTGGTCCATCATGCCATAACCACCCAGGCAGTCGATATACTCCCTGCCGAGAACATCCGTAAATAATGCTCCTCGGCCGGTCCATTCGACGCAAGCCCAGTCACCTGCTTCTGTTACAGATTTTCGGTATTCCAACCAGTTCTTATTAAAATATTCCGCGAAATTCGTTTTACTTTCTTCAATAATCGCTTTTCCCTCATCCGAAGTGACGACCGGCTTCTTTATGATCCCCAACCATCGATCCGAATATGCTAGAGCATCCTTGAAATTTTGTGGCATAAAATATCCTCCTTAAAATAGTTGTGTAAAAAAAACGAACAAACCAAGAAAAGAGAGTTGCCGATAATAGATGCATTTGGAAGGGAAGATACCGATAAGGAAACAAAAGGAAAAAATACTTACCATTTTTCCCTCGGTTTTATTATTGCAGAAAAAAATCAGAAGTCAAGTATCAAAAATTCCTACTTTTGAATGAAATAACTGATCTCATATAATGAAATTATTATTTTGTGAATTAGGGGAAAGGTGCACGAATATTAGAATATATTGTAAATATCGGAATTAATATCTATAATGTATGTAGAACTCGGAAAAAACACATGATAAAAATAGACCGCATTGATAAAAAAATTTCAGATCTGCTCATTGAAGATGGCCGGATGAGTTGTTCCGAGATTGCAAAGAGGATTGAAGGTATTTCCGAAAGGGCAATCCGATATAGAATCGACCGGCTGATTAAAAACGGGATAATCAGTATCCGAGGGAATATAAATGCGGGTGGTTTAGGTTTAGGCGTTTTTGCTGATGTGTTTATTGAAGTAGAACCACCTTTGGTTTTACAAATCGCGAAGCAAATTTCTAACTTCGAGACAGTCAGTTATGTTGCTTGCTCGACAGGTCAAACAGATATTAGCATTCAAATTTTTGCCCAGGATAACAATGAGCTGTTTTCGTTTGTGACAGATGAAATTGCAAAAATCCCTGGTGTACGCAAAACTCACATTTCCTTTGTCCCTATGGTAATAAAAGACGATCATCTTTGGCACATACCATCCATTTGCATTCAAAACGAGAAGTGAAGGCATGTGTATTTAGGATCAAATGAATACGTTGGGTTGATCGGTGGAGAAACCACTGATAATCGTAAAAATCTTTTTTTCCGGAGGAGATCATGCCAATCGAAAATGTAAAAGCAGCTTTAACTAAAGCAGAGAAAGCGAAATTGAAAAGAGAATTAACCCTTCTTCCACTTTTCGGGATTATCTATTTCACTGTATGTGGCGGAGCGTTTGGTGCAGAACCAATGGTTGGACTTTCAGGTCCCGGTCTCGCATTGATGCTCATGATTATTACCCCTCTTTTATTCAGCATCCCTAATATGCTAATGGTGCGTGAGATGCAATCTATGATGCCGGTTGAAGGTGGTTATTACCATTGGGTAAAACAAGCTTTTGGCCGATTTGTAGGGTTTATGTCAGGCTGGATGAATTGGGTAGTCTCGTGGGTGGATGTATCTATTTATCCTGTGTGGACAGCTTGGTACTTGAGTTATTTTATCCCCGCCTTATCAGATGGCGCTACTATAGGTGGGATTGAATTCTCAGGGTCAACTCTCTCTTGGTTTGTGTCCGCGATATTGATCATTGCTATCTCGTTCTTGAACGTCCGGGGTGCGAAGTTATCTGGATTAACAACCAACTGGTTAGGTTTATTTATGATCATTCCGTTGATCATAATGTCCATATTCGGTTTTTATGCGTACTTTACCTCCGGGTCAACGTTTACGATGGTATTCCTACCAAATAATGCGGAGATTTCAGGTTCAAGTTTGCTGGCTGCCCTAAGCGTGGGTTTATACGTTGCAATGTGGAATTTTATGGGATGGGAACTCCCTACAGCTGCAGGGGATGAAATCAAAGAACCCAAAAAGACATATCCCCGTGCTATGGTTCTGGTTCTCATTGCCGCAATCCTCTCTTACTCAATACCGACTCTTGCTGGTTTGTATGGAGGAGCTGGCGAAAATGGCAGCTATATGATGTGGGGGATTGAAGAGGCTAATCCCGGAGAAGGGATTGGACCTGTTTTGGCAGAAAATGGAGTCACCGAAGAACAAATTGTTGCATGGGGTGAAGATCCCACAACTGATGCAGGGTGGGAATTCCCAACGATAGCACACAAGATCGGAGATAAAGTCGCTGGAGTGGATAGCCCGTTGTCCTATTTCCTTGGAGCGATTGTTGGAATATCAGCAATTCTTTCAATGATCGGACTTTTTATCGGAAACGGACTTGGAGGCACACGTGTTCCATATGCACTTGCCGAAGATGGAATGATGCCGCAATGGTTAAATAGGGTTCATCCTAAGTATGGCACACCATGGGTTGCGATCCTTATTTGTGGGGTCTTCTATCTTATTTTTTCGACATCAGCATTTCAAAATCTTGTGGTTATAGATGTCTTTCTCAATATGCTTGTATTAATGGCAGAGATTTTTGCGTTAGTGTGGCTTCGAAAAAAAGTGCCACATTTACCACGCAATAAGGTTCCTGGAGGTGTTTTTGGTTTGTTATATATCGTGATTGCACCCCTCTCTATCATCATCCTGGCGATTGTAAGCCAGGTTATGGACTACGGCTGGGAGGGTGCTATTGGTTGGAGTTTGATCGCAATGGCAATTGGTGCGATTCTCTACATACCGATAATTAAATTTGTAAAGAAAGATATTCCAGATGTTGATCCATACGTGTTAGATACACCAGTTGAGTAAATTAATGTAGAAATAGGAGAATAAAATGAGAGTACTACTTGTTGGAGTTGGTGGTGTCGGGGAAGCGATTGCAGTAATAGCATCAAAACGACCCTGGCTAGAGCAAATGGTTCTCGCCGACTTTAATCTTGATCGCGCAAAAGAGGTTCAGTCAAAATTAAAGGATAAAAATAAATTTCCAGCTGAGTTCATCGATGCGAGCAAGAAAGACATGGTTGTGGGATTGGCAAAGAAATACAAGTCCAACCTTATCATGAATGCATGTGATCCAAGTTTCAATGTGACGATTTTTGATGCAGCATTCGAAGCGGGATGCAATTACATGGATATGGCAATGACTCTTTCCGAGCCACACCCTACGGATCCATTCAACAAGACTGGCGTGAAATTGGGAGATTATCAATTTGAACGAGCCGAGCAATGGAAGAAAAAAGGTATTTTAGCTCTATTAGGCTTAGGGGTTGAGCCAGGGATGGCTGATGTCTTTGCGAAATACGCTGAAAAACATCTTTTTGATGAGATTGAAGAGATTGGAATCCGGGATGGAGCAAATCTGATCGTGAAAGGTTACGATTTTGCCCCAAATTTCTCTATCTGGACAACAATCGAGGAATGCCTCAATCCCCCTGTCATTTGGGAAAAAGACAAGAATTGGTTCACAACTGAACCATTTTCTGAACCGGAAACATTCGATTTTCCTGGTGGGATAGGACCAACTGAATGCGTAAATGTTGAGCACGAAGAAGTTCTACTTGTTCCGCGATATATTAAATGCAAACGGGTTACCTTCAAATATGGTTTGGGAGATGAGTTTATTGGAATTCTTAAAACCCTACATATGTTAGGTTTGGATAATAAAGAACCCATAAAAGTAAAGGATGTCGAAGTAGCTCCTCGTGACGTGGTTGCAGCCTGTCTGCCAGATCCCGCACATTTAGGTCCATTGATGGAAGGATCTACCTGTGCAGGAACATGGGTTAAAGGCATCAAGGATGGTAAGGAGAAACAAGTTTATCTATATCAAGTTGCTGAAAATAAAACTTGTATGGAAAAATTTGATTGCCAGGTAGTTGTTGCCCAGACTGCATTCAATGCTGTGATCGGCATGGAATTGCTAGAAAAAGGCATTTGGAAAGGAACAGGAGTTGATGGTCCTGAGGCTTTTGATCCAGATCCCTTTATGAACCTGATGAAGGAATATGGATTTCCTTGGGGTATAAAAGAGTGGTGATAATCTACATATAATTTGACCACCGAATATAAGAGATCTCCAATTCTTTTTTGTATGGAATTGGAGATCTTGATTATATATTGGAGTTCCTTAATTTTCTTTTTTTCATAATTATAAAAATGATATGGACTGTCTATCTTTTTCTATTTATAGAACGATTCTATATTTCCTAGGAACCTTGATGGAATAATTATCTTTGTACTTAAAATAATCGATCTTACGTAAGGATGTCCGAATTATTGGAATTACTTATTTTATTAAGAAATGAATATTCGGATAAATAGAAGCAACAGCACCTTTGTGCTGTTGCTTCAAAAATAATATTTGAAATGACTTTATCAAATCATCGGGATCACATCACTGTAAAGTCTGCCAATGGCGGGTCCCATCAGGGCAAGGGCTGCTACTACTAAAATCGAAACAATAATTAGAATTAATGCGTATTCAAGGAAACCTTGCCCTTTTTCCAACTGATGAGAGTTCACATTAGACCACCTCCTTCCACACACTATTATCCTCTTTTTGGAAGAGGAATTCAATGAGAAGGTTGTAATTTTGAATTACAAAAATGCAAACTTTAAATATCACCAGATCATAATTCCTGGTCTGGAATCCAACAGCAAAGCACCAGGTCGCGGGCAGCTTTGACCTCATCAAGCCGACCCACCGGGGTTACATGTGGGGCGGATTTCAGGAGCTCGGGGTTGGATTTCGCTTCTCCTGCGATGGCGATCAGGGCATCTGCGAACGCATCCAGGGTTTGCTTGTTTTCAGTTTCTGTAGGCTCGATCATGAGGGCATCATGAACAATGAGCGGGAAATAGTTCGTTGGTGGATGGAAGCCATAATCCATCAACCGTTTGGCGATATCCAGGGCGATCACCCCGGGAGCATCGTCCCACCTGCCTTCGAGCACAAATTCGTGCATGCAAACTCGGTCATAGGCAAGCTTATAATCCTTGCGTATAAGGGATAAAAGATAATTCGCATTTAATACGGCATACTTGGAAATTGATAAAAGTCCCTCCGGTCCATGCATGCTAATGTAGGTAAACGCACGCACCATCATTCCAAAATGGCCATTGAAGGATTTGACCCGTCCAATGGATTTCTTTGGGGTTCGAAACCCATATAATGGGGCTAAATCCTCAGAACCGTCTTCGATTATGTCGATAACGGGTGTGGGAAGAAAATCCACCAGATGCTCAGCGACACCGACTGGGCCGGATCCAGGACCCCCACCACCATGCGGGGTTGAAAATGTTTTGTGGAGATTGAAGTGCATGATATCAAAGCCCAGATCGCCGGGACGGACAATGCCAAGCAAAGCATTCAGATTCGCGCCATCTCCATAGACCAATCCTCCAGCCTCGTGTACTATCCTGATCACTTCGAGGACATTCGCCTCGAATAAACCCAGCGTATTGGGGTTTGTGAGCATCAATCCCGCTGTGGATTCATCGCAGGCGGATCGAAGAGCTTCCAGGTCAACGTTTCCATTTTTATCGGTGGGGAGGGGTACGATCTCGAACCCCTTCATCGCAGAGCTGGCCGGGTTGGTGCCATGGGCGGAATCGGGAATCAATATTTTGGTTCTTTTAGAATCATTTCTGGAGTTGTGATAGGCGCGAATGATGGCGACACCCACAAACTCGCCCTGGGCACCGGCGGCTGGTTGCAGGGTGATCCCTTTGAATCCACTTATCTCCGCCAACCAGAGCTGCAAATTGAACATCAAAGCCAGGCAACCCTGGATGGTCTCAGCCGGTTGAAACGGGTGGATCGCGGCGAAACCGGGTAGTCGGGCTGCGCGCTCATTGACACGCGGATTATATTTCATTGTGCAGGAACCCAGCGGGTAAAAACCACCATCCACTGAGTAATTCAATTTAGATAACCGGGTGTAATGACGAATCACATCCTGTTCGGATAATTCTGGAAGCGGAAGGGAACCCCTGGTGAGATCATCGGGAAGTGAAGTCTGAGGTACATCCGGAACAGGAAAATCAACTCCTCTACGCCCGGGGGAGGAAAGCTCGAACAGGGTTGGCTCAGCCATGGTGCGCCTCCCCTAGAATCTCACACAGCATGTCGATATCCTCTTTATCCACCATCTCGGTAACCGCGACAAGCATATGGTTTTTCAGGGACGGGTATTCACAACCCAGGTCGTAGCCCCCCAGGATCCCATGATCGAGAAGGTGAAGGTTTAACTCTTCCACAGAATCGGGACAATGAACAATGAACTCATGGAAGAAAGGACTTTCATCGAGTACGGCGTATCCCGGTACTGCTGCGATTTGGGTAGCCGCATAATGCGCTTTTTGATAACAAAGGTTGGCAACTGACCGTAAACCGTGTTTTCCAAGCGAGCTCAAATAAACGAGCGCGGCGAGTGCCATCAATCCCTGGTTGGTGCAGATGTTGGAGGTTGCTTTATCGCGGCGAATGTGTTGTTCACGCGCTGTTAGCGTGAGCACGTATCCTTTGCGGCCTTTTTGATCCACCGATTCACCAACCAGCCGACCTGCCAACTTGCGAACGAGCTCTTTGCGGGTGGCGAAAATGCCAAGGTACGGCCCGCCAAACGAAAGGGGAATGCCCAACGGCTGTCCTTCTCCGACCACAATATCTGCTCCGAATTCTCCCGGAGATTTAAGGAGACCCAGTGATAGCGGATTTACAGCCACGCCAAGCAGAGCGCCTTTTTCATGTACCGCTTTGGCTAAAGTTGTAAAGGTCAAAAATTCGACCAAAAAAGTCTGGATATTGCACGAGCACCAGTGAAGTATTTTGATCAACATGCTGGATCAGTTCATCCGGATGGCGCAGAGGGCTCTCCCGGGATTCATCGCCGAGGATCTCAATCCCGGCATACCCCTGCAGGTAAGTTCGCATCGTTTCCCGGTAATGGGGGTGCAGTGAAGGTGAGATTACGATGCGAGGGCGTTTACCGAAAAAGTGATGGTACGCAAGAACCCCTGCTTCCGCACAGGCAGTCGCGCCATCGTAGTGGGAGGCATTACTGACATCCATCCCAGTAAGAGCTGCAATCAGGCTCTGGTATTCAAACACAGCTTGCAGGGTCCCCTGGGATATCTCCGGCTGGTAAGGGGTGTAGGCTGAAAAAAACTCCCCGCGGGATATTACGCTATCCACGACTGCCGGGATGTAATGATTGTATGCACCAGCTCCGAGGAAACATATCAAATCCTGCGTGGATTCGTTCGATTGCGAGATAGCCTGCACCATCGAAAACGCTTCCATTTCAGAAAGCGCTGGTGGGAGATCGAGATTAGGGAATCGGTATTCCTTGGGTACGTCTATAAAGAGATCCTCGATACTACCCAGGTCAAGTTCTTTCAACATCTCCCTGGTTTCAGATTCAGTATGAGGAATGAACATTTAATGCCGGCCTTCACAATATTGAATATAAGCTTGGGCATCCATCAGGTCACTCAATTCAGATGGATCCTTGATATTAATCTTCACAATCCAGGCTTTTCCGAAAGGCTCGGTGTTTAATAGTTCTGGCGCGGAGCTAAGAGCTTCGTTGATCTCGATCAGTTCACCAGATACCGGGAAGTTCACCTCAGCGGCAGCTTTTACCGATTCGACTGTTGCGCATTGAGATCCTTTGGTAAAGGAATCCCCCACCGAGTGAGGAACCTCAATAAATACGACATCGGAAAGTTGCTCCTGGGCATAATCGGTGATTCCAATAACTGCGACATTTCCTTCCATTTTTACCCATTCATCGGTTTTTGAATATTTCAAATCAGAGGGGGTTTCCATAATTGTCTCCTGGTTGAAAGAAATTGAATAACAATTACCAATAGAAAAGCAAGATTATTATAAGTCAAGAAAATTGGAATGTCGTTTAATTCAATTAATTTGTTTTCGTGTGAAAAGGAAAAATCCGAACAATTGGATCAACCCGGCTATTATCAAAGCCGCGTTCAGTCCGAACATCTCAGCCAGCCATGCGCTCACTAGGGGAGAGATCATTGTAGTCAGGTACTGTGAAGTCTGCGCAAATGCGACGAATGAGGGACTTTGATCCACTGGTATATTACGCATCAGTTCATCAAAAAACACAAGATCCAAACCGGCATTGAATAAACCCGCGATTGCCGCCAGAAAAATGATCATGCTGGGATTTACCGTCAAGGCAACTAGTATGGGAAAGAGAGAGATGCCAAGCGTTGTATAAAGCAGGATCGGGCGTGATCCCCGGGTTCTGGAAAACCTCAACCAGAAAAAATATCCAACCACCATGACAAACGTGTGAGCCATGGTGATATAAGCGATCGATTTATCCGCTAGATCTGCCTGCCGGACATAATATAAGGGAAAAAGCGGAGCTGCGAAAGCAACGCCGGTTAGAAAGATGAACCTTTTGAATGTGAAGGAGAGAAATGAGGGATATTGCCGCACGGACGAGAAGATCTGCCTGAACCGATCCAGGTATTTGATCGCCTGTGTTTCTATCAGTGCATTCTCCGGGATGACTAGCCGCCTCGTATAAATCAAACTGAATATCGACCCGATGGAGACAAGTAGAAAAACAAGCTGAAAATTGAGAGGTAAGATCCTTCGGGTAAGCACCTCACCAATGCCTAGCGTCGTCACGGTAGTGATCATCCCGATTAGCGCCCAGCGGCGGGAGAGAAGCTCAAAACGCCCCACCTTCCCAGCGACAGAGCTCATAACAACATTAAAAAGGATGGTGAGGATGGCTTGGGGAAGGGTGATCAATCCCCACACGAGGATGATCGCAGGTATCCAGGCATCGCGAGGGAGAATGAATGGGATTAATCCAGTCAACCCGAAACCGGAAAGTTGGATAAATCTTGTCCAGCTATACCAGGGGACCAGGTTACGTTTTTGTTGAAGCCAACTTCCGAGGGGGATGGCGAAAAGCAAGCCAGTAAAGGCTGGCATGGAAGTGAGCAAACCGACTTGGAAATTGCTTGCACCAAGGCGGGTTAGAAATACAGCCAGGAATGGTATCCCAGCGGTGGCATAACCAACCGCCAGGCCATCCCGAAGAACATTCTTGAAGTTATCACGTTGAACAGGGTTTGTGACCTGCCCGGGAATAAATCGATCAAGCATGGATACCTTTGGTGATTATAGCATTCCAACAATCTGAAGATGCTGTACCTTTGGATCGACTGGTTATAATAGGAAGATTCCAAGCGTCCCGGAGGCAGTCGATGATTCTAACTTTCTCGATAGAAGAAACACGCTCAGCTCATGAACTTCTCGCTGAAATGAGTTATGAGAAAAAACCAGTGGAAAAGGGTTATGCGAACCGAACCCTCCAAATAAATCTATCAACGAACCAGATCGCGATAAAACCTGTTACAGAAAAAATGAAAGAAATCTTTACCGGTGGACGAGGTTTTTGTCTTTGGCTTCTTTGGAACGCTATCAAGGACGGGACTCGATGGAATGATCCGGAGAATGAACTGGTCATTGCAGGCGGCCCCATCGGCGGGATCACCTCATATCCGGGAACTGGAAAGTGCACTGTCGTGACGATCTCTCCGACCACATTCAGCGTGATCGACTCCAACGCCGGCGGATATTTCGGACCGTATCTAAAATTTGCCGGTTTCGACGCACTCGAGGTCCAGGGAAAGGCGGAAAATGATGTGATCATCGTTATCGACGGCGACGAGGGCACAATCCGTCTCGAAGAAGCACCGTTGGAAGCAGTTGATACACACCTCGTAAACAGGCAATTGACCGAAATGTACGCCCGGGATGAAAAGGAGATGAGAGGGATATCCGTTATCAGCGCCGGGCAGGCTGCCGATCATGCTGCCATCTGCGGCCTGAATGTCAGTTACTACGATCCGAAGAAAAAGGAAGTCCGCTATAAACAGGCAGCCCGGGGAGGTGCAGGCCGGGTGTTGCGGGATAAAAAGATAAAAGCGATCCTGGTCAAATTTACCGGCATGACCGGTAACAGCAACGGCTCTGCCAATCCGGAACTGGTAAATAATGCCGGGCGAAGGATCAAGGCTGAGATTTCTGAATTTGATGCTGTGCAAAATGACATGGGTGGGACCGGAACACCATACCTGGTTGAGATCATGAGCAAGTTCGATCTATTTCCGGTAGAGAATTTCCGTTTTGGGGCAGATCAGCGCGCGCCACAGATCGGTGGTTCTTTATGGAAGCAGCAGTACGACCGAAGAGGTCCGGATGGCTGCTGGTATGGTTGCACCCTCGCATGTGCACACGGGATCACGGATTTTGAACTTGAAGACTGGACCCTACCAGGGACAACGGGTCTTTGTTGATGGTCCAGAATATGAAACCCTGGGAGCTTTGGGTTCAAACTGTGCGATCTTCGATCCCCAGGCGGTTCTAGAGTTGAATTTCTATTGTGATACTTATGGGATTGATACGATATCGTGCGGAAATTCGATCGCCTTTGCGATGGAATGCTATGAGTACGGTATCCTGAACCAGGAACGAACCGGCGGGATGGAATTAACCTGGGGAAACAAGGATGTGGCGTTGGAGTTGCTTCATCAAATGGCTAGGGGTAAGGGATTCGGAGTTGTTGTAGGGCAGGGGGTTCGGTCCATGAAGAAGGTCTTTGCCGAAAAGTTTGGTGCCGATCCCAAGGTACTTGCTGATATTGGCATGGAAGTGAAGGGGATGGAAATCTCCGAATACATGCCCAAGGAATCGCTGGCACAGCAGGGCGGATACGCACTGGCTTCCAAGGGTCCCCAGCACGATGAAGCCTGGTTGATCTTTATGGATATGGTTCACAAGCAGTTACCTACTTTCGAAGATAAAGCCGAAGCACTCTACTACTTCCCGGTTTGGAGAACCTGGTTTAGTTTACACGGGCTGTGCAAACTGCCCTGGAATGATATTATCCCGGTGAGCAATAAATCATACACAGGCGTGCAGGCTGCCAAAGTTCCCGAACATGTGGAGAACTACTGCTGGCTGCATGAAGGGGTGACTGGCAGGAAGATCGATATCGAAGGCATCCTGGAACAATCTGAAAGGGTTTACCAATTTCAACGGGTGTTCAATCTGAGGATGGGATATGGAACCAGGGAGTTTGATATTCCCCCGTACAGAGCCATGGGTCCAGCGACGGTGAAAGAGTATGAATCGCGTTCAGAGCGTTACGACGAGCAGATCAAGGCTGAGTTGGGCAGGGATCCTAGCGGTCTTACAACGGAAGAAAAAATGAAGATCATCCGGGATTACAGGGAGGATCGCTATCAGAAACTGGTTGACGCGGTTTACCTGCGCCGCGGTTGGACGAATGAGGGAGTACCAACCAAAGAAACCCTGAAAAGATTGGGCATCGATTTCCCGGATGTTTTGGCTTTAGTATCCGGACATGGAGGATAACGCTAATCCTGGATTTCAACCTCAGTAACCAGGATGGTATTGCAACCCTGATCCATCCAGTAACCCAGAGAGGTTCCCTTCGGATCAAAAGCGTCGATTTTATAGATTTCGATACCGCTAATTTGCACGGTATCCCCATTCTGGATATCGCGTAACCTATTAAATACCTTTTTATCACTGGCAACGGTATGCAACAGGTTAATTTTTCCCTGCGGTTCGAAGGCTCCCAAACCCTGCCAGGTAAACATGTGATTCACCGTTGTCGTGCGGACCCTCGCAGGATCGGCGAAATCCCCGGTTGTTACCAGGATATCGTAGGTGAGCATTGGCACCAGTGGTTCTTCATCGGGGGAGATATGGCGGACAATACCAGTGAAGGTGGATTCCGGATTTCCCTCGTACGAAATTTTCCAGGTGTTTCCTCGCTGATCCCTCATAAGCGAAAGATCTTCAGAGAGGGAGTAATCCGGGTAATTCCGAGTCCAGAGGTGGAATGGGTCAAAATTCCAGGTTTTATACGCGAGAAACGATGCGAAAATGATCGTTCCAAGAATAATAAGCACCGGGATAAAAGGTGCCTGCAATGCGCAGCCGACAGGCAGGAAGAGTATTTCTCTAAGAGAATATTTTTTGGGTTGAGAATCCATATGTCTCAATTATATGAGAAAAGAATTGGACTCTACTAATAGACAGATGATCTTGTATGAGTTTTGACATTTGATTCAGGTATAATCTGACAGAACAGAATGTAGATCCTGACCTGGAACCGAATAGCGCATGGCTCTGGATATTTTCAGAGTGACGAGGATGAGGGTTCGCTGCCGCGAGGCAGCGCTAACCGGGAAAACCCGGGAAAATCGAAAGATCAGCGGATGCCCTCCCGGAAGACAAACCGGAAATTCACAGGGAAGATCTCATTTCACAATAATTAGACCGTACAATTCCAGTACGGAGGTTTTTATTTTGGAGGCAGCATGTGCGGAATTGTTGGATATATCGGAAAAAATGACGCGACCAGGATCATCCTCAATGGTCTGAAAAAGTTAGAGTACCGTGGTTATGATTCAGCAGGTTTGGCGGTATTAGACCAGGGGGAGATCCGGGTTCGCAGAGAAGCCGGAAAACTGGAGATATTGGAGAATCTGATCCGCAAAGATCCAATACATGGGACTGTGGGGATTGGGCACACCCGCTGGGCGACACATGGCGTGCCTTCTGCAAAGAATGCCCATCCGCATGTGGGCAGCGCTGGTAAAGTGGTAGTGGTTCATAATGGTATTGTGGAAAACTATCTGGAGTTAAAGGCTGAACTACAGGCGGAAGGGATTGAATTTAATTCCGAAACGGATACAGAGACGATCGTGCAGATGATCGAGCGCCATCACACAAGCGGGGTTGACCTGGTCACATCGGTATTGCGAACTGTGAAGGTCCTAAAGGGTGCCCACGGATTGGTGGTGATGGCACTGGATGAACCAGACAAGATCATCGCGGTCCGTATCGGCAACGCCGGAGGCGTGGTGATCGGTCACGGGACGGGGGAAATGTTCATCGCATCGGATGTACCTGCTTTGATCGAACATACCCATCGTGTTTCGTTCCTGGAATCGCACCAGATGGCTATTGTCAGCGAAGGCGGAGTGGAATTCAGAGACTTGCAAGGAAAAAGCATTTCATTACCAGTTAATCAGATTGCCTGGGACCCGGTGGCAGCGGAAAAGGGGGAATACCGCCACTTCATGCAAAAGGAGATCCATGAGCAGGTGCGCTCTCTGACAGATACAGTGGCTGGAAGGGTGGATTTCGAGAAAGGGTTGATCAATCTTGATCAGCTGAATTCCACGACCGAAGAACTTGCCCGGATTAAAAAGATCACCATCACCGCCTGCGGAACTGCTTCCCACGTGGGGATGGTTGGGAAAGTGATGATCGAACGGATCGCCCGTATCCCGGTGGAAGTGGATATCGCCTCCGAATTCCGCTACCGTGACCCGATCCTGGAGCCGGGCAGCGTTGTGCTGGCAATCAGCCAATCCGGGGAGACTGCAGATACGCTGGCGGCAATGGAGGAAGCGAGGCGGAAGGGAGCCAAAGTATGGTCGATCGTGAATGCGATCGGTTCCCAGGCGATGCGGTTAAGTGATGGATATATTTCCATGCAATGCGGACCGGAGATCGGTGTGGCATCCACAAAAGCATTTACGGCACCGCTGGTGGATCTTTACATGCTTGCCATCCTGCTTGCGGATTCCCGGGGGGTTATCAACGACTCTGAACGAAAGAGACTCGTCCGGGATATTCGCGTCATCCCCGATCTTGTGGGCAGGTGCCTGGATAGGGAACCTGAAGTTGAGAAGATCGCCCGGGCTTTTAAAGATACCAAAAGTGCTCTTTATCTGGGCAGAGGGATCAATATGCCCATCGCATATGAAGGAGCCTTGAAATTAAAAGAAATCTCCTACATCCATGCAGAGGCTTACCCTGCCGGTGAAATGAAACACGGTCCCATCGCACTGGTAGATAAGCAGCTACCCGTGGTTGCAATTATTCCACGGGATCCCTGGCACGATAAAATGATCAGCCAGGTTGAGCAGGTGAAGGCGCGGGGTGGTGTTGTGGTGGTTGTGGCCACTGAGGGCGACCAGGCAACTGAAGAACTTGCCGATTACGTTCTTGAGATCCCCGAAACACCCTGGCTGCTTTCACCGGTCACAACCGTGATTCCTTTGCAAATGCTTGCGTATCATATTGCCACCCTGAGGGGCTTGGATGTGGATCAGCCAAGGAACCTGGCAAAATCCGTCACCGTCGAATAAATCCATTCGCGGGTTGTCGCAGCAGATGTGTTAAAATTCGGCAGGCAGATTGCCAGACATGTACAATACCGATACAGACTTCCTCTATCCCGCCCGGGTAACTCCCCTGTTACGCGGATGCAGGGGTGATGCATGGGATAAATTGGTGGATTTCGTTACAAGCGACCAATCCTCCGAAGTGGAGAAAGCCGCCTTTACCCTGATGATGGTCCGACTTGGGCGATGCGCAGATTGCGATGCCGACTCCTTTCGGGCTTCACAGGGTTGTACTCAATGTGCGAAACTAATGATCCACCGCTTCAAAGGCGATGATATTGATCTGGAAAATCACTTCAAATCTGCCAAAAAAGACCTGGAAAAGTTCCAAAAATCAAAAGAAACAAGCAGGTGATGCCTGATGAGCGAAAAGAATGATGCAAAACCACGCATGATCGTTGGCGTGCGATTTTCCAAAGTGGGCAAAATTTACCATTTTGACGCAACACGCCTGGGGGAGTTGAAAACAGGTGATATGGTTGTTGTAGAAACCAGCCGCGGATGGCAGCTCGGTGAAGTGACCGGGACTATCACGGATACCTCCAGCATGCCAGAAGGCGGATGGAAACAGATTGACCGCAAAGCCACACCGAAAGATCTTTTACAGCGCCAAAACTGGCAGCAGAAGGAAGGCGATGTCGTTCTAGCCGCACAAAAACGTTCAAAAGAATTAAATTTGCGCGGAGTCAAATTCGTGAACGCGGAATACTCATTCGAAGGAAGCCGGCTTTCCATCCAATTCTGCACCGAGAGCGAAGAGAAAGTTGATCTTAAATCAATGCGCTCGGATATGCAGCGAATGTTTCAGCCTTCAGCTGTGGATCTTCGGCAGGTGGGACCCAGGGATGTAGCCAAATGTATGGGGGGGATGGGTGCATGCGGTTTGGAAACCCGTTGCTGTACAAGATTTTTAACAGAATTCAGCTCGATCTCCATTCGCATGGCCAAAGAGCAATCTGTATCGCTGACCCCCTCTGAGATCACCGGTATGTGCGGCAGACTTCGATGCTGTCTTATTTATGAATATCAAAATTATGTGGATGCCAGAGCACAACTTCCCCGGCGCAACAAGATCGTGAAGACCCCGCGCGGTATGGGAAAGGTTTTGGATGTCAATCCTTTACAGGCGATGATCCTGGTGGAAATACCTGAAGTGGGTGTAGTTCATTTCCATAAAGATGAAGTAGAGCTCATGGAAGAGGAAAGTAAGGAACGCACAGACAGGGAAAAGAAAAAGGAGTAGTGCGATTTGGATCCGCTTCAACCTGAGGGTTGGGTAACACGTAAACGCATTTTGGTGATGCTGGCCCATCCCGACGATCCTGAATTCTTCTGCGGCGCAACCCTGGCGCGTTGGATCCAAAACGGCCACCAGGTTTCATATTGCCTTTTCACCAGGGGTGATAAAGGTGGCAATGAGGATTTGATGGATCCGGTTTCCATTTCAAACCACAGAGCAGTAGAACAAAGAGCTGCAGCAGATGTCCTTGGGGTGGGGGAGGTTCACTTTCTGAATTATCCGGATGGCTACCTTGAAGCTACACTTGAAACCCGGAAAGCTGCTGTGCGCCAGATTCGATCGATAAAACCAGAGATCGTTGTCACCTGCGATCCCGGCAACCAGTTCTTCCGTGGCAACCGGCTTAATCATCCCGATCATCTCGCCGCAGGCAGGATCGTATTGGAAGCGATTTATCCCGCAGCTGGAAATCCCCTTTATTATCCAGAATTGATCAGTGGAGAAGGATTGCATCCTCATAGCATTGAAGAAGTTTGGGTAGCTCTCCCGGTGGAGAATAACACGATGATCGATGTCACACTCCAGTGGGAAAAAAAACTGCTTGCATTACACGAGCACCAAAGCCAGATCGGGGAGCCGGCAGAATTTGACATGCGCATGCGCGAACGAAGGGCAGAGGACAGCACACCGGAAAATCCCAGGTACGAGGAAAAATTCCGACGGGTGGTCTTAGGCTGATCGATATGGACTGGATGGAAGAATCTCTAAAACTTCAAGATCACATGATCGCCCTGCGCCGTGATTTCCACAAATATCCCGAATTAGGCTTTGAGGAAATCCGTTCATCAGGAATCATCCAGCAGGAACTGAAAAAATTAGAAATTCCGTTAAAAATCGGAATCGCCAAAACGGGGGTGATTGGATTGATCGAGGGAATGAAACCCGGGAATACAATTTTGATACGTTTCGATATGGATGCCCTTGCGTTGGACGAAGAAACCGGGGTTGATTATCGATCTTTATCCCCAGGTAAAATGCATGCTTGCGGGCACGACGGTCATATGGCGATCGGGCTTGGCGTTGCAAGGTTGTTATCCGCTATACGAACCGAACTAGCAGGTACGATCAAGCTTGTATTTCAACCAGCTGAAGAAGGTGCCGGGGGAGCTGCGCAAATGATCGCCGAGGGCATCCTGGAAGATCCAAAGCCAGATTTTGCTCTTGGAATCCACATCTGGAATGAAAAACCTTTGGGTTGGCTGGGAATTACTCCTGGAGCGGTGATGGCTGGCGCTGATTTCTTTGAGATCAGGATAGAAGGGAAGGGTGGACATGGTGCAATCCCTGAAAAAACTGCAGATCCCATTGTCGCCTCCGCAATGATCATTACCGGGCTGCAGAGCGTGGTGAGCCGCAATGTATCTCCCAGAGATTGCGGGGTGGTCAGCATCACGCAGATTAAAGGGGGTGAAACGTATAATGTAATTCCAGGAACAGTGGAATTGAAAGGTACCATCCGATCATTCCGGAGCGAGGTTCATGACCTTTTGGTCACAAGAATCCATGAACTTACAAATTCAATCGCAGCATCGATGGGATGCGTAGCAAAAATTAAATGGGTCATGTCCGATCCACCATTGGTGAATGATCCTTTTGTAACACAATTGGTTACCGAAGCAGCGCACTCAACTCTTACTGGGCATTTGATCGATAATAACTACCAATCCATGGGCTCGGAAGATATGGCTCTGATCCAGGAAAAAGTCCCAGGTTGTTATATGTATATCGGTTCTGCCAACGCTGACAGAGAACTGAATTTCGGACATCACAACCCCAAGTTCAATTTTGATGAAGCCGTGCTTTCCCAGGGCGCAGCACTCATCACCGCCAGTGTGATTAAGTTGCTGGGATAAGCCTAAACGTATTCCTGAAGATAAAACCAATAAAACTCTTAATTGACAATCCGGTTACGGTTTGCTATGATATTATCATCCGAATAAACAGATTAATACGATTATATATATGACAAGAAGAATAAACTCCTTAGAATTATCCCCATTTCTTGAGTACCTGGCGGAGAAACGCAACGAACAAAGCGACCGCCTTCCACCTCTCAATGAGATCAGTAAAAAACTTGGCATCAGCATTGCCAGCCTGCGTGAGCAATTGGAAGTAGCCCGAATGATGGGTTTGGTCGAGATCAAGCCGAAAACGGGTCTCCGAAAACTGGAATACTCTTTCCTTCCCGGCTTACTTAATAACCTTGCCTATGCGTTGAGGGTGGATAACGATCACTTCCAAGAATATACTGATCTGCGCAATCACATTGAAACATCCTACTGGTACCAGGCTGTGTCGCTGTTGACACCATCTGACCAAGAGCACCTGCGCAACCTTGTGCTCACTGCGAAGAGAAAATTGCAGGGGAATCCAATCCAAATCCCGCAGCCTGAGCATAAGGAACTGCACCTTTGTATTTACCGCCGGCTGAATAATCCCTTCGTAACCGGGATTCTGGAAGCTTATTGGGAGATGTATGAAGCCGAAGGCCTCAGTTTATACACGGATCTGGGTTACTTGAATAAAGTCTGGGATTACCACGGGCAGATGGTAAATGAGATCTGCTGCGGAGACTACCAAAAAGGGTATCAGGCGCTGATCGATCACATGGACCTTATCTCCCACCGTCCTCCCGCCGCAAGGACGGGAAAATTTGAATAACTATTCGAAAGGTGCGCAAATGGGATCATCCCAATTGAAAAGTAAGGGCATCAATGAACAGCAATCCAGCGACCGTGTGAATGATTTCAGTATCACTTTTTCCACGGTAAACGGATCGGGCAGCGCAACAGCAAATACAACCATTCTGCGGGCGTTATTCAGAATGGGTATTCCGGTTTCCGGTAAGAATATTTTCCCATCCAATATCCAGGGATTACCCACCTGGTACACGATCCGCGTGAGCAAGCATGGTTATACCGGGCGGGTGGAGCAGGATGATATCGTCGTGGCGATGAATCAGGCTTCAATCCAGGAAGATATCCGTTTTCTCAATCCAGAGGGTGTACTCTTCTATTCGGATGACATAGTTCTACCAGCGATCCCTGAGATGGTCACCACTTATCCAATGCCAATTAAATCAATGGCAAAAGAAACAGAAGCCCCTGCCGGATTACGGGATTACATTTCAAATATGATCTATGTGGGTATCCTGGCTGATATTTTGGGCATCGAGATGCAAAAGATACGTTTGGCTATAGAATATCATTTTCAAGGCAAGGATAAAGCGATAACATCCAACATGGAGATTATCGAAAAAGCATTCAACTGGTCAAAAGCCAATCTGGTTAAAACAGACCATTTCCGCCTGGAGCCGATGGACCTGACCAGTGAATGCATTATGGCCGATGGGAATACCGCCGGAGCGCTTGGTTCGATCTTTGGTGGTGTGCAGTTTTCAGCCTGGTACCCGATCACTCCAGCGAGCACGCTGGCGGAATCTCTCAACGAATACCTGCCTCAATATCGAAAAGAACCTGGAACCGGTAAGGCGACCTATGTGGTCGTCCAGGCGGAGGATGAATTGGCTGCGATCGGGATGACAATTGGCGCCGGCTGGGCAGGATTGCGCTCGATGACCTCGACATCTGGTCCTGGTTTAAGCCTCATGGCTGAATACATGGGTCTGGCATATTACGCGGAGGTCCCCGTCGTTGTGTGGGATGTTCAACGGGTTGGCCCAAGCACCGGACTCCCCACCAGGACTGCCCAGGGAGACCTGACATTCTCCTATTTCCTGGGGCATGGAGATACCCAATACATCATTCTGATACCGGGCTCTGTGGAGGAATGTTTTGAATTCGGGTGGAAAGCGTTCGATATCGCCGAACGCTACCAAACCCCTGTGATTATCCTGAGCGATCTTGATTTGGGAATGAACCAATGGATGACAGAAAAGTTCAAATACCCGGATCTTCCCATTGATCGCGGCAAAGTGCTTTGGGAAGATGATCTTGAAAAATTCATGACTGAGCATGGAATCCGGTGGGGAAGGTATTTGGATATTGACGGTGATGGGATTCCATACCGCACGATTCCGGGGAACCTAAATCCCAATGGAGCATATTTTGCAAGAGGCACCGGACACGATGAATATGCTCAATACTCAGAGGATGCCCGGGAGTGGGAAACTGGATTGAATCGAATCAAGCGGAAAATTGAGAATTCCCGAGAAGTTCTTCCACAACCAGTCACCACTTCTGGCCGGACCGCAAGGATCGGGATCATTGCTAGCGGATCGGCGAACCCTGCTGTGGAGGAAGCGTTGGATTTGCTTGATTCCGCGGGTACCCCGGCGGATTACCTCCGGGTTCGTTCCATACCATTTTCAAGCAAAGTTCTGAAATTCATGGAGGATCACGAGCGGGTCTATGTGGTGGAGATGAATCGGGATGGGCAATTGCAACAGGTGCTCACCCTGGAATTTCCCTCTCAGGCTGAGAAATTGATCAAGACCACCCACACCGATGGATTGCCATTGACAGCCAAATGGATCACGCAAGCGATCCTTACCAATGAGGAGAAAACGAAATGAGCGACTCACCTGTAGTACCTGGCAACCAGGCGGTGAATGAGGTTGGGATGGTTCGAGCAGATTATAAAGGTGCGCAAAGCACTCTCTGCCAGGGTTGCGGCCACAATTCAATCGCTGCGCAGATCGTTTCTGCCTGTTATGAAATGAACCTCATCCCCGAAAAAGTCATCAAGTTTTCCGGTATTGGTTGCTCCAGTAAAAGTCCGTTTTACTTCCTCAGCCGGTCTTTTGGTTTCAACGGATTACATGGCAGAATGCCATCCCTCGCTCTGGGAGCAGCTTTTGGAGATACCAGCTTGAAAGTAATCGGTGTCTCTGGTGACGGAGATTCTGCAAGCATCGGGATGGGTCAATTTAAACACATGGTTCGGCGTAACCTGCCGATGACCTACATCATTGAGAACAACGGTGTCTACGGCCTCACAAAAGGCCAATTCTCCGCGACTGCCGAAAAGGATCTTTTCCTAAAAAGGCAGGGAACAAATCCTTACTTGCCGATAGATATCTGTATGGAAGCTTTGGTGGCGAACGCGAGCTTCGTAGCCCGTTCTTTTGCTGGAGACCCAAAACAGGTGAAAGAATTGATCAAAGCAGCCCTGAGCCATCGTGGGATCGCTGTACTCGATATCATCAGTCCCTGTGTGACCTTTCATAACCAGGGTGGATCCGTCCATTCTTATGTCACTGGTAAGGAAATGGAACAACCCCTGCATGATATTTCTTATATCCCAAAACGCGATGAGATCATGATCGGGGATTTTGAAGAAGGGACCACGCAGGAAGTGGAGTTATTTGATGGCTCCAAGATCGTGTTGAAGAAGTTGGAAAGTGAGTATGATCCCCGCGATCGCTGGCAAGCCATGCACATGCTTGAGGAAGCTCATTTGAATAACTGGTTGGTAACCGGCCTTATCTATGTTGATCCGGATCAACCAACCATGTATGAGTTTTACAAATTGTCGGGAACAGCATTAAACAGATTATCCCCAGATCAAATCCGTCCCGCCCGTTCGGAACTGGAGCGATTAAATTCAAGCCTTTTTTAAGATTGTGGGGGATTCAAACCTGCCCGACGCGGTGAAGCAGGGTAAAATTCGCAACCTTCATTGCGTTTACGGGTAAGCCGGAAATGACGGCTATTTGCTGACCGGGTTGGAATAGGTTCTTTTCGAGGATGCGCGCATCGAGATGTTGTAGCATCTCCTCCACAGAATTGGCAAAGGGAACCAGCTCAGGGGTTGTCCCCCAGCATAAATTCAGGCGCTGGTAAGTTCTTTCGTTAGGTGTAAAAGCCAGAATGGGGACCCTCGGCCGGGTTTTGGCCATCAGGATGGCTGTTTGACCGCTGAGAGTGAAAACAGCGATACCGGCGATTTCAGGATCTTTCGAGATTTCATGGACCGCGCGGGTGATCGCGATGGCGCTATTGTGAGTTGGGTCAATAGCAACATCCTCTCCGAACCCCCACTCCCCAAAATGTTCTTCAGCTGTCTGGATGATCTGGTCCATCATGGCCACGCTTTCGACCGGGAACAGCCCACTGGCGGATTCTGCCGAGAGCATCACTGCATCAGAACCATCGAAGATCGCGTTTGCGACATCGGAGGCTTCGGCGCGGGTGGGGCGGGGATTACTGACCATGGAATCCAGCATTTGAGTTGCAGTAATCACTAATTTGGCGTGGCGGTTGGCTTCCTTAATTATCATTTTCTGCATAATCGGAACTTCGGAAGGTGAAGTTTCCACACCAAGGTCACCCCGCGCAACCATAACGCCATCGGTAACATGGAGAATCTCATGCAAGTTTTGAATGGCTTCCGGTCGCTCAAGCTTTGCTATGATAGGCGTTTCCGACATGCTCGGATCGATCTCATTTATCGATTCGCGTAAAAAAATGATATCGCGAGCGGCGCGAACAAAAGATAGGGCAATGTAATCCACTTTTTGCTTGACACCGAACTCAAGATCACCCCGGTCTTTCGGAGTGAAGGAAGCGAACCCGAGATCGGCACCGGGCAGGTTAACCCCCTTACGTGAGGTAACCGTACCGCCGATAACGACCCTGGTCTCCACTGCCTGGTCAGTGACTTTAACGACTTGAAGTTCCAATTTACCGTCATCGATCATGACACGGCAGCCGCGGGTCATGCTCTTCTCGAAATCAGGTACTTCCATTGGGATGATCGTTCCATCCAGCCCTGAGATAGAACCAGGATCGCGGGAGGAAAGAAATATGGTTTGCCCTGCAACCAGAACAATGCCATTTTCCGGGAGGATCCCGACCCTCAGTTTGGGACCCTGGAGATCTTGTAGAATAGCAACCGGCTTGCCCAGCTCTTTGGAAAGTTTTCGGATCAATGAAATGGATAATTCGTGATCCTCATGGGTGCCATGAGAAAAATTTAACCGAGCAACATCCATGCCTGCATCGTAAAGGCGTCGTAGAACCTCCTCGCTTCGGCTAGCAGGACCGATCGTTGCGACGATCTTTGCTTTTCTCGCCATTATTTCTCCAAACTGCCAGGGTTCTTTTGACGACCTGAATTGAATTCGTCAATATCAAGGCATCTGCAGGGTTTCGCAGATGCGCGGAATAGCCCAGTCGATATCCTGCTTGGTTATGATCAAGGGGGGAGCGAAGCGGATCACCTTCTCATGGGTTTCTTTTGCAAGGATCCCTTTTATCATCAGTGCTTCGCAAAATCTGCGGGCACCACCAGCTTCGGTTTTCAACTCCACACCGATCAATAAACCTCTCCCGCGGATCTCTTTTACATGGGTGTTGGGAATCTCCATTAATTGTTCCATGAAGTATTCACCCATCGCAGCGCTTTTTTCAACAAGGTTTTCTTCGCGGATGACCTTGATGGATTCGCGGGCAACTGCAGCAGCCAGAGGGTTTCCACCAAAGGTAGATCCATGTTCTCCCGGGGTGAACAACCCCATAACGGGTTCATCCGCCAGCACAGCGGAGACAGGGTAAAACCCACCACCAAGGGCTTTGCCGATGATGATCATATCAGGTCGAACATCTTCATACTGGCTGGCAAAGAGTTTTCCGGTTCTGCCAAGCCCGGTTTGAATCTCATCTGCGATGAAGAGCACATTGTTCTTCGTGCATATGTTGCGAATTTCCCGCAGGTAGCCTTTGGGTGGGATCAGAACCCCTCCTTCACCCTGGATCGGTTCAATCATGACCGCTGCCGTGGATGAGGTGATCGCTTTTTCGATCGCAGCTGAGTCCCCATAAGGAACGACTGTGAACCCAGGGGTGAATGGTCCAAAATCATCCCGGTAAAGCGGTTCTGTGGAGAAAGAAACAATGCTCACTGTTCGGCCGTGGAAATTTCCCAGACGCAACGATGATATCCGCTTCATAACGGGTAACACCTTTCTTCACGTATGCCCATTTGCGGGCAAGCTTGATGGCGGTTTCCACCGCTTCCGCGCCGGAGTTCATCAAGAGGGACATGCCATACCCTGTCCATTCGGACAGTTCCTTGAAGAGAAGGGGAAGTTGATCATTTCGAAATGCGCGGGAGGTGAGGGTCAGTTTTGCAGCCTGGTCAACAAGTGCTTTCAGAATTCGGGGATGAACATGACCCTGGTTCAGTGCTGAATATGCGCTGAGGCAATCCAGGTAGCGGTTTCCATCCACATCCTCCACCCAGATTCCATCCCCCTTTTGGATGACGACATCCAATGGGTGATAGTTATGCGCTCCGAATTGATCTTCCAGGGCAATATAATCCTTCGTCTCCATACGCTCCCTCGATCTTTAAATTGATGAATAAATAACCGTTAGAAGTATAACATACCGGTTTTTCTAAGGTTTTTAATTAGAAATGATTTATAACAGGATTTATTTTAGACTTTTCTTCCGGATCTTTTTCTCTGCGGATGCAACCAATGAATCCATTAAAGGGTAAAGTGCCCAACCTACCGTGACAGACAGGATATACGCCAGGGTGGGCTGAAAACCCGGGGTGATGATATAGCGACCTTTCGCAACGCCTTGTAGTATGGAATCGGCTACCTTATCTGAGGGCAGCGTACCGGCAGATGCGTTTATTTCTCTCATAACTTCGTTTTGAACTGATCGCTCATAAGCTAACTGTGGGGTATCCACGTCGGCAGGAAAAACCACCGACACTTTAATTCCTCTCGGTTTCAGCTCTGCACGGATTACATCGGAGAAACCCCGGATCGCGAACTTGGTGGAGGAATAGGCAGCATAACCATAAGAAGCATAAAAACCTGCGAAGGAGGAAATATTGATGATATGTCCGGTTCCTCTTGCCAGCATGGCAGGCAGGAGAGTTTTTGTAACGAGGACTGTGCCGAAAAAGTTAGTCTCCATCTGGGAGTGAAATTCAGCCAGGGGTATGTTTTCCACCTGACCAGGAAAAACGATCCCGGCGGAATTAAATATATAATCCGGGATGCCGACTTTTTCAATAAAACTCTCCAGGATGCGGATGGTACTCTTTTCCCTGGAAATATCTGCGGAGATGATCCCTGTCCTCTGGGCTGGATCAATTCGATTCCTTTTCAACCCCAGGGATGTGGTAGTCAGGTTTTCCAGGCGACGGGCAAGGATGAAGACATCGGCGCCGCAACCAACAAGCTTATTAGCCAGTGCCAAACCGATTCCGCTCGAGCCACCTGTGATCAATATCAACTTCTTCGCGAATATTTCCATTGATTATTTTCCTCACGAGTGACAGGAAGAGCATGAACCGCCACTGCAGTTACCGCAACCACCAGATTGACTGGTGCTTGTGGATCTTTCCGTCCCATGTGTAAAACAAATTGATAAAGCACGCTTGGTGTCCATGCTGCCGCACTTTTCACATGTGATAGGTGAATCCGCCTCCTTCATGGAGCGAATCGTGTCGAATTTTGCCCCGCAATCTTTACAAATATACTCATAAATTGGCATAACACCTCGAATGATGGATTATTTTATTCCAATTTTGGAAAAATTATTGACGCGGCTGTCTTCCCACCAGGGCATAGGCAGCAATCCCAAAGGCAGTAGCCACGTTGAGTGAACGTTTTCGCCCTGCCATCGGGATAAAAACAACCCTGTGGCTGATTCGGATTATCTCAGGATCAACGCCAACCTTTTCATTACCCAGTACAAGGAGGATCGGTGATTCCTCTTCTTCGTTCGTAGAATCAAAGATCGAAATGGCGGATGGATTTCGTTCGAGAATCCAAACACGATATCCTTCGGCTTTTTTTGAAAGCGCCAGATCGAGTCCATTGCGAACATGTTCCCAGGGCACGGACCACTCCGACCCTAGCCCTGTTTTCCGCAATTTTGGGTGTTCAGGGGTGGGGGTGTAACCGCCGAGAAAAAGTTTACGAACGCCAGCGCCATCGCTGGAACGAAAAATCGATCCAACATTGTAGATGCTCCTGAGATTATCTACGAGGACTTCCAGATGGGAAGATTGGAAATCCACCCCAATTTCTCGATCTTCGTCGTCCGGGAATTCGTAATTGGATTTCCTACCTTTTGATCCACAAAGCGGGCAGATCTCCAAATTTCGATCGGTAGGTGATTGCGGGCAGCGGAATCTACAACCTGGATCTAAACACTCAAAGATCTGAAATGTCGTAAACATCAGATACTGGGAAAACACTGGAAGTGTGAAAATTAAACTCACGCGCTCATAACGGAAAGAAAAAGGATCCATTTCCATGGCCGAGATCACTTCTTCCGGGCGGCCTGTGGCGGCTTCGCGTGCAGAGAGAGTCATTTGAAGACTCGTTGAACCATTTTCATTTTTAGACCCATTTATCGATAGGATCAACGGTCGAAGGTCATACTCTTTCCCCCTCCGGGACCGGATAATCTTCTCTTCTGTTAGCAAACGGGTCCATTTCCTTGTAATTGATTCCTGATCAACTTCGTGAAGAGAGGTAACTAAATACGTTGAGGAAACCAGGTGGCTTTGAAGAATCGGTGCCGAGGGAGTCAATTTCTTCTATGTGGATGATCTCAAAGCCGGGATGAGTGTTCAGGACAATCTTCTCAATGATCTCTTTTATGGAATCTGATCCCTCCAACCAAAAATCGAGCAGTTCGTAAGCGGAAAGAAATCCGAGCGGTAGGGGAGCAGCCTGTTGGATCCTGGGCTGCGGATGAAATCCATGGCTGTAGGCCAGGTTGAGGTGCGCCCGGCGGAAAAGCCGCTCCCAGATGTGTTGGATATCCAGCATACCAGTATAACGCAGCGGTTCCGTTTTTCGATAAAGCACCCTGCAGCGGATCATAATTGAATCGCCTCGGTTTTGACTTCGGGGCAACCCCAATGGCTACCGGGATTTTCCTTTCGGATTGTCTTGTACCCCGGCAAGATCCCGCATACAAAGCAACTTTCGCGGCAATCCGGACGTAGGATGCCCAGCTGGCTGTTCGCGTCTTCCTCGAGGAGATATTTTTTCGACACGCCGATATGAATATGATCCCAGGGAAAGACTTCATCAACAGGTCTGGCACGATGAGAATAGGAGAAAGGATCGATCCCGGTTTGATCAAAGGCTTCCTTCCATAGATCATAGTTGAATTGATCCTGCCAGGCATCGAACCTGGCACCGGATTTCCAGGCGTTGAAGATCGCTTCTGAAGTTCTGCGGTCGCCCCGGCTGAGCCAGGCCTCGAGGAGGGAGGTCTGTGGATCAGCCCAGGTCATTTTCAGACCCGGACCGCGCAATTCATGACGAAGAAACCCAAGCTTCTCGCGGATCGATTCGAGCGAGTCCATTGACCGCCACTGAAATGGCGTATGAGGTTTGGGGATGAATGTACTGATCCCAGCATGCAGTGTAGCTTTCAAACCGTGGAACTTCCTCCCCTCCATCACAACCCTTTTACAGAGGTCCGCAATCGCTCGCACGTCTTCGATTTCTTCTTCCGGATGACCGATCATGAAATAACATTTGATCACCCTCCAACCGCGGGAATAGATGAGGCGGGTAACCTCCAGGAGGGCATCATCCGAAATGGGCTTATTGATAATGTTCCGTAACCGGTCAGTCGCAGCCTCGGGGGCTAGCGTGAAACTGGTTTGGCGTGAGCCGCTCAATTTTTCAAGGATATCCACCGATAAAGATTCTATTCGCAAGGATGGGAGAGAGATAGTAAGGTGTTTGCCTTTAAACCGGGTTTGGATCGCTTGAACAATTTCATTGATTTCGGAATGGTCAGAAGACGATAGAGAGAGGAGAGCAACTTCCTCAAATCCGGTCTTATCGAGAGCCACTTCCAGGGAGTCGAGGATCTGGTCGAGAGGACGTTCCCGTACCGGGCGGGTGATCATGCCAGCCTGGCAGAAGCGGCACCCGCGCGTGCAGCCGCGCATGATCTCAATGGCGACCCGGTTGTGAACGACTTCTATGGATGGAACGATAAAATCCGTCACTGGTTCTGGAAGACGACCGACTATTCGTTTCTGGATGCAATCTGGTACATCCGGTCTTGTTCGGGTCACACCGATATGATTTCCTGCGACATCAATCGTGGGTGAATAGAACGCAGGAATATATACCCCGGAGATCTTTGAAAATGCGATCAGTGTCTCTTCACGATTAAAGTGCCCCAATTTAGATGCGATCAACACATCCAATATTTCGTGGATCACCTCCTCGCCCTCACCAATAACAATAGCATCCAGAAAGGGTGCCATCGGTTCGGGGTTAAGCATCGCGTGGCCCCCAGAAATGACCAGAGGGTGATCCGCGGACCGGTCGCGCGAACGAACCGGAATCCCCGCCAGGTCCAGCAGGTTGAGCGTGTTCGTATAGAGGGTTTCGTAAGGGAGAGAAATCCCGATCAAATCAAATTGGTGGAGAGGCACGCGGCTTTCGAGCGAGAATAAAGAGATGCCATCCCGACGCATGATTTCTTCCATGTCGACCCATGGAAGAAAAACTCTCTCCGCGAGCGCATCCTGCCGCTTATTTATCTGGTCATAGAGGATGGAAAGCCCCAGGTTCGGTACTCCCAGGTCGTAAATATCCGGAAAAGCCAGCGCAGCATGGATCTGAACCGCATCCCAATCTTTACGAACCTGATTCAATTCATTTCCGGCATACCGGCCAGGTTTCTGGACAGTGGGGAGGTTCAACTCCAGCCAGGTTTCTAATGCAGTATTATTTGGTACGACCATATTCGCTAAAGGGTTCCTTTATAGAAACCGCCATCCACGGTCAGCATGACACCTGTGATATATGAGGCAGCGGGCGAAAGGAGAAAAACTGCCGCATTGGCAAATTCCTGCGGAGTCCCGAGCCTGCCAAGCGGGCTTTCACGGGTAAGCCTGGTGATCTCTTCCTCAATGCTGGTTTTGTTGTTTATTGCCCGGGTGTTCATCAGTTCCTGAACCCTTTCGGTATCTGTCCAGGCTGGGAGAATGGAATTGACCCGGATGCCTGATGGTCCCAGCTCGAGAGCAAGGCTTTTCGTCAGGCCAACTGTGGCTGCCCTGATGCTATTGGATAGCACCAAGTTTGGAAGTGGTTGCTTAACCGAAAAGGACGTAAGTGTTAATATGCTCGCGCAAGGGGATTCCCGGAGTGCAGGCAAGGCTGCCCGGATCAAACGCACATGGGATAGGAAGGATAGTTCGACAGCTTTGTTCCAATCAAGATCGGCAATGGATTCAAACGTCCCGGGTGGAGGTCCGCCAGCATTAGTGAGAAGCAGGTCAAGCCCACCCAATTGGGAATAGGCAGCCTCTGTAAGGAGGGGGGGAGTGCCGGATTCTGTGATATCCCCTGCGACGGGAATTACTTTAACCCCTGAGCGTTCCCGGATCGTTGCTGCAGCTTTAATTAAAGCGGATTCATCCCTGGCATTGAGAATGATATCCGTGCCTTCATCCGCGAGCGTGGAAGCTACTGCGAAACCAAGGCCGCGACTGGCACCTGTGATAATTGCACGTTTACCCTTGAGTTTTAAGTCCATGATCCTTAAAGAATTTCCATTTCCTGATGAATAAGTTGAAAAGAACGGTATGTATTTTCGCAATAACCAGGGATGGACTGTAGGCTCTTTTCCACCATCACCCGATCACTCCCTGCCATTGCACAAGCGATCACAATTTCCTGCCAAACGTCCTGCGAATCAACTTCAGCAGCAGAAACATTGAAATTCTTGCGAAGATCCGCGAGGAGGGGCTTTATGAATCCCCGTTTTTCCTTTAATGATCTGCACCCGGGAATCCGGAAGACCATGACCAACATGCCAAAAGGAAACATAGCGGGTGTAAATTTAACCGAATAATTCAGAATGGTCAATGAACAGCTCCGCATCCTTGTATTCATCGTTTCAAAAGGGTACAATCCCTCACTGTTTAGGAAAACCAAGTGATGGATATAGAAAAACATTACCAGAATACTCTGGATTACCTTTATAGCTTCATCGATTTCAGTCTTACCCGAAATTTCCGCAACGCAGCCGAGAACTTTGACATTAATCGAATGCAGTTGTTTCTGGAAAAATTGGGCAAACCCCAACAAAAATACAAGGTGATCCACATTGCAGGGACAAAAGGAAAAGGATCGACTTCAGCAATGGTCGCCAGTGTCTTGCAAGCTGGGGGATATCGGACCGGATTGTATTCTTCTCCACATTTGATCGACTACACGGAACGCATTCAAATAGATAAAACACCAATCTCAAGGGAAGATCTTAGCGACCTGGTAGATGGGATAAAACCGGTGATCGCCCAGGTGGAAGGACTGACGACTTTTGAAATCACAACCGCCCTGGCTTTTATGTATTTTGCAGAACAAAAAGTGAATTATGCTGTAATTGAAGTGGGATTGGGGGGAAGACTGGATGCCACGAACGTAGTTGATCCGCTTGTATCAGTAATCACCTCAATTTCCTATGATCATATCCAAGTTCTTGGAAACACTCTCACCCAGATAGCTTTTGAAAAGGGGGGTATCATAAAACCGGGCAAGCCAGTGGTGATTGGACCACAAGCAAGCGAAGTGAAGATTGAGCTGGAGCGTATCGCCTCTGAAAGAAAATCAGATGTAATCCAGGTGGGGAAGGATTTTCTCTATGCTTCACTGGCACATTCTCTTTTCAACCAAACCATTCTTGTCTGGCCTAAAGATGAGCAGGATTTGGTGGATCGCTATATCGAATCCGGCGGCAGATCAGATTGGGAACCAGCCAGGCTGGTTACTCCGTTGCTAGGATTTCACCAAGTGGAAAATGCGGCCACAGCATATTCGGTGATACAGGTATTAAAGCAACAGGGATTGATTATTGGTGAAGAAGAAATTAAAACCGGATTCCAGCAAGTTCATTGGCCGGCACGATTTGAAGTAATTCAACAGAATCCGCCTATTGTTGTGGATTCTGCACATAACCGGGATTCCGCATTAAAATTACGCTTGACCATCGATGATTATCTCGCCGATCTCCCTGTGATCCTGCTATTCGGAGCATCCGAGGATAAGGATATTGAGGGGATGTTTACCGAGCTGCTTCCGAGGGTGCGGGAAGTGGTTGCGACAGAATCCACTCATCCAAGGGCGAGTAATGCAGCAGATCTTGGTGACCCTTGCCCACTCTCATGGGGTGAAAGCAAGTGCTGTGTTGCCCCTCGAAGAGGCGTTGAGACAGGCGATACGATTGGCTGATGGAGAAGCGGCCGTAGTGGCAGCCGGGAGCATTTTTATCGCTGCCGGCATCAAAGAAATATTTTTACAAAAAGAGAGAATGGAAGCGGGAAGTTGAAAATCCCGGTTTAGGAAAAACATGAAAGAAATATCTTGGCCACAGTTTAAAGACAATTCAGAAGACCTTCCTACAGCTTTATACCAAAGGACGGAAGAGCTTTACCAGATCCCGGATGCAGCCATTGGAAACGATGGATTCATTGAACTCCCTGCATTGATCCTTCGGGATGTGGTCATTTTCCCCCACATGGTGGCACCAGTTTTTATTTCTCAGGGAGTAAATCTCGCTGCTGTGAAGGCTGCCCAGGAGGATTACTCCACCCTGATCGGGCTGATGGTTCGCGAGCAGGGGGTCGATGATCCCAAATCGCGCGATTTTCTACCGATCGGAGTCGAGGTGGCTGTTGGTAGGCTGCTGAACCTTTCCGAAGGTAACCATTCCGCGCTTATTCAGGGGCGGCATCGGATGCAGATCGTGGAATTTACCCAGACTGATCCATATATAAAAGTGAAAGTCCAGCCGATCATCGAATCTGTAAAAACCGACCGGAGAATCGAAGCATTGATGCGGACTACCCGGGACCTTTTCGAGCGGTGTGTTCGTTTGGACCGCTCGCTGCCTGATGAAGCCCAATTGTTCTCCATGAACATTCAAGAACCCGGATGGTTAGCGGACATGGTGGCGACTGCGATAACCTTCCCTTTTGAGGAAAGGCAAGCTCTTCTCACAATTCTCAACCCGGAAGAACGATTGAAAAAACTCAACTGGCTGCTTGCACAAGAACTGGATGTGCTACAGCTTGAGGACGAGATCCAAACCCGGGTTCAGAGTGAAGTTGACCGAACCCAGCGCGAATTTTTCCTACGGGAACAGATGCGAGCCATTCAGAATGAATTGGGCGAAGGAGATATCTGGACGAGAGAGATCAAGGAGCTCAAAGAACGGGTTGAACAAACCCAGTTGCCGGATGATGTTCAAAAGGTGGCCTTGAAAGAGGTGGAACGTTTGAGCCAGATGATGGCAATGTCTCCTGAGGTTAGCATCATTCGGAATTATGTGGATTGGATCCTTGATCTCCCATGGAAAGACCAAACCGACGATAACCTCGATGTAACCCACGCCGGTGATATCCTCGAACGGTATCATTACGGCCTTGGGAAAGCCAAAGACCGCATCCTTGAATACATCGCAGTTAGGAGCCTGAAACCGAAACGCCTTCGACAGCCCATTCTTTGCTTTGTGGGTCCACCAGGTACCGGGAAGACATCGCTGGGAAAATCCATCGCTGAAGCGCTGGGTAGAAAATTCGTGCGAGTCTCGTTGGGAGGCGTGCGCGACGAAGCAGAGATCCGCGGTCATCGCAGAACATATATAGGTGCCATGCCTGGCAGAATCATTCAAACGATGAAGAAAGCTGGAACAGTCAATCCCCTCTTCATGCTGGATGAGATCGACAAATTGGGAACGGATTTCCGTGGTGACCCATCTTCGGCATTGCTTGAAGTGCTTGACCCGGAACAAAATTCGAATTTCTCCGATCATTACCTCGAAGTATCTTATGATCTCTCGCAGGTGATGTTCATCACCACTGCCAACAGCCTTTCTTCGATCCCTTCTGCCCTGCTTGATAGGATGGAGGTGCTGGAATTTCCGGGCTATATAGAAGAAGAAAAATTGGAAATTTCCAAGCGGTTCCTAGTTCCTCGTCAGATTGACGAAAGCGGGCTGAAGCGAAAGGAAACCGGATTCTCTGAATCAGCTATCAAGAAAACAATCCGTGAGTTCACGTACGAAGCTGGTGTGCGTAATCTGGAACGGGAGCTCGGCAGGATCTGCCGTAAAGTGGCACGCCTAAAATCAGAAGGGAAGACTTTTCCTAGAAGGATCAAACCTGCTGATGTGGAAACCTTCCTTGGACCCCCACAATTCTTCCTGACAGAAGCGGAAAGAAAAGATGAGGTTGGGGTGGCCACGGCGATTGCCTGGACAGAAAATGGCGGGGAGATCATGCCTGTGGAGGTCCTGATCCTGGAGGGCAAGGGGACCCTTCAGATAACCGGTCAAATCGGCGATATTATGCAGGAATCCGCTCAAGCAGCACTTTCCTATCTAAAATCACGTTCGAAAGTATTTAATATCTCCCCCGATATTTATGAACGCGTTGATGTGCACATTCACATCCCTGAGGGTGCCATTCCCAAAGATGGACCGAGTGCAGGAATAACGATTGCTGCCGCGCTGCTCTCAGCTTTCACAGGACGTAAGATTTATAAGGACGTGGGCATGACCGGTGAAATCACTCTGCGTGGGAAGGTGTTGCCCATTGGAGGAGTCCGTGAAAAGATCCTGGCAGCTCATAGATCCGGGATAAAACGGGTACTATTGCCAGAAAAGAACATGAAGGACCTTGTGGATGTGCCGCCTAAAGTGATAACCGATATGGCGATTCGACCTGTTAGCCACATGGATGAAGTCATCTCGATTGCGCTTCATCCTGCCTCGGAAAAACATTCACCACCACAAATACCAATCAGAATTGAAAAATGATAAAAAAAGCCCGAAAGGGCTTTTTACGTCTGTGAGACCGGTTTTTCAGGAGGGGGTTGCGGGGGCGATGCCGGCTTCTTTTCGGATTGAAGCACCTGGATGCCATTGCGAACCTGATTCAAGGTACGGTCAATTTCCATTTCAAGGCGTGTCAGGCTCTCCAGGGAGTACATATCTGCGTCTTTACGGATATTCTCGGCTTCGTTGCGAGCTTGCGCGACAATCTGGTCGGCCCGCGCCTGGGCTGCCAGAACGATGGCATCGTGCTGAATGAGCTCGTCACTTTTCTCTTTAGACATGGAAACAATATTCGCTGCTTCCTCCTTGGCTTTTGCAATGATGCGGTCGCTTTGGGCAAGAAGCTGCTGGGATTTCTTAATCTCTTCGGGAATGGACACCCTCATTTGATCGATCAGATCAAGGATTTTGTCCTCATCGATCATCACGCTATGCGTGAACCAGATTGGACGGCTTTCATCAAAAAGCTCTTCGAGCCGGTCTACAAGATGCAGGATGTCCATCGAAATCTCCTCAAAATCGAACTTAAGGATGGAGGGTGCAATAATTACGCCAAAATAATTATAGCGTATTAATCTCTGAGAGAAGTGATCGGAAGATCGTTCCTGGATTCACCGAATTCCGAGAATTTAATCTTCAAAGCTTCATGGATGAACGCTGGAACCATACTGCTGATATCTCCCCCGAGGGCGGCAATTTCACGAACGGTTGTGGATGATAAAAAGGAATGTTCCTCGCTGGTGATGAGCGCGATCACTTCTATATCTGCGGCAAGGCGATGATTGGCTAAAGCCATGCGGAACTCATGTTCAAAATCAGAAAACACTCGCAATCCACGAACGATCACTTGCGCATCGATCTTCTTACAAAAATCCACGGTCAACCCGCTGTAGCCCTGAACATGGATCTTGCCGTTTCCGGAGAATGCTTTCGTTACCATTCGAATGCGTTCGTCCGGTAAGAAAAGCAGGTTTTTTAGCGGCCTGTCATATACCGCGACAATCAATTCATCAAAAATGCAGGATGCCCGGGTTGCGATGTCGATATGTCCGAAATGAATCGGGTCAAACGTGCCTGGAAAAACTGCTTTAACCATGTTCCCTCCTAGCTAATATCACTTTTACCGGGAGACCAAAAAGATTGAACTTTATGAAGTAGAGGTACAAGAGCGGGGTCGGTAAGTTCAGGATCAATTTCGAACAAGCTTAGAGCTTCGGAACGAGCCTTCTCCACAAGATGAATATCGGTAAGATTGGCCATTCGAAGTGGTGTGTAACCGGATTGCCGAGTTCCCAGGAATTCACCCGGCCCGCGCTGCTCGAGGTCTTTTTCCGCGAGAACAAATCCATCGTTTGTGGAAACCATCACTGAAAGCCGCTGGTTTTCAATCTCGTCCTCTGTATCTGGGAGGAGGAGGCAGTAGGAACTCTCTGTTCCCCGACCGACCCTGCCGCGAAGTTGGTGAAGCTGGGCAAGACCAAAGCGATTTGCTCCTTCGATCATCATAATTGTCGCGTTAGGGACATCCACTCCAACTTCAATAACGGTGGTTGTAACCAGGATACTGGTTTCATTTCTGCGGAAATTATCCATTACGGAATCTTTTTCATCTGTTCGAAGCCTACCATGAAGCAACCCCAAGTGTAAATCAGGGAATATTTCTTTTTGAAGCCGCTCGTATTCATTGACAGCAGATAAAAAGGACTCGTTATCCCCCTGGTCGATCAAAGGGTAAACGATGAAAGCCTGCCTGCCGTTTTCCACCTCTTTGCGGATAAATGAATATACGCCTTCACGCTCCAGCGGGTAAATTATCCGGGTTTCGACAGGTTTTCGACCTACAGGCATCTCATCCAGGATGGAAACATCCAGGTCGCCATAGACCGTGAGAGCGAGCGAACGGGGGATGGGAGTGGCGGTCATTACAAGCAGGTGGGGATTTTTCCCCTTGGAACGCAGGATTGCGCGCTGCTCCACCCCGAAACGGTGCTGCTCATCGATCACTGCAAGGTGAAGGTTTTTAAAAATCACCGGTTCTTCGAGAAGAGCATGGGTACCAATGAGCAGTTTAATCTTCCCCTCGGCGAGCAGCTCGCGGATCTCCACTTTCTCAGCATCTGGAGTATCGCCGATAAGGAGACGGATCTCTTTCTGTCTGAATGGGAAAACAGCATTTTCATTTGAAGAGAATAAATGGGTAAGTGTTTTGTAATGCTGACTGGCTAGAATGCTCGTAGGCGCAAGGAGAGCGCTTTGGGCACCATTTTCAGCGAGGATGGCAGCGGCCAAACCAGCGACGACGGTTTTTCCGGACCCGACATCTCCCTGAAGGAGTCGGTTCATCGGATGTGTCGAATTAAGGTCACGGATTATTTGTTCAATAACCTTGGTTTGGGCGGAAGTCAACCCAAATGGAAGAGTTTCAATAATACCGTTGACCCGTTCCTGGGGTAAAGTGAAACGCTCGGAGGTGAGTTCCTGCCAGGCACGTTTTTGTTGCAGAACACCGATTTGCAGAAGGAAGATCTCATCGAAGGCCAATCGATCCCGGGCGATTTGCAGGTCATCGAAATTTTCCGGGAAATGAATTTGCAGCAACGCATTAGCGAGGTCGGTAACGCCGGTAGAGTCTTTAACCTTGGCTGGAAGGTATTCCTGTACCCTGGGAGCCCAAAACGTGATCGTATCGAACATCATCCTGCGCATCGATTTTTGTGTCAAGCCGGAAGTTAGGGGATAAACCGGCACGATCCTGTTTGTGTGAAGATGTTCCTGTTCGATTTGTTCAATATCAGGATTGGAAATGACGAAGCGACCCAGGAAAAGATCTACCCTTCCCGCAATCACCACTTGCATCCCGGGACGATAGGTTCGAAGAGGCCAGGTCTGGTTCCACCAAATCAATCGCAGCGGGCTGGTCCCATCACTGACAATGATCTCGGTGATGTCGCGGGGAGGTTTTCCCCGTTTGAAGGCAGCGCCGCTCTGGACGGTGGCGATGATAGTCACATTTTCCTTGACAGTCAGGCGATTAATTGGTTTTAACTGCGTGTAATCATCATACCGCCGTGGAAAAAAGTAGAGCAAATCCTCCAGTGTGTTCAATCCCATTGATTTGAACATGGACGCTTTTGCAGGTCCAACTCCTTGAACCACAGTCAAGGGAGCATCCAAACCGGCACCATGCATGGATGTATTAAAAACCAGCGATTTTTGCTGTGAAAACTCTGGTGCGATTGAACCGGATACTTCTGCCTGAAGTTGAGATTTTTGCCTGTCTGGCAATTCAACACTTGGTTTTTGAATTTGCTCTGCCGATGGAGAAAGTCCCCCCGGAATTTCATCCAATAATTTGAGCATATCGGAGATAGATTGGGACCGATCTTCGATTGGTAAATCGGAGTATGCCAGAAGGCGGTTGGAGATTTCATCTTTCATCTCCGAAGAAACACCGTAGAGTTGTGCATCCTGTCTCCAAACAGGATTTATCTTATCCAAGCCACCCACGATGGCGCGGTTATCAAAATTTCGTTTAATTTCCAGGTTGAGGAATTTTCGGAGGTTTTGAACAGGGGATGGCATAGTTATTATTTTACCGTAGCAGATAAATCAAGAAACCAAGAATCAACAATTTATTCTGTAATGAAGAGTCCCATGAATCCGGTACCAAACATCGCGGAAAGGTATGGATTCAGTTGGTGCTCGCTGAATGAAGTCTCAGTGAATGCATCATCACAAAACTGCTTCAGGAACCGGATTTCGGATGAAGGGACTGTACTCCCATGAAGAAAAGAGATGTGAGCGAGATGATCGAATTCTTCAAGGAATTCCTGAAAGGACTCGATGGCCGCATGATAATGCGAACTTTATTGACCGGGGTGAATTTTCCATCCTCTAACACAAATATCGGGTAAAGATTGAGAAATTCGCTAACCACTGCCTGCGGTTGGTCAATAATCCCGGCATGGTGGAGGAAGAATAAAGAAGGGGTACAAAGAATATTAAAAATCCGGGGAATGGATTTTCGGATATCTCTTTCAATTTCAGCGACTGATACACCTGCGTGCACCGCTCGTGCCGCTTGCTCCACTAAAAATCCCTGGCCGGTCGAAATCGTTTGCGTATCAATCAAGAAAAGCCGGGCACCGCCATTGAAATTCGTAACCATTCTTTCAATTATGGAAAAGGAAGGATTTAGGAATCTAGAAGCGGTGAGGATGATGATCTCATCGTACGTATTATTTAAGGATAGTAGAATCTCGCCGAAAGCATCCTGCGAAGAGGCATTTTTCCCTTTTTGGTTTTCTCTGGAATCGATGGATATTTCCGGTGTGGCTTGTACAACCAGATTTTCATGTTCGCGTTTTTCGGCGATGTCCAGCGGTAAATCGAAAAAATGGACGTGTTCCCTGCCGGGGAATACAGGATTTGGGAATTGTGCAGCGCTGTCTGTGAGGATACAGATGGGATTCATCTGTTATTCAACAGATATGATAAATTGGTAATGCGGTTGACCGCCTTCGTGAATTTCAAGTTCCTGCTTTGGATATTTGGCGCGGATCAAGTCTGCGATCTCATTTACGTGAGGTCGCTCGATATTCGATCCATAGAAAATGGTAATGCGCTCGCGTTCATTTGTTCCAGCATTGTTAAGAAATTCGAAACAGGCTTCTTCAAGCGAGGTCGCAGATTTGATCAATTGCCCGTTGTGAAGAGCGATAACTTCCCCTTCCTTCACATCCACCTCGTTGATCTGTACGGTCCTTGTTGCAGTGGTGATCTCTCCAGTTTCTATATCAGTGAGCGATTCATCCATTTGATCTACCATTGAATCGAAATCGCCATCCGGATCAAGCCGCAGGATGGCGGACAGACCCTGGGGTACATTTTTGCTGCGAATAACCTTAACCGTCTTCACTGTCATCGAAGCGGCGGATTCAGCGGCGAGAATTATATTCTTATTATTTGGCAGAATGATGATCTTCTCTGTTGGAAGGTTTTCAAAAGATCTCAGAATCTCCTCAGTGCTGGGATTCATGGTCTGGCCGCCTTGGACTATGGCAGCTGCACCAAGGCTGGCAAAGATCCGGGAGATCCCATCGCCTGGGGAAACGACGACGACAGCGATTTGTCCAGGTTGAACTTCCGCTAGATCCAGTTGATTACTGCCACCGGCGCCATCTCCGCCGGTTTGTTCGATGAGGTTTTCCATGGCAACTTTTGTGATGGTGCCAAATCTCATTGTGTAATCTATCGGCTCGTATCGCCTGTCGGTCTCAACATGAATGTGCATCCTGTACATGCCATCCCCTTCACCCACCTGAATGGATGTACCAATATCAGTCAACCCTTCATAGAAATTGTGCAGGTCAAGGTTACCTTCGGGTTTGAAATCGACAACAACCTCATAATCCTGCCCTTCTTCAACACTGTCTTTGACATTTTGAAGATTCATCCCTTCCAGTGGCTGAACCATAACGAGCGGAGTTTCCAGGGAATAACCTTTGGAAGATCGGAGCATGCCTTCCAAAATGATATATAAACCTTTACCACCTGAATCCACAACGCCGGCCTGTTTCAGAATTGGGAGCAAATCAGGTGTTCGTCGCACGGATTCATTTGCTGCATCCACCACTGCTTCCAAAACCTTCATTAGGTCGTTGGATTCAAATGCAGCCTCCTCGGCTGCCGCAGCAATGTCTTTCGCTACAGTAAGGATCGTGCCTTCTACGGGGCGAACGACTCCTTTATAGGCTGTATTCTTTGCCTCAATCAAGCCTTTGACGAATAGGTCTGCATCCATCGTTTCTAGGTTATCCATGGCACGTGCGAAACCTCTCCAAATTTGGGAAAGGATCACACCGGAGTTACCCCTGGCTCCAAGAAGAGCGCCTTGCGCAAGGTCATGAGCTATAGAACCAATCCTGGTCTCAGGGGACTCAGCGATCTCGTTATATGCAGATTGCATGGTTAGGAGCATGTTCGTACCAGTATCGCCATCCGGAACTGGAAAAACATTTAGTGCATTGATCATTTGCTGGTTGGTTCGCAGCCAGGTGAGGCTGGCCTGCACCAGCGATTTGAACTCCTGCCCATCGATGGTGCGGATAACCTGGAAATGAATATCCTGGATTGGTTCCTGCGGGTTTTCTGCCATGCTCAATAAACTCCTGAGATTATTAATCCGTGTAGCTGATCCTCAAACCGCGAACATGGACATTTACCTGGGATACGGTTATTCCAGTGGCTTTTTCAATTTGATATTTGATGTTTTCTGAAACGCTGTTGGCTACGGATTGGACGCGAGTCCCGTACTCGATGATCACGTAGATATCAATGACCAGGCTCTCGTTATCAAATTCAACATTCACACCAAGAGTGGGATCTTTTAACAAGAACCTTGGCGATCCCATTCATAACATTCTTGCCGGTGATCCCAACTACACCATAGGATTCCAGCGCCGATTCACTGGCTATTGTTGCCAGCGCGTAGTGGGACATATAAATGTTTCCAAGGGACTTTTTTATCTCAGCCATATTTTATCCTTGTGATAAAACGGTACTTCTTGAAAATAGTTACGTTGTGTGGTAAACTCCGTTGCTGGCAATTCAGGCCACAAGCGATTAAGTTTAGTGCAAGAGAGGATATTTGGCAATGGCAAAGTGTGAAAACTGCGGAAAAACAACCACCTTCGGTCATAACCGGAGTTTCTCCCTCCGTTCAACCAACCGAAAATTCCGCCCAAATCTTCAAAAAGTGTCCATGATGGTGCAGGGACGCAAAGTGCAGAAAACACTCTGCGCAAAATGCATTCGCACACTATCCAAGAGTGAGTAGAATACGCTTAACCCATGGAAAGCGGTATGCGCCGCTTTCTTTATTTAATTGACTCACGCATTTCCAAAATCGCTTGTTGAATGCCTCGCGAGTGATTGAAGATGGAACTCCCCGCAACGAAATCCCTCGCTCCCACATTGTAGCAGGCACGCATAGTGTTAGCATTGATACCCCCGTCCACTTGAATGAACTGCCCCAATCCCAACTTGAATATTATTTCATGCAGTTTGGAAATTTTCTCAAGGGTTTCATTCATAAATAATTGACCGCCGAAACCAGGGTTCACTGTCATAATCAAAAAAAAGTCAGCCAACTTGATACAGCCTTCGATCTCGTCTATTACGGTTTCAGGATTTAATACCAATCCAGCCTTGCAACCCAATGTTCGAATTCTTTCCAATGTTTCATTTGCGATGGGATTATTTTCGATGTGGATACTGATCCTATTAGCACCTGCTTGTTGAAACGTATCAATATATTTTTCAGGATGAATAATCATCAAGTGAACATCGAGCGGTAGGTTGGTAATTTTCCTGCAAGTTTCGACGATAATGGGTCCCATGGAAATATTCGGAACAAAGACGCCATCCATCACATCGATGTGAATATTATCCACGCCAGCAGATTCAGCTGCCCTGACCTCTTTTTCCAGGTTCCGGAAATCAGCTGCAAGAATTGATGCGGAAATGTAAGATTGTTTACGATTTATTATCAAGTAAAGATATTCCCATAGCGCAAAATAATATAAAACCAGAAGGGGATCAATCCCCCGAGCACAAATAACGCCAGGAATGCCAAACCTATCGTCACCCAATCGATTCCGCTGGCAATATTTTGTTCCCCACCGCCAAGGCTTGAATCAGTAGTGAACATGGAAAAGGGGGTAGATAATTTGGCTTGATCGCAAAATGATTGCATTACCCGACCCAATTGGTCACCGTTGCGATAGCGCGATGCTGGTTCCTTTGATAATGCACGCAGAATGATCTTTTGAAGGGGATCAGGTATTTCCGGATCGAGGTATCTGGGAGGCAAAGGAGGTTTTTCGCGATGCATCAGCGCTAATTCCGAAACATCCTCTGAGAAGAAAGGCGTTTGACCTGTCAGGCATTCATAAAGAACAACACCCAAGGAATAAACATCCGATGCGGGTGAGGGGGCCAATCCGGATGCCTGCTCTGGCGAAAAATATATTGGAGATCCCCACACCACGTCGCTCGCCTCATCAGGATTGATCGAAGAAAGCGCACGTGCGATCCCAAAATCTGTAACTTTAAGACGCTTATCCCGGGAAACGATCAGGTTATGCGGCTTAACATCGCAATGAACCAGTCCGGTGCGATGCGCATAGCCAATTCCAGCACAAGCCTGCAAAATCAGGGGTAACGCATCTCTGGTAAGTAATTTCCGCTGTTCCAATATGATCGATTTTAAATCCGTTCCTGTAATATATTCCATAACCAGGTAAGGACTGCCATTTTCAAAACCAAAATCATGCACGGTTACTATGTTTATATGAGAGAGGTTTGCAGCGGCTTTGGCCTCGAAAATGAACCGAGATTTGAAAGATTCATCATGAGAGTAATCAATTCCAAGAATTTTGATGGCAACTTGGCGTTCGAGTGTCTTATCCCAGGCAAGAAAAATATCAGCCATGCCTCCATGTGCGGCGAGATCCAAAATCTTATAACGACCTCCGATGATTCGATCCAATTTTTCAGCAGGGGACATAGAAAAAATTATAACATCTCAAATATTCACAATCACCTATAATTGTGCTGACGAGAGGTAAACATTAATAAAACCATCTCTACCATAATCGCGATTGTTTTCACTCTGGTGTTGGTTGTCGGGTTAGGATTGGTAATTAAGCTGCTGTTTCCACCTGGCGCTATAGCCTGGACCCCTACGCCTGAGGTTAGAATAATTCCAGCCCCTACCCGAACATTAGAGAGTGGAAATAGGGAAACAATTCAGACACCTGTAATGAATATTCCCGTTGAACTGGATGGAGTGGCCGTGGGTGTGTATGTACAAGTAACCGGAACTGGCGGGACAGGGTTACGCTTGCGCAGCGAACCTGGCTCCGCTGCCAAGACAGAAGCTGTTGCTTCTGAAAACGAAGTATTCTTAGTAATCGATGGGCCGATAGTGATGGATGGATACACCTGGTGGAAATTGGAGGGCACCTATCAATCCGATCGGGTTGGTTGGGCGGCTGCGGAGTTCCTGGCGCCGATCATTACTCCTACGCCAGAGTAAGATTTTCAGATTCGTATCTTTTTCAGCTTTCAAGACTGTAACTTGCCAAGCCATATAGGTTTGCATATAATCATTACATCAGGTCCCCCCTGAAGGAAAAATTTTATTAATCGATAGGGAATATTGGAGGGAAACACTGGACCAAAATCAGAGTACACAAAATTTCAGCGACAATTCTCAACCTGTTCAACAGTTGCAGGGAGGGTATGTTCTCGTAGATCGTTATGCTATCCAGGAAGTCATCGGAGTTGGCGGGATGGGCTCTGTCTACAGGGCTCGGGACCTCCATTTTCCTAATGTAATCAAGCTTGTCGCTGTCAAAGAAATGATCAATTCCGCTCCTGATCCGCTGATCAGGAAAACGATAGTTCAAAACTTTGAACGGGAAGCAAATATTCTAGTCACACTCTCCCATCCATCGATTCCCAAGATCTTCGATTACTTTACTTTTGATGATAAATCCTACCTGGTGATCGAATATGTTCATGGAAAAGACCTCGAAGCCATGCTCTCGGATATCACAGGGTTCATGCCCGAGGATCAGGTGATCGCCTGGGCGATTGAACTCTGCGACGTAGTTCAATACCTCCATAGCCACAAACCAGAACCAATCGTTTTTCGGGATATGAAACCGTCGAATATCATGGTGAACCAGCAGAACCATATCATGCTGGTGGACTTTGGAATCGCGAAGGTCTTTAAGCAAGGACAAAAAGGAACCATGATCGGTACCGAAGGGTATTCTCCACCTGAACAGTACAGGGGTGAGGCAACGCCGATTGTAGATATTTATTCATTAGGCGCTACGTTGCACCATCTTCTAACTCATCGCGATCCACGCCTGGAAGCACCGTTCACTTTTAATGAGCGACCAATTCGGAAAACAAACCCAGCCGTTTCACCCGAACTTGAAGCTGTAGTTGAAACAGCACTGCAATACAATCCGGAAGATCGATTTCAATCCATGGAGGCAATGAAAGAAGCCTTGATGGGGGCTGCCAAGAAAACGGGGGCACTAACACGGATCGCCATCGGTGCAACCACACCGATCGTTTCCGAGCAGGCAGTCAAACCACTTTGGACATTTAAAACCGAAGATGAGATCCGAGGAGCACCAGTATTCGATAACGGAAATGTTTACGTGGGCACCTATGATAACAACCTCTATGCGATCAATGCATCCGAGGGTAAATTCCTTTGGAAGTTTCCATCAGAAGGCGGGATCGTTGGAAAGCCGACAGTAAATGACGGGGTTGTTTATTTTGGGTCCGAAGATCAGAGGTTGTATGCAGTATCCGCACGCACCGGTAAACAAGCGTGGTCATTCTATACTGAAGGTCCAATCCGATGTTCGCCCAAAGTGGCGGAGGGGCATATATTTATCGGTTCTGACGACGGGTCATTAAGCGCCGTAAATATACTATCCAACAGGAAAACCTGGTCGGTGGATGCAGGTGGGCCGATACGATCTTCTCCATACATTACCCAGGATTCGATCTATTTCGGATGCGAGACTGGCGACTTTTTCTGCGTCGATTTTCACGGTCAAACCAAATGGCGTTTCAAGGCAAAACGGGGGATCACTTCTTCGCCTGTCATCAACCAGGGGTTGGTGTATTTTGCTTCCATAGATTCATTATTCTACGCCCTTGATGCCAAGGCGGGATGGGTGATCTGGAAATTCAGGATGGGGAAGGGGTCCGTTTCCTCCCCTTGTGTTGCTGATAACCTCGTATTTATTGGCTCAGCGGACGGCTATATTTACAGCGTGGATGGCGCTAACGCGAGAGAGATTTGGAGATTTAAAACCGAACACCAGGTGAGCGGTTCGCCGGTGATCTATAAGGATGCATTGTATTGTGGATCAGCGGATGGCAACCTATATTGCATTGAATACCGCACCGGTCGCCTGCGCTGGAAATTTGCAACTCAGGGACCGATCACAGGCACTCCTGTGATTTGTAATGATGTGATTTACATCGGTAGTTCTGATCATATCCTCTATGCTTTGATGACCTGACCGGAAGGAACGTGACAGAATGGCAAAATCATTCGAAGACCTCGTCAATAAAATATTCGGTAAGAAGAGGCAATTCCTTTCCGATGTTCAAACTGCACCATTATCTGAAGAACAACTGAAAGCAGTCAGCACTTCTTCTGTTACCCTTAAACCCATTCAGTTGATGGTCGGAACTGCTCAATCAGTGGGTAAACAACGCGAGCACAATGAAGATTCGATCTTCGCTTTGAATTCCATCCTGGCTGACGGCAATATTGAACTTCCATTTGGGATTTTTATCGTTGCCGATGGCATGGGAGGTCACATGCATGGCGAAGTAGCAAGCGGGGTTGCCATTCGCGCATTTTCACAATTTGTGCTTTCCAAGCTTTATATGCCATTTCTCGGGATCGTTCCGCAAACCCCCTCTGAAAGTTTGCAGGAAATGATGGAAAAAGGGATGCTGGAAGCCCAACAGGCTGTGGTTAAACGGGCTCCAGGGGGAGGAACCACATTAACAGCTACCCTGATTCTCGGCGAACAGGTTACTGTGGCACATGTTGGAGATACGCGTGCATACTTTTTATACCCGGATGGAAGGATGCATGCGATCACCCAGGACCATTCCCTGGTTCACAGATTGGTTGAATTAGGGCAGATCAATGAAGATGAAGCTTCTAACCATCCGCAAAGGAATGTACTATACCGGGCGATCGGCCAAGCAGAACCGTACAGACCGGATATCGATACCTTCCAAATACCACATCCCGGGTCTCTATTAATTTGCAGCGATGGTCTTTGGGGGGTTGTTCCCGAAGCAGATATTTTCAGAATTGTAAAGAATTCACCCAATCCTTCGATTGCCTGCCATGAATTAACCAAAGCTGCCAACGCTGCAGGCGGACCAGATAATATTAGCGTGGTGTTGGTGCAAATTCTGACTTGAAAGAATAAATGGGATCTGATTATTACAGTCTGCTAGGTTTGCCTCAGGATGCATCTGCAGATGAAATCCGTACAGCATACTTTGATGCTGCCAGGCGACTGCATCCGGATGCCAATCCAGATCCCGGCGCGAAAGAACAATTCCTGCTTATACAAGAAGCATACGATACCCTCAATAATGAAATTAAACGAAAGAAATATGATTCTTCCCTCCCTGCGCGTAACACCGGTCCCGAGGTATCCATAAAGGCGAAATACAGCCGGACTGCTATTCCAATGCTTGCCGAAAAACAAATGCTGTATGTGCTTTTAGATCTTAATTGCACCGCGAAATTCGATCCTACCCGCTACCCTCCCATTAATATTTGTATTGTGATCGATAAATCGACCTCCATGGCGGGAACACGGATGGATATCGTAAAAACCAATACTGTGAACCTCATCCGCCAACTTCGCCAGGATGACCTGGTCTCCGTGGTCGCGTTCAGCGATAAAGCCGAAACCGTTGTTCAACCGACCCATGCCTCCGATATAAATCGGTGTGAAAGCAAGATCCACGGCATCCGCTGTTCGGGTGCGACAGAAATATTTCAGGGATTGGAAGCAGGGATAAACGCTCTCAACAACGGTTCGCTTTCTTCTTCTGTAAAACAATTGATCCTCATTACGGATGGACAAACATACGGGGATGAGCAAGCATGCTTTGACATGGCAGCGAAATGCGCAGAGGATGGGATCACGATCCATGCTCTTGGGGTTGGACATGAATGGAACGACGTTTTTCTGGATAAACTGGCAACCATAAGCGGAGGGAATGCTAATTTTATTTCAAATCCAAAGGATCTTTCGAAGTTCTTCGATCAAAGATTGAGCGCTATCGTACGCGTATATGCCCACAATGTTACCTACGATTTCACCAATGATTCAGAAGTGGAGCTTGCTTACGCTTTCCGTTTATCACCTGACATTACCCCCATAGACCCTGGGGCACCGATGAACATGGGCAGCATCTGTTATGATAATAATCTCTCGGTATTGTTGGAATTTGCGATCCATCCATTATCAAAGAAGGCGGATCATTTAGTACTGACTACTGGAAAAGTGAAAATGGAAATCCCGACAAAGGCAATTGGGATTGAAAGATTACCGATAGAATTAAAAAAAGAAGTTGTGCAAAATCTGGACAAAGAATCGCCACCTATTGCTATAATAGAAGCGATGGCCCGGTTGACCCTCTACCGGATGCATGAAAATGCGCGAAAGGAAGTTGAGGGGGGGGATATTGACAAAGCCACCCAACACCTCCAACATCTTGCAACGCATCTTCTCGCAGATGGCAACCGTGATCTCGCTCATACTGTTCTCATGGAAGCGGAGCACATTCATCAAAGCCACCGCTTTAGTGAGGAAGGCAATAAAAGGATTAAGTACGGAACCAGAGCCCTTATGAAAAATCCCGGATCGGAGCAATAAACGCCATGATCATTTGTCCGAACTGTCAACATGAAGAACCGCCTGGCGCGCTTTTTTGCAGCGAATGCGGAGCAAGATTAATCATCCAGGAAAATCTAACAACACAGCAAATCAAGAAAACCCCGTCGGATGTCCTGACCCAGCAACCAGTCCCGCCTCCACAACCACCTATTGATATCAAACCTGGAGAGGAGGGATCTCTGGTTTCCCTTCACTTGGTCGAAAGTGGGCAGGTAATACATTTGAAAGGACGAACTGAATTCACTCTGGGAAGAGTATCTGAAGGCCAACCCATTCTTCCGGATATTGACCTATCCGCTTTCAATGCTTATGCACAAGGTGTCTCCCGTTTACATGTTGCCCTCAAAATCGTGAACCAGGGTGTGGTGGTTACAGATCTTGGTTCATCCAATGGCACCAGAGTAAATGGCCAGAAAATCGTACCGCACGTGGATTACCCAATTAACCATGGTGACATACTTGCAGTCGGAAAATTAAAAATCCAGGTTCTGATCCACAAGTAATTTTGAGGAATAAAATATGTCAACAGTGATTGTTCATGTTTCCAATGAGGATCCGGTGATGGGAGAGCTGGACAGTCTTCCTTCTTCTACCGATACAATCATTTCCCTGAAGAACCCTCGTAAAAAAGATGGTAAAGATATCAAAACTATGGAAGCAAATGTTAGTGTTGTGATTTATCCCATCGCAAAGTTAAATTATATTGAAGTCGTTTCTTCAGAATCTGAAGAGGAAATCATCACTTTCGTTCGCGAGTAGAGATATGATGGATGATAGTTTCAGGAACCGCATGGTCCTGGTCGTAGATGATGAAGATAGGATGGTGCGGTTCATTCGTTTAAACCTTGAACATGATGGCTTTCAGGTGATTGAAGCCGCAAAAGGGATGAAAGCTGTCAATCTTATCCGCGAAAAATTACCGGATATCGTCCTTTTGGATGTGATGCTTCCCGACATTGATGGCTATGAAGTATTAAGATTGATCCGCCAACACAATTCCACTCCTGTAATCATGCTCACAGCCCGTGGCGAGGAGGAAGATAGAATTAAAGGATTGGAACTTGGAGCTGATGACTACATCACCAAGCCATTCAGCCCACGCGAATTGGTCAGCCGAATTAAAGCTGTTCTAAGACGATCTGAATCCGGAGGCATTGCATCAAAGGAAGTTGTAAATGTAGATGACCGACTGACCATGGATTTTGGGCGACACGAGATTCTTCGTGGAAGGTAAGCCAGTTCAATTGCGTCCAACCGAATACCGCCTGCTTTACCACCTTGCAATGAATGCAGGATGGGTTCAAACCTATGATACACTTCTGGCGAAAGTTTGGGGTTATGAATACCAGGATGAGCCCCATTATGTTCGATTGTATGTGAATTACTTGCGGCAAAAACTCGAAAAGGATCCCGCAAATCCAATTTATATACTTACCGAACGGGGTGTGGGATACCGCTTTGTAGATTATAAGAAAATCAAACCGGAATCAGAAAAAGAGGAGAATCAATGACCAACGAACCCATCCATGTGACGGACGATAATTTTGAAAGTACAGTTTTGAAATCACCCATCCCGGTAATTGTTGATTTTTGGGCACCATGGTGTAATCCATGCAAAATGATCGCACCAACATTGGAAAAATTGGCGAGCGAATACGCAGGTAAATTATTAATCGCGAAAGTAAATGTGGATAACGATCAAAAATATGCCCAAAAATACGGCGTACAGGGCATCCCGATGATGCTGTTTATCTCGAACGGGAATGTAATTCACCAACAGGTTGGCGCGTTACCTGAGAATATGCTCAGGCAAGCGGTAACCACCTTTTTGGATGTTGCTAAAGGCAAATAGAAAATATTAAACCGAAAAATCACTCGGTGACTCGTTGAATCGAAGCGCCGAGTGATTTTAGTTTAATATCCACTTTTTCGTACCCGCGATCGATCTGCCCGATGTTGCGAATCACGGACTTACCTGGCGCGGATAGAGCAGCCAATAATAAAGCCATCCCGGCACGGATATCCGGACTCTCCATTTTTTCGCTGTAAAACTGGGAGGGACCTTGAACGATGCAGCGATGTGGATCGCAGAGTACGATATGTGCTCCCATACCCACCAGTTTATCGGTAAAGTACATCCGGCTCGGGTACATCCAGTCGTGGAATAGCACAGTACCCTTGGATTGCGTTGCCACCACGATCGCGATACTCATTAAGTCTGTCGGAAAAGCCGGCCAGGGCATAACACTGATCTCTGGTATGGCTCCACCAAGATCCGGTTCAATTTTCAATTTTTGGTGAGAAGGCACGACAATGTCCTCACCCTCCTCGTTCCAATGAACTCCAAGGCGCTCAAACACAAGGCGTATCATGGAGAGATACCCGCAACCTGCATTGTGAATCCGAATGGATCCATTAGTAACTACCGCCGCACCAATAAAACTGACTACTTCAAGGTAATCCGGGCCTACAGAAAATTCGCCGCCGTGTAATTTATGAACCCCTAGAATTTCCAGGGTATTGGAACCGATATTTCGGATTTCGGCTCCGAGCGAATTTAGAAAGTGGCATAGTTCCTGGACATGCGGTTCGGAAGCAGCGTTACGGATCACGGATCTTCCTTTGGCTGTGGTGCATGCCATGATCGCGTTTTCAGTGGCGGTGACACTTGCCTCGTCAAGGAGGATATCCGCGCCTTTCAAACCCCGGGATTCAAATTGAAAAGAGCGATCATATTTGATCGACGCCCCAAGTTTTTTTAATGCGAGCATATGGGTATCCACCCTGCGGCGGCCGATCACATCTCCCCCAGGAGGGGGAAGAATTAAATGACCTGACCTCGCAACCATCGGTCCTGCGAGGAGGATGGAGGCACGGATTTTCCGGGTTAGGTCCGGGTCCAAATCAGCAGGACACACTTCTTTTGCATGGATACGCCAGCTGTGATCAGCAACCCTGGTTACTTCCACACCCAGGCTGCTGAGCAGGGATTGCATGGTCACGACATCGGTGATATCCGGAACATTGTGGAGAATTATCTCCTCATCTGTTAGAAGACATGCAGCCAGGATTGGAAGTGCGGAATTCTTATTACCGGAAGGAATTATTTCTCCTTCAAGCTTGATCCCTCCGTCAATGATAAATTTCTCCATACGATCCTCCGGTAATTGCTTAATATGTTTCTGTGATCTTCGTAAGGCCTGAAGGTTGATCCACGGGCAATCCCATTTCCCTGGTGAGCTGAAAAGCAAATAACTGACCGGGAATTACATACGGGAGTGGCGACAGCCATTCTGGTATTGAACCGGGAACCTGGAAATTAACGTTTGCTGAAGAGAGAATACGAGGGACATCTGAGATCACGATCAATTCTGCACCGATATCCTTAAGTTGGAAAGCCAGGCTGGAAATATCCTTTTCCAGCTTACCCGATGGTGCGACAACGATAACAGGTGAACCACGACTGACCGTCGCTATGGGACCATGCCGGAAGTCGGCCGTTGAATACGATTCAGCAATAACGCCGGTTAATTCTTTGATCTTCAACGCGATTTCAAACGCGGTGGAGTAATTGAAACCCCTGCCCAGAACGGAGCATCGATTGATGTAACGATATCGCTGAATCTTATTCAATTCGGCTAACGCAAACTGGATGGTTTCCTCCATCATTTGTGGAATTGCTTCCAACTGTGCAATATATTTTTTATCGCCGGCCAAAATGGAGGAGAAAAGTGCAAGGGCTGCTAGAGAAGATGTGTAAGTCTTCGTTGCAGCAACTGCTTTCTCCAAACCTGCACAAATCGGAATGACATGATCAGAACTCCTCGCGAGGGGAGAATCCGGATCATTGGTGATCGATAAAGTCATACAACCAGATTTTCGACCGGCTTCAATCACTGAGATAATGTCTGGAGAACGGCCGCTCTGCGAAATACCAATTACAAGCGCACCCGACAGGTCTGGATGCGTGTTATAGAATGTGAAAAGAGAGGGTGTGGCGAGAGCAACTTGAAGATGGTTGTGTGCCCCGAAGAGATATTGAGCATACCTGGCAGCGTTGTCTGATGTGCCACGGGCAGCGATGACGACATATTTGAATTTGGAGCGAACCTGGTCACATATTGATGTGATATTTGGTGACTGGGCAGCAAGAAAACCACTTATAATTTTTGGCTGTTCTAAAATCTCTTTTTCGAGCTGGCTGGTCATTTATCACACTCCGTAATGATAATTTTACCTTGATGCAGGCCAATGGAAATGGGAGTATACTTTTTCAATTAATTCATGAGAATGGGAGCGCTACATGATCGAAACCGTAAAGATCGACCCTTTGAACAAATCGCAGGTAAATGAATTTGTGGATTTTCATTATGATCTGTACCGGGGAACACCGCAATGGGTACCGCCATTCTACACTGATATGTACCTGGTTTTTGATAAAAAGAAACATCCTTTTTATGAAAAGAACGCAGCTGATTTCTTTGTTGTAAAACGGGACGGTCGTGTCGTGGCAAGGATCGTTGCGACTGAAAACACAGTATTTAATCAGTACCATAAAACCCGAAAAGCACAATTTTATTATTTTGACTCCATTGACGACCAGGAAGCAGCCGATACCGTTTTCAATGCGGCATTCCAATGGGCTAGGGATAGAAAATTGGATACTATCGTCGGCCCAAAAGGTTTCAGTATTTTTGATGGATATGGTGTTCAAATCGAGGGTAATGAAAATCGGGCGATGATGACCATGATGAATTACAACTTCGCCTATTACAGAAAATTATTCGAAAAAGCAGGTTTCGAAAAAGAAGTGGATTTCGTCTCCTGCTACTTGACAAGGGATCAATTTATCCTGCCTCAAAAGGTACGGGAAGTCGCGCTGAAAGTGGAGGAACGGGGATATTTTCGGGTAAAAACTTTTCAATCCAAGAAAGAGCTCCGGGATTGGTCCTGGCGAATCGGCCAGACTTACAATAAAACTTTTGTAAATAACTGGGAATACTACCCATTGACAGAAAGAGAAATTCAATTTCTTCTGGATAGTCTCCTAACCATCGCAGATCCGAAGCTGATCAAGATCATCATGCATAATGATGATATTATCGGATTCCTGTTTGGGTTCCCGGATGTTTCAGCAGCATTGCAGCGCCAGAAGGGAAAGGTGGGGTTATCACGTCCCTGGGGAATTGTGGATCTTCTCGGAGAATTCAAGAAAACAACCTTCATTTCGCTAAATGGTGCTGGTGTGTTACCGGAATTTCAAGGGCGGGGAGCGAATGCCTTGCTCTACAATGAAATGGCGCGATTCTTACAGGGTTCCCAATTTGAAGCTGCCGAATTAACCCAGGTGGCAGAAACAGCGGTTCAAATGCGAAAGGATCTAAGAACTGTTGGAGGTAAAGAATATAAAAACCACAGGGTGTATCGAAAAGCTTTATAAGTAGTAACCAGTAGAAACCAGGCTGCCTACAGGATCAATGAGGCAGCCTTTTTCTTTCAAGGAGATCAACCAACTCATTAATCGCATAAGCGATCCATATAATTGAAAATGGGATAAGCGGGATCACATACCTCTGAAAAGGTATCGAAAATGCCCAAAGCAAGAAAATGAATTGAAATGCACTGCCTACTACTAGGATGAGTAATGTTTCGCGCCTGGGTCGGCTGAATCTCAAAGTATGGATGATTCCAAAAATGAATCCCATTGCAGTAAGGACCAGCATAAAACTGCCCCATAAATAACCGCGGAAAAGATTCTGAGGAAAAAAAGCCTGGTATTTTAACTCAGTTGATATGGTGTTCTCGATATAATTTCCAACATCATGGAAAGCGGGCGGGGTTAAGTACAAATTAGCGATTATGCTGCCAATTCTTTTTTCAAATGTATCCGAAATCCAGCCCTGGCTGATGCTTCCCAGGTCTGCCACCTGACGCGCGAGCAGGGTATTGCGGGCGATGACTGCAGCTTTGAATGCCTGGAATGGTTCATCCCACAAAAAGGGATTGAGCAGGAGCGTAACCCCGAGAAAGATCAGAATATAAACTGAAATTTGAATAATTAATCGTTTTTTATCATTTTTAAGAACATAGTTCCGGTAGATCAAGGCAAATAATCCGATAAAGAAAAGGGGAAGAGCTGAGTACTTTGCATTAAACGCCAGTGAGACCGGTATGGCGGTAAGGAAAAGAAATCGAGGATTCTGAAAAAAAGACCACAGGGAGAGAATGATAAAGAATAGCAAAGGTCCTTCAGACATTGCCCTTCTAGAGTGAAGTAGGACGAGGGCATTCAAGCTGAAAAGCAGAACCATTAACCAACCCAATAAGTTGCCCCGCAATTTACGACCGATCAAATAGAGAAAAAACAAGTCCAAAGGAAGGAATATCGCTGACGCAAGCCGACCAGTTGTTATCTGTATCGGGGTTGGGAATGCACCTTTCAACTGGTTCTGGTTCCATCCAACGGACCAATTCCAATCGGCAACAAGTGCAGGGACTTTGCCGAATACCCGAAAGAACCCAATCCAGGTTCTGGCGAAAGGTGCGTCTAATTGACGATATTGCATCCGGGTATCCACCGGGATTTCCGATTTCCATATCAGCAAGTCTGGATTCTGGAGAAAAAGATCCACATCGCTGCTCATGAAGATCTGGGTGGTTTCATCAGGGTGGAACGGGATCTCACTGATTTTCCAAAAGAAAACAGTGGAAAAGAGGAAAATGAATAATCCAACAAGGATCCATTGGACCAGATCTTTATTATGAATTATTGGATTGGATGTAGATATGGATTCATCCTGCATCTGTTGATTTTACAGCCAAAATGTTGTAAGCAGGCTGGAACGAGGCTAGAATAATAGCGTCACGTGAAACAACTATCTCTCTCCAATAGAATGGTTTTCCTGCTTCTGGGAATTGGTATCGCGGTATCAGCAACCTGGAAGCTTATTTTGATTTCTTATGATTCTTTCCCATTCAACGCGGATGAAGCCATCGTTGCGCTTATGGCAAGGCATATTCTGAATGGAGAAGTTCCCATCTTTTTCTACGGACAGGCATATATGGGAAGCCTGGACGCTTTCCTGGTAGCGCTTTCATTTCTTCTTGTTGGTGAAAAGATAAATGCTATCAGGTATGTACAGATCTTCCTGTATTGCGGGGTTTTATTAACCACCTTCTGGCTATCGATATTAATTTTCAAATCGCGTTTAGCTGCAATTTTTTCTGTATTTTTGCTTGTCATCCCCACGGTGAATATGACATTGTATACCACTGTCAGTTTGGGGGGATATGGCGAAGCTTTGTTGATCGGGAATCTCATACTCTGCATCGGATTTCTGGTCACAAATAAACGGTCAAAACCTTTTTCGTTCGTAACAAAAGCATTATTATTATTTATTTGGGGATTACTTTTTGGATTGGGTTTATGGGCAAATGGGTTGACACTAGTGTACTCATTGCCGATGGGGTTTTTCCTTTTATTTTGGATTATCCGGGAAAAGGAAGTTAGGAGAATCGCTTTATTCTTACTAGCAATAATCCTTGGAGGATTAATTGGTGCCAGTCCCTGGATATCCTATGCGGTTAATAACTCTTTTAACCAGCTATTCCAAGAATTATTGGGCAGTGCAGTAGCAGTTGAGGGAGGGTCCTGGTTTAAACAGGTAGCCTTGCACACCCTCAATTTTGTCCTTTTTGGCATACCAGTGATCCTTGGTTTTCGTCCGCCATGGGAAGTGCGCTGGCTGGTATTACCGCTCATACCTATTGTGGGTGGATTCTGGTTTTTGGTGATAAGGGATGCAGTGATTAACCTCCAGGAGGCAAGGGGTGGCAAGAGATGGCAATTATTGCTCCCTGCCTCTGTAATATTATTTATTGTTATCCTTTTCATTTTCACTCATTTTGGAGTCGATCCTTCCGGCAGGTATTTCCTGCCGATTAATGTAATTCTCGCCCTGTTTGCCGGTTTTTATATTGATCAAGGAATTTCAAAAACGATTTTAAAGGTTGTTGCTTTGGTATTAATTTTTGGTTTTCAAATCCTGGGTACGATTCAATGTCTTCAGCGAATCCCACCTGGAATGACCACGCAATTTGATACATCCACAGTTATTATCCGTGATCATGACGCAGAATTAATCGAATTCCTCCGCAGCACAAATGAGACCAGGGGTTATACGAATTACTGGGTGTCTTACCCTCTAGCGTTCATATCCGGTGAAGAGCTCATTTTCACGCCACGATTACCGTATCATCAAGATCTTCGTTACACCTCCCGAGATGATCGTTACGCGCCATATACCAGGATTATCGATCAAAGCGAAAAGATCGCATTGATCACAACCCGTAATGATAAATTGGAGGAATTGATCCGAAATTTCCTACAAGAACGAGGAATAATCTGGGATGAAAGGCAAATCGGAGATTACCTGGTTTTTTATGATCTTTCCGCGAAGATTGATATCGAAGATTTACAGTTGTTGTTTCAACCGTAAATATCCGGACGCCTGTCTTCAAAAACGGGAATCGCATCGCGAACAATCCCTACTAAATCTTGATCAATCACTGCTGTGATTAGTTCTTCCTTGTCAGGATCAGCTTCAGCTAGAATTGAACCCCAAGGATCGATGATCGCTGATGACCCGCCCATGATCTCGTTCCCTGTACTTCCAAAGGCGTTGCATGCGATGATGAAAATCTGGTTTTCAATGGCTCTCGATTTTAATAACGTTTTCCAATGATCGATCCTCTTTATTGGCCATTCCGCACTGATTATCACCATATTCACATCGTTCAAGGCATACTTGCGAAATACCTCCGGGAAACGAAGGTCATAGCAGATCGCCATCCCGATCTTTCCCCAGGGTTGGAGAAAAGAGTTCAATCCATCACCCGGGGTAAAATATTGGTCTTCCCGCATCAAGGAAAACAGATGGATCTTTTTATAATCGTAAACCTTTCCGGTTGGATCAATATATATCATTGAGTTATACAAGCGGTCATTGGTTTTCACGGGGTAGGTACCGGCGATTGCGATCCTTAACGAACTCGCCAGATCTCGGAACAAGGAAAAATACTCATGACTTCGCGAAATATTAGCATCCAGGTGCTCATAGTCGTATCCACCCACCCAAAGTTCCGGGAGTAAAATGAGCTCACATTGCTGACTCGCTGCCAGGTTAATTAAGGATTCCGCTTTCCGAATGTTTCTCTCGTAATCTCCCAACGTGATATTGAATTGTCCGACTGAAATTTTAGTTACCATGGTTGAATTATAATTTAACCAACCTTCGCAGGAGCATGATCATTGAAAAACCATCAGAAAGCAATTTATTGGGTGGGGGCGATCCTACTCAGCATCATCCTCCTTGTTTTATTGACAATCGCGAATTATCAATTTGCCAAAAATAATCCGGGAGGAACGGACTTCCTGGTTCATTGGGTAGGAACCCGAGCTTATTTTTCCGATGGATTAAGCCCATATTCGGATCAGGTTGCTTTGCAAATTCAAGATTTGGTATATGGAAGAGCTGCTTTACCTGGAGAACATGAGTTACGTGTTGCGTATCCCTTCTACTCCGTTATCCTCTTTTTTCCTTTTGCTTTTATTCAGGATTTCAATGTAGCCAGAGCGGTGTGGATGACCATATTGGAGATCGGGTTGATCGCGTTAACCCTAGTTAGTATCCAATTAACCACATGGAGACCAAAATTTTGGGTGCTAATTCTATTAATTATATTCTCGCTTTTCTGGTACCACGCACTGCGTTCTTTGATCAATGGAAATGTGGTTATTCTTATCGCTTTGGGGATCGCAGGTACCTTTTACGCGATCAAGAATAAGTTCGATGAGTTCGCTGGTGTGCTGCTTGCCCTGACCACCATTAAACCTCAGGTTGTTGTGCTGGTCGTTTTATTTGTTTTGATCTGGGCAGGATTCCATCGAAGATACCGAATCATTGCTTGGTTTTTTATCACTCTTGCACTTCTTGTCGCAAGTGCATCTCTTTTGATCCCGGATTGGATCGTTCAGAACCTGCGCGAGGTTTTGCGCTACCCGGGTTACAATCCCCCGGGGACCCCTGCATCAGCACTTGCCACATGGTTCCCAGCAGTGGGACCCCGAATTGGAACATTCCTTTCCCTCGCAGCTATAGTAATTATGATAACTGAATGGTGGCTCGCCCGACATGAGGAATATCGTCATTTCCTCTGGACAGGGTGTCTGACCCTGGTGCTAAGCGCCTGGAGCGGAATACAAACTGACCCAGGAAACTTCATTATTATGCTACCGGCAATAATCTTGTTTTTCGCCATCATTGCAGAACGCTGGCCTGGTATCAGCAACGTTGTAGCTGCATCAGTCCTTTCCGGATTGATGATACTGATATGGGCAATTTTCCTTTTCACACTTGAACGTTCCTACCAACCAATCCAAAACCCGGTTTTATTCTTTCCACTACCGTTGATCCTGTTTATTGTGCTCTACTGGATTCGAAGCTGGGCGATCGGTCCCCCCAAGCTTTTCTATGACACATTCCAGCAAGATGAATCATTATCCAGACTATGAATAAACGCCAAAAATGGATCCTGGCAGGAATATTCATTCTTGCAGCTATCCTGCGCAGCATTTTTATTAATAGCCGAAATATTCAATATGACGATGCTTTCAGCTATTTCCTGGCAAGAGTAAGCATTGAGGATATCATCCGTGGAACAGCAGCAGATACAATGCCCCCATTGTATTATTTCATCCTCCATTTTTGGCAGAAAGTCGCGAATTCTATCTGGTTCCTGCGCTTACTGAGTGTTCTTTTTAGTTTAGGTGCCATGCTCTTCCTTTTTGGTTTTGTCAGGAAAACCATATCCATCACCGCGGGTTTGTGGGCAGCGTTGTTCGTTTCCATATCCCCTTTGCAAATCTACCACGCCCAGGATATCCGTATGTATGCAATGCTGGCTTTCTTTGGAATGGGATACCTGTATTTCTTTTTCCGGGCATGGCATTGTTATCGAGAACAAACTGGAAAAATTTGGAATTGGGCTGGAATGATCCTTTTTGGTGCTGGGGCGATGTACACACATAACCTGGCGATCTTCTGGATCCTATCTCCAGTTTTGTATGTTCTTATAAAAAGGGAGTGGAATTTTCTCTGGAAATATATTTTCGCACTATTGGCTATAGCTTTGGTTGCTTCACCATGGCTCGTCATGGTTCCGGGGCAGGTGCAAAAGATCCAAAATGCGTTTTGGACACCCCGACCCGGTCCTGTTGAGATAATTCAATCGATCATGATGTTGACCTTCAATCTTCCCGAACCGAACCAAGCTCTGTTCATTGCAGGGGCTATCCTCGCGGTATATATTTACATCATGGTGATTTTCCGGGTGATAAGAAATTGGTCAAAAGAGCCCAACCTTATGCTCTTAGTAATCGTCTCCTTTCTACCCCCAATTTTGTTGTTCATGGCTTCGTACCTCATCCGCCCAGTTTTTGTCATCCGGGGTTTTATTTCATCCCAGATGGCATTTCTTGCACTTGCAGCTGCTATTACTGCACTTGATTGGAAGAACCGGGCAGGGGGCATCCTGGCTGGTCTAGTTATAGTCAATTCTTTGATCGCATACCCGGCATTGTACTCCTATGCGGAATTCCCTCGTTCACCGTTTGTCAGTGCAAGTGTATCTATCCGCCAAGCATTGGAAGATGATTATTTCATTATTCACGACAATAAATTGAGTTATTTTCCTGTTAATTATTATGTTCCTTCTTCAGGCCAGGTGTTCCTGAAAGATCTACCAGGATCCTCGAACGATACCTTCGCTAAGGATAGCCAGGACGCTATGAGGATTTTCCCCATAGAAAATATTGAAAGTGCTGCAACCGGTAAGTCCAAAATTGTCTTCGTGGTTTTTCGGGAGTCAATCCATGAATTCGAAGATATTAATGGTCGGCATCCGGTGATTTCCTGGTTGGAAAAGAATTATTCATTTACGAAGCAGAAGACCGTTGGCGACCTTGAACTACTTTTCTTTGAAAAAAGGATGGAATGACCCGCCGGGATTTTACGTTAATATTTCTGCTGTCGGTCATAGTCATCACCGCTGCCGGTTACGTTCAGAAGAGCGCGGGATATATGGACGCACAGTATTACGCGGTGACCGGCAGAGAAATATTTTCCGGAAATGGTTTCACGCAAAATTTCCTGTGGAACTACCTGGATAATCCAATGGGGATCCCGCATCCATCCAATACTTACTGGATGCCAATGGCTTCCTTATTTTCTACGATTAGTTTCCAAACCCAGGGGGAAGGCAGAGAAGCAACACTTTGGTTGATCATGATTCTGCTTTCTTCATTTGTCCCCTTACTTACAGCAAAGACGGCATTCACTTATACGAACCGTAGAAGCGATGGTTGGATGGCAGGATTGGTGGCACTGTTTTCCGGTTTCTATCTCCTGTATTATGCAATGCCGGAGACTTTTTCTCTCGTGATGATCCTTGGTTATATTCTAATTTCCTGTTTGGCCCGATTACTCTCAGCAAAGGAGTGCAATTGGAATTGGGTGTTGACCTGGGGTCTGGCAGGCATAATCACAGGTTTATTGCACATGACCAGGGCCGAAGGGTTGATCTGGCTCTTAATCGCCTTATGTTGTTTGATTTATGTAAGTTTCAAGGTGAAAAGAAAGGAAATCTTCATTCCTGCTCTCTTATTATTGCTTGGAGGGTATTTCCTCATCAGTGCGGCATGGTACGGGCGAAATTTCGGGATGTGGGGGCAAGTCTTTCCACCAGGAACAAGCCGAACCATGTGGATGACAAATTACAACCAAACATTTCTCTTTCCGGTGAATGGGCTGACTTTCAACAGTTGGATCCAGGCAGGCATTAATTCCATTCTTAATGCAAGAATGGACGCTTTATGGATGAACTTAAAGAGCGCTTTCGCGGTGCAAGGCGGGATTCTTCTTGTTCCATTCATAATCACTGGGTGGTGGCTGAAAAAAAATGACAAGAGATTAATCCTTGCAGGGCTTTATTATTTTGTTACCGTAATGATAATGACACTAGTTTTTCCATTCGCAGGGTCGAGGGGGGGATTCATTCATTCCGCAGCTGGGGTTCAGATTTTCTTGTGGGCTTTGGTCCCTGTTGGTTTGGATAAGTTTATTCAATGGTGCGGCCAAAAGCGTGGTTGGCAAACGGAACAAGCCAGGCGTGTGTTTCAAATCGGAATTATCGCGATCATGGTTTTATTGAGCGGAATAATTTTCTACCAGAGGGTCGTTGCTTCAACCAACGGAGTATCCAATTGGTTGATCGATGAATCAAATTATAAAAATGTATACCAGGAGTTAATCCGCTTGGGGGATAATGATGAAAAAACTCTAGTAATGGTGAAGAATCCGCCAGGGTGGAACCTGGTAACCAGAACGCAGGCAATTGTGATCCCGGATGGGGGGATCTCAGCATTACTTGAGGCTGCCAATAAATATGGCGCAAATTTGCTACTACTTGATAAGGATCATCCAGATTCACTAAAAAACTTTTTTAACGGTGAGGAAAGGATCCCAGAACTGGAGCTGATCTTTATCAAGGATGATATCCAAGTGTATCGATTCATTTTCAATCAATGAAAAATCATTTATTCTGGCGAAAGGTTCTGATTCTCTCCCTGGCTGCGATAATTTCCATGGGGGTATACGTTTTTCTTAGCGGTATAGTGTATCGTACTGGTTATCCTCTGGATGATGCCTGGATTCACCAGACATTCGCAAGGAATCTGGTCCGATATCAACAACTTGCCTACTTCGAAGGGATACCTTCAGCGGGTTCAACTGCTCCCCTTTGGACATTATTGTTATCTGTTGGTTATGTGTTTTCTGATAATAATTATTTATGGACAATGTTACTTGGATTATTAAGCCTGGTTACATTCGGGTGGCTTGGCGAAGAGATTATTCAACAGGTCACAAGAGAGTATTCGGCTTCCATTCCATGGGTAGGAATTCTACTCATTTTCGAGTGGCATTTTGTTTGGGCGGCGGCTTCGGGAATGGAGACGCTCTTACTCGCTGTCTTATCGCTGGCGGTTTTATTTTTATTGCTTTCTCATAATATTCACTGGTTCCTGGTGGGATTGTTGGTTGGCATGGGGGTGTGGATAAGACCGGATGCCATTTTGCTTCTTGGTCCCGTTGGATTGTACTTTTTCATAAATATCTGGAAAAGAAATGTGGAAACGCGGGATTTAGGAAAAATTCTACTGGGATTCGGCGTGCCATTTATAGCCTATCTACTATTAAACCAAACAATATCCGGCAACTTTTGGCCCAACACATTCTACGCAAAACAAATGGAATACCGTGAGATGCTCGAACAACCACTCGTTCGCAGGGTGTGGTCCGTTTTCCAGCAGCACATCGTAGGCATGGGTGTTCTTTTACTCCCCGGATTTATTTATAAGGTTTGGGATTCAATTCGAAAAAGGGAATGGGCGCTACTTGCTTTTGTTATCTGGTGGTTTGGTTTCATAATTGCATATGCATTGAGATTACCGGTTGCTTATCAACACGGAAGGTATGTAATTCCGGCTATGCCGATCTACCTGATCACTTCGATTTCGGGTGTATTCTTATTGTGGAAATTTACGAGTGGAAAAAGAATACAAAGGTTACTCTCAACCGTTTGGATCCTATCGATATTTCTTGTCAATGCTGGTTTCTATATAATGGGAGCGCGAACCTATGCGAATGATGTGGCGATAATAGAGTCGGAAATGGTCGATACTGCGCACTGGATAAGCAAGAATACACCAGCAGATTCCCTCGTAGCAGCCCACGATATTGGCGCTTTGGGTTTCTATGGTGAAAGAGGAATCCTTGACCTGGCGGGATTGATCTCCCCAGTGGTTTTACCGGTCATACGGGATGAGGAAGGTTTGCTGACCCTCATTCGAAAGTCGGATGCGAAATATTTTATGACTTTTCCCAGCTGGTACCCCGAAATCACATCCGGAATGGTTCCTCTCTATTTGAGTGCTGGGAAATTCTCTCCTGCCGCGGGTGGAGAAAATATGGCTGTTTTCCGAATTGAACAGGAATAATTACTGAAATGTACAAACAATTGAAAGGTTATGCTATACTAGCGAAATTAACTGCTTTAAAGCCCAGGAGTAAATAAAATGGCGCTTCAAGCCCTGGATACCAGCGATTTCACTGAGAGTTTTTTGGATACGCTGCAAATCGAACATAACCAGATCAAACAACAGATAAAAGATAATACGGTAATGCTCGAACAAAGTCAGCTGGAGTTAAATCGTTTAATTCAGCGCAACACAACTTTCACCGGGCAATTACAACAAATGCAATCCTCCAGCGATACTATGAGCCGAGAGGAAATTAAAGCAATTTATAACAACGCGATCGATGCCCAACAGCGCCTTTTGGTGATGCGCGGCCAGATCGACAAATTGCAGAACGAACAAAATCTCCTGGAGCGCTACATCGGGATGTTGGATCAGGCAAGATCATATATTATGGATAACGGCGGCGGAGTTAAAACGGGCGGAGGCGGCGGAGATAATATGGCCAGCCTGGAGGAGTTAATCGGCACAGCTGAAGGCGAACGGGGAAAGCTGGCGAAGGAAATGCATGATGGACCAGCGCAGGTTCTATCTAATTTTGTGCTCCAGGCAGAAATTCTAGAAAAAACAATTGATGTTGACCCTGCCCGGGTAAAGGATGAACTTGCGAGTCTTAAGGCTGCATCGATCGCTACCTTCCAAAATGTACGCAATTTTGTCTTCGAACTACAACCCATGTCCATCGGCGACCTGGGCCTGGTTTCTACTTTAAAAAAATATACTGAGAATTTCAAAGACCACAATAATGTGGAAGTTAATTTCCAGATGCGCGGTTCGGAAAGAAGATTGCACAATTACCTGGAATTGATGATCTTTCGCGCTGTTCAAGAATTGATGACCAATGCGGTTGTACACAACCAAAAACAACTAAGTAAACTTAAAATTGACCTGACCCTTTCCATCGAAGATGATCGCACAAAAGTGACCATCGCGGATAATGGACTAGGTTTTGACCCATCCTCGGCATTAACCAAGGAAAATTCAGGTCTGAATATTATTCGAAAGAGAGCAGAAATGCTTGGCGGTCGACTGGATATCGATTCCGTTCCAGCAAAGGGATCGATGATCACCCTCGAGATCCCCTGTGTCCCGATAACTGCACCATCCCAAGCGTAATTTTTACATTTTATTAAGGAGCAACATGTCGAAAGTAATTGGTATTTTAACAGGTGGGGGAGACGTCCCGGGATTGAACCCTGCGATCAAATCTGTTGTTTTCAATGCGTTGGAATCCGGGTACAAGGTAATTGGCATTCGGAAGGGGTGGGGCGGATTGCTTCATTACAACCTGGATGAGCCTTCGACCAGAGACTATTACATAAAGGAATTGACCAGAGATGATGTTCGCACCATCGATAGAACCGGTGGTACATTCCTTCACACATCGCGGACCAACCCTCAAAATGTGAGCGAGAAAAGAATCCCTGATTTCCTAAAAAATTCAAAATGGGGAAAGAAGATCGAAGGCACGGATGTGATGGATTACACCGATTACGTCCTGCACCTGCTGAATCATCTGGGGATTTCAGTGATGATCCCGATCGGTGGCGATGATACGCTAAGTTTTGGTGTGAGACTCCACAAAGAAGGTTTCCCGGTGGTTGCCATCCCAAAGACAATGGATAACGATGTTTTTGGTACCGATTACTGCATCGGATTTTCAACCGCAGTCACGCGTTCGGTGGAATTTATCACCAATATGCGGACAACAGCTGGTTCACATGAACGAATCGCAGTTATGGAGCTTTTTGGGAGGAATTCCGGTGAGACCAGTCTGATCAGTGCTTACTTATCCTATGTCGACCGTGCAATCATTTCTGAAGTTCCTTTTGATATCAATAAGCTGGTGGAATTTCTGGTTGAAGATAAACGTAATAACCCCTCCAACTATGCGATCATGACGATCTCAGAAGGCGCGATCATGCAGGGTGGAGAGGTGATCGAGAGTGGTGAAGCGGATATGTTCGGACACCGGAAACTTGGCGGGGTGGGAGTGCTTGTTGCTGAAGAGATTAAACGAATTTCCGGCCAGGACATTATTTACCAGCAGTTGAGCTATCTGATGCGGTCAGGTGCTCCGGATTCATTGGATCGGATGGTTGCAATGTCCTACGGGAACCTGGCTGTGCAATTAATTCGCAGGAATGAGACCGGAAAAATGGTCGCCCTGCACGGTGGGAAATACACCACCGTACCAGTAGATATGGTTCTGGCTGGAAAAAAACGCGTGGATGTCCCAAGTTATTATGATATAGAAGCATATCGACCCAAAATTAGAGATTTCATGGGTGTTCCCATGTTTTTAAGTTAAATCAACGGAGAATTATTTCATGGAAAACAAACTTTATAAAGAATTTGAAACATTGCTAGAGGGCAGCATTGAGATCACCGAAAACCAGGTGAAGGTCAAGGATGCTGTCAAACTACGTAAAAATGCCCATAGGCTGGCGGAAGCTTCCGCACTAGGCGAAGGATCGAAACAGGGTTTTGCACGCTACCTGACCCGCGTGGCCGGGCTTGAATTGGGAATTTTCCCGGCTTCAATCAACGATCTTTATGCTGCTCGAGGGAAAGAAAAAGTGCCATTCACTTTTTCAGTACCGGCGATAAATCTCCGAGTTCTTTCCTTTGATTGCGCAAGGGCAGCTTTCCGGGCGATGCAAAAAATGGAAGGCGCTGCTGTCATTTTTGAAATTGCCCGATCAGAAATGGGCTACACTGACCAGAAACCTTCTGAATATGCTACGTCGATCCTTGCGGCTGCGATGGCCGAAGGATACACAGGACCGGTATTTATTCAGGGGGATCATTTCCAGGTTTCCGCAAAGAAATATGCCGCCAATGGCGAGGCTGAAATAACAGCACTAAAATCCCTCATTGACGAGGCCATCGCGGCTGGGTTTTACAACATTGATGTTGACACATCCACCCTCGTTGAAATTGATAAGCCGACAATCGCTGAACAACAATTGATCAATACCAAACTTTCAGCTGAGCTTACCAATTACATTCGAACCAAAGAACCTGCCGGGGTTTGTATATCTGTGGGTGGCGAGATCGGTGAGGTTGGCAGCCATAATTCTACAGAAGAAGAGCTGCGGGGGTACCTAGACGGATTTACCTGTGAATTGAAAAAATTAAACCCGAAGGCATTTGGGTTGAGCAAGATCAGTATCCAGACTGGCACATCGCACGGCGGTGTGGTTCTACCGGATGGATCGATAGCGAAAGTGAACGTTGATTTCAACATCCTGCGCGATCTTAGCCGTGTTTCCCGGAAGGATTATGGTTTGGGGGGAACCGTTCAACATGGAGCATCCACGCTTCCGGAAGATGCTTTCTCGAAATTCGTTGAATACGAAGCCACTGAAGTCCACCTGGCGACCAATTTCACAAACATATTCTTCGAGCTTATCCCGACTGACTTCAGAAATAAAATTTATGCATATCTAAATGAGAAAAATGCGGTGGACCGAAAACCTGATATGACGGATGAGCAGTTCTATTACAAAGTTCGAAAGAATGCCATCGGACCATATAAAGCCGAATCCTGGGGATTACCCGCTGACCAGCGTGAAAAAATCGGTCAAGCCTGGGAACAACAATTCACCAAGCTTTTCACATCCTTGGGTGTTCGAGGTACAGCGAAGATAGTAGCCGAATTCATCAAACCAGTATTGATCAAACCAGATATAAAGAACTACCTAGCTGGTGGTGGGGAGATTTCCGATGTAAGTGACCTGGCCGATTAACCTAATTCATTAATAAGACTGCCTGAAAACCCATATAATATGAGTTCTCAGGCGGTTTTATATTATGAACAAAGCTAACGAACAGATCAATCCAATCGACAGAAACCGCTATTCAGTAATTCCCAGGGTTCTTATTTTTCTCTTTAAGGATAATGCTGTGTTGCTGATCAAGGGCGCAGCAACAAAAAAACTCTGGCCGGGAAAGTATAACGGCCTAGGTGGGCACCTGGAAAAGGGTGAAGACCCTTTGGGAGCAGCCAGGCGTGAACTTAAGGAAGAGAGCGGCTTGGTTTGTGAATCGCTTGATCTTTGCGGGACAGTGATCGTAGATACCGGGAGTAGTCCAGGTGTCGCGATTTTCATCTACAGAGGGGAATATAAGGGTGGGGAGCTAAGAGCTTCGTTGGAAGGTATGCCTGAATGGATACCGTTAGATCAAATCGATCAAATCCCCGTTGTAGAAGATCTGCATGCGATTATTCCCTTGATCACACACCGAAAACCTGGAGATCGGATTATCTCAGCGAAATATTTCTACGACTCAAATGATCAATTCAAGATCGAATTTACGGAATGAATCCATCTGCCCGGTGTTCAAAAAATACCAGTTTTGTGCTTCCATACACCCGCTGATCGAATTCCACAAAATGCTTGATATCCAACTTTTTATATTCGATTGGATGGATTTGTACGATCACCCAGCCATCTTCACTTGACCAACCATCTCTTTCATCTAATATCCGGAGGGTTTTTTCCCAGAGTTCTTTATATTGCGGAGGGGCAACGTAAATGTAATCAAAGGTTTGGTCTGGAGACTGGGAAAGGAACCTGGTGGCATCCTGTAACTTGACAATCCCGAATTCATCCAATCCGGTGGCCATCAGGTTTGATTTCAATATCTGGATCGCACGCTGATTGATATCGAGGAAGAGACAACGGGAAGCTCCCCGGCTGAGCGCTTCCAAACCTACTGAGCCTGTGCCGCCGAAGAGGTCGAGGAAGCTAGCACCGACGATATCCCCTGCGATGATATTAAATACAGCTTCCTTTACCCGGTCCGTGATTGGGCGGGTAGAATCCCCAGGAACCGATTTAAGCCGGAATCCTTTGGCGCTACCTGCGATGATCCTGGGACTCGCCAAAAAAACCTCTTTATGCCTGAAAAACCGAATTACGGGCAGCTAATAAATTTCCGTAAGGAGCGGTGATCGGCACCACGCAACCTGTCCCCAGGATGAACCTGGAACCCCCAGAATCAAAGATCGCATTTTTCGCTTCAAAATTAATTACATCCGGATTGCCGAGGACCATAGATTCAAATCTGCTCAAACCACCACAAATAACTCCAGGGAATTGATTTCTCGCCTCCGAAATTCCTGGAAATGTTTGACGGTCATGCCAATTCAATACCTGGACTGGATATTCAGCTACTTTAGAGAAATATATTTCTTCACCATGGATATGGACCATATTCAACCAGAGGCTCTGTGCAGCGCTAAGGATTTCGAGATCATAAGGTCGACAGAACACATCGAACTCAGTTTCTGAAAGAAGACTGGATTGGGCATGTTGGATTGCGTAAAAAATCCCATCAATCCCGATCTCCACGCAAGTCTGAATGAATTGAATAGTCGTACGGGTGATTGTTTTCAACCCCGCATGCAGCGATTCCGGATGCGAGCGCATCATTGCCAGTAATGATTCCTGACCGGCAAGATTTTTCGCCTGCGCCATGGGACTGAAAATGGTCTGTAACACAGGTGTGTGCGGTGAAAAATGAGGTGTTACTGTTCGAAGCACCTGGAGCTGTTGTCCTAGAAATCCTTTTATTGGGTCCAGGACCGGAAGTTCAGCCCAATTATCAGCTTTTTGTATTATCGGACCGGAATAAATTCGGGTACCCTCCGGATCTCCCATCCAGTCATCCTGAATACCCCAATCTCGCAGGCAGAATGATGATGCGGGAGTAACTTTAACAAGGTCATAATCGAATGTTGTCTGATAATTAATTATCGCTGCTGCTAGGCGATCCGGGGATTGGTCATCGACAGGGAAATGACGCCATAATGCTACAGGAGGTGGGGACAAATTTTCTCCTGAAAGGCAATCTTCCAGCCGTTTTCTATGACTTCGATCGAACCTGATGATATTTGTCATTGTTTTTTGGCTTTCATCGTAGCGATCTTCCTGACGATCAAATCTTCTTCAACCTTCTGGTTTTCAAAATATTTGGAAATGAAATCGGATTTCCGCAAACGGAGTGCCATTGGTGCGATACGAAGAAGATCCTCTTTCTTCACTTCCATTCTGCCATCGGCAGCAGCATACGCTCGGGAAGCCTCAAAAAGGGTGATTTCGGCGCGTAATGAGTCAATACCAAGCCGCTGGACGAGATTAATGCCTTCTCTGGCGATACTATCAGAAATCTTGACCTTCGGAAGCATATCCCGGGCGGTTTGAATCTCCCGACCTGCCAGGTTGGTTTCCCGCTCGAACCGTGTGATCATCGTATGAGGATTTCTTTGGTATGTTATTACCCTGCGGTAGACCTCTAACCTTTCCGTGGTTTGCACCAACCCACGCACAAGAACCCTAAGTCCAAATCGATCCATGATCTGGGGTCTTAGAATTCCTTCCTCAGGGTTCATAGAACCTATCAGGGAGAACCGGGAGCGGAATGCGGCTGAAACTGGATCCGCGACGCACAGTAAAGGAACCCTGGGCAGCAGCATCCAAAATTGAGTCAATTATTTCCCGGTTAAGAAGGTTGACTTCATCGATATACAAGATGTTTTGATCAGCCTGGGCAAGCAGTCCGCGTTTTATGCGTGTAGTTTGCGTCGAACCGGTTCGTTCGTCAATACAGCCTACAACATCATCTATGGTGGAATTAAGAGGTAATTCCACCAACCGGGCTTTATCTTTTTTTGTGAGAGGAATACCCTCGGCAAATTTCCTGGCGCAATCCGGACAAACTGCATCGATACCACCAGTCTCGACATCATCCGGCATGCATCCATAGTAGCACGCACTGCGCTCCACTACCGGAAGAAGATCTACAAGGCTGCGAACCGCCGTGGTTTTCCCGGTTCCCCTCGGCCCAACCAACAGAACACCACCAATGGAGGGATTCACCAGATTTAGGAGAAGTGCAAGCTTCAGATCGGTTTGACCAACAAGGGCAAGGAATGGAAAAGGAAGCCTATCGGCGAGTGTGGATTCCTCAGGTTGTGCATCTTTTAGGAAATTAGCACCGGTTGCGATTTCCAACAGCTGCTTAAGGGATTTGACCTCGAATGGCTCCGGTTCAGGATCGTTCCTATTTATAGGAGGGTTTTCCTCTTCCATGAATTACCCTTTCATTTAACATCTTTGAATGTCCAAAATCTATTGGCGAAAAAGTTCCATATCAAAACAATCACGATGGAACAGGCAAGAGCCAGGTTGTGAGCCACAACGATTGGAGATAGGAAGAAACCTGGAAGGAATTTTTCCGCCAGGGACGTGAAGAATCTTTCAAGGAAAGCGAAAATCGGAGTGCGAATGATTAATCCGATAATGCTGACCAGAGCAAATTGCACCATTTGCATGGCAAGTGATCTGGTTTGCGCGTCTTTGAAAGTCCAGGCTCTGTTCAGAAAAAAATTGTTGACCACGGCGCAGGAGAATGAAATCACACTGGCGGGAACAGCCGCGAGCGAAGTGAGCTGGGTAAGGAGATTGAAAATTCCAAAATCAATAACAGTTCCGATTCCACCAACGACTGCGAATTTAACGATTCGTTTTTGTTCACTTCGTTTATTCAACATAAGGATTAGCTGCTCAATTTCTTGAAATAATCTACTGTAAGCTGCAAGCCGTCATCCAGTCCAATTTTCGGAGTCCAATCAAGGATTTCTCTGGCGCGAGTAATATCAGGCTGACGAACCTGAGGATCATGACCAACAAACATATTTTCTTTAAAATCGATTCCGGCTGGATTATTCAATAAGGTGTTAATTTTCAGCGCAAATTCCAAAATGCTGATCTCAACTGCATTTCCCAGGTTCACCGGAAAATGTTCTTCCGATAACATTAATTTGTAAATTCCATCAACTAGATCGCTGACATAACAAAAACTGCGTGTTTGCTTGCCATCCCCATAGATTGACAAAGGTTCACGGTTCAACGCCTGGTTGATGAAATTCGGAACAACCCGGCCGTCATCCAGACGCATCCGTGGACCGTATGTATTGAAAATCCTCGCAATCCGCGTATCAATTTGGTGTGCGCGATGGTAAGCCATTGTTAATGCTTCAGCGAATCGCTTGGCTTCATCATAAACCGACCTGCGTCCGACAGGATCGACGTGACCCCAGTAACTTTCCTTTTGAGGATGTTCTAGCGGATCTCCGTAAATTTCACTCGTGGATGCAAGCAGAAATTTTGCATTTTGCGCTCTGGCAACCCCAAGCGAATTGTGGGTACCTAACGCTCCCGCCTTCATGGTTTGAATTGGCAGGTTCGGGTAGCCGAATTGAGAGGTTGGGTTTGGACTTGCCGGGGATGCAAAATGGAGGACGTAATCCAGCTTACCTGGAACGAAAATATATCCTGACACATCATGATTAATGAATTGAAATTTTGTGTTTCCGGCGAGGTGAGCAAGGTTCTCAGGGGAGCCGGTGATGAAGTTATCCATTCCCACGATCTCATGACCCTGTTTCAGGAGGAAGTCGCACAAGTGCGAGCCAAGAAAACCGGCTGCACCGGTAATTAATATTCGCATCGATTATCTCCAATCCATTCGAGATATGAGCCCGTCTCCTGTGACCTGGTGGGTGGTGAGATCAGGCAGATCTAAGAACCAAATATTTCCCTGATAAAGAAATGCTAATCTATCCACCTGACCTACATCACCGGGAGGTGACCATAAAACTGATTGAGGTTCCATACCTGCGGATCCCTCTGGAGGGAATACGACTTTCTTGTTGGAACCATCTTTATCCATTAAAAGGATCTTATACCTGCTGGTTTCACTTCGGTCAGGGAAAATTGCCTGCAAATATGCGATCTCGAATCGATCATTTGACCGGATTGCGGATGTGGAAGGATAAGCGAACATTCCAGCGAGCGGTACGATGGTGACAGGTGGGTTAGAACTCAGAAAATTTGCCCGAAGATCAAAATCCGGTGAGGATCCCGGCTGGGAATCATTCGGCTCCGCGCTGTGATCCAGGAAAAGTAAGAATTGCGAATCAGGCGACCACTCCAATGGCGGGATCCAAGCCCAATCACTCCGGCTATCATACGGAATCACCTTATGCATAACGGAGAAAGCACCCTCTTCCTGATCTACCAAACCAATTTCATCAGGACGGGAATAGGCAAGATCAATTCCATCCGGAGACCACGAAAAATCCGTTCCCCACCAGCCATAGGCTCCACCACTGTTGGATTCGATTATGTTTTCATTACGGATCACACTCCCACTGCTGGTGAAAGTCATGATCCAAAGATCATTATTCGCCTGCCAGCCCGGTGGCGCATCCCGCGGTTCGACCGTGGAGTAGGAAAAGGTGTTTTCCTGGTTTGGGACCCAGGCAGCGTGATGAATTACATTATTCACGCCAAGGTCCACTACGGATTGACCTTCATGGGAAATATCCACAGCAAACAGAGAATTTATGTTTTCACCATCCGCAGGGGCTTTACGGGTAAAGAGAAGCCAGCGTCCATCTTTGGAAAGGTTAAAAACTCTTCCATCCAGGTCACCGCTAGCGACAACTGGTCTGCGTTCTCCAGTGGAACCATCCATGACCCACGCATTGCCGGCAATCAAGTATGCGATCCTCCCAGGGATGGATAGAGAAGTAAATGGTGTTTGAACCCCAACCATAGTGATTTCTGGTACAGGTTCTTTGGCTACGGATACCTGGAATATGGACCGTGATTTTTCAACCCCGTTTTCCATTACGCTACGATATGTTATCTGCTGACTGCCATTCGAGCCCGGCTGAATTAAGAGGGTCTGACCTTTAGGTAGAGATTCATTTTGAACTGTTTGGTGTTCAAAAGGAATGACCTGTTCTTCTACATCAAATTCTTCTACGACACGGATTACCTCAATCTGGGTGGGTTCGGTTATCAACTTGAAGGATTCAGGTTCCACCCGGTCCAGGTTATTTAATTGAATGCCAGCTTTTTCCAATGCTGCGGAAACGCTGGTCTTTCCCTCAACCTCCAGGGGGATGTTTTTTCCATCAGCTATGACTACAATCTCAACCACTCCATCGGGTGTGGATGAAGGTGAGCAAGAAACGAGGAAAATTAGGACCAAAACTGCGGTTAAAAATGGTTTGATTTTAGTCATTAGTGCAATGATACAGGTATAATCAACGCGATTTCCAACGTGAAAAAATAATTATAGCATGAGTGAAAATACCCCTTCTTCTGATTCCTTGATTGCCATAACCGAAGCCATGCTGTTCGCAGCTCCGAGCGCTATTACAATTGCCCAGCTCGCTGAGGCGGCCGGCAGTAATCCAAAAGATATCGAATCTTGCTTAAAACAGCTGGAAGAACGATATTCTCAGGAGGGCGGATTAAGGTTGAAATGGCACAAAACAAAAGTGGAATTAACCACTGCACCCGAATATGCCCTTCAAGTTGAGAATCTTTTGGGTTTAGAAGCGAACTCAAGATTGAGCAGAGCAGGCGTTGAGACTTTATCAATAGTTGCTTATAAGCAGCCCATTACAAGACCAGGGATCGATTCCATCAGAGGTGTCAACAGCGATGGAGTGATTAAAAGTCTATTACTTAAAGGGATGATCGAAGAATCAGGAAGAGCGGATGGGCCGGGCAGGCCGATCCTTTATTCAACTTCTAGCGCCTTTCTTCAACAATTTGGCCTGAGATCAATTGATGAATTACCGCCATTCGATTACGAAATTACACCCGATGAATCAAATGAAGAAAACCCAGTACTTAAGGACTAGAAAATGACCGCAGATCGGCTGCAAAAGATCCTGGCACAGGCTGGATATGGATCGAGGCGATCTTGCGAAGAGATAATCGAGAACCAAAGAGTCACTGTCAATGGAATAACAGCAAAGTTAGGGGCCAAAGCAGATCTGGAAAACGATCTGGTGAAGGTTGACGGGAAACCGGTTTCCATCAAGCTGAATAAAAAGATCTATATTATTTTCAATAAGACGGTCGGAGTTCGTTCAGATACTGATCCGGCGGATCCACGCCCTTCGGTTAGAGACCTCATTCCTGTTGAAGGTCATCTTTTCCCGGTTGGCAGACTGGATATCGATGCTGAAGGATTGGTATTCATGACCGATGATGGTGACCTTGCCAATCGTCTCACACACCCGCGTTACAGACACGAAAAGGAATACCAGGTTTTGGTGGAAGGGAAACCTGATGAGAAGCAACTGGCCGCATGGCGTAGAGGTGTGGTGCTCGCAGATGGAGATAAGACTCTTCCAGCCAGGGTTTTCATACAGAAACAGAAAGAGAACACCACCTGGTTAAAAATCATTATGCGCGAAGGTCGCAAACGTCAAATCAAAGAGGTGGGGAAAACGATTGGTCTTCCGGTTAAAAGAATTATCCGCACCAGGCTGGCAACGCTTGAATTGGGAAATCTTAAACCTGGCAGCTGGAGATACCTCAGTACGGATGAGATCCTTAATATCAAATCAAGCATACCTAATGATGCAACCATCGGGAAGTCAAGAGTATCAACGCCAAAAACACAATATGCGAAAGGCGCGAAAAAGAAAGCCGAACGAAGTTATTGACCAAGCCTCCCGGTAAACTCAAAAACCGCATTTTTATTGATTTCAGGTAATTCCGGATTTTTTCGAACGAATGCTTTTAGTTTTTCAAGACTAACCGCGGACAGAGGAGCTCCTTCGACTTCGAGGGTAATATCCTTACTGATAAATAATGCCAAAGGTGATGGTACGGGTAAGGAGGGGATCTCACCCAAATTATTCATCAATTTTTCAAAATCATGAACAGTTGCTTCCGACTCCAGTGTGGGATTACCGATGTTTTCAGTCCCAAATAATTTCGCAAAGAAACCACCGGATTTATAAAGTTTCCATTTCTTTTTCTTGGCGTCAAAAATAACCTTACCCTGGACCATATAAGTATTGATCAGCCAAATACCGGTTGGTCCTGCCAGAAGATGGGGTATGGCAGTTGTGTAATGAAAAAGAGCGTAAGAATTATCCAGGCCTTTAAGAGCTGTGTTGATTAATTCATCTGGTCTGGGAGAAACGCCAAATCTGGCGGATAAGGGGATGTTGATCGTTGCGAGGATGATCCCGATTGCCCCGGAAATTAAGGACGGGATGAAGAGGGGTGAATTTGTTTCCGAATTAAGCAGGGTGAAAAAAGCGAACCCCATAAATCCAAGCCCAAGGATCAAAGTCAGACGGCTGAGAAATTTATTACGCTTGATCAATTTATCATTTGAGTAAATTTTCATTATCGTTATTCAAACCTTATTTCGGGCTGATCTTATCCTGAATTTCTGATCTTATAGTTTCAAGGATTTTTGAATCCACCGCACGCTGGGCAAGCGCAAGCCCGTTAGAAAGCGCCCTTGCATCTGAGCGTCCGTGACCGATGAAAACATAACCATCCACACCCAACAGGAATGCTGCACCGATCTCACCAGGATCGAGCATTCTCTTCAGCGAAACGAACGCAGGTTTGACGAGCAAGTACCCAAGTTTCCGGGTGAAGGATACAGAGATTTGTTCTCTCAGATTATCGGTAATCACTTTGGCCACGGCTTCGCTGGACTTTATAAAAACATTCCCTGTGAAACCATCCGTAACCAGCACATCCACCGCTCCGGAATAGAAGTCCTTTGGTTCGATATTCCCTATAAAATTCAATCCCGAATTTTGAAGCAAGGGATAGGCTGACTTCACCAGTTCATTACCCTTTCCTTCCTCTTCACCGTTAGCGAGAAGTCCCACCCTCGGTTTTGGGCAGTTTAGTAATTTTTCGGCGTAAATGGATCCCATGACGGCGAATTCCAGCAGGAATTCAGGGCGGCAATCCGCGTTAGCACCCGTATCCATAAAAAGAGCTTTCCCATTCTTTACGGGCAAGACTGCCGAAAGAGCCGGGCGGGAAACCCCTTTTATCCGCCGCAATGTAGTTACTGCTGTGAAATAAGCCGCCCCGGTATTTCCGGCGGTGACAAACGCCCGGGCTTCCCCGTTCTTCACAAGGTTCATTCCAATCGCCATAGAATTCTGAGGTTTTTGACGAGCTGCTTCCACAGCGTGTTCATCCATTTTAAGGATATCCGGTGCGTGTACGATGCGAACACTCGACTGGTCGTGATCTAATTCTTTCAATTTCGGAGCGAGAATGTTCTCATCCCCGACCAGGATGATCTGCTCGTTTAAGTTCTTTGCAGAATTTACTGCAGCATCAATCTCCGGAACCGGATAATTGTCGCTGCCCATGCCATCCAATACGATCGCCATTTTTCCTCCAAAAAGCAGTTTCTTGACACATAGTTCAAGCCAGTTATAATATCGATGCTTTAGCGCTGGTGCTGGAATTGGCAGACAGGCATGGTTGAGGGCCATGTGCCGCAAGGCGTGTGGGTTCAACTCCCACCCAGCGCATTTAGCAGCCGTGAAAACGGCTTTTTCTTTTTAACAGCTCACATATCCCGATCGACAATAAAACGGGCGATATTTGATAACGAGTCATGCGCATCCGATGTTGGAAATCCTTCGATCGCCTGGATGCCTCTCTCCGCAAATTCCCTGGCTACTTGAAATGAATCCTTGATCACTTCTGTCTCAGTGAGATCAGAAATTAGAGACTGGATAGATTCCCGGTCATCCAAACAATTTCCTGAGAGAATATCCTGAACGAAAGGTTGATCAGGGTAGCGCTCTGCGTAGATTTGAAGCGGAAGAGTTAATAACCCATGGTGGAGATCGCTACCGATGGGTTTTCCCAGGGTAACCTGGTCCCCGGTGTAGTCGAGGATATCATCCACTATCTGGAATGCCATGCCAATTTCCCTGCCAAAAGTCCGAAAAGCTTCATGGATATTTTGGTCATCTGTGCAAAGTAGGGCAGAACAGTAGGAGCAGGTTTCAAATAGCGATGCGGTTTTTGCATAAATCCGCTGGTAATAATCCTCCCTATCCAGGCGGCAAGGTCCGCTAAAGAGCTGGGTTATCTCTCCATTCACGATGATGGAAAGCGTTTCTGCGAACCGGCGAACGACTTTGGTGGATTCCGTCTCCGCAGCCAGGCGGGCGGAACAGGCGAAAAGGTAATCCCCTGAAAGCACCGTGGCTCCCGGAGACCATTTTGCATTCAATGTTTGCATTCCACGCCGAATCAAGGAGTTGTCGATCAGGTCATCATGGACAAGCGTGGCGGAGTGTAAAACTTCCACGGAAGCAGCGAGAAAAAGAATCTTATCCTCAGGTCCCCCAAGGATTTTGGAAGTTAATAGAGATATGGCAGGACGAACTCTTTTACCTCCAGCTGCCAGGATCTGTTCCAACGCAGCAGAGAGATCCGGGTTCTGGCTTTGCACCGAAGAACGCATGATCTTTTCAACTTCAGCCAAATCTTGTTGGATCGGCTGGAAAATCTCATTCAAATTACTCAAAATCACTCCAATCGAAAAATCATTTTTGCTGTTTCAGTACTAATTTTACATAATTCTGAGAAATCCACATCGTTAATTTTCGAAACAAATTCAACCGTAGCTTTAAGATAGGATGGTTCATTTCGTTTCCCCCGCCATGGTAAAGGCGATAAATAAGGGGAATCAGTTTCAAAAACGAAGGAGGTTAAGGGTAGACTGGCAAGGATTCTTGCATCCACCCTGGAAGCGGGATAGGTTAGCGCTCCACCAAGGCCGAATTTAAAACCCATCTTATTGAAAACGATCGCTTCGTCCAACGTACCCTCAAAGGCATGCATGATACCTGGATTGCTCGCGATTCGATTATTCTCTTCGTTCAGGGTTCGTTTCCATACGGAAAGCAAGGTTGATAATTCGTTCGTCGCGGACCGACTGTGAAGGATAATTGGAAGATGAAAATCTTTAGAGATTTGCAATTGTTGTTTTAATAAGGCAACTTGAACAGGTAAAGGAGCGTAATCGCGGTAAAGATCAAGTCCAATTTCGCCGATGGCCACCACTTTTGATTCTTTTGATAAAGAGATAATCTCATGAATATCATGAGAACTGGCGGCTAAGGCATAATTAGGATGGATGCCGACTGCGGCATAGCATGCAGGATATTTTTTACTGATCTCAACGGCTTTTTGACTGCTAACCAGGTCTACGCCAGGGACGATGATTGTTTTTATTCCTGCATCCAAGGAACGATGAATCACTTCATCGAGGTCCTCGGTGAAGGCGTCCAGGTTGAGATGACAATGGGTGTCGACGAGCAACTAAGTTAAACCCGCGATCCGTAATCCATCCACAAGAATATCTTTTACCTTGTCCCCGTGGGTTGTCTCGCAGTAGACTCGCATAATAGGTTCTGTACCGGAAAATCGGATAAGGCACCATCCTCCATCTTCAAGGGAGAATTTGAAACCATCAGTGGAGTTCAATCCCGTACAGCGTAATCCACCGATCGTTTCTGGATGGGCTTCCAGGATCATTTTCTCCCGATCTTTTCGGTTACCGGTGAATGACCGATCCACCCGGTCGTAATAGTGCGGGCCGATTTTGGAAAAAAGCAAGTCGATCAATCCGGACGGTTTCTGTTTCAATTTGATCATCATATCCAGAATATATAGGCCGGCGAGTATGCCATCCCTTTCGGGGACATTCCCACGGAAAGCGTACCCCCCGGATTCCTCTCCACCGAGCATAGCATTTGTTTCCAGCATCTTCGGGGCGACATATTTAAAACCTACCCCTGTTTCGAAAACTGGAACGTCATAAAGCTTTCCCAGTTTTTCGAGCATGCTGGTCGAGGAGAGGGTTTTTACGATAGGGCCGCGCTCACCCCGGACTTCCAGGAAATAATACGCCAGCAGCGCATAAACCCGCAATTGATTTACAAATACCCCATTCTCATCTCCGACTCCCACCCGGTCGGCATCACCATCAGTGATAAGAAGAACATCGGAGTGGGTTTCGAGTGTTTTAGCGAGACCTACATCGATATTGGGAGGGATGGGTTCAGGGCGTTTCATTTCCGGGAACGACGGATTTCGCTCATTATGAATTTCGGTAACCTGGATCTTCCCGCCGGAAAGTAATTTTGGGAACCAACCAGCGCCATTGCCCCACATGCAATCAATCAAGACTTTCAAATTTGCAGATCGAATTGCTTCCAGATCGATCAGGTCATTAAGGTGTTCAATATAAGCCGGAGCTGGATCGAAGATAATGATTGATCCTCTTTCTTGCGCTTCCTTAAGGGTGATTCGTTTAACATCATTAATATCATCCGGGATGAGGTTCTCAATCCTGGATAAACCATCCGGGGCGATCGCACCGCCATGTTCATCACGGACTTTGAACCCATTATCTGTGGGGGGGTTGTGGGAAGCAGTGATGTTGATAGCACCGGAGGCTTTTTTATCAACCACAGCGTACGCGATCACCGGGGTTGGGGTCGCATCGCAGGTGAGATACACTTTCAACCCATTGCCGGCCAGTACTTCCGCGGCAGACTGGGCAAAAAATTCGGAATCGAAACGCTTATCATACCCAACGATGAACCAGTGGCCACTTTTTCCATTCTCCAACATATATGAGGCGAAACCCTGGGCGGCTCTGCGGACATTGGCGAAGGTGTAATCCTCTGCTATCACCCCTCTCCAACCGTCCGTCCCGAATTTTATTTTTTCAACCATATTATCCTCCAAACAACATATCGGATGGACCTAATTATAACAAGTACAAACCCTCGAGGCGAAGGACGAAGCCTTCCGTTATAATGTCTTTTCTGTGGAAAGGCAATGAAATGGATCGTATCTATCTAGACTACGCTGCGACTACTCCGCTTGACCCAATTGTTCAAAATAAAATGACTCCTTTTTTTGCTGAGGAGTTTGGAAATTCCTCATCAATCCATTCATGGGGCCAAAAAGCAGAAAACGCGCTGGAATCCGCCCGGGAATCAGTAGCAGAATCACTTCGCTGCGACCCGGATGAGATCATTTTTACAAGTGGGGGTTCAGAATCCGACAACCTGGCCTTGAGAGGGGTTGCTTTCATGCGCAGGAAGATGACTGGCGCGAATCGTATTTTGATCAGTCCAGTGGAACACCCTGCTGTGCATGAAACAGCTCGTCAATTGAGAGATGATTTTGGATTTTAATCTGGAATATATTCCAGTTGATGAGTATGGCAGAGTGATCCCTGAAGAGCTTAATAAGCTGGTTGATAAAAAAACTGCAGTAGTTTCCATTATTTATGCAAATAACGAGATCGGGACGATCAATCCCGTGAATGAGATCGCAGAGATTTGTCACGAGATGGATGTTCCCATCCATACCGATGCTGTCCAGGCGGCTGCCCATATGCAGTTGAACCTGAAAGATTCAGCGATCGATCTACTTTCCATCGGAGCACATAAATTTTACGGTCCCAAAGGCGTTGGCGCATTATTCATCCGCAAGGGATTAGATTTGCTTCCCATGCAGACGGGCGGAAAACAGGAAGGGGCTTTACGAGCGGGCACTCATAACATCGCCTATATCGTTGGTCTCGCGGAAGCGCTCAAGAATCACTCAGCAAAGACTTTCCAGAAAATAATCAAAGAGTCTCGATTCTAAGAGAAGAGTTGATTGAGAGTATTCTCATTACCATCCCTGATTCAAGATTGACCGGACATCCTGACGAACGTTTACCGAACCATGCGAGCTTTGTATTTAAGAATATCGATGGAAATGAACTCCTGATGGCTTTGGATCAACACGGTTTTGCCTGCTCATCAGGATCCGCTTGCAAGGTGGGAGACCCCAAACCTTCCGATGTCCTTATAAATCTTGGGTTATCTCCAGATTGGGCTTCAGGATCCCTGCGGGTGACACTGGGTCGAAATACCACAATGGAGGAGATTCAGAAATTCATCGATATACTCCCTGGGCTTGTTCTTTCTCTGCGGAATTAATGATTTTTCAATGAGCCCTGGGATCAAAACTGTGGCAATTGGATTGAGCGGAGGGGTGGATAGCTCCGTTGCCGCGGCATTGTTGATCGAACAGGGATATGCAGTTACAGGATTGATGTTACGCCTTTGGGTCGATGAAGAAACCGAAGAGGTCAACCGTTGTTGTTCCCCGGATTCCATCAGCCTGGCCAGGAAAGTTGCCCGGGAATTAGATATCCCATTTTATGTCATCGATGCACGAGAGGAATTCAGAAAAACCGTCGTTGAATACTTTATAAATAGTTACCGGGCGGGAGAGACCCCCAATCCGTGTGTTGTTTGTAATAAGTGGATTCGATGGGGATTCCTCAGAAAAAAAGCGGACAACTTGGGATTGGAATATCTAGCAACCGGGCATTATGCGCGAATAGAAAGAAGAGAGGATTCCTTTAATCTTATGAGAGGAGCAGATAGGAACAAAGATCAATCCTACGTGCTTTCCCGTCTGAATCAAGATGATCTTACCCGAACTATTTTACCCCTTGGTGGTTGGGAAAAATCCGAAACCAGAAAGAAAGCAGGCACACTTGGTTTGTCAGTCAGCCAAAAATCCGATAGCCAAGATCTCTGTTTTTCAGGCAAGGGTGTATCCGGATTCCTGCAAAAATTCTCACCGGACCTCTTCAAGCCTGGCGAGATCGTGGATGAGGGAGGACATCCGATTGGCAGACATGATGGCTTAGCCAATTTCACGATTGGTCAAAGGAAGGGTATCAGAATAGCAAGTGAAAGACCATTTTACGTGGTAAAAAAGGATCATCAGAAAAACCAACTTGTTGTATCAGGGGTTGAAGTTTCAGGAAGAACCCGGTTTAGAGTTCGAGACTTGAATTGGATCAACCTTCAACAAAGTGAAGAGATTTTGGCAGAAGTAATGGTTCGATACAGATCTATTAGTTACCCGGCAAGAATTATTATGAATAATGAACCTGGTTGTGCTACGGTTGAAACGAGTATTCCCATAACCAATATAACCCCCGGACAATTGGCAGTAATCTACCAGGGAGATGAAGTTGTTGGAAGTGGATTCATCATTAAGGATTTGTGAGGTAATAATATGACTTTGCCAGCTTTTCTTTTTGGATGCTTTTTCGCAACCTTGTATGGCGCAGCTTTTCACTTATGGAGAGGGGGAAACCTGGGTCGTTTCATTTTTTACCTAGCTTTCAGTTGGATCGGTTTTTGGTTGGGGCAGTTCATAGCTGAAAAAATGGACTGGAATTTTCTAAGTGTGGGACCACTACACCTGGCTGTAGCAAGTTTTTTCAGCTTTCTGTTCCTTGGGCTCGGTTATTGGCTCAGTCTCATTAATACTGAAAGAAAATAGGGAGAAAAAATGTACAGGATAGAATCGATACTATCTGCAAGATTGTTTTTACAGCCTCAATTGGAAGGTAAATGGATTTATTTCCAATCGAACCTGGGCGGGCATATCAGCCTCTACAGGATGAAGGTTGGTGGTGGGGTACCTCAACCGCTAATACCCCCTGATATAGCAATGCACAATCCCCATTTGATAGACGGGTATCCATTCATTTTATTACCGAAACTGAAGAAAATTCTGGTGATGCTTGACCATGACGGAGATGAAATTTACCAACCAATGATGATCCCAATCTCTGGCGGATTCCCTGAACCATTGATGGAAAGAGTATTTAAAGAATTTCGGTGCCACTTAACTTTAATCGACACGGTTAAGAATATTCTCTATTTCGGAAACGAATCGATTGCGAATCCACAATCAAAAGTATTCCAAGTGGACTTGGAAAATAACAATGCAACTGAAATATTCACTACCAGCGGTTTTGCGGCACCAGTTTGTCATTCAAAAAAACACGACAAGGTAGTAATTGTTGAAGCGTTTAGCATGGGCGATACGAATCTATATATCTGTCAAACTGGAAAACAAGAATCAGAACTTTTGATAGGCACTCCTCATGCAGAGCGGATCCCAGGAAATACGGTTGAATTAACTTCGATCAACGGGGCAGCATTTACCGATGAAGATAAGGGGTTATTAATCTCCTCCGCGATTTTCTCCGATACTTACAGTGTCGGGTACTTGCGGTTGAAATCCGGTAAAACGATGCGGGAAGTAAAAATTAAAGGACTAGAACATTCAGGCGTGGGTGAACTGGAAGGCATATCAGGTCTGTCGAAAAATCGATTTTTCCTTCGTTACAACATAGATAGTAGTTCATGGCTTTACCTTGCTAAATGGGATAAGGAAGCGAACACGCTTAATGTGGAAAACATTATTTGCGGTAAGCAACCATTAAAGGACGGTACGTTGGAATCGTATAACCATAACAGAAAGAAAAATAGGATGGCCTTAAGTTTTTCCTCAGCGAAAAAACCTACTCAGATATATCTTGTTGAAGGAAAAGAACCAACCAAATATCACTGTCAGACAGATGAACGTGTATTGGGGATCCCGGAAAAGAATCTTTCATCCGGAGAGGATGCCTCTTTTATTTCTTATGATAACCTACGCATATCAGCACGTCTCTATTTACCTTCTGATGAATTGGGATTCACTGGTCCCCGTCCATTGGTTTACTATATTCATGGAGGCCCGCAGGGTCAGGAAAGACCGGATTTTGCCTGGTTTTCAATGCCTTTAATTCAGTACCTAACCTTGAAAGGTTTCGCTGTTTTTGTCCCAAATGTGAGGGGAAGTACCGGGTACGGACTTAAATACTCAAAACTGGTGGATCGCGATTGGGGCGGAGACGACAGGCTGGATCATATTCACGCCATGAAGGTTTTAGCGAAGGATCCGCGTATCGATATTAAAAGGGCAGGTGTTGTGGGTAGGTCCTACGGCGGCTATATGACCCTGACACTTGCTGGAAGGCATCCGAAATTGTGGAAAGCAGCAGTTGACATGTTTGGCCCTTATGACCTTTTCACTTTTCTCGAAAGAATCCCTGAATCATGGAAACCGGTGATGAAAGACGTTCTGGGTGATCCTGTCACAGATAAAGATTTCCTGATCGACCGGTCTCCGAAAACCCACCTGGGAAATATGACCTGCCCGATGCTTGTGATTCAGGGCAGGCATGATCCCAGGGTTGTTGCGCAGGAGTCCATTGATTTAGTGGAAGGTCTTAAAGCGCAAGGAAAAGACATCCAAATCATCCTGTTTGAAGATGAGGGTCATGACGTGTTGAAATTTAAGAACAGAGTGCGTTGTTATGAGGCGATCACTAACTTTTTTATAGAAAAATTAAAACCAGGAAAATCATAATGAAATGGCAAAACTCTAACACGGAGGCCAGTGAAGGTGACCTGGTTGAGTTGGTGGGAGTCGGATACAAACACATCATCATTCAACTCCAAAAAGATGCTGTTTTACATACACATCGAGGGGTAATCCAGCATAATGATTTAATTGGAAAACCATGGGGAACTAAAACATCCAGCCACAAGGGAAACCCATTTTACTTACTCCAACCTTCCCTGGCAGACCTTATACGTGGAATCCCTCGTTCAACCCAGATCATGTACCCCAAAGATATCGGATTCATTATGATTACGCTGGGAGTGGGACCCGGTGCGAGGGTAATTGAGGCTGGAACTGGCTCCGGCGGGCTTACTACGGCGTTTGCCTACTCCGTTGGAATCACGGGCAAGATTTTCTCCTATGATTACCGTGAAGATCAGCAAAAAACGGCCATAAAGAACATCGAAAGATTTGGATTATCGGATAGAGTATCCTTTAAAATTCGAGACATTTCTGAAGGTTTTGACGAAACGGGAGTGGATGCACTGTTTCTGGATGTACCCAATCCATATGATTATCTCGATCAAGTAAAGACTTCCTTAAAACCCGGAGGGTTCTTTGGGACGATTCTTCCCACCATGAACCAGGTTATCCGCTTATTACCCGAACTCCGCCACCATTATTTTTCCTTTATTGAAGTAGTTGAGATCTTCATCAGGTATTACAAACCGGAACCGGAGCGGTTCAGACCGGTGGATAGAATGGTTGCTCATACCGGTTTTTTGATCTTCGCCCGACCATTTCTTGCTCCAATTGAGGATGCAGATGAAACCACTGAGGGAGAGATCGAGGAATCAGGTGAATCCGACGAAGGAGATAGCAGTGATTAATATTATTTTTGGATAGAAACTGATGTTCAGGATTTCAGCACACGAAATTACCCATAAGCTTTCCAAGCTCGAAGATACTTCAGTAATTGAGGGAGATCACCGTACCAGGGCAGCAGTCTTGATACCGTTATTCCTTCGAGAAGGTGAATGGAATATTCTATTCACCCGCCGAAGCCAATCAGTGCAGGATCATAAGGGGCAGGTATCCTTCCCGGGGGGAGCGTTTGAATGGATCGACAAAGACCTGGAGGCGACAGCTCTCCGTGAAACCGAAGAAGAAATAGGAATACCATCTGAAAATGTAAAAATACTAGGAAGAATGGAACCATTTCCATCCATTAGCAATTACCTGATTACACCAGTAGTTGGATTGCTGAAATATCCTTTTCAAATTAAGATAGCCGTCGAAGAAGTAGATAAGGTATTTTCTATTGGATTGGATTGGCTCGCAGATGTAAAGAATTATGAGGAACGTGACTACACCCGCGCAAATGGATCAATTGAGAAAGTGCTGTTTTACAGGGAATTCGAAGGCGAATTGGTTTGGGGAATTACAGCCAGGATCTTGACCCGTTTTCTGGAAAAAATAATGATGTAAGACCTCAAATTTTTAATAAAAATTCCGACTTTGGGTGGTGCGAATCATTAACCCATCCAGCAAATGAGCGATCTGTTGATAAACAAAAAAGGGCTGCCGTGGTACCAGCAGCCCCATTTTTCATGGAAATTAATTTATTTCTCGTCTTCCGGTAATTCTTCTTCCTTCTTACCCTTTTCAATCACTTCCGGTTCTTCCAAAGCAGTCGTTACTTCCTCCACAACTACTTCATCGACCGCCGGATGCGTGATGTGAATGACCATCTCATTCATATCCTCGTGGATGATCACCTTATCTGATAATACAATATCCTTAATATAATAAGCATCACCGATCTTGGCCATATTGGAAAGGTCGATCACAATACGGTCGGGTAGATCCTGTGGGAAACATTCAACCTCAATTTTATCCAGGCCGGTTACCAGTACACCGTTGTAATCCTTTACGGCAGGGGCAATACCCTGGAGCTCAATGGCAACGCTGGTGCGAATTTTCTCTGTGAGAGAAACGACCTGAAAATCCACATGCTTGAGAGAATTACGAAGATAATCCTTCTGTTTCTCCCGGACCAGAGTGGCATGCTCTTTTCCTTCAAGAGAGATGGTGATGATGCTGCTGGAGGTGACTGAGCTTAGAACTTTGGATGCTTCCTTGAGATCCAACGTAATGGGAGTGGACTCAAAATGATGGCCATACAATACTGCGGGAAGCTTACCTTCCCTGCGTAAAGCCCCTACTTGTTTACCCCTGATCGTGCGGGGTACTGCATTGATCACAACTTTTTCCATGTTTCCTTCTTTCGAGCGCCTCTCACCCTTTTTTTGGGTTACCTTCACTCTACGAAATGCGGTTTAACCGCTTGAATTAATCCGTGCCCGCGGCACGAGGATGGATTTTAAATCCTGGCGAAGATTAAGTCAAGAATTTATATGCTTGATTTTGATGATCATATCCAATCAAGAGTACGCGTTACTGCCTTCTTCCAACCCTGGAAAAGTAATGACCGTGTGGTTTCAGGCATTTTTGGTTGCCATTCCGTTGATTTGGACCATTGTTCATGAAGTTGACCGAGATTCTGCCAAAAGCCAATGGCCAAGCCTGCAGAATAGGCTGCGCCTAAAGCTGTTGTTTCCAATATTCGCGGGCGAACGACTGGCACATTTAGAATATCCGACTGAAATTGCATCAATAATTCATTGCCTACCATCCCGCCATCCACCTTCAAAGAAGTTAGCTCAACTCCGGAATCTGCTTCCATGGCATCCAGCACTTCCCTCGTTTGATAAGCTGTTGCTTCAAGAACTGCCCGGGAAATATGACCACGATTAATATAGCGGGTCATTCCAACGATTGCACCCCGGGCATCGCTTCGCCAGTAGGGGGCGAATAGACCGGAAAAGGCAGGTACAAAGTAGATTCCTCCATTGTCTTCCACAGAACTCGCAAGAGGTTCGATATCCTCAGATTTTTGAATTATCCCCAGATTATCCCGCAGCCATTGAACCAATGCGCCTGCGATTGCGATCGATCCTTCCAGGCAAAAAACCGCCTGGGAATTTCCCAGTTTGTAACCCACGGTTGTGAGCAAACCATTATGGCTTTGAACAGGCGAAGTTCCGGTATTCATTAACATGAAGCAGCCTGTGCCATACGTGTTTTTCGCATCTCCAGGTTCGAAACAAACCTGACCAAAAAGAGCTGCCTGCTGATCGCCAAGGTCACCAGAAATGGGGATATCCATGTTATCAAAATGCGCATAGCCATACACTTCTGAAGAAGACCGAATTTCCGGCAAAATGGATAAAGGTATATCCATTTCTCCTAAAATTTCCCGGTCCCAATTCAATGTTCTTAAATTCATTAGAAGGGTACGGGATGCATTAGTAACATCAGTTATGTGAATTCCGCCTCGGTTTTCACCGGTTAACTTCCAGATCAACCAGGAATCAATATTCCCAACGGCGAGAACACCTGAATTGAGTGCCTCTCGAATTTCCTGGCTATTCTCTAAAGCCCACCTTATCTTCGGACCTGAAAAATAGGTTGCCAGAGGCAATCCGGTTTTTTCCCGAAATCGATCCAACCCGGTTGAACCATACAATGACCGGCAAATTTGATCAGTTCGGGTATCCTGCCAGACGATTGCATTTCCCAAAGGTTTACCCGTAGATTTATCCCAAAAAACAACTGTCTCACGTTGATTGGTGATTCCCAAAGCTGAGAGATCTGAAATGGAAAGAGAAGTTTTTTGGAGAGCATTATGAATGACTTGAAGTGTATTTTCATATATCTCAATCGGATCATGTTCCACCCAACCTGGTTTGGGAAAAATCTGACGATGCTCTTTTTGGTCGATGGCAACGATCTTTCCGGAATGATCGAAGACGATAAAACGGGTTGAAGTTGTTCCCTGGTCGATCGCACCGATGTACTTTTTCATGATGAATCCTTGTCAGAATTTATTATTTTCTTTCTAATAGTCGAGACAAAATGGAAGGAATTGCGTTCTTTGCAGCCAATTCACCAGCTTCAAGGATTTCTTTGGCATGCCGAAAACCGAAAAGAGAATCTATCTCATCCGGTATTTCTGGTTGAATCAGAAAATCCGGGGGATTGTTCATCAGATTCATCTCTGTAAGTCGATTTGAACGGATAACCTCTGTTCGGTACATACTAATCAAAGAGGCAGGTATCAATCGATTGGTAGACCTGGAGAAATCCCACAGATTTGCAGGACCTATAAGCGGTTGAACATTAACAGCAACAACTAAATCTGCTCCCGTTGCGCGGGCATGGTCGACGGGAAGATTGTTGAGTACACCACCATCCACCAGGAGCTTACCCTGGCATTCAACCGGATTAAAAATACCGGGAATGGCAATAGTTGCGTTAACCGCACTGAGAAGGTCGCCAGACTCTAGAAGAACTTCTGTACCGGATGCCAGATCGACTGCGACCATTTTAAGTGGGAATCTAAGGGAATCAAATTGGTGATTTCCCCCAAGTAATCTTTCTATATACGCTTTAACCCTATTGCCTTCCAGGAATCCCCTCCTCAGAGGATTGGGATCCAACAAACGGATAAATTCGCTTGTTTTAGAAATCCGCAGTGCTTCTTTTTCAAGCTCTTGAGGACTCATACCAACGGCCAAGGCTGCTCCCACCAGGCCGCCAAAACTCGTTCCACATATATATTGGAATTCTATCCCGGCATCATGTATTGCTTTGAGGAATCCGATATGAGCAATTCCCCTTGCGCCACCCCCACTTAGCGCTAAAGCGATCGTCTTTATGGACATTCTTCATAGTATAATTATAACCAGCGGTTCAACAGGTGACCCTAATCAGGGGAGCCAGCATCGATAATGATTCTTTAACGACCTCGGTTGAAGACCCGGGGTCGTTGGCTGTAATACTCAAACTATAAGGTGTATGAAATGCTCGTAAAACGAAATGACATCAGAAATATCGCGATTATCGCGCATGTCGATCATGGTAAAACAACGCTGGTAGACGGGATGCTGAAACAGGCCAAAGTGTTTCGTGAAAACCAGCAAGTGGTTGTGCGGGTAATGGATTCCAATGATTTGGAACGGGAGAGGGGGATTACCATTCTGGCCAAGAACACAGCCATAACCATCCCCGACAGAGAAGGGAATCTTATCAAAATAAATATTGTGGATACACCCGGCCATGCAGATTTTGGGGGAGAAGTTGAGCGGGTGATGAACATGGTGGATGGTGTCCTTCTACTTGTGGATGCTGCTGAAGGACCCATGGCTCAAACACGATTCGTATTGAAAAAAGCGCTTCAAATGGGCCACAAGGCGATTGTTGTGATCAATAAAATGGATCGCAGAGATGCAGAGCCTGACAAATCAGTGAATTCCACATTCGATTTATTTGTAGAACTAGGTGCAAGTGATCACCAGGCAGATTTTCCTATCATTTATGCCAACGCGATCACCGGTCAAGCAGGCAACACCCAGGAGCTGGGACCCAATCTACAACCGCTTTTTGACGCAATCTTGGATAACATCCCTGGTCCGGAAGTGGACCCGGATTCCCCTTTACAAATGTTAGTGACCAACCTGGGTTACGATGACTACCGTGGAGTAACTGCTGTGGGCAGAATCTTCAGCGGAAGCATTGTGGCCGGGCAGGATCTAGCCCGGATCACTGTTACCGGGCAGGTTTTGAAAGAACGCGCGCGATATCTTTACGTTCACCAGGGGTTGGACAAGGTTGAGGTGGAATCTGCAGAGGCAGGAGAAATCATCGCTCTGGCGGGTTTGGAAGGAATAGCCATTGGAGAGACTTTAGCTGATCCTGAAAACCCGGTGGCACTTCCTCCCATCACAGTTGAGGAACCAACGGTAAAAATGACCTTCGGTGTTAATACCTCGCCATTTACCGGGAGGGAGGGAAAATGGGGAACATCCAGAAAACTTCGCGAACGTCTATTCGACGAACTTAAGAATAATGTTGCATTGCGAGTAGAAGAAACAGAGCGTCCGGACGTTTTTATTGTTTCAGGAAGGGGAGAGCTGCATCTCGCGATTCTGATCGAAACCATGCGACGCGAAGGCTATGAATTTGAGGTTTCCCGTCCGGAAGCGATATTCCATACGAACGAATCAGGTGAGGTTCTGGAACCTTATGAAGAATTACAGATCGAAACAAGCGCCGAGACAGTAGGCACGGTTGTGGAAATGCTTGGATCCCGGCGGGGAAAGATGCTGGATATGCTGAATATGCCGGATGGAACTGTGCATATTCGCTACCTGATCCCAACAAGGGGAATACTAGGATTTCGTTATCAATTCCTGACCGCCACGCATGGGACAGGAGTTATGAATTCGATTTTTGATTCTTATGGGCCGATGGCTGGACCGATCGTCTCAAGAACGACCAGTTCGGTTGTCGCCTGGGAAACTGGGACAACTTTTACTTTCGGTTTGAAAAATGCGGAAGAAAGAGCTACGCTTTTCATTGGAGCGGGTGTGGAAGTCTATGAAGGAATGGTTGTTGGTGAAACTTCCCGGCCTACCGATTTGATGGTTAATGTGTGCAAGAAGAAGCACCTTACGAATATGCGCTCTTCAAATAAAGACATCGAAATCCGCCTGGTACCACCCCGGCAAATGAGCCTGGATGAAGCCATTGAATACCTGGCTGATGACGAATTGCTGGAAGTCACCCCGTTAAACATTCGTATCCGCAAGCGAATCCTAAATACGGAAGAACGTGGAAAACAGACCAAAAAAGCTAAAGAATTGTTACTTGAAAAAGAATAAGCAGATTCTTGGATGCAGATTCTGGTTTACCCCCCTCCAATCACCGCGTGAGATCGATGGTATCCCCTGGCTGGATAATCTCATCCTTGTTTACAGGTTTCTGATCCGATAAACGCGATGGCGACCAGGTCAGGGGGAATTCCGCAGCTAACAACGCTTCTCTGAGGGGGATTCCACTGGGAACTTCGAATGCACTCCCTGCCATCTGATATATTGTTTCAACATTCCCTTTGGACGTAATTCAGCGGTTTGCATTGAGTAAATTATCAAGGAGAAACAGCGAATTCTTCCAAATCTAAGTTTTTTCAATGTTTCTGGTTTTGGGATACCATTCGAATCCCATCCGCGTTGTTCGTAATACATATCCAGTAATTTTTGAACATCCTCAAATTTCGTGATCTGTCCTGCAGTCGGACCATCCGGGGGTGGCTCGGTGTAGAAACGAGGGGAGGGAAGGTCCCATTCCCGGCTAAATCCAGGATTTTCCCTGATCCAGAATAAACGGGTAAGATTCCAAATCTTTTCCCCCACTTTTTCCAGATCTTCCCAAGTGCGATGGATGCCGGTGATAGCCTCAAGCGCGGGAACATAGAGATCCCGCTCAATCGAAAGCTCCACCCATTGCAGGCGGCAGGATCCGAGCACATCGAACATCGGGCGGAAATTTTGCAACCAGATGATCCTCGCGACCTTCTCGGGGACGATCAGGTCGCGGCCGACCTGCAGGTCGTAAGTGATGGCCCAGGAGCGGTTATGATGAGCGCCGACATCACAAGTCATGTATGCCAGAAGCATAGCCGTGGCATTATGGGTGGCATAGGCAGATTGCTCCATTCCCTTTACGTGGATCGCGAATTTATCACTTCCCTTTCCAATAATTTCGGATGCTTTTTTCACTCCCGGGCTAGAGGAGTTTGCCAAGCCCTTCTTTGTGCGCGATCTTACGGATCAATTCGAAAACAGATGGAACATTCCCAAAATCAAGAACCAATCCATCTGTATCGGCTGAAGTGAGAATTCCTTTTTGATAACACTCCATTGCCCAGGCGATCACACCCCCGGTGCTGATTGTATCGATGCCCAGATCATCGCATAACCGGTTTGCTTCCGCCACATCTTCGATATCCGGGATCCCCAAATTCGAACCGAGCATCCCGATGGTTTCATATTCAGGACCTTCAACGTTTGACTGGTGTTTTTTGGAACGGCTGTATTTTCCACAAGGGGAGGGGCAACCGAAACAACCTTTATCGGTGATGACGATCTTTTCTCGCATCACCGGACCGTAAAGCCCTTTCCCTTCGGTGAAATGGCCGGAACTGAAATTCCGAGTTGGCAGGGCTCCCACCTCGTCGCACCAGCTGGTGACAATGGTGGTTCCGTATCTTTGCCAGGGGACAAGACCTTCAGCCTCTTTGCATGCCCGGAATAACTCCTGACCTGCTTCTTTTCAATCCTTCCTGATCGGCAACAGGAATGGATTTGGTTCCACGGACAACGATGGCTTTAAGTCGCTTCGATCCCATAACTGCACCAACACCCCCTCGGCCTGCCTGGCGTCCGTAATCATGGTTAATGGAGGCGAAAGGAACAAGGTTTTCACCTCCCGGATCCGATCACAGCTACCTGGAACTCTTCTCCGTATTTTTCCTTTGAGCGCTTTTTCAACCGAGATTGTCCCTTGCCCCCAATATTCAGCTGCATCCAGCAGTAGATATTCTGTCATCTTCTATCAATAAGTAAACGGGATTGGGGCTAATCCCTTCAAAAATGATTGAATCGATACCCGCATATTTCAATTCGGCGGTCAGCATGCCGCCAAGCGATGAGCTGGCATATCCGCCGGTGAGGGGAGATTTTGTAGTGAAATCCATTTTCCCCGCTCCTGGGATCATCAAACCTGATAGTGGTCCAGAGGAGAGAATAAGCTTGTTATCCTGACCGAGAGGTTCAGCGTTCCGGGGAACTTCGGTGAAAAGGAGGTACGCACCGAAACCACGACCTCCGATAAAATCCCTTGCTAGATCAGGAGGAGTGGGAGACTTCCGGATATCACCTGATGCGAGATTTACGCGCAGAATTGAACCACCGTAACCGTTCATGAGTCACTCCCTATGCTAATTGCTGTTCAGAAATTGTGAGAGCACTTGTTCCACAAACCAACACGCAATCTCCACAAAGATCACACTTCCAGGCTGTTTGGGCAAGTTGGTTATCCAGGTACATGACGCCCTCTGGACAAACCGGGACACATGCTTCGCACATGATACATTCGGAGAATTCAACAAAATAAACGCCATTCACTTTCTGTTTGATGGCGTCCGTGGGGCAAACAGCCGCACATTCACCGCATTGTGTGCAAACCTTCATCGTGTACTTACCCGGTTCAGGAAATTGCGGGATGAGCGTAAGTGCTGCCTTTTTTGGATTGTTTTCACCGAAAAGATTCATGGAACATGCGACCAGGCAGGCTCTGCAACCCGAGCATTTCTCATTTTCGACAAATAAACGCATCCTATCCTCCTGTTTGGAGATATTTAGAATATTTATAGCAGATTTTCAATTAGATTCAAAACTATATGAAAGTGGTAAATAACACAATTTTTACCCAAATACTGTGACAAGTGTTTATGAAGTGAGGGTATTTATACAGTTTTTTTGAGATTGTAAAACTGGTAGAATAATAATTATATGAACATCGATGTAGAATTCATCGGGGTTTCTCGTGTCCTTTCTGGGGTATCAAAGACAGAAATTAGCATACCGGACAATGGAAGTTACCGGGATGTAATTCGTGTCTTGTCTAAGACTTTTCCAAAATTCAATGGGCAATTGATAGACACAGAAAGAAATACATTTATTGGATCCAGCATGTTCAATCTGGATGGTAAACGAATGGTTAAATCAGATGAGTTGGATAATTCGCCAGAACCAAACGGACATCTCATCCTAATGTCCGTTTTAGCTGGCGGGTAAGGTAATTCTCTAGAAATTCAAGGAGGCAGAACCATATGTTCGGTTACAGTGGAAAAATCTTACATATTGATCTCACCAACCGAAAACATTGGATAGAGGAAAAGAAGGAGGATTGGTTAAAAACGTATATAGGCGGGGTTTCGATGGCCACCCGGCTATGCTGGGAAAACATCAAACCCGGCTGTGATCCTCTTTCCCCCGATAATCCGATTTGTATCGCCAATGGGATCTTTACAGGTACACCAGTGCCAGTAGGCGGGAAATTCGGTATGGCCTCCAAATCTCCCCTGACAGGGTTTATCGGTGACAGCCTTTCAGGGAGTTGGTTTTCCATCGCACTCAAGCGTGCGCAATGGGACGGATTAGTATTGCACGGCGCAAGTGAATCCTGGGTGAATGTATTTATTGATGATGATCGGTTGGAATTCCGGGATGCTTCTAAACTGCTGGGGAAAAACACCTTCGAGACTGAAGAAGCTATCCGGGAAGCGCTCGCGGATGATCAGGTGAGATCCTGTACGATCGGACCATCCGGAGAAAACCTGGTGCGTTTTGCAAATGTAACAAACGATGGCCGGCAGGCTGGACGCACTGGCCATGGAATGGTTTGGGGATCAAAGAAATTAAAAGCTCTTTCCGTGCGTGGAACCAAGGGGATCAAGGTTGCTGATCCGGCGACTCTCATGAAAATGTCCTTTGATATCAGTGATCAAGCGCAAGGACCGCACACTGTAAAATACCGCGTTCTGGGTACTGTTACCAATGTTCTTAATATGAACAAATTGGGATTGCTTCCGACTCGCAATTACCAGGAAGGCACCTTCGAATACGCCGAACAGATTTCCGGCGAAGAGCTATCTGAGCACTATAAGGTAAAGACAGTTGCCTGCGCACAATGCCCCATCGCGTGCGAGCAAATGTCCCTCGTAAGAGAAGGACCATATACCGGCGCGATCACCGGAATTGAATATGAATCGCTTTACGCGACGGGTTCGAATTGCGGCATCAGTGATATGAAAGCAATTATAAAAATGATCGATATTTGCGATGAATCCGGTATGGATTCGATGAGCGGGGGAGTGACCGTATCGTGGGTGATGGAGACATTTGAAAAGAATATTTTCAAAAAGGAAGATTTCAAATGTAAAAAATACCCTGAAGGATTTGAGCCCAATTTTGGTAATGGCGAAGCAGGAGTAACCTTGCTAGAGATGATCCGCGACCGGGAAGGGATTGGGAATCTCCTTGCTGAAGGAACCAGGATTGCTGCAGCCACGATCGACAAAGAAAGAAAAGCCGAAACTTACAAATGGGCGATGAATGCAAAAGGACTGGAAAGCCCCGGGTATGATGCCCGTGGCCTGAAGACATTTGCAGTTGGCGCAGCAGTGGGCACCCGCGGTGGATGCCATAATCGTTCAGCTGCCTACGATGTGGATATAACTGGTGTGACGGATCGATTCAAGATCGATGATAAACACGGTGAGTACGCCCGGGAAGCCGAGGAGTACGCAGCGGTTTATGATACATTGCCTTTGTGTAAATTTATCCGAAGGTGTTTTACTGGCAAGGCAGACCGCTCTGGTGCCTGGCCTTCCATTGCTGCATTAATAAATGCCACCACTGGTTGGGATTTTAAATACGAAGATATAGACCTGATCGGTGAACGAGCACACACGATCAAGAAAGCATTCAATATACGTGAGGGATGGTCACGTAAAGACGATGCGCTCCCTTATAGGTGGCACCATGACCCTATGACAAAAGGGGCTTCCGCTGGCCATGTAGTAAGCATAGAAGAATTAGAGACGATGAAAGATCAATACTATAAGGCCAAAGGTTGGACAAACGAAGGCTTGATCCCAAAAAAGAAGTTGATTGATCTTGGGATGGCGGACGTTGCGGAACAAATAGGGGTTTAATTTAGAGGTAAAAGGAGATATCGAGATGACCACCACAGCATCACGCTTCAAATATATCGCCTGCGATTATGAAAAATGTATCGGTTGCCAGTTGTGTGAATATATTTGTTCCTATACGAAAACAGGAGAATTCAACACGTACCGCAGCCGCATTCGCGTCGTAAGAGCCGAAGAGATTCTAATCACAGCCGTAGCCTGCCGAACCTGTGAAGATGCCCCCTGTGTGGTGGCTTGCACGCGGGATGCGTTGATCCAAGATCCAGCGACAGGGATCATCCAGGTGGATGTAAACAACTGCGATGCCTGCGCCTGGTGCATCGAAGCCTGCGATTTTGGCGCCATCTCCATCAACCCGGAAACAAAATTGGCTGAGATCTGTGACCAGTGCGAGGATGTTGATGGTGGACCCCAATGCGTTCTCTGGTGCCCGAAGGATGCACTCGAACTTGTAAATCCTGATCAGCGTGCTCAAAAAGCCAGAAAACGCCTGGCAACTGAAGCCGCGATTGGTCCACGTTCATAATACCATTTCAACAATTAGTATTCCATTGTCCAGGAGCTCCATGACGAACACAGACGTAAAGGAAGATCTCCGCATTGGTGTTTATATATGCCATTGCGGATCGAACATTGCCGGGGTCATCCCTCCAGCCGATGTTGCGGCGTATGCGGCCGGGCTGCCAGGAGTGGTTCGGGCTACCGACACGCATTATGCCTGCGCCGATTCCGGTCAATCCCTGATAAAGGATGATATCAAGAAATACAAGCTAAACAGGGTAGTTGTATCAGCATGCTCGGTCAGAATGCATGAACCCACCTTCCGGGCTGCAGTTCAGGAAGCGGGGTTAAATCCCTTCCTGATGGAAATGGCCAATATCCGCGAGCAATGCACGTGGGCGCACGGGCACGATAAAGCAGGCGCGCTGGAAAAAGCGAAAGACCTGACAGCTGCTGCGATCGCCAAGGCAAGTTTCCTGACTCCGCTGGATATGATCTCTGTTCCGGTGACGAAGAAAGCAGTGGTGATAGGCGCTGGAGTTGCAGGGATCAGCTGCGCATTGGACCTGGCAGAGCAGGGAATAAAAACAATTCTTGTGGAGAAGCAGGAAACGATTGGAGGGGTCATGGCACAACTAAACAAGACCTTTCCCACCATGGACTGCAGTATATGAATTCTCGCACCCAAAATGGTTGACGCGGCGCGCCAACCCAACATCACAGTAAAAGCATATACGGAAGTTGAACGGGTCGAAGGATTCGTAGGGAATTTTAAAGTCCAGCTACGAGAAAAATCGAAACACGTAATCGCATCGCGATGTAACGGGTGCGGAGATTGCTCCAAGGTTTGCCCGATTGAAGTCCCCAATTATTTCGAGATGAACCTTGCTCCTCGCAAGGCGATCTATGTTCCCATGAGTCAGTCGGTTCCGCTTAAATACACAGTTGACATGGACGCCTGCATCCATTGCTACAAATGCGTGGAAGCCTGCGGAAAGCTCAACGCGATAGATTTTAGTATGGAGGACAAAGTCACCTGGGAAGATGCCGGCGCAATTGTTGTTGCTACCGGGTACGATCACTTCGATCCCAGCGTTATGGGCGAATACGGCTATGGGCGCTTCTCCAATGTGATCACCTCCATGGAGATGGAACGCCTGAATAACTCAGCAGGACCCACCGCTGGTGATCTGATCCGGCCCAGTGACCTCAAGAATCCAAAGCGGCTTGCATTTATCAACTGCGTCGGTTCCAGGGATAAACGCTACAACCCGTATTGCTCGAATTTCTGCTGCATGTATTCCATCAAAAATGCCGTTCTGCTCAAGCAGATGGACCCTGATCTGGATATCACTGTTTATTACATGGATATTCGTACACCCTCAAAGGGTTACGAAGAGTTCTATGACCGGGCGAGAGAGCTGGGCATTCACTTCATTCAGGGACGACCCAGCCTGATCACAGAAGACCCTGCCTCAAAGAATCTTTTTGTCCATTCCGAGGATGTATCGCTGGGGAAGGTAATCGAACGCGAATTTGATATGGTCATGCTTAACCAGGCTGGCATTCCCCAGCCGGATCAGGCGACCATGAGTTCGGTATTGAATATTGTTCAGAGCCCGGGTGGATTCTTCATGGAATATCACCCCAAACTACGGCCTATGGATACCCCCACAGATGGTGTTTTCCTCGCAGGTGCCTGCCAGGGATTAAAAGATATTCCTTCCAGCGTTGCCCAAGGTATCGCAGCGGCTTCCCGCGCAGGCCGGATCCTGCACTCAGATCAATGGGAGATCGAACCGACGGTCGCTGCTGTTTGGGAAGATCGCTGTATCAGCGCGCAGGGAAAACAATGCGGTCTTTGCGCCAAAGCGTGCCCCTACGGCTCGATCAATTACGAAGTCGGAAAAGCCGCTGAAGTAGTTACAGCCAAATGCCACGGATGCGGTGGCTGCGTGGCGGAATGCCCGCACAACGCCATCACCCAGCTTCACTACACGGATGCGCAATTGCTTGCCCAATTGCAAGCTATACTCGCTAATGAACCTGAAAAGAAAATCCTGGCATTCCGCTGCCACTGGTGTTCGTATGGCGGTGCTGACCTGGCTGGAACGAGCCATTTCGAATATTCTGCCAACGAGCGTGGATTGAGGGTGATGTGCTCAGCACGCATGGACTCCGATTTTGTTTATGAGGCTTTTCGCCTTGGTGCAGGGGCGGTGCTTTATTCGGGTTGTCATCCCCAGGATTGCCACTATATCACCGGGCAGATCGTTGGCGCGACTCGTGCAGAACGACTGACAAAGACGTTCGAAAAAATGGGCATGTCTCCGGGACGATTCCGGGTGGAGTGGATTTCTGCCGCGGAAGGTGATAAATATGCCCGGGTGATCAATGAATTGCAGAAAGTTATCGATGAAATTCCTCCCGAAAAAATGAAAGAGGAGATTGAGACCCTGCGGCCGCAGATGGAACAACGCGCGCGCAGAATGAAGGAAGCTCCCAGGGTTGATGAAGCCATTGAATTTTCCAAGAAGATGGTTGCCTCCATGCATGGCGAGGAGGTGGCGAATTGAGCCATTCAACGAATGTAACATTCGCAGATAAGGTTCGTGCCATTCCAGGGGGAGAACACTTGGAAATGTGCTATTCCTGCGGCACATGTGTTTCCAAGTGTATGATCCAGCAGAAAGTAGAACCTGAATACAACCCCAGGCGGTTGATCCGGCGGGTGCTCCTGGACGAGGTCGAAGATGCCTTCACGGATCAAACTACCTGGATGTGCTCTGCTTGCGATCTGTGCTTCCCGGCCTGCCCGCAGAAGATTCACATCTCCGGGGTGATAGGAGCGGTCAAGCAACTCGCGGTTGCGGAAGGTTATAAGTCTCCACTTGAAACAGTAAAAGTTGATGAGAAACTCTGCTCGGGTTGCGGTGTTTGCGTCATGGTTTGCCCCTACGAAGCCCCGCATCTGGTCGAGAAAAAAGTCAACGGTCAAATGGATCGGGTTTCGCTTGTGGATAAGAATCGCTGCATGCGCTGCGGAACCTGCGTGGCGGCTTGCCCTCTGGGTGCGATTTCCCGGAAAGGTGTGGCAAATCCGAATATTGTTAAACAGATCAAAATAAAAACTGAAAGAACAACATCCCCGAAACTTATCATTTTCATTTGTGATTGGTCCCTGAGGGTAGATGATGATCTGCGTATCCTGGAATCCTATCCATCTAACATCCGCGTTATCCACATTCCCTGCTCCGGGCGGATCGATCCGCAGATGGCTTTGCTGGCGCTGCGTTCGGGGATCGATGGGGTGTTGGTGTGCGGTTGTGCTCCAGGTGAATGTCATTTTAAACGCGGAACCTATGTGGGATCGTGCAAGATCGCAATGCTTGGGAGTATGTTCGATCAGATGGATCCCGAAAGGGGTGGGAGGGTCCGGTTTATTCAAATAGGTACCCAAGATCGAGGCCGGATCAGGACTGAGATCGATGGCATGCTGGAATCCCTAGAATTTATGAAAGCGAGATTACATGAGTAAAAGACCAAAGCTCGCCTTCTATTGGGCAGCCAGCTGCGGAGGCTGCGAGATCACCATCGTTGAGTTGGGTATGCGCCTTGTAGAAGTCAGTGAAAAGGTGGATATTGTTTTCTGGCCCTGCGCGATGGACTTCAAGTATGACGATGTCCGCGCCATGCAAGATAAAGAAATCGATGTCTGCTTTTTCAATGGTGGAATTCGCAATGATGAAAATGAGCACATTGCCACCCTGCTGAGGAAAAAATCAAAAATCCTGGTGGCTTTCGGTGCCTGTGCTCATATGGGAGGTATTCCATCACTCGCAAACCAGTATGACAAGGAAAGCATGCTTTATCGGGTCTTTGATGAGATCCCATCGAATGATGATACCCGTGGAACGCGGCCACAACCGACCACCCACATGAAAGAAGGGAATATCGAAATCCCAATTCTTTATGATCGAGTGAAGACACTAGCTCAAACCGTAGAAGTGGATTACTACATGCCGGGGTGCCCACCTGTTGCAGATCAGGTTTGGAACGTGTTTCAAGCCTTGCTTGCCGGCAAGATCCCGGAAAAAGGTTCGAAGATCGGTGTCGATCCCAAATCCAACTGTGATACCTGCGCACGACAAAAGGGAAAGAGCAGCCAGCGCATCTCCGAATTCAAACGCCCGCACGAAGTGCAATTGGATCAGGAGACCTGTTTTTTAACTCAGGGTGTCGTGTGCTACGGAGCGGCAACCCAAGCGGGCTGCGGGCTGCCCTGCGTCAACGCGAATTTCCCCTGCCGCGGATGCTACGGTCCGCCAGAAGGAGTTATCGATCAGGGAGCCAAGTTGATCAGCGAGATCGGCGCGTTGATCGACACAAGCAAGCCAGAGGAGCTGAGTAAGATCATGGAAGGCTTTGTTGACCCGGTAGGCACTGCATACCGGTTTGGTTTGGCGGATTCGATTATCAATGAAATGAAATACAAATAGGGTAAGAATATGAATCAAAAAATCAGTATCGACCCTATTACCAGGCTGGAAGGACACGGTCGGATCGATCTCTTTCTGAACGAAGAAGGCAGTCTTGAAAATGCCTACATGATTATCCCCGAACTGCGCGGATTTGAAAAATTTTGCGAAGGCCGGCCAGTGGAGGAAATGCCCCAGATCACACAGCGGATCTGCGGGGTATGCCCCACGGCGCACCACATCGCCGCTGCCAAGGCTGGAGATGCTGTTTACAAGGTCGAGGTGCCTCAGGCTGGACGGATGATTCGCGAGGTACTGAACGACGCATTTTTCGTGGGTGATCACGGAACCCACTTTTTCGTTTTGGGCGGGCCGGATTTTATTGTGGGACCAGGCGCGCCTAAAGCACAGCGCAATGTGCTGGGTGTTGTCCAGAAAGTGGGCAGAGAAGTGGGGGGCAGGGCGATCCAACTCCTGCAAGATAACCACGAAATATGCTCCATAATCGGCGGACGATTCATTCACCCGGTGGCGGCGATTGTCGGCGGGGTGACAAAACCAATGACCGTCGAAGACCAGCAGAAGATATTAACTTTGGCTCGGCGATCGCTAGAAACAGCAAAATTCACCCTGGAGCTTTTTGACTCCCTCGTATTAAAGAATAAAGAATATGTTGACCTGATTCTGAGCGATATATATGCGCATCAGACATACTACATGGGTTTGGTGGATGAGAACAATAAGGTGAATTTCTACGACGGAAAAGTCCGGGTGGTCACGCCTTCCGGGAGGGAATTCGTAAAATATTCACCAGAGGAATACCTGGATAATGTTGCTGAGCACATCGAACCCTGGACATACCTAAAGTTCCCTTATTTGAAAAAGGTGGGTTGGAAGGGTTTTATCGATGGAGAGGGGAGTGGGGTGTATCGGGCTTCGCCACTGGCACGCCTTAATGCCTCCGATGGTATGGCAACACCGCTTGCCCAGGCGGAATACGAAAAATTCTACGCAACACTTGGGGGAAAACCTGTGCATGCTACCCTTGCTACCCACTGGGCCAGGTTAATAGAACTACTTTTTGCGGTGGAGCAGGTCATCCAATTGACCTCAGATGAGCGTATCCTCGATACAAACGTACACACCATTCCGACGGAGATACCTTCTGAAGGGGTGGCGATCATCGAAGCCCCAAGGGGAACTCTGACGCATCATTACCAGACCGATGATAGGGGATTGCTGAAAAAGGTTAATTTAATCGTTGGAACAACCAACAATTATGCTGCCATCGATATGTCCATCCAAAAGGCAGCCCAAGGGTTGATTCATAAGGGAAAAGCAGTCAGTGATGAGATCATGAATAAAATCGAAATGGCTTTCAGAGCTTACGATCCCTGTTTTGGATGTGCTACGCATGCCCTTCCCGGTGATTCACCAATGATCGTCCGCATTTACGACCACGAAAGACAGATGGTCCAGGAACTTCGCAGGGATTGATGAGGAATGGATGAGTAAAAGAGGACTAACCCAAAAAACTGTCAACGAGCATGGTATCGTCCTTGAGCGGCCAATGGTCACCCGCCATTACCACATGGAATGGGACCTGGATAAAGTGCATCGGCTGCCAGATCGGACCTTTATGCTGTCCGAAGGATGCCATTCACCATGTGGAAGCAGTGCTGGAAAATGGACGGATCATCCAGAAACCATCCGTGGATATCGATCCCGAGGCTTGTGTATTTCTGCGGGATCTGTGAGATCATGTGCCCCAAAAACGCGATCGAAATGACGATCAACGGTAAACATGAGAACCCGGTGATCAGCAAGGAGGCATTTGCGATACCGATCGAATCAACCGTTTTTGATAAGACGGCGTTCGATTGGAGCCGTGAGGATTTTGTCGTCACCAATTGCCCCACGAACGTGATCAATTTCGATTTCAGCCAGGATACGCTCGTGGTGGATGATGGGAATTGCATCCGCTGCCGGCAGTGCGAGATCGCCAGCGACGGATCTTTCAAAGTCACCCAACCATGGCAGGGAAGTGTGCGTTTGAAAAGAGAATTATGCGTGGAAGGCTGCCTGGCATGTGCAGATATCTGCCCGACGCGCGCTTTGAGTATCAACGATCAGAGTGAACTCGTCCTGGCTGATTATTATTGCATTAAGTGTGGCGCATGCATGATGGTTTGTCCTGTGAAATCAGAAACAGAGGAATACACGATATCTACTGTGGCTTATGGTGTTTCCAAAGAGATTAAACACAAGCGAATTTCGAATATCGAACAACTGCCGATCTGGGTGGAACGCTGGCGCTTTCGACACAAAGAGGTGGAGAGTGGAACCTGGATCGAGGCGATCCAGAAATTAGCTGATGAAAAAGCTGGAATGATGGAGATTGATACAAAACGGGCGTTGAAGCGGCGCGACCTGCTTTCCGCCCTGGTTGGAGCAAAAAACCTTCTCAAATAAATCTATCAGATTTGAAAAACCTGTGGTGAAAAATTAACCGAAGGATTTTTCATTCCTCGCTGGGGTTGTTTTCTTCAAAGATCTTGTAATATCCTTTGTCCAATTCGTCATTAGAAAGATGGGCATAACGCTGAGTTACTGCGATGTTCTTGTGCCGGGCAAGTTCCTGGGCTAATTTTAAATTCCCGGAGGATTTTAGCACCCGGGTAACAAAATAATGCCGAAATGAGTGGGGGGTGATGGTACCGACTGCTTCCTTGCCCAGAATCTCTTCTACCCGCGCAGTGACAATATTCCGTCCAGTTGTGGTGGTAATGGGTTTGACCTTTCTACCTGCACCTTTATCATGTCTGGCGAAAAGGGGCAGAGAGGGGAGGGGGCGATTCGAAATACCATCCAGACTGCTGCGGGCTGATAAATAATCGCGAAGAGTTTTGATCGATCTCTGCGAAAAACGAACGATATCCTGACGATTTCCTTTGCCGATGATCAGTGCGTGCCCTTCATTCCAATCAATATCTCCCCGGTGTAGATTGCAGGCTTCGTGTACCCGCAAACCGGTATCGGCCAGGGTGACCAGAAAAGCCCGATCCCGAAAATCGATCATTTTCTCCTGGTCATCCTGGGAAAGATTAATGCTCAGATTAATCATAGCGTTAATAATAATGTCGATGGATTGCTCAGGGAATTGGGGCAGCCGCTGGCCGGGACGGCGGGCTCGCTGGCGGATGAGGATGTGCACCCGGGGCAGATTGATCACCGACAAGTTTTCCGCGGAGATGAATTCAAATAAACCAGAAATGGCCGTTAAATACAATCGCTCGGTGGCGGTTGAGAATACCTTGAGGTCATTGGCAAACCAGATCAATGTATCTTCATTGAGCTGAGTAACTGGGGTTTCTTGTATGTCGATGTTGTGAACTTCGAGAACACGGATGTAGAAATTTATCGCATGACGATAAGTCAGCGCGGTGTTGATCGATCTGGAGAGCTTGACGCTATCCAGGTAGGCTTCAGCAGCTTCTTTGATGGTTTTCATGAGATATTCCCGACTCTGAAATTATTATTCTTGCTTATGATAATCGCACTTATCGAAACCATAATGATGGATTATACGCTCCACCACCCTTTGGGTCAATAGAAAGGATTTATTTGATCAAATGTAAATTGAATATAGAATTCACATATAATTGCAAAGTCATTAATGATGATTTCCAATACATCCCCTGTTCAGGACAACACCATGGAGATATTTCCAAATATTCAATTAATCAAAGGGATCGCATCCCGCCAATACTTGATAAGAGACTTGGATGAGTTCACACTAATAGACGCAGGTCTGCAGATGGATGCAAAAAAGATCATTCATTTCCTTGATATGCACATTCATTCACCGCAGCTACTTAAGCAGATTCTCCTCACCCACGCGGATGGCGACCATTTTGGTGGCGTGAATTCCATTCTAGAAAAGTATCCAGACTTAAAAATCCGTGCGTCGAAGATTGAATGCGAGGCGATTCAAAAAGGAATATCGTCCAGGGAAATAAACGCGAAAGGTTGCCTGGGGATTATTTTCAATCTGGGGTCAGCGTTATTTCGCTCAGACCCTACATTCTGTGCAGGGGACCTGGAGCCGGATATGGAGCTGCCCATTCTGGGAGGATTGCGCGTTTTGGATACCAGCGGACACACTCCCGGTCACCTCTCATTTTTCCTGGTAAAACACAGGATACTATTTGCCGGAGATTCCATCCTGGTACATGGAAATAACCTTGTTCCTTCCAGCGGAGCGAATACCTGGGATTTGGTGAAAGCGAAAAAAGCATTTGAAGACCAATTGGAACTTGACCCGAACATTATTGCAGGCGGTCACGGATGGTTGAAACTAAAATGAAAGAGTATTCACTCCCTTACGGCAGTTCATCAATAAGATTTTCAATCCCGGACAAATATTTGGCTGAGGAGATCAAGCCTGATGTGATTCGGTCAGGTACCAAACCTTTAGAGCTGGTGCGGAAAGCCATTAGCTTACCCATCGGCAATTTAGATAACAAGAGTTTTCCCCTTCACCAGCGTCTTACCGCCGCAATCGCAGTGAACGATAAAACCCGACCCGTGCCGCACGAGTATCTTTTGCCACCATTACTGGATTATCTCCAAACGGATTTAGGTATCCAAAAATCAAATATTTTCTTCATAATAGCATCTGGAACCCATTTTCCAATGATACCGGATGAATACCACCTTACCCTTCCGGATTGGATTATTTCAGAATACGAAATCATGGTTCATGATTGCGATGACGAAAATTCGCTAATTCCTGTTGGTGTTACCACGCGTAATACACCTATACGCATTAATCAATATTTTATGAATGCGGACTTGAAAATTGTCGTCGGAGATATTGAACCTCACCATTTTGCCGGGTTTTCCGGTGGTGTGAAGACGGCCGCAATTGGATTGACAGCGAGAGAAACGATCAAGGCAAATCATTCTCACCTGACGGATGAGCGATCAAATATCGCCAGTTATTTTCGATAATCCCCTCCGGCAGGATATTGAAGAGATCGGCCAGATGATCGGTGTAGATCTTGCGTTAAACGCCGTATTGAATTCGGAACATGAGATCATCCAGGTATTTTTTGGAGAACCAAAGGAAGTTATGCTTCGGGGGATTGAAATGTCAAAGAAGATTTCCCAGACAAGGGTTCAATACCCATATGACTCTGGTCATCGCATCTGGTGGCGGGTACCCGAAAGATATCAATTTTTACCAGGCTCAAAAAGCCATTACACATGCTACTGAGGTATTGAAAAACGGAGGCAGCTTGATCCTGGCAGCTGAATGCAGGGAGGGAATTGGAAGCCCGGGATGGACTCGCTTCATGAATGAGGTGACAACAGTCGATGAAATTCCGCTCAAGTTTCAAACAGAAGGTTTTAATGTTGGACCGCATAAAGCGTTATTGCTATATCGCCAGCTTAAAAAGATCCAGATAATTCTTGTATCCACGCTTGATCCTGACGAGGTTCGAAAATTCTTTCTCCAACCAGCGGATTCATTGGAGTCTGCATGGGACTTAATTCTTCCAACCCTGGGATCTGATTCAAGGATCGCCATTATGCCGCATGCGATTAACACAATAGCCGGATTCGAATAGGTTTATAATAATCTCAATTCATATCGGGAATAAATATCCGGGAGATATCTAATGACCACTGTTACAGAATTAACGGGTAAAACAACCATCGCTCCTGAGGTGCTAATTTCGATTGCAAGATTAACCACCCTTGATGTAACTGGTGTGAGCCACCTCACCAATCCGCCTGGAAAAATTGGACGATTATTCAAGCAATCAACTTCAGATGGGGTCAAACTTGTTATTCAAGATGAGATTCTCTATATGGATCTCTTTGTGGTTCTTAAACGAGATGTGAATATCCGGGATGTTTGCCACAGCATCCAAAACCGGGTCACCAGGGCGATTCACGAAATGGTTGGCATGGAAGTAGGCCGGGTGAACGTTCATGTTGAGGATATTGACTACTCGAATTCCTGAAAATCTGATCCATGAAATTACGGACCAAGTCACGCTGCCTGGCGCTTCAGATCCTTTATGAAAATGATGTTACGGAGCATCCTCTGGATGTGATCATTCAGGATCGCTGGGATCTTGAATTTCAAAGCGATGAGTTTCACGATTTCCTGGTAAAAGAAATCCAAAAGGGGAAATCAACTGAGAGCGAGATCATCTCAAGTATTAAAGAATTCACTCTGACGATCGTTTCCGGGGTAATACCTTGCGTCCAGCAGATGGATGAGATCATCGCGAAACACGCCCCCGAGTGGCCGATCGATCAGGTGGCTGTGATTGACCGAAATATCCTTCGTATTGCCTTATGGGAATTTGCGATCGAGGAATGCACACCAGTGAAGGTGGCGATTAACGAAGCCGTCGAACTTGCCAAGATGTATGGATCTGAGAGTACCCCCAGGTTTGTAAATGGGGTTCTCGGCAGCCTGGCGGAGCAAATCAGCGAAATTCACCAGGCTTTCAGTAAGATCAATCGAAATTGAGATTATTTACCGAAATCAGCATGAAAAAGACAGGCAAAATCTTGTTTTTTCCGCTGTCAATAGTTCTTCTTTCTGGATGTATTTTCTCCCAAACTAAGTCCGTCGATCGATCAATTCAAGAAAAACCCATGGCCGAGGTGGTTTTCCAGGTCACCCTCCCCTCCTCCCCTCAGGTACAACCGCAATACATGCTGGAAGTGTTGGATGAAGTCACCGGGCTGTCCTTAAACCCGGTCCGCTACCCGTTGACATCCATTGATTCCACCCACTACTTTGGACGAGTTCCTTTTGATCTTGGAAGGATCATTAAATACCGCTATATCCGCATGGATGGTATCCCCAAGGTTGAATTTAATGCGAAGAATGCGCCGGTGCGATACCGCTTGCACCAGGTCAATGGTCCAGCGATTCTGGAAGATACAATAGCCGGCTGGGAGGATTTGCCATATTCTGGATCCACTGGTAACCTGACCGGAACGGTAACCAACAAGGACAATATCCCCATCCCAAATGCGATGATTATTGCCGGCGGGGAGCGGGTATTCACAAATTCGGAAGGTTATTTTACTTTTTATGGATTACCTGTGGGCATGCAGAACCTCGCGGTTCTTAGCCTGGATGGTGCGCAGAACTTCTTCGAACAAGGAGCCCGGATCGCGGAGAATGCGGTCACGCCAGCCAGGATACACCTGGAGGATCAGGGGGATGTAAATATCACTTTCGAAGTTACCCCTACTGCGGAAATGGATAATACGAGTCCCCTTCGATTGATCGGGGATCTATACCAGTTGGGGAATACATTTGCAGACCTGGAGGGCGGGATGAATACGATCGCCACCCGGGCTCCCCTGCTCCAATTCGACGCGGCAAGGAACCTTTACACTGGCGTGCTTTCTCTTCCTGCGGGTGCATCGTTTCGCTATAAATATTCTCTTGGCGATGGGTTTTGGAATGCGGAGACAGATGAAAATGGGCTGTTTGTCATCCGCGATTTTTCCGTTCCCACTCAGGATTCAATTGTTCGCGATTCATTAGAGTCTTTTACGTCTCCAGGCAGCGCCCCGGTAGATTTTCTGGTTACAGCACCTGTCGATACTCCTGCGGGAGACACATTATCCATCCAATTAAACCCATTTTCGTGGATGGGATCGATCCCGCTAATAAAGCAGGAGAACGACCTGTGGAAATTTACCCTATTGACTCCATTAAACATGATCCCTCAAGCTGGTTTTCGTGTATGCCGTAACGATCAATGCGGGGAAACCGACGCCGATATGAGCGGATTACCTAATATGTTATCTCCGTCTTCTGCCCAGCAAACCCTGGTGGTTAATCCAGCGACCTGGGTTTGGATGGATGATCAGGGAGTGCAGCCCATCATTCCCAGCCAGGTGCCGGCTAAGGGAGCTGATTTCATAAGAGCTGTTGAAATGGACCAAGATTTTCAACCTCGGTGGCAACCGCGCTTCGATGAAACCTATAAAACCATTCGGAGTATAAACGCCAATTGGGTGTTTCTTACCCCAACGTGGTCTTATCTTGATAATGTTCCTTCCTCCATGCGGATCGAACCCGGTGAAAATCCGTTTTGGCTTGATACTTCTCTTCAAATTCAACAGGCGAGGTCAAACCAATTATCTACCGCGGTATTTCCATCACTAATGATCACTCCATCCCCCCAATTGAATTCTGACAACCCCCTTACTAGAGCCGGTTGGGAGGAATGGTTCACTAACTACAGGTCATTCCTTCTGTTTTACGCAGATCTGGCAGCGGTCAACCAGGCGGATGCACTTATCCTTGGCGGTTCTGGGGCATCTATATCACTCCCAGACCACATCGCAGTAGCGGATCTAAATACGGAGAGTTCTTCCATTTTCGCTACTGGGCAGTGGAAGGCGTTGATTTCGGAGCTACGAAATCATTACCGGGGAAGGATTTTTTGGGCAAATAGGTTTCCAAACGAGAGGCAAACTCTCCCGTCTTTTCTTCAAGAATTGGATGGGATCTATCTGCTCTGGGATGGGATACCTGGTTACGATCCGGTTGCCGCTCAACAAACCATTGTAAACCAGGTTGCTGCACAGGTGTCGAATGAAGAAATTGAATACCTTTCTTCATTGGGAAAACCGGTGATTGTAGGGTTATGGATCGAATCTTCAGCTGGAATTACACAGGTTTGCCCCGAAGAAACCACTTACTGCCAGGATGAAATGGCGAATGATACAACTGAGCAGTTAAAAAAACTTGATCTTCAAATGCAAGTAAATATTTATAACGGAGCGATCGATTATTTTTCGAATCAATCCTGGGTGACGGGAATCGTATCCCGAGGATTTTATCCCCCAGCCGAATTGCTCGATACATCGGCTTCTGTCCATGGAAAACCTGCCAGTCAGACCCTTTCGGTGTGGTTTTTAGGCATGGAAGGCAATCCCACTCGGTGAGCGGAGCTGAAAACCTGTGATTTCAAGCATTTTTCCTCCATATTTTTCTCTGGAAAAGGAATGTCGATTACATCAGAATCTGAATCGACAGGCTTTGATCTCAGCAATTCACACTCGAGGGGAAGGTTATGTCACCCAATCCGATTCTGTTGTGGTAAGAACGGGAGAATTCACCGGTAGAACCCCCCGCGATAAATATATAGTCGAGAGCCCGGATAATGCAGATCGGGTATGGTGGGGATCAGTCAATCAACCCCTTACGATTGATCAATTCGATCGTATCCTTTATCACCAGCTGGAATACGTAAAAGGCAAAGATTTCTTCCAGCAGGATCTTTGCGTCGGTATTGAAGGTCCGACTTACCTGCCCCTGACAGTGATCACTGAATCTCCATGGCACAGCCTTTTTAGTTTGAACTTATTCAAGCCCCCGCGAAACCTGCACACTTCTCAAAATGTGCCAGGATTGACGATCCTGCATACCCCTGGCTTTCGTGTAGACCCGCAGAGCGTCGGAATTAATTCCGGCGTTTTCATTATCATAAACCTGGAGAGAAAACTCGTATTAATTGCTGGCACTGCGTACGCCGGCGAGATCAAGAAATCTGTTTTTACAGTGATGAATTACGAATTTCCAAGCCGCCATGTGTTAACCATGCACTGTTCAGCGAATATTGGACGTGCTGAAGATACAGCTTTATTTTTTGGACTATCGGGAACAGGTAAAACAACCCTCTCTTCTTCGACCGACCGAAAACTTATCGGAGACGATGAACACGGTTGGATGGAAAATGGCCTGATTAATCTGGAAGGTGGTTGTTATGCCAAGACTATCAGATTGAAGGAATCTGATGAACCGATCATTTGGAGAGCTGTGAATTCTGAAGGATCAGTATTGGAAAATGTGGGGTACGATCCTGATACACAAGTATTGGATTTTGACTCAGCAGCGATCACAGAAAATACCCGGGCAGCTTACCCGCTGTCATCGGTATCACCACTTGATCTCGGTAAAGTATATCCACATCCAAAAGCGATCTTTTTTCTGACCGCAGATGCGTTCGGTATATTACCACCGATCTCAAGTTTGGATTACGACCAGGCTTTTTTTCATCTTCTGACCGGGTACACCTCCAAAATCGCTGCAACAGAACAGGGTTTGGGAAAGGAACCCTGCGCCACTTTTTCCACCTGTTTTGCAGAACCATTCTTACCCCTCCATCCTAAGGTGTACGCAGAACTATTTTTGAAACGCATTGAACGGTTCAAACCGTCGATATGGCTGATTAATACAGGTTGGGTCGAAGGCCCTTACGGCACTGGACATAGGATCGCTCTAGAACAAACTCGGACAATGATCGATGCAGCAATCCAGGGAAAGATCGCGTTATCGGATTGTAAAACCGAACCGTTTTTCAATTTGAGAACCCCCCGAACTGTTCCAGGTGTGCCCTCCTACATATTGAATCCACGAGACTTATGGAAAAATAAACGCGCTTACGACCAAGCCGCAAAAAGATTGATAGATGAGTTCAATCAGAACTATAAAAGAATAATTTTGTGAGTCATGAAATCAAAAATATAACTATACGAACACCCACGCTATTTTAGCAAATATAACAGTATGGATCCGGATAGGATAAGAAACGGCGCATAAGGGATGGCTGTGAAAGGTTTATAGTCCTTTTTTATTAGCATCCAGACCACCAACCCTGCGCTTATCAGGCCACCGAATATGATGGCGAAAAAAAGGCAGGCAAAAATTACTGGCCAGCCAAGCATCAATCCAAGAATTCCACTCAGGTTTACGTCCCCAAAACCCAATGCGACCTCATTGTTATCGAGACCGCGTTTTTTCGCCATGTAACGAGCGAAAAATTCTCCCAGAAAATATAAACCCAACATGATCAGGAATCCTGCTCCCCCACCGATCAAGGTTTTGGAGAGACCATTGATCGAATAACCAACAACCAAGCCCAGAATTGCACCTGCAACCGACGTTTCATTAAGGATGACCCGGTGTTCGATATCAATAATCGCAACGGTAGCCAGAAAGAACAGGCAGATGTACGCGAGCCATATGTTTAAGTGGTGCGGAGGAAAAAACCATAATATCACCGTAAGTAAAGGAATCAGAATGGTCACAACCTTGAATCGGATCGACGGAGGCGCCCCACAATCGGAGCATCTACGCCAAAGGATGTACCCGGCAACAACGCGATGCTGTTCACAACTTTGGCATACTATTCCAGAGAGTCGCCTGGTGCGAGGCAGGACATCGCTCAAGTAATTTGTCAGGTAGGCGATCAATAAACCCAATATGGCGATGGGAATAATCAGCAGGTTATCCATAATATTCACTTCTCTAGTATAAAATTTTCAACATCCTCGCATCGGATGATGCGTCCAACCCCTCCTGGAGAAGTGGTTGAGAGACCACCAACGATATTTCCCCATTCCAATGCTTTTGCTTGAGAGCCACCGGATATCCAGATTTTCAGGTAACCGGCATTGAAGCAATCCCCTGCACCTGTGGTATCCACAGGATCAATTTTAATGGCAGAAGCACGAGTAAGGCAGCCATTCTTCCATCCAATTGCTCCATCCGATCCATTTTTAATCACAACCTCAGGCACAAATTCTCCCAATTTTAATATCGCTACTTCCAGGTCATCTTCTCCGGTCAGGCTTCTGGCTTCGCGGGCATTGCAAAAGAAGAGGTCCAGAGACTTGAGTACTTTAACCACCCGTTTTACCCTGAGCGAGTGAGTTCCGTTGGTGTTTCCGTCCATGATCACCTGCCATTTCTTCGCTTTGATCAATGGCAGCATCAATTCCAGCTCCTTCCCCTGGTAAAAACCGGGTACATAAAGTGCTTTCCCGGATGCCCCGAAAATATTCCTAATTTCAGAGGTAATCAACGGATCGGGATCATAATAAGCAATAAAGGCACGGTCATGAGGGTAGGATAATGAAACAGTAATTTTTCGATGTGGTCGATCGTGAAAAAGAAAATAATCCTCAGGAATCCCTTCGTTTCGAAGCTCGTCCAAAATAAACCGGCTGTAGATATCCGATCCAAAATTTGTCAACCAGCCCACTTTCATTCCCAGCCGGTGCATGGCAATCACACTGTTACATGCCCCGCCTGGAGTTTGGATGAATTCAGTGCCGACGATCTCCTTCCCTAATTCCGGCAAGGAGGGAAGCCCGGTGAAGATGAAATCCAGGCAATAATCTCCTACAACCAATATATCGAACTTATTCATTGGATCATTTCAGTTTAGGAAAATTATCTCCATGAGCATCAATGTACCCATCCAATATTTTCTCTGCCAGGGTTTCATCTGCTACCAGGGGATGGATTGACAGGGCATGGAGTGCCTTTTCATAGCTGCCTTCGACCGCAGCTTCAATGGTCAATCGTTCATAGCTTTTTACCAGTTTCATTAATCCCAGGCATTCATCCGGAATAAGGCCGACATTCATCGGGCGCACAAGCCCTGAGTTCACGTAAACCGGCACCTCCACGGATGAATCAGCGGGCATTCCATCAATGGCACCCTGATTGAGCGTGTTCAGAATCATAATTTGAGTTCTTAAACCCATCAAACCTTCGATCAGATCCAACGCCACACCGGCATACCCTTCTTCTGCCATGGTTTGGATTTCATCGGATGATGCTTCGATACCCTCTTTTGGATTCCCGGTTTCTGTTTTCATGTAAGTTGCCCAGCGCGTTTTTAGATATCGCTGGTAGAGGCGGGATAGTGCAATATCATCATACTTATTCTTTCTAAGATCATTGAAAAACTGGTGGTTCATTTCAGCAATTTGCTCCCCCCTGCTCTTTTCGGCTTGAAGGATCAGGTTCACGGATTTTTTCGCTGAATAATAATAATAGTTATACTCATTTGGGATCATGTTAAGAGAGCGGAAAGTGTGCAGGCTGAAGGGCAGCTCCTCCGGAATAATTCCATTTCCCATTTGTTCAATGAAGTGAGGCAGGACATCCATGCCGTTAAAAAGGATCTTTCGGATCCAACCAAGATGATTAAGTCCGAAATAATCAAGGTATATTTCCTCAGCCTTAACTTGCAGCATTTTTGCAGCCGCGTGTCTCATGGAAGAAGGTCCATCACAAATACCAACAGCTCGCTCCCAAGCAGCCACCCGAAGGATCGATTCTGCAAGCATTCCAGAGGGATTGGCGAAGTTAAGCAGCCAGGCTTCGGGGCAGAATTCTTCCATCTTTCTAACATAATCCAATAGAACCGGGATCGTCCGCATCGCCATCGCAAAGCCGCCTGGTCCGGTTGTTTCCTGGCCAAGAACACCGAATTGAAGTGGTACGCGCTCGTCTACTACCCGGCTATCAATCCCCCCTACCCTGAAAGTAGTGATTACAAAATCTGCGCCTAAAAGGGCTTGTTTCGCGTCTGTTGTTCGCGTGATATTCAGGCTATTTTGGTTTTTCCTCTCCAGGTTCTCGGTAAGTCTAGAAATCAAGGACAATCTTTCCCCATCGATATCCATGAGGCAAAGCTCATTACAACCTATTCTTTCCTGACGGCGGAGGAAGGAATCAATGATCCCGGGTGTTCGCACCCCTGCTGCACCAATAATGGTTACTTTCATGAGTTTCCCTCCGGTTTATAGTTTCAAAATTATACACGACCTCCATTCGTTGTAGTCTTGCCAGAAAGATAAAGACGGGATTACAATCAAATTAGAAAACATATTCTAAAAATACTTGAATACAATGGATCGCGAAGATTTTTTCAATTGGTGGCCGAATTCCGAGCCAATAAGGCAAAACATCACCGCTGTCAGAGAATTCGAATCGGTGGATGGTGAACTTTACCCAATTCCCAGTGAGTTATCCCCATATCTGGTGGATACGCTGAATGCTCGTGGAATTTCTTCTTTATATTCTCATCAAGTAAAAAGTCTTAAGCATGCTTCCTCCAACCAGAATGTTGTGATCACCACCGGAACATCTTCAGGAAAAACCCTTTGCTATAACCTCGCCGTATTGGATCGAATGCTTCGTTCCCACCGAATCACAGCTCTCTATATCTTTCCTACAAAAGCGCTCGCGCATGACCAGGTGCAAAACATGCGAAGTTTTATTTCTGACCTGAACCGAGTTTCACCTGATACCCTGAAATTGATCACCCCTGACCAGGTTTCTGTTTATGATGGAGATACCCCAACGAGCTCGCGGTCAGCGATTCGCACAAAAGCACGGGTACTCGTAACAAATCCGGATATGATCCACTTGGGAATCCTTCCTCACCATACTCTATGGCAGGATTTCTTCGCCAATCTGGAATTCATCGTGCTGGATGAAATTCATCTTTACCGGGGCGTTTTCGGGTCGCATGTGGCTAACACCATCAGGCGGCTAAAGCGGGTTGTGAGATTTTACGGAAGAAAACCACAATTTTTTCTCACTTCAGCCACGATTGCAAATGCAGCTGCGCACGCAGAGAAGCTGATCGAAGAATCAACTTACTCAATATGTACAGATGGCAGCCCTCACGGAAAACGTACTTTTGTACTGTACAATCCGCCTATCGTCAACGAAGACCTTGGGATTCGCCGAAGCTCGATTACGGAATGCAATCTGATCGGTATGGATCTTTTCATGAATCGGATCCAAACCATCATTTTTTCAAGATCCCGCCGGGAAGTGGAGGTGATCCTGCGGAATTTGATGGAATTGATCTCACCCGTTGACCGCACCAAAATCAGGGGGTATCGGGCTGGTTATTTACCCAAAGAACGAAGGGAGATTGAAGCCGGTCTACGCAGCGGTGAGATCCTGCTGACGGTCTCCACCAACGCACTTGAATTGGGTATCGACATCGGTGGGATGGATGCCATCGTTGTGGTAGGCTACCCAGGCTCCATCGCTTCGGTCCGGCAGCAGATCGGACGTGCCGGCAGACGCCGCGGAGACTCTCTTGCGGTATTTCTCGCAACCTTCTCACCCTTGGACCAATACCTGGTGAATCACCCGGAGTACCTTTTTGAACGTTCACCGGAACAAGCATTGATCGACCCTGATAATCTTTTAATTCTGCTTTCCCATCTTAAGGCTGCGGCTTTTGAAATGTATATAACTAATGGAGAGCAGTACGGAAATCTTTCTGCTGAGAGGACCAAGGAATTCCTTGATTATTTGGTTGAAGAAGGTTGCCTGTTGAACCGTAGCGGAAAATATTTCTGGCTGGCAGATGCCTACCCCGCATCGGAAGTATCCCTGAGGAATGCTTCTCCTTCGCAGGTTTCTTTACGGGTTCAGAACGGTGATAAATTCGAAACGATCGGCATCGTTGATTACACAAGTTCCCTCTGGATGGTCCATCCAGAAGCAATATACCTGCAGGAAGGGCAACAATTCCGGGTGGAAACCCTTGACCTTGAACAGGGTCAGGCGATTCTAAAACCGGGGAATTTTGACTATTTCACCCTACCCCAGCAGGACGTACAGATAAATGTCGAATTGCTACTTGACCAGGTTTCTATTAAAGGAGGAAAAAAATCATTCGGAGAGATCCATAATGTCGAGCAAATCACGGGTTATAAGAAAATCCGTTGGGAAAACCAGGAAGTTGCTGGGATTTTCCCACTGGTTGGGCTTCCGCCGACGGATCTTCAGACAACCGGGTACTGGTTTCAATTAGATCAAGAAAATGTGGAGGTCTTGAAAACTCAAGGACTGTGGCATAGTGATCCAAACCGTTATGGAAAAGACTGGGATAAAATCCGTTTGGCTGTCCGCCAGAGGGATGGTTTCAGTTGCCAATCTTGTGGAATGGTTGAAACTTCCCTCGAGTTTCATGTTCACCACCGCATCCCGTTTAAGCAATTCACCCACGCTGAGGAGGCAAATAGACCTGAGAACCTGGTCACTTTGTGTCCTATCTGCCATATGAAAGCCGAATCCATCCTGCGCATCCGTAGCGGATTGAGCGGATGCCGCTACGTACTTTCCAACCTTGCACCGCTCTTCCTTATGTGCGATCAAAGCGACCTTGGTTCCGCCACCGATCCAACCTGCAAATTTGCTGAAGGTCAACCTGCAGTCATTTTTTATGACCAGGTGCCTGGGGGAATTGGGCTTTCGGAACACTTATTTAAGAACCATAATCAAATATTGACAGCCGCGAGGGAATTGATCATGGATTGTGGTTGCAAAGATGGCTGCCCTGCTTGTGTTGGGGCTTCCGGTGCACAGGCTGAGGGTGGAAAAACCGAAACGATCGCTGTATTAAACTGCTTATTGGATTAATTCATGCCAGATTCACTGCGGGATAGGCTGAAATCTCTAGGAGTGAAAACAGGTATTAACCCTAATTCAGGGATAATTTTTGAAAAGAAATACCCGATCCAGAATGTTTTATCCGGAGATTTTCGGCGAAATGCTCTCGGTACTACATTTCTGCATGAGGAGTTTTTCCCTCGGGATCACCAGCAGGGAATAATCCGTCTGGATCAGCCTTCAGACCTGAAATTAATCGCCAGTTGGGCTCGAACCCAAGAATTGGAATCGTTACTGTCCGATTCCCTGATCTTTTTGGATACGGAAACCACCGGCCTGAGCGGAGGTACCGGAACTTATGTTTTCCTGGTTGGGATTGGATTCCAGACTAAAGATGGTTTCAGGGTTCAGCAATTCTTCCTTCAGGATCCTGGCGAAGAATCTGCATTTCTAACAGGAATAAGCGGAGCGTTGAGCGGTTTTCGGGGAATTGTCACCTACAACGGAAAAAGTTTTGATATCCCATTATTAAAGGCCAGGTATGTGATAAATGGGTTGACCGCTCCGTTCGAATCCCTGGGTCATATTGATCTTCTTCCTCTCGCAAGGCGATTGTGGAAATACCGGTTAACACGGCGAAACCTGGGTGTTTTGGAGACTGAGATCTTAGGAATGAATCGCACCGACGATGAAATTCCCGGGTGGATGATCCCGGAGTTGTATATTGATTATTGCCGTAATGGCGATGCCCGGTCAATGAAAGGTGTTTTCTACCATAACACAATGGATATTGTATCCCTCGCAGCTGTTATGTTCAGAATATCGCAAATTCTCGAAAATGGGCATCGAGGTGGCGATTATATTGGATCGGAAGTCATGGCAGCGGGTGAATTTCATCAAGCCCTTGGACGAAATTCGGAAGCTGAGTCTTTCTATGCCAGCGCAGCGGAAATGCCAATGCAGGAATCCTTCCAGGTTCTAAACAAGAAAAAACTGGCGAAGTTGTATAAAAGAACCGGAAATTGGGAAATGGCTGCCCCGATCTTCGCTGATCTATCGCGGGCGGGTGATTGGGAATCCAGCCTCGAATTGGCTAAGTATTATGAACATACCCGCAAGGATTTTTCCACTGCGAAGAATTATTGCCATGATGGAGTGAATTCAATCGAAAAGGCGGATTTAACCAATCACACCCGTAAGATTTTATTGGATGATTTCCACCGCAGAATCGAAAGGCTCAAATTGAAAGAGCGCAAACATGGCTCGGGATGACGCCTTGCGCTGGAACACCAGATACCAGGAACCTGGAAGAATGAAACAATCTGAACCACGTGACCTGCTGGTTCGATTTCATCACTTGATTCATCCTGGAGCACTGATTCTGGATATGGCCATGGGATTGGGTGAAAACGCTAAATTTCTCGTCAAGAGTGGTTGCCGGGTAGTAGGCGTGGACATCTCTTCCGTGGCAGTGCGAATTGCCGATCAAAATTGCAATACGATTATGAAAGTTATCAGCGATTCCGCGCACATCAATTTTCCGGAAAATACATTCGATGCGATCATAAATTTTTATTTTTTAGATCGGAAATTATTCCACCTATACGAAAATACTCTCAAAAGAGGTGGAATTCTATTTTTCGAGACGCCTTCAGAAGGTACTGACACCGCAGCGAACGGATTTCCGGAGGAATACCTACATAAAAAAAATGAGTTGCTTCGTCTTTATTCATCCTGGGATATACTTTACAGAAACCGGATAATTATTCCCAGAGCAACGCGCGGTAATAAGGTTATCGAAAAAATAATTCTCAGGAAGGTATAAATGTTCTCTGACGACTATAAACCAGTATATCTTTCCACCAGCCCTTTGGAGGCGGAATCGATCCGGATTTTATTAGAAAGCTTTGGGATCAAGGCAGAACTATCCCAGGAGAGCGCGGGAGCTGCGATTGGATTAACAATCGGGCCTTTAGGCGAGACACTGGTTTTAGTGAAGGAAACGGACGAAGCCGCAGCCAGAGAAATCCTCAAATCCATGGATGATGGGAAACTGGAAGCAAAGGATCCTCCCCCGCCAGGCGACGATTAACAACCAGCAATATATTTCTGATAGTCTTCCGGAGTGTCCAAGTCAGTTAGGATGTTTGGATCATCAACTACTGAATAATAAATATCTGTCTCGTGGCTTTTTAAGAAATCTCGTAGAGTCCTGGGTTCTTCTATACCCAGGATTTCATTTTTTAGGGAAATATCGATCAACCACGGATGCCCCCTCCGATAATTGAAGCTTGGCAGTACATAACTTCTTTCCCGTTGATCGAAAATCCAGGATTAACTTTTCGATGATGGATCTGCTAAGCATGGGTTGATCGCCAAGAATGATCATGAATCCGTCCGAAGGTTCATGGATGTGTCTAAGTCCGGTTTGTAGCGATACAAGCATCGAACCGTTGGAAAAATCCGGATTGTATACAGATTGTATTGGGAATATTCCGGCAATTTTGAGGATTTCATTTTTCCAGGCTCCGTAAACGAGAATCACATCATCAATCGGACTCTCCGTCACGGTTTTTAATACCGTCTCCAACACTGTACTGCCTTGCCACGCTAGCAGCATTTTTGGGCTTCCCATTCTTGTGGAAAGGCCTGCGGCTAAAATGATCGCGGTAATTTTTAGTTTTTCCTTCATCCATGATCCAATCTGGATAGATCTTCGGGGGTGTCGATATCTTCCAGGATACTATCATCGGACCATGGAATCGATAAAGGAGGAAAAATCCCAAAAATACCCCTTCCCCCCACATCACCAACTAGGCTCGCGCAAGTTGGAAAAAGTCTGCCGGTCGAAAAGGACAGGATTTCCCCTTTTTCCGCTAAATTCTGGGGCGATCACCGGTGCCAGAGTTTGGGCATGAACACGGATCAGCTCATTGAGCAACTCCGGTTGAACCCTTGGTTGATCGGCGAGGAGAAAAATGGCTGCCCCCGAGTTTGGCGAAATTATTGTCAAACCTGCGTCGATCGACGATGCTTGTCCGCTGGTCCAATTTGGATTTACAACAACCTTAACCGGTAGATCATTTACTTGGTTTAGGACCTCCGTTTCGCAGGCTCCTGCTACGACAATAACCTCGGAAAGGTTGGATGCCAGCGCAGTCTCAGTGACCCTCCGCAATAAGGTTTTCCCATTCCATGAAGCCAATTGTTTTGGGGAGCCAAAGCGCTCTGCTCCGCCTGCAGCCAGGATGATACCAGATACCTTTTCGCAAGTGAAAAATATTTTCATCTCATTCAATTCAGCGGCAACGATGCTGTCGTATTCAGACAACAATCCTTGCATGGCTGTATACAAAATAGGTTAGATCAGATAATCCCGATGACTGGTTCAGAATCACTGATTTTCGGGCCTCTTTGGGAATGTTCTTTAATCCACCCTGTCGATCGCGCAATTCAATAATAACGTCGTCGATTGTGACAAGTTCATTAATTTTTCGGCCAGTCAATCGGGAAAAGATTTCCGCGCGATGAACGTAATCATCATTAAGGATATTTCCAAGTCCGGATAACCCTGCCAGGACTACTGCATGGTTCGTGATCTCAGGTATGGCAGGCTCGTGATCTGCTGGTGCTTTTAGAGGTAATTGTCTGGATCCATCGGCTTCCACCAACAATGGAATTTGATTATTAAGGGTGAACTCTCCCAATCTATTGGCCTGGTCAATGGTTATCCCAGTGTATTTTCCTTGCTGGTCGAGGTTGCCTGTAATTAGAGTAACCCCAGATTCTATAGATATTCGTTTATTCCGGTTATATGCATTTTCGTAAAAAATGATATGCCTATCAGCGAGATGAGATTGAGTTTGTGAGAGATGAGTGGTGGAAGTGACAATTACGGGAGTGTCAAATTGACGGGCTAGCTGGAACATTGCTGTTGTTTTACCCCCAGCTCCAACGAAAGATATGACTGATTTCTGCTCAGCCCGTAACGCCTGGCGGAGTTGCATAGGTTCTCTAATTCGAAAGCTTCTGGCGAAAGACTGCCTTGGTCAGTATGGCTTCCATCACTCCACCCCCCACTGCCAGCGCTTTATCAGATACATTTTGGTACAATTTCGGATCAACCCTTGGATCGATATCTCCGATTTTCAAACCTGCTCTAACCTCCAGACCATTGTGCAACAATCCCCGGATCATTCCGGAAAACGGAGCTGGAATGGCATTCGCTCCCACGTGGCCGATTATTTCGCCTTCTTTTACCTGATTTCCGATTTCCAGTTCGGTTCGGAAAATACCATCCGATGGGGAACGCAGCACCCGCTCGTGCTGGAAATTCGCGACCCTTTCCGGGATGCCTGTATCTGCTTCCGCTGCACCTTCGTAAATAACTCTTCCCATACTGTGGCCACGTTGGGTTTCGATGACCGTATGGCAATTTTTCCCAGCGATGAACCCAGGTCCAAGGCCAATCGTGAAAATTCCAGGGTAATGCCGGAGAGGGATTTCCTGTTTGATCATCCTGGCGTCAACCAGTACATCCGGTTTGAACTTACCTACTGTTGTCATATCTGGATCAATGAGTACAGGGATGCAATTATCAAATATGATCTTGCCGTATGAAGGGTACAAGATCCCGGGAACACCTTCGATTGTGATCGTACCACCGTAAACAGACTCGGCGAAACTGACGGTGCGACGCACTGCATAAGGCTGAGCCAATTCTGTAACAATTAATTGGCAGCCAAGCCGAAAAAGCCTTAAAGCAACGCCGCTGGCGAGATCACCACCCCCGAGGATTACTATTCTTAATGGCATATTTGGATTCAGACCTTACCCAATCCCTTTAATACTGTTTCCGGGGTCAGTGGAAACTCGTTATACCAATGACCGGTGGCGGAATGGACCGCATCGGTTACGGCAGGAACCAAACATAAATAGGGCATTTCTCCCATGCCTTTTGCTCCCCACGGGCCGTTCGAATCGGGCACTTCCAACACAATCGATTGGATTTCATCAGGGATATCGAGAATGGTTGGGATCAAGTAGGTTGAAAGGGTTTTGGTTTTCACCCCGGTACCATCCTGTATGAAATTCTCCTGGAGCGCATACCCTGCTGCTTGTACGATCGCGCCTTCGATCTGCCCTTTTACCTGCTGCGGGTTGATTGCCTGGCCAACATCGTCAACACAGATTACTTTCTTCAACGTCACTTTCCCTGTTTCGGTATCGACTTTGGCCTTAACTGCGATTGCGACATAACCGTAGGCGAAATTAGGCTCACTTTTCCCGGTTTCCGGATCGAAGGGGGTAGTTGCTGGTGGTCGATACTCAAACGTAGCAACGGCTGGCCGCTCCTCAGAATCCCATTTCTTCAAGGCGGCTTCGCACGCCCCTTTAACCGCATTAGCTCCCATGAATGTCATCCGGGAAGCGGAAACCGACCCGGAATTTTCGGTAAAGGCAGTATCAGAGGTAATTAGTTCTATCCTCGCTGGAGGTATATTTTAATGCCTCAGAAGCTGCCTGAACCATAACTGTGTGGGTTCCCTGCCCCACTTCTGCCGCTGCATGGTGCAGGATAACCCGTTCGATCTCGCTTTTTCCGTGAAGTTCAATAGTAGCTGAGCATTTTTCCGGTGCACCAAAAGAAAAGCCGATGTTCTTATACCCGCAGGCAATTCCCCAGGAAGTCTTGTTCCTTCCAGACTTATCCTCGCTGATTTCATCCTCAGGTTTTTTCCAGGTTTTCTCCAGTTTTAGCCATCCTGATTCCTGGGCGCAGCGCTCCAGCACTTGCTCTATCGCAACACCTTTGGGCAATGGTGTTTGCACTGAAAGTAGGTCACCTTCCCGAATGATGTTTTTCATCCGGAACTCAACCGGATCCATGCCGAGTTTTTCAGCAAGTTTATTTAATTGTGATTCAGCCTCGAACAATGCTTGAGGCCCGCCAAAACCCCGAAATGCACCCGTCGGTAGGTTATTGGTATAAACTGCATAAGCATCCACCGATACGTTCGGAATTCGATACGCCCCTGTTGCCAGCAACGTAGCATTGCCAAGAACTTTTGTGGAGGTGTAGATATACCCACCTCCATCAGCTATCAACTCGACTTTCGCCGCAGTTATGGTACCGTCTTTTTTGGCCCCCCATTTTGCATGAATGTAATACGGGTGGCGTTTATGATGACCAATGATGGATTCTTCACGGGACCAAATGATCTTTACAGGGCGGTTAATTCCAGATTGATGCAACCGCCAGGCTGCCAATGCGAGAATGATCTGCACTGACATATCCTCTCGTCCGCCAAATGCTCCGCCAATGGCTGGGTAGATTACCCGAACCTTTTCCAGGGGTAAATTGAGCGCATGGGCGATTTGATCCTGGTCCTCGTGTACCCACTGCCCCGCAACATTTACTGTTACTCTCCCCTCTTCGTCAATATATCCGAGGCCTGCTTCAGGCTGAAGGTAAGCATGCTCCTGGGCGGGAGTTTGGTAATCGGATTCAACGATCACGTCCGCATCTGCAAAAGCCTGCTCCACATCTCCCTTGCGTATCCGGTAATGGCAAAATATGTTTGAATCTAGTTCCGGATGTAAGAGGGTTTCCTTAGTCTGCATTGCCTCCCTGGGATCGAATACCGGTTTAAGATCTTCATAATCCACCTTGATCATATCCCGCGCCTGGGCGGCAATTTCTTCGGTTTCCGCTATCACGAGGGCAACCTGGTCAGCAAGGCATCGAACGCGATCTGCAAAGGCTTTATTCGAACCAGGACCACACAAAACAGGTTGATCGGAGACGATCAATCCATATTCGTTATTTGGCACATCTTTGGAAGTGAATATTGCCAGCACCCCAGGCAACGATTTTGCTGCTGTGATGTCGATCTCCCGGATGATGGCATGCGTTTTTTGGGAGAAAAGCACCTTCATCCAAACTTGCCCGGGCAGGTTGATATCGCCAGGATATACCGCCTGGCCGGTTACCTTCCCGCGGGCATCCACCCGGCTTAAAGAATGGCCAATGTATTTTCCCATTCTAGTCTCCGGATCACCTTTTATACTTTTTGAATCGTCCTGCCACTGGGGGAACATCCGTGGGACCATACCGGGAGGGTCCAAATATGGAGTAAAGAATTTGGAAGATCAATGTAAGAACGATCGCGAAACCTGCCATGAGGATCAATGTGAGAATTAACTTGATCAGCAACAAAGGATCCTGATTGCGGACCAACAGATCCCGGGGAATCATGATCCATCTCTCCGTATTATTCATTCCGATCAAGATAAGCGCAGTCGCATAAGAAATGATCGGTAGCAGCACCATAAGGCCAAACCCTACACCCCTCCAGATGGGATGTGCTTGCTTTTGCTCGTTTCGAGTTTTTGGTTGGTTGGAATAACGATTTGCGTTGGACATATTAACCCATCCTCTGGCTTGCATTTTCTACAGCATTTATGATTTGATAATAACCGGTGCACCGGCAAAGATTTCCGGTCATCGCCTGTTTGATTTCTTCGCGATTTGGTTTTGGATTTTCTTCAAGAAGTTTTACCGCGCTCATCACAAATCCTGGAGTGCAATAACCGCATTGCACAGCCCCCTCATCGATAAACGCTTGTTGCACTCGATGAAGTCCTCCTTCTGGCGAAGAAAGGCCTTCCACTGTTTCTATCTGCGCCTGGTCAGCCCGAAAAACCGGAACAAGGCATCCCATAACAGCTGCACCATCGAGGAAGATCGTACACGCACCGCATTCACCCTCAGCGCAACCTTCTTTCGACCCGGTTAATAAGGCTTCATCTCTTACGAATCGAAGTAGGTTTGGATGTCCAGCGGCCCTGCCGGAGAAGGATTTGCCATTGATCGTCACATGAACCTGATCATTGATTGAATATTCACGGGTTTTTTCAATCGGTGTCGCGTGGAATGGTTTTTTCCCCTGGAGAGAAACCGGCTCCCCTGGAAGTTGATCTCTTTCCCTGCCATTCAGGATTAAATAAAGGGCATCGCGGATCGCATTCTTAACTGCAACTTTCCGGTAGGTATCCGAGCCTCTCAAATCCGAAATTGGTCTGGTCTCATCAACCGCAAGAACTGCTGCGGCATCTATCGTTTCCCTGCTGAATTGATTCCCGATCAGGAAAGTTTCCGCTGCTGTTGCCCGGATGATTGTGGGGGCAACACAACCAAAGGCGAGGTTGGCCGATAGGATCAATCCATCTTTAAGTTCCAAAACTCCCGAAAAGTTCACTACAGAAATCGCCTGCGCTTCACGCAAGGCGGATTTGAAAAAGACTCCCCGATGATTGGAAGAAAAGGCAGGGAATGTGATCTCCGCGAGAAGCTCATCCTCAGCCATAATGGTCTTTCTTACACCCTGGTAAAAGTCTTGTAAATTCACTTTACGATTCCCGCGGTTGGAAGCCAGCGTGATAGATGCATTCAGCGAGATCAATGCTGGGATGGTATCGTTGGCCGGCGAAGCAGTGATCAAGTTACCGGCGATTGTTCCACGGTTTCGAATCTGCGGACTGCCTACTAACCAGCAGGCCTGAGATAACGGAAAACCAAATTCCCTGATCAACTTGGAACAAGCAGCCTGGTTGTGGGTGACCATTGGTCCAATATGGAGGGTATTTTCTTCGTCAAGGGTGATGGAGTTGCAGCCGGAAGCTCGGGAGATATCCACCAATGTATGAATATCGCTTCGAATTCCTCTCTCCATCTCCAACATAAGATCCGTTGCGCCAGCAATTATCCTGGCGGATCGTTTTTCACTGGCAAGGATACCCATGGCATCATTTAAGTTGGCAGCATTGATATATTTTTGATACATTATTTGCGCCTTAATTGTATTTCATGCTTTTACCACTGCCTTCATTCCGAACCATGATCACTTCGGCCATGATGCTGATGGCAATTTCTTCAGGGGTTTCGGCGTTCAATTCAAGTCCCAAAGGAGAGCGGATTTCTGTGATTTTTTCTTCCGAAATACCCTGTGCAAGTAAGCCTTTCCTGGTCACGATCCATCTTCTTTTTGAACCGATCACACCAATGAAAGCTGGGTCTTTTTCCAGTAACGAAGGAATTCCTTTTATATCGACATCATACCCGCGGGTTGTCAAAACCAGATAAGAGTCACGATTGATCTCTAAATGATTGACCAGATCTTCCATTGGACCCACAAAAAACTGGTCAGCATCGGGATTGGCTTCAGAGGTGCAAAATTCAGGGCGGTCGTCGCTGACAGCTGTTCTAAAACCGAGCCACTTACCGATGTGCAAAACTGCCTTGCCAACATGTCCACCCCCAATTACAACCAATAAAGGTTTTTTGGCTATAGGTTCGATATAGACCTCCACGTGGCCTCCACAAACACCGACATCTCCCCTTGCAGGATCAACGAGGTCATAGGCCGTTTTTCGCGATTTCCCTTCCTGGATCGATTTCAAGGCTTCTTCGATAACCTGGTTTTCGATAAGACCGCCGCCAACTGAACCAGATATCCTGCCATCCGGGTAAACGATCATCTTGCTGCCGGTATGTCGGGGTGTGGAACCTGTGCTCTGAATAATGGTGCAAAGAGCGGCTGAGATCCCTTTGACTTCAAGCTCACCAGCTTCCAATAAGATGGACATTTAATTCTCCAATAAACCTAGAACTACAGGTAAAAGTTGCTTTTTCCTTGATACAACGCCCTCCGCCAGGTATGTTCCATCAGGCAAAGGATTGTATGGTAGATCACCCAATTCACCGGGTGGATCTATCAGGATAATGCGGCTGGCGGATTGGACGACATCCGTGACCATCAGCATGGCAAAATCAAGATTCTCTTTAATTTTAAGGCTTTTTAGAGAATCTTCAAGCACATGTACATTTTCACCGATCTCGTACATATCGTTGACTTCAATCTGGGAGATCGCGAATCTTGTCCGTTCGCTGGAATAAATTTTCATATCCTGAATAACAAGCTCGCCGGCAGGTCTTGAACCCAATCCAGCGCTCGCAGAGAGTATCTTTTGCCCGAAAGTCTCGATCGTTTCGCCTTCAAGCACCGAACCAGCAATAAATGCCCATCGGGCAAGTCGTACTGCAGCTTTTTTATCCCGTGTGGTGGTTGTAGGAGAGGTCAGTATGAGTGTATCGGAAAGCAGGCCGGCCATCAATACACCGGCAAGTTTCGGTGGCAGGCTTAATCCCGCCTCTTCGGTAAGTTCAGAAATCAGCGTACTGGTTGACCCCACAATATCAACTGTAAATCGGATTGGAGTGTGGGTTGGCGGGTTACCGAGTCGATGGTGATCCAGGATTTCGATCAACTCCGCCTCATCCAAAGATGCCACCGATTGCTGGGCTTCATTATGATCCACTAAAACGATTCGCAGGCGGGGAGGTTCGAGCAGATCTTTTTGACGGCAGATGCCTGCGTATTTATGGTCATCATCCAGCACCCAGAATTCATCCCCTTCGGTCCTCAGCACTCGATTGATTACATCCCGTATACGAGTTGACGCCTGGAATTGGCTCACGTTACGGTCAGCTGCTTCGGAACAAGGCAAATCAAGAATATCGGTAACTTTTAGGTTATTCATGTGGGGATTTGGTCCGACCTGGCGGCTGAGAAAACCGAATAGGCTGCGTCCGGTAATTAAACCAAATGGGCTTCGGTCTGGATTTAAAACAGGTGCGATTCCGCCGGTACGATTGGCGATCAACCAGGCTTCACGGAGTGGTTTATCAGGTGTCGTTGTATCCATGCGGCGCATAACGGATTCAAACCTGGGTGACGCATCTGTGAGCAAAATAGGTGGATCCACCTGTAAATACTTCAACACCCATGAGGTTTGCGGATTGACCGCTCCAGCCCTGGTGGCAATGGTATCTAATCCATCCCGTTCCTTCAATAGCCATGCGTACCCAAGTGCAGCTGCGATTGAGTCTGTATCCGGATTAACATGACCGGTTACATAAACGTGTGCTGATGTATCACTCACTTGTTTTCCCTATTCATTGAACCCCAAATTTTTTCCGGTGTGATGGGGATACTGGATACATCTGCACCACAGGCATTCCGGACAGCATTTCCAACCGCCGGGGCGACTCCATCCAGAGGGATCTCCGCTACAGCCTTAACTCCGAATGGATGACTCGGCTCGAAGGTTTCAATGAAGATCACTTCCATCTGCGGCATTTCGTCAGCCCGGAAGATATGGTAGCGATCCAGATCCTGCTGATGGATGCATCCATTTTCATCAAAGGTCATTTCTTCACAAACCGCGTAACCAAGCGCCTGGGACATGCCTCCCTCAATCTGACCGGAGGCGGTAAGCGGATTGATGATCATTCCGGAGTCCACCGCCATTACCAGGCGGTCTACCCAGAGTTGACCCGTTTTGGTATCCACGGTCACCTCAGCAAACTGCGCAGCGAATGGCGGCGGGGAAACCGGGGACATATACGAAGCCACTGCCATTATCTGTTCCTGGTTATTGTGGTGTAAAGAGTCCAGAGCGATTTCAGCAAAACTAACGCTGCGTCCATTAGGCAGGCTCGCATAAGCCCCTCGCAGGACTATCTCTGAGGGATCACCTTCCAACATAGAAGCAGCTCGTCGCCGGATTTTCTCCGCCACCTGGTCAGCAGCTTTACAGACCGCTGTTCCGGAGATATAGGTTGTGGAAGAAGCGTACGCGCCTTTATCAAAGGGGGTGAAATCAGTATCGGAGGAATAGACGATAATATCCTCGGTTGGTACACCTAGGATCTCTGCTGCCATTTGTCCTAATACTGTATCGGACCCTGTTCCCAGGTCTGTGGCTCCGATCAATAAATTAAACGACCCATCGTCATTCATCTTGATGCTCGCGCCGCCCATATCCAGGTAAGGAATCGCTGTACCCTGCATGACTGTGGCAATCCCAATACCTCGTTTGAGCCAGGGTTTACCAGGGATGGATTGCCAAACAGGATTACCAAATTTCTGCTCCCAGCCTATCAGCTCCATCCCTTTTCGGACGCAATCTTCCAAACCCACCGTGTGAACTGTTTCCGGGCGGGGCTCGCGGCCTTCGCTCCAGGAAGTGCTGAATGGATGCAATTCACCCGAACGTAAAGTATTTTTCAACCGGAAATCAATCGGGTTTAAACCAAGTGCAACCGCGATGGTTTCCATGTGCCTTTCCACCGCCCAAAATCCCTGGGGTACACCATACCCCCGAAACGCGCCTGAAGGGGGCGTATTGGTATAAACGACATCTGCATGGAAACGGATATTTGGTGCCTGACGATAGAATCCATCCCCTACATATAGTGCCATGGATTTGTGACCGGTATTCCCGGTGACTGTCAGTGCATGGCAGCCATACGCACCAGTATCGCTAAGAACAGTCATCGAGTTTGCAGTGATGGTTCCATCTTTTTTCACACCTGTTTTCATATGGATACGCATGGGATGCCGTGAGCGGGAAGCGCTGAATTCTTCAGACCGGGTGAATTCATACTTGACTGGTCTACCAGTGGCGATTGTAAGGTGAGCAGCCACATCCTCCATCAATATCTCCTGTTTACCGCCAAATCCCCCTCCTATCCGGGGTTTGATCACCCGGATTCGTTTAACCGGCAAATTCAGGACTGGCGCCAGGATCCGGCGAATGTGGAAGGGCACCTGGGTGCTGGAGCGGATGACCAATCGGTCGTCTTCATCCCAATAAGTGATGACTACATGCGGTTCAATATGCGCCTGTTGGACTTTGGATACTTCGTAATCCCCCTCGAAAACTTCATCCGCTTCGGAAAATCCTTTTTCAACATCCCCGATATCTATTCTGATTCTGGCTGCTAAGTTCTGGCTTGCGTCCGAGTCTGCGAACGGCACCAGTTCTGGTTCATCATGGATTTGGATAGCGCCGGATTTCATGGCATCGCGGGAATCCAGAATATGGGGCATAACTTCATACTCGACATCTATCAATTCAAGTGCTTTTTCCGCAATTAGTTCAGTCTCTGCAGCCACAAATGCGACCCGATCCCCCACGAATCGAACCTTGTTATCCAGGGAGAATGCATCCAGCGGGCCCGGGATAGGATCGGATTGCCCTGCGGTGGAATAGATAACCCGGGGAATATCCTGCCAGGTCAGCACAGCCTCTACTCCGGGTAATGCTTTGGCTCTCTCGGTTTGAATGGATTTTATCCGGGCATGCGCGTATGGGCTGTGAAGCACTTTTGCAAAAAGCAAACCCCTTAATTCAATATCAGCGGTGAATGCTGGTTTCCCTTGTGCAAGCTTGATGGCATCCACTTTCGGTTCCGGTTTCCCCACTTGTTGATATTCAACTTTATCTGTAGGGAGATGGATCTTCGGTAGTACTTTTTGGGATGTGAGCAGGTCGCCGGTACCTGATCTATTATCAGTTTTTTCTTCATTCGGTAAAGGAGATGCGACTGTCCCTGGTGGGAACGACAGGATTTCTCCTAGATCTGTTTCACCCCGTATTATGCTTGCAGCCAGCAAAGCAGCCTGAACTGGTTTCTGGTAACCCGTGCAGCGGCACAAGATCCCAGAGAGATATTTCCGAACCTCAGCTTCGGTAGGATTTGGATTCTGATCCAGGAGAGATCGAACCGCGAGGATCATAGCAGGTGTGCAATAACCACATTGAATCGCGCCGGTTTGAATGAAAGCCTGCTGGATTACATCCAAACCAGGACTTTCTTTCCACCCTTTCTGTGGGTGGTCACCCAAACCTTCAATTGTTCCAATTAAATGACCCTGTGCTTGCATTGCCAGCATACTGCAGGAATTTACTGGTTTACCATCCATGAGAACAGCGCACGCACCGCACTCCCCTTTTTGGCATCCACCAGATTTGACCCCGAAAAATCCGTTTCTCCGAAGGACGTCCAAAAGGGTATCAGATGGGAGGCAATCGACAGAAACCGATTTATGGTTGATGATCAATTGAATCTTTGCCATCTTACCCCTCCTTTCGCAACTCGGTTAATAAACGATCGATCAATTCGCCAAGAACATTTCCCAAATATGGATCACGGATGTTCCCATTTTCGACCCAATTAGATGCAAGCATGATGGGGTCTGGTTTTCCAGGTTGCAAAGCTCCTTCAAAGATGACTCCGGCGAGTGATTTGGATGAATCAGCGATTAATATCCTGGTATTCCCTGCTTGATTTTGTGCGCCGCAGACGCAAAGAATCGATTCACTTAATGGTGTACGGCTTACACTTTCCATGGCGAATTTCGAAGGAAGCGGGATCTTTAAACTGGAGATAAACCCTGGATGATCTCGGCGAAAAACCGGGGTGAATTCTATCAATTTGAATGGTTCGTGCCCGGGTTCCCAGATGATTTCCGCATCACCTGCCTGCAGTAGTGCCACAAATGGTGATCCGCAATCTGATGATGCAACGGTACCTCCGATTGTTGCCATTTGACGAAGGTTGAAATTTCCCTCTCGGGCAACAGAAGCCCGAATCGCAGCAGGTACTTGTGGGGAATCATAGATTCGTTGTAAAGTGACATTCGCGCCTATCTCTAGATAGCCATTCTTGAGCACGATTTCACGCATTCCGAGCGCCTGCAAATCGATCACTGCAATTGCATCATCAGATCTTTTCTGTGCCAGGTTGGTTCCACCACCGAGCGGGATAGACTTGGGTTCCCGACGATTAAGAAGATTGATTGCCTCTTCAAGGGTATCTGGTCGCAAGTATTCAATAATCATCTTTCATCCTCATCAGGAGCTTGAACCCATTTGCGGGAATCCAAATCCAACTGCTTTATCAATTCATCGGGGGCTTGAACCATCGTTGTTATGGCTTCAGCCAATAATCCACCCTGCGAATCCCGCAATTCACCCCTGGCGGTGGCAGTCCGTCCGCTCTCGCCCATTGGGATACCGATCACTTCGATCATCTCACCAATTGGAACGGGTTTTCTGTACCGGATCTCCAGTTTCCCGGTAACCATTAATCGATTATCGGTTGAATCGTTCATGTAAACCCGGGCAGTTACTTCATCCAGTAGAGTTGCGATAATGCCTCCATGTGCAATTCCAGGCCAACCCTGGTAATCCGGTCGAATCATCAAATTTGACCTTACAGTCCCATCCGGATGTTCATGGAATGATAATTTAAGTCCGGAAGGATTCAAGAGGCCGCACACGAAACAGTCTTCAGAATTTGCTTGTTTTCTCATTTCTGAGCAAAGGTATCAATCAAAAGTTTCACATCCCCACCCACGGGGTACATAATCGGACAGGTGCAGCCATTTTTTCGATATTCATCCACTTTACGGCGAGCTTCTTCCGGGGTACCGGAAGCAGTGATCCTGAGTACAAGCTCTTCCGGAACAAGGTGCTTGGCTTTCTGGATTTGCTCGTGAGTCGCAGGCCACCCAAGAATGGATTGGATCTGCGTGACGATCTCCTGCGATACACCAGAGGCTTTTGCGATATGGGGTTGCTGGGCAAGATACTGGGTTAGCAATCCCCGGGTGGTATCAATGGCCTTGTCGTGGTCATGGTCCACGGAACAGACCACCAACTGCGGACGGTCGATGGCGTCAAAATCGCGATTGGCCTTTTTTGCACCTGCAGCCAGGAGGTCCAGGGCTTTCAGATTGTATTCGGGCGGCACGCAGTAATTTAACACCACGCCATCCGCGAGCTCCCCGGTCATTTCCATCATTTGATCCCCAGTTGCACCGATCATGATGGGTACGTTACGAGGTTCGCGCCGTCCGTGAACCACATCTAGTTCAATACCATTGACGTGAACAAATTCTCCATCGAAAGTAACTCTTTCCATGTTCAACAACCGTTTCATCACCGTGATGGTTTCTTTCATTGCAGTAAGCGGTTTTGCGCGGTTGATTCCCACATTTTTTGCCAGCGGGTCCCACCAGGCGCCGATACCACATATAATTCGATCAGGTGCCAGGTCGTCCAGTGTGAGAAATGTTGAAGCGAGAAGACCTATGTTCCTGGTCCAGTTATTGATAACACCGGATCCGACTTTGATTTTGTCAGTAACCGCCGCGTAGGCTGCCATGGGGACAATTGCGTCACGCACCAGGCGGCTCTCCGCCTGCCACACAGCTTCAAACCCTCGTTCTTCTGCATACCGGACAAAATCCAATCCGTCCCTCAGGTTGTGGGCGTCTTGAAGGTATAAAGCAACTCTTTCTGGCATTTTTCATCCTCCACTTGGTGTTAGGTTTTTTTTGATCAGTCCCTGGTACAGGTCCCAATCCTCCGGTAGATCAAGATCCAATTCCATTCCCGGGTCTGAGATGATTTCTACCCGGTAATCTAGCGCATGAGCTATTTCTTTATGCAGAAAAAATGAATTCTCGCCAAACCGAAACTCGAATCCGTTGTTTGGATTGATGAGGAGTGAGTTTGTGCCTTCCCATCGTCGGTCTGGCGTGATCACCACTACAGGTGGGTCGGTGTTCTTTTCAAGGATAATTTGCAAAGAATGTTTGTTGATCATTGGCAGGTCGGCTGGAAGAATCAATACTTCCGAGGCTCCCATATTTAGGCATTCTTTGCAAGCTGTTTTGATGGCATTATTCAGGGAATACGGTTTTTGTTCCAAATGAAAATTGAAACCATAGGAATCCGTCAAATCTTGAACCAATTTATCCTGGCTGATGGTCAGAACTCCTGTGATTTGATCCAAATCTTTCAAAGTTTGCAGGAGATTTGTAAGCATTGAGAGATTCAATCTCTCCCGGTCCTCACAGGAAAGAACGCCGGCCAGTCTTGACTTGCCGTTGTGAATGGATTTCACAGGAACGATGACCCAAAGAGCCATGGATTATCTTGAGAACTCCCTATCCAAAAAAGCCAGCGTTTGTTCAGCAAGACTGACCCGGTCTGTAATAGATTTCATAACGGTGTCGGTCAGCATAGTGATTATATCCCACTGGCTCACTTGTTTTTCCAGGGTACTGTCGAATTTATCCATAATATATCCTGTAATTATTCCCCGGTAACCATCTGCCACTGTAACGGTTGAAGGTTCCTTCCCTAATTCGGAATACATCTTTCCAAGCGGTCCTTTGATCGTTTTCCCGCCGATAATCGGAGACACAGCGATCACCTTTTCCTTTTTTCGTATTTCGTCGCTTACGCCCTGGATAGCGAGAATAGGATTTATGCTAACCAGAGGATTGGATGGAGCTATGAGCACAGCGTCTGCTTTTCTTATCTCATCAAGTAAACCTGGCGCTGGCTGGGCATTATTAATTCCTTCGAATGCAAAGCCAATTACGCGAGGTTCGCAATTCTTGGCCACAAAATATTCCTGAAATGGTATCTTTCCATATTCGCTGGTTTTCACCATGGTGTGAACTGGCTGATTGCTCATGGGGAGAACTCTGGCTTGAATTTTCCACTTCGAACAGAAGCGGATAATCACTTCTGATAGGGAGAAACCCTCGGAAAGCATTCTTGTCCTTTCCAAGTGGGTACCCAGGTCTTTATCACCCAGCTTAAACCAAATCGGGCCGTCCAGACGCTTTATTGATTCCAGAGCGTTCCAGGATTCATTTGCCTGGCCCCAACCCGTATCTGGATTCGCTATTTCGGCTAACGCGTAGCAAACGGTATCCACATCAGGTGAGATGGCTAATCCAAATGCTGAAAAATCATCGCCAGTATTAACGATGACAGTCAGGAGTCCCTTCGGGAGAACACGGTAGAGGCCATCGGCGAATTTAGCTCCACCAACCCCGCCAGAAAGAACCACGATTTTTGGTGCTGAAATCATTTTGAGAAAGGAATCTCAATCAGTATGTCAGCTGCATCCCCTGTGTACTGACCAAGTGCCAGATTATAGATCTCAACTTCAAAATCCACTTTCATCTCCGAAAGAGTATGAACTGCATCCGGGATGGAACACTGCTCGTTCGGATTGGAAATGATCGTAATGTGGGGTATCCAAATTTCTGGGTGAAAGAACTTGGAAGCTTTTGTCGAGATCGGTTTGCAGAACTTGTAGACTTGTTTTTGCATCTGCACCAGGGATGGGGTTTTAATTACCGGTAAATAAAGTACCTGGGTTTTCCCGGTGAACATTCCGATCCCGGTTACCCGGATCTTCGTCCTTACCCAATTATTGGATAAAACCTGTAAATAATTCTCTATAATGGGAAGTTGATACTCTTCAGCAGAATGCCAGGTGATGTGTGGAAATTTCCAGATCAGGGGGTTTTTTTCTATTAACGATGGGCGAATAGCATCCATGATCCTGTGGATTTCACTATTCTCAGAATTCTCTATCAAGGAAAGGATAGATCTCATATTAGCGGAATAAATCCTGATCTGATGGGCGTATCAATTCCCTCAACGAGGAATCTCGCAATGCATAAGGAAATCCTCTGGCAAGGACAACTGGAAGAGATTCATCGGCTTGACCCATTAACAGGGATGCTGCCGCAGCCAATTCGTCTGCGGCAGCTACTTGGGTAACCTTTAACTCGAAACCAAAAAGATCTTTATGGCCTCGCATATCCACCAACCCGGGTAGACCGGAAAAACCTATGGCGACTCCGACGATCCCCATTCTCCAGGATCGGCCATGGGAATCAATGATCATTACTCCGAGTCGGCACCCGGTTTCACTTTCCAGATGCTTTCGAATCCTATCCGAAGATTGATCAGGATCCTCCGGAAGAAGTAAAACCCGATCCTCGTTGATCTTTCCCAGACCGTCCACGTTGGAATGGTCAATCCCCCCGTTTGCGCAGATAAAACCAAGACGATGCTCAACAATCAGGGTACCGGTTTTTGCCCTGAGAACTGATTTGCTCTCAAGCAAAACCAATTCGACGAATCTGGGGTCTTTTCCGGTTATGCGGCTGAGTTTTTGTGCATTCTCCGAAGGTTGAACTTCACCTAAATCCCGGTACCGCCCTTCTGCTTTGGAAACGATCTTTTGCGCGACAATTAGAATATCACCGGATTGAACCTGGATGTCATTCTTTTCAAGAGATCCTGAGATCAACGTTGGTAGGTTATCCCCGGGTTGAACTAGGGGAAAATCATCTAGCGCGGTTAAATTAAGGGTCTTCAACTCCCGCACCTTGGTTATTGGGGTATTCCAGTTATCCGTATACCGGACGCTTCCACTCCGTGTCTCTTATTCAAATGGATCAATATAGAGGTTAAACCTTCCGCGACGATGGAATTTTCGATCGAACCCGCATCCCAACCCCTCATTCCCGCATCAGCAACCAGTCCGATCACTAATTCCCTGGTCTCTTTATCCGTGCCGGTGACCAGTACATCACAATCGATTTCCTGGTTATTGAGCAGCCGTTCGTATGATATATTCTGAAATGCGGAAACAACCCTGACGTTTTCGCCTAGTATTTTCACAGCCTCAAGGGCTGCGCTGCCAGCGGCTGGGATTTGAACCTTTGTGACTTTTGGCGGGACCAGGGGAACAGTAACATCGATGAAAACTTTTCCCTCCATAAAAGGCTTGATCGTCTCCAACATGTCTTCGTGAACCGCATATGGTACGGTTAGTACGATTATCTCCTGGGATTGGGTAGCAGTTTCGTTCAATGCTGCTCCAATTGTTGCCTTTGCGGGGAGAAGCGCTCTGATTTCCTCTACTGCAGCCTGTGCTTTCTCCAACTGACGCGAACCGATAACCACATCATGTCCAGCCAACGCCCAGCGATAAGCCAATCCTTTGCCTTCTTTGCCGGTTCCACCAAGAATCGCGATCTTATAAACTGGTGAGGGTGTCATGTTTCCATTATCCTTCGATCATTTGATTGTATCTGGACCAAACCCTGGGAGCATATTCAATTGCCTCTGCTGTGATTTTTTCTTCATCCAAAGTAAGAAGCTCTCGATTTCGCATAAGGAATCGACCATCCACCATTGTGGAAGTGATCATCCCTTCATCCACACCAAAGATAATTTGCCAGGGGAGGTTGCCTTCGGTAAGTGGGGTATAAGGATGGTAATCGAGGAAGATCAAATCGGCTTTTGAGCCTTCACTGATCGAACCGATGGGGGAATTGAAGGTTTCAGTTGCCAGGGCAGCATTATGGATTACCGCCATTTTGAAGATTATATCGGCTTGCATGCATCTCGGATCCTTATGCCAGAGTTTGTGTGCCAGATAAGCTGCTTTCCATTCCTCCCACATCTGGTTCGAGAATCCGTCATTTCCAAGGCACACCCGAATCCCCGCCTGGAGCATTTCCTCAACCCTGGCCATCCCCACTCCGTTGTTCATGTTGGATCGGGGTTGATGGGTAACCCAGCATCCGGATCGAGCAAGCAGATCGATTTCTTCGTTGTTCAAATGAACACCATGTACGATGATTGAATTTGGACGGAGGATTGAGAAATTAGACAATCGGTTAACTACACGCAACCCGAACTTATTTACAGAATTATCCTGATCCGAGCTATGTTCGGCCACATGGATATGAAATCCAATTTCTTCGGGGGCTGACCCAGCCACTTGGACTAGCGTTTCATCGGAAAGCGTCAATCCGGCATGCAATCCGAAATACGCCGCCAAACGATTCTTCAGGTTTAAAGTCTGATTCTTTAACGATTTATTGAACCGAATATTCTCGTTGATTCCTTCAATGGCCTTATCCCTTCCGTCCCGATCGGTAACTTCATAGCATAAGGCAGCCCGGATACCGCTTTCAATTACTTGCTCTGCGATAATATCCAGGGATCCCTGGATTTGATTTTGAGAAGCGTGGTGATCAAAAAGCGTGGTCGTACCATGCTTGATCGCATCGATCAGGCAAACTTGTGCAGAAAGCCGCACGGATTTTTCATCCAATGCCTTGTCCAGAGGCCACCATAATTTTTGAAGGATTTCGGGGAAATCTTTGGCAGGATCACCTGGGATAGCCATCCCTCTTGCGAATGCGCCGTAAAAATGAGTATGAGCACAGATGGATCCGGGAAGGATGTATTGTCCTTGGGCGTCGATTACCTCAACATTTTCTATTCTGGCTGATAATTCTGATTCCGGAAAAACGGATTTAATCAAATCTCGCTCAATTTCGATAGCGTAATTATCCAGGATTTTGGTAGGGGAAGATCCCGTGATTATCTTTCCGTTTCGGATGATCATGCGATTTACCTCTTGGAGAGATTCTAACATAAACGCATTTTAGTGAAAAATCAACCATTTCTGCTATCCGGTATAATCAATCAAATCAAATCCCGGAGGTAAATGATGAATTCGATCATGGAAACCCAAATCAATTTTGCAAGTCGTCATCGCGAGGAAACCCTCCAAGATCTGATGGACCTGGTTAAGATTCCATCCATCTCCACTTCTCCGGAACATAACGGCGATATTCAAAAAGCCGCAGATTGGATAGCGGACTACATTCGGAAAATGGGTGCGACTGATGTGAAGATCATGCCAACAGGTGGTCACCCAGTTGTATATGGGGAAATGATAGGTGCAGCTGGAAGTCATCAAACCGTACTAGTTTACGGACATTATGATGTGCAGCCTCCGGAACCTCTGGAATTGTGGAAATCGGATCCCTTCCTTCCAGTCATCCGCGATGGATGTTTATATGGCAGAGGCACATCGGATATGAAAGGCCAATCGCTAGCCTGCCTGGCAGCGATCAAAGCCTTGCTTTCCTCTGGTTCTCTTCCCGTAAATATTAAATTCCTTTTCGAAGGTGAAGAAGAAATTGGTTCTCCCAACCTCGTGAAATTTCTAGAAGCAAATCGGGAATTGTTTAAGAGTGATTTTGCTTTGAACCCGGATGCAGGGATGATCTCTGAAAACTGCCCAAATATTGTTTACGGGTTAAGGGGCTTGGCGTATTTTGAACTACGCGTATTTGGTCCCTCGCACGACCTTCATTCAGGCTCGTTTGGCGGCTCGGTGTTAAATCCGGCGAATGCTTTGTGCGAGCTGATCGCAGGAATGCACGATAAAGAATATAGGGTCACACTTCCGGGTTTCTATGACAAGGTTAGACCGATTTCTCCAAAAGAGCATGATGAATTCAAACGGTTGCCGATGGATGAGGCATACTATTTATCCCAGACCGGTGCACCAGCACTCTGGGGGGAAAGTGGATTTTTACCTGTTGAACGGGTCGGAGCCAGGCCAACCCTGGATGTAAACGGTTTTCTCACCGGCTTTACTGGAAAAGGATCGAAGACAGTTATACCTGCCTGGGCCATGGCGAAGATTTCCATGCGCCTTGTTTCTGATCAGGATGCTTCTGAGGTGAAAAGTCAGTTAGAAGCCTATCTGCGAACCCATGCTCCAAGTGCGATCCGTTGGGAGTTGGAGCAAATGGCTTCCGGTCCAGCTTGTGCAACGGACCCCTTCTCCATGGCTTCCAATACCCTGTACCGGGCATTGGAGGAAACATGGGGAGTCAAACCAGCTTATAAACGAGAAGGTGGAAGCGTTCCCATTGTAGGCGAAATGCAAAGAATCCTGGGGTTCGATTCCGTTCTCACCGGATTTGGCTTACCAGAGGATAATGTCCATTCCCCTAACGAACGCCTGCATTTGGCCACTTTTTATAGAGGTATCGATGCGCTGATTCGGTTCTTTAATTACCTCGGAGAAGACAATTAATGCCAGCAGATCCTTTGCGAATGCCCAATTACGGTGGGCAAGCTTTGATCGAGGGAGTCTTGATGCGCGGAAAGAAATCTCTCGCCGCAGCATTCAGAACTCCGGATGGGAAGATCGTTATTCAAACTGAAGAACTATCGCAGATCTATTCGCGCCAATATTTTCAATGGCCTTTTCTACGTGGATTATTATTGCTTTGGGATGCCATGGTGCTAGGTTTCCGATATCTCACCATTTCGGCTAATTACCAAACAGAAGAAGATGAAAAGATCGAAGGACCCTGGTTTTACGGAACGATAGCAGTATCGCTAGTATTTGCAGTGATCTTCTTTTTTATCCTGCCAGCCCTTTTTGGAAAATGGTTGACCAGTTTCCTGGAATGGGACTCTTCCACTGTGAATTTGGTGGAAGGCCTCGTTCGAATCGGATTGGTGATTTTTTATTTATGGATTATTGGCAGATCCAAGGATATCCGCCGGGTTTTCATGTATCATGGTGCGGAGCATAAAACGATTAATGCATTTGAGAGTCACAAACAACTGGAAGTTTTATCTGTTCAGGGATGTTCCATGCAGCATCCCAGATGTGGAACCTCCTTCATCTTGACCGTAATGATAATTTCGCTGTTCGTATTCTTCTTTATCGGTGAGCTCTCGCTGCCGATGATGATTTTTACCCGCCTGGTACTCCTGATACCTATTGTGATGCTCTCCTATGAATATATCCGTTGGACGAGCAGCCATCTGGATAACCCCGTTGTCCGGTGGTTGGCAACACCAAATCTCGCTCTTCAAAAATTAACCACCCGTACACCTACAGATGAAATGGTAGAAGTTGCACTGGCTGCATTCAATGCGATGAAGATGAATGAATCTCCTCCAAAACCAACTGGCGGGTGAAAAACATTGAAGACCTGGCAAAGTGTTCTGATCGGTTCGATGCTTGGTTTGTTATTCACCGCTGTGATCCTGATGGTTTTAAACCCTCGTTTTGATCAGGTACCGATTCTCCTTCCGACCCGCGCACCCGACACATTGATGGTTTATATAACAGGCGAAGTCAATGAACCGGGAGTTATTCAACTTGCCTCCAACTCCCGGATTTATGATGCCATTCAAAAAGCCGGAGGTTTTACTGAAGAGGCAAATCAGGAAGCAGTCAACTTGGCTGCAATTTTGGAAGATGAAGATCGGATAGTGATTCCATCGAAAAATGGAGAAAACGATTCTACTTTTACCGGTAGTCTGGAAAACTTGATAAGTATTAATTCAGCCAGCGTGGAGGAGCTAGACCAGCTCCCGGGGGTCGGACCTGTGAAGGCACAAGCTATCGTGGATTTCCGCGAAACCAATGGAGCCTTCCTTTCCACAGAAGATTTACTACAAGTACCAGGTATTAACCAGGATCTTTTTCAACAAGTTGAAAGATTGATCACTGTAAATCCTTGAACCGGGAGTGTGACATGTTAAAGAATGACCTTGAATTTTCTTTGAAGGAAGCCATGAAATCCGGTGATACCATCCGAAGGGATATTCTCAGGGTGGTTCTGACCAATATCAAGCTCGCAGAAGTGGACAAAGGAACCGCCTTGGACGATGCGGTGGTCATTTCCCTTCTTCAAAAGGAGATCAAGACCCACAAGGAATCCATCGAGGATTCAAAAAAAGCGAATCGACCTGATTTGGAGGATCATTACTCAACTGAACTGAAGATCCTTCAAGAATACCTACCGGAGCAGATGAGCGATGCTGCACTTAAAGTGATTGTTCGGTCAGCGATCGAAGAATCTGGAGCCACTGCTCCTACTGATATGGGAAAGGTAATGAAGATTGCGCTTCCAAAAGTGGAGGGAAAGGCTTCCAATAGTGAAGTTTCCCGGATCGTACGCGAGATGCTGTCTGAATCAAAGGCTTAAACATCCTTATGGTATTCATGGGTGAGATTTGAGCAATATTCAATTCGTCAATAAAACTTCTTTCCAGCTTCGTGAGTTTTATCCGTGGTTGAGACGCTTGGTCCGATATGCCTTTACTTTGGAAGGATTTGACCCGCGGCAACTCGAATTATCGATCGTTTTCACTCACGATTCAGAAATGCAGCAGTTGAATGCAAATTTCCGGCAGATCCTGAGCCCGACTGATGTTCTGGCTTTCCCCGCAGATTACCTGGACCCGGAAACTGGAAGAAAATATATCGGGGATATTGCGATATCGATGGACCAGGTGAAAAATCAGCAGGAAAAATTTGGCGATCAAGAAAAGGATATCCTTGCTTTGCTTGTCCTTCATGGAACCCTTCATTTGCTTGGTTATGACCATGGGACAGGTGACGAAAAAAGAACAATGTGGCGTAACCAGGGAGAAATCCTCTCCCGGTTTCAAATAACCGTTCATATCACTGAGTGATTTTTTCCCCAAAGAGGTGTCATGCGTTTTGGAACAGTTGGATCACCAAAAAGTACACCGGCCAAACCGGGTGGTAGTGTTGGAGCAATTAAGCGAATTGCTGAACTGGATTTGGATGCGTTGGAATTGGGGTGGGTCCAATCGGTTCGTGTTTCTGAAGAAACCTGCACGGCGATTAAACAGACTGCGGAAGAATGGAATGTTGCGATTAGCGTGCATGCACCATATTTCATAAATCTGAACGCCGATGAATTGGAATGGCCGAAAAGCAGGAAAAGATTATGGGACGCTGCCTTCTATGGAAACCTCGCGGGAGCGACGGATATTATCTTTCATCCCGGATCTTATTTCACCCTCCCACCTGAGGAAGTGCTCCAGGTTGCCATACCGCGTCTCCAAGATCTAGTTTTAGAATTGCGTAATAAAGGGGTTCAAGTTGTTTTACGACCGGAAACCATGGGAAAACAGGCTATGCTTGGTTCCATGATGGATACTTTGGATATGAGCAAAGCTATCCCGGGGGTTATTCCTTGCATTGATTTTGCTCATTTATACGCCAGATCAGGTGATGGGTCTCCAAATGATCAGACATCCTGGGAGTCTCTTTTATTAGATTACCAGAATGTACTTGGTGTTGAATCAACCAATTACATGCATATCCATTTGTCCGGGATCGAGTATGGCCCGAAGGGGGAAAAGAACCATCTTGCTGCCAGAGAATCCGGGTTGGATTTTGCCGCGCTCTTCCGGGCGTTGAAGAAATTCAATTGCGATGGGCGAATCTTGTGTGAAAGCCCAATCCTTGAAGACGATGCACTTTATCTTAAAGACATTTGGAAATCTCAATAATCTCTGTTTAGGTGTATTCCCTCAAATTGTGTTGCACCGCGTATGCAGCTGCTTCTGCCCGGTTGCTGACACCCAACTTTGAAAGGATGCTGCTCACATAATTTCGTACCGTGCCTTCTCCGAGAAAAAGGATCTTCGCGATTTCACGGTTAGTTTTACCTTCTGACACAAGCAAGAGAACATGCCTCTCCTGCTGACTCAAGCTGGCAAAAGCTGAGGCTTCTTCTTCTTTTACTGCCCTGCGGACCTCTTGAAAGACCCTCTGTGTAACTGCTGGATCCAGCAGTGCTTCACCTTTTCCAACTGATTCGATGGCTTTAACCAAGTCATCCGATCCGATCTGCTTCAATACGTACCCGGATGCTCCAGCCCGGATGGCGGAAAACAGCATTTCGTCCTCCGCGTATGAGGTGAGCATTATGACCTTGATATTGGCATCGGTATTGATTATTTGTTCGCAAGCCTCAATCCCGGAAGTTCCGGGCAGACGGATATCCATCAGGACAATATCCGGGTGCAAGCGTAATGCTTGTTCCAGGGCTTCCTTTGCATTCCCTGCTTCACCCACAACTTCGAATCTTTCATAATGGGAAAGAAGGGATTTTAGCCCGATCCTCACCACTTCGTGGTCATCCACAATCATTACCCGTAATTTTGCCATTTAGAATCTCCCAAATTACTTATTTATCTCAAGCAGTACAGGACAGTGATCAGATCCATCCACATTATCCAAAATATCCACATCCTTAATTTTCGATGACAATCCCTGGCTGATCATGAAATAGTCGATCCGCCAACCTATATTCCTAGCTCTCGCATTAATCCGATAGGTCCACCAGGTATATCGAATATCCACCGGTCTTTTTTCGCGAAATATATCCACAAAGCCGGCTGCTATATAATCATCGATCTTCACCCGCTCCTCTGGGAGAAACCCGGAGTTCATTTCGTTTTCACGGGGATTGGCGAGATCGATATCCCGGTGGGCGGTATTGAAATCTCCGCCGATTACCACCTGAAAGCCCTTTTCAATCTGTGTGACAGCATTGGTCAGAACGAGGTCATAAAACCTCAACTTGAAATCAACCCTTTCTTGCCCTCGTTGGCCATTCGGAAAATAAATATTGAAAATAGACAAGTCTTCGACATCTGTGCGAATCACTCTCCCTTCACGGTCGAATTCTTCGCTGCCCAGCCCCAGGCAGATCCTTTCTGGGGTAAGTTTTGAGTATGTAAGCACCCCGCTGTATCCGGGCCTTTCTGCTGGGTTCCAGTGCGCAGAATAACCAGGTAATTCACGTTCAATCTCAGGAATTTGATCAGGCCTGGATTTCACTTCCTGCAGGCAGAGAATATCTGGTTGCCAATCCAGCAATTTGGAAAATGCATTTTTTCGCAGGATTGCCCGCATTCCATTGACGTTCCAGGATATGATCTTCATTGGCAGGATTTTATCATGTGGTAAACTTATGCGTTATCCAATTTCAAGGATCATCACAACGTGAATCACCTTGATATAGTAAATATAACCCGGGATTTGAAAACCCCACTAAGATTAGAAGTATGTTCCAGTTTTTTCGAAAAATTTCGAGGATTAATGTTCAGGAAAACCCTCGCTTTTGATGAGGGTATTATGCTTGTGGATAAATCTGAAAGCGTGACCAACTCCAGCATTCATATGTTTTTTATGAAATTCGATTTAGGCATCATCTGGCTTAATGAAAAGAAACAGGTGGTGGATAAGAATATGGCTTTTAAATGGCACCCATTTTATGCCTCCAAAGTCCCCGCCCGGTATACCTTGGAAATTCATCCCACCCGTCTGGATGAATTTCAACCAGGTGATCAGGTTGAATTTATATGAAAATATCAAGATTATTAATCATTTTTTTATCCGTTGTAATAATTGCATTTCCCATTGGGAAAGTTCAGGCGCAAAATGAAGGCCCGGTTTACATCGTTCAACCAGGCGACACGCTGAACTCGATAGCTGAGAGATTTGGTATAGGTATTAATGATCTGCTGGAATCGAACAGCCTGGTCGACCCCAACCTGATCTCCGCGGGTACCGAGTTGAGAATTCCGAGTTTGTCGGGGATATCCGGGATACTGGATACAGAAGTAGTACCGTTCGGGGAAACCATCCGAAGCCTGGCCAAGAGATATCAGGTTCCACAGGAGTTGTTGAATAAGCTTAACCGAATCACCTCTCCATCGGAAGTATACGCAGGTTCATCCCTGATCCTGTTGCAGCAGGATAACCAGGTTAAATTGGATAGTGCGCAATCATTACCTGTGGGCAGTACTTTTTTTGACCAGGCTGTACAAAAAAACGAAAATCCTTGGAAAATAACGATCCAGAACGGAGATCCTTTCACGTGGATTCATAATCCTGGTGAAGTGGTTTATCTCTCAAGCACCAGTGGTGGTGAAGTCTTCAGCCCGATTTCACCAAAAATTCGGTCAGTGAATATTTCTCCCCTGCCCTTATCCCAGGGAGACACCGTGGAAGTAATTATTGAAGCCAACGAACCCATCGAATTATCCGGCCAACTTGGCGAATATCCGCTCAATTTCATCACGGTAGAAGAAAAGAAATTCGTTGCGCTGCAAGGGATTCACGCGATGTCGAACGTGGGATTAATTCCACTTAAACTATCCTTCTCGGATCCATCCGGGGGAAAAATCTCCTTTCAGCAAAGTTTATTACTAAAGGCAGGAGGGTTCGGTCAAGATCCTCCTCTGGCTGTTGACAATGGTACTATTGATCCTGCTGTTACTAAACCGGAAGAAAACCAGGTGAAAGAGATAATCTCAAATTTCACCTCAGAAAAGTTTTGGGATGGTGCCTGGCTCCCTCCAACAGCTAACCCAGATTGCATCAAGTCGCGATTCGGAAATCGTCGATCCTATAACGGCAGCGACTACATTTACTTTCACCAGGGAGTCGATTATGGAGTCTGCGTCGAACCCTCCCTCGCTATTTTGGCCCCTGCACCTGGGAAAGTAGTTTTTGCCGGTCCCCTCACTGTGCGTGGAAATACAACCATAATTGACCACGGCTGGGGCATATTTACTGCATATTTTCATCAAGCGGACATGAAAGTAGCAGTAGGTGACGATGTTCTGCCTGGAGAGGAAATTGGTACGATTGGAGCCACCGGCAGGGTTACTGGACCTCACCTCCATTGGGAAATATGGGTCAACGGGGTTCAAGTCCAGCCTTTGACCTGGCTTGAAAATATCTATCCATAGTCACAGGTTCGGATAAGGTATAATTTTTTTAATAATGGATGGTCGATGAGCGAATTGGATCAAATTATTTCACCAGATTACTGGAATATGTTTGAAATTACCCAGGATGACCTGGAGTTTTTATTCAACCGACTTTTAGAATTGGAAGAACCACAAACGATAGATCAATTACTTGAACCGCTCATAATTAATCGCATCAAAAATGAGAAAATTGTTTTCAATCGAAAACAAACTGAAGAAAGCATCATCTACAAACCGAAGGATACTTATTTTACCGGCCAGACGCTAAGTTTTCCGGCGATGCGATGGGCGAAAGGCAAAGTACTGTCATCCCGGGCAGGCTATAACCCTCAGATTGGCGAATTTTCCGTTATTCAAGTTGACTTTGGAGACAATGAAATCCGCCAGTTCGCAAGTCAACTTAAGTCCCACCTACTTAATGAATCCTCTACAAGCACTGAAGTGGATGATGAAAATGATTTCAAATCCATTGATGATCAAAATCGAGGTTTCATTCGTGGAAAATTGACTGAAGCTCTGGAAACTGACCCGGATCTGGTCCGGATCGCCGGTTGTTATTTTCCGAAATCTTTGTTGATCGACATTAATCAAGGGCACCTGAACTTATCCGAAGCGATTTTGGAGGAAGTCAACGGTGGACCATTGCCTACGCAGAAATTGATCGAGCAGGTGGAAATTCCACCCAATGTGAACAAAAAGTTGGTCGAATTTTCCATGGATTTTGCACTCCAGGAAGATAACCGGTTTGATGAGGTCGGTCCTACCGGTGAAACCCTTTGGTTTTTACGGCGACTTGAACCGGAGTGGGTTCAAAATACACCCCCCTATTTAAATCCAGATAAACAGGATTTTGAGACCGAACTTTGCCTGCCGGCCATTCAGGAATTGGAAGGCCAGGTTGAGGATGAATTATCCACAGGGAATGCGACCGGTGCAAAACGAGATAATATAGAGATCAGTTTGATCTTTCCGCATTGGCGTGCAGGTACATTGCCACTGACTGAAAACGTCGCCGGATTCTTTCCAACTGCTGATGAAGCTCCCCGCATTCAATTCACTTTTGTGGATGCCGAATCAGATTCCACCTTCCCCGGTTGGGTAGTCAAACCGGCGAAATATGTTTATGGTTTGAAGGATTGGTACGAACAGCATAGCTTGATCCCGGGTAGTATTGTCAAGCTTATTCGTGGCAAACAACCAGGTGAGATCAAAATTCAGGTAGAAAAAAGAAAACAGAACCGAGAATGGGTGCGCACTGCGTTGATCGGTGCAGATGGTGGAATCGTTTTCGCAATGCTGAAACAGATCGTCACTGCAACGTTTGATGAACGTATGGCAATCGCCATTCCGGATGTTGATGCCGTTGATGCTATTTGGAAATCAGGGAAACAACGCGGGAATCCCGAGTCTGCTCTTGATTTTATGGCCCAGGAGCTTGCCAAATTGAACCCTCAAGGTCATATTCATGCCCAGGAGCTATATGCTTGCATGAATTTGGTCAGGAGGAGTGCACCTGGCCTGGTAATTTGCGCCTTAGCGACTGGCAGTAAATATCAATCTGTTGGTAATTTATATTACCGGTATGCAGATACATCAGGAAATTCGTCGAATGAATGAAGTGAAAAAGTTCAGTATTATTAAACCGACATTGGATTCCCCTTTCCACATTGATTTCGATTGGTGGAAAGTGAACGATAATGATTGGCGGGTATTTTTGATCGATTACCTTTGCCCGGAGCACAAGGAATTGTTTCAAGACGCTGATACGGAAAAATTGATCGATTGGGTGGATAAGGATACGGGAGAAGTTCACTCATTGGACGGCATTCAGCATACTCTGATCGCCCATTGCGCGAAGGAGCCGGGTTTTGTTTCTACGAACACTGCTCTTGTGGATGCAGTTTTTCGGATCTTCCTTGCGAATGAAAACAAGCCCCTCACCCCAAATGAACTGTCTATCCTGATCCAACAACCAGCAAGCAAGATATTACTCACCTTTGGTGGATTCCAGGTATATAAGGGCATCCGCCCTTATCAAGCCTGACCGTATCTATTTCTTACAATTCTTTTCGAAATTTTCCTTAGCTTCCTCGTATTTCTTTTTGGCAGCCTCCAATCTGATCTGGATATCTTTCTGCTCCGGGGTCTGATTTATTTCTTCCGAGTCATCGGAACTTTGAGATTTTTTAAAAATACCGAGAAAACCTTTCCTTGCAGATTGATCTTTGGCTTCGATTTGTACGAGCACAAGTTGAGTGTAGGCATCATCTCTGATCTGTTTTAAGCGTTCACAATCGATTTCACTCATAGTCAACTCCATTCTTAACTGGTTAGGTACATCCATACTCATGGGTTCATTGTTGCTGATTTCAGATTATAACCTTGTGTTCTCCAAGCCAATAAAAGTGGTTCGTCTCCATTCGACATGACATTATTTATTAAAGGCAAATTGAAATGGCAGGATATTTCGGTAATGCATGTGGTTATCCCGAAACGGAAGAAATCAACAATGAGTAAATACGTAACAGAATGGTAAAATCATAACAAAGCCCTTGTAGCTCAATTGGACAGAGCACCGGACTTCTAATCCGATGGTTGTGAGTTCGAGTCTCACCAGGGGCGCCTGATTTATTGAAATCCGATTAATAGATGTGTTAAAAAGAGGAAACCTTGTCTTCACTTCATGGATTTTCCTTGCTAACGGATGAATTTCAGAATGGTGACAGGGGGAAAAATGAAAAGTAAAAAAGTACTCTTATTGGAAGATGATGTAACGATGCTCGGCTTGTTAAGCAAGGTTTTATTTTTTGAAGGTTTTCAATCGGTGACGCCAAAAGAATTCTCGAGATCATCGGTGATGGAAATAATAAGACAAGAGCTACCCCCGATTATTTTTCTTGATGTTCACCTGGGGGAAATAGATGGATTTGACCTTCTTTCAGAAATCCGGGCGGATCACAATTTTTCCTCAATAAAAGTATTGATGACATCCGGTTTGGACTTGCGCGGTGAGTGCCTCGCAGCTGGAGCAGATGGCTTTATCATGAAACCATTTATCCCTTCAGATCTGATTGATTGGTTGAAACAAGCTGACGAAGTGGAGGTAGAGTGATTAATTTTGGGATCATAACAATTTCAGATGGAGTTTTCGCTGGAAAAAGGGAAGATTTATCAGGGCCTGCACTCAAAACCCGGATTGAAGAAAATGGTTGGGTGGCACAAAGAATGAAAGTTGTCCCTGATGAAAAAGCTGCTATCCAGAAAGTAATGAGGAGTTTTGGTTCAGATTCGGAAATTGATATTATCCTCACGACGGGGGGAACCGGTTTTACTGCACGCGATGTGACTCCCGAAGCGACGAAGGAAATAATTGAAAAAGAAGCTGCTCCCCTTGCCCAAATCATGCTTCTGGAAAGTTTTAGGCAGAATCCCAAATCTGTTCTATCCAGGGGAATTGCAGGTATATTAAATCAACGGCTTATCATCAACCTACCTGGCAGTCCAAAAGGGGCTGTTGAAAACCTCAATGTGATTATCCAGTTACTACCGCATGCAGTTGAATTGTTGCGCGGTACTTCAACCGGCCATTGATTGGTCCATTATTAACTATCTAAAAGGAAGCTTGTCAAAAATTTGTTAAGGTCATCACCAAATAATACGGTCTGCATTGGAAATCCGGTGTATTCTGGAATCTTTTTGACTGTCGAGCGATGTTCATTATCCATAAATGAAACTGGATCAATATAGACCAAGCGGGTGATGATTCCTTTTTGGGCAAGAGTGTTCATACTCCGAACCAGTTCGTCATCCAAACAAGATGAGATCAAGATCATAGAATTTCCTTTGGAAATCCTTGAAAAATGAGATTTCAATACACCGGCAAGCGAACTATCTGATTCCGGTTGAATAAATGCCAGCGATTCCAGCAGTTTCTCCCTCTGGCGGTTTCCTTTCTCGGGAATAATGGTGATTTTTTTGTTCCCCTCGAATATCAGTCCAACTCCTCTTCCCAAACGATAGAAGTAATCCACCAAGGTGGCTGCTATGCAAACAGCATATTCAAAACTAGCTTTTGGAAGTCCCTGTAGCGATTCATACCGATTCGCATCCTTTGGAAAAAGTATTTCAGGTTTTAGTTCGTTTATATCTGAATAATGATTGTCAGCATCACCATCCAAAACGATCCAAACATTTGCCAATGGATCCTGCTCGAATTCCTTAACCATCCATTTTTGAGTTCGAATGCTTGATTTCCAATGGATCTTATTTAGTGCATCCCCCGGTTTATATTCTCTTACACTCGTTGCATTTATTGATGTTCGGGATTTGAGTTCACGATGGGCTTTTCCACCGGAAAGGTCCCCTTTTGGATTCCAGTCTGCCTCCAAAGGGAAAGAAAATGGTAAGACTAATATGGAGTTGAGTGGTTCGAAAATGGATTGTTTGACAAAGAAGCCAAATGGATCTCCGGAAATCAATCTGGTAGGTCCAAGGGCATATTCTCCCCGAATCGAAAGGACGATCATTGATTGAAAGAAAAGAGAAGATTTCCCAGTAAATAATGTAATTGCTCGGGAAGCTGGCTTCGCGATAAAGCTGCTTTCATCTTCTACATGAATCCATAATTTCGGGAACCGTGACTCATTAAATAAGGTGTAAGTCTCTTCTAAAACCTCTCCTGAGTTGTAACGGAGGTGTTTGCTTGATCGGATAAACCTAATACCATGCAGTGAAAATTCAGCCCAAATGAAACCGATGACCATCGAAGTGCCAAGCAATATTCCCAATCGTTGAAGAAAGATCTGATGAAAATATTGATCTAGCGCTATACATCCGACAAATATGGAAAACGCAACCCAGAAATTTCGCTGAACAGTCATTAATTACAGCTGTTCCACATTTGCAGGAATTTCGACGTTTTCTATTATTTCTTTTATGACATCTTCTGCTGTCAGATTGTGAGTGCGCGCGGAAGGTTTAACGATAAGCCGATGAGATAAAACCGGGAAGGCAATTTTCTTTATGTCATCTGGTATCACGTAATCCCGACCTTCGATCGCGGCAAGTGCCTGGCTGGCTTTATATAGGCAGATGCTGCCTCTTGGGCTGGCTCCAAGATAAATAGAGGGATGGTGTCGCGTGGCTCTTACAAGAAGAACAATGTACTTCTCAATAGACTTGGATACATGAACCTTTTTAACTGCTTCACACGCTAAGACGATCTCTTTTAGATTTGTCACTGCTTTAAGCGTGCTAATGGGGTGATTGAATTGTTGGTTTGAGATGATAGCCATTTCATCCTGTAGAAGCGGGTAACCAAGATCTGTTTTTAAAAAAAATCGGTCCATCTGTGCTTCAGGCAGAGGGAATGTACCCTCATACTCAATCGGGTTCTGAGTTGCCATCACCATAAATGGGTCTGGCAATGGATGGGTAATCCCATCTACTGATATCTGCTTTTCTTCCATCGCCTCTAAAAGTGCCGATTGTGTCTTTGGAGAGGCGCGATTGATCTCATCAGCAAGGATAATATTGGCAACCACGGGGCCTGGTCGAAATTCAAAATTCTGGCTCTGTTGATTGAAAATGGAAACCCCAGTGATATCGCCTGGAAGCATATCCGGTGTAAACTGAATGCGATTGAAGCTTATACCAAGTGTGATAGCCAAGCTCCTGGCCAACATTGTTTTTCCAACACCCGGGATATCTTCAATGAGTAAATGTCCTTTACACAGAAACGCTAGAAGCGCAAACTGTAGCTTTTCTCTCTTTCCAACGATCACTTTTTCGAGATTATCTAGGATCATTGATGAATACGACGGGATGCTAAGATAGACAGGTGTTCTATTCATTACGCATTTTTCCGCACTTTCTAGTGTAAATAATTATGGTTACGATGAGAAGGAAAATTATCCCGGTTGATGAAATAATAAATCCTATTCGAAATGACTCAGGTTCATACTTAAATTCCACTCTATGGCTACCAGAGTCGATTTTTGCCCCTGATAGAATCCCGTTAACTTTATTCACCTCTATTTTGATGCCATCCTGATATGCTACCCATCCGGGATACCAGATAATCGCGAGCTCAACCCACGTTGGATCATCACTCTTAAGTTGAAATTCAACAGAATTATTAGTGCATGTAAGACCCGTGATCGCAACATCTGTTTCTAAAAGGCACTGGTCGGCAATTATCTCTTTGCTGTCTGCCTTTGTAAAAATAGGCTTTTCAGGATCAGAGAATTTGATAATTTCCATTGATGAATAAAAACTCAAATCTTTTGATTCATTGAATACTGTATTACAAGAATATGTATGGATAAAATGGCTATCCGCAATTGTTGAATAAACCAAACCTGATGCTGAATCTACATCTATATTTTCGATGATACCTGCATTAAGGTGCCTGAGCCATCGGTCAACTGACTGATTCTCCCCTCTTTTCAAAAATTCCAGCAATATTTGGTATCCCACAGGCACCAATGGGTCAAAATTATTTATATATGGTATTGAAGAGAGGATGTTTATATTTGGTAAAGAAACCAATCGTAAATTATTCCAGTTTTCGATGGGTCTGAAATCATGCGTTCGAAAAAACCTTGAAAATTTCAGGTCATATTCATCTCCAGATAATATGTATATCCTGGGTTCAATCAAAGGTTTTTGGATTTCTTTGACTGTATTTTTGTATAGTGAGGTGGTTGTAATAGGAATTAATGATGAACCAATCGTTAGAAGGTCGATTCCGGTTAGCAGAATTATTCCGAAAATCCAATGCTGCCATTTATTTGTGATTTTTGAATTTGATATAAGCGCGGCAAAGGTAGAGCCAAAAACTCCAATAACCCCTGCCCTAAAGAGGGCAATTGACATGGTTTTGGGAATTTCCGATAACATCGCCATTCCGGTGAAGCCGGCAATTATCACGCCCATACAAACAATTATTAGAAGGAAGACCTTTTTTTGGTTCGGGTTTTTAGCTTCATTAAAACAATCAAATCCTATTGCAGATAGTACCGCTAGGGAAAAACAAGTCAGTATCAACCAGCGCGATGGCGCTTGAAACATGTCGAATGTCGGGATGTAATGATAAAGAAACCCATAAAGGGGTGTATGTTTTCCTAAACTTAAAATAATGGAAATCAAAGCAACAAAACCAAAATATCGAACCGCCAGCATCTTTTCGGGTTGCTGAAAAAACACCTTTTTAAAATTGAAGAATACATAGATCGAGAAAAAAAGCGGTATGAGGCCGATATAACTTGCGTCTTCCCAATAATTGCCATAACCCCAAAATGATCCATTTCCTGGATTTCCAAAGAAATCCGGCATAAGGAATGTAAGAATTCTCCACGGCCAGAATGAATAGGTCATCGCATAGTTGAAATCGATAGAATCTGCCCTCTGGGATTGTTGGAGGAATTCCCAGGTAGGGATCAGCTGTATAGCGGAAATCATACTCGCGAGGAATCCCGCCGCCAAAAATATACCTAGCGATCGAAAAGCGGTACTCCATTTATTTATAGAATAACCGAATAATAGAGACCAGCCTGCCGTTATCAGAATGGAATACCATGCTGTCTGGGCATGTCCTCCTAGAAGAAGCATCGTAAAAACGGCCGTGAGTGCCAGAAAATGCCTCCATCTTTTCCGATTAGATATTTTCTTCTCAATAATCGAATTGAGTGCTGAAGTGGTCGTAAAGAGCATCCAGGGAAGCCAGGTCAGTGTCCAAATGATGCTGATGAAGGAAATTCTCGCGATAAGGTAGCTGCTCAATGAAAATGCCAGTGCGCCAAAAGCGCTGGCTGATGGACTGCATCGAATGGATCTCAAAAAAAGAATCATACCTATTGCGGCTGTGGAAAGATGCAAAGGTATCAGTATGCTGTAACTTATTGCAACTCCCTGAGCTTTCCAAAGCATAAAAAATGGAAATTGGATCCAGTTTGGAGGGTAGAAAAAAGCCAGTTGGTAATTTGCCAAAAGCGGGGAACCAAGTCCATTAAAGGGATTGATGAACGGCAATTCCCCATTTATTAAAGATTCCAAAGCCAGGCTTCGCCATGGAATGAACTGAAGCGAGGATACTCCCCAAAATAGGGTTTTTCCTTCAAGGATAGGTATTAGAAAATATGAAAATGGAAGAAGAATCACGAACAGGTAAATTGCCTTATTGAAAGTAGATTCTTTCATTCCGTTTTTATCGAACCCCATTCACCGAATAGATTTCAAAATCATCATTCGTGAATAATCTCACCAAATTAGGTCTGTTTCTACCTGCCCAGGCGCCGATTTCTTTCTCTTCTAGGCCGTAAAATACTAGATCAATCTTGTATTCTTCCAAGAACAAATTCTCCTCGATGCTGGTCATCTTGTTCTGATAAAACAGATTGAGCAAACTAGTCACTTTTTCTAGATTTGCACTTTCTGGTCCTAGACCGGTGAGAAGGAAAACGGGGCTTCGTGCCGCTAACCTGTTGGATTCATTAAACGATGCGAGCACATGTGCATTTTTATATTCAGGTTTTTGAAGAAATTGTATCGCTTCTAACTCTTTTGATGAGATAAACCTGGGCGGAATAGGTGTTTGAACACTTTGGAACGCTCCAACTAGGATCATCAAACTGGAGACCATCCCAAGAGAAAGGACAGCGACCGCGAAGTTCATCCACTTTTTTCGCATTGAATTGATAGAAACTAATGCTGTGAGAACCAACATGATCCAAATGCCTTCCGGGAGTCTTCGCTGAATGGATATTGGAAAATACGCCAATATCGGAAATAAAAATATCCAGACAGCAAAGAAAAGGAAGAAAACCTTGTTCGTCTTCCAATATACGACCAACCCCATGATAGATAATGGCAGGATTAGAATAAACGCCAATAAATAATCCTGGACCGGCGGTGAGGTAAGGATATTTTGATTCATCCAGGATACCAACACCGGATCAACGCGAAAAACAATCAAGTTGTATAGTAGAAAAGGCGAGGTTATCACAGCAATCCAGCCGGCATTTAATAAATATCGTCGATAAATAACCCCATCAAGCTTCGATGAGAAATACCTGAAGAAAAGAAGACCCATTACAAAACACGCAATTATCGCCCAGGTGGTAACAATGGAGATTGGTTGGAAAAAACCGATCAGAATCCAGGGAATAACAAATTTTATGGTTTGAGCGATATTATCACGGCTGGGAATCGAGAATAGAAAGGTTTCCAATCCAAGAATAAGCAATGCCCTGGAAAATAAAAGGTGGGGAATTCCTAGGAATGACAGAAATCCAAATGTTTCAGGTGAGTAAAACTCCAAGGGCAACCGTGAGTCCCATAATTGGTCTAAACCGATTACTGCCAACCAGCCCACTCCCCCACCCATCACAACAAAAATTGTTCCAAACCTTCTCAGAAATATCGACTCAATAAATCGAGAAAAAAACCTGTAAATAACCCAGATAACGAATGCGATTCCACTTACGCGAAAGGCTTGAAAAAGGAATATCAGTTGATCATACCTTCCTGGTTCTGCGGTAAGTTTCCCTAGAAGGATATATGGAAAAAACGCGACCATACCTTTTTGTTCACTGACGGTGAAAGGGGTTCGAAAAAACCAATCCCCTTCCGATCCTCTGAGCATTTTCGCAAGATAAGAATTGCTGTCCGTTAGGCTGAAGAAAATTCCAGAAAACTTCCAATCGGGTGTTTGTTGAACATATCCAATGATATAGGGCAGCATCGTTATGACAATAACGACAAGGATGAAGACTTGCAAGCCAGCGCTTCTCATTCTGGTCAATCATGCGTTATTCGATTAATAATTAGAAGATAAATGATGATTCCAGCCAAAGTCATAATTGATAATCCTAACCCCACCCAAAGAATATCTGGTTTGAATTTCACAAAAACATCATGCTCTCCATCGGGCACAATTATTCCGCGCAACAATCCGTCCAGTGGGATAATTTCAACTGGCTGGTTATCAATATATGCTTTCCATCCCGGGTAAAAAACTTCGGAGAGAACTAATAATCCATCATGCCTAGTAAATAATCTTATCTCATTCGGAGAAACCTTCAATTCTGGTATTTCAAGGATATTCTCTCCTAAAGGATCTGCTGAATTCTGGATCCACGCTCTAGGCCGAAACGATAGATTCTCATAGATAAATCCATCGTTAGTTTTTTCAACCAATTCCAACAAATCATCTTGGATAGGAAACGAGGAAATTAAGTATTTAACATTAAGCAACCCCAGTTTGGCGGTATCAAAAACCATATTTTGATTATCGACCTGAGGGTTCCCGGTTTGGAATGGTGGAAATGTGACACTATAACCATCCACCGGTCTTCCTGAGAAAGCCCTGAATGGCAGGAAGTCAATCAAAGCAATTAATTGCATTGGATCGATCCCGTTTACCATTTCAATACTAGCCAACATAGCAGTTGACTGCGAGATACTGTCCGAAGGGGAAAATATCCTTTGTTGAGTATCTTTATGAGAATTAATATAATTCAGAAATGACCTTCCCTGGCTAAGGGCTTCTTCTGAATCTACATATCTCGCGGATCGGGAATTCACTATATAAAAATCCAGTAACAGAATTCCAATAATCAACCAAATCCAGTTTGGTTTTAACCTATTGTTGAACATTAGGAAGAGGATAAATGAATAGATTACCAGGTAAGCTGAACCGTGAATTAATCCAACCATTGAAGGGTCTGCACTGAAGAGAAAAACAATCAGAAGAATTGTTCCACCAAATCCCGCGCAAGCAGCGAGAACCAGGTTGGTCCGTTTTTTGTTTAACGCACGCTCAGTTATTCCTTGAACAGCTAAAGGTATCAGGAAACATGCTGCAATTCCGCATAAAAACAATGCCCTTGAAGGGACTCGGATCAAATTCAAACCAGGCAACCCCCAGACTTTCGAAATCTCAGGGATTGATCCGGAAATGGCGAGAATTATTCCTGAAGTGAATAACAGCAACCAAACAGATGATCTTTTGCGAATTCCTGGATCAATTGCACATATAATTAAAGAGATTATTCCAATACCGCCAAGGTAAAAAACCCATTCCGCAGTGATCCCCGTGGATGGAAAAAGAATCAAGGCAATTTTTGATATCGGTAATGAAAACGCCAGATTATCTTCGAGCGTCAACAAGCTTCTAGTGGAAAGCTGGGTGTATTCAACCATTGGAAGGATCAATACCGCGGATAATAGCAATCCCAGGACCAGTTGAGACAAATAGAAAATGATCCATGGCTTTTTATCATTTTGGTATATTTTAGATTGAGTTTTTGATCGATAAAAAAAGAACGCCACCCAAACTACAAGCGCATATGGTAACCAACGCGGATCGGCAAGGATTACACCTGCAATAATGAAAGCGGGAAGGAACCGGTAAATGCTTTTCCGATTTGATTTGAATGCCCGACCGGTTACAAAAAGCAGCCATGGCGTCAGGCAGACTGCATACACAAGGCTGATATGACCTTGGGAAAAATGCGCCCATATTTTTGGCATTAACTCAAAAGTTATTCCGCCCAATAACGCGATTACTGTGGGAAATCCCTCATCCCGAAGTGTCAGGTATATTGCCAGGCTTCCGGCAAATATGTGAGCAAGGAATAATCCATTAAATGCAACTGGATAGGGGGCAATATTTGTTATCCACCCCGGAAGATAAAAAAGGCCAGCGAGCGGATTGGCAAAAAACGGGTAACCAGCCAGGATGGAATTGTTCCAGAGCGGAACCTCATGGTGAAGAAAGACCGCTTGGTTAATAAAAAATGCGTTTGGCCAATGGGTGATCAAAAGATCGCTGAATTCGGAGAAAATTGGAAATGCAAAACGATCCAGGTTTGGTATATACAAACCGATTGGTATTAATAATACAAGCCAAGCCCATCGTTTCATTTCAATTGGAATATCTCTACAAAATTGGTTGTATCTCCAGCTCGAAAAACAATATCCGTATTTTTTTCAATCACTGAAAAACAATTCTTAATATTTACATTTGAAGCAAGGAGATAGCTCACCTGACTCTGTTTCAAGAATTCAGATGCTTCATTCTCCAAGAATTGGCAATTAAAGAATTTCTCCACAGAATCTCTATTTTCATTGGCGTTTAATGTTTCGAATGGATGGCCATATATCACTCTTGACATTGTGCGTCCGGGGAGGAACATTCCCATCCTCGTATCAGCTAATATCAGCGCACCAGGCTGAGAATTTTTGTTGAACCATTGGATTGCTTTAGTTTCGGGACCTGATAGATAAAGCATCGGATGCCTTATTCCTATAGCAGTGGAAGCTGCCAGCAACACGATCAACAGAGTCAAAGAAGTAGAAGCCAGTAATGCAGAGAACCCAAGAATACGAGTTCTTCGTTCAGAAAAAGAAAATAGGAATGTGCAGGCAAGTACGGAAACCGGAAAGAAATAGCCAACCATGAATCGGCGCTGGATTCCGATTGGTAAATAAATAATTACCGCTCCGAGGATCAGCCAGGTAATTAAAGCAGCCAGAAGATCGGAATCCGGATTTTTTGGCCTCCTCGCGATTGATAATCCTGCCAAAATTAATGCTGGAGAAAACGAAATTACAAAATCCCAGATGGGAGGTGATGGCGTTAGGTTCTGACTGTTCCAGATTGCCAACTCGGGGGAGGTATTAACCACGTAATACTGGTATGCAACAAAAGGCAATGTACTTATTGCCAGGAGCAATAATTTATAAGATTGAAAATTCTTTTTCCTGAACAATGACCATATTTGTTCGATAAATATTACACTTCCAATCACCACTGCCCCAAAAGGAAGAACAACTGCCAATGTGATTCCACTGATAATTAGAACGAACAAAGAAATTTTTGTATGGAATCTGAAAAAAAGAAGGAGGATCAGGATCATTAAGCCAAGGCCGAAAGGAAAATGCGGATTTTGAAAAGACGCCAAAAATGGGAAAGCCTCTGCCACCCAAAGGTCAGAAGTTTTCACACCCAAAGGTGTCAATAGCCAACCCAAACCTGAACCCAGGATAACGAATAACAATGTAAGACTTATCTCTTCTTTTTTAAATTGAAAATATTGCTGAAGGAATTGTATACAAACCAAAAAGAGAAAAATAAAGGCAAGAATTCGACTTACATGAAAGGTTAAGATGAGAGGAATACCGGTTATTCTGGCAAGATGACCGAGGAAAAGGTAAAAGAGAAAAATGTATTCTCCTTCCCCCGGATATTGTGTAAACGGAAGCGTGAAGCTCCATCGACCTTGGAATCCTTCCATCATTTTTGCGAGGTACGAGTTGCCGTCAAAAGGATTAACCAGGAACCCTGCAAAGATATGATCATCTCCTTGCCCAGCAAACGCTGCGATATATGGCAGGGTTATCAAGATGATCGCAAGTAGGAAGGTGATTAGTATTCTGCGTTCGCGCATATCGAAATAATAAAAATCAGTATACAGTACTTTTTCTCATAAGCAACGATAAGAAATTATTCATTTCCTTGCGTAATCGTTGTTTAAATTCTATAATCTTTTTATGAGTCAGAGCTTCAATCTCTATCAGCTTCAACGGATCGATTCCACCAGAGATCAATTATTGCACAGGATGGATCAGATTCAACAAGAGATCGACGATCATACCCGAATTAACATTCTCGAAGAAAATCTTAAGGGATTGGAGCTTCACCGGGAAGATCTCTATAAAAAAATTGCTGACCTTGATCAGGATATCGAAAACAAGAAAATCAGGATAAACCAAAGCGAATCATCTCTTTATGGTGGAAAAGTCCAAAATACCAAGGAGTTACAGGCGCTGCAAACTGAGATTGAATCCTTAAATAAATATGTTTCCGAGAAAGCGATAGATCTAACCTCCAAGATGGTTGCGTTTGAAGCCTGTGAAAGGGATCTTGAGGTATCTCAAAAAGAACTAGATGATGAATTTTCCTCCCGGGAAAAGCAGAATATTATATTAATGCAAGAAAATAAGGTTCTCCAAAAAGATCTGGAAAAACTGGATTCAGAAAGACTGGTCGCAGTATCCCAGATAAAAAACCAGCACCTCATTGTTTATGAGGATATTCGAAAGAAAAAGAAGAATATTGCAGTTTCCATCGTTGAAGATGACACTTGTTCAGCTTGTGGAGTTTCCATCACGCCTTCAGAATGGCAGGCTGCCAGGTCACCTGATGTAGTTGTTTTTTGCCCATCCTGTTCTCGGATTCTATACGCAGGTTAAAAATGTTTCGATTCCCACAAATCCAATTCGAAAATTTTTCATTCATCCTTGGGATTCTTTTTGCCGGGTTGCTCTTCTGGGTAATTATCAAGTTGCGTGATTTGGTTAAAAAACAACGTGCCGAGAAAGAACCTGATGAAGTTTCGAAGATGCCCGTTGCCAGCTTCGCCACCTGTAAACGTATCGATCGATAAGGATTTATCCACTCAGAAGTTGCAGAATAATATTTCCGATATTTACAGAAGAGAGTTGTTCTTTTTCGCGCAAAAACAGCATCTGGCTGCCAAGTTCTGTCCTCTGCAGGAAATATTGATTGATCCAGACCTTGTCGCACCGCCTTATGAGGTGGATCCGCTTCTACCCTACCCTCCAGAGACGCTTACCAGCCAGGTCGTTCCGTACCTCCCTGACTTCCCTGGTTTTATTTCCCAATACCCGATCCCTAGAATTTCCGTGCTCGACACTCTCCGAAATGGTGTAAATATTGTCATTTATGGGCAAGCAGGAACAGGGAAAAGTGTTGCTTTGGCAAATCTCGTTTCAGTCATTTGTCGCGATCCGATCGGTGTGGACGAGGTAAAGACACGTATTCCGATCTACCTACATTGGTTTGATATAAATTTCTCGCCTCAAATGGATGCGGATCCGTTCGATATCTTGATTAGTGCGATTAACAACCAAAACTTCCTCAAGTCGAAAAGTAATTGCCTGGCATATCTCAAGCAATCAATCACAAATAGCAAATTCTTACTTATCCTTGATGGCCTGGATGAACTCCATCCTGGTGAATTTCAGATCGCGGTGAAATATCTTGAGTCTCTTGTCAGGAATTATCCGAATATCCAATTTGTCACAACAGCATCAGAAGATTTCCTGGATGGTTTCCATAGAATTGAGTCCAGAGCATTTTGCGTTGCTTCCTGGTCAAAAATTCAGAGGATCGAGTTCCAAAATAAGTGGTCCGACATTTGGAACCGTTACATTTCAAGCGGTCGAATTGAGAAGAGTGAAGATAATTCCAGATTAATGGCTTCCTGGTTGGAGGAAGATAGTCGTATCCTTACTCCATTCGAGTGGACTATGAGATTTTGGGCGCTCTTCTCAGGAAGGCTAAAAGGCTTAGGCACGGCGGATACGATTGAGGCTTATCTCGAATCAATCTCGGGGAATTCATTTAATGTCCAAAACCTGGCGCTTTACGCGCAGGAATTGATCGATCAACAAAAATCATCCCTATCCATTTCTGCTTCCGAAAAACTGCTTTCTAAGAATCCCAAATCAGGTTCTGAAAGTGAAAAGGATCCAACAAACCAAGGGAGCAATGGGAAGAAAAAGAAGATCGTTTCATCCGGAGAACTGATTATCCGCAATCTGGTGGATAACCACGCCGCAGCTTATCATGCCAGAGATGGATTCGCGATCAATCATCCATTAATTATTGCCTATGCTGCCAGCCTGGCGCCCGCAGCTCAATCTCAAGTGACTTCTTTTCCACCCTGGAGTCTGGAACTGCAAAGATTGAGGTTTATTGCTGGAAGGATTTCAGAACCAGAAGGTATCCTTCAGGTGCTGGAGAACGAGGATTTACCTCTTCATAGGAATCTTCTCATATCAGCAAGGTTTCTTGATGAATCTCCACTGGAGAGCCGCTGGCGGGTCAATTTGATGCGAAGGTTGGTATACCTCATTAAGCAGGACACCCTCCCTCTTGGGCTGCGGATGAGTTTTATAGCTGTGGCTGTCGCGTCCAGGGATGCTTCACTTTCAGTCCTTTTTAAACAACTTTTCACATCTCCCTCTCCGGAAGTACGAAGAATTTCTGCGCTTGCGGCTGGTGCTGCCAGGGATAAAAATGTCACCGGGGAACTTATCCGCTTGATGGGTGACCATTCGTTGGAAGTTCGATGTGCTGCCTGCCTTGCGCTTTCAAATATCCCGGGTTCTGCGGCATGGCAGGCAATAATCGATGCCTTGATAAAAGGCGAGGAACATTTACAACAGGTGGCCGCGGAGTGTCTGGCAGCCAGCGGCGAAAAAGGGCATGAAGTTCTGAGGAACGCAGTTACCTTTGATAATATTCTAGTCCGGAGGGCTGCCGTAATTGGCTTCAGCCAGGTGCGGGAAAAATGGTGTGTATCCCTGCTTGAAAAAATCGCTGTTGAGGATGGGCAATGGGTCGTAAGAAATGCAGCTTCCCAGGCTTTGGAGATGATTCATCAAAAGAACATATACATTCCTCGCCACATCCCCAACCCCGATTCTGCTCCCTGGCTTATCCAATTTGCAGCCAGGCAAGGTACTACCTTAAACGAAGGCGAATTTCCTAAAGCTATGTTACTGCAGGTTTTATCTAATGGAAATCAGGAAGAGAAGTTGTCAGCTTTAAATTATTTGAGGTTTTTGACCGACGAAAATACGCTTAAATCATTCTATGATATTTTTTATGCAGAACAAACCCCGCAACGGGATGCTGTCTTTCAATACCTTTGGTGGAAAATGATGTGCGGGGCGAGGTTGCCTTCGCCGGTGCAATACGGATTCAAGTAAATCTCTTAAGGTTATTCCATCAAGCCAGGTTTTGTAAAACTCTTGCTTGCACATCCTTAGAAGACATCCCTTCAACGGCGACGATCTTATCTTTGCCAGTTTGTCCAGCGACGATTTCCAGTCTGGATTTTGGAACATTCAAAACAGAAGAAAGAAATTCTATCAATGCGGCGTTCGCCTGACCATCCACTGGAGCCGCAGTGATGCGGATTTTCACCGTCCCATCATCCAGGATTTCGTGAATCTCATTTCGGCTCGCTCGGGGTGTGATCCGCACTGCCAGTGCAGAACCCGATTTTCCATCATGAAGGTTATAGCTTCTGACCACAGTTAGAAAGTCCTTTTCTCAATTTTATCCGATATCACTATTCAAGACTTACTTTTTGAAGTATTTAATTACCTTTGGCCAAAGAGCCCTTGTCCGATCCGTATCATCGTCGCACCTTCTTCAATGGCTACCTCATAATCAAAGCTTGTTCCCATGGATAATTCTATCCAATTTTGTGTGGGGTAGATTTTTGAAATGTGAATCATTATCTCTCGTAATTTTTTATACATCGGTCGGCTCTCTTCAGCATTTTCAGAAAGCGGTGGCATTGTCATTAAACCAATCATTCTTATTCTATGGAAAAGGATAATTGACTGTATATCATTTATGGTTTGATCAAGAAGTTCCGGACTCCAAGCAGGAAATCCTGTTTTCGTGTCTTCTCCGGATAAATTCAATTCAATCAAACCATTGATTGTCCGATTGTTTTTTTCGAGTTCATCATTCAAAACCGCCGCCACATGTACGCTATCAATGGAATGAATGCAGGAAAAATGTAAGGCAACAATTTTTGCCTTTCGCGATTGTAGGTGACCGATCATATGCCAGGAAAGAGAATCTGCATCGCTTTGCAAGCAATCTATTTTCTTGAGTGTCTCTTCAGGGTAATTCTCGCCAAAATTGTTGATTCCCAATTGTTGCGCGAAAAGGATCTTCTCGAGAGGTTGTTTTTTGGATACCGCGATTAGTTTGATATCCTTATTTGATCGTCCAATCCGTTCTGAAGCAGATTGAATTATTCCAGAAATCATCTCGAAATTGGACGCAATTTGAGGAAATTCATTCAATTTCATCTTAATGCCATGAGTGCGCCAATTCTGCCAGTCCTTGGACCTTCAGCGCGATGAGAATACCAATCTTCAAGATGACATGCAGTGCAGATACTTGCAATTTCAATGTTTTTTACGCCTGCATCTTCGAGGCAATATTGATTTGCAGTCCAGAGATTAAGCGAAGTGGTCTCTCCATCACGATGAAGGAGTTCTGTCCATCTTGAAGGGAATGCATTCTTAACTTGCGTCAACACATCATTTTTTATGGAATAATGATCTGGTCCTATGGATGGTCCAATTCCCGCAATTATGCGCTCGCGTTTACATCCAAAACTGGTTACCATTCTTTCTACGGCGATTTCTGCAATCCGGTTCACGGTGCCCTTCCAGCCGGCATGTGCGATAGATATTACATTATTCTCCGGCTCAAAAAGGAATATTGGGACGCAATCAGCAAATCGCATGAATAGCGAAATACCTTTTGCGGTAGTCATGATTCCATCGGCTTTTTCATGGGGAAGTTCCAGGTTGCGTGGATTATCAGACTCTATTATTTTCGTTCCGTGAACCTGCCAAACGTCAAAAATAGTCTCAACCTCCAATCCCACTGAGTTGAAAGCTATTCGGCGGTTTTCAACCACCCTTTCTCGAATATCACCTGTTGTGCCCCCCTGATTTAAGGAATCCCAGGGGTCCGGACTCACCCCGCCCTGCCGGGTAAATATGGCGTGAATCAGTCGATTCTCTGGAAAACTTTCGAATTGCAGGTATTTGACCCTGCCAAATTCTATTGTTCGCATTATGGGTTCTTTATTGGGGTTTCAGAAACAACCTTTTTTCTGTAAAGAATTTGACGCGTGTCATTCATAGATTCTTCAATTAGTGGAAATACCATCATCCCCGTGAGCGTCCCAAAAAGAATTCCTGTGAGAGAGCGTAAAAGCGGTGTGCTCTCTCTGGCTGGGAAAAATGGAAACAAGGAATTTAGGAATTGGGAACCCCCGTCCAATAAAATGGGAAGAACGCCGAGAAATATCCATAGTAAAAATGGGATTCTTTTCCACCTTCTGCCTGTAAGGGAGAAGATAATACCAGTTACTAACAGCGATCCCCATAAGGCAATATCTCGTTCGCAAAGGGCCACTTTGTAACCAAAGGATTCTGTACCATTGTAGTTACGAGCTTCCAACGGGTCTAGATGTGTGTGACCCACCAGATCTTCATATTTGATTGAGTACGACAAAGGTGCAGAAGCAAGCGGATACACTGGTTGTTCGCCAAATAAAAACCAAGAACGGAATGCAAATTGATGGCAGAGAGGTTTATAAATAGTGTAGACAGCTTTGGCAGCAGAATCCCAGCCCATTTTCATGAATGTGGGGGCTAAAAATGGGAGAAAAATGTATAAGAACAGGAACAAATTGATCAAGAACATATAATGCCTGGTGATCCACAGGGTCGTTCTGTCCGATTGAGAAAAATTCTTTCCCCGTTCTTTTCGTCGGATGAATTCCTCGTTGTGTGATTCCAGTAATTGTTTTTGCCGTTCCAGCGCTGCCCGCATGGCGATCTCGACATTCACTTTTTCTATCGGAGGGCGAATCTGGTAGGGACCTGCGATTAAATAAGGCATCGTTTCTTCAAAACGGCCGCCCTTGGGATCATCTTCCGGATAGATTTCAACGATCTTATAACTGCCTTCTGAATTTATTTCTGTTACCCAATTTTGAACCTTCTTGGATTGTGGGTCGTTCTTCAGCAAATACAGTGTTATGACAACTGGTTCTTGATTATTCACAAATCTACCTATATAAAAAAGTATGAAACATTTTTTGATTATTAAATTCTTGCAACATCGACGATTGTTCCACCAGGCATCCCGATGGTAACATCACCCGGGTCATAAGGAACCTCTGGTTGGGTCCATCGGAATACCCATTTGGCATCCTCAGCTCTAGCATTTACACAACCATGCGATACCGGAACCCCAAAATTGTTATGCCAAAATGTGGAGTGGATTGCCACCCCCCCCTGCGCGAAGAAACAGGACCACCCTATTCCGGAAGTATCCCAGCCAGCACCAGATGCATCACCGCTCATATGGATTGAGATTAATTTCCGAAATATTGGGTGCGGTCCGGGTGGCGTGGACCAGTTTTCCACCTGCTCTCCAGCGGCATTGAATTCTGCTCCTGTTGAAACCCTGCAGAAAAATACTTCCTGATTACCTTCAAAACAGGAGAGAGTCTGATAATTGGTATCCACAACCACTTTCTTATCTACGGCTTGCGGATTAATTGGAGCAATCTCATCAGGAGTGATGTAACGAAAGGCATCCGCTGAAGCCCATAGGATATCGCCCGGATTTCCGTAGCGTTCATTTATCCTGTAATATATTTTCCCACTTTCATCTTTTCGAATCTCATCCACCCATGTCACCTGACTGTAATATAGGCGTGGAAATTCAGCTTCAGACAGCCAGGGTGATCTTGCCGGAGGATTGTGCATTGCCAGGTCCACGATATGGCACTGTGACTTCAACCCACATTCCTTTTCCGGATGGATTATCTGGCAAAATATCCATGGGTTCGTTCGGAACGTTACTAACAGGTTGAACGGAAGGGGCATATAAATACCCCTCCGGTGTCTGCACCCACCGCCGGCTGATCAATCCCGGAGGGGCACTGCCAACAACTTCCTGTTCCCAGGGGACAACTGTATCCTCGTAGATTTCACGAATAATCGCACTATCCACAGTAGGCCTTGCCCTAAGATTTATCTTTCCGGAGGTGCAATTCCTACCAAGCGGAGTTCCTATCGGCCATAATTGCGGTTCGCTGTTTCGAAATACTAATGGATTCACCAGCGATGTGCCTATCAACATTACCGAGTTCTGTAAAAATGATCTGCGGGAGAGATTCATGATGACACCTGATCGTTTTCGTGTAAATATTTCTTTAGACTCATACCAAACTGATTATCCTGGATTAATTTCTTGATATTTTCAATATCCTCGGATAAGAGATGATCGCTTCCATTCAAGGCAAGCTGATCGCGGATAATTTTATAAAACTGGCTTGTTCCATTACCAAGATCGCGGTTTCCGATGATTTGCTCCCGGATGGATATTGCCTGGCATGCAGTGAGGATTTCAATTGCTAGCACGTGAAGCGTGTTTATCACCACATCCCTTGCATGCCTGGCTGCAGTTAGGGAGTTTGCGTTGTGATCTTCCTGCGATGCTGAAGCAGGTAAAGACCTCGTGGAATCGGGGTTGGCTAAAGACTGGTTTTCCAAAGTCAGAGATACTGCGGTATAGTGCGGCATCATTAAACCTGAATTCAATCCGGGTTTTGACTCGGGTGGAACCAGCATGGCAGGCAGCCCTGCATTCAAATTAGGGTCAAGCAGCCTGTAAATCCGCCTTTCGCTGATAGCGCAAAGTTCAGAGATCGCGATTTTTAAGAAATCCATCGCAAGACCAATTGGTTCGCCATGAAAGTTGCCACCCGAGATCGCGATCCCTGGATCAAATATTAACGGGTTGTCTGTCGCGGCGTTTATCTCTTTCTCGATAATATTCTTTCCGAACTGCACAGTATCGAGAATTGTTCCACTCACCTGGGCAGCACATCGCAGTGAATATGCATCTTGGACTCTGTTGGTGTGGTCCAGCCATTTACTTCCCTCAACCATTTTTCGTACCAGCTGCGCAAAAATTATTTGACCTGGCAGACCACGTGCTTGATGGATTCTCGGATCATAGGCATGGGAACAACCCATCAATGCCTCTAAAGAGAGTGAAAGCGCCAATATTGAAAGATCTAGCAGCTTTTCAGCATCTGCAAGGCTAAACGCAGCGATTGCTGCGGAAAAGGTCGCGCCATTGTTTATCGCCAAACCTTCCTTCGGTTCAAGAACAATTCTATCGATACCGGCATTTTTCATGGCAACAAGACCGGTTTGAACCTCCCCCTTGTATTCCGCTAAACCGGATTCCTCTTCCTTGTCCGTTTCATCCTTCGTAAAAACCAGAGCAAGGTGAGATAACTGGCTTAAGTCTCCGGAGGACCCCAGTGAACCCTGGGAAGGAATAATTGGGGTTACTCCGCAATTAAGCATTTCAACCAGTGTTTGGATAATTTCCTTTCGGACCCCGGAATAACCTTTTGCCAGCGTATTCGCACGGATCAGCATAGCCGCACGCACAATCTCTTTTTCGAACGGTTGACCTGTACCAACTGCATGACTGATGATCAGGTTGCGGTTCAAGCGCGATATTTCTTCTGGTGCGATTATGCTTTCTGAAAATATGCCGAAACCCGTGTTTATCCCATACACTGGTTGACCAGTTTTTAATATCTCAATTAAGTTGTCATGAGAAGCGTTGATTTGTTGAATTGCGCTAAAGGAAAGTTCAACTGGTTCTTCGTCCCTTCCGACTTGCTTACAGGCTTCGATTGTTAAATTGTTGCCATCTATATTGATCATTGAAAAACCTAAAAGAAAATGCTTCCAACTATCATTGTTGCTGCGGGAATTGTCAGGTTGTCGATATCGTGGAAAGGCAAGCTCTCAACTGCGGTTCCTACAAAAACCAGGATCGTCACTGGGAAAAAGATATCTGAGACGGCTAGAGTGAATTTTCCGGCGTAAATAAAAATGACCAGCATGATTATCGAGAAAATCCATCCACCAATAAACATTGCCGCAGTGCCAGCCAGAGTTTTTTGTCGCGACCATGGAAGAGATTCAGATTTGATCTTGGATCCGATAATATCAGCCAGTCCATCTCCACCGCAGACCAGCATTAGAGCGATAATTCCTATTGGGGAGTCTACCCAGTATATTATTGTTAATGCAACAAAAACTATTCCGTAAAACAAAGGGCCGAGGAGCATTTCCCGTGGATTTCCAGTCCTGCAAATCGCATCGACAGTGGCCTGATCCTTGATTATCCCAAGTCCAATCAGGGCGAATTGTGCCGTGAACAATAATGGAACGAGCGCGGCGAGATATCTTGAAAATTCATTATCCGGGAAAAGAAGCCAGCATAAAACAAAAAATGGCCCGGTTCCAACATGGATGATTTTACGGCTTAGCCGATGATCAATGTAACCTTTTTGAGCGACCCAGTCCATGAACCTCAACCAGGCCAGGGCAATAATAAAAGTTAGAATTTCAGCCCAAAATAAAGGCAACATAATTAACGCTGTCTTAATTCCCGCATAGAATCTCTTTGCTCGTCCCGCTTGGCTATCTCGTGTCGCTTATCGTATAACTTTTTACCTTTGGCGGTGGCGATATCCAACTTAGCGATTCCGTCTTTTAAATACAATTTCACCGGAACGATCGTCATCCCCTTTTGTTTTGTCGCGATCGATAATTCACGAATTTCTGAACGGTGAAGTAGTAGTTTCCTAGTTCGTTTTGGATCATGATTAAAATAACTGGCTGTTTCGAATGGAGCAATGTGTGCTTCTACCAGGAAGGCTTCTCCGGAGTCCACCTGAACATATGCCTCTGAAAGGCTGACGTGGTTCGCTCTGATAGATTTTATCTCCGAGCCGCGCAGTTCTATTCCCGCCTCATAATGGTCGATGAGGAAGTATTCAAAAAGCGCTTTCCTGTTTGTGGCAACAACTTTCACTCCCATCCGGTCATTTTAACATAGTTGCGTTCCTCAATATAAATTACTGAAAATTAACCGGGTGTTACAATAAAAAATAATGAAACGAGACTTGCGACAATATTCAGAGTCGACAACTTTACGGTTAATTGTCGGCGGCATTGCAATTATTTTTTTAATTGGTTTGTTGCTGATCGGCATTTTTTATGGGGTTAGCTCGGCGATTTTTGGATTGATATGCCTTGCTTCAGCCTTATTTCCCATCGGTTTAATTGTGCTGGCAATATTCCTGATTAAACGATTTGTAGAGGATCAGAACAAAAAACAGGAATAACTTTAATACATCAAATTATTATCGTTGCTGGATCACAGCCCAAATACCAACAGTTAAACCCAAACCTGCAATTGCCAGAATGATCAAGCCTATTGGTATCCCACCTGGGGTTAAATTTGCAGATTCATCCACAAACGTAGGGATTGGTACTATTGGCGCAGGTGTGAATGTATCCATTCGGGTTGGTACTTGAGTGATCACGAATTGAGCTGCTAAAGTGGCGTTAATTGTCTGGGTTACCAAAGGTGTAGGTGTGGGAGGAGGTTCTATGATAGGGATCTCGCCAGGTGTTAGTTGAACATAGGGCGAATAAACCCAACCCTCCCCTCCTGTGACCCCAGGGTAAATAATGAGGATCCAATCTCCACCTGCTGATTTTCCTTTGACAGGCACCTGCTGCCCCGGCAATAGAACCCCGATCTTAGGATAGAATCTCCCGGGTCCGGATCTGACATTTGGAATCTCCTGCTGATCCATCCGTACAGTGGCCATCACTCCGGAAGGCGTTCCTGTCACCGTGGGAGCTCCGGTTGGATCATCCTGCCCAGAAACCCTGAAAGGGAAGTAAAAAACGCCGAAGATTAATATTATACAAAAGAGTGTTATTTGGATAATTTTGCTTGATACTTTTTTATGCTTCAATCGTATTCTCCAATAACCAATATTACTTTGTGATTATAATCTACCCATGCAACAGCGCATTTACCACGGTTCTTTTACACCCGCTGACCTCTCGCAGTCATTGGTCTCCCACTTCTCCCATGGCAATCTTGAGGTTCAAAGTTTTATTCGGGATGGTTTGACCACTGTTCAGATCGCCTCATCACGGTTAATTTCCGCAGGTGGCCGGACAGCTCTAACAGTCATTCTTCAACCTGTAGAAGATGGAGTAGCCGTATCACTTGGTGAACAATCCTGGTTGGGAATCGCCGGAAATCTGGGAATCACGCTATTATCAGTTCTTCGTAACCCATTCAACTTGATCCATCGATTGGATGATATTGCACAGGATGCGCAGAACCTTCAGCTTGTTGATGAAGTCTGGAAAACAATCGATGAAATTGCTCATTCTTTGGGAAGTGGATTTGAATTTTCCGCAAAACTTAAGCGGTACTCGTGCGATTACTGCAATACCGCGAATCCTCCCGGAGAACCCCGTTGTATCGCTTGTGGAGCTCCTTTAGGAGATATCCAACCCGCTACCTGCCTGGAATGCGGGTATGCCCTGACTCGAAATGAGAAATTTTGCCCAAACTGCAATAAATCAGTGAATAAAATAAATGTTAACTAACTCTATCGTGGATGTCGCCGGTATCAAAGTCGGCCAGGTTGAAGACCAGATAGCCTGCACTGGTTGCACTGTGATTCTGTGCGAAAAAGGGGCTATTGCTGGTGTGGACCAGAGAGGTGGCGCACCGGGAACCCGGGAGACGGATCTCCTGCGGCCAATGCACCTGGTTGAGAAAATCCATGCAGTCGTACTTGCAGGTGGCAGTGCATTTGGATTGGATGCGGCCTCCGGAGTGATGCAATACCTTGAGAATAAAAAGGTCGGTTTCAATACAGGTGTTGCCCGGGTCCCAATCGTTCCCGCAGCGGTGATCTTCGATCTGGCCGTCGGTGACCCTAAGGTGAGGCCGGACGCAAAAATGGGGTATTCAGCCTGCTTTCAAACAAATCTTAATGAACCACTTTTGGAGGGTAATCATGGTGCTGGCATGGGGGCCACTGTTGGTAAAATCTTTGGGATTTCCCGGGCAATGAAATCCGGTGTTGGGACTTCCAGTTTATCCATCGGCAACGGGATCGTTGTGGCAGCATTAATGGTGGTCAATGCATTTGGGGATGTCTGGGATCCTGAATCCCGCATGATAATTGCGGGCGCAAGGAAGATAGGCTCGGGAAGCAAGTCATTCAAACCCGCGGATACGATGGAATCACTAAAAAAAATCCCTGGAAGAGCTTCAATTTCCTTTGCCACTGCTCAGAATACGGTAATAGGAGTAGTTGCCACGAATGCTCAATTGACCAAGGAAGAAGCGAACAAAGTTGCGCAAATGGCTCAAAATGGGATCGCGGCCACCATCCGTCCGGCTCATACCATGCTGGATGGTGATACGATCTTTGCGCTTTCATTGGGATCTCGAAAGTCGGATGTGTCGATCGTTGGTGCATTTTCTGCATTGGCTGTTGAAAAAGCGATCCTCTCTGGAACCCGCGCGGCAAGATCAATTAATAATATTCCTGCGGCTTTTGATCTCAATATTTGAATTTGGCAATTTCCAACCAGGAGATAGAAAATGATCCGGATAATCGCTGACACCCTTTCATGTATCTCCCCTGATGAAGCAAAAAATCTAAAGATTGAGCTCCTTCCTCAAATTGTTATTTTCGGTGAAACCAGTTATCGGGATGACAGTGAAATTAATGCGGTTCAATTTCTTGAAAAAGCCAGGGTTTCGCGTGTTTTTCCTTCCACTGCTGCGCCGGCGCCAATACTTTACCAACCCATATTTGAGGATGTTTTCAAGAAAAAGGACACGGCGTTGGTCATCTGTCCCTCGTCGAAGGTTAGCGGTACCCTTCAATCCGTTGAAAAAGCTGCTGCAGAATTTCCCGACGCGGATATTCGAATCATCGACACCCAGCTTCTGGCGGCAGGTCTAGGCACTGTTGTCTACCATGCTGTTGAAGCTGTCCGAAAGGGTAAGGCGATCGATGAAATTATCAGTGAAATAATTCGGGTTTCGCAAAAGAACAGGACCTATGTTTTAGTCGACACACTTGAATTCCTTAAACGAGGTGGAAGAATCGGCGCAGCATCCGCATTTATCGGTGGGCTACTGGACATGAAACCAATTCTTGCATTTCGTAACGGACAGATAGAACCGATTGAAAAACAGAGGACAAAGAAAAAAGCGTTATCGCGAATCAAGCAGCTAATTTCATCCGATTGTGCAAGAGATGATTCTGCCCACTTCGTTATCATGCATGGCGATGCGATCAAAGACGCTGAACAACTTGCGCTGGAAATTTCTCAAGAGATAGGGATCAGCGGGATAAATATCATTTTTCCTCCCCCCGCCATTCTAGTCCACAGCGGTCCAGGAGTGATCGCTATCTCCTATTTTGCGAAATAATTTTCCCTAAAAAGAGATCTCAAGGATTTCGTTCAATTCTTCCGATGTCAAAAGAATTGGATTTCCTTTCATGCTGCTTGAAACCGCAGCTTTTTGGCAAATTTCATAGAACTCACTCCGGGATATTCCAAGTGCTGATAAAGAGGGAATCTTTAAGTCATTGCAGATCTCTCTTGACCACAAGATCACATCAGATTCCTTCGCATCTGCTCTACCTGTAAGGATCGCTGCTAATTCGCGGTATTTTTGCCTGCAGGGATTCTCGCCTTGCCTTTTTGCAATCGCATTAATATTAATTTCCAAAGCTCCATTAAGAAGTGCGGCGCAAATTTGTCCATGTGGCTTGGAATACATCCCGCCAATAACACCTGCAAATCCGTGCACTGCCCCCAAACCCGAGTTTGCAAGTGCGATACCACCACAAAGGCTTGCATAACTCATCCCAGACCGGCTATCGGAGTCCAAAAGATTGGAAAATACTTTGCGAATGCTGCCAGCCGCTGCAGTCAATCCTTCACGACAAATCCCGTCAGTAAATGAATTTGCTTTGCTGGATACGAATGGTTCGATCAATTGTATGATTGCATCCATTCCTGTTGATGCAGTTACTTCCGCCGGCATCGAATATGATAATTCGGGATCAATAATAGCTACGCGAGGTATCATCCTGGGACTGCGTAAGCTCACTTTAATCTTATTCTTTTCAACATTCAATACAGCATTTTTTGTCACTTCACTTCCCGTACCTGCGGTGGTAGGGACAGCGATATACGGTATTGGAGAGATTACTAATTGGCAGATTTTTTCCGACGATCTCAAGGTAATTGGTAATCGGACCAGGATTCGTAAGTAAGGCGGATACAGCCTTCGCCGAATCAATGACGCTTCCTCCGCCGACGCCCAGGACACAGTCAAATTTATAACAATCTATTTGAGACAAAATCGCTGATATTGATTCTGTGGAAGGTTCTCCGGAGACCGCAATGGTTGCCAATTCAATTTTTGAATCAATAATTTCCTGGATAATTCCGGAAATCAACGGGTGAGATTTACTATGAATAAGAAGAGCTCGTTTACCGAATGAAGCAATATTGTTGATAATCTGGGAACGGGAACCCGGCTCGAAAATAACTCTTGTAGGGAGGTTTAAATCAAATTTTAGGTTAGAGATCATTCAACAATCCGTTTAAACCAAATACCTTTTCGAGGTTCTGCCATCATATCCATGACCGCTTCCCTCCACACCCGGTAATGCCTGGTGTCCTTGTGCTGGTTAGCAGCTGTTTTATTTTGATATTCTTCAAAAATAATGAACTTTGTTTCGTCGTCTTCTTCTTGGATCAAATCGAAATTCACAACACCGGGTTCAAGCTTGCTGTTCCTGGCATTTTCCAGGGTTACAAGAATAAAATCCGCCACCCTCTCAGGTTTCACATTCACATGGACGAGTACAATGCTCATTGTCTTTTCTCCTGATAATCATTATGATATTTGATTATACGGTGAATAAGATTCTGCTGCCACATTAGCAATTTATTAGAATCAAGAATAAGTGTTGACTAAGCGTTTCAGCATTTGTATATTGAGTGTCGTGATGTTCGTCGTATATTGTTAATTGCGACCAACAAAATATTATGAAAAAATCAAATTCAAAGATGATCAAGTATTTATTGATAGGAGCGATATGTATCATATTCGTCGCTGTCTTGGTCATAACAGCCTCGATATTCAGTATCAAGGATGGATTATTACCAGGGTCGGATCCAACTCATTCAACAGCGATTGAGGAAAAACCTCCAGTCGATTCCTCGGATACAAATCATATCGAGTTTGAATTTAACCAAGGCAATGACAAGATATTATTAATCCGGTCATCTGAGGGAAATTGGATTATTCAAGACCAACCTCAAAAAATAATTCCGCAAGATGATATTGAGATAATTTTTTCACTCTATAACCAACTTTCAGTTATATCGGAAACAGCGTTGCCAGCTGATCTGTCTCGATTGGGATTGGATCCTCCGGTTGCCCGGCTTTCATTGACTTCTGACTGATGGGTCAATCCTCACTTTAGAAATAGGGAAACTGGATAGAGAATCCGGTCTATATTTTGTCAAAGAAGATTCTCGCCAACCATATATGGCAGACTTTCAGACTATTTACAATATTTTGAAGACCTTTTATTTGAAGATCCTACCTATTGCATTGTCAGAATAAATGAATCGATACCCGATTGGTTAATGAATATCGATTATTCTTTGGTATAATCGTACGATTTTGGATGAATTGTCAGTTACCTATTGATTTTTTCTAAGAAAAAGTGTATTCTCAATTGCAATACTTTAACCAAGTTGTTGCAGTTAATAAATAGAAAGAAGATCATTTTTCATGGAGAATCCATTAATCCATATTGTTGATGATGAAGATGAAGAATTTCCAGCGATAGCCCGATTGATCGAGGTTGGTCGTCAAAAATCCTACGTCACTATTGATGATATTTTGCATTTCTTTCCAGATGCCGAGCAGGATGTTGGGCAGTTGGAAGAGGCGTTTGCTGCTTTAATGAGCGCTGGTATACCTTATGTAGAAGATGAAGTAGCTCTCGAAGAACCATCTGAAGAGGAATTGGTTGTCGAAGCGGGGACCACAAGTCCTGAACAGGCAACCCGTGCAGCATCGGTTGATGATTTAGAGAATATTGACACCGATGACACAATAGGTTTATATCTTAAAGAAGTAAGTCGGGTTCCACTTCTTACAGCCGAAGAAGAAGTTGAATTAGCCCAGCGGATTGAGCGTGGCCGCATGGCGCGTGAAGAGCTTGCCAAGGGAAGCGTCTCGACAAAACGTAGGCAGGAATTACGCCGGCTTATCGAAGATGGTTGGGCTGCGCGTGAACACTTGATAACTGCCAATTCGCGATTGGTCATAAGCGTGGCAAAAAAATATATGGGAAGAGGCGTCCCCTTTTTGGATTTAATCCAGGAAGGGAACATTGGTTTAATCCGGGCTACGAAAAAGTTTGATTACCGCCGTGGTCACAAATTCAGCACGTATGCCACCTGGTGGATCCGTCAGGCTGTTACCAGAGCAATCGCTGACCAAGGAAGAACGATCCGGGTTCCGGTACATATGGGCGACCAGATTAACAAATTACTTCGGGTTCAGCACCAACTGACTCAAAGACTGGGTCGTGAACCAACAGTTGATGAACTTGCCCTATCGTTGGATGTTCCTCCGAAAAAAGTGGAAAATATGATCCAGGTAGCTCGCCGACCGCTCTCGCTTGAAACCCCAACGGATGACGAAGAGGATTCAGTTTTAGGTGATTTCATCGAAGATGATGAAGCCCCTGCCCCTGATGACACTGCAACTTACAACCTGCTGAGAGAGCATCTCGAAGAAGTCTTGAATTCCCTCCCACCGCGTGAAGTCCGCATACTTCAACTTCGTTATGGTTTGCTTGATGGCCAGGCGTACACCCTGGAGGAAGTTGGCCGAAAAATGGGAGTCACACGCGAGAGGGTCCGCCAGATCGAAGCTCAGGCGCTCAGCAGACTTCGCCATCCTACGACACGGCGAAAATTACGTGATTACTTAGGTGATTGATTTCCTAATTGGCAACAAATGTGCAACTAGAAATTCGGGTTGCACATTTGTTTTTTAATTTTAGATTGCTTATATAATATTATTGAGGAATGAAGTCATCGTAATTCCGGAAATTGTGGGAGGGTAGTTTCATGGCTCAGATTGGCCTGCGTGTATATGATCGCGAAATAGAAAGTATGATCGATAGGGGTCAGATCGATGAAGCGATCGCCCACTGTAAATATATATTGAAGGATTTTCCCAAGCATATCGAAACATATCGTTTGTTGGGGAAATGCTACCTGGAATCACAGCGCTACGTGGAAGCTGCCGATATTTTGCAGAGGGTGCTTTCTGTCTATCCGGACGACTTCATATCTCATATTGGGATGAGTATCATCTGTGAGGATGAGAACAATCTTGAAAAAGCAATATGGCATATGGAAAGGGCTTTGGAAGTCCAGCCCTCGAATTCTGCGGTTAATAGCGAGCTTAGACGATTATTAACCCTTCGTGATGGCTCCGAACCTACAAAGGTTCATTTATCACAAGGTGCATATATTCGCATGTGTGTTAAAAGCGGATTGCATGAACAAGCGATTGCTGAAGCTAAATCCGCCCTCTCCAAGGAACCCCAAAGAATCGACTTGGACCTGATCCTGGCAAAAATGTATTCCGAAACAGGTCAACAATCCAACGCCTTGGATCAATTAACCATTATTCTGAATAAACTACCTTATTGCTATGATGCGAACCTGCTTATGACCCAAATTCTATCCTCATCGAATCGGTCAGCAGAAATGAAAACATATACCGATCGCCTGGTCGCAATAGATCCGTATTTTGCTTTTATCGATTCTGAATCCCCTTCCCCGGATCTAGTTCTTGATGATGCAGTCGCGATTGAGAAAAACGAATGGCAATATGATGATGATGACACCCAACGACATACAAAAATATTAGGTACCGACTGGCAGGATGCCAAAGGACCACTCGCAACCTCCGGCGTTACCACAAAGAGCTTTAATCAAGACACTTTACCAAATGATCTATCTGATGAAAATATGATCCCATCGGTTGAAGGAGTAGTATTAGCCGGACTCGCGGAACAAGTTATCGAACAAGTAGAAACGCAGGATACAGAAGAAAGAACACAGGAATTCAAGGAATTGCGTCAAGAAATTGCTTCCGAACCTATAGCAGTTAGCGAGATCCCCGAAAAGCAAGAACCTACACCTGAGGATTTACCTCAGGAATCAGAACCAGTTGGTGTTGAAGAAAAGGTTGATCAAGAATTGCCGGATTGGATGAAATCTGCCGGTTGGGTTGCATCTGATGGCCAGTTGGAAGAAGCACCGGTCGCAAATATCTCATCCGCTGAGCCAATTCAATCCAGCGAACTTCCTGACTGGATTAAAACAATGGCTCCGGCAGATACATCCCCAACTCCTGAAGAATTGGCAGAAGAATCAGAAAAGATGGATCTTCTAGAAAAGATTCTTCCAGATGTACCTGAAACCACGTCAGAAGCAGCTGAAGTACCGTCATTTCCAACCGAAGGATCTCAAATCCAGGAATCGCCTGAATCTGTCGTTACGTTCCAAACTCTTTTCCCACCTACGGGAACTGAGCCGGTAACTGATTTGCAACCAGAAATAACGAGCGAGCCGCAACCGGTTATCGCTTCCGAAGTACAAAGCCAGGATCTTCCCGATTGGTTAAATCAGGATGGAATATCTACCGAAGCGGAAATTCTTTCTGCTGTAGAACCTTCTCCTGAGCCAGCACTACCTGTCTGGATGTCATTGGAAGATCAGATCGAAGAAACCAGGTTAGAATTTCCGGATCAAAAGTCTCTTGCTTCACAGGCAGAACAACCGGTTGATATCGGTGACACAGCTGCAAGCGGCGACCAGCCTGAATGGCTCACTTCAAATCAACCAGAAGCGTTTGAAAAACAACCTGATTTGAATATCGAAGGTTATCAACCGATGCAAGCAGAGGGCATTTCCCCTGCCCCTGACGTATTTGCTTCTACAAACCGTAATGTTGAATCCATACCAACATGGTTGTCTTCTGATGAACCTGCTCAAAGTGATTCTTTGTCATTCTCAGATGAGGAGATTCCCGAATGGCTGCGTGATGAGGTTCCAACCTCCGGGGAAATTTCCTCCTCCGCTGATCAGACATTGATCTCTCCTGCAATTGAAGTAACCAGCCAACCGGTAGGATCGATTGAACCTGAACCTATAAGTCTAGAGGATTCTGAGATTCCTGATTGGCTGAAAGAAGTAAACACTGACCAAAGCCCGGTTCTAACCATTCCTGATGAAGATATTCTCCCCGAATGGGCCAGACCATCCCCAATACAAGACCAACAATCATCTTCGCCTTCCGATCGAGTTATTGATTCATTTCTTCAGTCCGCTGTCTCAGGTGTTGTAATAAATGAGGAACCGGAAAAACCTGGTACAGAAAGTGAACAAATTCTAGATTTATCGGCAGTCATGCAGCCTACAAATCAAACAGAAAATGAAAACCTAGGTTTGAATTCGTTGCTGGATCAACTTTCGCAGGGCGGTTATGTAAACCAGAACGCTTCGGATGCAACTATTCAAGAGAGTCCAGATACCCAAAATGCTGCTGGCATCGCTTCCGAATCGGTTCCTGTTCAAATTTCAGCGGAGGAATCTCCTTTTGTCGATTCAGAATCGATATCAGATGAACCTCATGGGGATGAGACCCTTGTTAGTAAACCATTTATTGAATATGAAAATCAGGTTGCAAAAGAATCTTCCATTCCACCCGCTGATGAAATCGCTGAAGATTTGCAAGTTGAAGCTCCAGAAGTTACTTCAGATGCAGAAGAAATGGAAATTCCAGTGTTTAATCTTGAATATGGGCAGGTTTCCCCGAAAGCGGATTCCTCTGAACAACCAATGATAGATGGTGCTGTCCTGAGTCAGGACATCCAGGATGATACCCTCGACATGACCGCTGATATTGACATTGAGTCATGGCTGAATTCCCTGGAGGAAGTTAACAACTCGCCTGTCGCAGTATCAACCAGTGCTGGCAATGAACAGGTAGAAGGATTCCAGGACCAGGTTTTTCAACAGATGGTCAGTGCTGAAGAGGTTCCCCCGCTAAATCAACCTGTGGATTTACCACTGGCAGAGACAGCTCCTCTGGTCGGTTTAGATGAGGAAGAAAAATCAGTAGATCTTTCACCGCTGGATGAATTAGAGGAAGCTGGTCAATTTCAGGGGATGCCCCCGGTCGAAAATCTGGTTGCCACTCTCGCCACCGAGCCGCCTTCTATTTCTGAAGCCAATTCTACGAGTTTTGATGAGGTAAGCACACCTCAGCCCGAACCAGTTTTGGTGGAATCTATTACCTCAAACGAGCCAAAAACTTTCGAAAATACGTTGGATTATGCAAATTCCTCCATATCAGAAGGCAACCTTGAGGATGCAATTAAAGCATTTAACAATCTCATTAAGAAGGGTAACAATCTTGAAGAAACCATCCAAAGTCTTCGGTCAGCAGTTTACCGTTATCCCTCAGAAGTGATAGTCTGGCAGGCATTGGGTGATGGATACGCAAAAAACAATCGCCTGCAGGAAGCGTTGGATGCTTATACTAAAGCCGAAGAATTGATCAAATAGTATTTAGGAGATATTCATTGGAACGTACACTGGTGTTGATCAAACCCGATGCGGTTCAAAGATCTTATGTGGGTGAGATTATTTCAAGACTTGAGCGTAGAGGTATTCGAATCGCCGCGTGCAAGTTTCTCATTGTGGATCAAAAACTCGCGCAACGCCATTATGCAGCTCATGTTAGGTAAACCTTTTTATAACGGACTAATAAAATATATATGCTCCTCACCGATTATGGCTATGGTATGGGAAGGAGAAAATTGTGTAGCGGCTATTCGTCAGACCATGGGTGCAACTAATCCTATAGAAGCGCAACCAGGCACGATTCGCCATGACCTCGCTTTGATCACCAGTAGGAATCTAACCCATGCATCTGATTCTCCGGAATCCGCAGAGCAGGAAATCTCCCTCTGGTTTTCCCCGAACGAAGTTTTTCCCTGGAATCGAGACGGGGAAAACTGGATTACCGGAAAAAATTAATATATTTCTTGACGCAACGTTGCACTCATGATAAGATTGCCTCCGTTCGGGGGCGTGGTGTAGTGGCTTAACATGCGGCCCTGTCAAGGCCGAGACCGCGGGTTCAAATCCCGTCGCTCCCGCCAAAACCTGCAATCATATTGCGGGTTTTTTCTTTATAATGGCCTTACATGTCATTCTCTATCGGGCCGATTCAATTCGCTGGGAATATCCTGCTGGCGCCAATGGATGGATATACTAGCCAGCCATTTCGTGTGTTATGCCGCAGACTTGGTTCTATGGGTTCATATTCGGAATTTATTGGTGCAATTGAGATTACTCAAAAATATCCAAGACTTGACGAAAAAGTTGGATTCCACGATGAAGAACGTCCATTTGCATTTCAGATATTTGACAATGTTCCGATACGGATCTTGCGGGCTGCAGAGATATTACGGCTGAAGAATCCGGATTTTATTGATCTCAATCTAGGCTGTTCTGCCAAACATGTTTCAGGGCGAGGTGCCGGTGCAGGTTTGCTAAAAGAACCTGAAAAGATCTCTCTAATACTAAAAATGCTTGCAGAACATCTCGATATTCCTGTCACAGCGAAGATCCGGTTGGGATGGGATGATCAATCCCTGAATTATTTGGAAATATGCAGGATCATTGAAGACTCTGGTTGTAGCGCAGTTTCCGTCCATGCACGGACAAAATTACAAGGATATAAAGGTGACGCAAATTGGGAGGCTATTGCGGAGATCAAGAAGTCTGTATCCATCCCGGTAATCGGAAATGGGGATATTAGAACTCCGCAGGATATAAGATCGATGTTTTCACAAACTGGTTGCGATGCGGTCATGATTGGTCGAGCCGCCCTTTCGAATCCTTGGATTTTCTCTGGATTGGATAGGAATGCAGTGAATCCGGAATTGGTTCAAAAAGATATCATCCAGCTTCTTGATTTGATGCAGGATTTTTATGGTATTGAACGAGGGCTGGTCCTGAGCAGGAAATTCATCTCCAGATTCATTGCTCCATACATGATACATTCCGATTTACGGCGAAAAATATTAACAACCACTGATAGAAAAACTTTACTTGTTCATCTATCTACGATTTTTTCTGATTTTCAATCGGTTTCTATCAAAGGAAATTGATGTGATCCGTAATTATGGGATTATTCGTATCTGTCCGGATATGAGCTTCAAGTAATATCCAATCTTTCTAAAATAGGGTATCGATTAATTTGATTAACAACTAGGCGGTATTCTTTTCGTCCCGTGGTAAAATCTTCCGATAGAAAATTGTCCCTGTAGCTCAATGGATAGAGCATTGGCCTCCGGAGCCAGGGGTGAGAGTTCGAGTCTCTCCAGGGACACACCGATCTCAATTGACTACCTCCAAAAGGTGAATTCCAAAACTTCGATTAATATCTATAAACAGGAATAACCATGTATCCATTTATGTTTGGCTTTGACATGACCTACCTGCTATTCAGCCTCCCTGCCCTATTATTTGGATTATGGGCACAGGCGAAAGTAAAGAGTGCATTTAATAAATACTCCAAGATAAGGACATATACAGGTGCTACCGGAGGGCAGGTTGCTAGGCATATTCTTGATGATAACGACCTCACAGATGTCCGGGTTGAGCCAACCAATGGTTTTTTAAGTGATAACTATGATCCTCGAACCCGAACTTTGAGATTAAGCCCGGATGTATATCAAGGTAATTCCATCGCTGCTGCCGGAGTCGCGGCTCATGAAGCCGGACATGCATTACAGCATAAAGTAAACTATGGTCCACTCCAGGTGCGGTCTTTCATGGTGCCAACGGTGATGATAGGAAGCTGGCTCGGTCCCATCATATTTATGGTTGGTCTTTTCATGTCTTCAGGCACCGGGGATACGATCGCATGGGTTGGGCTTGCAATATTCGCTGCAACTGCGATATTTGCCATAGTTACCCTCCCGGTGGAGTTGGATGCCTCCAAGCGGGCGAAAAGCTGGTTGATCCAGTCTGGATCTCTGATCGAGAGCGAGCTGCCCGGTGCAGCAACAGTCCTGGATGCCGCAGCCTGGACCTATGTTGCTGCTGCTATCCAAGCGATTACCACAGTGCTCTATTATGCATTCATATTATTGGGGAGAAGATCAAGAGATTGATCACAATCAAATCTACTTAGCTACAATCAATTATGTAAATAATGTTGCTATGCGCAATTCAAATTAATTTAGGTATTCGTGCAAGTAAACAATTAATAAGCTGTTGGCATGCTTCTTTTCAGGATGTTTCGCATTCCGATCGCTTTGCTTGTTCCTTCTGCGGTACAAGTTATGGGGTTATCCACAAGGTAAGCGGGAATCCCAAGCGATTTAGTTAAATACTTATCGATGCCTCGTAATTGAGATCCCCCTCCACAAATCGCTACGCCTCGATCAATAATATCTGAGATCAATTCCGGTGGCGTTTTTTCCAAAACCCTACGAGCTAGGCTAGCCAGATCATTCAATGGATCCTGCAATGCTTCGATAATATCGTCGGAAGAGACAATAACTGGCCTTGGCAATGCTGATACCTGATCTTGTCCCTGAACTTCCACGGTCTGCGGTTCCATCTCAGGCAATGCTGCTCCGATTTTAATTTTCAGTTGTTCTGCGGTGGGCTGAGCAATAATAATTCCGAACTTCTTACGGATATGACTAATGATTGCTTCATCCAATTGCATTCCACCGGTTCGGGCAGTTTCAGCGGTAATTATGTCGTTTAGCGCTAATACAGCAACCTGGTTGACTCCTCCGCCAAGGCTGATGATCATATTTCCTGAAGGTGTGGAAATCGGAAGGTCCACGCCGATTGCTGCTGCAAGCGGTTGAGGGATTAAATAAACTTCTCTGCTTCCAGCTCCTAATCCTGCTTCATGGACTGCACGGCGTTCGATGCTGGTGATCCCGTAAGGGATCGAAATCATTAGCCTTGGCCGGAAAACCCACATTCTTCCACATATTTTCTTGATAATGTAAGCCAGGAGTGTTTCGGTTATTTCATATTCTGCGATAACCCCATGCGTCATAGGCCTAATGACACTGATGCTTTCAGGGACGCGACCAACCATATCTTTTGCGCTTTGTCCCCATTCGACTAATTTGGCTTCGTCGTTAATTATTGCTACGATCGTAGGCTCTTGAAGTAGAATCTGATCTCCTTCAGAGATAACGATATTATCCGTTCCTAAATCGATTCCTAATTCTCTGGTTGCTCCAGGCATGATAGTAATGGTCCTATAAAATTATTCTATGCTTCCGGATTTTCTAAATCGACGGGCTGCGTCAATTCGCATATTTGAGCGTTTCAGCGCCGATTTCAAGCTTTCATACCTCTCCGCATCCATTTGAGGTGTGGTTTTCATAAGTTCTTCAGCTCTAGCTCGAGCTGCCTCAGCCCGGTGGATATCGATTTCCTCCACATCTTCCGCTGAATCTGCTAGGATATTGATCTCGTCAGGCTGTACTTCAACTACGCCTCCTGCGACTGTAAAATGATGGTCACCGTCTGGGGTCTTTACTTCTATCACACCGAATTGTAAAAGTGTTAGCAATGGCGCGTGATTGGGAAGTATACCAATTTCGCCTTCTGCTCCAGGAATGTCGACCATCAGCGCATCTCCCTGATAAACGATGCGATCCTGGGAAATGATATTACATCGAATTGTCATCAGGTTTACACCAGAGTTTTAGCTTTTTCAACTGCTTCATCGATATTGCCTACAAGGTAAAAAGCCTGTTCAGGGAGCGAATCGTATTTTCCGGAAAGCAATCCCTTAAAACCTTCAATCGTTTCAGATAGGGTAACATATTTCCCTGGTAATCCATTGAAAACTTCCGCTACGTGTTGAGGCTGTGAGAAGAATTTTTCTATCTTTCTTGCCCGCATAACCAGGATTTTATCGTCTTCACTCAATTCATCAATTCCCAGAATGGCGATAATATCTTGAAGATCTTTGTATCGTTGAAGAATTCGCTGGACCTCCCGTGCAGTGTTGCAATGATCCTCACCCAGGATCAGTGGATCAAGAATCCTGGAGGTGGAGTTCAATGGATCCACAGCCGGGTAAATCCCTTTTTCCGCAATGGATCGTTCAAGTGAAATTGTCGCATCCAGGTGTGCGAAAGTGGTCACCGGCGCAGGATCTGAATAATCATCCGCGGGAACGTAGACTGCTTGGAGCGAGGTAATGGACCCTTTTAGAGTTGAGGTAATTCTCTCTTGAAGCTCACCCATTTCGGTGGATAAATTTGGCTGATAACCAACGGCGGAAGGTAAATGACCCAATAGCGCCGATACTTCCGTGCCAGACATCATAAATCGGAAAATATTATCAATAAATAGCAGAACATCCATTCCCTGATCACGGAAATATTCTGCCATCGTCAAGCCTGTAAGAGCCACCCTTAAACGCACACCCGGGGGTTCGTTCATTTGGCCATAAACGAGCACCGTATCATTGATAACCCCGGATTCCATCATCTCGCGAACCAATCCAGTTCCTTCGCGAGTTCGCTCCCCCACCCCGGCAAAAACAGATTTTCCTTTATGTACCGCTGCCATATTGCGGATCATTTCCATCAATACAACTGTTTTCCCAACACCAGCTCCGCCGAAAATCCCGGTTTTTCCGCCTTTGGTGAAAGGTGCGATCAAATCAATCACTTTGATACCGGTTTCAAACATCTCGGTTTTCGTGGATTGTTCCGTAAATTCGGGAGCTGGTCGGTGGATTGAATAGTAGGTATCAGTATTGATCGGCATACCACCATCGATTGGTTGACCAAGGACGTTGAATATCCTTCCCAGGCATTCATTCCCCACGGGCACTTTTATAGGTGAGTGTGTCCGCCTCACTGGGATTCCGCGTTGTAAACCGTCCGTGGAACCCATCGCTATACAACGAACAATATTTCCAGGGAGTTGTTCCTGTACTTCAAAAACGAGGTTTTCATTATTGATAATTGGTGCTTCCAATGCTTCGTAAATGGAGGGAATATTCGTTTCATTCGAACTTTATATCCACAACACTTCCAAATATCTGATGAATCGTACCCTGGTCTAAAATCACTGTCCCATTATTACCTATCCTGGTTTGTTGAAGTCAGCTTGAGAGTTACCTAATTAGCAATTACAAGAATCGAATTTATTTAGTTACTTCTAATGTGTCGATTATACCTTATTGGAAATTTTTCATCACAACTTGTTATCTGCTATCAATGCACCTACTTGTCAGACATAACAATATCAGTTCTCTGGAGAACTTCTTCCCCAGAGAACTGATTGCAGGTTGATTTTCTCGCGACTTGAAATTGTCTTATGCGCTTTACTCGTCTTTGAGAATGATTCTACTTCGCATAAAAACTTTGATTACCTCATCAACACAGAAGAAGCCCTACCGCGAATCCAATGCAGATCCACCATTCACTTCGTTGAAGAGAGGTCAGACCTAAGATTTTTTGCAGGAAACCTCAACTCAGTTGATAAGAAAAGTCACACCTAGAGCGATCCCATAATAGTATGAGTTGGTTTTTGTCGATTAAATATTTCCCGATTGAAAGCAGTTTTTGTTTCACTACGTGCGCTTAAACCCATAGTAACGCTCATCAAACCGAAAACGACGAAACCCATGGTCGCTGCAAGAACTTTGTCTACACCTTGATAAACATATTCCACATAGACAACTGCTATTGCGGTGAGTAATCCTATCAATGCTATCCGGATCCATTGTGAACTATTTAGGATCGGTTGCTTCAAAGGTCGAGGCGTATGTTCCATCAGATCGGGAGCCGGTTTGTCAAAGCCGAGCGCGACTGGCAACAGGTACCGTGATCAGGAAGTTAAGGAAAAGGATCACTATGGGTGTGAAGGGTTGACCTCCAAGAACAATAAAGTAGGCTGCCAGGAGGTAACTGATAATAAAAGCTGTCAATTGGGCCATTTGGTAACGAACGTAATTTGAGAGGTTGTTATAAATATGGCGACCATATTCAACAGCTTTCACAATTGTTGCAAAGTTATCATCAGTCAGGATCATAACTGCGGCACCTTTGGACACTTCGGTACCGGTGATCCCCATCGCCACACCAATATCAGCCTTCTTTCAACGCAGGAGCGTCATTCACTCCATCGCCAGTCATTGCAACGACGTTTCTGCATTTGCTGCAGCATCGTAACCAGACGGATCTTATCTTCCGGTGCGACGCGGGCAACCACGCCGATCTCATTCAATTGTTGCTTCAATTCCTCATCCGGAATCGCTGCAAATTCAGCTCCGGTAAGCGCCCTTCCTTCTATGCCAAGTTCATGGCCGATTGCAGCTGCTGTCACTGCATGGTCACCAGTGATCATACGCACCTGGATTCCAGCACTGTGACACTTCGCTATGGCATCCTTAGCTTCTGCTCTCGGTGGATCAACGATACCAACCATTGCAAGGATGGTTAGGTCCTTAACCAAGTCGATCAGATTTGCTTTAGGATTGAAGCTTGATTGATCGAAATCGCGGCGTGCAATAACCATTACGCGTTCGCCAGATTTAGCGATGTTTTCATTGACTTCCAGAGCGATTTTCTTGTTATCTTCGGTTACAGGTTTAATTTCTCCACCCGGTAGCCAATATGATCCGGCTTCGGGCAATCAACACATCCGGTGCTCCTTTCACAAAGCAGCGAACAACTGGTTTTCCCTTGGCATTGGTCATATTATGGAAAGTGGCCATGAATTTATAGTCACTATCGAATGGCACTTCCGCAACACGTGGGTATTGTATTCTTTGCACCTTCCAGGTCAATGCCCGCCTTTGGCTGCGAGGACGATCAATGCGCCTTCGGTAGGATCTCCGATGAGAGCTTCCCCGTCCAGCCGGGCATCTGTACAAAGCGCCATTGGCAGCATAATTTCATCCAGGTCGATCTTTGCGCCACCATCATGAAGGAGTTGACCTTCGGTACTATAACCTTCACCGGTGACCTTGTAATGATTTTGACCGGGAACATAAAATTCCCGCGCTGTCATTTTGTTCAGAGTCAACGTCCCGGTTTTATCGGAACAAATTGCAGATACAGAACCCAACGTTTCAACTGATGGTAAGTCGCTTCACAATTGCATTTTGATCAGCAAGTGCGCGCGCTCCCATCGAGTACATCGTTGTTACAACTGCTGGAAGCCCGGTTGGGATTGCTGCCACCGCCAGAGCGATGCCGGAAATGAAAATGGCATCGAAGCGTTTGGCCATTGCGCAGACCCAGGATGATCATGAGGACGAATGCCAGACCTGCAAGACTGGCAATGATGATCGTCAATCGGTCCAATTGTTTTTGAAGGGGTGTTTTATCGGCATCTGTTTTATTCAGCAGATCGGCGATATGACCCATCTCGGTGTTCATACCAGTCGAAGTGACGATCATTTCACCGCGCCCTCTGGTTACCGAAGTGTTCATAAACGCCATATTGATGCGGTCGCCCAGGGGAACATCGGGTTTAGTGATTACCGCCACGTTCTCTTAAGCGTTGCGACACTTTCACCTGTAAGGGCAGCCTCCTCTATCTCCATCGTGGCTGCCACAAAAAGCCGGCCATCGGCGGGAACGAGGTTGCCGGCTTCCATCAGGACGATATCGCCGGGTACTAACCGCCTCAGCTTCGATCTCCTTCGCATCGCCATCCCTTCTAACCCGGGTGATGCTTTTCATTGTCTTTGACAATGCCGCCATACTCGCCTCAGCTTTGGATTCTCCCCGTAAACCCAAAACCGCATTAAATATGGTCAACAGAACGAGATTACAGCGGTAGTTCCAGATTCTCCGGTGAAGATACTTGATTTACGACTGCCGCGCCCAGCAACAGCATCTGCATAAAATCTTTGTACTGGCGAAGAAATGCCTGCCAGCCTGGTTCTTTTTTCTTTTCTGCAAGTTCGTTTGGACCGTACTGCTTCAACCTGGCTTCAGCTTCAGCACTGCTCAGACCGACCTTTGGGTCGACCTTCAAATTGTGCAGCAACTTCATCCTGCGGTCAGGCTATACCATTTTTCTTTCTCTATGATTTCAACCATAATTATCTCCTTTCCTTTTAATATTTCGCGGGTACCCGCTTGTACGGGTAATCCGGTTCAACATAATTCCCTTTGGCTTGCTTTTTCGGGAACTTGATCTTTTCGTGAGGTACTTCTTCGTAGGGAATCAGGCTTAAAAGATGTGATATACAATTTAAACGGCCTCTCCGCTGGTCATTCGAATCAACCACGTACCATGGATTTTCCGGGGTATCCGTGGCTTGGAACATGGCATCCCGAGCTCTCGAATAATCATACCAGCGGGCTTGCGCCTCCAGGTCCATCGGGCTGAGTTTCCAGATCTTTTTGTAATCCTCATTGCGTTCCGCGAATCGTTTAGCTTGTTCCTCCATGCTGACTTCCAACCAGTATTTAACCAGGATGATTCCTGATTCGCTTATGACCCGTTCAGTTGGTGGAGTGTATTTTAGAAACCTCTCAACCTGCTCTTTGGGGGTGAAACCCATCACTCGCTCCACGCCGGCGCGGTTATACCAGCTCCGGTCAAAAAGGACTACTTCACCAGCTGCTGGCAGGTGCACCATATATCGCTGAAAATACATTTGCGATTTTTCCCGCTCCGTGGGTGCGGTCAGGGCGACAACCCTGAAAACTCTCGGGCTGACCCTCTCCGTGATAGACCGAATGACACCCCCTTTGCCAGCAGTATCCCGGCCTTCGAATATCACGCAGATCTTGGCACCAGTGGCTTTTACCCACTCCTGAAGCTTAACTAATTCAACCTGAAGTGGTTCAAGTTCTTTTTCGAAATCCTTCTTCTTCATTTTTGGCAGCGGCTCACTGGGGATGTTGCCTTCTGATAAATTGGAAACATCAATATGCGCCGCATCAAACTTTTTTTCTTTTCCGTTCTTTTTCTTCTTTTTATCCTTCGCCATTGGTGCCTCGATTCTTCATAAACGAACAAATCTTGATCTCGAATGGGAATCACTTTTCCCTATTTTTTCTTCTTATCTTTTTTCTCTTTCTTATCTTTCTTCTTTGATTTCTTATCTTTATCTTTGGACATGACAGCCTCCTTTCCAGTGTTTTTTCTCATTTTCAATCGCCAATATGGGGGATAAATATTATGTTCCATATTATAAAAATAAACCTACTGAGCGATTGATAAAACCGCCGCCAGCAGGAATCCCATCACGGTGAATAAACCGGTGAACATTCCTCCATGCTCAAATGCTTCCGGTATCATTGCGTCTGTAAGCATGGTAAGCATCGCACCTGCTGCAAACGCCTGGGCATATTTCCCGTCTGCTCCCGGAAAATTAAAGACCAAGAAGTAACCTAATCCTGCGCAGACTGCTGAGCATATCACCAGGAGCATCCACATCCAGAATATTCGTTTCTGTGAGTATCCAGCCGCTTTCAGGTTAATGGTACCCGCTGCTCCTTCCGGTAAATTGGATATAAACACAGCCGCTAGGATGGCGACATTAATGACCCCGCCGAGGGCGATGCTCATTCCCATTATGATGGATTCAGGTATGGCATCGAGTAGCGTACCGATAAAAATTGCCGCTCCCGATCCGCCTTCCTTGCTGACCGAGATGCCCTTTCGGTTCGCACCTCCTCTTCGATCGATTAACCAATCCCCAAAGAAAAAAGTAAGCGCTCCCAGGGCAAAAAGCAAACCCATGCCCCATTTATCCAACGCTGTTTCGGGAATCAACTCATAAGCAATAGCCCCTATCAATGCGCCGGCACCGATTCCCATGATCAATCCAGTGACCATTTTTGGTAACCCGCGTTTGGCCAAAAAGTAGCCTAACAAAAGAGCGCTGGCAGCCAGCCCACCCCAAAAAACAGCGTATATCAATATTCAATTCTCCAAAAAATAATTATCTACTGCATATTCCTTTGGTGTGAGTGATCCTGCATTACTCACACCAAAGGAAACTTACTAATTTTGGATTACTTAATACTTTTTTACAGGCCATCCCTTAATATCGGGCAGGTCATGCAGTGTCCGCCACCGCGTCCTTTGCCAAGCTCAAAGCCAGCGATTGTCACAACTTCTACTCCGGCTTCGCGCATCTTGCTGATGGTGAATGTATTTCGTTCATAGGCGACGACCACACCGGGTTCGAGTGCAACTGTATTATTGGCATCATCCCACTGCTCACGCTGGGCTTGATATTCATCCCCACCGGTCTCGACCATATTTAATTTGGGGACTTTGAGAGCATCGGCCATTGCAGCAAGGAAGCTTTTCTCTTCGGTAACCCGAAAATCGCCTGGTTTTGCGCCCGGGCGTAAGCTGATGGCTCGGATATTATTGACAACTTTCGGGTAAGCGGTTGCAACATCGCGGTTGAGAAGCGTGAAAACAGTATCCAGGTGCATATGCGCCCGGTCTTTGGTCATCACCGCGACGATTACGCGTTCCGCGGCACCTTTTTCAAAAAGCTTTTTCGCGATCAGCTCTATCATTCGCCCGGTTGTACGTTCACTCATCCCTATCGCCACGGTTCCGTAACCAACCGGCATGACATCTCCACCTTCCATGGAAGCCCTACCGAAACCCTGGATGTTAAAACCACCATCATCCTCCTGTTCAGGGTACCAGAATTCGAATCCGGCATCCTGGAACATGGGGTGGTAGCGATAAATGGCAAGCATATTCAGTGCTTCCCGGCGACGGGCTGGCCAGTACATCGGATTCACTGAGACTCCGTTGTAAAGCCAGCAAGAAGGATCCCGCTGGAAAAGGGTATTCGGTACAGGCGGCAGGACGAAGTATCCGGGGTCATCTACTGCTGCTGCTCCAAGAGAGATCTGGCGATACTTCGCCTGGTCAAAACCAAGTGCCACCATTTCTCCGAAGGTCAAACCGCCTACGAGGTGTTTTGCCAGAGTGTCCGCTGGCATTTTCCATAAGAATTCCCGCACTTCTTCGACAAGAGACCAACCCACCGTATATTCTGATGCTACAAGTTCAATAATCCCCTTGCGTCCGTCATCGGAAGCTTTCAGAGCCTCACTAAGAAGATCCAGGTGATAGAAGACTTCAACTCCCCTATCCCTCATCGCTTTCACGAATTGATCGTGTTCCCACTGGGCACGTTCCACCCAAATCACATCGTCGTAGAGAAGTTCGTCATGATTGGATGGAGTTAATCGTTTCAAACTAAGATCCGGTCGGTGTACGATCACTTTGCGGAGCTTGCCAACTTCGGAATTTACACCAAATGCTGCCATAGTTTTTTATCCTTTCCTTAGTTCTGAATCATAGCAAGAAAATTGAACTGAAATTCGATCAATCTCCAAGGGTAGCGACCATAATCGCTTTGATGGTGTGCATGCGATTCTCAGCCTGGGCGAAAACGATCGAGAGTTCGGATTCGAATACTTCCTCGGTCACTTCCAATCCGTCCATTCCGCTCTTTTGGAAGATATCTTCACCAACCTTGGTCTGACGATTATGGAATGCCGGGAGGCAATGCATGAATTTGACATTGGGGTTTCCAGTTTTCTTCACCACATCCATGTTGATCTGGTATGCCTTGAGTAATTTAATGCGCTCGTCCCAGACTTCTTTGGCTTCACCCATGGAAACCCAGACGTCAGTATAGAGATAATCGACACCTTTTACACCTTCTTCAACACTTTCAGTCAGGGTCAACCTGGCGCCGGTCTCGGCCGCGATTTTCTTGCAGGTTTTTACCAGTTCTTCTTCCGGCCAGAGGGCTTTTGGAGAACAGAGGCGCACGTCCATGCCCAGCTTGCAGCCGGTAACCATCAGCGAATTTCCCATGTTGTTGCGCGCGTCTCCAAGGTAGCAATAGGAGATCTCATTGAGATGCTTGTCGCAATTCTCTATCATGGTCAGGATATCGCAGATCATTTGCGTGGGGTGGAATTGGTCAGTCAGACCATTCCACACCGGCACGCCGGCGTATTTACCAAGAATTTCAACTGTATCCTGGGCGTAGCCGCGGTACTCAATTCCATCGTACATCCGCCCAAGCACGCGGGCAGTATCTTTCATGGATTCTTTATGCCCGATCTGCGAGCCATCCGGTCCCAAGTAAGTGACGCGTGCACCCTGATCATAAGCAGCAACTTCAAATGCACAGCGGGTTCGGGTGGAGGTTTTCTCGAAAATAAGGGCAATATTTTTGCCCTTTAATTTCTGCTGCTCATACCCCCCGTACTTTGCAGCTTTCAAGTCTGCTGAAAGTTTCAATAGAAATTTCAGCTCCTCCGGAGAAAAATCCAGTTCCTTTAAAAAACTTCGGTTTCGTAAGTTGTAAGCCATTTCACAAATCTCCTTTTTAATTGATTAAACGGACCGTTTTTCTTATGCTGCTGCCAAAACACCAATGGAAAGCACTAGCATCGCCAGGACTGCCAGCAGTAGAACTAATATCGCCACAAATTTCCACCAGACGGCAAAGCTGATCCGGCCTATGGCTAGTCCGCCTGTTACGACCGCAAACGTGGGAGTTACCAAGGCAACCAGACCCGACGCCGAGGCATAAGCGGTAACAATGAGATGTTCAGGAATTCCCGCAAAGCTGCCAAGGGGTGCCATGATCGGCATGGTTACCGTCGCCAACCCGGAAGAAGATGGGATCAGGAATGACAGAGGGATGTAGAGCAGGAAGATTGAGTTGATGAATGCCACCGAAGTTAATCCGGTTAATGCTTGTTCGCACCAATACAACACCGTGTCGATGATCAGTCCATTGGACATGACCACCGAAATGCCGCGCGCAACAGCCACCACCAGCGCAACCCCCAGCATATCGCGGGCACCATCAATGAATGCGTCGACAGTCCCTTTTTCGCCAAGCCCGCCGACGATACCGATCACGATACCCATGACCATGAACAAAGCCCCCAACTCACCAAACCACCACCAACGGGTGGCGATCCGGGTGATACCCAGGTCCGACCAGGGGATAACACCAATGACCATCACTACAAACGAAAGCATGAAGAGCGTGAGAATAAATTTTCGTCTTGGGGTTAATTCAGGCGCCTCACCGGCGGTCCCGCTCTTCAAAAAGAACTTTTCGTTTGCTTCTTTCATATCTGCAACTTTGGATTTGGACGGATCCTTTTGGACGCTTGTCGCGTACCTGCGGACGAAAAAGATGCCAATGATCGAACCGGCAATCAGCAGGATGATCCTGTAGATAATTCCGTCTGCGAGTGGTATCCCGGCGATTCCCGAAGCGATACCCACGGAAAATGGGTTAATGGTCGATCCATAAACACCGATACCAGCACCGAGCATGATCAACGCGACAGCTGAAAGAGCGTCATATCCAAGTGCGATCATGGCGGCCAGGATCAAAGGGTAAAAAGCCAGGGATTCTTCTGCCATTCCATAGCTGGTTCCTCCGGCAGCAAAGATGATCATCATCACAGTGATCAGGAGCTTGCCTCGCGAGCCAAGCTTTTTAACCACGGCGTTGATGCCCGCATCTATAGCACCGGTTTTCATGCTAACACCCAGGAAACCTCCGATGAGGAGAATGAACAAGGCAACATCGATTGCCCCGTAAAGCCCGCCGTCGTTATATATGTTTATATAACCAGTCGAATCCTGGATACCGTACATACCGTTGATGGGAGCCAGTATGGCATCCTTCAGGCGTTGCGGATTGGCGGGGACCGTATGATAGGTGCCCGGAATGGGTTGGCCATCATCGGTGTAGTCATATTGGCCAGCCGGGATAATGAAGGTTAGCAGCGCAAATACGATAATCAAACCTAACAAGATGGTAAAAGCGGTTGGAAAACTAAACTTCTTTTTTGGCTTCTGAGCAGCTTCCATTTCTACCTCCAAATGAATAAATTTCCGGAATATTCCATAATCCAGTTATTTTAAGTATATCAAAGACCGATACCTAAATAATTTATAAATATTTGATCATCACCCTTTCGAATAGAATCGCATCTCTCCTATTTTTCGTTATGCATATCGTAAGAGATTTAATAAAACTATGAATCCATCCATGGTTGTAATTAAGGTGTATTTAAGGTGTAGGAAATGCAGATTTATTGGAAGGAATTATTGAAATTCAATTCTGAAGTTTTAATGACATTGAAGCTGTTTAAATGCCAATTAGTACGCGATTAATACTATGGTTTTAAACTATTGATGTGCCCGTAATGCTTCAGCCCCACCGGCAATATCCAACAGCTCGCTTGTGATGCTCTGCTGGCGCATCTTGTTCATTTCAAGATTCAACGACTGTGCCAGGGAATCAGCATTATCTGTGGCATTCATCATGGCGATCATCCGGGCAGTTTGTTCACTGGCTGAGGCGGAGAGGATCGCCTGATAAATTTGGAGTGAAATAAATTTGGGGATGATGCTGTCGAGCAAGGCACTCTCATCCGGTTCGTAAATGAAAACCGCATTGGGGCTCCCCGCACTAATATTCAGTTCGTTGTTACTCGCGGTTGGGATTGTCAACGGAAGGATTTTTTCAACGATTATCTTCTGTTCAGCTTTGCTTAGAAATTTCGTGTAGATCAAATAAACCTGATCAACACTGCCATCGAGGTAATGCTCTACAGCCAGGTAACCGATTGCTGAAAGATCACCGAAAGAGGGCGATATGGGAATATCGCTGAACTCAGCAATGATCTGTTTCCCCCGTCGCCGAAGCATTTCCCTGCCTTTTTTTCCAATTGTGACATATTCAAACGGTATTCCAAGTTGGCTTTCGAATGATAATGTCTCCCGTGTAATGTTTACATCATAAGACCCAGCTAATCCACGATCGCTGCTTACGATGATCGCAAGCACTTTATTGGCAAAGGTTTTTTCCACCAGAAGAGGATGCAAATTTTCATGAGCAGGCTGTCTGCTAAGATGGACCAGCAACTCCCAGGCTTTCTCTGCGTATGGATGTGTAGCCTGTACGGATTGGATTGCCTTGCGTACCTTGCTGGCGCTGATAGTCTCCAGCGCGTGGGTTACCTGTGAAAGATTGCGGATACTTTTGATCCGCATGCGCATTTCCCTGGAATTACTCATTGAAAAACGATCCCGCTAATTCTTACCCTGGTTGTATTGCGTCAGGGATTCTTTTAGGTTTTTTTCCAACTCCGGGCTGATCTTTTTTTCCTTAATGATCTCCTCCCGGTATTTCGGATGTACATTACTTATATATTTCACCAAACCGTTGCACCATTCTTTTATATCCGAGACCGGGATATTATCCGCAAACCCATTCGTAGCAGCGAATAACATAATTACCTGGTCACACATGGCGATGGGTTGGTATTGTTGCTGTTTTAATACTTCCTGCAGCCGGAGTCCGCGATTAAGTTGAGCCTGGGTTGCTTTATCCAGCGCTGAATCGAACTTGGCGAAGGCCGCCAGTTCACGGAAATTTGCCATATCCAGCCTCAACCGGCCTGCTACCTGTTTCATTGCCTTGGTTTGCGCGGAGGATCCCACTCTGGAAACAGAGATGCCAATATTGATAGCGGGCCGAATACCTGCATTGAACAACCCGTTCTCCAAATAGATCTGCCCATCAGTGATCGAAATGATGTTTGTGGGTATGTACGCTGAAACATCTCCTAATAATGTTTCAACAATTGGTAATGCAGTGAGTGATCCACCGCTGGATTGAATTTTGTGTACTTCAAACTCGTCAGGATTAGGGAGTGCTTTTCTTGCGCTATCCGCGTCACTAAGGGATTTTGGTCCGCTGAAGATGACACCTTGAATTTGGTCAGGTTTATTGGTCTTCTTTTCATCGACTGGCTCGATCGTATATTTGTTGCATAACCTGGATGCCCTTTCGAGCAGGCGCGAATGTAAATAAAAAATATCACCCGGGTAAGCTTCGCGTCCAGGAGGACGGCGGAGAAGCAAGGATACTTCCCGGTAAGCCCAGGCATGTTTTGAAAGGTCATCGTAAATGATCAACGCGTCCTGACCGTTTTCCATAAACTCTTCACCAATGGCGCAGCCTGCGTAAGGCGCGATATATTGCATAGACGCGCTGTCATCTGCCGTTGAGCAAACTACAACGGTATATTTCATCGCACCGATTTTTTCTAAAATCGCAACGGTTCGGGCTACGGTGGATTTTTTCTGGCCGATTGCAACATAAATGCAGATCAGGTTTTCATCTTTTTGATTGATGATCGTATCCAGTGCGATGGCGGTTTTGCCAGTCTGCCGGTCGCCGATGATCAATTCTCGCTGCCCCCTTCCGATCGGGATCATTGCATCGATGGCGATCAACCCGGTTTGAACCGGTGTATCCACATCCTGGCGCTCCAACACACCGGGCGCAATCCTCTCAATAGGCCGGCTAGTTGTGGTTGCGATGGGACCTTTCCCGTCGATCGGTTCACCAAGAGCATTGACGATCCTTCCAAGCATGGCGGATCCCACTGGAACAGAAATCAATTTTCCTGTCGATTTAACCATCGAGTTAACAGATATCCCCGTAAAATCGCCGAGGACGATCACACCTAATCTATCCTCCTCGAGATTAAAAACGATCCCCTTCTGACCGTTATCAAATTCGACTAATTCCTGCGAACGGGCGTTTTTTATGCCTGTTACATGCGCAATCCCATCCCCAAGTTCCACCACCTTACCCACTTCATAGGAGTTGATGCCTGGCGAATAGTCATTTAGCTTTTGTTGCAGTTCACCCATTAAAGAATTCACAGAATTGGACATCCTATCTCCTAAATAAATCCGCTCTTTAGTTCGAGGTGACGAATTATAACCGTCAAGTGGAAAAATATTGAAGGGCTAGTCGAAGCCTTGTTTCAAGATCATCCGGGGTATCCTTCGGAATAGACTGAAGCGCGGATTGAGCTTCGATTACCGAATACCCCAGGCCGGTTAGCGCTTCGATAACTTCGCTATCCACATCTTTGAAGGATAGTGTTTCCATTAGTCCTGCATCAACCCGTATTTTCCCCTGAAGGTGAAGGATGATTTTTTGCGCAGTTTTATTGCCAACACCCGACACCCGGCTTAACAAAGCTGGTTGCTCGCTTAGTACGGCTTTTCGAATATTGTCAGTGGAGAGACTCGAAAGGATACCAAGCGCCATCCTGGGACCGACCCCATTGACACTCAGCAGTTGTACATATATTTCTCTTTCATCTTCCGATTCAAATCCATAGAGAGCAAGCAACTCTTCTCGGACGATTAAATATAGTATGTAGAAATATCCTATCGCCTGGATTATGTTTTAACCTAGTTTCTTCTGTAACCAATACCTTTATTCCCAAACCATTGATACTGATCACGATCCCATCAAAATCCACTTTTATCACTTCACCATGTATAGAAGCGATCATTTCCTTCCTCCAATCCCAGGCATATCGTCTCCAATTCGTGAGGTGATTTCGTAAAGAATAATACCTGTGGCCACAGCTAAATTGAGTGAATCAGATTTTCCGCGCATCGGGATCGAAACCAGGCAGGTGCAGGATTCCATGAGTGCTGGATTCAGTCCTTTTTGTTCGCTTCCCATCAGAAGGATCATGTCATTTTGATAACTTGCTTTTCGAAAATCTACTCTTGCTTTATCGGAGGTCCCCACAAGCGTAATTTGCGTCTTCGAATTCCACAATAAAAATTCTTCCATTGGTGAAATAACGACTTTGACACTAAATATCGCACCCATGCTGGACCGAACAGATTCAAAAGAGAACGGGTCTGTGCATTGACCGATAAGGACGATCCCATTTGCACCTGCAGAATCGACTGTTCGGATGATCGTCCCTAGATTACCGGGATCTTGTACCGAATCCAATCCAACCCAAATCCCGCCCATTTCCTCAATCAAATTCAAAGGTTTAGTTTGAGAGTGAACCACAGCCCCAATTCCCTGGGGACCATCCTTTTCAGAGATATGCTGAAAAACCTCTTTTTCGACCTCTACAACCTCCAGATTCTTCTCTTCAGATAATTTAATCAGGTTATGTGCATAATCACTTTTTATCAATTCTGGAGCAATGACGATTGTTTTTATTATCCAATCGGAAATAAGTGCTTCTCCTACCGGTTTTATTCCCTCAATATAAAATAATCCCGTTTCTTTGCGGGCCTTTCGATCACGAAGGTCTCTGATCAACCTGATTTTTGGATTCGATCTACTCGAGATCATCATTTGAAATGGAATTGATTCTCCAGCTGTTGATATGACAGATAGCGACGGCCAGGGCATCGGATGCATCATCGGGTCGAGGTATCTCATCCAGTCCAAGTAATAATTTAACCATTTCCTGGATCTGGCTCTTGCTTGCGGCGCCATAACCGCAGACAGCCTGTTTTACTTCCATTGGAGTATATTCAGAAGTTCGAAGATTGACTTCTGCCATGGCTAGCAATGCTACTCCCCGAGCTTGCCCAACAGCAAGTGCAGTGGAAACGTTCCGCTGAAAAAAAAGTTTCTCCACCGCCCCGCTTTCCGGATGGTGGAGATCAATTATGTGTTTCAAACCTGAATACAACCGGACCAGCCTTTCGCCGGCGGACTCATTTTGAGGTGTTCTGATTACTCCATAATCAATCGCGATTAATTTTCCATCACTGGTTTCAGAAACCAGCCCAAAACCGGTTATCGCGGTTCCAGGGTCCACCCCGAGAGCGAGCATGCTCTAACCCGCATCCAGAGCAGCCATTGCCTCATCGCTGATTTTGAGATTGGAGAATACATTTTGGACATCGTCCAGTTCCTCCAACGAATCAATTGTCCGCAATACCTGAAGTGTGTCTTCAACACTAAGTTCCATCTCCTGGTTTGGGAGCATGCGCAATTCTGCATCCTGAGGCTGGATCTTGTTTTTCTGAAGGTTATCGCTCAGAATCTTAAAATTCTCTACCGATGCAAGAATTTCTATCGTGTCATCATCGCTCGTGCAATCCTCGGCATTCCCATCAATGGCCACTTCGAATACCTTATCGAATTCATACTTTTTTGCTGGTATCGCAAAATATGCCATGCGTTTAAACTGCCAACCGACTGATCCGCTTTCGCCCAGGTTGCCACCAGCCTTGGTTAAAACATGCCGAACTTCGGCGACGGTTCGATTTTTATTCTCAGTCACACACTCGATCATCATAGCAACACCGTTCGGGCCGTAGCCTTCATAGGTAATCTGCTCAAACACTTCACCGTCTTTGCTATCACCCGTTCCCCGTTTAATCGCCCGTTCAATATTATCCTTGGGCATGTTTTCCCCGCGGGCTTTTTCAACCGCTATCCTCAACCGGAAGTTGCTGTCGGTATCTCCACCGCCTTCCCTCGCAGCCATCACAATTTCACGGGTCAGTCTGGTAAATGCTTGACCGCGTTTGGCATCCGCTGCGCCTTTTTTTCGCTTAATTGTCGCCCACTTGGAGTGTCCTGACATGTGGAATCCTCACATAGATTGGAATATTTCACAGATAAAAAAAATTATACCATGCCGGTTTTTCATTCTCCCCCGAAAGCGATCACCCGGTTCACCAAGGACCCAATCCCTTCCACGCTTACCTCCACGAGGTCTCCGGGTTTAACGGACCGGAACCAGCTGGGGTTCCAGTCATTATCACATCCCCTGGTAAAAGTGTCATTATCGAAGAAATGTATGCTATCAATTGTGGGATCGTAAAAACCATTTCCTTAGTGGAAGCCATTTGGCGAAGCTCTCCGTTTACCCTGCAAGTGACCAATGTGTCTGCGACATCCAGGTCTGTTTCAATCCATGGTCCGAGGCAACAAAAAGTGTCAAATCCTTTCCCCCTTGTCCATTGCCCATCTCTACGCTGCAAGTCTCTAGCTGTCACATCATTTGCCAGGGTGTAACCAAAAATGAAAGAATTTGCATCCTCGGGGTGAATCCACCTGCCTTTCTTTCCAATCACCAAGGCTAGTTCCGCCTCATGGACGACTTCCTTTGATTGCGGGGGTAATTCGATTTCCGCTTCTGGTCCGATAACACTTGATGGAGGTTTTAGAAAGATCAAAGGGATTTCAGGTACTTCAACCCCCTGTTCAATCGCATGCTCTCGAAAATTTCTCCCCACCCCGATAATTTTGCCCGGGATTACAGGAGATAGCAGGTTTATTAGGGTTTTTGAAGTATAGGATTCCAATCTTCGATAATCACCAAATAAATCGCCAGTTATCACTCCTATTTCATCTTCGTGAACCCATCCGTACGAAACATGGTGATTCTTTTCCATAAACCGGACATATTTCATTTTTCAAACTCCGATATATTCTTTATAAACATAATAGCTTGCGTTATAATTAAGATAATGGGCGGGTAGCTCAGTTGGTTAGAGCACAGCTTTTACACAGCTGGGGTCGCAGGTTCGAGTCCTGTCCCGCCCACTCCTCTTGAAGTTTCCTCAATTATGGCATACAATCAAACTATCGGGGATGACAGGCTTCGACGGAGGAGGCTGGTCCCGGATTGCGAGCCGAGAGGTGCCGAACTCGATAAATCCGCACAAAACTTAAGTGCCAACCGCACTCAATATGCTGCTCTTCCCCTGGCTGCATAAGCCAGAAAGAGCGCAAATGATCTCCTCGTGAGGTCACGTCCGCCTTTTCCGCTCCTGCGCCGGTAAAAGGGTCGGGCGTCACAAAGCGCTGGTGCCGTGCAGTTTGCCGCGGATTGCACGAAAGAGGGCTCTCGGGTCCTTGCGGCTGGCTGGTTTCTCGTTCTGTCGATCATGGTGAAACCGGCGAAATTCATGATCAACTACGCTCGTAGATATCTGGAGATCTAATCTTTCGGACGCGGGTTCAATTCCCGCCATCTCCACTTTGAAAATGCCAGGAATTTCCTGGCTTTTTCATTCCTGTACTGTGCATATCAAACCTTTCAGGTATTCTGCTTCAGGAAAATGAAGTGGAACAGGATGATCAACATCCTGCTGAAGTCTTTCACGAATTAATACCTCGCGTTTTGCATCCAGCGCGGCTCCCTGCACAATTTTCTGGAACAATTCACCGCTTATTCCTCCGGAACACGAGAATGTGAAGAGCGTACCTCCGTCATCCAGCAATTTAAACGCTAATAAGTTAATATCTTTATAGGCACGCGCTGCTTTTGGAATCGAATGGTATGTGGGAGCGAATTTTGGAGGATCCAGAACAATTAAATCGAACTTCCTTCCGTTATCACGGAATTTCCGTAATTCATGGAAAACATCCCCTTCGATCCACATGAGGTTCTCCTTTGAGAAATTATTCAACACCAAATTTCGTTCAGCCAGTTTTAAAGCCTCCCCCGAAGAATCAATAGAAATAGTCTCCGAGGACCCGCCTACCAGAGCATTGATTGTGAAACCACCTGTATAACAGAAACAATTTAGTACTCGTTTATTCTTCGTGTATTTCTGGAGCTTTTTTCGATTTTGGCGTTGATCCAGGTAAAAGCCAGTTTTTTGTCCACTTTTTAAATCAACTAGGTAGCGAATTCCCCATTCTTCAATTTCAATCGGTCCCGAATTTATTTCACCAAAAGCTACGCCGGTTGATGGCCTCAAACCTTCCAGCTCTCGAACGTCATTATCTGAACGCTCAAAACAACCAACTACTCCCGGGATTTTTTTACACGCTGAAATGATTGATGTTCGCCAAAATTCTGCTCCAGCTGATGTGATCTGAATAACGAGCTGATCATGGTAAAGATCTATGATCAATCCTGGGATTCCATCCGATTCAGAATAGAAGCAACGGAATGAATCCGACAATTCGTCGATATTTAATTCTTTTCGCTTCTTTAATGCAGAGAGAATTCTCTGGTTAATAAATGTGTCAGATATCTCAACATTCTCATCCCAGGATAATATCCTGGCAGCGATTTGCGATTTTGGATTGAACGAGGCCAGGGCTAAAAAACCACCTGTCGAACTGTGAACAGCAACAGTTGAACCAGGGATGATATTTTCGGGAGCTTTTTGGATCGCACCGGAATATATCCAAGGATGACGTTTTTGAATCGATTTTTCCCGATTCGGTTTGATTATTAATTTAGGATACCCCACGGAAACTCATTTCCTGTCGATCATTTTTCGTAAATTATCGATGTTGATTATGGCTACGCGCATATCTTTAGCTTTTTGGTGTTTTGATCCCGGATTTTCCCCTAACAAAAGGTAATTGGTTTTTGAACTTACGGAATCAATTACTTTCCCTCCGGATTTCTCGATCATTTCTTTCGCCTCATCCCGTGTAAAACCTGCCAGGGTTCCCGTGATGACAAAAGTAAATCCCTCCAAAACCCTGTTCTCGTTACTTTCCATACCGATGTTTTCGATTGGCCATATGCCGACCTGGTGAAATTTTGAAAGAAGTTGCTGATTTTTTTCTGATCGGAACCATTCAATAATTGAAAAGGCAATATTCGGTCCCACGCCCTGGGTTTCCTGAATTTGTTGAGTATTCAATCTGGCAATGGCTTCAAGGTTCTTGTATTTTTTTGCCAAATCTGATGCCATCACTTCTCCAACTCCTTTGATCCCCAATGCGAAGAGGATTCTTGAAAGAGAGCGTTGTTTGGAATCAATAATGGAAGAAATTAGATTTTCAGCTTTTTTTTCTGCAAAACCCTCCAACCTTAATAGATCGTCTCTTGTGATCAGATAAAGATCAGCAGAATCGTGAATGAGATCATCTGAGATTAATTGTTCCACTATTTTTATGCCCAATCCATCAATATCCATCGCGCTTTTTGAAACGAAATGCTCAATGTTTCTGACCAGTTGTGCCGGGCATGCCGAGTTCCCGCAATACCATGCTACTTCACTTTCGTAATGCTCCAGCGAATCTCCACATGATGGACATTTATCAGGCATTTTGTATTCCCGCTCCATGCCTGTCCGGGAATCCTTAATCGGACCGATAACATAAGGGATAACATCCCCTGCCCTCTTTAGAAGCACTTTATCCCCTATCCGGATATCTTTTTCTTTTATGAAATCAAAGTTATGCAAAGTGGCTTGGCGTACAATGACACCACCAACCTCGACAGGTTCGAGAATAGCAAATGGTGTAAGCACACCCGTCCTTCCAACCTTCACGCCTATATCATTCAGGGTTGTGGTCACTTCCCGTCCAAGAAATTTGAATGCTATCGCTCCCCTGGGATCCTTTCCAACCACGCCTAATTCATCTGAAATCGCAAGATTATCAACCTTGATCACAACGCCGTCAATTTCAAATGGGAAATTATCGCGTTTCTTCGACCAGTTTTGCAATTGATTTAAAACTTCCTCAATTGTCTCCAGCCGATTAATCCCCTCCGGGACTGGAAAACCATAATCTTTTAAGGCTTGAACTGCATCCCATTGCGATTGTATTTCTTCGCCGTCGGAATAAATGATTGAATAACAGAGAACCTTCAGTAGCCTCTCTGCCGTCAGCCGGGGATCAAGTTGCCGCAAAGAACCTGCAGCAGTATTTCTTGGATTCTGGTAAGTTTTCTCCCCCGCTTCCTCAAGTTGTTTATTCAATTTTGCAAAATCATCTTTTTCGATAAAGACTTCACCGCGCACGAAGATTTTTTTCGGTGGTGAAATGTGAGAGGATCCCACTGGAATTTTGAGGGGGATAGTTTTCAAAGTGCGTAAATTTACGGTTACGTCCTCCCCTATTAATCCATCACCTCTTGTAGCGCCTTTAATAAATATGCCATTTTGATATTCAAGAACGACGGTCAATCCGTCGATTTTTGGTTCCATCACAAAACAGGTGGTCTTTACCCTCGTGTCAATCTTCGAGATTCTGTCAAACCATTCTAGAATTTCTATTTCATTGAATGCATTCGCCAGGCTTAGAATGGGTCTTGGGTGCTCACTTTTTGAAAACTTCTCTGTTGCCTGGTTGGTCAATCGCTGAGTGGGAGAATCCGGTGTTATGAAATCTGGATTTAATGATTCCAATTCTTTCAGTTCGGCCATTAATTTGTCAAATTCCGAATCACTGATCAAAGGATCATCCAGAACATAATACCGATGATTATGGAGATTAATTTTCTCTCTCAATTCATTAATTCGTTTGATCGTCAGAAAATCAGCCATGCGTTAATTATAGCCAGAAACCAATCACAAATTTCTTCGTAAACAAATGAATGAAAAAGAGTTGCAAAAAAATGCTAAACTATATAGTGAGTCTCAAGGAGGATAAATGAAAACAATCGCTTATATCGCTGCCGCTATATTGATCTTTTTTGGAGTCCTTTTCATTTGGGGAGCATTCGGCGGGGGTGCGCCTGTCGGCAACATCATCATTGGCATTATCTCTGTTTTGATCGGTTTTGGCCTTATCTTTTGGGCATCTAGAAAGAAAGCTGCCGAGACCGAACAAAATATCACGGTTAATATTGATATGCCAGGAAATGTGTCTATGGACACACTAAAATGCACATCCTGCGGAGGAACCTTGGGACCTAAGGATGTTACCCTGGTTGCCGGTGCCCCGGTTGTCACCTGTCCGTATTGCAACTCGACTTACCAATTGACCGAAGAACCTAAATGGTAAATTTCCTTCCGCGAGGTAAACCCATGAATCGTATGCGCTTCTTAAGCATCCTGGTTGTCTTATTCCTTTTAGCAGCAATAGTAACTCCGGTATTTGCCCAGGATTACAGTTTTAATCTTCGCAGTGTTGATGTTGTTTTAACTGTCAATGAAGATGGCAGCATCTCCTTGGATTACACCTGGGTTTTCCAGAACGATCCTGGCGCGCATGAAATCGATTATGTTGACGTCGGTTTGCCAAACGAGAAATTCGACCTGGGTTCGGTAACCGGAACGATAAATGGTCAACCGGTGACGAGTATTGACTCCATGACCAATGGGGTCTCCTTGTATCTCGGAAGTAACGCCATCCAGCCGGGAGAATCCGGTACTGTCACAATGCACGTTGAATCCATCCCCGGGGTCCTCTACACTGCCAATTCTGAAGAAGCAGAACCATATGCCAGTTTTCAATTCTCTCCCACCTGGTTTGGTTCCGAGTATGTACATGGTTTAACAAGTACTGCAGTGACGCTCGTGCTTCCTGCGGGATTAACACCTGAGGAACCCAGGTATTTCCAAGCCAAGGATTGGCCGGGAGCGCCCGATCCAGTCTCAGGTTACACAGCTGACGGCAGAGTGTTTTACCGCTGGGAAAGCCCGGATGCCAATGGATCTGACCAATACACGTTCGGGGCGGCTTTTCCAGCTCGATTGGTTCCTGCTGCAGCCGTTTCGACTCCTCCGATTGTAGATTTCAATTTCGAAGATATCATCCCATGTCTTTGCCCGCTTGCGATCCTTGGGATTTTCGTCACAATCACCATTGTTGGGATTAAAAACGCACAAAAACGCAAACTTCAATATCTCCCCCCGAAAATTGCTATTGAAGGTCATGGGATTAAAAGAGGGTTAACTGCGGTTGAAGCTGCTATCCTCATGGAAGAACCGATGGATAAGATCCTTATGATGATCGTATTCGCCACGATCAAGAAAGAAGCTGCTCAAGTGGTTGAGAAGGATCCTTTAAAACTGAACCTCAAGGACCCTCTCCCGGAAGGTCTTTACCCGTACGAAATAGATTTCCTGAAAGCCATGGCAAAAACCAACCTTTCTGATCAGAAGGAAGGATTGCAGGACATGATGATCAATCTGGTAAAAATCGTTTCTGAAAAAATGAAGGGATTCAGCCGTAAGGAAACGATCGTTTTTTACAAGGATATCATCACGAAAGCCTGGGCGATGGTGGACGCAGCGGATACTCCCGAAGTCAAATCTCAAAAGTTTGACGAGGTGATGGATTGGACTATGGCGGATCGCGATTATGAGAACCGCACCCAGGATGTATTCCGGAATCAACCCGTATTCCTCCCCCGTTGGTGGGGTGGTTACGATCCATCCTTTGGATCGGCTGTTGCCCGCGGTGGAGGTGGTGGTGGTTCAATCCCCACCCTGAGTCAGGGCAAAAGTTCGGGGACAGTCAGCCTGCCCTCACTTCCAGGTGCCACTTTCGCTGCATCTGTGACCAATGGAGCCCAAAATATGGCATCCAGTGTCGTTGGAAATGTAAATAGTTTCACCAGCGGCGTCACGAACAAGACCAACCCTGTTCCGGTATCAACCAGCAGGGGGAGCTCCGGCGGCGGTGGCGGGCATTCCTGCGCCTGCGCTTGCGCGTGTGCTGGTTGTGCTTGTGCCTGCGCGGGAGGCGGACGGTAAAGAAAATCAATGGCGATATTTGACCGGTATAAACATCTGATCCCATCATCACCGAGGAAGCTTGGTCAAAATATGGATGCTGCTTCAATCCATCATTTCAACATAGCCTACGATGGTGGTAACTCCAGGGTACATCTAAGATTAGATCCGGATGGATCCGGCGTTCTTTTCATTAATGCGAATACAATTTATCACCTTAATCCCAGCGCTGCCCGGATGGCATTCCTAAGTTTGAATAATATCCCTGAAGATGAAGCGATCAAAACCCTTAGATCTGATTACGCCGTTTCCTCAACGCAATTAACATCTGATTATGCAGAATTCAAGATCAAATTAAATCGCCTTTTGGAACCTGGCGCAGGCTGCCCGATATGTGATTTTGAGATCGAAACAACCACACCTTTTTCGAGCACACCTTCTGCCCCTTACCGTATGGATTTGGCGATCACCTATCGCTGTAACAATGCATGTTTTCATTGCTACAATGAATCATTACGAGACCGGATGGAATTATCCAAACAAGCCTGGCTCAATGTCCTTTCTCAATTATGGGCGATTGGAATTCCACATATTGTTTTCACCGGCGGAGAACCGACGCTTTCTCCGGTTCTATTCGACCTTATTCGGTTCTCTGAATCACAAGGTCAGATTACCGGGTTAAATACGAACGGCAGGAAATTAAAGGACCCTGCATTCACATCCGCTTTGGTGGAATCAGGATTGGATCATATTCAGATAACCATCGAATCACATCTGGAATCCATCCATGACGGGATGGTTGCCAGGAATGGAGCATGGAAAGACACTTCTGCGGGAATTCAAAATGCGTTATCTCAAAAATTGTTCGTGATGACAAATACTACCTTATTACGAGAGAATTCAAAGTATTTACGGGAAACCCTCGCATTCCTTGCTGACCTTGGGGTTCCCACGATAGGTTTGAACGCCTTGATATATTCCGGCAGCGGAAGGACGGTTGGAACGGGGCTCGATGAATCGGAATTGCCGGAATTGCTAGAAATTGCGCGGGAGATCACTACAAAGAATGATCAGAGGCTGATCTGGTACACTCCTACCCAATACTGCCATTTCGACCCTGTTCAAATGCAATTAGGAGTTAAAGGATGCACAGCTGCTCTTTATAACATGTGTATTGAACCCGATGGGACTGTGATTCCATGCCAATCCTATTATTCATCTCTCGGTAATATTCTTAATGAATCATGGGATTCAATCTGGAACCATCCGCTTGCTCAGAAATTGCGAAATAGGGCCTTAGCTCCATCAAAATGCCTTGGATGCTCCTTCCTCCCTGAATGCGGAGGGGGTTGCCCACTTGAATCAACTTTGAAAGAACCAGTTCCTCAACGATTTTTTCATGAAATTACTAATTAGTTGGAGGTTCATATGAAAAGCAGGATCCAATTATGGTCTGGTAAATTATTCAAACCGGTTGAACCTATTCCGTCAGGAATGTATCATTATCAATCTCCAGAAGATTCTATCCCGCATTTTCGTATGCATCTCCGTTTGGAACCTGGCGGGCAAGGGCTGCTCGTCATTAACGCATCAACGATCCTCCATTTGAATCAAACGGCATCTGAATATACTTATTATTTCATTCAAAATAAGACTGCTTCAGAAGTTGGCAGGATTATGCAAAGCCGTTATAAGATCAAGGCGGAAGTCGCCTCCCATGATTATCGGGAAATTGCGGATCAGATTCAAACCCTTATGACTACACCTGATCTAGCCCCTGAGATTTTCATTGACCTGGATAGACTTGATCCTTTTACTGCGGAAATCTCCGCTCCATACCGCTTGGATTGTGCGCTTACATATAAAAACCTCACGGAATCCCTCCCCAAACGTATTTCAAAAAGGGTAGACCGGGAATTGACCACAGAGGAATGGAAATCCATATTAGAAAAGTCAGCGAATGCCGGAATTCCGCACGTTGTTTTTACCGGAGGTGAACCGACGACCCGTCCAGATTTGATTGAGCTGATTAAATACACCGAAGAACGTGACCTGGTGTGCGGTCTGATCACGGATGGTAGTCGATTAACAGATCCTACATATTTGCATAGCCTTCTCGACGCCGGTCTCGACCATCTTACCCTCCTCCTGGATGATTCCGAATCAACTTCCTGGGAAGCATTAAAAGATGCCGTCGCGGAGGATATTTACCTTACAGTTCATATCACGATTAATAAGAAAAACGCTGGTGAAATCCGAAAGATCATCGATAAATTAGCTTCTTTCGACATACCATCTGTCTCTTTGAGTATTGATTCGAAGGAATCATCCGGTTTGCTAAGTTCCGCCCAGCAATATATCCAGCAAAAAGGGATCAAACTTGTTTGGGATCTGCCTGTGCCCTACTCTGCTAACCATCCGGTGGCGCTTGAACTTGAGGAGAACGAAGAATACCTTAGCGGAGCTGGAAAAGCCTGGTTGTACATCGAACCAGACGGGGATGTTCTGCCGGACCAGGATGATACACGAATTCTCGGGAATATTCTCTTAGATCCATGGGAAAAGATCTGGAATCAGAGTTGATTCAACCGCTTTCCGTTTCCGATTGGGATAACAGATTTCGCATTCAAAGTCGTTGGTCATACCAAATCCGCAAATCATGCCGGAACAACTTTCCAATTTCTCCATTCTCAAAGATTCTGGAGGTGGGTTGTGGGACTGGCGCGGTCCTCTCCGAATATCCAGCAATACCTGGTGGTCTGATCTGCGGAATTGATCTGGATCTTGAGCGCTTGAAATATTTCCGCAAACAAGACCCCAAAGTGAGTTTAATAACGGGTAATGGTTGTCTTTTGCCGTTTTCCGATGAGGTATTCGATCAATGTTTTTGCCACTATTTCCTCCTATGGCTAATAGATCCCCTGGAATCCATTCGTGAAATAAAGAGGCTTCTCAAAAAAGGAGGCCATTTTTTTATATTTTCTGAGCCTGATTACGGGGGAAGGATCGATTATCCGCTTGAATTTGAAATGATCAAGAATATTCAGATCGAGGGACTTATTCGCCAGGGAGCTGACCCATTCATGGGGAGAAAGATTATTGGCCTTCTCAAAGCTGCAGGTTTTGCGTCAATTCATACAGGGATCCTATCCTGGTCTTCCGATAAAGCTGAATCTGCCGATGAGATCGAATCGGAGTGGAAAATCATCGAAGCGGATAATCTTGGTCAACTCTCCAATGAAGCTATCAGCGAGCTTAAGAACCTCGATTTACACTCGAGAATTGAAAACCGAAGAGTTCAATACGTTCCTGTTTTTTTTGGATGGGGAACCGCGTAAATAGTGTCATTGACGCTCGTTTTGTAACTGTTTATAATTCGATGTCTTTGGGGAAGTGCTGGAATTGGCAGACAGGCATGACTTAGGATCATGTGCCGCAAGGCGTGAGGGTTCAAGTCCCTCCTTCCCCATCGGAATAATGCGAAAAGGAATTTAAATTGAAAATCGATCAAAAATCCCGTGAAGACCATCAGGTGGAAGTAATTGTCGAATGCAGCAACGAAGAGTTGGATAATTTTTCAGTCAAGGCTGCACAAAAAATCTCCCGGGAATCCAAAATTCCCGGTTTCAGACCTGGAAAAGCGCCCATATCCGTCATTAAAAGAATGTATGGGGATGAATATATTCAAAATCGAGCTGTTGAAATGATGGTGGATGACATTTATCCCAAAGTACTGGACGAAGCCAAGATCAAACCATCCGGACCTGGTTCCCTGGAAAAAATCATCTCGACCACTCCCCCATCCTTCTCCTTTTTAATCCCGCTAGAACCGGAGGTAGATCTAAAAGATTATCACTCCATCCGAAAACCATATTCACCTCCCGCGTTGGAAGAATCAGAAGTACAAAAAACATTGTCCGAATTTCAGCGTATGCTTGCCACAGCCGAACCTGTTGAGCGACCTGCTGCGAACGGGGATATGGTTTATATAAAACTTTCCGGCACGATCCAAAACCCGGAGGAAGGCCAGGATCCGGCGATTTTCAAGGAATCCGATACGCAGGTTTGGATCGGTGACACCTCGATGGAAGATCCGTTCCCATTCAAAGGATTTGACAAAAACCTCCTGGGGCTATCTGCCGATGATGAAGGTTCAGTTACCTTCACTTACCCGGGCGAGTATTTGTACCCTGAGCTCAGCGGTAAAAGTGTTCAATATTCATTCAAAGTCTTAAGCATAAAGTTCATGAAGTTACCTGAATTGAATGATGATTTTGCCAAATCTCTCGGTGATTTCGAAAATTTCCAGGCGCTTGAAGACTCCATTCGTGCCCGCATAAACGAGCGTAATCGCGATCAATACGACCAGAAATTCTTTGACGAGCTCCTGGACACAATTACCGCCCAGGCTGTAATTAAATACCCCTCGCACCTTCTCGATGACGAGGTTAATCATCTCCTGGAACATTTCGAAGAAGATCTCGCACAGCAGAAAATGGATTTGGAAACCTACTTGAAACTCAACAACAAAACCAGGGATTCCTTCATGGAGGATGAACTTAAGCCCGCTGGAAAAAAGCGGCTTGAACGCTCTCTTGTTCTGGAACAGGTTGCCAGGGATGAAAAGATACAACTAAACCAGGACGAGATCACCCAGGAGCTAAACACAACACTTTCGAACCTCCAGGGATCCAAGGATTTTGAAAAACTCAGCCGTAAGGCGAATTCCCAGCAGCTCGTGAATGCAATGGCAGTGCAGGCAGCGAGCCGGGCGATGAATCGAAGGGTCCTATCCGTTATAAAATCCATCGCAACGGGTGATTATCAGCAAAAAGCTAATTCAGATTCCGAGGTTGAAACAAAACCTCGTAAGAAATCCACGAAAAAATCAGAATCTCAACCGGTTGGTAAACCTCCTGTAACTTCCACAAAGGAAAAATCATCCAAAGCAACAGTGAAACAAACCAAAAAAAGCAAGGAGAAAAATGAATAACCGCTTATTCAATTCCGTCATCCCCATGGTCGTGGAGTCATCCGGCCGTGGTGAACGCGCATATGATATTTATTCCCTGCTTCTTCGGGAAAGAATCATTTTTGTTGGTACTGCGATCGACGACCAGGTCGCAAATGTTGTCGTTGCCCAGCTGCTCTATTTGAGTCACGAGGATCCGGACAAAATGATTCAAATGTATATCAATTCGCCTGGAGGCCAGATCTACTCCGGTTTGGCGATTTATGACACTATGAAAATGATACCCAATAAAATCAGTACTGTTGCCGTTGGTGTGACTGCATCTTTCGGAACTGTCCTATTGGCAGCCGGCACCAAAGGTCAGCGATATGCTCTGCCGCACGCCACAATTCATATGCACCAACCGCTTGGCGGCGCGGAAGGCCAGGCTTCGGATATTGAAATCCAGGCGAAAGAGATCCTCCGGCTCAAAGCCCGACTGATTCAGATCATGTCTGATTCCACAGGTCAAAGCCTGGAAGTGATCGAACGGGATACAGATCGCAATTTCTACCTGGAAGCGCAACAGGCAGTCGAATATGGCCTTGTAGATCAAGTGTTGCAAGTCGCGAAGTGATTTGTGTAGGGAATTTAAAACTCCAATTGCCGGGAAAATTCACCGGCAATTTTTCTAGGATAACATGATAAAAAACCTTCAACCTGATGTGAAAGCGGTCTTGCTGGATATGGACGGGGTCCTTTGGCGTGATAATACGCCATTGGTCGATCTTCCAAAAGCTTTTCAAAGGATGGATGAGCTAAGTCTAAAAGTTCGTCTTCTAACAAATAATCAAACAAAAACCCCGGAACAATTCGCTGAGAAACTTGCCAATTTTGGTGTTTTCGTTCCTCCGTCCACGATCATCAATTCTCCCATGGGAGTGGTTTATCTTCTTAATAAACGATTTCCTAAACCCGGACCGGTTTACATCATCGGTGAAATCGGGACGTTTACTGCTCTTGAATCAGCAGGATATTTTTATTCCGAGGAGAATCCCCTAGCAGTCATAGTAGGTTTTGATCGAAATATCACTTTTGACAAATTCAGGAAAGCGAACAAGCTCATCCGGGAAGGAGTTCCTTTTTATGGAACCAATCCGGATTTCACATTTCCGACGCCCGAAGGTTTGATCCCGGGTTCTGGACCTTTCATTGCGTTCGTCCAGGCAGCGAGCGGTCAGGAACCAATTATTGCTGGTAAACCATCTCCATATCTTTTCGATCTCTGCATCGAAGAACTTGGGTTATCACCAAAAGAGATCATCGGAATTGGGGACCGGTTGGAAACTGATATCTTAGGCGCACAACTAGCAGGTTGCCGTTCCGGATTAGTCCTAAGTGGGGTAGCAACGATGGAAGACGCAAATAAATGGACCCCTCAGCCGGATTTGATCGCCGCTGATCTTCTAGAATTACTGGGTTAATGACTCTTTCAGGAACTTTGCCAGGCAAACCAAACTTTTATAACCTCACACGCGAGGATTTATCAGCCATTCTGATTGAAATGGGAGAACCGCAATTCCGGTTGGATCAAATCTGGGAAGGTGTCTATAAACATCTCTGGGCGAATCCTGCTGAGTTTTTTACGATCCCCACTTCACTTCGCGAGTGGTTGTCGGATACTTATAGTTTCACCAATATAGCTGTAGTCCAGTCTTTGAAATCTGCAGATCAACATTCTGAAAAGCATTTATTTCGGACAACCCACGGCAGCTACATTGAATCAGTATTGATGCTTTATGAAGAAAGGCGCACTTTGTGCATTTCTTCCCAATCCGGCTGCCCGGTTGGCTGTGTATTTTGTTCCACTGGTCAAATGGGTTTCATCGCGAACCTCTCTGCCGGGGAAATCATCGAACAGGTGTTGTGCTTTGCTAGAATGTTAAAAGCAAGCGATAACCGACTGACGAATATTGTCATCATGGGTATGGGTGAACCATTTCTTAACTATGACAACACCCTTGCTGCAATAAAAACGCTGAATGACCCCAGTGGTTTTGGGATGGGTGAACGTCGATTTACAATCTCTACTGTGGGAATCATTCCTGGAATTCGCCGTTTTACCCAGGAGCAAAGCCAGGTCAATTTAGCAGTTAGCCTTCACGCTCCAAATGATTTCTTACGCAATCAGCTTATTCCTACAAACAAGAAATATCCCATTAAAGATCTAATTACCGCTTGCCGAGAATACGTAGAGAAAACCAGGCGGAGGATTACCTTTGAATACGCCCTGATAAATGGTGTCAATGATTCGATTGAATTATCCAGGGAATTAGCTACATTACTCAAAGGGCTATTATGTCACGTGAATTTGATCCAGTTGAATCCTTCGGATCATTACGATCAGAAAGGCAGCGATCCAGCCAGGGCAAAGACTTTTCTAAGCATTCTACAAAAGTCCGGAATACCCGCCACGCTGCGCCTCAGGATGGGTTTGGATATCAAAGCGGGGTGCGGACAGCTCGCTTATCGGGATACTGTCGAAAAGCCATAAATCTAGCGTGATATAATCGCGGCGATGCCCGCCTTTTTTGAAAAATGGAAATCGGGATTAAAGAAAACCCGTAATTCGGCGATTGGTCACCTCGCGTCAACCTTCGGCGCCTCCGAGATCACCGCGGATACTTGGGACGACCTTGAATCAATCTTCCTGCAGGCAGACATGGGGTTGGAAACGACCCAGTCGGTCCTAACTTCTCTGAAGAATAAATCGAGTGAACTGGGAATCATTAAGATAAAAGATTTTTTTCCTCTGGTACGCGAGGAATTGCTTTCGAGGCTGGATCAATCACAAGAGTTCGATCCCCGAAAGAACCACCCGGAGATTATCCTTTTCGTCGGCGTCAACGGGTCCGGGAAAACAACGACCGCCGCAAAACTGGGGAGCCTCTATAACCAAACCGGGCTTAAAGTGCTCCTTGCCGCGGCTGATACATATCGAGCCGCAGCCATAGATCAGCTTCAAGAATGGGGAGATCGACTTGGCATTCCAGTTATCGCAGGCCAGCCCAACAGCGATCCGGGGGCAGTCGCATTCGACTCGGTTCAAGCCGCGCTTTCCCGTAACAGTGACCTTCTCATCATAGATACTGCGGGTCGGTTGCACACACGCTTCAATTTGATGGAAGAGATAAAGAAGGTCCATCGTGTTGTTGGTAAATCGTTGGAGAATGCACCTCATGAAGTGTGGCTTGTCCTGGATGCTTCCACCGGGCAAAATGCTTTTCAGCAAGCGAAATATTTCAAAGAGGCTGTCCACGTAACGGGGATCATTCTCTCCAAGATGGATACTTCTTCTCATGGGGGCATGGTATTTGCTATCCAGAAGGAACTTGCTATCCCTGTAATCTATATAGGGATGGGTGAAAAACCGGAGGACATTCTTCCATTTGACCGTGAAGCATTTGTGGATGGTATATTGTCCGATTTAAATGTGGAGGAATAATGCAGGAACTGGTAACAAGGCTTGAATCGTATCAAACCCGAATTCATGACCTGATGGAGTATCTTTGACTTCCCTGAAAAGGAAAACCAGCTCGCGGAATTAACGCGACAATCAGAAGACAGCTCCATTTGGTCTGACCCTTCTCAAGCACATTTATTGATGAAGCGGATTTCTGATCTACGATCGGAAGTTGACCAGTGGAACCAGATAAAGCAAAAAACAGATGATTTCCTGGAACTGGCTCGTTCCGGTGATGTCGAGTTCGAGGCGGAGATTCTCGCAGAAACGGACGATATCGGAAAACAAATCGATTACCTCGAAATTGAAACCCTATTATCTGGATCATTTGATAAGGGTAATGCCTTTTTAAGTTTGAACTCAGGGGCAGGTGGAACCGAGGCCTGCGACTGGGCTGGCATGTTGCTCCGAATGTATCTTCGCTGGGCTGAGGCAAAGGGTTTCAAGACCGAGGTTCTTGACCAGACCGAAGGTGAAGAAGTGGGGATAAAAAGCGTAACGGTCGCAATTTCAGGAAAAAACGTCTACGGTTATTTGCGGCCCGAAAAAGGGGTTCACAGGTTGGTACGCCTCTCCCCTTTCGATGCTGCTCACCGCAGGCACACATCTTTTGCCCAGGTCGAAGTACTCCCGGAAGCCTCCCAGGATGACCCTGTCATCCAGATTAACTCCGAAGATTTAAAGATCGATTCCTACCGTTCGTCAGGCGCCGGAGGTCAAAATGTCCAGAAGAATTCGACAGCCATCCGAATCACACATATTCCTACCGGTATCGTCGTCTCCTGTCAGAATGAGCGCTCACAGCTTCAAAATCGTGAAAATGCGATGCGGGTACTTCGGGCACGGCTACTTGAAGACTATGAACGAAAGCAGGAAAAAGAGCTCGCTGATTTGAAAGGCGAGTTTGTAAAAACCGAATGGGGCAGCCAGATTCGCTCCTATGTGCTCCATCCATACCAGATGGTGAAGGATCACCGGACAGAATATGAAACCTCAAACACCCAGTCTGTTTTGGATGGTGAGATCGATCCTTTTATTGAAGCGTATTTGAAATTGAAGAAGTAATTGATCGACTTAGCTCAGTCGAGTACTTTTGCCAACTGAATCATCTCTGGATCCAGGTCTTTTTTCTTGTTTACCGCTTCTTCCAGGGATGTTGGTACAATCTGACCTTTCCGCAAACCGACCAGTACGCCATAATTTCCCTTTGAAATCTCATCCACAGCTGCAGCACCTAAACGGCTGGCAAGTATGCGGTCGTATGCACTGGGATAGCCGCCCCTTTGAACATGCCCCAGGATGGTCACACGCAGTTCAAATCCTAGCCTTTCCCTGTGTTGGCTAAAGAACTCGTCCAGCGCGAGGGCATTGTAATTTGCGCCTTCCGCAACGATCACGATTGCATGCGCTTTACCTTTTTCATATGCAGCTCGTAAGACATCTGCGATAAGTTCTGGATTTGTTTCAACTTCAGGGATGACCACCATTTCTGCTCCGCCAGCAATCCCGGCCATCAAAGCCAGGTATCCGCATTTTCTCCCCATTACTTCCAGCAGGAATGCCCGCTGATGCGAGGAAGCTGTGGTCTTCAACCTGTCAATCGCTTCGATCGCAATGTTCAAAGCGGTATCAACACCGATGGTTATATCTGAACCGAAAAGATCGTTGTCGATCGTGGATGCCACGCCAACCACTGGAAATCCAAGCTTATGAAGGGCCAGGTTTCCAGCTTGAGATCCATTTCCACCGATAACTACAAGCGCATCAATCCCTGCTTCGTTCAGCGAACGGATGGCCATCCGCTGCCCGGCTTCCGTCTTAAATTCAGGACAGCGTGCGCTTCCCAGAACAGTTCCGCCTCTTTGAATTATTCCACCCACATCCCGTTTTCCCAATGCGAAATATTTTCCCGGAAATCAATCCCTCATATCCCAGACGGACTCCATACGTTTCCCATCCTTTTACGACACCGGATCGGACAACAGCTCTTATGGCTGCATTCATTCCCGGGGCATCTCCTCCGCTGGTTAATACTGCGATCCTTCTGATCATGCTATCTCTCCTGGTAAAAAATCAACAAATTGTAACATGCCTATTCCGCCCAAATTTACAGTAAATTTCTTCAGTAAAGACATTTTGGTAAAATGTTTAAATCCCTTTGGTAGAATAATTGGGAAGTTACCAATGAAAAATAAACGTATAGATCGTCACCCCATTCTGCCACCCCTCGCTGATCCTCAGATCGAGTTCTTCTGGCAGGAACAGGTCTGTTACGCCCGTGAAAATGAAACGATCGCATCCGCGTTGATCGCCAATGGCATCCAAATCCTTGGTCATCATCCCAAAGATGGTTCCCCGCAAAGCCTTTTCTGCGCAAATGGCCAATGTTCCCAGTGCCTGGTGATCGCTAATGGGCTACCGGTTAAATCCTGTATGGTCCCTGTAACATCATCAATGCGGATTCAACCCTTGGATCAATTACCTTTACTGCCGAAAACTCAATCAATAATACCCTCCGCCCCAATTTCCACTATAGTCACAGATGTTTTAATAATTGGTGGCGGGCCTGCAGGTTTATCTGCAGCAATCGAGCTTGGGAAAATTGGGGTCGAAGCGTTATTGATCGATGACAAACAACAACTGGGTGGTAAATTGGTATTGCAAACCCACCGTTTCTTTGGATCAGTGGAAAATGTATTTGCAGGTATTCGGGGAATAGAGATCGCCGCGAAGCTTGAAAATGAACTCTCTCTCTTCTCCACAATATCTGTATGGAAAAATTCGGTTGCAGTAGCAGTTTTCAGCGATAAAAAGGTTGGAATTCTGAGAGACGGAAAAGAATACATTCTTGTGCGACCGAATTTTTTACTCTCAACTACTGGTGCGAGGGAAAAGTCTCTGATTTTTAAAGGGAATACCTTGCCTGGTGTGATGGGGGCTGGAGCTTTTCAAACGATCGTCAATCGTGACCAGGTAAGAATCTCGGATCGTTTGTTCATCATTGGTGGTGGAAACGTCGGATTGATCGCAGGTTATCATGCTATTCAAGCCGGGATCGAGGTTGCCGGATTGGTGGAAGCCATGCCGCAATGTGGTGGGTACAGAGTCCACAAGGATAAACTCGCACGGTTGGGTGTACCCATTTATACATCTCACACCATTCTCTCTGCAAACGGTAGAGAACATGTTGAATCTGTTACGATTGCTGCCATTGATGACCATTTAAAACCAATACCAGGAACAGAAAAGACGATTTCATGTGATTCGGTTTTGGTAGCGGTTGGCTTGGAATCTGTAAACGAGTTCTATCAAAAAGCCAATGAATTCGGAATAGCTGCCTACAACGCCGGTGATGCTGAAGAGATCGCCGAGGCCTCCGCTGCGATGATTACCGGTAGGATTCGTGGAAGGGAAATCGCTCGGCGCTTGGGGAAAACATCGTTTGAAATACCCTTGGAATGGCGAAAAACTGCCGAGATATTGAAATCAAAACCGGGACGGGTGGTAGATCAAGTTCACGCAAATCACCAAACTGGGGTCATTCCGGTGATCCATTGCACCCAGGAAATCCCTTGCGATCCATGCTCCCGTCTTTGCGACCAGGAATTGATCCGGATCGCCATTGAAGATATTAGGGATGTACCCCAATTTATTGGAGGTGAAGGGGCGTGCAAGGGATGTTTCAAATGCCTGATTGGTTGTCCGGGTCTTGCGATCACATTGGTTGATTACCGTAAGGGTTTTGAAAATCCGCTTGTTTCGATCCCGCTGGAATTTGGACAAGATTTAATCCAACCCGGAGATGCGGTTAGTTTAGTGAATACCGAAGGGAATCTATTGGGATCTTTTCCGGTTACTGCAATCCGCGGCGGTAAGGCAACAAACGGTACTTGGATCCTCCAGGTCAATGTTCCGAACTCAATTGCACTTTCAGTGGCAGGGATATTGCTCCAGGGAATTTCTTCAATTAATCAATGTGATCCTTATGATCAACCTGTGGAAAATGAAACCATCGTTTGCAGGTGTGAACGTGTGTCCGCGGGTGAAATTCGGGATTTAATTCGTGAGGGGCATACTGATGTGAATGAAATCAAAGCCATTTGCCGGGCGGGTCTTGGAGCTTGCGGGGGAAAAACCTGTTTTTCATTAATCAACAGAATTTTCCGGGAAGAGGGAATCTCACCAGAAAACATTACTGAATCCACCATGCGTCCATTATTTGTGGAGATCCCACTTTCGAGATTCGCTGGGGATAAAAATGGCTGAATCCCTAAACCCAACTCCCGGCGCATCATTTGATGTGATCATCATTGGAGCTGGATCTATCGGCACACCTGCTGCTTATTACTTTTCGAAGAACGGTTATAAAACTCTTGTCATTGACTCTGAATCATCCCCCGGTCAGGGTTCGAATAAACGCGCGATAGGTGGGATACGAGCCACGCACTCTGATACTGCGAAAATATCGATCTGCCAGCGCAGTATCGAAATATTCTCTCATTGGCAAGAACAAACTGGCGACGATATTGAGTGGTTTCAAGGCGGGTATTGCTTTGTCGCCTACCGTGAGGAAGAAAAATCAAATCTCACGAAATTACTATCAGTACAAAAGAATTTAGGATTGAATATTGATTGGCTCGATCGGGATCAATTGCTTGAGGTCGTCCCGGATCTAAATCCGGAGGGATTGCTGGGTGGCACATTCAGCGCTGGAGATGGGAATGCATCTCCCCTCCTTGCCATCCTTTCTTTCTATCGTCAATCGCTTATACTCGGTGCCGCATATCATTTCAGGGAACAGGTGACCGGATTCATATTTTCTGGGGATAAAGTCACAGGTGTAAAAACTTCAGATGGGAATTACTACTCTCCAACGATTATCCTCGCTGCAGGAGGTGCTACCCGGGAGCTTGGGAAACTCCTAAAAATTGATATACCTGTATTTCCAGATTCCCATGAAGCCGCGATAACCGAGCCGGTACAGAGGTTCCTTAATCCAATGATTGTTGATATTCGTCCTAAAGACGATTCTTCAAACTTCTATTTCTACCAGCATTACACCGGCCAAGTTTTGTTTTGTATCACCCCCTCCCCTAATGTATGGGGTGCCGACATTCGGGAGACCAGCACATTTCTGCCAATGGTCTCAAGAAGGCTGCTTGAAGTGATGCCACGACTTCAGCACCTTCGCGTGAGGAGAACCTGGAGAGGCCTTTACCCAATGACGCCTGATGGATTCCCGCTCGTAGGCCGCGTTCCGGAAATTTCAGGTTTAATTCTGGCGTCAGGCATGTGCGGGCAGGGTTTCATGCTTGGCCCTGGAATCGGAGAATTTCTGGTCCGCGTATTATCTGAGAATTTGAGCGAAACCGACCAGCTAATTCGTCAGAAATTCGATCCTTCTCGAAAATTCGAATCGCAAGAAATTCTGAAATAAATTAATAACTCGGATTTATTATGCGTAAGATCAAAGCTTTGGTTTTTGACTTCGATGGTTTGATTTTAGATACTGAATTACCCAACCTATGTGCCTGGCAGGAGGTTTACCGGTTATATGGGAAGGAACTGCCCTTTGAAAAATATGCTCTGACAGTCGGAACGGATGAAAGATCATTCAATCCAATCACGCATTTAATCGAGTTGATCGGAGAATCATCCACTATTAAACAAAAAGAAATTATCGTTCGACAAAAAATCCTTCTTGAAAAATATCTCTCATCCTCTGAATTAATGCCCGGCGTCAGAACTTATCTTGAAGCAGCAAAATCTGAAGGAATTAAAACATCCATCGCGTCCAGCTCAAATGATGCATGGGTTTCTGGACATTTACACCGCCTTCAATGCACCGATATGTTTGATTCGGTGGTTACCGCGGGTTCCATTTACCCGCCAAAACCAAATCCAACTGTTTATAAAACCGCACTTTCGAATCTTTGTGTTGAACCTGACGAAGCGATCGCCTTTGAGGATTCTGTGAATGGTGTTTCTGCGGCCAGGCTGGCCGGCATTTTCTGTGTCGCAGTTCCCAATTCGGTCACAGTCAATATGGATTTTTTTGAATCGGATCTCCAGATTCCTTCACTTCTTACAATTAGCCTGGCTGAATTGGTGAAGATCGTTGAATCCAGCTGACCTGCTACATCCGTATTGCGTGTTTGCAATTAACCGCTATACTTGCACCAATTTTTGACACACAAATTAATGACGATTCAAAACCTGATCAAATCCCTTCCTGATTCCTACTCATCTTCTGACAAAGATCGAATTCTGAAAGCTTACGAGTTCGCCGAAAAAGCCCATACCGGCCAAAAAAGAATTTCTGGAGAACCGTATATAACTCACTGCCTTGCAGTTGCATTCATTCTGGCTGAAATGCACGTGCCTCCTGCCGTGATCGTGGCTGGTCTGATGCATGATACGGTTGAGGATACAGCTGTAACTCTCGAAGATCTTCGTGAGGAATTTGGAGAGGAAGTCGCCAGACTGGTGGACGGGGTAACCAAACTTACCAATCTGCCCATGGTCTCCCGTGATGACCAACTTGCCAGCGGGCTTGAAACCCTTAGTCCCATCGCTGGAACAGATATCGATGTTGACTCGAGCGAGATTAATATCCGCAGCAGAAAACGTGACCTTGCGACGGAGACTCTTCGAAAAACCTTTCTGGCAATGGGGGATGATATCCGAGTCGTCCTCATCAAGTTAGCGGACCGCTTGCACAATATGCGCACTCTTGGTGCAATGCCGGAAAATAAGCGTAAAAGGATTGCAAGAGAGACGCTTGAAATATTTGCTCCTCTTGCGAATCGCCTGGGTATCTGGCAAATGAAGTCTGAACTGGAAGACCTGGCTTTTCGTTATGTTGATCCGGTCAAATTTCAGGAGATTGCCGATAAGATCAACGAGGAAAGGCACGATCGTGAGATTGAGATACAAAGCATCGAAGACCGCCTTCGAAAAATTCTCGATAACGCTGGAATCAAGGCTGAGTTATCCGGTCGTCGTAAACACATATATTCCATTTTTCGAAAAATGGTCGATAAAGGCCGGGCCTACGAGAACCTGATGGATCTTCGTGGTGTCAGGCTCATTGTTGCCGACATCCCCATGTGCTACTCAGCTTTGGGGATCATCCACACTCACTGGCGCCCAATCCCCCAGGAGTTTGATGATTACATCGCCGCCCCCAAGGATAATTTTTACCAATCCCTTCACACCGCTGTGATCTATGATGACGGGAAACCGTTGGAGGTGCAGATTCGCACGCCTGAGATGCACCAGAACTCCGAATTGGGTATTGCTGCGCATTGGCGCTATAAAGAAAAAGGCTCAAAAACGGATCAATTTGATCAACGTGTTTCATGGCTTCGAAAAATGATGGAATGGCGCCAGGAAGTTGAAGACGCCCAGGAATTCGTAGATGGTATGAAATCCGATGTATTTGAAGATCGGGTTTTTATTTTCACCCCGCACGGCGATATCATCGATATGCCTGCCGATTCAACTCCGATAGATTTTGCCTACCACGTTCATACGGAGATCGGCAACCGTTGCCGGGGGGCGAAAGTTAATGGCAAATTGGTTACCCTGGATTACACCCTTAAAACAGGCGATCGTGTGGAAATCCTCACTGCCAAACAAGGGGGTCCCAGCCGGGATTGGTTGAACCCAAATCTGGGTCTGGTTCGAACGCAGAGAGCACGCTCCAAGATCAAAGCATGGTTTAAAAAGCAGGATCGTGATATCAACCTTGTGCAGGGTAAGCAATTGTTCGACCGCGAGATTCACCGCCTGGGAATCGCCAACCTGTCTATGGATGAGCTCATCGCGGCTTTGGATTACAAAACAGATGATGATCTTTATGAAGATCTGGGTAACGGCGATCTGACCATCGGTCGGGTGGTAAATAAGATCAGTGAGATACAGAAAGAAAAAGAACCTCTCCTTGAAATTCGCACCACTGATGCGAAACCGACCATCACCACAGAAGTCTCCGTCCTTGGTTTAAAAGGCCTTCTTACGGCTTTTGCGAAATGCTGCAACCCTGCTCCTGGTGATGATATCGTCGGTTACATCACCCGCGGCCGCGGTGCAACGATACATCGAAGAGATTGCCCCAACATTCTCCGAATGAATGACAACGAGCGCATTGTTAAAGTCGTTTGGGGAGAAGCGCAAAAAACCTTTCCGATCAATATCGAGATCAAAGCGTATGATCGTCAGGGGTTGATGGGAGATATCTCTTCAATATTAAGTCTTGAAAGCATCAATGTGATGGATATTCACCTGAAAGTGACTCACAACCTGGCAACAATTACGCTGATTTTGGAGATTCGCGATATCGCCCAGCTTAGCCGCGTGCTTACCCGCATTGAAAATCTCCCGAATGTGATGGAAGCCCATCGAATCAAGCCTGGATAAAACGACTGGTGAAAGCATGGTTGATCTCATATCCGTAGAACAAGCCCTTGACCTTATCCTTACTAACTTCAAAGCGAAGCCGGAAGAGTATTGCTCTCTTCAGGATGCTTTTGGTAGGATATTAAGCCGGGATATCACCGCGCTATCCGACCTCCCTCCTTTTACAAATTCCAGTATGGATGGTTTTGCTGTCATCACGTCGGATCTGGGCTCTGCGTCTCCTTCCAATCCAGTCCAATTGATCGTGGATTATGATATTCCTGCTGGATCGTTTCCGCATGAAAAAATAACCCCAGGCCATGCAGCGAGGATCATGACCGGAGCAGCCCTACCTCCCGGAGCGGAAGCAGTCATCCCGGTTGAAAATACCGATAGCCTTCGGAATGATTCTGCCTGTACATTTCCTTTCTTTGTTAGTGTTAATTCTAGCGTTTCGGCAGGTGAAAATATCCGACCCACGGGGGATGGATGTCAAAAAAGGGGAACCAATAATTTCTAAATCATCCAGCCTGCGTCCGCAGGAGGTTAGCGCGCTGGCTGCCATGGGGATATTCCGCATTCCGGTCCACCAGAGACCAAGAGTGGCAATATTAAGTACTGGGGATGAACTCATCTCCCCAGAAAAATCCCTGCCGCCGGGAAAGATTCATGAATCCAATTCTTACTCTCTCTATGGATTGGCAAAAGATCTGGGTTGCGAGGTCATCAATCTGGGAATCGCGCCTGATGATCGCGATGAGATCAAAAACCAGCTTGATCGATGTGTTTCTCAGGAGATCGACCTGATAATTACCTCCGCGGGAGTAAGTGTTGGGGCATTCGATTATGTCAAAGATGTGATCGAATCATCCGGTCATATCGATTTTTGGAGAGTGAATATGCGACCCGGTAAGCCGGTCGCGTTTGGTGATTACCGATCTATCCCTCTGATAGGTTTGGCCGGAAATCCTGTTTCCGCGTTTGTTGGTTTCCTGGTCTTTATTCGCCCGGTGATCCTGAAAATTTCCGGTGTAAAAAAAATATTTCCAGAATTGACCTCCATGAAGATCGACGCTCCGGTTGAATCAGACGGTCGTCAAAGTTATTTGCGTGCCAATGCTGCGCTTGTCAACGGAGAGTGGATCGCCCACCCTGCCAGCCATCAGGGATCCGGGAATGTCCTCTCAATGGTAAATTCAAATGCTTTACTGATTATCCCACCTGGAGTAAAATCGCTGCCGGTCAATAGCTGGGTGCGAACATGGCTTCTAGAATAATTTCCAGGACTAGATGCATTGAAAAAATCAACTACATTTAGCACTGCTAATTTTTGCGCTAATAGGTTTTTTTGATTCCTTGTATCTATTTTTAGTTGAAGTCACATCCACCCCCATTGCTTGCTTTCAAGGCTCCACAGGCTGCGAAACAGTCGCGAACAGCGCATACTCATCTATTTATGGAATTCCGAATGGCCTTATTGGGATGCTTGGTTATGGAGTGATTTTTATCGTGGTAGTTATGATAAAATATCGTCCCGATTTAACTGACAAACTTCGTTATTTATTGTTCGGTCTTTCTTTTATCGGTTTTCTGTATTCTGTCTATCTTACTTCTGTTAGTTTTTTCATCTTGAAAGCTGAGTGCCCATTTTGTATACTATCTGCGATCATGATGACGGCCATATTCATTCTCTCGATCTTTGAGCTAAGAAAAATATAACCTGAGGAGGAAGTTCATGCCCCGTATTCGTTGTCATTATTCCGATTGCAGTTTCCTGGACGATGGTTTTTGTAGTGCCGCGCAGGTGGAACTAGATCCTGATACAGGCTGTAATACATTTTCGCCCAATACTGAAGCGATCGCAAATGATGAATGGGAGGACGAAGAAGAAGAGGAATGGGAAGAAGTGTCAGACGAAGACGAAGAAGACGATGATATGTGGCTGGATGAGGACGAAACTGACGAATATTAATATTCGGTCACTTCTTATTATGATTCTCAAAGACCCCGAGTTCCGGGGTCTTTTATAATAATAATGTGGAAACCAACAAAGTAATTATTCAAAACCTAAAATATAACTTTATCGTCAATGTCCTGGATGCTTCATTTTTCGGCTTCGGGATTGGTTTCGCCTCATTCACCACGATTCTCCCCTTATTTGTCTCCCAGATGACGACCTCCGCTGTTTTGATAGGTTTAGTCCCAGCCATCCACAGTTTGTTCTGGCAGATTCCCCAACTATTTTTAGCAAAAAAGGTTGCTTCGCTCCCCAGGATCAAACCTCATGTTCTTTTGATGACTCTCAACGAACGTTTACCTTACCTGGGTTTTACACTCGTCGCATGGTTCCTTCCAATAATTAATAAAACAGTTGCCCTGTCCATATTCTTCATCTTGTTAATTTGGCAGGGTTTAGGAGCAGGGTTGACCGCCAATGGTTGGCAATCCATGCTTGCTAAAGTGATCCCTTCTAAAACTCGTGCTCGCTTCTTTGGTGTCCAAAGTGCAGCTGCGAATCTTTTTGCCAGCGCAGGTGCATTATTAGCCGGGTTTCTCTTGCAAAAGGCAACCCCCCATTTTGGCTATGCGCTTTGTTTTTTAATTGCTTTTATCATGATGATGGTATCCATGTTCTTTCTTGGTCGCACCAAAGAACAAAGTGTGGATAAATCCGAACCTCCTTCGCAGCCCCTGTCGTTACTTGATTCAGTAACCACGATATTGAAAAGTGACAGCGTTTTTCTCGGCTTTCTTGTGAGCCGTACCTTTTTTCAATTCGGAATGATGGCTTTTGCATTTTATATTGTTTATGGTGCCCAGTATCTGGGAATGACCACTGCGTACGCAGGAGTCATGACAAGTTTGTTGTTGATCACTCAAGTTGTTTCAAATCCAATTCTTGGATTTGTCGCTGATCGTTGGGGACACAGACCAGTTCTGATTCTGGGCTCAATCTCATCCATGTTTAGTGCAATTTTTGCCTGGATGGCAACTTCTCTAGTGCTTTACCCTCTCATAATGATTCTATCTGGTATCGCCAACACCACTTTCTGGACCATTGGTATTGCATATACCCTTGAATTTGGAACCGATGACACCCGACCCACTTATGTTGGTGTATTAAATACTTTAGGTGCCCCTGCTGCTATCTTGGCACCGCTATTTGGAGGATGGTTGGCAGACCACTTTTCCTACTCTGTGACCTTCATTACCTCCGCTGGTCTCTCGCTACTAACCGCGGTTATACTTATCGGGATGGGCAAATATTCACAAAGAAAAATACGTTCGGATACTCTCATGCATTCTAAATGAACAACCAGATTTTGAATTGGAGGAACGATGAAAAAGGTAAATTACTTGATCGTCGGTGGAGGTATGTCAGCAGATTCTGCCGTTCGGGGTATCCGCTCTCTCGATACCAATGGATCGATCTGTCTCATTTCCGAAGAACCTGTTGGACCATACAACCGCCCCCCACTTTCAAAAGGTTTATGGGCGGGAAAATCGTTTGATAAGATTTGGCGAAAAACCGAAAAGCAGAATGTCGAACTGATCCTCTCTACCCGGGTTGAAGAACTTAATCCATCTGATAAAACCGCGACAACAGATAAAAGTGAAGTGATTCACTTTGAAAAAGCTCTCCTCGCAACCGGTACAACTCCGCGTAAGTTTCCCTTTGCTGGTAACCTGGTCAATTATTTTCGTTATCTAAACGATTATGAAGATTTACGGGAGTTAACGATCGCAAAAGATGAATTTGTGATTATCGGTGGTGGTTTCATAGGATCAGAGTTGGCTACCTCACTCTCAAATTTGGGAAAAAAGGTAAATATCATCTTTCCGGAAAATTGGTTAAATCAGCGGATTTTCCCTGCTGAAATTAGCGCCCACCTCCATCAGGTATTTGATCAACATGGAATTAATATCTTAACAGGAATCTCCATCGGTGGAATCGAGGAGAAGGCAGGCAAAAAAGTAGTATCAGTCAAGAAAGCAGAGGGAGAAATTCTAGAGCTTTCAGCGGACGGCGTGATTGCCGGTCTGGGGGTCATACCAAATGTTACCCTAGCTGAAAAAGCCAACCTGCCAACTGGGAACGGTATCACCGTTGATTCGTCTTTTCGTACAGTCCATCCAGATATTTTCGCTTCCGGTGATGTAGCCAATTTTCCAGATTCTTTCCTCTTTAAAAACCGTCGTGTAGAACATGAGGACCATGCCAACGCATCCGGGATGTTGGCTGGCAAAAATATGGCTGGTGAAAATCAGCCCTACACCCATCTCCCTTACTTCTATTCAGATTTGTTTGATATTGGTTATGAGGCAGTCGGAGATTTGGATTCCTCGCTCGAAGTTACCATCGATTGGGAGGAGCCCTTTAAGAAAGGTGTTTTCTATTACCAGCGTGATACAAAAGTCGTCGGGGTCCTATTGTGGAACAATTGGGGTAAATTGGACCAGGCACGTACTCTTATCGCCGAAAACAAGGTTATTCCAAAATCCGGTCTCATCGGCCGTATTAAATAATTAACAATAAAAGCACCCGCAAGGTGCTTTTTAGCTGGGGGCAAAGGATTCGAACCTCTACAAACAGATCCAGAGTCTGCTGTCCTACCATTAGACGAGCCCCCACCAGATAACGTCTGGCATTTTACCATCTACCAAACGCTTTGGCAAGCTTGACTATTTTGAAGCCGATTCGATGACCTTTTTCGCTTTGATCAATCGTTCTAGGACAGTCTTTTTCCCGATTATTTCCAGGCTCTCAAAAAGCGGTGGGCTTACTTTTTGCCCGGTGACGGCGACGCGCAATAAACCAAATACCTGCCCGGGTGTTAATCCTTTTTGATCCACATACTCCCGCATCCTGAATTCCACCTCGGTCGTGATGAAGTTTTTCACTGAATCCAATATTTCCACTGATTCAGAGAGTACCTCCATAATGCGATCCGTATCCCAGCCTTTATTTGACAGGTCTTCAGGATTTATGGTTATGTCATCTTTGAAAAAGAAACCTGCCATTTCAACAACATCATCAAGCGTTACGATCCTCTTTTGAATGATGGGGGAGACTTTTTGCAGAGTTTCATCATCCACTTGAAATCCAGCATTCAAAAAGAATGGTTTGATCCTTTGTGCCAGATCATCCGAAGTGAGCTCTCGAATGTGAAGTCCATTGAAGTAATCAAGTTTCGTAAAGTTAATGGCTGCCGGGGAGGGATTTAAACCAGAAAGATCAAACTTATCGATCAAATCCGTTAATGTAAAGAACTCAGTCTTTCCGTCGAGGCTCCATCCCATCAGCGCGATCCAGTTGATCACAGCTTCGGGGAGATACCCTAAATCTTGCAGATCTTTTACAAAGATGGAATACCCATCTTTCATTAAGTCCGCGGCTTCCCTCTTGCTCATTTTTCCCTTTCCGCTTGGTTTCAAGAAAACAGAAAGGTGGATCCAAACAGGTTCCTGCCAACCCATCGCTCGGATTATGAGCGCGTGTAATGGGAATGTGGGCAGCCATTCAGAGCCCCGGATAACATGGGTAATTTTCATCTCGTGGTCGTCAACCATTGCTGCCAGGTGATATAACGCCCATCCATCCGATTTGACTAATATATGATCATCAATCGTGTCATTATTGACCGTAATATCTCCCCGAAGCAAATCTTTAACCGTTGTTGTTCCATCCAATGGTGATTTAAACCGAATCACATGTTTTTCACCATTCGCTATTCGCTTTTCTGCCTCTGATAGGCTGATCGATCTGCAGTTGCCATCGTAGCGAGGGTTTTTTTTCGCCGCGATTTGAGCCTGTCGCTTTTTTTCCAATTCCTGAGAGGTACAAAAACAATAAAACGCCTGGCCATTTTCCACCATTTCACGGGCGTATCGTAAGTAAATTTCCTTGCGCTCGGATTGACGGTAAGGTGCAAACTCACCTCCCTTAACCGGACCTTCGTCCCAATCCATACCAAGCCAGGTCAAACCGTCTAATAATTCCTGCTCAGCACCTTCAACATATCTTTTTCTATCGGTATCTTCGATACGAATAATAAACTGCCCTCTGTTTTGTTTGGCAATCAGATAATCATATAGGGCGGTTCTTGCGCTCCCTAAGTGCATGTGACCTGTCGGAGATGGTGCGAATCGCACCCTCGGAATAAGGTTCTTATTCATTTTCGTGCCTTGTCATTCAGGATTAATTTCGCGTTATTATAATTCAGCTCATCAAACTTGAGATTTTCCCCTGGCGATCACGCTTTCCACCAATCCAATTCCAAATAGAAGGGATAACAATGAGCTCCCCCCATAGCTGAGAAATGGTAATGTCAACCCGGTGACAGGGATAAGATTCAGGTTCACACCAATATTAACCGCCATTTGAAAGAAGATCAAAGTACCGAATCCATATGCCAGGAGGGAGCCGAACAAATCATTCGATAACCTGGCAGCCCGGTAACACCTCCAAACTACAAAACACATCAAAGCAATCACCAACACCGTGCCAATAAATCCAAATTCCTCAGCCATCACTGAAAAAATGAAATCGGTATGTCTCACTTTCAGAAAACGCAATTGCACCTGCGACCCATGCCCATAACCCATACCTAGTAATCCACCCGAGCCGATTGTGATTCGCGCCTGGTCGACGTTATAAGTATTTCCATACCGCGCATTCGGATCTGGGAAAAAAAAGGTAAGTATCCTTCCTTGCTGGTAAGGTTCTAAAAATGGAAATACCACTATCGCAATGATGATCGCCCCGATCAATAATGCGATCAAAAACTTGGTGGGTACTCCGCTTATCCACAACATTGCGAACCAGATCACAAAAATCACAATCGAAGTACTTAAATTCGGTTGCAGAAGGATCCAGATTACAATCCCTGCAGTTAATGCAAAACTATAAAAAACCCAACGCAGGTTTTTTTCAGCTGTTTGAGTCCGGGCAAAATAATCTGCCAGCACGATTACCATCACCAATTTTGCGATCTCTGCTGGCTGTATCAGGATAAAGCCGGTTTCGATCCACCTGGCTGCTCCAAACCGTGCTTGTGCAGTAATGAATGTAAAGATCAAAAATAGTAGTACAACAATATATAGATATCTGGAGAATGCCGCCCAATAATGATAGTCAAGAAAGGCTGTACCCAGCAGAACCACCATTCCAACAACAAAATAAATGGCTTGCCTGTTGGGATAACCAGCGAGCTCCACATTTCCGGCAATAGCTGATCGGATGACTATAATGCCGAAAATGGAGAGAAATATTACCGCTCCAAAAAGCAGGTAATCAAAATTTCGCCAGATGCTCCGGTTGCTCATCTACAATTGTTTCTGGAATTTTATTGGGTTTCGGTCTCAGCCATACCTGAATCAATAGCTTTCAATTCAAAATATGCTTCAATCACTCTGCGGACGATTGGTGCTGCAACAGTCGAACCTTCCCGCCCGTTATAAACGAACGCGACAACGATAATTTCAGGATCATCGTAGGGTGCGTAACCAACAAACCAGGCATGAGCTGGCCAGTTACCGGGGTTGCAAAGATTTTGCGCGCGGGCGATATTATCGCAATATTCAGCTGTGCCTGTTTTTCCCGCGACCGGGATCGTCATTCCGGCAAATTCCTTGACAGCGGTTCCGCTGGTGATTACAGTCCGTAAACCCTCCTTGAGGTAATCAATCGTCCATGGTTCAACTGACTTCATTTCGCCAGTTGGAATATCATCTTCATCAAATACAGCGATCAATTTATCCTTGGTAATATCATATTTTTGAACTGGTGCGAAATCCTGCACAACATCACCAAGCGAGTCTGATATTTTATGGATCAAGGTGGGTTTCATCATCTTGCCATCATTTGCGACAGTCGCAAATGCCTGCAGCACCTGTATGGTTGTAGAAAGGACATATCCCTGCCCCATTGTGGCGATATAGGTATCACCGGTGGACCAGTTTTCAGTTTGAATCTGTCTTTTCCAGGTTGGGTTTGGCATTAATCCCGCAGCTTCGCCCGGAAGTTCGATGCCGGTTTCTGTTCCCCAGCCCAGAGCTTTGGCGTATTCAGCCAAACGCCAAATACCCAAGTCCTCCATCTGGTACCTCATCCTTATAACCGCCACCGATCTTGTAAAAATACACATCACAGGAATTAGCTACACCCTCGATGAAGTTCTGAAAACCATGACCAGTTCTTTCCCAACAAACGTAATCACGGGGTGTGCCAATGTCATTCTCGGAAAATTTCTGTGTGATCGTAATCTTTCCGGGATCTTCCAGTTCTTGTTGCGGTGTCACCACCTTTTCATTGAGGGCACCGATGGCTGCGGCAATCTTAAACACTGATCCGGGGGGATGTTCTGCTGAGATCGCATGGTTAAACAGCGGTCGGTCAGGATCATCAATAAGCTGTGTATAGTAATCACCCGGGATTTCCCTTGCCATTCGATTGTTCTCGAAGGTTGGGTAGGATACCAATGAAAGGATTTCTCCGGTCTTGGGATCCATCGCAATGACCATTCCATTCGAAGAAAGTGTCTTATTCAGGTAGGTATTCCAGAAATCGATCTCACCCTTCAACGCAGCTTTTGCTGCCGCTTGCAAACGGGTGTCGATGGTCAATTCGATGTTGTTGCCTGGAATTGGATCAATCGGATCTTCCAGGTCCCTGATCGTTTTCCCGGCGACGTCTACCTCAACCAAACGTTCGCCATTTTTTCCTCCCAGAATATCCTGCTGGCTGTTTTCAATACCCGAGTAACCAACTTTGTCTCTACCCGGGACAAATCCTTGAGCGGTGTAATGCTTCTTCAAGTGCAGCTGGAATCGGTCCTAAAAATCCAATGATCTCGGATGTCAACTCTCCCGTCGGATAATCTCGGATCGGTTCGATCTCAATCCCCGCACCTGGCCAGTCGCCAGCATTTTGCTGAATGGTCATGGCAACCTTTTCATCCACATTGCATTTGATCTGAACCGGTTTATAGGGCGCAAGGGATTCCGCAATAGTTACAATTTCTGTGATACCAAATGTAGGTTTTACAAGGTGAAAATAATTTTACAGTCTCGTCAGTTAATTCACCGTTCGTCACTGGGATACGCTATCAATTCACTGATTTTTCGAAACACTTCTTGTTTACTGCCGGGATCAGCTGGCAAATCAGCAGGAGTAATTACCACATTGTAGGAAGCAATATTCCGCGCGAGAATATAACCATTCCGGTCGGTTATTGTGCCGCGTTGAGTTGCCAGGCTTATCTTTGAAATTCGGTTTTCATCAGCCTGCGCAAGATTATCCGCCCCCTGAATGACTTGGATAGTGAAGAGTTTAACAATAAAAACCAGAAGGACTCCACCCATCAAAAAAAGGATGATCCGGAATCGCCACCGGGGTATACCACTTTTGGAATTATCAAAAAGGTTCATTAGTTCTTCGCTGATTTATGAATAATCCTGGAAAGTTCACGCATTCCCCAATAAACCGGGAATGCAAACAATAAGTTCAGTAACATACTAGGCAGAATTGTTCTTGTCAAGATTTCCTTAAATTCAAGATTAATTCCTGCCATTCTTAGAAAAATAAATTGCACCCCAAGTATCAAGATCGTTCCCAGACAGGTGATGATCATCATTGCCAGAATGGGGCTTTGCCATATACGGGTTCGTATTCGATTGGTTATTAAAGTGATGAGCAGGTAGGAAATTGGGAAAATGAACCACGGCGCCGCTGTCGCAAACCCTACCGCTAATCCAGCCAGTATCGCCCACATCCATGCATTTTTCGTTTGTTCCTGCAACCCCCAGGCCACTATGATCAGCATCAGTATGTCAGCCATGCCATTCAATAAGCTCAACCTGGTCACGATGGTAGTTTGAACAATAAACGCGAAGATTACCGTGAGAAAAGCCAGCAATAATTCCATTGTGTTTATTGTGAAGGTGTTGGAATAAGAGGAATAATTTCAACCGGTCTGAAATTCGTGATCACAAGAACAGCGTTCAGGTTAGCAAAGTCCACTACCGGTTGAACCACGGCGGTTTGGAACAGATCATTTTCCCGCTTGACCACGCTGATAACCTGACCAATCAGTAAATTGGGGGGAAAAGTACCCCCAAGCCCGGATGAAAGAATGATTTCTCCTGGCTTAAGATCAAGTTCTTGGGGCACCATTTGGAGATTGATCTCTCCGGTCAATGAACCGCTCAATTGAGCATCTACCCCAAGGGATTCAAGTTTGACGTTAATTATTGAGCCTGGATCTGTGATCAATTGAATCCTGGCTGCTTTGGCTGTCACTGCATCTACCCTTCCAACCAGGCCTTGATCTGTCACTACAGGCATCCCATGACGGAGTCCGCTATCAGAGCCGTGGTCGATGATTACATAATGCATGAACGGGCTTGGATCGCGACCAATGACTGCAGAAGCAACATATTGGTTTTCAGGGTTATCCCTGGCGAAATTCAGCAATGCGTAAAGAACATCTGCCTCTTCCAATTGCTGTTTTAATTGAATTACTTGTGATTGAAGGAGAGAGATTTCGCTTTCGAGCTCTGCATTCCGGGTCCTCAAACTGGCCAGATCTCTCGGCACCGTAAAAAAATCTACTACCGCTTGAACCCTTGTCGATACATAACTCTGTAATTGGATAACAGGGTTCGTAGCTGTTCCTATGATAGGTTGGATAAAGCCTGCCAGTGCCAGGAGCACTACTCCGGTAGCGATCAATAAAAAAATAATAATCTGTACATTTTTAGGTGAGGAAAATTTCATATTCGGTTTTATCCTTGTCGGGATAAACCATTAGCGAATGCTGGAATGATCCAGGTCTACCAGGTATTTGGAGAAAATATCAAGGTTCTCCAGCACCATTCCGGCCCCTCTGGCCACGCATGTCATTGGATCTTCTGCGGACCAAACGCGGATTTTCAACTCGTCGGTGATCCGGTCCGGCAAACCTTTCAATTGGGAAGACCCCCCCGCCAGGCAAATACCGGAATCAATCAGGTCAGAAAGAATTTCAGGTGGGGCTTCATCGAGCGCATCCTTTATCGTATCAACGATCACCTGGACAGAACTGGAAATCGCCTCGCGGATTTCAACTGAAGATACCTCAACTGCATCCGGTAAACCGGTAATTAGATTTCGCCCTCTCACAGTGATCGTGCTCTCAGAAGCCAATGGAAAGGCGGAACCGATCGAAATTTTTGCTTGCTCCGCCATCCTCTCTCCTATTAATAAGTGGTATTTGTTGCGCACATACTGCACGATATCGGCATCCAGTTCATCACCTGCCACCCTTAAGGACCTGCTCACGACAATTCCCTGCATCGACATAATTGCCAATTCAGTTGTCCCACCGCCAATATCAACGATCATGGAACCATGTACTTCATTGATCGGCAGTCCGGCACCAAGTGCGGCTGCTCTTGGTTCTTCTATTAGATAGGTTTCCCGTGCCCCAGCCGACATTGCGGCATCATATACAGCTCTTTTTTCAACCTCGGTTGCCCCCGAAGGGATCCCAATGACTACCCGCGGTCTCGGCATTGGCACGACAGTCTGTTGGTGAACGCGCATGATGAAATACTTCAGCATTGCGGCGGTGATTTCAAATTCCGAGATAACGCCATCTTTTAAAGGACGTATGACAATTACGTTGGCAGGTGTTCTGCCAACCATTTCTTTGGCTTGAGCACCGATGGCTAACGGAACCCTTGATTTTTTATCAATAGCCACCCAGGAAGGCTCCTGGATCACGATCCCCTTATTCCGAACATGGACCAGGGTATTCGCTGTTCCCAGATCGATTCCGATATCCAGAGAAAACAACCCCATGATCCAGTTGAAGGGATTGGTCGCCAAATTCATCTCCTCATATTAATAATCTCAAATTATGAAAAATCATTATACCATGCGAAGATTTTTGCCTTTTTCAGCCGGAAATTCATTTTTCTTGACAGTCCTTAACCTTCACAATATAATCTTCTTCACGCGGGTGTGGCCAAGTGGTAAGGCATCACCTTCCCAAGGTGATATTCGTGGGTTCGAATCCCATCACCCGCTCTTTATCCTCTCTAATTAGGGAGGTTTTTTGTTATCAATTATGTAAGTAACGTCAGGTTGGTATTATGCTAAAATCTATTAAGGTTTAATGAAATAATTGATTGGAAACCGCCATGCAGAATGGCAAAATTACTATCCTTCACGTCGAAGATAATTTTGAGAATCTCGTTCTGATCCGAAGGCTCCTTCAATTTCAGGGATATGAAGTCCTCGAAGCAGATTCGGTCGCGAAGGCTGTCTCCATCTTAAAAGTTCAAAAACCGGATTTAATTTTAATGGATGTTAATCTTCCATTGATCGATGGGGACACTCTCACGTCCAAACTTAAATCTATCCCTTATTTTCGAGATATACCGGTTGTCGCAATTACTGCGAACGCCCTCAAAGGGGATAAAGAAAAATCGATGTTGGCCGGATATGACGGATATATCGAAAAGCCCATCGACGTCGACTTATTCCCCAATCAGATTGAACAATATCTCAATTCATAAATATATGGTAATGAAAATCAATTAAGGATTAAATGTCACCTGAAGCTAACCTGGATTTTTTCAAAAGCAAAGTTGCCTTAGTGGTTGAAGATAACGCGGCCAACTTCATGTTACTGGCCAGGTTATTGCAGGCGTTAGGAATTGGATGCGAATGGAAATCCTCCGGATTTGAAGTCCTGGAATTTTCCAAGACAATGACCAGGTTGGATATTATTCTGCTTGATATCCACCTCCCCTACGAGGATGGCTACAGCGCGTTGAAGAAGATCCGCTCCGCTCAAAATCTCAAAGCCGTCCCCGTCATCGCGGTCACGGCTGATGTAAGCACAGAATCGATGGCAAAAGCGCAGAAAGCGGGTTTTAATGGTTTCATCGGTAAGCCCATAGACCCTGACCGCTTTCCGGACCAACTTTACCGGGTTTTATCCGGTACCGGCGTTTGGGAAATGTATTAGGAATAACCAATGTCCGATAATAATTCATCAATTATTGAAAGCATCAATCAAGTGTCCGGTTCCAGTGAAGCAACCGGAGTACTGAATCCCGTTGAACTGATCAGGAAATTACTTTCTTTGCGGGATACAAGTCAAAATACGGCTTCATTAATTCAGGCTTTTCTGGATTATCTCGTTTCCCAGCCAGATGTGATCCAGGCATCTTATTATTCGCTGGATCCAAAAAACAGGGATATCCGTCTAAATTACTTATCAACGAGATCGTCTGATGAGAATGAGATCCCGGGAATCGTCATCCCTGCCAGGTCAACAGAGACCATTGCACGCGTTGCTTTCAATGCGCAACCCTTCGTTGTTGCTGACTTGGGGACTGAGAATGTGAGTTACCAGAACGCAATACTGGATAAAAGAACACGATCAATATTCATTTCTCCTGTCCTCAAAATTAACCAGGTCATTTCTATAGTAGAAATTCAATGCGAACGACCTTCTGGTTTTTCGCAGAAAGATCTGCCTGGTCTTTCTCTTTCGGTCCAGTTATTTGGTGATTTCATCGAGGAAAAATCCTTGGTAGATAGCGCCGGATTATCATTTTCTGACCTGGCCAATTATGCATTCGTTACCAGGCAGGTCATTGGTTCCGATGATCCCGAATCCATTAATAGAATCTTGCTTTCCGCGTTTAAAGAAACTGACCTAATCGCGTTCATCTTTGGAGTACAAGAAAATAATCTCACAATTGAGGATTTGTACGATTCAAAAGGCACAGGATTTGATGCATCCCTGGTTGGTTTACAAGTGGAGGTAGTAGATATCCAGGATAAATTGAGCGGTAGTGAAACTCAATTTTTCAATGATTTACCTGCGGTTACCGATTTAGGTGACTTATTCTCCTTCTTCATTCGCCGGGAATGCCTTTCGCTCGCAGTAATACCGATTTTTCTTGGATCTTCTTTAAATAAACTGCTGATTATTGGATCTCGCGACACTGTACCTTTGAACCAGACAAGAATTCATGTTTTTCAAAGCATCATAGAAATTTTCCAGGATAGGATAGCGTTTGACTCCCGTGCGCAGCTATCCAGTAACTTGGAGAAAGATCTACAATTCCTTTTTGAATCGTCTGGGGTAATTTCTCAAAATTTGGATCATCAAACGTTTTATATTTCGCTTTTACAAGCAATCCGGAATAATTATGGTGAGAATATTTCTTTGAGTATCATCAAACTCAATCCGGAGAAATCCAGTTTGATTATTTCCAAATTTGATTCAAACAAATCGCCCGATGTCATTGAACGCTCAACGACTGTGGAAGAAATAAATTTCCTCGAGGAATTAAACAAACCTCTGATTTACCGAGAAACTGATCCAGCTATTCTGGAAAAATTTACTATCTTTGAGCCAAAATCCGATTTTGTATTGATTCCGATTATTTCGGACGCACAAAATATTGACTTACTCTTTCTAGCAACAAATGGTGATAAACGAAGTCTTCAGAATATCTCCCCCTTTGCATTTAATAACCTTGGCAGGATCGTTTCAGCCTTTTTCGTTCAGAGAAATCTGAGGGTTGCATTATCTCGTTTGGATGAAACTGTTACAAAAACAGTAAATCGACAACAAATATTGAACCAGGTCTCCATCGGCGCAAGCAGCGGACGTTCACAAAATGAGATATTGGGTATGATCCCTTCACGGTTGGTGGAATTATCCCTTTGCGATCAGGCGTGTGTTCTAATCCCAGGTCCATCTGGTAATTTGGAAATTCGCCATTCTCACTCTTTTTCAGAAGATCAAATTGGTCAAATTCTCGCGCCAGGTGAAAGACTAGCTGGTCAAACAGCAAGCTCCAACCAGACATCCATTTTTTCATCTGAAACCGCGGATGGCAGTGATGAGTTGATCAATCCTGCCAATCGCTCAGGACTTGCTGCTCCGATCTCCTTTGGCAATGAGGTATATGCGATTCTTGAAATTGAACATTCTCAACCCGGTCAATACAGCGAGTACGACCGCGAGCTGCTTCAGATTTTTTCGTTAAACATCGGATCGCTGCTTGCAAATCTTCGATTGATTGATCAAGTAAGGGCTCAGGTAAATCAGCAGGAAAAATTATTTGAGGTGACCAATAAATTGCGGCGAACTTTGGATATGGGGTCGATCCTTCAGATTTCTGCAGACGAGATCGCCAGGATCACAAAGGCAAACAAGGCAACCATTCAAATAAAAATTTCTGAAGATCAATTCCCCGACTTGGATTCAGACTCCAACGGAGGTGATGAATGAATCTAAGACGCCGGGTTTTTTCAATTATTCTAATCGCCTCTGCCGTCATGTTGGTGGTTCTCACTGGATTGATCGTTCTTTTAGTTTATACAAACAGTGCTGCTGTTGATAACCAACTCGCCACTGACAACGCCACCCGCGTTGAGCGCGTTATACAGGATGAGCTGGCGAAATTAAGTTCCAACGCAGTATCGTGGGGGTACTGGTCTGATGCTAATAACTTTACCCGCACCAAAGACCAGCAGTTTATTATTGACAACCTTGCTGATGATGTTCTGGCCTCCGCCGGTTTTCAGATCATCCTTTATCTGGATGAAAACAAGAATGTGATTTTCTCTCGTGCGATTGACCCTGTCACTGGTGAAGGTCAACAGGTACCTCAAGGCTTGATTCAATACATATTTACCAACACTTCTTTATTTCAACAGGAAAATTTAACGGATGACATTTCTGGTGTTATTTCCTTACCTGAAGGGCCTTTTCTCATATCATCACGGAAGACCCTGGAAGGAGATTCCACAGGGCCTTCAAATGGCTTCGTGATTGTTTCAAAACCCTTTGACGAACGAACATTATCCGATATTGGCTTTATCACTGGGCTTGAATTATTTGGTTTTCCTGTCGCTTCCTCAAACAATCCGATAGATGTCTCCGGCGCTGAACAACTTTTACGCGAAGGGCAAAATTTTGTTTTATCTCAGTTGGGTGGCGGTCTCGCAGCTGCATTTATCCTCCTAAATGACATCCAGGAACAACCAACGTCAATTCTTCAGATCACATTTCCTTCCACTGTATTCTCCCAAACGACGAATATTCTGCGTTTCTTACTTCCCGCATTGCTCATCATTGCCCTCGGCTATGGATTAACCATCAATCGCTTGATGAACCAATACGTTGTTAATCCACTCACAACCCTTGATACGGACCTCGGGTCTGTAATCGAATCAAAAGGCAGCCAGGTTCGTGTCCATGAAACTGGAGATAGGGAAATCAAAAGCCTTTCAACATCGATAAATAGCCTCTTAGAATCGAATGAGAATTCACAAACAGAATTAAAACGATCTCTAAACCAACTCCTTGCTATTTCGGAAATTAACAAAACAATTTCTGGTTACTTGAACCCGGAGAATTTTCTTCCCGAAGTCGCCAACCTCATTCAAAATCGACTTGGTTTGTATTATGTGGGTGTCTTTCTGCTGGATTCAAACAGGGAATATGCGGTGTTGAGCGCTGGGACTGGTGATGCAGGCTCTCAGATGCTCGCGAGTGGTCATAAATTGGCTGTTGGTGGTGTATCAATGATTGGTTGGTCCACTGCCACACAAAAACCGCGTATTGCCCTCGATATCGGCAAGGAAGCCATTCGGTTCAGCAATCCCCTACTCCCTAAAACGAGGTCAGAGCTCGCAATGCCGATTGTCTCCAGGAGTGTAACCATTGGTGCGTTATCACTTCAATCCGACAATGCAAACGCTTTTAATGAGAATGACATCCTGGCTTTCCAAAGCATGGCGGATTCACTGGCAGTTGCATTGGAAAACGCCAACTTGTTCCAGGAAACCAGATCAAACTTGAAGGAAATTCAGGGCTTGAACCGGATTTATCTCCAAAGATCCTGGGGTCGTGCGGTCGAAACCCAGGGGTCGCTTGAATACACTTTCGAAGAAAAGAAAAAGAAGTCTGTCGATCTGGAATTCGAAACATTAGTTTTTCCATTATTGCTTCGCGATCAACCTCTGGGTGAAATCACACTTGAAATAGAAAAAGGATCCATTTCCCCCGAAGAACAATTCGTGATCTCCTCCATCGCTGATCAAACTGCCCAAGCGCTGGAAAATGTGCGTTTGCTTGACGAAAGTCAGCAGCGCGCAGCCCGTGAGGAAAAGATCAACGACCTGGTTTTGAAATTTTCAGGTGCAGGTACGATAGATGAGATAATGAAGATCGCAGTCCAGGAGATCGGGACCCTACCTGTTGTATCGGAAGTCAATGTCCATTTAAATCCGGAAGTCGCCGATCTGCAAGAACCTGGCAAAATGGATCGAGGCGATGAGGAGCAACCGTTATGAACGAAAAATCCTCCTTCCTTCCACCCCGGGCTGGCACTGATAAATCCATTCGATTCATTACAGACCCTGCAAAGCAATCGGTGCTGATCGGCAGCGCTCTGATCGGGATTGTTATATTATTCCTTAAGATCTCTCGAACCATCCCTGCAGGTAATTGGGGGATCACCTCACTTTATTTCATCGTTTTCGTTGGAATAGTTCTTCTCGCTTTTATACGACCAATCCCCATCTCGTCTCGCTATGTAATATATCTGGTTCTCCTTTTGTTGGTAGGAACAGTTGATCTCTATTTAGGCGGACTGGGAAGCGATGGTTTCTTCTTCCTCTTTCTCTTCACAATCCTTACTGCTCTCTTTTATCGCAGCAGGGTTGGTTTATTGGCTGCTGCAATTCCATTTGGTGAAATGATTTTTATTGGGTTTGCGATGACTGGTAAACTAATCTCACCTAATCCGGCATTTATCCTCACCCAATCGGATTCTATAATTTATTGGATATTCTTCGCTGCGATTTTACTTTTCGGAGTGCTTGCGAGCCAAACTGGTATTTACCAATTCATTCCAAAATTGACTGATTCTTTCTTTTCTCAACAAAATCTGACGGAATCTCTCATCAACGAAAACGATTCGCTAAAACAATCCATCGATGATGCGAATCTGAATTTACAACGAAAAACATCTGAACTTGCGATCGCATCTCAGATAGCACGAAGTATCGCCCAGCAACAGGACCCCCTCCTACTTATTGATAATACCCTCAACACGATCCGCGACCAATTTGGTTTTTATCATGCTGGATTATTCTTTATCGATGGCAATCGCGAATTCGCAGTGTTGAAGGCTGCTACAGGTGATGCTGGCCGCGAAATGGTAAATCAAAATCACAAATTGCGGATTGGAGAGCAGGGAATAGTGGGGTTTGTAGCAGATCAGGGCGTAGCGCGTATCGCCGCTGATGTGGGTCAGGATTCAGTCCACTTCCAAAATTCTCTGCTACCGAATACTCACTCTGAAATGGCGTTGCCCCTCCGCTTGGGTGAAAGAATAGTCGGAGTGCTCGATGTCCAAAGTGAGAATTCATCAGCCTTTACTCAACAGGATGTGAATATAATTCAAACGATCGCGGACCAGCTGGCTGTTTCACTTGATCATTCCAGGGTTGTATCGGAATTACAGAGAAACCTCGCAGAATATAAATCCAAGGCACAGACCATAACACAGCGTGAATGGGCTGATTTCCTAATTGGGATGCGAACTTCAAAATCCCTCCGCTACTCCAGCAAGGGTATCCAGAAAGCACCGGCAGAATCGGCTCTTGCTCAAGGAGCTTTAAAAACTGGTCAAACACAAATAAAAACCAGGAAGTCCAGGTCAGGGAAAACTGCCACGATCGCTGTTCCACTAAAACTTCGTGACGCAATCATCGGTGTGATTGAATTGAAAATCGATGACCCCTCGGAAATCCCGGATTTCCAATCTCTCATCGAATCAATTGCAAGCAGGCTCGTACTTTCGCTTGAGAATGCCCGCCTAATTGAAGAGATGCAGATCAGGGTTGAGCAGGAAAGAATGGTTTCAGATATCACTTCAAAAGTGCGTTCATCCACTGCGGTCAATGATATTCTGAGAGAAACTGCAATCGAACTAGGTAAGTCCTTGGGACTTTCTGATGTTCGTGTTCAGCTTCGAACAAAATCAAGTTTAGAACCAGCCGGTGTAAATCAGGAGAAACAGGCATGACGCACGTCACAACTGGTAACCTCCCATTACCCGCCGAACAGACCCGTCAAATTCTAACGAATCGGTTCCTAGTAATCCAATCCGGTTTCTCAGCTGTCATCAGTGGGGTATTCCTTGTCTGGGCATTATTCGCACCAGAGCAACCACTTTTTCTCCTCTCCGGATCATTTGCATTTGCCGCAATCTCCACCATCATACTTCGATATCAATTCTCTTCTCTGAATCTTAATGTGCGTTTATTAATTGCCGGCACTGTGCTCCTCCTTTCGTTGATCTTATTATCTGGCAGCTTCACGGATATTCTCATTCCGGTTGCAATATTCTGTTTCCTATATGCCTTCCTCTTAGCCTCCGGTTTTATGACCGGTATTTATTCGGACACGGAACTGATTATTGGATTGCTGAGCGCAGTCGGTGCGATTCTCGCAGGTTTGTATTCTCCACTTTCTCAGATAACTTCTGTTGGTGTTCAACTTGCTGTGATCGCATTTAATGTTTTCCTACTGATCACCATTATGATCTTTTTTATCACCCGGGTCATAAATTTTTCCATCCGCGTTCGCTTGATCACGGTTTTCCTTCTAGTTGGCCTTGTCCCATTGATCAGTCAGGCATTTATTCAGACAACTTTTCTTGAAAATGCCCTCATGGGTCAGGCGCGAACCGCTCTAAATACTGCTGCCACCCAAGCTGCCTTAGGCATTGATAATTTTATCCAGAACAATCTCTCCCTTGTTGCCAAGCAAGCATCTTTGCCTATTTTTTCTGAGTACCTCTACCTTCCTTCCAACACGCGGGCAGGTTCGGAACAGGAAGCCAGAATGATTTCGACGATCAATACTCTCGAAATTCCCAGCGGAACCTATGCACCATCATTCTCACTTGCCAATCTATTTGGTATTAAATTCTATGATTCGAATCCCCAGGAGATAGGAAAACAAGTTAATAAGGAAGAATACTTTCAGCAGCCCTTGTTGACCAACCGTCCATATTTTTCTCCGGTGATATTTGACCCGAAAACGGGAGCCGCTTCCATATACTTTAGCGCTCCTGTTAAAGATATCAATCAGAAAAATGCCGGCGTTTTGATCGTTCGGTATAACGCTTTATTACTTCAGAATATTCTCCAGGAATATTCCGGTATCGCCGGAAAACGCTCTTACCCGGTATTGATCGATGAAAACTCGATCCGTTTAGCAGATGCGCTAACTCCAGGACTTTTATATAAATCAATTATGCCCATGGAAGAGGAAAAGATAAATGAGTTGAAATCCCGCAACTTATTGCCGCAGTTTCCCATCGATCAGCTTTCCTCTTTTCTTCCAGAATTCGCAAATGCGGTGTCAAACCCGCAACTTCGTGAATTCTTTACAGCCGAAGTCCATCCAGGAGATTTCGATCATGTCGAAATGGGCTCAACGGTGAGCCTTGAATCCAAACCTTGGCAGGTTGTGTATCTTGAAGAGACAGCGGAACTTAATAGTTTACGTACGCAGCAAAACCAGCTATCCATTCTTTTTGCAGCATTGTTCGCCGCACTAGTTGGATTAATCGGTGTGATCGTCTCCAGGTTGCTTTCAAATCCAATTGTTTCATTAACCGGAACAGCAAATCGCATCGCGGATGGGGACCTCTCAGCGAAAGCGATCGTTCGCAGCCGCGATGAGTTGGGTACGCTTGCCGATACTTTCAACTCAATGACCTCCCAATTAAAAACCTTGATCTCGGAGTTGGAGGAACGCGTTCGTGCCCGTACCCAGGAATTGGCGAACCGCAACGAAGCTTTGGTTCTTCGAGGTCGCCAATTAACCACTGTGGCTGATGTGGCTCGCGAGATCACCAGCGCTCAAAACTTGGAATCACTATTGGATACTCTTGTGCGCCTCGTTAGCGAGCGATTTAACTTCTACCATGCAGGTATTTTTCTACTTGATGATGAAAATGAATATGCTGTCCTTCGTGCGTCCAATTCCGAAGGTGGTCAGAGGATGCTAGAGCGTGGTCACCGTTTGAAAGTTGGTGAGGTTGGTATTGTTGGCTATGTAACCGGAACTGGAAAACCCAGAATAGCAACGGATGTAGGTATCGACGCTGTTTATTTCCAGAACCCTGATCTGCCACTCACCCGCTCAGAAATGACCCTTCCCTTGATCATCGGTGATAGGATCATCGGTGCGCTTGATGTGCAATCCACCGAAGCGAATATCTTCTCCCAGGAAGATGTGGAATTGTTCACGATCCTTGCAGACCAGGTTGCGATAGCGATCGAGAACAACCTCCTCCTGCAGGAAACTGTTCGCGCACTGGAAGCATCCCAATCCCTGCACAGGCAATACCTGCTACAGGAATGGGGTCGCGAAGTTGAGGAACGCGATTTAGCCGGATTCGAATATACCCCGGCCGGTGTAAAAACCATCGATCGTGAGGATTCATTTACTTTCCAAAAGGTGTTGGAAGCTGGAGAGCCTGTTCTTATTCCAGTGATCGATCAACCATCCGGTAAGTCGGTCGTATCCCTTGCAGTCCCGATCACTCTACGAGGTGAGACGATCGGTGTGATCAACATCGAAGAAACCAGAAAAGAGAAAAAGGACTGGCAAAAAGAAGAAATCCAGGCGGTTCAATCGGTTGCTTCCCAGGTTGCTCTCGCCCTTGAAAATGCTCGGCTGTTCGAACAAACCCTCCGCAGGGCGGAACGTGATCGAAAAGTACTAGAAATCACCGGGAAGATCCGCTCCACTACTAATCCTCAGGAAATGGTTCAAATTGCCATTGAAGAGCTTCAGAATGTATTAAAAGCTTCACGGGCGCAAATCCTTATCCAGGAAACTAATCCACCGGAAGGTACTGCTCCTGCCGCGGATATTACCGAATCAAATCAAAATTTATAAAAAGCGATGACCACCTGATTTTCCAAAATCAGGCCAGGAGATGATCGGAAATGCCGAAACGAAAAATTACGAGCCAGTTGGATCCGCTTTATTCAGCCCGGGGATCGGGTAAAAGTAATTCAGAAGGCGAGATTATTCCGAACGGTTGGGCTTGGACCCTTGATGATAAGGGAAATTACCTTTCCATCAGCCCCCAAGTAACAGACTATATTGGTTTCACTGCAGAGCATTTTCTTGGTCAGCCAGTTTTTTCTTGTCAGATCAAGAGCAGCGACCACGATGCACTCCTAAAGTTGATAAAAGCGTCTGAATCATTCTCCCAAAAAGTGATGATGGTTTCTGAAACCGGGATCGAAATGCCTGTTGAGTTTTTCTTTAAACCCGAAAAGGATACCTCCGGAAACATAATGAGTTGGGATGGGAAAACTCAGCTCTTCACTGATGATTCGTTCACCCGTCGCCCAATGGACTTCGATTATGTGCGACCCGGGGGTACATCCTCCCTCGTTGACCTTGGGATGGAGAACTTCTCCATTGGAATTGCCATGAAGGAAGGGGAAATTTCCCCCGCCAATCGGATCCTCACCAAGGCAGGCAGGCAGTCCATCTCGCAGAAAAAGACAACCATTCAGGAATCGGTTGGAACGAATCCGACGGCAATGGCAACTCCCTTACAGATTCGACAGCAGACCTCGGGTGTCATCGAAATTATAGATGAGCGTTCCAACCGGATTTGGAAGGAAGATGAGCGGCTGATCGTTCAGGAAGTAGCGCAACAGCTGGGTTTGGCACTCGAAAATGCGCAATTGTACCAGGCGGCTCAAAAGCAGCTTGAAGAGAGAATCAAAGCTGAGTCCGAGACATTCCAACGTAACGAACAGCTTGCTGCTTTGAACCGCGCTGGGCAGCAATTGAGTAAACTGGCAAGCCGAAATGAAATTTTCAACCAACTATACGAAACCGCGGGTGATATTCTCGATAACCGTAATCTGACAATCGCCATCTCGAATGAGAATCATACCTATCTAACATATCCTGTATATTCCCAGAATGGGCAGTTGGAACCTAAGACGGATACTGCTTTTGGAAAAGGTGTGATCGAATTCTCCATACACGCGAATCAATCGTTACTCTTCTCAAGTGAAGTTGAGCGTGAACTTACAGAACGGAACATCGATGTTCCAAAGCCTGTTCCTACCAGCTTGTTGTGTGTTCCGATCGTCACTTCCAATCGTGCAGTTGGCGCAATTTACATTGAGACCTTCAAGGAGGAATCCGCATTTTCCCAGGTTTCCCTTGAACTTCTCTCGACGCTAGCCTTTCAGGCTTCTACAGCGTTGGAGAATGCCAATCTTTTTAAAGAAGTCAATGATGCCCTCCAAATCATCGAAAAGCGCGAACGATACCAGGCAAGTTCCGCCGCTGCGGTAGCGCTTCTTTCCGAACAGGGTACTTCCGCGCTTACAGCGGTCTTCGGGATCCTAGCTGGTGTGACCGAAAGCGACAGGATTTATTTCGCCAGGCTCATGGATGACGAGCGGGAGCTTTACTGGAAATGTCAGAATATCTGGGTTAACCCTGATGTCGAGAATTCTCTTGCCGGGGATGAACTCAACCAAATTCCGGTTGGTAATTTCCCAAACTGGGCAAGAGAGTTTGTGGAACAGGGATGGGCAATTACCGATGAAAATAATCGTAATTCGCCTGAATTCCAATTCATTAATCGATCAAAAATCAATTCCATCTTTCTGCTTTCAGTATCCGGCAAGAACGCATTTCCCAGCTTCATCGCCTTTGAACAATTGAAACCTGGTCGAGTCTGGCTCAGCGAAGAAATTAATACCCTCCAGGTTGTTGGTGATGCGCTTTCCAACACGATCGCACGCGAAGATCTGCTCGCACAGCTTCAAAATTCATTGACTGAGACTGAAACCCTCTACGAATCCAGCCATCAACTTGCCCTGGCCAATGAATACGCCGCCATGATATCGGCTGTTACCACAGGGATCAAGATACCGGATATCAATCGTGGCATCCTGGTACTATTTGAAAATGATTCGGATGGGAATATTAATCGTATGTCGGTGGCTGCGAATTGGCACAGCGGAAGCGGCACACCCCCTCCCCCTGTCGGCTCTGAATATCTTACATCAGCCTACCTGACACTCTTTCAGCGATCATCGCCACTTTTCATATATGACATCAGCGAAGCTCCCATCGATGCATTGCTGCAAAAGGTGATCAAAGATCAGCATGTAGTATCAATGGCTGTCCTTCCGCTCACAACCGCCCAAAAGCAGATCGGAGTCCTGCTGCTCCAGTCCGAAGTTCATCACCGCTTCAGCCAGCAGGAACGCCGCGCTTATCCACCCCTGCTTGACCAGATGACCACCGCAGTGGAGAACCTTCGGCTATATGCCCAGACCCAGGAATCCCTGGCAGAAACAGAAATGCTTTATAAAATGACCAACGAGATCTCTCAGGCAGTTGATGCCCAGGATCTTGTCCGCATTATTGTTCAAAGTGTTCTCCCAAAATCAGCAACCCGTGCTTCGCTGTTTTCTGTCGCCCAATCCGGGGATGCTGAGCCTACCGAGCTGGAGCTTACCGGTTTCTATGATCTCCGCGGTCAGTTTATCCGCCTGAGCTCCCGCTATTCTCTAGCCTCACTTCCGATTCTCAATCAACTTTTCCTTGAACCGCTGAATATTGAAAACACAGCCAGTGCGGAAGCACTCGACGATGAGACCCGAAAAACGCTGACCGGTCTGGAGATGTTGAGCTGTGTGATCGTTCCTCTACGCAGCGTTGGGAGATTAATAGGATTGTTGATTGTCTCTGCGACATCTCCTTCTGAATACCAACCGGAGGAAGTCCGGCTTCTTCGCGTTGTCGGTAACCAGATCTCAGTGACCCTGGAAAAGCAGCGACTCCTGCGCGAAGCTCAACGCCGCGCGTTGGAGCTACGTACTGCTGCTGAAATAGCTCGCGATACGGTTAGCACCCTCTCACTAGAAACCCTGTTGAAACGGATCGTGAATCAGATCTATGACCGCTTTGGGTTTTATCAGGTGTCCTTATTTTTGATAGATCCCGAGGGAGAATCTGCTGTCATACAGGAGGCAACAGGTTCTGCGGGGGATGCATATAAATCCACAGGTATCCAATTCAATGTGGGGGCGAATAACCTTATTGGTCAGGTATGCGCCACCGGCGAGCCGATCATCATTAATGATATTTCTACTAACGAGTTGTATTTGGCGCATCCTGAATTGCCGAATACCCGTTCGGAGATCGGTATCCCGCTTACCATCGGTGAAAGGATCATCGGCTTACTCGATATTCATGCTGACACTGAAAATGCCTTCACGCCGGATGATGTAACCGTCCTGCGGATCCTTGCCGACCAGATCGCTGTGGCAATCGAAAATGCCCGTGCCTTCGAGCTATCGCAAAAGGCTGTTGATGAATTGCATGAGCTGGACCGTATCAAAAACCAGTTTCTTGCAAACATGTCTCATGAACTTCGCACACCACTCAACTCGATCATCGGATTTTCGCGGGTTATCCTGAAAGGGATCGATGGCCCGATCAACGACACACAGGCTCAGGATCTTTCCGCGATTTACAATTCCGGGCAACATCTTCTCAGCCTGATCAATAATATTCTTGACTTATCCAAAATCGATTCCGGAAAGATGGAACTCAAACTCGCCGAGATCAATATCAGCGACATCATTAATTCCGCGATGACAACCGCCACTGGGTTGGCGAAGGATAAACCGATAAAATTCAAACAGATCGTTCCACCCGATCTTCCAAAAGTTCTGGTGGATCCTACCCGTATTCGTCAGGTATTGATAAATTTTCTCTCCAATGCCTGTAAATTCACGGATGAAGGCCTGATCACTATTGAATGTTCCTCTGTAACCAGTCCCGAGGGTATTCCCGAAATCATGATTACGGTTACAGATACTGGGTACGGCATCGATGTTAAGGATCGCGCAAAACTCTTCCAGCCATTCTCACAGGTGGACGACTCACCCACGCGCAGCGCAGGTGGAACCGGCTTGGGCTTATCAATCAGCCGTTCCTTGATCGACCTGCACGGTGGCAGGATTGGATTATTGAGCAGCGAAGTAGGTAAAGGTTCAACATTCTTCTTCACTTTGCCTATCCCCCAACCTGATAAAAAACGGACCGTTACAGGTATGCTCCGTGAATCCGCCTTCGGCAAATTACAGCCCGAACCCGTTGAACCTGCCAAGCCTGACAAAATCTCAGTGGAAGCACAACTTGAAACGCTTGAGGAAGCAATTCCCGAGGTTCCACCTGTCCAGATCCAGGTGACTGCTCCTACCGAACCTGTTATGGAAAATGCCCCTGAATTATCTTTGCAAAAGATCGCGCTTGTTACGTCTCAAACCACCATCCTACCCCGGATTGATAAACTGATTACCCCGTTACAATACTCCACAACGATTTTTTCCGAAATTGAGGATCTACCCCAGAATATCGGGAGCTTCAATCCATATGCGGTTGTTGTGGATCTAAATTCCAGCCTGTTTGATCCATGGGAAGAAATTCAAAAAATAAAATCAGCGAGAGCAACTAAATATGTTCCAATGATTGTCATGGGGGTATTGGAACGGAGGGAAAAGGGTTTGAGGGTTGGTACGGAGGATTACCTCGTAAAACCATTGGTGCAGGAAGAAATGGAAGAGGTTGTCTCTCGATTATCCGAATCACAAAGATCCACGAACCTGCTCCTGATTGATAATAATCCGGAGTCTGTGAGGAAATTCCAAACGCTGGTTAAGGAAAATAATAAGATCCAACTGATTACTGCCAAAACGAGCGAAGAGGGTCTTAAATTGATGACCACCCTTCAACCAGATAGGGTAATTCTAAATCCACAGCTCGCGGATAAGGACGTTTACAGGTTGCTGGAGACGATCCTGGCGGATTTCCGGTTGAGGCAAATTAATATTTCAATCCTAACAGGTGCGGATATTACTGAGAAACAGGCTGCGTCCTTATCCAGTTTCAACGATCTTGTTTTCAGTAAACAGAATCTTGATGAGGTGCTTCTTTTCAAAGCCCTCCAGAATTCTTTGCGGTAATAACCAGGTATAGGAAAACCGTAAGTAAATGGCTTCCCATTTCATCATTGAGTGCATTGATTGCGGGCACAAAACCCCATTCATAGCCAGCGCTTCGGATTGTCCGAATTGCCACAGTACCTGGCGTGAAGCCATGTACGATTTCAACCGCTTATCTAAATCTCTTTTGCTGCAAATATCCGGGCGTTCTTTTGATCTTTGGCGGTATAAGGAATTGCTCCCGGTTCGGAGCATCGAGCCAGCATATTCCCTTGGTGAGGGCGGTACCCCGCTTTTAAGAGCATCAAATCTTGGGGGAATGTTGGGGTGCCCGAATATTTTTATCAAAGACGAACGCCAGGGACCGACCGGTTCTTTCAAAGATCGCCAGGCAGCCGTGACCATCGCCGCTTTGAAAGAAGCAGGAATCAACGAACTGGTTGTAGCCTCCACAGGCAACGTTGCCATCGCATATTCGGCCTACGCCGCGCGGGCTGGGATTCGCCTATGGGCATTTCTTACCAGCCTGGTTCCTGCCGAAAAAATGCGTGAAGTTGCCCTTTATGGAACCCAGGTTATTAAAGTTACCGGTTCTTACGATGAAGCAAAACAGGTTGCGGGTGAATTCGCTCGCCAGCGGGGTATTTTTTACGATCTTGGCGCTCGGACGATTTCCTGCGTTGAGTCTATGAAGACGGTAAGCTTTGAGGTTTCCGAGCAACTGACAGCACTTCTAGGTCCACCGCCCAACCCGGATAAAAACAGACCCGGAGTGACCTTCTTTTCCCCGGATTGGTACATTCAAAGTGTCAGCGGTGGATTAGGGCCGGTGGGAGTTCACAAAGGATTTCAGGAATTCAAACAGATGGGATTTATTGACCATATCCCCAGGATGGGGATAATCCAGGCGGAAGGTTGTGCACCCATGGTGCATGCATGGAAACAAAATCAGGAAGTGGCCATCCCCGTTCAGAATCCCAAGACATTAATTGCCACCCTTGCAACAGGAGATCCCGGCCGGACGTACACCGTTCTGCGGCAGAAGATGCTCAACACATCCGGGGGTGCTTTTGAGAGCGTTCAGGATGAAGAAGCATTTCGGGCCATGCATTACCTGGCAAAAATGGAAGGCATCTCCGTTGAACCGGCAGCCGCTGTTGCTTTCGCCGGGATGATTAAGCTTATCCGATCTGGAGTGATCAAACCTGACGAAGTGGTTGTCATCAACTGCTCGGGGCACACAATGCCCATCGAGCAAAAGATCATCGGTGAGGGTTGGTCCAGGGATGTGAAAGCGCCATCAAAAGAAATTGAACCTGGCTCCGAGGAAGGATTGTTATCCGCCCTCACCCGCGAATCGATCCAGGGTTTCCCGCGGATCGCGATCGTTGACGATGAACCCGATGCTCGCAGGCTGATCCGTCGGATTCTCCAATCACAAGGGAATTACACCATTTTCGAGGCAACGAACGGAAAGGAAGCGGTTGAGGTGATTAACCGTGAACTTCCCAATCTGGTGATCCTCGATCTGATGATGCCGGAGATGGATGGTTTTTCTGTCATGGATGCTCTTAGGAAGAAACCGGAAACAGCTGAAATTCCCATTATCGTCCTCACTGCAAAGGAGCTGACCCAGAATGAAAAGATTCGCCTGCAGGGACATATCCAGAAATTAATGCAAAAAGGTGATTTTCTCACAGACGACCTCCTTGATGAAGTGAAATCGTTGTTGCGGTAACCAGGTATGCAAAACCAGGGGAAGATCATCGGGATTGTTGCCGCGGGTGGCTCTGCCATCCTCCTTGGCCTCACCCCAATCTTCGGTAAGATCGCGCTTCAGCTGGGGTTTTCCCCTCTTTTTATTGTGTCTTTTCGCTCGACACTCGCTGCTAGCCTTGTATTTCTTTTTCTGGTCATCTTCAACAGGTCGTTTTTGAAAATTTATTCGCTTGGATTATTGGGATGTGCCATCGCCGGCGCAGTGAATGGACTTGGTTCGATATTCTTCTATACAGCGCTTTCGTTTTTAGATGCCAGCATTGGACAGCTTTTATATTCTTTCTATCCGCTCATGGTCGTTTTTTGGCTGCTTCTTGATCGGCAAACCATCACCAGGCTGACGATCATCCGGCTCGTTATTTCAATATTCGGCGCTGTGCTTTTAATTAGTGCATCCGCAGAGAAGGTCAGTATTCAAGGTGCAGCCATGATGATTGGTGCAGCTGCTCTATATGCGTTGCACCTGATCATCAATCAAAAAGTTCTATATGAAGCACCTACCCCCACTGTCACTTTTTATACCCTTCTTTCCATGGCGGTGACGGTCACTTTGGCGTATTTATTTTTCGATCGACAAATGCCCCCTCCGTCTGCCGCATTACAGCCTGTGATTCTTTTAGGTGCGGTTACCGCCATCTCCAGGGTTTTATTGTTTCTTGGAGTGAAAAAGATCGGAGGGATGGAGACAGCTCTTCTTGGTCTTGGCGAGTTATTGGTCACGGTCCTTGCCGCCCAAATATTCCTGAAAGAAACCCTTACCAGCGTGCAATGGGTAGGCGCGATTTTAATACTTATAAGCCTCATTCTGGTGGGATTCGACCGTTTGCCGCCGCAAAAACGTGGCTTAGGGGGTATGCTCTCCTGGTTGACCCCCACTGAAGTCAAACCAACAGATTTGCAATAAAAAAACCGGAAAAACTCCGGTTTTAGGGGTGGCTGATGGGGGTTGAACCCACAACATCTTGATCCACAGTCAAGCGCTCTGCCATTGAGCTACAGCCACCACAACGGCTGAATTTTATCACGCGCGCAGGCTCTAGGCAAGCAGGCGGTGGATCTCCCTCTCCAGGTCTGTGATTCTCACGATTAATTGCTCAGTGGTTCTCAGGTCTTTCAGGACAGCATTCCCATTTTGAATCTCATCCGGTCCCAGGATCACTGCCAAACGCATGCCCATTCTATCGGCGTATTTTAGTTGTTTGGGTAATTTTGCTACTTCCGGGTAACACACTGTGCGAATTCCCAATTCTCGAATTTTTCCAGCCAGTTTCAAAGATTCCAATTGAACTTCCGCGCTGAAAACGGTGATAAGAACTTCTGCCGGCGCGGGAACCTGACCAGGGAGAAGTCCATACTTTTCAAGAACGATCGGGAACATCACATCTCCCATGGCGAATCCAACACCCGGTAGTGAATCACCACCCACATCTTCCACCAGGTTACCATAATGGCCTCCCCCCAGGATCGCTCTCCCCCCCTCCACATCGAAGGCTTCGAATACTACTCCAGTGTAGTAATCCAATCCGCGAATCACCTTGGGATCGTATTGAATAAAAGCTCGTACGCCCATTATGTCTAGCGCAGCCATACAGCGTACCAGCCAGGGAGATTCTTTCCAAAGCTCAGTATTGCTTAAAAGATTTTCCAGTTGTTCAATTATTCTTTCCGAAAAACCTTTTTCCTTGGCATATTGGACCCAGGCATCGTTGGATAGCTTATCCTTTCTATCGATAATGTGCAGCACATTAGATACTTGGGTGCTATCGACTCCAATTTCCTGCAATTTCTGGTACATCAACTGCCGGTCATTCAGACGAATCAATACCTGCTCGGGTTTGAGCCCCAGAGACTTGAAGAGCGTAGCTGCCACTGCAATCAACTCCGCGTCTGCTTCCGGGGAATCGGCTCCGATCATGTCTATATTCCACTGAAAGAATTCCCGTGATCGCCCTTTTTGAGGTCGTTCATACCGCCATATCGGTCCAAAAGCCCACCACCGCAGGGGGAATACAAGTTCGCCCTGTTTTTGCGCAACCATCCTGGCAAGTGATGGGGTCAATTCCGGCCGTAGTGTGATCTCTTCGCCATCCCGATCCTGAAAAACAAACGCCTGCTTTTTGACCAATTCCTCTCCGGATTTGGCGGCAAATAATTCCAACCTCTCCAGGTAGGGTACTTCGTATTCCTGGTATCCAAATGCTTCGGAAATCGTGCGAATTTCTTTCAGAAGCCAGTTTTGCTTGAATTTTTCGGTAGGATAAAAATCTCTCGTGCCTTTGAGGGGAGAAATGATATTCTTCATGCAGGCTCTCCTTGGATGTTTGGAATTTTAACATACAAGATGGTGTAAAATTGTCCGAACGCTTACTGGTCAGAAGGATTGAATGAATATCGAAGAGTTGATTACCGTTGTTGGTGGGACGCTGCACACTCCAGATGCAGATCTTTCCCGCGAAATAAAAGGCGGCTGCGGTGCTGACCTTATGTCGGATGTTCTCGCGTCGATTCAACCTGAAGCAGTGTTGCTCACCGGGTTATGCAATCCCCAGGTGATCCGTACCGCACAAATGGCAGATGTGGCCGCTGTTGTATTTGTCCGGGGAAAACAACCCCCGAAGGAGACCATAGACCTGGCAATCGAAGAGCGAATACCGCTGATCACATCGCCGTTTGGAATGTTCGAACTTTGCGGCCGTTTGCGACAACGCGGTTTACCCAGCCTCGAGATGCCGGTTGACAAAGACCCCGGTTCGTATGATTAAAAGGATTACCTAGCCATGTCAGATCAAACCAGGTTCAAAGGGCAAATAATTTCTGATCAACTGGCTGGCGCGATCACCCGTACAGAAGAACTCGCCTACGAATTAAAGATCTCAGAGGTAATGACACGTGACCCCGTTACGATCTCTGCCGACATGTCGATGGAGGAAGCATTAAATATTTTCAGTAAACACCGTATCTCAGGTGCTCCCGTAATGGAGAGTGAATCCCTGGTTGGTGTTATTAGTATCGAAGATCTAATTCATAGCCTTCGAAAGAGCGACATCTCCTCACCCGTTAGAAATTATATGACCACCCAGCTCGTTACTGTCAGGGAGACAGATACGGTGATCGAATCGCTTAAACTTTTCGTTCAGACGAAACTGGGTCGGCTGATCGTGATTACCCCTCAGAACCAACTTGCAGGGATTATCACCAAAGGTGATGTCACCCGTGGGATTTTAAAAGCACTTGACCAGGATTACCAGGAAGAAGAAGTCCGAATTTACCGTGCCTCTCACCTTTTTGAAGATATTTCATCCGACCGCAGCACGCTCGTTCTTCGGTACAACATCAAAGTTGGAGATTTTACCCACGGCGGGTCTGCATCCAGCAACATTAAACGTGCCTTGCTTCGCATGGGAGCAACCCCCCAGCTCGCCCGCAGATGCGGGATTGCAGTCTATGAAGCTGAAATGAATACGATCATCCACACCACCAACGGCGGAGTGCTTCGTGTGGAGATAGAACCGCACCAGATAACCGTTCAAGCAACTGACGAAGGACCTGGTATTGAGGATATCAACCTGGCCATGAAGCCTGGTTTTTCCACCGCCACCCAGGAAGTTCGCGAACTGGGATTTGGAGCAGGGATGGGTCTCGTGAACATCAATCGATGTGTGGATTGGATGCAATTGGAATCCACACCAGGCGTAGGTACCAAGCTTCGTTTCAAGATATTCTTGAAAGAAGAAGATACTGTTGGAGAAGGCTACCCCTCAACCACCAAGGAGGCTAACAAGGATGAATCTTCAGGAAGTCATCGATCATTTGGAGCTTGAGGTCCTCACGACCCGGGAAAAAGATTTTTCGTCCATCGAGCCACAATCCGGTTATATCTCCGATTTATTGAGTTGTGTCATGGCCGGAGCCAATCCTCAAAGTCTTTGGGTGACGCTTCAGGCTCATATAAACATCGTTGCAGTAGGCGCTCTCAAGGATGTTTCAGCAATCATTATCACTGAAGGAGCGATACCTGAAGAAGCTACCATTAAAAAGGCTGAGGAAGAAGGGATTACTCTTCTCACCACCTCTAATTCCTCATTTTATGTCGTTGGCAAATTATGGGAAATGGGTTTAAGAGAAGTCTCCTGACTCACTCCCTGTGAACAGCGAATCTCCCCGCATCACTTACCGGGCGGAATTCCACACCCATACCGTGCTTTCACCCTGCGCGGAACTGGAAATGATCCCTCCGTTGATCGTCCAGACCGCTCTGGAAAAAGGCATCCACCTGATCGCGATAACAGATCACAATGCGTCTGGTAATGTCGAAGCGGTAATGGCAGCATCAGAAGGCACCGGTTTGATTGTTCTGCCGGGGATCGAGGTTCAAACCGTCGAAGATGTTCATACGATCTGTCTTTTTGATACTATCGATCAGCTATACGCATTGCAAAAAATAATTGACCAGACTCTTCCCGCACTCCCCAACCAGGCTGAGCATCTCGGGGTCCAATTGATCGTGAATAAAGACGGCGACTTTGTTGCTTTTGAAGAACGATTATTGCTCACTTCGGTGCAATTATCCCTATCTGATCTTTTTCAGAATGTGAAAGAACTTGAAGGTCTTTTTATTCCCGCCCACATCGATCGGGATGTCTATGGATTGATGAAAACGCTTGGTTTCATTCCTACAGATATCCCCATCGAAGCCCTGGAAATTTCAAAAAATACTAGCCTGGAAGAAGCAGCTCAGCGATTTCCACAAACATCCAATTACCCTTTGATCCACAGTGGAGATGCTCACCGTCTGGATGAGATCCTGGGATTAAACTTATTCCCCATGAAGAATCCTTGTATTCGTGAGATCCGGGAAGTCTTGAGAACTTATCAATTCCAGTGTCTTGACCGTCATTAATGGAGGAAAACAGTCTGGATTATCTGCTTGCTGAGAATATGACATTTGTTTATTGACTGTCTCCTGTAAGGGGATTAAACTCATTTGGATATGCGATAACAATGCATACGCCTAATTAACTTACCGGAGCCTAAATGGCACAGACACATATACCTGCGATCAACCAAATTGATCCATCTGTAAAAAATATCATTGATGAAATTCTTGAAGCCAATCGGGAAAAACCTGGCGCGACCATGGTGATCCTCAACGAGGTGCAGAGCAGGGTTGGCTATATTTCAGCTCCTCTACAAAACTATATCGCCGAACAATTAAAAGTTCCCGTTAGCAAGATTCACGGTGTAGTTTCATTCTATTCCTTTTTCACCACCACACCCCGCGGAAAGCACACCGTCAAATTCTGCATGGGAACCGCCTGCTATGTCGGTGGGGTTGAACAGCTTCTCGATAAAGCGAACCAGGTACTGGGGATCAAGGCCGGGGAAACTACTCCGGATGGTTTGGTAACTGTTGAGATCTGCCGCTGTGTGGGTGCTTGCTCTCAGGCTCCTGTGATTGTTGTCGATGAGAATGTCCAGGGCCGGGTGAAACCGAATAAAATGCCTCAGATCCTTCGCAACTTACAAGGAGAAGAACAGTAACCTTGAGGGAACTATCGCTGCACCTCCTCGATATCGCAGAAAACAGCATCGCGGCAGGAGCGAAGATGATTAACATTTTAGTTTCAGAAAACACGGAGGTAGATAAGCTCGTTCTTGTTGTAGAGGATAACGGGAAAGGAATGGATGCGGATATGCTGGCCAGGGTCACAGATCCATTCACCACAACCAGGACCACGCGCAAAGTGGGTTTGGGAATTCCTCTCCTCAAAGAAGCGGCTGAAGCATGCAACGGCTCTTTAAGAATCTGTTCGGAACCAGGGAAAGGCACCCGGATTGAAATTGAATTCCAAAGTTCGCATATCGACCGGATGCCGCTCGGGGACCTCGCTGAAACCTTCCGGACCCTGGCAATTTCAGAACCCGCGATCGATTGGCGTTTTGTCTACCGAATGGACGATTATGAGTTTGAATACGACCAGAAACAAGTTCGTGAAGAGTTGGGAGAAATCCCTTTTACCGATCCACTCGTGTTGAATTTCGTTCGGACGACGTTTGAAGAAGGATTGAATCCGGCTTTACATATCAGAACTACTCAGTAACTATAAGGAGAGATTATGCCTACAATCAAGAGCCTCGATGATCTGAAAAAAGTCCGGGAGGAAGCGCTCCAGAAGAAAAAGATCCAGACCGAATCTGGCAAAGCCCGCGTTACTGTTGGGATGGGTACCTGCGGAATTGCCGCCGGCGCCCGGGATGCTATGAAGGCGATTCTGGATACCATCGAAACCAATAATATTCAAGATGTGGTGATCACCCAGACTGGGTGTATCGGAATGTGCGAAAAGGAACCCATTGTTCAGGTTGAAATAGGGGATCAGCCCAAGGTCACCTATGGAAAGGTTACTCCGGAAGTAGCAAGGAATATCATCAAAGACCACGTTGTCGCTGGTAAAGTGGTTTCCAATCACGTGATCCCGCTTTAATAACGTTGACTTTATCAATTAGTTTTTAGGATTTTGGAAAGCATAATGAAATATTATCGTTCCCATATACTGGTCTGCCAGGATCCCGAATGTTCTCACCGTGGATCCAAAGAAATCCTGGCAGCTTTGAATTCCGAATTGAGCGTTCAAGATCTGACTGGTGAAGTCCAGGTTCTGGAAACATCTCGCATCGGCGCATGCGACCAGGGTCCCGAGATCATGGTCTACCCGGAAGGTGCTCATTACGGCAACCTGACCGCCGATGATATTCCCTACATCGTGGAAGAGCATCTCTTAAAGGGGCGTATTGCTCAAAAATTCCTGATCAAGGAAGAATCCTTTGTTGATGAGGAGCTGCGAGCCCCCACGGCAAAAGAAATTCGTGTGGTCTTGCGAAATTGCGGCAAGATCGATCCGGAAAATATTGAAGATTACATAGCTGAAGATGGCTATATGGCACTGGCTAAAGTCCTAACCGAAATGAACCCGGACGATGTCATCGAGACAGTAAGTCGTTCCGGTTTACGTGGTCGGGGTGGTGCCGGGTTCCCGACAGCCAAAAAATGGGGGCTGGCAAAATCCAAGTCAGATCCGATTAAATACATTACCTGTAACGCGGATGAAGGCGACCCGGGTGCTTTCATGAACCGGCGTGTTCTTGAAGGTGATCCTCATTCCGTTATAGAAGGGATGATCATTTGCGCTTTCGCTATCGGTGCAAAGTATGGTTATGTTTATTGCCGCGCTGAATATCCCATCGCGGTAAAAATGCTAAATATTGGCATCCAGCAAGCCCGCGCATTGGGATTGCTCGGTGAAAATATCATGGGTTCAGGTTTCTCGTTCGATATGGAAGTCCGCATGGGAGCAGGTGCATTTGTCTGCGGAGAGGAAACTGCTCTTATCGCATCCATCGAGGGTAAGCGCGGCGAACCGCGTCCCCGGCCCCCCTTCCCGGCAGATAAAGGGTTATGGGGTCACCCGACCAATAACAACAATGTCGAAACCTTCGCAAATATCCCCCAGATCATCCTCAAAGGTGCCGATTGGTTTGCATCCATGGGGACTGAAAAAAGCAAAGGCACTAAGACATTTGCTCTCGCCAGTGACGTAAAGAATACCGGGTTGATCGAAGTTCCCCTCGGAATCACCCTGCGTGAGCTCGTTTATGAGGTCGGCGGTGGGATCAAGGACGATAAACAGTTCAAAGCAGCCCAGATCGGCGGACCCGCCGGTGGGATGCTTTCCAAAGAACACCTCGATCTCAAGGTGGACTACGAATCCCTGGTTGGCGCCGGGGCAATGATGGGTTCTGGCGGCCTGGTCATTATGGATGAAGACACCTGCATGGTGGATATGGCACGCTTTTTCATGGATTTTATCCAGGATGAAAGCTGCGGAAAATGTACCCCCTGCCGGATAGGCACCCGCCGAATGCTGGAGATTCTCACCCGCATCTGCGAAGGCAAAGGCCAGGATGGTGATATCGAAACCCTGGAAATGCTCTGCGATCAGGTTCGTGGAACAAGCCTCTGCGGACTTGGTCAGGGTGCCCCCAACCCGGTAGCCAGCACGCTTAAGCTTTTCCGGGATGAATACATTGCCCATATCTATGAAAAGCGCTGCCCGGCGAAAGTCTGTCGCGGTTTGATCTCCTTCAAGATCCTGGAGGGTCCTTGCACAGGCTGCACTGTTTGTGCTAGGAATTGCCCTGTGAATGCGATCACCGGGGAACGCCGTCAAACGCATGTGATCGACCCTGACCTGTGCATCCGGTGCGGGATTTGCAAACAGGTTTGTAATTTTGAAGCTGTGACCATTATTTAGAATCCGGGAAATCATCCGGTTACCCGGAGACCAATCGAAACAATCGTGAACGGAGGACGTAGCACAATGCCTGTTGAAACGAAAGAAACGCAAGCTGCAGTGCAAGCGGTAAAGATGGCGATTGAGAAGTATGGACCCAGCCGGGAGGAATTGATCCCCATCCTGAACCATATCAATCAGGAGATTGGATATCTTCCTCAGGAATCGCTGGATGAGATCAGCGTTCTCCTGAAAGTACCGAAATCCCAGTTGATCTCGGTAGCAAGCTTCTACCAAATGCTTTCCACAAAAAAGCGCGGGAAGCATGTCATCAAATTCTGCGAATCCGCCCCCTGTCATGTCGTTGGCGGGCGCGAGATCATTCAAACCCTGAAAAATGAGTTGAATCTGGTCACTTGCGGTACAACTTCGGATGAGAAATGGACGCTTGAAATGACAAGCTGCCTGGGGGTGTGCGCGGTCGGTCCGGTTTTCATGGTGGATGATGATATTTTTGGGAACGTCACCCCTGAACAAGTCCCACAGATTCTTTCCCGGTACAGCTAAAGGAGACAGAACAATGAAAACGATCCGCTCAATGGTTCTTGTCTCCAGTGATCCACAAAGCATGGATGCCGGTGCGCAGGAAGTGTTTACCCGCCTTCAAAAAGAAGTTCAATCATTTGATCTTGAAAAAGAAGTATCGGTCTCGATGGTTAGTGATATTGGCCGTCATGATTCCGTGCCGATGGTGATCGTTTACCCCGAAGCCACCCTTTACGGCCCTGTTCGACCCGATGATGTTCACTTTCTGGTGGAAGAGCATCTTTACAAGGGAAGAATCGCTGCCGGCTTACAGGCTCCTGCGAAGGAATTGACCGGCAAGATCGCCTGGCTCTCCTCCCGAAAGGGAACTCTACCTGCGGAACAGCGTATTGTTCTCGAACGGGCTGGAATCATTGATCCAACCAGCATCGACGAATATATCCTTCATGATGGCTATCAGGCATTGGGCACGGTTCTCACCTCCATGTCACCACAGGATGTAATCGCCGTTCTTGAGAAATCTGGACTGCGCGGCCGCGGTGGAGCGGGATTTCCCACCGGAACCAAGTGGAAATTCGTCTCCCGGACCCCGGGACCCAAAAAGTATGTCGTTTGCAACGCCGATGAAAGCGAACCTGGCACATTCAAGGATAGGTTGATACTCGAAGGAGATCCTCATTCCCTGATCGAAGCCATGACCATAGCTGCCTTCGCAGTTGGTGCAGATGAAGGTTACATCTATATTCGAGGCGAATATATCCTAGCCCAGGAGCGCTTGAAAGCAGCGATCGCTCAAGCCAGGGAAATGGGTTTTCTTGGCAAGGGGATATTCGGAACCGACTTCAGCTTTGATCTCCACATTCATGCTGGTGCAGGAGCCTATATTTGTGGTGAAGAGACCGCCCTGATCGAATCCATCGAAGGCAAACGTGGCGAGCCCCGCGCCCGCCCGCCCTACCCGACCACCAACGGGTTGTGGGATCGCCCCACTCTCGTAAACAATGTCGAAACACTTGCCAATGTTTCCCCGATCATCCGCAACGGAGCAGATTGGTTTCGATCATTCGGCACACCCTCCAGCCCGGGAACCAAGGTCTACACCATTCTGGGAAACGTAAATGTCACCGGACTGGTCGAAGTACCGATGGGGATCACCCTTCGAGAAGTGATCAGCATTTATGCAAGGGGTATGAAGAATGGTGGTACCTTCAAACTAGCCCAAACCGGTGGTTCGAGCGGCTCCATCATTCCAGCAACACTTCAGGATACTCCGATGGACTTTGACTCCTTCAATAAGACAGGAGTCTCTCTTGGTTCCGGAGCACTCTTGATCTGCAACGAGGATACATGTGTTGTAGACCTCGCCAAGGTCCTTGTAAATTTCTTTGTGAACGAGGGTTGCGGTAAATGCAATCCCTGCCGTATCGGTGGAAATCGCTCCCTGAATATCCTCACGAATATTTCCGAAGGCGTAGGAACTCTTGACGATTTGAATACACTCATCGAACTGAGTGATAACCTTTATCAGCTTTCGAATTGTGGTTTGGGGCAGACTGCCGGAGTTCCCCAACGGGATATTCTGAAATATTTCCGTTCTGAAGTGGAAGCCCATATTCAATTGAAGGTATGTCCTGCAGGGGTATGCGCGATGAGCGGGCAGCGAGTTTACTAAGAAAATCCAAGAGAGAATTCTTAAGAGAGGCTTGACCATGACTAAATTAACAATCAACAATAAACCGGTGGAAGTTGCAGAAGGAACTACAGTCTTGAATGCAGCTAGATCCGCCGGGATCGAAATTCCCACCCTTTGTGAGCATCCTCACCTCACTCCCTACGGAGGTTGCCGGCTCTGCCTGGTGGATGTGGAAGGTGCCCGCACGCTTCAGCCTTCCTGCACCCTTCCGGTAACTGAAGGTATGGTGGTGAAAACCGATACCGACAAGGTCCTTGCTGCCCGAAAGTTTGTCCTGACACTTATTTTCAGTGAGAGGAACCATTTCTGCCCCTTCTGTCAGGTCAGCGGAGGGGATTGTGAGCTGCAAAACGCAGCTTACCACGAGGGGATGACCCACTGGCCGCTGCAACCTAATTGGCAGCCTTTCCCGGTGGATGCCTCCCATCCTTATATCGTTATGGAAAACAATCGCTGCATTCTCTGCCGCCGATGTGTGCGGGCTTGCGGGGAGCTTGTTGGCAATTTCACCCTGGGATTCGAAGAACGCGGTGCCCGAAGCCTGCTGGTTGCTGATCTCGGAGTCCCGCTCGGTTCCTCTTCCTGCATCTCCTGCGGATCCTGTGTCCAGGTCTGCCCGACCGGTGCATTGATCGACCGATGGAGCGCTTACCGCGGCAGGGAAACTCAGGTGGAGAAGACACAAACAATCTGCGCTGGTTGCAGTATCGGTTGTGGAATTGATGTGCTCGTCAGGGATAATAACTTGGTCCGGATCGAAGGCAACTGGGATGCAGAATTGAATGAAGGGGTTATTTGCAAAATCGGCCGCTTTGAGCCGCTTGCTGAAGAACGCAATCGCCTGCTAACTCCCCTGGTCCGCAAGGATGGCAAATTAAAGGCTGCCACTTGGGAAGAAGCATTCGATGCTATCCAGGCGAAATTTTCCCCGCTGGTTGGAAAGAAAAACGAAGGTGTAGCAGCGGTCGTTTCCACGGGCTTACCCCTCGAATCGATTTATGCGTTCAAGAAACTTTTTGCCGATTATTTCCAGAGTGATATGGTCACCACCACAGAAGAAGGGGAATACACCTCCTCCGCGTCTTTTATTGCGCATGGCTCAGGCAAACCTTTCGAAGGAAACCGCAAGGATATTCAGGATGCAGACCTTGCCATCGTATTCGGTGTCGACCTGGTCAAAGAACATGAGGTTCTGGGATTCTTCATAAAGCGCAACATTCCAAACGGAGCAAAACTCATCGTGGTGGACCCGGCTGTGAATTCGCTGGATATGCTGGCTGAGGTTTCACTCAAATCTGGAAAGTCCGTGGAAGCTGATCTAATACACGGCATAACTGCTGCTGTAATCAGCGCTGGAGCTGCCAAAACAGCGAATATAAAGGTCACGGATGAACATTTGAAAGCCGCGATCCTTAAAGCCGGTGTTTCCTCAGAGGAATTAACTAAAGTCGTCGCTCTCCTCCAGTCTGCTGAAAAATGCGTTCTTGTCTATGGAAAAGGCATTTCAGAAGATGCGCTTAAGCAGATCATTCACCTGGCCGAAGTCACCCAGGCGATAGTTGTTGGAACCCGGGGTGGCGCGAACAGCCTGGCTGCATCCCAATTTGGTTTGGAATCAAAGATCAAATTTAATGGCCACAAGGCAGTCTATGCAGCTTTCGGCAGCGAGGATCCTTCCCAGCACATCATTCAGCAACTCGAGAAAGCTCCTTTCCTGGTTGTGCAGTCTGCATTTGGATCTGCGCTCACCGCTCGGGCGGATGTCGTTCTACCTTCTTTCACCTGGCTTGAGCAGGATGGAACCTATGTGAACTTTGAGGGGATCACGCAAAAAGGATCCAAATCCCTGGTAGCGCCTGAAGGTACGAAATCAGATTTCGAAATTTTCTCAGCTCTCGGAGCCAAATTCAATCAAAAGTTGGATTCTGATTGGAAAAAACAAATAGCTGCTAAAGTAGCTCCGGTAACGATTCAGGGTTAATGGTATAAAAGGAGATCGATATGACGAAACCTAAAGTCTCTTCCGATTGGATGGCAGGTTGTTCCGGTTGTCACATGTCCTTTCTGGATATCGATGAAAGGATCGCAACCGTTCTGGATCTGGTGGATTTGCGGTCCTCTCCCATCACCGACCTCAAGCATCCGGATGAAACCGGTGTTGATGTGGGTATCCTCGAAGGCGGGATCAACAATACCTCCAACGAAGAAGTCGCGCTCCGGATGAGAAAACACGCCAAGATCCTGGTAGCACTTGGTGATTGCGCGGTATTTGGAGGTGTTCCCGCCATGCGGAATTTCTTCACCATTGAGGAATCCCTCCGTAGAGCATATATAGAAACAGAAAGCACGGATTCCTCGGGGAAGATCCCGGATGACCCAGAATTGTGCGTTCCTACCCGGGTGCGTGCGCTTCAGGAAGTCGTTCCCGTGGATGTCTTTGTCCCTGGTTGTCCGCCGGATGCCGATGCGATCTTTTTTGTGTTGAGTGAACTCGCTCAGGGACGCATCCCGGTGCTTAAAGATAAAAACCTGATGTGGCAGTAATAGAGGTATAAAATGGTAGCTCAAAAAATCACGATTGAACCCGTAACTCGTATCGAAGGTCACGCCAAGGTGACCATCCGAATGACCGAATCTGGCACCGTTGATCATGCTTACCTGCACATCAATGAGTTCCGCGGTTTTGAAAAATTCTGCGAAGGCCGCATGGTTTTTGAAATGCCGCTCATCACCCCCAGGATCTGCGGGATTTGCCCGGTCAGCCATCACCTCGCTTCTGCCAAAGCCGGAGATGAGGTCATGGGTTGCCCACCCCCCCGCACTGCCACCTTGTTGCGTGAACTGATGCACATGGGACAGGTAATCCAAAGCCACGGAATGCATTTCTTCGAGTTGGCCGGCCCGGATCTTCTCCTCGGGTTTGATGCAGATCCTGCAATCCGAAATGTGGCTGGCCTTTTAGCTGCTGATCCCGGTCTGACCGTGAAAGCGATCAACCTCCGGAAATTCGGCCAGGAGATCATTCATACCCTCGGCGGCCGCAGGATACACCCGGTTTTTGCTGTTCCGGGGGGCGTTAACAAATCTCTTCACCCTGAAGAACGGGAGACAATTCTCAGGGACCTGGATGAATCCATTCGCACGATCGAAGCCGGACTTGCCATCATGAAAGGCTGGGCTGAGAAAAATGCGGAAGATATCAACAAATTTGGTGTATTCGATACCGGGTACTTCGGCATGGTTACCCCGGAAAATAGCCTGGAACTCTATGAAGGTAACATTCGCTTGATCGACCGGGAAGGAAAACAACTGGAGTGTTTTGATCCAAAGAATTACCTGGATTATATTGCCGAGCATGTTGAATCCTGGTCTTATTTGAAATTCCCGTATTACAAGAAACTTGGGTATCCGCAGGGCGTTTACCGTGTGGGCCCTCTAGGCCGGTTGAATATTGCTGAAAAGATCGATACACCCAAGGCAAATGCGGAATTGAAGATCTTCAAGTCAATCGGCGAGGGCAGACCGGTCAACCAAACCTTGTATTATCACTATGCCCGCCTCATTGAAACGCTTTTCGCTGCTGAACATGTCGCTGTTTTACTCTATGACCCGGACATCATGAGCAATGAAACTCTGAACACAAAACATGATTTCAAAGGTCACGGCGTTGGTGTGATCGAAGCGCCCCGCGGGACGTTGATTCATGATTATCACTGCAAGCCGAACGGCCAGGTCGAGACTGTCAATTTGATTGTCTCCACCGGCCATAATAACTGGGCGATGAGCGAAGCGGTTGATTCCGTCGCCAAAACATATATCAAGGGACCAGAGGTGAAGGAAGGTATGCTCAACCGCGTGGAAGCCGCGATTCGCGCGCACGATCCCTGTCTTTCCTGCTCCACCCATGCAGTGGGTCAAATGCCGCTGATGGTAGAGATGGTCGATCCGGATGGAAATGTGATTCGCACCATCACCCGGTAATTAGCTGTTTTAAAGAATGATCAGGGCGAATCCGGGGTTTTTCCCTCCTCGCCCTGATTTTTTATCAAATGGAAAAGAAGATACTCTTACTTGGTTACGGTAACCCCGACCGTGAAGATGACGGTGTGGCTTGGCATGTGTTGAAAGGCGTCGCCAGCGGTCTTGGCGCACCCGTCCCTCCCTCTCCCGATTTTCCCTTCGAATCCTTCGACGAGCGCATTGACCTGATCTTTATGCTTCAGCTTGTCCCGGAAATCTCTGAAGTTATTTCGCGTTATGATTCAGTTTGCTTTATTGATGCACACACCGGAGAAATTGATACTGGTGTTCGCGCCATACGCATCGATCCAAAATTCCAGAATTCACCTTTCACCCATCATCTGACACCCCAATCCTGCCTGGAGTTGGCGAAATCAATTTATGAAAGCCGGTCAGAAGGATTTCTCATCTCCGTCCGGGGATACAGTTTTCAATTTGTGGAGGAATTGACCCCAGCAACGAAAAGGTTGGCTGGTTTGGCTATCAAATTGATTCTTGATTGGATTAAAACAGGTCAATTCGATGAAGTCGCACTCGAATAATTCCCACCATCCTTATCCAATTTGTATTATAATTTTTTAAATGCATGAGCTCTCCGTTACTGAGAATATTCTAAAAACCGCCCTTAATTACGCAGATAGGGAGAATGCGTCCGTGGTTACAGACATCAATCTCAACATCGGGCAGCTATCCACCATCGTGGATGATTCCATTCAATTCTATTGGGAGATGATCGCAAAAGATACAATCTGCGAAAAAGCTCGTTTAAATTTCAACCGAATACCCGCCAGGGTGTCCTGTCTCTTCTGCCAGAAAGAATACAATCTGGGTTCTGAACCAGGCCCCTGCCCTGCTTGCGGAGGTTATGATGTCCGGGTTTTATCCGGTGACGAATTTCAATTAGACAGCATCTGCATAGAGAAATAATCCATGCCATCACAAAAAGTAACGATCCTCGAGAATATCCTTTCTGCAAATGATCAACTTGCTGAACGCAACCGGGTCTTATTGAACCAGCATGAAATTTATTCCATCAATATTATGGCTTCCCCGGGAGCTGGAAAGACAAGCCTGATCCTAAAAACGCTTGAAATGCTGGAAGGTACCACAAGGATCGGTGTGATCGAAGGTGATACTGCGGCCGTAACCATCGATGCTGATCGAGTTATGGCCGGAGGAGCCGCTGCGGTTCAGATCAACACCGGTGGTAATTGTCATTTGGATTCATCCATGATCGAGGCAGGATTGAATCAATTGCCGTTGGAAAAGTTGGATCTGGTGATCGTTGAAAATGTCGGGAACCTGGTGTGTCCTGCCGCTTTTGATCTTGGTACCAGCGCTCGTGTTCTGATCGCCAGCATCCCCGAGGGTGACGATAAACCGTATAAATACCCGGGCATGTATCGCGGAGTGGATGTACTCATCCTGAATAAGATAGACCTCCAACCGTATGTGCCTTTCAACGCGGATTATTTCCTTAAAGGCGTCATGCTCCTCAATCCAGGACTTGAAATATTTCCCCTCTCCTGTAAAACCGGGGAGGGCATGGATTCCTGGATTTTTTGGATCAAAAGCCAGCTGAAGAAGAAAGCCTGAAAACAGATTTGTGAAAACAAACGGGAATATTGCCAAAAAAATCTATATTCGCGGGATCGTTCAGGGAGTGGGATTCAGACCTACGGTTTATACCTACGCATTAGAATCAAGATTGAACGGATGGGTCAGGAACACTTCAAACGGAGTGGAAATTCTGGTTGAAGGACCATCTTCAGCCATCGAGGAATTCATCAACCACCTTCAAGATAATCCTCCCCCCCTGGCCAAGGTCGATTCTTGCAAAGTTGAGCAAATCCCCTTTTCCAACGTTTCAGGTTTTGAGATCCTTGAAAGCGTACCTGTGGAAGGGGACTTTCAACCCATTTCCCCTGATCTCAACGTCTGCCCTGATTGTCTGCGGGAATTATTCGATACTGCAGATCGCCGCTTCCGGTACCCTTTCATAAATTGCACCAATTGTGGTCCGCGTTTCACGATTATCCGGGATATCCCTTATGACCGTCCAAAAACTACAATGTCAAATTTTAAAATGTGCCCGGAATGCAGAAGAGAATACGACGATCCGCTCAACAGGCGCTTTCATGCTCAGCCGATCGCCTGCCCCAAATGCGGTCCTCAGGTATGGTTCGAGTCCAGCGGAGAAATTCTTACCCGGGGAGATGATGCGATACGTGAGGCCCGTGAATGGATCAAAACTGGCAAAATAGTCGCTATAAAAGGATTGGGAGGGTATTTACTGGCGTGCGATGCCGCAAATCAATCCACAGTGGCAACCCTCCGTGAACGGAAAAAAAGAATACAGAAACCATTTGCTTTAATGGCTTCTGATATTGAGGCGATCAGGGATCATTGCAACATCTCAACTTTTGAGGAGAAAATGCTCCTCTCGGTAGAATCCCCAATTTTAATTCTTGAGCGAAAGAGTGATTGCACTCTTCCCAAAGATCTTGCTCCCGGGCAACGATCCCTTGGTTTTATGCTCCCCAACACCCCTCTTCATCATTTACTCATGGAAAAAGAGCCGGGTTACCCGGAGGTGCTGGTGATGACCAGCGGAAACCTGAGCGAAGAACCGATTTCCTTCACAGATGAAGATGCCAGGCAAAGATTATCTCTCATCGCGGATGCCTATCTCATGCATAACCGTGAGATCAATATTCGAACCGATGATTCAGTAGTACGGGTTTTTCGAGGGCAGGGCTACCCGATCCGGCGTGCAAGAGGTTACTCCCCTTCCCCCATAAGGTTGCCCTTTTCAGTCCCGCCCATCCTTGGTGTAGGTGCGGAATTAAAGAATACGATCTCCCTCGGACGTGAGCATTATGCGTTTATCAGCCATCATATCGGAGACCTTGAAAACCTGGAGACGACCGAATCCTTCAACCAGGCAATCCAGCATTTCGAGATTCTATTCCGGATCAAACCCGAAAGGATTGTCTGCGATCTTCACCCGGATTTCCGCTCCAGCCTCTATGCCGCAGAACGTGCCTGTGTAGAGAATGTTCCACTGGTCAAAGTCCAACACCATCATGCTCACCTGGCTGCCTGTTTGGCGGATAATCAATGGAATTCTGTTGAGCCGGTGATAGGAATCTCCTTTGATGGAACCGGACTTGGAACCGATGGCGCGATCTGGGGTGGTGAGTTCCTCCTGGGTGGTTATTCCAGTTTTTCGCGTGAATTCCACTTTTCCTATATCCCCCTGCCTGGAGGAGACACGGCCATATCAAAACCCAGCCGTTCTGCCCTGGCTTATCTCTGGAAAGCCGGCATCCCTTGGGATGAGGATCTTTTACCGGTAAAAGCGCATTCTGAATCAGAAAGAGATTTGATCTACCAGCAGTTGCAAAAAGAAATCAATACCCCCAGTACCTCTTCAGTCGGGCGTTTGTTTGATGCGGTATCCTCATTATTGGGAATCTGCCAAAATTCAACATACGAAGGACAGGCTGCGATCGAACTTGAAAGCATTGCGTGCTCCGGGATTTCAGCGTACTACAATTACGATTTACTGGAAGATCAAATTGATTTGTCAGCGATGTTCGTAGAAATAATCGTTGATCTGAGGAATGGAACCGATAATTCCATCATCTCAGCGAAATTCCACAACACTCTTGCCCAAATTATTCTGGCTGCAGTAAAAAGGATTCGCTTAAAAGCAGGGGTATCCACGGTGGCATTAAGCGGCGGGGTCTGGCAGAATATGCGCTTATTGGAAGGTACAATTGGTCTCCTTGAAGATAATAAATTCGAGGTTTTATGGCACCACCAGGTACCTGCTAATGATGGATGTATTTCCCTGGGGCAGATTATGATCGCCTCAGCGATAATTAGAGAAGGATAATATATGTGTCTGGCTATCCCCGGAAAAATAACTGATATCTATACCTCCAACGGCATGCGTATGGCGAAGGTTGATTTTGGTGGTGTAACCCGTGAAACCTGCCTCGAAGCAGTTCCGGAAGCATCCTTGGGTGAATACGTAATTGTTCACGCAGGATTCGCACTCAACACCCTCGACGAAAAGGAAGCCTTGGAAACCCTCGAGATCTTTCGCCAGATGGATGCGTTGGCGGATGCGGAATCGGAGCTGGATGAACCTCAACCTGGATGATTTCCGCGATGCGAAGCTCGTTCGCAATGCTCTGGCTGAATTACATCATGTCATAACCCGCCCCTGGGTCATCATGGAGATTTGCGGCGGTCAAACGCATGCGATCATGCAATATGGGCTTGATCAACTCCTGCCCTCCGGATTGGAACTGGTGCATGGACCCGGCTGCCCTGTCTGTGTCACTCCGTTGGAACTGGTGGATAAAGCCATTTCGATCGCATCACAGCCCGAGGTGATTTTCTGCTCGTTTGGGGATATGCTTCGGGTTCCTGGTTCGCAGAAAGATCTATTCTCCGTCCGCGCTGCGGGTGGAAACGTGCGCGTGGTCTATTCTCCCCTGGACGCAGTAAAAATCGCCCAGGAAAATCCGGAAAAACAGGTTGTTTTCTTTGCCATCGGTTTTGAAACCACCGCCCCGGTTAATGCCGCGTCTGTTCTCCAGGCGCAGAATCTTGGATTGAAGAATTTCTCCATTCTGGTGTCCCAGGTCTGCGTCCCTCCAGCAATGGAAGCGATCCTCTCTTCACCTGAAAACCGGGTGCAGGGATTCCTGGCAGCCGGTCACGTTTGTTCTATCATGGGTTATTGGGAATATCACCCCATTGCCAAGAAATATGAGATCCCCATCGTTGTCACCGGTTTCGAACCTCTCGATCTCGTTTTAGGGATCACCCGATGCGTGAGTCAGCTGGAAAATTCACTTCACAGGGTTGAAAATGCGTATGAAAGAGTCGTAACCGAAAAAGGGAATCTGCCTGCCCAGCAAATGATCGATCGGGTTTACAAGCCGGTTGATCGCAACTGGCGTGGGATCGGTATGATCCCTCTCAGCGGATGGGGATTGCGGCCTGAATACGCGGATTTCAATGCTGAAAACCGATTCGACACCTCCTCGATCGTTGTGCATGAGTCTGAAATTTGTATCGCCGGAGAAATTCTACGCGGGATTAAGAAACCCGTTCAGTGCCCAGCTTTTCGTGTCCTTTGCGATCCAACACGACCCCTCGGTGCACCGATGGTCTCCTCTGAAGGAGCCTGCTCTGCATATTTCCGCTTCTCAGCAACAGATGCCAAGTAGTTATCAATGAAAACTGACGATTCTCCCTCCTTTGCTAATGCTTCGTGTCCAATCGCATTAACCCACGATGCTCAGATTGTAATGGGTCACGGGAGCGGCGGCAGAATGACCCGGGATTTGATCCGCCATGTTTTTCAACCTTTATTCTCCAATCCATACCTGGACGCAGGGAATGATTTTGCCGCCCTCCCTCCACAAAATGGTGAACTGGTAATTACAACCGACAGCCATGTGGTAACTCCCCTGTTTTTCCCAGGAGGAGATATAGGCCGTCTGGCAGTTTGCGGAACGGTCAACGATATCGCCGTCTCCGGAGCAAAACCTTTGTATCTTTCTGCCGGATTCATTTTAGAAGAAGGCCTCCCCTTTGACACACTCATTAGAGTGGTTCAATCCATGAGAGCAGCTTGTGAAGAATCAGGTGTGCAAATAATCACCGGGGATACCAAGGTGGTGGAAAAAGGTCGTTGCGATGGTCTTTATATAAACACCACCGGAATTGGATGGAAACCGGTGGATTTAAGGATTGATGGTGCCAATGCGCACCCAGGGGATACGGTAATAATAACCGGTACAGTGGCGGATCACGGAATGGCAGTCCTATCCGCACGTGGGGAGCTGGCGCTCGAATCTAAAATTCAATCCGATGTCGCTCCATTAAATGGCTTAGTCGCGGATCTGCTCAAAACCGTGCCGGAGATTCACGTGCTCCGCGATCCAACAAGAGGCGGTTTGTCGACGACGCTCAACGAGATCGCCGTACAGAGCAAATGCGAGATCGTAATAGATGAAAAAACCATACCTGTTTCCCGGCCGGTAAAAACTTGTTGCGAGATGCTCGGGTTTGATCCGCTGTATGTTGCAAACGAAGGAAAACTTGTGATCATCCTTCCGTCTGATCAGGTTCCTTCAGCCTTGGCCGCACTGCAAAAACATCCGTTGGGATTGAATTCCGCTCAAATCGGGTATGTATCGGAAAATCGAATTAACCGGGTTTTGCTCAAAACGGTTATCGGGAGCACTCGCATCCTGGATATGCTATCAGGCGAAATGCTGCCCCGCATCTGCTAAATTGTTGTTTGAGTCTTAGAGTCCTTGACATTCGGGGTTAAGCCAATATACTTGCTAAAAAACCAGAGGTAATATGAAAATCAATTATCAGGAAACCACCAGCGATCTTGCTACCCGTATCGACATCCATTCCAAATTTGGCGGCAGGGATATTGATAACTGGATGATCGACCTCATTAACCTTCAACCCGGCATGAAAATCCTGGATGTCGGCTGCGGGGCTGGTAAACAGTGTTTCTCATACCATAAGACATTGAATGGAAATGCCAAAATCACCGGCGGTGATGTGAGCGAAGAACTTCTAAATCAAGCCCGGGAACAGAATTCGGCCAGGAATACTGGTATCAATTTCATGGAGCTAAATTTCAACAAGAAATTTGAATTTCCTGACAAAACATTCGATTTTGTATCCTGTTGCTTTGCGATCTATTATGCCTTGGATGTTCCTTTCACGATTGGAGAAATGCACCGTGTATTGCGGCCGGGCGGCAGGTTGTTCACAACCGGGCCGATGCCGGAAAATAAAAAACTATTCTACGAGATCATCAAGGAAGCCACTGGAAAACCCATCCCTCTCATGCCAGGTAGTTCCCGTTACAGCACTGAATTTCTTGGAACCATAAAATCTTTGTTCTCAAAGGTGGATGTACATATTTTTGAAAACCCCCTCACCTTCGAAACTGCCGAGCCCTTCCTGGCTTACACCAGGGCTTCCCTATCAGAAGACCGGAAGTTGTGGGGTGATCTTTTCAGCGGAAAGGATTCCTTTGAAGTGGTGATGGACCAGATTAAATCCGCTGCCGAAATTCGTCTAAAAAGGGACGGTAAACTGGTTATGACGAAGGTAGTGGGTGGATTCCTGGCAACCAGGTAAAAAATGAATAACGATATGTTATTCTTCGGTCGCAAGGTTTGTTTCATCGGAGCGCACCCGGATGATATTGAAATCGGCGCGGGGGCCTTGATCGCTCATATCGCACCCAGGACGGAAGTCTTCTGCCTCACCTTATCCGACAACCAGAAGAACCCCGACTTGAAAAATGTAGTGTCTGAATGCAAACGCAGTATGCGTACTTTGGGTGTCGCAGATGATCATTCCATCATCGGCACTTTTGAAACCCGCCGTTTTCCTGAACAACGCCAGGAGATTCTGGAATACCTGATCCACTTCAACCAGACGCAGAAACCGGATATCATTTTTACCCATACCAAAGCCGATATTCACCAGGATCATGCGACTGTAACTGATGAGGTGCTGCGAGCATTCCGCGGTACATCTGTCTTTGGCTTTGACGTGATTCGCTCCAGTTACGGTTTCTTTCCTAATTTTCTGGTTGAAGTCTGCAAGGAAGATGTTGAGATCAAGATAAAAGCATTGGCCGAATACGATACCTACCGCAATAAATACTATTTCGATCCCGAAGCTACCCGGGCTATCCTAATTCGTAATGGGGTTATCGCGCAAAGACCATTCGCCGAAGGATTTGAAACCCTCCGGATTATCGGTTCATTTGCCTCTGTTCCCAACAATAGTTGAGTTTGGGATTTATTATCCTGCTTTTGGCAGGCCAATTAATATTTCTTCACCGCGTATTTCAACGGGAAAGATATTGATCTCCTGAAAAGCTGGCAAAGCCAGAACACTTCCATCACGGATATCAAACCTGGCACCGTGACGCGGGCAGGTCAGCTCAAAACCATCCAACTGTCCCTCGGCAAGTTCTTCCTCATCATGGCTGCATATACCTTCGATCGCGTAGAACTTGTCATCCACATTGAAAATTACAATAGGATTCCCCTCTACCTCTATCACAAGACGCTCGCCTTTTCCTAGGTCCGTTTTAGCTGCTACCGGTATGAAATCCACTTCTTGATCGCTCATTTATTCTCCCTCCAAAAGGTCATCATTGGATTTACTCAATCCGTAAACGCCGGCTTTTAAAGCTTTCAGGGGAAGCAGCGCGCATTTAAGTCTCACCGCTCCCAGTTCGATCCCCAGGTTATCCAGCACGTCCTGTTTGGAAAGTGCCTTGATCTCTTCCTTTTTTTTACCGATGATGGATTCCATCAATAGATCTGCGGAGGCCTGCGAAATTGCACAACCATGCCCGTCAAATGCAGCTTCTGTGATCCGGTTTTCGTTGTCCAATCGCAGGTCCACCCGAATGACATCCCCACACAATGGATTCTCATCCTCGAATGAAATATCGCTTGGCTCCAACTTGCCCTTATAAATTGGATTCTGGCTGCGATCGATAATTACTTCCCTGTATAGATCATCCATTGGCTTACACCCGAAAAACCTTCCTGACTTTGATCAAACCTGCCACAAGCATATCCACTTCTTCCAGGGTGTTGTAAATATAGAAACTTGCTCGGGTTGTGGCATCCAGATGGAATCGTTCATGCAGTGGCATCGCGCAGTGGTGACCGGCACGAACTGCGATACCTTCAGTATCAAGGATCTGAGCTACGTCGTGCGGGTGGATCCCTTGCAGACTGAAGGATGCCACCGCACCTTTTTGATCCGCTTTCGGACCGATCACTTTCAATCCCGGCACTTCAGCCAGTTTTTCCAAGGCATAGGCAATTATTGCTTCTTCGTGAAGCCGGATTTTATCCATTCCAATATTGTTCAGGTACTCTATGGCAGCCCCCAAACCGATTGCCTCCGCGATCGCAGGTGTACCCGCTTCAAATTTATATGGTAGATCGTTCGGAACAAATGAGCGCAGATGAACTTTCTTGATCATATCTCCGCCTCCCTGGAAAGGAGGCATTTCGTCCAGGATTTTCTCTTTTCCGTATAAGATACCAACGCCGGTTGGCCCGCACATTTTGTGCGCGGAAAATGCCAAAAAATCCGCTCCGATCGTTTGAATATTTACCGGGAAATGCGGTACAGATTGCGCTCCGTCGATTAATACAAGAGCCCCAGCATCGTGCGCAGATTTGGTGATCTCTTCCGCGGGAGTGATTGTTCCCAGCACATTTGACATATGGCTGAAGGCGACCAATTTCGGGCCCTGCTTCAATAAACCGAAATATGTATCCAAGTCGAGCAAACCATCATCACTCACAGGAATGAATTCCAGCCGAATTTCTCTTTCGGCGGCAAGCATCTGCCAGGGGACCAAATTGGCGTGATGCTCCATTTCGGACAGGATCACCAGGTCACCTTTTTGGAGATTCGAGCGTCCCCAGGAATACGCTACCAGATTTATGGATTCTGTCGCATTTCTGGTAAAGATTATCTCCCTGTCCTTTCTGGCACCTATAAACGAGGCTACTTTTTCCCTGGCTCCCTCGTACCTGGCGGTCGCTTCCTCAGCAATGGAATAAATTCCCCGGTGAATATTGGCGTTCGAAGTCCGGTAATAATCGTCCATGCTTCTCAGCACGGAGATGGGTTTTTGAGTGGTAGCCGTGGAATCCAGGTAAACCAAAGGTTTCCCCGGATGAGCTTCATTTTGAAGAATGGGGAAATCCTTTCGGATAACCCCTGGATCAAGTATGGTCATGATTTCTTTTTTGATAAATTGATCAGGCTCCCTTTGGCATGGGCGGATGCTGGTTCTTAGCCAAAGGAAAACGAATATGCTGTGAGTTGAGTGGATACCAGAGGATGTGATCAGGAACCATCCAACCATCGGTCAGGTAAACATTCGTGCGGAATTGAACGGCGACCATTTTGTAATCAACCTGCACAACAATTCCCTTAAGCCACCCCCGAGTTCGCAGGCTGCCTTTTTCGTGATCGCAATAAACCTCCACGGTATCCCCCACATCAAATGTGGTTTCAGGCCCGGGAGCTTTCATAAACGAAACGTCTGACATATATTTCTCCGTCAAATTGATCAATTTAGTAAAGAATTATTCTAGCACGGATAATTATTCTCACCAAATTGTCGTAACTACTTAATTCTTCATTTTATACATGATGGATTGTTTGAATCGGTGTCGAATATCCTCCAGAGGGATGCGCTCCAACACGGACTCGAAGAAACCTTCCACGATCAAATTTTCCGCTTCCTTCTTTGGAATTCCCCGGCTCTCCAGGTAAAATACCTGGTCCTGGTCGATTTTCCCCACTGTAGCCCCATGGGTGCAGCGAACGTCATCGGTCAGGATCTCCAATCCCGGGATGGAGTCAGCCCGTGCTGTATCGCTGAGAATTAAATTACGGTTCGCCTGGTATCCATCAGTTTTAACCGCCTCCGGAGCGACATGGATCATTCCTCGCCATACTGATCGGCTATCATCCTTCAATGCGCCTTTGAATAACAAATCGCTGGTAGTATTTGGGGCAAAATGATCCTGACGGGTTTCATGATCGATAAGTTGCTTACCATCAGCAAAGTAAAAACCGGATGCCTTGCCGTGGCTGCCTTCGCCGGAAAATTGCATCTCATTGAAAACCTTTGAAAACTTCGCACCAGTTGATCCAATAACCCAATCAATACTGGCATCTTTTTCAAGGCGGACTTTTGAATATCCAAAATTCCAAGTAGCTTTATTCAAAGATTGCAGTTCTACAAAGGTCAGTTTCGCCCCTTCCTCAAGTATGATTTCCACAATCCCGGAATGAAAGCAATCGCCGCCTTCCTCTGCCGCATCGATATTTTCCAGGATGATCACAGCCTGGCTGCTTCGTCCGATTTGGATCAAGTGATGAGAGAAGAATGCTTTTTCATTTCCCCCGACGGCCATTTTTATTACCAGGGGTTCATCCAAGATTAATCCACCTGGTATATTAATTAAGGATCCAAATTGAGCAAATGATCCGGCCATGGCAGTGAAAATGTTTTGTCCGGGATTGATGACCTTTCCAATGATCTCATCCAAAGCTCTGGACTTTTGACGTTCCGCTTCAGAAAGCGTTATGAATTCAATTCCCTTTTGAGTCAACTTTTCCTGAATTTCGTACTGCGTACCACGCTCGGAAATTTCTAATTTACCCAGAGTTCGGTTTATTTCAAGTTCTATGGGTAGTTGTTTGGGATCCTCGTCAGAAGGATTGGAAATTGTTTGATATCTGGAGGGGTAAAAGTCTTTAAGATTGCTTCGTTTCCACGAATCGGTATTTTGATCCGGGAACGCTGAGCGCTTGTAGGCTTCCCAGGCACGCTGACGGTAATCCTGAGCTGCGGAAGATAAACCTTCCAACTGAAGATTTTCAATCCCGAATAGGAATTCCTTATTCTCAACAACCGGTGCAGCACCGGGACGTATGATCACCCTTGGCTTTTCAATCATTTTTCCCCCGCCTTACCCGACGGAACCAGCCATCTGAAGTTGGATCAATCGATTCATTTCCACCGCGTATTCCATGGGCAATTCTTTTACAAGCGGTTCAATAAAACCGGAAACGACCATGGTGGTGGCGTCAGCTTCGGTGAGCCCCCGGCTCATCAGGTAGAAGAGTTGCTCCTCACCAACTCGCGAAACTGTAGCCTCGTGCCCGATGCTGACATCCTGCTCATCCACTTCGATTGTTGGATATGTATCCGATCTGGAACTTGGATCCAGAAGGAGAGCGTCACATACTACATTCGACTTGCTTCCTTTTGCGCCTGGGTAGACTTTCAATAATCCTCTGTAAGAGGCTCTTCCTCCATTCTTGCTGATCGATTTTGATGTGATCTTGCTGCTCGTATTGGGGGCAAAATGAATCACCTTACCGCCGGCATCCTGAACCTGACCTGCGCCAGCAAAAGCCATCGAAAGGATCTCTCCGTGTGCGCCTGGCTCCAGGAGATAACAGGAAGGGTATTTCATTGTCACTTTTGATCCCAAGTTGGAATCAACCCATTCCATGGTTGCATCCTGGAAAACCTTCGCCCGTTGGGTTACCAGGTTATAGACATTCGTCGACCAATTCTGGATGGTGGTGTAACGAACCCGAGCTCCTCGCTTCACGATGATTTCAATAACACCTGAATGGAAGGAATTGGTGGTGTATTTTGGGGCAGTGCATCCTTCCACATAGTGAACCTGCGCTCCTTCATCAGCGATTATCAGGCTGCGCTCAAATTGACCGATATTGGCCAAATTCAACCGAAAATAAGCCTGCAGAGGCAGGTCAACTTTTACGCCTTTGGGAATATAAACAAAGGATCCACCCGACCAAACTGCACTGTTGAGCGCGGCAAATTTATTGTCTTCGATCGGAATGACAGTTCCAAAATGTTCCCGGAATAGATCCGGGTACTGCCTTAATCCTTCCTCTATACTTAGGAAAATAACACCCTGTTTTTCGAGGTGCTCCAGGACGCTGTGGTATACCATTTCGGATTCATATTGTGCCCCAACGCCTGCCAGGAATTTTCGCTCCGCTTCCGGAATACCCAGTTTATCAAAGGTATTCTTAATCGTTTCAGGAACATCATCCCAGGATTGACTTTGATCCGTTGTTGGTTTCACATAATAATATATATCGTTCAAATCCAGGTCAGAAAGGTCGGCTCCCCATTGCGGCATTGGTCGTTTCTCGAAATGTTCAAGTGCCTTCAACCGGAAATTTAACATCCACTCCGGTTCCCCTTTCATTTCCGAGATCTGTTTGACGATCTCCTTATCCAACCCTTTGCGTGATTTAAATACATAGTTTTCCGGATCCTTGAATCCATATTTATAATCACCCAATTTATCGAGGAATTCAGCGCTGTTGGTCTCAGTCATGGATACCGGTTTATTTTCCGTTCTCAAGCTTTTCGCGAACCCAGTCATAACCATGCTCTTCAAGATGAAGCGCAAGGTCAGGTCCACCAGTTTCGACAACTCTTCCATCCATCATGACATGCACCACATCCGGTTGGATGTAATTCAAGATCCGCTGATAATGGGTGATGACAAGTACACCTAATTGAGGATTTCGCAAGGAGTTTACGCCTTCCGATACAATTCGGAGTGCGTCGATATCCAATCCTGAGTCAGTTTCATCAAGTATGGCGATTTCTGGTTTCAGAATTGCCATCTGCAGGACTTCAGCCCGCTTTTTCTCACCTCCAGAAAATCCCTCATTCAGGTACCTTCCGGCAAAGGAAGGATCCATCCGGAGCGTGTCCATCTGATCCTTAAGCATTTTTCGGAATTCGGGAATCGGAATTCCTTTATCCTGCGGATTTTCAGCGCGCCGCCGTGAATTCATCGCGGTACGTAAAAAATTAGCCACAGTAACCCCGGGGATGGACTGTGGGTATTGAAAAGCCAGGAACAATCCGAATCGTGAACGTTCATCCGGGGACATTTCAAGCAGATCCTGTCCCTTAAAGCAGATCTCGCCCTCTGTAACCTCGTAGGAAGGATGTCCCATCAGCGTGTAAGCCAAAGTCGATTTGCCGGTCCCATTTGGTCCCATGATGGCATGTACCTGACCTAGAGGAATTGTCAGGTTTAATCCCTTAAGGATCTCTTTTCCTTCGATGGAAACATGGAGATTTTTTATTTCAAGCTGGTTCATCCGGATGAATCCTTGCACATGAGTGATTTTTGGTTGAATTGCTGAATTTTACCATGTTCGCTTTTGAATGTCAATATTTATTATATTTATCATATTTATTGACTAATCAGAGCCAAACATGGTATACTTTTTTTTAGAAAAGGATTATGCATTAATATGGCAAGCACAAGAGACCGAATCCTTCAAACTTTGAGGAATCATCCCCGCTCGACCGTTATTGAGCTCGCAGACGCGGTTGGAATCAACTCAATATCCGTTCGCCATCATATCGCCAGCTTACAGGCAGATGGATTGCTGGCGGTTGAAGAGGTTCGTCATGGTGTTGGCCGCCCCCGCCTTGTTTATTACCTCACCGAAAAAGGCATGGAGAGATTCCCCAGCCGGTACATGCGTTTAACCAATCGGCTGCTTGATCAAATCAAGGACACATTACCTGAAAACCAGGTCAACCAACTTTTCACCCGCATGGCCGCTGATCTTGCAGATGAATACTCACCGCTTGCGGATGGTAAAAGCACGGAGGAACGGTTGCTGCTGCTCCAAACCCTCCTAGCGGAAGAAGGTTTCACCATGGATTGGGAAACTCGCGGTGAACAGATCTACATCCATGAAGTTACCTGCCCCTATTACCAGATCGGGAAAGCCCACCCGGAAGTATGCTCGGTGGACCAAACCCTGATCTCCAGTCTCCTGGATATCCCAATTGAAAAGGTTAAGTGCATCCTTTCTGGAGATAACAGGTGCACTTATATCATTCCTGCGATCGATCACGGGAGTTTAACAGCATGACCGAAAATCCTGGTATTAATCCCCTGATATGGGATAGCCAATCCAATTTCCCAGATCTCAGTTACAACTTGCGTGAAGCGCTTCGTGAAATAAAAGATCCGGAACTTGGTTACGACATCATCCAGCTTGGCTTGATTAGGAATGTAACGATCACTGAGTCCAACGCGGTGCTAAAAATGATCCTCACAACCCCTTTCTGCCCATACGGTCCTGAAATGCTCGAACAAACCCGATTAAAGGCAGAGGAAGTTCTGCAACGCGAAACTCATATGGATTTATCCTTCGATCCCTGGGATTTTTCCATGATGGAGGATGGAGCCCCTCCCGAATGGGGTCTATACGGGTAGATCTTCCCATTGTTTGAATACCGAAATTTTTTCATGATTTAATTCCACTCCAGGCTCAACTCTGGCTATTCTCCTTTTTGTAACATCGAATTCATGTTATTCTTTTAGAATAACTTCAAAAATATTCGAGGGCTAATGGAACTCTTTGGAGCTGTGGAAGCTGGAGGAACGAAGTTCATTTGCGGTGTTGGGAATGAGCAGGGAAATCTGATCGCCGAGCAGCGAATAGAAACCCGATCTCCGGGTGAGACACTCCCAAGGGTGGTGCATTTTTTTCAGGAGCAATCCCAAAAGCATGAATCTGTTATCCGCAGGATTGGCATCGGAAGCTTTGGTCCTTTAGATCTTGATCCTGCTTCAGATAGCTTCGGCCATATCACATCAACACCGAAAGCTGGCTGGCCTGATACTGATATCCCGGAGTACCTGCGTACCCAATTGAATAGCACTTGCATCATTGATACAGATGTCAACGCCGCAGCGTACGGGGAATACCTATGGGGAGCTGGTCGTGGATTTCGTTCTACCGTTTACTTTACGATTGGCACTGGAATCGGTGGAGGAGCGATCATTGATGGCATGCCAGTCCATGGTCTCGTACACCCTGAAATGGGTCATATGATCGTCAAACATGATTTATCAGTAGATCCATTTCCTGGCGTTTGCCCTTACCATAAGGATTGTTTTGAAGGCCTAGCAAATGGTCCTTCTCTGCAGACCAGGTGGGGGATCAGACCCGAGGATATCCCTAGCGGTCATCCAGCATGGGACCTTGAGGCATCATATATTGCTAGTGCATTGCATAATGTCATAACGATTCTAAGCCCTCAGCGGATCATTCTTGGCGGTGGCGTGATGCAACAACCATCATTGTTGCCAAAGATACAAAAGATGGTTCGGGAATCCTTAAATGGTTATGTTCGATCGGATATGATCATTTCCGGGATAAATGGTTACATAGTCTCGCCCGGACTGGGAAAACAGGCAGGCGTTTTGGGGTCGCTCGCTCTGGCGATTAAACCGCCAGGAAATTAATTCTCTTTCAATGCTTCGCCGGCATACCTTCCCCTGGCCAGATCAAGGGTTTCGACGGCGTGCCGCAGGTGCGGGATGACTATGCTCCCCCCGACCACCAATCCAATATTAAAGGCTTCCGTGATCTCCTCATCGGTCCAACCTTCATCTACACATTGCACTATGTGGTAATCGATGCAGTCGTTGCAGCGCAACACCATTGAAGCCACCAGCCCAAGCAATTCTTTAGTTTTACCGGGTAATGCGCCGTCCCGGTAAGCTGCGGTATCCAGGTTAAAGAAGCGATTTATCCCCTGGTGATGAAGCTCACTCACCCTGCTGTTCATCTTTGACCGGTATGCGGAAAAATCATCAAGGCGGTTCATCACAACAAATCCTTCAATTGGCTGGTCGATATTTGTATCAGCAACACCTTCCTACCCTTGGCTTTTAAAGCTTCATAATCACCCAGGGCTTGAGCATTTTGCAGAATCCCAAAGGAAATCGATTCTCCAGGAACTTCGATATCTTCATTATTTGGTTTAATAAAAACCAGAAAATACCCGGTATTGGGACCACCCTTGTGGTATTGCCCGGTCGAATGAAGAAACCGTGGTCCAAAACCGAGGGTTACAGCCAATCCGGTTTTTTCAAGCACTTTACGCCGGAATAGCTGGAACTCTTCGACAGTCTTGTCATTTCGTGGATAAAAGGCATTAATGGCAACGTATTTGCCTTTTTCTGCCCCAGCCAGGAAGTCCCAGACCACCTCCTGAAGATTCTTTCCGTGGATCGATGATCCTTTGCTGTAAACTTCGATCCCCAATGAATGCCAGATCGTTGTATCTCTCGGGAGGGATCCCTTTTCCTTGTAGTCCTGGATCATCCTTTTTGTTATGCTCTTGCTTTCCTGAACATCTGGTTGATCAAATGGGTTTACTTCCAGGATCGCACAGGCAACTGCGGTGGCTACCTCCCACCGGTACATTTCCGCACCGATCGCGTGAATATTTTCCATCGGTAAAGTGATACATGGATGGCCAGCACTAATGAGATCCTCTACTCTTCGGTCTTTGCTTCCATTCAGGCGAATGTAGACGAATAAACGGTCCGTCCCATATTTAAGCGGGTGGATTTCGGGTTCCTGGTTCACAGGCAAGATCCCTCTCCCCTGCTTGCCAGAGCTCTCAGCAAGTAATTGCTCCAACCAGGAACCGAAGCTTTCCATTTCCAGATCTGTGATCAGGGTGAGCTTATCTCTCCCTGCGCTTGCAGCTGTCCCGATGAGCGTTCCCAGGGCAGAGTCCCGGATTCTTTTCTGGCTACCTTTCCCGGCATACAGGATTGCATCATTTCATTCGTCAAATCCAGGATTTCCGGAATATCGAGACCCATTAATGCCGCAGGCACTAACCCAAAAGGCGTAAGAGACGAGAATCTGCCCCCCACGTTGGGATCACCAAGAAAAACCTTCCTGAATTCTCTTTCCCTGGCTAATTCTTCCAGCGTTGTTCCTGGATCGGTAATTGCCGCAAATCGGGTACCTGATTGAGAATGAAATTCCTTCTCTGTTAAATTCCAAAAGTACTTGAAATTAGCGATTAATCTCTGAAGTAGTTCCGGACTTACTAGAAATGAGATAGAGAGAATTCTTAATGGGAAATTCATCAGCAGCAAGCTTCACGGATGCCGGATCAGTTGAATCCAGTATCCCAAGTGCCAAACCATCCTGATTCTCACCGTTCAAGTGCTGTGATAGGAGACTGAATACCTCAGGGGCAAGAGAGGAACCCCCCATCCCAATAAGAAGCACTTTTTCAAAACCATTCTCAAGGAGTTCCTGCCGGAAAAAGTCATATTCGTTAACGGACTCCCGGTTTACTGCGGGTGCCTTTAACCAACCCAACCTCTGCTTGAATTCTTTTCGCTCCGCTTCATCCTTCACCCAGGGAGAAGGTTCGCCGGAGAAAAGATTGTCAATGATATTGAGATCTGCCATCCTTGCCAGTGAAGCCTTGTAAAGTTTTTCGAGAGAGCGGATACCTTTTTGATATTCCAGCAATTTGGTTTGAATACTCCCGATCAACTCTTTATAGGCATCTATAAATGCCTGCACCCCTTCCACTTCCAGTTGGCTGGTAACAATTTCCATCTCGATACCAATATCCGCCAGTTCGCGGATTACTTCTTCTGCCCGGTGCAGGTCCGAATCGATTTTCTTTTCAACTTTACCGTGGTCTCTGAACGCGGCCAGTGTGGTTGGCGGAATAGTATTGACTGAGTCTTTTCCGATTAATTCTTCAATATAAACTACATCGCGATAATTCGGATTCTTCGTGCTGGTGGAAGCCCACAATGGACGTTGAGGTCTTGCCCCCTTGGATTGAAGCGCTCGGAATCTTGAGGACTGCACCGTGTCCGCAAAGAGTTGATAAGCGAGCCTGGCATTGGCGATGGCAGCCTTGCCCTGCAACTTGGCCGCTTCATATCGCCTCGATCTCGCCGGCGTTGACCATTCGTTGAAGGAAGCCATCGACCTTTGTATCTACTCTGGAGATGAAAAAAGAAGCAACCGATGAAATCTCATCGATCCGCTCCCCGGCTTTCAGCCTGTCTTCCAATCCACCAAGATACGCATCGATCACTTCGGCATATCTATCCAGTGAGAAAATTAGGGTAGCGTTTACGTTGATCCCGGCTGCGATTGCTTTGCGAATCGCGACCACTCCTTCCTTCGTTGCTGGGATTTTAATCATGAGGTTGGGAGCGCCTACCCGGTTCCATAACGTTTTGGCATCAGCGATTGTTTTTTCACTGTCATATGCAAGGAGAGGGTTGACCTCCAGGCTGACATATCCATCAACTTTTCCCGATTCAAGGTAAATGTCCTTAAAGAGATCCGTTACGGCTTTAATGTCATCGACAGCCAGTTGCCAGAAGATCGCGTCCGAACTCCATCCCGTCCAAGCAAGAGGTTGCAAAACAGGATCATAATCGCTGGTTTTGCTGATCGCCGCGTTGAAGATGGAAGGGTTGGATGTGATCCCCCTGATCTCTCCTTTTGTGATCATCTCCCCCAGTTCACCGGAACGGATCAACTTTCGTTGAATGTTGTCGTACCAAACAGATTGTCCAAATTTGTTTAGTTTCTGAAGGGGATTCATTGTTCTACCCAATTTTCTCCAAGTGTTTGATCTTATTCACCCTACGAATGAACCTTTCGTCATCGATGAAGCCTGCATTGATAAATGCCTCAACGATTTCGATTGCGGGTTCTTCGCCAATGATGCGCGCGCCAAGACAAAGAGTGTTCATTTGGTCGTGTTCGACTCCCTGGTGCGCTGAATATGAGTCGTGGCAGAGCCCGGCATAGACACCTTTTAGTTTATTTGCGGCGATACAAGCCCCCACTCCCGATCCGCAAACAACGATCGCCCGTTCGGCATCACCGGATTGGACTGCTCTACCGGCTTTTTCTGCGTAATCCGGAAAATCCACAGGGAGCTGGCTATCGGTACCCAGGTCAATGACTACCTGGTTCATCTCCATCAATTTTTCGATGATTCTTTTCTTAAGCGGATATCCCGCATGATCACAAGCCACAGCTATGCGCATAATTTTCCCTTTATTTGTTTAGCACCTTAATGGCGGTTTCAACAACATTGTCGACGGTAAATCCAAATTTATTTAATAGGGTTTGATATGGCGCTGAAGCACCAAATCCATGCATACAAATGATTTTGCCTGAGTCCCCGATGTACTTCTCCCATCCCTGCACAACGCCAGTTTCCACAGCCAGGCGCGGTTTAATTTCTTTCGGAAAAACCGTATCCTTATACGCTGCATCCATTTTCTCAAATAACTCCCAGCTGGGGAATGATACTATCCTTGACGGGATTCCCTTTTCAAGCAGAACTTTGCCTGCATCCAGGATTAAGCTAACTTCCGACCCTGATGCAATTAGAATGATCTCTGGCTTGATATTTCCCAGGTCTTTTAAAACGTATGCACCGTGAAGTAAGAGATCGGCACTCGCATTTTCGGAACGGTCGATAATCGGGCAAGCCTGCCGGGTGAGCAATAAAGCTGTGGGACCCTGTCGATTTTGAATCGCCGCTTTCCAGGCTTCCACGGTTTCATTAGCGTCGCAAGGCCGAAGAACAGTCAGGTTGGGTATCGTACGCAGGGATGCGATATGCTCCACAGGTTGGTGTGTGGGGCCATCTTCTCCCAACCCGATGCTATCATGGGTAAATACCCAGATGCTTGGGATATGAGAGAGTGCAGCTACCCGCATCGCGCCTCGCATGTAATCCGAAAAAACCAGGAATGTTGCGCCATAAGGGATCAAACCACCATGTACCGCCATTCCGTTGATAATGGCAGCCATTCCATGTTCCCGTACTCCGAAATGGAAATTCCTACCAGCTCGCATTCCTTGTTGAAAAGCCTGGCTCGATTGGATCCAGGTATTGTTCGATGGAGCCAGGTCGGCCGAACCACCGGTTAATTCCTGCAGATTTTCCGCAAGAGCATTAATTGCCTTTCCGGAGGCAACCCTGGTCGCAATTCCTTTCGGATCCGCGGGAAATTCAGGCAGCACTTTTCCCCAATCATCCGGCAATGTTCCACGGATTCGTCTTTCCAATTCGCTGGCTTCCTTTGGAAATTCATTTTCAAATCGTGATAGCAGAGACTTCCATTCAAGTTCGAGTAGCTTGCCTTTTTCGATATAGCCCCTGAAAAATTCCTTTATATCTTCGGGGATATGGAATTTTGGCTCAATGGGCCAATTTAATTTCTCCTTCGCGCCGTTCAGTTCATCCTCTCCGGGAGGCTCACCATGGGCTTTAGCGGTATCCTGGCGTGTCGGAAGCCCATATCCAATATGAGTTTTGCACAGTATCAAGGAAGGCCTGGTGTCCGACTTTGCGGATTGGATGGCAGCATCGATTTTTTCAACGTCATTGCCGTCATCCACTTTCAATGTATGCCAGCCATAGGCATCGAATCTGGCCTTACGATCCTCCGTGAATGCCAAGTCCGTGGAACCATCAATGGAGATTTGATTATCGTCATATAGATAGATGAGTTTTCCCAATTTTTGATGCCCGGCGAAGGATGCTGCTTCTGAAGCAACTCCTTCCATCAAGTCTCCATCCGTTACGATTGCATAAACGTAATGATCAATTATTTTTATTCCAGGGCGATTATATTGAGCTGCCAGCTGTGCTTCAGCCACGGCCATCCCCACCCCATTAGCAAACCCCTGACCAAGTGGACCGGTAGTTATTTCCACTCCCGGTGTGAGCCCATACTCCGGATGTCCGGGGGTGACGCTGTCGATTTGTCGAAATTTCGTTAGATCTTCCAGGCTTAAATCGTAACCGAACAGATGCAGAAGGCTGTAAAGCAGCATCGATCCATGCCCGCCTGATAAAACGAAACGATCCCGGTTGAACCATTTTGGATTTCGTGGATTGAATTGCAGATGTCTCGTCCAAATCGTGTAGGCAATCGCGGCGGCACCCATTGGGAGTCCGGGATGTCCTGAATTGGCGCGTTGGACACCATCAGCGGAGAGAAACCGAATCGTATTGATTGCTTTTTCATGCAAAGTGTCCATGATCGCCTCGCTTTGAATTTTTCAAAAATATTGTACCATGCAGAAATTTTGAAATTGAAAACACCACCCGAAGGTGGTGCTTCAAGCTTTCACATAAATTATTTCACATTTTCATTTTTCGAATTGGTTATTCAGCCGCGGGGTAATTTATCTCCGCCAGTAAAACTTTCAACTTTTCGATTGTCGCGGGTTCCTGATAATCCACCTCTACTGTTTTAATTTCTGGGTCCGCTGAAACACTTTGCACGCCATCCATTTCCATGAGTTCTGTTTGGATGGTATTAACACAATGCATACAATTAATCGCCGGTACTTTGAATGTCACTTTTTCCATTTTGTCTCCTTATCTTTTTTGAGAAGCATTGAACACCCCAGAAATTTCTCTGAGCACTCTTTCTCTTTCAGCTGGGTCATCACCCCTGATCGCAGTGATCAAACAACTATTCAAGTGTCCTTCCAGGATCATCCCATTGACCTTATTTAATGCAGCCTGTACTGCCTGGATTTGTTGAATGATGTCGATACAATAAGCATCATCCAGGATCATTTTTTGTATCCCATGGATATGCCCCTCAATATTTTTTAGTCTTTCCACTGCTTCATCAGATCGCATTGATTGTCCTTTTATGCCCCCCCTCCGGGGTAGAGTATGATGATATATAACCTATTTTATCTTTATTGTCTACTATCAGGGAAGTTTTTCAAATTCCGCTACCAGTCTTCCCTGGATGGCGGACCAACCCAATCCTTGATCACATTTCCATTTGCATCCAGAAGAAGAACTTCTGGGACGACCCTGAAATGGGATAATTTCTGCAAATTTTCAGAGTTTAATGGATCATCCACATTTAGATACACGAATCTAATCTTATTCCCCCACTCATCTTCAAGTGATTTTAGTACCGGATTAAGCAGACGGCATTCTTCGCACCAAAACGCCATTTTTTCCACCAGCTGGTATTGTCCGGATGCTATTTCAAAACTGGCAGGGTCAGTAGCCTCCATGTGCACCCACTCCGGGTTCTCAGCGATTTTTGATTGTGTTTGTTCGAGGATAAGATCTCGAGTGATCGTGGGCAGTGGTGTTGCCTGAGCCTGGTTTGTCAGATAATCATCAATTTCCTCAGTTTTCGGTGTTGATTCAGTTTTTACACTTCCACTCTCAAACGTCTGGCAGCCTGAAAGTATAATCATCGCAACTGTGATAATAACCAAACTATTGAATATTCCAATGTGTTTATTCACGTGATCCACCTCATGGCTCGTAGTTTATCCCAACTTCCCGAAGAATCTCTCCGCATTATAAAATCCTAATACAACAGATTGACACGGGGATTTATTTCCACTAATATCAATTGATAACTGAGAGATTATTATGTATGGCACAATATTGATCACCGGCGGGGCGAAACGAATCGGCAGGGAACTCTGCCTATTTCTGGCTGCGCGAGGTTTTGATCTTGTTATCCATCACAACAATTCGGACAAGGAATCCGCTGAATTAGCCGAGGCAATCCTCCAGCTGAATCGACGGTCATTCATTGTTAAATCCGACTTTTCGAAACCAGAAAACCTGGAAAATAATCTTTCCGCCATCCCTGCTGACCTGGAGATCAATTACCTGATCAATAACGCCGCAATTTTTGAACACCTTTCCTATCAGGATACGAACCTTCCGGATTGGGATCGGCATATCTCAATAAATTTAACCGCACCGTTTTTGCTTTCCAAGTGGCTGGTAAACCGACTTTCTCCAGAAGCACATGGCAGGATCATCAACCTTCTGGATTGGAGAGCACTTCGCCCCCGAGCAGATCACTTTCCATATACCATCAGTAAAGCTGCCCTGGCTGCGATGACAAAGTCATTGGCGTTATCGCTAGCTCCGCGTGTTTCTGTCAACGGAATTGCTTTTGGTGCGATCCTCCCACCTAGCGATGGCGCTCCCCCTGAGAAAATGCTGGATTCTGTGCCATTTGGTAGAACGGCTTCTATCGAGGAGGTCTGTACAACTATCCTCTTTCTTCTCCAGGGACCGGAATACATCACCGGTGAGATCATACACCTTGATGGCGGCAGACATCTAGTTTGAAAGGAATGCCATGGACCAGGTTTTTATTAATGATCTTCTAGTCAGGGGTGTCATCGGGATTTCTGACCAGGAGCGCGCCAATCCGCAGGATATCGTGATAAATATCGTGTTTTTTACGGATATCACAGAAGCTTCCAAAAGTGATTCCATCGCTGATTGTGTCAATTACCGCAGCATGGCAAAAAAAGTTATCGCTTATGTGGAAAAAGCCAATCGATACACGGTTGAAGCTCTTGCAGAAGATATTTCCAATTTGCTCCTTGTTGAAGACCGAATCCAAAAAGTCAGAGTTCGGGTGGAAAAACCTGGAGCGGTAAGGTTTTCCCGTTCTGTTGGGGTTGAGATCGAACGTCCGTAAGATTCTCGATGCTACACAAAATTTACCTTTCTCTTGGCTCAAATATCGACCCTCAAACCAATCTGATCGCTGCTTCTGATGAGTTGCGGAATTCCTTTGCTCCAGTCACTTTTTCTTCTGTAATCGAAACGATTTCCGAAGGTACTTCCGGTCCGAATTTTCTAAACGCCGCAGCTGTGATTAATACCACGGCCTCATTCGAAGAGTTGAAATATGGGTTTATCAGGAAATTGGAGGGATCCCTTGGTCGGATCAGAACTGCGGATAAGAATTCACCCCGTTCGATCGATCTGGATATTTCCGTCATCGATCAGGATGTGGTGGACCCGAACATCTGGAACAGGGTTTATCTGGCAGTTCCGCTTTCTGATCTGGGACTACTTCTAATTGAACCTAAGAGCGGAAAATCGTTGCTGGAAATCTCCGAAGGATTGAAAGAACGTACCTTTTGGAAGGTGCGTCCTGATATCGATTTAAATATTCGCAATTAGAAATGAAGTGGTTCCGCGCTTCGGGAAATATTATCCAGGAATTCCATCCGCTGCGCCATGTCAGTCCGAAAGCTGCCTAGCATTGCCGAGGTGGTCATTCGCGAATCGTGCTTCTTAACACCCCGTATCATTGAACAGAGATGAAGCGCTTCAAGAACCACGGCTACTCCCGATGGTTGTAGTAGCTCGCTGATAAACTCTGCCACCTGGGTTGTCATTCTTTCCTGTACCTGTAAGCGCCGTGCGAACATATCCACGATGCGGGGGATCTTGGATAATCCAATCACCCTGCCCTTTGGCATATAAGCGACATGTGCCCTCCCGACAAATGGGAGCATGTGGTGTTCGCATAAACTGTAGAATTCGATGTCGCGCACAATCACCATTTCATCATACTGGATCTCGAATAGTGCATCGTTGAGCATCGTGAATGGATCAGTTCTGTAACCGGCCAGTAACTCAGCATACATTTTTGATACTCTTTCCGGTGTGCGCAGCAATCCTTCCCGGCTGGGATCCTCTCCGAAAGCAACCAGCATTTGACGTGTAGCTGTTTCGATGGTTTTTACATCCACATCTTTATCATTCAACAAGCTGGCTGCCCTGTATACGGATTCTTTTTCACCATTTTGTATTGGCATCATTCACCTATACCAAAGATAGTTCAATTAAAGATTCCTTACATTCTCGATCAAGGATCTCAAAATCAAAGTTGCTTCTGATTCATTATTTAATTGATCCAATTCTGAATTTGCCTCATCCAAAAGCTTGTTCATGGATTGAATCGTATATTCACTGGCACCGGTGTTAGCAATTTTTTGTATTAACTCTTGAGGATTCAGTTTTGATCTTTTCGCACGTATGGTTTCTACCAAATTTGAATCAACCTGAGCAGTGTAAAGAATTGGAAAAGTCCATTTTGTTGTGAGCAGATCGTTCGCTCGGTTTTTGCCGGTTTTTTCAGGATCACCCCATAATCCCAGCCAATCATCACGTATCTGGAAAGCCATCCCTAAATTTTTCCCGAACTTAGATAGGGATATTTGTTCATCTGGGCTTCCGCTCCCAAGGAGGGAACCCATGCGGCAACAGGCTTCGAACAGCGAAGCGGTTTTCCCCTGCACCATCAACAGGTAAGCTTCGAGGGAGATTTCCCCACCTTTCTCAAAATCCAGATCCATGTCCTGGCCACCGGTCAACTTTGCGCAGGTTTTACTGAGAATGCCAAGCAATTCCGACACATTGCACTTTGCACCTTCTAACTTCGCCATACTCATGAATGCGAGCGAAAACAAGGCATCCCCAGCGTTGATCGCTTTCTCAACTCCATACTTCATCCAAACTGATTCTTTCCCATGCCGAAACTCGTCATGGTCCTCTATATCATCATGAATAAGGGAAAAATTATGGATGAATTCCACCGCTGCAGCTGCTGGTAAAGCGTCTACCAGTTGACCACCCACGCTTTCCGCTGCCAAAAGGAGCATCAAAGGCCTCAGTCTTTTTCCTTTCTGAGATCTCTCCTCAATCCGGGTACCCCAATTAAAGTGATATTCGATGATCTCTTTCTGGCCACGGTATTCACCTGGCAGTAATGTCTGGCAATACTCCATCATTGCCTGGTCAACTATAGGCACCGTATATTTCTGGTACTTAATGAATAAATCACGTTCGATCATATTCAGTCATTTCTTGTGATCGGCAATTTTTGTAATTCGCGAATATTTTTTGCACCGGCGGCAAACATCGTCACCATTAATTGATGCTTGATGATCTCAGTATATTGAAAAGCATCTTCCAATGAATTGGATGCGACCCTTAGGTAACCACCAGCAATACCGCAAAGATCGGCTCCCAATGCAAGGCATTTTGCCACATCCAGGCCGGTCTTAATCCCACCGGAAGCGATCAATGGAAAACCTGCGTATTGTTTTTGGATGGATACCAGGGATTCCGCCAGGGGTATTCCCCAATCTTTGAATATTGCTGCGGTCTGCGACTGCACGATATCTGCTGAACGGTATTTTTCAACTTCCGACCATGATGTTCCGCCTGCACCGGCAGTATCCAAGGCCGAGACGCCAGCGTCAATCAATAACTTCGCGATGGATGCGGATATTCCCCATCCAATCTCCTTAACGATGACTGGCACGGGTAGAACCCGGCAAACTTTTTCGATTTTTTTTATTAGTCCGGAAAAATTCGTGTTTCCTTCAGGTTGAAGTGCTTCCTGCAAACAATTCAGGTGCAAGATCAGCCCGTTCGCTTCAACAATATCCACAGCCTTCATACAATCGTCGCTGTTGTAACCGTAATTAAGTTGGACGGCGCCGAGATTGGAAAACAGGGGTATGGACGGGGCAATTTTTCGGACTTTGAATGATGCTAATTTGTCAGGATCTTCCAATGCGATACGAACGGAACCCAATCCCATTGCCATCCCAAATTTTTCTGCGGTTGATGCGAGAATCTGATTGATACTTTTTGCCTCAGGGGTCCCCCCCGTCATGGAAGAGATCATTACAGGCAGTTCAACCTTGAAGCCCAAGAAACTACAGGTGCAGTCTATCTCATTCAAATCTATTTCGGGTAGCGAATTGTGGATAAACCTGTAGGCTTCCAAGCCGGTTTTTCGACTGCTTTGAACATCTTTTTGCAGGTTGATTTGTATATGGTCGCTTTTTCGATTTTCCATGGACATGTAACTATTCCTGCTAGACGGGGTTATAGTTTTGGATGTTAATAAAGTATAACTTATTGCTCCTCATCCAAAAAGCGTCGATCAATAATGTGTTCTTGACAGATGACTATTGATGGTTACAATTACTGAAAATACCTAGGAGGATCAGTCCATGGCTAGCACAATGGAAGAAGTGAAAGCAGTTATTGCGGATGTTCTGAAAGTTGATGTCCAGGAAATCACCCCCGAAACGCGCTTCGTCGAGGATCTGAAAGCAGACTCCATGGACCAATTTTTCTTGATCGATGGTTTCTGCGAGAAATTCAGTCTGACGATCAATGATGAGGATGCCCGGCAGATCAAGACAGTTGCGGATGCGGTGAAATATATCGATACCCACAAGAAATAATCATTTCTTGTGGGTATAACCAGAAAGACAGTTTTCTGTTCGAAAATTGTCTTTTTTTATTCCTTTAATAAAGCGATTACCTCCGCCGGGCTGGCTGCCACTTTTACCCCTGCCTGGATGAGGGCTTCAACCTTGTCCTTGGCTCCCCCGCTTCCTCCTTCGATGATCGCTCCAGCGTGACCCATTCTTTTCCCGGAAGGCGCAGACAGTCCAGCCACGAACCCATACACAGGTTTAGAGAATTTTTTTGTGATCATCTCAGCTGCATGTTCTTCATCCAAGCCGCCGATTTCACCGATCAAGATAACTGATTTTGTGTGCGGATCGTCTTCAAATAATTCAAGCAGGTCCACAAAATCGGTACCCTTTATCGCATCTCCCCCTATTCCCACGCACGTGCTAACTCCCTTACCTGCCATTTTCAGGCTGTGTAAAACTTCATAGGTCAATGTCCCTGACCTTGAGATGATCCCAATGTTCCCCGGAATGGCAATGCTGGCTGGGATGATGCCCACCAATGACTGGTCAGGGGAAATGATACCTGGGCAATTTGGACCGATCAGCCTTGAATGGGTTTTCTTCAATCCAGCGCATGTTTGGATCATATCCTTTACAGGAATTCCTTCAGTGATGCATACGATCAAATCCAAACCTGCTTCAGCCTGCTCCAGAATCGCATCCGCCGCAGCGCTCGCCGGCACGAATATCACCCCTGTGTTTACCTCGGCAACATTAACAGCCTGCTTCGCGGAATCGAAAACCGGAACTTTTCCATCCAGAACCCAGTCTCCCCCTCTCCCGGGGGTCACTCCAGCCACGATATTCGTACCAGCCGTGATCATCTGAGCGGTATGAAATGAACCTTCATGACCGGTGATCCCTTGCACCAGTACGCGGGTTTCCTTATTGATCAGGATGCTCATTTCTTTACCTTTGAAGCGATCTGGACTGCTTTCCTGGCAGCTTCCTCAAGGCTTGCAGCTGTTTGCATATGGGTATCCGCTAAAAGTTTTAATCCTTTTTCCGCATTGGTTCCCGCCAGGCGGACTACCAGTGGAATTTTCTTGTTAGCATCATTTTGTGCTGCAAGAATTCCCCTGGCGACTTCATCGCAGCGAGTAATACCGCCAAAAATATTGACAAGAATTACCCTTACCTCAGGATCTGCGCAAATGATCCTCAACGCTGTGGCTACTTTATCTGCGCTGGCACCCCCCCCAATATCAAGAAAGTTTGAAGGCGCACCCTTGTTTTGCTTTATGATATCCAACGTGGCCATTGCCAGGCCTGCGCCATTCACCATGCAACCGATGTTTCCATCTAACTTTATATAGGATAATCCGTATTTGCGAGCCTCTACCTCAACTGGTTCTTCTGCGTCCAGGTCGCGAATTTCCACCAGTTCCGGGTGTCGGAAGAGGGAATTGTCATCAACAACAAGTTTTCCGTCCAGTGCGACCATCGCTCCGGTATTTGTTACGACCAGCGGATTGATCTCCGCAATAGCCGCGTCGTTTTCCTTGAATGCCTTCCATAAACCTTTTGCTATGGCATTGAATGGTTTCCAATATTCTCGTTGGAGGTCGATCCCTATGGCAAGTTCACGGGTTTGGAAATCATGTAATCCAAAGGGCGCATCAAGGAATATTTTTATGATCTTTTCCGGTGATTGCCTCGCGACCTCTTCGATATCAACTCCCCCTGCTCCAGAGGCGATAATGACGGGTTTTCTCTCGGTTCGGTCATTGGTGATACCGAGATAGATCTCTTTGGAAAAGCTTATGATCTCATCAACAAGAACCCGCCTTACCGGTAGTCCTCTGAGATCCATGGAGAGGATCTGCGTCGCGATCTCTTCAGCTTCCTCCACGGATTTTGCAAGGCGAATTCCTCCGGCTTTTCCGCGGCCACCAACAAGAACCTGGGCCTTAATTACGACTCTTCCGCCCAGCTCCTCGGCGATCTGTTTTACTTCTCCTGCTGTATTAGCGACTCTACCTTTTGGGATTGGAATACCATGCTGGGAAAAAATGCTTTTCGATTGGTATTCGTGTAATCGCATCCGGTCCACCTTTATATAGATTGACCTTCACCATCTAAAAAATTATATCATGCAAGAAAATCCCCCCATCCGTTTGGAATGGGGGGATGATTTTTTCGGGAGCTAACTCTTTAGGAAATCTTCCAACGATTCCTTGCTTATTCGGTAAGCGCTGCCAACTAGCTTGGCTTTCAATTGACCGGCTTTGATAGCAGCAAGCACATCTTCTTCGGAGACTTTCAAAACCGTTGCTGCTTCCGAGGGCGTCATGACCGCGGGGATCGCCGCGCCTGCCTGGTTACTACCAGCCTGGTTCTGATTCTGCGAGCCAACCCCTTGAAGAGAATTGGCCAAAACATTGCCAATGCCCATTCCTGCGCCGATGCCAGCTGTCAACCCAGCTCCACCAGAGGGATTTGATGCCGCCTCGCGCATTGCATCCGCAGCCTGCAACTGGGTATAGGTGTTCATGTCAAGCACTCCCATGGCACGCAGCTCTTCCGCAGATTTTTCGGAAGGTTTCAAGTTACCGATATAAAACGATTTTAGGGTCAAACCTATGGCTTTGAAATCATCCTGGGCTTTGGCGCGAACTCCGGCACCGATCTCTTCGGTAAGCGCGATTAGATTCACCAAAGATTTCGTTTTTGCGGTTTCTGCCAGGATGTCCTGAAGTTTAGATACCAGCATCAATCTCAGCCGGTCTTCGATTTCAGTTGTCCGATAAGTTCCCTGTACACCAACGATCTGGGTGACGAATTGCTGGGGATCCGCCACCTGGAAACTATAGGTGCCAAAACCCTGGAGAAGCGCCACGCCAAGACCCATTCCTGGATTGCTTACAAGTATCGGTTGTGGTGTGCCCCATTTTTGATCGGCGAACTCTTTCATCGCGATGAAATAAACTTCCGCGGTAAAAGGAGAGCGGTCATTAAATGCCTTACCAATGAGATTGATCAATAACGGTATATTGGCGGTTGTGATCGTATGGCGTCCAGCCCCGAACGTGTCGAGGGCGTGCCCATCGCGAAAGAATACTGCCTTCTGTGGTTCCCGAACAATAACCTGTGAACCGATATGAAATGCCCCATAACCTTCCTCGGGAAAGCGGTGGACGATTTCGTCCTTCATCTCATCAGGGTACTCTATGACTTCAAATATATTAGCCATGTTTTATCTCCTTCCTTTGAAATCGCCTATTGAACCTGGGTGGTGGAAACATCCCCACCAGAAACACCAGTTTTAATGACTTCGACTCTTTTGTTGAATGTGTCCACGCACTGCTGCGAGAGGTTCACCAGGTTCTTGATGGCGGCTTTCAAACCGTCACTCCCGATGGATGCTTCCACATTATCAATGGCGCGTGCGGTTTCGTCTGCCAGGTTGAACATGGCCAAATCGAATCGGTAGAGCTCACTTAGCTCTTCTTCGTCAATTTTGACCGCGTCGAATAAACCCGCGTATCCGTAGGAGGCATTCCGCACACGGTCGATGTATTGCCGGATCTTGATCGACGCGCCTTCCATATCGTCCACAAATTCGATCATTCCCTCATTCACCATTTGTTTTTGGATGGATGAGATTCGCTGCCAGAGTTCTTCAAACCGATCGGCGAGACTTTCACGCAAGAGCTTATCTGAAGAACGTCTGGTTTCCCTTTCCACATATCCTTTAAATCCTGGTACTTTGCTGAGAAGCTGTTTAAAAATATCACGCTCATCTGTCACTCGTTGGTACATGTCAGCCATTTTTTTCCTCCTTGGAAACTGATGAACCGCTTCTTGAATAAAATGATTATAGCCATTTTTTAGCCTAACTGCTCATTTTTCCATGAATATTTACGAAGAATTATTATCAAGGTTTCAATACCGGTTAGTTTTTCTGCCTGGCATTGTTATTGCACCCTTACAATTCTATTAGGTCTATTTTCGTTGACAATTGCCGTATAATGAGCTTAAATTTAAACTAAGAATTTCGGATTATTTAAGGAGGTGAACATGGCTGCTGGTGGAAGAAAACGAGGCATGACGATAATTCTTATCGCCGTGATTTTGGTTGTTGTCGTTGTGGGGATATATGCATACCTCACATACTTTAACAAACCCTCCGGTGTGGCACAACCGCTAGCTCAGGCTACCCCCTCCGGTGAAATGGTTGACATAGTCTTCACTACCCAGGCAATCGCCAAAGGCACACAGTTCACCGAACAGGTCCTAACATACGTACCCTACCCCAGGGCAGAGCTGGTAACAGGGACCTTCATCACGGATATGAACGAGGTAATAGGCAAGCGGGCAAAATTTGATTTGGAAGCTCGCATGGCAGTAACCCAGGGAATGATCGTGGATCAGCCAACCGGTTCATTGGCCTCATTCCAGATTCCCACGGGAATGACCGCGTTCTCTGTCCCAGTAACCCGGGAATCCTTTGTTTCCTACGCCCCTCAGATGGGGGATCATGTGATGCTTATCGGTTGCATGATGCTATTGGATATGGACACTAACTTTCAGACAAAACTTCCCAACTACACAGCTATTGTAAAAGCTCCTGGGGCAAATTGTGCTAGTGAAAACTGCACCGGCGTCACCGTCTCAGCAGACGTAAACACATCTGGAGATCCTTCCAAACAGGGTTATGCAGCCATTGATCCCAACCTCAATATGGCCACCTACTTGGTCCCCAGCGAAGCCCAGCGACCACGCATGGTATGCCAGACGGTCATTCAGGATGCAACCATCCTACGTGTAGGCGATTTCTCGGCTGAACTTCTCCCGAAAGCCGGGGAAAATGCCACGCCTGATGAAGCCACCACGAATGCACAGAATGCCGCGGCGATCGCTGCTGCCAGCCCGGATATCGTATCCTTAATCGTAACTCCGCAGGATGTTGTGCTTCTGAATTACCTGCTTTCCAATAAAGTTCAGATAACCATGGCGCTCCGAAGTGCTGGCGACCTTCAGATCCTTTCAACGCAACCGGTTACCCTCCAATTCGTAATGGACCAAAAGAATATCCAGTTACCAGCGAAGTTGCCATATGGAGTTGAGCCCAGAACTGAAGCGTTAAATATCCCGTATCCGGATTGGCCATTTACTGGTAGATCCGCTAACGCACCCACAAATTAAACGGAGTTTTTATGGCTGGACCAGAAAAGATCCGGGTTCTCATAGTTGATGATATTGCGGAAACCAGGGATAACCTGAAACGGATGCTTTCCTTCGACCAGGGTATCGAAGTGGTCGAAAGTGGACGAACCGGTAAGGAAGCAGTAGATCTTTCCCAAAAATTAAATCCGGATGTTGTTATCATGGATATCAACATGCCGGATATGGATGGATTGAACGCTACTGAGATCCTCCACCGGAAAATGCCGGCTATCCAGGTGATTATGCTTTCCGTCCAGAATGATACGGAATACATGCGGAAAGCAATGAAGGCTGGGGCTTATGATTTTCTTCCTAAACCATTGGTTTTGGATGACCTGACGAACGCCGTCCGGAGTGCGGGGGAAAAAGCCCGTGAAGAAAAAAGCAAGATGTCCTCCGGTTTTTCGTCAGGGGTTGTATCCGCAGGCGGGTCAATGTCGGGTGGTTTCGGAGAACCCGGGAAGGTGATCGTTGTGTTCAGTCCCAAGGGTGGCGTTGGCACAACAACTGTGGCGACAAACCTCGCCATTGCACTCAATACACCCGAAAAAAAATCTATCCTTGTGGATGGCAACTTACAATTCGGGGATGTCGCCATCTTCCTTAACGAACAAAGTAAGACTAATATCACGGACCTGACCAGTCGCGTTGATGAACTGGACTCCGATGTTGTCAAAGATGTTGTAGTCACGCATACAGCTTCCGGAATGCATCTTCTTCCGGCACCTCCCCGACCCGAACACGCGGACGCCGTAAAAGGTGAGGAATTCGGGAAACTTCTAAGCTTCTTAAAGAAGATTTATCCATACGTTGTTGTGGATACCGCTTCTGCGTTGACCGAATATGTCCTTAGTGCTATGGATGTGATGGATGCCATGGTCCTGGTTACATCACAGGAGATACCATCAATCAAGGACTGCAACCTGTTATTAAACTTAGCGGATCAGGTGCGCATACCTCGCGATCACATAATTTTCGTTTTGAACAGATTCAACCCTCAGATCGGCATCACGGCGGAGAAGATAAAGGAAAGTCTACGCCAGGAAGTGTCAATTGTCATCCCGGAGGATGAAAAGATCGTACAAAATTCAGTGAACCGGGGCGTTCCCTTTGTTCTGGAATATAAAACATCGCCCGTCGGACGGAAGCTCTTTGAACTTGCTACCCTTGTAACCGAAAGGATGGCAAAATTCGAACCTGAGGTTCCTGTAAAGAAGTGATGTTGAATTAATGGAGTTAATTTAATGTCGATATTAAAAAGGATTCAACCGGGGGAGAACACTTCCACCGGTTTTGGAACCAGCCCTTTATCGAGCAGTTCCACCAACACTGCTGCTCAACCGTTGAAGCCCCGAACCGGTCCGATGATGGGTGCCAACCAGGATACATACCAGGATCTTAAAAACCGGGTTCAAACCAAGCTTCTCGCTGAGTTGGACCCCAATATGGATGTGACTAAGACTGCGCAGGTTCGGCAGGTTATCCAGCAGCTTTTTGAACAAATTCTGAATGAAGAAGGTATTGTTCTTTCCCGTCCGGAACGCTCCCGCCTGTTTGATCAGATCACTGCTGAGATTCTGGGGTTCGGACCACTCCAACAGCTTCTCGAAGAAGACTCCGTAACAGAAATCATGGTGAATGGAGCCACGCACATCTATGTTGAGCGTGCAGGTCGGATCTTCCGGGTGCAGAACTCTTTCGAGAGCAATGAGCATGTGATGAGGATCATTGAGAGGATCGTATCTCCCCTCGGCAGGCGTATTGATGAATCCAGCCCTTATGTGGATGCCCGCTTACCCGATGGCTCTCGTGTGAATGCGGTTATTCCCCCAATTTCGCTGGTTGGTCCTGTGCTCACCATCCGGAAGTTTTCAAAAAATCCTATCACCGTGGAGCAGATGGTCCAGTACGGTTCCTTGACACCAGAATCCGTGCAATTCCTGGCTGCCTGTGTAAAAGCCAGGGTAAATATTGTGATCTCTGGTGGTACCGGCTCTGGAAAAACCACACTCCTAAACGTTCTCTCAACTTATATCCCTGCTGAAGAACGGATTATCACAATTGAAAACGCGGCAGAACTTCAGCTTCGCCAGGAACATGTGGTCACCCTCGAGTCCCGCCCTGCAAACATTGAAGGCCGCGGTGAGATCACCATCCGCGAGCTTGTGATCAACGCCCTTCGAATGAGGCCGGATCGAATCATTGTCGGTGAGATCCGCGATGCAGCTGCATTGGATATGCTCCAGGCCATGAATACTGGTCACGATGGCTCAATGACCACTTGCCACTCCAACAGCCCTCGCGATACACTTTCGCGTATTGAAACAATGGCACTAATGGCCGGTATGGATCTTCCAATGCGGGCGATTCGCGAGCAGATCGCTTCCGCCATCGAATTGATAATTCACCAGGAACGTATGCGCGATGGCACCCGTAAGGTTGTGAATATTACCGGTGTGGTCGGTATGGAAGGTGATGTGATCACGATGGAGGATATTTTCATTTTCGAACAGGTAGGTTTCGAGAATAACCGCGTTATCGGTCGCTTGCACCCCACAGGTATCCGTCCCAAGTTTGAAGAAAAAATCCAATTTGCCGGAATCAGGCTTCCCGCAAATATTTACTCACCAGGAGAACAACGCCGCTACTAAGGGTGATTTATGAATCCTTTATATATACTAATCTTAGGTGGTACGGTAGCATTCATCCTATTAATCGTCGGAGTGATTGTATCCATTCGCTCTGAACGGTCATTGGTGGATGAACGCCTTGACAACCTGGGCAAGGTGGTTGAAGAACCTAAGGTAAAAGGTGGAAAGAAAACCAGCCCGCTAACTGAATGGCTGAACCGTCGTGTTGAACGATCCTCTTTCGGCGAACGTATCGCAAAAATGCTGGCGCGAGCTGACCTGAAGCTGAAGGGCGGTGAGTTCATGGCGATCATGGTGATCGCAGCGGTATTCCTGGGTGGCGTTCTGTGGTATTTCACATCAAACCCCCTGTTTGCCGCGGTTGGCGCAGTTGTAGGCGCAATAATTCCGGTCATCTACGTTCAAAATCAGCAGGGTAAACGACTTATCCGCTTTAATGAGCAATTACCCGATATGCTTAACTTGATGGTGAACGGTCTCCGAGCAGGTTATTCGACTCTGCAATCGATGGAAGCCATAAGTAAGGAACTCCCCCCACCTATTAGCGAGGAATTCCGCCGCGTAGTTCAGGAGCAGGCACTTGGTCTCGACGTGGGGATGGCATTGGAAAACCTGCTTCGCCGGATTCCGAGTGACGATCTCGACCTTGTGATCACCGCGATGAAGGTGCAGCGCGAGGTCGGTGGCAACCTTGCCGAGATCCTGGATACAATTTCCTATACCATCCGAGAACGTGTGAGGATCAAAGGTGAGATTCGTACGCTCACTGCCCAGCAGAAGTATTCCGGTCGTTTTCTCGCTCTTCTCCCCATTATTGTCGTGGCCATCCTATACCTTTTGAACCCTTCATACATGCAAGAATTTATTCTTCCCAGCTCTCAGCCTTGCGGGTATATCTCATTAGCAGTGGTTGTGCTGCTGATCACTTCCGGTTACTTTGCGATGAATAAGCTCTCGGATATCGAGATTTAATTTCTTAAGGAGGTAAAAAATGGTTGTTATTATTGCAATAGCGATGGTCATATTAATCGGGGTTGTCGGCCTCGTGATCATCGGCCTCCGCAATCCCCAGCTTGCAGATCAGCGCGAGATAAATGCCCGTCTCGAAGAGTTCAATCAACGGGGTGAAAAGGTCAACCTGGAGAATATTGAACTTTCCCTACCGTTTATGGAAAGAATCGTTTATCCGTTGGCTCGTGCATTCGGTTCTCTGGCCATACGTTTCACTCCACAAAATGCCCTTCAATCCACCTCCAAGAAATTGGAGCTTGCTGGTGCGCCGGCTCAGATGGATCCAACCATGTTTCTGGCAGCGCAAGGAGTCAGCGCAATAATATTTGGGGTACTTGTTCTTCTCCTATTCTCACGAATAGGAAGCGATTGGCCGATCGGCCGAAGGTTACTTGTCATTGTTGCTTCCTTTGTCATTGGCTTTTTCATCCCTCAGATATTTCTTGGTAGCGCCATAACTCGCCGCCAAAAAAACATACGTCGCGCTCTTCCGGATGCGCTCGATCTGCTTACCATCTGTGTTGAGGCAGGTCTTGGTTTCGATGCAGCTATGGCGAAAGTCAGCGAAAAATGGAACTCCGAACTCTCCCTTGCTTTTGCCCGGGTGATTCAAGAGATTCAATTGGGTAAATTAAGACGCGAAGCCTTGCGCGATATGGCAGACCGAATTGGTTTGCCTGAGTTGACCAGTTTCGTCGCGGCTGTGATCCAATCGGAGCTTCTGGGCGTCAGCATGGCAAAAGTACTCCGCATTCAATCTGACCAGATGCGTATCAAGAGACGGCAGCACGCAGAAGAGGAAGCTCACAAAGCCCCCATTAAGATGCTCATTCCAATGGGTCTTTTAATTTTTCCCAGCCTGATGATCGTGCTTCTTACACCAGCTGCGTTGAAATTGATGCATTCATCTCTCGGCAATCTACTTCAATAAAACGAGTGAAATAAATGGAAACGGCTGGCTTCTCAAGACGCACAGCCTCTTCTGCCTATCAAGTAATCTGGAAGGTGGCGGATTGGGCATTTCCCCCGGTGTGTGCTGGTTGCGGAACAAACGGATATAGCTGGTGCCCGGATTGTGCAAACAAGACCTCACCCTTACTGGAACCAGTTTGTTCCATTTGCGGTATGCCCGATCAAATTCCTGGTGTTTGCCAAAAGTGTCGTAACTCTCCCCCCATTTTAATTCCCTGAGGTCATATTCTGATTATGCAGAACCGCTGCGAAGTGCTATTATTAGGATGAAAACTTATCCTGATTATGGTCTCGGGCTCGCATTGTCATACCACCTGTTAGACCTCTTTATGAAATTGTCTTGGATTGCGGACTTGATCGTTCCCGTGCCGATCAGCAGGGATCATTTTCATCGACGTGGATTCAACCAAACTGATCTCTTTGCCTATCCCCTTTCTCTTTCACTTGGCATTCCCTACAACAAAAGAGCATTAACCCGCATACGGGAAACCCCCAGTCAGGTTGGTTTATCTGCGACCGAAAGGGTGGATAACGTTTCCGATGCGTTTGGGTCTGTAACCTCCTTGGTTATGGGTAAAACAGTGCTCGTTGTTGATGATGTGGCAACAACAGGATCTTCAATCTCATCCTGCGCAAATGCCTTAAAGAATGCGGGTGCAACCAGAGTGTTAGGCCTTTCTCTGGCTCGCCCCCTCCTCAAGGAATCGCAGGATTTCCCCATTGACGTTTAATGGGAGATTTCATACACAGGAGGTAAGAATGTCGATCGTAACTAACATATCCTTCAAGAACCTTGATTCCACAGATAAGCTGAAAGAATATGTGGAAAAGAAAATGGTGAAAATTGAGCGCCTCTTACCCAACATTCAGGAAGTTGATGTCGATCTATCCTATGTCAAATCCGCCAGGAACATCGAAGATCGGTATGTTGCTCAGTTCACCATCCATGCCAAAGCCTGCATTTTACGAACGGAGGAGCGGTCCAATGAGATCATGACCTCCATTGATTCTGCCATGGAAAAGATGCATCACCAGATCGAGAGGTACAAGAGCAGGAAACAACGCAGCCGCAAGGAAAGTGTCGCGGAAGTGATTGCAGCAGAAGAGGCTTCGTTGAATATCGAATCAGAAAGCCATCCGGTGATCGCTCGCCGTAAATCCTTCACCCTGGTCCCCATGGATGAACTAGAGGCCATTGAACAAATGCGCCTGCTTGAGCATGAGAATTTCTTTATTTTCTATAATGCCAATACCAACTCCATTAATGTCCTTTACCGTCGCAGAGATGGCGATTATGGTTTGATCGAACCCAGACTGGGTTAATCCAAGTTTCCGCCGGCGGCCTGGTTTATCACCAGGCCATTTTTGTTTCCTTGTCGACTTATCATGCAGGGGATATAATCCATCCGTTAATTTACGGATTTTGAAAGGATATATATGATTGATGTTAATGATCTTCGCAAAGGTGTTATCTTTGAATTTGATAACAACCTGTTCAGGGTTTTGGAATACAGCTTTAGCAAACCCGGTCGGGGTAACGCGACCATCCGAATAAAAGCCCGAAATCTTAAAACTGGTTCCACCATTGAAAAAACCTTTTCCTCCGGAGACCGGGTTCAAGATGTGCGTCTGGATGCACACAACGTTCAGTACCTATACAACGATGGCGATATTTATCATTTCATGGATACCGAAACCTTCGATCAAATTGCCGTGTCTAGTGAGAGTCTAGGCGATTCGACCGGTTACTTGAAAGAAAGCATGGAATGCAAGCTGGTTTTCTATAAGAATGAACCGCTTGATATTGAACTCCCCACTTCTGTGGATTTCATTGTGACCAGATCCGAAATGGCTGTTAAAGGTGATACTGCCACAGGTGTCACGAAAAAAGTCACCGTGGAGACAGGTATCCAGGTGGATGTGCCATATTTCATCAAAGAAGGCGATAAGATCCGGGTAGATACCCGCACGGGTAATTATGTTACCCGCGTCCAGGAATAATGGTTTTTTTAGGAAATCAATCGTTAATGAAGACCCCTTTCGGTTTCGAATGTAAATACTTCTATGGAGATTATTTCAGGGGAAAGAATTCCGAAGAATGCCGTTTGTTGAATCTTGCTGCTGGCCAGGGAGGGTGGTCAGCGAAATTATGTAAGAATTGCCCCTCCCCCGCCATTCAGCGTGCAAACGGCTGCCAGTTTATGGTGCAGCAGGGAAGGATATCAGGTGGATTCCTCGGTCTCTCTCCGCATATGGAAGTCACCGCGTTTTGCCAGAAGAACCAGGTCCCAGTGAAAGAACCTTCGATCGGTTGTGGTTCCTGTCACTATTTCCCCTTCATACAGTTGGACCAGGAATGATTTCATCTATGTCATCTGGAATATTTCATCCCCTTCAATTTTCTATGAAGGGGATTCTTATTTATATGAAAATCATTAATATTACGAATCCACTTGATACAAATTCGAGAATTTTCATACAGGAAGGTATAATAGCAAGGAAATTGCAGCGTTCAATAAAATAGGAGGAACGAGTGGGTTCCCGAAATCAATCATATATCGTATATATTATTTTATTAGTCTCAATCTTTGTCCTGGTTTTCTACAGCTTCAACAATAAATCAGATCAGAAGCCCCTGACTATCAACCAACTGGCCGCGGACGTGAATAGTGGACTGGTTGCCAAGATCCAATCGAGTGAAAACAATCGTATTCATGTAGTATTCAACGATGGTACAGAAAAAGATACAGTAAAAGAGTCAGAGTCCACGCTCGTACAACAGCTTCTTAATTATGGTGTGACGCCTGAGCGGTTGAATTCAACCAAGATCAGCGTGGAGGTGATTCCACCCAGTCTCATGTCCATGATTCTGAGCTCCCTGCCCTACATCATCCCGATGTTGGCGTTGGGTTTCCTCGTTTTTCTAATCTTTCGGCAAGCTCAAGGCAGCAATAATGCAGCCATGTCGTTCGGTAAATCAAAAGCTCGGATGTTCACCGGTGAAAACCCGACTGTAACTTTCCAGGATGTTGCCGGTGTTGAGGAATCTAAGGAGGAATTAGAGGAGATCGTTGAATTTCTGCGGGAACCTCAGAAGTTTATCCAAATTGGTGCCCGTATTCCAAAGGGTGTTTTGCTTGTAGGCCCGCCTGGCACCGGTAAAACTTTAATGGCAAAAGCCGTATCCGGCGAAGCAGGAGTGCCTTTCTTCTCGATTTCCGGGTCTGAATTTGTGGAAATGTTTGTCGGTGTTGGCGCGTCCCGTGTTCGGGATCTTTTCGAACAGGCAAAAAGACACTCTCCTGCTATTGTATTTGTGGATGAGATCGACGCGGTCGGTCGTCAACGTGGTGCAGGGTTGGGTGGAAGCCACGACGAGCGCGAACAGACCCTCAACCAGTTACTTGTGGAAATGGATGGTTTCGACACGGATACGAATGTGATCATCATAGCCGCAACTAACCGCCCCGATATTCTTGATCCTGCCTTACTGCGTCCCGGTCGATTTGATCGCCGCGTTGTACTCGACCGACCTGATGTTAAAGGACGCGAGGCCATTCTCAAGGTTCACGTAAAAGGCAAACCGCTTGCCCCGGATGTGGACCTGGTTGCACTCGCCCGTTCCACCCCTGGATTTGTAGGCGCTGATATCGAAAATCTTGTCAATGAAGCTGCCATCCTCGCCGCCAGGCGGGATAAGAAAATAATCGGTCAAAGTGAGATGGAAGAGTCGATTGAAAGGGTGATCGCAGGACCGGAACGTAAGAGCCGTCTGATTAGCCCTGATGAAAAGAAGATCATTGCGTATCATGAAGCCGGCCACGCGGTGATTATGAATGCACTCCCAGAGCACGACCCGGTTCATAAAGTGACGATTATCGGTCGTGGAATGGCAGGCGGTTACACGATGCCCCTGCCTGAAGAAGATCGTATCCTCATGCCGCGCAAGAAATTGCTCGCAGAGTTGGTGGCTCTCCTTGGTGGCCGTGCAGCTGAAGAGATCGTGTTTGATGATATTACTTCCGGCGCATCGAATGATATTGAACGGGTTACCAAGCTTGCACGCACAATGGTTACCCGACTTGGTATGAGCACAGGCATGGGACCTATGGTATATGGGCAAAAGGAGGAATTGATCTTCCTTGGCCGGGAAATTTCCGAACAGCGTGATTATTCCGAAGCGGTCGCAGAAGAAATCGATAAGGAAGTCCGGACCATTGTCACAACTGCCTATAAGGAAGCTAGGAAGATTCTAACCAAGTATCGAAAGCAATTGGATGCTGTCGCTCAAAAACTTTTGGAAGTTGAAACACTCTCCAAGGATGATTTCCAGAAGATTTTCCCCACTCCCAATAAAAAGGATGGTGGAACCCCGGTTTTTTCTGAAAAAATATAAAGACCAAAAAAACATCCCGATTTCAAACGGGATGTTTTTTTTCTTGATCCAAACGGACTAATTCTCTCCGTAGGACTTTGCCAATTTGGCTTCGGGGAAAATTTCCAACAACCTCAAATTCACGCGGCACCTTATAATCAGCAAGCTGTTTTTTACAAAAACGCCGCAACTTGGTAGCATCCAGGTTAAACCCCTCTTTGCAAATAATCCAGGCTTTAGGTCTTTCGCCAGTTGTCTCATCGGAAATTCCTGCCACAACTACATCCTGGACACCCGGGTAAGAACGGATCACCTTCTCGATTTCCATCGGCCAAACCTGGAAGCCGCTTACCTTGATCAGATCCTTTTTACGCCCGGTGATAAAAAAATATCCATCCGCATCCATCCTGGCAATATCACCTGTATGCAGCCACCCTTTGCGGAGGGAAATTCGCGTCTCGTTTTTCCGGTTGTGGTATTCCCTCATCACCTGAGGTCCGCGAATGATCAATTCTCCCTCCTCACCTGTTTTCAGTTCAATATCACCACATTCCATGTCAACTATTTTCGCTGAAACGCCAGGTAAAGGGATACCGATAGAACTCATTTTTTTCATACCACCCAATGGGTTGCAATGAGTGGCAGTCGGCGCTTCGGATAGGCCATAGCCTTCAAGGATTGTTGCACCCGTCTTTGACTCAAATTCTTTCTTCACTTGATCTTCCAGCGGAGCAGATCCGGAGATGCAGATATTCAGATCACCCTTTTTGAGATCCATAAACTGAGGAGATTTCATTATTGTGCTAAAAAGGTTAGGAACACAAGGGAACACATCGGGATGATAACTGATGATATTGTTAATGAGTTCTTCCGTTGGCTGAAGCTTTTCAACTGTGATCATGGTCGCACCAAGATGAATTGGCAGGCACATTGCCAACACCATTCCATAGACGTGATAAAAGGGTATGGCGCTTAGGAATATGGGGTGTGGTTTTTCCATCCCTTTCAACCATTCGCCGAATTGATGAACATTAGCCACAAGGTTCCTGTGCATGCCCACCGCAGCCTTGGGTGTACCAGACGTCCCGCCGCTGTATTGGAACACTGCAGGGTCATCCTGCTTTACCTCAGGTAAACTAAATATTTTGTTCTTATCTTGCGCATTTTTTCCAACACCTTGTAATAATTGGAATGTAAGTGAGTTCGAATCACTTAACTTTTCAAGTTCAGTACTTTGTAGTTGTAGAATCTGAATATATTGCATATATTGCTGTAAGTTGCGTACAAGGGTCTCTTGGGAAAATCCCGTTAGAATTGTTTTTATCTCTGAATCATCTACAATATATTGAATTTCTGGTATTTTATAATAGGGGTTGATTGCGACTACTACTGCCCCAGCTTTGAGGATCGCGAAGAAACTGATTACGAATTCCGGGTTGTTACCAAAGATAATCCCCACACGATCGTCTTTTGAAATACCGTATTCCATCAATCTGATGGCAAGGATTGAGCAGGCACTTTCGACTTCAGCAAATGTGATTTTGCGGTCTCCGTGAATTATGCAATTCCGTTCGGGATGCTCAGTTGCGGTAATTCTTAATAATTCAGGAAGTGATATTTTAGGGTAGTCAATAAGCTGAGGAACCCCCCTGTCGTAATGTTTCAACCAGGGTTTATTTTCGGATTTGCTCATTAAGGACTCACCTTCCAATTTTTTGGAACCCGTAGTGTTTGAAGCGCATGGTCTAGGAACTCCGCATTGGGATTGAACCAATGAATATCAGGATCATCAGAATGAAACCAGGCAGATTGCCGCCTGATGAACACTCTTGTTCGTCTTTTCATAAGCATTACAGCCTCTTCGCGGGAGATCTCTCCATTGATAGCCATGGTCATTTCCTTGTACCCGATCGCTGACATCGCGGGGAAAGAGGCAGAAAACCCCTGCTTCAAAAGGTTTATTGTTTCCGTCTCCAGACCATCTTTTATCATTTGATCGATTCTGTTGTCCACCCTTGCATATAATTCATTCCTCGGCATCATCAAACCAAGGATTAGCGTTGAAAATTGACAGCCTGCACGGTTTCTTTGCGAAGAGTATGTTCTTCCGCTGGTCAGGATCACCTCCAGCGCGCGGACTGTCCTTCTCATATTGGCTTGATCGATTGCATCCGCAGCATCCTTATCCAGAATGCTGAGATGATGATGTAGTTTGGTCGCGCCTTTCTCCAGGCCAATTTTCTCCAAAATGGTTCTTAATCGCTGATTGGGTTCGCCTTCAGGAATCTGCCAACCCTCCAAAATTGCGCGCACATATTGCCCGGTTCCACCCACGAGTAATGGCACTTTATTTCGGGAATGAATTTCTTCAACACACTTCATCACCAACCTGATGAACAAATTCAGGCTGATCGTTTCATCCGGATTGGCAATATCGACCAGATGATGGGGAACAGATTCCATATCTTCTGCAGAAGGTTTAGCGGTACCAATATCCATTCCCCTGTAAAAGGATCGTGAATCTGCTGAAATAATCTCACCATCAATTATTTTCGCAAGTTCAATGGCAAATCTGGATTTCCCCACTCCGGTTGGGCCAATGATAAAGATTAATGGATTCAAGGGGAAATCAGGATACATTTTCAAACCAAACAAATTCTGGTTCAAGTCCTTCTCTCAGTTGAACTGCCAGAACATCAATTCGCCAGGATTCAGTATCAACAGGTTCCACTGCAATGTAATGTTCCGCAGAAGAAACCAAGTGATCCATTTTGATCACGTCAACCGATGACTCGCCAAATCCGAATTCCTGCCCTGTTCGAGTTTTCACCTCAATAAATGCGATCTCTCTTTCCTTCTCAATAATCAGGTCAAGTTCTCCGTAAGGTGTCCGGTAATTTTTATCAAGGATCTGTAAAACCGCGATCGATAAAAAATCTCTCTGCTAGAGATTCTCCTTTCTTACCAATTGCCTGATTCCATGCCATCTTTTTCACTTTACAAATTGAATTTCAAGCCAATATGATGTATGATTTCAATTAATTAATATACCTCCGCATCGGAAGGGACTCATGTCCAAGTATAACAATTTCCTGATTGAAACTGATCTGTTCTACAATCTGAACACGAGCCAATTGAAATTGATTGAATCGCTTTGTGAAGAGCTGGAATTCAAAAAAGGGGCAATAATATTTTCCGAGAACACTCGGGAGGGGGAATTGTATCTTGTAGAGCAAGGTTTGGTTGAGATCTTGGTGAACCCAGACCTGGTCGCCCCATCTAATAAGAAATCAAATAAACCTTCACCAATCGCGCTGCTGAGACGGGGACAGAGTTTTGGCGAAATCGCGCTTGTGGATGAAGGTATCCGATCTGCCAGTGCCATCGCTCAGGAAGATAATACACGCCTATTGAAAATCTCTAGGGCAAATTTCCTCGAATTGTGCAAATCCAATCCAGAACTTGGTTACCTGGTGATGTATAACCTTTCTGTGGACTTAGCGAGAAAGATTCGTAATGCGGATCTTCAAATACGCGAAGCGCTTCTTTACCAGCAGCAGGATAAAGTCCGCTGAGAATCTTAATTTATTCAGGGCTGCCGGGAAAACGGTCTGATCTAGAATCCCAGCGCAAGAATTGATACATTATCAATTATCAGCCTAGTGGCAACCTTATAGTTTAATCCTTCCGACTGATACAATTGAAAAATGCCTTCAGCTGAGATTATCGCAATTGGAACCGAGCTTCTGCTCGGGGAGAATATTGATACCAACACCGCCTTCGTCGCACGGCAATTACGGGATCATGGCATTGATCTTTATCGAACATCGATCGTAGGTGATAACGAAAAGAGAATCGCGGAAATGATTCGCGAATCACTTTCGCGGGCAGAGATTATCATCACTACCGGTGGATTGGGACCCACTGTGGATGATCCCACCCGCGCAGCGGTTGCACTTGCAGTAGACCGGAATTTGGAATTCCAGGAATCACTCTGGGAGGCAATCCAAAAAAGGTTCTCACTGCTCAACCGTTCTGCCACTCAAAACAATCGTTCCCAGGCATTTATCCCTGAAGGAAGTATCGTCATCAACAATCCGGTTGGTACTGCTCCGGCATTTGTGGTAGATATCGGAGATAGAATGGTCGCTTCGCTTCCAGGCGTGCCAGGGGAAATGGAAGTTATCCTTCAGGAAAGCATTTTGCCTTTCATTCAAAATAAATATCAGTTGCAATCCGTTATCCGGTCATGTGTTTTGCATTGTTCAGGAATCGGAGAATCTGCAGTCGATGACCAGATCGCGGACCTGGAAAAATCGATCAATCCAACAGTCGGTCTCCTGGCTCACCCCGGGTTGGTCGATATTCGTATCACCGCGAGGGCTGAGAATGCTGCCAGTGCTGATGGTCTTATTGAACCTGTTCGCAGCATGATTCGATCCAGGCTGGCGGAAAATATTTTCGGAGAAGGTGATGAAACCTTGCCTTCAGTTGTTTTTAGTCTCCTCAAGGAGTTACAACTCACGCTCCATGTCTATTCATCCGGAAATATATTGAATTCCCTGGAAAACCTTTTGCCAGCGAACATAATCTCGGTCATCAAAATTCCACCGAATCGAAGATGATCTTTCATTGGATGTAGCCCAAAGCAAATTTCAAAGTCTCATTCAAAATAATCTGGAACCTTGTCTTGGAGTCATCGTTGATGAAATAATTGACCGGCATGAACTGGCTCTTCTTTGGAATTGGAAAGGGAGAAAAAACCAGGCATCCAGGTACTTCGCCGGTCCACTTGTTTCCGTTGATGTATGGAAAAGGAATGTCCTGCTTGATTTCATCCGCAGGAATCTGGGTTAAAATCACCCAAGGTAGGAGAGACTATGGAAAAAGTTGATTTTCTTTTGGTAAATGCTTTCATCCTCACGATGGATTCTGGAAAAACCCAGTACCCCTCAGGCGCGGTAGCGGTTAAAGGGTCAAAAATACTTGCAGTGGGTTCTCAATATGAATTAAGCGCCAGGTTTGAATCAGCCAATACGATCGATTGCTGCGGCAAAGTGCTGATGCCTGGTTTGGTCAACGCACATACGCATGTTCCGATGACCCTTCTCCGCGGGCTCGCGGATGATCTGCGTCTCGATGTTTGGCTGATGGGATATATGATGCCGGTGGAAAGGGAATTCGTTTCACCCGAATTTGTGCGCCTGGGAACCAGCCTTGCATGCGCTGAATTGATTCGAAGTGGGGTGACCACATTTGCCGATATGTATTATTTTGAAGACGATGTCGCCACGGCTACCGCCCAGGCGGGAATGCGCGGAGTCTGTGGGGAGAGCGTCATGAAATTCCCCACCCCAGATGCGAAATTCTACGAAGAATCGTTGGAGTATTCCCGTGAGTTCATAAAAAAATGGAAGGGTCATCCATTGATCGTTCCTTCCATAGCCCCCCACGCACCCTATACTTGCACCTCGGAAATTCTTAAGGCTTCCGCTGAATTGGCATTGGAGTTTGATATCCCGCTGCAGATTCATATCTCTGAAACCCAGCTGGAAGTTGAAAACATGCGCCGCGATCAGGGAATGCCTGTGGTACCCTGGGTAAAAAAGCAGGGATTGCTGGAAGCCAAGGTACTCGCCGCTCATTGTGTTTGGATAGACGATGGTGAGATGCGTACACTCTTGCACGCCCATTCCGGAGTCGCGCATAATCCGTCCTCCAACTTGAAACTCGCGTCCGGTGCAGCTCCTGTAAAAAGAATGCTTGATACTGGTTTGAACGTTGGAATTGGGACAGATGGTCCTGCTTCCAACAACGACCTGGATATGTTCGAAGAGGTCCGCCTGGCAGCATTCCTGGCGAAGACCACGAGTAATGACCCAACTGCATTGCCAGCACAACAGGCGCTGGAAATGTCCACTTCGATGGGTGCGAAAGCTCTTCACATTGGTGAGATCACCGGTTCGATCGAACCTGGCAAAAGGGCTGATCTGATCCTTATTGATCTTTCCCGGTTGCATAGCTCGCCGCACTTCCAGCGCGATCCGAATGCAGCCTATGCGCAGTTGGTATATTCCACTAAATCCAGCGATGTCTCCGATGTTATGGTGGATGGTAAATGGCTCATGCAGGATAAAGTTCTTCTCACTATTAATGAAACAGAGATCCTTCGGGAAGCGCAGGATTACGCTCGAAAGATTGACACATTTCTAATTCAGCGTGAAGAATCGGTTCTTTCGAAATTAATTGCCGTTGGCGGTCTCACCGAAGAGGAGAGCTTTGAGGTTCAGGCTAAGATCGCCATACCCGACCCTGAACAGGTGATCAGTGCTCTTGAAACCTCCGGGATTGAAATTCTTCGCCGTCGGCATTACCACGAGTATGACACCTACTTCATTTTTGAAGATGAAAGCCAGGGTTTTCTGCGCTACCGCGAAGATCATTTTATTGATGAACGCGGCCAGGTTTCCAACGTACGTTCACGTCTCACTCTTATCGGGGAAGCTGTGGAATTTCGCTTTCCGCATGATGTGTTCCTCTCCCGCTCCAGGTATCTCGCCCCGGCAACACAAAGTCTGCGTTTCTACCGGGAATATTTCCAGCCGGTAAGGGAAGTTGAAATCGAAAAAGACCGGCGTCGTTTCCTGGTGAATTTCAAAGGTGAGGAGTTCTTCATCAACATTGACAAAATGATTGCACCATCGCTAGGTAATTTCTTCGAGATCAAGAGCCGAACCTGGTCAAGGCAGGATGCCGATCAGAAATCAAAATTGTCCATCGAATTGATAGAAACCCTCTATCAAGGTCCTTTGAAAATGGTATCTAAGGATTATTTCGAAGCATCCAAGTAACCTCAAATAATCCATTGAAAATCTCAAAATCGTCATTCCGTGTATTTTTTCTGGCTGCTGAAGCTGTTCCCTTCATTAAAGTAGGTGGTCTTGGGGATGTGGCGGGTGCACTTCCCCTTGCTCTAAGCCAGGTTCAAGTCCTTGATGGAGACCCATCCCGAATTGATGTTAGAGTAGCCATTCCCTACCATCACCAAATCGACCAAATATTTAAGAAGACAGCTCCACTCGCAACCTATTCGATTCTTTCCAGATCAGCAGAGTACCCGGTGAGGGTTTTTTCCGTCGAAGTAAGTGGCGTACATTTTTACCTGTTGGATGCTGAGATCATTCATCGATCCCCTGGTGTCTACAGCCCAAATACCTCTGAAGATGGTTATAAATTCACTCTGTTTTGTCTTTCAGCTCTGCGGCTGCTGGACTTCATATCATGGAAGCCGGATATTCTGCACGTAAATGACTGGCACACCTCCCTTGCTGCCTACTTGAATAATCTTGAAAGTAAAAAAAAGATCCCCTTCTCAATTTTGACACTCCACAACCTACCCTTTATGGGTGCCGGCACAGAATCTTCCCACGAGAAATTTCAAATACCCCCCTCCCCCGATCCTGATCTGCCGCTATGGGGTCGAAATCATCCCCTACCCATGGGTCTCTCCGTGGTCGATAAGATCGTACCGGTATCTCCCCGTTACGCTCAGGAAATCCAAACTCGAAAATTCGGTTGCGGTTTGAATGGATTTTTGAAGAAGAATCGGGTGAAGATCCAGGGAATATTGAACGGGATTGATATAGATTCGTGGGATCCGGGGAGTGATCCAATAATCTCAGCAAAATTCGATTCGGCGAATCTGCATGAGAGGGTAAAAAATAAAATCGACCTGCAGCGTGAGTTCAGCCTTCCTACCGCGATGGATACCCCTTTACTCATCCTGGTCAGCCGAATGGATCTTCAAAAGGGTATCGATATCGCGCTCCAATCGTTGCTAGATCTCGGAATCAAATCCTGGCAGGCAATAATTTTAGGAAGTGGTGATCCACTGCTGGAAAAAGCATGTTTGAAACTTCAGAAGAAATATAAGAACCGGGTTCGCGCAGTCCTGAAATTCGATTCGAATCTATCTCATCGTATGTACGCGGCTGGCGATATTTTGCTCATGCCATCCCGGTATGAACCCTGCGGTCTTTCCCAATTGATCGCCATGCGTTATGGCTGTATCCCGGTTGCGACATCCACGGGAGGATTGAAGAACACGATCATCGAACTCCCCCCGGAGTTCCAAAACCGGGTACCTGGTCCGCGAGGCGAATGTGGAGTTGTTTACCGCAGGATTGGCTAACGCACTTCTGGATTTTTCCAACAAACCATATTGGGAGAAATTACAAAGAAATGCGATGGGGATGGATTTCTCCTGGAGAAAATCGGCCCTGGAGTATGGACGCTTGTACCGATCTCTACTAACTTCCGATGAGGATACCCATGTTCACCAATAGATGTGCCGGGATCATTTTACATCCTACCAGCCTGCCTGGGCCGGATGGTATCGGTGACCTGGGACCGGAGGCTTATCGTTGGGTGGACTTTTTGGCTGGCGCAGGTTGCTCCCTCTGGCAAGTCCTTCCTTTAGGTCCCACAGGGTACGGAGATTCGCCTTACCAGTGTTTTTCCGCGTTCGCCGGTAATCCCTACCTTATATCGCCAACGATGCTCCTAGACATGGGTCTGTTGAAACTGGATGACCTGGCATCAAGACCGGATTTGAACCGCGATAGCGTTGATTTTCCGGCTGTGATGGATTGGAAAGATAAACTCCTGAAAACCGCTTATAAACGTTTTCAGAAGACTAAGCGGCGAAACCTTATTATGGGATATGAAGGATTTTGTCTTGAGCAATCTTTTTGGTTGAAGGATTACGGCCTCTTTATGGCAATCAAAAGCTCTCTGGGTGGAATCGCCTGGCAGGATTGGCCGCCAGAGCTTCGATTGCGTTTTCCTCCAGCCCTAATTGACTTTGAGAATCGCCAATTTGAAGCTATCTCCTTCCAATACTTTTTACAATTCATTTTCTTTCGCCAGTGGATTGCTTTAAAAGAGTATGCAAATTCAAAAGGCCTGCTAATCATAGGAGATATCCCGATCTTTGTATCATTCGATAGCGCGGATGCATGGTCGGAACCTGGTTTATTTCATTTCAATAAAAAGAGAATGCCAACCGTGGTCGCTGGTGTGCCGCCTGATTACTTTTCTCCCACCGGCCAACTGTGGGGTAACCCTTTGTACCGCTGGGGTATGCACAAGAAAGAAGGGTACGATTGGTGGATAAGGAGAATTAATTCCAACCTCTCGCAATTTGACCTGCTTCGGTTGGATCACTTCCGTGGGTTTGCGGGGTATTGGGAAGTACCAGCCGGTATGCCCACTGCTGAAGTGGGCCGGTGGGTAAAAGGACCCGGGGATTCATTTTTCAAGGCGATACAGAAATCATTGGGAGAACTTCCAATCATCGCGGAAGATCTCGGAGAGATCACTCCTGATGTGATCTCTCTCCGGGATCAATTCAAACTCCCGGGTATGAAAGTCCTTCAATTTGCCTTTGCTTCAGATGCTGAAGATCCATTTCTACCGCACAACTACCCTGTCAATTGCGTTGCATACACCGGGACACATGATAATGATACTGTCAGGGGCTGGTATGAATCGGCATCCGAAAAGGAACGCGACTTTTGCAGACGCTACCTATCCCGACCAGGTACGGATATTTCCTGGGATATGATCCGGTCCGTATGGTCTTCCGTGGCGATGATGGCACTTGCCCCAATGCAGGATTTATTAAACTTGGATTCAAATGCCAGGATGAATTTTCCTGGTAAATTGGGGGGAAATTGGACTTGGCGGATGGAAGCCAGCGCGATGGATGAACACCTTCAGGCGCGCATCCTTGAGATCAATCAACTCTATGGTCGGGTAAAACTTCCGGAAAATTGAACGCCGTTATTCCCCATCGGTTCGGGTAACAAGATAAATACCGATTAATATTATTATCCCACCAGCGATTTCGGTTGATGAAGGAATTTCCTTCAATAGAAAAAATGCCAGGATCACTGTTCCCACAGGCTCCCCCAGCAAAGCCACCGAAACCAGCGCGGAGGATTTGTATCGTAACGCGTAATTGAAGGATGAGTGACCCATCAATTGCGGGACGACAGCCAGTGCGAAGAATAACAGGTAGGCGACAGCAGGATACCCGGTGAATGGGGTTCGTCGGATAATCATTAATCCAGCCATGCAAATCGCGGCGACGGCATAAACCAGAAAGGTGTAGGTCAAAAGCCGTGTGGTTTTCCGTAGCTTTCTGCCGACAAGGAGGTACCCCGCGGATAAAAACGCGCCTAACAACGCGAGGAGATCACCAATTAATGCTCGGCTATCATTTAGGATGTTGAATCCATCGCAGTTGATCTGGTTGTCGGAGATTTGACAAAAATTTCCCGCAGTCACGATAATGCTACCAATTAATGCGACAACAATCCCGATCAATGTCAACCTGGAAATTTTCTCTTTGAGAATGATTGGTGAGAAAATTGCCACCCAGAGCGGTGCAGTCGTTACCAAAACGACAGAACTTGCAACCGAAGTGTACTCAAGAGATGTGATCCATGCGGCAAAATGCAATGCCAGGAATGATCCTGCCAGAATGGTAAGCAGCCATTTTTTACGATCGAACTGCTTTACTTCTGGCAGGTTTTTTGATAGAGAAAATGGTGCCAGGATGGCTGCGGCGATAAGCAAGCGGAAAGCGCCTATGGCAAGGGAAGGAGCAATTTGCTGTGCATACCGAATGAATATTGATGCTGTGGATACAGCCAGTATACCGATACCCAGTACAAGGTATGGCGATACCAAAATCTCATCTCTGGATTGTTTCATGATTAGCGCCAAATTATAAACGCCAAATCGTATAATGGTTGAATTTGACAATCGACTATCTAGCCGTTACAATTTTTATTGAAAGTCGGGCAAACTAAACTTTAGGAGGTTAAAATGCCTTTCGAATTACCGAAGTTGAAATATGCTTATTCTGCTTTGGAACCGGTGATCGATGCAATGACAGTGGAGATCCATCATTCCAAGCACCAGGCGACCTACACAAAAAACCTCAATACAGCGCTTGAAAAATATCCGGAAATCGCCTCCAAAACAATCGTTGAAATCCTTAAGGACCTCTCGAAAATTCCGGAAGACGTCCGCACGGCTGTCAAGAATAACGGTGGTGGTTACTATAATCACGCTCTTTATTGGGAGAACCTGACACCAAACAGCACCGGCCAGCCATCAGGGAAATTGGCGGAGGCGATCGATTCTACTTTTGGTGGTTTTCCCGCGTTCAAAGAACAGATGGAAAAAGCGGGTCTCACCCGCTTCGGATCGGGTTGGTCCTGGTTGAGCAGGAAATCCGATGGCATTCTGGTAATCCATGCTACAGCCAACCAGGATTGCCCGCTCTCTGAAGGGCTTACACCCTTGCTGACAATTGATGTGTGGGAGCATGCCTATTACCTGAAGTACCAGAATCGCCGGGCGGATTACCTTTCAGCCATCTGGTCGATCATTGACTGGAAGGATGTTGAAGCCAAATACCTGGCTTGAGGAATTCTCTCCATGACATTTATTATCACAAGTCTTTGCGTTCGGGATGGTGGTTGCGTAACAGTTTGTCCCGTGGAGTGCATTGTTCCTGGGAAACCGCAGGATCAGTACCCGCTTTATTACATCGATCCGGAAACATGCATCGATTGCGGTGCATGCGTCAGGGAATGTCCTGTCCTGGCGATTTATCCAGAGGATGAGGTGCCAACCGCGTTTAAATCCAAAGGCGGAGAACGGATTTCCATGCCAGCAGGTACCCCGGGGTACGATGAACCCTATGACTTGCTGGATTTCAACAGTAAGCCCATCCATTTGTCATATACCAGGGAACTGAAAAGTGGGGAGTTAGTCGACCTTTCTCCGGATATCAAATTAAACTATGATTTCTTCACCATTGGGCCAGGTTATGAGGCAATAAATTAATATTGAATACCTTGATCAAGAAAGAATCCCCAATGAAACCGGGGATTCTCTTTTTATTCTGGTGAACGCTAGATCAGTTTTTCTTTCCTGGCTGCATAAAGCGCTGAACCGATGATACCTGCCTGGTTCTGGAACTCTGCAGGAACCATCTTAGCCCTGGTTTTCAGCCTCGGGATAAACTTTTCCGCATCTTTACTCACACCCCCTCCGATAATAAAGAGATTGGGGGAAAAGAGTTGCTCTAGGTAATCAAAATATACCTGCAATCGGCGGGACCATTTTTTCCAGCTCAGTTTTTGCGTCTCCTTGACCGCCGCGGAAGTCCACTTTTCAGCATCCTTGCCTTTGATAATCAGGTGACCTAACTCCAAGTTGGGAACCAGTATTCCATCGATAAAAATCGCCGATCCGATCCCGGTTCCCAGGGTGATCATCATAACCACGCCCTGTTTGTGTTCTCTGCCAGCACCAAAATCCATTTCTGCCACTCCGGCTGCATCCGCATCATTTACTGTGTAAACCCTGCATTTCGTCCCGCTTGCGAGCATTTCATTCACGTTTAATCCGATCCATTTTTCGGAAATATTCGCCGCGCTGTAGGAAACTCCATCAAGTACAACCGCCGGGAAACCCACCCCCACCGTGCCTTCCCAGGAAAATGATGAGAACATTTTATGGATAATCTTAGAAATTTCTTTTGGATCACCATCTGGTGGCGTATCTTCACGAATCCTTTCTGAGATCATTTTTCCACTAACGACATCTACGATGCCCCCTTTGATCCCAGAACCACCGATATCTATTCCTAAAACAGAACTCATAAGTAACCTCCAGGTTTAATTACAGGAATTTTTGAGATGTTCTTCATATGTCATTCGCAAAATTGTGATAACCAGAATTGTCGCATCTGGCTCTGAAAGAATAAAAAATCGGAAATTTCGGGAAAAGCAACTGCTTCCAGCGCTTCCAGGCTTGGATTGCTGATTGGTGAAGGCGGCAATCCTCCGAATAGGTAGGTATTATACGGCGAATTCACCCCCAAGTCATCATAAGTGAGCGGGGTCTTCCACCAGCTCCCGGTAATTGGATCGAATCCGACAGCATATTGCACCGTAGGATCACTTTCAAGTTTCATTCCCTTCTGCAATCGGTTGATAAAAACCGAAGCGATCATTTTCATCTCACTCGGTTGAACTGCCTCTCTTTGAACAATGGAGGCAAGGATTAGAGCCTGGTATATGTTCATATCCTTCGTCATTAATGCAGCCTTCAACTCAGAAGTGAATTCATCACTGCTGTTGATAGAAAGCGTTTCAATAAAATCTCTCAATTCCACATTCTTTTTTACATAGGTTATCCCGGTTCTGATCATACCTTCGAGGGATTTGCCACTATCGATTGGAATGTTCACACCGATTGTTGATGGATCCCTGGTGGCAGCCAGGAAATCGTCGCCTGAGAAACCGAATTGGTAGGTATCTACAGAAGCCGCAACTTCTTCCATCCTCCAACCAGGTAAAACTGAGAACGGGATGAGCACTTCGTCAGGATTAGTGAGGGTGACGGCAGTTTCGACAGGACTTTTTACAGGGCTTAGCGCAAATCTTCCAGATTGGATGGACATATCCAAGCCGGTGTAAATGAGCAAGTGAGTAAACAAGGTTGCATCCGAAATTAATCCCATTTCTTCAAGTCGCCCGCTGATTGAAGATACTGATTCACCAGATTCGATATCAAAATCCACAACCCCGGTCTGGTTGAGATCCTTTGGCGTAAAAAGATCATTCTTATTGATGTAAAGCTCAACAGCGTATCGCAATCTCTGAGCTGGTGATAGCGCAGAATTTGGTGATCCAAATAAATTTCCCACCTGGGCAGGGATCACTGAAAACAGCATGAAAATAATACCCAAGCAAGCAGTGATCAGAAAAACAATGAATATTACATAACCGTAACTTTTTCTCATGACTGATCCTGTCGTTTATTGTGGAGCGAATCCAGGAAATCCTGCAGGATAACGGCTGCTGCCGTTGAATCTTGATGGCCTTTCCTCATTTTTTTTGAAGTTCCGATGAGCATCTTGATATCTTTTGCTTTCCGGGTGGAACCGCTTTCATCCCACAGTTGGACTTTAATTTCACAAATGGCATGGATCTCCCCTGCCAGCCTGTTTGCTTTACGGCTAGCTGGAGTTTCCTCACCTTCGTTTCCATAGGCTGCGCCAATGATAATAGTCTCCGCGGATTGCTCAGCTGCCACCTGGATGATCCTGACAGCATCTTCATGTCTTGATTTATGAATGATCACACTCAATGGCCTGGCTAGATTCCCAGTCTCGTCGCTGATGGCGATCCCGATTCTGCGGCCTCCCGGGTCGACAGCAATTATCTTTTTTAAGCTAACTAGTTCTTTCATAATTATTCTTTTACATGGATGCGCATGGGTAATAATGGAAAGCGACCCAGGAAGAATGGACGTATTTGAATCTTCGGATTTCCATCCATCGGCATGATATCTGAAAGAGCAGTTAGAAAGACTTGAGGCGTTTTTCCTGCTGCGAGCTGCGCAATTTCATCTGGGTGGATTACTTTTGAGACCAATCGCGATGCCTTTATCAACCATTCCCCATCCTCAGCTTCCTTGGAAATGATATCCACTTCAATCCCATCTTCTGATGGCTTATCCGCATCAGGCAGGTTAGCATCAAGGATCAATTTGGCGGCTTGTTGAATATCTTCAGCATTTATCAACGAACCTGAGGACTCTGCGGTCATCGTCAATGATATAGTGTCGGAGGGGGTTCCAATCTCCGGTTCTTGAAACCTATTGAGTACCTCTCCAATTTTGATGGATTGGGGAATAATGATACTATCCTCCCCTGCATTTTCCTTGATCGCATTCAATGCCGATGTTTCGAATGCGAACTGAATGGCCTTTTCAAGATCATGAAGATCTTGTTCCGTAGGCGCAGAAACCTGGCGGTCAGCTCCACCTTCACTCGGGAGGGGGTTGGTCACTGTTATCAATAGACCGATTTGACCCTCCACACCCTGTATCGTCTCTTTTTCAACATTTCCCGCTTCACCGGGATTGATTGCCTGAATGGGAACCCTGGATGTGCCTCCGATTCTTGCTGGAAGTTTGACCGGTTGGGTGGACTGAAACCGTTGTACCGGATCAATCAACGTCCTGAATACAGATCCAGCCGGAACCGTCAGCGCGGAATCGGTCAGGTTTTTGATTACCAATTCCCCAATAGCGGAGGTTTCTCCTATGGTGATGATCCCGCTTGTTTTTATTGTCCGGCTTTCAGTTACCGGGATTGTGACCTTATTTATTGGTACCAAACCTGCGATATTCGCCTGCTCCACACGCGGGTCTGCTCGAATCGTGAAGCTCATCTCTTGCCGCTGGGAGGCGGGAGTTATCTCGATCTCAGCTTCTGGTAATAGTACAAGAAGAAGGACAATAACCGCGAATACTCCCAGGAAAAAAACGAATACTCTGGTCCATGTGTTGCCGAGGTCAACTCTTTTTACTGGTCGACTTGGGGTTGTATTTCCCTTCCCTGGTGGGTGGGATTTGTAATTGATCCCCGATGATTTTTTCTTTCCGCTGACTTTCCAGGATTTCTGCTGCGCTTCTTTGATGGTTTCAAAAACAGGGATTTTCAGATCTTCAGCGTTTCCAAGGACCAATTCATCATCTGTTACCAATGCAAGTTGCGCTCCCAATGCAACAGCCTGCCTCTCGAGTAGAACGAGGTCCAGCCTGGACCTCAGTATCCGTTCCTTTCTTGGAAGTACAAGAAGGATTCTCGCAGATTTTCCCCAGGTCATTTGATCCCGGGTGGAATGATAATCATCGTGTGCGGCCAGGTGGATGACGTGCGTTTTCATCAATAAAGTTTAGAGATTATACATTACTCCTTTACGCTGTCCATTTGCTATCCTCGTTCGCAAACAGAATCATACACCCTTGGCGTATAATTACCGGATGCAAAAAAGATATTTTCTTCTAGTTTTCATCCTCCTTCTAATAATGGCATGCAATTTCCCCTTTACAAAAAAAGGAAATCCTTCCGATCAAGTCTCCACACAGGTTGCATCTGCCCGCACGGCGACACAGGTTGCTTCCACCCAACAGGTACTGAACACCATCAGTCCGGATGACACAGAAGTTCCGACACCCACAACCGCCCCACCAACAGAAACCAGCACACCCGATCCAACGGCAACTCCAACCCCTCAGGATTTTGCATCCCAATTCGGATCGCCTTCCTATAGCAATCCGATGAACTCCGGGAAAGCATTCGGCATCGATGACTCGGGTTATGATGACGGATACACCCGCATCACGCTCAGTGAAGGCACCATGATGATGAGCTCCTATGCCGCCAATGGGTGGAGGGGGTGGCGTTTAACCGATAGGGGGATGAGTAACTTCTATCTTGAAGGCACCTTCACCACGCTTACCTGTTCTGGCAGGGATCAATATGGTCTCGTTTTTCGCTCCCCCGATTGGTCCACCGGTGAAGGTTTTTATTTTGGTGTATCCTGCGAAGGCAAGTACAACCTGGCACTCTCAGATGGATCTCGCTATCAAACCCTGATCGAATCGACTTCCAGCGGCGAGATTAATTCTGGATCCAACCAGACCAATCGCCTCGGAGTTCTCGTCGAAGGTCCAAATATTTCCCTCTATATCAATGGCAAAAAAGCGAATGAAACTACGAATTCAAGTTACCAGGATGCGACCAAGGTGGGTGTCTATATCCTGGCGCTGAATACTCCCGGATTCACAGTTAAGTTGGATCAGTTCAATATGTGGCAGAGGTGATTTCCTTGGCTAGGAATGATTCTCCCCCTTCTTCTCGGAAAGCTGCGATCCAAGCCGCCAGGGAGATTTGCAGTCAAAACCCGATCTTTCTGGATACAGAAACAACCGGCTTGGATTCCAGCGCAGAGATTATTGAAATCGCTGTTGTTGATTCAGGCGGAACCACCTTGATGAATTCGCTTGTTCGGCCTCTAAACCCGATCCCGCGCGAAGCTTCCCGAATTCACGGAATCACGGAGGAGATGACTCGTAATGCGCCTATGTGGATCTCTCTCTGGCAGGAATTGAGAGGTATTTTTTTACGGACGGTTGCTGGCAATTTATAATGCCGAGTTTGATCTGCGCATGATCGATCAAACAAATCGAAAGTCAGGCCTCACTCGTTGGCAGCCGGGGTTACCCCCAGAAGATATTATGCGGATTTTTGCCGATTACCGGTCCGTATGGGATCAATCCAGGCGTGCGAACAAGTATTTCCGCCTGGAAGAGGCGGGAAAGCATTTAGGGATCACGATTCCAAAATCCCATCGCGCACTTGAGGATACTCTGCTCGCCCGGGAAGTGCTTAATAAAATTGCAGAAAGCACTCCATAATATTTATTTATCAGGTTTTTTCTACAAAATTGAGAAGAATTGGCACAATAGGAATTGAATCTCAAGCTCTCTACACAACAAGGTGCACTGGTTTCGCCTGATCTAGAGGGTTCGATCTCCTTGGTGGGCGCAACAGGTACTGGCAAGACAAGTGCCGGAGTTGCCAGGTTGTTATCCCTCGCAAAAAAAGGCCTTTCCCGCGGCACCATTTTGATCCTGGTTCCGCAAAGAAACCTGGCACAGCCTTATTACCAGGCGATTAATTCAACCGATTTTCCCGAAGGTCCTCTGCCTGTCATCCTTACTATTGGTGGCTTAGCCCAAAGGATGGTTGATCTTTTCTGGCCAATAATCGCCGTGACCGCGGGATTCAAGGCTTCGCCAAGCCAGCTAAAATTCCTGACAATGGAAACAGCGCAATATTTCATGGCGAAGCTGGTAAGCCCCATGATTGCAGGAGGTGAGTTTCAAGGCCTCTCTCTGGATCCGAACCGGCTTTATAGCCAGATCCTGGATAATCTGAATAAAGCAGCGGTGATTGGTTTTTCTCACACTGAAATTGGGGAGAGATTATCTTCGGCCTGGATGGGAGAACCCTCCCAGATCAATATATTCATAAAGGCACAGGAAGCCGCCATTCGGTTCCGGGATTATTGTTACCAAAACAATCTGCTCGATTTCTCCTTGCAGATTGAAGTATTTTTTCGTTATTTGTGTGTGTCTCCGTTGGTGCGGGGATATTTACGAACCCAATTCAGCCATTTGATTTTCGATAATGTTGAAGAAGATGTTCCTGTGGCACATGACCTGGTACGCGATTGGCTGCCAGAATTCGATTCCGCTTTGATTATCTACAATATAAATGGGGGCTACCGCACCTTCCTTGGTGCTGATCCGGCATCCGCTTTTTCTCTGGTGGAGGCTTGTAGAACCAATTATGAATTTAAAGAGAATTTCCAGGAAAACCAAAAGGTAACCGCTTTATCCTCTGCGCTGGGAAAAATCATCCGTCAGGAGACCCTTCCCCCGGTTATTCCGCTCGACCGCAATTGTTTTGAGATCCGCCAATACCGCTTTTCAACAGAAATGATCGATGAAGTATGCCGCGAGATAAATAACCTGATTCGTTCCAGCAAAGCTCAACCTGGCGAGATCGTTGTGATCTCATCATATATGAGCGATGCCTTGAGGTTCTCCATCCAACGAAAACTGGGATTGCTGGGCATCCCCAATCGATCTTCCCGTCCCTCCCGAAGTCTTGGGAGTGAACCATCCGTTCGATCCATGTTAACACTGGCTAAGATTGCCAATCCTTCCTGGAAACTTCCGATCACGCTATTTGAGATGCGGACAATGTTGATGCAGGTAATCACGAGTGGAGATCTTAACCGCGCTGACTTGCTGGCAAAGATCATCACTCCGCAGATCAACCGCACCCGCCAATTGGTGAGTTTTTCCGAGCTCATTCCAGAAATGCAAACCAGGATCACATTCGTTTTTGGTGAACGCTACGAAGTTATGCGAACCTGGCTGGAATCCTCCATCAACGTTGGGACATCCGACCTGGATATTTTCTTAAGTGAGCTTTTTGGTGAAGTCCTCTCCCAAAAAGGCTTCGGTTTCCACGAAGAATTGGAATCCGCTGCACTTGCAGAGCAATTGATAATTTCTGCCCGCAAGTTCAGGTACCTTGCTATTCTCGGTAATGAAATCGCCAATGGCGAGATCGGCAAAGAGTACATCCAAATGGTTGAATCCGGGGTGCTGGCAGCCCAATATCTTATCCCTCAGGGCATGTCACCGGATGAAGCAGTACTTCTTTCTCCGGCGTATTCATTTTTGATGTCGAATCGTGCGGTTGGATTTCAATTCTGGTTGGATGCTGGCAGTCACGGCTGGTGGGAGCGGCTTTTTCAACCCCTTACCCAGCCATACGTACTAAGCCGTGCGTGGACTTCAGGTCGCAAGTGGACGGATGCGGATGAGTTTTCATCCAACCAGGAATCTATGGCGAGGCTTATTAATGGATTGCTGGAACGCTGTAAGGGTAAAGTGTATTTTTGCACCACTGGATTGAACGAGAACGGAATGGAAGAAAAAGGTCGGCTGCTCCATTCCCTGCAAACTTTATTGAAGCGACTGCCATCGCAGGGATCCAGTGATGTTTAAACCAAGACCCGGACAAAAGGATGTCCTTATTTATAAATCCGGCAGGATGGGTATTTCAGCAGTCCCCGGGAGCGGTAAAACGCACACCCTCTCCTGCCTGGCTGCCCAATTGGTCGCTGATCAAAACCTGCAGGATGACCAGGAGGTATTGATCGTTACGCTAGTGAATTCAGCGGTTCAGAATTTTTCTTCCAGGATCGCAGTTTTTATTCAGGAAAAGGGTTTACTGCCAAATTTCGGATACCGGGTTAGGACCCTACATGGATTGGCGCACGATATTGTCCGGGAGAGACCGGACCTGGTCGGGTTATCCGATCAGTTTTCAATTCTTGAAGAAAGGGAGTCAAGCGCCATTATCCATTCGATCGTGAGCAACCTCCTGCCTTCCAGAAAAGATATATTGCTTGCATATATCCAGGATATTAATGATCTGGAAAAATATGAGGTTCAAAAACGCTGGGCGGAGACCGTCGAACAGATCTGCGCTAATTCCATCAGTATTGCCAAAGACCAGCCGATCACCCCCCATCAGCTGGAGGAAATGATTTCATCCTCAGGTCTGGAGGACCCGCTCATCCTTCTGGTAAGGGACGTTTATACCGAATACCAGCGCGCGTTAAACATGCGCTCCTCTGTGGATTTTGATGACCTGATATCTCTTGCCCTCAAAGCACTTACCCTTGATCCTGAATTCCTAGAGAGGAAGAGAAGACAATGGCCGTTTATCCTCGAAGATGAAGCCCAGGATTCAAGCCGTCTTCAGGAGAAAATTCTCGACTTGCTCAGTGGCGCGGATGGGAACTGGGTGCGCGTGGGAGATCCCAATCAGGCAATTTTTGAAACCTTCACAACTGCCAGCCCTTACTATTTGCGTCGCTTCTTGTCTTCCAAAAGAGTGAAGCGTAACAATCTCGAGCATTCCGGGCGTTCCACCAGGAGCATTATTTTTCTGGCCAACGAGTTGATACGCTGGACGAAATCATTGTCCGATCAGCAATTAAAGGAATCATTGGATTATCCATTGATCTCCCCTGCTCCAGCAGGCGACCCGCAACCGAATCCCGACGATGAACCCGGTGCAATCTTCCTTAACAAGGACGGGTATACACCAGAGGAGGAATTAAATGCCGTGGTTCGCTCGATCAGAAATTGGCTGCCGACCCATTCCGGTTCCACCTGCGCTGTGCTTGTCCCCCGGAACGATCGCGGGGAAGAACTTGCAGCGAAATTGAAAGCGAATAATATCCCGATCTTCGAGTTGCTGCGCAGCAGTCTCACCACTCGGACAGTTGCGGATACCCTCGCCTCCATTCTTCGCTGCGTTGCGGATCCGAACCAACCTGGTAAGCTATCAGATGCTTTTGAAAAAACAAGCCTGGCAGGAAAGGAAACCGCTGGATCCGACCCGCTAATTAAGGATCTTGCCAATCGATTGAAAAAATGCAATCACTGTGAAGAATTCATCCACCCAACTCCCGGGAAGGATTGGTTGCTAACAGTTGAATTGGATGAAGCAGAAATGGCTGCAATGGCATCATTTCGGGAAATGGTAAAAAAATGGCAGCTTGCTGCATCTCTTCCGATCGATCAACTGCTTCTGATCATTAGCCAGGATATTTATACTAAGCCCGGTGCTCTGGCATTGTCGCATAAACTTGCCCTGTCGCTTGAAAGATCTGCATCACAGGAACCGTCCTGGGCACTCCCGGATTTTGCGGACGAATTGACGCAAATCGCCTTGAACAAGCGTAAATTTCCGGGTTTTGATGAGGAAGATTCCGGTTTCGACCCGGAAAAACACAAAGGAGAAGTGGTTATAGCCACGATCCACAAAGCCAAAGGCCTGGAATGGGACCGCGTGTATATCTTATCTGCAAATAATTACGATTTTCCTTTTGCCCAACCATTTGATTCTTATATCGGTGAGAAATGGTTTATCCGCGATCATCTTAACCTTGAGGCGGAGACAATTTCCCGGCTTACAGCTCTGTTAAACAAAGACCCAGTGGGAATTTACATGACCGAAGGGCGAGCCACCATGCGATCAAGGATTGATTATTCTTCAGAACGATTGCGTTTGTTTTTCGTTGGGATAACGCGTGCCCGTCGTGAATTATGCATCACATGGAATACGGGCCGGCGAGGAGACGCCAAACAGTCGATTCCATTTGAAGCCATCCGGTCAGCTTGGGAAGGTCGAATTGATGCTGCTAAATGATTTTTCATTCTCCCAGCATAATCTCCAGGATTATGTGGATTGTCCCCGCAGATTCCAATTGAAATATATCCAAAAGGTAGCCTGGCCGGCAATTCAAAGTGAGCCGGTTTTGGAACTGGAAAGGCAAATGAACCTTGGGGTTCGACTCCACAGGATCCTCCACCAGATGTACCTTGGATTGGATCCGTTGATTGTGGTCAATGAAAATGACGATATCGAGTTGAAGATCTGGGTTCAGAATCACCTTGAATTTCAAAAACTCAGAAATATCAAATATTCTTACCCGGAAACCACCCTCTCATCTTCCCTGAATGGTTTCAGGATCATCGCGAAATTCGATCTGATCGCGGTAACAAATGATGGGGAATTGCTCATCCTGGACTGGAAAACGTCGAAAAGGAAACCGAAACGAATAGCCTTACAACAACGACTACAGACCCGGATATACCCCTGGGTTCTCTTCCGCTCTCTGCAAAAATTGATCCCGGGCGGCGGATCCTTGCCATCGCAAATATCTATGATCTACTGGTTCGCGGATTTCCCCGACGATGAGGAAATATTCAATATTGACAAAGCCCGGTTGGACGCGGATGAAGAGTACTTATCCACCCTGATAAGTTCTATTCTCTCCACTCGCGATGACAAATTCATTAAAACGTCGAACGATAAAATTTGCAGATTCTGCCCTTATCGTTCCTATTGCGAACGGGGTCTTGAAGCAGGGGATTTGAATGAATCAGAGGAATTGGAAGTCGAAGATTTAAGTGGATTCTCCTTTTCAGACACCGAGGAGATCCAGTTTTGATCCTATCTTCAAAAACCTGGCTTGAGCCGGTCGATACGCCGATCCCGGTTGATCTGGTTGATGAGGTGGCTGGAGATCTATTGATCGCTGCAGCACTTTATCGTAGAGGGGTTACCAACCGGTCGATGGCAAAAGAATTCCTGAATCCTGAAAAACCTGGAATGGACCAGCCGTATCGGCTTCCTGGAATGAAAGAGGCTGTGGCGCGGATAAATTTGGCGATTCAAAAGCACGAGAGGATCGGCGTTTGGGGTGATTTTGATGTCGATGGACAAACTTCCACTGCCATCTTGGTTCAATCACTGCGAGCGCTGGGGGCAGATGTTAATTACCATATCCCGGTTCGCGGTCCTGAAAGCCATGGGATCTCTCTCCCTTTTCTGCAGGATTTTTTATCCAGGGGTATCCGCCTGCTGATCACATGCGATACAGGGATCTCCGAGGTCGCAGCAGCGGAAGCGTGCATACAGGCTGGTGTTGATCTAATCATTTCTGATCATCACACACTGCCAGAAACGCTGCCTTCCGCCTTCGCCGTTATCAACCCTCATTTTCTTCCCGGAGAAGATCCCCTTTCTACCCTCTGCGGTGCAGGTACAGCATTTGAACTTGCCAAAGCCTTGCTAACTTCAAGTTCAGATCCGCAATCACCTGATCAACTGCTTGATCTCGCTGCGATGGGCACATTGGCGGATATGGCGAGCCTACGGGGGGAGAATCGCTATTTGGTAAAAAGAGGGTTGGATCAACTAAGGGCAACAGATAGATTGGCTATACGCAGTTTATTAGATATTGCAAAAATCGATCCGTTAGCCCTAAATGAGGATCATGTAAATTTTTACCTGGCTCCCCGCCTCAACGCAGTTGGCCGCCTTTCGGACGCCAACCCTGTTGTCGAATTCCTCCTATCCGAGGATCGTCAATTCATCAACACTTTTTCGCTGCAAATCGAGGGGCTGAATGGTCAGCGCCGCATACTCACCGAGAGCGTCGAATCCGCTGCTCTCCGGCAAGTGGAGCAGAATCCAGGTCTCCTCGATGAGCCTTCGATTGTCCTCTCTCACCCTCTTTGGACAGGAGGGGTGCTTGGATTGGTTGCAGGGAGACTCGCCACCCTTTTCCAGCGCCCGGTTTTTATCTTCCGCACTGATGAACACGGAATCGCCCGCGGATCCGCCCGCTCCATTTCCGGGGTAAATATCATCCAAGCAATTAACCGTTGCAGCGATCTCCTCCTGGGATTCGGCGGGCACCCTCAAGCTGCTGGGCTTTCCTTGCGTTCCGATGACCTGCCCCTCTTTCATCGCCGGATTAATTCCGAGATTTTCGCAAGCAATCCGGAAGGTCTCAAAGAAATCCCGTTGGAGATCGAAGCTTACCTTGGTTTCTCAGAGATAACCCCGGTTCTGGCAGATCGGATTGACCGGTTGGCACCATTTGGACAGGGAAATTCCGAGGTTCTTTTGGCTGCTAGGGATGTTGAAATCATCGATCTGAAACAACTTGGAAAAAATCAGGAACACACCAAATTATCCATCCGGGATGATTACAATGTGGTCATCGATGTCCTGCACTGGCAATCCAACGGAGAAGAGTACCCTGGGCGAGCTTTTGACCTGGCGTATACGCTAAAAAAATCTAACTATCGTGGAAAACCGCAGGTGACAATCGAATGGAAGGGATTTCGCCAGGAGGAATTCTTACCTTTACAACTTTCTTCGAAAAAAGATTTCGAGGTTATTGACAATCGCCACAAGAAAGTCGACGTTTCCGAGATAATTTCCTTCTCAAAGATGCCAGGTGTGGCAGTTTTCAGAGAAGGCAACTTAATTCAGAATATTCCTGCAGGAGTAAATCGCACGAATGCTGCCAGGTCGAGTGAATTGGTGATCACCTCCACTCCTCCGGATTGGGATATCCTGGCAGGATTAATCTCCACAGCTCTCCCGGATAAAGTCCTTGTTTATGATCTGGATCCGCTTGAAGGGTCTCTTCAAACCGCGGTCACAATACTGGCGGGATTGGTGAAATATGCAATTCAGAGAAAGAATGGTATCGCCAACATCACAGAGCTGGCGATTCATTGCGCGCAAACAGAAGTGTTTATCCGCTTGGGTCTGGATTTCCTTTGCGCGCGGGGCGACATCACGTCAATGATCGAAGGGGAAAGCACGATAATTTTAAACGCCCCCGGAGAGAAGGCAGATCCCCGCAGGCAAAAGGAGATCGAAAATGCCCTGTTCCAGGTTTTCCAGGAAACAAGGGCATTCAGGGATTATTTTCGCAGTGCAGACTTAGTCCAGTTATTTAAGCATCTAACCTGAGGAACACCTCGCCAGATTCAGTCCAATTTCCATCCTTTTTCCCTGGCAATTTTTTCCAGTCTATCTATACGCTCTTCCAGAGAGAGTGGAGCAGGTTCCGTTGTTTCTTCCACTACACTGACTGGTAATTTCCTCCCGGCAAATTTATAGAGCGCTGCCAGGTCGCCATTGAACAAATTTAGATCTATGGATGAGTCAACTCCTGGAAGTATGTATTTACCGCCTGTGAACTGCCAGAAAACCCATTTGGCGCAATTGCGTGGCAATTTCGGAGCACCACTGCGGGGAACCTCGAGACTGAATTTTTCCCAGGTATAGGCTGCTTTGGAACTATCTTTTCTAATTGTGTGAGTGTAATGCGCCAGCCAGAGGGGATATTTAGGCAGCCAGGCGGAGGCTTGTGCCGCATAATAATCGATAAATGTTGCCCGGGTATAGACGATGATCGGAGCATTCACTTTTCCGTTCCAATATTCCACCACCTTTTTCGCATTATCGCTGACCCTCTGTGAAGGGATGATCTTGGTTATCTTTTTATTACGCCACTCATTCCAATCCGTCCAATGCTGCTCAACGTCGGCGACGATGAAGCAAAGATCCAGGTCCTTTACCGCTTGCAGGAAGTATTTCGCCTGGAGATCATCCTTGGACATGGGATCGCACCAATGGTATGCCCCAACCAGCATGCCAGCGTCGCGAGCATTCTTATAATGGTTCTTGAGCATTGGATCAGTGAGGTAATCACCCTGGGTTGCTTTGAGAATGGCGAATTCAACCCCTTTTGATTTCAGTAACGACCAGTCCACTTTTTGCTGCCACCGGCTCACATCGATTCCCATCACCATTGGATTTTCCATTTTATTCTCCTAACATCTCGATGCTTAAGATTATAGAGGAATGCGGATATGAAGTAAAGCGTTTTCAAGACTTAGTACAAGTATTCTAATTCTTAATGCAATTATTACCATTTAGCTCCAATTCGTTGTTATAATTTTCCGGATGAAATCTGACCTGAGTCGAAGGGATTTTTTGAAATTTTCAGCTTCTCTGACCGCCGGAGCTGGAGCCTTTCCGATTGCCCGGGCTGGTACCCGGTCATCGCCCAACCAGGTTATCCGCGTGGCAACCGATTCGATCAGTGTATACAGCCAGCCCAACGATGAGAGCCGGATCCAGTATCAGCATTTCCGCGACGATCTGGTCAATTATTATTATGAAGTCGAATCTGAATACGGGCCTGACTATAATCCGCGTTGGTACCGGGTCTGGGGCGGCTACATGCATTCTGCCCACCTTCAGAAAGTCTCCACGATTCTCAATCCCATTATGGACACCGTACCCGAGGCCGGAATCCTAGCGGAAGTGACTGTACCATTTAGCCAGGTGATGTGGTTAAAAGGGAAAAAATATTGGGAGCCCTTGTACCGGTTGTATTACCAATCCCTGCACTGGGTGGATGGGAAAGCCGAAGGCCCGGATGGCGAGGTTTGGTACCGAATCCACGATGAGCTCCTGGATAATATTCGCTACTATGTGAGGGCGGAACATCTCCGCCAGGTTCCCTTTCAGTCATTCACACCGTTAGATTCCGACTTTCCGGATGCGCAAAAACGGATAGAGGTTGTGCTGGCCACCCAGACGTTGACAGCATATCGCGGTGATGAGATCGTTCTGAAAACTAAAATATCCTCGGGGGTACCCGATTACTCCCCCTCCCCTGGTTCGATATCTACGAACACACCGCCCGGAAATTATCATGTTTATTCCAAAATGCCTTCCAAGCACATGGGGGATGGTAAACTGACTTCCGACCTGAAGGCGTACGAGCTTCCGGGTGTACCTTGGTCCACCTTTTTTGCTCCCCATGGGATCGCATTCCATGGCACATACTGGCATGATAACTATGGTGTTCCCATGAGCCACGGTTGTATTAATATGACCCCCGAGGAAGCCAATTGGATCTTCCGGTGGACCATGCCCCGGACTATAGGGGATAAAATTGAGCAGGTCGGCAACGGCACCCGCGTGGTCGTTATCTGATCGCCTATTCTCCCACGAAATTCATGAATACTCTGTTCCCCAGCAACCTGCCGCGCTTGGTCAGTCGAATGGTTTGCCCCTCATCCTCCAGCTCCTCCAACAGACCTTGATTCACCAGCTCTACGATTTGTCGCTCAAACACTTCACTGGGTTCAACACCAAATCTCGTAAAGAAATCACGCTCGCTCACTCCCTCTTTTGTCAGCCGCAAACCGAGCATCATTGTTTCTTGCATTTTCTCTTCAATGCCAATACTTTTGAAATCCGCGGTTGCAAAACTCATGGGATATCGATTCTTGCCTGGATTAGCGGAACGCAGGATGTAATCCTGCAGCGCGGTAATATTCGCCATCCTGATACCTTCCGCACAACCATGAGCGCCAGTTCCAAAACCCAGGTATGGCAGGTTGCGCCAATATTGAAGGTTATGCCGGGATGGATTGAGTGATCCATCCGGTATTTTGTTCGCCCAGTTGGATATTTCATATTGCTCAAAACCGTAGTTTTCCAATATCTCGGAAGCCATTTCATACATATCTGCAAGAAGATCATCCTCTGGCACTGTCAGCACGCCTTCCGCGACCATTCTTGCGAAGGGAGTGCCTTCTTCAATGGTCAGACTGTAAAGGGATGCATGACTGGGTTGCAGATCAAGCAGCTTCTGTAAAGAATCCTCCCAACTCTGCAAATTCTGTCCCGGTATCCCATAGATCAAATCTGCGCTAATATTTTCAAATCCGATCCCTTTAGCGGTTTTGAAAGTAATCAGGAATTGTTCAAAATTGTGTATTCGATCGAGTGTGCGTAATTCCGAATTAACTGCCGATTGCATTCCGATGCTTAACCGGTTCACGCCACTTTCTTTTAAATCCTGCAAGTAATCAGGATTGACAGTACCCGGATTCATTTCCAGGGTGATTTCAGCGTTGGCTCGCACTGGGAAAACATTGCGTATCCTATCCAACAATGCCTTTACCCCTTCTGTGGGAAGAATGGATGGTGTTCCACCCCCCAGGTAGATCGTATGGATGTGGTCAGTAGCGGGGAACCCTTCAGCCACTTCCTCCAACTCGCGGGAAAGTGCAGCCAGGTAATCGGGGATAAGATGGTTAATGCCTGCTTCGGTCACAAAGTCACAGTATAGGCACCTTTTCTCGCAAAAAGGGATATGAACGTAAATACTGACCGGTTCACTTTGTGACGGTATTGCTGGATCTTGTGAATCTGTTTTTCGGCTTGACATCATTTTTTGGCATCATTATACTGTTCGGCATGGATGATTCCATCAGAGCTTTCATCGCTGTCGAACTTGAACCTTCCATTCAGAACCATTTGGCGTTGATCATCCACCAATTAAAAAACGCGGTCCCGGAAAAGATCAAATGGACCCCGGAAAAGAACCTTCACCTCACTTTGAAATTTCTTGGGGATGTGCACACCTGGGAAATATCCTCATTGCAACAGATGATAAGGAATACAGCCAACCAGGCAAGGTCATTCTCTACAAACGTGAACCGCCTTGGAGCGTTCCCTTCAGTCAACAACCCACGCGTTATCTGGGCAGGTTTACCGGAAACCAGTGAGTTGATCCAACTTGCCCGTGCCATTGAAGAAGGCTCGAGGAAACTTGGGTACGAACCCGAGGAAAAACCCTTCACACCTCACCTTACCCTGGGACGGGTTAGACCGGAAATCACCAGGCAGGAACAAAACATTTTATCCAATTCCCTACGCACGGTATCATCAACAACCATTCCGCCGATCCAGATCGTATCGGTCACCCTCTTTCAAAGCATCCTCAAACCTGGAGGGGCGGAATATATCCCGCTTCATGAATGCCGCTTCAACCATTAAGTCCTTAATATGATAGAATTACTCCAATTCTGGGCAAGAGGTGCAGTCTGAACAATCTTCAAATAGCGAATGGGATCGCGATAGCGTTGGAAGAAAAAAAAGGGGAAGAGATCACTGTCCTGGATATTAGCCAGGTCTCCTCTTTTTCGGATTATTTCATCATATGCAATGGCACCAGTGACCGGATGCTAAAAAGCCTTTCAGACACGGTGATGGAAACGTCAAAGAAAAATTATTCCGTTCACGGACGTCTGGAGGGCCGGCCCGAGGATGGTTGGGTTCTTGTTGACCTGGGAGACGTCATCGTTCACCTTTTTTCCCCCGACCAGAGAGATTATTACCAGTTAGAACAACTCTGGTCGAACGCAAAAACAATCCTCAAACTCAAGTAGTTCATGCAATTTAATGATCACCCCGGAACAATTGAATGTCCCGGGGTGTTTTTTTTATTTTGCGATAAACCGGGTCGCTACTCCAATACCGCGGCAAGAACCTCTTTCGAATGTTCGGAAGGTTTTACGTTTTGGAAGATGCGTTTGATAACCCCATCCTCATCGATCACAAACGTGGTGCGGAACACGCCATTGTATTCCTTGCCCATCATCTTTTTAAGACCCCAAACACCGTAAAGTTCGCAAACCTTGTGCTCGGAATCTGCAAGAAGCGGAAATGGAAGGTTGTATTTCGTTTTGAATTTTTGATGGGATTTAGATGTGTCCGGGCTGACGCCGAGGATGGTGACTTCATTTTTTACAAATTCACTATAATCATCCCTGAAACTGCACGCCTCAGTTGTACATCCCGGGGTATCGTCCTTGGGGTAAAAATACAATATAACAGGGTTACCGCGATAATCGGATAACTTCCGCTTAACCTCAGTTTCATCCATCAACTCAAATTCAGGTGCTTTCGTTTTCTCAGCGACAGTCATGATCCGGTTCTCCTTTCAATCTATCCATACTCCCCAACAACATTTCCCATTGAGGATACATCATATCCTGGTATCCTGGCAATAGATTGTATAAACCTTTGGTCATGCATCAACTCGAAAACAGGCAAAAGAAGCGGGCTTTCTGCATACTCCTGAGGGATGATCAGATCATACCTCTCCATAAATAAGGGGATGAAATCCAGGTCCAGCGCGGTTGCCGCTGCGGCTACACCCAAACCGCAATCCGCTCTGCCGGAAAGAACCGCAACTGCCACGCCAAGGTGAGTGTACTCCTCCTGGGTATAACCTCGAATGGACGCGCTTTCGACTCCAAGCTTCTTCAGGTGATAATCCAGGAGAACCCGTGTTCCTGATCCCCTCTGGCGATTTATGAAGGTGAGGTCCGCCCTGGTAAGGTCCTCAATTCCGGATATCTTCTTTGGGTTTCCCTTGCAGACAAGTAAACCTTGCGACCTGCCAGCCCAGGTGATCAGTTTAACTCTCACGCCGGGTAGGTACTCCGGGAGATAGCGAATATTGAACTCTCCTGATTCCGGATCCAGAAGATGCGATCCAGCCAGGTGAGCTTCCCCCCTGCGCAGCGCAACCATTCCTCCCAGGCTGCCAACATTGGAGGATACCAATCTTCTATTCTGAGCGTTCAACACCTGGGCAAGTAAATCCAGGGTCATGTCGTGAGAACCGATCATGAAGATCGTTCGCTCCAATTCATTTCTGGAGCGATACAGGTTTACTCGCACGGTTTCTCCAGCTTCCAAACCTTGAATTCCGGCCGGGATCTTCAATAGACCATCCGCTCTCGAAAGAGATGAGATCACTCCCGCCCCGCGGGGTAAAGGCGCCGCCAGCATTTTTCCCCCCACTCTTCCGGCTACAACACGAAGATAATCATCATCCCCCGCTGGGGAGGTTACCTTTCGGGTCAGGATCGCTTCGACCTCATCCTTCTCTGAAGGGTTCCTGCCAAGCCAGCGCGCGATAAGTGGTTCAACAAATAGTTCCCCTGTCAATGCCGCTGAAACGGGGTAACCAGGAACCCCAATGATTGGAATTTCATTTATCGGTTCATCTTCAGACTTTTCAGATCTGCGAACCATTCCCAGGATGACCGGGTGCCCCGGACGGATCGCAATCCCATGAACCAGGACGGTTCCCAACTCAGCGATAACCCGGCTGGAAAAATCCTCCGCACCCGCAGATGACCCAGCGTTGAGCAGTACCAGGTCATTTTCATCCGCCATGCGCTGCACGGCTTCACACAGACTTTCTGGGTCATCCCGAACAATTGGGTGGCGGTGAGCTTCCCCTCCCCATTGAATTATCTGGGCGGCAAGCATCATCGAATTAAATTCTATGATCTCACCTTTACCAGCCTGATTGGAGGGTGGTATCAATTCCGATCCGGTGGGTAGAATTCCCACTCTCGGTTTCCGAACAACCTTTATTTGAGGATTCCCGCTGGCTGCCAGCGCACCAAGATCGTAAGCTGTCAGAACTTGACCTTTTGCCAGAACCAGCTGCGTGGCAACCATATCCTCGCCCATCGGTCGTATGTGGGACCAGGGTGCGGCCGAAGCTCTCACACGGATCTTGATAGGTTTTCGAGGGTCCTCTGAAGGTTCTTCGTTCTGTCCAACCGGTTCAACTTCCTCGATCGGGATCACCACATCCGCCCAATCCGGAATAGGGTCGCCTGTATCCACGTAAATCGCTGTGTCTCCACAGATCAGAGAAACTGGATTCGCTGGAGATGCGTTCCGAACGCTCTCGGAAGTCAACGCAAATCCATCCATTGCGGAAGCGTGGTAATGGGGTGAGGAGATTTTCGCCCAACAGGTTTCCGCTAGCGTCCTGCCAGCCGCAAATTCATCCACCTGGATCGTTTCCGTTTCGGGAGGATTTCCCCATCCTGATTCTGCTATCTTCTCATGAAAAATGGAACGTGCTTTATCAAAGGGAATATCATGAAGGTAAACATTCATTGAATTATCTCAGTGGGATGATTTTGATCCAGGACCCAGCTTGCATACCATTTGCATCTTCGGGAATGATCGCAAGTCCATCGGCATTTACAAGAGTGAAGATAAGATTGCTTTTAAAGAAGATCGGTTCAGCGAACCATTCTTCATCAACTTTTGTAATCTGAACAGGCCAGTAATCCTCCCTCCCAGCCAGAGACGGGAGGTTCACTTTTAGCCTCGCCATACTTCGAATTTCCATTGAGCAATCGTTTTCCCCTGCAATCCTGCGAAGCATGGGAAGCGCAAATAAACAGGCGATCACATAGGCACTCACCGGATTACCCGGCAGGCCAATGACGGGTTTTCCATTGCATACAGCCAGGATCGTCGGTTTCCCGGGTTTAATATTGACCCCATGTACGATCACTCCCGGATCTCCAAGCGATTGGATGATCTGAGCGGTGTAATCCCGGGTGCTGGCGGATGAGCCAGCCGTGATCACCAGCGCATCACAAGTCTTGAATGCTTCCCCGGCAATCTTGTGCATTTTTTCTGGGTCGTCGGGCATCAGGTCAAACTCTTTGCTGATCCCACCATTCGAAGTAATCAATGCAGAAAGCATAGCCGAGTTAATATCCCGGATCTGGCCTGGAAAGGGAGTATCTGAAGCGGAAACCAGCTCGTCGCCGCTGGATAGTATTCCTACAACCGGTTTACGATAAACTTGAACCTTCTGGATACCTACCGCGAGCAGTCCCCCGATCTCTACTGCCCGGATCAACTTGCCAGCGCCAAGGATAACATCCCCTGATCGAACGTCTTCACCCTCCAGAATCGTGTTTTCCCCAGGACCTACAGCCTTCGAAACTTCGATTTCATTTTCGCGGGTTTTTTGCGTCTGCTCGATCATGATCACCGCATCGCATCCCCCGGGGAGCATCCCGCCAGTGTGGATCACTGCAGCTTCTCCAGCCCCCACCTTAAATGCTGGTTTTTCACCCATCCGCACTTCGCCGATCAATCTAAAAAATGCAGGCACCCCCTCGCTTGCCCCAAAGGAATCTGAAGCACGCACGGCGTACCCATCCACGCTGCTGCGATTAAATGCAGGCGATGCTTCTGATGATATTACCGGCGAAGCACAAATACGACCTAAAGCGGAAAAAGTGGGGATCACTTCTGTATCTAATAACCCAGCGGGTAATTGAGCCAGGAATTGCTCAAGGGCTTTGGAAGGTTTTTCCAATCTGAGAAATTCATTCATTTCAGCCAGCCCAAAACCAAATTGAAAGGAAATAGGCAGGGAACACCACCAAAGCTATTGAAGTTAGTTCCAACACCAACCAATGCGGTTTTGCGCCATCCCTTATTCGTTGTAACTGCCAGACAACAAAAACACCAATGGGCAGTGTCAGTAGCATTCTCCAGAGTACCGACCAGGATAATCCTAAAAGACTTTCAAGTCCAGCGATAATAAAAGCTGCGAGGATCAGATAAATCGTTACCTTTAATGTTTGATCGGATCCCACTCTTCCAACAAGCATGCTTCTTTGATATTTACGCGGATCGCTGGAGAATGGTCTCAGGGATCGAATAACTTCCATCGCGATGTAAAGTAAGGTCATTGGTACTGTAATGAATACAAGCACCACTGTTAAAGAACCTCCTTGAAATAAAAAGGCGACCATCGGAAAGGCAAAGGCTCCCTGCGCTGCCCAAATAATTTCTCCAAGTCCTCTATTGACCAATCGGAATGGTGGAACACTATATAAGATCATCAATAAAATTGATAAAAGGAGGAATAAATATGCCTCGTTTGGAATGCTGGTGGTTTGCAGAAATCGGATGAAAAGGGTAAGTGAGATTCCAAAAGACATAATCGCCAATAAAAGAGAGTTGAGGATCCTCTTCCTGCCGGTATCCTGGGGAGTTCCAGGCGTGATATTGCTGAATGTTCTCCGCAGGCTGTAACCCAATTCGATTTGGTCGTAACATCCTGAAAGTGCTGACCCGCCTATCAAAATTGTTACGGAGAGAAAGTATCCAATCCAAAAGATTTGCCAGTTCACGGCATAACTCAGATAATTTGCCAATCCTGCGCCCATCAGGTAGAGGACCAGATTGATCAGCATCTCCCATGGCCGGAGAAGAGCCAAGTAATACTTTGATTCAACACTCATTGTCATTCCGTGCGGTATTCTAACATACCCCTCGCATAAGACGGCACCAGGAATGATGTTAAAATCCATGTATGGAAATCAGCAATAAGTTATTCAAGATCAAACAGAATGTCCAGGAAGCGTTGGAAGATCATCGTCCTGTCCTGGCGCTTGAATCCGCCGTGATCACCCATGGGTTGCCCCGCCCTCATAACCTGGAGCTCGCCCTGGATTTGGAATCCATTGCCCGGTCATACAACGTTGTCCCCGCGACCATCGGTTTGATCGATGGCGTTATCCATGTCGGTTTGGGCGAGAATGAACTTAGGATATTGGCAACTAATGACCAATTGCGCAAAATTTCCCGGCGCGATTTTTCCATCGCGTGCGCAGCTCATATCTCCGGAGGAACCACAGTTTCCGCCACGCTTTATTCAGCTCATATCGCCGGGATTAAAGTGTTTGTTACTGGCGGAATTGGGGGTGTTCATCGCAACGCACCTTTCGATATGTCTGCTGACCTGCCCGAACTTGCCCGAACACCGATGATCGTAGTTTGTTCAGGCGCCAAGGCTATCCTGGATCTGCCTGCCACCCGTGAAACTCTGGAGACAATGGGTATTCCGGTCATTGGTTATCAAACCAGTGAATTTCCTGCTTTCTATTCTGCCTCCAGTGGTTTGTCGGTTGACCACCGCGTGGAAAATGCTGAGGAGATCGCCCGTTTGTACATCGCTCACCGGGATTTGAAGTTGGATTCCGCGCTTCTGGTTGTAAATCCACCTCCCCAATCCACCGCGTTGCCTAAGGAGATCCTCGATTCAGTCATTCATCAAGCTGTCGAGGAATCTGAATTGCAGAAGATCAGAGGTGCAGCCCTCACCCCATATTTGTTGCGCAGGGTAAGCGAATTAACTGGCGGCGATAGTCTTGTGGCGAATCTTGAACTCCTCCGGCAGAATGTCAGGATTGCCTGTCAAATAGCCTCAAGTTTGGCTGGTTAGGACCTACCATGGGTTTTTATTGCCTATTTAGTTGAGGTGGGTTTTATTGTGGGGGAGCTGCTCTGTGTTGGGGTGATCGTGCGCGTTACAGTCGGGGTTCGTGTGGGTGTGAACGTAGGCGGCTGCCCGATCATCGTAAAGTAACCCGAGGTAGCCCACTCCGTCCCTACAAATACCTGGACCTGGTAATCCCCTGGTTGCCACGGCTCGGAGGTGGGAATGCATTCTGTGAAACCATATCCGCCTGTGTTGCCATCCCAGGGCTTGGTCTCAGAGCAGACAAGAAATCCATCCTCTATTCTCACCCACAGTGCGGACCATTGGGAGCCAGGCACCATCTTATCGTAGCTGAAAGTCCCGAATAAACCCTTAACTGGATTCTTAAAGTTGCCTGCAGGTCGGATGGGTTGAAAATCTGCGTCTATCGCTGTGGAGATTTCGACCGGACTGAAAACGGCGTTCGGGTTCACATCCTCCGTGGCCGAAAATTGTGCGATGACCTCTGCAGGCAGCGTGGGATTTGGCGTAACCGAAGGAGTCTCGGTGATTGTCGGAGTAAGCGTGATCGTTGGCGTGAGCGTGATCGTTGGGGTAAGAGTGATCGTGGGTGTGAGCGTAACGGTCGGAGATGGCGGAAAGTACCGATAGGCTACCGGTTCTGCGAAATATCTTATCATGCCTGCAAGGGCAACAAAGATCAATGCTGCGCCGATCCATTTCCACCCTCCAGAGATCAGTTCTTTCCGTTTCCGGTAATAAAATAGTTTGTTTCCTTCGCGGATGCGGTTATAACCGATAAAAAAACTTAACACCACCGCGATCACTACGAGCCAGAAAGCTGTAATCGCGGCTGAATGGATATCCAGATTCATGGTGATTTCCAGCCATGATTATAGCATGCGGGTAAGTTGCAGTTGGTTTGCGGAATGAAGTATAAAAATGTAGAATTCAGGAACAAGATACTTATGGCACTGCAACCTGACGAAACCTTACATAATCGATACCGGATCGAGAATATCATCGCCCAGGGGGGAATGGGTTCGGTTTACCTCGCCCGTGATCTGAGCTTGGATATTCCCGTCGCGGTAAAAGAAAACCTTGGAGGCACCGAAAGTTACGCTCGCCAATTCCGGCGCGAAGGGACAGTCCTTGCGGGGCTTGTTCACCCCAACCTCCCACGGGTGACTGATCACTTCGTATCCGAAACCGGTTCTCAATATCTGGTCATGGATTACATCGCCGGCGAAGACCTCCGGGAGAAGATCAAACGTCTCGGTCCGCTCCCTGAAGATTTGATTTACAGAGTTGGCATCACAATTTGTGATGCATTATCTTATCTCCATTCCCTCACTCCCCCGATTCTCCACCGGGATATCAAACCCGGAAATATTAAGCTAAGCCCTGAGGGGGAGATCTTTCTAGTTGATTTTGGTCTGGTAAAGGTTTTTCAGGGCGGCGGTGCAACAACTACGGGGGCGCAATCACTCACCCCTGGTTATGCTCCCCCCGAGCAATATGGCGGAGGTACAGATCAACGCTCGGATATCTATTCCCTGGGGGCAACCCTCTATGCGGCTTCAACCGGTAAGATTCCCGAGGATGGCATATCCCGCGCCATGGGCAACTCCCGACTCACACCCATCTCAAATCATCGGAAATTTACCAACCCCAAACTTGCTGAAATTATCGAAAAAGCCCTCGCAATAGAACCGGAAAAAAGGTACCAAAACGCAGCAGATTTTCGGGAAGAACTACTCGCGACCATGCCAGCCTCCGAAAAAACGATGGAAATCACTGCGAAGTCGGCCAAAACATATCAAAACCGGATTCTCCCTGAAAAAAACAACCCGAACCGAAAAAGATCACCTGCCCTGGTGATCGGAGCTGCCTTAGCTGTCATCATTTTCATCGCGTTGGTCGCCTCAGCGGAATCGATTATCCGAAACCTGTTCCTAAAAATCCAGTTCCCCACAGCTCTTCTTTCTACAGACCTCCCTCCAACTCGAACGGCTTCTAAGCCAACCACCATTCTCGCTCCAACTGCGACCAATACCCCACAACGGTTTGAATCAAACATCGCCACGATTCCGGTGATTACAGCAACCGAAAATCAAAATGGTATATCGCCTTCCGGTCAAGTCGCATTCGCGTCCGACCGAGATGGTATCCCCCAGATTTTTCAATTAAACCTCTCGGATTCATCGATCACCAAACTCACAAACCTTCCCATTGGTGCCTGCCAGCCGGATTGGTCACCCTCCGGCGATAAACTTGTGATAGTTTCTCCTTGCTCGGGAGATTCAACCCCTCATAAAAAATCATCGCTCTTCATCATTAACGCAGATGGCAGCGGGTTAACCGGGATTAAAACCATGCCCGGGGGAGATTACGATCCCGATTGGTCCCCGGATGGCAGCCGGATCGTTTTCACATCTCTGAGAGATAGTTCAGCGATAACCCCGAAAACCTATTTATATGTTTACGATTTTGCGGAAGACAAGGCAAGTCGATTATTGAAGACGAACCCGAATCAGCAATCACCGCGATTTTCACCCGATGGGAGCAGGATCGTTTTTGAGATGTTCCTCACGAATAATCCACAGCTTTTCATAATGAATTCAGACGGGTCTGAACCAATCCAGTTCACACCTGCTTCGACTGGTCCTGCCCGTTTTCCAAACTGGTCGCCAGGTGGCGATTCGCTGACCTTCACCCTTCCATCTCAATCCCCTGGCATTTTCGTCAAAACAACCACTTCACCGGATTCAAAGGCAATGCCTGTCAGCGGAGTTGTACCGCCGGCAAAAAAATCCGTCTTTTCCCCAGATGGGAAATGGTTGATCTTTGAATCCGGTGGCGATCTATGGGCTATCAATGTAACCGGAGGAGAAGCAACGAATTTGACAGGGTCACAATCCAAAGAATTCGACGCTGCCTGGAGGCCCTGATCTACCTTGCCAACATCCGGGAATACTTACTGGAAAAAACTGCCGGGATTCCCCCCGTATGCCAAAAAAGGATTCTTTCATTAGCTGAAAAATATCCTTTTTTGATCAGGTCGATCATGGCTGCGGCTGCCCTGGCAGTATAGACCGGATCGAGGAGAATTCCTTCCATTCCCGCAAATAACCGGATCGCCTCCAGCTCTCTTTTGGAAGGATTTCCGTAGCCGGATTCGCAGTAATCCTGATTGAGCTGGATTTCCTCTCTGTCCACTCTTCGCCCATCGCCGACTCTTTCCCATGCTTGCGAGCAAAGATCAGATATGGTCCCCTTAAGGTCTGTTTCTTCTGATCCCACGTTCACACCAAGGATCTTGCCATTCCAGGAATTCTTGCGTTTCCCAAGCTCCAGCCCTGCCTGGGTTCCACCTGAGGACGACGCGAGGATGATCCAATCGACTTCGATGCTTTGTGAAATGAATTCCTCAAATGCATTCAGGTAACCCAGTGTACCGATGGGTGTGGATCCTCCCATTGGGATCAGGTACGGTCGTTCACCATTTTTCCAGCTTTTTTCAAATGTAGTTTGCAGGGTTTCTGCGCGCAAGGTTTTATCACACCATGTGACATCCGCACCAAATAATCCATCCAGCAGAAGGTTACCATCTTTTGGTTCGTCGGAGTCTCCGGAAAGGACCAACCTGCAGCGTAAACCAAGTTTGGCTGCCAGAGCAGCGGTTTGCCTGGCATGATTGGATTGTGCTGCCCCTGTGGTAATAAGGCTTCTTGCTCCATTAGCCTGGGCTTCAGCCAGCAGGTACTCAAGCTTACGGACCTTATTCCCTCCCATTGCGGTCCCGGTGAGATCATCCCTTTTTATAAAGATCCTTGGTCCCCCAAGCTTCGCGCTAAGTCGGGAAAGGAATTCTACTGGCGTTGGGAGGTTTGCCAACCGTAGTCTAGGGTTCACCCTCCAGCCTCCTGGATGGTTGTATGTCGTCCCCATCTGCGCATCAAATCCAAAACCTTGGGCAACACCCGGGAATAAAGCGAATATTCCATTTTCCGGATTGGAAAGTCCCATGCCCCGATCAGACGTACAACCTCACCCCCAAGACCCATTTTAAATCTGAAAACTCCAGTCATTCGGTCGTTGCCATCAAAAACGTCTGGAGCTCCCCAAAGATCATACTTTTCACACCCCATTTCTTTCGAGAGTCGAATCGCTTCCCACTGCAGCCCATAATTGGGCATCAAGTCCCGATGCTCGTCAGAGGACATCCCATACAAATACCACGACCTTTTCCCGAAATGGAACAGAAACAACCCGGCCAGAATTGTTCCTTCATATTCAGCTACGAGCGGAATCGCCATCTCCGCATCCATAAATTTTGTCCATACATCCAGATAATATTTCCGTTCCCGGATCACGAAACCGTCCCTCAGGCTGGTATGCGCGTATAACTGGAATAACTTATCCAATTCACTTTTCTCGCCAATACGAATGACCACCCCTTTTTTCTGGCAAAGCTTGATATTGTATCGGGTTTTTTGTTTCATCTTTGCCAGGATGGATTCTTCATCCTCGTGAAGATCGATCCAGACTGTATTCTGGAATTGGATCTGGTCTTTTGAAAACCTCCAACCCCTTGAAATCAGTAATTCTTTAACTTTTTCGACGTTGATTGAGATTTTCTCACCCGGATCGCCGGGAATCCCGGTGCCAAGGATAATTTCCGGATCGATCTTGAGAAAGATTGCTTTTCTCTCTTGTGCAATTTTCTCCAGAGTATCGAGTATTTGTGGCAAATCCTCCAACTTCTCCCAATCCGCGATGGGACCGCGGGGAATATATAAAACGCGTGCTGGTGGAATCAGCGGGAAAAGCCGCTGACTTCGCTCCAGGATCATTGCCCTGGCATTTTGATTTATTCCGTACGGAATCTCAAGAGCAGTTGGATGCCATCCGTAGTTCGCCTTGATTTCGCCCCACTCTTCAGTTTGAAAAACATGGCTTCCAGGACACCGTCAAAAGGGCTTCATTCCAATCGGAGGTCGTCATTTCGTTACAATTGACCCCGATATCTTTCAGAAATGAGTTTATAAATGCAGTACAGTGTTTTGTTAATTACAAAATCTTCAGCCTGAACTGAACGGCTAACCATGCCGCCAAATCCGCGTTTGAATCTGTATACGCCCCAGAGTCCATCGGATCGCTTTTCAAATTGTTCTTCCAGAAACGTCTCGTCTTCATCCGGGATACCCCATAAGTCATAAGTCCTGCAGCCCTTCTTCTCTGGCCCAGCGCATCGCTTCCCACTGAAGTAAGTAGGTTGGCATACGATTGCGTTCCATGTCATTTGAAGCGCCATATACATACCATGCAGTATTGCCATGCGCCAGCACCATCAAAGCACCCAAGGCTTGGTCTCCAAATTTCGCAAGCAGGATTGTGCAATCACCGGATGGTTTGAAACTATTGAAAACCTTTTGGTAGTAATCCCGGCTGTGAATACCGAATCCATCTCTTACCCCGGTTGCCGTCATCAGGTTATGGAACAATCCGATGTCATCTGATTCCAACACACAGACATCCTTTTTTTGAGCAAGCCGGATGTTGTATCGGGTTTTCTGCTTCATGCGGTTTAATAAATCATTCTCGCTGCCTTCCAGTGAAACGAGAATAGTCCTTCTCGGTTGAATATTTCTCCCCGGCTTGGATTCGAAACCAACTATTTCCTTATCCCGCTCTTTCTCCCAACAATCAGCTTCCAGTGTGACCACGAAAAGATGGTTTTTATTTGCGAATTCGAGCAATTCGCCAATAAATTCGGTGGTCATCTTTCCCAGTGGCCCTTTTGGAACGTATCCCAGGCTGACACGAAAAGGTCCGCGTTTGATTAGAATTTGCGCACCTGTTTCTCCCTTAATGATCCTGACTGCCTGCCAACCAAATTCTTCCTTAACATCTCCCCAGGCAGAGGATTGTAAAAAGCTCGCATCCAGATGCGAGTGAAAAAATGATTCCCATTCTTGACGGTTTACTTCAGGCATTAGTCGATCGATGTGTAGGCGGGTGGTTCCTGGCTGCCGATTGTTGCGCCCGGGATAATTTCGTCCATGTAGTTTGATCAATCCCTGGGAATCTCCATCCGAACTTAGTTCGCGCAGAAGAGTAACCGCAGCCTCTCAATTCCTTTCCGGAAAGCTGCTGGTCATGACCATTTACCCGGAAAATATCTGGATGCATGGTGGTCATAAATTCATGACCCTCATCCCATAAATCCTCGCTTAATTTCTCCCCAGGCCGGATGCCCGTAAATACTATCTCGATATCCTTACCAGGTTCGAGACCAGAAAGACGGATCAAATCTTCAGCCAGGTCAACGATCTTTACCTGCTCGCCCATGTTCAATAAGAAGGCTTCACCACCCTCACCAAGAGTAGCTGCCTGCAGAACCAGGTACACCGCTTCCGGGATCGTCATAAAATAGCGTTCCATGTCCGGGTGGGTGACCGTAACAGGCCCGCCCGAAGCAATCTGCCGCTTGAATAACGGAACTACACTTCCCCGGCTCCCTAGCACATTTCCGAACCGCACGACCGAGTACGGTTTGCTGCTGCGTTTTGCAGCGTTCAACACGATCATTTCAGCGATACGCTTTGTTCCTCCCATAACATTAGCCGGTCGGATCGCTTTATCTGTTGAGATAAGCACGAAACGATTGACACCGGCATTCAGCGCACCTTCAACAACCGATTGAGTTCCAAGAACATTATTCGAAACCGCCTCTGGAACATTGACTTCCATGAGGGGGACATGTTTATGTGCCGCGGCATGAAAGACAACACCGGGTTTATATTCTCGCATTAACTCGCTGATCCGTCTTTCATCACGAATATCAGCGATCAGCGGCTTCAATGAGATATTAGGAAAGCTGCCTTCCAGCTCCAGAAAGCTCTCGAAAATGCTGTTTTCGCCATGTCCCAATAGCAGAAGTTTGTCAGGTTCCCATCGGGAAATCTGCCGGCATAATTCCCGGCCAATCGAACCGCCTGCCCCGGTCACCATCACGGTCTCGCCATGGAGGATCTTTCCAATCTCCTCATCCAGCATCTGGGTTGGCTGACGACGAAGCAGATCAGATATCTCGATTTCTCGCAATCGCTGATGTTGATCTTACCCCCCAGCAATTCATAAAGTCCTGGCATAGTGCGGAACGGGATACCCTTTTTCTGGCATACGCTCGCCACCCGCCTGACGACATCACCCGGAGCGCTTGGGATGGCGATGATGACCTCATCAATGCGCTTTTGGTCTAACACTTTCTGAAGGTCATCGATGGTCCCAATAACCGGCACGCCTAGCAATTGTTGCTTCAATTTTTCGGGATTATCATCCAGAAACCCGACTGGTTTCATATTCAAGTATTTGCTTTTTTGCATCTCCCGAAGTACCAATGCTCCAGCATCTCCGGCACCGATGATAAGGATATGTTTTTGGTAAGTTGGTTCCCGGGTGGATTCAGCGAAGAACCTACTCTCGGCCAGAACGCGTAAAGCGAACCGCAATCCGCCAACGGCGAGCATGCTCAGCACTGCATAGATGATCAAAACGGATCGCGGAAAGCCTTGAAAGGCACCAAGCGTAAATAAAAGGATCATAACCGCCGCGATAGCTGCCGAGGCGACAATTACTGAAGTAAAAATTACTTTCAAGTCCTGGATGCTCGCATAGATCCACATGCGCCGGTAAAGACCGAAGGATTTATACACCAGAGGCGCGATGATTACAGCGACCCCAACCATATAGTAGGCGGATGGCAGGTAATAATTGAAGATCGGACCAAGTTCGAGACGTAATGCATAGCTTGCCAAAACGCAAATTACAGTCAGGAAAATATCGCCGATCAAGACATAGCGGTTGCGGATATGAAGCCTGCTTCGCATCAAACGCCTTTCAATCCGAACACCTGCCCGACTGTTTTTAGAAGGATATAAAAATCCAGCAGCAGGTTCTGATTTTTTATGTAATAAAGGTCGTACTCAAGCTTTACCCCTGTCTCCTCGACCGTGGCGGCGTAGCGTTGATTTACTTGAGCCCACCCGGTGAGTCCGGGTTTGACAAAAAGTCTGGCCCGGTAGAATGGAATACGCTTTTGCAGGTGATCCACGAATTCCGGCCGCTCCGCTCTTGGGCCAACCAGGCTCATCTCCCCATTAAATACGTTCAAGAATTGTGGTAATTCATCCAAATGGCTTTTTCGGAGCACCCTGCCCAATTTAGTCACCCGCTCGTCATTTTCCTGGGCCATCCTGGCTTTTCCATCACCCTCAGCGTCTTTCTTCATCGTCCTGAATTTGGTAATGGTGTATTCTCGGCCATTCTTCCCCAGCCTGGTCTGTTGGAAGAATACCGGTCTTCCGCTTTCCAATATGATTGCCAGGTATATCACCGGCAGGATGATCAACAAGATCAACATACCCACGATTGCCCCAACCAGATCAACCAACCTTTTCCCGGCTTCATAAAAGCCGCTGGTGTGGTATTGATCCACAAAAGACCTCACCAACCAATCCGATTGAAGTAAAAAGATCGGAATGCGATTGAGGTGCTCTTCATAAACATTCTGGTAAGTCGATACTTCAATGCCTTTTTCTTCGGCGTTCAACAATGATTGAAGCATGCCGGGATTGATCTCTCCGGTGATGGCAAATATCAATTCACTAATGTTCTCTTCGGTGATCACCCGAAATAAATCTTCGCTTCTGCATAGAACTGGATGCCCGCTGATCTTCTTGCCCTGCTTCTGCGAATCGTCATCAACAAAACCGATGATTTGAAATGGCGAAGGGTGAATTTCATTCAACGCTCGCGCAAGCGTCGTTCCTGCCAGGCCTGCTCCGATGATCAGCACTTTTCGCAGAAATTTGGGTGCTGTGAATATCTGAATATAGATCATCCTCCAGACGAGAGTTAACCCGGATGTAAATAGAATAAAAAACGCAATTCCGCGCCTGGGAAGCGAGTTTGGCTCAGAGGTAAAGTAAACGATCAGATAGAGAAGAACACAAATGAGCGCTGCAGCGCCGATGCCCTGCAAGGTCTCTCGACGGCGACCTGCCCGGCGAATGTCGTAAAGGTCCACCATCAGAACTACCCAAATGAAGGGCAGCAGGTAAAACCACGCCGGGGGTCTCGTTTTAAGAAATTCCATCGAAAAATAAAACCAGCTGTCTTTTTGTGCCCAGAAATATAACGCCAGGATCAACCCGATAAACGCAGACACAAGGTCGCCAAGGATCAACAGGATCCTTCTTTCCCCGGTGCTCATGCGCCAGCCTGATTTTTGGGTTGCTTTTCCGGATGTCATTGATTATTGCTCTTGGGCGGATTTTTAATAAATCCAAAGAGGAAGCCTGTTCCCCAGGAAAAATGCATTGTAGCGATGGAAATCGGAATTCCTAAGATCATGGATATGTCTCTTTGCCTGGCTGCGGATGAAAGACTGGCAGCGATCAAGCTTACCAGATAAATTCCACCAACCAATGCCAGGGTTAAGCGTGCATATTCCGAACCAATTGCTGAAATTAGTAATATTCCAATCATCGTAACAAATAGCGGGGGGAGCGCTTGTCTCCAACGCATGGTCTCAGGGTGTATTCGAAGCATGCGATTTTTCCAGTAACCATATCGCCAGTATTGCCTGGCCAGTTCATTCCAACTCTTGCGGGCTACGTAATCGGAGCTTATCGCCGGATCTAACCAGATAACACCACCCGATTTCCGAATACGAGCTGTTGAACTCGTAATCTTCATTCGTTAATAGTGTTTCATCAAAACCGCCGATTCTTATCCGCGGTTTCCTTGTAAAATGCTCCGAAGGGCACTGTATCCACTTCGCCAGCAACGCTTCCGATGCGGTACCGGGCATCCCCGACACCCAGCGGATTTGACGCGGCGCGGGCAATCGATTTAGGAATCCAACCCTCTCCTCCTGGCTTAATCTTCCATATACCACCCACATTTGCGCCTTTTCCTGCTTCAAGGTCCCGCACTGAAAGTTCGATGTAGTTCTTTGAAGGAAAAGAATGCCCATCCAGCCTGATGATGATCTCTCCCCTTGCGGACGCTATACCGGTATTCACCGCGGCAGGTATCGATAACCGGGGATTATCGATCAAACGCACAACCAATTCAGGTCGTTGCTGAATGAATTCCGCAACTTGCTCCCGTGTTCCATCATCAGAAAGCCCATCCACCACGATGACTTCTGTGTACTCCAGCGGATAGCTTTGCTGGGTGAGGGCTTCCAATACCCGCTTGATCGTTGCCTGCTCGTTTCGGCAGGGAATAATTACAGAGACCGTCGGCCTCTTTCCCGGTGATTCTTTCACGATTTTAGGTTGGAAAAAATGATCTGGCGTGATCGTTTATTTGGAACCACATCCGCACGCATTTTCTTCTTTCAATGCGATCAATTCGATCTCAATCATCGCGCCTTTCGGCAAACCGCCTACCTGAACGGTTGAACGGGCGGGAGGATTCTCATCAAAATATTCAGCATAAATCGCATTCATCCGGGCAAAATCTGCCATGTCCTTGAGAAAAACGGTCGATTTAATCACGGATCTGAAGCTCGAGCCGCCATCACATAGAATGCTGCAAAGATTTTCCATCACCTGACGGGTTTCAGCTTCGATGCCACCTTCCACAAGGTTGCCGGTTTTGGGATCAAGCCCGACCTGTCCAGCTGTAAAAATGAAGGGACCAGCCCAAACAGCCACAGAATAAGGACCGACGGGTTTCGGCGCGTTCGCGCTGGTTAGAACACGTTTTTCATGGGGACTCATTGATATTACCTCCAGTAAATGATTTAGTAATGCAGTGATTCTTTATCGCCGGTAACTTTCTTACGCAACAGCCAATAGCTCCAGGATTGATAAATGAGAACGATCGGGACGAAGACTACCGCGACCGCTGTCATGATTTGCAGGGTTGTCACCCCAGAAGAAGAATTCCAGATTGTCAGGTTATTCTCGGCGCCCAGACTGGAGATCATCAGGTTGGGGAAAAGCCAGGCAAAAATGCCAAACGTGAAAAGAAGGATGCCCAGGGACATCCAGGTGAATGCCCAGCCGGCTTTCTGTCGTTTGGTGGAAATTCCTGCGACCAGCACCGCAACCGCGCTGACGATAAAGAAGATCATCGAATACCATCCAAGAAAACCACCTTTTCCACCAAACATCCACACACAAGCTCCGTATACCACGATCATGAGCATTACCGGTAACCAAAGCTGGCCGGCAATCTTGCGGGCTGCACTTTCAATGGGATCAGCGGTTCGGATCACCAGGAAGCAAGCCCCTATAAGAATGAACATCATCACGAAGACGACCCCACCATACACCGCGAAGGGATTCAGCAGGTTGAAGAAACCCGCCAGTGTATTGCATGCTGGCATCGATGGGTACTCCGCGAAGAATATTGGTAAAAGCCACACCGAAAAGAAAAGCAGCAATCAAGCTTCCCAGGAACGCCGCCCAATCCCATAAGGATTTCCACCTTGGATTCTCATCTTTTCCGCGAAATTCAAATGCAACTCCGCGGAAGATCAAAGCGACCAGGAGCAGGAAGAAGGGCAAATAGAATCCGCTGAACAAGGTGGCATACCACTGCGGAAATGCGGCAAAGGTAGCCCCCCCCGCAACGATCAACCAGACTTCATTCCCATCCCAATGAGGACCAATGGCATTGATCATCATTCTACGCTTTTGGTCGGTTTTTCCGAGGAAAGGAAGCAATATCCCGATTCCCATATCAAATCCATCCAGAACAAAAAAGCCCGCATAGAGGATGGCAACCAGAATGAACCAAATCACCGGGTATGGAGTCATTTTGTCACCTCCGAGCCTGCATTTTGAACCGCTTGAGGGCCATCCAGATATGTACTTTCACCAGGAACTTTCTTGGAATATTTCACCAGCAGGAAGACATCAATTACGATCAGAATTCCATAGACCAGGAAGAAACCTGCCAATGTGGTTATCACCATCCAGGGTTGCTGGTTCAACATGGGTGTACCCGCGTTGCGGGTAAGCATTTGCCCGAAGACTACCCAGGGTTGACGTCCCATTTCGGTCAATAACCAGCCAGCGGTGTTCGCCAGGTAAGGAGCAGCAACCATGGGTACAAATATCCAGAGCAATTTCACCTTCTCAATGGGTTTTTTCCTAAACGCGAGAAAGATTGCGATCATGGCAACAAGGATCATTAGAAATCCCAATCCCACCATGATCCGGAAGGTCCAGAAAGTAACTGTGATATTGGGCATGTAATCAGCCTGCCCAAAATTCTTTTCACTTTCAGCCTGCAGCTCCAACAAACCTGTGATCCGGGCATTCGGATCATTTGTCGCCAGGAAACTCAGCATATACGGTATGCGTATCGCGAAGGTATTTGATTCATTTTTCTCATCGATGATCGCGAACAGGGAAAGCGGTGCGCTATCTGTCGTCTCCCAGAGGGCTTCAGCAGCGGCCAACTTCATAGGCTGCATGGTCACAAGCCCCTTGGTCTGGCGATCCCCGACCCCCACCACGCCAAGTGCCGCGATAAACGCGAAAATTGCGGCGATCTTGAAAGATCGGTTAAATATTTCTATGTTTTTACCTTTCACAAGATGGGCAGCGGAGATGGCGAGGACAAAAAAGCCTGCCGTCGTAAACCCGGAAAGAACAGTATGTGGAAATTGATTCATCAGGTAAGGATTGGTTATCAACGCAGTGAAATCAGTTAGTACCAGTTTATCCCCGATACGTTCAAATCCCACCGGGTGCTGCATGAATGAATTTGCCGCCAGGATCCAGAAGGCTGAAACATTCACCCCAATCGCCACGAGCCATATCGCTGCCAGGTGTAATCCTTTGGATAATCTTTCCCATCCAAAGATCCACAACCCAAGGAAGACGGATTCCAGAAAGAATGCCATCAAGCCTTCCATGGCGAGCGGTGCGCCAAATATATCGCCTACAAAACGCGAATACTCCGACCAGTTCATTCCGAACTGGAATTCGAGCACGATCCCGGTCACCACGCCAACCGCAAAATTGATCAAAAAGAGTGTGCCCCAGAATTTTGTCATCAATTTATAAACCGGATTCTTTTTTGTTACATATAGGGTTTCCATGATCGCAACGATCACGGCTAAACCCAGGGTTAGCGGTACGAAAAAGAAATGGTAGATTGTTGTTATGGCAAATTGAAGTTGAGATAAATTGGTTCCGTCCATAGTACCTCCATCCGGTTCAAACCGAGATCTTTCCAGATTGGTGAGCTTACAATTATAGCGGATTGCACCGGTTTGCGACGAATTGAATTAACCGGGGTAAATGGTGGCTGGTATAATCACCCAGTCATTTCAAACTCAAATTGAGATCAGGATTAAAATGCTGGAGAATTTGACTCCAATTGAAGCCCGTTATGCGGAACTGAATACCCTCCTCGAGCAGAATGCCTCCGATTACCAAAAAGTGGCAGAGTACGCCAAGGAACGTTCCTCTCTAGAACTCATCGTCACCAAGGCTGAGGAGTACCGAAAAACTTTATACAACCTTCAAGATTCTCGTGATCTCTTAACTAATGAGGATCAGGAGATCCGCGAACTCGCCCAGGCAGAAATCAACGAGCTTGAACCCAGGATCACCGAACTGGAAAAGGAATTAAAGAACCTCCTGCTACCAAAAGATCCCCGGGATGCCAGGAATGTGATCATCGAGATCCGCGCGGGTACAGGCGGTGATGAGGCTGCCCTTTTTGCGGCGGAGTTGATGCGTATGTATACCCATTACGCCGAGTCCAGGAAGTGGTCAGTCGAGATCCTTTCATCCAGCGATATCGGAATTGGTGGATTCAAAGAGGTAATATTCACGGTCAAAGGGGATGGCGCATACTCCCGTCTCAAATTTGAATCCGGGGTACACCGTGTTCAACGCATCCCGGTGACGGAATCATCCGGTCGCATTCACACTTCCACGGTTACCGTGGCAGTTCTGGCTGAGGTGGAAGATGTGGATATTCAGATCCCGGAAACCGATCTGACAATTGACGTCTTCCGATCAAGCGGCGCAGGTGGCCAGAACGTTCAGAAAAATTCCACGGCTGTGCGGATCACCCACCTTCCCACCGGTATGGTAGTCGCCTGCCAGGATGAACGTTCCCAGTTGCAGAATAAGCTGCGTGCTCTCAGCATTCTCCGCGCCCGCCTTTTTGAAATCGAACAACAAAAACGCCAGGACGAGCGCGATGCTGACCGTCGGTCACAGGTTGGCAGTGGTGAACGGTCCGAAAAGATCCGCACCTATAATTTCCCCCAATCGCGGGTAACCGATCACCGTATCAACTATTCCAACTTCAATATCAATGGGGTGATGAACGGGGATCTTGACCCGTTCATCGATGAGCTTTCCATGCGCGATGAGTCCGAGAGGCTTTCCTCCGTCGGCTACGAGGATTCCGACGATCAGGATCATTGAGTGGACTTCCCGCACCCGGCAACTATTGGCCGGGAGCAGCGATACCCCCGGGTTGGATTCCGAGCTTCTGGTGGCTCATATCAAAAACCGCGATAGAACCTGGGTACTTTCCCACCCGGAATACTGGATCGAGCACGGTGAAGAAAGAGAACTTCAACAATTATTGGATCGCAGATTATCTGGAGAGCCGCTCCCCTATATCCTTGGAGAATGGGAATTCTACGGACGAAAATTCTCTGTCACCCCTTCTGTTTAATCCCCCGTCCGGAAACCGAGATCCTGGTAGAAGCAGCCCTTAATTGGTTGGAGTCGAACCCCGGATGCCGCCAGGCTGTGGATGTGGGTACCGGCTCCGGGGTGATCGCAATAACCCTTGCCAGCAAGATTCCCGATCTTAGGATTTCTGCTACCGATATTTCCCCGCATGCCTTGAAGGTTGCTGAGGAAAATGCGGTCAGGTTCGGGTTATCATCCAGGATCGTTCTTCTTCAATCCGACCTGATTGCGGATCTTCCGGGAACTTACCACCTGGTTTGCGCCAACCTTCCCTATATTCCTTCCATCTATCTCAAGAATGATCCAAAATTGGGTTTCGAGCCGGTTAGTGCGCTGGATGGAGGCGCAAAAGGTATGGAAGTGATCAAGCGGCTTCTCAATGAGTTACCGGATAAACTCAGCCATCCTTCGCTTGCGTTACTGGAGATCCAGTATGACCAGGGGGATACATTAAAGTCTATCGCTGCAGAATTTTTCTCATCAGCCCGGATCGAGATCCTCCCCGACCTTTCCGGGTTGCCGCGCGTACTGCGAATAGAGTGCGATTAATAGGTCCCAAATGAAGACCATCACGATTGATGCCCAAGATCGAAATGCGATCCAATATGCAAGCGAGGTAATCCTCTCCGGGGGTTTGATCGCCTACCCGACGGATACCGTTTATGGATTGTCCGCAAATCCCTTCCAGGAAGCTGCGCTCGAGAAGATTTTCACTGCTAAAGGCCGGGATTTCAACAAGGCGATCGCGATTCTTGTAGGTGAAATGGAGCAGCTCTCCCTCGTTAGCACAGGATTTACCGAATCCGCCAAAGTACTCGCCCGGAAGTTCTGGCCAGGCGCACTCACGCTGGTGGTACCAATCGCCCCGGGTCTGCCTGGGATCATATCCCCCTTTTCCACCATCGGGGTTCGGATGCCGGATCATCCCTTCGCGATTTCCCTCCTTCGCTCGCTCGGACCCCTTGCCACCACATCCGCAAATATCTCCGGCCAACCGGATGCCACGACTGCAAATCAGGTTCTTAGTCAGCTCGAAGGCAGGGTCGACCTGATACTAGATGGAGGAACATCACCTGGAGGTGTGCCTTCAACCGTAGTGGATTGCTGCCAGCCACAGATCCGCATCCTCCGCCAGGGGGGCATCAACCAGGCTGAAATTGAAAGGGAATTGAGGCTGGGTTTAGAGTCATCCAGTTAATCCAGCCAGCTATTCTGAATCTCATAGAACTGGGCAAATCTTCCCCCCGAGGCAAGTAATTGGGATTGGGTTCCCCGCTCAATGATCTTTCCATGCTCGAGGAAAATCACCTCGTCCATCCGCTCGAGGCTCAGCAGGCGGTGGGTCACCCAGATGATTGAGTTCCCATGTTGCCCATTCATCACCAGGTTGAAGATTTGCCTTTCGGCTTCTGGATCCAGGTTCGCGGTGGGTTCATCATAGATCTGAATCTGTGAGTTGCGCAGGTTTAACCTCGCAATCGCCAGCCGCTGACGCTCCCCTCCGCTCATCTTCGCCCCCCGCTCACCCAGCCAGGTATCCAATCCCAGCGGAAGAGTTTTATACCATGATCCTAGTTCAACCTTATCCAGTGATTTCACCAAATCGTCATCTTTTGCGTTCAGATCACCAATTAGTAAATTCCGCCGTAGTGTGTCTGTCAGGAAAACAGGGGTTTGTGCCAGAATGGAAATACGGGCATATATACTCTGCGAGGCAAGTGTGTTCAGCTCTGTACCCCCAATGCTGATGGAACCCGTAGAATATTCCCAGCTCCGCGTCAGCAGATTGACCAGAGTGCTCTTCCCGCTCCCGCTGGGTCCAACGATGGCAATCCTTTTTCCCGGGGGAATAGAAATATTGATCCCATTCAGTACCGATACTTCGCTGCCCGGGTACTTAAAGGATAATCCGGAGATCTCAAGACCAAACGCAGCCGGCATGGTGGCAGGCTGGATGGGTTCTTTAACCTGCGGTGTTTCATCAGCAACGGCGAACATTCTTCGCCCTGCGGTGATCACCGGAGAGACGAATTGGGTCGTGAGCGTTAGGGGCAGGATGGCTTCAAAACTGGCCGCTGTCATTAAAGTAACGACCGCAAGGAGGACACCTTCCAGAGAACCGGCCCGTACCAAGGGGATGCTGGCAGACAGAACCCCGAGAATCGTAAGATTGACGATCCAGGTCATTCCGCCGCTGCCCAAACCATTAATCCGGGCAAGAGCCATCTGTGCTTGTCCGAATCTTCGGGAAATTAATTTTATTCCCTCCATTTGCGGAATCTGAATTCCGAAGAGAAGGATCTCCCCAGCGGATTGAATCGTTAAAACCAACCGGCTATTCAATTCCGCCCGGGAGTGGACATACTCCCTCCCCGCCCTGCGGCTGAAAATAAATATTCCCCCAGGTAAAAACACCCCGCCAATAAAAACTCCAATCAGGTAGATCCAAGCCGGAATATCGCCTAGGGACTGCAGGAAAATGAACATCCCCGCCGTAACCAGGAATGCGGTAATCGGCGGGGCCATGATCCTCACAAAAAGGTTTTCCAGCGTGTCAATATCCGCTGTGAGCAGCGCGAGCAGGTCGCCTCCCCGTCGTTTCTGTAGGATACCGGGAACCAGGCGCTCCAGTTTGCAATAGAGCCATATGCGGAATTCTGCCAGGAGGCGCAGGTTCACCGAATGGGAAGCCAGTCTTTCGAGGTAGCGGAACAAGCCCCGGCTGATCCCAAAGAACCTCACCCCCACGATGGCAACCTGTAAGTAGGCGATTGAAGGCTGCAGGGCGGCATAGGAAATGAGGTAGGTTGAAGTGCCCATAAGTCCGATCGCGCATGCAATTGTGATCACTGAAAGCAGGAGCGCGAGGAGCATTTCCTTCCAGAGCGGCAGGGTGAAGCGAATCAACCGCATCAGAGTTTTCATAGGGCAGCCACGAAACCCTTGGCTGAGTCGAACGATATTCTCTGTTGCTTAAGGTATTCTTCCGACGAAAGCACTTCGTTGACTGTGTGGTCCTGTAAGACGATCACCTGGTTGGCCAGGCGGATCGCATTCAGGCTGTGCGCAATGAGGATCACAGTCCGCTCTCTCCCCAAGTCGCGGATGACCGCCTGCAGAGTTTGCTCCAGCTCAGCATCCAGGTTGGCCGTTGGTTCATCAAGGATCACAACCGGAGCATCTCGTAAAATTGCCCGGGCAAATGCCAGCCTGGTTCTTTCCCCTCCGCTGAAGCGTGCTCCCCCCTCTCCCACCCGGGTTTGATACCCTTCAGGCAAGTTAGTGATGAGTTCATGGATTCCCGAACTTCTGGCTGCAGATTCCACCTCTTCTGGGGTTGCATCCGCTCTGGCAGCCATCAGGTTGGCAATCACGGTGTCTTCAAAAAGCCCAGCCTGCTGGGGCACCCAGGAGATCTGCCTGCGCCAGGTTTCGATGGGAATACCGGATAACACATCTCCGTTGATCAATATTTCCCCTGTTTTGGGGATAAGAAATCCCATCAGAAGTTGGGTCAGGGTCGTTTTGCCCGCGCCGCTCACACCGGTCAGCGCAGTCACCTGACGGGCTGGGAACCGGCAGGTGATTTTCTCCAGAATTTTTTCTTTACGATCCGGACGTTCATAACCAACTCCGCGAAACTCGATGGTTATCTCTTTATTCTGGCAATTATTTTGATCGGTCTGAACCTGAGTGTTGAGATCTCCGACGGCTTGTTCACTTTCCGGTATAGACAGGATGGAATAAATTCGTGCTGCGCCTTCCACTCCGCCCATCGCAGCGTGATAACGGAGGCCGAGGTTTCGCAACGGCAGGTAGAATTCGGGGGTGATGATCAGGATGAATAATGCCTGCTCGTAGGGCATCCCGCCTTGCAGCAACCGCAGCCCGATCTGAACCGCCACCAGTGCAGTGCTGATGGTCCCCAGCATCTCCAGCGCCAGTGAAGAGAGAAAAGTGACCTGTAACACGGACATGGTCGCGCTGCGGTAATCCTGGTTCACCCTGGAAACTTCCTCCAGCCTTTGATGGCTCCGTCCGAATTGCTTCAGGGTGGAAAGCGCATGCAGGGTATCCAGGAAGAACGCGCTCATCCGGCTGAGCGCGGTGAACTGTCGGCCTGTAACCCGCTCGGTGGCCTTCCCGATGAGATAAAGGAAGAAAGGGATCAGCGGTGCGGTCAAAAGCAGCGTCAACCCGGTTATCCAATCCATGGGAAAAACGATGATCAGGATCATCAACGGAATGAGCGCAGCCAATATTACCTGCGGGATGAACTGGGAGAAATACGCATCAATGGTTTCAATCCCCTGGGTGATGGTGCTGGTCAATTCGCCGCTTGCTTCGCCTTCCAGGAATGAAGGTCCAAGCCGGAAAAGTTTCTTTAGTGTCAAATCCCGCAGGTCCTGCTTTACCTTCACCGCCAGGGAGGCGGAAGAAACTTCTCCGCCCCACACAGCAAGTCCGCGCAGGATCACAACGACCACCAGCACCGAAAGGATCGGTTTCACTGTTTGCAAACCCGCCCTGTGCAGGAAAACCTCCGAGATCACCCTGGAGATTCCAGCGGCTTGTATAAAAAGAAGCGCCGCGCCTGCAAGGCTGAGCAGGATGGTGAGTATCAGGCTCGTTCGTGCTTTTTGGGATTGACGGATCAGCTCGCGGTGGGTATTCACCCATCCATTTTCATGGAATCGAGTGGAAAAGTCAATTAATCAAAAAGGAGCCTTTCGGCTCCACAGATTGGGTTGTTGATTCTTTCAATCAAATTTCAATGCGGCCAACACATCATTAACCGCGGCAGCGAGGATCTTCTCCATTACGGATTCCTCAGCCTGGTAGGGTCCGCCGAAAGTTCCATCCCCGTAAATCTCCCGTTCCGTTTTCGAATCCCGGATTCCCTTTCCTTCCACTACAGGTTTTCCTTCCTTTGGGAGTTCGGCCACCCGGGTGAATTGGAAAGCTTCCATCCAGTTGGCGTGCTCTGTCGGTAGGTTGTGTTCCGCAGAGATCCGCTTTGTGGATTCTGTCGTCCACCACGAATACCAGTCGAATTGGGCACCGTTCAGTTCATTGGCGAGTTCATAAAGTGCACCCGCAGCTGGTGTGTTGCCCCCGTGTCCGTTGATGATGAGGAATCGCCGAAAACCCTGACCAAAGTAGCTACGGACAATATCCTTGACGACTTCCACAAAGACCGAAACCCGGATGCTAACCGTCCCCGGGTAGGAGAGGAAATAAGGCGAAACGCCGAAATTAAAGGGAGGCGCAACCAGCACCCCGCTGCGCTGGCTGGCAGCATCTGCGATCGCCAGTGGGATGCGCGTATCCGTCGCCAGGCTGAGATAGCCGTGCTGCTCGGTAGCACCCAGGACCAGCATGAGGCGATCCTCATTTTTCAGGTAGTTCTCCACATCCATCCAATTACAGTCTTCAATGCGCATAATTCAATTTTCCTTCCAACTCAACATTTCAACTCTTCAACCACTTACCTTTTATCCGACTATATTCACCAACCGACCCTTGACGTAGATCACCTGCCGTGGCTGCCGTCCTTCCAGCGCTTTGATCGCACCTTCGCAGGAAACCGCCAGTGATTTCGCCTCTTCCTCGTTGATAGAGGCAGGTACGTTCAACCGGTCTCGCACCTTCCCGTTGACCTGCACGACCAGCGTGATCTCTTCATCTTTCGCAGCCTCCTCATCCACCTTTGGCCACGCCTGCGTGTGGATCGAAAATGGCTTCCCAATCATTTCCCAGATTTCTTCGCTCATATGAGGGGCGACCGGTGCAAACATTTTCAGGTATATCTCCATCGCTTCATTCCAGGCGGGGGTACCCCACAATCCCAATTGCTTCACCCGCTGCATTTCGTTCAGCAATTCCATCAGGGAGGAAATGATCGTATTGAATTCCACCTGCTCGTAATCATGGGTCACCGAACGCAGCGTCTGGTGCACCTTTCGCCTCAGGACGCGGCTGGCAGCAGGTTCATCTTTTCCAGCAGGTCCCGGCTCAAGCAGGATGTTCCAGACCCGCTTCATCCAGCGGCTGGTGCCTTCGATCCCGGAATAGCTCCACGGTCCGCCCTGGTCCCAGCGTGAGAAGAACATCAAATAAGCTCGCACGGTATCTGCGCCATATTTATCCACCAGCGCATCAGGTGGAACGGTGTTGCCCCGCCGTTTGGACATTTTTTCGTGATCCTCACCTAAAACCATGCCCTGGTTGCGCAGCATGCTCATGGGCTCGCTTCCCTTGGTGATGCCCATATCGCGCAGAGCCTTGTGGAAAAAACGCGTATAGAGCAGGTGCATTGTGGCGTGTTCGATCCCACCTGTGTAGATATCCACTGGCATCCAGTAGTTATATTCTGCCGGGTCGAAGGGACCCTTGTTGTAATTCGCGCTAAGGTATCGCAGGTGATACCAGGAAGAGCACATGAAGGTATCCATGGTATCCGTTTCCCTCTCAGCAGCCCCGCCGCAACTCGGGCAGGTCGTTTTTCGCCAGGTGGGGTGCAGCTTCAGGGGGCTTTCCCCGGTGGGTTTCCATTCGATATCATCCGGCAGCAGCACCGGGAATTGATCCTCCGGAACAGGTACCTCGCCGCATGTTTGGCAGTAGATGATTGGGATGGGAGCGCCCCAGTACCGCTGTCGGGAGATGAGCCAGTCGCGCAGACGGTAATTGGCGGTGGCCTTGCCAACGCCTTTCTTTTTTACGTATTCGATCGCTTTTTCAAAGGCAGTATCTCCAGGTGTTCCGCTCAGCTCACCGGAGTTGACCATCCTGCCCATCGCAGGCAGGGCTGCAGTCATTTCAGCTTCGGTGATCGCCTCTTCATCACCGCGGATGACGATCTTTACAGGCAGGTCAAATTTACGGGCGAATTCGAAATCGCGCTGGTCGTGCGCCGGAACCGCCATGATCGCCCCAGTCCCGTAGGTCATCAGCACGTAATCCGCGATCCAGATCGGGATGCGCTCGCCGTTGACCGGATTGACTGCGTAAGCCCCGGTGAAGACGCCGCTCTTTTCTTTATCCGCGGACTCGCGCTGGATATCCGATTGCCGTGCGGTTTCTTTTCGATATTCCTCCACAGCAGATCGCTGCGTTTCGCTGGTCAGCTTATCCACTAAAGGATGCTCGGGAGCCAGCACCATGAAGGTCACACCCCAGAGCGTATCCGGCCGGGTGGTGAAAACCTCCAGCGCTTCTCCCTGTTCGGTGGTGAACTTGACCAGTGCGCCTTCCGACATTCCAACCCAGTTGGTTTGCAAAACGCGCACACGCTCCGGCCAGTCGATCTCGGCGTATTTCAGCAGCTCATCGGCGTACTTAGTGATGCGGAAAAACCACTGCCGCAGGTTTTTCTTGATCACCGGGGTACCATCCCGCTCGCAGTGGCGGTCATCGCCCCACACCTGCTCCCGCGCCAGCGTTGTATTGCAGGTCGGGCACCAGTCCACGGCTGCTTCCTTTCGGTAAGCCAGCCCATGTTTGTAAAGCTGAATAAAGAACCACTGCGTCCAGCGGTAGTACTCCGGATCGGAGGAGACCATCTCCCTGCGCCAGTCGAACATGGCGCCCATGGTGCGAAGCTGCCGGCGCATATTATCGATGTTGCGGTAGGTCCATTCTCGTGGATGGATATTGCGCTGAATGGCAGCGTTCTCCGCTGGTAAGCCGAAGGAGTCGAAGCCGATCGGGAACATGACATTGTAGCCCTGCATCCTTTTAAAGCGCGCACGCGCATCAGAGGGGGCAATGGCATACCAGTGGCCGATGTGCAGATCCCCAGAAGGATAAGGTAGCATGGTCAGGGCATAATACTTTGGCTGGGAAGGATTGATATTTGAATCGTAGAGTTTTTCCGCCTCCCAGCGCTGCTGCCACTTCTTTTCGATAGAGTTAGGATCATACATCTGATTCTTTGTGTCAGCCATTACTATGCCTCCTGAACGTTAAAAGAAAATTCCGCCCCGCACAGGGACGGATTTCTGATCCGCGGTGCCACCCTGTTTGCCCGGCGAACCGAGCCACTCAGGTCAGCGATAACGGGCTTTCCCGGCGCTGGTTACTCTTCTTTCACCACCGCAGCCTGCTCCAAAAGAGCTGCCAGGCGAGTTCGGTCTGTTGCGCTCCGTATGCGCCTGCCTGGTTTCCAACCCTGCGCCGGGCTTTCTGACGGATGACCTACTACTCCTGATCTGCTTTTCCTAGTGGACCCAGGGAGGTTCGAACTCCCGGCCTCCTCAATGCCATTGAGGCGCGCTCCCAACTGCGCTATGGGCCCTTGATTTGTGAGCCTGTTTTCCAGTGGACCTGGGGGGATTCGAACCCCCGGCCTCTTCAGTGCGATTGAAGCGCGATCCCAACTTCGCTACAGGCCCGGTTAAAGTTACGACCCGATTTTACCCGATGGAAAAAGGGATGTCAAGGAGGGCAAAAACTATCTTCTCTTAATATGTTTATTATTACGCCTCATTCAATAGTTTATTAATCTTGACAATTATAATTGATGGCTGTATATTTATTTCGCTTTTTGTCTAATTAGTTATACGGAGTATAAAATGGAATCAGTCAACCAAACCGAAACCCTGTTAACCTTCTTCAAGGCCCTGGCGGATGCCAACCGCCTGAAGATCATTGGACTGCTCGCCAACCAACCTTCCACAGTGGAGCAGCTTGCCAGCCAGCTCGGGCTCTCCTCCCCCACGGTCTCCCATCACCTCGCCCGCCTCGCCGAAGCCGGGTTGGTATCCGCCCGCGCGGAGAGTTACTACAGCATCTATTCCCTGGAAACCGGTACCCTCGAAGAAATGTCCCGTACGCTGTTGACGCGGGAGAACCTCCCCGCCCTGGCTGCCGATGTGGACGTGGATGCCTACGACCGCAAGGTGATCAACGAGTTCATCACCCCCGAAGGCAGAATCAAGGCCTTTCCCGTCCAACGCAAGAAAATGGACGTACTGCTCACTTCTGTAATCAAATCTTTCGAGTTGGAAATTCGGTACACTGAGAAACAGGTCAACGAGATTCTGAAACCTTACAACGAAGATTTCGCCACCCTGCGCCGGGAGCTCATAGACGCCAAATTCCTAGCCCGCGACCACGGCGAATATTGGCTGACTGAGCTCGGGTATAATTCCGCGCGGAGATACAAATGACCCAATCCCGCCTGGATCGTCTGCAGCAAACCATTAAAGAAGCCAGCCTGGATGCCCTGGTGCTCAATCCGGGCGCCAGCCTGTTTTACCTCACCGGCTTTCACTTCCACCTGATGGAGCGACCCACAGTTCTGATCATCCCCACCACTGGAACCTCCTCTTTAGTGCTGCCCGGGTTGGAAATGCTGAAAGTCGCCCAGATTCCTTTCCACGTTGACGCGATCCCCTACGGTGATAACCCTGGCGAATGGCCGCAAGCTTTCGAAAAAGCCGCTGTGCTGCTTGGTACCGGAAAAAAGGTCATTGGCATTGAACCAACCTGCCTGCGAGCCCTGGAGATGGACTATCTTCAACAGGCGTTCAAAGCAGCGGAGTTCCGCGATGCGTCCACCCAGTTGAGCCTAGCCCGCACATGCAAGGATAACGGTGAGATCGCGAAAATTCGCCAAGCAGTGAAGATCGCCGAAACCGCGCTGGAAAACACCCTCCCATTCATTCACGTCGGGGTCAGCGAACGGGAGATCTCCACCGAGCTCACCCTGCAGCTCATCCGCGCTGGGTCTGATCTGACACTCGCTTTTCAACCCATCGTCTCCGGCGGACCCAACGCAGCCAATCCGCATGCCGAACCCTCGGATCGGAAGCTGCAAACAGGCGACCTGCTGGTAATCGACTGGGGCGCCATGTACCAGGGTTATGTTTCCGACCTCACCCGAACTTTTGCAATCAGCAAAGTGGACCCGGAATACGAGAAAATCGTGGAGATCACCACCCGCGCAAATGAGGCCGGTAGAAATGCAAGCCGTCCCGGCATTCCCGCCGGGGATATTGACCGGGCCGCCCGCAAAATGATCGTGGATGCGGGCTACGGAGATCACTTCACCCACCGTACCGGGCACGGTATCGGGTTGGAAGGCCACGAACCACCGTATATCTACGCGGAAAATGAGCTGATCCTGCAACCCGGCATGGTCTTCACCGTGGAGCCTGGTATTTACATTCCCGGCAGGAACGGCGTTCGCATCGAAGATAACGTCCTCATAACAGCCGACGGTGCTGAGACCCTCAGCACCTTGCCGCGTGAGCTGCGCGTTCTCGAGTAAAAGGATTACCCATGTCCCAAAACATCATTCTTCCCGGAGCTGAGCCTTTCTCATTTTCCGGTGGCAGGATAGGCTGCCTGCTAGTTCACGGTTTCACCGGAACACCAAAGGAAATGCGCCTGATGGGAGATCACCTCAAGCAGCAAGGCCACACCGTTCTGGGCATCCGCCTGGCCGGGCACGCCACCACCTGGCAGGATCTGGCGCGCACCCGCTGGTGGGACTGGCTGGCTTCCGTGGAGGATGGCCTGAACCTACTCAAAGGCTGCACGGATGAACAATACCTGATGGGATTATCGCTGGGTGGCGTTCTAAGCCTCCTCGCGTCAACCCGCTATCCTGTGCGGGGTGTGGTGGCGATGTCCACTCCTTTCGGGCTGCCCAATGATCCCCGCATTCACGTGATGAATATTCTCACAATGCTCAAACCAAAAATGAAAAAAGGGGAGGATGTCTTTTACAACGAGCAGGCCAAGGCAGCTCACGTCGCCCTGCCCTTCACGCCCTCGAGGGCGATGATGGAAGTGGTCAAAGCCATCAAGGAATTACAGAGTGTACTTCCAGATGTGAAGATTCCCGCACTTCTGGTCCAATCCCGCCTGGATACTGTTGTTCCCGCGGGCAGCCTCGATGGGCTCTTTGCGAATATCGGCTCGGCGGATAAAACCAGACTCTGGGTCGAGCACAGCGGCCACGTGATCACCGAGGAACCTGACCGCCAGCAGGTTTTCGAAGCCGCCACCGCCTTCATCTCCCGCCTCACTGGCCTGGTATGACCCGCGATCTTGTTCTCGTCGCCGCTTCCCTTTTCTTCTGGGGATTCGGCGAGGGCATGTTTTTCTACTTCATACCCCTCTCGCTGCAGAGTATGGGCGCAAACCCATTAATGATCGGTGGGGTCTATTCCGGCATCGGTCTGGCTGCCGCCCTGACGCAAATCCCGGCAGGTATACTCTCGGATCGCATCGGCCCGCGAACGATCATGTGGATGTCGTGGGGCATCGGCGCACTTGCCTGTATTATCCTTGCGGTGGCATCTTCCCTGACCGTTTTTGTCATTGGTATCTGGCTTTACTATATGACCTCCTTTGGCGTGGTGCCGATGAATAGTTACATTACCAGTGTGCGTGGAAAGCTCAGCCCGGAGCGGGCTTTGACTTTTGCCGGTGGACTCTTTAATACCGGGATGATTGCCGGACCGATCCTTGGAGGCTTGATCGGAGACCGCTTGGGGTTGCAGGGGATCTACCCCTTTTCCGCAGCTGTTTTTGTAATCTCTACCGTGATCATATTTCTTATTAAACCAGTCCACTTCGAATCGCATCCCCACCAGGCACAGCCAGGGAAGATTTGGAAGAATTCCCGCTTCCTGGGTTTCCTTGCCGTTGTATTTATTACTGTTTTCGTCCTTTACCTGCCCCAACCGCTTACCCCGAATTTCCTCCAGAACCAGCAGGGGCTTTCCACTGTGCAGATCGGGTTGCTGGGAACAATCGGAGGCCTGGGCAACGCAATCACCCTGCTTGTGCTTGGCAGTCTGAAAGCATTCATAGGAGTGTTGGTTGGGCAGGTCATGGTGATGATTTTCGCGTTTTCCCTGTTCAATGGCTCGGGGTTGGGCTGGTACGCTTTCGGTTATTTTATGCTGGCTGGATTTAAGTTATCCAAGATTATGTTGGTGGGATTATCGCGACCGCTCATTCACCCTGCACTGGTTGGCATAGCTTTCGGCTTGATAGAAACATCCGCCAGTGTGGCGATCATCCTTTCACCTTTGCTGGCCGGGTATTTATATGAGAAGCAACCTTCCATCATCTACACAGTATGCCTTGGTTTCGTTGCCGTATCCATTTTTATAAATGCTTATTTCCTTCCCCGTTTTCAAAGAAAGGGTTTTTCGGAAGATGTTACTGCCTGAAATCCGCACTTACACACTCGGACCCCTTGGGAATAACTCCTACCTTGTTTGGGATCCGACCACCCTGGAAGCAGCCGTCATCGATCCTTCCTTTGAACCCGAACCGATATATCAGGATATTCAGCAATCCCAATTGACCCTTCGGTACATCCTGCTGACGCACGCCCATTTCGATCACATCGCCGGGGTGAACGCGCTCTTCTCCGCCCTCTCCCCTCGCCCTCAGATCGGTATTCACGCCAACGAGCTACCGCTTTGGAAACGAAAAGGTGCCGCGGGTGAATTCGGTTTCACCCTGCCGGATCTCCCTGAACCGGACATTTTTATTGTGGATGATCAAAACATTTTTCTGGGCTCGTCCGCGATCCAGGCAAGATTCACTCCCGGGCATACCCCCGGACACCTTGTCTTTTACCTGCCTGAAAACCGGGTAGTCTTTACCGGTGATCTGATCTTCTTCCGCGGAGTGGGCCGAACAGACATGCTCGATGGTGAATTCCACAGCCCTCTTCCGCAGCATCGATGAAAAGATCCTCACCCTTCCTCCCGCCACCCTCCTGCTCAGTGGTCACGGACCTGAAACCACCGTGGCTGATGAGATCGGCAACAACCCATTTATTTAAATCAAAAAGAGGATCCCCTTGGATCCTCTTTTGAGTACCAAATCCTATTTCGCGAATTCGACCGAACGGGTTTCCCGAATTACCGTTACCCTGATCTGACCAGGGTACTGCATCGTCTCTTCGATCTTTTTGGCAATATCTCTGGCTAGCCTGGTGGATGCCAGGTCATCGATCTCTTCCGGTTTGACGATGATGCGGACCTCGCGCCCGGCCTGAATGGCGTATGTCTGGCTGACACCCTTGAATGAATTAGCGATCTCTTCCAATGCCCGCAGCCGTTTGATATATTGCTCCAGGTCCTCGCGGCGAGCACCGGGACGTGCGCCGGAAATGGCATCCGCGGATTCCACGATGATCGCTTCAACGCTCTCCTGCTCAGTCTCGTGGTGGTGGGCGGAGATGCAGTTCACAACCTGGGCGTTCACCCCATGGCGCTTGGCAAACTCCGCCCCGATTGAGGCGTGCGTACCCTCGGTGTTGAAATCCATGGCTTTGCCAAGGTCATGGAGCAAACCACCGGCTTTGGCCACTTCAACATTTGCGCCCAGCTCCGCGGCCAGCACTGCCGAAAGCCGGGAGCATTCCACAGCATGAGCCAATTGGTTTTGGCCGTAGGAGGTCCGATATTTCAACCGCCCCATAATCTTGATGATCTCCGGGTGCAGACCAGCCACCCCGGCTTCAAAGGCTGCCTGTTCCCCGGCTTCCACCATATCCCGTTCCACATTGCGAGTCTCTTCGGTAAGGATCTTCTCAATGTGCGCTGGGTGGATGCGCCCGTCCTGGATTAGGCGTTCCAACGAGCGGCGTGCAATCTCACGTCGAACTGGATCGAAGCAGGAAACGGTAACCGCCTCGGGAGTGTCATCCACGATCACATCTACCCCGGCTGCCTGTTCAAAAGCGCGTATATTGCGCCCGTTGCGGCCTACGATCCGACCCTTCATCTCTTCATTCGGCAGCACCACAACCGACGAGGTCACCTCGGCAACATGGTCCGATGCCACCCGCTGGATGGCTTCTGCGATAAGCTCGCGGGCGCGTTTCTCCCCTTCCTGCCGTGCCTCTGATTCGATCTGGCGAATTATCCTCGCCATATCCGAGCGAGCTTCCTTTTCTGTCTCAGCAAGCAGGATGCCTCGAGCTTCTTCCTCGCTCATCTGACCGATCCGCTGCAATTCAGCGATCTGCTGATCGTAAAGCGCTTCCACTTCATTCGCCCGTTTATCAATCGTGCTCTGTCGTTTGTTCAGGGTTTGCTCGCGCTGCTCCAAACGTTCGACCCTGAAATCCAAATCAGTTCTGCGCTTCTGCAGCCTTTCTTCCTCTCGGGAAAGATCTTCTCGCCGGCGGGATGCCTCGGCTTCGGATTCCTTCTGGATTTTGTAACCTTTATCCCTGGCTTCCAACTCGATCGATCTTGCCTTTTCACTCGCCTGGTTGATGCGTTCGTCTAGTTTCGCTTGTTCTGCTTTTATCATCCGATTTGCGAACACCCGCCCGAGCACCCACCCGATCACAATTGCTACCACTGCCGCGATTATGATGATCAATACCGTGCTATCCATAATAATTTTCTCCCGTACTTGCTCCATTTTTTTGTTTTATTTCGTTCCAGATCACCGGGATAACCTCCTGGATTACCGCGTAGGAAAAACCTTTTCGTGCCAGGAACCCGAGCATCTTTTTTCTAAATTCGACCGATTCCAGGTGCTCCAGCCTGCGGGCATACTTTCTCGCCGCTTCAACCGCTAACTCGCTGTCATCGGGGAGGTTGAGCATCGCCTCTTCGATCTGCTCACCCTCCACACCTTTTCTCTTCAACTCCAATTCCATCAATCGGTGGCTGCGAGGATGTAAATTCGCCCGGTTTTCCAGCCACATTTTCGAAAATTGTGCATCTCCCAGCAAACCGGAAGATAACAATTTCGTCGAGGTTTTCGCGATCACTTCCGGCTCAAAGCCCGCTTTTTCCAGCCTCGCCCTAACTTCGTATTCCGATCTCGGGCGGAAATTGATGTATGCAAGTGCTTTCTGAAACGCCTTTTCTTCGGAATCTTCTTTCAAAAGCTTTTCGATCTTGCTATCATCAATCACCTGGTCTTTTCGCAGCCACGCCGCTACGATCTCCGCCAGACTGAAAGCGTATTCACCATCCAGAAAAATATTCACGCGGTTGCGGTTTTTCTTCTGGGCTGTGATCGCAGTTATTCGATGCTCCATAAAAAACAGTCCCGCCAGCACTCCGGCAGAACTGTACAAGAGAGTATTTCTGAATTTCCCGGCTAACCCGGGGAAAAACATCAAAGCCGAATATTACATCAATTTGATAAACAGGTTGCTATTAACATCGGTGCTCAAATTGTTGTATCCGACCTGGTTATTATTCGTTTTTCCCTGGTTATAAAGACCCAACACTCCCGCAGGAGGCCGACCTTTTCAGATTTTCTATCTTGTACAGCATCTCATAATTCCGGTGATGCTGAACTTATGTTGATAATTATACATTAATATTTATATTTCACCCTTGTGAAAACTGGAGAAATTGCAGAAAGCCTTTATTCGGTTTATACTAAATTCCTGTATGAGCCCTCACCGAAAATTAAATAAATTGCTGGTTACTGGCGGAGCTGGATTTATTGGTGCGAATTTTATCCACCACATGCTTTGCCACTACGATGATATCACGATCATCAACCTGGACGCGCTCACTTATGCTGGGAATCTGCAGAATCTGGAGGATCTTCCTGATCCGGGCAGGCATATTTTTATCAGGGGTGATATCCGTGAAGGTAACCGAATCAGGGAATTAATCCATAATTACCAGATCGATACTGTCGTGCATTTCGCAGCCGAAACCCATGTAGATCGCTCGATTAAAAGTGCTCAGCCATTCATTGAAACAAATATTGAGGGGACATATTCCCTGCTGGAAGCATGCCGGGATCAACTTTCTTCAATCAATCAGGCGGAGAATTTCCGTTTTCACCATATATCTACTGACGAAGTCTTTGGGTCCCTGGATCCTACCGACCCCCCTTTTTCAGAAACCAGTCCCTACGCCCCAAATTCGCCTTATTCTGCCTCCAAAGCCTCCAGTGATCATCTGGTGCGCGCTTATCACCACACTTACGGGCTGCCTGTTACGATCTCCAATTGTTCCAACAACTATGGTCCGTTCCAGTTCCCTGAGAAATTGATCCCCTTAGTGATTAATAATGCCCTAGCAGGAAAAGAGCTGCCATTGTATGGCGATGGTAAACAGGTAAGGGATTGGCTCTTTGTGAACGATCATTGTGAAGCGATCGATCTGATTTTACGCAAGGGTCTGAATGGGGAAACCTACAACATCGGGGGAAACAACCAACCGGCGAATATTGAGATCACTCACCAGATTTGCCGCATCCTGGATCAGATGGTTCCTGCTAGTACAAGTTACCAGGAACAGATTAGATTCATTGCCGACCGTCCCGGGCATGATCGAAGGTATGCTATGAATACAGAAAAGATTCACCGTGAGCTGGGCTGGGTACCTCACGAATCCCTTGAGACTGGTTTGGAAAAAACCGTGCGATGGTACCTAGAAAACCAGGATTGGGTTCACTCAATCAACAATCGCCCGGAATACCAAGGCTGGGTGGAAAATAACTATGCATCCCGGGAAGGAACGCCATGAAAGGAATCATCCTTGCAGGTGGTTTGGGAACCCGTTTATACCCGCTTACCCTGGGGATCAGCAAGCAGATCCTGCCGGTTTTTGATAAACCGATGATCTATTATCCCCTTTCCACGTTGATGCTCGCCGGAATCCGGGATGTTTTGATCATCAGCAATCCGGAAAACCTTCCGTCCTTCGAGCGGCTGCTGGGTGATGGCACGCACCTTGGGATGAGGTTTAAATTTGCCGCTCAATCCGAGCCGCGCGGCCTGGCAGATGCGTTGCTTATTGGAGAAAAGTTCACTGCAGGTGAACCGGTTGCCCTCATTCTAGGAGATAATATCTTCTACGGCAGTGGGTTGGTGGAAAAGCTGCAGGAAGCTGCCCGGATCAAATCTGGAGCAGTGGTCTTCGCCTACCCAGTCCGGGATCCGGAAAGATTCGGTGTTATTACCCTTGATGAAAAAGATAAGCCTGTCGCGATAGATGAAAAACCGACTCATCCTGTTTCGAATTTCGCTATCCCGGGTATTTATTTTTACGATCCGGAAGCTTCTCAGATCGCAGCCTCTCTCAAACCTTCCTCCCGGGGAGAACTGGAGATCACCGATCTGAACCGGGTTTACCTGGATCGAGGTATGCTTCAGGTAATGGTTCTCGGCCGCGGTATTGCCTGGCTGGATGCAGGCACCCCTGAGGCCTTGCTCCAGGCGGCCAATTTTGTTCAGGCTGTGGAAGACCGCCAGGGATTGATGATCTCCTGCCCTGAGGAGATCGCTTTCCGAATGGGTTTCATCGATTTGAATCAGCTTCGAAAGCTGGCAGAACAGTACGCCAAAAACGAATATGGAATTTACCTCGAAAAGATCATTCGCGAGGAAAAACTCGGTCAAGGGGTTGGCAATTGAAAGAAAAACCCGCAATATCTGTTGTCATTCCGGTTTACCGGGGTGAGAGCACGCTGGAATCCCTGGTAAATGAACTTTTTGCAGTCTTGCCAGGTTTCACTTCCAAATTCGAGATCATCCTGGTAAATGATGATAGCCCCGATGCCAGTTGGGAGATCATCAATAAACTCTCCAAAAAGCACCGCCAAGTCAGGGGTATCCGTCTAATGCGGAATTACGGCCAGCATAATGCCACCCTATGTGGTGTTCGTGAGGCGAATTATCCCATTTGCGTGACAATGGATGATGACCTGCAGCACCCGCCCGCAGAAATCCCCCAACTGCTCGCGAAGCTCGAGGAAGGCTGCGATGTTGTGTATGGAACTCCCATAAAGCTGCCACAGGGATTTATTCGAAATCTGATAACCTCCTGGACGAAACGGATACTGGCCTCAGTGATGGGCATCCCGAACCTAAGAAACATTTCCGCTTTCCGTTGTTTCCGAACAGATATTCGGAAAGCTTCCGAAAACTATCAAAGCCCGAACGTCACCCTGGATGTATTGCTTTCCTGGGGAACATCACGGTTTAGTTCTGTTCCAGTGAATATTGATCCTCCAATAGAAGGAGGGTCAAACTACAATTATCGTGGTTTGATTCGCGAGACTCTTTTGATCCTGACTGGATATAGTACAGTACCTTTACGATTTGCCAGCATCATTGGCTTTTTGATGACGCTGATCGGTATCGGTCTTTTTCTATATGTGATTTGGTTATATTTCTTCGCTGGCAGTATCCCTGGTTTTCCATTCCTGGTTTCTGTCATAGCGATATTTAATGGGACTATCCTTTTCGCGATTGGAGTTTTTGGAGAATACCTGGCGAGAATCTTTTCTCGAAGCATGGATAAGCCTACTTACACGATATCAGATCAAACGAAATCCGCAACAACGCGAAATAAATGAACGTTACGATTCTTCAACCTTCCTATATTCCCTGGAGAGGCTATTTTCACCAAATCCTAAAATCTGATCTGTTTATTTTTTATGATGACGTGCAATACGATAAGCGAGGATGGCGGAATCGGAACCAGATAAAAACACCTCATGGTAAAAAATGGCTGACTATCCCGGTAAAAGCCCACGGCGCCCAAACGGAAGATATCCCGATAAACGAAATCAAAATCGCTTGGGACGAACCTTGGAACGAAATCCATCATAAAACCCTTCAATTTGCTTACAGACAGGCACCGTGTTATGCGGATTATCAATCATTGATCGCTCCAATATTGGAAAGGCATGATGAATTCCTGGTAGATCTCATAATTGACCTCACGATGGAGATCTCCCATAGCTTGGGAAACAAATGGACAAAATTTCTCAGGTCATCAAGCCTGCCTTCTCAGGGAGTTAAAACAGATCGGCTTTTATCGCTGCTTAGCCAGGTGGGCGCCACAAATTACATTTCCGGTCCTTCGGCAAAAGATTATATTGAAATCGAGAAATTCAATGACGCTGGGATAACCGTCGAATTTATGGCGTATGATTATCCTGAATACCCGCAGCTTTATCCTCCATTCGATAGTAATGTTAGTATCCTGGACCTTCTATTTATGGTTGGTTCGAAAGCAAAGGAATACATACTTTAACACATATGAAAAACATCCCGGATTCAGAAAAGATTAGGACCTATTTTGATCAGAGAATTCAATCCCACGGGACTTCTGCCCAGGGTTCCGATTGGAACTCGATTGAATCTCAATATCTCAGATTCGACCAATTGGTAAAAGTAATCGAAGCAGATAAACCATTTTCAATCCTTGATTATGGTAGCGGTTCGGGAGCCCTATTGGATTATTTTAATGATCGCAATTTTCAAGCTGATTATTATGGGTATGATATTCTTGAAAGTGCAATCGAGCTCGCCCGGGAGAAATATACCAAAACCGAGCGTTGCCATTTCACCACGAAGGAAAACTCGCTGCCGGTTTGCGACTATGTCATAGCGAGCGGGATCTTTAATTATCGTGGTGATCAGAGTTATGAAATTTGGACAGAATACGTTGTAGGGACCCTGCAGCGCATGAATGAATTGGGTAGAAATGGAATTGCCTGCAACTTTCTTACGAATTACTCGGATCCAGAAAAAATGCGGTCTGATCTATTTTATGCCGACCCCCTATTCCTTTTTGATTACTGCAAACGAAATTTTTCAAAAAACGTCGCTCTCCTCCATGATTACAGGCTGTATGATTTCACGATCATCGTGCGGAAAGATTAAAAGGTAGCTTATGAGTTACAAGGTTGATTTCAATAATCCCACCTTAACTAGGCAACGAGCTCACATACATTGCTGAAGCAATTCAAAACCAGCATATTTCAGGAGATGGCAGCTTCACCCGGAGAAGCAGCGAGCTGCTTGAAAAGGAACTGGGAGTAACCAAAGTATTATTAACCACCTCCTGCACCCACGCACTGGAGATGAGTGCACACCTTCTCAAGATCCAACCAGGCGATGAAGTGATCATCCCTTCATTCACTTTTGTTTCCACCGTCAACGCGTTTGTCCTCCGCGGTGCCAAACCAGTTTTTATCGATATTCGGCCGGATACCCTGAATTTCGATGAAAGCCTGCTGGAAGGTATTATCACACAGCGGACCAGGGCGGTTGTTCCGGTCCATTATGCTGGTGTGGGCTGCGAGATGGATCAGATCCTTTCCATCTGCCGGGAATATAATCTTGCGGTCATTGAAGACAACGCCCACGGATTGTTTGGCAAATACAAAGGCAAAAACCTGGGCACCTTCGGAAAACTCGCGACGCAAAGTTTCCACGAAACCAAGAACATCACCTGCGGAGAGGGCGGTGCGCTGCTTATCAATGATCCTGACTTGATCGAAAACGCGGAGATCATCCGGGAAAAGGGGACGGATCGCAGCAAATTTTTCCGCGGCTTGGTGGATAAATACGGCTGGGTGGAGGTTGGATCGAGTTACCTTCCTTCTGACATGCTGGCTGGTTTTCTCCTGGCGCAACTCGAGAATCGGGAGCGTATCCAGGCGAGACGCCGGGAAATTTGGGAATACTATGATGAAAATCTCCGGAGTTGGACTGAAAAGAATAATATCCGCCAGCCGGTGATTCCTGCTCATTGCGAACATCCTTACCATATGTATTACCTGCTTTTCCCATCCCTGCAGATTCGACAGGAATTTATCCAATATCTTCGGGATAAAGGGATCAACGCGGTTTTTCATTACCTTCCTTTGAATACCTCAAAAATGGGGCTTAAATTCGGGGGTAAACCTGGAGATTGTCCGGTCACTGAGAGAATCAGCGATCAACTAGTACGTTTGCCTTTGCACCTTAAATTATCAGTAAATGACCTAGCATTCGTAGTGGATACAATTTCCTCCTTCCGGTTCTAATTGTTTCTTCTTGTGAAGATATCTGGAAATTCCCACAGGAGTTTTCAGACAGAATGTGCTAGAATTTATATATGGATACAAAAAATCCCCTGGATCAACGCGTCAATCCGAAGCAGACGATCTGGCTGCCGCTTAGTATCGCCATATTACTTGTGGTTGCAACCATTGTCGTTTTTCTCATCGCATACTTCACTGATGGCGAAATTTCAAAATGGGCGAGCGCGTTTACTACACTAACAATAATTACCATCATATTGACCAGCATGGTGATGTTCGTCTTTCTCGCATTCGGGATTGGTGGAATGAAGGAGTTTTCCAGCCTTTTACCTGGTTGGCTGATAAAACTGCAGGCATACAGCACGATTGGCAATGTAACCGGGAAAAAGGTATCAAATGGCATCACCACACCAATCATCCTGATCAAGCAAAGTTACGCTGGCGTCCGTTCAGCGTTCATCCGAAAATAATAAATTTCTTTAGAGTAAATGAGGTGAAAATGGAACCCTGGAAAACAAGAATCCTGGTCACAGGCGGTCTTCTTGGAGCGTTGGCGGGGCTTTTGGCGGCTTTCCTGATGGTGAAAAAATCCGAAGCAACGGAATCCCAGCCGCAGCTCACCACCTCGGATGGAGTTAAAGTTGGCATAGGTGTTCTTGGATTGATCAAACTGATTTCGGACCTGGGATCTCAGAAATAGGCTTAATAATCACTTGCCCACACCTGCCCAGTATTTGGCAGGTGTTTTAATTATTCCCATGAAAAGATCTCGTAGGGAAGTTGAACCCGTTCAATTGATCGTATTTGGTCAAATTCATCGGGATTTCATCCTCACACCGGGTGGTAAATCCGCTGTGGATATTCCGGGTGGACCCGCTCTTTATTTTTCCGTCGGGGCAGCTGTTTGGAATCCGCACCGGATTGGGATTATTTCGCTAATTGGTGATGATTTTCCACTTTCAAAGATCGCCATCCTTAAGGACCATGGAATAGATTTCTCTGGGATAAGCATTCTTCCATATGCACTCGATATCCGTGCCTTTCATTCCGGGATCGCTGAAAAAACGAGCAATTCTACCCCCTCTTTTCACTACCAGTCTGTTGAACAAGAGCTCCCCAGAGAATTATTGGGTTATGGAATTAAAGTCCTAAGGCAGAGGAATCGAATATCGAATCAAAGTAACGGTATTTTGAAAATTCCACAAAACTTTTTAAAATCCAACTTGGCACACTTCTGTGCCATCACGAGTGAGTATCAAATCGCGCTCACTTCTTTGTTGCAAACCGGATATCCGGGTCAAATATGCCAGTTCATCTCAGATGCGCCAGTAGATCGAAGAAGCAGGGAAATCCTTCTAACGTCCCTGGCTAATATGTTATGTGTGGTGATCAAGATTACCGCGGTAAGGGATCTGTTTATGTTGGAATCCAACGATATTGCCTCGGTGATCAAACATTCGTCGCAAATTAAATCGGAATATGTCGTGGTTTTACTTGAAGAACAAGGTCGTGTGCTGATTGAAACCAAATCTGGAAAAAAATGGTTCATTCCCTTGTACCCAATTCGGGCAGTTAATCCAACCGGAAAAAACCATTCGTTTTGCGGCGGCTTTTGCTCGTCGATTCGAATAAATTATGACCCGGTTGAAGCGGTGCTGTCCGGTGCCGTGTCATCATCATTGGTCGCATCGGGGATTGGTTTAAATTACGCGCTTGAAGCGCCACAAAATTTGGTCGAAGCCCGTCTCGACCGGTTACGCACTCTGGTCAGATGTTTGTAATGTACCTTTCGGATTGAATCCAATAACTTCAAAAACATTGATCGGTTCCCTTTTGCCCTTTGCCTGGATCTGTTCTAAAGGTTTTACCCTCAAAATGTCACCAACCCTACGGTAAACTTCTTCGCTTATTAAAATGGTTCCGGGAAGAGATGATTCCTGCAGCCGCTTGGCGATATTTACGGTATCACCAATAGCGGTAAAATCCATCCTTTCCTCCATGCCGATCAATCCTAAGATCGCAGGCCCAGTGTGGATCCCGATGCCAGATCGCAAACGCGTCTCAGGCGAGAATTCCTTGTGGATTTTTGTCTCCCCTTTGTGGATCGCAACTGCAGAGCGGAGGGCGCGAAGAACATGGTCAGGCTGCTTGACCGGTGCGTTGAACCAGGCCATGACTGCATCACCCAGAAATTTATCGATCGTACCCCCCTCCTGAAGAATGGCTTCCGCGGCATTCGCCAGGTAGCGGTTGAGTATTGCCACCAATTCCTCGGAATTGATCTCTTCACTCAAATTGGTGAATCCCCGCAGGTCCGCAAATATCACTGTTATCTCCGCCCGGCGTCCCCCCATCTGGTAATTATTAGTTTCAAGTTGGGCAATCACCGCTGGCGAGACCATTTTTTCAAAGAGTTTTCTTTGTTCCTCTAAACGTTTCTTCTCCGTCAGGTCATCCATCACGATCACAACACCCTGTGTATTGTTCTGACCATCCTTCAGGGGGGTAAGTTTAAAGTTCAGGTTCACCTCTCCACGAACAGGAAGCCTCAAGCTTGATTCAAGGCTTAAGTTGGTCTGATCTGTTCCGACAATCTGGGTCACAGCTGGACGAACTGCTAGCGCAAGCGATGGAATCTCACGCGCGAGGCTTTGGTCAAACAATTCTACTGAGGTTTTCCCAAGGATACTCTCCGCCGCTTTGTTGCATGTAAGGATTCTTCCATTCAGGTCGATGGTCAGAACTCCGGAAGCCACGGAGGCGAAGACATGGTCCATCAGGTTTTTTAACCTGGAGACTTCATCAAGTGTTCTCCGCACGGAGTCAAATAATCTGGCGTTTTCGATCGCGAAGGTCGCCTGGTTGGCAAAACCTACCAGGAGATCCAAATCCTTGGTCCCGAACATGCCTGTTTTTATCCTGTTGTCGGCGTAGATCACACCCGTGATTTCGTCTTTTGTTTTCATAGGGACACACATGATTGAGCGCAGATTAAAGGCGATCACACTCTCCTGTCCCACAAAGCGTGGATCCTGCTGGGCATTGGTTGTAAGTAAGGGTTTGCCATTTGCGATCACTGAATTAACGATGGTGGAACTGAATGTCAATTCCGTGTCGGGCAGCGACTCCTGTTCCCAGTTCCTGGCAACCCGGGTCTTTAATATCCCGGAATTATCTTTCAACATGAGAAACCCACGCTCTGCATGGGTAAGCCTGACAATTGTATCCATCACGATCTGCAGTACGATATCCAGTTCCAGGGTGGAATTAACCACCTGGCCAATCTGTGCCAGTGCCCGCAGACTCCTCCGCTCTTCCTCGAGTCGTTTCGAGATCTTGCGCAGAGTATCCACCTCGTTGCCTAATTGCAGGATCCCTTCCGTGATCAAAGGGGGATAACGTTGTTCATCACCTTCGAGTTTGGCCTGCATACCATTGATCAGAGCTTTCATATACTCCAGCTTCTGATCCATGTAGATATTTGAGGCGGTCGAACTATACTCTTCCATCTATTTCCCTTTTCTCAGGGAGCTCATGAAACCTGGCCCACGTCGATACTTTGTATCGCAGCATGGACAATTGAATATTTCTTCCCAACTCCCGTGCTTTCTGATCGTCGGATTCTTTTCCGCCATATACGCAGTCCTGGTAATTACCCAGGAGTTCTTCGGCTGTTGTATTGATTACCGGACACTTGGATATGATCAAATTAATTGTTTCCTTCGGAGTCATATTTCCCGGATCAACTTTAAAAAGGATTTTTCCCAACCTCACGATATCATTATATACATTTTCGATCTCCGGGGTTCGAGCGGAAAGCATGGCATTTTGAACAATAAATGGGACCTCAAGACCCAGATTCAGATATCCGTTTTGAATTTTTTGCATTAGAAAAATTCGGTTTTTCCGACTTGAACCGAAAACCAGGATTAGCAAAACAATGGTCAGTGATGCGCCAGCTAGAAGAATGAATGGGGCAATTTCGCGAATCCCTGACTTCTGGTTTGAGGTCTCCCGATTTATCTCCTGTTTGTTTACAGGTTTTTCCTGCAGGAGCTCTCCCTTTTCCAGGCTGACTTCTGGGTCCAGCGGCTCATCCGGAGTTCGTAGTTCCCTTTGAGTAGGAAGAGAATTCTCTGATTTGGTGTAATTCAATTCCGGCTGTGAAGTAGTAGGTTCGAAAATCACCCAACCTGCTTCGGGAAAATAAACTTCCGGCCATGCGTGACGATGCTTTTCCTTGACCGTGTGAGTCAATCCATCTTCAGACAGGTCGCCTTCTGAAAAACCAACCGCCAGGCGTGCAGGTATTCCCAATGACCGAAGTAGCATCACCTCTGCAGAGGCAAAAAAATTACAGTATCCTTTTTTCCCATCGAATAAGAACCATTCGATCCGATCCCGGCTGTTCTCCGGAATATTCACCGATGGCTGGTAATCGTAATTTAAACGCAGGTAATCTGTTATAGCAACTGCTTTTTCATAATTTGAAGTTTTCCCCTTCGTAATATCCAAAGCTAATTTGCGGACAGCTGGTGAGATGGAGGCAGGTACCTGTAAATATCGGCTCTTTAACCCAATCCGGGACATCCCCATCAATTTTGGTCATGTCTGGTTCTTCAACGTTTTTTATCACCGTTTTCATCCGGTAACCATTTCCAGGAAGAATAGTATTCTCCGGTTCTACAGCGATAATATCCATACCTCCATAATCCTGGGGCGAAAAAATTAAATTGGCGGGGTTATTGATGGAAACCAATTCTCCAGGTATAAAATAATCTCCCAATGGAAGACTTGCTTTAACCCGATACGTCACAACACTTTCACGAGGACTCTCCTGAGGTTGGACGAATTCTGTCTCCGGTTCCAAGAGCATCTGTTTTTGTTCGCCCATCTGCCATGCGCCATCCTGGTAACTCTCATAAACCTTGGCGCGCCAATACGTCCGTTGATTCGACGGCATATCTCGCGAGACGGTTGCTGTGAAGACGGTTGTTTCCTCATCTGCAGCGCTATCTCCCAGAGGTAAGTTCAGCCCAAAGCCAATCGCTGCGGATCGGGTCCCGCCACGCAGGGATGCGGTTATCCTGAAGAAGTTATCCCTCACCTGATAGGAAAATCGATTGAACCTCTGTGCCTCCGGGGTTCCGGGAGAAGTCGCCTTCACAACGAGGGGGACGCTCCATGCGACTAGAACGATCACCAAAATGATGGCCAGAAAAGCTGGCGTAAAGGTCCATTTATTTTTTCCGCTAATTGGCTTTCCACCCAATAAAGCGTTTATTGAAATTTTGTATGAGACGTTGTGAAGGTAAAGCAGGAAACCAGTGAAGACAACCATTGCAGTGATCCAATGGTTTCTTTCCCGCTCCGGTAGGAAAAATTCAACCAACATTAGGATAACGAGAACACTAAGCATCATGGGCAAGTAACGCCGGTGGCGTATGTAGGCGATAGCGCTTATTAGGCTTAATGTCCAAAAGACCGTAGTGAAAGTCAATAGGAAAATAAGCGGTGAGGAAATGGTTTTTCCAGATGTGAATTCTTGGATTGAAATACCAGCTTGATGAATTATTAGGAATAATCTACCGATCACAGGAATCGAGGTATCGAATACCAGTGAAAATATCTGGAAAAGGAAGATCAGGGTGAAGACGATTGCCAACCATAAGATTGAGGGACGGTCAAATCTGCTTTTTCCAAGTAGTAATCCTATCCCAAAGCCACAGAACAGGGCTATGAACACCAGGTCGAGATTTGCTGTCCACTGTGAACTCCTCAGGTAAATTGCAGCCAGGAATATCATAACCAGGATCAAGAACAAACCGATGTAGTCGATCTCTCGCTTTGATTCAATCATTTTTTGAGTGTACAATAATCATCACACCCAAGTCAATGAGGCAATGAGATGACATTTACCTGGCCGTTTGAAATTCCCATACTTTTTTTGATTCAGCAATTGGGGGGCGGGTTGTTGAGTCCGATGAATTTCTTTTCATTCCTCGGCACAGAAGAGTTCTTTCTGCTCATCCTTTCAGCACTTTATTGGTGCGTGGATGCAACCATTGGGTTACGGGTGGCAATCACCTTGCTCCTAAGTAATACCTTGAATGATTCCTTGAAGCTGCTTTTTCGAGGTGCCCGGCCATACTGGTTCGATAGCACCATAAAAGGTTTCACCCACGAATCATCTTTCGGTATTCCTTCTGGTCATTCCCAAAATTCCATGGTGGTTTGGGGAACCATCGCAATGGGTTTCAGAAAACGATGGGTGACGATCACCTCCATCATAATTATTTTCCTGGTGGGTTTTTCCCGCATGTATCTAGGCGTTCATTGGGTCAGTGACGTGCTTACGGGTTGGCTCATCGGTTTGGTGCTCCTCTGGCTCGTGGCGAAATATGAAAAACCGGTTGTTAAATGGTGGATTCTGCAATCGTTATGGATGCAGGTTTCCTTTTCTGCCCTAATCGCCCTGGCGATGATCGGGATTGGCCTTGTCTGGAGAAACATCTTCAATGCATGGCAGCCTCCTTCTTTTTGGTTGGCGAATATCTCAAACAATTTCGCAGAAGCGGCTATAAACCCTGCTCCGATCTCGAACGCATTCACCCTAGCTGGGCTTTGGTTTGGGATGTTGATTGGCGCAAGTTTGATTTATAAGGCTGGAGGGCACAAACCACCCTCATCTCCGGGGAGTAAAATTGCGGCTTACCTCATTGGTCTGGTTGGAGTTGTCGTCCTCTGGTATGGTCTCAGAGTAGTCTTCCCTCGCAGCGAGGATATGATTTCCTACACACTTCGTTTCGTCCGCTATAGCTTGGTAGGTATCTGGATCGTGTATTTGGCGCCCCTGGTTTTTCAGACGCATCAGGTTATCTGAAGAATAATTTTGGAGGTTTCGCATGAGAAAAATCGCAGCATATATGTTGGGAGGTTTTGCCGGGGCAGTGATTATCAGTGGACTGGTGCTTCTTCTCGCCCCAACATCTGGCAGGGAACTTCGTGAGAGGATTCGCGAGAAATACCTTGATATGAAGATGGAATTCGAACACGCCTCAAGAGAACGGCGGGAAGAACTGGAAGCACAGCTCGCCAATCTGCGCAAAGGTCTCCCTTCAAGTTAATATCCGCTAAGGAGATAAATTGCGACCAAGGGGGTTAGGTTAAGATCATGGGATTTGGACAAAACGGAACCTGTAGGTTGCCGGGGTGGTGATATAACGGGTTGTTCCGCTTACCACCAGTATTACAGGTTCATCCTTGCTAATTTCAATCTGGTGGGAAAATTGATCCCCTTTTTCTAGATTATATCTTTCTACCAATGGTTCTCTACCATCACGAATCACCGAAACCTCAAAGGATTGCGGTAATGTGTTTTGGGCGAGCGCCCATCCCTGGCTTTCCCATCCACCAGAATCAATTTCAAAATTATCATTAAACTCGGTTCCCGTTATGGCGATATCATCGACAAGCATTCCCTGCAGGTTCACCGCGCTGTCGGTGATAACGGCAAATCGCAATTTAGCTTTTTTACCGGCGAACTCTGAAAGGTCAATCGTCTGATCCTGCCAGCCTCCTGAATTACCCGTGTACCCGCACCCCAGGTTCGCCCCCACAGGATTTTCCATCGTGCATAATGAGGGTTGAAGGATTTTCCAGGTGGTTTCATCGACTTTGGCGAGAAGGTAGGCATAATCAAATCCATCCTCAAGGTCATACCATACACGGTAATTCAACCAGAGCGGTCCCTCTCCTGCAGCAGATAGATCGAATTCTCGGGTAAGTGTTGTTTGGGAAGAATCCGCGCGGTTGGACCAGAAATAGTGATTGTTGCCTTCACCCAGATCGGGAATTAAGCGAACCGTGCTATCACCCTGGAATTCGAGAATAAAATCTTCATTACAGTCCAAGCGAATATAATCGGCACCAAATTGATTGACAGTCCGTTCCTGCCATTCTGTTGGGCAATCGCTGGTCTCAGTTTCTTGAAAGATGGGGATAGTGTAATCCATCTGATAGGAAAATCGCCCATCGCCCAGATTGGGAGAATCCATGTAATTCGCCACAACCCAGTCTCCAAAAACTTCTTCCGCCTTCAAAGGACCGGTCGAGTTGGAAGATAAAAGTCCCTTCGATGCAAACACCACATCCAGACCATCAAAACCGTTTTCCGGCGCAACCATTATCTCGCGGATCAGTTCCTCTCCAAACCGTGAGATTAAATATGCAATGAATAAGAAGGAACTGCCGTAATGAGCGTCCTGCTCGCTTGAATTCACCGGCCATGTGTTCAATTGGATATCGGGATTCTCTGCGAAGAGTTGATCAAATCCACCCTCCTCGTACCCGTTCAGGTGAACCGCCAGGTCGGCAAGGCCTTCCGCGATCCAGGTGTCCTCATTTACATCCTGGTTCCAGAGGATCATATGATTGAATTCGTGCGCCAGGACTCCAAATGTATAAGGATCGGAAAGACTTTGAGTATCTGAAATATAGAACATTTCATGTTCATTTGAGTAGGAATTAACTGTTTGACGGATCGAATCTTCGCTCGAGAACATACCGGCGATTCCCCCACCCATATCATCCGAATAGAGAATAAATAAATGTTCGTCGTTATCCACCCCGGGATTCCATTCTGACCCAAAGATTTCTCTTGTTCGCGGATATATTTCTTCTTCGAAGGTATTCGCCAGAACCTCAAGGTCTTCCTGATCATACTTTCTACCTGCCTCTATCCAAAAATATGCGTGCGGCGTAATTTTCCGCAGAAACGCCGTTTTACTGATCACTTCGATGGTATCCTCGTTAAATACCCAGAATTCAACCTGGTCACCCAAATTAAACGTCGCCGCAGGTTCTGTATTAGCACGGTCTATGGTGGTAATTCTGCCCAGCATGAAAGCAGTTGCAGCCGGATCTGAAGGTGGTATTCTGGCTGTTGAAATGGTATTTATCGTCGCTTGCGAGGCATCTATGGTTGCCTCAAGCCTCAGGCTGGGTTCGGTCTGTTGATAAGCGGGTTCTGATTCCTCTTTAAGATCAACAGTAATACCAAATATCTGGATGGTATCCGCCAAGCTCGTCTTGATGATGAAATATGTAACAACCCCTGCGCAGCAACAACAAATTGCCACCATGATCAGGATCAGGACGACAAGCCATTTGAACCGGGTTTGGTTTTCAGGATTCATTATCAAGAGGTAAAACGGCCTGACTGATAAACACAGAACTGGCAGCAGTTACCATTCCTGTAGAGAACCATAGATACGGCAGTGCAAAGGAATCCACGCTGAACCCTTCGACTAAAAAACCGATAAATACCAGGATCCCCATCAATCCTACTGCTTTAAAGAGCTGTTTACTCTGGGTAAATAATTTTATCGACGTGGTTATTATTACAAATAGCCAGGAGAGAAAAAGCGAGAAACCGATGATCCCGGTTTCGGCCAGTAACCGGAACCATAGACTCTTGATATTGAGGAGGCTGCCGGTATGAAAAAGCAGGGCTTTAACTTCTACAAGGGACCAACCGTATGCCACAATGGAAGAGGGGATATAGAACCCAGCCAGACCCAACCCGACTCCAGTCCAGGGGAATAAGCCAAATATCTTCCAAGCTGCCAGCCAGTAGACCAGTCGCTCGCCAAACTTCAAGGAATTCGCATAACGCAATACGGGGTCGGACTTATCCTGAGAAAAGGTTAAGAGTGACTCCATTCTCGGATCGAGTTCCACGAAAAACTGCGTTACCAGCAAAGTGATTCCGATATAACCAGCGATGAGTAGAAGGATCAAACCTACCCGAAGAAGGATTCTCTTCAGTCCGCCTTCTTGTTGGTGGGAGAGAATTATGCGTTTTTCAATAAAACGAATCAGCTTGATATTGATCAGAATAAACAGAAACGCCAGCGTCAACAAGAAAGCGAGCAATCCCACTCTTGAAAAGGAGGTCATCAGCGTAGCTGCTCCCAATATGAGTAGGATATCCTCAAAGTGAAATCGCCACAATCGAAATGGGTGCGCGCTGAAGCGTAAAAACGAGCAGGCTAACCAGAGTGGCAGGTAGAGCATATTCAATTGGTGCGCCAGCCAGGAAGGCTCGAGGGCAAATCCAGAGGCTCTTCCTCTCACGAGCACCCCTGTTGAAATGAATGATTGAAAAATATCCATCCAACGCAGATAATCCCCATAAATATAGTTCACTGCCACCTGCCCCAAACTCCACACAATGATAAACAACCCGCTCCAGTTGATCAGTTGCATGGTGATGCGAATCAGCCGCTCATTGCGGATATAAGTTGAAATGACAAGGTAAAAAGTCATCCCAATTAATAGAGTCACCAACCCCTTGAGGATGCTCGCATTAACACTAATATCTTTGAACGGGGGATTGTCTCGGAACACCGAAGCTGTGGAAATAATGACCGCCCATAAACAGAATACCAACAAGGGTATTGTCTGAGCCGGAAGCCTTCCCCTTCGGAAAAGAAATGGAATGAACCATATCACAAATAGAATTGCCAGAAAGACGCCGGCAACCGGTGCAACAGAACCGGTGCGGACGAATCGGGCAACAAGCGGCTGGCTTGTAATCGGCAAGGTGAAAACAAGCAGCAACCAGCACCAACGTGAAATTTGATCCAGGGTTCTATTTGCCACGAACAGGAACCTTGAAAATTGAGCGCGGGATCCCGGAAAGGATCATTATCATCCCCGCCAGGAAACCAAGCATGGCACCGGCAAACACCAGTCCTGCAGTCTGGCTGGTTGCCGATAACCCTGCCTTTGCTCCAGACTGGTTGAGAGAAAATACCAGCGAAGGTATGATCCCATTGCTTAGCGCTTTCTCCTCTTTATACCTCGCCCCTAAAACATCCAGGCGATCTGTCAAGTCCCCGAACCCTGAAGGGTTGCATGGAGCCGCGGAAGGAATCACGGAAACGGATTTTGACAGGCAGGATTCTAGTTCAGCCATCTGCCGGGAGAGGATCAATCCCTGGCGGGCATGATCCAAAGAATCATTCAGATAACTCAATGCAATCTCAGCCCAGGTTTTACTGATCTGCTCAGCTGTTTGTGATGACTCTGCCCGGACACGTAATGTCCAGCGGTATCCTTCCCGCTCAATAAAAAGAATTTCTATTAACTCTTCGTTCATTCCAGAAAGGGAATTCGCATCCAGTGAAGCGCGCAGATCAGAAAGCAGCGAATCGGAAAGGAGGACATCTCCGACAGCCGATAACGCGTGATCTTCTTCTGTATCAGACAGAAAACCGGTTTCGGCGTAATTTATCGCGGTTGTAATGGAAGATTTTGATTCATAAACGGGTGTTTTGATAAGGGTGAATAGCCACCCTGCTCCAGCGCCTATGAGTGTGCTGATAACGAGGATCCACCAGAATTTGATCGATCGCTCAAAGTAATCCCCGGGGGTGAAGCCGTCATCCATACAGGGTATTATAACCTTGCGGTTAGAACGAATATCGCCTCATATATACAACTCACCGTTTTTCGTTTTTGTAGCGAATAAATAGGGAAAGGACCGCACCCACGGCAGCGACTACCGCACCCAGGGTGAAAAGCGTTTGGAAGCCCATTGTGTCCGCGATTTTTCCCCCAATGATGGCAGCAGCTGCCCCGGCAGCAAAATCGTACCCCAAGATCAATCCGGACGCCAATCCTCCGCGGCTGGGGATTAATTTCTGGCCTTTCAGGATTAAGGTGCTGAAGGTCATCCCCAGGAAGAGCCCTGAGAGGAACATGATCACGAACCAGCCGGTGCCATAAGGAACGTAGGCAGCCAGGAACAATGGGAGAACACTCAGCACCATACCCGCACGAATGGTGCGCATCCCGCCCCAGTTATCCGCGAGGTAACCGCCGCCAAGGGTTCCGATCGTGGAACCCGCCATGTAGATGGCTGCTATCGCCCCATAAACCATTGCTGGCTCTCCCAGCCCGGCCACATATTTCGGCGCGTAAGTGATGACCGTCTGCTGAGACCAGGCTTGGGTAGCTAATACTAAAAATACCAGGATAGCTCCAATAATCCCAACCTGGGATATCTCCCCCTGGCTTTCCACCCGGGATGAATCCTGTTTATGAACCTGCTTAGGACTCTCCTTTAAAACATGATTTGCCCAGAAAATGACCGGCAGAGTAAAAACCAGGAACCAGAGGTAACCACTTTTCCCTTTCGAGTCCAGGAGCAATCCCCCCAGCAAGGGTCCTATGAAGAATGCCAGCTGGCCTCCCAGGAAGAATACCGATGTTGCCAAAGACTCCCTTTTTTGCGGATCTTCCTTCCCGATTTGAATCGCCTGGGTTGCGCCAGCTGGGTGAAAGGCACCCGCTCCCAGATTGGCAGCGATAAGTAACACCGGGGTTAATTCTATCGGGAGAAACGCCATAATCGTGAAACAAAGCATTATCCAGCCCAAGCCACCTATGATGAGCTTTTTACTACCAACCCGGTCGGAGAGCCAACCAAAGAACGGCTGCGAGAGGCCGCTGAAGAATATCGCCATGGTTGTCACTAATCCCAGCCAGGCATTATCTTTGCCTAAAGTGACCGCGATGAATGTAAGTAAAATGGACCGCTGCGATATGAAAATATCGACCGAAAGGTGCGTAAGGTCGATGGCAAGAAAGCGTTTATTCTTTAGAAAATCCACCTGTTATCAATAGTTCCTCTCATTCAAGATATAGACCCAGATCAACGATCTTCTTATACACTTTTTCGGGTAAGTAGTATTTATATGCTTGATGCTGGCGGATCCTATCCCGAATCTGGTGAGAGGATATCTCCAACAGGGGTGAATCAATAAACCGAATTTTTTCGGTCAAGCCGGGGATTACTTTTTCCAATTCCATCAGCTGGCTTCGCTCCCCGGGTCGCCGCATAACTCCCAGGGCGTCCACTTCCTGTATGAATGATACTGGTTCGTGCCATTTAGGGAGATCCATCAGAGAATCCTCTCCGATCAGGTAATAGACCTCAACACTGGGCATCTGGGAGTGTATTTCCTGAACGGTATTCAACGCGAATTGCGGTGAGGGAAGATCCATCTCGAGTAAAGAAACCTCAAACAAAAGCTCATCTTCCACTGCTGCGCGTACCAGCTGCAGTCTTATTTCAACTGGAGTGATCTTTTGCCCTAACTTATGAGGCGGATCCGGGGTGAGCATCCAGAGGACTCTATCCAAAATCAGCTGATCGGCGGCCTCCATTGCTAGTATTTGATGCCCGAGATGGGGTGGATCGAACGTCCCCCCAAAGATACCTAATCGCATTTTCCTGTCGCCTCTCTCAGTCGGTCCATTCCAATTCAAAATCCCGAATGAAAACAGTATCCCCTTCCTGAATTCCCGCCCTTCGCAAGGCTTGATCCACACCCAAGCGTTCCATCAGTTTTTGAAATCTCCGGACGGAGCCATCGTGCTCCCAGTAGGTCATTTCAGCCGCGCGTTCTATGGCTGCACCGAAAACCCGGTATCCTTCCTGAATTTTCTGGATCTCGAAAGCCTTCTCATCTTTACCAGGTTTATATACAGGGATTTCCTCAACGGCTGGCAACAAGGGGGCATTTCGAAGAAGCTCAACAACCTTCCACAACATAGGCATCAGTTCTTTTCGATCCAAAGCGGAGATGGCTACGGGAGAATAACCCCGTTTCTTTTAATTCTTTGGAAACCATCTTCCAACGATCCTGAACTTCCGGGAGATCGATCTTATTGACGACAACCAGTTGGGGTTTCCTGGATAGATTCGGGTCAAAGAGCGCCATTTCGCTATTTATCTGTGTGAAATCCGCCAGCGGGTCCACCGATAATCCATCCAGCAGATGGATAAGCACCCTGGTTCGCTGAATATGCTTCAAAAAGGCGTCCCCCAAACCGGCTCCCTGGTGGGCACCTTCGATCAGCCCAGGGATATCCGCTAGGATCAGGGAGGTCTCGTCATCAAGTTCTGCTACACCAAGGTTTGGCTCCAGTGTTGTAAAGGGATAATCACCTATCTTTGGTTTCGCGTTCGTTACCGCAGCAAGCAGACTGGATTTCCCAGCATTCGGGACGCCAATAATACCCACGTCTGCGATTAGTTTCAATTCCAATTTCAGAGAGAGGTCCTCCCCCGGCTCCCCTTTCTCACCGGTGCGTGGAGCCTGGTTGCGCGAAGTGGCAAAATGCTGATTGCCGCGGCCGCCACGTCCTCCTTTACAAACAGTCATTTCCTGTCCGTCCTCAGTAAGATCAGCGACCAGGTTGCCTGATGTCGTATCCATTATTATCGTGCCAGCAGGAACCAACACAATGAGTTTTTCTGCGGATTTCCCGCTCATATTGTTGGGTCCCCCCCTGCCTCCATCGTTAGCAATATACTTGGACCGGTGCCGGAATGCTGCCAGGGTGTTAATGTGCTTCGAGACCCGAAAGATAACATCTCCCCCCCTGCCGCCATCACCTCCATCTGGGCCTCCACGCGGCATGTATTTTTCCCGGTGGAAGTGGACCGAACCATCTCCCCCTTTTCCAGATTTTACATATATTTCGGCTTCATCAATTAACATGAGATCGCCAGTATTCTTTCAAGGGTCTGCCAGAATAAGGCATCAGGCAGACCCTTTTCGTGTGCTTTATTTCTTGAATTTCTCGCCCAGGATATCCTGCAGGGTTGGTTTTCCGATCTCCTGCAGCTCATAGCGCACTCGCTGCATCGGCTTGTTGACCTTGATGATGCGGGTCAGATCAATGGGTGTTGCGGAGATAACCATATCGACTTTCGCAGAATTGATGGTTTTCTCCAGGTCTTTCACCATGTCGTCACCATAGCCCATCGCCGGCAGGATCGCCCCGGTAGCCGGATATTTCTTGTAAGTCGCATCAATGGAGCCAACAGCAAATGGCCGCGGGTCAACGATCTCGGCGGCGCCGAACCTGCGGGCAGCCACCCATCCAGCTCCGTAAGCCATCTCTCCGTGAGTGAGTGTTGGACCATCTTCGATGACCAGAACACGCTTTCCACGGATCTCCTCAGGATTATCGACGAATAAGGGCGAAGCTCCCTCGATGATAACTGCGCGCGGGTTAAGTTTGCTGATGCTTTCGCGGACCGCGATCACGTTTTCCGGAGCAGCGGTATCGACCTTGTTGATTACGAATACATCCGCCATACGCACATTTGTTTCACCGGGGTGATATTTCGTCTCATGCCCTGGCCGGTGCGGATCGACAACCACGATCGCCAGGTCGGGAATGTAGAATGAAAAATCGTTATTCCCGCCGTCCCAAAGGATGAAATCCACCTCGCTTTCAGCCTGGCGGAGAATCGCTTCGTAATCCACGCCTGCGTAAACGATCACGCCGTTATCCAGATGAGGTTCGTATTCTTCGCGTTCCTCGATGGTGCATTCATGTTTATCCAGGTCCGCGTATGTGGCAAAACGTTGAACTTTCTGTTTGACCAGGTCACCATAGGGCATGGGGTGCCGGATTGCTGCAACTTTGTAACCCATATCCCGCAGGATGAGGGAAACCCGCCGGGTGGTCTGGCTCTTGCCTGAACCTGTGCGCACAGCGCATACCGAAACCACCGGTTTGGTGGATTTGATCTGGGTATAACGTGGTCCCATCAGTTTAAAGTCAGCTCCCGCAGCCATCACCTGGGAAGCCTTGTGCATGATGTATTCGTGGGAAACATCGCTATACGCGAATACGACTTCATCCACTTTGAGGTCTTTGATAAGCATATCCAATTCCTGTTCGGGGTAAATATTGATCCCCTTGGGATAATGCTTACCTGCAAGCTCTGCCGGGTATTTCCGGCCTTCGATGTTGGGGATCTGCGTGGCGGTGAATGCCACAACTTCATATCCGGGATTGTCCCGGAAAAAGGTATTGAAATTGTGGAAATCTCGTCCTGCTGCTCCCATGATTAATGTTCGGATCGGGCTCATGTGTTCCATCACTCCTTAAAAGATTTGATTTTTCACATCGCTTCTGGGGCTGTGATGCCCATCAAACCCAGAGAATTGGCCATGGTCTGGCGAGCCGCTTCCACAAGCCGGATGCGCAAGCTCCGACTCGGCTCCTCCGCCTGTAAAACGCGGCAATGGGTATAAAAATTGTGAAAACTTTTAGCAAGGTCGTAGGCATAGTTGGTGATGTCCAACGGTTTGAATTGAACCGCCGCAAGATTAACAATTGCAGAGAACCTGGATATGTTGTTTATTAAATCCACCTCGGCGTCCGTGAGGTCCAAATCACCCGGTTGAATTTTTTCCGGGAAGGATTCAACGTTCCGTAAAATGCTGCAAGCTCGTACATGCGCGTTCTGGATGTAGGGTGCGGCTTGCCCATTGAAGTCCAGAGCCGCTTCCCAGTCGAATGTTACCACCTTTGTATTTTCGCGGGAGAGCATGGTGTATTTGACCGCACCAATCGCTACCGCGCGCGAGATTTCCTGCTTTTGCTCTTCAGGCAGGGAAGCGTTCTTCGCCTCCACCACCGCGCGCGCCCTGGAAGTTGCCTCTTTGATGAGGTCTTCGAGCAGCACAACAGTCCCCTCCCGTGATGCCATCACAACATTGCCAGGCAGGCTTACCAATTCATATGGTATATGCTGGCACTGACTGGCCCAGGGGTATCCTGCCAATTCCAGCGTCTTGAATAGCTGGGTAAAGTGCAGGGATTGACGTACATCCACCACGTACAAAGACCTTTTCAAATCCGGGTAATCACTAAATTTCTTTTCAGCCAGCGCCAGGTCTTCTGTGGCGTAGAGAGCGGTGCTATCCGAGCGCAGGATGACGAATACTCGGTATTTATCGTTGGTGTTTCCCAGGAGCTCATCGAGTTTTACGATTACCGCTCCACCCTGGGATCTTTCATCCTTCGCGATCCCTTTCGTGATCAGAAAATCAACAATAGACTGGCCAGCTTTTTCTACCTCGCTGGGGAAATAATAGATATCGAAGGAGATATCTAGCATCCCATAGATCTGGCGGAAACCCTCCAGCGACCATTCACGGGTTTCTTTCCAAAGGGCAACGACTTCTTCATCCCTCCGGTCCCAGCGGGCGTAGAGCTCACGCACCTGCGTTTCCAGCTCGGGTTCTTTTTCCAGCCGATCCACTGCTTCCTTGTAAAGATCCCCCATCCAACGGGTAATCTCCACCGCAGGTTTTTCGCCCTGGTGATAATTTTTATAATTCCAGAGCCATTTCATCACGTGCAAGCCGATGTCGCCGGGGTAATTCGCACGCACTACGTCGTATCCCGCCGCGTCGAGCAGCCTGCTGATCACATCCCCCAAAATGGCGCTGCGCAGGTGGCCGACATGAAAAGCCTTGTGCGTATTCGGCTGCGAGAATTCCACCATCACCTGCTCGTTGCGCCTGGGGTTTCTCCCAAAGGTATCTTTTTCAGAGAGAACGGTATCCAGTACCCTTGTTGTGAAATCGATTGTGGAATAATAAACATTCAAGTAACCGTGCACAGCTTCAATGCGCTCAAACCCGGTTGGGAGAGCGATACCGTTAGATATCGCCACGGCTATTTCCTGTGCGCGCTCGGCCACACTTCGGGAGTCGGAACCGCTTTTTTGGGCTGACGCAGTCTGGAACAAAGAGATAGAAATGCCCCAATGACCAGCAAATGGAATGGGCTTCCAATTGAATTCAGGTTCAGGCAATTCGCGTGTTGCGCAAAAAATCCGGATGACTTGCTCCAACTGTGATTGTTCTTTCTCAAACATGATCCCTATCCGGTCCTATTCTTTCATGGAAGCTTTTATGTGATTCTCATTCTACTAGAAAATGAAAGCGGGAGAAATAAACTCCCGCTTCTGGATTGGATTAATGGACCCCTCGCTGAGGGAGCGTGCTGAATTATTTTGCCACTTTGGCAAGGCGCTTCATCAATCGGCTTTTGCGCCTGGCAGCATTGTTCTTGTGGATAACACCCTTCTGCGCGGCTCGGTCAAGGAAGCGTATGGCGGTCAGGGTTGCTTCTTGAGCGACGTCTTTATCGCCTTTAATGATGGCGGTATTTGCTTTCGCTACCAGGGTCCGGGAACTTCCGCGGTACACACGGTTATGGACGCGGCGTTTTTCATTCTGCCGGTTGCGTTTGATCTGTGAACGAATATTTGCCAAAGTAACTCCTCCAGATAATCTTGCTGAAACAACGAGGAGGAATTTTACTTGAAGGAACCAAAAATGTCTAGGGTCATTTCAGGGTACGATGCAAAAGCGTTCGCAGAATTTTCTCGTGGTTTGTTGGAGGCAAGACACAGCATGCCGTGTCTTCTTAGTCATGATCAAAAAGCCAACAGGCGTGATTCTGCCCTTCAAGAACAATAAAGAAAATGACCCCACATCTTTCTGCGGGGTCTTATAAAACGTAAAGCTTATACTTACTTATCCTGCAACGCTGCCAGTCCGGGAAGTTCCAATCCTTCCAGCATTTCCAGCGAGGCTCCACCACCAGTGGAGATGTGGGTGATCTTATCCGCTACACCGGATTTCTGCACAGCGGATACGGATTCACCGCCGCCAATCACGCTCACAGCGCCGCTCGAGGCGATTTCCCTGGCGATGGCGAAGGTACCTTCGGCAAATTTCGGGAATTCAAAAACACCCATTGGGCCATTCCAAACAACAGTGCCTGCCGTTTTAATCACTTTGCCATAGGCTTCCACGGTATCGGGTCCGATATCTAAAATACGCCAGCCTTCCGGAACGGGACCCGCCTGGATGACCTTTTTCTGGGCTTCCGCGTCGAACTTGTCGCCGATAGCCACATCCACAGGCAGGCGCAGCTTACTACTGCCGGTTTTTAGGAGTTCCCTCGCAGTTTCGAGGGCTTCCTCTTCCACCAGGGAATCCGCCACCGGGTATCCCTGCGCTTTGAAAAAGGTGTTGGCCATTCCGCCGCCGATCAGGATCACATCCGCCTTGCTGAGCAGATTTTTGATCACGCCAATTTTATCGGAGATCTTGGCGCCGCCCAGGATTGCCACGAATGGCCGCTTGGGATTGGTCACGGCTTCACCGAGATATTTGATCTCTTTTTCCATTAAGAAACCCGCGACTCCCGGCAAATAGCGCGCCACGCCTTCGGTGGAGGAATGCGCCCGGTGGGCTGTTCCAAAGGCATCGTTCACGTAAACATCCGCCAGGGAAGCCATCTGCTTGGCCAGCTCCAAATCGTTCTTTTCCTCTTCCGGGTGGAAGCGGGTGTTTTCCAGTACCAGGATTTCTCCGAATTTTAGTTCTTTGGCAGCTTTTTCCGCAGCAGTCCCGACACAATCTTCGGCGAATTTTACATCCTTGCCCATCAGCTTGCCGAGATAGGCAGCTACCGGCCGCAGGGTAAAAGCCATATCCGGACCGCCCTTGGGGCGTCCCAGGTGCGAGCAGAGGATCACCGCTGCGCCGTTATCCAGCAGGTACTGGATGGTCGGGATTGCCGCACGGATGCGGGTATCATCCGAAACTGCGCCTTCTTTCATCGGCACATTAAAATCGACGCGCACCAATGCTTTCTTGTCCTTGAAATCTACATCCCGGATCGTTTGCTTATTGAACATCTTATCCTCCCGTCAAAAATAGAGAATGCGCCGTCTGAACGAATTTACATTCTCCAGAAAGCGCATCCATGATCACGAAATTCCCAATTAGAGTTTCTTGGCCAGCAGCGCAGCCAGGTCAGCAGTCCGGCAGCTATAGCCCCATTCATTGTCGTACCAGGTCACAACCTTGATCAATGTGCCACCCATGACCATGCTAGAGGGCAGGTCGACAATCGAAGAGCGCGGATCGCGTTTGAAATCGGTTGATACCAGCGGGTCGCCGTATTCTCCGCGAGTCACTCCCAGGATACCCTTGAGGCTGCCCTTTGCGGCTTCTTCAAAGACGGCATTCAATTCTTCCTTGGTGGTGGGTTTTTCCACTGTCGCGGTGAAATCCACGATCGAGACGGTCGGGGTCGGGACGCGCAGAGAATAGCCATCGAATTTCCCTTTGAGCTCCGGGATTACCAGCGCGATCGCTTTCGCAGCACCGGTGGTGGTGGGGATGATATTCAAGCCCGCGGAGCGGGAGCGGCGCATTTCCTTCTTGTGACCCTGGTCGAGGATGACCTGGTCATTGGTATAGGAGTGGATGGTGCACATCACCGCATTGAGAATATTGAATTTGTCGTGTACCACCTTGGCAGCCGGCGCCAGACAATTGGTGGTGCAGGATGCGTTCGATAATACGTGGTGGGTAGCGGGATCGTACTTGGATTCATTCACACCCAACACAATCGTAATGTCTTCATTTTTGGCAGGAGCTGAAATGATGACTTTCTTAGCCCCGCCCTTTTGGATGTGTACATTCGCGCCGGCTTTTCCCTTGGCAGGGTCACCGATCGCATCAGTGAACACACCAGTGGATTCCACGACGATATCCACGCCCAGGTCACCCCACTTGAGATTGCCAGGGTCTTTTTCAGCGAATACTTTCACTTTCTTCCCATCCACCACGATATCCGTTTCTTCAACAGAAACGTCCTTGCCCCAGGTTCCGTAAGTGGAATCATATTTCAGCAGGTGAGCATTCTGCTTTGCATCGAAAAGATCATTGACCGCCACCACTTCCAGCTCGTTGGGATAGAGTTCAGTGATCGTCTTGAAAACCAACCGGCCGATGCGGCCAAAACCATTGATACCAACTTTTACCTTACCCATTGTTCATACCTCCGAGATTTTGTGAAATTTTACCATGAGAGGTTCATGGTGATAGCCAATTGATTAGACATCTTTACTTACCAGCGGACCGGTCTTTTCCAAGAACAGATCCATGATGGCAGCCGTAAGCTTTCCCGGATCGTGCCTCCAGGGATGTTCCACATCCAGCAGATCTGTGGCATATACCTGGTAATCATCCGCCAGATCGGTTTCGAATTTCACCCATTGTACTCCATGTGAAAATCTGCCTTCGAAGCGATTGTTGATGATCATCAGATCAAATATATTGATACCAAGGTGTTCTTCCAGTACTTGGATATGTTTTTTGGCCGAATACTTTTCCGTCTCACCGATCTGTGTGGCTACATTGCAGATATAAAACTTAAGCGCACGACTGGATAGCAGCGCAGCTTTTATATCAGGCACAAGCAGGTTCGGGAGAATGCTGGTGTAGAGGCTACCAGGACCGACGAGAATGAGATCAGCCGTTAGGATGGCCTGGATGGCCGGTGGATAGCCCGTGGGATTATCCGGTTCCAACCAGATCCTGCGGATCGTTCCGCGTGCTTTCGGTATCCGGCTTTCTCCTCTCACTCGCGTATCCCCCTGGCTGCCGGTAGGCTCCAGATCCGCCACCAATCGCACGTCGTGCAGTGTGGAGGGTAACACCTTTCCCCGCACTGCAAGCACCCGCCCGGATTCCGCCACGGCTTCTTCAAAACTTCCTGTGATCTCGGTTAATGCTGTTATCAGCAGGTTGCCCAGTGAATGCCCGTTCAAGCCCAGTTTTTCTCCAAAACGATACTGGAAAACTTGGGAGAGCAAGGCTTCGTCATCCGAAAGGGCTGCGAGGCAATTGCGGATATCACCGGGGGGAAGAATACCCAGATTCTCGCGGATAGCACCGGAGGAACCACCATCATCCGCCACGGTCACAACTGCGGTAAGGTTGCTCGTCTGGGACTTCATCCCACGCAAGAGTGTGGAGAGTCCGTTCCCCCCACCTATTGTCACGATCCTGGGCCCGCGTTCTCTTTTCCGGTAACTGGAAATGGAATCTACCACGACGGTTCCCGATGGCAGAAACGGGCGAAGGAGTGAGCGATTCAACCCGGTGACACCCCAGACGAGGAATGCAACCCCTAATCCCCCAAAAACTAGCGCGCGCAGGGTGCGGTCTAAGAATCGCAGTGATAAAAACGAAAATGCCGGGAGCCACCAGGTGGAAGGCGCGGTACGGTACACATCAAGTATTAACACCGCCAACCCTACCGCCAGCAGCGTAGTTCCGAACAGGATCAGAATAATCCATCTCTTGATCCCGATACCCGGGGTTAACCAACGAAGCTGCCTGGAGAAAAAGTTCTGAAGGGTTGAAAAAAAGCCGGTTTGTCTGGACCGCATGTCGTATCCATAATAGCAGTGAATGAATCCAGCGTCAACAACACTGCCTTGCTGACCGTGCGAAACCACCGGAACATATGCACCATTCTTCACTGGCTGGCTTTTTTGCCCATATTTGCTGGTGTATAATCAACTCAGCTTTAAAAGATGTTTTTTACGAAACATCCTAATTCAACAAAATAAATATCACGGTTTCGGAAGAGTGACTGACCACTATTCATAAGGAGGTTATCCAATGGAACCGCTCAAGTTACCAGGGCCAAAAGCCAGGAAAATTATCGCTCGTGACCATGCGGTAGTTTCCCCCTCTTACCCGCGAGGCTATCCCTTCGTAATGGATCATGGAAAAGGCACCGAAGTGTGGGATGTTGATGGGAACCGTTTCCTCGATTTCGCTGCCGGGATCGCAGTAGTCTCCACCGGTCACAGCCACCCCCAGGTGGTGAAAGCCATCCAGCAGCAAGCCGAAAAGTTCATCCACATATCCTCCGATTATTACCACTCCCTTTGGGTGGAATTATCCGAGTACCTCGATCGCATCACCCCATTCGATGACCCGGCGGTCACCTTTCTGACCAACTCGGGCACCGAGAGCGTGGAGACCGCCATTAAACTGGCCCGGTATGCCACCGGTCGGACCCAATTCATTGGATTCACCGGGGGGTTCCACGGCCGAACCATGGGTGCGGTTTCCTTTACCGCAAGTAAAGCGACCTATCACCGAGGTTTCTTCCCCCTGATGAGCGGTGTCACCCACGTCCCCTACCCCGACCCCTACCGACCGGTGTTATCCTCCAAACCCGGTGAAGATTATGGGCAGACCGTCGTACGGTATATCGAGGAGGAGGTCCTCCAGCGTAATGTTCCCCCGGAGGATGTCGCCGGGATCCTCGTGGAGCCCATTCAGGGCGAAGGCGGATATATCGTCCCGCCGGCAGGGTTCTTCCCCGCCTTGAGAGCATTGTGCGATCGTCATGGCATTCTCCTCATCGCCGATGAGGTTCAGTGCGGCATGGGCCGCACGGGGAAATGGTGGGCTATCGAACACCTTGGGTGCCGAACCTGATATTCTGACATCCGCCAAAGGTATCGCTTCCGGTGTTCCTCTCGGTGCAGCGATCGCGAAGAAAAAATTCGTAACCTGGCCGAAAGGTGCGCATGGGAATACCTACGGTGGTAATCCGATCGCCTGCGCAGCCGCATTAGCGACCCTGGATTTGATCGAAAACGAATACATGGAAAATGCTGAGGTGAATGGTCGACATACTCTCGACCTGCTCAGCGAGATGGCTAAACGCCATCCCTCCATCGGCTGCGTCCGTGGTATCGGATTCATGATCGGTGTAGAGTTTGTAAAAGATTTTGAAAAACGGGAACCAGCCTCCGCCTTGCGGGATAAGATCGTGGACCTGTGCTTCGAGCGCGGGCTCCTCACCCTTGGGTGCGGCCGAAGCGTCATCCGGTTTTCTCCCCGCTCAATACTTCGCGGGCGGAGATAGAAGAAGGACTGGGGATCTTTGAAGACGCGCTCACCAAGGCTGAGAATGGTGTTTATCCGGTGATCGAAGAGGAAATCCAGGTGGATACCCTGGTCGATCTTTAATGCTTCCCGATTTTCGTGTACGCCAGCGGGATTACCTACTCGAAATTACCCGCGCACTGACCCAGGATCTTGACCTGGATAGTCTCCTCGGGCGCATTCTTGGCATTTCCATCGAGATGCTTTCTGGAATGGGAGGCTTGATCGCCCTCCGGTCCGAGGAAGGCAAATGGCAGATCCAGGTATCTCAGGGATTGGCGGCATCATTCCTGGGATTTTTGGAACCATCCCTTGCAGAGATACCAGCTGAAAATTCCACTTCCCAAAATGAGTTGCCAGAGTTGGGAAGAAGGATGAACGAACTTGCCGAGGCTGCCAGCATGGGCAGAATAACCAGCGTTGGCCTAGCCTTGATGACCCGTCAGAAAGTGCTGGGAGGGATATTCATTTTTCGTAATATCCCCGGAGTTTTTTCCACCAACGATCGGGCGCTGCTGGCCAGTTTCGCAGACCAGGCTGCCATCGCAGTCCAGAATGCCCAGCTCTACCAGCATAGCCTCAACGAAACCCGCCGCACCAAAGCGCTTCTGGAAAATGCTGCCGACGGGATCCTGATCCTTGATCCCGACTTGACGATCACACTCGCAAATGCCGCATTTACTCGGATGATTCCGGGAACCTTGCCGGTCATGGGGAAACCGCACTCGGAAGTCATCCGCTGGGCGAGAAAACCAGAAGCAATGCAATTGGAAGAAGCTATCGCGGGAGGTTGGCCGCTGACCCCGAATGCCACACTTTATGTGGAAGGGGATCTGCTATGTGATGGAACTGATTCGCCATCACTACCGATCGGAATTACTTATGCCCCCATGCTCTCGCCTGCGGGTCAACTCCAAAGCATCATTGCTACCGTTAGGGATATCTCCCACTTTCGCGAAGCGGAAGAATTGAAGAGCACATTCATATCCGTCGTCAGCCACGAACTGAAGACACCCATCGCCTTGATTAAGGGGTATGTCAGCACCCTGCGAAGGGATGATGCCAATTGGGATCCGCATGTGGTGGATGAAAGTCTCAGAGTGATCGAAGAGGAAGCAGACCACCTGGGGGTTATGATCGAAGACCTTCTGGACGCCTCCCGTTTGCAGGCGAACAGCATGTCCCTGAAGAAAAGTGAGGTTTTCTTACCTGAACTCATTGCGCGGCTTCGGATCCGGTTTCAGACGCAGACATCGGAGCATCGCCTCGTTGCGAGTTTTCCGCCGGATTTTCCCGTGGTGAGTGCGGACGAAAAACGAATCGAACAGGTGATCTCAAACTTGATTTCCAATTCCATCAAGTACGCTCCTAGTGGTGAGATCATGATTGAGGGTCATGTCAACAATCGCAACGCGATCATCTGCGTGAAAGATGAAGGACCGGGGATCAATCCAGATGATTTGCCGCACGTCTTTGATCGTTTTTACCGCGGTCCCGAACAAGCCCGGAAAACCAAGGGAGCAGGTTTAGGACTCTACCTCGCCAAAGCGATTATCGAGGCGCATGGCGGCAAGATCTGGGTGGATAGCGGTTCGATGGATGGTGCGCAAATTTGTTTTTCGATCCCATTGAATGAACAGTAGTGACCAACTCCAAGCCATCATAAACTCGGAATGGTATAATCGCGGGGTATTTCATCCTTTCCAACAAAGAGAAGACCATGGCTAGAATTCAAACCTCCTGCCCGCGCTGCAGGCAGCCCATCATCGCGGAAGTTGAGCAGCTATTCGATCTGAATGTTGATCCCCAGGCAAAGCAAAAGCTGCTCACAGGTGTAGTAAATGTTGCCCGTTGCCAGAGCTGCGGTTATGAGGGGCCAATGTCCACGCCGATCGTCTATCACGACCCCGAAAAAGAATTGCTCCTCACATACTTCCCGAGCGAACTCGGCCTTCCGCTAAATGAGCAAGAGAAAACCTTTGGCCCGCTTCTCAACCAGGTTACGAACCGGCTGCCTAATGAAAAGAAAAAAGCTTACCTCTTGCAGCCAAAGTCCATGTTTACCTACCAGACTCTGATTGAAACCATCCTGGGTGCGGATGGGATCACCAAGGAAATGCTCGATGAACAGCAGAAGAAACTCAATCTGCTTCAGCGCCTGATCACCACCAGCCCGGAGAGCCGCGTAGATATCATCAAGCAGGATAACGCATTGATCGATGAATCCTTTTTCATTCTTCTTGCCAGGTATATGGAAGCCGCAGCCGCCCAGGGGAACAAGAAACTCCTCGACACCCTTACGGAAGTCCAAAACACATTAATTGAAAATACGGAAATCGGCCAGAAAATTAAGCTGCAATCCACAGAAATGGAAGCTGCATTAAAAGACCTGCAGGAAGCCAGCAAGGATGGCCTAACCCGCGAAAAGCTGCTGGAACTTCTATTAATAGCACCTTCGGATACCCGCATATCCACGATCGTCAGTTACACGCGCTCCGGAATGGATTATTCCTTCTTCCAACTACTCACCGATAAGATCGACCAATCGCAGGGTGAGGAAAAAGAGAGGCTGGTTGAACTTCGCCGGAAGCTACTGGAGATGACAGAGGCGATCGACAAAAGATTGGATGAGGAACTCATCCGGGCCCGCAAGTTACTCGAAACGATCTTGAGCTCACCCGATATTGAAAAAGCCGTTTCTGAAAACCTGGATCAAATCGACGAATTCTTCAACCAGGTGCTAAAGACCGCCCTCGAGGATGCCCGGCAACGGGGCGATCTGGAGCGGTCCGGAAAGATAAATCAGGTGATATTGGCAGTTGAAAAAGCCAGCGCTCCCCCGCCCGAGGTAGCATTGATCGAAAAATTCCTGGCTGCCGATGACGAAACTGAATTGAATACCCTGGTGGAAGCCAATGCAGAGCAGCTTACGCCGGAATTCATGCAAGTGCTGAATACGATTGTCGCCCAGAGCGGGGAAAGCAGCAATCCGGAGATATCCAGGCGGCTGCAGAATGTCTATGCCGCGGCGATGAAAACCTCCATGAAGGCTAAGGTAAAATAACCAGCATCATCCCTGTTCGAAAGAGCAGGGATTTTTATTTATCCGATGGGATTATCCAGCCGCACCCCGTGCCCGCGGACGGTGATAACGTAGGTGTGGCCTGGGTCCTTTTCGCTGATCCGGTACCGCAGCCTTCGAATAAGCGCATCCATGGCCTGGTCTGAGACGCTTATGGCTTCCTCTTCCCCCCATACAGCTAACATCAGGTCCTGCCTGGAAACTACCTCCCCTGCTTGTGTATATAACAAATTTAGCAGATTGAATTGGGGCACAGACAGTGGCGGAATGAGTTCCTCTTCACCTACCCATACCCGGCGGGAACGCGGGTCCAATCGCAGCTTTCCCTTGCCTGTAATATTCAACCTTCCACGTTGATCCATAGGCATGGTTGAATCGGAGCTCAGGAAAACAAATTGCTGCACCAGGGCAATTTGGATCAAATCTCCGTCTTGAAGATACGTTGGCTCATTCACCTGGCTGCCGTTCAGACAGCTGCCATTTTTGCTTCCCAGGTCCTCCAGCAGGATGCCCTCAGGCGTGATGTTAATGCGTGCGTGAAAACGTGATACCTGGCGGTCAGATATCACAACGCTGCATTCGGGGTCTCTGCCTATCAGGATGGTGCCATCCAATGGCCAGCATTGCCCATTCAATTGCCCTGATTGTCCGATCAAAACCGGTTTGGTAGTATCGCTTCGATCCACGCCAGCCCTCCCTGACCTGGGATTATTTTATCATCACCGGTCAAAAATACCATCAGGTATAATAATTATGGAGATATCAAATCTCCAGGGAGCGGAGCAACGCCGAAATACATCTCCGCTCATATCGAAGAAGGAAAAGTGTCATGCCAGTCCCGCTAAAATCAGGCGAGGTGCTGCGCAGCCGCTACAAGATCAAGCGGATCATCGGTCAGGGTGGCGTGGGTTCCATTTACCTGGCTGAGGATTTACGTTTACAGGGGCGGCAGTGCGCGTTGAAGGAAGTGGAACACGACCGTTCCTTTGGCAGGGAAATATCCCGCCAGGCGCGGGAACAATTCCTGCGTGAAGCCACCGTCCTCGCCCGTCTCGATCATCCCAACCTGCCTAAAGTATCTGATTATTTTTCCATTGGTGATCGGGATTACCTGGTGATGGATTTTGTGCCGGGAAAGGATCTGCGCTCTCTCATGCTCGAAGCCAGGCAGGCAAAATCTTTCCTGCAGGAAAAAGATGTTTTGGAATGGGCCAATCAGCTCGCAGATGCGCTTTCCTACCTTCACAGGCAGGATCCACCCATCCTGCATCGAGACATAAAACCCTCCAATCTAAAACTCACCCCTGGTAAACTTGTGAAACTCGTCGATTTCGGATTGGTTAAGATCCTCGCCCCCGGAGAGGTGACGGTAACCATTCTGCAGGGGCAGGGCACAGCGCTTTATACTCCGATCGAGCAATACGGCGGAGATAGCGGACACACCGACGCGCGATCGGATATATACTCCTTCGGAGCAACCCTCTACCACCTGCTTTCCAATCAACCTCCTGCCGAATCGCGCGAGCGGTTCATCCACCCAGAGGCATTGGTGCCGCTCAGGGCAGTCAATCCGGCGGTAAGCCCGGGCGTGGAAAAAGCGATCCTCTGGGCGATGGAAATTCACCCGGATTCACGGCCGCAATCGGTTGAGGAATTTCGCCGCATGCTGATGGGGAGTTATCCCTCGATCGTTCGTTCAGCCGAAAACCGTTACTCGATCTTGGATTATTTTAAGTTACCGCTGGAGCGCAGCCTGATCTGGATTGCTGCCGGTTTGGTGATTTTCAGCTTGCTATTAACCCTTTTGTAAACTCAGTCCCGCTTGTTCGTCCAACGTGGAAGCATAACCCAGATATATCCAATCCCCCAACCCGCTGTCACGCCGATCAGGCTGATGATAGCCAGACTCAGTGTCCGCGTGGTTGCCGCTCCAAGGATCGCTGGTCTCCATCCCATCAACGCGAGTGTGTAGAATAATAACCCTCCGATCGCAGCGCATGTTCCCCAGCGGATCCCCCATCGGGAAGAGAATTTTTTCTTTCCCACCTGGTAGATCCCAAGGGTAGCCAACCCGATCAGGAAGACCGACACAAGCCAGTCTGAAAACCGCAGAGTTTGGGGAGTAGTTTGGTTACCTTCAGGAATCTCTGAACCATTTTCTTCCAGCGTTGGAGCAGATAACGGAGTTGGAGTGTATACCGGTGTAGGCGCAATGGCAGTCACCTGGCTGCCCTCCCCCTCTTTGACCTCCAACTGCAGGACCTGCGAGACCAATGCCGGCTCGCTCACCACCCGGATCTCCACCCGCCCTGGTTGGCTGATCGGGAAACTCGCTTTTGCGACACCACTTTGTGTCACAGTCTCAATTTGCTGTGTGGTTACGCTGTCAGTTTCGGTGCTGATAATAAACCTGGCAATAGTCCCATCCGGCACATGGTTCCCGTTATGATCCAGAATGATCCCGGTCGTGATGGGTAAGGTATCCCCAATATAGAAATTCTGCGGCACATTGGTCTCTGAGGCTTGAGGTGTATTTTCTATTACGCCCGTGGAATCCACTCCAAGGGTGATGACCTGGCTGGGATCTGGCGAAGTCGCCACGATGATATCGTAACCAACGCCGGGAATACTAACAGGTGATGCTCCTGCATCAGAAACCTCCTGAAACAATATCCTGGCTGCGATATCAATAAATGGATTCACCTTGCTGAAAAAACCATAATAAGCTGTTAATTTCGAGATATCCGTGGCATCCAGGTAATATGGGGCATTGAACGCAAAAACCAGGATTTTTTTATTACGGATCAATTCCGGGTGATCATCCAGGACCGAATACAGCGCTCCGCGTTCCGCATTATCTTTTTGCAGATCAAGAATGGAAAAAATGACCCAGTTGGCTGCTTTCAGGCTGGTGTCCAATTCCGGATCGCCACCGGGATCATTCATATATGAATTTAATCTGTTGAACGAGTAGGATGAGAGGTGACTCTGCATCACCTGGTCGCTGCCATGCGGTCCATAAAGGCGCAAAATTGCACTTTGGAGAGCATCAACACCCAGTTGGGGTTCCTCCGGGCATTGGCTGCATTGACTTGCTGCCATCGCATCTGTAAAGAATACGATCCGGTCAGCATTCGTCGGTGGTATCGGCAGGATGTTTTGCAATTCCTCCTGGTCAGGTGAAATGAGGGTCACCGCCTCCCTGGCGGTGTTGAAACTTGCTTGCTGCGAAGTGCCGATCGAATCCAACCCTGATGCGGGTGGCAGAACCGCCTGAAGCGTCTGAACCGGGTAGATCTTTTCCTTCAGCGATAAGATCCGTTCTACGGATTGATCCACCCTTTGCGCGAAAGCGGGATCCTCGTTATATTTTTGAATAAAGAAATCCAGAGTCCGGTTAATGGTCTCATATGAATCCGCCTCCCCGGTGGAAATGAAATCCTGATCGATCAGTAAAATATCATTCCCGGCAAGGAAGGCATTGCGAGCCACCTGGCGGCCATCGAAACCTGAATTGGCCGGATCGAAGAATTTTCGCAATGATTGACTTCCCAGGCGGTCGCTCACCATAATCCCGCCGTCATTCCTCCATCTCAACAATGGTTCCAGTCCAAGGATGGTTTCCAAGGCCGTGGGATCAAAACTCACCGGTCTCGTAGTCGCGCGGATATTTCCCTGAAATCCCTGGTACCGGATATGGGAAACCAGCAATCCATCTGCAATATCGTCTGTTAATCTCAGTGCTTGCCAGTCGCAGCAAAAAATGGTGCAAGTTCGATCTGCTTCAATTGTTCCAGCGATTTACGCACAGTCGCCACTTCCTCCTCGGAGGGCCTGTCGGACCCACCCCGTCCAGGAAAATTCTTGGCAATCACGGCAACCTTATTATCACTTCCCTGGTGCAATCCACGGATGTACGCCTGCCCCAACAATCCAACCCAATAAGGGTCCCCGCCGAAAACCTGTGCGCCAAGCTCGCTGCTACCGCCCACCTGCACGTCATCAAGCACATCCAGGGAAGGACCCAGATAGAAATTAAATCCCAGAGCGGAGAGCTCACTGCCAAGAACAGAACCGGTCATCTCCGAAAGCTCCGGATTCCAGGTGGCTCCAAGAGCCAGTTGGTTCGGCAGAGGTGTCATCCCGCTGATGATCTCATCCAGGGGAGCGCGGTCTCCATTTTGACCAATGGCGATGAATAAGGGTATAAATGTTTTCGCGTCCTCAGCCAGCTTCGCTTCTGATGCGGCTGTTTGTAACCCGGTGATCAGATCAAAGGTGGATTTGAGGACATTTTCAGGCCCATTGAAATTATCGTTCCGGTTTTCTAATAGCACCCCGCCAATATGGCGGTTGGCAATCAGGTCATAGATCCGGGTTCCTTCTCCGAACTCATCCCCGTTGAAGGTGACCAGGAATAATTGTCCGATCTTCTCCTCAGGTGATAAGGTGTCAATGTCGATCCTGCCTTGGTTTGACTCCCTAGAACCCAGAGTGGAATTTTCCGCTTGGGCAGGCAGAATTGAAAACATTAAAGAACCAGCAAGCAAGCTTGCCAGGATCATTAAACGCAGTAGATAAATTCCAACCGTCAATCTCTTTTTCATAGATCAGTAACAGGATCTCCGACCAGACCGGAGAATATTTCAGGTTGGATATTACCACCAGTCAGGATCACTGCGGCAGGTTTTTCGATAGCTGGGTCCTGGTTTATCGCAGCTAGCGCGATGGCAGCAGATCCCTCCACCCTTTGGCCGAATTTTTCCCAGATGATGCGAACTGCCTCCCGGATCGCAGATTCTTCGATGGTAATGATGCTTACATCCAGGTTCTTGAGGATGGGAAAAGTTATCGCTGCCGGATCGATCGCTCCCGCCAATCCATCCGCCAATGTTGGGCGGTCTTCAACTCCAGATTGACTCCCCCGGGTGAACTGGGAATAAAAGAACTGCGACTCCACCGGGTTTACTCCCACGATTTTTACTTTTACTCCTGCCGCCTGGAATGCCAACCCGATCCCTGCAAGCAACCCCCCTCCCCCAACCGGTACAATGACACTGCGGATGGGTCTGCCCTCCAGTTGATCGATCAGCTCGAAACCGACTGTTGCCTGCCCGGCTACCACCTGGGGATCGTTATATGGTGATATGTATTCTCCCCCTATCTCTTCGGCAAACCGGATCGCGGCAATTTCCGCCTCCCCATACCCTCCCCGCACCTCGTGGATCTCCCCTCCGAGGGATCGTATAGCATCTACTTTTTGGCGAACAGCATGGTCGGATACGAATATCACAGCTTTTCCACCAGCCAACCGGATTGCGTAAGCCACTCCCAGTCCATGGTTGCCCGCCGAAGCCGTTACAACCCTGGCTCTCTCTTCTTCTGTCAGCGTCAGAATCCTGTTCAGTGCACCCCGAAGTTTGAAAGAGCCAGTGGTCTGGAGATTTTCGAGTTTGAGGTAGATTGATGCATCCCGGTCGTGAAGGAGCGGAGTTCGCAGAATCCTGCCTTCCAACCTTTGTTGCGCCTCCATCAGCCATTCCCGTGGGATCATTGCACGTCCCTGATCCTGATTGCCAGGAGCGGATCATCTGTGATGATGCCATCCACCCCATCCTTCACCAGGCGAAAGATTACGCGGGGGTCATCCACAGTCCACGTGTTCACTTTTCGGTGCATCCGATGGGCACTTTCTATGAATTTTCTCGTTGCCTTGGTGAAATACGGGTGAATGAGATCAGGTGATATCTGCCTACCCATGAAAGAATTTCCCCACTGCAGCCAGCCTTCTCCGGTAAGCAAACCTGCGGGGACATCCGGCATTAATTTATGGATCCGCATTAAAATCGATGGGTGGAAGGATGAAAAAATGATATTGTGGCTCACACCGCCCATTTTCACCAGATCGGCAACTTTTTCCGGGAGATCATCCCCCGGTGAGGCATAACTGGTTAATTCAATATTGATCAGAAGTTGATCTCCCAGCTCATCCAAAACTTGTTTCAGGGAAGGGATTTTTTCCCGGGAATACCGGGGAGCAAACTGGATCCCAGCATCAAGTTTCTGGAGCTCAGCGAAGGTGAGATTTGCAACCTTACCGCTTCCATTGGTGGTCCGATCCACTGTCTGATCATGGATGACCACAACAACACCATCCTTGCTGAGCTTGGCATCCAGCTCGATCCCGTCCGCACCCTGCTCCAGCGCCAGGCGAAATGCCGCCATGGTATTCTCGGGAGCGTAACTGCAAGCTCCCCTGTGCGCAATGATCAGGGGTTTTCGGTCAAGTATAACCATATCCTATAGCTCGACGAAATAAGATTCCGCGGCGCGGTCGATCAGTTCTCTTGATAAGGAAGGTTCGATGCCTAGGTAGCGGGCGATATCCAGGATCTGGTCGCAAAGATCCCGGGGATGCACTGCGCGCAGTTTGCGATTCGGTTTCACGTACCATTCCTGAAGCAGGTAAGCCAAACCCTGGTCGTTGTAATTCACACCCTTGGTGGCTGCCACCCGGTGGAAAATATCCCGGTATTCTTCATAGGATGGATCAGTGATCTCGATCTTGTGGCGCAGGCGGCGGAGGAAGGCTTCATCCACCAGGTCTTTGGGAGGAAGGTTAGTGGAAAAAATCACCAGCACGTCGAAGGGGATCTCAAGCTTTCGACCGGTATGCAATGTCAGGTAATCGATCCGGTTCTCCAGCGGCACGATCCAGCGGTTGAGCAGATCGCGCGGGCGGACCTGCTGGCGCCCAAAGTCATCGATGAGAAAGATGCCGCCATTCGCCCGGAGTTGGAACGGGGCCTCGTAAAATTTCATTACATCGTCGAATACCAGGTCCAAACCAGTGAGGGTCAACTCACCACCGGCGACGATAAACGGTCGTTTGATCTTTACCCAGCGGGTATCCTTGCGGGGACGTACTCCGCCGGAGGTTGGCGAGGATTCCTCTTCCGGGGCAAGTTCGTGGTTAACATTATCAAACAGCTTGATCACCTGCCCATCCACATAGATGGCATAGGGGATATACATCTCCTGTGTAAGCACCAGGTTCCCAATTGCTCTTGCGACGCTGGTTTTGCCATTCCCCGGAGGCCCGTAGATAAAAATGGACATGCCTGAGTTAACCGCTGGTCCGAGTTTGTGGAAAGTTTTGTCGGATAAAGTTAGGGTGGAGAGTACCTGCTGCATCACGCGCGGATTCACCTGCACCCTTCCGCGGCTTTGCTTGCGAATGGAATCGTTGTAGCTCTGAAGCTGCACAGGAGCCGGGCCTGCATACTGGCTACGTTCCAGGGCTTCGCGCGCACGGTTGATGCCCGCTCCGGTGATCGCGTAAAGGTAAGCGCCTTCACCCAACCCCATTTGCGAGGACCGAACTTCCACCAGCTTATCGCGTTTGAGAGATTCCAATAGCTGATCCACCACATTCGCGAAGGGAAGCTCGATCTCTTCCGCAATCTTGAACCCTGTAAGGTAACCCTGGAAATACATAACTTTGAGGATCAGGTCCTGAAGCCAGAGTGAAGAGAGTCCCGTGTCTTCGATCTTGTTGATGGGAGGGGGAACAAACTGGGAAGGCGCGAGTGGGCCAACCGGTGCAGTGTGACGGGAATTTGGAGGATTATTCATGAAACAGCCGCCTGAAATAATGGATGATTGCTTTGTATAAATTATAGCAGAATTACATTCAGATATTCTGCGGCGTGGCTGAACTTCGATTCTGGATCTGGACCATAACCGCCCCTAGCGCAGTGAGCACCAGCCCAAGCACCTGTTGGCCAGTCAATTGCTCCCCAAGCATGAAATATGCAAGGATCGCCACGTAAATCAACATCGTATTGCTGATGATGTTCGATTCCATGGCAGTGAGGGTTTGAAGCGAATAATTCCAGAGCGGGAAAGCAACCGCGGTATTGACGACAGCCAGCCAGACAAGCAACCCGGACTCCTCCACTCTAAACTCTGGCAACCCATACGCCACTAATCCCGCTAAAAGCATCAGGATACCCCCCACGCCGATACTGATCGCCGAGACAATGAAAGCGTTCATCCTTGCGCCGCGATTGATCCTTCGAGAAAGTAGTGCGCCAGCCGTATTAAATAATAAACACGCAAAGGCAATTACCAATCCGGTAATGTTGCCATCCTGCCGCTGCACCGGGAAGAAATACAGGAAAATGCCTGCCATATTCACAGCCAGCCCCGCCCATTGCCATTTTCGGGGCCGCTCAGCCAGGAAACCGATCCCGAAGAATGCTACGAAAACTGGGGTGCAATTGACGATCAGGCTTGCCGTCGTGGCTGGCAAGAATACGAGTGATAGCGCCAATGTGCCTTGTGCAAGAGCGATGAAAACTATCCCCAGCAGAATTAAATCAATCCAATCGCTCCGGGAAAAATTGGTAAATTGACTCCGAATCTTTGGCAGGAAAAGAAAGGGGATCATCACCAGGAAAGCAAGGGTATAACGCATTCCGTTGAGCGTCAGAGTCGGGATTCCTTGCATTCCAGATTTAAGCAGGATCCAGGAAGTCGCCCAGATAATAACAACCAGAATGGCAAGCAGAAGGGCTTTTAAGCGGGAAGGAGGCATGCAGAATCAGACTTTCAAAGAGCAGTCTCCCGCATGTCGATCACATTAAGCTGCAGGGATTGAAACCCATTATATTCATTCATTTCCAGCCGGAAAACCAGATCCAAGTTCTTAGGTGATCTTTCCGCCCATTCACCAAAACCAAACGCGACCGCGCTCATGTTGGTGCCATCCTGTTTTACCCTCAGGCGCAGATGCTTTCCATCGGAACCCATCTGACGCATATCCAGCACAAGAAGGTTTTTCGCCATGAAGATGGCTCCTGGATTTTCTGCGCCAATCGGATTCAGTTTTTCGAGGAATCCCAATAGTTCCCACTGCATCATTTTTAAAGTGATTTCAGTATCGATATTCAACCGCGGTGAGAGTTCCTTGTTGCCCAATTCACGCTCAGCGATGGAAAATAGCCTTTCCAGGAAAGCATCCAGATTTTCGCGGCGAAGAGTGAATCCGGCTGCCATCGCGTGCCCGCCATGACGGACGAGCAGGTCGGCGCATTCATCCAAAGCCTGGGTGATGTGGAACTCCCGGATCGAACGGCAGGAAGCCCGGATGTTTTCCTCCTGGATCTTTCCCGCGATGGAAGGGCGATAATACGATTCGGTCAATTTGGATGCGATCAACCCCACAATTCCTTCGTTGAAACTTTCATCCGCGGCGAATATTAGGCTTCCATTTTTAGACCGTAACGCGATCTGATCTGCAACTACAAGGGATTCTTTAGTCTTCTGCTGCCTTTCGATATTCAACGTGTTCAATAACCTGGCTTCCTCGCCTGCTTGGGCAGTGTCTGTCGAAATCAGCAGCTCATAGGCCAATTCCGCTGTTTCCAAACGACCGGATGCATTAAGCCGGGGGCCAAGTTTGAAACCGATATCGGTTGAATTCACCTTTTGGATATCGATCCCGGCAATATTTGCCAGCATGCGTAGTCCCAGGCGGTTTCCGGAATGGATGACTTCCAAACCCTTTCGAACCAGGACGCGGTTTTCTCCAGTCAGGGGAACTACGTCCGCCACCGTGCCGAGGGCGACCAGGTCCAACCAATTCTCAGCTTTCAAATTCTTACCGGGGAATTGCTCAATCAGTGCTTCCGCAACCTTATAGGCCAGGCCCACCCCACTGATATCCTTATTAGGGTAGTCATCGCCCACCTGCTTGGGGCATACAACGGCATAAGCTGACGGCACCTCCCCGCGCGGGTGATGGTGATCGCTGATGATCAGGTCCATACCAAGTTCACATGCCCGCGCTGCCTCGACTGGGCTGCGAATCCCGCAATCAACGGTTAAAACAAGTTTGACATCATCCGATGCCAGTTTTTCAAGCGCTTCACAATTCAACCCGTAACCTTCATCAAATCTGTCGGGGATGTATTTATCAACCTCCCCACCCAACGCCCGGATCACCTCCACCAGCAAGACCGTGGCGGTCACTCCATCCACGTCATAATCACCATACACGGCGATCTTCTCGCCCGTCTGGATGGCACTAACCAAACGTTCTATCGTCTGGTTTATTCCGGTAAGGAGAAATGGAGAATAAATGGGTGTTTCGGCGGAGAGGAAAGCTGCAGCTGCCTCGGGCGTGTTGTAATCCCGGTTAAATAGCACCTGGCGAAGAATTGCAGGATAATCCTCCAGCGCTTTTGAGATATCCTCGGGGATCTGAGGGGATAGAACCCATTTGCGTTCCGGTCTTGCTCCGATGTTCATGAACGGTAAAACCTGGGGACGCGGTCAGCCAGGCCGCAGATTACCTCGTAATTGATCGTCTGCCAGGTTCCAGCGATATCGTCTGCGGATATCTCCCCCCCATCTTGAACCCCGATCAGGATGACCTCATCCCCCACTTCGGCTTCCGGGATTTCCTCCAATTGCACCATACACTGATCCATGCATACCGCTCCAACCACTTCGGCAAATTTTCCGCGGATCAATACCCGGTTGCCCTCAACTCTGCGAAACCCATCTGCGTAACCGATGGCGATCACCCCGATCCGCTCTTTCCGGGGAGTGTAGTAGTGAAACCCATAGCTTACGCCGTGTCCTTTTGGCAAAACCTTCACGGAGGTCAACCTTGTTTTCCATGCAAGAGCCCGTTGAAAACCGAGGGGAAGCCTGGTTTGCGGAGAGGGATTCAAGCCGTAAACCGAAATCCCGCAGCGAACAAGGTCGAATCTCCCAGCGGGGAAATTCAGTGCGCCTGCGGAATTGGATGCGTGGATTATATGGGGGCGTATTCCATTCCGGGTTAGTGAATCGAGCAGTTCATGAAACTTCGATAATTGTTCATCAGTCGTCGGTGCTTCCGGTTCATCTGCCCGGGCGAAGTGTGTAAAAAGTCCTTCGACTTCAAGATGTTGATACCCGCGCATTTCATCCAGGAAACCTTGCGTTTCGGTTGCGGGAACTCCCAGGCGGCCCATCCCCGAATCGGTTTTTACGTGAACGCGAAGTTTTCCCGCTTTTATCCTGGCAGCTTGATCATATAACGAGGCAACGCGCCGGTCATAAAGCGTCACAGCGACGTCATACTCAATGGCTTCTGCGATCCTTGGTGGGGAAGTGTATCCGAGGATCAGGATGGAACATCTGAATGCCCGCCTTCCTCAGGGAGATTGCTTCTTCAATCCGGGATACCCCCAGCCATGTCGCTCCAGCCTCTTCCGCTGCCCGCGAAACTGCGATCAAACCATGCCCATATGCGTTCGCCTTGACCACCGGCATGACGGAAGTCCCAGTAATGGCTTGAAGCAGGTGAATATTATTCTTGATCGCATTCAGGTCAATTTCGAGCCAAGTGGAGCAGGATTCAATGTCGTTGGGGTGGGCAATTTCCATCCGCCTAGTATAAACGTCTCATTCCCCTTCGACAAGCGGTTCTGCTGCCTGCAATTCTCCAAAGGTATAATTGCCTTCGTGACCAGCCAATGGTTTGGATACATAATTGAGCAGAAAGACGGCAAAGCTAGAGCGGGTACATTCAATACCCCGCATGGCGAAATTGCCACCCCCATTTTTGCACCTGTAGGCACCCAGGCGACGGTGAAATCCGTCACCCCGGCACAACTTGATGAGATCGGCGCCAGTCTTGTGCTTGCCAATACCTATCACCTATTTTTACGCCCGGGGGAAAACCTTATTGCCGAACTTGGGGGTCTGCATACTTTTATGAACTGGAAGCGACCAATCCTTACGGATTCCGGTGGATTCCAGGTGTTTTCCCTTTCAGGAACCCGTAAAGTGGATGAGGATGGCGTGAATTTTAAGAGCCATATCGATGGCTCTATCCACCGTTTCACTCCCGAGAAATCAATCCAAATCCAGGAATCCCTGGGAGCCGATATCATCATGGCATTTGATGAATGCGCCGAGCCGGACCAGCGGGAGTATTCCGAGATTGCCATGCTGCGCACTCACCGCTGGCTGGAACGCTGCGTTGCATCAAAGCGGCGAACCGACCAGGCGCTTTTCGGGATCGTGCAGGGTGGTATATTCGCGGACCTAAGGCGCCAGTCGGCAGAATTCATCGGAATGCAGGATCTCCCCGGGTATGCAATCGGTGGATTATCTGTTGGGGAATCCAAAGCCGATATGCACGCCATGATCGAAATTGTGAATGGGATCCTCCCCCAGGAAAAACCCAGATATCTTATGGGAGTCGGATCGCCCGAAGATCTTATCAACGCGATCTGGCGTGGAGTGGATATCTTTGATTGTGTTCTGCCCACCCGCCTGGCACGCCACCATGCTGCGTTTACACCAACCGGAAGGATCAACCTGGCTAACACAATCAATACGAATGAGAAAAACCCCATTGATGATTCCTGCGGGTGTTACACCTGCCGGAATTTCAGCCGGGCGTACATCCGCCACCTTATTCTGGCAAAGGAGATGCTCGCAGGCACTCTGGTATCAATTCATAATCTCTACTTCCTGCTCGAAATAACCCGGCGGGCTAGGCAGGCGATCCAGGAATCGAGGTTTGATTCTTTTGCACAGGAATTCCTCAACAAATGGCATACCGAATCCCCTTCCGACGAATTCAACCTTAGGGCTCAATAATGACAATAATTCAAGCGATCATTCTGGGAATCGTGCAGGGGCTGACCGAATTTCTACCCATTTCCAGCTCAGCTCACCTCGTGATCGTTCCCTACCTGCTGGATTGGCAGATCCCCCTTTCCGAAGCTTTCGTTTTTGATGTTCTGGTGCAGCTTGGTACACTAGCTTCTGTAATCATTTTCTTTGCCAGGGACCTTTGGGAGATCATCCGCGATTGGTTCCGTGGAATTTTACACAGATCACCTTTTGAAACATCAAACTCGCGGCTCGGCTGGTATCTTATCATCGCAAGTATCCCGGCAGGTTTGTTGGGGATAACCATCAAAGAACAGGTGGAAGCGGTTTTCAACAATCCCGTGCTGACTGCGGCTTTGCTGTATGGGACAGCGATCCTACTTCTTATCGCCGAGAAAATTGGGAAACGGAAACGTGGCATGGAAACCATGCGTTGGGCGGACGCAGTCTGGATTGGGATTTTTCAAGCCATCTCGATCTTTCCAGGCATCTCCCGCTCCGGATCTACCATTTCGGGAGGCATGATCCGCAATTTTGACCGCCCCGGTGCCACAAGATTCAGTTTCCTCATGTCAATCCCGGTAATGCTTGCTGCAGGTCTTTTGGGAACCCTCGACTTGATCAAAATACCTTCGGTAACTTCCTTTTTGCCCGTCATGGCTGTCGGATTCCTGACGGCAGGCGTGGTCGGATATTTATGTATTCGCTGGTTGCTGCGCTATGTCTCACGGCGGAGCTTCGTTCCGTTCAGCATTTATTGTGCTGTTTTCGCAACGCTTGTGATCGCTTTCGGTTTCCTTAATGAATCACCTGCCGGGGAAAGTTCAGATAATAATTCATCACTAGTTAAGGTCAACATTCACCCCGCCCTCGCCTGGATGAGCCCTCTGCTGGATTTGTGCGCAGAAGGTCAACCTGGGATCAGCCTGGTTACTCAGGCAGCAGCAAATCCAGCCGGGACGGACGCAGATTTTTACTTTCAGATCAACGGTAACACCAGCCCGCCCGAGCAGGCGATCATCCTTGCAAGGCAAAAAATTCGGTTTATTGTTAACACCTCAAATCCGAACAGAACCTTGGAACCTGAAGTACTGGCTTCCATACTGGAAGGGAAAATTCTCATTTGGCAGGATGGGACCCCTGTTCAAATTTATATCTACCCCCCACAGAACGAATTGATGGATAGTGTATCTTCATACTTGCAGCTCAAAACCGGTTTTTCCCTCACCAGTCTGATCGCGGTTAATCCGCAGCACATCCTGCAGAAGATCCGTACTGATGCTTCAGGAATTGGGTTCATCCCGGCAAACTTTCTTGATGATTCTGTTAACCCTGTCTCTTTGGGAGATTCCATCACTGCGGATCCAGAATTCAATATTTTGGTAAGATTCGACCACGCGCTAACGGAAAGTGAAAATTTCTGGCTGGCTTGTATTCAAAAAGGTATCGAAACAGAATAGGATTGAGAATGGCAACAAAAAATGGGTTTATGAAGCTTTACAATGGTTTCACCGAAGCGGTTTTACGCTCCCGTTTTCATGGAATGATGAGCGGATCGGTCCTCTTGATCTCAGTCATCGGCAGAAAATCAGGTAAAACGATCTCCACCCCTGTCAATTATGTTCAGGCTGGCAATGAAATCATCATTACAAGCGATCAGGAAAAGACCTGGTGGCTCAACCTGCGGGAGAATAAAACGGTCATCATTTTATTAAAAGAACACGAACATCACTGCATAGCGCAATTGATGGAGTCGGCAGAAGAGTTTCTTCCCTATCTTGAAAAGTATTTCACCGGGTTGCCTGCTGCTGCAAAATATCTTCATGTGATTCGCAACGCGGACGGTACCTTCGAGAAGGATTCCCTCTTAAAAGCTTCTGCTGGTCGTGTGATGGTGATCTGCCGTTTACCAGGTTGAAATTACCGTGAGGTAAGGTTTGGTTTCTCGACATTACATTAATGAAGGATTTTGCTGAGAAATAACCGGGTTCTTTCCTCTTTTGGATTTGCAAAGAGTTTTTCAGGGGTTGTGTCCTCGATGATATTTCCTTCATCCATGAATATGATCCTGTCTGCAGCTGCGCGGGCAAATCCCATCTCATGTGAAACCACGATCATCGTCATCTCATGCGCCAGGCTTTTCATCACATCCAGTACTTCACCGATCATCTCCGGATCGAGCGCGCTGGTGGGTTCATCAAAGAGCATCAAGCTGGGTTTCATCGCCAGCGCACGGGCTATGGCGATTCGCTGCTGCTGACCGCCTGAAAGCTGGTTGGGGTAGCTATCCCGTTTTTCGGTCAGGCCGATGCGCACGAGCAGCTGCATGGCTTCTTCCTCCGCCTGTTTACGATTTGTCTTTTTCACCTGGATGGGAGCTTCCATGATGTTTTGCAGCGCGGTCAGGTGCGGGAATAGATTAAACCGTTGGAAAACCATCCCGATCTCCATTCGCTGCCGGGCGATATTTTTCTCCGATTCTTCCAGCAACTTTCCATCTTTTTCAATATAGCCTACCATTCTTCCATTCACGAAAAGGTGGCCGCTATCCACTTTTTCGAGGTGGTTAATCGAGCGCAGCAAGGTGCTCTTGCCGGAACCGCTGGGGCCAATGATCACGAGTACCTGGTTTTTCAGGATCTCCAGGTCAATATCTTTGAGCACATGCAAGTCTCCAAAGAATTTATTCACCCGCTCAAACTTGACAATAACGTGGGCGGAAGGGATCAGATTAGTCGAATTCCTGGAAGGCATTAGTGCCCCCTCACAAGACGGTCAAAGGTTTTGGGGGGGTTGATTATTTTTACTTCGCCATCCTGTGTTGTATTTGCCTTGTTGCTCCCGTAACCCCACTCTGTCGATCTTTCGATCCGTTTCTGGACAACATCCCAAATTGATGTAAGCGCCAGGTAATAGAAAGACGCAGCGATAAATAATTCGAAAGGCTTGAAAATCCTCGCGTTGATCTGTGTAAAAGCAAAGAATAACTCGCCAGCAGAGATTACGACCATGATCGAGGTGGTCTTCATCATATTATTGAACTCGTTGCCGGTTGGTGGAATGATCACCTTGATGGCCTGCGGGAGGATTATCCGCTGCATGGCCTGGCCGGGGGTCATGCCCAGAGATTTGGCTGCCTCGCTTTGACCCGGGTCGATCGATTCGATCCCTGCCCGGACGATCTCGGCCATATAGGCACCTTCATTTACCGCCAGCGCCAGAAAGCCTGCCTGGATTGCACCTGAAATTGTGAAGAATCCCATCTGGATATCCGGGAAATCGTAAATGTTCATCACACCCAATCCGAAATAAAGCAGCATCATCTGCACCAGCAAAGGAGTACCGCGAAAATAGAGGATGTAGGCTCCCGTAGCCATCCGGAGGAAGCGAAACCTGGACATCCTCCCCAACGCTGCGAATAAACCCAGGATCACTCCTGCGGCCTGGGCCAGAACGCTCACGCAGATTGTTACGATCAAGCCATTCCGTAACAGGGGATTCTGAAGTGCGGTTACCGGCCAAAGGTAATTCCAGAAAGTCTGCCAGTCAAAATTGTACATTTACGATCTCCTGGGGCGGGTCGCAGAAATCACATCCTCCGACCCGCCAAGTATCATTCTTAACCCCGGGTATTCGCCCGGGGATACGATCACCTATTGTGGACTGACCCCGCTTGAGCCCAGGTTCCATTTATCGAGGATGCCTTGGAATGTTCCATCTTCGACCATGCTGATCAGAGCGGTTCTTACCGCTTCTCCAATCGCGGTGAGCGGCGCATCGGTGCAATCCTCTCCCTGGCAGGGAACACCAATACCTTCATTCACCGTTTCAAACACTTCCCCGGCAATTTCAAACAGGTCCGGGTGCTCAACTGTATAGTAGGCAGCCACTGGGGAATCTGTAGAGTAGGCTGCCACTTTTCCAGTCTGAAGCTGCTGCAGGGCATCGGAATCTTTCTGGGTGATCACAAGATTAACTTCACCTTTTCCTTCAGCTGCGCATTTCTGCACAAGGCCGTTGCCTTCATAATCCCCGCTACCCTGAATGAAATCGACTTCTGTTGTACCGCTTTCCGCTGCCACCGATTTTCCGCACAAGTCCATCACGCTGCTGATCTTTTCCGGGTTGCCTTTAGCAACTACAAGGGATTGACCGGCTTTAAAATAAGGGATCATGCTGATCTGTTTGTTGCGGTCCTTGGTGATGTTCATCGCTGAAACGATGATGTCGCATTTTCCGCTTGTGACAGCCGCGATGATCGTATCGAATACTGTATTCACATATTGAACCTTCAATCCAAGACGGTTGCCGATCTCATTGGCAATATCAATATCCACTCCCTGCGGTTCCCCGTTTTCATCATAGAATTCCTGCGGGGGATAGGGAATATCCGAGCAAACCGTCAGGTAATTTTCCCTGACCAGGTCGCCTGCTGGGATTTGGGAGACAGGCGTGGCTGCGGCAACCGGGGCAGCATCAGGTGCGACGTTACTCCCGCTGCTGGCCGCCGGCGCGCAAGCGCTCAGCACGAACACAACCACCAATAAAATTGAAATCACAATTACCTTCTTCATTCTTCTCACTCCTAACTAAGATTTTGAACTTTGAGGTTTTCTCAAAGGCTCAATCAAAAAAATAAAAAAACCAATCAACCACTGGTTGATTGGTTTCGTTCCTATCTGTTACTTCTAAAATTTTATCTGGCTTTGCCTAGATCTTTTGAAGTTATACAGAACCAACCCGCCAGGGGATCCCGGTGAGGATGCGGATGCTTATGGTTCTGCTTAGGGGAAATGTTCGGAAGCGAGTCGATATCACCCTGACAGGTAAATGCCGGTTTTCGATTTAGGAAGAGGGCGATTATCGAATCTATCTTTTGCATAGAATTCCGTATGAATATTGGGCGGATTTATACCCTAAAAAATGGTTGTGTCAAGGGTTTTGCCTGAAATTGAGGATAAATTGAGGTAAAACCCACTTTTTTGAATTAAACAGTCTCCAAGTACCGTTTGACTTCCCAGTCAGTAACTCCTATGCGGTATTGGTCCCACTCTTCTTGTTTCGCACGCTGGAATGCCTCATAGACGATCGGTCCAAGAGCATTCTTTACCACCTCGTCGCGATCCAATTCATTCAGAGCTTCTTCCAGGGATCCGGGTAATTCCTGAACGCCCATTTTCATGCGTTCTTCCTTATCCAGTTCGTAAACATTGACGTTGTTCAACGGCTTGGGTGGGGTCAACTTCCTGTCGATCCCATCCAGCGCTGCTGCAAGCATCACTGAAAACGCTAAGTATGGACTGCAGGATGGATCCGGGCAGCGCAATTCTGCTCTCGTAGCTTTTTCCATTCCCGGAGTGTAACGGGGGATGCGGATCAGAGCGGAACGGTTTATCTGTGCCCAACCAATATAGACCGGAGCTTCGTAACCCGGCACAAGCCGCTTGTAGGAATTTACAGATGGCGCCAGGACAGCCGACATGCCGCGGGCATGCTCCAACTGACCGGCGATAAAACCGTGGGCAATGGCCGAAAGGTTGTACTCGTCATCCTTGTCGAAGAAGATCGGTGATCCTTGTTTATCAAAAAGTGATTGGTGGCAATGCATCCCGGATCCGTTGATCCCGAAGATCGGTTTTGGCATGAAGGAAGCGATCAGGTCATGCTGGGCAGCGATGGCTTTGATCGTATATTTCAACGTCAAAACATTGTCAGCGGTTTTAAGGGCGTCGGCAAACCGGAAATCGATCTCGTGCTGTCCTAGGGCAACTTCATGGTGACCCACTTCCACTTCCAACCCCATCCGGTTCAGTGCATCCATCAGCTCGGTACGGACCCGCGCTGCTTCGTCGTGAGCTGAAAAATCAAAATAACCGCCAACATCATGAGGCACGGGATGAACGCTTGCTTCGCCATTCCGCTTGAAGAGAAAGAATTCCGGTTCAGGACCCACATTGAAGGTCCAGCCGCGTTCCTCGATCTTTTTCAGTTGTTTTTGAAGAACACCACGCGGATCTCCTGCAAAAGGGCTGCCATCGGGCATGTAGATATCGCAAAAAAACCTAGCGCGGCGCATTTCAGGGGCAGACCAGGGAAGCACTGCATATGTGGATGGATCGATCTTGAGAAGCATATCGCTTTCCTGGATTCGGGCGAAGCCCTCCACCGACGATCCATCGAACCATACTCCATTTTCGAGCGCTCCTTTCAGCATTGAAACTGGGGCATCCACGGATTTCACTGCCCCTGTCACATCGCTGAATTGATAGGAGACGAATTTGACATCGTCCGCTTTTACCATTTCGAGAACTTCTTTAATATCCATTAGTACTCCCATTTCCTAAATCGGTTAAATTCTGCCGAGTTTACCACCAAAATCACTTTTGTCAATTAATAATTGCAAGATATAAATCGAACAAATATTAGCACAAATGTACTATAATGGATTTAATTACCGGCGGTTGAAGAATCAGTATATAATTTTCATAGATCATTTTTGAGGAGTGAATGATGGCCCGAAAAACAAATTCCGATGAAGAATTCCCCTCCCCCCAATCCTCTTCGATGAATGAAGCCCGCAAGGCAGTGCTTGATAAGGCACTTTCGGATATCGTCAAGCGCTATGGGGAAGGATCCATTATGCGGATGGGTGAAGCCACGCATTTGGCTGTGGAAGCCATTCCCACAGGTTCTCTCTCCCTTGACCTGGCTCTGGGAGTAGGTGGAATCCCCCGCGCAAGGGTCACAGAGATCTTCGGCCCGGAGTCCTCTGGTAAGACCACCCTATGCCTTCATATCACCGCTGAAGCTCAAAAAATGGGCGGAACTACCGCGTATGTCGATATGGAACACGCCTTGGATCCTGCCTATGCAGTGCGGCTGGGGGTGGATATCGATAACCTTCTTGTCTCACAGCCGGATACCGGCGAGCAGGCGCTGGAGATCGTGGAAACACTTGTCCGTTCTGGAGCTGTGGACTTGGTGGTTGTGGATTCTGTTGCTGCCTTGGTGCCGCGTTCCGAGATCGAAGGTGATATGGGTGATGCCACCATGGGTATGCAGGCCAGGTTGATGTCGCAGGCGCTAAGAAAGCTCTCCGGTGCGATAAACCAGACAAAGACTGCAGTTGTTTTCACCAATCAGCTGCGTCAGAAGATCGGGGTTATGTTTGGCAACCCCGAAACCACCCCCGGTGGTCTGGCTCTGAAGTTCTATGCGTCCGTCAGATTGGATGTCCGTCGGATCCAATCGATCAAGGTGGGGGCTGAAGTGACCGGTTCGCGGGTCCGTGTGCGGGTGGTGAAGAATAAAGTCGCCGCGCCCTTCCGCACAGCCGAATTCGACATTATGTACAACGAAGGTATTTCCAAATCCGGAGATATCATCGACCTGGGAACCCAGATGGAGATCATCACCAAACGTGGAGCGTTCTTCTCCTATGGGGATCTGCGGCTCGGCCAGGGACGGGAAAATGCCAAGGAATACCTGCGTCAAAATACTAATCTATCTGCGGAGATCGAGGCTGCAATTCGGCAGCAGGCAGTCGGTGGTGACCTGCCCATGACACTTGCGGGCAGCGGGGAGTCGGAGAGCTTCGGAGAGGAATGAACCGGATCCATTCAAGAAAGGCTGTCTCAGTCCTTTCCAGGTTGTTTGCGATTGGTTTGATTACGATTAATCCTAGCGGGATGCATCTACACGCGACCTTCCCGGTCCGCTCCCGGATCTGACCTTACACCTATGTTCATTCCACCGGAATTAAATCCGGCTACCCCAACACCGGAGATTGCTTCGCAATCTTCTGGGAACGCTCAGACACAGGATTGTGCCAATAACCTGAAATTCGTCTCCGACATCACCATCCCTGATGGAACCGTGGCAACGATCGGGGAAGCCATGGAAAAAAAGTGGGAGGTGGAGAATGGGGGCACCTGCAACTGGGTATCCGGCTACACGCTCCGATTGGTAGCCGGAGGCAGCCTCGGTGCAAACCCGGAGCAACCGCTGATCCCAACCCTGGCTGGCAGCAAAACCACAATCCAAATTAATCTCCTCGCCCCGACGGTCCCGGGGGATTACAGGAGTGCCTGGCAAGCCTACGGACCAGATGGTCAGCCATTTGGGGATGTGATTTACATACAGATCAGGGTTGAATAATTCTTGTTGAAATAAAAAGAGTCTGGCAAATTCACCAAGCTCTTTTCAATTCTATCATTCAATCTCGGAATAATATTGATTAAGTCGGTTCGTCTTCTATTGGTTATCACATGTATCAATTGTCACGCAAAAACCGCAGAGGTCTATACAAGTCCCAATAACACAGATTTTCCCTGTTGAATCTCGTCGGTTCTCGGATTCGCAGTGCATTCCCTGGCCACGCTGAGGACAAGCATCTGGGTGAATGCAAGCGTAAAGTTGTTTTTCTCCGAATCCCCAATCCCGGTCAGGAAGCACATAATCCAGTGAATAAACCTTTTGCGCCGCTATCCAGATCAATAAAATCAAAAATGACCTCTTGATCCCCAGCACAGCATTGGTCCATAGCAAATCAGCCGATCCGGGTATGCGCTCGTAAAGATCGCATTTGAAGGGGATACCATTGTCTGTTTGCACCAGGTATGATCTATCAATTCCCGGTTTGTAAAAATTTACCAGATAAAATCCATTGCTCCGGTCCGGCACCAAGCACTTCGATCCCGGAAAGATCGGGCGTTGGCACCAGCGTGACTGTCACAGTAGGTGCAATCGTTTCGGTTGCAGTCGGCAATGGTGTGTTCGTTGCCGTTAGGAACCACCTCGGTCATCTGTCGGCAACGGTGGTTGGGTCGGTTCTGGGGTGGGTACAGGAGCGCAAGCAGCCAAAACCATGAACTAACCAATAAAGATCGAAATAGAAACAAATTCTTACTCACTCTCATTTCAGCCTCTGGATGATTAGGTCCCTTCTTCCCAGGAATTCAAATACTTCACTTGATCTGCCGTGAGCACATCGATCTTGATACCCATGGCATCCAATTTGATCTTCGCGATTTCCTGGTCGATTTCTTCCGGAACGCTGTAGACCTTGTGGGCAAGGTGATCGTGATTCTTGACCATGTATTCGCAGCTCAATGCCTGGTTGGCAAAAGACATATCCATCACGCTGGCCGGATGCCCCTCAGCTGAGGCGAGGTTGATCAGGCGACCTTCACCCAGAATGTAGATCCTGCGACCGTCCTTCATTTGGTATTCATCAACGAACGGGCGAACCAGACTCTTGCGTACAGATAATGCTTCCAGGGCTGGGATATTGATCTCGACATTGAAATGCCCAGAATTTGCGACGATCGCTCCATCCTTCATTACCTCGAAATGAGCTTGATCGATCACATTCAAATCACCGGTTACTGTACAGAAAATATCTCCAATTCTGGCCGCGTCCACCATCGGCATCACTCGGAACCCGTCCATGACCGCCTCCAAAGCTTTCAAGGGGTCGATTTCCGTAACGATCACATTCGAGCCCATCCCGCGAGCCCGACTGGCAAGACCCCGACCGCACCAGCCGTAACCCGCCACAACGAATACGCGTCCTGCGAGCAGAATGTTGGTAGCACGGACGATGCCATCGATAGTGGATTGCCCTGTTCCATATCTGTTATCAAAAAAGTGCTTGGTGAGGGCATCATTTACAGCGATAATTGGGTAACCCAATGCGCCATCGGCCGCCATTGCCCTCAGGCGGATCACGCCTGTGGTGGTCTCTTCGGTTCCACCCAACACAGCGTCGATCAGCTCCTTGCGTTCCTTTTGCATCGTGCTCACCAGGTCTGCGCCATCGTCCATGGTGATATGGGGTTTATGATCCAATGCAGCAAAAATATGTTTGTAATACGTGGCGTTATCCTCGCCTTTGATGGCAAAGGTGGGGATCTCTTCATGGGAAACCAGGGAGGCAGCTACGTCATCCTGCGTGGAAAGCGGATTGGACGCGGTCAATACAACATCTGCTCCACCCGCTTGCAGGGTCTTCATCAGGTTGGCAGTCTCTGTGGTCACGTGAAGGCAGGCTGAAACCCGTAAACCTTTTAGTGGTTTTTCTATTGCGAACCGTTCTTTGATCATTCGCAGTACAGGCATCTCGCGTTCCGCCCAATCGATCCGGCGGCGGCCGCCTTCCGCGAAGGCCATATCTTTCACATCGTAATTGCTCATTATTCCTCCAAATCAAAAAATCAATTATAGCAGAGCATCCAGGATGCCCTGATCATCGAAATTCCTGCGGTATCTTTCCACAAATTCCTGGGGTGTGTAACAATGGTTCTGAGTGCCGTGCTGCTCCAGACAATAAGTTGCTGCGAGAACGCCCATCTGCCCGCAGGTCTGCCAGTCCATACCAAGCCGGTAACCCCTCAGGAATCCGCCACGGAAGGCATCTCCCACACCGGTGGGATCCATGATGGAATCAGACTGGACGACAGGAATTTTGTATTCCTTTCCATCAGCGTAAACCAGCGCTCCTTCCTTACCGCATGTTACAACTAAAAATTTCACTTCGGAGAAGATTTTAGCGGGTGTGAACCCGGTATGCTTTTGGAGTAGTTCGTATTCGTACTCATTGACAAACAGGCTTTCACAACCCATCACCCCCACCCGGATATCCTCCGGATCCACACGGACGATCTGCTGGCTGGGATCATAGAGATACGGGATGCCCAGTTCGGTACATTCCTCGCAATATTGGCGCATTGCTTTTGGATCATTGGGCGAGATCGTTACCAGGTCGATCTTTTTTCGGGGTATATCACGCATCGACACGCTGCCGGCATCCGACATCGCCCCGGTGTAGAAACTGGCGATCTGAGCGTTGGCAAGGTCCGTATTCGCAAAGAAGGAAGCTGTGAACTTTCCCTTAATTGTCCGGATAAAAGATGTATCCACTGCATGCTGCTCTAGAAATTTGCGGTAATCTTCAAAATCCTCGCCTACTGTTCCCGCCACCATGGTGGATTCACCTAGCAGCGCAAGCGTATATGCGATATTGGGCGCTGTACCCCCGCGCTGTTTGACCATGGAATCCACAAGGAACGAAAGACTGATCGTATCCAGCCTATCGGGAAGAATGTGATCCCGGAAGTATCCGGGGAAAGACATCAGGTAATCGTATGCAATGGATCCAGTACAGACAATGCTCATTGAGTTGTTCCTTCTATTTCTTCCAAATATACCCGTTCTAGCCTTTGAAGGGGGGCTGCATGATCCCTTCATCTGTGATCCAGGCAGTTATCAAATGGTTGGGAGTGATATCGAACGCTGGGTTAATTGCCTGTGCTCCACGGGGCGCGACATTCCTTCCATTTACTTTTAATATCCATCAATTCCGAAGCTCCGCGGAATTCAATCACTATTTCTTTGCCCGTCGCGCAGGAGTAATCCACGCTGGATTTTGGAAAAACCGAATAAACCGGGATTCTATTCGCTTGTGCTGCGAGAGCAAGCATGTAGGATCCCACTTTGTTAGCAACATCCCCATTGGCTGCGACCCGGTCAGCGCCAAACATCACCTTGGTTGCCATTTGTCTTTCCAAAAAGAACCCGGCTGCATTATCGGTGATGATCTCGTAAGGGATGCCTTCCTGCTGCAATTCCCAGGCGGTCAGCCGGGATCCCTGAAGGAGAGGACGGGTTTCATCCACCAGCACTTTCAACCGCTTTCCCTGTTTCCAGGCTTCTATGATCACACCCAATGCAGTACCCCCTTCCACTGTTGCCAGCGAACCTGTATTGCAATGGTGGATGATCACATCACCATCCGCGATAATCTCATTTCCAAACTGCGCGATTCGCGCATTGGTCTGAACGTCCTCATCTGCAATATTTTCAGCTTCGGTGATGAGAGCAGATCTCATTTCATCCACCGAACCTGGGCAGGATGAAATGGTTTTCTCCATTCGCATGATCGCCCATTGTAGATTTACTGCGGTTGGTCTTGCGGAAAGGAGCTTTCTCCCGGTTTCATGTAGATCGGTAGCCATTCCAACGGAATTGGTTGAAAGGCTACGGCATGCTGCCAGCGCTATTCCGTATGCTCCGGCCACGCCAATTACCGGGGCACCCCGAACGATCATATTTTGGATGGCTTCCGCGACTTCCTCCCCCGTGCTTAAGGTAACCCATTTGACTCTGCCAGGGAGCATCCGCTGGTCAATCGTTTTCACTTGGTTGGTGGATTTATCCCAATAGATAGTTCGCATCGTTCAAACATCAAACGACGCCCTCGGGTGAGAGCGTCAGGTTGGTTGATTTTTAGTTTAACACGGGTCATCCGGTTTGTCAAAGCTGGACATGAAAAATCCTTAATTCCGCACTTGACATGGTATACCGCATCCAGTATAAGCCAGATATGAAATATCAAATGTTCCTTGCTGGCATCTGCCTTCTGATATTTTCTGCTTGCAGCGTTCGGCAGGATCCAGTCGAAGACCGAACTCAAATCATACCTGAGTTGGTGCAACAACCAACCCCCACGCCTCCACCAACCCCCACCCCTCTACCTGCAATGCGAGTTACTTCCGCGGATGATGCTTTTTTCCTGGGGTATTATGACGAAGCTAAGGTGGGTTACCAAAATGCTCTTGCCGAAGCTGGCGATGCTGACACCCAATCCGCTGCCCTGCTCGGGTTGATCAAGACTGAATTTGAACGAGGGAATTGCGATGCGGTGATCCAATCACATCAACAAATTACCACCCAATTCCCCGGCTCGCAACCGTCTCAGATTTCCAATTATTTCGCGGGTAAATGTTACGAGAACAGGGAAGATTATGCTTCCGCCGCGATTTCGTATGCCAAATTGCAGGCTGCCAGACCCGGAATTATTGACGATTTCTTATTCGAACTTATTGGAGATGCCCGCAGCAATTCTGGCGATTACTCCAATGCAATTCCTGCGTATTATTCTTCCTTCAACGCCAACCCCCCTGGGGACGATGACACGATGATGATCAACATAGGTAAGTCTTACCAGGCGCTCAGTAATGATACTGAAGCGATCAGAGTCTTTTCTGAACTATTAGAGACCACGCAATCGGATTACACAAGGGCATTGGTCAACCTGCTCATTGGGCAATCCTATCTCAATCTGGGGTTGCCGGAACAGGCGTATGCCCGCTTTCAGGATTCTGTCAACAATTACCCGCGTTCTTATGATTCCTACACTGGCCTGGTGCAACTCGTGAACGACGGTATCCCGGTCAATGAATTGAATCGCGGCATTGTTGATTATTATGCCGGTCAGTATGGCTACGCTCTTGATGCCCTCAATCGCTACCTCACAGAAACACCCGATCATGAAGGTGCCGGTCATTATTATTCGGCGCTCTCCCTGAAAGCAATGGAAAACCACGAAGCTGCTATCGCAGAGCTGGACGCGTTAATCCAGGATCATAAAGGAGATCGGTTCTGGAATCTCGCCTGGGATGAAAAATCAACCATTCAATGGGCTTACCTGGATAATTATGCCGGGGGAGCACAAACGCTGATCGATTTCGTAGCAGAGGTGCCGGACGCCGTGGAAGCTCCCCAATTCCTTTTCGACGCAGCACGCATTCAGGAGAGGGGTGGCATGCTCTCCCAGGCCGCGGCTACCTGGGCAAGATTGATCGATGAGTACCCGGGGGCCGAGTTGAGCCTTCGAGCACTTTTTCTATCCAGCATCACACATTACCGCTTGGGAAATTTCGACCAGGCTTTGTTGGGATTCCAACGAACCGCGGTTCTGGCTACGGATGACGAATCTCAATCCGAAGCTTATTATTGGATCGGGAAGTCGCAGACGGCCAGTGGAGACCTTGCTTCCGCTCTGACCTCCTGGGAGACCGCAGCCCGGCTGGATCCGACCGGATATTACGGTATCCGCGGAAGACAGATGATCACCAACGAAGAGGCTTATGCGCAACCATCCAATTACGATCTGGGCTTCGACCTGCTGGTGGAACGCAACGAGGCGAAGGAATGGCTTGTTTCCACCTTCAACCTGGATCCCGCGATGAATCTGGATTCACTAGACTTATTAGCTAATAATCCTAACTACCAGCGAGGCGTTTTCTTCTGGCATCTTGGAGAATTCAACCTGGCAGCCACGGAGTTCGAAACACTCCGGCAGACCTACGCAACAGACCCGGTGGCGAATTTTCGCCTTATTCCCGAATTCCTTAAGTATCGGATGCACCGGGATGCGATATTCAGTGCCCGGCAAATCCTCAATCTAGCCAACCTTGATGATGACACATCGCTCACAGCTCCGATTTATTTCAACCACATCCGCTTCGGACCATATTTTCGCGAGCTGGTCACCCTCGCGGGTCAGAACGCGAATATCAATCCCCTCCTCCTTTTCAGCCTTATCCGCCAGGAAAGCATGTTCCAGAGCCGGGCTGGATCATCAGCGGGTGCGATGGGTTTAATGCAATTGATGCCCGCAACGGGCAAGGAAATGGCGGAGAACCTTAACTGGCCGCCAGATTTCACAAACACGGATCTTTGGCGTCCCGACGTGAATATCACCCTGGGTACCCGGTATTTGATGACCCAGCGTGATTATCTTGGAGGGAACGTCGCCGCTTCCCTGGCAGCTTACAACGCCGGTCCGGGAAATGCCCAAAAATGGCTTGAGCTCGCAAACAGCGACATGGACCTTTTCCTGGAGATAATCCGCTTCGAGGAGACGCGTAATTATCTCATGCAGATCGGTGAATTTTTAAATATATACAACATGATCTACCAACGGAACCCGGCGTAAAAAAACCATCCGTTTGTTTGGATGGTTTTTGCGAATTTTCAAACGATAGTTAATAATCCCAACGGCATCGCCAGGTAATCCCCTAAAAGCTGCATGAATTGCGCCGCTTCGGCTCCATCGGTCACACGGTGATCGGCAGAGATGGTGACCTTCATCATCCTGGAAAGAGTGATCTCCCCATCAAAGACAATCGGGACCTCGCGGGCAGCGCTGACTGCCAGTATCGCAACTTCTGGTGGATTGATGATGGCGGCAAAGTTTTCCACATCAAACATACCAAGGTTGCTGACCGTAAAAGTGGAACCTTCGATATCCTCCGGCCGTACTTTTCCCTCACGAGCCCGGGCAGCCAATTCCCGAATCTCTTGGCCGATCACTAGGAGGGATTTTTGGTCTGCATCCTTGCTAACGATGGTGAGCAATCCTCCTGGGACAGCGACTGCGACCCCGATGTTGACGTGGCCATGACGCAGAATTCCCCCCTCAACGAGGGAGGCATTGATGTTTGGAAATTGCCGCAAACTGAGTGCGGCGGCTTTAACAATAAAATCGTTGATCGAAAGTCTGTTTTCCTCACCAGCGATCTCATTCCACTGCTCACGCAGGTCTAGAAGATCATCGACGCGGTAATCTCGGGTGATGTAGAAATGTGGCACCAGCTGCTTGGATTCCACCATTCGCCGGCCAATGGCACTTCGCAGGCGGTTTAAGGGGATCATCTCATCAGCAGGGATTTGTGCAGCTCTAAATACGAGCCCAGGTATTGCTTCTCCGCCTTTGGATGGAAACGTTGCTTTCCCTTTGGAAGTAGTGGGGGCTAGTTGATGTGATGTGAGGGCTGCCTCCACGTCTCGCCGCACGATCCGCCCTTCTGGACCAGAGCCAACCAACCTGGCGAGATCGATCCGTTGTTCGCGGGCGATCTTCTTCGCGAGGGGTGAGGCTTTGATCTCCAACTTGTTAATTGGTGAAACGGATGATGTACCTGCAACGGATTCCGACACCGCAGGGCTGGCTTGCGCGTCAGGTATGGTTTCGGCAGGTTTTTGCGAAGCCGTTGAGGATTTTGTTGTTGTTGAAGATTCCCAGAATGAAGGGTCCACTGATTCTCCCTCGGCACTGATCACCGCGATCGCCTTGCCCACAGGTACGCTGGTCCCCTGCGCGACTAGCTGTTTGAACACCACCCCGCTAAAAGAGCTTTCCACTTCAACAGTCGCCTTATCGGTCTCAATTTCCGCCAGAACAGCACCTTTTTGCACCGGTTGGCCTTCGGCAATCACCCAGCGTATAAGCGTCCCCTCAGCCATATCAAAACCAAGCTTCGGCATCGATACGATATCTGCCATCACAACACCTCCCGGACAGCTTTTACTATATCCTCCACCTGCGGCAGTGCCATAGTTTCCAGTGTTCGGTTATAGGGAAGTGGAACCTCCTTCTGCGCTACTCGTTTCACAGGTGCGTCCACGTGATCGAAGGCGGTTTCATAGATCCTAGCAGCCACTTCTGAGCCGACTCCATAGGACATCCAGCCTTCTTCCACGATCACCGCCCGGTTCGTTTTCTTGAAGGATTCGATCACAGGGTCCATATCGAGAGGCCGCAGGCAACGTAGGTCCACTATCTCAACTTCGATTCCGTCCTGGGCGAGGATCTCCGCTGCTTTCATGGAATTATCCACTTCCTTACTATAAGTCACGATGGTGACATCCTGCCCAGGCCGGGCAATTGTTGATTTTCCGATCGGGATCGTGTAATCCCCTTCGGGGACTTCTCCGCGTACCTGGTAAAGGGTGGCTTCTTCAATGAAAAGGATTGGATCGTCAGAGCGAATGGCTTCCTTGAGCAGACCTTTGGCATCAGCAGGGGTTCCGGGTGCAACTACCTTGAGTCCCGGGAAATGCGCAAAAATTGCATCCGGCACCTGGCTGTGGGTGGCACCTAACTGGCGTCCTCCCCCTCCAACGGTGCGAATCACCAGGGGAAGCCTGAACTGCCCTCCGAACATGTAATGAAGTTTGGCAGCCTCGTTGACGATGTGATCCATCGCAACAAAGGCGAAATTGATCGTCATTAATTCAGCCACCGGGCGAAGACCAGTCAACGCCGATCCGATCGCTGCCCCGACGATCGCGCTCTCTGCAATGGGTGTATCCCGCACCCGGTCGGGACCAAAATGGTCGTAAAAGCCCTTGGTTACTGCGTATGTCCCCCCCCACACCCCAACTTCTTCCCCGAGGATAAATACCTTCGGGTCTCGTTCCATCTCCTCCCATAGTGCCTGGGAGATTGCTTCCCGCATCGTGATTTGTGCCATATCTCCCTCTCCTCAGGCGTAAATATCTGCAAATAATTCTTCTGCTGCTGGTTCCGGGCTCTCCTCGGCGAACCGGACCGCGTCTTCCACTTCCAATTCAACTTCCTGCTCGAGCTTTTTCAAACCTGCTTCTGTTGCAATTTTGTTCTTCACCAGGTGATCGTTAAAGATCCCGATGGGGTCGTCTTTTTCCCAGCGTTTAACTTCATCGCTCTTGCGGTATCTTTCCGGATCACCCATCGAATGACCGCGGAACCGGTAGGTCATATATTCCAGGAACATGGGTCCTTCACCACCGCGTATTCGTTGGATCATCTCTCGGGCTTTCTCGTAAACCGCCAGTACGTCCATACCGTTTTCCTGATCCGCTTTCATGCCGTAACCGCAGGCTTTTTGAACGATCTCGGATACCGCGGATGCGCGATCGATTGCAGTTCCCATTCCATACTGGTTGTTCTCGCATACCCAAAGCACTGGTAAATTCCACACCTTGGAAAGATTCAACGCCTCGTGGAAGAAGCCAATATTACTGGCACCGTCGCCGAACATGCAGATGGTGACACCATCCGTTTTTTGGTATTGATCCCCCAGAGCCAATCCGGCAGCAATGGGCAGGTGCGCCCCAACGATGGCATGCCCACCCCAAAAATTTCGGTTCACATCCGCCATGTGCATGGAACCACCCTTGCCCTTGGAGATGCCGGTTGCTTTACCAAGCAGCTCTGCCACTACCTGACGGGCAGGAATGCCGCAATTAATTGCAACCCCGTGGTCGCGATAAGCTGTGATCACGCGGTCCTGTGGTTTTCGGGCGGCGATCAGACCGGTGCTGACTGCCTCCTGGCCAATGTATAAGTGTAAAAAACCGCCAATCTTACCCTGCTGATACAATTCAGCCGCGGATTCCTCCACCCTGCGGATCAAAACCATCTGATGATAGAGATCCAGAAGTTCCTTTTTCTCCATGCGTCCCTCCAAATGGGAGTGATACTGTCCAAATTAATTATAACAATACTTGCCGGAAATCGATACCCGGCGTACGATCGTTTTGAACACTTCCCCCCGATAGGTTATTTCAACCAGTATAAGAGACCAGCCAGGTTGATCGCGTATACCCGGTAAGGCTTGGGACCTACCAGCGCTTCACCATTAATAAAGATCGTGGGTGTACCGAATATACCGGTCTTGGTGATGTTGGTGATCTGATCCCTTACCTTGGCTTCTGTCTGCGGATCAGCCAGGCATGCCTGAAATTTTGGTAGATCGATACCCAATCCGCTGACTGTGCTGTCGATGAACTGAGGGTTTTCCAGGTTCTCAATTTTTGTCTCAAAAAGAATCGGATTTAACTCCCAAAATGCCTGTGGGTCCTGCTGGTATACGCACTCGCCAACCAGACTGGTATAGTCGCTTTTTTCCTTCACCGGGAAATGGGCGAAAATAAAATGAACCGGAAATCTTTCGATCAATTTCATTATCGCCGGGTATGCCTTGCGGGAATACTCGCAAGCATAGCAGCCAATGAAAACAACCGAATCAGGCGATTCAGGATTCAATTGGGGAAATAGCGAAAGGTCAACCCCTTCCAGGGTCAGATCCGCAGCGGTTGGAGGCTCTTCCTTGCATTGCAATGGGATCGTTGAAACCGCGTTATTTTCCCCCCGCGGGTCAAAAGCGCAAAAACCGGTTTGGTTCAAGCCGTTGCAGCTGCCATACACATAGTAATAATAAACACCGCGAATGGCGAAGAAGCTGCTGACTGTAAGCATGACAATAAAAATCCAGGCAATGATCTCAAAATTCTTATTGATAAATGATGCCGCAGTTTCCGAGCGGGTTAGAACGCCTCCCACCAGCTTGGCTTTCATTTTCTGGTCAAATCCGGTGTTGCATGGCCGGAAGGTTACCCTGCGAAGTACGCAATCGAGTGCTTCCCGGGCTAGCTGCCGGTTACTGGCACTGAATATTCCCAGGATGGAGAGAACCAGAAAGGATGCGATGCAAAACATGTTCAGATTACCTTCAATATTTTCTGCAGGGATTCAACAAACAGGTCAACCTCTTCCAGTGTGTTGTAAAAATAAAAGGAAGCGCGTACCGAGCCTGCGATTCCATGGGCGTTAAACCAGGAATGAACACAATGTTGCCCGGAACGGACCGCGATATTGGAAACCTGGTCCAGCATGATGGCCACCTGGTGATGATCCGCCTTATCTACAGTGAAGGTCACGATGCTACCTCGTTTTGCGGGGTCGACCGGCCCTATCAATTTGATCCGCGGAATTTCAGCCAGCCTGGCGCTGACGGTGGCATTCAGCAGCTTTTCCTGTTTCTGGATGGCATCGAAACCGATCTTTTGCAGATATTCAATAGCAGCTCCCATCCCGATGATCCCGGCATAATTCTGCAATCCGGCTTCAAACTTTTCCGGAGGCGGCAGAAACTGGCAGTCGGTGTAAGTGGAAATTGCCACCGTTTCACCCCCCACCATGAAGGGTTCCATTTTTTCCAATAGGGAATATTTCCCGTATAACACACCGATCCCGGATGGTCCCATCATTTTGTGGCCGGAAAAAGCCAGGAGATCCACATCGAGGTTCCGAACGTCGATAGACATGTGCGGGATCGATTGGGCGGCATCCAGGAGCACCAGCGAACCGTTCTTGTGAGCAGTCTGGATGATCTCTCGCGCAGGGATTGTGACACCATCGAGGTTGGAGGTCATGCCCATGGAGACCAGCCTGACGCTGGGAGTAAGCTTTTTCTGAAAAGCATCCAAATCTAGCTGTCCATCACCGTCGGTGGGAATGAGCTGAACTTCAATTCCCGCCCTTTTTGAAGCCATCTGCCAGGGGATCAGATTTGAATTATGCTCTTTATCTGAGATTAGGACCACATCCCCCGCTTTGAGATCCAGCGAGTGCGCCACAAGATTGATACCCTCAGTTGTGTTGCGGGTGAAGATGATCTCTTCTTTTTTTGAGGCATGCAGGAACTTGGCGATGCGGGAACGGGAAACATCGCAGGCGCGGGTAACTTCCTCAGCCAGTTTATGGTTGCTTCTGCCCACGCAGGCGGAGGAATGCCTGTAATATCCATCCACCGCCTCGATCACGGAAGCCGGGCGCAACGTCTGGCAGGCATTATCGAAATAAATGACCGGTTTGCCTTTGCGTTCTTCCTGTAATACCGGGAAATCTTCCCTTAGTGCTTTGATGTCCATTGGTTTTCGTCTGTCGGAATGGTTGCCTGTTTATCCTCTCGGCCACGACCAGAGGAATTATATCCGTCTTTTCCCCATGAAAAAAATGAGGGGAGCTCTTTCAAGCTCCCCTCTTATCAAATCCTTAATCTGCTTATTTATCTGTGTTTTCTTTACCGGTCGAATACTTGATGGCTGCATGTGCAGCAGCCAGGCGGGCCACTGGAACGCGGAAGGGAGAGCAGCTCACGTAGTTGTTGCCAACACGGTGGCAGAAATCTATGGATTCCGGATCGCCGCCGTGCTCGCCGCAGATACCAACTTCGAGGTTTGGCCGCGTGGTGCGACCGTCTCTCACCGCCATATCCATTAATTTACCGACGCCGCTCTGGTCCAGGGTCTGGAAGGGATTCCGCTCAAGAATTCCCGTTTCTACATACTTTACAAGGAAGGAGCGCTCAGCGTCGTCGCGGCTGTAACCGAAGGTCATCTGGGTCAGGTCGTTGGTACCGAAGGAGAAAAATTCAGCCGGCCCGGCGATTTCAGCAGCGGTTACCGCGGCACGCGGGATCTCGATCATAGTCCCGAACTTGTATTCAACTTTAACTTTCTTCTCTGCCATCACCGCCTTGGCGATCTCCACCAGTCGCGGCTGGATGTGATGGAGCTCGTTCACATGCCCGGTGAGAGGGATCATCACCTCGGGTTTAGGTTCCTTGCCCGCTAGCTTGACGTTGCAGGCGGCTTCAAAGATCGCGCGTACCTGCATTTCAACGATCTCGGGCATAACAACACTCAGGCGAATGCCGCGCAGCCCCATCATCGGGTTGCTTTCATGCATTCCACGGACAGCTTCCAGCATCTCTTCCTTGGCTTCCAGACCTTTCTTCTCGCCCTTCACCCGCATGGTGATCACTTCTTCGAGGAGCGATTCCTCGGAGGGTAGAAACTCGTGAAGTGGGGGGTCGATCAGGCGGATGATCACCGGCAGGCCGGTCATCGCGCTGAAGAGACCTTCGAAATCGGAGCGCTGGAAGGGAAGCAGGGCGTTCAATGCCTTGGTTCGTTCAGCGCTGGTCTTGGCGAGAATCATCTTCTGTACGGTTGGCAATCGGGATTGCTCAAAGAACATGTGCTCGGTCCTGCATAAGCCGATGCCTTTGGCACCATAGGAACGCGCGCGCTCCGCATCCTTCGGATAATCCGCGTTCGCCCAAACCTGCAAACCCGTAGTGGGCCAACCGGCCGGGAATTTACGAATGCCTTTCCTGGCACAGATCTCATCCGCCCAGGTGAGAAGGGTTAGAAGTTCCTTCTGCTCCTCGATCTTGGGCACGGTCAATTTCAACTGCCCGAGGTAAACCTCCCCGGAGGTACCGTCAACGGAAATCCATTCGCCTTCCTTGACCTTGACCCCGTTGCATTCCATAACTTTCTTTTCGACATCGATCTTGATGCTAGAAGCCCCTACCACACAAGGAACTCCGAACTGCCGTGCGACGACTGCTGCATGGCTGGTAGCTCCCCCTTCACTAGTGAGGATGCCCTTGGCTGCAAGCATTCCATGCACATCATCTGGCTTGGTGAACGGGCGGACCATTATAACGTCCTGCTTTTCTTCCTTGTTCTTCTTTTCAGCAGTATCGGCATCGAAGTAAACACGTCCGACAGCTGCGCCCGGGGAAGCATTCACGCCGGATCCATAGAATTTACCTTCCTTTTTGGAAGCTTTTTTGGTTTCCGGGTCAAACTGTGGATGAAGCAATGTATCTACCTGGTCGGGTGTTACGCGCAGGATGGCTTCCTGTTTTGTGATCAGCTTTTCGTTTGTCATCTCCACCGCCATGCGAACGGCAGCGAGCGCGGTGCGCTTTCCATTGCGAGTCTGGAGCATCCACAACCGACCGCGTTCCACGGTGAACTCCATATCCTGCATATCGTGGTAATGTTTTTCCAGGATCTTGGTAACCTTGATGAAGTCCTTATAAGCTTTGGGCAGAGTCTCGCTCATAGTTTGGACTTTATCTGTATTGCGGATGCCAGCCACGACATCCTCGCCCTGGGCGTTCAGCAGATAATCGCCATAGAGGATATTCTCCCCGGTGGAGGGGTTGCGGGTAAAAGCAACTCCGGTGCCGGAATCCCAGCCCATATTGCCAAAGACCATGGTGACGATATTGACCGCGGTTCCGAGGTCATCGGGGATATTGGTTGCGCGACGGTAATCGATGGCGCGTTTACCGTTCCAGGACCCGAAGACTGCTTCGGTAGCCAGTCTCATCTGTTCCAGGGGATTCTGGGGGAATTCCTGTTTGGTTTCCTTCTTGACTACCTTTTTGAATGCTTCCACGAGAGATTTCAATTGTTCGGCGGTCAGGTCAGTATCCTGCTTTGCGCCGGCCTTCTTTTTGAATTCCTCCAGAACGTCTTCAAAGGCTTCGTCAGCGATACCCATCACGACCGAACCAAACATCTGTACCAGGCGGCGGTAGGAATCATACACAAACCGTTCGTTTTCTGTCAGCTTAACCATCCCCTTGGCAGTCTCATCGTTGAGGCCAATGTTGAGGACGGTGTCCATCATCCCGGGCATGGAGAACTTCGCGCCGGAACGGCAGGAAACAAGAAGGGGATTGGCCGGATCACCAAATTTCTTCCCGGAATGTTCCTCCACGCGCTTCAGGGCAGCCAGCATCTGGTCCCACATCGCCGCCGGGAACTTATTCCCGCCTGCCAGGTAGGCGTTGCACGCTTCGGTAGTAACGGTGAAGAAAGGCGGAACCGGAAGTCCGATGCGGGTCATATCCGCCAGGTTGGCACCTTTGCCGCCCAGGAGCCCCCGAACCTTATCCCAGTCGCCACCCATATATTTCTCGGCAGCGTTTACTTCATCAAAAAGAAAAACCCATTTTTTTCCAGCCATTTGATCCTCCAGGATGATTTTTAAAAAAATCCCATGCGGGATTTAAATTCACACATTAAAGCTTGCATTTTACCATAAACGTCAGCCCTTCCACTTTGAATCCAGGGTTGTTCAGACTTCAATGGAATTGTATACATTTCTGTAAAGCAACTGCAAGGTCTAAATCGCGGTTGTTGCAGGATAATAGGGTAGAGAAATCCTGGAGGCATGAATGAAAATACTGGTGATCGATGATGACCGGGCAATGACTGACCTTTTGAAGGTCCTGCTTGAACCCACCTCCGCTGAAATCCTGACCGCCAATTCCGGCAAGGATGGTCTTGCCCTGGTCTACCGGGAATGCCCCGACCTGGTGATCCTTGATCTGATGATGCCCCAGATGAACGGCTGGGAGGTTTGCCGGGCAATCCGTGATTTTGGTGACATGCCTGTGTTGGTTCTCTCTGCGATGGATAACCCCGGCACAGTTGCAGCCGCCCTGGATGCAGGCGCGGATGATTACCTGATCAAACCCGCCCCCAACCATGTTCTGGTTGCCCATATCCGCAGCTTGATGAAACGCAAGCGCCCGGATCTGCGGCTGGTGATGGCTATGACCTAATCTGCAAGAAACCACCCGGAGAATTTCTCCGGGTTTTTTGTTAGAATAAGGAAAAATTCGCGAGGTTCACCATGCAGATCTGTTCCCGATGCAGCACAAACGCTCCCGACCATGCCTTAAAATGTCCCGCATGTGGAGTCGCTTTACCTGAGAATTCCACCATGCAGGTATCGCTACGGCGCATGCAGAAGAATCCCCGCATATCCAAGGTTCAGGTGTCGGTAGCAGGAGATGCCTGCCCCTGTTGCCAGAACATTCAGGGGACATATCCCAAGGAGGCTCCGCCGCTACTCCCCCACCTTGGTTGTTCGCACGGCTCCGGTTGCCGCTGTTTTTATGAACCGATTCTGACCGAAGTCTACCCCTGATCTGCTCCCAGCCTGGCAAGCGAGGTCGTCACCAGGCTTCTTAATGCCAATCCTGTAGCTTCAGGGTTCTCCATCATAGGCATGTGACCGCAATCAGGAATTTCCATCCACCAGGCCGCTTTACAGATCCTTATTATCTCCTCCATCCCCTGGCGGGGACTTATCAAATCCTCTGCTCCACTGATCACCATCAACGGAAGTCTCACGCTGCCCAGCCACACAAGGGCATCATCGCGATAAGCCATTCCGTATAGGGTGCCAATCAAACCCCGGGCTGTGGCTGTAGACATAATACTTGCCAGTTCAGGAAGGATTTCCTCCTTCCGCGTAAGCCGGGTAAGCATGCTCTTCATCACAGAAGCGGTTCCGGATTCCTTGATTTCCTCGATGGATTTCATCCGCTCCTGGACCCGTTCCGGGGAATCTGCAGCCGCCTTGCTGGCAACCAGACTGATCGAGTCCAGACGGTTTGAATAATTCTTCAAAAGGGAAAGTGCTACATAACCACCCATCGAATGTCCGGCGATTACTGCTTTTTTTATTCCAAGCGAATCCATGAGCTCGATCACATCCGCGGCCATGGCCTCCATGCGGTACTCGCCTTCAGGAATGGGGGATAGTCCGTGACCCCGCAGGTCAGGCATGATCACATCCGCGATGTCTGTCAGAAAAGGGAGCACGCCCTTCCAGATAGTGCGGTTCAGCGAGTAACCATGCATCAGGATTAGAGGAACGCCTTTGCCTTCCCTTTCGCAAGCGAGCGGTACAACGATTTCAGTCATTTCAGAGATTTTCCTTCCTCGAACCTTTATTATGCTGCTTTATGTACACTATTGCCTCTTCTTGTGTATGGATCCTTCCTTCCACCTGCGCCTCGGTGATTAAAGCTAATGCTTTTCCCACCGCCGGTCCGGGCGGAATGGATAGCGCTCTCATCAGGTCATTCCCATCTACCAATCTCGGAGGAGACACCTTTACATCGTGGTGGTTGAACCAGGCATCCAGTAAGCAGCGGTTCACTTCGAGCAGTCCCAACCATTCATCCTGGTCTGGTGCTCCGGCTCGTTTGGCGAGCATATCCGCCAGGGAGAAAACGCAGATATCTAACCCCTCATCCCCGCAATCGCGGAAATACCGGTAGACGGCTTTGGGGGTAATTCCCCGGGTGGTTTTCCGCAGTAAATTCGGTCGCATGTGATTCTTCACGATTCGTTCAACGATTTCTGATTCCCGATTGCTGCATGCTAATAACCTGGTGCGCTTCATCGCGATCCTTGCGCCAGTGGTCTCATGCCCATAACTGTGCAGCACCCCATCCGCACCCCTGTGAGTGGAGACAGCCTTACCTGCGTCATGGTAGAGTGCAGCAAAACTAAGACTAGCCCGGCGAATCCGATCGTCGGTGATCCTTTCCTGCAGGTGCTCCTGGTAAGCCGAGCGGTACGGTCCGAGAACTGAGAACGCCTGGGCTGAAGTCAGATCCTGTAAGGAATCGCTTTCAGCCGCAGGGTTGAAATAATTGATAAAATCTTCCAGCCGGGAAACACAAGCAAGGGTATGTTCGTACACATCCATGGTATGCGGCCGGGATTGCTCCACGCCCTTCAGGCAGGCGATTTCCGGAAACAGCTCACCCAACAAACCCAGGTTATCCAAAAGCCGGAGTGCGCTGGAAACATGTCTGCCTGCCATCAGCCTGAAGAGCTCATCCCGGATACGTTCCGCTGAAATTGAACCCAGCCTGCCTGCAGCTTTACGGATCTCGCCAACGGTCTGCGATTCAATCGTCAGCCCGAGTTGGACCGCGATTCGGGCTGCTCTTACGGCCCGTACCGGGTCATCAAGGATGGAGTTCTCCCTGCAGCGTTTCAGGATGCGATTCTTCAGATCTGCTGCGCCCCCCAGTGGATCAAGAACATGATCGGGGTTGGCGGGATCGACTGCCATGGCATTTATCGTGAAATCCCGGTTTTTCAGGTCAGCTTCCAAGGTTCCGCCCTGGAAAGGTGAAAAATCCAGGGTGAGCGTGTCTTTGGCATCCGGGTACCAGAGAACCCGCATGACCTGGCGTTCTTCATCCAGGGGATAAAAATCACCTCCGAGGAGATCCGCTACCCTGCGCGCGATTTGCCTTGTTTTGCCTTCGAGGACGAAATCATAATCCCTGCATTTCACCCCCAAGATCACATCCCGAACCGCACCACCAACGAGAAAAACGTTCCCCCCTACCCCCGATTTTTGAAACGCTTCCCGGATTTGGGGCGGCAGCCAGGTCAAGCCTTTTTCCATCTTTGCCTTTCCAGGATGCTAGGGTGAGTCGTACTTTTTCAGATCCACAACGCCGATGAAGGGTAAATTGCGGTAATACTCATCGATGTCCAACCCGTAGCCGAAAACGAATTTATTCGGAATCGAGAACCCCACGTACCGCAGGGGAACCTCCACTTCCCGCCGCTCGGATTTATCCAGCAGCGTGCACACGTTCAGGCTTTTCGGTTCCCGGGTTGTAAGCAGCTCCACCACGGAGGAAAGCGTTCGGCCGCTATCAACAATATCCTCAATAACCAGTACGTTGCGGTCATGAATGTCACTGATCAGATCCAGTGTGATGCGGACATGACCGGTGGATTCCCGGTGCCCTGACCCATAGGAGGAAACTGCCATGAACTCCACCGAAAGCGGGACTGTAATATGCCGCATGAGATCCGTAAGAAACAAGACCCCACCCCGCAGGATGCAGATCAACAGCAGGTCATTCTCCTCGCGGTAATCCCGGCTGATCTGTTCGCCCAGCGCTTGGATGCGGTTCTTTAATTGATCCTCCGTAACCAGTATCTCCCCCAGGAATTCGTGGTAATCGCGCATTGTCATCTTGGTACCTCGTGATGTTTCCGGCAGCGGGCTTCATACATTTCAGCCGCTCCAACGATAATGACCGGATCGTTGAACCTGGCCGGCCTGCCATCCACCAGTCGCTGAGTGCGGCTGGCCGGTTCTCCACAGACCATGCAGATGGCCTGCAGTTTATCCACTTTTTCCGCCCGTGCCATCAACTCCGGCATGCAGCCGAAGGGCTCGCCGCGGAAATCCAGGTCCAGCCCGGCGATGATAACGCGGATTCCGCGTTCCGCCAGTTGGTCGACCACTTCAACAATGCCGGAATCCAGGAAATTCCCCTCGTCCAGGCCAACCACTGTTGTATCCGGATGAACATTGATCAGGATTTCGCGGGAATCTTTGATGGGAAGGGCATCGAAATCCATGCCGTCATGTGAGGTGACTTTCTCGGTGTGGTAACGGTCATCGATGGAGGGTTTGAATACCTGAACTTTTTGGCGGGCGATCGCGGCTCGTTTCAACCTTCTGATTAGCTCCTCGGTCTTTCCGCTGAACATCGAACCACAGACCACTTCCACCGACCCTTCGTGGTGTACCATACCCAACCTCCTCGCACGATTGTTTCAGGTATTTTACCTTATCCGCGTTGACGCTCCCATCGGCTATAATCGCGGAAGTAGTCACGAAACTATATGAATCTAACATCCTCACCTTTAAAAGCCATCGCAACCAAAATTCTGGCATCTGTCGAGCTCTTCCTCCTGGATCTGGATGGTACCCTCTACCTCGGCGATCGATTGATCCCGGGTGCAAGCGAGTTCATTACCTTTCTCCAGGGATCCAAACACAAATTCCTGATCCTCACCAACAATTCGTCCAAAGACCCGGCTGCGTATCAACAGAAGCTGGAAACACTGGGTATCAGGATCACAACAGAGCAAATATTTACCTCCGGGGATGCCACCATTTATTCGTTGGACCGCCAGTATCCCCAGGCGCGGGTCTTCGTGGCAGGAACAATTCATCTTAAGAAACTTTTTCGTCTGGCAGGCTACCGGGTGGTGAATAAAAACCCGGAAGTAATTGTTCTCGGATTTGATACCGGCATCCCCTACGAGACCCTGCGTAAAACCTGCGATTTCGTACGCTCCGGATTGCCCTATTTTGCCACCCACCCGGATCTTAATTGCCCGGTGGAGGCGGGATCAATCCCCGATACAGGGGCATTCATTGCCTTGGTTACCGCTGCCACCGGAAGAAAACCGGATGAGATCTGCGGAAAACCCTTCCCATCGATGGTGGCTGCGATAAGCGAACGAATGAATTGCCCAGTCGAAAAAATGGCCATGGTCGGAGACCGGTTGAGCACCGATATCGCGCTAGGGTCAGCAGGCATTAAAACAATCCTGGTACTGAGTGGTGAAACCTCCCTGGAGGATTTAAAAGACACTATTTATCAACCGGACCTGATCCTGCAGGATGTTGCCGGGCTGCACCAACTGCTCAAATCGAATTAACAAAAAAGAACCAGGCTTAAACCTGGTTCTTCTTATTTGTACTGGATTACTCAGTGGGAGTTTCCTCAGTTAGTTCGGGTAATTCATACCCAAGGGAACGCATCTTCTTTTTAATGTCGATCAACGATTTTCGTCCGAAGCCTTCGATCCCCAGGAGGGCTGCATCACCCTCTGCAAGTTTGTCGATTACCTGACCTACCGTAGTGATGCCAGCTTTCGCAAGCGCTTCTGTCGGGCGGTTACCGAGTTCCAATTCCGCAACAGGGCGATCTGGGGAAGTTCGAGCATCTTCCTTTGCCTGTTGCTGTTCCACAAAAGACTGACGGGCTTGCAGCTTCTTGTAGAAGCGGTCGACCTGGCCTTCGATGTCGATCAGACGCTGCTGCTGGCCAGTGAAGAATGGGTGGCACTTTGAGCAAACCTCGGTGCGAATTTCCTTGCGGGTTGAACCGGTGTTCCAGGTGTTTCCGCAGGCGCAAGTCACTTTCGCGTCCGGGTAATAGGTGGGATGAATGCCTTGTTTCATGAAACTTACCTGTTTTCCTTTCGTAGGTTCGCTTCCGGTCCGGTCCATCGACCTGCCGGTGCAAACCCGTTAGACCTAGTTTTTGGAACCAGGTTGAATGCTGACCATCTTCTGACCGTTTGGCAGGGTTTCAAAAACGACGAAACCGTCACTGGTGGCAAAAAGGGTGTAATCCTTGCCAGTACCAACGTTGGTGCCCGGTTTGATGCGGGTGCCGCGCTGGCGGACGAGGATATTGCCTGAAAGAACAAATTGACCGGCGAAGCGCTTCACGCCCAGACGCTGGGCATTGCTATCACGACCGTTGCGGACTGAGCCGCCACCTTTTTTATGGGCCATTGTTTACTCCATCTCGATCTTATCGATTTTCAACTGGGTATAGATTTGGCGGTGGCCGGTCTTGACGCGGATGCGTTTCTTCGGACTGTATTTGAAGATCGTCAGCTTGGGGCCTTTATCGTGGCTGGCAACAGTGGCTTTTACTACCGCTCCTTTTACCAGTGGTGTACCGACCTTAACCTTCTCATCATTCACCGTCAACAGCACCGATTTTAGTTCAATCGCCTGCCCGATCTCGATGGGCATGTAATCGACTTCGATCGTTTTTCCTTCCACGGCTTTGAACTGTTTTCCGCCGCTTTCAACTATTGCGTATTGCATTGTTCACTCCAATCTTCACTTCGCCGCAGACCACGCGCCGCAATTCACGCCCGGCTGCGGGGAAGTTGGGGTTACATAATTATGCCCCAGCCTACTTACTCTGCTGGAGCCAAGCGAACGGTATTATACGGGATAGACCTCTTTATGTCAAGAATCCTGCCTTACCCCCGCGGCGGATGAAATCGAACAATTTTTGCCCGAAATTCTGGTCTGCGCAGCGCTCATCCCGAACTTTCCCGCTGGACCCATTAACCAGGGTGTGGAACCGCCTGCCGTCACTTTCGTAGAGGACCCACCACACCGGGAGCAGGATAAGCTCAAAGCTGACCACAGCGATCTTCGATGATATAACCTGCAGGTTGCTGGCGCCGCTTTCCAGACTGATCATGATCTTGTTTCGCATTTCCCCCAGGGCGATCTGCCGGGCGGTCAGGGATGCATCTCCGACGTTCACCTGGTAATTCTCGGCAACCCAGTCCGCGAGCAAGTTGGCTTCATAAGGCACCATCTCTCTAAACTCATAGTTATTGATTTCGGATAACCACCCCGGCGGGATTTTTGATGTTGCGCAAACACTGACACCTGATTCCAGCATAAAATCTTCGCCTTCGATGGTGACCTTTTTATCGTCCTTCTCCACCTGGTAGCGGTAGGGAACAGGACCTTCAATATTGAATGACCAAATTGGCAGGTACATCCCCACTCCGGATGCAACCCTGAAGGGAGGTTTGGGTGTGTGCACTTTGAACCAGCTACGCAGGATGTCCTTTACCCTGTTTTCGCTGATCTTGAAAGGGATCACTCCATTGGGCTGCAGCGTGATTTTTGGATCAGGACATTTCGCCACGTACGCAGAACCGCAATACGGACAGGTGATTGTCATCCGGGTGGGAGGTAAAATGAACTCGCTACCGCAACCTTCGCAGTCAAAAGTGATCGCATCCATCTGGCGGGAGTGACCCTTCCGCGTGGCCATCGCCAGGAAAAAATCCTGCTCACCCGACTTCCCATTTTCCGGGTCACTCCGCTCCCTGTTGGCGCAGAATTCACAGATGATTCGGCTGCCATCGGCAGAAAAAACCATCTTCCCACCGCATTTTGGACAGGTGAACCTGTCCGCGGCACCTTGCGCGATCCCACTGGTGACTGGTTTGAGCGCATCCGGGTTAATTACATCTGCCTCATTCAACTTGCCATCCAGGATGGCCAGCTTTCTTCTCGCACGGGCATCGGAGGGTTCGTTCGCCAGGATGTTTTCCAGGTAATCCCGCGACTTCTTTTTATCCTCGCTGATTTCGCTCAGGTACCACCAGGCATCCAGGCGGTCCTCCAGGGAAGCATCTAGGTCGAGCAATCGTTCCAGGGTTTTCCGCCCGCTCTCCCTTTCGCCGCCCTTGATTGCAGCCACACCTCTGACAAGCAGATCATGAATATAGTCATCCATCAGTCAAATCCCAGGTGCCTTTCCTTCAGTGAGGTAAATGTATCCGCAGCGATAACCAGGTGATCCACCAGGTCGATATCCAGCATTCGGCCTGCCTGAACCAGGTTACGAGTCATGGCAATATCTTCCGGGCTCGGATTGGGGTCTCCGCTGGGGTGATTGTGCGCGAGAATGATACCAGCTGCATTCGCGAGGATGGCCTGTTTGAAAATCTCCGCGGTTCGGGCAAATGCAGAATTGAGAGAGCCTACATAAACATGTTTGACCTCAATCAATTTATTCCGGGTATCCAGGAGCATCGTCCAGATTTCTTCGTGGTCCAGACCAGCCATCTCGTACCGGATCAAGTTGGCAGCTTCCTCCGGAGAATTTATGATCACCCGCTCGATCGGGCGTTCCCTGGAAAGACGGTTGCCAAGTTCGATTGCCGCCTGAATCTGCGCAGCTTTTGCTCTGCCAATCCCCCGCTCTTGCGAGAGCTCCAGGAAACTGGCGGATTGCATACCGCGCAACCCTTTAAATCGATCAAGAATGCGCTGGGAGACTTCCAGTGCGTTCTCTCCCCTCACTCCTACGCGGATGAGGATAGCAAGCAGCTCGACAAGGGTCAGCGCAGATGCACCTTGTTTCTCCAATCGCTCGCGCGGCCGTTCGGAAAGCAGAAGGTCGGTGATCCGGTATTCGGTAAGCCCTTCTCTCAATGAAGAAAATCCTCCTCCATGGTAACCATATAGACCGTAATTATGGCGAAAACACCGTTTTTCCGCAATCCCAATTCATCCATGCTATAATTTTCCTGCGGAGATTCGAATGACTTTAGATCCTACCTTTATAAGCAGCATGGTGCTTATCCTGACCGGTTTTGGCGCGGCATTCACAGCCGCTCTGTGGGTCAGCCTTGTTATCTGGACGTACCGTGATGCCCGCAGACGAACCCGCGATCCACTCATCCGCATTCTTGCAACCCTGGTAGCGGCAATACTATTTTTGCCAGGGGTTCTGATCTATATCATTCTGCGCCCCTCCCTCACACTGGAAGATGAATATCAAAAAACGTTGGAAGAGGAGGCTCTGCTGCAATCCATCGAGGATAATCCGCTTTGCCCGGGTTGCAGCCGAAAGCTAGACCCGCAATGGATCGTCTGCCCCAATTGCCATACACGCCTGAAAAAGCCCTGTACACAATGTGGGAAGTTGATGGACCTCGCATGGAACCTCTGCCCGTATTGCGCCGCTCCGGCTCCAGGTTCTCGTTTGGATAATAATCCCCTCGATCTCCCATCGGTGGAAGAAAGCATCAAGGATTATTCCATTGCCGATGATTATTCCTCCGAAGAGAAGTAACATTCATTGAATTACAACCGCGAAAACCAACCCATCCAACCCGTGGATTACCTGGCGATCGGTCACGTCAGCCAAGATATTACTTCTGCAGGCAAGGAACTGGGTGGAACGGTTACATTCTCCGGACTCACTGCCCTGGCTTTTGACTTGCGGGTGGGGATCATCACCGCTGCCCCGAAAGCCATGGATCTCTCGGGTTTGGAAAGAATCGGGATTTCGATAAACGATTCCACCGAAGCCACCACATTTGAAAATATTCAGACTCCTCACGGGCGAATTCAGGTCCTTCACTCCAAAGCCTCCGATATTTCCGCAGTCGATATCCCCCCCGCCTGGAATAACCCTGCCATCGTGCACCTTGCCCCGCTCTGCAGGGAATTGGACGCTGAAATAATTAACGCTTTTCCTAACTCTTTTATCGGGGTAACTCCCCAGGGGTGGATGCGATCCTGGGATCAGAGCGGTAGAGTTGTCTATGGGGAATGGATGAATTCGGATTTAATTATTGAAAAGGCCTCCGCGGTCATCCTCAGTGTTGAGGATGTACATCATGATGAAAATCGGATTGAAGAATTGATTCCCAAAACCCGGGTTTTGGTTATCACGGAAGGTGCATCCGGCGCTCGCATCTACTGGAATGGAGATGTCCGGCGCGTAAACGCCCCTGCTGTAACGATGGTCGAACCTACCGGGGCGGGAGATATCTTCGCTGCCACATTCTTCATCCGTCTGCAACAAACCCGTGATCCGTGGGAAGCCGCCCGCTGCGCGGTTAGGATAGCATCCAATTCCGTAACCCGCATTCGCCTGAATGGTGTACCAACCCTGGAGGAGGCAAAAGCGGTCATTTCGGAGATCATTTCGGATTAAACGCAAATGACAAGGATATATACTCTAGCGAATCAGAAGGGCGGCGTGGGTAAAACCACTACTGCCATTAATCTCAGCGCATATCTGGCGAATTTTGGCCAACGGGTATTATTAATCGACCTCGATCCTCAAGCCAACGCAACTTCGTCGCTTGGGATCGATAAGCAAACCGTCACAAAAGGTACCTATGAGGTGCTGATCGGATCGGCTGGCATCGCCAACCATGTTCTGCATAACCCCAAATTGAAGATCTCGCTACTACCATCCTCACCCTCCCTGGCAGGCGCGGATGTTGAACTGATCGCATTGGAAAACCGGGAAACGCTCTTATGGGACGCGATCCAACCTATCCAGGATAGATATGACTATATTTTGATCGATTGCCCGCCATCTCTGAGCATCCTCACAGTAAATGGATTGGTAGCGGCTCGGGATGGCGTGATCATCCCGGTTCAATGCGAATACCTCGCGCTTGAAGGCCTGGGTGAATTGACGAAAACATTGAGCCGGGTAAAGAACAGCCTTTTCCCAGGGTTAAAAACCCGCGGGATCCTTCTCACAATGTACGATGGTCGCACCCGGCTCGGGCAGGATGTCGTCCAGGATGTAAAAAGTCATTTTCCCAAGCTGGTTTTTAACAGTATGATCCCCCGAAGCATTTACCTCGCGGAGGCTCCCTCCAGGGGAATCCCCATCTCTGTCCATGCTCCTGAATCGCACGCCGGGCAATCCTACGCCGCGCTGGCCAGGGAGATCATGGAACAGGACGGGGCTTCAATTTCGGAAATCTGATCTCGATAGGCAGGCAGCTATGGCTCGAAAAGGTGGTCTCGGAAAAGGGTTGGACGCGCTCATCCCCGGGAGTGAGGAACGACCCTCTGAAGGCAGTATGTATGTTTCGACGGAAAAGATCGTCCCCAACCCGTTCCAACCGCGTGTACAAATGGACTCCTCCAGCCTGGAGGAATTGGCTGCCTCCATCCGTGAACATGGTGTCCTTCAACCACTCCTGGTCTCTCCTGGGAAAAACCCGGACGAATACACCCTGATCGCCGGTGAGCGGAGACTTCTTGCCAGCCGGCTTGCTGGATTAGATAAAGTACCCGTGATCTTGCGGGAAGCGGATGACCGCGAAAGGCTGGAGTTGGCTTTGATCGAGAATATCCAGCGCAGCGACCTGGGACCGTTGGAAACCGCGGAGGCCTACAGGCAGCTGGCTGATGATTTCGGTCTTTCACATGAAGAGATCGCCGACCAGGTTGGCAAAAGCCGGGTGACCGTGACCAACACTCTGCGGTTGCTCAATCTATCCGAACAGGTGCGCAATGCTTTGGATACCCGCCAGATTAGCGAAGGTCACGCCCGAGCGCTGCTCGGGCTGGGCACACCCCAGGCTCAAAATGCCGCCCTTTCCACCATCCTGAAGGGAGATCTAAATGTTCGGCAGACCGAAGCGCTGGTTCGCAAGCTCGGTGGTGAAAAACCTCAGCTCCCCCAGGCAACCATCATCCCGCCCGAGATTCGCGAACTTGAGAATGAGCTGCGCAGGCTGCTCGGCACGAAGGTTACCCTTCATCATGGAAAGAAGGGCGGCACGGTTACGATCCATTATTTTTCAGATGAAGAATTGGAAAACCTTATCCAGAAGTTCAGGATCAAATAGTTCCCTTGGGTTGGGTATCTGAATGGCGGTCTGAATTCATTCTTGCACGCCACTCTCCACATGGTTACAATATTAAATTCTGATATAAAGTGATTTCCAATGCAAACACTCCCCTCCCTCACCCCCGAAATGCTTGTTCCCAGGCTGGGAGATTATTTGGTGGAAAACCGCTACATAACAACCGAACAATTACAGCTGGCTTTGCAGAATCAGGCGGATAGAAAAAAAAGGGGGGAGTCTGTCCTTCTTGGGCGGGTGATTATTGATCTCGGATACATCGATCAAAATCGCCTGGACCAGGCCATTACCGAGCAGATCCTCCGGTTGAAAAATGCTCTACAGGAATCCAACCAGCAGCTCGAAGAACGTGTCCGTCAGCGCACACTCGAAGTTCAAAACGCATTGGAGGAGTTATCCAGGGTAAGCAAAGCCAAGACCGCATTTATTTCCAACATTTCTCACGAACTCCGCACTCCCCTGACCCACATCAAAGGATATTTACCGCTGCTGCTTGAGGAGGCTTTGGGTTCAACCACCGAAGATCAAAAATCTGCCCTGGTGGCGATGATGAACGCCTCCAACCGGCTCGAGAAGCTGATCGATGACTTGATCCTTTTTGCCAATATGGACCGCGGCGTAACCTCAATCCTCATTAAAACAGTAAATGTCCGTGATCTTTGCATCGATGCCCTCAGCCAAATGCAATCCAAAGCAAAAGAGAAAGAAATTACCATTACTGTAAAATACCCTGATGATTCCATTCTCATGTTTGCGGATTACCAGAAGATCTCGTGGGTTATCCGTGAATTGCTGGAGAATGCCATCAAATTTACCGATTCGGGTGGCAGGATTGTGCTTGGATTCATCCCGGATGGTTCACTTGTACGAATTTTTGTTCGCGATTCTGGAATTGGCATCCCGCATGACCGCATCCATGAACTCTTTGAACCATTCCATCAGCTTGATGGCTCAAGCACCCGTAAATACAAGGGAGTTGGTCTGGGTCTTGCACTGGTAAAACAGATCATTGATGCCCATGAATCGACAGTGGAGGTTGATTCGCTTCTTGGAAAGGGCAGTACGTTTTCATTTTGTCTCAAGGCTGTAAACGCATGATCGTGGGGAGGATAATTCAAAATGAGCAGCAAGGCAGGTCCTGAGCCTGCCGTTTCGAAAGATTTACAGTCCATCATCCGGATGGCGTTGCATTCCACCCGGATGAAGGAAGGCATGGAGGGGATAATCAATTCCCTGCGTGCTGAAATGATCTTCGACAACCTGGTGGTCTACGCCATCGATTCCGATGCAGAAAATTTGGATGTTGTCTACGCGCGTGCGCTAGGCCGTGGTAAATCTGCCGGTCCGGATGCAAGTTGGGGGGAGGATTTTGCCAGTCAGGTGATGCAGTCTCAAAAAACTCTCCTGCGTTTATCAGATGACAATAATTCAGACGACCGGCTTAAACAGGTTTTCCTGCTGGGGGTACCCCTTCGTACACGGGAGGAATTGGAAGGAGCCTTGATCTTTATCCGGTTTGGTGGTCCGGAATTTATTGATAAAGACATCCTCCTGGCTGAATTTATCGCTACCCAGGTGGCTGCGCTGGTGAAGATCCAAAAAATGGATCGGCAGATCCAAACCCTGGAAATCCAAAACCAGGCTGCTCAGCTTCAGGAAGATTTTATCAACACCATCACGCATGAGCTGCGTAGTCCTCTTGGTTTTATTAAAGGGTATACCACCACCCTTCTGCGATCAGATACAGAATGGAACCAAAAAACACAAAAAGAGTTCCTGGCGATCATCGACCAGGAAACAGATAACCTGCAGGATCTGATCGGGAATCTTCTTGATTCCGCCCGCCTGCAATCCGGCCAGCTTCCCATGGATTTTCAGGCGGTCAGGTTGGATTCGGTCATGAACGGGGTAGTTCAAAGGATCAAATCCTACCACCCAGAGATGAAGATCCTTTTGGAAATAGACGAGGACGTGCCTAAAGTCCAGGGCGATTCCCGCCGGCTTGCCCAGGTTTTTGAGAACCTTCTCGGGAACGCTGTGAAATACGCTCCTGACTCGGATGTAATCATCACCATCCGGCCTGAAAAAGCGGGAGCGGCTGTTTACCTTCGTGATTCGGGGCCAGGGATCGCCCAGGAATATCTGCCCCACTTGTTTGAACGGTTTTTCCGCGTTCCGGAGCACTCCCCTTCTGTGCACGGCTCGGGTCTTGGTCTGTTCATATGTAAACAGATCCTCGATGCTCACGGAGGCTCAATCTCCGCCGAATCAGAATTGGGAAAGGGAACCACCTTCCGTGTCTGGCTGCCGTCGCCAGCCGGTTTATAAAAAGGCGATCAATGTTCAATGAGGATAAAATAAATGAAAATCCTTGCTGTTGATGACGAACCGCTTTACCTGCGACTACTCAAGGTAAATCTCGAACCTGAAGGTTACGAGGTGATCACCGCATCGGATGGTGAAGCAGCACTCGATCTCGTTGCCACAAAACAACCAGACTTGGTGATCCTGGATGTGATGATGCCCAAGCTGGATGGCATCACCACCTGCGAGCGCATCCGCCAATTCTCCAATGTGCCGATCATCATTCTGACAGCGCGCGGAGAAGAACAGGACCGTGTGCGCGGGCTTAATGTCGGTGCGGATGATTACGTGGTAAAACCTTTCTCCGTCACAGAGCTTGTCGCCAGGGTTCGTGCGGTCTTGCGCAGGGCAAAAACCCAGGAAGATGAGATCACCCAGAGCAGATATTTTTCGCATGGCAATCTCAAGATCGACTTTGCCCGCGCGGAGGTCTGGCGCGACGATAAACAGGTTTATTTATCTGCCACCGAATACCGTCTGTTGATCCAATTCGCCCATAATATCGGTCAGGTTCTTACCGCGGAAGACCTTTTGATGGCTGTTTGGGGAAACCAGTATAAAGATGATAAAGAGATCCTCTGGGTAAGTATTGCCCGCCTCCGCCAAAAGCTGGAGGATAATCCTCACTCTCCGGTTCATATCGTCACCCGTTCAGGGTTGGGCTACCTGATGCCCCCCCTGGAAGAAAACAAACATTGAAAGCAGGGATCATTTCATGTTCACCCAATTCGATGAAAAAGGCAAGATCTTCACCAAGGTGGTCAAAAAACAAAAAGTCCATGCGATCATCCAGACGAACCTACAACGGATCGAAGGATACGTTTACATCGGTTTGGAGGACCGCTTGATCGATGAATTGGAAAAGCATGAATCGTTCCTTCCAGTTACCGACGCGGTGATTTTCAATGACGCGGGAAAAAAGGTACAGGAAGCTGCCTTTCTGGCAGTACAAATTTCACAGATCGTCTGGATCATTCCACTGGATGAAGAATCATTGCAGGAGCAATCATGAACGATCCGCGCAGCACTGCCGCCATGCAGGTCGTCGACCCAGATAAGCTGAAAGCTTACCTCAAAACATATATCACCCGCTCGCTGGAATCCCAGCAGATCCCCCCCGAACAGCGCAGGCAGGTGGTTTCCCAGTTGCTCGAACAGGGCTACCAGAGCACAAAACTGGATCTCTCCCCCGGTTTGAGAGATACGGTTTTCAAGGTGATCCTGGATGAGTTGATCGGTTTTGGTCCCATACAACCGCTTCTGGATGACCCGGATATCACAGAAGTCATGGTGAACGGCGCGAAAGAGGTGTATATCGAAAGAGCCGGGGTCCTGATGAAATCCACAGTCGTCTTCGAGAACGATGAGGAAGTGCTGCGATTGATCGACCGCATCATCCTTCCCCTGGGAAGGCGGATCGACGCTGACAGCCCCATGGTAGATGCCCGCCTTCCGGATGGATCCCGGGTGAATGCCATCATCCCGCCTGTCGCCATCGATGGTCCTTCGATCACGATCCGAAAGTTTCTGAAGGAGAAACTCTCCATGGATCAGCTTATCGAAGGTGGCAGCATGACGAAGAATATGGCTGAATTCCTGAGAGCTTGCGTGATATCGAAATTAAATATCATCATCTCCGGGGGAACAGGTTCCGGTAAAACCACCCTATTGAATGCTCTATCGGGATTCATTCCGCCAAACGAACGAATCGTTACGATTGAAGACGCTGCAGAATTAAAGTTGCAGCAACCTCATGTTGTTCGCTGTGAAACAAAGGTGGCTGATACAGAAGGTCGGAATTCTGTAACAACACGCGATTTGGTGAAGAATTCGCTTCGCATGCGACCGGATAGGATCGTTGTTGGTGAATGCCGCGGCCCGGAGGCGCTGGATATGCTCCAGGCGATGAATACCGGCCATGATGGCTCACTTACGACGCTGCATGCCAATACCCCGAGGGATGCGACCTCCCGCCTGGAGACGATGTGCCTCATGGCAGGTATTGATTTTCCACTGAAAGTCATCCGCGAACAAATCGCAGCCGCCATCGATGTCATCATCCAGCAATCCAGGTTGAAGGATGGCAGCCGTAAGATCGTTTCGATCACCGAGGTTAACGGCATGGAGGGTGATAAGATCGTCATGACCGAGATCTTCACTTATAGTCAAAGTGGCACCACGGCTGATGGTAAAGCCATCGGTGAATTGAAACCCACCGGGATCCGGCCGATGTTCACAACGCGTCTTCAGGTGGCCGGGTATAACCTGGGGTCGGAGATCTTCGGAGCGAACTCCTTGCAAACCCCTAAACCCCGCTAAGCCGCTCACGAATATAAATTTGTGTAGATGCTATAATAATTAATTAGGAAGGTCTCCATGAGCGCAAATCCAGAGCTTACCTCCATTCGGGCAAAAAAGTTCGGCTTATTGATCCTCGATTCGCGTAAGGCTGCGGATAAAGAAGTGATCGACTGCGCGCGCGCTCTAGGGATTTCTACCAGCCGTTTCAAGGCGTATGAGACCGGGCGTATTCCACCCACGCTCAGCGAATTGGAAGCACTTGCCTATATCTTTAACATCCCCGTCGAACATTTCTGGAATCCCTCCAGCATGTTATCCAGGGATGCCGAAAGTGAAGCTAAATCCATCAACCAGTTCCTGCAAGTTCGCAACCGGGTGATCGCTGCCCGGTTGAGACTGGCGCGGGATAATTCCCATGCGTCTTTAAAATCATTATCCACAACCACAGGTATTCCATCAGCCCGGATTGGTCGCTATGAGCGGGGCGAGTTACCCATTCCAGTCACAGATTTGGAGCTTTTGGCCTCCGCGCTCTCAATCCCGATGGAATCCTTTTATGTCAGCCACGGACGATTTGGTCACTGGCGGGAATCAAAGAGCATGGTGGATCAGTTTATGGAACTCCCCCTGGAAATCCAGCATTTCATCGTCAAACCCATCAATTTACCCTACCTGGAACTGGCGATGAAATTGAGCCAGACCAGCGTGGAAAAATTGCGTGGCATCGCCGAAAACATCCTCGATATCACCTATTGATCCATGTCTGAAATAAAATCTCCTCAGGACCTCGTAAAAGAGGCTAAAAAATACTATGGCAGGAAGAATTATATTCAAGCTGCCGAACTCTATCGGAAAGCTGCGGAGTCCTACCGGATTCGCGGGGAAGACGTTGATGCTGCCGAACAGATGAATAATTGCAGCGTTGCTCACCTGCAATCCGGCAATGCCCAGGCGGCCCTGGATGCCGCCTCGGGAACTGACCATATATTTATGCAAAGTGGAGATAAAGTTCACCAGGCCATGGCATTTGCAAACCAGGCAGCTGCATTGGAAGAATTGCACCGTGATCCGGAAGCGCTTGCCTTTTACCAGGATAGCGCTGCATTATTGAAAGCATCGAACGAACGGGAAATGCGAAGTCAGGTCATGAAAAAGATCTCCGCATTACAGATCCGTGCCGGTAATAAAATGGACGCCACGGTGAGTATGTACGGCGCTCTGCAGGATAAAGAAAAACTAACTGGCAAGGAAAAGCCGCTGAAGAAACTGCTGGATACCCTTTTTGGGTATATGGGTATCAATTCCAAATAAACGGTGCAAGAAATCCTCTCTTTTGATCCGAAAATTCGTACTGCCGGGCCCAGTGACCGCGAGATTATTCGTTCGCTTATCGATGATCATGAGTTTTATCACCGACACCTTGATTGGTTTTCTCCACAAGAATGGCTGGGTGAACAACCATATTTGATCCTTGAAAATACTGGAGGTGATGCGGCCGCGCTCGCATGCCCGCCCTGCCCTCCGGGAATCGGTTGGATCAGGTTGTTCGTTACCAACAAGAATGTCCAAATTCGAAACGCCTGGACAGCTCTCCTTGATTCCACGGTGCAGCGCTCCACCTCGTCCGGGATTGAAATTCTCTGCGGGCTTGGATTTGCAATCTGGTTCAGGGAATTGCTGGAAAATTCCGGTTTTTACCACCTTCAAGACGTGGTAGGGCTTTCGATTCGTATCACCGAAAATGTCTGTGATCAATCGTTCATCCATGTGGAAATACGGGAGGCGTACCCCGAATGATATCCCGCAGATCGCCGCCGTGGATGAAAGGTCGTTCGATCGGATGTGGCAACAACCGCTCGTTACAATGCAACCAGCTATCGAACAGGCTGGTTATGTTACCGTGGCAATTTCCGGTGGAGAGATCGTCGGTTACCAGCTATCGACTACCTCCCCTAATTCCGCGCACCTGGCCAGGCTTGCTGTGGAACCTCGCTTCCAGAATCAACAAATTGGCAGGAATTTAATCGCTGACCTGATTAAACAATGTAAGCATCTAGGGATTGAAGATCTCACGGTCAATACCCAATCCGATAATCAAGCCTCCCTGGCACTATATAAACGAATGGGCTTTGAGTTTACCGGGGAAAGATACCCGGTTTACACCCTGCATCTCCCCTGATTTCATTCTATACAAATCACGATAAAAGTGATAAATTCAGTCCATTAATTCCATAGAGGTGATTATGTCGAAGCATACCAGCCACAAAACCGAAAGTTCCAAAAAACAGAAAAAGTCGAACATGGGTTTGATAATTTTAATAATAATCCTTTCCCTGGTTGTATTCGTAGTTTTGATTTATCCAGCGGTTTCGCGCGCGCTTCGACCGGTCGGCGAGATCAATATGCCTGCCGAGATCGCCTATCCAACCGAAAAAGTTCCTGCCGGCGAGCTCGGCGCCGGTGATCCCGCTGCCCCGGTAAAATTGGAAGTCTATGCAGATTTTCAATGCCCTGCCTGCGGTGTTTATGCCCGCGAGATCGAACCTCTGGTGATGAAGAATTACGTTGAAAACGGAAAAGTCTACGTTGTTTTCCGCAATTACAGCTTTCTAGATGGAAACCGGGGGGATATGGAATCGCATCGTGCGGCAGAAGCTACCCTCTGCGCGATGGACCAGGGTGCTTTCTGGCCATACCATAGTATCCTTTTTGCCAATCAAACCGGTGAGAATGTGGGCGATTATGTGGAAAAAAGACTGGTGGCTTTCGCTGAAAAATTGGGTCTGAATACCGAGCAATTCCAGGAATGCCTGCAAAGTGGTAAATATTCACAACGTGTTCTGGATGAATATGAGCAGGGTCAGACTGCCGGCGTTGATAGTACACCATCATTCTTTATCAATGGTGTCCGTTTTCAACTCCAAACCAGTTATAACGAGCTTTTCCAAGCGCTGGATAACGCAGTCGCCGCCAGGCTTCAACAATAATTTGTAATCGAAACACCGCCGGAAACCGGCGGTGTTCTTTTATTATTATTCTTTTGCCTTGAAATTCTCTGGATTTGGTTGTGAAACGATTTCCCTGATCTCCATGTAGAAGATCAGCGTTGATAATCGGTTTATAAATTTCAAGCCTTCGGGATTTTCATATTCCCCCTGCCCTTTGAGGTCCACCAACCTTCTTTCAGCCCTACGGATCGTGGTTCTGGCCACATCCAGTGCCGCGGAAAACCTGGTACTCCCGGGAATGATGAACTCATCAGGGATCTTAATCGCGTTCTCGATGCGTCGCACTTCATCTTCCAACCATTCAACCTCGGAGGTTGTAACACCCGGAAATTTTTCCGCCGCTTCGTGCGTGGCGGCAGCTTCGGTCATCAATCGGTAAAGTGCTTTCTGCAGCAGGCTAATCGTTTTCTGTATTTGGGGATCAGCACAGAAAGATTTCGCCAAGCCAAGCGCTGCGGATGATTCATCCAGCGCACCCAGGCATTCTATCCGCAGGCTGGATTTTTCCACCCTGCCCTTCCCGAGGATATCGGTTGATCCATCATCGCCAGACCAGGTTTTTGGTTTGGGCATGACCGGTCTTTCAGGGGGTTGGCTGATTGTCGGGACGGTTTCTATTTGAGGCAAAGAACCATTCCGAAATGGTGGCGAACCTATCGGATATATCGAACAGAGGTCCCATGCTCACCCCTTGAACCGCCTGATCCACCCCGAAGCTGTAAACAGGGTAAAAGAGCGGTATTGAGGGCAACTCTTTATTGAATACAACCTGGAAGTTTCTATAAAACCGGAAGCGTTCCTCCAGGTCTCGCGAAACACGGGCATTTTCAAGGAACTCGCTTACGAGGCGGTTATCCCACTGAGAATAATTCTGTCCCCCAGCGATCTGGGATTGGTCCCAGAACGGATAGGGATCGGGGTCCGGAGAATTGGATAAGTTGAGGTCCACCAGGGCCGCCTGGTAATCTCTATCTGCAAGGCGTTCGTTGATCAAGACGTCGTAAGGTACCGCCTCCAGGTCTACCCGCAACCCCAAGGATTCCCAGTTTGCCTGGATAGCTTCTGCAAGTAATTTATGCTGCTCATTATCCGGATAAAGCATCGTGAACGCGAATTCCGCATCATCCTTTTTTCGGGTGCTCCCACCCTCTGCGGGAAGAACATACCCGGCCTGAATGATCTGGCTTTTTGCCATCTCCGGGGAATATGGGATCGGTTGAATCCCATCATAATACGCCCAGGTACCCGGGAATATCGGCCCATTGGCGATGATCGCCTGTCCCTTGAGCAGGGTATTGATGATTCGTTGTCGATCCAAACCCAACAGCATGGCCTTTCGAATCGTCTCATCCTGGAAAAAAGGAACCTCCGCATTGTTCAGATTCAGCAGGATCATCGACATCATCGGTAATCTACCGGAATAAGTAAGAAGGGAAGGTTCGGAAAGTGCATCCTTCAGGTTTTCTCCAGAGAGCCGGCTTACACCCTGCACGGTTCCCTCTTTATAAGCCTGCAGTGCACTTGCTTCATCAGGGAAGTATTTGAAGTTGATCTGCTGAATGAAAGGAGCGGTATCATAAAATGCTTCGTTTGCCGTGAGGGTGATCCCTTTGATCACTCCGTTTTCTGCCATCAGTGTTTTGAATTTGTATGGTCCTGAACCGATCGGCTGCAAGTTGATGGGTGATTCCTTGATCACTTCGATGCTTCCGCCGTTAAGTAAATGCTTGGGCAGAATGCCAAAATTTAAATAATCGAGGAATGGAGCGAAGGGCTCAGGAAGAATGAATTGAAGGTTCCTCTCGCCTAGCGCTTTTACTTCAACATTTTCCCAAAATTCCTGGATATCCTGCGGGACAACGTCACCGCCGTTTCGCATCAGGTCGATCGTGAAAACTACATCCTCAGGTGTCAATGGTTGACCGTCATGCCACTTCGCGCCAGGTTTCAATTCCATGTTGTAAATCTTACCGTCCTCGGAAATCCCCCATTTATCCACCAGGTCACCCTTTGGTAAACCGCGGCTATCCGTTGTGAACAAGCTGGAAAAAATCAGGCGGTTGATATCGCGATCTGCCTGGTTGCCGTAAGCGAGCAGCGGATTCAGCCGTTGCATCTGCCCGACCATCGCCTCAGTGTATGTACCACCCGCAGGCAGGTTGAGGAAGCAGAGGATTTGTTCCCGGTTGTTCGAGTAGAAGTAATACCCCGATCACCAGACCGGTAAGAAAAATGATCAATAATTGCCAGCGTAGTTTTTTCATAATATTAAAGGAAAACGGGCGATGTGCCTGCTTTCGAGGAATCGCCCGTTTGGTTTTTTCTCCTAAAGTTTCGGGCAGGTTGGGTTATCGGACAACTGCCGGTGTTGCCAAGGTTACTGCCACGATCGTCAGAATAAAAAACAGGATGCTCAACCCGATGGTGATATAAAACAGGGTTTTCTCAATCCCGCGGCGGGCAGTGAACATTGCTCCTGTATCCGAACCTGTCAGACTGCCCATGCCAACACCTTTGTTCTGAAGAACAACTAAGATGATAAGGGCTACAGAAGTTATAATCAGGGAAATGTTGATGTAGTTGATCAAGATATTTATCCTCCAGGATTATTAAACATCCCGATTATAACCGTCAATTTCTCCTTCCGTCAACCAAGATGAATGAGTATATTCTTAATCTTCACATGCATACAGTCCTTTCAGATGGAGAGGGCTCGTATGATGATATTCTCCGGTCTGCCCTGGAGGCAGGCATCGATGCCATCCTGGTCACCGACCACAACGTCTGGGTGGAGGGTGCCGAAAGGATATACCGAACTGAAAATGGTCGTGTACTTCTGCTGATCGGAGAAGAGGTTCACGACCAGGCACGCGACCCACAGAAGAACCACCTCCTGGTATTCAATGCCCAAAGGGAATTAGCAAAGTTTGCCTCAGACCCCACAACAATTGATCGATCTGGTGAACAATTGCGGGGGATTGGCCTTCCTTGCGCACCCGATGGAGACGGACATGCCCTTCTTCGGTGAACCGGATATCTCCTGGGTGGATTGGCAGGTCAATGGCTTTTCCGGTATCGAATTATGGAATGGCTTGAGTGAGTTCAAAGCAGTGGCCAGGACCAAGCCGCAGGCAGTCTTTTATGGTTTCTTTCCAGAGCGCATCCCGCATGGCCCCCCGGAGGCTCTTCTTAAAAAGTGGGACGAATTGATGCATACCGGAAGGAGGGTGAACGCGATCGGAGGTTCGGACGCCCACGCCCTGAATATCCACCTAGGTCCCATTCACCGCGAGGTTTTCCCCTACGGCTTTCATTTTCGAGCGATTAATACCCATTTATTAATCGATGGGGAACTTGGTGAAGATCTGGAATCCTCCCGTTCAAATGTATACGCTGCATTGAAACGCGGGCACTGCTTCATCGGGTATGACCTCCCACACCCGACCCGCGGTTTCCGGTTTTCCGCATCCAGCGGAGGGATGAACGCTGTGATGGGAGACGACCTTGCTGTGCGTGATGACATTCAATTCAAAATCGAACTTCCGCGAAAATGCGATTGCCGTCTCCTCAGGGACGGTGTGGTCATCGGCCAATGGCAGGACCGGGATACGATCGCGCTAACGGAAACATCTTCCGGAGTTTACCGGGTGGAATGTCGGATTCACTATAAGGGAAAATCCAGGGGTTGGATTTTCAGCAATCCGATCTATGCCAGTGGGAAATCCATTTGATTACCAATAACGTCACCCGGCTTGTTGGACGCGAAAAAAGTGGCTTACCGGGTTTTTGAAACCCCTGCAGAAAAACTTAGCGCGGTGGAAACTGCGGAGTATTTGCATGTACCACCTTCCATGGTTTATAAAACGATCGTTCTGCTACGGGAGAAAAAAGGGAAGCCGATCCTGGCTGTTGTCCCCGGAGACCTTCGGGTGGATTTGAAATTGGTAGCAGAACACATCGGTGAGAAAAAAGTGGCGACCGCGACTGAACGGGAAGCTGAACGCCTCACAGGGTTGAAGGTGGGAGGTATTTCCGCTCTTGCACTCCTCAACCGTGGATTTGTGGTTCTACTGGATGATTCTGCTGCCAACCACCAGGAGATTATTATTTCCGGTGGCTTGCGCGGATTGAAGATCCGCATGCGGGTGGAGGATTACCTCTCGATCACATCTGCCAGGATGGTCCCGATCGCACTGGGTTGAATCCCTTAATCGAATTATTAGAATTTCGTCGATTGACCGCAATATAATATCTGCATGTCCAAACTTCTTGGAAAAGCGGAAACCGCACTGAAGTCGCTTTTTGAAAATAACGTATCCGGTTTCTCGCGATCCAGCTCTCGTTACCTCGCTCACCGAAGCTGTGCTGGTTGAATTGCGCGGGAAGATCTCCTTGAATCCTGGTGGTGAAAATCTTGCGCCGGATCATATCGTCGTTCACGCTGATCGCAAGACATGGATGCGGGTAAACAAGTATCCTGGATGGATTCAAGTTTTAAAAGACAACATTCATAAAGAAGCCGGGACGCACACGCTGTGTTTCAATCTCCGTTGCGGATCGATCCTGTGGAGGTTGAAGGATTGGGAACCGGAGTCTTCCTTGTAGAATGCGATTGGCAGGTGGGGGTTGCCTCACAAACGCAGGCTATGGATGGTGCCAGTAATCCAGGCAATACCCCTGCTGGAAAAGCCTTGGCGGTCTTTTCTCATCGCGGACGGGAAGGAAATCTCCCTCCGCGGCTCGGTTTTCAATCTCGGTCGCCGGGAAACGAACGACCTTGTCATCAACGATGAACGTGTCTCGCGCCGGCACGCCCAGATACGCATGGACAAAGGCAGCACCTCAATTTTCGATCTAAATTCCACCGGGGGTACCTTCGTGAATAACATCCGCGTACGCAGTAAGGTGCTCAAACCTGGAGATGTGATCTCTCTGGCAGGCTATCCTTTGATCTTCCATCGGGATTTTGATCTCGACCGAACGGATGAAATCGAAACAGGATTTGGTTGTACAGGAGAGAACTTGATGAGCGGGATCCTGGTTCTCCTCCTCCGCGCGGTGATGGCGATCTGTCTTTTTGCATTCGTGGGATTTGTCATTTACATTATCTGGAAGGATCTCCGACAACAAGCTGCCGTGGCAGCTGGGGTTATGATTCCGAATTTGACCCTAGAGGCTGAAAGTCAAAGTGAAACTCATCAATATTTCGTGAAAACCTCTGAAGCGATCATCGGGCGGGATCCAAGTTCTGATGTATTTTTGGACGAAAGCACCCTCTCTGCCAGGCACGCCCGTTTGAGCTTTCACCATGCACAATGGTGGCTGGAAGACCTGCATTCCACCAATGGTTCTCTCCTGAATGATCAGCCGGTCCTGCAACCAACCGTGCTGGATGATGGCGACCGGATCAAATGCGGAAGTATCAGCATGATTGTCCATTTTAAATCAACCCCATGAGGTTATATGCTATGATAATTACCAATTCGCGAGAAGGAGGTAACAGAGATGACTGATCAACCAGTACTTGGGATCATCGGTGGTTCAGGGTTATATCAAATGCCCGGCTTGAAGGAAGCCAGGACTGTGGATATCGCCACTCCGTTTGGCAACCCATCCTCACCTGTGGTGATCGGTAAATTGGACGGGAAGAAGGTCGCCTTCCTCGCCCGGCATGGGATCGGTCACTACCTCTCACCCTCGGAGATAAATTACAGGGCAAATATTTACGCGCTAAAAACCCTGGGTGTGCAAAGGCTCGTAAGCATCAGCGCATGCGGATCCCTGCGGGATGATTATGCCCCCGGTCAGATTGTTATTCCTGACCAGGTCGTCGATTTCACCCACCGCCGGGATTCAACATTCTTCGATGGCGGATTGGTGGTGCACGTCGGTGTGGCGGATCCATTCTGCGGTTTACTGGGCAACCTGCTGGGGCAGGCAGTTGAAAAATGCGGGAGCACGTGCCATAAGGGCGGTACAACTGTGACCATTGAAGGTCCCCGCTTCTCTACCAAAGGCGAATCAAACCTCTTCCGCTCCTGGGGTATGTCCATCATAGGTATGACCACTTCCCCAGAGGCTTTTCTCGCTCGCGAAGCAGAAATGTGCTTTGCGGTTATGGCGCATATCACCGATTATGACGTTTGGCATATGACCGAAGAAACCGTATCAGTAGACGTTGTAGTACGTACTTTACAAAAGAATACAGCTCTGGCTCAACAATCGATCTCTGAACTCGTCAAGACGCTGCCGGAGGATTTCACTTGCACCTGTTCCCGCGCCCTTGAAAACGCGATTATCACCTCCCCGGAATGCATTCCGCCCGAAACGCTGAAAAAGGTCGAGCTCCTCGTCAAGAAATATTTCTAAATTTGAGATCTGAACGCATATCTTTCACCTTCCCCGCGGCGGGCATTTGGAACCGCCTGTTCGGAACCGCGGCAATATTCATTTTCACCTTTTCGCTGGCTCTGACCTTTTCGCCTGCTGTCCGGATGCACACCTGGCAGGTTAGTTTCCTGTGGATTCATTGGTTCGGATTTATCACCTGGCTGTTTGGGTTTTATTTTGTGGGGAGATACCTGACCCGGGTATTTCCCGATGCAGATCCCATCCTGATCCCATTGATCAGCTTCCTAACCGGTTGGGGATTGATGACCATCTACCGCGTGGATCCGTATTTTGGCCTAAGGCAAACTGTTTGGCTGGCTGTTTCGCTCGTCCTATTTTGGATCATCCTCCGCACGAAAGGATTCGTGGCAGTCCTCCATCGGTACAAATACCTCTGGCTGACGCTCGGGATCGCCATGCTGGCGCTGACCTTGCTAATCGGGGTTTACCCCGGAGGGTTTGGACCGCAGCTTTGGTTGGGTTTCGCAGGGATTTACTTCCAACCATCCGAAATGCTTAAGTTATTGCTGGTCATATTCCTTGCAGCCTATCTCGCCGATCGGCTGAGGATCGCCTTCAATTTCACTCAGCTTGTCACCCCAGCTTTCATCATTTTTGGGATCGCAATCGTCATCCTGCTGGTCCAACGGGATCTGGGAACCAGCGCTCTCCTTCTGATACTTTTTTCGATCATGCTGTTTCTGGCAGCCGGCAAATACTGGCAGATCCTGCTAAGCGTGGCAGTGTTAGCCCTGGCTGCATTTATTGGTTATCACCTGTTCGACGTGATCCGTATACGGGTGGATTCCTGGATCAATCCGTGGCTCGATCCAAGCGGACGCTCGTACCAGATCGTGCAATCGATCATGGCAGTATCTTCCGGTGGTATCTTTGGTCGAGGTCCCGGATTGGGCAGCCCAAGGGTCGTCCCGGTCGCCCAGTCGGATTTCATCTTTTCCGCGATTGCGGAGGAAACAGGGTTAGTGGGTGTCATTGGCCTGATTTGTTTAATGATCTTGCTGGTCCACCGTGGATTCCGGATCGCTTTCCGATCACGATCGGTGTATCACCGCTTGCTGGCTGCCGGAGTCACATCATTCCTGGCGTTTCAATCGATCCTGATTATCGGCGGCAACCTGCGGGTATTGCCCCTGACCGGTGTGACCCTTCCGTTCATGTCTTATGGGGGTTCATCGTTGGTGGTTTCTATGATTTGCGCCGGGATCCTCGTCAAATTAAGTGATACAGAAGGCGAAGACCCTGCCTTTCTCGAAAAACCAGGTCCATATTTTTTCATCGCAGGTACGGCGATAGCTGGATTTGTCGGGATCCTCTTGGCAAGTGGATGGTGGTCCATGGTTCGTTCCAACAGCCTGCTGACGCGAACGGATAATCCCCGCCTTGGTATCAATGAAAGATATTCTCCACGCGGCAATATACTGGATAATGCGGGGGAGAAAATTAACATGACCTCAGGAGTATCAGGGAATTTTAAAAGGATCTATCTTTACCCTCCCCTGAGCCCGGTTTTCGGATTCAATACCTCCTCCTACGGGCAGACCGGCTTGGAATCAGCCCTGGACGGTTTCCTGAGAGGTGAGCGCGGGGTTCCTTCATCGATCATATGGTGGAACCATCTGGTGCACGGTCAGCCGCCGCCTGGACTGGATATTAAGACCACAATCGATATGCGGCTTCAGCAGGAAGCCGACCAGTTATTGGAAGGGAGAAAAGGAGCACTGGTACTGCTGAACGCGCAGAGCGGGGATGTGCTTGCTATGTCTTCCCATCCGAATGTGGACCCAAACCAGGCGGAAGATATGTGGAGCGGCTGGATGCAGGATATCCAATCTCCGCTGCTCAACCGCGCCACCCAGGCCTCCTACCCTCTTGGAACAATGCTCACACCATTCCTCCTCGCGGAAAGGCAGTATTCGATCCAGGGAAGGGAACCTCCCGGATCGATGGATATACAATACAAAGGGGTGAATTACACCTGCGGATTCAGCCCGGGAAGGGCTGACTCCTGGGCAGCGGGGATCATAGCCGGCTGTCCAGCGCCATCTGTCAATTTGGCTGGATCCTTTTCGGTGGAGGAAATTTCCCAGGTGATCGAAAAATACGGTCTCTCGAGTCTTCCGGAGTTCATCCTCCCGCAGGCAGCCATCGATTCACGCCCAACTCCTGGAGAACCGGAATCACTTATATTCGGAGAAGATCAGTTAAGAGCCTCGCCTTTACAGATCGCACTGGCGGCTTCAGCCATCACCAATGGTTCGTTCGTGCCAACCCCGCTCCTTGCGGTCTCTTACCGGTCCCCTGAGGGTTGGATATATTTTCCGCATGGGCGAAATGACGGCAAATTTGACCCTTCAGCTGGGAGTATCCGAAATATGCTGTCCAGCGACGATTATCCCGGGTGGGAAGCTTCGGGAAGATCAAAGAGCAGCCAGGGGACGTTTTCCTGGTTCATCGGGGGAACAGCAGCCGATTGGGAAGGAATCCCCTTGGCGCTCGCGCTCTTATTGGAAGAGGACGCTCCGTTGGATGCCAGACGCATTGGGACTGGATTATTGCAAGCGGCCACAAATCCCTACTAAGCCAGAATTTTGTCTCAGTCCAGAACGATACGTGCGAAATGCCGTTTGCCCACTTGCAGCACGCCTGAGTGCGGGAAAACAAGCATGCCATCCGCCAACACCTCGCCATCCAGCTTGACACCTTTTTGATCCAACAGACGCCTGCCTTCACTGCGTGTGGATATAAAATTGCAAGCCGTCAGTACGTCTAAAACGGTCTGCCCGGAGGTGATGCGCACTTCCGGCATCTCATTCGGTAGGTCATGTTTTTGAAAACGCCGAATAAAATCACCTTGGGCTTTGGACGCTGCTTCTTCTCCGTATAAAGAAGATGTCACATCCTTGGCGAGTAACATTTTTGCGTCCCGCGGATGGATCCTGTCTTCCTTCAAGTCGAGTTCTCTTTGCATCACCTCTGCAGGTGACCAGCGTGTGACCAGTCGAAAATAGACAGGCATGGCGCTATCCGGCAGACTCATAAGCTTTGCCAAACATATCTTCTGCGTTGGTATCGATGGGAATATGGTTGCCCAAAGATTTTGACATGCGCACAACGCCATCCGTTCCTGGCAAAATTCCCATGATAATCCCTATGTTTGGTTTTTCACCCATGAAGGTCATCAGTTTTCTACCCGCGGTGAGAATATTGAAAAGCTGGTCTGTTCCACCAACCTGGACATCGGTTTTCAACGCGTAAGCGTCATACCCTTGCATAATTGAATAAAAAGTCTCATGAAGGTAAATCGCATCTCCTCGCTCGAAGCGTAATTTGAAATTTTCGCGCGTCAGGAATTGCTGGACGGTGAAATTGGATGCAAGATGGATCAGATCGGCGAAGGTAAGTTTTTGCAGCCACTCTGCGTTGTACCGGATGGTAGTTTTATTTGGGTCCAGGATACGAAAGGCTTGTTGCGCGTAAGTCTGCGCGTTGGCTTCTATCTCTTCTTCGCTCATTAATGGCCGGAGGACATTTTTATCAGACGGATCACCGATAAGAGAGGTATATGTACCTATCAGGAAGGTGACTTCATGTCCCAGGTCCTGAAATTGGCGCAGCTTTCGCATGGTTATTGTGTGCCCTAGGTGCAGATCGGCTTTCCTTGGATCGTAACCACAATAAACGCGCAGGGTTCTATTCTCTTTCTCTGCCAGAATCAAACGTTCCCGCAGCTCCCTGGTCATGGAAGTCTTTACTTCTTCATCCCCGTATTCTGTTCCCTGCATTAATAGGGCAACTTGATCCTCGATGTTCACCCTGGCCTCCATAAGAAAAAGATAGAGCGGATTATACCAGCCGTAATAATAATGGATCTATTTAATGATTTTGTGAAAAACATCAGAATGGCTATGCGCATTTAATGCTTGGCGGTTTTGCATCACCACTGGTGCTATAATCGCATGCATTGGTGCTGCCATGGAAGCCGTACTGGTTTTGAATGCAAATTTTGAGCCCCTCAATGTCTGCAACATGCATCGCGCCCTGGGATTAATGCTCACCGAAAAAGCCACACTCGTACTGGATGGCCGTGGCTTTGTGCGCACTGCCCAGAACTCCTTTCCCCGGCCATCAGTGATCCGCTTGCATAAAATGGTTCGCCGCCCCCGGCCTTCTGTCCGACTGGCACGTAAAGAAATTCTACGCCGGGATGGTTTCACCTGCCAGTATTGCGGTAGGCAGGTTTCTGACCTGACAATCGATCATGTCATTCCACGTCATCTCGGAGGTCCCCACGCCTGGTTGAATGTTGTGGCTGCCTGTTCGCAGTGCAACCACAGAAAAGGCGGAAGAAGGATCGAAGAAGCCGGGATGCGCCTGCTCCACCACCCGGTGGAACCACCCGCTTCAGCAGAATATATTTATGCGCATCACCTCCAGGAAAACCAGGAGTGGCGTCAATTTCTCAGTGGTTGGTAATTAATCCAGGTCGATCGTCATCAAATCTCTGGCCGCGATAACAGTACCCTGGAAGACCTCACCCGCCTCACGCAGGTGAAGGTTCGGTCATGTTTTCACCCGGGTAATGGATCAGGTAAAGGGTCTTTACACCTGCTTTTTCAGCAGTTTCCCCGGCCTGCTTTGGCGAGGAATGGCCTTTCGAATTTCCCGCGGATTCATGCAGCAGGAAATCTGCTTTCGCCGCTAATAACTCCACCGCTTCGCAGGGTTCCGTATCGCAGGAGTACGCGAGGACTTTCCCGGACGATTGGAAATTCCGCCCTGATCCCCAAAGTGGGTACCAGATGTTTCACCTCTGCTCCATAAAGGTGAAGATCCTCATCCAGGATCAAGGGTGATAATCCTTCTCCTGCAATTGTGTGATAGTGAACATGGAACATATTCGCCCAGGCTGAGATGTTGAATAGACTCAAGCATCTTTTTCGCCCGATCCAGGGTGTAATCAAGGCCATGGATATACAGTTCGGTTTTCCGACCGGTGAACCACATTCCCATGATCAGGATCGGCAAACCTGAAACGTGATCAGGATGAAAATGGGTCAGGACAAGGTCCGTAATTACGTTGGGCTCGATCCCGCCCTTTTTTAGGCTCAAGAAAGGATTCGTAGCAGTATCCACCAGAACTTTGCGGTTCCCCGCCAGGATGGCAAGATGAGTGTTATCCGCTTCTTCTGTCGGGATGAACGAGGCTGTACCTAGTAAAATGACCTTTCCCATTTTTATTCCTCCCTTATGGGATCATCGGGATCAGATAAGTCGCAACCAGGGGGGTGATCCAAACCTCCACACAAGCAGCGATGATAAGCAATGGTATCACTACCCCTACGGTAAGTTTACACCAATCCCCAAGGGATTCAATAAATGATTGACCAATATTTTTTTCTTCATCCGGGGCGGCAAGCAGCGCTCCTCCCCGCAAAACCGCCGCACTGGCGATAATAAGAGCGGGAATTTCGAATATGCCATGTGGGAGAATTAATCCCAGCAGGTACTGGGCGGGCGATAAACCGTTTGTCGCAAGCAGGCTGAGCAGGTAACCCACGACTCCCATGGATGCGATCAGAGGTATTACTCCCAGGATACCGAAGGATAGTGCGCCAAGCACCATGGAAATCAGGACCACCCGGAAATTCTGCCAAAAAATCGCCAGTATGACAGTGCCCGATCCACCCGGGATCGATTGCAGCGCGGAATAAATATTTTCACCCATATCCTTTAAACTTGTTTCTCCAATGGGGATCTGGAAAGAGCGTATCAGATCTACCCCAATTAAAACCGCAATTACTACGATGATGGTTGTCAGCAATACCGCCAATCGCAAGCGTCTCAGGCTTATCGGAATTTCCTTGCGGTACCATTCGCCTGGATTTCGCGCTTCACCCATAAATGCTTTGATAAAAACGCTTCCTCCCCAACGGATGTTTAAGACGTCGATCTCCCTGCCCAGCAGCTCCTCCCTGCGGAAGTGCGCCAGTCCAACCCGCGTAAGTAACACAGCGAAAATGAACAATCCGAAAACCAACCACCAAAGCGTGGCATAGTTCCCCCAGAACATGACCACACTCTCCGCCTGGATCAGGAGAGCTATAGGAATGATAATAAAGCTTGCCAATAAATTCGCAGCGCGTATCGAAGTAGCCTGGCTGGAAATGACAACCGCTCCGCTGACCATCACGATTGCCTGGACAATAGTCAGGCAGAAGATCAATAATGTAAGGTCCGGGGAAGGCAGCGGAACATCCCGGGCGACCAGGCCGACCATATATACAAACATACCGAAGAAGCTCCCCACCAACGGTGGAACGATCGAAGAAAGCAGCTTGCCCACATAAAGCTGCCAGTCTTTTAGGGGCGTGCTCAATAAGGGTTCAATGGAACCCCTTTCCTTTTCGCCGACGAAGGATTCCAGCGCGATCACGAGCGATACCGAGATCGGGAAAAACCCGACGATCATCATCAGGAATGGGACCAGCCGCTCGCCAATGATGGAAGCTCCGTATTCGTTGACGAAGTCGAGCAGGCGGCGTGCGGTGAAATTCATCAGGAATGGGAAGAACAGCGTCAATCCGATGATTGGGAAAATAATGCGCCAATCACGGAATTGATCCCGAACTTCCCGCGCGGTTATGGCGAACGCAGGCTTGAATTCAACTGCCATTCCCGCCTCCATTGCCCGCCGAACGCATCGCTTCCAGGTACGCTGATTCCAGCGTACGGTGAACTTCATTGAAGGATAAGATCCCCAACCCGGAGCTCACCATCTTTTCGATCAACATTGGATTGATTATTTAAAGGATCGTCCACTTGGAATCGCACCCAATCCTCTCCGCGGGAGAGCACAGCCACTCCTTGCGGAAGATCGAGCTGCTTTCCATCAATTCTCCCTGTCAGATGGGCTTCAAACTCCGGTGGTCCCAGCAGCTTATGTTTCAATTCTGATGGCGATCCACTCATTATGATCCGGCCTTTCCGGATGATCGCGATCTGGTCCGCCAATTCCTCCGCTTCTAAAAGGTTATGGGTGCAGAGAATGATAGACCGCGAGGAGGAGCGTAGTTGGTGGATACCATCCCGCACGACCCGAGCGCTTTCGGGGTCCATCGCAGAAGTGGGTTCATCCAGCAGCAGCACAGGTGGTTCATTCATCAATGCGCGGACAAGAGCCAATTTCTGTCGCATTCCCTTGGAAAATTCACCGAGCTTTCGTTTTTTATCTCCAAGTAAACCAAAATCTTCCAGGAGGGCATCGATCCTTTGCTGACGGGTGTTATTCGTCATCCCGTATAACTGGCCGTAAAAATCCAGGTATTCCGCCGCATTCATACGGTTATATAAACCATGATGCTCCGTCAATACACCCACGGATTCGCGCACCTTCTGAGGTTCCCTGACTACGTCGTACCCCGCAACTACTGCCCTGCCTCTAGTTGGTCGCAGAATCGATGTGAGCATTCGCACCGTAGTGGTTTTTCCGGCACCATTGGGTCCCAGCAAAACCAGCACCCTTCCGGGGGGAACAACCAGATTTACCCCGTCTACTGCGGTGAATTTGTCAAAAACTTTGGTGAGGTCCTCAGCAATAATCACGGATTCGCTCCAAGAAGAAACATCATCATTATAGAGATTTTCTCTCTACCCGCGTATACAGAATTGTTAGGTTAATAATAACCTCCCGGTAAGCGGGAGGTCATATATCAATCTGACCAGAGAATATTTATGCGTTCTTTTTTCGGGCAGAAACCAGGTGCCGAACAAGAAGAATCACACCGCAACCCACAAATAGCACCGCCATGAAAGACTGATTGAAATTGAAGCCAGCTACCGGAGCGGGATCCAGGCGTAGAAATTCCAACCAGAACCGTCCAAATGCGTAGAACATAACGTAGACCAGGAATAGATCGCCGTTCATGAGCTTATCCTGGAATTTTCTACCCAACCAAAGCAGCAGGGTCATGTTTGCGAGGTTCCACAGGCTTTCATACGCGAAGAGGGGATGATAGGTTTGCTGGTCGGCGTATTGCGATAAGCGGAATTGAGGGTCGATCTTGATCGCCCAGGGAAGATTCGTGGGTGCACCGTAGATTTCCTGGTTCAGGTAATTTCCCCAGCGACCGATCGCCTGGGCGAGTGCCAGACCGGGAGCAACGATGTCGGTCCATTGTCCAAAGTTCAAATGGCGGATCCGGGTATAGATCAAGAGAGCTATCAAACCGCCGATCACCGCTCCAGGGATGCCCACCCCGCCGCGCCAGATAGCGATCGCGTCCAAAGGATGGGTCAGGTAATATTGCGTGGTCAAACCAGCAGCAATGTGCGAGGCGGGAGGGAGAAAGACATGCCACAACCTGGCGCCGATTATCCCCGCTACGAGCAACCACGGTAGCATCTCCCAAACTTCGTTCGGGTTTAGCCCTCGCCTTTTCGCCTCAACCGTGGAAAGCCAGGCTGCAGCTAGTGCTCCCCCCATGATGAGGACACCGTACCAGCGGATGTGGAGTAAGCCCAGAGGGGCTGTGACAAATACCAATCTTACGATTGCTGCCAGTGCCAGGATTATGAGGATATAAACAACTACCTGGAGCCATTTTTGTTTGATCTTCAGACTGGGTAGAACATTGAAGAAAGAAAGGATCAATACAAGGAGAATGACCAGGACATCAGAGAGATGTAAGAACGAAAGATCTATACTGATTCCTTCGCGTAGGGGAAGATTCATTTGAGTTCCTTGGTTTCGGGTTGTGATGACGTTTTTAACTTTTCATAAGCCTGGGTGCGGACTGCGTAGATCCGCTGGACCGCAGTGATATTGGCAAAAATGGCGAAGATCCACACCGCCAGCCAGGGGATATTGAAAATCAAGCAGGGAATCAATACAAGGTAGCGCTCCATGCGGCTGAGAATCCCTATCTTGGCTGTGTAACCAAGACCTTCCGCTCTTGCTTTAACGTAGGAGACGAGCACTGTCCCTATTGCAGCCACATAGACCAGTATCATCATTTTTCCATCACCGGTCGTCTCATAATAGACGAGCAGACCCAGAAGAATGATGAGTTCCGAGTACCTGTCGGTCACTGAATCTACAAAAGCACCCCATGGAGAGACTTCATTTCGTAAGCGTGCGAGCGAACCGTCCAAACCATCACAAGCGCCGGCAAGCAATGCCACCAGACCGCCGATGGGAATATAACCCATTGCTATCAAGACCGCAGCTGCGACATTCCCGAGCAGGCCGATAATCGTAACTACGTTTGGAGTGACCCCGATTTTATTTAGAAAAATGACAATTGGTGTGACGATTCCCTTCATGATTACGCGCATCTTATCAGTAAAGGTTGGTTTGGGTGCTGCGGCTTGTTCGCCCATGTTTCACTCCATTCAATCAAAAATAATCAGATGAAAGCGTACTATTGTATCAAGAATCGAAATCTTCGTCATCCTCAGGTGGGATCAGCACCTCCCGCTCCTTGCCACCGGTCTGGGCATGCCCAATGACCCCCATCTCTTCCAGTTCATCGATCAATCTTGCTGCGCGGGGATAACCGATCCTCATGCGGCGTTGGAGCATGGATGCGCTGGCGTGCCGGGCATGACGGACGATATCGATAGCCTGCTCGATCAGGTCGTCCGATCCCTCGCCCACCTGCGGCTGAGCGGAGGCCATCTCCTCCCAGGGGGCGGCATCCCCGGATGCAGGAGCCATGCGCTGCCAGAAATTGATCACCTTTTCGATCTCCTGATCTGTGACAATCACACCCTGGGCTCGGAGAGGCACTCCTGCTTCGGGATTCAAGAAAAGGAGGTCGCCCCTCCCAAGCAGGGTTTCAGCGCCACTGGTATCCAGGATCACCCGCGAATCCACCGAGGAAGCCACCGTGAAAGCCATCCTCGCCGGGAAATTCGCTTTGATGAGGCCGGTTACCACATTGGTGCTTGGTCGTTGTGTGGCTACCACTAGATGGATGCCTGTAGCCCTGGCCATTTGTGCCAGACGCACCAGGCTGAATTCGGTCTGCTCTGGGTTGGCCATCATTAAATCTGCCAGTTCATCGATCAGGACAACGATCCGTGGAATGGTCGCCTGCTTCTTGCGCTGCATTTTTCGGTTGTAAGTTTCCAGATCGCGGCAATTTGCGCCTTCCATCAACTTGTAACGGGTATCCATTTCTGCCAGCGACCACTGCAGCACGGCGATCATCCTGGCTGGATCGGTTTCTACCTTCCCATGCAAGTGCGGCATTCCGTTGAACCGCACGAGCTCCACCATTTTTGGATCGAGCATTACCATTCTCAGGTCTGATGGGCTGTTGTTCATCGCCAGGCAGGTTGTGATCGCAGCGATGCACACGCTCTTGCCGGAACCGGTCGTTCCCGCGATGAGCATATGCGGCATCCTCCCCAGGTCTGCCACAACTGCCGACCCGGAAACATCCCGTCCGATCGCTAACGCCAGGGGGGAGCCTAATTTTTGGAAAGCTTCGGATTCAAGAATCGCCCTCAAACGCACCACGGCGCTGAGCTCATTCGGCACTTCGATGCCAACATAAGAATGGCCTGGCACCGGTGCCTGGATACGAAGCCGCTCCGCACCGAGTGCCAGGGCGAGATCCTTTGAAAGATTTGATATTTGTGAAACCCGGACTTTTTGCTGATTTATATTGCCATTCTGGGAGGTTTTTTCAATAAATCCCGGTTCCACCGCGAATTGGGTGACGGTGGGACCCACCCGGTATCCGATCACTTTCGCCGGGACGCCAAACTCATCCAGGCATTGTTCGATTCGGGTCGCTGTTTCTCGGATTTCAGACTTATCCGGAGCGGATACCGTTTCGTTCTTAAGCAGATTCAAAGGGGGCAGCCGGTCGTCCCTGCTCTCTTCGTCATTTCCTCCGATCACTTCCTCACCCAGGATCACCGCAGGTGTGGTGTCCACGATCCTGGGTGGATTAGCCCTGCCCAGTTGCCCTTCCTGGGGTATATTTGATTTTTCATCCTTTGAATCATCAACCCGATTTTTCAGTGCGAAGGCTTTAACCCGGTCTGTGAAACCGAATCCGATCACCGCAAGGAAAAAACCAAGAACGAGGAATACGACCGCGGAGAGAAAGGTGGGAAGGAAACGATCCAAAAGCATCGCTAGCCCCCAGCCGATGATCCCTCCGAATTTTCCACTCTCAGCCGCTTCCAGCGACATTCCGCTAACAATCGCCAGGAGCGCCAGGATGGTGAATGCGAATCCTTCCAGGGCGATCACTCTTCCCAAGCCCAGGTTGGGCACGACGGGGTGACTTCGGCGAAGAACCATTAATCCCGAAAGTGCCAGGAAAATAACCAGGAACCACGCCCCCCAACCGAAACCTTTTCGCAGCAACGCTGCCCAGGGGGTGATGAAGCTCCCCTCGGACAAACCGATCAGACCGATAAAACTTATGAAGCTGAGCGCGAAGAGAAAAACTGCGAGGATATCCCAGCCATAGCGGTCAAATGTGCCGGTAAAATCGCTTATTCCATCCTGGGGATACTGGACTGACCCCGGGGATGGCTTCTTTTTACGGGAAGAAAATGGCTCCTGGGATTTCCTCGTCATACGGGAACAACCAATCCTAGTCCCAGCCTGCGCTTTTCAATATCCAAGTGCAGGATCTTAACATGGATGCTCTGACCGGGTTTAAAAAGATCGCGGAGTTCCGTTCCTGGAGCGAGTTTCAAAGTTGAAATATGTATCAAACCCTCCACACCCTCGGTTAGCCTCGCGAACACACCAAAGCGCGTGAGGGTGGTTACCTCGGCCTGGACGACATCGCCAGGGTGGTATTTTTCTCCTATAAATTCCCAGGGATTCGGATTCAGGCGTTTCAGACTGAGGGCGATACGGGCATTATTTGCGTTGACTGAAAGAACGACCACCCGGATGAGTTCACCCACATGCACCACTTCACTGCCCTGGTGCACTCGTCCCCAGGAGAGCTCGGAAAGGTGTATCAACCCTTCCACACCACCCAGGTCTATGAAAACGCCAAAATCAGTGATATTGGTTACGCAACCTTCTACGATATCTCCCACCTGGATATTGGAAATGATCTCTTTGCGCTTGCCGCAGCCGGCTTTCGCCGCCCGTTCGGAAAACACGATCCGGTCTTTAGCCGGGTCGCATTCGATGATCTTCAAATCGATCCGTGATCCGACATAAACCATGACCAATTGGCGGCGTTCATCCTCACTGGCTGAGACGTCGTACCGCAGGAGATGGGATAGTGGAACAAATCCCTGCAGCTTATCCCCTTGAACCAACAACCCGCCGCGGTTATAACCGCGAACTTCCAGGTTCACCACCTCGTCCCTGGCCATCAGGAGACGGGCTTGTTCCCAATCCACCCGGGATTGCTGGATTTTTCCATAATCCTTCTCAGTTTCCTCAGAAAATGGCTCCCATCGCTTCTCTTCCAGTAAAACTGCCGACCACCAGCTTTCATCATCCCCGGGCACCATGTTTTCCCCACCCAAACTCAATTCACGATTCATCTACAACCTCCTAAAACCCTCCGCTAACCGATAAAACCGACAAATAATATTAGCATAAAATTTCTCAGGAGCTAAGCATACCTGTTTCCATCCCGATGATCATCTTGCCTGCCTCGGAGATGGCGATTTTCTGTTTCCGAAAAAGGTCTGCTTCCGAGATCGCCAGTTTGTTCGCGATCTCCTTCACCTTCTTTGCTTCCAGGTATTTCATGACCAGTAAGTTATAAAGTATCCACTCATTTGTGTACTTCCGTTCCCCTTCCGGCCGCAGCAATTCAATGGCCTCCCGCAGTACAGCGCGCAGTGCATTGGCGGGATTTTCCTTTCCTTCCTTCACCCTTGATTGCACGATCTGCAGCTGCAGCAAGGGATTTTCTGTGAGGTGCGGACCACCCCAGTAATGTGTCAAAGCTTCCTTAACCCAATGGTCCAGGTTTTGCATCAGCGTTGCAGTGTTATCCGCAAGGACTGCTTCGCGATCGTACCGCCCCGCTACACTGAGGTTCTGAATATAGGCCACCTGGGGTGATAGCGACTCCATCGCACTAAAGATTTGTGCTTGCGTTTGGCGATCCCGTAACGCCAGCCCTGCCCGGTTGGTGAGCACCTTCAACGCTTTCTGCTGGTCCGGAAGAAGCTCTTCTTGATTCAAGCCAGAAATGACGAGGATTCCAAGAAGGATTTGCTCTCCATCGGCTGTCTCATCCCGGATAGGGGCAATAAAAACATCTTCATAACGGTCTAAATCGGGCAGGTTGCCGTTCCTGGCCACCAGGTTAAATAGCGCTTCATCTGCCTCGAGGTTGGCAATTTTTACCTTCCCCACTTTTGCCACCAGGTCCAATCGCGTGGGTTCCAGAGCAGCCAGGTACGCCCCCCGTGCTTGAAGATGGTCACAAATTGCAGCCAGGATCATTTCAACGAATTGCAGCAGATCGCTGCGGGTGATCAAGTGGGTTTCCAGGATCTCCATGATCTCAAGATCGGTTTCATCACTCCCGTAGAATAATTTTCTTTCGAGGAATGGAGAAAGTATAGTGATCAGGTACTCCAGGATGACGATAGTTACCACCATAGTTATCGGCACCCAGGCGGTATACGCCTCGCCAAAGAAATCGCCAAACCTGCGAATTAGCGTCGTAAATGCCAGGGTGATGCTCGCTGTGACCGGACCCCGCAGGATCCAGAGCAGTAACCTTGCTTTAACTACCCTCTCCGGCCATGGCATGCCAAAAAACGAAACCGCGTATGCCATCAGCACCAATAGAAAACCCACCAGCAAGTTGCTGACTACGACGACAATCCAGAAATAATAGGGGTATTCCGCAGCCAGGCTGGATCCGAAAAGAAGAAATGGATAGGAACCCAGCGCAGGCGCTATGGCACCAATGAGTAGATAAGCCATTCTACGCTGGCTGGTGGGCGTCACTGTGCGGCGATAGGCACGTATAAAATTCACCCAGGTCGCCGCCATCACCAGCAGGTAAAAAACAGTGAAAAGGTCAATCAGGAAGGTGGGTCTCAGGTGAGGCGCAGGCGGCTCATCCATTATTACCGGGCCGGTGAATAAACCTGCCGGAAGCATGAAGAGGAAAAAGACGGTTACAACATAAGCTGCCACCGATGCCCATCTGCGCCGCCACCGGCTAGGTTGACCGGTTGTTTCCAGTACTGCATCGGAAAAGGTGAAATACAAAGCGGGTAATAAAATGACCCCCACCCATTGCAACCGCAACCAAAACGCGACCTGCCATGGATCCGCGGCGGTGGACATGAACGCCTCCGCGGAAAAAACGATCACCACGCTGACCAGGATCAGGCAGAATGAGCGAACGACCTTATCCCTCAGGTTCATCGTCAACGCGAAAAGGAGCAGGGAGAATGCGGTGATGGCGATCCCGGCTGTCAGGATATCGCTGATTGCTTTTATGAACGAATAGACGCTGGACTGAAATTCCATTTTCAGGACAACCTAATTGATCTTTCTGTAAAACGTGACTGAAGTTTGTCCATTCGAGTAATATACATCATTAAACCCGGCAGGAGAAAATCCCATCTTGCGGGCGAGGTTGATCGCCGGGTGGTTCTTCAGCATCATTTCCAGGCTCAAGCCGGTAAATTTTCGTGTCACCAGCCAGTCCGCCGTACCAATCGTAAGAGTTGTGGCTATTCCCTGGCGCCGGTGCTGGGGTTCCACCACGAGGTCTGTCACCCGGGCAGTTTTCGCCCCCTGGCGGGCTGCCAGGCTGAGAAATCCCACCAGTTGGGATTTCTCAATCGCAACAAGGGTCAACTCATTAAAAAGGAGATGATCCTCGATCGTTTTCGCTGAAAAAGGGTAATCCAGGTGCACCGGTCTGGGAAGAATGATCTCCCGGAACCGAATATTCCAATTCCCATCATCAAACGATTGCTCCATCTGCCATGTTCTCAGGGTTTCCACGGACCTCGGGAAGGAGCATAACTGTTCATGATCCTGCGGTTGGGCTGGTCGGATGCTTATTGGTGCCATGGTTTCTTTTAGGGTGCCTTGATGACGATCGGGATCACACAAGGCGGCAGGGAGTTATTGCGGCTATCCAGGGCAACAAGTTGAAGCTCGTATTCTCCCGGAAGTAGATTATCTGTTTGCCATAATCCGCCCAGGGCTCCTTCCACTACTGGCAGACTACCCCCTGCGATCGTGATCCAGACTGGTTCACCGGCAGCTTTATATTCATATTTATAAAAACCCAGATCGGCAACGTTCACAGTACCGTTCAACTCCACTTTACCGCTGATGGTATCCCCCGCCATGGGGAAGATCCATTCCAGCTTTCCAGGAATGCATCCATTCGCGCTGCCCTCCAGACCGGGGGTTGCTATCGGTGTTCCGGAAACACCAGAGATCAATCCGATTGGTGGAGTTTCTGTTGCCTGGATCTCCAGGGTTGGGGTTGCCAGGACCACCTGGGAGGGATACTTAATGGTTATAACCGACACCATAATGAACTCTGATGCTACGACGATCCCGGTGAGTATCAACCCGGAAATATTGGAGTTCAATTTCCGGAGGGCGTTTTCCCGTTCCAAACCAAATATCGAGATCCGTAATTCCTGCCAACTGACGATCACTCCGCGTAAAAAGAAAACCGCGGCGATGGCTGCCAGGATGTAAATCCAGGTTTCGAATTTAACCAAGAAAGTGAGAATGGTTTGCATACTGTACGATTAAAGGTCAGGCTTCCTCATTTTCAGCCCATTGTCTTTAAAACGCCGCAGATCAAAGTACGAAGTTTCGGAACGATCAATTCTCCGGCTTGAAGGACTTCTTCATGGGTGGTGACTGTCGATCCATCCAGGTTGGCTTTATTACTGATTCCTGAAAATCCTAGAACCTGCATATTGCCATGCCGCGCAATGATCACCTCCGGCACTGTGGACATACCTACTGCATCCGCGCCGATCAGGCGCAAAAAGCGCAGGTCAGCTGGCGACTCGAACGACGGCCCGGAAAGGCAGATATACACCCCTTCCTTAAGGTCAATTCCAGATTCAGCAGCCACTTTACGTGTGGTTTCTGCCAATGCCGGGTCGTACGGCTTGCTCATATCCGGGAACCTCTCCCCGAATTCCTCCAGGTTGGGTCCACGCAGCGGGTTCAAACCTGCCATACCGATCAAATTTATCTGGTCGGTGATCATCATCACGTCCCCGGGAATAAAATCGGGGTGGATTGCCCCCGCAGCGTTGGTCACGATCAGATTTCGGATCCCAAGCCGTTGCATCACTCGAACCGGAAAGGTGACCTGATCCATCGGGTAACCTTCGTAATAATGGGTTCTCCCCTGCATCACCAGGACGCATTTCCCCTCCAACTTGCCGATAACCAACCTGCCCTTATGCCCGATCACAGAGGAAATTGGCCAGTTCGGGATCTCATGGTAGGGTATTACATCAGCCGATTGAACAGCATCCGCCAGACCGCCCAATCCGGATCCAAGGATAATTGCGACAGATGGGGATTGATCTGTCTTGCCCCGGATTGTTGCTGCAGCCTGGTCGATCTCGGCAATACCGATGAATTTCTCCATCTTCACCTCCATTTATCACACAGGATTATAACAAAGGGGATTCGGTGCAGTTTTCAGGCCACTCTTGCCATTCCGCTCACCGGTCCGCAGCCGTAAGGTCATTCAGGATATTTTGAAGTTCAGGAGGAAGTGCGGCATGGAAGATCTGCGGTTCTTCGTCACCCGGGAGGCGAATGACCAACCTGGCGGCATGTAAAAAATGGCGTTTCAAGGAGACACTTGGCTTTTTTGGGCCGTACACAGTATCGCCTGTCACCGGGCAGCCCAGAAAACGCATGTGAACGCGAATCTGGTGCGTCCGGCCGGTCCGTGGTTTTACACCCAGGTACGCGTGATTTTTAAAATCCTTCAAGGTCTGATATTCTGTTACAGCTTCCCGTCCAAGCCCGGGTTCCACAATCGCCATTTTCTTCCTGTTCCTGGGATCCCTTCCAATGGGTGTCTCCACCCTGCCAACGGGAGTCGGCGGATGCCCATCCACCAGGGCAAGATAATTCTTTTCCACCAGCCGGTTCTTGAATTGTTCCTGGAGGTAATGAAGGCTGCGGTCGTTTTTGGCAATGAGGATCAATCCGGAGGTTTCTTTATCCAGCCGGTGAACAATACCCGGTCGGATTTCTCCATTGATCATCGGAGGATTCCCCTCCCGGCCAAGAACAGCGTTTACGAGCGTTCCCGATCCGTGCCCATAAGCAGGATGCACGACCATCCCGGCCGGTTTATCGACCACCAGGACGTTTTCATCCTCATGGATGATGTTCAGATCGATCTTCTCACCGGAAATCATTGTTGCGACCGGGGGAGGAACCTCCATGGTTATCTCCTGCCCCGGGTTGATCGCCTGGCCGCTCTTTTCCACTGCCAAACCATCCACACTGACCCTGCCATCACGGATCAGTTGTTGGATGCGGGATCGCGAAAAATCCGGGAATTGGCCGGCCAGAAAAACATCCAGCCTGGCTGGGGATTTTTCTGGGACGGTTGTTTTGAGAATATCTGCGTTCACGAATCCTGGTTTTCGGTGGAATCCACATCGACGGATGCTTGAGTTTTTTTCCGGTTCTCCAGGAGGGTGGCAAGCAGCATCAGGCACACGCCAATCGTCACAGCGGAATCCGCTACATTAAAGACAGGGAATTTCCCCACAGAAATGAAGTCGATCACATTGCCGCCAAACCGCAGCCTGTCGATTACGTTCCCTACAGCGCCGCCAAGCATGAAACCGAATGCCACCTGCATCAGTTTTTCCTCGTGGGGGATGCGGGGATAGTAATAAATGATCCCGCCGGCGACGACCATCGCCAGGGCAGCGAAAAGTAATCCACCACCCTGGAAAAACCCGAATGCCACCCCGCTGTTATACCAATTGACGAACCTCGCATAAGGGGCAAGCCAAGCAAGCGGCATCCAGGCAGAGCCCGGGGGTATGTTTTCCAGTATTATCGCTTTGGAAACCTGGTCAAGAATTATCACGGCGGCTGCAATTCCGAACAGCAACCAATAGCTGTTTCTACTTTTCATAAATTGTTTTTACCCAATCCTTCATTGAATGTTACACCCTAAAGGCGATTCAGCAGGTTATTGAACCCTTTTTATTCCTACCAGCAAGTTTTCGCCATCGAACTCATCCTCAGCTTTGGGAGTGCCAACAGGAGCATCAGCATCAGCCAGTTCCCTCGCCAGCACCTCTCCCATAATGAATTCCCGGTTAGCCACGATGGAATCCTTCAAAAGGTCGGACGCCCGGTAAAAAACATCAATGCGATCAGCAATATCGAATTCCGCCGATTTACGCAGGTCCTGCACCCGGCGTACGAACTCCCGAGCCAGGCCTTCCCGAATAAGTTCCGGAGTAAGGTCCGTAACAAGCGCAGCGAGGTAAGCTCCATCTGAGGATACTACCAATCCTTCTTTCGCAGTTAACCTAACCTCTACTTCCTCCGGAAGGATATCGGATGAAAAGTCGTTCAGTTCCACTCTTACCGAATTTCCTTGCAAGAATTGAGTTCCAATTACCTCAGGATCCATATTCAATAATTCTTGCCTAATTATTGGATATTTATTCCCGTATTTTTGTCCTAATTGTTTTGGATAAGGATTGATCGAATAAGAAACCGCCTCTGTTGAACTATTTAGAGTCCTAACTTTTTTGACGTTAAGCTCATCTTCCAATAAATCAGAGAAATTTTCAACGGCATTCAACTCTTCATTGTTGCCTACACTGAATGCGGCTTCCGCCAGCGGCTGGCGTACCTTGCGGTTGGCTTTGTTGCGGGCGGCATGACCAAGGGATGCAAGGTGCATCACGGTAGCCATTTCACGGTTCAGTTTTTCATCGATCAAGCCTGAATCATATTCCGGCCAACTGGCGAGGTGGATCGAATCCAGTGCTTCACGGTCCAATCTGCAGACCAGGTTCTGATAAATTTCTTCAGAGAGGAAAGGCATGGCTGGGGCAAGGAGTTTTGCAACAGTCACCAACACTTCATACAGCGTGGCATACGCGGCTTTTTTATCCGCGTCTGATCCGCTTTTCCAGAAGCGCCTGCGGGAGCGCCGCAAATACCAGTTGGAAAGTTTATCCACGAAAGACTCCACCGGGCGGGTGGCTGCCAGGACATCGTACCCTTCATAAGCATCGGTGACCTCCCGGATCAATGCGTGCAGCTCCGATCGCAACCACTTATCCAGGTCGCTGTAGGTCGCCTCCTCCCCAGGATCTGGTTTCCACCCATCCAGGTTCGCATAGGTCACAAAAAATGAGTAGGTATTCCAGAGGGTGAGGGTGAAATTCCTGACCACCTCCCCCACCAGGTTGCTCGAAAAGCGCCTTTCCTGCCCCGGGGGCGAAGCAGTATAGAGGTACCAGCGCATTGCATCCGCACCGTTCTGGTTGATCACCGGCCATGGATCGACAACGTTTCCTTTATGCTTTGACATTTTTTGGCCGTTTTCATCGAGGATAAGGCCGAGGCAGATCACATTTTTATAACAGACCTCGTCGAATAACAGGGAGCTGATCGCGTGCAGGGAATAAAACCAACCGCGGGTTTGGTCCACTGCCTCGCAGATATAGTCGGCAGGGAATTGAGCTTTGAAATCCTTCTCGTGTTCAAAGGGGTAATGCCATTGCGCCACCGGCATCGATCCCGAGTCAAACCAGACATCGATCAATTCGGGGACCCTGTTCATCATGCCTCCGCATTTTTCGCAGTGCAGGTGAACATCATCCACAAAAGGTCTGTGCAGATCCAACTGCTCCAGATCTCTGCCGGAGTTTTCCTCTAATTCGCGCACCGAACCGATACAAGTCTGATGATGGCAGGAAGTGCATTCCCACACAGGCAGTGGAGTGCCCCAGTACCTCTCCCGTCCCAACGCCCAGTCAATGTTATTTTCGAGCCAGTTGCCAAAGCGCCCATTTTTGATGTGCCCGGGGAACCAGTTGATCTTTTCGTTCAATGCCACCAGGCGGTCCTTATACCGGCTGGTGCGGATGAACCAGGTCTTGCGGGCAAAGTAAAGCAGCGGTCCGTCATCCCGCCAGCAGAATGGATAGGTGTGCCGGTAAAGTTCCGATTTAAACAGCAATCCGCGGTCACTCAGATCCTGGATGATCATAGGATCAGCTTCTTTCACGAATTTACCAGCCCAGGGTTTTACTTCGGAAATAAACGAGCCATCCGGCGCAACGGTCTGTAATACAGGCAGGTCATACTCACCTGCCATTTTCATATCGTCTGCGCCATAGGCTGGAGCCATATGTACCAACCCGGTGCCATCCTCCACGGATACAAAATCCGCCATGAGGACATAGTGGGCTTTCTTCTCGAATGGTAAAAAGGTGAAAAGCGGGCGGTAATGCCTGCCCTTTAATTGTTTCCCTTTGAACCGCTGGAGAACATGAACGGGAGCCTCGCCAAACACCTTTTCAAGCAGTGCTTCCGCCAGGATCAATCGCTCGGAACCTCCCTCCGATAGGGAAGTTTCGACAGTTACATAATCAATTTCCTCCCCGGCTGCTACAGCCACATTGGCTGGGAGTGTCCAGGGTGTGGTGGTCCAGACCAGCAACGATGTTCCGGGGTCATCCACAAGTGGCATGCGCACGAAGACGGATGGGTCATCCGTCTCTTTATATCCCAGTGCCACCTCATGGTCGGAAAGCGGCGTACCGCAGCGGGGGCAATATGGCACCACTTTGAATCCCTGGTAGAGCAGGTCCTTCTCCCAGAAGTTTCTCAAGATATTCCAGACTGATTCGATGTATTCGTTTGTATAGGTTACATACGCCTCTTTTAGATCAACCCAGAAGGCGATGCGGTCAGTCAATTTTTCCCAATCCTGGATATTTGAAAATGCGGACTGACGGCAAAGCTCATTGAATTTTGCGATCCCGTATTCTTCGATCTGCCCTTTTTTCTCAAAACCCAGCCGTTTTTCCACCTCAATCTCCACGGGCAGCCCGTGGGTATCCCAGCCGCCTCGCCTGAGGACATGGTAGCCACGCATGGTCTTGTAGCGCGGAAAGAGATCTTTAAATGCCCTCGCGAGCACGTGGTGAGAACCGGGTTTCCCGTTCGCCGTTGGAGGTCCCTCATAAAAAACATACTCCGGGCCGCCTTCCCTTTCCTTCATCGTGCGATGGAAAATATCCTTTTCCTTCCAGAAATACAGGATCGCCTCCTCTAACGAGGTGACATTGAGCTTGGGCGTAACTGGTTTAAACATCATTCCTCCGACCTTGCCATTAAAAATAAAAATCTCATCCCAGATCGGGACGAGCTCACACCCGCGGTACCACCCGTTTTCCTGCCTAGTCAGGCAGACGCTTACTTGGAATTATTTACTCCAAAGCTGTTGTAACGGAAGCTGCCCCGTCTTGCTTAATAACCAACTCGGTGTTCGGCTTGAAACTCCGGAAGGATTTTCAGTCCCTGTGCTCCACCCGGCTTCCACCTTCCCGGGTTCGCTATGGAGATTCAGAACTTACTCGTTTCCATCAACGTTGTGATTGGTAAATTATCCCATATTTGCCGAAAATAGATAAGGGAACTGATTGAATTATGGGTTGAATCTATTGCTGAATAGGCATGCCGAATGCCAGTCTGGCAATGTAATCGAACATCGCTTCAACCCCGGTGCCCGTGGCAGCGCTGGTTAGCAGGAACGGCGCGCCGATGCTCATGGCAAACTCCATACCCGCCCTGGCCAATTCTGGCGGCTGGGGAACAAGGTCAAGCTTGTTGCCAATAACCACAAATTTTACAGAAGGCGCGAACTTGTGTACTTCCTCTACCCAATTTGGCAGGTTATCCAGAGAATTCTTCTCCCCAAGATCATAAACGAGCGCAGCCGATACACTCCCCCGGTAGAAGCTCTCTCGCACGGCCTGGAAGCGCGGTTGACCGGCAACATCCCAAATGGAGAGCTTCACCTGCTGTCCGGGGAGGGTCACCACTTTGGTTTGAAAATCCACACCAATGGTCATGATGCGGGAGACTTCGAATTTTCCTTCGCAGTATCTCCTGGCAAGGGAAGTCTTGCCTACGTTCCCGTCGCCCAGCAGGATAACTTTGAAAATCGGGACACCTTCCATAAAACCTCTAAAACTTATCTTTCATGTAATAATCGTGCGGCATAACAAGCGCATCCGGATCGATCATTTCACGTTGAAGTTGATGAGCGTTGGCCTCTTCGAAGACTTTCTGGGACTGCTCCAGATTTTTTAGCTGTTGTTGTGTTGGTTCATTATTGAAAAGCGCGATCGTGGAAGTTACCTTTCCGGGAATAAAACAGAGCCACTTCCCACCCTCGATCTGGGTAAGACGAACTTCACCTCCAAAGATTTCTCTGGTTGCAGATTGGTAGGCGAAAAGCATTGGAACAAAAAGCGCGGGATCTACTCCAAAATCACCTTTGGTTATTATTGGTAATCCAGAGCGCAGATCGTAAATGGAGTAACCGGTCATTTCCGATTGGTGACGGCGCCGGATGATCATGGACTGGCCATCTGTCACCTGGTTTCGCCACTCCTGGGATTCCGGATTTTGGTTTACGAACTGCTCAACCATCCGGATCTCCTGCTGGTAACTGGCGTAGAGTTCCTCAAACTGCTTCCGGTTAATTTGTCCTGCCGCAAAGCGCATCGCCAGGGCATCTTCTTTTTGGCGCACCTTCTCCAGGTAGTCACGGGCATCATCGGATGTTTTGCGGCCTGGATTGATCGGTTCGGGTGCAGGTGGATTTGCCTGCTGCTTCAACTGGGTGGCATAAGACGGTGCAACCAGGGTCGCGTCGCTCATGCTTTCCTGCGTGAATGAAGGCAGCATCCTCCGCCACAGACCGGGATACTGGTATCGTCTCCTCCACCGGCTGGGGTGGTAATTCAGTTTTCTTTTTGCGTTTCAACCAATCAAACATGGTATCCCTGCTGGAGCTGAGATGTGGATAAGAATATTATCGAGTACCTATATGTCATTATTCTATCCGGTCATAAAAAAGTGGCAAGGGCTCGCAGGGCGAATCTTCAATAATGATTGCCTCGCGTAAACGGGATTCGGCCGAAATGGCTTCCGATTCATTCGTTGCGTGCAGAGTAAACAGCGATTCCCCGGTTTCCACCGGCTCGCCAACCTTTTTATGTACAAGGATCCCGACAGAATGATCAATGCGATCCTCTTTCTTCGCCCTTCCCGCGCCCATTTCCACCGAAGTTTGACCAACCACGCGCGCATCAAGCTTGCTGATAAAACCAGGCCTTTCTGATCTAACGGTGTGAACGACCCTGGCTTTAGGTAGTTTTTCTGGATCGTCTATAAAGCTCACATCTCCACCCTGGCACTGAACCAGGATGCGAAATTTTTCCCAGGCACTTCCATCGGCGAGCACACGTTCAGCGAGCTCTACACCCTCCCTGGATGAACCAACACGCCCTCCGAGCAGCAGCATCTCACCCGCTACAACGAGGCAATGCTGACGAAAATCCAGCGGTCCTTTCCCATGCAAGGTTTCGATCGCTTCTTTTAATTCCAGTGCATTTCCGACAGCACAACCCAGCGGTTGATTCATATCAGATAATAGTGCTACAACCTTTCTACCGGAAAGCTTGCCGATAGAAACCATCAATACCGCCAAAGTTCTGGCTTCCTCCAGTGTTTTCATAAACGCGCCGCTGCCAACTTTCACATCCAAAACGATCGCTTGCGCGCCGCCCGCGATCTTTTTGCTCATCACTGATGAGGCGATCAAGGGCATGGATTGAACGGTACCGGTGACATCACGCAGTGCGTAGAATTTGCCATCGGCTGGAGCCAGGTCAGGGCTCTGCCCGGTGAGCACCAGGCCGGTTTGCTTTAGTTGGAGAATAAATTCATCTCGGGAAAGGTTCGTCCGGTAACCTGGGATCGATTCCAATTTATCCAGTGTGCCGCCGCTGAAACCCAGCCCCCTGCCAGACATCTTCCCCACCGGCACACCGCAGGCAGCAACTAACGGCTCCACGACAAGTGTGGTTTTATCTCCAACTCCACCAGTCGAATGTTTATCCAGGGCAATTTTCACCACGTTTGATAAATCAAGGGTTGACCCGGAATTTGCCATCGCAAGGGTCAGATCGGTAGTCTCCCGGTCTGTCATGCCCCGGATCAATACCGCCATTGCCCAGGCAGCTGCCTGGTAATCGGGAATATCGCCGCAGGTAAATCCATTAACGAAGAACTCTATCTCCTCGCGGCTGAGTTCCAATCCATCCCGTTTCTTGATGATCACATCCACAGCATTCATGGTTATTTGACCTTATTGCAGAAACACAACACGGGCTGCCGTTGGCGGCGAACCCGCGTTGATTCTTCAATTCTTCATACAGATTGTGACCTTCCGGTTTGGTTCCTCCCCCACACTTTCGGTGATCACGTCCGGGTGGTCTTTTAATTGAATGTGGATGATCCGTCTTTCACCGGCTGGCATTGGCTCCAATACCTGCTTCTTGCCAGTCAGGACGGCCTGATCCGCCATTCGATCCGCGATCCTGCGAAGCTGGCTCTCGCGGCGGGAACGGTACCCCTGGATATCAATCATCAGGGGAACCCATTTACCCAGCTCACGGCAAACAATCAAACTGCTAAGGTATTGCAGGGCATTGAGGATCTCGGATTTTCGACCGATCAGGATACTAAGGTCCTCACCGGTAATATCAATGAAAATGGTTCGTTCGCCCCCGCGTTCTTCGGGTTCAACATACCGGGCATCCACTTTGGCAAAGATCTTTAATTTATCGAGCATTTCCTCAACCACGGCTTTAGCCACCTGTAGCTCGTGGTCGTCTCCAAGAGAAATTTCTTTTTGCGCTTTAGGTTTGGCTTCCGGTTTCTCTGTTTTCGCAGCTTCGGTTACCGCTGGGGTTTTCCCGGTTTTACCTTCAATCGTTTTTTCCGCTTTCCTGGTTTTTGGTGAAGGTTCCTCATCCCGAATCGTCAGGCGGACTCTTGCCTGGCGGTGACCAAGACCGAGCAAACCTTTGCTGCCGCTATCCAATATCTCGACCTCAACAGCATCCCGGGGCAAACCCAATTGATCCAGCCCCTGTTCAATGGCCTCATCGATTGTTGGAGCGATGATCTCCAGGTTGGTTCTTTCCTGTTGCATAAAATTCCCTCACCGTTTACTTTTTGGCTTTTGAGCCGGATTTTTTAACCGGGGGTTCCGGCTTTGTTCCCATGAAAGGGATCAGGTTACGCCAGTTGCGCCAGTCGATCTGCCCCATCATCGCGTATTGGAAAATCCCTATCAGGTTTGAAACAACGAAATAGATAGCTAAACCTGCTGCCAGGGTAAAAGAGATCCAACCCATCAGCAATGGCATGTACATATTCATAGTTTTGGTCATTTGAGCAGACTGATCATTCCCGCCCATGGATGGTGGGGTCATCAATTTCTGCTGCGCATAGGTGGTGATCACCACAATGATGGTGAGAACCGGTATACCAAAATTAAGTCCAGGGATCATCAACCGTTCCGGCTGGCTTAAGTTCATCCACAAAAATTGGTCGTTTAGGGGAATGAGTTCGGAAAGATCAAGGAAACGGGGGTAAATGTGAGTTGTGAGCTTTAGCAGGTCATAATTGGTGCTGGCCAGGGCCATGATCAAAGCCTGGTAGAGACCGATGATGATTGGTAATTGGATAACCGTTGGCAGGCAGGAGGCGAAAGGATTAATCTTCATTTCTTTATAAAGATCCATCTGTGCTTTCGCCAGTCCTTCCTTATCCCCTTTGTACTTGGCTTGCATATCCAGGTAACGTTTGTCCTTCTGAAGATCGGTCATCGCCTTCGCCCCCTGGATCTGCTTCGCCTGCAAAGGCCAGGTTACCAGGCGGACGAGGATGGTGAAAAGGATGATGGCTATGCCAAAATTATTACCAATTAGATCGTAAATAAAAAGTAGAACATTTACGAAAGGTGTAACGATAATCGCGTTAAAAATATCGCCCATTTGTATTCCTATCTTAATTTGCAGGGTTGAACGGCCAGGAAAGAGCGCCGTTCGTTTTTATAGTCTGGATCAATACATCCCCGCCTTTGACAGGCACAAGGATCAGATCGCCTACCAGCGCGGGATCGGTAAATAATTCCCCGTCGATCTGTTGCAGCCAATTTTCTGAAAGGTCATAGTTCAAACCGACAACATTCCCAGCTTGATTCACATAAACTACCCCATCCGGAATGAGCACCGGTGATGCAATCACGGGAGCCGAGGTATTGATCAAGGTCAGATTGTTGCTGCTGAGGTTCATTTCGTCCAGAGAATAAAAATCACCGCTTTGCACCCCGATAAATACCTTCCCATCCTGGATAACCGGTTTTGACCAAATCCCGCCACTTAGGGTGGTCTGATCGAGGATTTTACCGGTTTTTCCATCCACCTTCGAAAGCAATCCGCTAATATTGCCAACCAGCAGGTTGCCTTCTGCATCCAGAACCGGACTGGCCACTAGCGCGCCGCCGAGGTCTGTTTTCCAGAGTTCATTTAGGGTTTGTAGATCGTATGCATGCAGATAATGATCCAACCCGGAAAGGTACACCACTTTGCCGTTTAACACAGGAGTGGACCAGAGTGGCCCGCTGGTGGTGATTGTTTTGACAAGTTGACCTTTTTTATTGAAAATATACAGGTTGCCATCGGCATTAGGAGCAAAGATATAGTCTCCCGCGATCAATGCGCCGCCAATATAGCGATCATCTGCATCGGTGAATTTCCACAATTCGGTGGAATTCGCAATATTGATCCCGAAAAGTTCGTTACTGTAATTACCGATGACGAGAAGGTCGCCTTCAATTGCCGGAGGAGCAAATAAAATTCCGTAATTTGGCCCACGTGCAAACAGGCTTTCGATAAAGCCGCCACCGTCTTGTTTTTCGGGAAATATCCAGCTTTGGGATCCATTGGTCAAATCGACGCCATAAATCGCAGTTCCATTCGCCAGGTAAGCAGTATCGCCGTGGATGGTCATCCCCGGCCAGTTATTCACCCCACCACCAGCGCCGGTACATCCAGCCAGGATAAGGGCGGTGAGAGTAAAAATGAAAACGATCGAAAGTTTTTTATATTTCATTCTTTTTACCTTTTTAATGGACAGGGTCATACCCGCCCGGATTGAATGGGTTGCAGCGGATCACCCGCCAGACTGCCATGATCGAACCCTTGAATGCGCCGTGTTTGTAAATTGCCTGGTAGCCGTAATGTGAACAGGAAGGGTAAAACCGGCAGGTATTGGATGGCATCGATTTTGATAAAGTTCCCTGATACAGCCGGATAAGTGCCAGGAGTGGCCAGCGAAAAATCGTCCGCAGGTTAACAGGCAAATCCCGCAAACGCGGCTCGCTGGAATATTCTGAATCGCTGTCGTGATTCTCAACCATTATTTCGTATCAGTTCAGCCCTGAATAACAGACTGCCCAACGCGTCCTTAAGCTGATTGTAATTAGCGTCCTGTGAACCCTGCCGGGCTAGCAGGATCAGATCCCAGCCTGTTTTTGTGTTTGGCAACATTTCGTCCATGCAGGATCGCATCCTGCGCTTAATCCTGTTTCGCTGCACAGCTCCACCGGAGCTTTTTCCGGCGACTACTGCAACGCGAACGTGATCCAGGCTGTTCTCTTCCTTTATTAATACAAGAAGCGGGTGGGTATAGCTTCTCCCGGTATGCCTCACCCGCTTGATCTCTTCTGAGTGACAGAGTCGGTACTTTCGTTGCACGCGTCCGCCTGTAGTTGTTCAATTCCGAAGGATACTTGTTGGAAAATCAACCCAGGCAACCTGGAGTTTTTACCAGCGGATGCGTTTTACGTGATTGTTCGCTTTTACCGTTAATTGATGGCGCCCGCGCAGGCGTCGGCGTTTCAAAACTTCGCGACCATCGGCAGTGGACATGCGCTGCCGGAAACCATGAACGCGCAGACGGCGATGGATGCGAGGTTGGTAAGTTCGTTTGGGCATACACTTTCCTTTCAGTCAAAAAATCACTTTTCGAAATGCGCAAGCGCCAATTATACCTTAACAAATCCAGCATGGGGAATATATTTTTTTGAAAGGATTCAGATTGGTTTTCTAAGTCATCCCAATGGTTTCTGGAGTCATTGGTCAAATTCCTTCTGGGTCAATTATCTTTCCAAAGATGTAGCCTGATTCCAAACGCTCGAGTTGCACCTGGCTTATCTGGTTTACTCGTGGATAACTATCTAAAGCTTTAATGCGTAGATAATTCCCTGTCAATCCACTTAATTGCCACAAATCATCCCCATGCCGGTTCGCTGTTTCCCACAGCACATCCATGTCTTCTCCCAAAAAGTTTTGGCGATATTTCTCCCCCGAATCTGCAAGGCAGGTGCGCATTTGCAGGCTGCGGTCTTTCTTCACCCTGAAATCCACAATTCCTTGCAGAATAGCCGCTGGGGTGCCTTCCCGCGGTGAATAGTGGAACACATGCCCTCCGGCAAAGCCCATGGATTCTACGAATTCAAGGCTTTCACGGAATTCCTTATCCGATTCTCCCGGAAATCCAACAATGATATCAGTCGTAATTGCAATTTTTGGAACAGCCGCGCGGATCTTATCCACAATCTGCCGATATGAATTGGGGGAATTGATCCGCCCCATGCGTTTCAAGGTTGCCTGGCTTCCAGATTGCAGCGGTAGATGCAGCTGGGCACACAACCGCTTATCTTCCCAAAGGGAAAAAAAGTCTTCCGGTAGATCCCAGGGTTCGATCGATGATAACCTCAGCCGTGGAATGGCGGTCTCCTGTCAGAACGCTGCGAACCAGCCAGGCGATATCACTCGCAGGGGAAAGATCCCTGCCCCATGAGCCGAGCTGTACTCCGCTGATAACAACTTCCTTGGCACCGCTATTTTCTGCCGCCCGGATATCCGCGACCACTTCGGTTATAGGCACAGATCGACTCTTCCCCCGTGCAAATCTTGTGACGCAATACGTGCAATGCTGGTCACAGCCATCCTGTGCTTTGATAAACGCACGGATCCGTTTTCGGGATCCCTGTACCGGCTCACGTTTATCTAATAGATACGCAGGGTGGTTGGCACCCAGAATCCGATTCACCAGGAGATCCTTATCTGAGTTGGTAACCACCTGATCCACACCCTCAAGACTTCTAAGGGCTTCGCCCTCCAGGGTTGAGAGGCAGCCGACAGGGATGATCCTCCCGCAACCCGCCCGCCTTGCCTGGCGGATCTTTTGCCTGGAATCGGACGCTGCTTCTCTGGTGACCGAACAGGTATTGATGACAGCCAGGTCCGCCTCTGCAGCTGAGGCAACGATCTCGTGTCCCTTAGCATGAAACTGGCTGGCGAATTTCTCGATCTCGGCCTGGTTCAATCGGCAGCCAATGGAATCGAGGTAAACCTTCATTGCTGGTAGATGATCAGGTTATCGAACAGGATATCAGTGCCAGGCATGGCATTCGTCCCGGAGATCAAACCGATCCGACCTTGGGTGAAATCAGTATCCTGCACAATCGTTAACAAAGTACCGTTCACAAACAAACCCAGTTCATCCTCGGAGCAAACACCCAGAATCCGGTTAGGACCCGCCCCACGGAGAATGCTGGGACTGAAATCCATATTACTCCCGCTCAAGAGAGAATAATATCCATCCTTTACTTTTATGATCCCGTAATACCCATCGCTGCTGATCAATAAGGCATAAAAATTTTCGTTATCAACGAAACGGCAGATCACTCCAAAGGTGTTGTCGTCCGGCCCGCCCAACTTAGCGCTATCCACACCCACCGCCACATTGGAATATTCCCCCTCCCGGTGGGACCAGTAATCTTTTTCTTTTTCGAAGTTGATGAATTCAAGTCCCTGATGGGCGTAAGCCACTGAAGACCCCTCGGGTGAGTTCAAAGTTGTCCAACCGCTCCCAGTCGGGTTGAAATCTTCCTGGAATAGGATCAGGCTCTCGGATATCCCATCCTCTGAGCCGTAAATCTGTGAGGGGGAATTTGAGTTACCCCGATCCAATAACGAGCAACCTGTTATGGTGGTGATTACCACGATCAACAGAGGTGTGATTTTCCTTATCATCAGGTCGGATTTTACCTTAGAACAGGCGTATCAATCCGCCGGGAAATACTGGTCGAGCAACCTCCCCGCTGTCAAGCCCACCGGTCCATTCGGGTCAAGTTCCAGGGCAGCCAAAAGTTCCTGCCTGGCGGATTCTTTTTCTCCCACACCCCACCAAGCTTGCGCCAGATGCAGTCGGCTGCGGGCATCTGTGACGTTGCCGCTTACTGATTTTATAAGAAACTTTAGAGCATTATCCGGATCTCCCCGGCTGAGTAAAAGCCAGCCCATCAGATCATTGGAAATAGGATCATCCGGGGCGAGCAGCAAAGCCTGTTGAACAGCTGTTTCGCCGGTTCCTGCGAGGTCTATTCCGTTCACCAGGCAGAAATCACCCAGCGCTTGCCAGGATGCCGGGTTATCCGCGTCCATCTCTGCCGCTGATTGAAAGAACTGCAGCGCACCTGAAGTATCACCCGCAGCATAGGCAGTTTTTCCGAGTTCAAGCTGCCAAAGCGATTCTCTGGGTTCCTCGGCAGAAAGAGAGTCGAGGTAATTCCTCGCGACTGAAATCTGGCCGCGCTCCCGCCAATACATGGCCAGAAAATACCGCCCCAGTCGCGAACGATCATTCAATTCGATGGCTTTAACCAGATCCGGGTAGCCATCCTTCATTTGCGTAAGTTTGGATTGGCCCAGCAATGCCCAGCTTTCCGGATCCGTTGGCTTCAGCCGGGTAGCTTGCATGAATGCGATTTCTGCCAGGTCCCATTCCCTGTTTTCAAATAAGAATCTGCCTATCTCGATCCAATACTCCGCCTCTTTATCACTGGTGGAGCTTAGGATGGTTATGAGAGGGATGAGCTTTTCCCGCAGCTGTGGTTTATCCGAAGTGATCGAGATGATGACAGGCAGCGCGGATTGTGGGTGCAGCACAGCCGTAAGAACGGATGTGTTCCAACCCATTTCCAAATCCGGTATATTTTCCTTAGTCTGCCAGGTTTCCAGTACCGATAAAGCTGCCTCTGGATTCCCCAGGATCCGCCATTCCTTACTGAGCGTTTGAACCTCAGAAAGGGTGAGGTCTGATTGCAAATCTATATTTTCAAAAACGCTTCGCGCTTCTTCGGTTTTTTCTATCTCCATCAAAGCCTGTCCATAGCGTAACTTCTCCGATTGGCTTAGTGAAGAAATCGCTTTCGCTTTGGAATACCAGGCGGATGCGTTATTGAAATCTCCTGCCTGAAAGAACGCCGCTGCTGCCATTCCCGGTAGTTCTTTCTTCCAAGGTTCCAGGCGAGCCCATTCTGTGAGCGTGTTTGCCTGATCCGCATACCTGGATTCCTCGCCTGCAGTCTCCGCAATTTGCCTGAACATGTTTACCCGGTTGGCATATATCCCCAAGCCAACCACCATCAAAATGAGGATTCCGCTCAGTACCAATACCAAATTTCTCAACCGTGCATTATCGCGCATGGGATCAATTATATTCCCCGCCGTTCCACCATTTGAGTGGATTATCGCAATCCTTGGTCATTCATGCCTGTTTAATCAATGCCTTGACACAGTCATCCTTGCATGATAATCTTCTGCCCCGGACGAGACGCCTTCTTTGCGGCATGCTCATGATCCTCCCTTAGAAACAGGAAGCGGCGTCTCAAAATTTATTTATGAAAGAGGAAGAAGGAATGGCAGAACGTTTTGTTGGTACCGTTAAGTGGTTCAACCCAGCCAAGGGTTACGGTTTCATTGGTCGCGATGATGGCGAAGATGTCTTCGTCCACTTCTCCGCCATTGATATGGATGGTTACAAATCCTTGAAAGAAGGCCAGAAGGTCGAATTCTCGATCGAAAAAGGCACCAAGGGTTTGCAGGCAGCTGAGGTTCGCTCGGCAGAGTAAGACCAGATCTAGCCAAACCAACAGGGTCACCGAAAGTGGCCCTGTTCTTTTTTTATCCGTCTAAGGTTTGAAGGCGATTTTTAGATATTCCAGGATGGCGAACTTCCACCCCTGCGGATGAAGCCACCAGCGAAATGGCTGATACCAGTGTCCTTCTACCGGGTGAGAAAAAAGACGAATTCCACTACCCTCAAATATGTCATCGAAGATGATCTTAGATCGACGGGTGTGATAGGGATCAGTTACGATCATCGCGGATTCCATTCCCTGGCGCTGCATCACTTCAAGAACAGCCTCAGCCTCCCCGGCAGTACTATTGACGATTGTCTCCGGTAGGATAATATTACTGATCGGAACCCCCATTTCTGTTAGCTCCGTAGTTTTGATCACATTCGGATCGATCGCGATCGTTTCCTTCTCCAGGTTGGGGAAAACGCTCCAACCTGTATCAGTCAGGATCACTGCATCGGCATACCCCCCCTGATATAACCTGGCTGCCTCCGGAATCCGGTCGTTTTCCGCCCCGCTCAACACAACTATCGCATCCACCTGTTCCAGTGGATCGGATGCGATCAGGTAATTTCCCATCAACACAATGACCAGGAAAACCAGGAATGCACCCCCCAGAATACCGGCTGCGAAGCACCCGCAGGGATTTCCTTTCTTGCGTTCAACTTGTTTTTCTATCGAAGCACTTGAATCATTTTTCAATTCCATATCTCAATTCTAGTGGAAATTTCCCCTTGTATCCAACTTCTAATCCACTCATTAATAATTCAACCTAAAAATCCATAAAAGATTTGCTGGTATACTGATTTTTCTTTTACAGAAATCGAGTCAGAAATGGAAATGGGATTCAAAACGAACATCCAGATCGTAAACTCACCTGCCTGGCAGGGATATGAGCTCCTCGATAGCGGAAATGGCCAAAAACTGGAGCGTTTTGGCGATCAGGTCCTTATCCGTCCGGAGGCAGAAGCCATCTGGAAACCGGCATTGGATATAAAAGACTGGCAAAAAGCGGGGGCGGTTTTTCAACCTGCGCCGGAGGAAAACGGCGGGCACTGGCAATTCCGCAAACCTATTCCGCACGAATGGCAGCTTGAATATCATGATCTTCGTTGTATGATCCGCCTCTCCAATTCCCGCCATGTGGGCATTTTCCCCGAACAGGCAACCCAATGGGATTTCATTCGGAATTGCGTTTGTCAGCAACCCGGTGCCAGGATACTAAACCTCTTCGGTTATACCGGTATGGCCACCCTGGCCGCCGCGGCAGGCGGCGCACAGGTAACCCACGTAGATGCTTCCAGAAAAGCCATCGGTTGGGCCAGGGAAAACCAGGACCTTTCCGGGTTGCAATCCAAACCGATTCGCTGGATCGTGGATGATGCCCTGAAATTCGTCCAGCGGGAAGCCAGGCGCGGCTCACTGTATGATGGCATCATCCTGGATCCGCCCAAATTCGGGCGTGGTCCAAAGGGGAAGTCTGGGAATTCTATGCATTACTTCCTGTACTGCTCGAAGCCTGCCACCAGGTGCTTTCGCACAACCCGGTGTTTCTGCTGATCACCGCCTACGCTGTAAAGGCTTCCTCGCTCACCCTCGGGACTGCGCTCTCTTCACTGATGAAAGATCATGGAGGCAGTACCTGCATGGGTGAATTGGTGTTAACTGATTCCAGCGCGAACCGCCCCGTTTCCACGGCTGTTTTTGCACTTTGGGCGAATTCAAAACAGGACCTGAGTTCTTTCTCTTCGTAACCATTATTTCCGATCAATCCAACGATCCCATCAATGCCACAGCATCCCACCACCGAATCACCTGCTAACTTTCCGGAGACAAACCGGCTTCCCAAGCGTACCAAGTTGGTTTATGGACTCGGGGATTGGGGAAACAGTTCGCTGACGACGATCTTCGGGTTCTTTTTTGCGTTTTTCCTCAACAATGTTGCCGGCTTGCAACCGATCTATGCTGTACCAGTTCTACTTATTGGGGGAATCTGGGATGCGGTAAACGACCCCGTGATCGGTGTATTCGCCGATAAAGTGCGCACCCGCTGGGGAAGGCGAAGGCCGTTCTTCCTTTTTGGCGCGATCCCGTTCGGATTGTTCTTTATCCTATTATGGTGGATACCCCCTTTCGAATCCCAGGCAGCGCTCTGCGTTTATTACAGCATAGTCTATATTCTATTTGATACATCGTACACTATCGTCGCGGTACCCTACTCGGCGTTGACCCCGGAACTGACCAGCGACTATAACGAGCGAACCAGCCTGAACGGCTACCGTATGGTGGTGAGTGTCATCGCCGGTCTGGCTGCGGCAGTAGCCATGCCCTTCTTCGTTGAACAGGTGGTTGATAAGAAAGCTGCCTATCTGGAAGTCGCTGTCGTTTTTGGGATCCTGGCAATCATTCCTTATTTCCTGCTCTTCTTCTTCATTAAAGAGAAATTTCAAAAAGTGAAGGCGGATAATTTCAACATTCGTCAGGGTTTCAAGCTCACCTGGAGTAATATTCCGTTCCGATATGCAGCAGGTATTTACGCAACAGCCTGGGTGACGGTCAGCCTGGCTGGAGCGCTCTTCCAATATTTCCTAACGTTCTGGCTGCGCATCCCGGACCAGGTGGATCTCATCCTCGGGTTGCTGATGATCTCCACCCTGGTTTTCATCCCGTTGATCGTTTTCCTCGCGAAGAAGTTCGGTAAACAGAATGCTTACCTGATCGCCATCGGGTGGTGGCTGCTGGTGATGCTCGCCCTCTTCCTGCTCCCACCCTACTTTTCCCCGGTCATTTATGTTCTTATCATAGGTGCCGGTTTCGGTGTGGCAGCAGCCCATGTAATCCCCGCTTCGATCATTCCGGATGTGATCGACCAGGATCAACTTAACACCGGATTCCACCGTGAGGCTTCATATTACGGTTTCATTATTTTTATCCAAAAATCCGGTTCCGCTGCCATGCTCGCCTTGATGCAATTGGTATTATCACTTAGCGGGTACAGGATCCCCGCGGAACCATCACTAACCCTATCAGTGGTTCAACCCGAATCCGCACTTTTTGCGATCCGGGCTCTTATCGGGCCTGTCTGTGCAGTTCTTTTAGGAGCATCCATGTTCCTCGCCTGGAAATATCCCATCAACCGCCGCCGGCAGGAGGAGATCCGCCAGGCAATCGAGATCAACGAGCCGGATCTTCAATCGTCCTGAAGATTCCGCCTTCAGTTATCACCGCAACCACGACGCAGGTGCCCAATAGGCATCGGCCTTGATCCCCAGTTTGGCTTTCACATCTTCAGCGATTTTGATCAACTCAAAAGGCATCAACGGCTCGAGCCTGCCTGCATCATCCCTTTCGGTAAGGCTGTAGATTTGAACGGCAGCAGGCTGAATATGATCAACCGTCCCCAACCAGGCTTGATATTCCTCCCCGTCGCTATTGCAAATATCCCCCTTCATGAAAAGGCATTGGAGAATTGCGCCTTTCAAATATTTTATCTGTTCGACCAGGTCGCAGAATTTTTGATCCGTGAAAGGCCGATTGATCGAGGAAAACATGGTTTGGTCACCTGCGTCCATTTTTACGAGCGGAAGCTCGACTCGCTCCAGGATACAATGTATTTTCTGCATTTCCAATGGTGGTTCCATTTGTGTAAACCGCCACCGGCACCGTCGGAAGGAACCGGTCCCGGAGTTTGAGGATTTCTGCCGTGATTTCAGACAAAATCCGGGTGCAGGGTGGGTTCGCCATTGCCGGAAAAGGTGATCGCTTCCACCTTCGGACTGGTTTGCAACGCATTTGCCACCTCTCGTAATGATCTCCTCCGCGGAGAATAGACTTGCTGCGTTTGGAAGACTTGTTTTCAGGTCTGTTTTGCCGTATTGGCAGTAGATGCAATCAAAGTTGCAGATCTTGAAATGTGGTGAAAGCAGATTGATCCCCAGGGAAATCCCCAACCGCCTGGAATGCACCGGACCATATACGATCTTCTTTGTAATGGAATGCTCATTTCTTCCTTGAAAAAATTATACCCATGCAATAGATCAATGGATGCTTGAATTTTGATCCAAAAGGGTTTAATCTATTGATCAGGAACATAAACTATTTGGCTGCAAGGAGGAATAGATGTCTAAAAAGATCTCCATTTCCCGAAATATAAAAGTAGCTCCTGTTGAAGTATTTCGCGCTTTCAGCAACGCAACGGTGTTGCGCGAATGGCTGTGTGATGTTGCAACAGTCGTTCCGCGCGAAGGAGGACGTTTCTACCTGTGGTGGGATCACGGCAGCTTCATCGCCGGAAAAATCACCCGGTTCATCCCCAATGAAAAGATGGAGATACGCTGCCAGGGATGCAACGAACCAACCCCCACAAAAATCTCCCTCATCCTTAAGAAAATCGACCAGGGAACCGAACTGGAAGTTGAAGGAATCCGGGTTTCAGTGATGATGATGAAGGGAAGAAGTTAAAACAACGGGTGGAACATCGCTGGGAGGTCAGCCTGGATAACCTCGTGAACGTCCTTGAAAAAGGACCCGACCTGCGGGTGGTCAACCGCCCCATGCTCGGGATTTATCTCGACGGGTTTGATGAAAAAAAGGCAGCAAAGATTGGCGTTCCGGTGTCCAAAGGCGTCCTGGTCGCGGGTCTGGTTGAGGGTATGGGCGCGCAGTTCTCTGGGGTTCAGAAGAATGACGTGATCGTAAAAATGGATGGGAAAACGGTCACGGATTTCCAATCACTTGGGACCGTTCTGCAGAGCCATAAAGCCGGAGACAGCGTGGAAACCCAACTCTACCGCAAGAGCTCCCTGGAAACCCTCTGGGTGAAGTTATCCTTCCGCCCTATCCCGGAGATACCGAAAACCGCCCAGGGGCTTTCGGAAGCCCTGGCGAAGATCTATGACGGAAAAATTCTCGGAATTGAAGAAATCCTTCGCCGGGATCAGCGAGGAGATGGCCAACACCCCTCCCAAAAAAGGTGAATGGAGCGCGTGCGAGGTGCTGGCACACCTGATCCATACCGAACGTGACCAGCAGACCTTTCTCAATAATGTAATTTTCGACCAGGAACTCGTTTCAGATGGGTATGGGGATAATCTGGAAGCCCGCGTGAAAGCCACCGTCGCAGCGTACGGAAGCTCCAAAGCCTTGCTGGATGAATTCCACCTGGCAATGAAGGAGACCACCCTTCTACTTGCAGGTCTGCCTCCAAAATTCGTTCAGCATAAGGGCAGTTACTGGAAGATGGCATTCAACCTGCTTCAGTTCCCGACGCACACCGATGAGCACAACGCCCAGATCCGGGCAGGATTTGAGACCCTGAAGAAGAAAGCAGCCAGAAATAATAAAAGTTCGGGCGCGGGATATCCCGCGCCCGATTTTTTTAGGATTGTTGGATGGTTGCATTATTGAAGGCTTGGTAATCACCCATTGCGCATCTGCAATCAACAAGTTGGCTGCATCCGTCTTGATCGATTTCCCGGATTGAGCCCGTACCTCATTGATGAAGGAAACTAGGTGGTTAATCGCAAGTTTGTTCTTCCTCTTAGTGATGATCAGCCTGCGCCAAGATTTAAGTTTGTTGTACAGGTTCTTATAGATCGCCGCTTTGGTGAAATTTCCCTTCGTTCGTAAAGTCTGTACATACTTATCCTTGAGACTCTGGACGTCGCGGTAGTACCTGTGAATTGAACTGATGCCGTAGCTCTCGTTGTACCGCGTTATCCACTGCATTGACAGTGAAAGTATGATCCCCAAGGGCGAGTAAGTGTGCAGGTCGAATTGCCTGGCCATCAGTGACCGGGACTCCATCAAGATCGGCAAAATCAGTACTTCAATCCTGCGGACCTACATCCACCGCGCTGAAGTCAAGCGTGAGATTTTGCGGATGCAGGTATGTCGTTGCAGTTGGTGATGTGATCGTGATCGTCGGAGCAGTTGTAGTCAGTAATGAACTTCAGCCTTCCTTCGATCGCTGGGCTGACTCGTCCATTGTAATCGATGTAATCGATCACCGCATCCCGGACGTAGAACTGGGTATCATTGACGATCTGGTTCAACGGCCATAGGCTGACACCGCCATCATTGAAGTTGCAGGATCCGGCTGCCAGGTAATTGACTGTGGACACTCTGTAATAAGTGATCGCATCAGTGAAATCCACATCATTACCACCGATCTTTAAGAAACGACATTGTTTCCATTTGGCAGTGCTGGATACAGATCATTGTAGGTGATCTGGTTTCCGAAGTTGGTATCCAGCATGCAGGTGGTGTAATAGGAGTAACCGCCATAACCAGGCACATATTTGTAATAGTAGTAATTCCGGTATGCCCGTTCAAGCACTGCCTTCAGTTGAGGTCCATTCATCTCCAATACGACCAGCGAATTCTCATAAGGCATGAGCAGTGAACATATCGGAGATCTTTAGGGTGAACGGAGTGGCAGGAGTTGCGCCAGTGGCGATCAGTTTGTTGGTCATCGCACCGGAGAGATGGAAATCCACCGGGATGCCATTCTTGGTTTCCAATTCATATACCGATGCATCTGCTTGAAGATTGGCTCCATTGGTTTCCTGGGTGAAAGCCTGTAGTCGTATCGATTGGCGCGGTTGTCTGACCGATGACTGTCTCATTGTAGGACGTAAGCAATGCCACATAGGGATCGATGATCGCCTTCGTGGCAGCATCCTCAGCAGTGGCAGTAACCACACTGAGGTATCTGCCTGTCCCGCTGACCACCTCGTAATCTCCACCGCCCAAGGGCTTCAGACCTAACACTTCCTCTCCCAGGGTATTGTTGTACCGGTATGCCTGCCTGACGATCACTGGTTTACCATCTAGGATCGACGACGATACTGGGCAGATATTTGTATGCTCCAAAACCTGTCGCAGGATTCGTGTGGCTGTGCCCGCCAACGATTGCATCCAAACCGGTGACTGGCTGCCACCAGGTTGGTATCCACATTGGTATCCACCTCCACACTGGTGGGATTTTCCGTGAAACCGATATGCGTCAGAGCGATCACCACGTCATTTGTAGGCCCAAGCAGGTCGGAAAGTTCCTGCGTTTTGGCAATGGGATCACTGAAGGTCAACCCGGGAATATTGCTGGGAAGTTCGTAATTAGGCACCCGGTGGTTGCCAATTCCAAGGATGGCAACATTGATATCACCCAGATCTTTCTCAACATATGGCTACCACTCGGACTGCTGCAAGCCCATATGCCCCGGTATCAGTCACATTCGCTTGCAGAACCGGGAAGGTCGCCTGGCCCAGTACGCTTGTGAATACATCGCTTCCCAAAGTTGAACTCATGGTTACCCAGCGTCATAAGCATCATATCCCATAGAGTTGAACGCTTTGATCAACGGTTGGATGTGAAGGGTGGCGATCCGCGATGGGAGTTCCATTGGACGTGAATCCAGTGGGTGCTGTTTTGAAGTAATAGCTCATCGCGTCACCCTGGATGTTATCCCCCGAGCTCAGCAACAGGGTTCGGCCGGGATTATGCAGCTTTTCCTGTTTGATCAGGGTGGCCAGTTGGGTGTAACCAACATAGGTTCCCTTTTGCCAGATTGCCATGGGAATCGTTGTGATGCAGGATCGTGAGCGGGACGATTTCACCCTCTTCGTATACAAAATCACTGTCTCCATCTTTGATGATCCTGCCATCCAGGCTTCCATCCCCATTGGGATCCGATGTATGCTGTTTCCGGTGTGCCATGGTTGGCTGAAATATACGCATTGACCGCATTTAGCATATCCCCCCAGTAGGTGATGTTGGTCATGTATTTGAAAGCGTTATAACCATCCCCACCTGCCGGAGCAAGGAATTCGTTGGTTCCGACACTGTAAATTTTCTTGAGATCCAGCGGTAACCAGGTGGATGACGCTTTATCAAATACCATCACGTCATACGCACCCCAGGCATAAGGTTGTGGGCCTGGCAGATGCGTCCTTGTAGGAGAAATATTTGTATTTCAAGCCTGCAGGTTGGATCATGCCCGCGACATTTGGCGCATAGTTGATGACCTCAAGGATTTGTGCCCCGGTCATCTTCCCCACCGCGGTCGCGTTCCCGAAGGGTAGCACGGTGAACATGTTTCCATAGGTCAATAAAGCTGGTGCATGGGCTCCAGCCACACATCCGGTGTTCACCCAGACCCCTCCAACGTAACACCAATCCGTGCGGATGCCGCCAGCGTTATTGAAAAACAGGTCAACATCGTTTGCAGGTTCAGCATCCGTGTTCAGGTATTTGTAGATGGAATCATCAATGAATGTCGCCCATCATGTTGTCGCAGGTATTGGATCGCGGAAGATCTACCGCTGAATACCCGACAGGTTGGTTGACTATGGCAAGGTAGTCAGGATCGGTTGCATAACTCTGTAATCAAGAGCGTCGATAAGTCGGGTCCTTCGCCTCTGTTGTGAAGCCGGTCTGTCCTTGACCACGTGACAGAAACAGCTCCACTGGTCGCGACCGTGACATCAGCGCGTCCTACTGTCCGACCATTGTAATAAGCCTGAACAACCGTTGTATTCCCTACAACTGTCGCTGCAGATAGATTTGAATGGCTGTGGCCGCCAATGATCAGGTTGGCAGGTTTTCCCGCAGTGTTCAATTTAGCTGCCAGAGTCTGATCACCGTAAACCGGAATTCCGTATCCATAACCGCCATCCGCATATCCAAGATGGCTGAGGACAACAATCACATCCGCACCATCGGCTTTCATCGCATCGTAATAATGAAGGATGGAATCAGCAGGATCTTTAAAGCAAATCCCTGCCGTTGCGGTCGACAACGGTGATGATCGGAGTCTCCGTGGTGGTAACACCGATAAATGCCAACTTTGACTGTGTTCGGTGCGATTCCCAATGGTTCTGAATCACATATGGAGCATCCGCAAAATCTGGAGTTGTCCATCCTGCGGTTGCACAATTGCCCGTATCATTCTGAACAATGTTCGCGGTCACATAGGGATAGATCGCTTCCTCTGTTCGATTCGCAAGGTTCTCCTGACCCCAATCGAATTCGTGGTTGCCAAAGGTCGCCACGTCATAACCCATGTCGTTGAATACATCAATGGTTGGTATACCTTTGCCCGTGGGTGTTCCATCACCCAGGTTTGAAAGCAGGCTGCCCTGCATTTCATCTCCAGCATCCACCAGCAGGACATTTTCCGCTCCCACCGCGGTGCGGATATCATTCATCGACCTGTGGCAACCCGGGCCAGCCCCGGGTGCTTGCTGCCCCTGGATTCGGTTCCAACTGCCCGTGAAAGTCATTCGTATGCAGGATCGTAAAAGTCACCGGTGCTGCCGGTGCTGCCTTGCGGCTGCGCAAAGACCTGCAGCGGCAGCGCAAGGCTCAGGATCACCACCAAACAAGAATCTTGAAGATCTTGTCGTCATAGCATTCCCTTTCGGATTATTGAATTGTGGAAAATCAAAAAAATGGGAACAAAGAAATCAGAGCGATGAATTGATACTGTCAATCACAACCAAAACAGGTTCGATAGAAATTCCCCTCCTTTCCCAATCCTGTTAGCAAACCTCACCTTACAATTTTGTAAGGTGACACAATCAGTATAGACCGTTCTCATGCCTGTTTCAATATGCGGGATGATTTTTTAAGGTTGGAAAAGCAATCTTTAAGGTTCACCCATCACCCGGTTTGACATTTCCCCGCCCTCTCCTACACTTATGCCATGCTTGCCCGGGTTTTTTCCTGCGCAGTCATCGGTTTGGATGGCGTCACCGTTGAAGTGGAAGTGGATGCCGGCCGCGGGCTGCCCAAAATGACCATCGTCGGCCTGCCGGATACCGCCGTGCAGGAAAGCCGTGAGCGGGTGCAGACTGCCATCAAGAACGCCGGGTTCACCTACCCGCGCAAACCGGTGATCGTCAACCTGGCTCCCGCCTCTGTCCGCAAAGAGGGTCCTTATTACGACCTGCCCATCGCCCTTGGGGTGCTGGCAATGCTGGGCATCATCCCGCAGGTGGAACTGGCCGTGAGTTTGGTAGTTGGCGAACTCTCCCTGGATGGCAGCGTCCGGCACGTGCGCGGGGTGCTCCCGATGGCTGCCCACGCCCGCTCCGAGGGGTTCAAGCGCATCTTCGTCCCCGCGGCGGATGCACCCGAAGCCGCGCTCATCCCGGATCTCGAAGTGATCCCCGTCCGGACGCTCACAGATATCGCCGCCCACCTCACAGCGGAAACCCCCATTCCCCCGCAGCCAGCCATCGACCCCGGGGAGGTGGAGACCTGGGTTCAGACCGATTTCCGCGAGATCAAAGGCCAGGAGCATATTAAGCGTGCGCTCGAAGTTGCGGCTGCCGGCGGCCACAATGTTTTAATGGTCGGCGCACCCGGAGCTGGTAAAACCCTGCTCGCGCGCGCCCTGCCATCCATCCTGCCGGGCATGACCATCGATGAATCCCTGGATGTGACCCGCATCTACTCGGTCGCCGATCAGCTCCCGCCGGAGGTCCCCCTGCTCCGCAGCCGCCCATTTCGATCCCCGCACCACACCATCAGCCATGCCGGGCTGGTGGGTGGCGGCAACTGGCCGCACCCGGGCGAGATCTCCCTGGCCCACCGCGGGGTGCTCTTCCTGGATGAATTCCCGGAGTTCGGTCAGCGCGTGCTGGAGGTGCTGCGCCAGCCGCTGGAGGATAAAGTGGTCACCATCAGCCGGGCTTCGGGTTCGCTCACCTTCCCGGCCAACTTCCAGCTTGTGGCAGCCATGAATCCATGCCCCTGCGGGTATTACGATGACCCGGTAAAACCCTGCACCTGCTCCAATTCCACCGTTACCAAGTACCAGAAACGCATATCGGGGCCGCTCCTCGACCGGATCGATATTCATGTACAGGTTCCACGGGTGGATTACGAGAAGCTCAGCGGTGACCGGCTTGGAGAACCTTCAGCAGTGATCCGCACACGGGTCGAATCTTCACGCAAACTCCAGCAGCAGCGCTTCGAAGGAACCGGGTTGGCCTGCAATGCAGAAATGCATCCGGCGGAGGTTCGCAAGTTCTGCACTCTGGATGAAAGCGGCCGCAGCCTGATGAAATCGGCCATGAACCAGATGCAGCTCTCAGCCCGTGCCTATCACCGTATCCTGAAACTTGCCCGCACCATCGCGGACCTGGCAGGCTGCGAAGCCATCACCACCCCCCACCTGGCTGAAGCCCTGCAGTACCGCCCCAGGCTGATAGATTAAAATATCGAATCCATCGATCAAACCCTGGTCGGATCCATCTTTTTGGCTGCCTTTACACTAAGTTATAAGATGGTGTATAGACTTTGTCGCGGTTGGTTTGAAATCGAAGGCCTTTCACTATATACTTATCCAAACGGAGGAGATATGGATATTCTAACGATTCTTAAGATCATCGCAGCTGGTGGCACCCTGGTCACCGGATTGCTTGTTTTGATTAAACCAAAAGCGGCGGAGGGATTTCACCGGCCTGACAGCCAGCGGACCGCGGGGTATCTCGGAATTCCGCTCGATCTTTGGCGGGTTGTTCATCGCGCTCGGTCTCTTTCCCCTGGTTTCACAATCCCCGATAGCCTTCCAGATGCTGGGCTGGGGTTACCTGGCGATCGCGGTGGCAAGGCTCGCCTCCATTTTCATTGACAAATCGTACGATCGATCGAACATTATCAGTCTTGTGATCGAAGTCGTTTTCGGGATCATTCTATTGGTTTGAGGTGTTGGATATGGCGATGCAAATCGTTACCGATAGTGCCTGTGATCTTCCGGAGGAGATCATCCGCAAGCACGGGATCAATGTAATCCCTCTGTATATAAATATGGAAGGGAAAAGCCTGCGCGACGGGGTGGATATTAAACGGGAAGATTTCTATACCCGTTTGCCCCGCATGGCTGAACACCCCACCACATCAACCCCCGGTGTTGAAATGATCCGAACGAAGTACCAGGAATTGATCAAAAAGGGTGCCACGGAGATCATATCCATCCATATAGCTGGATCCCTTTCAAATATGGTGAATCTTGCCCGCCTTGCCGCAGAAGGGATCCGGGAAGTGCCGATCCGGGTCATCGATAGCGGCCAGATCTCCCTGGGCATCGGGTTGCAGGTTCTGGAAGCCGCCAAGGCAAATATTCAGGGGAGAGCCTTGCAGGAGATCATCGATATTTGCGCAAGTCTTCACGAGCGCACCTGGTCATTTGCCGCCCTGAATACGCTCGAATTTATCCACCGCGGAGGGCGCATCTCCAGCCCTCAATATAACATCGGCCGGCTGCTCAACATCAAACCCCTCATCATCATGCACGCTGGTGACCTTAAATTCGAGCGGGTGATTACCTTCAAGAATTCCATCAAACGGATAATTTCCACCCTGGAGGAGATCAAGCCGCTGGAACAGATCGCGTACCTTCATACCGCAGCCCAGGAGCGGCTTAATGAATTCAAGGATCAAACCGCCAGGTATGTACCAGGTGGTTTTGAACCCCTCACCGGAGAGGTAACCCCCGTGATCGGGGTGCATGTTGGCCCGGGGGGGATCGGTCTGGTGGCAGTGCAGGCGCAGGAGTAGGGAGCCGAAATGTTTATAAACGCGTTCCTCGATGCTGGATTACTGGTATTGTGCTTTATGGTGATCCTCTGGCTGGTCAGTCTGGCTTTGAAGAATTCATCCATCGTGGATATCTTTTGGGGAACAGGTTTTGTGCTGATCGCCTGGTTTACCTTTGTGTTCTTCCCGGAAGGGTATGTCCCCCGGAAAATCCTCTCGGTCGCGCTGGTTACGATCTGGGGGCTGCGCTTATCGATTCACATTTTCCTGCGAAACAAGGGTAAGAGCGAGGATTTCCGCTACCGGAAATGGCGCAATGAAGCCGGACCCTCCTGGTGGTACCGCAGCTTTTTCAAGGTATTCCTGCTCCAGGGATTCTTCATGTGGATCATTTCCCTGCCGGTGATCGCTGCCCAGGTATCTCCAAAAGGTCCATTAAATTTCCTTGATTATCTTGGTGTACTCGTTTGGTTGATCGGATTCTACTTTGAAGCCGCAGGGGATCTCCAATTGGCTCGGTTTAAATCAAACCCGGAAAACAAAGGCAGGGTACTTGATACCGGGGTTTGGAAATATTCCAGGCATCCCAATTATTTTGGAGATGCTTTCCAGTGGTGGGGTTTCTTCCTGCTGGCGTTTTCCGCAGGATTTTGGTGGACAATTATCAGTCCGGTGATTATGACTCTTCTGCTAATTCGGGTCTCAGGTGTTGCCCTGCTTGAAAAAACCCTCAAAGAAACCAAACCCGAGTACAAAGATTATTTGGAAACCACCAGTTCCTTTATCCCGCTACCCCCGCGGAAAAAGTAAACTTGCAGTGAAAATAAACCAACGGAGTTTTTAATGAAAGCTGTGATCGTTCTCTCGATCATCGGAATCATTGCCATGAGTGCAATCCTTGGGTACGCCTTTCTGAATGGAAATTTTTTCCTTGAAGGAACGCAATTGATCAGTATGCCCTGGGGTATTGTCTCCCTCATTGACCTCTATACCGGGTTTTTCCTGTTTTCCGGTTGGATTAGTTTTCCGGGAAAGATCAATTTTCCGCTCGATCATCTGGGTGCTGTTTATGATGGTACTGGGATTCTTCACTGCCAGCATCTATGTCCTGGTAGCCGCGCTCTCCGCAAAAGGAAGCTGGCGGAAATTCTGGATGGGCAACCGTTCAGATCTACCATAATCCAAGATAAGGTTCGGGATTCCACTAGCCGATTTACTCTTTTTCAATAATGGTAAAATCATCTAATCTTCGAAAGCACAGGCAGGGGTAACATGCAAAAATGGGAATATCTGTTTCTGACGGTTTTTCGGGTGGGTGATGTTTGGAAAGTCGGGATCGTAAACGGCAAGGAAATCCCCAAATGGATCCAGGGGGTATCGTTGTATGATTTTGTAAATGAACGCGGCGAAGAAGGCTGGGAACTGATAAGCGCTAATTTTTCGCCCATCTTTACCGATCTCGCCCATGTGGATTCCGAGGATTACCGCCTGGTGATGAAGCGGCCCAAAGGATGATAAAACTATTTCGATCAAGGAAACCGCGGGCTAAAAACCTGCGGTTTTTTTATTTAATAGTGTCGGGACTGCCCGAAACCCGCACCGGCACGCTTTTTGCACCTTGCATTTTGGTAAGTTTCCCCATTTTTCGTCAAAAAAGTGGAATTGCCACTTGCATATTGCCCGCTTTTTGCGTATACTGTGGTAAGAAGTGGTAAATAGTGGGTGAAAGTGGAACGCCGGCATCCCCGGCGTTCCGGCGTAATATAAAGGGTAGAACAAATGTTCCTAGGTCAATTCGAACATACCATCGATGAAAAAGGCAGGCTGATCATCCCCGCCCGTTATCGCGAGTTGTTGGCTAGCGGTGCATATATCACTCGCGGATTCGACCGCAACCTGATCGTCCTCACCGGGCCTCATTTCCAGCGGATCTATCAGAACGTCAACAGCATGAGCATGACCGATTCCGCGGCTCGCGACTTGCGCCGGTTGATCTTTTCCAATGCCGTCGAGGTCGAGTTCGATAAAGCCGGCCGAATCCTCATTCCGCAGTTCCTGCGGGAGTCAGCTGAATTGACCGGCGCTTCCTTGCTCATTGGCATGGGAGAATATTTCGAAGTTTGGTCAGCCGTGAACTGGCAAAAGCAGGATTCCCGCCTGCAGGATGATGAAACCAACGCACAGAGGTTCTCCGCGCTGGACCTCTAAGGCACCCCTTATGCAAACATCGGCCGCCACCCCACAGCAAGCTCACCAGCCGGTACTCTTCGAGGAAACTCTGGCGGCTGTCGCGCCTCGGGATGGCGGACGCTATATCGACGGCACCCTGGGGGCGGGCGGGCACGCACAGGGCATCCTGGAAGCTTCCTCCCCCACTGGGAGTTTGTCTGGGGATGGACCTGGATCCACAAGCCCTCGCCCTCTCCAAAGCCCGATTAAAGAAATACGGCCTGCGTGTCAACATTTCACACCGTTCTTACACTGAACTATTGGATGCAATGCGCGAGAACGGGTGGGAGGCAGTGGATGGCATACTCTTCGACCTGGGGGTTTCTTCGATGCAGCTCGATAATCCCCGGGGGGGATTTTCGTTTAAGACCGACGCTCCGCTGGACATGCGTTTTGATCCCCGCAATCCCGTAACCGCTGAGAAACTGGTTAACGACCTGCCCGAGGAGGAGCTTGCCGAAATCCTCTGGAAATATGGCGAGGAACGGCATTCCCGAAAAATTGCGAAATCCATTTGTGCTTCGCGGCCTGTCAAAACCACGGGCGAGCTGGCAGAAATCGTCCGCCGGAGCCTTGGAAACACCGGAGGTCGCATCGACCCGGCCACACGCACTTTTCAGGCCATCCGTATCGCGGTCAATATGGAATTGCGTGCCATTGATGAAGCCCTACCCAAAGCTGTAAAAGCCCTGAAACCCGGCGGCCGCCTGGCCGTGATCTCCTTTCACTCCCTCGAGGACCGCCTGGTCAAACAGTTCATGCGCCGCGAATCCAGTGATTGTATCTGCCCTCCCGGCCAGCCGGTTTGTACCTGCGGCCATAAAGCCAGCCTGAAGGACTTGTACCGGAAGGGTGTAACCGCATCGGAAGCTGAGATCAAAGCCAATCCCCGCTCTCGAAGCGCTCGGCTGCGCGCTGCCGAGAAAGTGGGGCTGGCATGACCATTGCACCGTTTTTCTCAATTAATCTCTTAATGGTTGAGGATCGAAGCAAATGACTTCCAGGATCATGCAAGCGTACCAGCAAGCGCCTTGGCGGATCAAATTCCGCGGTATCGGCGGTTTTCTTATCGCGATCGCTGGATTATTCCTTGTTATCGGTCTCTTTCTCAGCATAAGCGGGCAGGCTGCCACGGCCGGGCTGGAGCTGCGCGAGATGAACGATGAACGGGAATCACTCCGCCAGGAGATCGCCAGCATGCGCACGAATATCGCAAATACCACCTCGGTGGAAAAGATGCATGCGCGCGCCCAGGAACTGGGATTTGAACGTGTCTCCCCCGGCCAGGTTACTTTCCTTTATGTACCCGGTTATTCCGGAAAGCAGACCGCGGTACTGGCAGCGGCACCGGGTGAATTAAACATGCCCGAGCCGGTCATCAAACCATCCTATACCGAGTCGCTTTGGGATTGGATGTTCCACGGACTTGCCCAGGTGAGCGGGACGGCAGGACAGTGACCCCATGAGATTCCCAGTGCTTTCCAGGACCGCCTTCCTCGGCTTGATTCTCTCCCTGCTTGGAGTCGTGATCATCGGCCAGATGATCAACATCCAAACCAGTGCCGTTCACCGCGAGCTGAGCGACATGGCAGACGAGAAATACGGCTATGAGGTAAAAACTATCTACCCGGAACGCGGCTCGATCTATGACAGGTGGGGAAACCTGCTTGCCGGCAATAAAACTGTGTATGAGATCGGCCTGGATATGGGCTCAAGGTATCATGTAAACTCGATCGCAGAAACCTTCGCATCCATTTTCAAAGTCGATCCCCGTTCGGTTTATGGCAAGGTTGAGAATGCCCGCCTTCACGGATACAGCTATGTCTCGCTGACTGATTACGCCGTTCCCGGAAAAAGTGAACGCGGTCAAAAAGATCCAATCCCAATTTGCAGCGGTAAATCCTGCGGGCAGGGATCGATCCGCTCCCAGTCTGAACGGTTTGTTGTATTCCCCCCACCTGGTTCGCTCCTATCCCGAGAAAACCCTGGCCGCCAATGTGCTTGGCTTCTTCCCATATAAGGAAGGATCCAGCGCTCACGGGTATTATGGGATCGAGGGACAGTATGATGACCTGCTGGCCGGTCAGCCGATCCAGCTGACCGTTTCGCGCAACCCCTACCAGCAATCCGGGCTTCCCACCACCCCTCCGGGATCCGACCTGGTTCTCACCATCGATCGGGAGATCCAGTCCAAAGTGGAGGAGATCCTCGATAAACACGTAAAAACGCACGGTGCTCTCTCGGGAACTGCGATCGTTGAGGATCCGGAAACCGGCGAGATCCTGGCCATGGCCACTTCCCCGCGCATCGACGCAAACCAGTATTGGACTGCCTCCGAAGTATTCAAGCAGCCCACTCACTTCAACACCGCCGTCGGCACCATCTACGAGCCGGGATCGATCTTTAAGATTCTCACCATGGCTTCCGCAATAGACAAGGGCATCATAAAACCGGAAACCCCCTTCCTGGATACCGGGGTTTTAAATGTGGATGGTTATGAGATCTACAACTGGGATGACCAGGCCTACGGTCCGGTGGATATGATCGGCTGCATGCAGCATTCGTTAAATGTCTGCCTGGCGTGGATCGCGCTCCAGCTTGGTCCCCAGATCTTCGACGAATACATGGCTGCCTTCCACATCGGGCGCCCTTCCAACATTGACCTGGCAGGAGAGGCTTACCTTCCCTTCCGCGGACAGGGTGATCCTGGTTGGTCAAAATCCACCATGGCCACGCAATCCTTCGGCCAGGGTGTCGCTGTCGCCCCGGTTCAGTTCCTGATGGCGTCTTCTGCGCTCGCCAACGAAGGCAAAATGATGGCGCCTCATATTGTTCGTTCCATCGTACGGGATGGCGTCCAATACAATGTGAATCCGCAGGTGGTTGGAGCACCCATCTCTGCCGAATCCGCTGCCACTGTCACCGAATTGCTAGCCCAGTCGCTGGAAATTGAATCCTCCAAGGCGCTCGTGGATGGCTATCGCCTGGCAGGGAAAACCGGTACAGCAGAGATCCCCACCCCTTATGGTTACACCATGGGGAGAACGAATGCCTCATTCATCGGCTGGGGGCCTGCCGAAGATCCCAAATTCGTGGTCTATGTTTGGCTGGAGCAGCCAAAATCCTCCATTTGGGGTTCTGTTGTTGCAGCCCCTCTCTTCCGCGATATCGTTGCGGAAGTGGTCGTTCTCATGGATATCCCCCCTGAGGAATTCCGCCAGCAACTCGCCAGCCAGGAATAACAAATGTTAAATATCCTGGATGTCCTCGAAGCGCTGCTTGGTTTCCGACCTGATCTTCCCGGAAGGGTGATCAGCGAAGCGGCTATCGATTCCCGCCAGGTGATCCCGGGCGGATTATTTGTGGCACTTCCAGGTGAACGCGTGGATGGGCACGATTACATCGCCGAGGCATTCCGCAGGAAAGCGGACTTTGCGCTCGTGCAGAAAGATGTTTCCAGCAGTTTCCGCCAGATGGACCTCCGCGAACCAATCGCCCCAGGTTCCACCCTGCAGATACCGGAAACACCTTTCTGCGTCCTGGTAAAAGACTCCCTCGCCGCCCTTCAAAGCATCGCCAAATTCTGGCGTGAAAAACAGGATATCCGCATCGTTGCCATCACCGGTTCGGTGGGCAAATCCACCACCAAGGAATTGATCGCCGATGTTCTTAATCAGCGCTACAAGACCCTGAAAAGCAAGGGAAACCTGAATAATGAGATCGGGCTTCCCCTAACCTTGCTGCGGCTCGGAAGCGGATACCAGCGCGCGGTGTTGGAGATGGGATTTTATGTCCCGGGGGAGATCGCCTTTCTCTGTGGCCTGGCGAAACCCCAGGTTGGCGTGATCACCAATATCGGCACCGTGCACGCAGAACGTGCCGGTTCGCAGGAAGTGATCGCCAGCGGGAAATCGGAATTGATCCAGGCGTTGCCCGCCTCCCCTGAGGGGACTGCCATATTAAATTACGACGATCCCTTCGTGCGTCCTATGGCTGCGATCACCCGCGCCCGGGTGCTTTTTTACGGATTGAATCCCCAGGCTGATCTTTGGGCGGATGAGATCGAAGGGCTGGGGTTGGAGGGTATCCGCTTCCGGCTTCATCACAAGAACGAATCGCTCAACCTGCGTGTACCCCTGATCGGGGAGCATTCCGTGCACACGGCACTCCGGGCAGCTGCTGTCGGATTGGTGGAAGGACTCTCCTGGGGGGAGATCATACACGGATTGCAAAGCGGTCATTCCCAGCTGCGCCTGGTGGTGGCACATACCAGGGAAGGCGCCTTGATCCTGGATGATACCTACAACGCGTCACCTGAATCCACCCTGGCTGCCTTGAATCTGCTGGATCAAATGGACGGGCGCAGGATCGCAGTACTCGGAGACATGCTCGAACTGGGGCAATACGAGCGGAGCGGTCACGAAATGGTCGGGGTTCGCGCAGCTCAGTTCGCATCGCTGATCGTCCTGATCGGCTCGCGCGGAAGAATAATGGCCGATGCCGCCATCCGCTCCGGGTATTCATCCAAGAATATCCAGCATTTCGAAGAAGCTCCCCAGGCAGTTCCTTATCTACAGAGCGTTATTCGCAAAGGGGATGTGATCCTGGTGAAAGGATCTCGCGGTTTGCAAATGGAGCGCATTGTTCACGCCCTGGAGGTGGAAGAATGAATGAGGCTCCTCTTTCAATCGCGCTGAGCGCGCTCAGCTTCATGCTGGCGATAATCTGGGGAGGTCCGCTCATCCGCTTGCTGCGCCATTTCAAGATAGGCAAACTCATCCGCGTGGAAGAACCCGGGATCCACAAAGTGAAAATGGGCACTCCCACGATGGGCGGCGTGATGATCATCGTACCCGTCGTCCTGCTCACTGTTCTTTTGAATGCCGCCTCCATAATCGGGTTGAACGTATTCGGCCGCTCGGTGATCCTGCCAATGCTTGTTATGGTCGCCTATGGAGCCCTAGGCGCTCATGGACGATTGGGAGGGTGTCCGGGGTTCCCGCCGCGGATTGGGTATGCGGGCTCGCACAAAATTCCTCATCCAGGTTATCCTGGCTTTGATCGTCGCCTTTGCATTGCGATACTTCATGCGCGCTCCTCAGATGTTCTGGCCGGGCGTGGACGAAGTTTTTAATTTAGGTGTTTGGTATATTCCCATTGCTGCCTTCATTATTGTTGGCGGCTCCAACGCGGTAAATTTCACCGATGGTCTCGACGGGTTAGCCGGGCTGATATGCGCAACTGCCTTCGCCACTTATGGCGGCATTGCCTTGCTGCAGGCACAGCCTTTTGTGGGAAGGTTTTGCTTCACCATGGTCGGCGCGATCTTCGGTTTCCTTTGGTTCAACGTCCACCCGGCTGAGCTTTTCATGGGTGATACCGGTTCGCTGTCACTTGGAGCAACCATCAGCGTAATTGCGCTGATGACCGGTCAATGGCTGCTGCTCCCGCTCATCATCTTCATTCCGGTCAGCGAAGCCCTGAGTGTCATCATTCAGATCATCTACTTCCGCGCGACAGGCGGAAAACGCTTCTTTAAAATGGCTCCCATTCATCTGCATTTTGAGTTGATGGGGTGGAGCGAGACACAGGTAGTCCAGCGTTTCTGGCTGGTCAGCCTTATCGCAGCGATGCTGGGCGTGGCTTTGGCGGTGATCTGATGATGAGTGCATGGCAGGGTAAACGCGTGTTGGTTATCGGCGCAGCCCGCCAGGGGCTTGCTCTTGCGCGTTTTCTCTCCTCCCGCGGTTCTGTTGTGACCTTGAATGATCAGCAAGACGGATGAGCAGCTTGCCGATATCCGCAACTGAAGCTGAGGCTTTGGGAGTGACCTGTGTTTTCGGCGGCCATCCCGAGTCGCTTCTGGAAAGAACGGACCTCCTCTGCGTTTCCGGGGGCGTTCCCCTGACGCTGCCTCTCATAACCGATGCCATGCTCAAAGGGTATCCCCGTAACCAATGATTCGCAAATATTCTTCGATGAGGTTGCCGCTCCCGTGATTGGCATCACCGGTTCAGCCGGCAAGACCACAACAACCACGCTGGTTGGCCGGATGGCGGCGCTAGCGGCAGGAAATACCCGTAAAGCCTGGGTGGGAGGTAATATTGGCAATCCCCTCCTGGATTGCGTGAATGAGATCAAGCCCGAAGATATTGTGGTGCTGGAACTTTCCAGTTTCCAACTGGAGTTGATGACTGTTTCTCCCCACCTCGGAGCGATCCTCAATATCACCCCCAACCACCTCGATCGTCACGGAACGATGGAAGTGTATTCAGAGATCAAAGCCCGCATCCTGGATTTCCAGGGCAGCAGCGATCTCGCCATCCTGAATCGCGAAGATCCCGGTTCCTGGGCTCTGAATGATCGGGTAAAAGGCAATCTGGTTTCCTTCGGGGTTGAAAAACCCGCCGAACCCTTCACCGGTACATATTCCGATGGAGAATCAATCCTTTATTCATCGGAAGGCAAAGTTGATCGCCTGGTTTCGGTCAAGGATATCCAGCTCAAAGGCAGGCATAACCTCCTGAACGTTCTGGCGGCCTGCTCGATCGGGATGGCAGCCGGTTTTCCCGTGGAAGCGGTTAACGGGGGTATCGAAGGATTCCAGGGAGTAGCCCACCGCTTGGAATTGGTTCGCGAATTGCGCGGTGTCCGTTGGTACAACGATTCCATTGCCACCGCTCCCGAGCGGACGGCAGCCGCGATCCGTTCCTTCGAGGAGCCCATCGTCCTATTGCTCGGCGGGCGGGATAAAGACCTACCCTGGTCTGATCTCGCCAGCTTGATCCATGAACGTGTGGATCACGTGGTGCTTTTTGGTGAGCTGGTTGAAAAGGTTGCCCCGATCATCGGGCAGGGAAATCCAAACAACAGACCTTTCAGCGTGGATCAATGCGCCAGCTTGCAGGATGCAGTTGCGCTGGCAGATAAAGTTGCCAACGAAGGAGATGTGGTCCTTTTTTCCCCGGGCGGCACATCCTTCGATGCATTCAAAGACTTTGAACAACGTGGAGAATCATTTCGATCATGGGTGAATCAGCTTTCGTAACATCCGATGCCCCTATCGCCGCGACGGCTCGCCGGTCCCATCGGCGCACCACAGCGGTGGATGTGCCTTTGCTCTGTGCACTGCTCGTGCTCAGCCTAATCGGGTTGGTATTCGTTTATTCTTCGAGCTGGGAATTCTCGATGATTTTTTACAGCTCGCCCTATTCCATGTTCTGGCGGCAGTTGCTCTTCTTTGCCGCGGGAATCGGGATCGCTGTGATCATCTCCAGTATCGATTACCACAAGTTCCGCAAACTGATCGTCCTGGGAACATTCACAGTGTTGATCCTGCTTGCCCTGGTCGCGCTCGGGATCGGGGAAACCCGCCTGGGCGCCAACCGAACCCTCTTTGGCGGCTCAGTACAACCATCCGAGTTTGCCAAGCTGGCCACGGTTTTTTACCTCTCACTGTGGCTTTACTCCAAGCGGGATAAATTGAATGAATTTTCATTTGGTTTACTCCCGCTGGCAGCCATCATCGGTATCATGGCTGGTTTGATCGTTCTGCAACCCGATATCAGCGCTGCATTCACGGTTGTCCTGCTCTCCTGCTTCCTTTTCTATATCGCCGGCGGGGAGATTCGGCAGATCGTATTGATAACCGTGATCGCCATCATCACCGCCTGGATCGCCGTATCGGTATACCCATCTGGCCGCGCCCGTCTGCAGGGGTACATGGCAGGTATCCAGGATCCTCAGAATGCCACCGACCAGGTGATCCGTTCGATCGAAGCAATCGTGCACGGGGGTTTCTTCGGAGTGGGAATCGGTCAATCGTCGGTGAAGTTCACCGGCCTTCCCGTTGCACCCCTGGATAGCATTTTCGCTGTCATCGCCGAGGAAACCGGGATTTTTGGCAGCCTGGTCATCATCGTCCTTTACATCATCATTCTCTGGCGAGGTTTGTATATAGCAGAAAATGCGCCAGACCTGTTCGGCAAGCTGCTGGCGGGCGGGGTTTCAGTCTGGATCTTTGTGGAGGCAATGGTCAATATGCTGGCAATGGTGAACATGATGCCATTTGCCGGCAATGCGCTACCGCTGATCAGCGCCGGGGGTTCCAGCCTGATCACGACCATGGTCGGCATAGGCATTCTTTTCAGTGTCAACCGGACTTCTGAAAAGCTGCAGGAATATAAGGAAGGGAGTGTCAATAATGCGGTTGTTGATCTGCGCCGGGGGGACCGGCGGGGGCGTGTACCCCGCTCTGTCCGTTCTGGACGCGCTCGGTAACAGGATTTCCGAGATCCTTTGGGTCGGGAGTGAAGGCGGTATGGAAGCTGAACTGGTGAACCGCCGCGGACTTCCCTACCGCGCCATCCCCGCCGCGGGGCTCCACGGCGTGGGTCTTCGCAATTTGCCTGGAAATATTTCCCGGCTGGCAAAGGGCGTGCGCGTATCCCGGAAGATCCTGAGCGAGTTCCAACCGGATGCCCTCTTCTTCACCGGAGGCTATGTGGCTGCGCCAATGGCTTTTGCCGGCAGACGCTACCCGATCACCCTCTATGTCCCGGATATTGAACCGGGTTTGGCGCTAAAATTCCTGGCGCGATTTGCCGATGCGATCGCCCTCTCCGCAGAAGAATCCGCGGCGTTCTTCAGAAGACATAAAAACATCATGGTCACCGGTTATCCGTTGAGAAGCGATTTCAAGCGTATCCCCCAGGAAACCGCAAAAGGATTGTTGGGGTTAGATCCCGGAAAATCGATGATTCTCATTTACGGCGGCAGCAAAGGTGCCCGGTCGATCAACCAGGCTGTTGCTTGCCAACTTAAACAAACTCCTCACGGATTTCCAGGTGTTGCATCTTACCGGTCAATTGGATTGGGAAACAGTGGCTGCTGCTGCGAATAATTTGCAAGAGAAATTTCGAGCTAATTATTTTCCCTTCCCTTACCTTCACGAGGAAATGGGGACAGCCCTCGCTGCGGCAGACCTGGTCGTCTGCCGGGCTGGCGCATCCACCCTGGGAGAACTCCCCTTCTTCGACCTTCCTGCCATCCTGGTGCCCTATCCCTACACCTGGCGCTACCAAAAAGTGAACGCAGACCATCTGGTGAATGCCGGTGGTGCTGTGATCATCGAAGATAAAGACCTTTCTCTATTGTTGACTGAGAAAATCGAGGAATTGCTTACAGATAAGCAACGGATTGAAAAAATGGTTTCGGCCATGGGAGCCATCGCACGCCCGGAAGCTGCCGATCAGATCGCGAACTTGATCCTTGAAACCGGCCGGAAGAAGGAGGGCGGATCATGATCAGCTTCTTCTCACTTTTCTGGATATTCTTCGCGCTCTTCGCTGTCATCGGTGCCACACGGGGACGAACCAAGGAATTCATCGTTTCGCTCAGCGCCATCGTGGGAATCTTCCTTAACTTGCTTTTGGAAACGTATGTACCTTTTTATAGGAATATCGTGCTTTCAACCAACCCCACCACACTGTTCATCATGCGCGCGGGGGTCCTTTTGGTTGTCGTGATCATGGGGTACGTAACCCCCACCCTGCCGCAGGTGGTTCTGCGTACCGAAGGGCTGCGGCCGGTAAGCAGGCTGCGCAACCTCTTTCTGGGGAACTGCCCTGGGCGCTTTGAATGGCTACCTGATCATCGGAAGCATTCTTTTCTACCTGAATTCTGCAGGATATCCTTTTCCATTTATGATCGCGCCAGACCCCGCTTTGCCCGGAGGCGCACTCACCCTGAACATGATCAACCGGCTGCCGCCTGCCGTGCTAACCCCTCCCGGCATCTACTTCGCCCTGGTGATCGCTTTTGTCATCGTGATAGGAGCATTCATCTAATGACTCACTATCACTTTATCGGAATCGGAGGAACCGGGTTATCCGCCATCGCCAGGGTGCTGGTGGAAAAAGGTCACACCGTAAGCGGTTCGGACCGTATTCTCTCTCCCCAGGCGCAGGAACTTCAATCCATTGGGGTAAAGGTCTGCCATCGGCCATGCGGCAGGCAATGTCACCGGTGCGGATATCGTGATTCGTTCCTCTGCGGTTAATGATGAGAACCCGGAAGTGATTGCCGCTAAAAATGCAGGGATCCCGGTTCTCAAACGCATGTCAAATGCTTGCGGAGCTCACCCGGGGACAGGATGTGCTGGCAGTGGCCGGGACGCACGGCAAGACCACCACCACCGCCATGACCGCCTGGGTGCTCTCCCGGATGGGAAAGGATCCGTCTTTCGTGCTGGGCAGCGAGGTGCGCGATCTGGATGTAAATGCCCATTTCGGCAAAGGACAATTCTTTGTCATCGAAGCTGACGAGTATGACAACATGTTCCTTGGTCTCGAGCCACGCGCGGCAATCGTGACCTTCCTCGAACACGACCATCCGGATTGTTTCCCCACTAAAGAAGATTACCGCAAGGCATTTATTCGGTTCATTCGAAAATTCAGCCTGGTGGACTGCTGTTGCTGAACCGCGACGAGCCTGGATCGTTCGGCTTACTGGGAGAAGCATTAGCCGGTTCTACGGTTTTCACCTTCGGCGCGCATCCCGCAGCGGATTACCGCATCAGCGAAGCAGAAGTCAACCCTGCTGGTGGGTATTCCTTTTCACTCCTTCGCCAGCGCGATGGCAGACAGGGTGAATTCCTGTGCCAGGTGAATCTGCAGGTTCCCGGGGAACACAACATGCGCAATGCATCTGCCGTGATCGCGCTTGTGCACCAGCTTGGTATGGATCCAATATCTGCCGCCCTGGCCTTGGGGGATTTCAGCGGAGCCGGTCGTCGATTTGAGGTGCGCGGCGAAGCTGGCGGCGTCACCGTGATCGACGATTACGCCCACCACCCCACCGAGATCCGTGCGACCCTGCAGGGCAGCACGCAGCCGCTTCCCCGGGCGTAGGACTCTGGGCGGTGTGGCAGCCGCACACATTCACCCGGGTTCAGGCGCTGGAAGACGATTTCGCCAGGTCTTTCGAAGATGCGGACCGTGTCATCGTCACAGAGATCTATGCAGCAAGGGAATCCGGTAACTCCTATTCGGCTGCTTCGGTGGTCGCAAAGAATGTCACATTCTCATGTTCAATTTACCGAAACGCTGGAATTGGCACAGAATCTGCTACTTCAACAACTGCAACCTGGAGACGTACTCCTGGTGCTATCAGCCGGGGATGCCGACCGAATTTCTACCGGCGTCTTCAACGCACTTAAAGAAAGAGGTGAAAGCAATGACCGATAAATCCAACAAACCTCAAAAGGATCAATTCATGGTTCTGCCGGAGTTGAAATTCATCACCTCCAAGGATCCGCTTGATCCCAAAAAACATGCCACCTCATCGCCAACCGGCGGCCAGCAGAAGGAAGAGCTCGTCCACCGGCTGATCGACAGGATCAACACGCTCTAGAAGGATGTCGCTTTGACTTTCAAATTGGACCTGACCGCTTTGCGCAGCGCTTTTGGTGAACGATTACAGGAAAACGTTCGCCTGGCGAACTATACCACTGCGCATGTCGGCGGTCCGGTGGACGGATTCCTCATCGCCCAATCTGCGGATGAACTATCTTTGATGGCTCAAAAGCTCTGGGAAATGGATATCCCCTTCCGCGTTTTTGGGACAGGAGCGAACATCCTGGTTAGCGACCAGGGTTACCGCGGAGTAGTTATCGCCAACCACGCACATACGATCAAGATTGATGGGCACACCGATCCCCCCACTGTGTGGGCTGAGAGCGGCGCGAATATTGGCACCGTTGCCCGCCAGTGCATGCTTCGCAATTTCGCCTCCCTGGAATGGGCTGGGACAATTCCAGGAACCATTGGCGGCGCAGTCTATGGCAACGCCGGCGCACATGGCAAAGATATCAGTAACCACTTCATTGAAGCCGATGTTGTCAGCCGGACCGCAGGCAGGGAGATCTGGGATGCGCAGAAAATGGCTTTCGATTACCGCTGCAGCGTGCTTAAACGCGGATTGAAGGATGTCATCCTGCTTGCTGCCCGGTTGCGGGTTGCCCCGGGTAACCGCGAGGAGATCCAGGCGAAGATGTCGGAATACTCCGAGATTCGCCGCTCCACCCAGCCTCCGGGTGCTTCAATGGGATCGATGTTCAAGAATCCCCTTGGCGATAAAGGCAGGGAGAGTGATCGAAGAAGCGGGTCTAAAAGGGTTTCGGATCGGCGGCGTGGAAGTGAGCCCCATCCATGCAAATTTCTTCGTCAATACGGAAAACGCCACTGCCATGGATTATTACCAGGTCATTCAGGAAGTACAAAAGGTTGTGAAACAAAAAACCGGTATTGAACTGCAGCTTGAGATCGAACTGGTTGGGGATTGGTCCATGGTGGATCCCGGGATAGGGGTGGCGGCATGACCTCAAAGACTCGGGTTCTCGTCCTCTTCGGCGGCCGATCCGGCGAACACGATGTTTCGCTCATGTCTGCCCGTTCCGTGCTTTCGGTTCTTGATCCCTACCGCTACGAGGTCACCCAGGTGGGAATCACCCGCGAAGGAAAATGGCTTTCCGGTACAGATGTCATCACCGCCTTTGAAAAGAATGCATTTTCGGGCTTGAAGGAAGTCACTCTGCGGCACGAACCGGGAAACTCCTGGTTGAACGAAGTTTCCGCATCCGGCCTGGTACCGATCTGCCAGATCGACGTGGTGTTCCCGGTTCTCCACGGCACCTTCGGAGAAGATGGCACCCTGCAGGGATTGCTGGAAATGGCTGACCTTGCCTATGTAGGAGCTGGAGTTCTTGGTTCCTCGGCAGGTATGGATAAGGGTCTTTTCAAGTATGTGATGCGCGCCCGGGGTATCCCCGTGGTGGATTCGATCCTGGTAACCCGCCGTCAACTGGCTGAACGTATGGAAGGTACAGTCGCTGAGATCGAAAAAATGAGCGCCTACCCGGTATTCGTAAAACCAGCTAACCTGGGATCATCGGTCGGTGTATCAAAATGCCGCAGCCGATCTGACCTGGTGGAAGGATTGATGGAAGCCGCAGAGTTCGATCGGCGCATCCTGGTGGAACAGGGTGTAGACGCCAGGGAGATCGAAGTTTCAGTTCTGGGGAATGATGATCCGCATGCTTCCATTGCTGGCGAGATACTCCCCTCTCGGGAATTCTACGATTACGAAGCCAAATATATCGATAATGCTTCCGGGCTGATCATTCCTGCTGAGATCGAACCGGATCTGATGGGCGCGATCCAAACTTATGCAGTCGATGCTTATCGGGCGATCGATTGCTCAGGTATGGCGCGGGTCGATTTCCTTCTGGATAAAAAGACCGGTAATGTCTATCTGAATGAGTTGAACACCATCCCGGGATTCACCAGCATCAGCATGTACCCGAAGTTGTGGGAAGCCAGTGGCTTGAAATACGCCGATTTGGTTGCGAAATTGATCGAGCTTGCCCTGGAACGCAAGGCAGATCGCGATAAGACCAGGAGAACGTATCGGAGCAGCGATGAATCCCTTTAAGTCCTCCTCCACCCCCCGCTCCCAGGTGCTGCGCCAAAAACGGGCGCAAAAAACCGCCGATTACGTTGAATCGGCACGGCAGAATATCCACTCCACCCCCAAGGAAGCTGCGGACCCGCATGCTTTCCGTCCGGTCATGCCGCCACCTCCTACCTTTAAACCTTCTCCCAGGGTTAATCAACCCGCCAGTCATCCCATCCCGCGCAGGGTGCACCATATGCCTCCGGTGACCAGCCGGTTTGGTGCTCAGGTAGCTCCCCCCCGAAAAACTGAAAAATCCAGTGTACGCAAGGCGTACACAATGACCCTTGCCTCCACCGGCACGGAAGTCCGTCTCCCCATCATCGCTCCCATCCATATCGGCTGGAGGCTGCTCTCAGGTTTTCTCACAGTGCTCATGCTGGCTTGCATTGGATTCTTCCTTTTTTCCCCGTATATGAAGGTCAGCGGAATGACCATCGATGGGTTGCAGCGGTTGAATACCGAGGAAGTGGCCAAAGACCTGGGGGTTTCAAATAAGCGAATTTACGCCATCGATGCTGCCGCTCTTCGCAAAAAACTCGCCACCGATTACCCCGACCTGGCAAACGTCAAGATCCAGGTCACCCTCCCCGCGAAGGTGAAGCTATCGGTCAACGAACGGGCACCGGTGCTCGCCTGGACCTATGACGGGAAGACCATGTGGATCGACCAGGATGGATTCATATTCCCCGTCCGCGGAGATGCCGCCCCAGCGATCACAGTGCAAGGGGCTGGAGCTCCCCCCCTAGTGTCAAAGGTCAGCAATGATATCCTCCAGGAACTTTCCAGCGAAGTGCAGCCGGTTGATAGCCAAAACTCCCGAACCGGAGGAAATCGTCAGCCAGATGGATGGCACTGTTCTGGCTGCGATCAACAAGTTGAATGGGATCATGCCTCCCGGCACGCTCCTGGCTTATAGCGATTCAGATGGCCTGGGTTGGGTCGATTCAAACGGTTGGGCGGTTTATATCGGGCTCAGCACCGCGAGGATTGACCAGCAAATGGTTATCTACAACGCCGTTGTGGAAGAACTTGAAGAAGCACGGGGTAACTCCATCGATGATCAGTGTTGAACACGTGGATGCGCCTTTCTACCGTTAGGAGTTGAACCTTATGGATGAAATGATTGTTGTCGGTATCGATCTGGGAACCACCAAAGTATGCAGCCTGGTTGGGCGCATCGAAGGAGAAAACCGCCTGCGTATCCTGGGGGTGGGTATTGAACCCTCCCAGGGGTTGAAAAAAGGCATCATAGTGGATCTTGCAGCTGCATCCCAGGCGATCACCCGTTCCATCGAAAAAGCCCAGCGCACCTCCGGGTTGGAGATCACCTCCGCCCTGGTCAGCCTGGCTGGTTCGCACGTCTCCTCGGTGAACAGCCGGGGTGTGGCCGGCATTTCCGGTGGCGTCATCGACCAGGACGACATCGCGCGAGCGCTGGATGCTGCCCAGGCGGTAGCCATCCCCCACAACCGAGAGATCATCCATGTGGTTCAGCGCGGATTCACCGTCGACGGCCAGACCGGAATCCGCACCCCCATCGGGATGCACGGGTACCGGCTTGAAGTGGAGGCACACATCATCACCGCGGGAGAGTCCACGGTTGAAAATATCCGCCAGTGCGTGCAGGCTGCCGGGGTGGATGTTTCACATTTCGTTTTGAATCCGCTCGCCTCTGGCGAAGTGGTTCTCACCGAAACCGAGCGTGAAATGGGCAGTGTCGTCTGCGATATTGGCGGAGGCACAACGGATATTGCTCTCTACATCGATGGGGATGTCTGGCACACAATGGTCATCCCGGTTGCGGGTTCGCTAATCACCAGTGATATCGCTGCCGGTTTGCGCCTTCCCCTTTCACAGGCGGAGGATGTTAAAAAGCAGTATGGATACGCCGTCCAGGCTGATATCCAAAAAGAGGATACCTTTACCGTACGTGCTTTCGGTGATGACCATGCCGAGCAGGTCAGCCGTAAGGACCTGGCCAATATTATCGAAGCCCGCGTCGAAGAGATCTTCCAGCTTGTTCAGCAGGAGATCAAGCGGTCCGGCTATGATGGGCTTCTTCCAGCCGGGATGGTTCTGACCGGTGGTTCGAGCCTGCTGCCGGGGATTCGTACCATCGCCAGCCAGGTCACCGGCTTGCCGGTGCGGGTGGCGCGACCGGAGAATCTGGTTGGCTTGGTGGATCAGCTCCAATCGCCCGCCTATTCCACCAGCGTCGGCTTGCTGCGTTGGGCAATGCTCATGAACCAGGTAATGGAACCGAAAGCCAAAATGCACCTTCCCAAAGGCATTAATCCCGTCTGGATCGACAAGATGAGGGATTTTGCCAAAAGGATGCTTCCGTAGGATTACCCTGGCCTGGAGGGGCCAGTTAATCGACTCAGACCATGTTGCACACTTAGGAGGTAGAAAATGGAGACTGGAAAGAATCAAATGTCGGAAGCCTTCGCTCGGATCAAAGTGATCGGCGTCGGCGGCGGTGGCTGCAACGCAGTCAACCGCATGATCGATGAAGGCCTGACCGGGATCGAGTTCATCACGGTGAACACCGATGCCCAGGCACTTCTGTGTTCAAAAGCTGGCACTCGCGTCCGCATCGGTGATAAGGTCACCCGCGGTCTCGGGGCTGGCAGTAACCCGGATGTTGGCCGCAAGGCAGCCGAGGAATCCGCAGAAGAGATCTACGAGGTTCTCAAGGGCAGCGATATGGTATTCGTCACCGCTGGTTTGGGTGGTGGAACTGGAACCGGCGCGGCTCCGATCATCTCGCAGATCTCCAAGGAAATCGGTGCGCTCACCATTGGCGTGGTCACCCGTCCCTTCACCTTTGAGGGTACCAAGCGCCAGCAATCGGCCGAGCAGGGATTGACAAAGATGAAGGAAGTCGCTGACACCCTCATCTGCATCCCCAACGATCGCTTGCTGCAGATCGTGGATAAGAAAGCCAGCCTGCAGGATGCTTTTCAGAAGGCCGATGACGTCCTTCGCCAGGGCATCCAGGGCATTTCAGAGCTGATCACGGTACCCGGGCTCATCAATCTTGACTTTGCTGATGTCCGCACCATTATGTCCGAAGGCGGTGCAGCGCTTATGGCGGTTGGACAGGCATCCGGGGAAGATCGCGCCCGGTTGGCTGCCGAGCAGGCCATCACCAGCAAACTCCTGGATATCACCATAGATGGCGCGCGCGGGATCCTCTTCAACGTCACAGGCGGACCTGGTATGACCCTCTTCGAGGTGAATACGGCAGCCGCGATAATTAAGGAAACCGCCCACCCGGATGTCAACCTGATCTTCGGGGCAGTGATCGACGAAAATCTCGGCGACGATTTGCGCATCACGGTCATCGCCACGGGTTTTGATTCCGCCGGCTTGCGCACCTCCCTTCCCCGCATGGAACCACGCAAGGAACCGGCGGTTCTTGGTGCGGCAGTTCAGGATCTCGTCCAGGCTGTTGTCCAGCCTCCCGAACCTGTGATGATAAGTGTGAATTACGATCAGAAAGTTGTGGATCCCGCCAATCTGGATATCCCTGCTTTCCTTCGCAAACACAATTAGCAATCAGTAATCAGTCGCAAGAATCGGCTGTTTGGAAAGCCGAATTAACAATAACGCAGCTAACGTCCTCGCCCAATAGATAGGGGGGCGGCGGTCTGTCCGCGCCGCAGTGTTTCATGTGCAGCGAAAGGTCTCCATCCAAAAACCGGTCGGGGTTCATCCCGGCCGGTTCATATTTTATTTTCCTAAGGTTCAGAGATCGCGTTCAAACATTCTGTGTTTTTTATGAAACGTGATCCCCAATCCAGCGAGTTCGTTCTGCATGCGGGTGTTATCCTCGCCTATCTGGACAATATCGCCACCAGTATAACGGGTTCCTTCCACGCTCTTCCACATCTCGCTGAAAAGGATCGCAGTTCCCCCCTGTCCTCTGTATTCCTCCAGGATCCCCGCGCCATTCACATTGATCCAATTGGTGCGTTTCCGTTCCACCAGGTAATCTGCCCACCCAAACGGCCATAGTTTTCCATTTCGCCTTTGTAAAGCCGCCGATATATCCGGGTATGCGAACAAGAATCCAACTGCGCTTATCCCCTTTGAAAAGCACCTTGATGAGTCTTGGGGTCCGCAAACCAGATGAGTTGATTCGCCATTTGGTTCGCTTCCTCGTCCGTGAGGGGAACTCCCCCGGGAGTGCCGCCCAGGGCACCGTTGTAGAGGTCTTTGAGCTGCGAAACCAGCCGGCGCAGGTCTCCCCGGGTTCGAAAATTCACCACCTTCAACCCTTTTTTCTCCTGCACCCGGCGGGAGAATTCGTGGATTTTCTCACGAGGAAATTCTGAATTCACATCGAGGTACCCCGAAGCGACATCTCCACCTGCGCTTCGAAAACCGGCAAGCTCTATCAACTTTATATAATATTCCGGGTTGTAGGGGATCCCAAAAGCCGGTCGGAATTCAAACCCTTTAACCAGCAGCCCGAGTCCATCAAGAGCTGTAAAGCCCTGGGGTCCTTTCACTTTATTCAATCCCCGCATTTTCGCCCATTCAAATCCGGCCGCAAAAAGGTTCGTCGAAATATCCGTATCATTGATACATTCGAAAAGGGTAAAAAATGCTGTGTTTTCCTGGTTAAATATATTGAAATTTCGGTTATCCAGAATCGCCACGCGCCCAACTGGAGTGCCGTCATCATCTATGGCTAGAAAAAAAGCTGCCTCCGAATGCAGGTAAAATGGATTCTCCCGGCGGTTGAATTTTCCCTCCACCTCACCCTGCAGCGCAGGAACCCATTGAGCGGTATCCTTATATATTGAGAAGGGGATTTCGCAGAATTTTCTAACCAGAGCCTTCTCGTCAGGATGGATTTTGATTATTTTCATGGCACTCTCGGATTCAGGGATTTCTTGTATTATAGTGGTGAATATCGGATGGATTCAATTAATCGGTCGCAGGGAGGGTTAAATGCCGGAACTTCCAGAAATCGCAAATCGGGCAAAGGAAATGCAGGAGCATCTCACTGGCAGGAAAATCACCGCTGTGGAGGTGATCCAGCCAAAATGCCTAAATGAAACCCCGGACGCGTTTCGCGGGCACATCACCGGGGCGATAATCCGCTCAACCAACTATCGAGGTAAATGGATCCTCACAGAGTTGAATCAGGGATGGTTGCTTCTCAATCTCGGGATGGGCGGTGAACTGCTGCTTGTTCATCAAGGAAACCTCCCCTCGAAATATCGCCTGGTTTTTGATTTCGAGAATGGCGAAAGTCTTTCGGTTAACTTCTGGTGGTTCGGATTCGCCCATTATTGTTCTCCAGACGGGATCAAGGAACATCCACAGGTCTCAAAATTGGGGAAGAATGCGCTGGACGTGATCACGGAAGACCTCGATCGTTTTTTTCGCAATCGGAAGACCGCTGTAAAAACAATCCTGCTGGATCAAACCTGCATCGCAGGAATTGGTAACGCCTACATACACGATATCCTGTTTCTCGCACGACTCCATCCACTCTGCCCGGCAAATACCCTCACTCGGGAAGATCAGGCAAGATTAATTGAAGCCATTCACCAAGGTTTGGAACCCAGCCTGTCCAAAGGGGGTGCGTTCTACGAACTCAACCTCCTCGGCGAAAAAGGCGGATTCCAGTTCGAGGACATCCTGGTGGGGTATCGCGAGGGACAGCCCTGCCCTGCCTGTAAAACCTCAATCGTGAAGATCAAGACCGGATCAACCAGTAGTTTTCTATGTCCAAACTGCCAGGTTCTTTCCTAAGGATTAACATGCTTAATTGCCTTTAGCTTTAGATTAGTGGGAAATATTAATTTTTGATTAATCCTTGACGACATTCAACTCCTGGTGTTAAAATCTCACTCTTGTAAGGAATCTATCTATATGAACAGATACACCCTCATCTTTTCCGCGATCACACCCGCAGCCAGCGGTGTGGTTGGTTTTCCTTGTCGGAGTGCGTCTGTATAAAAGTTGATCGTACTAGAAGTTTTTTCAACCACGGGCGCATTCCAAACCCGTGGTTTTTTAATTTTTGTGAGTTAAAGTATAAAAGGTTGAATTATGTCTGTTGAATCTTCATCACAATACGATCTAAAACAAGCCCTGTCGCCAAACCGGATCACTGGACTGTGGAGGTTGATCACCGGTTACCAGGGGATCTACGTCCTTGCCAACCTTAGCCTGGGTATGGCGGCTTTGGCGAAAACATCCACCTACCTGCTGCTGCGGTATTTCATCGATAGTTATTTCCCCATGGTACCTGGAGCAACTCCCCTGCCTTTGATAGCATTCGGATTTGTCATCCTTGCGGTGATTGAGGGGGGATTTACATTTTATAGTGGTGTTCTCGCTGCAAGAACTGCCGAAGGAAGTACCCGCAGACTTCGTAACTATCTTTTTGACAATCTACAGTATCTTCCTTTTGCCTATCACGATAAAACGCAAACCGGTGAGGCGATCGAACGCTGCACAAGTGACGTGGATGCTCTGCGCCGTTTCTTTGCCGACCAGGCCATCGGTGTCGGGCGTATCGTTATGCTTTTTACTGTCAATTTCATCGCCCTCCTGAATTTAAATAGTGAATTGGCTTGGATCTCAATTATTGTTGTCCCCCCAATTGTTCTGGTATCCATCTGGTTTTTCAAGCGAGTCACCAAGGCGTATGAGCTTTATCAGGAACAGGAAGCAGTCCTTTCCACCACGCTCCAGGAAAATCTTGCCGGGGTCAGGGTGGTGAAAGCATTCGCCCGCCAGCAATATGAAATGGATAAATTTGAAAAAGACAATTGGGAGAAGTTCATTCGCGGGCGGAACCTATTAAAAATGCACGCCTATTTCTGGCCAATCACCGATATTCTTTGTGGATTCCAGATGCTGGCAGGGTTTCTCATCGCAGGGATGATGACCATTAATGGCAGCCTTTCCATTGGTTCCTTTTTGGCATACCTTGGATTGATCGTCTGGATCATTTTTCCCATGCGAAATCTGGGCAGGCTCATCGTTCAAATGTCAACAGGGATGGTTTCCTATGGACGCGTGATGGAGATCATCAAACAGGATAGAGAACCCCTGGATGAAGGCAGGCTGGCATCAGGGACCATCAAAGGTGAAATTGAGTTTGAACATGTCAGTTTCACCTACGATTCTGATGCGGAACAGGTCCTTGAGGATATCAGCTTCCGCTGTAAACCAGGCGAAGTGGTGGCACTGATTGGGTCCACCGGCTCGGGCAAGACCAGTCTTGTGAACCTGTTGCCCAGGTTTTATGAGTATTCGAGTGGATCGATTCGCCTGGACGGGATTGAGCTGAAAGAATATTCTCGGCGATTCCTGCGTAGCCAGATCGGAATCGTCGAACAGGAACCGTTCCTTTTCTCACGGTCCATTCGGGAGAATATCACATATGGCATTCAAGAGGATATACCGGACAACATCGTTGAGGATAATACCCGGGCTGCTGCAATCCATGATGTGATCGCAGATTTCCCCAAAGCCTACCACACCCTCGTTGGCGAGAAGGGAGTCACCCTTTCCGGTGGTCAAAAACAGCGCCTGGCGATTGCCCGCACGCTGATCAAGAATCCACGCATCCTGATCATGGATGATTCAACCTCCTCGGTCGATTCTGAGACTGAGGCCGAGATTCGCGAAAAGCTGGTGAATTTAATGAAGAATCGCACCACCTTCATCATTGCCCACCGCATCCAGAGCATCATGGAAGCTGATCTGATCTTGGTGATGGATCATGGGCGAATCGTTCAGCGTGGCCGGCATGAAGAATTGATCCGGCAGGATGGTATTTATAAAAAGATTTACGAGATCCAATCGCAAGTTGAATTGGAACTTGAGAAGGAACTTGGCAATGTCAACTGATTTTTATGAAGAAGAGGACTTCGTAACCCGATTCACGGGAAAAACCTTTCTGCGGATCGGCATGCAGTTGCTACCGCATTGGAAATGGGCACTGACGTTTTTCATCGCCATCCTTATTGTGGCTGGATCGGATGCTGTCTTAACTTATCTTAGTCGACAGGCGATTGATCTCGGTATCGTTCCGAAGGATACCCAGGTTATGGTTTATTACTATACCATTTATGGGATCCTGATCCTGGTTCAAGCGGTATTTGTTTTCGGAGTGATCTATGCCGCCGGAATGCTTGGAGAACGCATCCGCTATGATCTGCGCAAGGGGATGTTCAACCACCTCCAGGAACTATCTCTTTCATATTTCAGCCGGACACCGGTTGGCTGGATCATGTCCCGGGTTACTTCCGACTCGGAACGAGTTGCTGACCTTGTTACCTGGGGACTCGTGGATTCCAGTTGGGCGGTGATGAGTATCATCACCTCCATGATCTTTATGATGATCATAGATTGGCAGCTTGCGCTGCTTGTTCTGCTTATGCTCCCTTTATTAATCTTTGTAGCAATTGAATTCAGAAAAAGAATTTTGCATGAATACCGGGATGTCCGGAAAAACAATTCCAAGATCACCGGATCCTATAACGAGACAATCACTGGTGTTCGGGTAATTAAAGCTCTCGGACGGGAAAAGGAGAACCGTCAGGAATTCGGTGAAGTTACCAATAAAATGTACCGGTCCAGTTACCGGGCAGCCTGGTTGAGTGCTCTCTTTCTTCCTGTGGTGCAAATCATCTCTTCGTTCGCGATAGCTGCCACCGTTTGGTATGGTGGGATCCAGGGTCAGATCGGTGGGATGACCATCGGAGGCATTCAGGCTTTCGTTTCCTACATCACCTTCATGATGTGGCCGATCCAGGATCTCGCCCGTGTCTTTGCGGAACTTCAGCAGGCGATCGCTTCTGCGGAAAGGATCTTCTCGCTTGAAGATTCCATCCCGGAAGTCATCGAATCGGAAAATGCCAAGGACCCCGGAACCATGCGCGGGGATATCGAGTTTAAGGATGTTTCCTTCTCCTATTCGGATGCCCTGGATGTGCCCGTGATCCGCGAATTAAATATGCACATCAAAGCCGGACAGACGATCGCCCTTGTAGGTCCTACCGGGGGAGGAAAAACCACCCTGGTGAATTTATTATGCCGGTTCTATGAACCCACTAGCGGAACGATCAGCATCGGCGGGCAGGACTACACCACATACACCCTGCCAGCAATTCAGTCCCGGGTTGGGGTAGTGCTTCAAACCCCACACCTATTTTCGGGAACGATCCGGGATAACCTTCGGTATGGCAGGCTGGATAGTACCGATAAGGAAATCGAAACTGCATCCAAACTGGCAGGAGCGCACGATTTTATCACCAGACTCCCCAAGGGATACGATGATAACGTTGGCGAAGGTGGTAACCTGCTGTCTGTGGGTCAAAAACAACTGATCAGCCTGGCTCGGGCTGTGCTCGCCAATCCGGAAATATTCATCATGGATGAAGCCACCAGTTCGGTGGACACACTGACAGAAGCGTTGATACAGAAGGGCATGGAAACCCTGATGACCGGGCGAACTAGCTTCATCATTGCTCACAGGCTTTCCACAATTCGACGCGCTGATCGCATCCTTGTCATCGAGGAAGGCCGGATAGCCGAATCCGGTTCGCATGCTGAATTGCTGAAATTGCGCGGGAAGTATTACCAGCTCTATACCCGTCAATTCCGGCAGGAGAAAGAGGTGGAATACATCAATCTCGATGGCAATATCCTTCCCCAGGCTGTGTGAAATAAAAATAAACTACACCCCCCTGCTTGATTTTTTCGGACAGGGGGGATTATTTTTTATTGGGGGTAAAAGAAAACACTCATATTGGTTTTTCCGCGATTTCCCCAGAGAAAATACGGTATAAATCGGACAGAATTTCCTTCTGTTGAAATACCTTCTATTAATGGGACGCCATCAAAGAATTCATCACCCGAGATCAATCGGAGCGACTCTGGAATTAATTTCAGGCGGCAGGGTTAATCCGGGATTGTCCCGTTCCTCCAGGCAGTAAACGATTGGCCCGCGCGAGAGCGCGGCCATCCCGCGGCAGGATTTAATGCGGGAGTCCTGACGGAGGATCTTTACAGGCATCCCAAAATCCAAAACCATTTCATCGTTCTCCGCGAAGGAATCTTTTACCTTGATGAAATCCCCACCGGTGAATTCAATCCCGCAAGCGCTGGTGAATCGGGAAAATTCAGCCTGGATGTGATCCATTCTCACAGTTTTTCCCCTCCAGGTCAGGTCACACGCGTCCGACCAAGATGGGAATCTCAGCAAGATCAGCAGCTCCGCCTTCATGGGAGTTTCCACTCGAATGCGGATCTTGCCTGACCACGGCAACCCAGAATCCACATGGATACGAACAAGTGGTTTCTGGATCAAATCAACATCGCTGGTGACGTACTGGTGGATCGTAACCTGCTGGTTGTCTTCGCTGAAAAGATAATCTCCAAGAGAAGCCCACGTACGGGAAATATTGGATGGACAGCAGGGTACGTCATACCAGGCTGACCGGTGTACATGCCCCCCGCTTATCAAGGGGTTGTTATACAAATACGAGCAGCCATCTCGACCGAACCCGACAGAAACAGCGTTGTAGAGCTGCCATTCCAGCAGGTCATCGTATCTTGGATTCCCTGTCAGCAAAGCCATCTCGCGGTTCCAAAAAAGGCTGCCAAGCGCGGCACAGGTCTCGGTATAGGCCACCACAGGATCAAGTTCAAAATCCCTTCCGAATCCTTCGATCAGCGGTAACGAGCCGATACCCCCGGTCACATACATTCGACGGGAGACCATCCTTTCCCATTTTCTTTCCATTCCTTCAATGGGGGCATCTACCTTTCTTTGGCGGGCAAGCATCGCAGCCGCTGTCTCAAGGTACGCAAAACGAACCGCATGCCCCACAGGCGCATCCCCAGCGTTCAGGTTTTCGTCCCGTTGGGTGAATTTGCCGCTCAATAGACTATGGATCAACCGGGGCCATACGCTCCAGGGAGTCTTATGCTGGTTTCGCGAAGGCAGGATGAACTCCTCTTTGGTCTGTGCCTTCGCCGATGCTTTCTTTCTCACTGCTTCTGCATAGTTCAAGCGGCGCAAGGAATTAATAGCTTGTTGCATGAACAGAATACTGTATCCCCGTCCAGCTTTACGACGATTCAGGAATTGTTCCGCCAAGGATTGGTATTTTTCCTGGCCGGATTCGCTGGCCAGTTTCAGGAGAGCGATCTCGATCTCCTCATGTCCATCTACCATCTTCCAGCCAGAATTCTGGAATTCCTTGCAAATCAGATCAGCGGTTTTCAGAATAGAGGAAAAGAATCCGTCCTCCCCGGTTAATTGGTGATGGGAGATACCAGCTTCGATAAGGTGACCCATGCAGTAGAGCTCATGCTCAATCTGCAGGTTCTTCCAGCGGCAGCCGGGAAATTGGATCTGGTTGTACGTGAAAATATAGCCATCCTCCGCTTGCGCAGCCTGGATCAAATCCACGAAACCGTCTACCAGCGCTCGCAGGTCGGGTCGCGATTCGTAACGAAGGATCCGGCAGGCAGCGTCCAGCCACTTGTAGGCGTCCGAGTCGGAAAAGAATAACCCCGTTCTGGCTTGATTCGATCTCCCCGCGCAAATTCGGAAATTTTCGATGCAGCCGCTTTTTTCAAGCTGATCCCATTGATAGTGGATCGCGCGCCTTGAATTGATGGCTAAATACATTTGCCAGAAACCACCGGCAATCCGGGAATTGAGGGGTGTTTTGATGTACATATTTTTCTAAGAAGATTATTATAACTACTCCTTCTAACTGGACTGGAAATCTTTCAGGATATAATCACTTTTCAATAATTTTGGAGGTTCGTCCATGAATAAAAAAACAATGATCATGCTACCAATTGCTGCGTTCCTTTCGATCCTTGTTGCTGCTTGCAGTCCCAGCACTCCGGCCACTCCCACCCAATCGCCGGAAATGGTATATACCCAGGTGGCTGCCACGATCCAGGCAGCCGTGACGGAAACCGCCGCCGCCATGCCCACCAGCACAAGCACGCCGGAATCAACCCCCACTGCCATCCCCACCCCCACCCTGCCCCAGCTCCCTACTGCGGATCAAACGCTGGCAGTCCAGCCGACAATTATTCTTCCTCCGACCGCGCAGGCACCGGTTCCGACCCAACCCGGATCCCAGACCGGGGATCACGCGATCCTCGGGTATCAATCTCCAGCCGACAATCAGGTTTTTAAACCGGGAGAACAAATCCCACTAACTTTCGGTTTCCTCAATACCGGCACGACCACCTGGACAGCGAAATGTTACACATTGAAGTGGTTCGGTGGCACACAGATATGGGGAGAAACTACCCTGAAAATGCCCAAAGATACCAAACCAGGTGAAAAAGCGGAATTTAATATCGCTGCATTTATGCCCAACAGTAAAGGTGACTATATTTCCCGCTGGGGACTCTATAACTGTTCGAACGCACTTTTCTATGAGGTCTATTTCGCGTTCAAAGTTCAATAACTGGAAAAAACCGGAGGTCACCCTCCGGTTTTTCAACTCGTAATCAGTCAACCATGGATGAAATTTTCGCCATCAAATGTGGCACACGCGCTTACCAGGAAACGATCACGCACCAAACCGGTAAAGTGATCGGGAACACATCCCGTGGCATCTTCATCAAAACAGAGTCTGATCGGATCGTTTTTCTATCTTCGGAACCGCATTTCAACCCGTTGAATATCAACCTGGAACCGTTTCCCTCCTTCCTCCGGGATATTTCCATGAACGAAGGAGTATCCTTCGGAGATGGAACCATTTGCGTTCCAACCCTGGATATCAAAATCCGTGTTCTTATGGATCGGGTTTATCGAACCCTACCTCCTTCACCTGAGTTGAAATCACCGGCTGATCGGTTCGAGTTTCTGAAAGCAATCATGTCTGAGTTATTAAAACGACCCGATATTCCAATATATATTTATACTCTTTCAGAGTTCCTGGAAAACCGGGTGGATGGGTCGGCAGAGGACCCCACCCTTTCGAGATTTTTCGCATTATCTCGTGCATCTGAAAAAATAGTGCCTGAGGAAGCAGTCGTTTTACTGACAAATTTCATCGGTCAAGGCTCCGGATTGACTCCATCCGGGGATGATCTGGTGTGCGGTTACCTGCTTGCGATGAACCGCTGGAATCCCCGACGATGGCAGTTGGATCTTCTCGAATCCCTGAATCAACAAATGACCACCACAGCGATTCAAAAAACTACCACGCTTTCCGCCAACTTGATCGAGCTCGCCACCTACGGCGACGCTGACGAACGCTTGATCCTCGCTCTGGATTCCATCTTTACCGGTGGGTTTACCCCTGCGGAAGCAGCTGAATTGCTCGCTTCCTATGGCAATGCTTCCGGGATGGATGCGTTTTGTGGAATGGGATTGGCGATTAAATAAAAAAGGGCGTGGTTGCCCACGCCCGGTCCTTACGAAAATTATTAGACGAGAATTTCCTCGGGGGCGCGCATAACCTCGTTGGCTTTCACCACTTCCGCTGGCACTTTGAAATCAAGATCCGATCCCACCATCTGGCGGACATAGTCTTTGACCGTGGTATCCCAGTACTTCTTGGTGATGTAATAGATCTTGGCTCCACCAAGCTCGTGCTGCTGATCGGGCCATGGGTAGGAGGGCTGTGCCATGCCAAGACCCCAGCGCATCCATCCGTTATAGCTTTCGTAGGTCGCCCACCATTCCTTGTTTCCAAGGATCTCGAAGCCGTAATACGCCTTGGCGTAGTACATGGCAGCGCCAATGCGTCCGCCGCGGACGAGCGCCATGGTGTGCAGGGAAATGTTGATATCTTCATTGAATAGACGGCCGTTGGCGAATCCAGCCCAAAGCCCATCGATCAGACCCACCAGGGTATAGGGGTCCTTCAGGCGTTTTCGGTACCAGCCAAGAACTTCCGAATACACCCGTGCGCCGACGATATCATAAAAATCGTGGTCCACATCCAGAAAGCGCTTGAGGTAAGCCAGCATCATGGGTACTTCGTCCATTTTTGCTTCACGAATGTACAGCGTCTTCCCATCCTTCAGGGGAATCATCGCCCCGGGGAAGGGTTTGAGTTTGAGAGAAGGACCCTGCAGAAGGGCTTCCACTTCGCGGGCATCGATTTCCAGTGTTTCCTGCGATGCTTTGGTTGGCAGATCGAACTTCATTTTATAAATCTCCTGAATTTGTGATTAAGCCAGGTTGGCTTTGGATAATTTGTTCAAGCTTTCAACGTGCTTGGGATCGTAGGCATCACCAAACTTCGTTTTGGGCATTGATCCTTTTTTCTTCATCAGTTCATCGTATTCTTTATCGTCCACGAACGCCACTGCGCGGCCAATGCAGGATTCGCCGCCCACAAAGCGCCACGGGAAGAAACCCACTTGCACCCGGCGGTTGACAAGCAGGTCAAGATCTCCGCCAAAGCACTCGGCATGGATGATCGATTCGGGGAACATTTCGATGTGCATGAGCTGGTATTTGGAATCATCGAAGAATTCGCCCAGACTTTTGCCGAATTTTTTCTTGAATACTTTTTCAGCTTCCTTGGCCTGGCGGGGCATCCATTGCTGGATGATAGTGTTCATGGGGTGATCAGCCGAGCCGCAGTCCACAGCGATCCAGCGTAGTTTCTTCTTCATTGCCCACTGTGCAAATTCCCGATCGGGACCGGGATGCTTCACCATGTAACGGATCTCATCGGCAGTGGGTTGATCCCAGCCAAAGTGATGGTAACCGGTGTGGATGACCAGGATATCTCCCTGCTTCACTTCCACGCGTTCCTCGATCATTTTACTGGTGTAAACGTCATAATCACCGCAGACGTCGCTCAGATCAACGACTGCTGCATCGTGAACAAGGTAATCCATATCCAGCTCGGCGATATCCTTGCCGGCGGTATAGAAATGGATCTCGCCATCCAGGTGCGTGCCAAGATGGTTCGAATGGGTCAACAATTGCCCGTTGGCTCCGTTTGGTGCCAGGCGTTTAAAATATTTCACCTGCAGAGGTTCGTAGGTCGGCCAGGCTGGGGTTGCCACACCGAGGGGGATGGTCAAGTCGATCAGTTTCATAGAACTTTCTCCTTTTTCGTGAGTTTTGGGATTGATTCCTTTATTCCTGACGGTTCTATTCAAATTGCATTGCCAGTTTAATAAAATGTGTCTGACAATTCAAGTGATGTTGTTCAGGACTTGTAACCCGTTTGTCATACCAAAGTTACGAAGAAAAATGGCCTGTGCCGGAGATCCCGGCACAGGTTTATCAACCTATTTGACAATTCCCGCATCCACCATGGCCAGGTAGACCTTTTCCGCACTGAAGGGCGGATCACCCACGCGGATCTTGATCGCGTCGTAAATGGCATTCGCGATGGCTGGTACAGTGGGGACCATGGAATGCTCCCCGATCCCGCGCGCACCCCATGGACCGTCATCCTGCGCGACCTCAACGATAATGGATTCCACTTTTTGAGGTATATCAGTAGTCGTGGCAATTCTATAATCCACAAAGCTGGGGTTTTGCATTACGCCACCCTTCAGGCGCATGGCTTCGAAGTAACCAGTGGACATGCCCATCACGAATCCACCTTCCATTTGCCCACGCACCATCTCCGGGTTGATGGCTTTGCCTACATCGAATGCGCTGACGGCTTTGATGATATCCAGTTTTCCGGTTTCCAAATCCACTTCGAGATCAACTGCCTGGCAGCCGGTGGTATAGTGCACCACGGCGCGCTCACCCTGGCCAGTGTCCTTATCCAACCCGGTGACGTAAGTGGGCATGAAGCTTCCCCGACCAACGATAGGACCGCCCATCCAGCCGTTGTAGTTTTCCTTGGGAATACCGTAGATCACAATATCTTTCAGGGGTAGAGTCTCCTCGGTCTTGTAGGAGACGACCACACCGTTGCGGATATCCAGGTTATCCGGATCCTCATTCCAGGCTTTGGAGACTAAATCAATTATCTGCTTGCGGGCATCCAGAGCTGCAAGGCGGACAGCATTGCCCATCGACCATGTGAGGCGCGAGGCAACGGTTTGCCATTCATACGGGCTGAATTTCGTGTCAATTGGGGTGGAAATTCGTACCCATTCATAAGGGATTCCCGAGGGCCGAGGCAACCATCTGGGCCATGACCGTGAAGGTCCCCTGCCCCAGTTCCTGACCGCCGATGGCTACGTCCACAGTGCCATCCTCATTAAATTTCACTTCCGCGCTTGAACCGGGGTTGGGCGGCATGGCAGGCGCTTTCCACATTATGGCCATGCCCTTTCCGCGGCGTTTGTTTGGACCGGTGGGTTGTTCCTTCTTGCCCCAGTCGATCGCCCGGGCCACTTCTTCAATGCACTTCGATAAACCGGTAGGGTGCATTTTCATACCGGTGACAATGATATCTCCATCCTTTACGCAGTTCTTCTTTCGGAACTCGTAGGGGTCCATTCCGATCTCATGCGCCAGGTCATCCACACACTGTTCCAGACCCACATGTATCTCGGGCATGCCAAATCCGCGCATCGGTCCGCCAACAGGGTGGTTCGTATAAACACAAACACTATCCACTCTCACGTTTGGCACTCTGTACGGTCCGGTGCTGGAGTAACCGCTGGCGCGTGTGATATTCACACCGTATTCGGTGTAAGCTCCGGCATCCCAAAAGTATTTATTATCGACAGCGATAAGGTTACCATCTTTATCGCAACCCATCTTGTAATGGGCAACCAAACCCTGGCGGCAGAATGATGCGTGGAATTCCTCCTCGCGGGTCAGCACCAGTTTTACCGGGCGACCTTTGGTTTTGCTGGAAACCACCACGGCCAGCGATTCCATGCTGACGCCTGCTTTGGCTCCAAAACCGCCGCCCACATAGGGGGCGATCACTTCCACAGATCCCTGGGATACATGCAAGGCTTTCGCGATCAGGTTTCTCTGCGCGAAGGGTGACTGTGAGCTGGTCCACAGGGTAATGTGACCATCCTCATCCCATTTTGCCACCGATACGTGCGGTTCGATGGGGACGTGCTGGATATGCGGTACTTTGTATTTTCGTTCCACGATGGCTGCGCACTTTTTGAAGCCTTCATCAACATCGCCCTTGCGCACTTTAAAGCGGTTGGCAATATTCGTTCCCGGCTCAGGGAAGATGAAATTAGGGTAAGCGTAATTGCCCAGGTCGGGATGAACTACAGTGGCTCCGGGTTTGATTCCTTCTTCAGGATCAAGGACCGGTGGAAGCACCTCATATTCAACTTTGATTTTCTTGACCGCTTCTTCGGCGATTTCCACTGTTTCCGCAGCGACAACAGCCACCGGATCGCCCACGTAGCGCACACGGTCCCGGCAAAGAATATAGCGGTCGGTGAGATAGAGACCGAGCATGCCGTCGAAATCTTTACCTGTGACGATACCTTTCACACCAGGCATAGCTTCCGCTTCGCTGGTATCGACCTTCTTGATCAACGCCATCGGATGAGGACTGCGAGCAGCACGGGCGTGTAAGAGCCCGGGGCCGAACTGGAAATCATCAGCGTAAGTTGCGCTGCCGGTAACCTTGGCGCGCGCATCCAGGCGGGTGACGCTTTCACCTACTGGTGCGATTGGATTATCTGAAGTTTTAGGCGCCATATTTACCTCGCTTCCGCGTGTGCGGCTTTCTTAACCGCATCAATGATCCGGAAATAACCTGTACAGCGGCACAGGTTGCCGACCAGCGCTTCGCGGATCTCCGCCTCGCTGGGATTTGGATTCCGATCCAGCAACGCCCGGGCGGTGATGAGGATACCGGGTGTGCAGAAACCGCATTGAACGCCGCCGGTTTCCATCATCATTGCCTGGATGGGATCCAGTTGACGATCCTTGGCCAATCCTTCCACGGTCACGATCTCTGCCCCGTTGCATTCGGCGGCCAGTACCATGCAGCTGTTAACCGGTTCGCCGTTCATCATTACCGTACAAGCCCCGCATTCCCCGGCCGCACAGCCGTTCTTCGTTCCGGTGAGTGCGAGTTTTTCCCGCAGCATTCGCAGCAGGGTCATGTTCGAGGGAACATCCACCTGTTCTTTGGTTCCATTTACAGTAAGTAAAATTCGGTGATATGCCATGAATTCCTCCAAAATCGGTTCAAGGTTAGGTTGATAAATTCAACCTTACCTTGTCAGTTGTTTCCAGACTTCCGTAACGGTTTCGTTTACCAGGTTGCGCACCATATATTTGCGGTACCTCGCAGATCCGCGGACGTCATCGATGGGTGTTACTGCATCCATGGCGGATTCAGCAGCCTCCTGGATGGATTCTGCCGAGATCGTTTTACCAGCGAGGATCTCTTCGGCTTTCACCGGGACGAACGGTACGGGGGCTACCGATGCCAATGCCAGCTTAAAGCGGAATCCTGAGGCGGTGGATTCATCCGGATACCCGAAAACCGTTACGCCTACAATGGATAGGTCGCTCAGGGTGTTTCGTCCGAGTTTGCGGTATTTACCGGCGGATTTCGGGGGAAGGATCGCGAAGTTGATGGTGGTAACAATATCCCCGGGAATCAGGACCGTTTTTCCAGGTCCGAGGAAGAATTTGGCAAGCGGTTCCTGCCGAAAACCACCCACGCCATGAACGGTAAGAACACCACCCATCACCAGGGATGCACCGATCGTATCCCCTGCCGGGGAAGCATTGCAGATATTCCCGCAGATGGTGGCGCGGGAACGAAGCTGATAGCTCGCAACGGTCTCTGCAGCCTGCGCCAATAAAGGATAATGTTTGCGAATTTCGGGATGCTTTGCAACTGTGTTCATTGGCACTGCCGCGCCAATGGTTAACCCCTTGGTGGAATCGAATTTAATCTCTTTCATGCCGTCCAGGGGTTTGACGTCCACCATGGCCTTCATAGGAAGGAGGCCGTCCCGCATACGCACGAAACAATCTGTGCCGCCCATGAATGGGCGGGCCTCAGTGGCGTGACTTGCGAGGAACTGGCTGGCTTCCATCAAGGATGCTGGTGTCAGATACTCGAATTCCGGGAGTGCAGGATGGGAATTGTTCATAAGAGATCCTGTTTTATCTGTAATCTCCATTTCTGTGTAGCTGTGTGAAATGGGCAATTAAAAATCATGACTCGTCAGTTTTACTTTTGAACTAATTAATCTATTATATTTTCGGTTAAGAACCTTTGAGTTTTAACACCTCCGTCATTTTTGTATTGAGGTAATCATCCAAGCTTTAAAGATAGTTCGGTAATTGTAATTCAGATTCACCTTCCCACCCATGATAGCACATCCAAAATCCCAACACAATAATAATCAACACCTTCCCGGGCGATTTCCATCATGTATTTGTCATACAAGTGAGTTCGTGCGACAAAAAAAGGAGCCTTTCGGCTCCTTGAGTTATCCAATTCTCTTAACTCCAGGGGTATACATCCAGGTAGATTACCCCGCCAGTCGTGTGAGCGATCCACTGACCCAGTTCAATCTGCACCCAGGCATCCTTACCCGAGACATCCGTCAAAGTGATCGTATCCCCCTTTTTCAAAGTGCCAGAAATGGGGTATGTGATAGCCGGCCCGGTGCGGATATTAAGAACGTCCACGAGTACTTTGGCTTTGATCACCTGGCTGCCCTTTTCCACCGGGAGTATTTCCAGGTATTTCAGCCCTCCGTAGAATTGAGCGGACCATTTTCCAGGTGCGCTCTGTACCCAGACGTCCTTTCCGCCGACATTGGTGAAATACACCTGGGTGTCTTTTGATAGCGTGCTGACGATCTTGTTATCAATGCCCGGTCCGGAGCGGATATTCAGCGTTTGGCGGAGCACTTTCGCCTTCATCCCGGTCGGTTCCTCAGGGGGAGTGGGTTTATGGCCAGCATATGTAATTAGTTCAGCATACGTACCGCGGAACCAATTCAGATCACAATCGCCGGAGATTCCTGGCACCTTTCCCGAACCGGAGTATTGCCAGATCTTCCAGGTCGTCCAACCAGGCGGCATGATTGGCGCGCCAGTAGTATAGCTGGCCACCCAGAGGTCATATTTCGCCCAATCGGAGGAAGGAAGCACATGATCCTTCCAGAAATACCTGGCAGTGTAGATCAGGGGTTTGCGTTTGAAATGAAGTACTACATCGGCTATGCAATCCTTGATGCAATGCGTGATTGCCGCGTCGGACATATTATCGTGGCGTTCGATATCCAGGACCACCGGCAGGTCGTTTTCTCTGCCATCCAGAACATCCATATAACGATGGATTTGTTTATCTCCATAGTTATAAGGAACTACCACATGGTAAGCCACAACCAGGAAACCAGCTTTCTTGGCGTTGGTCCAGTTGGAATAGAACCGGGGGTCGGTATAGAAATCACCCACCGTCGCCCGGATGGCGGCAAATTTATAACCTGCGGCCGCAACCTTCTTCCAGTCTATTTCGCCCTGGTAGCGGGAGACATCTATGCCGGGTGTGTATGCCAATTCATTCCTCCTGAACAAAGGATGCGAAAAACCACATCAGAAACTGTGCAATATTTATTCCAGCCTGAAGAATTAATGAAAACGGCTCCCCTCAGAATAATGAAGGGAGCCTTAATTGGTGCAAGGTTTCTTATTTATTTTCTTTGAATTGAATGTCGATGCCTGCCACCCTCCACTCATCTCCGATATTTTGAAGGACAAGTTGAAGATAGTAAATCTCATTTCCCAGGGTGGCTTCTCCATCCAACTGGCCTTGATCATTCTCAAACTGGTTATTTGTGAATTTCCATTCATCGAAATTGCGGGGTTCTGCAAATGATTGCCAATCGTCCAATCCACCAAGCTCTGTTTGGAGATCTGGCGTTAGCAGTGCGTAACTAGCTGCATAATCCTGTTTTTTCAAGGCAGTCATGAATTGGTCCCCGGTTTCACCAATACTTCCCAGGGTTTGGCAGCCTGTTAATGCCATCGAAGCGAACACAACCAGAACAGAAACGATCATTAACTTCTTTGTCATTTTTTCCTCCTAAAGTATGAATATTTCAAAAGATTATAACCAGTTTATATGATATTTTCTATCCTATTTATCTTTTTTCACTACTTCCAATTCTTTTCCCCCTTATAATCATCGAGACTGATCCAATCCGAATAGGAACATATATGGAAATTATCATATTGCTTCTCGCTCTCCCTGGTCTTTGGTTCATCCTGTCCTACTTCCTGGAGATGATCCGGTCAAGACGCTACAGATCATTTCCGACAGCCGATGGAATCATCACTACGTTGGACCTGAAACCTCGAAAGGGGAGAGTGCGCACCTGGATTCCAGTCATCGAATACAAGTTTCAGGTCAAGGGAGCGATTTTTTCAGGTAACCGCCTAACTTTCAGCCAGGTCGTGGTGGAGGAAGATACTGCTACAAAGATTCGCAATCTATTCGCAGTTGGTAACCCGGTACAGGTTCATTTCAATCCTCGCAACCCCGCGGATTGCGTTCTCAACCCAAGCGGGGCAGAGCTCAAGAATCGGCTAATCCTCGGGATAATACTTGACATTAATCGCCCTCGCGGTTTTCCTGGTCCTAACTGCCTCGTGAGGATAATTCAGGCTTCTCGCTTGTACTTATTTCTCTCTCGTACCAAGCACACTAACAAATACTCTAGGCGAATTGAGTAACCGCTTCAGGGAATCTTCACAATTGAAATTAAGTGAAGAAACCCTTGAATAATTTAATTGTGAGGAGATGAATTATCAGGACGGGACAGACTCATCCCGCGCAGCCTGGGCGTCGTTGACCGCACCGGACCAGCTAAGACCTTTACGAAGGAAGTAGTAGGCTCCCAACAGCGTTACCGGTAGCCAGAGAGCTGCATGCAACACTAGGGTATAAGCTGCTGCGACAGCACCATCGATGCCATAAGCTCGTAGTACAGCGATGCCTGCTGCGTCAAATGTTCCTACATAACCCGGAGCGGAAGGAATAGTGGTAACTAAATTCGCGATCCCATTCATGAGCATTAATGCAAAAAAACTAACTGAGAAAGGGAATGCATGCATCAAAAACCAATACTTTCCGGTTTCTAGAAGCCAGACCACTACTGAAGTAAGAAAAATAAAAAAAACATCTTTAGGAGTTCTTAAAGATTCCAGCCCGGTAAGAAAACGCAACATAATATTTGCAGTTTTTTCACGCCACTTCTTCGGGATAAAAATATTAATTCCCCACAAAACTAACCTTTCCGCCTTGATTGGAAACATGGCTGCCAATAAGAAAACAACCAATGCCCCCAAGAAAATTACTGTACCCCAAATTGCTATCGATTGGATGCTGATATTTCTCATAAATCCTGAAGTGGAAGTTAATGAGGAAAGTTCATTAAGATTGAGGAAAACGAAACCGAGCATCACCACGCCGTCAAAAATGCGTTCAACGATAATCGTAGCCAGGGATGCCGATATGGCCACGTTTTCATCCTTCTTCAACACATACGCGCGCAGTAATTCTCCCGCGCGGATCGGGTAAATATTGTTACCCATGTAGCCGATGCAGACGGTGGGAAACAACCTTTTTGTAGGGATTTCCTTGATCGGCCTCAACAGGTAGCGCCAGCGCCAGGACCTGGCCCAAACTCCCAGAAAATAAACTGCGACGCTGGGGATCACCCACCAGAATTGGGCGGCTTTGATCACGGTCCACACATCCTGGATGTGCATTCCGCGGAGGGCAATATAGAGGAATCCCGCAGATATTACAACCCCAAGCCAGAATTGCCAGCGTTTGATCATGACAGGATTTTATCATGCGGGGCAATTTTCAATCCGGATATAATAAAAATTGAATATTCTCTTAACCACCGGAACCCGTTTCCTGATTGATTGGGTTCGAAAAACGAGGAGGAAAAATGCCAAAACGAATGATCCTGGTGGCTGGTAATATCGGGTCCGGGAAAACCTCCTTGACCGAAAGGATTGGAGAGCGGCTCGGTTGGCACACTGCTTATGAATCTGTTTCAGATAATCCCTACCTGGCTGATTTCTATGCTGATATGCGCGCCTGGTCCTTCCACCTGCAGGTATTCTTCCTGGGTCACCGCGCCCAGCAGCATATTGACCTTTGGAACGACCCCCGGTCGGCGATCATCGACCGCAGCATCTACGAAGACGCGTTCATTTTTGCCCGGGCGCTGAATCACTTGGGGAATCTGAATGAGCGGGATTATCAAACCTATAAGAAGATATTCGAGATGGTGGTGAAGACCCTCCCGCCCCCTTCCCTACTGGTGTATCTCAAAGCACCGGTGAATATTCTCATCAAGCGCATTCAAAGCCGGGGACGCAAGATTGAAACTGGCATCACCTCCGAATACCTTACTTTGCTGGAAAACTATTACGATGAATGGGTTCGCAGTTTTGATCTTTGCCCCGTGCTGACCCTGCGGACCGATAACCTGGATTTTGTCCACAAGAGCGAGCACATGGATACCGTCGTTGCCCGGATCAGAGAAAAATTCGCCGGTAAAGAAGAGATCGTTTTGTAATCTTTTTGCGCCTGGCGGCTTCGCTCATAAATTGATATCTCACCAACTTATTAATCAGGCGCTCAACCCATAAGCAACTTTCTGAGCCGAAGCACGTAAATCAGGTAGAAAACACATTGAACGGGAGCCTGGGGTGAGTTTTTCGGAAACCGAAATTCTGCAAAAGGCCCTGCAAAAGGATGATGGGGCATTTGCGGAACTGGTCGAAAAATACCAGTCTCCGGTGTATAACCTGTGTTTTCGGATGCTCGGCTCGGAGGTGGAAGCCGAGGATGCTTCGCAGGAGACCTTCTGGCGGGCGTACCAGGCTCTGAACCGATATGACCCAAACCGATCTTTCATCACCTGGCTTTTATCCATTGCTGCCCATTTATGCATCGACCAGCAGCGTAAACGCAAGGTCCCGATCATCGAAATGGACGAGTATGAGGAATTTGATGTCGCCGATCGCAGCCCCCAACCGGAGGCTCGCTTGATCCGCAGGCAGGAGGAAGCGATAATCGCACGCGGTTTGAACCAACTTGGTGAATTGGATCGCGCAGCCGTCATCCTCCGGTATTGGCAGGGTTTTTCAGAAGAGGAGATCGCCTCCACCCTGTCCTTAACCGTCAGCGCTGTGAAGAGCCGCCTTCATCGTGCCAGGATCCAGCTCGCCGGTTTATTGAAGAACAATGGAGACCAATTATTTGTTGAAGTGGAGAGTGAACATCATGGAACACCAGCCTTTTAATATGTGGTTGGTAGATCGATCCAACCTGAATGAGGATGAAGAAGAGATCCTTCAGAATCACATTTCTGCCTGCCCGGAGTGCGCATCCCTGGATCGCGACCTCAGAAATATGGATGACATGCTTTATGGTTCCCCTGCCCGGGTACCGAGGGTTGGTTTCACCCACCGCTTCCTTGTCGCACTTCCGCGGCGCATGGACCTTGAGCAAGCGCGCCAGGTAAAAAGGTGGATGATCGGTATATTTATCGCCCTGGGGCTGAACATCGTATTAATTGCTGGCGCTTCCATCCTCACCGGCACTTCCTTCGCCTGGCTGGCGAACCTGATGGGGCTTTACGGCAATATCCTGGGAGCCTATGACTATATTGCCTTGGTTCTCTATAATATGCGCCTCATCATTCCCCAAAATGTATGGTTACCAATCGTTATTGTGGCCATCGCATGGGGAATTGCAGGTCTGGGTTTATGGGTATGGACCTTGCGTAGAATCTTGTTTACAGGAGCAGTATATGAAGCATAACTATTTGATCATTCTTGCCTTGATCTTCTTAGCTATCGCTGTCTCAACTCCCGGTTCGGTTGCGGCGGCAGGTATAACCCAACCGGATGTAAAAGAAGGGGATACCTTCTTGGTTGGTCAAGCCTACACCCTCGCGGACGGCGATACTCTCATCGGCAACCTGGTGATGATCGGGGGTACGCTCACCACCGAAGAAGGATCCACTGTTCAGGGAGATGTTGTCGTCATGGGCAGCACCCTTACGCTCGCGGGAAAAGTGGTGGGGAATGTCACCGTGCTGGGCGGAACAGGAAATATTGCCGATAGCGCCCAGATAAGTGGAAGCCTGGTTTCCACAGGCGGCTGGCTCTATGTCTCCCCGCAGGCAGAAATTCAAGGAACAAAGAGCATCACAACCCCAGACGAACGGGATTTTGATTTTTCAAGTTTATTCGATCGGACTCCCGAGATTCCGAAATCCCGCAATCCATTCAGCGAGGTTCTTTGGGCTGCTTTTCGTACTCTTGCGTTGGCTGCCCTCTCTGCCCTGGTAGTGCTGGTATTTCCCCGCCAATCCATCAATGGCGCGGAAACCGTACGGTCCAGCGCTGCAATCTCCTGGCTGGTTGGATTTCTAACCTTCTTCATCCTCCCGCTTGTACTGGTCATCATGGCAATCACTGTCATCCTCATCCCGGTGATCTTTTTGCTGCTATTCGCCCTGATCGTGGGAGTCATCTTCGGATTCATCGTCCTCGGTTTAGAGATCGGACGAAAATTGGAGGAAATGGTCAAAGCCAGTTGGGCTCCCCCTGTGGCGGCAGCGATCGGTGTTGCCATCCTATCGATAGTGCTTCACGCTGTCAATCTCATCCCATGCCTTGGATTCATCTCAGTTTCGATCGTTGTGCTCATGGCAGTGGGAGTGATCCTGCTGAGCAGGTTTGGGACACGGAGATACCCGCTTCCTCCAAAAACCTTCACATCCTCTGTCATACCCCCCGGCACTTCTCCTCAAAAAGGTAACGAACCCCCGGTAAAATGACCTAAATAACACCAAAGCCCCCGACGGGGGCTTTTTTTTGACTTGTCGTCCCGTGGTTTTTGGTCTATGATAATTATTATGGAACCCGAAGACGCTATTGTTTATCCATCTCCAGTACCTTTCATTAAAGTGAAAGGATCCCACCGCGAGATAGGCCGCCAGATAGGCGAGGAAGCCCGTTCGCTGGTGGAGCACAGTATTGAAAGCGCAAAGGTCCTGGTAGGCCTTACATATAATCACCTCCAGTTGGACTGGAACGGAGCCAACATCCAGGGTAGGAAATACCTTCCCTTCGCCCAGGAACGCTATCCTCAGTATGTCGAAGAGATCATCGGAATCGCGGAAGGTGCCAATGTTTCCTATGACGACCTCGTTGTACTGCATGCGATGGAAGCGGTGACAATGGATGCCCTCCACCTGACCAAATGCACTTCCATGGGTGTGGATGAGCAGCATACCGCCAACGGACATGTACTCGTTGCGCACAATGAAGATTGGATCCCGGAGGATGAAGTGGATGTGATGATCATCCACGCGGAAGTTGATGATGAGCCGCCCTGGATCGGAATGACCTACGGGGGGTTGTTGCCCAATATCGGCATGAACGCGATCGGACTGGCGCAATGCTGTGATTCGGTTTACCCAAACGATTGCCGCATTGGCATCCCGCGTATCATCGCCTCGCGCGCGGTGTTGGGCTCCAGGTTGATCTCGGATGCCATCCGCCACATGATCGTTCCCCTTCGGGCAGCCGGTTACAATCACTTGCTTGGTCATGAGAGCGGCGAACTCTACAATATCGAGGTCTCCGCCCGTCATTTTGCGCTTTTACGCTCCGAGGATGGTTACATTGTTCACACCAATCATTACCTCGATCCAGCGATGCAGGCTATCGAGGACGAATCCGACGAGCTCATCTCCACCAGGGTGCGTTTTTCTAGAGCAAAGCATCTTTTAAATAAGAATGACCAACACACCGTTCAGACTTTGCAGACGATCTTACGCGACCATATAAATTACCCGGATTCGATCTGCAACCACTCCACGAATACCAATGATCCCATGGACCGGGAAAAGACGATCACCAGCCTGGTCATGGACCTGACCTCGCGGCAGGTCAGCATTGCCTGGGGAAGCCCCTGCAAGAACAGCTTTCATACCTACCAGCTCGACGCCTGAAGCGGGTTGCTCGTCGCCAAAGCCCATCTCTCAAATTCGAATATTTCTCCTTACCTGTTTGGTTTGGATATTGCATCCCGCAAACGAGTATAGGGTTTCCCGCAGGTTTTGATTTATAATTTTTTTAAGGAAATCGAATGAAACAACTTCTTCAGAGCATGCGCAACGGAAAGACCACCGTCGAGGAAGTTCCCACCCCCAGGGTACATGATGGTTGCATCCTGGTTCGGGTCGAAGCCTCTCTTGTTTCAGCCGGAACCGAGCGCATGCTGGTTGATTTTGCCGGAAAATCCCTCCTTGGCAAAGCCAGGGCTCGCCCAGATTTTGTCAAACAAGTCCTGGATAAGGCAAAGAAAGATGGGGTAACCCCCACATTAAAGGCGGCATTCAACCGGCTCGATCAACCCATGCCGCTTGGGTATTCCACAGCGGGTATGGTGGAAGCTGTAGGCAAAGGAATCACGGGGGTGAAACCCGGAGATAGAGTAGCCTGTGCAGGCAGCCATGCTGTTCACGCAGAATATAACCTGGTTCCCAAAAACCTTTTCGTTAAAGTGCCAAAAGGCGTGGATGGTGAATCCGCGGCATTCACGACGCTTGGCGCGATCGCCCTGCATGGTTTCCGCCTTGCCGAACCCCAGGTGGGTGAAAATATTGCGGTCATCGGGTTAGGATTACTTGGTCTACTCGCGGTTCGCATCGCCCAAGCCGCCGGTTGCCGGGTTTTTGGTACCGATATCGACCCCGCGAGGGTGATATTGGGAAAAAATACCGGTGTCGCCTGCGTTATTCGATCGGAAGCGGAGATCTCCGGCCGCTCTTTTAGTTCTGGCAAAGGGTTCGACGCTGTCCTGATCTGTGCGGATCACCCCGGGGACGATGCCGTAAAACTAGCAGCGGATCTCTGCCGCGACCGCGGCAGGGTGATCTCCATTGGGGCGGTTGGATTGAATCTCATCCGCAAACAGTTCTACGAAAAAGAGATCACTTTCCTGGTTTCCCGTTCCTATGGCCCAGGCCGTTACGATCCCCTTTATGAAGAAAATGGCATCGATTACCCCTACGGGTACGTGCGCTGGACCGAAACGCGCAACATGGCAGCCTTCCTGGAACTTATTGCTTCCGGCCGACTGGAAGTGAAATCCCTCCTTACCCACCGGTTTGATATCCTGGATGCCTGCCAGGGCATACCAGGTGATCGCCCGCAAGACAGGAGAATCGTTTCTTGGCGTTCTGCTCACGTATCCGGGTGCAAAAACTGATAATGTTTCGAAAGTGGTGATCCGGAAAGAAAGCCAACCCACCTCTGAAGTGAAACTCGGTGTGCTCGGCGCGGGAAATTACGCCCAGGCTGTCTTTCTCCCGGTGATCCAATCCGCCGGTCAAGTGGAGCTATACGGGATTGCCTCCGCCAGCGGAGCCAGCGCCAGGCATGCCGCCGCCAGGTTCGGTTTTACGTATGCTTCCGCAGATGAAAATGAGATTCTCTCGGATCCAGGGATCAACACTGTAGTCATCCTCACCCGCCACGATGAACACGCAATTCAAACCAGTACAGCCATTCGAAACGGCAAGCATACGTACTGCGAAAAACCGCTGGCCATCGACCGCCCAGGGCTGGAGAAAGTCTTCATGTCGTTGAAATCCTCCCCGAAACCCGTTCTCACCGTCGGGTTTAACCGCCGGTTTGCCCCACTTATTGTAAGAACCCGTGATTTCTTGGCGAATCGCGCGGAACCGTTGGTGATCAATTACCGGGTGAATGCCGGGTTTATTCCCCTCACCCACTGGACACAGGACCCCAGAATCGGCGGAGGACGCATCATAGGTGAAGGTTGTCATTTTATTGACCTGTGCACTTACCTTGCAGAGTGCCTGCCCATCCGGGTGCAGGCCAATGCACTGCCGGATGGGGGTATCTACGGACAGGATAATGCTGCGATCACCCTGACCTTCTCAGATGGCTCCATTGCGATCATCACTTACCTGGCAAATGGCGATAAGAGTCTTTCCAAGGAGACCTTCGAGATCTTTTGTGGTGGGAAGGTCGCCCGAATGGATGATTTTCGATCATTGGAATTGACCCGCGGCGGCAAAACGGAAAAATTCCGCTCAAACCAGGATAAAGGTCACAAATCAGCCTGGAATGCTTTCCTGAAATCAGTACGGGAAGGCAAGGATCCCCCAATTCCTTATGAAGATATCCGGGCTGTTCATTTAGCAACATTCGCTGCGGTGGATTCAATCCGCTCAGGCGAAGCGATCGATCTCTAATTTCGGAAACCAGCTTGGCATCCTCAAATAGCGCTGGGACGATCATCAAAACCCTAGGAGTACTCGGGGTTAAGCCGCTTTCCAATCTGGCACTCTACCGCCTAGGTCTGGCGAGCGGTCATTACCGCAGGGAATCCGCCAGGCAGTCAATCTGCCCGGATCTATCCGGGATCAGCGCTGTATGGCCGTATCCGGTACCCGAGCCGGATAAAATTCTGAACCTTCTCGGGGATGATCATCCTGATGTCCTGGAGCGTGCTCGAGGCATCCTCAATGATCGCTACCCGTTATTTGGGGGAGATCCGGCAGCCATTGATCTTGCTCCTTCCCCGCCCCTCGCGGATTGGACCGCATACGAACGCAGGCTTGCCGGAAGGGAACTGGGAGACGTAAAATTCACCTGGGAAAGCGCGCGTTTCAGCTGGGCGGTCAACCTCGCCCAGGCATTTCTTATCACTGGTGACGAAACCTTCAGCGAGAAATTCTGGGACCTCCTGGAGATATTCACCATTAATAATCCACCTTACTTGGGGCTAAACTGGGTTTCCGCCCAGGAGTGTGCTGTCCGCATCATTACCTCCAGTTTCGCATTGAGCATTTTTTCCGGCGAGCCTGGATTCGATGAAACTCGGCGCAAAATGGCTTTGGAATTCCTCGTTTTGAATGCCCGGCGGATTCCCCTCACCCTGCCTTATTCACGAGCTCAGAATAACAACCATCTGCTCCTGGAGGGTGCCGGTTTATTTACCGCGGGATCGATCCTGGAGGGGTATGCGGAAAGCCCGCGATGGAAATCCCTGGGTTGGAAGATCATTAATTCCGCCCTCAAAGATCAGATCGGTGAGGATGGGGAATACTGCCAGCATAGTATGAATTACCACCGTTTTATGCTCCAGACGGCATTATGGGTCAACACTGTGATGTTGAAAAACGGGCAGCAATTCCCGCCTGGGGTCCAGGGAAAACTCCGATCAGCTACTGGTTGGTATGCGAGGCTTATCGATAGGGATTCCGGAAAAGCCCCCAATTTGGGAAGTAACGATGGAGCCTGGCTTTTCCAGCTGGGTTCGGTGGATTTCGCCGATCACCGCCCAACCGCGCAGGCGGCCTATCTGGCATTTTTCGGAGAACCGTTTCTCCCAAAAGGCAAGTACGACGAACTGGCTGAATGGTTGGTTGAGCCTGCTGCCAGAAAGGGAAACCGGCTTCAATCCTTTTCAGACCTTGATTCGTTTTATCGCATCGGCTTCGAAAACGATTGGGCGGTTATCCGGACGGCAAGATATCGAAACCGGCCCTTTCAGGCTGATCAGCTCCATGTTGACCTCTGGGAGGGTGGGCAAAATATCCTTCTGGACCCCGGAACATATTCCTACAACGCACCTCCCCCCTGGGAGAACTCCCTCGCCAGTGCGATCGTTCACAACACTGCCACCATCGATGGCATGGATCAGATGACCCGTGCAGGGCGATTCCTCTGGTTGGATTGGGCTCAGGCAAAACTGATAACCCGGGAGAATGACCTGTGTGAAGCATTTCATGATGGCTACCACAGGATAGGGGTGCGGCATACCCGCCGCGTCCATCGATTGCAGGGAGGTTTATGGGATGTCTGAGGATACTTTTTCCGAAGGTTCAAAAAGGGCGAAACACCAGGTTGTCATCCAATGGCTTCTGCCGGATGGGATTTTCACACTTGATGAAAACATCCTGGTGATAAACCTTGATTCAACTTCTGTAAAAATCGTAACCGATGAGATGAGGGGAGTTGAACCAGTCCCCGGCAGAGTTCAACTCATCCGCGCAGGAGAGTTGATCCACGGGGAGGGTGAAACACCGCCGATCTGTGGCTGGTATTCACCCACCTATGGCCAAAAGATCCCAGCCCTCTCATTCCGCGCGATTTTTATTTCAACCTTTCCGTTAACGATCCGTACCCGAATCACAATCGATCCTTCCACCACGAAGAACAGGAGTGAGTCCCAGTGCACATCCTGTTGATCCACCAGGCTTTTGTCACGACCACCGAAGCAGGTGGCACCCGCCACCACGAAATGGCCCGGGAATTGGTGCAAAAAGGCCATACACTCACCATAATAACCAGCCCGGTAAGTTACCTAACCGGCAAGAGCTGGGGCGCCTAAAAGCGATCCGACTTCGGGGGATACCGAGCCGGGAATCAGGATCATCCGCGCTTACACCTACCCCGCACTTCACCGCAGCTTTTTCCACCGCATTATCAGCTTTGTCAGTTTCATGCTTTCCTCATTCATCGCATCATTACAGGTCCGAAAGGTGGATCTGGTGTGGGGTACTTCACCGCCGATTTTCCAGGGATTAACTGCCTGGCTGGTTGCCAGATTAAAAGGAGCCGCTTTCGTTTTTGAGGTTCGAGATCTCTGGCCGGCTTTTGCGATCGCCATCGGAGTTTTAAAAAACAGAGTCTTGATTCGCCTTTCGCTCTGGCTGGAGCATTTCCTATACTCCAGGGCGGATACCGTCATGGTGAATTCACCGGGTTTCATTGATCACGTCCGCCAAAAAGGTGCACGCAGGATCGAATTGGTACCAAACGGAGCCGATCCGGAAATGTTTTCTCCAGCTGAAGACTCGCAGGAAAGAAAAGCATGGAAGGAGTTCGAAGGAGATTTTATCTGCCTGTATGCAGGAGCGCACGGACTTTCAAATGATCTGGGGGTGGTCCTGGAAGCCGCTACGATATTGAATCATGAATCCGGTATCAAATTCATTCTGATCGGTGACGGCAAGGAGAAATCCAGCCTGCAAGCACAGGCAGAGGAAAAAGAATTATTAAACCTGGTTTTTTTGCCCCCTGTGCCGAAGGAAGAGATGGTTGAAGTTCTATGCAGGTCTGACGCTTGTATCGCGATATTGAAGCCACTGGATCTTTATAAAACCACATATCCAAATAAAGTATTTGATTACATGGCTGCAGGAAAACCGGTGCTGCTGGCTATCGATGGGGTTATCCGGGAAGTAGTGGAAAACGCCTCAGCAGGTATGTTCATTCGCCCTGGAGACCCGCAGGACCTCGCGGAAAAAGTTAAATACCTTAGAAATCACCCAACAGAAGCCGCACAGATGGGAAAAAATGGCAGGGAATATATCCTCTCAAACTTTAATCGATCGTTGATTTCAGAAAAATTGAATGAAGTGCTCGAAAATTCGCTCAAAATTCATGATCGAGAAATTCAGGGTTGACGGTAATCGGCCTAACCGACATAATACGTATAATCTTGCGAGTAATGGAAACAATGACCCCGACGATCCCACCAGATAACCGATACTTGCTTGAAACTCAGGACCTGGCAATCTTCTACGGAGCTTTCCGGGCAGTCAAGGAAGTGAACCTCAAGGTGATCCCGCACAAGATCACCGCGATCATAGGATCCTCCGGTTGCGGGAAGAGCACAGTCATTCGATCGTTCAACCGGATGAATGATTACATAAGCGGATCGAGGATGGAAGGCAGTATTATATTTCACGGGAAGAATCTCGCATCCCCTGAAATTGATCCTGTGATGATCCGCCGCAAGATCGGGATGGTGTTTCAACGACCAAACCCATTTCCCAAGAGTATCTACGACAACATCGCCTGGGGAGCCCGAATCAACGGGGTCAAGGAAAACATGGATCAATTGGTGGAAAGGTCGCTGAGGGAAGCGGCCTTATGGGATGAAGTGAAGGATATCCTTAACCAGAGCGCCCTCAGCCTTTCCGGTGGGCAACAGCAGCGTCTATGCATTGCGAGGGTGCTCGCTGTTCGGCCTGAGATCATCCTGATGGATGAACCCTGCTCCGCCCTTGATCCGATCGCCACCTTGAAGATCGAAGAGTTGATGCGCGATCTTTCCTCCACCTACACCATCATCATCGTTACCCACAACATGCAGCAGGCAGCACGTGCTTCCGACTACACCGCTTTTTTCAATATGGACACCGACCGCGCAGGGATCTTGGTCGAATTTGGGATTACCAGCCAGATCTTTACCAACCCGCGGGATAAACGAACGGAAGATTATATTACCGGTCGGTTCGGGTAAGAATCCGGAGAAATTGAGGAAAAATGACCAGAGAAACTCTAGACCGAAATATTCAGAACATCCGTGATGAAATCATCATGCTTTCCAGCATGGTGGAACAAGCGATGCACAAATCATCCGGTTTGTTTCGCAGCCGGAACATACCTGAAGCGCGCCGTGTATTGGCGGATGATGCTGAGATCAACGGAAAGCGGAATGCCATCGAAAGCGCGGTGATGATCGTTATGGCCACCCAGCAACCAATGGCGCATGATCTTCGTCTCCTGACCGGAATCCTTGAAATCGCCACCGAGCTTGAGAGGATGGGAGATTATGCCAAAGGTATTGCTAAGATCGTCATCCGGCTTGGCCCTTCCGACTACCCTGTTCCCGCTGCCGACCTTGAAGAAATGACCAAACTTGGCATATCCATGCTTCACGATGCCATCACGGCTTTCGTGACCGAAGATTATAAAAGCGCAGTCCGCGTCCCCTTAGAAGACGACAAGGTGGATGCTCTTTATGCCAAAGTGCGGCAGGATACGATAGATGCCATCATCCAAAGTCCCCTCTCTGCGCCTCAAGCTCAAATGATGTTTGCAGCTGCGCACAACCTGGAGCGATTTGCGGACCGGGTTTCCAATATTTGCGAACGGACCGTGTTCATTTGCACTGGGGAATTCATGGAAATTGAAGGAGAAGACGCCGAAGAGGATTTTCCACTGGACGAGGATGAATAAAAGACGTCAAAAACTAAGTGTTGAATGCTATAATCATCCCCTCAGCTTTTTGTGTCATCGAACTTGAAGAAAGGGGCATACCTTGTTAAGACCAAATCCATATAAAGGCCGGCTGATCGTCGTGGAAGGTATCGATGGCAGCGGTAAATCCACCCAGATCGATCTGCTTACCAAATGGCTGCGTAAGCAGGGAAAACCGGTGTATTTCAGCGAGTGGAATTCTTCCGAGCTTGTAAAAAGCACAACCCGTCTTGGAAAAAGCGAGAAGATGTTCACCCCCACATCCTTCAGCCTGCTCCAATCCACCGATTTTGCCCACCGCTGGGAAAACAAGATCCTGCCAATGCTCAAAGCTGGCGTGATCGTCCTTGCGGACCGATATTCATTCACCGCATTCGCACGCGATGTAGCCCGAGGCGTGGATCCAGTTTGGGTGCGGGAACTATACTCCTTCGCGGTCATGCCAAACCTCGCCCTTTACTTCCGTGTTCCCCTGGATGTTGCCGTAAAACGCATTCTTTCCTCACGAGCCAAGATCAAATACTATGAAGCTGGCATGGACCTGGGATTATCCGACGATAAGAAAACCAGCTTCAAAATGTTCCAGCAGTTGGTGATCAATCAATACGACAAGATGGTGGACGAATTCGGCTTCAAAGTCATTGACGGCGCCCAATCCGTGGAATTACAGCAGAAAGAAGTTCGATCCGCGGTCCAACAAGTGCTGGACGGGTGGGAAGGAATGAACTTGGTGATCCCTTCCGGAAATCCTACCCCAATCGCCCAAATGGGAGGTCAGCATGACTGAACCGAAATTTTATGGAGCTGGTTTTCCTTATAAAAAAATCAAATCGAAGGATATGCCGGGGAAATTGATCGTCCTTGAAGGTACAGATGGTGTCGGACGTTCCACCCAGATCCAGTTACTTCGCACCTGGTTGGAAAACGAAGGATTTGCAGTCTCTGATACCGGGTTAAAGCGCTCCCCGCTCACCCAGCCCGGTTTGGATGCAGCCAAGCTGGGTAATACCTTAAGTCCCTTGACGATGAGTCTCTTTTACGCAACCGATTTTGCGGACCGGCTTGAAAACCAGATCATCCCCGCGTCTGGAGGCAGGTTTTTTTGTCCTTTCTGACCGCTATTTTTACTCCACCATCGCCCGTGATGTGGTTCGTGGAGCAGACCCGGACTGGGTACGAAAACTATATGGTTTTGCATTGAAACCTGATATTGTCTTCCTACTTAAATCTGATGTCCAGACCCTGAGTTAAGCGGGTCGTTTCAGGCCGTGGATTCGACCATTGGGAATCCGGTATGGATATCCGCTGCGCAAATAATCTCTACGATAGTTTCTGCATCTACCAGGCAGCGTTGATCGAGCAATTCTTCGGTCTGTCCAAAGAATTTAATTTCGTAGAAGTGGATGCCACCCGCTCTCCTCAGGTGGTTCATAACGATCTCAAACGGAAAATTCAATCAAAGATCTTGAAAACATCTTGATCCAGAATTCAATTTGATACAGGGGAGGTGCCCTTTGCAGGACCCGCTGGAAAGCGAGATACCAGTAAAAACCAACCCCGAATCTAAAGCCCGGGGCGATCCGGGTATTTATGCGTTCGCCGCCTTAATTTTTGTGCGGTCGGTAGAAGCCCTGCAGAATGAGATAGAAGGGGTTCGCTCATCCGAAGATATCGAATATATTCACCGCATGCGGGTGGCATCCCGCAGGTTGCGTTCTGCGCTGAGTGTATTCAGGGAAAGTCTTCCGGAGAAAAAACAGGCAACCTGGATCCGTACCATTCGCCGCCTTACCAGGTCGTTGGGAGAAGCCAGGGATACCGATGTGCAGATCGATCTGATCACCCAGGTTCTTCGGGAAATCAAAGATCCGAAATGCAAACCGGGGATCAACCGAATCCTCCTCCGCTTGACCCAGCAACGCAGTTCGCTTCAGAAGGATGTTCTGTGCGCTTTGGATGATCTTGAAAAAAGCAAAGTATGCTCCCAGATCATCTCACGCTTCTCTTCCACCCTTAATGAAACCAGTGTATTCTCCCCCGGTCTCTATCAGCTTGCGTACACGATCATCAATGATAAGTTGAACGATTTCCTATCGTATGAGGTTTACCTTCGCCAACCAGATAACACAACCATGCTGCATGCCATGCGAATTGCCGCCAAACGCTTGCGCTATGCAATGGAGATGTTCGCCCCGATCTATCCCGATGAATTGACGAAACCGCTTCAGGCTGCCAGGAAGAGCCAGCAGATCCTGGGCGATATCCATGACTGCGACGTGTGGATTGCCTTTTTGCCCGGCTTCGAGGAAAAAGAACGTCAACGTATCCATAAATTCTACGGTCATAACCGACCGCTATACCGGATTACTCCGGGTATCCAATATTTCCTGGGAAACCGGACCGTCGCACGGGACAAAGCCTACCGGGATTTCTTGAAAATATGGCGAAAATGGCGCGAGCAGGAAACTTGGCTTTCATTGAGGGAGACCATCTTACTGAGTGTTCCTGCCCAATCTGCTGCAAACGATTCGGTTTCCGAACATCTCACGGGTGATTTTTCCCAGGATCAAGTAATCCCGTAAACTTTCTCTATCCTGAATTTTCGATAATTCTTTTCCGATTGATTTATGAACGCACCTTCCTTTGTAACTTTTCAATTGGTGCATCATCATATAGATATCAAATCTATAGGAGATGAGGAAATGAAAAGAAATGAAGGTGGTTTAGATCGTATCATCCGTGTGGTTGTCGGATTGGTGCTGATCGGGTTATTCGCTGCAGGCACGGTGGCAGGTTGGCTTGGTTGGTTGTTCCTGGTTCTAGGTGCGATGCTATTGGGTACCGGGATCATCGGATTCTGCCCACTTTATGTTGCGCTCAAAATCAACACGAATAAAAGCGCTCAGTAATTTTATTTTTCAAGAGGGTGTGCCTAGCACACCCTCTCTAGTAGGAATTTCCATGAATAAAAACGAACTAGATTTAATCCTCAGCAAACCCGAAAAAACCGTTGTGGTTGAATATTGGGCGGCTTGGTGCGGTCCTTGCCATGCTATGGAGCCCAATCTGGAAAAAGTAGCTGGTGAATTTGCGGAAACGGTTGAACTCGTCAGAATCAATGTGGACGAGGATGTGGAGATTGCCAGGGCAATGAAAATCTATGCAATCCCAACGATGATTGCGTTTAAAGAAGGCAGGGAACTGTTTCGAAAGACCGGCTCACAAAGTTTGGAATCATTGCGGATAATATTCCAGTCCGCGAAAAACGGCATCGGGGAAGTAAAAACAGGTGTATCCCAGGTGACCAGGATAATCCGCCTTGTTTCCGGCTTTGGATTGATTGCAATTGGGCTTTTGAATGGGATCAACTGGCTGTTCATCCTCGGAGGTGCATTGATCGCATTTTGGGGTGTATACGACAGATGCCCGATCTATAATTCGATCATGGCTTGGTGTAAATCGAAATCCGCATCACCAGGGTAGGAGATAACTCAATCTCGCTTTTATATTTATAATTTGATTTGTAAGAATATCAAGTTCCTGGTGTCAATACTACCGGGAATTTTTCTTATTTTTCGATCGATCGAAATTGTTGTTCCGGAAATATGGGAATAAATAAAACAGGAGATATCAGCGTTGTTTTAGATTAATTCGGGTGGTTTACAAACCGGTAAAAAGGTCTTTTTCGACAATCTTATCTTTTGTTGGTGGGTATGCCCTCATATAGGTTTCATTGGCAGAAAATAATCGCCGAAACCACCCAAGCGGTCCCCGGGTCATAGATTGTCCCCCCTGGCTGGCGTGACAGGCGGATGCCTGGTCACGGATTTCCGCGACTGGGCGGTAATTGATTTTCGCGTTGATCGGAAAATCGACTTCAGCGATCGAGAGCAGGTCAATATCCTTATTCCGTCCAAAATGCTGCGGGTCGCCACCGAAGAGGCGGATGAGCCTCACCCCTGCTTTCAGGAATCCTCGTGGGAACGTGTTGAAATAGAATTTTGATGGCAGGAAGGGATCCTGATCATCCTTGAAATTTGGATCCTTGCACAATTCAAAAGCTCTTACAGTTGCCCGGTGAATGGCAATGTGATCCGGGTGGCGGTATCCCCCGATGGGATCGAAGGTTATTAGCACCTGCGGGCGGAGCCTGCGGATATGACTGGCAACGATCCTGGCCACATCTTCCTTTGGTTGGGCGGCAAGCGCCTGCGGGTGTTTGTTCTCAGGAGAGCCTTCCATACCGGAATCCCGGTAATCCAGGAAGATCACTTCATTCAACCCCAATAACCCGGCCGCACATCGTAATTCATCCTCCCTTCTTTCTGCTATCGAATTGAAACCTTGCATGTACTTCTCGTCGACCTCGCCCACTTCCCCGCGGGTGGCGCAGATCAGGTTTACTTTCACTCCCCTGCGGGCGTATAACGCCAGCGTGCCGCCAGTGCCGAAAGTTTCATCATCCGGGTGTGCCAGCACGGTAAGCAAAACAGGTTGATCTCCATTTCCCAATTTCAATGGTGTGATTTTCATGCCTATCCTTGTCGCGATAGCTTAGTATTGCCGGATTTTCGGATCGATCTCCCCTGCCCAGGCATTGATGCCCCCCCGCAGGCAGCGGGTATGCTTGAATTCTTGTGCTTCCGCCATTTTCAATGCACGTGCAGACCGTAACCCTGTTCTGCAAATAAATACGATTTCCCGCTCCTTATCCCAGGTGGAAAAATATTGGGGAAGCTTCTCAATAGGAATAGTCTCCGCCCCGGGAAAAGTGGAGATGGCCAATTCCACCGAGTTACGAACATCGATCATTTTAGGGGCCAACCCACCAGCAATTAGTTTGGAAAGCTCCAGTGGTGAGATCAACTTTTCCGGAGAAAGTCCGGCATCCGGAGAGTTCACCGTTGGAGCAGCACAGAATTCTTCGTAATCAATAAGGTCGTGGATGACCGGTGTTTCTCCGCATACCATGCAGTCGGGATCCTTCTGCAGAGTCACCTTCTGAAATCCCGATTCAAGCGCATCCACAAGCAGAAGTTTTCCAACCAGCGTTTCCCCGATCCCAAGGATCAATTTGATAGTCTCGGTAGCCTGGATGGTCCCGACGATCCCCGGCATCACACCGAAAACCCCACCCTCCCCGCACGAAGGTACCATGGCAGGGTCTGGAGGTTCAGAGAATAGGCAGCGGTAGCAGGGTCCCAGGCGGGCATCGAACACAGCAGCCTGGCCTTCAAACCGAAAAACGGAACCATATACGAATGGTTTTCCAGTAAATACTGCCAGGTCGTTTAACAGGTATCGTGTTGGGAAGTTATCGGTTCCATCAACAAGGATCTGGTATCCCTCAGCAATTTCGCGGGCGTTGGTGGAGTTCAGAACCGTATCGAATGTATCGACCTGGATGAGCGGATTAAGACCCAGCAATTTTCTTCGGGCGGAATCCACCTTCAATTCACCGACGGAGTCCTGGGAATGGATCACTTGGCGTTGCAGGTTGGAGGATTCCACCCGGTCATAATCCACCAGCCCGATCCTTCCTACCCCGGCTGCCGCCAGGTAAAGGGAGATGGGTGAGCCGAGCCCGCCAGTACCGACGATCAGCACCGATGCGGCTTTCAGTTTGCGCTGCCCGTCCAGGCCTACTTCCGGGATCATAAGGTGGCGGGAGTAACGCAGCAGTTCTTCCCTGGTAAGGTCGTGTTCCATTTTTCCTCGATCATTTGCATCATATCAGAAAATATTTTTAAATCAACTGGGGGGATTAGGCTGCGACCTTCATTAAGCCCTTGATGTTACAATAATTCCATGAAAGTTGTTCTCACCCACGAGCAGGCAGATTTCGACGCGCTGGCATCCCTGCTGGCAGCCTCGATCCTCCGCGATGGTGCGATTCCTGTCTTGCCGCACCGTTTGAATAGGAATGTGCGCGCATTTCTAAACCTCTACGGCTCGGAGCTGCCATTCGTTGATCTGGAAGATCTCCCCAAAGAAGAGATCGATATGGTTTTCCTGGTGGATACCCAGTCGATGGTCACCCTGCGGGGGTTTTCGCCAACCACCAGGGTTCAGGTGATTGACCATCATAATCGCCGGCTAGGAATTCCCACGGAATGGGTAATGATCGCAGGAAAGGTTGGCGCCACCACCACGATCCTGGTAGAGGAACTCATCCAACGTGGTGAGGTTATCGGTCCCATCGCCGCAAGCCTTTTGCTTCTTGGGATTTTTGAAGACACGGGCTCCTTTCAATACTCCAGCACCACACCCAGGGATATTCGCGCGGGGGCGTATTTACTGGAAAATGGCGCCAGCCTGAAACTGGTGGTGGATTTTCTTAACCCTCCTCTTTCTGATGCTCAGCGGGACGTCTATGATCAACTGTTGGCTTCGGCAAGGTCCAATCGCATCCAGGGGTTCAACATCGTCATCGCCATGGCAGACGCTCCATCGCTTGTTGATGAGATTTCCAGCGTTGCACACAAACTGCGGGATCTGCTCGATCCGGACGCATTGTTCCTGCTGGTGGCCACGAGGGATGGGATTCGTATCGTCGCCCGCTCTGCCAGCGATCATATTGATGTGGGCACAGTGATGGCCGTGTTTGGAGGCGGCGGGCACGAGCGAGCAGCGGCTGCTCTTATTCCGACTGCCGCATCAACAAACCAGGAAGATCATGCCAATCTTCTGGAATCCAATTGCATGGCATTGACTGAAACACTCGAAAAGCACATTCGACCTGCCCTTACCGTCAACCGGGTTATGTCAAGGCGGCCAATGACGCTTGGTCTCGACACTCCTGTTGATGAAGCCGCCAGACTGATGCAGCGGTATGGCTATGAAGGCTTCCCGGTGGTGGATGGCGCTACCGTCGCCGGCCTATTGACGCGCCGAAATGTTGACCGGGCGATCGCGCATAAATTGAATTTAACAGCAGCTGAGATCATGGAAACCGGCTCGGTCTGGGTTCAACTTGGGGATTCACTGAACACGCTCCAAAAAGTGATGGCCGAAACCGGTTGGGGACAGGTGCCGGTGTTCGACCCAGAAAAGAACAAAATCGTCGGCATTGTCACCCGCACGGATCTGCTGAGGATTCTTACCAGCGAAGGAAAACCTGCAGAAAGGCGCAGGAACCTGGGTAAGGAACTGGACGCTTATTTACCTGGCGCAACCATCTCGCTCCTGAAGCTTATCGCCGTAAAAGGAGCGGAACTTGGTTTCCCGGTTTACCTGGTAGGCGGCATCGTCCGCGACCTGCTGCTCAAACGCAAGGGTGCTGATTTGGATATCGTTGTGGAAGGGGATGGCATCCGCCTGGCAAAATCGCTTGTTGAGGAATTCGGCGGCCGCCAGGTGAGCCACAGCCGGTTCGGAACCGCCAAATGGTTCATCCGGGATATCCATGACCACCTTCATAAGTTACCCGGTTTCTCCCATAATGAGTTGGAACAGGGACTTCCAGACCGGGTGGATCTGATCTCCTCCAGGACGGAATTCTATGAATATCCATCCGCCCTGCCCACGGTGGAGCGAGGAAGCATCAAGCTGGATCTCTTTAGGCGCGATTTCACCATAAATACCCTCGCACTTCGCCTGGATGGTTCCCATTACGGGGAGTTGTACGATTTTTGGGGTGGTTTTGATGATCTGCGGAAAGGAATCATTCGCGTTCTTCATCCTCTCTCTTTCATCGATGATCCCACCCGCCTGCTGCGGGCGGTCCGCTTTGAGCAGCGCTTCGAATTCAGGATTGAGGATCGAACCCTCGGATTGATCCAGCGGGCTGTTCCCTTGCTTGGGCAGATCTCCGGCCAGCGAGCCAGGCACGAATTGGACCTTTTCTTCGAAGAAGCCCGTTACGCCGAAATTATCGAAAGAGCTTCGTCGCTTGGGCTGCTGGAAGCCATCCATTCAGGTTTGGTGCTTCCACCAGAAAGATTGGAAAATCTTCGATTCGCCTGGAACCTCAAGGCAGAGAAGGAATGGGATCTACCCGACACACTGTTCTCGCTTCCTTGCCGGACTGCGCTCATCTACCTCGCCTGGTTGAGCCGCCTCGAGGAGCACGAGGGAACCTCTGCATCCAGCCGGCTACGGTTGACAGCAGATTTCATAAATTCTCTCCGCCAGGTATACCGAGGTCGCAGGATCATTGAAAAATTGTGCCGGCAGCGACCCAGTCATATTGCGGCTCACCTGGAAAAAATCCCGCGAGCTGCACTTTTCATTCTTTACTCTGAAGCCCCTGAACCGTGTCAGAGGGAGCTGATCTGGAAATTCTTGACCACCTGGCGAAAAATCAAACCGGTAACCGACGGGGAGGATCTCCATAAATTGGGCATCCCCGCTGGTCCACTTTATAAGAACATCCTCGCAAGTTTGCGCTCCGCATGGCTGGATGGAGAAGTCTCCTCGGATGAACAGGAGCGTGAATATTTACACAAGCTCCTCGCGCAGCTTCCACCCGCCGACAACCCCTGAAGCGATATGGACCAGACCCTCACCACTGAAAAATTACTGACCGGGATCAGCATCCGCCCCCTGGGATTGGGGGACCTGAATGACCTTGAATGGGGGGGAGAATACAAACATTTTCGCCTGATCTATCAGAATACCTACCGCCGCTGCCTGGAGGGGAAAGCGCTTTCCTGGGTGGCTGTGCAAAACTTCAAAGGATTGGTCGGCCAGGTATTTGTGCAATTGGAATGCGACCGCCTGGAGCTGGCGGATGGAAAGGACCGCGCCTATATGTTCTCCTTCCGGGTCAAGCCGGATTACCGAAACCAGGGATTGGGAACGCGGATGCTGGCTGTGCTCGAGGCCGATATCGCTGGCCGTGGTTTTCGGGTGATCACATTAAATGTTGCGCGCGAAAACAGCGGTGCGTTGAGGCTTTATGGTCGGAATGGTTATATAGTGGTTGCCTCCGATCCTGGCCGTTGGTCATACCCGGATGAGAAGGGATGCTGGCGTGAGGTGGAGGAGCCCTCCTGGCGTATGGAAAAGAAACTCTGACCGCATTGCTTGTCAAGAACAATGCTTTCATTTAGAATAGGGAGGCTGTTTTTTTCAGCCTCCCTAATTCTTCCTTAAAGAAGGGTTCGTTTTCATGAAAGAATACAATTCCGATAAAATCCGTAATCTCGCACTTGCATCCCACGGCTCCGCAGGGAAGACCATCCTCACCGAAGCCATGCTTCACCTCACCGGCGCAACCACCAGACTCGGAAAGATCGAGGATGGAACCACTGTTTCCGACTTCGATGAAGAAGAAATTCGCCGAAGCCTATCGCTTTCCACTTCGGTCGTTCCGGTGGAATACAAGGACACGAAGCTCAACGTACTGGATACCCCAGGTTATACGGATTTCATTGGTGAGGTAATCTCAGCCTTCCGCGTGGTGGAAGGCGCGGTCATCCTGGCGGATTCCGTTGCCGGGCTGGAAGTTGGCACTGAGATCGCCTGGAATTACTGCGACCAATTCAAGCTGCCCCGTATGGTGCTCATCAACAAGATGGAGCGCGATAACGCCAACTTCAATAAAGCTGTTGCCTCCATACAAGAATATTCCAATGTCCGCCTCATCCCCGTGCAGATTCCCTGGGGTGAAAAAGCCGCCTTCCAGGGTGTGATCGATATTCTCAAGATGAAAGCTTTCAAAGGCAACAACTCCACTCCGGTTGAAATCCCCGCAGATCTAATGCCTGCCGCGGAAGAAGCCCGGGCCAAGCTGGTGGAAGCCGCTGCCGAAGGCGACGATGCCCTGATGGAAAAATATTTTTCCACCATGACCCTCAGTGATGAGGAATTGCTTGAAGGGCTCCGCAAGGGTGTTCAGACCTGCAATTTTGCTCCGGTATTTTGCGCCTCCGGCCACATGGAGATCGGGGTGTTCCCCCTGCTTGATGCCATCCTCGAGCTCTTCCCCTCCCCGGCAGCCGCACCCGTTGTTACCGCAGCCGGAAAAGATGGCGATGAGGAACTTAAGTGCAGCGATGCCAGCCCCCTGGCCGCGTATGCCTGGAAGACCACCGCCGATCCCTTCGTTGGCAAACAAACCTATTTCCGGGTCTACTCAGGCACCATGCAATCCGATAGCCGCGTCTGGAACCAGGCCAAGGGGATCGAAGAACGCCTGGGCACGCTCAGCATCCCCCGCGGCAAGGAAACCATCCCGGTGAAAGTGCTCCATTCCGGTGATATCGGTATTGTGCCCAAGCTCTCCGAAACGGTCACCGGGGATACCCTCTGCGATAAGACCCACCCGGTATCCTTACCAAAGCCGGTTTACCCGGGTTCGCTCTTCCAGGTTGCGATCTTCCCCAAGACGCAGGCCGATTCAACGAAAATTTCCCCCACCCTCACCCGCCTGTGCGAAGAGGATCCCACCCTCTCCTGGCGGCAGGAGATGGCCACCAACCAGACCATCCTGCAGGGAATGGGTGACCAGCATATCGATGTCATCATCCGCCGTGCGGAGACCAAGTTCCAGGTGAACCTGGTCACCAGCATCCCAAAAGTTCCCTTCCAGGAAACCATCACCAAAAAAGGTGAAGGCATGTACCGCCACAAAAAACAAACCGGCGGCGCCGGGCAGTTTGGCGAGGTCTGGTTGCGGATCGATCCCCTGGCTGATCAGGATTTCAGTCTTACCTGGGATGTTTTCGGCGGCGCCATTTCCCAGAGCTATCTTTCCTCCATCCAGAAAGGCATCCTGGCCTTGATGAAGGAGGGAGTATCTGGCTGGTTACCCTGTCTCCAACGTACACGTCTCGGTCTACGACGGAAAAGAGCACCCGGTGGATTCCAAACCGATCGCCTTCGAAATCGCCGGGCGTGAAGCTTTCAAGATCGCCTTCGCAGAAGCCGGGCCGGTCCTGCGTGAGCCGATCATGCTTGTAAAGATCATCGTGCCCGAATCCAACATGGGTGATGTTCTAGGCGATCTGAACACCCGCCGCGCGCGTGTCCAGGGCATGGAGACCGAAAAAGGTCATTCCACCATCACCACTCACGTTCCCCTTGCTGAAATGCTGCGCTACACGACCCAGCTTCGCTCTTTCACCGGCGGGCGCGGGTACTTCACCATGGAAGAGGATCACTACGAGGTTGTCCCGGGTAATATCACCCAGGAGATCGTCGCCCAGCGCCAGAAAGAACTTGCTCAGAAAAAGGAAGAGTCGTAATTTATTCCTGCGACCAAAAGGCCTGCTGAAATTGAGCAGGCCTTTTTTCTTGACGTTACAGGTTGGATTTGATACCCTATACTCATGACAATCGATAATCCTGAATGGATCTGGGATGGCATCCTTTCCCGCAATCCCCAACTGATCAGAAAAACCTGGCTTAAGTTGAATGAGGATGAACAGAAGTCCGTCCTCGGTCACCTGATCGATATGGCCAATAAACCCGGTTGGATGACCGCCCAACAGGGATCCGCCAAGGTGGCGGTGAACGTCATCGCCGAGCTTAAGGCGGACGAAGAAACCACCAAACGGTAAGCATGGCTGGAACGCAGCCTGCTGTATTGAAACCTGGCCTCAAACCCTGGCAAAAGATCGTCCTCATCGGAATTGTTCTTCTCGTTGCAGGGGCACTGGTGGTCAATGCGCATTCCATTCTCGTGAACCTGCCTGTAGGCGCGGATTTTTTCACGTTCTGGCTGGCTTCCAAGGCAGCTTTCATCGATCACGTCAATCCCTACAGCAGCGCGGTCACTTTGCAGAGTCAGATGGGCATCTACGGCCGCGAGGCTTTCGCCTGGGAGGACCAGGTGGCCTTTGCCTATCCACCATACAGTCTCTTCATCCTTCTGCCGTTGAGCGGATTGGATTACCCCTGGGCGGAGTCCATCTGGCTGGTAGCCAATATCCTCCTGGTCGTCAGTGTGATCTATCTCGCGTTTCCGCGGGCTCCCAAATGGCTCCCATTTACTTACCTTGCGTTTTATCCGGTCGCCTTCGGGTTGATCCTGGGTAATTTCGTGGTGACGATCTCAAGCATCCTGATCCTGTATTTCGGATTCTTCGTTGCCCGCCGGGACCCGCCCGTCTGGTTGCAGGTACTCACCGGCATCCTCCTGGCCTGGTCCACCACCAAGCCACAGTTCATGTGGCTGTTCCTCGCTTTCATTCTTCTAACCTCAATCCGGTATAAATACTGGCGCTTTCTAATATCCCTGGTTTTTTCCTGGTTCGTTTTTTTCCTCCTCTCCTTCGCAGTGGTCCCCGGCTGGTTGATGCTGTGGATGGGAAGGGTGCGCGAATACGCCGGCTACGTCCAATCCAACCCCACCATCGGCAACCTGGTTGGGTTGATCCTCCCGGGAAAGGCTGGACAGACAGCAGCTCTGATCCTCGCAGGGATGATGGTTGCCCTTACCGCCTGGCTGATCTACCGCTGGATCCGCCGCCGGACGACCGACCTGGAGCTATTCCTCTGGTTCGGCCTGGTCACCTATTCATTTCACCCGCACGGCATCTCCTATGAACAGCTCAGCCTGCTCGTGCCGCTGGTCTGCTGGGTGGCCTCCCTTCGCGCCCCCAAAGGCTGGTTGTATGCGCTCGCCTGGTTCCTCCCGCTCATAGTTTCATGGGTGATCTTCATTCTCAGCAAATGGGTATTTCCACCGGCGGACGAGCTGCCCCTCGTATATTTCGCCATCCTCTTCGCCTGGATTCTTCTATCAAAACCCGATCAACGAATCACAAATTCAACCGATCGACATTTCAATCTTTCCAAAGAATGAACTCGAGGTAACCATGATCATAACTGTCTTCGGTGGAGCCCATCCCAAGCCCGGGAGCCCGGAATACGAAAACGCGAAACAGCTTGGAGAAATGATCGCCCATGCCGGCTTCCAGGTAATGACCGGTGGCTACACAGGTACGATGGAGGCTATCTCCCGCGGCGCCAACGAGGCCGGTGGTCACGTGATCGGGGTGAGCTGCGAGGAGATCGAGAGCTGGCGCCAAATGCGGGTGAACCCCTGGGTGATCGAGGAGATCCGTCTTCCCGGCTTGATGGATCGGATCGGCTATTTGATCAGGCAGTGCGATGCCGCCATCGCCCTGCCTGGTGGACCGGGGACGCTCGCGGAGCTGGCGGTGATGTGGAACCTGATGATCATCTCCGCCATCCCCGCAAAACCCCTGGTTCTGATCGGTGAAGGCTGGAAGGAAACCATCACAAAATACCACCAGCTTTCGGGGATCTACTGCCCCCGAACGGGATTGGGAACGGCTGCTCCTCGCCCCCGATCACCTCTCCGCCCTGCCACTCATTCAAAAGCTGCTCGCGGATAAATAATCCGTTCCTGCTATAATCGGGGCTTATCATCCCATTTAAAGAAAGCGTTCCAGATAAATGAGCACAGAAAAACTGCCCACCCGAAGTGAGAATTATTCCGAATGGTACAACCAGCTGATCCAGCGCGCCGAACTGGCGGATTACGCCCCGGTACGCGGCTGCATGGTTGTCAGACCCTACGGCTGGGCGCTGTGGGAGAACATCCAGCAGAGCCTGGATAAACGCTTCAAGGCCACCGGGCATGTCAACGCCGCCTTCCCCCTGCTCATCCCCAAGTCCTTCCTGGAAAAAGAGAAGGAACACGTGGAGGGTTTCTCCCCCGAGCTGGCCGTGGTCACCCACGGCGGGGGACAGGAACTGGAAGAGCCACTGGTCATCCGCCCCACCTCCGAAACCATCATCGGCTACATGTATTCCAAATGGATCAAGTCCTACCGCGACCTGCCGGTGCTGATCAACCAGTGGGCCAATGTTGTCCGCTGGGAAATGCGCACCCGGCTCTTCCTGCGCACCCTCGAGTTCTACTGGCAGGAGGGTCACACCGCCCACGCCACTGCAGAGGAAGCCCAGGAGGAAACGATCCGTATGCTCGATACCTATGCCGCCTTCGCAGAAGAGGATGCTGCCATCCCGGTGATCCGCGGGCGCAAGAGTGATGTTGAGAAATTCGCCGGAGCTTCGGCATCCTACTCCATCGAAGCCATGATGGGAGATACCAAGGCGCTGCAATCGGGTACCTCTCATAATCTTGGTCAGAATTTCGCCAAAGCCTTTGATATCCAATACCTGGATGTTAATAACGAACTGCAATATTGCTGGACGACCTCCTGGGGGGTTTCCACCCGCCTGATCGGAGCCATCATCATGACCCACGGCGACGACCAGGGACTGATCCTCCCGCCGCGCCTTGCCCCCATTCAGGTTGTGATCGTACCCATTTTTAAGAACGACGAAGAGAAATCCCTGGTGATACCCGTGGTTCAAAAGATCACCGCTGAGCTCTCTGCCATCCGGGTGAAGGTGGATGACCGCACCGAGGTCACCCCTGGTTTTAAATTCAACGATTGGGAGCTGCGCGGGGTGCCCCTGCGGATGGAGATCGGTCCCAAAGATGTGGAAAAGGGAAGCGTTGCGCTTGCCCGCCGCGATAAACCCGGACGCGAGGGTAAATCCTTCGTCCCCCAGGCTGGCATCGGGGCGACGGTCGCCGCGCTGCTCGCCGAAATCCAACAGGCGCTCTATGACCGCGCGCTCGCCTTCCGCGAAGCCCACATCGAAGACCCGGTCGACTACGAAGCGCTGAAGGAAGTGGTACAGAATGGCTGGGCTTACTCCTACTGGTGCGGCAGCAAAGACTGCGAGGCGAAGGTCAAGGAGGATACCAAGGCTACCACCCGCTGCATCCCCATGAACCAGCAGGTACCTCCCGGAAAATGCATTGTTTGCGGCCAGCCCGCCAACGATAAGGCGTATTTCGCCAAAGCGTATTAATTCCATAAACCCAACAGGATCGATCCCATGCCCGCGGTTCAGTTAGCCCGCCTGAGGATCCAGACCACGCGCCTGGCGGAATCTTTCGACGATCCCGCCGAATTCACCCGCGGGCTGGATTCCCTGCTGGAGCTCTACGGCAACCGCGCCTACCGCCCGGGAACCAACGTCAGCCACCGCAGCCGGCTGCCTGCCTATAACGTCCCTCCCCTGGTGATGCAGCAATTGGAGCTGCAACTTGGCATGGTTGGGAGTGCCGATCCCATCCACTGCCTGGTCAATATCGACAAGCTTTGGGAAACCCGGATCCTGGAGATGTGCGAGATCGCCGTCTTCCTGCTCGGAGAGGTTCCGCCCGGCTACCGCAAGGAAGTATTGGACAGATTGCAGCGTTGGTGCGATCCCACGATTGATCCGGGTCTGCTGCGGCTGCTTTTTTCCACCGGTGGAGCCGCCATCCGAAAAGCGGAGCCGGATACCTGGCTGAGCTTCGCTGCGGACCTTCTGATCTCGCCCGATCCGCAGGAGGTCATCCTCGGGTTGCAGGCGCTGGAACCATTCCTGGCGGAAACGGGGTTGGATTTCCTCCCCCGCATTTTCAATATGCTGGAGCCGCTGGTCAACGATCCTCCACCCGCGGTTATGTCCGCCCTGCACGATGTGATAATCCTCATCAATGGGATCTCCCCGGTGGAAACGCGCTCCTACCTGCGGAAATTCCTGGATTCTGATCCCTCCCCTGCCCTGCTGCGGTTTATCCGGCGCCTGCTCCCCGATCTGCCTGCCGACACCCAGGCTGCCCTGCGACATTATTTGCGTGCCTCATCAACCGCCCGGGATGCGGGCGAATCCTCCCCGTGATGATTCTTTGCCCCTTCCGGCTCTCACCGGATACTCATTTTCTCACCGCTCTATGGGGAGAATCCTGTTATAATACTGCCCTGACTGGTCCTGCCTGCGGTGATGCTGCGGGTATGGAGACCTGCGCAAATAAATTTAGGAGAATGCAGAAGTCATGATTACGAAGGAAACCAAGGGAAAGCTCATTACCGATTATGGTCAGCACGAAGGCGACACCGGGTCGCCCGAAGTACAGATCGCCATCCTCACCAACCGCATCACCACGCTCACCGAGCACCTGCGCGCGAACAAGCACGATGAATCCTCCCGCCGCGGCCTGCTCAAGATGGTCGGCCACCGCCGCCGCCTTCTGGCTTACCTCAAAAAGAAGGATTTCAACCGCTTCATGCAGATCACTGAGCGGTTGAGCCTCCGCCACAAGTAAGGCAGGCTTTCCTACGGGTAGATGGTTGAGCACTTCCATCTACTCGTTTCATTCATTGATAAGTGCGTAAGAATTTTATGGCCCGCAGGTCGGGAATTGAAAGCCGGTCTGGATCATCCCCGTGATCCATCCAGAACAGCCCTCAGTCCCTGACCGGGTGGGAAACAAAAAAGGGAGTTTGCAATAATGCAACCAGAATCAAAGCAATATGCCACCGAAATCGGCGGCAAATCTGTCGTTATAGAAACGGGAAAGCTCGCCCAACAGGCGGGCGGATCCGTCACCGTGCGGATGGGGGATACGATCGTATTCGCCGCCGCGACCATGGGTAAGGAACCCCGCCAGGGGTTTGATTTCTTCCCGCTGACCGTGGAATATGAAGAACGTATGTACGCCGGCGGGCGCATCCCCGGTTCCTTCTTCCGCCGCGAAGGCCGCCCCTCCGAAGATGCCATCCTCATCGCCCGCCTCACCGACCGCCCCCTGCGCCCGCTTTTCCAGCAGGAAATGCGCAACGAGGTGCAGGTGGTCATGTTCTCGGTTTCCGCCGATGTGGAAAACCCGCTCGATATCCTGGCCATCAACGCCGCTTCCGCCGCGCTGATGATCTCCGATATCCCCTGGGGCGGACCCGTTGGCGCGGTGCGCGTTGGGCGCATTGAAGGCAAGCTGGTGGCCAACCCCACCTTCGCCGAGATGGAAGATTCCGACCTGGACCTGCGCATGGCAGGCACCAAGGATGCCATCCTGATGGTGGAATCCGGTGCCAAGGAAGTCTCTGAAGAAGTGATGGTCGAGGCACTGCTCTTCGGTCACGAATCGATGCAGCCCATCATCGCCCTGCAGGAAAAGATGGCTGCCGAGCTTGGCAAGCCCAAGCGCGTGGTTCCGCTCTTCCCGATCGACCCCGAGCTGGTGAAAACCATGCAGGAAAAAGCCGCGGGCGAGCTGGATAAGATCCACGACAAGTACACCGGCAAAGCCGAGAATTACGCTGCCATCGATGAACTGGAAGCCAAACTGGTGGAAGAACTGAAGAGTGAGGATGAATCCAACACCGAAGGCTTGAAAGCAGCCTATCACGAGGTCTACAAGCAGGTGGTTCGCGCCCGCATTTTGGAGCGCAACCTGCGCCCCGATGGACGCGGCCTGACCGAGATCCGCCCGATCTGGTGCGAGGTGAACTACAGCCCGCGCGCCCACGGCTCCGGTCTCTTCACCCGCGGCGAGACCCAGGTGCTCACCCTGGCCACCCTTGGCACCCCCAAGGAAGCCCAGGAGATCGACACCCTCTCCCCCATCGATTCCAAGCGCTATATCCACCACTATAACTTCCCGCCCTACTCCACCGGTGAGGTGAAGATGCTGCGCGGGCAATCCCGGCGCGAGATCGGCCACGGCGCGCTCGCCGAGCGTGCCCTCCTGCCGGTCATCCCCGATGAGAAGGTCTTCCCCTACACCATGCGCCTGGTCTCCGAGGTGCTTTCCTCCAATGGCTCCTCCTCGATGGCCTCGGTCTGCGGCTCCACCCTCGCCCTGATGGACACGGGTGTGCCGATCAAAGCCCCGGTGGCCGGCGTGGCCATGGGACTGGTCAAGGAAGGCGAGCGTTTCGCCGTGCTCACCGATATCCAGGGCGCCGAGGATCACCTGGGCGACATGGATTTCAAGGTCGCCGGCACGCGCGAAGGCATCACCGCCCTGCAGATGGATATCAAGATCAAGGGCATCACCGCCGAGATCATGAAGAAAGCCCTCTCGCAGGCCAAGGAAGCACGGCTCTCCATCCTGGAGCAAGATGCTGGATGTCATTCCCGCCCCGCGCTCCGAGCTCAAGCCGCACGCCCCGCGCATCACCACGGTCAAGATCCCGGTGGATAAGATCGGCGCCATCATCGGCCCCGGCGGCAAGATGATCCGCGCCCTCCAGGAAGAGACCCACACCAAGATCGATATCGACGACGACGGCACCGTCTTCATCGCCGCCATCGACGGCAAGGATGAAGCCGCCGCGCGCGAGCGCATCGAAGCCCTCACCGAAACGCCCCAGATCGGGCGCATCTATACCGGCAAGGTCACCCGCGTGGCCGATTTCGGCGCCTTCGTCGAGATCCTGCCCGGGCTGGATGGCATGGTGCACATCAGCCAGCTCGATTCCGAGCGGGTGAACAAGGTGGAGGATATCTGCTCCCTGGGCGATGAGCTGACCGTGATGGTCACCAACATCGACGAGGGCGGCAAGGTTCGCCTCTCCCGCCAGGCAGTCCTGGAAGGCTGGACCGCCGAGGAAGCCATGGAGAAGGACCGCGGGGGCAAGCCCTCCGGCGGTCGCCCCTCCAGCGGCGGACGCGGCGGGTATAACAACCGCGGCGGCGGTGATCGCGGCGGCAGCAGCCGCGGCGGTTACTGCAACAACCGGCGCTAAAACGAAGCACAAAAAAGAGGCTGGCGATCAATCGCCAGCCTCTTTTACAAATCATCGCTTCAACCAAATTACTCTCCTCCCCTGTGCTATCATCAAGCCATGACCAAATGGATCCTGCTCCTGCAGGGCATCAACGTCGGCGGGCAGAAGCGCATGCCCATGCCCGAACTTCAATCCCTGCTCATGGCAGCTCTGGGTTTGAATCACCACGTACATATATCCAATCCGGCAACGCGGTCTTTTCCAGCCCGGAGGCGGATCGCGCGGTGCTCGGGGAAATGATCGGGAATGCCATAGCGGAGAAATTCGGTTTTACCACCCCGGTTTTCCTGCGTACCGCCGAGGAAATGGCGCGCGTGGCGGGCGAGAACCCGTTTTTGACCGCGCGAAGCGAAGATCCCGCCTTCCTGCACGTGACCTTCCTCACCGCCCCGCTCACCCCCGAAACCCGGGCAAGCCTGGTCGCCCCCGCCGGGATCCCGGATGAAATGAAGCCCGGGCTGGAGGAGGTCTACCTCTTCTGCCCGCAGGGATACGGGCGCACGAAATTGAATAACGCTTTCTTTGAGCGAAAACTTATGCAGAAGGTCACTACCCGCAACTGGAACTCGGTGGTGACGCTCCTCAGGATGGCGGAAGAGCTGCCCTAGCCAGCTTTCCCGGCTGCCTGCTTCCCCCATTCCTTCGCCCGTTCCAATTCCCCATCCCACAAGGGTCCTTCCGAGCCGTGCACGAAGAATCCCGCCGGCTGAATCATCTGCCGCCCGCCGCACTTGACCAGCGCCTTGTCGATCGGTTCCGCGGCGTAGCCGAAGATGCTTTCCATGAAGGTCAACACCCTGTTCTTGACCTCCTTCACGTCCATACGGGTATCGAAGCCGCCCACCGCCACCCCGGCAAGCGACCCTTTGGGCAGCCCCTTTAAGAATTTTTGAATGCCCTCGGTCGGGCGGAACCCGCGCGTGGGCGAGCCCACCAGCAGCAGCTCCACGCCTGCCAGCGCCCCAGCCTGGAGTGCCCCCACCTTCACCACCTGCGCGCCGGCCGCCTCCCCCACCGCCAGGGCGATCTTTTCCGTGTTGCCGAAAACCGAATCATAGATGACAAGTGCTTTCATTAAAAAACCCTCCGTGAGTTCTGACCAGGATTATACCTTCCGCACCACACAGGCAATTGCGCGGGATGGTTTTCCTCTATAATGATGATGAATATCTTAATGAGAGGCAGTATGTACTACCTCACCTGGGCGCTGCAGATCATCCTGGCGGTCAAATTCATCTCCTCCGCCTTCATCCATGCCTTCCGGCAGGATAAACCCACCCTGCAGTACGGCATCCAGAAGATGGGAGCCGAAATCCAAGCCCATCCTGGCGGGGATCTCCGCGCTGCTGGCGCATCGACGCGGTTTTTCTCATTCTCCCCCGCGCGCTGGGCTGGGACCCGATGATCACCGTTTATGCCGCCGCCCTCGGCGCGCTGCTGATGCTGGGATCGATCGTGTTTCACCTGAAATGCCGGGAAACACCGAAGGTGTGGGTGAGCACAATATTAATAATATCTCTTATCAACAATAATATTATGATTCAACTTTATTAACATTAATATATTATGCCCTTTAAATAATAAATTAATTTACGGAATGACTTGAACGAATTGAAGATTTTTGTGCGGGGTACGAATTACGATGCCCAATCTACACGATAAAAACAACGATACTTGAAGCTACTTTTAAATTATCTGAGCGACCCCCTTTCAATAGCCGATATTTTGATCTTTTTCATGAATTTTATCAGTTATTAATGGATACCCACAAAATACTCGAACAAGCCATTCATCGATTTCAACGAGACCGTAACTATCGCGAAATTTTCAAGTAATATTAACATTAATAATTCTTACATATTTTTTCTATATGGATGTTCGATATTAAATATTAAGCAACAAATCAAAATTGAAGATGAAAACAGAACCGAAGCTCTAAAAATTGAATTATTACCCTCATTAATGACTAAATATGATAATAATAGATATAGTATATTTTTTGATATTATTAATATATCACGAAGTCAAAAATTTGTGCTTCCTGTTGAGTTTGAATGTCAATATTGAGGCGTGGGACCCGCTAACATCACAATCGGGTAAAAATTGCTAATCAAGTTACATATGAACCGATAAACGGATCATTTGTACTCGACAGCTCAAAAGACACCTTAAACCGAGAAACTGTTTTCGGAATCGTACCAGAAATACCCAAAGAATTTATTGGTGAATCATCAATTCGGATTATAAATTTCAATAAAGGGATCGATTATGAATAATGATCAGGAACCGATCAAGATATTCATTCTGAATATATTTTAAATTTTGAAAAGATTAAACCTATTATAGGTCGATGGTTGGGTGACCGTGTTTCTTTTCTCTAGCTCGTCGGCAACTCCGGCATCTTCTCCCCCCTGATCCCCAGCCGCTCCGCCAGCGCCGCCTTCATCGCCGTGCGGTCATCCCAGGGGTACTCCGTCTCCCCAAAGCACATGCTCTGCTCGTGCCCCTTGCCGCAGGCGATCACCAGGTCCCCGGCCTTCGCCAGCTTCACCCCCAGGCGGATGGCCTCGCCCCGGTCCGGAACGCGGTAAAAGCTCTTCCCCTCCACCCCGCCCTTCTCAACGGCAGCGCCAGCCATCTCGGCCAGGATCCCCTCCAGCGATTCGGTGCGCGGGTCCTCGGCGGTCAGGATGGTGATATCGGCAAGCCCCACCGAGACCTCCGCCATCAGCCTTCTTTTCTCCCGGTCGCGCAGCCCCGCCGAGCCGAAGATGGCGATCACCCGTCCTTTGGTCATCTTGCGCGCCTGCTCCAGCGCCACCTTCAGCGCGTTGGGCGTGTGGGCAAAATCCACGATCGCGGTAAAATCCTGCCCCAGATCGATCTGCTCCATGCGCCCCGGGATCCCCGGCAGCGCGGCGATGCCCTGCAGCGGCAACGGCCGGGTCGATCCCCAGCCCCTCCACCGCCGCGGCAAAGGCCGCCAGGCAGTTCGAGACGTTGTAATCCCCGAGTAAATTCGTGCTCACCACCTGGTCGATGCCCAGCCCGCGCAGGCTCACCCGGAAGGACATCCTCCCGCGTTCGTAACGGATCTCCGCGGCGGTCAGGTCTGCCTCGCCGCCCAGCCCGTAGGAAACCTTGCGCACCTTCGCCAGTTTGTGCAAATAGTCGTAGCTCCCGTCATCACGGTTCAGCACCGCCAGGCGCGGGTTGCCCTGCTTCTTTTCGCGTGTCTCGGAAAGCATGGTGAAAAGCCTGCCCTTGGCTGCGCGGTATTCCTCGTAGGAGCCGTGGTAATCCAGGTGCTCGTGGGTGATGTTGGTGACCACGCCGATATCGAACTCGCAGGCCGTCACCCGGTCCTGCGCCAGCCCGTGCGAGGTGGATTCCAGCACCACGTGGGTCAGCCCGGCATCCACCATGCGGCGCAGGTAGCGCTGCAGGTCGGGGGAATCCGGCGTGGTCACGTGGAAGCCGGTATCCAGCACCTCGTCGCCGATCACCGCGCTGACCGTGGAGATCATGCCCGCCTTCAGCCCGGCCTGCAGCAGGATGCGGTGGATGAGCGAGGAGGTGGTCGTCTTGCCGTCCGTGCCGGTCACGCCGATCACGGTCAGCGAGCGCGCCGGCCAACCCTCCAGCGCGGCGCTCAGATAAGCCATCGCGGCGCGGGTATTATCTAATTTAATGAAGGGAACACGCAGGGAAAGATCCAGGCTGCCGAGCACTGCCACGGCGCCTTTTTCAAGAGCGGCGGGGATGTACTTGTGCCCGTCGGAGCTCACCCCGGGAAGCGCCACGAACAGGTCGCCCTTCTGAACGAGGCGGGAATCGAAGACGATCCTCCTGATAGCCACGCCCTGCGGGGAACCGTGGATCTCGAACGGCAGCGGGAAATCGGTAAAAAGTTGAAGAAGTGGTTTTTCGTTCATTGGAAAATAAAACGGCGTTCAGGGCATTGTACCCTAAAACGCCGTCTGGCAATTCTTTCCAAAAATTATTTCAGCGCGGTATTGAGCGCCTGCAGCTGGGCCAGCACCGAGCCATCCAGCACGCGGTCGCCCACTTTGATGACCATCCCGCCCATGATCTGCGGGTCCACCTTGAAGTCGATGCTGGGGCTGCCGCCAAGATGGGGTTTAAGCTCCTGCTCCACCACTTTGCGCTCCCCGGCGCTCAGCTCCACGGCGGAGGTGACCTCGGCGTGCTCGCCGCTCACCTTTTCACCCTCCAGCACGATCACCCGTCCCGTCCTTGATGCCGGAGAAGAATTCCTCCAGAAGGCGGTGCTGGCGTTTTTCATCCAGCGCCTCGCCCATCAATTTCTGCGTGGCGGCGATGGCCAGCGCGGCGATCTCGTTGCGCATTTCCTTCAGGGCGCGTTCGCGCTCCGTCTGCAGCTCCGCGTTTGCGCTCGCGCGCATCTTCTGTATCTCCACGTCCGCCCCGCCGCGGATATCCTTCTCCAGCTGCTGGGCGCGTTCGTTAGCTTCCTTCAAAATCAGGGCTGCCTTGCTCTGGGCATCGGCGATCACCGCAGCAGCCTGGGCTTCAGCGTTGGCGCGCGCCTCGGCGGCCACGCGCGCGTCCTCCAGGCTCTGGGTCAGTTTTTCACGCCGTTTGGCGATCATGCCCAGGATGGGTTTATACACCCACACGCGCAGGGTGACAAAGACGATCCCGAACATCGCCAGCTGCATCAGCAGGTAACCGAGGTTGATTCCCAAACCTTCCATCGCGTTTTCCTCTATTCCTTGGGGCTAGACTACTTTAAAGAGCATCATGAACGCGACCACCAGGCAGTAGATCGCGATGGCTTCGGAGAAGGCGATGCCCAGGATCATGTTGGTGAGCAGGGTGTTATAGGTGCTCGGGTTGCGCGCCATGCCGTTCAGCGCTCCCTGCACCGAGAGGCCGATGCCGACCCCCGCGCCGAGCGCGCCGATCATGGCCAAACCTGCGCCAATATACCGTGCGGCTTGTATGAGTGCTTCTGATGATGCGATTGCTGGATCCATGAATACCTTCCTCCGATATCAATTATCTATTCGAAAAATCTTTTTAAACTGTATCCCCGGCGTGCGATTCCTCGCCTTCGCCCTCATGCCCGCGTGTGGCCATCGACATGAACACCATGGTGAGCATGCCGAAGACGATCGCCTGGATCAGGCCAATGAAGAATTCAAACATCATCACCATCGAGGGCAGGAAGATCGGCAGCAGCGAGCCCACCACCAGCAGCAGGATCGAGCCTGCCACGATATTGCCGAACAACCGGAAGGAGAACGAGACGATCTTCATAATTTCCGAGATCGCCTCGAGCAGGCTCACCAGGAAATCGATCGCCCCGAACAGCGGCTTGGTGAAGAGCGTGCGGGTGTAAAAGAACTTGGAAAAATACTTCCCGCCCTGGGCGCGGAAGCCGATCACCTGGGTCATCACCACCGAGACCAGCGCCAGCATGAGGGTGAAGTTCAGGTCGGTGGAGGGCGTGCGAATGAATGGTACCACCTGGTAACCTTCCCCTGTGGGGCTGGGAGGTGTGGTCAGCGTGGAAACACCGGAAGAGAGCTCGATTACAGGGTAACCGTTCTCCTCTACGTGGTGCAGCCAGCCGATGCTGCCAGCGCCGGGGATCAATTCGATCCAGTTGGAGAGCACCACCACCAGCACGATGGTTGCGAAGAAGGGGAAGATCGATTTCGCCCACTTGCCGGCGGTGGAGGTGGTCATATCATCCAGGTACTCAAAAAGCAGGTCCAGGAAGCTGGCTATGCCTTTGGGAATGAGGGTGTCCTCTTTGATGGAGCGCTTGACGAAGAAAGCCATCAGGAGCAGGATGATGGAAACGATCGCCAGGGTGAAGGTGGTATTGGTAAGCGAGATCGGTCCGAGCCGCGGCAGGGTGAAAAGCACGCCTGTGATCGCCTCGGGGACAACCTCGAAGAGCGGGCGCGCGGGCGGGAATACGATCGAGAAAATGATCCCGGCGATGATGAGAGCGAGTACGATCCAGCGGTTTTTGCCCCACCGCCAGCGGGATTTTGGTTTATCCATTGTCCTCTGAAGCTTCCGTTTTTCCTTCCTTAGAATTCGCCTGGGGTGTGGATTCCAACCCCAATTTTCGCAGGGTTCCGCGCACCACCTTGAGCATCACGTAGATCGCAAGCGGCACGCTTGCGGCCACCAGGATGATGGTTCCAACCGGTTTTGAGTCCATCCGGCTGTCTATCCACATCCCCGCGAAGACTGCCCCGATCACGATCAAAAGCGTCAGGCAGCCCACCTGCCCCACCAGGGCGATGACGGTCAGGTTCACAAGCCGCTGTTTATCCTGGGTTGGCGGTTTGGTCGGTTCGGGCATGACGACCAATTATATCAACCCGTGACCGAATCAGTCAATCGATGGTCAGATAGTTCTCATCTTCGCGGTTTGAAGAGGACGAGCGCCGTAAACCCAGCCAGGACGAGTAGAAAAAACACTGAAACGCGGGCAACATCCACCGGCATTCCCAGCACCCGCTGGATTTTTACCGCGAGCGGGATGGCAAAGATCAACTCGCCGGATACCCCGGGGGGAAGTGTTTGTCCCTGTGAGGCATAAACCTTCAGTGTTCCCTCAAACACCCCGTCTGCCATTGGGATCAACTTCCAGGAATATTCCACCCCGCTCTCCGGATCAAATGGTGAGGATTGAAGATCAGACGGGAGTACGCGGTTGGCGGGCATATCGAGCCGCGCCTGGAAACCGGGCTGGATTGCAACCTGGCTGGTGTTTTTGGAATTTTCGCCGTCGGATACCTTAACAAGCATAATCACCTGGCCGGTCTCTCCCAGGCGCAACGCGGGGGGGTAATCCAGGGTTATCGTCTTATTTCCATATGTTTTTTCCAGGTTTTCCGGGAAGGGGATTGTACGCGTCTCGCGGGGCGAGGGCACCAGCATCCAGATCAATCCCGCGGCGGCACCAACTGCAATTACCAGGAGGAAAACAATAAGGACCCGTCTCACGGGTCCATTATAGCCTGCAGTTTTCCCACCCGGTTTTAGCCGATGAAGATCTCCACATGATTGCCATTCTCTTCATCCACAAAAACCTCGATGGGTTCATCGGTGGAAATGGAATCCTCCACCGCAACGATAATCTCATCCAAATGGGCTTCGCGGATATCCTCCGGCATCGCCCAGGAGAACATCTTGATCAATTGCGAAGCAAAGCGGAAGGGGATCGGGAAACTGAAGGCAAAGGTTCGCGGCTTTCCACTTTCCTGCTCACGGATGCGCACGTGCAGCCAGCGGGAATTGCGGGAAAGCGCAGAGGCAACCACCCCCAGCAGGCTTAGCATGAAGAAGAACAGCGCGAACCAGAATCCCCAGCTCATTCCTGAATCGAGATAGGAGGCGTACATCCAGTAACCTGTAAGGGCCACGAAACCCATCGAGATCCAGAATGGGATCTGCCACCACTTCTTCCAATTCGAAGCCGGCAGCTCCACCCGCGCAGGTTGAACCACCTCGCCAGTTTCCACCGGCAGTTCCTTGGCTGCGCTCGCTGCCTCCAATGTGGCCAGCCTTTGGTTGGCCTCCTCCACGCTGATCTTGCCCTCCGCCACTTCCGTCAGAATCTTTTGCCGTTCATCCATCACTGCCTCCGTTATTTTATTCAATTAGATTTCGAACTTTATTGAATAACTAATCAATATTATTGATTACTATTTGAATATTATTGATATATTATTGCATATTATTGAAGTTTGTCAAGGGATAATCATTTTTTATTCATAGAATCACCGCTTACCCGAATTCTGCTTCCAACCTTATAATATAGCCTGGTCAATGACCTGCCTAAAAGTACCGTTTGGGGTAACAACGAGCTACACACCCCCGAATCCAAGCCCAGGGTCAATATTTTTATTATCAACAGGAGTTATGCATGCCCCGTCACCCCGCCGAACCCTTTCGCATCAAAGTGGTCGAACCCATCCACCTCATCCCTCCCGAAGAACGCAGAAAAGCATTATCAGTAGCCGGGTATAACCTTTTCGCCCTGCGGGCGGAGGATGTTTATATCGACCTGATGACCGATTCCGGTACCGGCGCGATGAGCCAGGAGCAGTGGGCGGCGATCATGCGCGGCGATGAATCCTACGCCGGGGCGCGTTCCTATTTCCGCCTGGCGGAGGCAATGAAAAACATTTTCGGCTTCGAGCACTTCGTCCCCACTCATCAGGGGCGCGGGGCGGAAAACATCCTCGCCAGCCTGCTGGTAAGGCCGGGTGACCGTATTCCATCCAACATGCACTTCGATACCACCGAGGGCAACATCCGCGCGCGGCAGGGCATCCCCGAAAACCTGGTCATCGAGGAAGGCCTCGACCCCGCTTCGCACCATCCCTTCAAGGGCAACATGGATCTCGAAAAGCTCACCCGGTTTATTGAGGCAACCGGGGTGGAGAAGATCCCCTTCGGCTGCATCACCATCACCAACAACGCCGGCGGCGGGCAGCCCGTCTCGCTGGAAAACATTCGTGCTGTCGCGGCGATCTACCGAAAATACCGCATCCCCTTCTTCATCGATGCCTGCCGCTATGCAGAAAATGCCTATTTCATCCAGCAGCGTGAAAAAGGCTGTCAGGGTAAAAGCATTCCGGAGATCGTGCGGGAGATCTTCTCGGTGGCCGATGGCGCCTGGATGAGTTCCAAGAAGGACGCCCTGGTCAATATCGGCGGCTTCCTGGCCGTCCGTGATGACACACTCTTCCAGCGCATCTGCAACGAGCTGATCCTGCGCGAGGGTTTCCCCACCTACGGCGGCCTGGCCGGTCGCGACCTGGAAGCCCTGGCCGTGGGGCTCTGGGAGGGGTTGGATGAATCCTACCTGGCCTACCGCACCGGGCAGACCGCTTTCCTGGGGGAGAGCCTCATCGAAGCAGGCATACCCATCCTGGAACCGCCCGGCGGTCATGCCATCTACCTGGATGCGCGCCGCTTGCTGCCCCATATCCCCCAATCTGAATTCCCGGGGCAGGCACTATCTGCTGCTCTCTACCTGCAAGGAGGCATCCGCTCGGTGGAGATTGGCTCGGTGATGTTCGCTCATCCGGATCCTCAGACCGGGGAGATGATCCACCCCCGCCTGGAGCTGGTACGCCTGGCAATACCGCGCCGGGTCTACACCGCTTCGCATTTCGATTACCTGATCGAAACGATCATATCGGTTGCTGCCAATGCTGATGAACTCCGGGGATTCCGTCTTACTTACGCGCCGGAGCTGATGCGCCACTTTACCTGCCGCTTCGAGCCAGCGTAAATTCAGGGGTAATTAAATCAGTAAACCGGTCAGAAATCTGGCCGGTTATTTTTTTCTATTTTGTTACTCTTCAAGCGTTTTTGCTTCTTCCCAGAACCTGTCCATCTCCTCTAGGCTCATCTCGGAAAGCTTGCGACCATCCTTGCGGGCTTGCTGCTCAATATATTTGAACCGGCGGGCGAACTTGCGGTTCATTGCCCGCAGAGCGCTCTCTGCATCCACTTTGTGCCAGCGCACCAGGTTGACCACTGCGAAAAGCAGATCTCCCAGCTCGCGGGTCAGCTCCTCTTCGTTCTCAGCTTGTTCAACTTCCAACAATTCCTCGTGGACTTTCTCAATCACCGGTACGATCGACGGCCAATCGAAACCCACCCTGGCTGCACGGTCCTGGTATTCCTGGGCAAGACTGAGGGCTGGTATCGAGCGAGGCGCGCCATCCAGCAGACCCTTCTCCTCATCCACACCATTCTGTTTCCGTTCGTCTTCTTTCAGTTTTTCCCAGTTCTTTAAGACCCCCTCCACCCCGTCTAATTGAGTATCTTTGAAAACATGCGGGTGGCGGTGGATGATCTTACGATTGATCCCTTCAAGCACTTCTCCCATGGTGAAATCACCATTCTCGCTGGCGATCTGAGCGTTCAGAACGATCTGCAGCAGCAGGTCACCCAGCTCTTCCCGTAAACTCGCCGCATCCTTCTGGTCAATCGCTTCCAAAGCTTCGTAGGCTTCCTCTAAAAGGTGAGGTCTCAGGCTAAGATGGGTTTGTTCGCGATCCCAGGGGCAGCCATCCGGCGCTCGCAGGCGGGCAACCACCTGTTGAAAGGTTTCGAAGCTCAATTCTGATTCCCGCGCGGGGAGAAAAACCGCAACGGGGGTCTCCTCACCTTGGCATGAATCCAGGTCCGCGAGATTGGCGGATCGTACATCCCAATTTTCGTTATCTTCGAAAACCAGGCTTAACCAATTGGGTAAGGCGGGCAACTTTGAGCCATTACCCGGGAGATAACTTGTAATCCTTCCCAGGAACCTAGGTTATAAAACAGGATATTTGCATCGGGTGGAAACCCTGCAACCAGGCGCGGGCCTATCCCCACTCCAGCAGCGGTCACCCGATCCAGCTGTCCGGTATCAAGTAGAACAAGGTTGGCGGAGTGCCTCGCACTGGCAGCGCAGCAAGTATTGGGACAGATTTTCTATACACAAAATCCTTTTGTTTCATACCATCATCCTTAATAAGACCAGGGTGCTTTCCGGTAATTCCACTGGAAAACACCCTGCTTTTGATATTCCCTCGCGGGAATGATTCGGAAACCCTAGATTTCTACCGTTTGGTGTAAGTAGGTGCCTTGCGGGCGCGTTTGAGGCCTGGTTTCTTACGTTCCTTTACGCGGGCGTCGCGGGTGAGGAAGCCTGCCTTGCGCAGGGGAGAGGTGTAGTCCGGATTGATCTTGACAAGTGCGCGGGCAACGCCCAACCGAACCGATTCGGTCTGACCGGTGACGCCGCCGCCATTGACAACGACAGTGACATCGAAACCGTTCTTATCCTGACCGACCGCAGCAAATGGCGCCCAGATATCATCCAGGTCACCGGGGCGGGAAAAGAACTGGGTGCCCGGTTTCTGGTTCACCGTGATCTCGCCCGAACCATTCATCAGGCGAACTCTGGCGGTGCTTTCCTTGCGTCGACCAATGCCTTCGTAGTATTGAAGTGCCATATTCCTCTTGCTCCTTTATTTCACCGGCTGGGGGTTCTGCGCGGTATGTGGGTGATCGTTCCCGCTATATACTTTGAGGCGGCTCATCAAATGCCGGCCTACTTTGTTATGGGGAAGCATTCCCCAAACCGCAGCGGTGATCACCCGGTCGGGGTGCACTCGCATCTGGTCGCGCATACCCACCGCGCGTAATCCGCCCGGGTACCCGGAAACGGAGTAATAGTTCTTGGTATCAAGCCGTTTCGCGGCGATGGCCAGTTTTTCAGCGTTGATTACCACCACAAAGTCACCCATCTCCACACCCGGGGTATATTCCGGTTTGTGCTTGCCCAACAGGTAATTGGCAATGCGTGTGGCCAGGCGGCCCAGGTTTTGTTCATTCGCGTCCACAAGCAGCCAATTCGACTGCGGTGTACCCTTAATGACGTATGTTTTTTCCACTTTCGTCATCCTCACACTTTCTGTAATAGCCTAAATCCTAATTCCTGCGTATCTTCAGCGTAATCAACCCGTACGAGGGTCAGGCCGTTTGGTGGAGCCAGACCCGGGAGTATCTTTTTCCCGGACAGAACCGCGCTCCGCAGATCATCGATCGAGACCCTGCACTGCCCCGCTCTTACGAGCAGGAAGACGATCCGCCGAACCATGTGGTAGAGAAAGGCGTTGGCCTTGATCTCGTACACCCATTCCTTCCCTTCGGCAGTCTCCCATCTGGATTCCCAGATGATCCTCTCGGTGCTCTCGCCTTTTTCCATCGCCCGGCCGAAAGCTTTGAAATCATGCTGCCCGATGACCATGTCGGCAACCTGTTTCAGCAAAGCGGGATCCGGTTCAGGCCAGGCTCGCCAGGCCGTGTATTCACGGAGCGGGTCGCGCGTCTCATCCACGAAGATCCGGTATCGGTAGGTGCGAGCTTTCGCATCGTACCGCGGATGGAATTCCGCCGGGGTTTCGCTGATCTCCCTGACGGAAACATCCTCGGGTAGGTTCGCGTTGATCGCCCGCTGCAGTTCTGCCAGGCTGTGCTGCCAAACCAGGTCGAATGTGACTACCTGCCCGGAGGCATGAACCCCGGTGTCAGTCCGTCCGGCGGAAATCACCGTTCGATCCTGCCACCCAATGCTTTTCAGCGCGGATTCAAGCTCTGCCTGCACCGTTCGCCTGGAACCCTGTCTCTGGTATCCCAGGAACCGGGTGCCGTCGTACGCAAGAATAAGTTTGTAATGTGCCATTCCTATCCGGGGTTACCGGTAGGATCAACCTTCAACAAGCTCGAGCACTACCATTTCGGCGGCGTCGCCGAGGCGTGGCCCGAGTTTCATAATACGCGTATATCCACCATTGCGGGTCTCATACCGCGGGCCGATCTCATCGAATAATTTCTTGACGATCTCGGGGTTGTTTAATTCAGCGGCAGCCAGGCGGCGGGCATTCACCTTTTCAATATCGCTTCCCTTGCTTGAATTACGTGCAAGGGTGATCAATTTTTCGGCATCACCGCGGATGGCTTTCGCCTTGGTTTTGGTGGTTTTAATCCGTTCATGCGTGAAAAGTTGGCAGATCATGGTCTTTCGCAAGCTGGTCCGCTCATCTTTTCCGCGTGAAAGTCGATATCCAGATACTTGATGTCGCATTGTTCTTACTCCACGTCCTTCTCTTTTTCCAAAAAGCCCTTTTCGCGCATTTTGTCCACCAGCTCGTCACGGCTTTTCTCGCCAAAATTGCGGATGGACATGACTGCGTCATCACCCTTGGCAAGTAGTTCGAGAACATCCCCAACTGTGGTCACTCCGGTGCGCTTCAAAGAATTGAACACGCGCACTGAAAGATCAAGATTTTCGATGGGGGTTTCGGCGGCTTCGCTTGTCAGGCCGGTCCCAATGATTTCCTTCTCCACGCTGATAGGAAGGATTTCTTCGCTGATCCCGGAGATGTAACGCAGGTGATCGATCATGACTTTTGAAGCGTTACCGAGGCCTTTTTCAGGCGTGATAGTGCCATCGGTCCAAATCTCGAGGGTCAATTTATCATAATTGGTACTCTGCCCAACGCGGGCAGCCGAGACATTGAAATTCACCCGTTTTACCGGCGTAAAGATCGCATCCACCGGTAAATCGCCAATTGGCAGCTTTCCGCTGCGGTCGGTGGCTGGTGAATAACCTCGGCCATGTTCCACCGTCATATCGATCTCCAGGCGGGCTTTGCTGTCATTTACCGTGAACAGGTAAAGGTCCGGGTTGACGATCTCTACCTCTGCCGGGGTCTGGATATCTGCTGCGGTCACAACACCTTCACCGCGCACATCGAGGTGCAGGTGGGCAATATCGCCCTCATGCATCACCAAGCGGATCTGCTTGATCTGCAGTAACACCTGGATGACATCTTCGCGGACGCCAGGAATATCGCTGAACTCGTGCAGTACGTCCGAAACACGAATAGAGGTGATAGCCGTGCCATCCAGCGAAGATAATAGAACTCGCCTGAGCGCATTGCCAAGAGTAACCCCGAATCCGCGCTCCAGAGGGCTGATCACAAACTTGCCATAATTACGGGCTTCAGCATCCCGTTCGACTTTAGGCGTTACCATGCTGTTCATAGCACACATGATCGACCCCTTTCCATTGAATGAATCACTTTTCTCACAGGATCACCAGGCTTAGCGTGAATAGTATTCAACGATGAGTTGCTCATTCAAGCTGCCGTCGATCTCGCTTCGCTCGGGCAGGCGTAAAACGCGTCCGGAAAGACTCTTCAGATCACGATCCAGCCATACGGCGCAATTTCGTTTTTCGGCAAAGTCCGGCAGGACCTTGAAAAAAGCATTCCCGCGCGAATTTTCGCGCACCGCGATCGAATCCCCCGGCTTCAGAAGCATGGAGGGAATATCGGAGGATTGCCCGTTCACCTGAAAATGGCCATGGTTCACCAGCTGACGGGCTTCACTGCGGTTGGCAGCCAATCCCATGCGGAAGACCACGTTATCCAAACGAAGCTCCAAAGTTTGGAGAAGGTTGAGACCGGTCATGCCGCGCTTGTGCTGAGCAAATGCGAAATTCCGGCGGAACTGGCGTTCAAGAACGCCATATACCCGGCGGGCGCGCTGCTTGGCGCGCAACTGGCGCGCATAATCCGATTCGCGTTCGCTGCGGCCCTGGTTGCCTTTTCCGTGCTGACCTGGGGCAAAGCTGCGTTTTTCGAACGCGCATTTAGGGGTGAAACAGCGTTCACCCTTAAGAAACAATTTTTCACCTTCACGCCGGCATAAACGACAGACCGGACCAAGATATCGTGCCATATATTTCCTCTCTCTTTTCTAGACGCGGCGTTTTTTCGGAGGGCGGCAGCCGTTATGCGGCACCGGGGTGATATCCGAAATGGAACGCACTTTCAAGCCCATCCCCTGAACGGCGCGGATGGCGGATTCGCGGCCAGGACCGGGTCCCTTGATGATCAGGTCCACTTCCTGGATCCCCATAGCCTGGGCAGCTTTGATGGCCTGTTCGGCAGCAAGGCGCGCAGCAAAAGGCGTGCTCTTGCGCGAACCCTTGAAACCGGCTGACCCTGAACTGCCCCAGCAAACTGTGCTGCCCTGCTCATCCGTCACGGTGATGATGGTATTGTTGAAGGATGCAAAAACATGCACCTGCGCTGTCGATAAGGCGCGCTTTGTCTTGCGGGTTGTGCTTGTGCGTCTCGTTGATCTTACTGTTTGAGCCATAATACCTCTTCGTCGTTCAACTTAACAAATCTGAACCATAAATCTGCTTGGAGCCTGCAATCGGGTAGCCGCGGGGTGAGAGGTCCCTCCCGAACAAGCTCCTGGCAGTTTATTTCTTGGTAGCTCCACGACGGCGCCCGCGGCCGGCAACGGTCTTGCGCGGTCCTTTACGGGTGCGGGAGTTGGTACGGGTGCGCTGCCCGTTAACCGGAAGATTCCGGCGGTGGCGCATCCCACGGTAACAACCGATTTCGATCAACCGCTTGATGTTCATCTGAACTTCGCGGCGGAGATCGCCTTCGACCTTGTAATTCTTGGTGATATATTCACGCAGCAGGTTGACGTCGCTTTCAGTCATATCCTTCACGCGCACATCCGGATCAACCCTGGTGTCCGTTAAGATTTTACGGGCACGGGTGGGTCCGATCCCAAAGATGTAGGTCAGGGCTATTTCGATCCGCTTGGTACGCGGAAGATCAACACCTTCAATTCTTGCCATAATTCCTTATCCTTGTCGCTGCTTGTGTTTTGGATTTTCGCAAATGATGAACAAACGGCCACTTCGCCGTACGATCTTGCACTTGGAACAGCGCTTTCGAATGGATGGTGAAACTTTCATAACCTGCTACTCCTTGTTTTCTTTCTGTTACCAATCACCAAAGTTTTGATTATAACTTTTCTTACCGGTTCCGTCTAGGAGGATTTTTCAATCCCCCGGGAGGGTCAAAATTTCCGGGCCGTTCTCTGTGATCGCCACGCTGTGCTCAAAGTGAGCGGCGAGCGAATCATCCCTGGAACAGACTGTCCACTGATCGGGCATCACCTTCGTCAGGTAGGTGCCCATCTGCACCATGGGTTCCAGCGCGATGGTCATCCCTGCCCGCAAAAGGACTCCCCTGCCGGGGAAACCGTAATTGGGCACTTGCGGTCCTTCGTGCATCAACCTGCCTACCCCATGACCGGTGTACTCGCGTACCACGTTCATTTGGTTTTCCTCCACCCATTGCTGGATGGCGTGACCAATATCACCGGTATATTTTCCCGGAACCATCTGGCTGATCCCGATCGCCAGGGCTTTCTCGGTTACTTCGAGGATCATCCGGGCTTTCTTGGAGACCTCGCCGACACCGGCGGTGAAGGCAGAATCCCCAACAAACCCTTCAAATACAGTTCCGCAATCCACCGAAACGATATCGCCTTCTTTCAGTTTGCGCTTGCCCGGGATGCCGTGAACAAGTTCTTCATTTACGCTCACGCAGGTGCTCGCCGGGTAAGGATACGGGCCGGGATAATTTTTAAAGGGCGAATAAGCTCCGTGCTTTTTTAATACTTCTTCCGCGGCAGCATTCAAATCCGCTGTGGTAACTCCCGGCTGTATGATCGCCTTTACGGCTGCCAGGGCTTCCGCGTTGATCCTGCCTGCCTGGCGCATGATCTTGAGCTCTTTTTCGCTCTTGATCGTGATATTCCGCTCCCAGCTCATTTGCGATTCTACCCTTCGATCGCTTTCATCAGGTCGGCTGTAACCTTCCCGATCTCCTGGGTGCCGTCAATTTCCACCAGCAGCCCCTTCCCGCGGTAATACTCGATCAGTGGTTGTGTCTGCCTGTTGAAGACAGTGATGCGATTTGTAACCGTTTCCGGTTTATCGTCATCCCGCTGGTAAAGTTCGGACCCATCCACATCACACATACCTGGTTTTGCAGGTCGGATATAAAGACTGTGGTAAATATGGCCACCTTCCCGGCAGGTCCACCGTCCGGAAAGCCGTTCGATCAGCACTTTTTCCGGAACCGCAATATAGGGAACTACTTTTGATTGCGGCTCCCAATCCCAGCAACATTTCTCCGAGCGCCTCAGCCTGGGCAGGAGTTCGCGGAAATCCATCCAACAGCGCACCGGATAGGTTATCCGCCTGCATCAAGCGGGCTTTGACCATACCGATGGTCACGTCATCGGGAACCAGCTCGCCGCGGTTTATATAACCCTGGGCTAATTTTCCCAGATCGGTTTCGTTTTTAATGTTCTCCCGGAACAGGTCTCCAGAGGAGACGTGGATCAATCCGAATTTTTCAGAAATCACCTCGGCCTGTGTGCCTTTTCCAGCCCCGGGTGGGCCGAGCAGTACGATATACATTGACATCATCCACCCTAGTGGATCAACTTTTCCTGGTAGCCGTGCATTTTCAGCTCGGCATCAATGATGTTGAAGGTATCGCGGACGACACCCACCACGATCAGCAAGCCGGCTGCTGAAACAAGGAAGACTGTGGAGGAATTAGCCACAGGAAGGATCAACCGCAGGACATAAGGCAGCACTGCAACAAACCCGAGGAAAAACGCACCCGGGAAGGTGATACGCCGCTGTACTTTGGAAAGATATTTCTGGGTCGCCTCGCCAACGGTCACACCCGGGATTCGGGCTCCCTGGCGCTTCAGGCTTTCACCGTAATTCTGCTGCTGGAAAAGAACATCAGTGTAGAAGAAAGTGAATGCCACTACCAGAATAAAGTAAATCAGGGCATAGAACGGACCCTGTCCGCTGAACGCATTGTAGATGGTATTGGCGAAATTTGCCACCCACTCCACATCAGAATTTATGAAGAACGATGCGAGGATCGCCGGGAAAGTCAGGAAGGACTGGGCGAAGATAAGCGGGATCATGCCTGCCATGTTGACCATGAGGGGCAGGTTGCTGCGCACCGGCATGGACATGCGGTTGCCAACACGCCTTCCGGGGAAGAGCACCGGGACAAACCGTCCGGCCTTGTTGAACAATGATGATCGCGAAGATCGTAAATACCAGCAGCGCGACGATCAGGATGAATAACCACCAGCCATTTTGTCTATCCAGGAATATGCTGAACAGATTGGAAGGAATACTCGCTACGATACCGGAGAAAATGATCAGCGAAAGACCCTGGTTGGGAATACCAAACTCGGAGATCAATTGCCCGATCCAGATGCCAAAAAGCGTACCTGCCATCATGCTCACCACTGTGGTAATGGTTGGTAGATTGAATCCGGGATCATAATAGAGGATCGACTGTCCGCGCAGCATTGAATTAAATATGTTGATCTGTCCGACTGCGGTGAGGGCAGCCATCGGGATGGTGAGGAGCATGGTCCATTTTTCCATGAACTTCTGCCCTTCCCGGGGATTCTCTTTCAAACGCCGGTCAAGTGCAGGGATGATCGGAGCAAGAAGCTGTATGATGATCTGGGCGGTAATATAGGGATAAACACCCATCGCCAGGATCGAAAAATTGGATACCGTACCTCCGGAAAGCAGGTCGAGCATATTGAACAGTGTGCCCGCTGCGCCGCCGGAATTTGCCAGGGAGGCCACCACTGCCCGGTCGACCCCCGGAACAGGGATATTGGCCGCAAAACGGTAGATGATCAACAATAAAAATGTGATCAGCAATTTGTTGCGGATATCTTCTGACTTCCAGAGGTAGCGCCAGGCTGAACGCTTCATGAATGAGGCTCCTTAATTCGAATTCCAGATTATGCGATTAATTCCACCGTACCGCCCGCAGCCTCGATCTTTGCTTTGGCTGTTTTGGAAATACGATGCACCTTGAGGGTAATAGGGTTCTTGATCTCACCTTTCCCCAGAACTACAACGGGGTTTCCGGGTCGGTGAAGCATGCCTTCCTTTGCCAGCTCCTCCGGGGTGATCACGCTTTTGGCCGGGAATTTTGCGATCCTGTCCAAATTTACCTCATTGTATTCCACCCGGTTGGGCGGGAGTGAATCCCTCGCCGCGAATGAAGGGCAGCCGGCGGAAGAACGGCAGGTTTCCACCCTGGCGGTATAGGTGGCCGGTCTCACCGGCTCTCGAGTTCTGGCCTTTGGTTCCACGGCCGGCGGTTTTTCCCTGGCCGGCGGAGATGCCGTGACCTTTGCGTTTGGGCTCTTTTTTTGAGCCTTCGTTCGGTTTCAATTCGTTCAAGTTCATGTTTAATCCTGCTCAACTACAACAATCAAGTGTCGGACTTTATCCAGCATGCCCCGCAATGCAGGGGTGTCGTTGTGGATGACGGTCTGGTGCAACCGGCGCAAACCGAGTGCCTTGACGGTCCTTTTTTGCGGTTCCGGGTTGCCGATCGGGCTTTTAACCAGGGTAACCTGGAGTTTCTTGCTTTCAACTTTCTTTTTAGCCATTCTTCCTCCGCTCCCAGAAGGGCATCATTTCGCGGACAGTTTTCCCGCGGCGGATAGCTTCCTGCTCCGGAGATTTGAGCTGGTCGAGAGCGCCAAAGGTGGCTTTGACGATATTGAGAAGATTGGAGCTGCCCAGTGATTTGCTGAGAATATCGTGGATACCCACAGCTTCCAGATACAGCGCGGACGCCGCTGGAGGCGATGACGCCTGTTCCAGCGGATGCCGGTTTCAATAGAACCACCGCACCGCCAACTTTGCCGGTCACTTCATGCGGGATGGTTGTGCCAGAGGTGACGACGGAGCGCATGTTTTTGTGCGCCCGTTCGGTGGCTTTGCGCATCGCATCCGGGACAGCGTTGGCTTTACCGATGCCGATACCCACTTTACCGTGGTTATCACCTGCGACTACTGTCACGCGGAATTGAAAGCGACGGCCGCCTTTGACAACTTTTGCCACGCGGGCGATCTCGATGACACGCTCGTCAAAAACCTGCTCAAGGGGTTGGTATTCCATCATTTCCATAAGAAGACCTCAACTTCGTCTCATCTATCTTAGAAATCCAGGCCGGCTTCGCGGGCAGCATCTGCCAGCGCCTTAACCCGGCCCATATAACGGAATCCGCCCCGGTCAAAAACGACCTTCTTGATCCCTTTTTTCTGTGCTCGCTCCGCCACCAGGGAACCGACCAATTTTGCTTGTTCGGTTTTGGTTTTTTTTGCCAGCGGTTTGCCCTTCAGCTCGTTATCAATGGTGGATGCTGAAGCCAGGGTAATACCCTTGGAATCATCGATCACCTGGGCATAAATATCCGAAATGCTTCTGAAAACGGCCAAGCGCGGGCGTTCATCGGTGCCAGAGACGTATTTACGGACACGTTCGTGCCGGCGGATGCGTGATTCTCGTTTATTGTTGGTTGCCATTTCAAATCACCTGCTCTTATGCTTTGGTCTTGGCGGACTTGCCGGCTTTACGACGGATCTTTTCACCAAGATAATGGATGCCTTTACCTTTGTAGGGCTCTGGTGGGCGAATCTTGCGGATATCCGCTGCCACCTGGCCAACTGTTTCGGCATTGTAGCCCATGACTTTGAATTGGCGGGCTTTGGTATCAACTTCGAAGGATATCCCTTCGCTGGCTTCGATGCGGACAGGGTGGGAAAAACCCAGGTAAAGAACCAGGGTGCTGCCTTCCATATCTGGCCGGTATCCAACGCCATCGATTTCGAGGACTTTGGTGAAGCCGGTGGAGACCCCTGTGACCATGTTCTGAATGACTGCCCGGGTTGTGCCATGTAAGGCACGAACCTGGGGGAGTTCGGAACTGCGCGTCACAAGAATGTTATCGCCTTCCAGCTTGATATCAATGCTCGGGGTGAAAACTCGTTTCAACTCGCCCTTGGGTCCTTTTACATGGACCTCGGAGCCGTTGATCTGCACGTTCACACCGCTCGGTACTGTTACGGGTAATCTTCCAATGCGGGACACTTTTCTATACCTCCTGGATTACCAGACCTTGCACAGGATTTCCCCGCCAACACCAAGCTGGCGTGCCCGTTGACCGGTCATAACACCTTTGGGTGTGGAAATGATGGAAACACCCATCCCCGAAAGAACCCAGGGGATATCCATCTTGCGGGTGTAAACCCGGCGTCCGGGTGTACTCACCCGAACAAGACCGGTGATCACAGAAATCCGCTCACGCCGTTCACCCACGTATTTCAATTTGATACGCAGGACGGTTTGGGTCGGTTTATCACCATCCACAACCTCAAAGCCTTCCACAAAGCCCTCTTCCTTCAGAATCCGGGCAATTTCTGCCTTGATCTTCGAATTGGGCATCGCAACCACGGATTGGCCCGCCATAACGCCATTCCGGATTCGGGTCAACATATCAGCAATTGGATCATTCACTACACTCATTTCCTACCTCCGGATTGGCTTACCATGAAGACTTGGTCACACCTGGAATTTGGCCATCCAGGGCAAGTTCGCGGAAACAAATTCGGCACAGACCGAAGCGGCGCATATAACCACGCGGGCGACCGCATTTTCTGCAGCGATTGCGGACCTGGCTCGGGAATTTCCGCCTAGATTCTCGGTAAGTCATGCACTTTTTAGCCATTGGAACCCTTCCTGAAAGGCATGCCAAGCATTGCAAGCATAGCGGTTGCCTGTTCGTCATTTACTGCGGATGTAACGATTGTCACTTCCAAACCACGGATCTTATCCACTTTGTCGTATTCGATCTCGGGGAAGATGATCTGCTCCCGAAGACCGAGGGTGTAATTTCCACGGCCATCAAACGATTCGGCGGAGACGCCACGGAAATCGCGAACACGGGGCAGAACGATGTTCATCAACCGGTCGAGGAAATCCCACATACGGTCACCGCGCAGGGTGACAGTTGCGCCGATAGCTCGTCCTTCGCGCAATTTAAAGTTAGCGATACTCTTGCGCGCTTTGGTGATGATGGGTTTCTGCCCGGTGATGGCGGTCAGATCCGCAACAGCTGCATCGAGTGCCTTGGGATTATCCAGAGCTTCGCCAACGCCGATGTTCACGTTCACCTTTTTGATCCGGGGAACCTGCATAACATTCTTCAACCCCAGGGATTCCATCAACGCCGGGGTGATCTCTTTTTGATAACGGACTCTCATGTGATTCATTTCATTTGCTCCACTGTGGCCTATTCATCCAGCAGCGCCTGGCATTTTTTGCATACCCGGCTGATTTTCTCACCCGTTCGCTGAATGCTGACACGCGTGGGTTTGTTGCATTTCTTGCAGACGAGCATCACGTTAGAAATCGAGATGGGGCCTTCGAATTTCACCTTGCCCGGGTTGATGGTACGGCCCTGGCTCTGCATTTGTTTCTGGTGTTTAGTGCGGATATTGATACCCTGCACAACAACCCGGCGTTCTCCGGAAAGGACACGGATGACTTCTCCGCGTTTGCCCTTATCCTCTTCTTTGCCGGTGATCACTTCGACCAGGTCACCTTTACGGATTTTTACATTCATCGCTTCGCTCCTCTTTAGATCACTTCCGGAGCCAGGGACACGATCTTCATGAAACCTTTTTCGCGCAATTCACGCGCAACAGGTCCGAAGATGCGGGTACCTTTCGGGTTCTGGCCGTCAGTATCCAGGATCACTGCCGCGTTATCGTCGAAGCGGATGGTTGAACCATCTTCGCGGCGCCATTCTTTCGCGCAGCGAACAATAACCGCTTTGACGATCTCGCTTTTCTTGATCGAACCTTGCGGTGCGGCAGATTTTACCGTGCCGACCACAATATCACCAACACGCCCGTAGCGGCGGGTGGAGCCGCCCATGACGTGGATCACAAGGATCTCGCGGGCGCCGGTGTTATCAGCAACCTTTAACCGGGACTCGTGTTGGATCATGCCGCTTCTCCTTCAACCTTTTCGGTTTCTGCGGTTTCCAGCTCTCTTCAGCGATCACGGTTTCCTCGGGAGCCTCGATCATTTCGATGATATCGGCTTCTTCCACCAAGTTGACCGGCATCGCTTTCTCGCCCTGGCTGGTGAGGATTTTTTCCACCACCCAGCGCTTATCGTGGGATAAGGGGCGGGTTTCCACGATCTGGACGTTATCGCCGATCTTGCATCCCAGTTCATCGTGTGCTTTTACGCGTTTGCTGGTATGGACCACTTTATGGTAAAGCGGGTGGCGGAAGGTCCGGCTGATTTCCACGACCACGGTTTTTGTCATTTTATTGCTGGTGACAACACCATTTAATCGTCTTCGTTCGTTCATTTTTTGCCTTCCTGGGTTTTCCCGGTTATCCGCTCCTGGAGGATCGTCTCGAAGGTGGCAATGGTTCGGCGGGTTTTCTTCAGCAGACTGGTGTCAGTTTGCTGACCGGTGATCACCTGGAAACGCAGGTTCATCAAGTTCCTGCCGGGAATCCATAATCTTGGTTTTCAATTCTTCGTCTGAAAGTAAACGCATTTCTGAAATCTTCACGATACTACTCCTCACGCGCCTTCATGACGGGAGATCACTTTGGTCCGGATCGAAAATTTGTAGGAAGCCTGGTGCAGAGCATGCACAGCCGCATCGTGATCCAGACCGCTCACTTCAAACATGATCCTGCCTGGTTTGACAACAGCAACCCAATACTCCACATTGCCTTTACCCTTACCCATACGGGTCTCGGGTGGGCGGTGGGTGTAGGGTTTATCCGGAAAGATCCGGATCCAAACTTTTCCATGGCGTTTCATCGAATGGACGATCGTCCTTCGGCCAGCTTCGATCTGGCGGGCGGAAACCCAGCCCGGTTCCAGAGCCTGTAGAGCGTACTCGCCGAAATTGATATCAGCACCTCTCAGCGCTTTTCCTCTCATTCGGCCGCGCTGCTGCTTGCGCCACTTAACACGTTTTGGCATCAACATAGCATACTGTCCTCTTTCGTCTTGACCGGTAAAAGCCCGGTCTAGATAATTACTGACTTACGTAAACGCCTTCGGTGGCTTCAACTTTCTCTTCCACACCAGGCAGAACTTCTCCAAGATAAACCCACACTTTGACGCCAATTCGTCCGTAAGTGGTCAGGGCTTCCGCACGGGCAAAACCGATATTCGCACGCAGGGTCTGCAAGCGGAACACGGCCTTCGCGCAATTTCACTCTCCGGGCCATTTCAGCGCCGCTCAAACGACCGGCGACCTCGATCTTGATACCTTCCGCGCCCTGGCGCATGGCCTGCTGCAACGCCCGTTTCATAGCCCGGCGGTAGCTAACCCGGCGTTCGATCTGATCGGCGATATTGTTGGCAACAAGGTAGGCATCGCAATCCGGCGATTTGATCTCTTTGATCTCGAGATCGATCTTCTTGCCGGTCAACTTTTCCAGGTCCTGGCGAATCATCTTAACCGTATCACCCTTGCGGCCGATCAGAATACCGGGTTTGGCAGTATGAACGATGACCCGCACCTTACCCGGAAATCGTTCAACTTCCACATCGGAAACGCCAGCTTTTTCGGCTGCATTCTGGATCATCTTGCGGATGGTAATATCCTGGTGCAGTTGGTTGGTGTATTCAGTGCCTTCAGCGTACCAGCGGCCAGACCAGGGCTGATGGAGACCTAAACGAAATCCAATCGGATGAACTTTACGACCCATAATCTCTCCTGGTGTCCTTCTTTATCTCAGTCAGCGAGTGCCGACTGATTATTCCTTCTCTCGCAGAATGATCGAGACATGCGAGGTGCGACGCAACAAGGGTTTGAAACGCCCGCGGGCTCCAAAACGGCGCCACTTTCGGGTGGGAGCTTCATCTGCAGTCACCTTGTAAATATATGAGGTTATCCCGGCTGAGCCCGAAATTTTCCTCCGCATTGGCGATGGCAGATTTCAGCAGTTTGCCCACAGGTTGGGATGCGCCTTTATTGGTGAATTTCAACAGATTCACCGCATCAACCGCGTTCTTTCCGCGGATCAAATCGATGACCAGGCGGACTTTGAACGCCGGGATTCCGCAATTCATCAAGGAAGCATGCACATCGGTTGCCATAATTTATTGCACCTTTGCTGCGGTGGCTTTCTCGGAGAGATGACCGCGGAAATGGCGGGTGGGAGCGAACTCACCCAGTTTATGTCCGACCATGTTCTCGGTGATATAGATCGGAACATGCCGGCGTCCGTCATGGACAGCGATGGTGTGACCAACCATCTGGGGAAAGATGGTGCTATCCCGGCTCCAGGTGCGCAGTACTTTCTTTTCGCCCTTGGTAGTTCATCGCTTCAATTTTCTTGAGCAGTTTGGGCTCGATATAAGGGCCCTTTTTCAGCGATCTTGACATATTTCTCGTCCTTCTACTCTTTGATCACTATCCAAAAAGGATATCCGTTTAGCCATTCCTGCGCCGGACAATATACTTATTGGATGATTTATTCCTGCGGGTCCGGTAACCCCGGGCAGGTTTACCCCAGGGGGTCTTTGGACCAGGCATACCAGCTGGCTGACGGCCTTCACCACCACCGTGGGGATGGTCGCGGGGACTCATCGCAGTACCGCGAACGGTCGGGCGAATGCCCATGTGGCGCTTGCGGCCGGCTTTTCCAAGTTTGATGTTGCTATGTTCCAGGTTACCGACCTGACCGATGGTTGCGAAGCAAGCCTGGCGAACTAGGCGAACTTCACCGGAGGGAGGCGGATCTGGGCGTAATCACCCTCTTTTGCCAGCAACTGGGCTGCGGTTCCAGCGGAACGGGCCATTTGCCCGCCTTTGCCTTCCTGCAGCTCGATATTGTGCACCATCGTGCCCACGGGAATATTGGCAGATCGGCAGACTGTTGCCTGGGCGGATCTCCGCCTGGGCACCGGACATCACGCTATCGCCAACTTTCAAACCTTGCGGGGCAACGATATAGGCTTTTTCACCATCCGCATAGACCAGCAACGCAAGTCGGGCAGTGCGATTGGGATCGTATTCGATGGCTGAAACACGTGCCGGAATGCCGATCTTCTTTCGTTTGAAATCGACGATGCGGATATACTGCCGGTTGCCAGCTCCGCGGTGTCGTACAGTAACCTTGCCGCTATCATTGCGGCCGGAGTGTTCCTTGCGGATGACGATCAGCGATCGTTCCGGACGCTTCTTGGTGATCTCTTCGAAACTGTACCCGGTTCTGCCTCGCATGCCGGGGGTGGTTGGTTTGTAAACTTTAATGGCCATTACTCAACCCCTTCAAAAATGGGTAAGCGGTCTTCCGCGCTGAGGGTAACGATTGCTTTACGGTATCCAGGATTACGTACCCCGAGGCGACGGCTTTTGCCTTTTCGGGATCGTCTTGGCGGGTACATTCAGAACGTTCACATCCAGAACGGTCACTTTGAAGATGCGTTCGACGGCTTCGCGCACCATGGTGCGGGTGGCTTCCGGGCGAACTTCGAAAGTGTACTGGTGCAGACGGGTTGCCTGGTAATTCGTCTTTTCGGTGACGATCAGGCCTCAGGAGGACTTCATACATTGTGGTCATATTAGTTCTCCTATCCTAAATGAGCCTCGATCCGCTCCAGGGCTGCCAGGGGCAGGACCACGCGGTCGAAGGTCATCAGGTCGCGAATATTCAAATACGAGGCAACCAGGATCTTTGCATCGGGAATGTTTCGGGTGGAACGTACAACACCTTCGTAGGCATCCGATTTTTCCGGAATGAGGATCAGCGCGCTGTTTTCCCCAACCAAGGTATTCAGAGCTTTTGCCATCAAGCGGGTTTTAGGTTCCGCAAGAGTCAGCTCATCCATTACGACAATGCTGGCATCCGCAGCTTTGGCGGAAAGCGCAGAACAAACAGCCGCCACGCGCATCCGTTTGGGCATCGCCTGGGCGTAGGAATGCGGGTGCGGGGTGTGAATCCCACCGCCACCTTTCCAATGCGGGGCGCGGGTGGAACCCTGCCGTGCGCGGCCGGTTCCCTTCTGATTCCAGGGTTTCTTACCGCCACCAGCAACTTCGCTGCGGGTCTTGGTGTCGTGCGTGCCAAGGCGGGCGTTGGCCATCTGGCGCTGGAATGCCTGGTGCATCAAGTCAACTTTGATAGGGGCTTCAAAGATCGCGGCGGGCAAATCGACCGTTTTGACCTTCTTGCCTTCCATATTGAGGACATCAACCTTCATAGTTACATTGCTCCATTCATCCAGGTTTCCGGTTACTGTTTCCGCGCTTCTTTTATGACGACCAAACCGTTGCGCGCGCCTGGAATAGAACCGCGGACGCCAAGCAGGTTCCGTTCGGCATCCACCAGTTCGACCTTCAAATTCTGAGCGGTGACACGGTCATCACCCATGTGACCGGCGCCGCGCGAACCCTTGTAGACACGGCCTGGCGTGGTGCCCGAGCCGCGTGAACCGGGAGCGCGGTGTCGATCCGATTGACCATGGGTTTTGGGTCCGCCCGCGAAGTGGTAGCGTTTGACACCACCTGCAAAACCCTTGCCCTTGCTGGTGCCAACCACATCCACATGTTCGCCAACCGCAAAAATGGAAACATCCACCTTGGCGCCTTCTTCAACCCCGGGTTCCTTGGAACGGAATTCGCGCAGGTAGCGCAGCGGGGAGAGATTGTTGCGTTTGAGGTGGCCTAATTTACCTTGGGTCAACCGTTTGGGTTTGACCTCACTGTAGCCCAATTGAACAGCCGAGTAACCATCGTTACCGGTCGTGCGGACCTGGGTAACGAAGCATGGCCCAGCTTCAATGATCGTGACCGGAATTGCCGCACCGGTCTCATCGAAAATCTGGGTCATGCCGATTTTCTTCCCTATCAGCCCTTTGAACATCTCAATTTTTCTCCTAAGATCATATTTTTCGGAGACTGTCAACCAGGGCTTGGCTGCATCATCTCCCGAACGTGTAGTCGGTTATCTGTGGGCGGCAGCTTGTCTGTTGTGCCTACCCAAAGATCACTCTTGCACGATTCGAAATGGTTTTGGTCAGATCCAAAACCGAATTATTTTACCACAATTTTAATCGAACTGCCAGGGTGAGTTTTTCACCCCGGCATTCTTTTCAGTTTTATATCTTGATCTCAATATCCACGCCGGCGGGCAGATTGAGGCGCATGAGCATATCGATCGTTTTGGAATCAGGATCCATGACATCGATGATGCGATTATGGGTGCGGATCTCAAAATGCTCCTGAGAATCCTTGTCGATAAAGGCTCCACGGCGTACGGTGAATTTCTCGATTCGAGTCGGCAGCGGAACGGGACCCACAACATGGGCGCCGCTGCGCTCGGCTGTTTCGACGATGCGCTTGGCGGATTGATCCAAGCACGCGGTGATCGTAGGCTTTCAGGCGGATGCGGATTCTTTGTTTTGCCATTGTGGATTCCTATGCAATGATCTTGGTGATCGCTCCGGCGCCTACCGTCAGACCGCCTTCACGAATCGCGAAGCGCGAACCCTGCTCCAGTGCCACCGGTACGATCAGTTCCACTTCCATCTCCACGTTGTCCCCGGGCATCACCATCTCCACCCCCGCAGGCAGGGTGATCGAGCCCGTTCACGTCCATCGTGCGAATATAGAACTGCGGCCGGTAACCAGGGAAGAACGGTTTGTGCCGTCCACCCTCTTCCCGCTTCAGCACGTACACCTGCGCCATGAACTTGGTGTGCGGGGTGATGCTAGCCGGCTTTCGCTACCACCTGCCCGCGCTCCACGTCCGTGCGCTCAATGCCGCGCAGCAGCAAGCCCAGGTTATCCCCGGCCATGCCTTCGTCCAGCAGCTTGTGGAACATTTCCACACCGGTGCAGACACTGTTCCGCGTCTTCTCCTGCAGCCCGATGATCTCCACCGGGTCGCCAACCTTGATCTTGCCGCGGTCAACACGCCCGGTTACCACCGTCCCGCGTCCCTTGATCGAGAACACGTCCTCGATCGGCATCATGAACGGCTTGTCCACTTCGCGTACAGGCTCCGGAATGTATTCATCCACCACCCGCAGCAGTTCCTTGATGCACTCGTACTCGGGTGCATTCGGATCGGTCGAGGTGCTTTCCAGTGCCTTCAGCGCGCTGCCCCGCACGATCGGGGTGGTCTCACCCGGGAATTTGTATCCCGAGAGCATTTCCCTCAGTTCCATCTCCACCAGTTCCAGCAGTTCCGGATCGTCCATCATGTCCACTTTGTTCAAGAAGACTACGATGCTCGGCACTTCCACCTGGCGCGCCAGCAGGACGTGTTCCTTGGTCTGCGGCATGGGACCATCCGGCGCGGCCACCACCAATATGGCGCCATCCACCTGGGCTGCCCCGGTGATCATGTTCTTGATATAGTCGCGGTGACCCGGCATATCCACATGGGCATAGTGCCGTTTCTCGGTCTCATATTCCACGTGGGCAATGTTGATCGTGATCCCGCGCGCTTTCTCTTCCGGGGCATTGTCAATGCTGTCATACGCCCGGTATTCGGCTTTCCCGTAGAACCCGCAGTACTTGGTGATCGCCGCGGTCAACGTGGTCTTGCCATGGTCAATGTGCCCCATGGTGCCCTACGTTCAGATGCGGTTTGCTTCGGTCAAATTTCTGCTTCGCCATCAGTGCTCTCCTTTTCCTTTATTGGATAAATAATTACTGGTTTAATATCTTCTTTGCCACCGATTCTGAGACCGGGGCATAATGATCGAATTCCATTGAAAACACACCGCGTCCCTGGCTGCTGGAGCGCAGCTCGGTGGCGTACCCGAACATTTCGGCGAGCGGAACCTGCACCCGGATGGATTGAGCCTTACCCGGACGCATCTCCGTCCCAAGGATCACTCCGCGCCTGGCATTCAGTTGCCCGATGACGTCTCCCATATATTCCTCTGGGACGACAACTTCAACCTTCATGATCGGCTCGAGAAGTACCGGGGATCCCTTTTGAATGCCCTCTTTGAATGCAAAGGTGGCAGCCATTTTGAAAGCCATCTCGGAAGAGTCAACTTCATGGAAGGAGCCATCATTCAGTGTGACTTTCAGGTCCGTGACCGGGTAACCGGCCAACACCCCGGATTCGGCAGCCTCGCGGACGCCTTTTTCCACAGCGGGTATATATTCCCTCGGGATGGCGCCGCTGACGATCTTACTTTCAAAGACGATTCCGCTTCCCCGCTCCAATGGTTCAATCGCGAAGACAACGTGGCCATATTGGCCATGTCCGCCGGATTGTTTTACGTACTTATAATCCACCTTTGGTACTTCGCGGGTGATCGATTCGTGATAGGAAACGCGCGGACGCCCAACATTCGCTTGGACTTTGAATTCACGCAGCATGCGGTCCACCAATACATCAAGGTGAAGCTCGCCCATCCCTGAGATGATCGTTTGACCGGTGTTCTCGTCGGTATGAACGCGGAAGGTTGGATCCTCCTCCGAGAGCTTGCGCAGAGCCTCAGCCATCCTATCCTGATCTGCAGTCGTCTTGGGCTCGATAGCCACCATGATGACCGGTTCGGGGAAGGTAATACTTTCCAGGATGACCTTGTGATGCTGGTCGCAGAGGGTATCGCCGGTGAAGCTTTCCTTCAAACCCAGGACGGCGCCGATATCCCCGGCTAGTACTTCGGTGATATCCTCGCGGCGGTCAGCGTACATGCGAATCAACCGACCGATACGTTCTTTGCGATCTTTGATGGGATTGTAGACCATAGTACCCTGGGTGATCTTGCCGGAATAAACCCGGAAATACGCCAGCCGTCCAACGTACGGATCAGTGACGATCTTGAAGACCAGGGCGCTCAGAGGTTCATCGTCATTCACGCCGCGGCTGACTTCGATGTCTTTATCGGGATCAATGCCGCTAACCGGAGGGATATCATTGGGAGATGGGAGAAAGTCGATGACGGCATCGAGAAGAGGCTGAACGCCTTTATTCTTCAACGAAGTGCCGCAAAATACCGGTGTGGCCGCATTCGCGATGACCGCTTTCCGCAGTGCAGATTTTAATTCCTCAACGCTGATCTTTTCACCCTGGAGGAATTTTACAGTCAGGTCATCATCCAGCTCTGCGATCCGTTCCACAAGCGTGGCGTGCAGCCTGGCCGCTTCTTCCGCAAGTTCCGCGGGAATTTCTGCAATGCGCGGTTCGCGCCCGAGATCATCATCCCAGAATATTGCCTGTTGAGCGAGCAGGTCTACAACACCGCAAAAACCACTCTCGAATCCAATGGGCATTTGCATTGCGATCGGGTTGGCTCCAAGTCGCTGCCGGATGGAATCGATAGTGTATTCGTAGGATGCCCCCGTGCGATCCATTTTATTGACAAAACAAATCCGGGGCACTGAATATCGATCCGCCTGCCGCCAGACTGTTTCCGATTGCGGTTCAACGCCCTGGGTGGCGTCGAAAACAACGATGCCGCCATCCAGAACCCGCAGGGAACGCTGCACTTCGGCAGTGAAATCGATATGCCCCGGAGTATCAATAATATTTACTTGGTAATCTTTCCATTCGGCGGTTACCGCCGCGGAAACAATGGTGATGCCCCGTTCCCGCTCCTGCTCCATCCAGTCCGTAACCGTTGTGCCATCATCCACCGAACCGATCCGGTAGGTCTTCCCCGTATAAAAGAGGATACGCTCGGTCGTGGTGGTCTTACCCGCGTCGATATGGGCAATAATGCCTATGTTACGGTACTTTTCTAATGGAAAGGTGCGAGACATTCTATCTTACTAACAGGATACCTGTTGCCTCCGGCCTACAATCGGAAATGGGAGAAAGCGCGATTGGCTTCAGCCATCTTATGGGTTTCGTCGCGCTTTCGCACGGCAGCACCCTGGTTGGCGGCAGCCTCCATGAATTCTGCGGAAAGCTTCTCCGAAAAGGAGTTGCCGGTTCGCGCACGAGCGGAATCAATTAGCCAGCGGAAAGCAAGTGTCATCCGGCGGTCCATGGGGACCTCCATCGGCACCTGGTAGGTGGCGCCACCCACGCGGCGGGGGCGGACTTCCATAAGCGGGCCGACATTTTTCAATGCCTGCTCGAATATTTCGACCGGATTCTTCCCGGTCTTATCCTGGATGATATCAAATGCCCCGTAGAGGTTGCGGGAGGCAGTGCTCTTCTTACCGCGGGTCATGATGTGATTGATGAACGATTGGACCGTTACGTTCTGGTAACGGAAATCGGGGGGAACTTCACGCTTGATGGGTTTCGTTCGGCGCATGCAAACTTCTCCGTTTAAAAATTCTGGTTGCTTCTCCGGTCGGTACGAACCCTTCCGGAATAATTACTATTTGGGAGTCTTGGAACCGTACTTGGAACGGCCCTGGCTGCGCTTGGCAACCCCGGTTGTATCCAATGCTCCGCGGACGATATGATAGCGAACACCCGGCAGGTCTTTCACACGACCGCCGCGTACCAACACCACGGAGTGCTCCTGGAGTTGGTGACCTTCACCCGGGATATAAGCTGTGACCTCGACCCCGTTCGAAAGGCGCACGCGGGCGATCTTGCGCAGCGCGGAATTAGGTTTCTTGGGGGTCATGGTTCTCACCACGGTACACACCCCGCGTTTCTGGGGTGCCCCTTTCAGGTGGCGGGTGCGGCGCTGCTTCTTTGAGTTCAATGTGTAAAGAAGCGCAGGCGCTTTGCTCTTCGCTTTTTTTGATTCTCGTCCTTTGCGGACCATCTGATTGATCGTTGGCACTCTCTTTTGCCTCCAAAATGATTTCCAATTTTTGTCTCGGTTCCGGTTGCTCTCCAAAAAATGAGACCATCAGTTGCCATGATGGCCTCACTACGATCACTTTCGGAGCAAGGAACCCGCATCAACGTGCAATATTCAACAGGGTGCGATTATATCATCGCTATTCTTTAATCGTCAAGAAACACTTTCTCCAATATTTCCCGGATCAATAAATCTGGTCGAATTCACTGCCGATATCCAGTAGACCCGTGGATGGCCTCGGCGGACGAACACGTTCTTCATCCTTGCCAAACCGGATCGTTTCGCCGGTATCCATCACCGCTTCAACGGCCAATCCGAGGCTCTGCAATTCCTTCACTAAAACCCGGAAAGATGCCGGAAGGCTGGGCTCTTCGATGGGATCGCCTTTGACGATAGCTTCGTATGTAGAGACTCGTCCCTGCACATCGTCAGATTTGACGGTAAGCATTTCCTGCAGGGTGTAGGCAGCGCCGTAGGCTTCCAGCGCCCAAACCTCCATCTCGCCAAACCGCTGTCCGCCGAATTGCGCCTTCCCGCCCAGGGGTTGCTGCGTGACCAGACTGTAAGGTCCAGTTGAGCGTGCGTGGACTTTGTCCTCGACCAAATGGTGTAGTTTGAGCATGGTCATCACGCCGACGGTAACAGGCTGGTCAAATTCCGCGCCGCTCTTGCCATCCCGAAGGACCTGCTTGCCAAAAATAGGCATGGGAATGCCAGTTTCTTTCAGAAGGGCTTCTGCCCGGGCACGGACCTTATCGGCAGCCATTTTGATCGCTTCGTCCACGCCCTGGTCGTGCATCCACAGGCGCAGGCAGACTTCGATGGCTTTCTTATCACGCGTTGTAGTATCACCACCCAGGAAGGACACGCTTTCAAAATTCAGAATGGAATCAGGATCGTACCCGTGTTCCTTCAGCCATTCACGGGCATTCGATTGCCGGGCGTAATCGCGGTCGGAGAGCAATTTGTAAACATCGTAACCCTTGGGTCCAAGCTGCTGCTCCAGGTAGAGCAGGCGGACCTCATCGTCATCCCGGATCTGATCCGGGGAATATTCCTGGGATTTCAACCATTCCCAGGCAAGGTTGGCAGCTTCGTTCCAGGATTCATCCACGATCCATGCGCGCGCGAGTTCGGCTTCAATTTCCGCTTCGGATGCTCCGTCGAACACGGGTGTCACCGCGCGGAAACCCAGCCGGCTGGCAGCCCAGCCCAGGTGTGTTTCGAGCACCTGCCCGATGTTCATACGACCGGGAACACCCAGCGGGTTAAGAATGATATCAACCGGGGAGCCATCTGCCAGGAAGGGCATATCCTCCACCGCGACGACGCGGGAGACTACACCTTTGTTGCCGTGGCGGCCGGCCATCTTATCGCCGGCGGTGATCTTTCGGTGTTGGGCAACAGAAACGCGCACCATCTTATCCACACCTGCGGACAGATCGGAGTTGCTTTCGCGGGTGAAGACTTTCACATCCACCACCTTGCCGCGCTCGCCGTGCGGCATGCGCAGGGAGGTGTCTTTCACATCGCGGGATTTTTCACCAAAGATCGCGCGCAGCAAGCGCTCCTCGGGGGTCAGTTCCTTTTCGCCCTTCGGGGTGATCTTGCCGACGAGGATATCGTTCGGTCCGATCTCGGCGCCGATTCGAATGATCCCCTCAGCATCCAGGTCCCGAATGGCTTCCTCGCCTACGTTCGGAATATCGCGGGTGATCTCTTCGGGTCCAAGTTTGGTATCGCGTGCTTCCACTTCATATTTTTCGATATGCACCGATGTGAAGCGATCCTCCTGAACCAGGCGCTCCGAGATCAGGATGGCATCCTCAAAGTTACCGCCTTCCCAGGAGACGAATGCTACTACCACGTTCTGCCCAAGGGCAAGGTTGCCGGCAACCGTGGAGGAGGAATCGGCGATGATATCGCCCTTATGCAGGCGCTGCCCCTTGACAACAGCAGGCCGCTGGTCGATGCAGGTGCTTTGGTTGGAACGCTGGTATTTTCGCAGCGTGTAAGTTTTATGCGTGTCTCCGGTTTTTACGATGATATCCTTGCCTGTGACGGAGATAACTTCACCCTCTTCTTCGGCAACGACCACCTGCCCCGAATCCTTGGCGGCGAAGGCTTCCATTCCTGTGGAAACCAGGGGGATATCCGGGTTGACCAGTGGGACGGCTTGCGTCTGCATGTTGGAACCCATCAAGGCGCGGTTTGCATCATCATGCTCCAGGAACGGGATCAACGCGGCGCTGATACCCACCACCTGGTGCGGCGCAACATCCATATAGTTGATCTGGTCCATCCCGGTAATGATGAAATCGGAATGGAACCGGCAGGAAATGCGTTCGGCATCGAATTCCATATGATTGCTGAGCGGCGTGTTTGCCTGCGCGATCACAAATTTATCCTCAGCATCCGCAGAAAGGTATTCCACATCCTCGGAGATGAACGGAATCACGTTGATGAGGGTTTGCTTCATCTTATGAAGCACTTTGGCAGATTTCTCATCGATACGCTCGCCCTGTTTCAGGATCACCTCACCCGACTTGGGATCAGTGATCGTCTCGGCCAATTTCCTGCCGACGAGCAACGGGTCGTTGGCGCTCAGCGTGCGGACAACTCTCCTGTAGGGCGTTTCGATGAATCCATATTCATTCACCCGCGCGAAGGACGCGAGGCGGCCGATCAAACCGATGTTTGGACCTTCCGGAGTTTCAATCGGGCAGATCCGACCGTAATGCGAATGATGCACATCGCGAACGTCGAACCCGGCGCGCTCGCGGCGCAAACCACCGGGACCCAACGCTGAGAGCGTGCGTTTGTGGCGCAGCTCGGCCAAAGGATTGGTTTGATCCATGAATTGGGAAAGCTGGCTGGAGCCGAAGAATTCGCGCAGGGCAGCGACCACTGGCCGGATATTTACCAGGCTGGTGGGTGAAAGCTGGTCCTGATCGCGGATGGACATACGTTCCTTGATGACCCTTTCCATGCGGCGTAGGCCGATGCGCAATTTATTCTGGATAAGCTCGCCAACAGTCTTCACGCGGCGGTTACCGAGATGGTCGATATCATCTTTATCTACCATTTCGTTGTTGATCATGATCATGCGCCTGACGAGCGCGACAATATCCCATTTAGTCACGTTACGGTGGGAAACAGCCACGTGCTCGGTCAGATCGAGCTTCTGATTGAGCTTGTAGCGGCCAACCCGCTCAAGGTCATAGTGGCGCTGATCGAAGAGCTGTTCCTCCAGGAATTGTTTCGCGTTTTCGATTGTGGCCGGGTCGCCCGGACGCATGCGGCGGAAAAATTCCAGCAGGGCAGCCTCGGCAATCGTGTTGTTACTCAGGTCCCAGTTGGGTTCCTGGCCGATGGTGGAGGCAATGAACATCCGGTCGGTGTCTTTATCCACGTCTTTGAAGAGCGCGAGCAATTCTTCGTCCGAGCCTTCTTTGATCGGGGAATCGGTGAGCCCGTCATTGACGACTGCCAGCGCGCGCAGGAAGATCGTAATGGGCACTGTGCGCTTGCGGTTGAACTTCAGGATCAGGTAATCGTTCTTGCGGGTTTCAAATTCCATCCAGGCGCCGCGATCAGGGATCAATTTGGCCATCGCCAGCCGGTGGCCGGTGGCCCGATCCACAGGGGCTTCAAAATAAACGCCCGGAGAGCGGATCAGCTGCGATACGACGACGCGTTCAGAGCCGTTGATGATAAAGGTCCCCTTTTCGGTCATTTCAGGAAAATCGCCCAGGAAGATATCCGATTTCATCGGTTCGGCGATCTCCGGTCCTGCCAGCAGCACCTGCACCCACAGCGGGCTCGCGTATGTCAGATCCCGTTCCACGCACTCCTCGATGGTGTGCTTGGGGGCTTCGAACCGATATTGAAGATCCCAGGTCTTCAAAGAAGGATCCTTGCTCGGGAAATACAACTTCATCCCCTTGTTGTAGGATTCGATCGGGGATACTTCTTCAAAGAGATCCTTCAGCCCTTCCGCTTTGAGGCGCTTGAAGGAATCGATCTGTACTTCGATCAGATCGGGTAGATCCATGATGGAAGGGATTCGGGCATACGATTTGATCGGTTTTTGAGATGCCATCTATATCTCCTGGTCGGTGTTTGGGAGTTGGATTAAATAATTAACCCCATCCGGGGGGATGCGCAATTGATTATTATATCACGCGGAAATTATTGGTCAAGAACCAATTTTGATGATCAGCTTGGGTTCAGGCCAGGGGGTATTTGTCCATTCCCACCCACCTTTTATTTAAGATACTGTAACCTTTGAGTGGAATGATATTGGCTTCTATTGTCCCGGCACGATCAATTCTGAGGATTCCAATAGATGGTGGGATATCCGCTTTTCCGCCCAGGCAGGCGGATCCTGGATTGAAGAAAAGCTTTCCCTTAACCACGTTGTTTTCCGGGGTGTGACTGTGTCCAAAAACGTAACCATCCGCATTCGGGTATTTTTGGGTGAAATACTTTCGATAGCGTTCCAGCCGGTACCCGCGCACGGTGTGATCAGCCTTGTCCAGAAAGTAATGTCCCCATCCTCCATGCCCGTGCAACAGCAGCAGCTTCACCCCGCATGCCTGCACGATGACCTCCATCGGCAGCGAGGGACTCCAATTCCAATCCCGGTTGCCCCGCGCGGCAAGAACCGGTGCGATCTGCGCCAAATCATCCAATACCGATCGCTGGCTGATGTCCCCGGTGACCAGGATCTGATCCGGACCGATCTCCGCCAGCAAACCCAGCAGTTCCGGATGCAGGCAGTCGACCCGATCCGGGATATGCGTATCTCCCTACAACTGCGAACACCATCACCCCATCGGGGTGTTTCCCGGTCATGCAACCCCCCCAACGCGAACTGCCGCAACCCGGTTTTCGGTATCCTTGAAAAATATCCAAACCAGCATGGTTGATAATGTGTACAGGATCAATGTAGTGATAAAAAGCGGTGCAAAGCCATATTCCTGCTGGATCATCCCGGAAATGATCGGTCCCACCGCCCAGCCTGCCTGCCAGGAAATATTCATCATGCTGCTCACGGCTCCCTGATCCTGCGGCTCGCACACTTCCATCGAAAATGCCGAGTAAAGCGGGCTGGCCATGTTCATCAAAGTCCCGCGGACCAGGTATGCCATTTCAGCCACCCAGGACATCGGGGAGAAACCGATCAATGCCAGGAATCCCAGGCTGGCTCCCTGGACGGCGACGATTGCTTTTATCTTGCTGTGCATCCACTGTGCCAAGGCTGGACCCAGAATGGAGCCAATGGCAGTGAGCAGGGAGGAAACCGCGAACAAGACCCCCAACGCTGCGGAGGAAAGCTTGAATTTCTCCGTGAAAAAGACGTTCATATAGGGGATGAGGATGGCTGCCCCGAAACCCAGAACCAGGTTGGGCAGAAAGAGTTTCCACACCAACCGCTTTTTCAAAGTGGAAAGGATGTTGGATTTCTGCCCCCGGGTTTGACTGTCATGGATTTCGTGTTCATCAATGCGCAGCAGCGGCCAGAACGAGAACACGCCTATCAACAGGCTCACCAGCAGAACCGCGCCGTAGGCCGTGCTGGAATCCGGGGAGACGTTTAGCCTGTCAGCAACCCGGGTGGGCATCTGACCTGCGAACACTGCTCCAACAGCCGAGGAGAGGGTCAGCAGACCGAAGTTCAAGCTGAACAGGAGTGACCGGTTCTTTTCATCGGAGGCAGCCATCAGGAATGGTGCTTCGCTGACGATCAACAGGGTGAAACCGATGCCTTCCAGGAAGGACACAATCACCAAAAGCTCGGGCGATTGAACCACCACCTGCAAGGCGCGCATGGCGAAATCAACGCCCATCCCGGCGACCATTGCATTTTTCCTCCCCATGCGATTGGAAAGCGCTCCTAACGGCAGGCTGAAGAATAACCCGGCAATCCATGGCGCTGCGTTGATCAGCCCAAGAAAAACCTTGTCATATCCGCGGGCAAGGATAAATAAATTAAAAAAGAGCTGCCAGGCGCTGAAGATGATCCCGCTGATGACTACAGAGAGCAGGTAAAGCCTGGCAGGGCGGCTGAAGGTTTTATAAGGAAAATATCGGTCAATGAGTGAGGACAATCTGGCCTTTTAAGCAGAAAAGGGTGCGTTCTTCCCGATGATCACCCCAAGTTCGGATAACGCCTGTTCCCGGCTTTTGAATTGGATCCCGTGCATACCCAGGGATTTCGCGGCTGATATGTTCTCCGGGAAATCATCAATAAAAACCGATTCGCCAGGCTCCACCTGCAACGAGTGCAACATCAACTGGTAGATTTCCGGCTGGGGTTTCGCCAACCGGACTTCCGCGGAAAAGATGGCAAAATCGAAGGGTTCCAGGCAGGGGAAATCTTTCGTCAGGAAATCACGAGCTTCGCTCCAGGCATTGCTGAGCATCGCAGTTTTATACTCTTTCCGGAGCTTTCGAATTTCATCTAGAAGGATTTCATCCACCCTATCACCGCTCCAGAAGGCGTTGAAAAAGTTCTTCAAACCTTCATCATCCAGCTTGAAGCGCCTCGCGATCTCCTGGTAATGGTCATGGGAACTGATCTCACCAGAGGTGGCCAGGTTTGCCGTCCGGCTGGCGAAAACGAATTTCTCCAGTTCCTCACGGTTTGTTCCCAATTCTGCAGCCAGTCGTTCCCGCGGCTTTGGGTCTTCTGTCCGGAGGATAACCCCGCCCATATCCCAGATGATGGCTTTGATGCTTTGGTCTCCCATTTTCCACCTTTTCTTCCCGGTTTTTACCGCCGCAAGTATAACACCGCCCTTCTGCCCCCCTTCCGGAAGGGTAACGATGATAATCGTAAAAATAAAAACGAGCCTGCTGGCTCGTCAGAATTTGGAGGCGACGATGGGATTTGAACCCATGATCAGGGTTTTGCAGACCCTTGCCTTGCCACTTGGCCACGTCGCCGGATCGGAAAGTTTGAGCGGGCGATGGGACTCGAACCCACGACCTTCTCCTTGGCAAGGAGACGTTCTACCAACTGAACCACGCCCGCTTGTTAAACCCCTCGGATTCCTTCCGGGTGAACCCCATTCTAGCAGAAACAAAAATCCCCGTCAACCCTTCTTACCTTTCCACGCCGGATTGAACCACTACCAGCAGGTTTCGACCCAGGGGTTCAAGTTTATCAGCAGGTCCGCAGATAACCTGGTATTCCGACGGCATGGCAGGGGCTTTAAAACTCGTCTCGGTGATACCCGGGGGAACTGGAACGCTGAAAAAGATCCTGTCCTCATCCAGGCTGTCAAAAGGCGGGGTCGCGGCCCTTGCCATTACGATAAATATTTGCGGCATATCCAAAGGATTGGTAAGTCGGACATCAATCTCCGCCCCCCCCGGAACCACCCACTGCTCATCGCGGCAGGAACTGGAATCCATTTTAAAGTCGATCTCATCACTCGCGGATTCGATCAAAGATAATGGATTTGTACACGCTGCCAGGAAATAAAACAGGATGAGTATGATTGGGAAATTTCGTTTCATTCGAACCACCGATTCATCCCCTATCTTGGGAAGATAATTCAACAATCCGATCCAGTCCCGCTTCGATCATTCTGCTGATCACATCCGCCGTAAGGCGGTAATCCTCCAGGGATGCCCCGAATGGATCATCCACCGGGGATTCCTGCCGAACATTTCCGATAACATGAAGATTCGATTGGATGATCCGGGAAACCTGGAAACCAAAATGGATTTATGGATTTTCTCCATCGTGAGAACAAGGGAGGTCTCAGCAAGCATTTCCGCTGTAATTGACCTGGACAGGTGGTTGCAGATATCGATACCGCGCTCTGCCATTACCTCTGCGGAGAAACGGGAGGCTGGGAGGCCTTCCTGGGCATTGACCCCTGCTGAACCGACTTTCCACTTGCCCGGGATTGGAACTCTCGAGGTAACCCTATCGAGAAAAATCCCTTCCGCCATTGGCGAACGGCAGATGTTCGCGGTGCAGATAAAAAGGACAGAATGTATTGACGTTGCAGGGTCCACGGATATTTAGCGTTCCATGCTGATCACCTGGCGGTCCCAGCGGTGCCAGCCGGTGAAGCGTTCCTCAAGAATTTTCCGCCCTTCGCCTATCGCTTTCAACCCCGCCAGTTCCAGATCGGCATCCACCATGATGCGAACCAGTTCGTGGAATTTCACTTTCGGTTTCCAATCGAGCAATTTTTGGGAGCGGCTGGGGTCAGCCAGTAAATAATCCACTTCGGTTGGGCGAAAATAACGCGGATCGATCTTGACGTATTGCTGCCAATCCATGCCTGCGTACCCGAAGGCTTCATCCAAGAATTCCCGCACGGAATGCGATTCACCGGTACCCACCACGAAGTCATCTGCCTTGTCCAGCTGCAGCATTTTCCACATGGCTTCCACGTACTCTGCCGCGTAACCCCAATCCCGTTTCGCATCCAGGTTGCCGAGGAAAAGTTCATTCTGTTTACCGGCTTTGATCTGCGCCAGTGCGCGGGTGATCTTGCGGGTGACAAAGGTCTCCCCGCGGCGTGGGGATTCATGGTTGAAAAGGATGCCATTGGAGGCAAAGATGTTATAGCCCTCCCGGTAATTTTTCGCCAACCAGTAAGCATAGACTTTGGCGGCAGCGTATGGGCTGCGCGGCTCAAAGGGAGTGTTCTCGTTTTGAGGCGGTTTGGCCGCACCGAACATCTCACTTGAAGAGGCCTGGTAAAAACGAGTGCTGATCCCGCTCTTTCGGATCGCCTCCAGGATGCGGGTAGTGCCCAACCCTGTGATCTCGCCGGTGTATTCCGGCATTTCAAAACTTACCCGAACGTGCGATTGGGCAGCCAGATGATATACCTCTTCCGGTTTCACGTTGTATATGATATCCAGCAGGGTCTCCCCGATGGAAATATCCCCATAATGCAGATAGAGGTGAACTTTTCCTCCGCCCAAATGGGGATCGCTGTAAATATGGTCGATCCTGCGGGTGTTGAAGGTGCTGGAACGACGGATCAGTCCGTGAACCTCGTACCCCTTGGAAAGCAACAGCTCGGCCAGGTAGGAACCATCCTGCCCGGTGATGCCGGTGATAAGCGCTTTTTTCAAATCATCCTCCTGCTCATTGCCTAAAGGTTGCCCTTAGTATACCAAAAGCAAAAAAATCCCCCTCGTCGGAGAGGGGGAAGGTTTTTGATCATTTTTTGGATGAAGTGTGAATTAAGTGTTCTGTTTTCCGTGGTTCGGGTTTCTTTTTCTTGGGTTCGAAGTGCCCATTCTTATTGAAGATGATTTCTTTCTTTTCAGCATCCAGGTCTACCACCACCTGGTCGCCTTCCTTGAACTGGCCTGAGAGCAGTGAAACCGAAAGCGGGCTTTCGACATGTTTCTGGAGTGCCCGCCGGAGGGGGCGCGCGCCGAATATCGGATCGAATCCCTCCTTTGCCAGCCATTCGCGGGCGGCATCCGTCAGGGTCACGCTCAGGCCGTGCTCTTCCAGCCGGTTGCACACTTCTTTCATCTGGAGGTCCACGATCGAATACATCTGTTCCAGGCTGAGAGGCGAGAACATGATGATCTCATCGATGCGGTTGAGGAATTCCGGCCGGAATGTGCTCTTCAGCGCCTGCTGGATCTTCGATTCTGCCTCGCGGTCCTCATCGCTTTCGCCGGATTTCAGGAAGCCAAGCGTACCGCCCTTGCGGACGAACTCGGTCCCTAAATTGCTGGTCATGATCAGGACGGTATTGCGGAAATCCACCACCCTGCCCTGCCCGTCGGTCAGGCGGCCGTCATCCAGGATCTGCAGAAGGGAATTCCAAACCTCAGGGTGCGCTTTTTCAATTTCGTCGAACAGGATCACCCGATAGGGGCGCCTGCGCACAGCCTCGGTCAATTGACCGCCCTCCTCGTAGCCCACATATCCCGGAGGCGCGCCAAACAGTCGGGAGGCGGTGTGCTGTTCGCGGTATTCACTCATATCCATGCGTACGAGGGCATCTTCATCTCCGAAGAGAAATTCAGCCAGTGATTTAGCCAATTCGGTCTTTCCAACCCCCGATGGCCCAATAAAAATAAAGGAACCGATCGGCCGGTTGGGATCCTTCAACCCCGAGCGTGCCCGCCGGATGGCATCCGAGATGGCATGGATAGCTTCATCCTGCCCGACGATTCGCTCATGCAGGCGTTCTTCCATGTGCAGCAGCCGCTCTGCATCGGATTCCATCATCTGGCTCACCGGGATACCGGTCCACTGCGCCACGACCTGGGCAATATCATCCACATCCACGCACTCGTCCAATTGATGCTCCGATTCCCACAGGTCGCGTTTCGCACTGAACTCAGATTCGATCCGCAGCCTCTCCGCTTTTTTCAGGGCAGCGCGTTCGTAATCTCTTTCGGCTCCCGCCTGTTGCTCTTCGGCAGCCAGATGGTCGATCTCCACCTTCATTTCTTTCAGATCCCCCGGCAGCGAATAAAGCGCGACGCGCAGCTTGGCAGCGGATTCGTCCATAAGGTCGATGGCCTTATCCGGTAGGTAACGGTCGGTGACATAGCGGGAGGAAAGCCGGGCGGCAGCCACAATGGCGTCGTCGGAGAAGTGCACCTTGTGGTGCGCTTCATAACGGTCCCGGAGACCCCGCAGCATTTCAATGGTATCGTCCACGCTGGGCTCATCGACATACACAGGCGCAAAGCGCCGCTCCAGCGCGGAATCTTTTTCGATATATTTCTGGAACTCATCCAGGGTGGTCGCGCCCACACACTGCAGTTCCCCCCTTGCGAGAGCTGGTTTCAGCATGTTGGATGCATCCATGGCACCCTGGGCTGCCCCCGCCCCGACTACGGTGTGAAGTTCATCAATGAATAAAATGATCTCATTCCTGGAGCGCTGCACCTCTTCGATGGCAGCTTTTAGTCGTTCCTCGAACTCACCCCGGAATCTGGACCCGGCGATCATCGCTCCCAGGTCAAGTGAAATCACCCGTTTGCCGCTAAGGATCTCTGGAACATCGTTGGAGGCGATCTTCTGCGCAAGACCCTCGACGATGGCCGTCTTTCCCACCCCTGCCTCACCGATCAATACCGGGTTGTTCTTGGTGCGCCGGGAGAGGATCTGCATGACGCGCAGGATCTCGTTTTCCCGCCCGATGACTGGATCCAACTTACCTTCGCGGGCTTGCTGGGTGAGATCGCGTGAATACTTTTCCAGGGTGCGGTAGCGCGTCTCTGCCTGGGGATCGGTAACCCGCTGGCCGCCGCGAAGCTGGTTAATGGCATCATAAACTCTCTCGCGGGTGATCCCGGAGGTTTCCAGCAGCCTGGCAGCAGGTGTATTTTTCTCGGTCAGGACGGCCAGGAAAATGTGCTCTGTGGAAATGTATTCGTCCTTAAGTTTGCTGGCCTCATCGTTGGCCACATCGATTATCCGCTTTACTCTTGGGGTGATGAAGATCTGTCCCGCGCCGCCGCCGAAAATGCTGGCTTTGGGACTGGTGCGCAGGATGTAATCCAGCCTTTCGATCAGGTTGGCAGAATCCACCTTTAATATTTCCAGGATCTGGGTGACAACTCCCTGGGGTTGTTCGATCAACGCCAGGAGGATATGCTCGGTATCGATCTGGTTGTGCCCGTATCGTTGGATGATCTCCGCAGCCCGTTGAGCGGCTTCCTGGGCTCGTTCTGTGAATCGGTCAAATCGCATCATGGTCTTTTTCCATCCTTATCAGGAAACCCTGTATGGTGTTCGCAAATATGGTAGCAGGATTTATACCGGATTTGTGTAAGAATATTATATGAGTTTATACAAAGAGGCTGCTCTCACCCTCGCCCGGTTCCAGGCTCCCGGCTTCCATCCAGACAAGCGTCGCCTGGCGGGTAAATCCGTTCTTAAGAAACGTCAGGTCGGATTTTCCCGCCGGGTAATTCACCGCGACAGGTTTGCGCGTACCGCTAGCCCGCCAGGGGAGGCCAAGGAGTATATCCAGAGTATCATCGCTGCTCTCCCAGTCAATCGCCGGCCAGAGCAGGTCATAGTGATGACGGGTTGATTGCCAGGTGATGAAACCCAGGATGGTCGAACGTTCCTTGACCACCCAATGGTTCACCCATTCACCGTTCAATGCCCTCGAAATTCCCCGCAGAAACCCCGGCAGGAACAGCTCCTCCCGGAAAGGCAGATTCCAGTTCACTTCGCCCGGATAGAGTCTTTCCAGCCACGCCCGCTGCAGCTGCCACTCATTATCTCTGCGGGAATGTTCACTGTAACCATTTTGGATCAATCCGGTTTCCCGGGATCGATTTTCCACGACCCAGGTCGTCCGGCAGGCTCGCTCGGTGAAACCCATCGACAGGTATAGCCCGTGTGCAAGCGGATTATCCTCCCGCACCTGCAGCCAGGCAGTGCTGCCCTTGCGTTCCCGGACTCCAGCCATGGCTCGAGCTGTCAATTTTCTGCCGATTCCCCGGCTGCGGAATTCAGGCTTCACAGCCACGTTGGCGATAAGAAAGATGCGTTTTCCTTGTTTCCGCGTGGGCAGGAGGGTAACATTCCCCACGATCCTGCCTTCCTCCTCCCAAACGTAACCATCAAACCGGGAGCGGATCTGGGCGTTATAGAGTGCCCAACCCGGTGCGGCTTGTTCCTGCCTGGCAACATCCCGCAGATAGGAAAGATATTCCAAGCCATCCGGGTCAATGGTATCCCGGAAGCACTCCTCGATCAGGTTTGCCACCGGCATCAGGTCGCGGCTGTGGTCAAGCGGGCGGAGTTGAGGGTCATCCATCTGAGTTAATTTTACACGCTTCGTTCCGTGTGGATTTGCGGATTCAAAACAGGAGCCTGCCATTGGAACGGGCAGGCTCCTTTAATTTGCTTCAACGAGTTTTATTCTCCCGGTGGATTGAACCTGAGCAGCACGTTATTCGCCGCGTCGCTCACCCACACTCCGCCATCGGCGGCAACCGCGATGCCAGCCGGTAACCCGAATCCGTCGGTGCTGGCACTGTAGGCTCCCCACCCGCGCAGGAAGCTGCCATCCGGGTTGAACGAAAGCACCCTGTATCCCTCCGGGTCGGTGATGTAGATACGCCCATCGCCATCCACAGCAAGGAATGGTTTATTTTCCACCGATTGTCCGAACCAGGCGTTGACATCGATTTGCTGGCTGGGGGTGAATGACGTCCCGGTGCATCGGGGGTGAAGACCTGCACACGCTGGTTCCAGGTATCGGCAACATACACCCTGCCATCCCTGCCCACCGCGATCCCGACCGGTTCATCAAAGTTACCTGGATCGATCCCCACGCTGCCGAATTGCGTGATCGGTTCCCCGTCGGATGTGAAAACAACTACGCGCTTGTTCCCGGTGTCGGTAATAAAAACCCGGCCGGCAGCATCGACCGCGATCCCGCGCGGGCCGTAGAATGAATTCATATCCTCCGCCAGGCCTGAATGGCCCCAGGTGGTTATGAAATCTCCTTTCGAAGTGAACTTTTGGATGCGGTTGTTCCATGTATCCGCCACATAAACGGAGCCATCCGGACCGACCGCCACACCCCAGGGTTCGTTGAAGGTTCCCGGTGCAGCGCTTTCAGAATTCGTGTTGCTGAACGATCCCCAGGAATGGATCAACTCGCCTTCCGGACTGAAATGCTGGATCTTGTGATTGCGCGAATCAGCAACATATAAACTGCCATCCGGTGCAATCGCCAGCGAGCGCGGGGCGTTGAACAAGCCGCCTGTTTCTCCCGGTGTTCCGATCACTTTCTCCGGGACGAGTGTTGTCATCGCGGCTGCATAAGGATCCTCTTGCACGGTTTCCTGTATAGATGGCAGAACACCGTAATTCCAGATCTTCGATACGATGTCCTTACGGATATAGAACCGCAACTTTTCACTAGGTGACCACGTCGCCAGGTTGAATTCGTTCGTACCTTTCAGCTCGCCGTAAAGGGAGTAATCCCGGTTCAGCCAGATCTCCCAAACCGCCTTACGCCATTGTGGATCGACCAACACATTGCGGATGCGTTCCCAGGTCAGTCCCATGTAATCCATATTTGGCCACCATAGGCGCTGATACTCATAGGACACATAATTTTCCCGCAGGATCGACTCCAGTTTGCCCCAATTACGCGAACTGGCAATGATGAGCGGATAGTTCGAGAGTTCGCGGGTAGGTTCGCTGAACCAGTGATGGTTCGGGTAATTACGGAAATACCACCAGTATGGGTATAGCCCGTCGTTATCGTAGGCAACTTCGATTTCCCGCCCGCTCGTCAGCCGTTGTGAAATTTCTTCCACCTGTTCCAGGATATCCTTGGGTCCCCGCGCAGCGTGAGCGTAGACCAGGTATTCGGTGGGATTGTCATACTCAATGAAGGAGGCACGTACCGCCGCCCTTACGGTGAGGAGCGCTAGCAGGGCGAAGAATAGCGCGGCGAACCAGCGCAGCGCCAGGCTCACCCCCCAGCCGCGCATGCAATAAATGATTCCATAGAGCGAAGCTCCACAGGCAAAAATCGCAAAGATGAAGGTGCTGGTCGCCTGGAGCTGCTCCACTGTGCTGCCCTGGAATGGAGGCGCAATCCCGAAAAGGCTGCCCACCAAACCGAACAAAGCAAAAAGAAAAACGATCATCAGAATGGCTGCGGTCAATCCCCGTTTTTCGAACAACCTGCTCCAACTGGTTGAATCCACAAGGTACCCCAATCCCCAACCAGCCGCCAGTAGCATGGGCTGGGCGATGTATATCGTCAGCCAGGGCATTTTCTCCCCGGCTATCGAGAACGCGATCAAGCTGGTAACCGACCAATAGAGAAACATCATGATGACCGGTACACGGATAATTCTATGATCGAGCTTCTCAGGTTCCTGTGGGGCTTGTGTTGTGGACGCAATCTGGCTGCCGCCCGGTTCCGAAGAATTCGGTTCCTCAGGCTGCCTGGCTGGGTCAAAACCTCCAAATATCCACCATTTTTTAAACCGGGCAGCAAAGAAAAGTGCGAGGATCGTCCCAAGCGCTGCAAGGAATTCATAGATGGGGATGGTGATCAGACTGTAGTAATACCAGGGTTGCGAACCGCGGTTGACGCTGTGCTGGGAAAGCCAATAGCCCAGGGAGCCTACGATGCCAGTAAAGAACCCCGAACCATTGGTGAAAAAGGTGGTATAGAGTACAACAAAAATGGCAAAGAAAACCGCGGCCAGTTTGACCCAACCGCGCAACCCCCAGAAATACCCCATGAAAATCGCCGGGATCGAGGTGAGGAAAAGATAAATTGAAGTGGTCACCATCCCGCTCGAGTTGTAATCCAACGGATTCCACCCTGTTACGTAAATCGGGAAGGCTGAGAGCAGAGGAAGGATCAGACTGATCAGCAAAACCAGCAACGAGGCAAGACGGTTGGCTAGGGATAACTCCTGTTTAATACCGCGGAGCAGGGTTTTCGTCATAAACACCAGCCCAACCATCGCGCCAGCAAACAGCACCACCATGATCAACTGGAAGACATTCACGCCGGCAAAAAGCACCGTGAAAAGTCCCCCGGTGAGAATTATCCCGCCAGCGGTCTCACGGGAAAGATAAAAACCTGCCAGTCCATACAGACCTGCAAAGCCAAGAGTCAAAATAGTTGCGAATAGAAACGCATTCCGCTTGGGGATGTCGATAAAAATACCGCGCCGCATCTCCCAGATAAGCAGCGCCGCCAGGAAGATCAGGATCTGGGCTGCGAAGATGTAGGCAGCTTCCATCGTACAGAAATAAAGAGAGAGTACAGCCACGATCAGGTAAAGAATTGCCTGCCTGCCATCCTCCAGGAATTTCAACAACCCGAAAAGAAGCAGCACCCCAAAAAGCTGAACGAAGCCCTCATCGCGGGTGTACCGCCCGTAAAACATCATAAAAGGGGAGATAAGAAAGAAAAAACCAGCCAGGAGTGCCCCGACCCTGCCAAGGTATCGCCGGAAATAGAAAAGTATGAATGCTATGACAGCCACGCTGAACAGGGCTGCTGGAACACGCGAGCTGAAATCATTATCGCCCAATAGGAAATAAGAAAGCGCAACCAGCTCCATTTGCATTGGACCGTGCGTCACAGGATCGTGCCGGTATCCCCTCCCCTCGTACAGATCGAACGAGGGAACCACGTGATTGACTTCATCGTGCGCCATCACCCGCGCACCGAGATCATAGAACCGGGTGAAAACCGCTACTGCCAGGATCAATACGATCAGCAGTTTTTCGATGGAAAAATTGGGGAATTGTTTAAAAACAGGTTTGTCCAACCAGGAAGTGGGTGATTTTTCCGGTTCCATGATTTCTATTGAATTCTCACTTTTTTTGATCGAGATTTAGCCGTGACTATACTTGAAAGTGAATTTTCCCGCAAGACAGGTCTAATTTTCTTCAAATGCAACTTCACCAGCCCTTTCAGCCCCCCGCCCCAGGCTTCAAAAACCGCACATGATCACCTTTCAGGATCACCCGGCTGTGATCCCGCTCGATTGAATCATTCACCGCTACGGCGATATTCGCCGGCAGTCCTAGCTGTCGGGAAAGCGCATCGATGGTAGTTCCCTCGGCCAGGTCCAGTTCAATCCGGCCATCCGCTTCCGGCGGGAGGTATTCTTTGAGGTAGGAATGAAGCGTTACTTTGATCCGGATCAAACGGTCAGCCACTCCAGGCCGAGTTCTTTCAGCTTTGCCGGGGTCGGATTTCCAGAGGTTGCATCCCAACCCGCGAGCTGGTAGTAAGTATCCTTCTCGTGTTCCAGGTGAGCCTCATCCAATGCCATTCCCGCGGTCGGCCCGCTCCCAGCGAGAGGACCAAAGAATTTCTGTGGGAGCCGGTCATTCGGTGCGCATAAAACCCTCCCGCATATTGAACACCCGAAGCATGTTCAACCGCCTTTCGCCGACCGCCAGAATTTCGGCGATATTCACATCCCAACCGGTGGCAGCTTTAATCATAGCTGCCATTTCCGCAGGTCCATAAAGCGTCCATGCCGGACCCCAAACGAATTGGCATAGGCAGTAAGTATCCAATGCGGAATAGAAAACCTCGGTCAGATAGGCAAATCTTACCTTCTCGTCATCCATCGAGCCGGGTGCTTGCGGGGTTTTCAAACCGATGAGCGCCAGACGGTCGAAGCATAAATCAGAGCCGCCTTCCTCGTACATGGGATCATGCTCCGATGATTGATGATCGGCGCCGAATGGATTCACCGCGTAGATCAACCCCAGAGATCGCTTGGCTTGCGGAGAGTGCGCGGGGATCTCCTGCCCCTTGCAGGTGGCGAGCAGCTCCTTGGCTTTACCGCCGATCTTCGCCGCGACGCGTTCCGATCCCTCAGCAAGCAGGTCCCCAAATCCTTCCCGCCGGGCGATCCTGCTGACCATCTCCACCATGGCCTCCGCGTTGCCAAATTTCAATTCCATACCGCCGGTGTCTTGCAGTCCGATCAGGTCGTTTTCAAAACAGTCCATGGCAAAGGCGATCGTGGCACCGCAGGAAATAGCGTCCATCCCATAAGCATTGCAAAGCTGGTTCGCATATTGGATGGCAGAAAGATCTTTGTTGCCGCAATAAGAACCAAAGGTGGCAAGCGTTTCATATTCTGCACCTCCGTAGGCTGGCAGCACTTCCTTGCCCTCGTATTCTGTTTTCACCACCCGCTTGCAGCGAACGACACAGCCAAAACAGGTATCCCGGTTCGCAAGGATGGTGGAGGTAACTTTCTCCCCGCTGATCTCTTCGAATGCTTCAAATTGGGTTTCCCGGTAATTCCGGGTGGGTAGGCTGCCGATTGAATTCTGGAATGGCACCACATCTCCGGTTCCATTAATATTAAGACCCTTCACGTCCACATTCTCATTCAACGATTTCGCCCCTTCACGGTTCAGGCGAACGATCTCCTGCTTGTCGTTGACCTCAAGTTTCTGGTTGCCCTGAACGACAATGGCTTTCAGTAATTTCGAGCCCATCACTGCACCCATCCCTGTACGCCCGTTGGCGCGGTTGCGCATGTTCATGATGGCTGCGAAACGAACCAGATTCTCCCCTGCCGGACCGATCTGCATGACCTCCAGCTTGGGATCATCCAGTTCCGTTTTCAGGATCTGCTCTGATTCAAGTGTGCATTTGCCCCACAGGTGACCTGCATCCCGCAACTCCGCCTGGCCGTCATTTAGCAACAGGTAAACCGGTTTTGTTGCCTTCCCGCGGATAACGATCCCGTCGAAACCGGCGTATTTCAATGCCGCGGGGAAAAATCCTCCCGACTGGCTATCCCCGACCGCACCGGTGAGCGGTGAGCGGGCATTGACATTGACACGGGATTGACCGGAAATCGCAAGGCCGGTGGGCACACCTGCGAAAACCGTGAGGATGTTCCCGGCTGAAAGGGGATCAGTTCCCGGTTTTAGCTCCTTCAGGAGGTAGAAGAGTCCCATCGCGCTCCCACCACCATATTTCCGGTAAAAGGATTCCTCCGGTTGTTCCACCCACAACCTGGAATCGGTCAGATCCACATGCAAAACTTTACCCGCGATGCTCTTTGACATGCGAAAACCCTCCTGAAGGGAATTAGGATTGAATTTACTAATTAATATTATAGCAATGAAATTTTCTGCGAACCTGGGTATTTCAGGTTGGAATTAATGCAATTCGATTCAATCCCCCGGCATGTTGAAATAGTTATAGACCGCGTTGGAAAGCTGGGAGATCATCAGGTTGATCGGTTCAAACAAGATCTGATCCGGGTGATAGAGATATACCGAAATGCTGTAATCGCCCCCCGGGGAGAAAACGATGCCGGAATCAGAGATGGAATGCATCAATCCATCAAGCTCCGTGATCCATCCGTGTTTATGCGCAAAATGCGCTCCATCCGGCAATCCTGCCTGGAGTAAAACCCCGTTCTTATTTTTGGAGAGGTAATCCAGCATAAGCTGGCACTCGCGCTGGGTAATCTCACCATTAAAAACCGCGGTGAGTGCGCCTCCGCCGGTTTTCGCGCATTGGAAGATATCCTCGAGGAGGATTCCCATTTCCACCGGAATCGTCTGGTTGTAACGATCCGGATTCGTATTCACATCCGTCCTGGAATTGGCTTTGGTCCGCACTTCACGCAGTAAAGGCGCGCCCGGGTAAAAAGTATCCGCTGATGAAGGTATTATCCAGTCCCAAGGCGCGCATATCCTCGGTCACGGTTAATGGACCCAGGTTCCTGTCAAAAACTTCCATCAGCGCATCCGTGGAGGTGTTATCGGAGCGCTGGATCATGCCTTCAATTTCCCGGGTAATAGTCCTCCGGGGCAGGGTCCTTCGCCCTGCGGAACGTGGAGATCATCACCGGAATTTTTATGGAACTCGCCGCGGTGAAACTGATATCCGGGGTCAATTCCTCTCCCTGCTGGTAGGCGAAATGGAGGTCATTCCCCGTTTGAAGGTCCTGCAAATAGATCTCGATCATTCCGTCATACCCGGATAGATCGATGATCTGTTTCAGCAGAGTTTCCAGATTATTGAAACCGGGTTTGCCCGAGCCAACATTTTCGTAACTCAGGTTTACCGTCCTATTGGCGGGTGATTGGAGCGCATCGGAGATCAGAGTCGCGGATTTTTCAATATTGAGGGTTTTTCCGGGCTGGCCCGGGCTGAAACACCACGCTGCCTGGGACAGGGATCGCCGGGCTGGCTGGCTGGTCGTAGCGCGGGGCGATCTCCTTGGCAAGGTACTCTTTTAATCGTTCTTCGGATATATCTGCCCGCAGCGGGATACTGATCGGGTTTGGCAGCCGGTTCCAGAGATAATCCCAGAAGGAAGTCCAGAAAGGCTGCTGCGTGCGTTGAACATCCGCAGCTGTGATCATGGCGCTGAGATCAAGCTGAAAACCAAGCGAAGATGGCCTGACCTGGATCGTGGAATCCCCATAATACAGGGTCAATGGGATGTTATACGCGCTGATCAGGCGATCGGCTGCCTGCTGGGGATCCAACCCGCCCATCGGGATGCCCGCGATGGTGGTCCCGGGTGGGAAACTGCTCCGCAGCCGGCTGTAGCGCACAAGTTGAAAGACCAGCAGAACCACTGCCAGGAAGAGCAGTGCAATGGCTGCCCAGCGTAACGTTGTGTAACTTCCTCGTCTCACGGATTGTAACCTCGGAACAAATTATAAGGGATGAACCCGGAGTCCACCCGGTTTTCTCCTTTTCATGCCATTTTTTAATGTTGGGATATACTTAATTCATGCTGCCTGCCCAGCTTGACACTATGAATCAAATGAACCGAAACCCGCTCTTCAGACTGATCGGGGAGGACGGACTGCAGGAACTTGCCGCTCAAACGCGCACTGCCAGCATCCGCGGTGGTCAGATCATCTTCGACCGCGGTGATAGCTGCAATGGTTTTTTCCTGATCCTCTCCGGAAGTGTCATCCTTGAACGCGAGACTGGAAAGGGAGAAGAAACCATCGCGGTGCTCGGCCCCGGCGACCATTTTGGCAGCGAAATGCTTTCCGATTCCACCCGCATCCGGCTCACCCGGGCGACTGCCCTCACTGAAACCAGCCTGGTGAAGTTCTCCCGTAAGGATCTCCGGGAGCTCTTCTCCGGTAACTCCCAGTTTGAGCAGGCTGCTCACCTGGAGCATAAAAGCTACCTTTACGGAGTTAAACAAGCAACTTTCCCTGGCGGAATGACCGGGAAAATATCATCTTCATAAACCGAAAACATTATTTTTATCTGATCAAATCGCTGATTCTACCGATACTCACCGGCATTCTTCTGCTTATTCCGCTGGGGTTAATCTATTTATTCCTGCTACCCGGTTCATTTATCATGCCTGCATTGATGCTCGCCGAGCTTGCGATCAGCTTCTTCTGGTCGCTCTGGAAGGGCTGGGACTGGACGAACGATTATTCCGTGATCACCGATCAACGGATATTAAGCCTGGAAAAAGTGATCCTGTTCTATGAGAGCCGGCAGGAAACCCCGCTGGAAGCCATCCTCTCCCTGGAGACGGATACCAGCTTTGCGGGAAGATGGATGGGGTTTGGGACCATCCGCGCGCGAACCTTCACCGGTTCCATTGAATTTAAATACATCCGGGATCCGGAATGGGTTATCACCCTTCTTCAGGAATATTGGTCACGGGCGAAAAACAGCCAGGTTAATATCAACCGGGTGGAGATCGAAGCGGATATCCGTTCAGCGCATAGCCGGGAATAAACCCGCCCCGGCCCAACTTCCGGTGAATCCGGTTGCTTCCGAACTGGAATCCGGTCCACTGGTCAACTCACTCGCAGATTTCTTCAAGCTCCGCGAGGTCCGCGGCGATGCGATCATTTTCCGTACCCACTGGTGGATTCTCCTCCGGAAGCTGATCCTCCCCTTGCTTTTCCTGGTTCTGTGGGTCATGTCCCTGGCTGCCGCGGCAGGAGGTTTCTTTGGAGGGATGGAGATCACCACCTTCTTTTCCTTCACCCTGCTCGGAGGTTTGGTGCTCTGGATCTGGTTCCTTTACCGAATCGTGGATTGGCGCAATGACTATTACATGATCACTCCCGACCAGATAATCGATTTGCACCGCCGTCCCCTGGGGAGCGAGGAAAAACGAACCGCCCCGCTCAAGAACATCCAGACGATCGAATATAACCGCCAGGGGATGATCGGAATCCTGCTGAATTTCGGAACAGTCTCCGCACGGATCGGGGATACCCAGTTTACATTTGACTATGTCAGCGACCCTTCCTCAGTACAAAAGGATCTCTTCGAACGGTTCATGGAATTATCCAGGCGGGAGAAGAAGAATGAAGCACTGGCGGAACGTGACCGGATCGCGGATTATATCGACACCTATCATCGCATGACGGGGGAAGAAGTCCCGGATAACAAATATCCTCCCGCTCCTGATTCGGAGTAAAATTATCCGTTATTAGCCGTTGGAGAAATGATGCCAATATTACAAATCGCCACTTTGCCGGATCCCATCCTGCGCAGGAAAGCCCATAAGGTTACCGCCTTCGACCAGGACCTCAAAAAACTCATCGTGGATATGATCGACACAATGCGTGAAGCTCCCGGGGTAGGCCTGGCTGCCCCGCAAGTCTCTGTTTCCAGCCGCATCGTTGTGGTCGAATATGGGGAGGAAGAGGAAGGGCAGGAGAAAAAACTGTACGTAGTGATCAATCCGGAGTTGACCTTTCCCACCCCGGAGAAGGTCGTTGCGGTGGAAGGCTGCCTCTCAGTTCCCGGGTTGGTGGGGGAAGTTGAACGCTACCAGGATGTTGTCGTGCGTGGTTTGAATCGCCAGGGGAAACCGATTAAGATCAAAGCCAGCGGCTGGCTGGCGCGCATATTTCAGCATGAAGTGGATCACCTGGATGGCATCGTCTATACCGACCTTGCCACCCGCATTTGGCAGCCAAAAATCGATGAAGAGATCGAGGATGTTTGATCCTTGCGCCTGAAACGCCTTTCCCTAACCAACTTCCGCTCCTTCACCCGCCTGGATGTTGAACTCCCCGGGCGGATTTTGCTGCTCATCGGGGATAACGCCCAGGGTAAGACCAGCCTGCTGGAAGCGATTTTCTACCTGGCTACCTTTTCCTCCTTCCATACCCAAACAGATCGGCAGTTGGTTTCCTTCTCCGCCGGCGAAGAATACCTTGCAGGTGGCACGCATCGTAGCGGAAGTGGAAAAAAAGACCAAAACGATCCGAATTGAGATCCGCCTGATCCTGGAGGAAGGTCCGAACGGCTCCCCGCGACTCAGGAAAGAGATCCTGGTGGATGGGGTAAAGAGAAAAGCCGTGGAAGCCCTGGGTGAGGTGAACGCCGTGACTTTTCTGCCCCAGATGCTGCGCATCCTGGAAGGCAGCCCGGAGGACCGCCGCCGGTACATCAACATGGTCCTTTCCCAGGTGGTTCCCGGTTACGGGCAAGCGTTGAGTCTGTATGCCCGGGCTTTGGAACAACGCAATGCCCTGCTAAAACTTCTTGCAGAGCGCGGAGGGGATACCAGCCAGCTGGATTACTGGGATAACCTCCTTGCAGGCAACGGTGCAGCCATCATCTCCTGGAGAGCCCGCGCGCTGCAGGAGTTGGAAAAAACTGCTTCCACGATTCATCAGAACCTCACTGCAGGGGATGAAATTCTCAAAATTTCGTACCAGCCATCTTATTCACCCCCGCCGTTTCCCACCAACGCGGAAGATGAACTGCTATTACAAATGAAATCAAAACCGGTTTCCTGGAAAAACTTGGAGTTCTTCGAAAAGAGGAAATCCAGCGCGGGATCACGACCTGCGGCCCCCATCGGGATGAGTTGCGGCTCCTCGCCAATGGGATAGACCTGGGAGATTACGGTTCCCGCGGGCAAATGCGCACCGCGCTGCTGGCCATAAAACTTGCCGAGGTCGAATGGATGAAAGAACGCACCGGTGAGTGCCCGCTGCTGCTTTTGGATGAAACCCTTGCCGAACTGGACCCCAATCGACGGAGCGACCTCCTCCTCTCCCTGCACAATATGGATCAGGCGATCCTCACCGCCACGGACCTCTCTCACTTCACAGAGGAGTTCGTCCAGGAAGCGGCATTATGGAAAGTATCTGCAGGCAGCATCCAAATACAATCCGATTCTGAATAAATACTCTTAGATGATTGGTTTTCTGGAAGGAATACCCGCACGGCGTGGAAATTCTCCCGGGGTCGGATTGATTTTCCCAATCGTGACCAGGTAGCGGGTTTCCGCGATTCCCGGAAGAATTACCGGTGTGATTGCCTCGATTTCCCCTCCCAAAACCTTCGCGGCTTTTTGCGCCTCTTCAACCTCACCCGGTGCGTTGCTGCCTTTCTGGATCACCGCCAGCCCTCCCACTTTTCAAGAGAGGCAGCAAGTATTCCAGCAAAACCGGTAATCCCGCCACAGCTCTCGCCACCCCCCGGTCGTATTTTTCCCGGTGTGCAGCAGACTGTCCCAGGTCCTCTGCCCGGGATTGAATGCACCGCGCATTCTGTAACGTCAATCCCTGTGATCACGTGTTCACAGAATGCCAGCTTCTTGCCCACGGAATCCACCAGCGTAACCTCCACCCCCGGCTCTGCGATCTTGATCGGGAGTCCGGGAAATCCAGCGCCGGTGCCAATATCAATCAGATGCAACCCGCAGATATTCCCCAGCCTGGAAAGGCAGGTGAGTGAATCGAGAAAATGCTTGGTGCGAATTTCCTCCCGGTCACGGATGGCGGTCAGATTGAATTTCTCGTTCCACGCAGACCAACTCATCCTCATAGAACTGAAAAGCCTGTTCCTGCTCCGGTGTTAAGCGAATCCCCGTCCGGCTAATGGAACATGCATCCAATAAACTCTTCACAGAAAGATTATATCCGAGCGGATACAGCTCTGAAAAATCCATCTATAATTGAGTCATCACAAACATGGAGACCAAAATGGAATATCTGCCTCTTGAAGTCACGATACGAGAAGATACTCTATAACCGCTGCGGGAACAGTGGTTTAATGCTGCCTGCGGTATCCCTCGGTTTCTGGCACAATTTTGGCGGGATCAACACCTTCGAAAACGGACGAGCGATTGTCCGCCGCGCGTTCGATCTCGGTGTTACACATTTCGACCTCGCCAACAATTATGGTCCCCCGCCCGGTTCTGCAGAGGAAAACTTTGGCCGGATTCTTGGAAAAGGACTTTCCGCCGCTACCGCGACGAAATGGTCATTTCCTCCAAAGCCGGCTGGGTGATGTGGCCGGGACCTTACGGCAACTGGGGATCGCGAAAATACCTTGTTGCCAGCCTGGATCAGAGCCTGAAGCGCATGGGCGTGGAATATGTGGATATTTTCTATCACCATCGGCCCGACCCGGAAACCCCCGTTGAGGAATCCATGGGAGCCCTGGATTACATCGTTCGCAGCGGGCGGGCGCTTTACGTGGGCATCTCATCCTATTCCGCCGAGGAAACCCGAGCCGCGATCCGCGAACTAAACCGCCTGGGAACACCCTGCCTGATCCACCAACCTTCCTACAACATGTTTGACCGCTGGATCGAGAAGGACCTGATGACCGTACTGAATGACGAAGGCATTGGATGCATCGCCTTTTCTCCGCTCGCCCAGGGTCTGCTCACCAACCGCTACCTGGAGGGCATCCCCGCCGATTCCCGTGCAGCCGGATCCTGTCGGATTTCTCAAATCCTCCGATATCACGCCTGAAACCATCGACAAGGTACGCCGCCTCTATGCCATCGCCCGGTCTCGCGGACCAGAACATGGCCCAATTCGCCATCGCCTGGGTGCTGCGCCTGCAGGGAATGACCTCCGCCTTGATCGGTGCCAGTTCGGTTAAACAGCTTGAGGAGAACGTCGCCGCCCTGGATCGACTTGGATTTTTCCGGCGACGGAACTGGAAGAGATCGAAAAGATACTGACGAATTGAGTCCTGAACCAAGTGCCTGAGAACCCCGTTGCAGCCCGCGAGATAAGTCCATCGGGTATTTCACCCTGGCGAAGACCTTCCTGTTCACCGGCCTGACTGCTTTCGGGTTCACTGCGCTTGCAGGTGCTGCGTACCAATATAAAGAATAGAGGTTGGTTAAGCGATGAGAAGCTGGACGAGGGCATCGCTCTCGTTCAGCTCTACCCCGGTCCGGTGAACTTTGACTACGCTGCCTACCTGGGTTATCAGACTGCGGCGTGTCCCGGGGGCGATCCTCTCAACGATGGGTTTCGTGCTGCCCTCATTTCTTCTAATGCTTGGGCTTTCGGCACTCTATTTTTCAACTGGGAATATCCCCTGGGTTCCCGAAACTCTTCATCGGGCTGGAAGCCCTCGTGGTTGGCATAATCCTTAACCTTGCCATCGATCTCGGGATTAAAAGCCTTGCGAAAACCGGTTGCCTGGATAATTGCCCTCGCTGCCATTCCTGCAATCTATTATCAAATTGATTCCCTATGGATCGTGCTGGTCTCCCTCACCCTGGGCATACTGCTGCTTCGACCCGATAGGATTCCCCCCGAAGATGAAGCACCTTACGTTGCAGACACTAAAACAAGCCGGTCTGATTGGATCCAGATCGGGGTCGTAGTAGCGATAATCCTGGGGTATCTCGTGATGTGCACCACTTTTCCACCGCCGCTGAATACGCTTTGCCTTTCCTTTTTCAAAGTTGGATCTATAGCCTTTGGAAATGGGATGATGATCCTACCGGTACTTCGCGCGGAAGTGGTGGATCAACTGCAACTACTCACCCCCTCCCAGTTCGCGGATGGCGTCGCCCTGGGTCAGATCACCCCGGGACCCTTCCTTGTCACCGTTACCTTCATTGGATACAAGGTCGCTGGTGTATTCGGCGCTGTGGCAGCCACTTTCGCGATCTTTTCGCCAACTTTCGCCATGACCCTGATCTTCACCCAGATTTACAACCGGGTGCGGAATTCAACCGTGATCAAAGGCGCTTTGGCGGGAGTGCTGGCAGCATTCGTCGGGATGCTGGTGATGATCACCTACCAGATGGCACAGACGGGTATCCGCGGGTGGCTGACTGCATTGTTCGCCATAGCTGCCTTTTGCGCGGTACGGTTCCTGAAACTTCAGATCGTTTGGGTTTTCCTGATCGGGCTGGCGCTCTGGGCAGGCTGCCTGGCGCTTGGGTTTGTATAACGATTTACTTATGCCGTGCCTTTCGAGCCAACTGATCGACACGCTGGTTATAAAGATCCCCATCATGGCCTCTCAGCCATTCCCAACGTACTTTGTGCGGCTTCTCTGCTTCCAGTAATTCTTCCCACAGATCGCGGTTGGCCACTTTGCCGGTGGTCGTCCGCCAATTCTTCCTGATCCAACCTGGCAACCATTCTCCGATTCCTTTTTGAAGGTACTGGGAATCCGTATAGATCGTCACCATTGACGGTTCCTTTAAAGAACGCAGCGCGCGGATGGCTGCCGTGAGTTCCATGCGGTTGTTGGTGCTCTCGGCTTCCCTCCCGCTGATTTCCATTTTACCCTTGGGGGTTATGATCAACGCCGCCCACCCGCCCCTGCCCGGGTTCGGGTCACAGGCACCATCGGTATAGATCACCACTTCTGGGAGTGCACTTTTCACCTGTTCAGGACCTCGGAAATGGTAGCGTCCAATTCTCGCAGGATGATTGGCAGATCGGATTCCTTCACAGTGGGCTGCAGGCTTTTCCAGAGGGCGTCCTCCAGGATCCGCCTCACCATCCCCCAATTCGGGTTGCCCGTGGTTTCGGTCGCAAGCGAAATGAAACCGAGAGCCTGCTGCCATTGAGGGTTTTTCTCTCCAAGTGACCCCAGGGCGGCAACTTCGGAATAGCTCAGAGGGAAGGTCGTTTCCGCTTCTGCCAGGCGGGCATGCCGGGTGGGTTCCATCATCCATTTGATAAAGAGCCAGGATGCCATCTGGGACCGGGCATCCGCTTGGAAGACTGCAAAATCGTACCCTGTGGTGGAGACTTCACTCAATCCGGATTGCGCTGGGTAGGCAATGGGGATCCACTTATCCAGGGATTCCAGACGGGCATTGGTTTTCGATTGCGAACCAATATCCTCAAGCACAGCCGAATAGAAAAGCGCCTGGCGCGAAGCGAAGTACTCCAGCGGATCCGATCTTCTTCCGCTCCAGGCACAACCTTGATCGTTTAAATTTTTGAGATAGAGAAGTGCATTTTCCGCCTCTGGTCCTGAAAAACGGAACTCATTCTCTTCGCTGCCTGTTCCCAGGCGTGAAAAACCAAAAACCCTTAGCCAGCTCACGGCACTCTGCCAACCGGTATCGATGAACCATCCCCCGGTGCCATCGTTGGAACGGATTTTATCGCCCGCGTTCACTTCGGCTGCGGCGCAGGCCTGGCTTCGAAATTCCCCGGCAGTCGTGGGTGGGTTAGAAAAACCCATCTCCTCCGCCCAGGTCTGGTTATAAAAGAGGACTGATCCAGTGCGGTAGAACGGGATTCCCAGCCTGGCTTCCAAACCAGCATCCGGTGGGAAGAAAGAGGGGAAGAGATCCGCAACTTGTTGGCTGGTCAAGCCCACGCCTGGATCGTTGAAGTATGGCTCCAGGTCCAGCATTTTTCCGGTTTCGCTATGCCAAAGATTCAATTGGTCCGGTGATGCCGCAACAATTGAAGGCAGGGCAATCTCATCTGCAAGCGCGATCCCGACCGCCGATAATAATTGAGCTTCACCGTAGTACGAAGTCGGTGTTACGAAGATCCCGTATGGATTCATCTGGTTGAATTCATTGACAAGCTGGTTGAGTGCTTCCGCAGATTTTCCGATCAACGGATGCCAAAAGGTTAGCTGGATTCCTGCAAGCGTTCCGGGAGAAACTTGAAGTTCGGCAGCCAGCGTCGCCCGTTCATCGGGCGTGGCACTCGCCCGGGCTGTGGGGACTCCGGGTGGATAGCGGGGTGGCGGTTGCAGGAACTCCCTGTCCGAAAGGTTGACAGCCGCTGACCACCAGGACAAGAGCGCCGATAATTACCCAGTGCCAACCGTGATTTATTTCGTTTCGAATGGAATCATGTTGGCATAGTTTAACCGACAAAAAGAAAAATTGCGAATTGATCCAGCCTGCTGCCGCGCTGATTGACTTTCGCGTCACCCGTGACTATAATCAAACGAAGACAAATAATGAGCCTTGAGGAGTAAATCGCGGGGCAGCCGACAGAAAGGGAATGCAGTGCTGAGATTTTCCCGGGCAAGCAGCGATTGAAGTCGCAAGGTCGGATTGCCGAAGAAATCCATTAACTGGAGAGTAGAACGGCACGGGTAAGCCCGGTAACGCTGAACCGCACATGTTGCGTGCGGGCGAGTGCGCCAGGCATGGCGAACCGGGGTGGTACCGCGGAAGACAGGCTCTTTCGTCCTCAGGGATGAAAGAGTTTATATTTTAAAGGAGTAAACGATGCCGATCGAATTACCGAAAGCGTATGATTTCAAATCCACTGAGCAGCGGCTCTATGATTGGTGGGAGAACCAGGGATATTTTTCGCCTTCCAGCGATCCCAAGAAACCTGGGTTTGACCCGTCTGTTAAACCATATGTCATTTCGATCCCCCCACCCAACGTTACCGGCGAACTGCACCTGGGGCATGCCATGTTCGTGGCCATGGAAGATCTGATGATCCGCCATGCCCGCATGAAGGGGCTCTCCGCGCTGTGGGTACCGGGCACCGATCACGCCGGCATCGCGACCCAGATGCTGGTGGAAAGGTACCTTCGTGAAACCGAAGAGGTCACCAGGGATGAGCTCGGGAGGGAAGAATTCGTCAAGCGCACCTGGGAATGGAAGAATAAGTATGGGAACCTGATAACCAAACAAATTCGACGCCTGGGTGCTTCCTGCGATTGGTCAAGGGAACGATTTACCTTGGATGAAGGGCTATCCAGGTCTGTCCGTGAAGCATTCGTACGACTTTACGAAAAGGGGCTGATCTATCGTGGGAAACGCATCGATCAACTGGTCTCCGCAGCTCAAGACCGCGGTGAGTGACCTGGAGGTGGAATACTCCGAGGAGAATGGCACCCTGTACTTCTTCAAATATATGCTGGCCGATGGTTCCGGCGATTTCATTCCGGTGGCGACCACCCGCCCGGAGACGATCCTGGGCGATACTGCCGTTGCAGTTCACCCGGAAGATGAGCGTTACCAGAAGTTTATCGGTAAAACTGCACTGGTGCCGATCCTGGGACGTGAGATCCCGGTTATAAGCGATCCGTATGTGGACCGCGCTTTCGGTACCGGTGCGCTCAAGATCACACCGGCGCATGATCCGAACGATTACGAGATCGGGAAGAACCACAAATTGGAGGTGATCTCCGTTCTGGATGAATCCGCCAGTGTCAATGAAAATGGCGGGAAGTACGCGGGAATGGACCGCTTTGAATGCCGCAAGAAGATCTGGGCCGATATGCGCGAAGCAGGGCTGGTGATCGAGGAGAAACCCTACCGCATCAACGTACCCCGCTCACAGCGGGGAGGGGAGATCGTTGAACCGATGGTATCCACCCAGTGGTTCATCCGCATCCAACCCCTGGCGGAGGCAGCCCTGGAAGCCGTCCGCGACGGTTCAATTAAATTCGTCCCGGAGCATTTCACCAAGGTGTATTTCAACTGGCTGGAGAATATCCAGGATTGGTGCATCAGCCGCCAGCTCTGGTGGGGGCACCGTATCCCGGTCTGGTATTGCGCGGATTGCGGCGAACTCACCGTTTCGCGCACCGATCCCACCGCCTGCTCCCATTGCAGTAGTGCAAAGATCAACCAGGACCCCGATGTGCTGGATACCTGGTTCTCCTCAGGGTTATGGCCATTCTCTACGCTGGGCTGGCCGCAGGATACCCCCGACATGCGCTACTTCTACCCGACCACGATGATGGAAACCGGGTACGATATCCTCTTTTTCTGGGTGGCGCGCATGATCATGTTCGGGTTGGAATTCACCGGGAAAGCACCCTTCAATACGGTCTACCTGCATGGGCTTATTCGCGATGAGCACGGTCAGAAGATGAGCAAGACGAAGGGCAACGTGATCGATCCGCTCATCCTGATGAACGACCTTGGTACAGATGCGCTGCGCTTCAGCGTGCTGGTCGGCTCTTCACCCGGGAACGATATGAACCTCTCGGTTAAGAAGGTGGAAGCCAACCGGAATTTTGCCAACAAGATCTGGAACGCGGGCCGGTTTGTGATCGCTGCGGTTGAAAACGCCCCCGCCGAATCCGGGGGATTCGCAAAATTAACACTTGCAGATGAGTGGATCCAGGCCAAACTTGCCGGGTTGGTCCGCAGCGTGGATCGCCTCTTAGCCAGCCATCAGTACGGGGAAGCCGGTCGGCAGATCTATGACTTCTTCTGGAGTGAGTTCGCAGATTGGTATATCGAGATCTCCAAACAGCAGCTTGCTGCTGGAGGCGCTCAAGCCCGGCAGACAGCGGGGATCTTAGCGACCGTACTTGATACCTGCCTTCGCCTGCTTCACCCTTTCACACCCTTCATCACCGAGGAACTCTGGGGTTACCTTAAACTCGCTGCCAGGGAAAAAGATATTTGTGCACAATCAAATTCCGGTGAATGGGAGAACGCCCTCATGATCGCCCGCTGGCCGGAAACTTCGGTAGAAGATGCGGATAAGGATAAGCTGCTTGAAGACTTTGAATTGATAATGGAATTAGTCAAGGGAATTCGCAACCTGCGAACGGAAAATGGGATCGCCCCGGCAGAAAAGATCGCCGCAACATTTATCGCCGGAGAAAAATCACCTCTTGTCGAATCGCAGAAACAAATCCTGGTAGCATTGGCAAGACTCGATTCGGAAGGCACAGAGATCCAGGATAAAGTCGCGGAAAAACCGGTCAGCAATCTCTCCCTGGTGATCCGCGGAGTGGAAATTTATATTCCGGTTGAGGTACAAGCTGCCGCCTCCATTGACCGATCCCGCCTGGAGCAGGATCTTGTGGAATCAGAATCCCAGATCAAGCGTTTGGAGAAGTTGCTGGCAGGTGATTTTGCCAAACGCGCACCAGCGCACCTTGTGGAGAAAGAACGAGCCAAGCTTGCTTCTTTCCAGGAAACCGCTGAAAAACTGAGGGATCAATTGCATTAACAATTAACCGGAAGGGTTGAGCCCTTCCGGTTTTTTCTAGATTTACTTAGTTGCAGGTTTCGGTTTGCGCAATCTCCCGATCACCAGGAAGAGTAGGACAAATCCAACTGCGATGAAAGCACTGATAACCACCACTGGGTAAACACCAAGCCACTTGATAGCGATCCCGGTGAACGCCCAGACCAACACTAACGCATAACCGATATCCCGGTGGCGCAGGCTAATCAACACTGAGATTACTACACCGGCTGCGACCAGCAAGATCGTCCATGCCTGACCGTTCAATCCCCAGCCGCTCCAGCCGGAGAATTTCAGCAAGGCTGTGGCGTTCGCGATAGTTGCTACAGTGATCCATCCCAGGTACACGCTGAAGGGAATACTGACCAGCCATTTTTCCTTGGTTTTGAACTTTTTCGTACCAATCCCCAGTCGGAGGTAGATCGCAATCAGGGTCGCGAGCAGCGCCAGCATAATAACCATCGACCACCCGTAGAGGTTGTAATGCCAGAAGAAAATCCAGGCACCATTGAACAAATTACTGAGGGCCGCCAGAAATCCGATCCTTCGCATGAGTTCGTTTTCACGTTGACCAGGGAGTGCCTGATAAACCGTGAATCCTGCCAACAGGAGGTAGATCACCCCCCAGATGGAAAAAACATAACCTGCTGGAACGAATACTACCTCGAAGCTATCGGAAATCGCTCCGGTGGTCTGCTCGTTCAAAGGTAACGCATTGGCAAGCCCGTTGGCTGTAATTGTGAATATGAATGTTACTACGATCAAAACCTGCCGAAAAATGTCTTTATTCATTTCAAACCTTCCTCTGAATTTCTTTATTACATTATACGTTGTTTATACACTTATGGCAATTTTTTCGACCAAAACCCTGTACACTCCGGAAGCATGACCCAATTATTGTGCTTCACCCGTTCTGCCAGCTCCTCTCCAAAAAAGAATCGGGAGATCCTTATAGCTTCTTCCAGGTCAGCAAAGCGATAATCAGTCCGAATCCAGGAAAAGTCGAATCCCGATTCGTGCAGGTAATCGAAGTAGCCTGTCAGGTGCGGGGGTGGATTGGGAGAATCAAAACCGGTGCCCTGTGTTTCCAGAAGGATCAACCTGCCCCCGGGACGGATCACCCGGCCGATCTCGGCAAATGCCTGGTCCAATTCCTCCCGCCAGGATTGCGGGTACCAGTCCACAAGGTAACAGATGCTCCACCCGGAGATAATCAGGTCGAAGCTGTGGTTCTTCAGCGGAAGGGAACGGTGATCGCCAGCAGCCAGGCGTAAACCCTCCGCGCCAAGCTCGATAAGTTTCTGGCGGGCAATACCCAGCATCGCTGGGGAGAGATCCAAAGCTGTGAGAGACCTTGCCTTGCCTGATAACAAAACTTCAAACCTGCCAGTCCCAGCACCCAGGTCCAGGATATCCAACCCATCGGGTGCGCAGATACTCTCAATCTCGCGCAGGATGTTGCACTGGTAATCCTCGCGAGCGATGAGCTGGTCATAATTTTCTGTTTCCGAGTGGTAGGTTTTTTTATGATCAGGGGAAGGCACGGTCACCCCCCAAGCAGGGAGAGAGCCTCGTCGTGCCCGCGTTCACGCGCAAAATCAGCCGGCGTTTTCCGCTCGAAGGTAAGCGCATCTGTCTTTGCTCCGCTCACGAGCAGTAATTGGATCATTTCCAACTGACCATTCTGCGCGGCAGCATGTAGAGCTGTGAACCCGCCCTGCTGCTCCGCGTTCACGTCCGCGCCATTGGCAAGCAGCAACCTTGCAACTTCCAAATGGCGGCCTGCCGCTGCCGAATGCAGGGGCATAACGCGCTGTTCGTTCACCGAAGGTGAATTTACATCCGCGCCGTGGAGGATCAGGTATTGGGCTGTCTCCGTGCGGCCAAAAAAACTCGCCAATCCCAGTGGTAAATTCCCATCTATGGCCACAGCATTTACCATTTTGGGGTATTTTTGAACCAGATTTTTTACTATATACGTCAGACCAAGCGCGGACGAACTGAAAATATCCATCTTCGCACCGTTTGCCACCAAGTAGTTGGCGATGTTCATCTCGCCATGGTAAGCTGCGGTGATCACCGGGGAAAGGCTGGAGTCGTCCATTGCGTTCACAATCGACGGATTTTTTTCGGTCATTTGCTTGACTGTCTCCAGGTCCCCTGTTTTTACAGCCTGGAAGAACGCTTCGATTTCGCTCAAATTCACACTCCTCGAATGAAAAACTGAAATTATCCCGACTCCATTATAAGACCGCGTTTATAATCTGTGGGAATTATCTCGACCCTGGAGGCATTATGTTCAAAATTGGTTATATCGGTCTCGGCCTGATGGGGAAACCCATTTGCCGGAACCTGATGAAAGCCGGGTATCCGCTGGTTGTATTAAATCGTTCGAAGGCAGCCATGGAAGAGTTGGTAACCGATGGCGCTCTGGCAGCCTCCACACCCGCCGAAGTTGCCAGTCTGGTGGATGTGATTTTCACCAATTTGCCGGATTCTCCCGATGTGGAAAAAGTGGTTCTCGGCGCAGAGGGGATCCTGGCTGGTAGCCATCCGGGTTTGATCTACGTGGATAATTCCACCATAAAACCAGCCACTGCCCGTTTGTTGGCTGAAAAATTGGCAGAGCGCGGCATCGGAGCCCTGGATGCGCCCGTTAGCGGAGGGGAGATCGGTGCAATAAACGGCACTCTGACGATCATGGTAGGTGGCAGCGAAGAAACCCTGAAGGCTGTTCGCCCGGTGCTGGAAGCGATGGGAAAAACCATCACCCACATCGGTGGACCCGGGTCCGGTCAGATTGCCAAAGCCGCAAACCAGATCATGGTTTCAGCCCAAATGATCGCCATGGGAGAACTGCTTGTGTTCGCCCAAAAAGCCGGTGCAGATCCGCGCAAGGTTGTGGAAGCCATCAAAGGCGGCTCAGCGCAATGCTGGACGCTGGACGTGAAACCACCGCGGCTTTTCTCCGGAAATCGCACCCCTGGTTTTAAAGCGAGAATGCAGGCCAAGGACCTCAACATTGTGCTGGATACAGCCAGGGAATATGCCATCCCTCTCCCGGCAACCGCGCTTGGCAGTCAACTTTTCAACGCGATGGTTTCCGGGGGCATGGGCGATCTGGATAATTCGGCGGTGATCACCATCCTGGAGCAACTCTCCGGAATCACCCTGGAGGAGACAAAATAATAAAAAGAGGTATGGGGAATTCCCATACCTCCTGGTTTGTTTTGGGCGAACTCAGCGGTTGATGAAATTACCGAAGAATCGTTTAAACAAAGCGAACTGACCGGAATTGCCCTTGTGGTTGGGATTCGCAGCATCCCACATTGCGGCGAAGGAAGAGACCACATCGTTAGCATCCAGCCGGGACCCGTTCGTGAATACCGGCCCGTAGCGCAATTGGAATGTCCATTCTGTAAGGTCATCGTTTGAATACCAGGTGTCTGCCAGGGACGGTTTAAGCTTGGTTGTTCCATACTCGTAGGATAACAGGGTGTCATAAAGAAGCGAAGCGATCCTGAATGTGTCTTTCGAATCCTCATCCGCAGGCCAAAGGCTGGTGGGTTCGGACGATTGCATGAAGTTGATCGACCCGGCAGGCGTAGTTATCTCGGTTATATTTTCGTTCAAGGGTCCAACGGTCACGTTTTCCACGCTGCGGTTGTTTGCCACCGCGGTAGCCGGGAAAGCGATCGGGATTAATGGTGCGTGGTCTTTGATCAGTTGGTTCACGCGGTCGTAATGCACCTGCCTGGCGGCAGGATCAGATTCCTTCTTTGCGGAGTTGATCTCGATCAGGATGTCCGAATAATGCCTGCCTAAAGCCAGGCTGTCGGAAGTAAAATTCGTATCGAAAAAACTGGAGGCATCTGCGAAGTCGGCTGTCATTAAATTCAGGTAAAAACCCAGTTGCCCCAGATCGCGCTCAACTTTGAACTGTTCGGGGTTCATCCCCGTTACAGTAAGGTCGATACCGATCTGTGCCAGTTGATTCTTGACCCCCTCAGCGACCAAAGCCATGTTCGGTAAGGATGGGTCATTCAATTCCGGGTAATACAGGGTGGCTGGAAAACCCCCGGTATATTTCGTATCTGAAATTAAACCGATTGCTTTCTGTGTATCCTGCGGATACCAGGTGAATCCTGCTGTATTCCCGGGGTAAAGCGAGAAGGGGATCAGTTGATCTGCCAAGACAGAACCTTCGGGGACAGGGATCTTTTGTTCAGCGAAAGTCGCTGCGTTTGGGTTCAACGGCCGAAGCAGCGCGTCCCTGTTAACGCCGATGCCGATGGCTTTGCGGATATTTTCATTATCAAAAGGTGGGATCAAGTTATTGAAACCCAGGTAGAGCGTATCCAGGCTGGGCCGGAATTGCATCGCGAGGTCCGGGCTGGACCGGATGGTTTCAAAATTTATGGGCGGGATCAAGTCGACGACATTCACACTTCCCATATCTAGGGAATTAAAACGACGGGTAAGGTCCTTGGACCAGGTCATGTTCACCGTTCTGGATTGTAACGGCGTTCCCCAGTAATCCGGGTTGGCCTCCAGGATCAAATAGGCACCAGGTTTGTATTCCTTTACTCTGAAAGCACCAGTTCCGACGGGATTCGCAGACATTTTCTGGGAATCACCACCGACCTCATTTAGGTAATCGTCATCGGTGATGGAGAAGGCAGGGTTTGCGATTTTCGCAGCAAAAGCCGGGTCTGAATTGCACAGGGTGAATTTCACTGTTGTTTGATCCACGGCTTCCACGGATTTGATGTTACCGCCGTAATTGCAGTCCTCAGCAATTACTGTTTGCGGGGTGAATTCCGGTTGGGCATTTCCCTGGCAGGCTGCCAGAGAAAGAACAATCACCGTTGGGATAAGGATGAACCTTCGCAGGGATTTGTTATTCAAGGATCTCTTTCCTTTTTTTATGAAACGATTATATATCCGCTGATTTTCATTATACGTGAACCGCAAGTCGTGTCAATTTACAAAATTGTGAATTGGATGTATCGAATAATTGGATATAAAGCTATAATCGGTCTGAGTTTTTAGGGATATTTTTATGAAAACAGCTATCAGCATCAGTATTGGATCATCCAAGCGCAACAAGAAATTTCCGCTCCAAATTCTGGGGCAGGACGTGTCCATCGAGCGATTCGGCACGGATGGGGATATGGTTGAAGCTGCCCGTCTCTACCAGGAAATGGATGGCAAAGTGGATGCCTTCGGGGTTGGAGGTGCGGACCTCGGGTTCCTGATCGATAAAAAATTCTACCGTATGCATTCTGTCACAAAGCTTGTCCGCGGGGTGAAGGTGACCCCGGTGGTGGATGGAAACGGTCTGAAGGCAACGCTGGAATACAAGGTTCGTCCCCTCCTGGAAAAACAATTGGCAGGACAAATACCCACAAAACGGGTTCTCCTCACCGCCGGGATTGACCGTTGGGGGTTAACCCGAGCTTTTCTCGATATGGGATATGAATGCATTTTCGGTGATCTTATGTTCGGATTGGGGCTTCCAATCCCGCTTCGCACAGAAAAGAGCCTGCGCAGAATGATCCGCATTCTTCTGCCTATCGTCAGCCATTTTCCATTTTCCTGGCTCTACCCGATCGGCAGCGAACAGGAGAAGCACACCCCGAAATGGGGTGAGCAATTCGAGTGGGCAACGGTAATCGCCGGCGATTGCCACTATATCACCCGTTATATGCCCCACCGCCTGGATGGGAAGGTGGTCATCACCAACACCACCACCCTGGAAGATGTCGCGCGGTTTAAATCTGCCGGGGTTCGAACACTGATAACCACCACCCCCGTACTCGATGGACGTTCATTCGGCACAAATATGATGGAGGCCGCCATCGCTGCTGCAATGGGTCGTAAGGAACCAGTCGATTATGCAAATTCCACGGCTTACATCGCATCCCTGGCTAAATTGGTGGATCAAATCCCACTCATTCCCCAGGTACAGGAATTGAACCCATGAATGTTCTCATCACTGCCGGCGGAATTCCAGCAGCCGAAGATTCGCTGTTTGAAGCCACCCAGGGCGGTTACAAGGCACTAATCCCGCTGGCAGGAAAACCTATCATCCAATGGATTGTGGATGCGTTCTCTGCCTGCAGCGGATTTGAAAATATTGTGATCGTTGGCCTTCCCTCCGATACACCAATAAAATCTTCACTTCCATTGCACTTTTTACCGGACCAGGGTGACCTGCTGCTCAACACCCGTAGCGGTCTCGAAGGCCTTCGCAGGATCGCACCAGATGATGAATATGGTTTTATGTGCGCCGGGGATGTCCCAGCGATCACTCCGGAAATGGTCGCCTGGATGCTGAAAGCGATTCCCGCGCTGGATGCCGACCTGGTCTATACGGTGGTAGAACGGAAGGTCATGGAATCCACTTTCCCGGATTCCAACCGAACCTATCTCCGTCTGAAGGATAAGGAAGTATGTGGAGGCGATATGTTCGCCCTCCGCCTGGATCGCCGCGTCCAGGAGCATCCCATCTGGGAAAAATTGATCGCCGCCCGAAAAAAACCGCTCAAGCAGGCGGCCATATTCGGATTTGATACACTATTTCTCATCATCACCCACCAGATTACCCTGCATAATCTGGAGCAAAAACTTAGCAATAAACTTGGGCTTGCCGCGAAGACGCTCGCCACTCCATATGCAGAAATGGGGATGGATGTTGATAAGATGTTTCAGTTTCAAATTGTGGAAAAATATTTGAAAGGTAAAACGCTCGGTTGATCGCAAAAATATCCAGCCTGGATAATCAATGGACTACCGCGCTCCGCTTGAAGCAGGATGGGAAAGTTCTCTGGCAGATCGCGGTCTTCTTTGCACACTCCGGTGACTCCTGGTTCTGGATGATCGGATTGGCAGTAGCCTGGCTATTTTCCCCACCTGAATGGCGGTACCGCGAAATGTTGATGGCGATTGGGATCGTCTGCCTTGCATTTTTCGTGTTCGGGATTAAATTGCTCATCCGCCGCCGCCGCCCTGAGGGTGAATTCGGTGCCATATACCGCAAAACAGATCCGCACTCCTTTCCCTCCGGGCATGCCGCCAGGGCAGCCATGCTCGCCACGCTTGCGGTTGGGCTTGGTCCTGTCGGTTTCGCGGTTATCATGCTGATCTGGGCACCACTTGTCTGCCTGGCCAGGGTGATGACCGGTCTGCACTATGTTTCGGATGTTCTGGCTGGTATTGTATTTGGCATCTTGGCAGGACTGCTCATTCTCGCACTACAACCCGCTTTACAGGTTTTTCTCCCCCTGCTCAACATTCCCTGAGAATTTAATCACAATATCCGATTAACCAGACCTAAGCTGTTTTCGTTTTAAAGTCCTGGCACTGTGCTGTTGGATGATCTCTTCAACATGCCCGGCTTTTTCCTGAACAGCTGCATGCAGCCAGACCGCGCCTTTTTCTGCCGTAGCCATTGACCCTGCTCCGTAAGCCCCGGTGAGGGTATCATCCTTCCACGGAGGATTGGCCACCAGGGCGCCGGATTCATTCCAATCCATATAATAAGAGGGGGTGCTGATGAAGTCGGTTTCATCCGTCACCCTTTCCATATGTACCAGGTCCGGCCGGAGATGCAAGGTCAGGGATGTTTCCAGTTCGCAGGCATGCCCCATTCCCCCGATTTTTGAATCCCGTAATTCCTCCAATGCCTTTGCCCCTTCGGGGCTGTTGAGGTACAACCAGGTTGTTGCACAGAATCCTTCTGGATGACGCTCTCCTGCGTATTTGACCACATTCACCAGGAAGGACACATTCCCCCCGTGCCCGCTGTTCAGGTAGATCCTCTGAAAACCCAGGGAATTAAGGGAATCTACAATGGCAAGGAAGAAATCCTCAAATGCCCTCCCCCCCATGTTGAAGGTACCCGGGAAGGAGTTGCGGTGGGTGCTTACCCCGTAGGGAAAGGTTGGCAGGCATATACATTTTTCGGGCAGCATTGCTGCGGTGCCTTCCATAACCGCCTGGATGCATAGTGTGTCCACGTTCAAAGGAAGATGCAGGGCGTGCTGTTCGGTGTGGCCGATGGGAATGAGGATAACCAGCGAGCGATCCCGGGTATCCAGATCGAAGGGCTTTTCCTGATTTTTTCTTTGAGGTGACAATGTTTTCACATCTAGCGAGAGGGATACATTCTTGGGCTGCAGAACAGATACCTGGTGGAAACCATCCTCGATCAGGCAGTCAACCAGGTTCGTGATGCAAGCCCGTAGGATCCCTTCCGGCACCTCCAGCCCGCTCCCCTGCCAGCCGTAGGGAATGGCAGGCAGCCAGCCGACTTGAGAAGGAGAATCAAAAAATTGGGTTGTATCAGCCTGGTCATAACCATCTCCCAGCGGCAGCACGAGCGGAATGTCACGATCCAACTCCGCGACTTCCGGCCATGTCAGGTTCTCGAAGAGGAAATGATCGGTCATTTCAAAACCGGTCTTCGCCAAAATCCGGCAGGAGGTGCCAGTCCAGGAACTGCTCCACACGCGGGTAATAATCCTCCAGGGTCTTGCGCAGCAGATAACCGTGGCTCTCCCCGGTGTAAGTTTTATATTCGAACGCTTTTCCTTCTTTGCGCAAATGATGCACGATCTCCTCGGAGGATTCCGGAGGAACTACGGTATCGTCGAGACCATGGGTCAGGAGGAGCGGGCTTTGCAGATCGCGAGCATACCGGATCAGGGTGCCCTTTTCATACACCGGGCGTTTTCGGGCAGGGTGCCCCAACTGCATTTCGGTATAGAGCCGGGTGCTTTTATCGGTCAGCGCCCAGGAATTGAACAGGTCTGCATCCCCATAATCACAGATCCCGCAGGCATAGTGTTTCGCAGGATCATTCGCCAGGACAGAAAACGTCAGGTATCCTCCGTAACTACCTCCCGAAACACCGATACGCTTCCGATCCACCCATTCCAAGCCTGCCAGGTAATCAGAAGCGGTGAGAATATCCTGTACGTCGCCGCCGCCCCAATCCTCCTGGTTCATCATCTCGAAATCATACCCGTAACCAGTGCTGCCCCGGTAATTCGGTTCCAGGTAGGTATATCCTTTGGCAAGCAGGTACTGGATGAAAATATCCCATTCAAAACCGGATTGTCCGCGTGGACCGCCATGTGGATTAACGATTGCCGCGCGGTTGGGTTTCCCGGGTTTGTAGAGCAACGCGGGGATATCCATCCCGTCCGTGCTCTTATAGCTTACAACTTCGGGGGAGAGCAAATTATGAGTTTTAAATGCGGGCGTGGAAACCTTGGTTAGCTGGGTGACCCGATCTTCCTTAATGAATCCCGGGGACCCGGGGTCGAACTCTGCCCGGTAAATCTCCGGTGGATCGGTGGGACTGTTGAAAGAATAAACCAGCGATCTGCAATGAGTTCCCCAGCCGGGCAGCGAATGCCACCCCCGATTTTTACGCAATTCTTTGATTGCCCCATTCGCGGGATCGATCAGTACCAGGTTGTTCATGCCCCCGTTGTTCAGGGTAGCCGCGATCCACTTACCATCTGGCGACCATTCCGGATCGGCGATATCTGCACCAGCGTGCGTGAGCTGAACATCGGTCGCGGTATCCAGGTGGAAAAGCCACAACTCCTGAAATTTCGTCCGGTTGGAGAGGTAAATGATACGTTTTCCATCGGGGGAGACGCGCGGATTCCAACATCGACGGCCAGCCGTCCCGCTAATGATCCCCCCTACCCCGGTCTGCAAATCGATGATGCAGATATCTTCCCGGTTAAGATCTGTTGCCGGCCGGTGGGTGTGGATAACGAATTTCCCGTCCGGTGATGGACGGGCATCACCATTATCCCCCTTGCCTGCTGCCAGTAATCTTGGCCAGGATCCCTCGCGGTCGGTGAGCAGGAGCTGGTCGCAATCATCCCGCTCTACGGTAATAACCATGCGCTGCGAATCCTGCATCCAGCGCGGAGAGGATGCACTTTCTGCAAAACCACTCACCTTTTTTGGGATACCCCCATCAAGGTCAGCCACATGAACCTGATGGTCAATGCAAAAGGCCAATGCGCGGCCATCTGGCGACCACTGTGGGATTTCTTCCCACCAGTATTGAAACGCCTTTCGCCCGAAGGAAACCTGGCGCGGAAATCCCCCTTCCGCAGGCATCACAAAGATCTCGCAGGTGGCATCCCTGTGCCAGATGAACGCAACCCATTTCCCGTCCGGGGAGACACTCGGGTTAAATACCCTTTCCTGGTTGCAGAGCAGTGCATGCGACCACCCGGCAGGGGATTTGGAATCCGGGCGGGGCATGGAAGGCCAGCCGTTGTATTCATATTTTTCGCTGAGGCTGATCTTGTTTTGCATTTCTCACCTTCCAATCAAGTTTTGTGGCCTGTCTTATGATTATGCAGCAGCCAGCACGCCGAGGTGTGTGTGCCCCGTACCACCATCAATCCGGGATCGTCCTTATCACATCTTTCAAAAGCTTGCGGGCAGCGTGGGTGAAAACGGCAGCCGGAAGGGATCTCGATCGCGTTTGGAGGAGCTCCCTTAAGGATGATCCGCTTGCGACGGTGGCGTGGGTTCGGAATAGGAATTACCGAGATCAGTGCTTTCGTATATGGATGCTGCGGATGGGCAAGCACCTCCCGGGTGGGTCCCAATTCTACAATCCTGCCCAGATACATAACCGCGATCCGGTCGCAAATATTGGCTGCCGTGGCCATGTCATGTGTAATGAAAATTACAGAGATCCCTTTCTCCCTCCGCAATTCAGCCAGGAGGTTCAAGATCTCCGCACGAATGCTGACATCCAACATGGAAACCGGTTCATCCGCCAGAAGGAGGATTGGATCCAAAACCAGTGCGCAAGCCACGACCACGCGCTGCCGCTGCCCTCCGGAGAGCTCATGGGGGTAGCGGTTGATATAAACATCCGCAGGCTTTAACCCGGCATCCTCGAGCGCTTGCCGGACACGGATCTCTCGCTCCTGCGGGTCTGGAAATAACTTATGTACTTCAAGCGGTTCCGCCACCAGATCCCGGATGCTCATAATTGGGTTCAGGGATTCATAGGGATCCTGGAAAACCATTTGGACTTTTCGCCGCACCTGCTTCTGGGTATTGCCGCGTAAATTGGTGATATCCATACCGTCAAAAATTATCCTGCCGGAGGTTGGCTTTTCAAGGTTCATCAGGGTCAGTGCCAGGGTCGATTTTCCGCAGCCGCTTTCTCCAGCCAGTGCGAGGATCTCCCCTTTTTTTAATTCAAGGCTGACTCCATCCAGTGCGAATACCTGTTTGTCCCCCGAGCTCCAAATACCGGTTTTCTCGGCCAGAAAATATTTCTTTAGATCATCCACCTGCAGGATCAGAGATCCGTTCATTTCTGGTCTCCCACGAGGAAGCAGCTGGCTTGGTGCCGGTTTTTCAAATCATAGACCGGTGGCGTCTCGATTTTGCAGCGATCAAATGCCTTGGGGCATCGTGGCTCGAACCGGCAGCCTAACGGAAGAGAATCCAGCCGCGGAGGGTAACCGGGAATGGAGATCAGAGAATCGAGCGGATTGGTTAAGTTAGGAAACGCCTTGATCAAATCCTGGGTATACGGATGTACCGGGTGATTGTAGATCGTATCCACATCCCCGTACTCAGCCGTCACACCGGCATACATTACCAGCACATGGTCGCAGATCTCCGCCACCACACCCAGGTCGTGGGTGACCAGGATCACTGCCAAGCCGAGCCGTTGACTCAATTCCTGAAGCAGCTCCAGGATCTGAGCCTGGATCATCACATCCAGGGCTGTTGTTGGTTCATCCGCAATTACAATGGATGGCGAACAGGCTAGCGCCATGGCGATCATCACCCGCTGCCGCATCCCGCCAGAAAATTGGAACGGGTATTGTGTTCCCCGGCTGGCTGGAATTCCCACCATTTCTAGTAGATCGCTCACCCGCGCGTCCACATTTTCTTTTGATGTTCTAATCTCGTGACAGGTGATCGCTTCAGCGATTTGGTCGTGAACCGTACGCACAGGGTTGAGCGCGTTCATTGCCCCCTGGAAGATGATCGCGATCTCCTTCCAGCGGAAGTCGCGCATTTGATTTTCTTCCAAATCCAAGAGGTCCTGGTTGCGGTAGAGAATCTTCCCGGATGTGATCCTGCCCGCTTCGGGAAGCAAGCGCAGCAGGCTGAGCATCATCGTTGTTTTTCCGCAACCGCTCTCCCCCACCAACCCGAGCAGCTCACCTTCATGAAGGCTGAAACTCACATTTTCAACGGCTTTCAAGCGGGTATTCTTATCCGGCCGAAATTCAACGGAGAGATTTTTCACCTCCAAAATTGCTGGCTGCATATCAGGAGGGGGCATTTCCCGCTCCTTCCTTCTCCCTTGCAACCATGTTCTTGCCCACCGAAAGATGATGAGCCTCCAACCGCGGATTGAAGATCTGCTCAAGGCCATGCCCGAGGAAGGTCAATCCCAGGACAACCCAAACAATGCCCAATCCCGGCATGACCAGCGCCCACCAGGCACCGGAGCTTACTCCACCGCGGGTGAAGGCAAAATTGAGCATCTGCCCCCAGCTGATCATGGTTGGATCCCCCAGCCCAAGAAAGCTTAGCGTGCTTTCCTCTAGAATCGCCAGTGATATCACCAGAACTGAATTTGCTACCATCAACGGCAAAACAAGCGGGAAAATGTGCCTGCGGATTATATGAGCATTCCCTGAACCGATCGATCTGGCCCTCAGTACGAATTTGCGTTCTTTAACAGAGAGAGTCTGTGATCTTACGAGGCGGGCAGTTGTCGTCCAACCTAAAATGCCGATTACAAAAATAATATTCCCCAGGCTCGGAGACGTGAGAGCCACCAAAACAACCGCCAGCGGCAAGGCCGGGATCACCAGCATGATATCTGTGAACCGCATCAGGATCAATTCAACTTTTCCGCCATAGAATCCTGCGCTTATTCCGATCAAACCACCGATGACGACAGAAATGAATGCAGCGAAGAATCCCACGATCAGCGAGACCCGGGCACCATAAATGAAATTGGAGAGCACATCCCGGCCGGCATCATCTGTTCCAAGCAGATGTTGCGCGGATGGAGGGGCGTAAATATCCATGATGCTGACTTTAATATCGGCGTAAGGGTCATAAGGCGCGATCCGGGGTGCGAAAACCGCGATGATCAACGCAACGAACAGCATCACGATCCCCGCCCAGGCCATCCAGTTCCCGCGCAGCTTGAGAAAAACGCTTTTAAATCCGGTCGGGGGGACGTAATAATCCATGGTCAAATCGCCTGGACGCGCGGATCAAGGTAGGAATACATCAGTTCAGCCAGCAGGTTCGCAAAAATGACCGTGAAGGCGATCATCAGAAAGGACCCCTGCAGCATGGGGTAATCCCGCCTTCCAACGGCTTCGAATATTGATAAACCCAGCCCCGGCCAGGAAAAAACAGATTCGATCTGGATCGCACCTGCCACGGTGAACCCTAGGTTCAAAGCAATGATCGTGACCATCGGTAGCATGGCATTCCGGAGAACATGATCATTTATGATGTTGAAAGTCTTCAGCCCCTTTGCCTTGGCGGTCAGGATATAGTCCTCCGAAAAGATCTCCAGAGATGTGCTGCGCATGATCAGCATATATTCACCCAGCATGATCACACTGAGAGTCAGGGTTGGCAGGATCAGGTGTTTACCAACGTCCAGGATCATCGGTAGACCAGTCGCCAGGCCACTACCGGGAGTGAATTTTCCTACAACCGGCAGCCCCAGCCAGGTGGAGCCGCTAAAAAGCAGGACGATCCCCAGCCAGAAGGTTGGCAGGGACCAGGCAACAAGACAAAATCCTAATGTGGCGAAATCAATGGCCGTATTCGCTTTCCACGCCGCGATCAACCCCAATGCCATGCCGAGGAAGATCGCGATCATTTGCCCGATTCCAATCAGGATGATGGTGTTCACCAACCCTTCCCCAATCATATCTTTGACCGGACGGTTGGTATGGTAACTTGTCCCCAAATCCCCTTGCAGGAGATTCCGTACATAAATGAAGAATTGCGTTTCCAGGGGATTGACCAGGCAGTTGCCTAGTTTTAATGGGTTGATGGATTCAAAACAATTAATGACCGGTTTATCCAGACCGAATCGGATCCGGATGGCATTCTGCGCCTCGGCAGTCAACCGCGGGTCCTTGACCCCTGCCCGGGCTGGATCCCCAGGTAAAATCCTGAACAGGAAAAAGTTCAGGACCATCACGAAAATGATCGAGAGGCTGGCCCAAAGGACTTTACTCAGCAGGTACTTATAGCGCTTCAATAACAGGCTCCGCTCTGTATGGTTAGCCTCCCGGGGATGATGAAAATTACATCTCCGGGAGGCGTAGATTTAAGTTATGGGGAAACGTGTAGCGCTGATTATTCTACCGGTTCCACCACTACCAATGAGGTCACATCCTCCAACGCTTGCTTGGGTTGGCCGATAAGCCAGCCTTTGAATCTATCTGTCCGGAATGCCTGAACAGCTTTTGCGTAGAATGGGACGATGTAGACCGTGTCATCGAAGACGATCTTTTGCATTTGCCAGACCAGGTTCTTGCGTGCCGCAGGATCCACTTCAACAAGCTGCTTCTGGTAAAGCTCATCGTATACCGGATTGCTATACCCCGATTCGCTCATCCCCGATGGAATACTTTCCGTGTTCATCACACTTAGGAGGAAGGATGGATCCGGATCGGATCCCCAACCCCAGATGAGAACGTCATAGTCAAAAGTAGGGCAGCAAATGGCGGTGAGCGCGTCAGGATCCAATGCGGATATTTCCAGCTTCACACCCGCCTGTTCCCAGCTCTTTGCCAGGAGTTCAGAAAGTCGGGGAGCAACCGTGCTGTCCGATGGGTAATTCAACCGGAGGGTTAGCGGCCTGGATCCATCCGGCATTTCCCGAACCCCGTCGCCATCCGTATCCATGTAACCGGCTTCATCCAGCTTCTGGTTTGCCTTGGCAATATCAAAAGGATGATCCTCGATCGAATCGTTGTACCATGGCAGCAGGGAATCCGGGATCAAAGTACGCCCTGGAGCGCCGAGCCCAAGCAGGACAATATCGATCAATTCCTGCTTGTTGGTTGCAAAAGCCAGAGCTTCCCGAACTTTTGCATCGCGCAGCGCAGGGTGGCCTGTACACACACCGTCTTCCGGGCAGTTTTCAGGATCCGCCTGGTTAAAAATGATATCGGTAATATCCGGAGCCAGCGGCGCGCCTACTGATACTTCGACATCCTTTGCGTTTTTCAAGGAAGCGACCGCGGTAAGCGGCATTTCGGTGATCATATCCACCTGACCGGTCTTAATGGCCTGCACCAGGGCATCCTGGTTATTGAAGGTCTGGAATACAACCTCGTCCACCTTGGGCGCACCTCCGTAAAAATCCGGATTCTTCCGGAAATGGATGTATTCGCCCTGGGCATAGTCCTTGAGAATGAACGGACCGGAACCGACCATCTCGGAATTTGGGAATTCGCCCACCTTTTCACCAGCATATTGGGACCAGATATGTTCAGGAAGGATGTACAGGAAGGTGGTGAGGTATTCAATGCTGGGAACGGGTTCCGTTAGGGTGAGGACGACTGTAGTGTCATCCACCGCCTCGATCGTGTCAAAGTTCGCAGTATAGGTATTCATATAAGGAAATTCGGTGTGTTCCTTATACAAATTGAAGGAATACACCACATCCTTCGCAGTGAGAGGAGTACCATCGGAAAACTTCACCCCGGGTTTGATCTTGAAAGTATAGGTCTTCCCGTCGGGAGAAACCTCAAAACTTTCAAGCAGGTCCAGGCTGTAGGTGCCATCCAGGTTCTGCCCGAACAGCGCGCTGTAGACCAGTTCGAACATCACATACGCCTCACTCAGAATCGCGGTTCCGGGGTTGAGGGTATCCGGACTGCCTGCGTAACCGATCTTAACAATCGAAGGCGCAGAAGGAGCAGCAGGTTCCCCAGGAACCACCTGGGTTTCAACAGCTCGCTGACCGCAAGCGGATAACAAAAGGGTGAGGATGATTAAACTTATCGTGAACCATCTGGTTTTTGACATTTTCTCCTCCATTTTGAACCGGTTTCGGGCAAGGAAAGAATCATCAAGCACAAGTGATTTCTCCCACACCCTTTTATAAAAGTGACTATAGCAAAAAGGGTGGTTTCTTACAAGTGATATTCAAGCCGAAATTGAATCACTGTCAGAATCAAAATTCAAACCGGGGTGCAGGAATAACTTGCCATTCCCACCCCTCTTTGGTATGCTTGTCGCGGGAGTGGATAAGTCCCGGTGGGCTTCCCGGTCTTCAAAACCGGTGTCGGGTCGCTTTGCGGGCCGTGGTGGGTTCGACTCCCATCCATTCCCGCCTGAACAACAGGTGATATTAATGGTGATTGAACAACCTGCTTCTGCGGAATCCCCTGATATCGACGCGCTGGTGCGGCGCGTTTTTTCAATTACAGACGTGACCCTCGGTTCGCGCAACCAGGGATTCAACTTCCGGTACCGCGGGATCCTCAAGGGGGCGGATTCATCGCAAGCTTATGATACGCTTTCCACGGATTTGTTACCACTGGGGCTATGTCCCCCTCTTCCGAATCGAGGACGGTATCCAAACCATCCTGGTGATTCCCGCCCGCCCGGCTGCCCGCCCATCGCGCCTTTGGATCAATATCCTCCTTTTTGTGGTCACGATCTTCAGCGTGCTGTTCGCCGGGATGACCTACGTCACTGGCGACCAGTTCCCAAATACCACCGCAGGTGCCCTGGCAGCGCTGTGGACTGGCGGCATTCCCTACATGATCAGCCTTCTGGCCATCCTGGGCACGCATGAAATGGGTCATTACCTCGCCAGCCGCCATCACGGTGTGGAAGCCTCCCTGCCGTACTTTATCCCCATGCCAATTGGATTGGGAACGATGGGCGCTTTTATCAATATGAAAGGTGTCCCTCGCAACCGTAACCATCTCATGGATATCGGTGCAGCTGGACCGCTTGCCGGCTTCATTGTGGCGGTTGTAGTGTTGGTCATCGGACTGCGGATGTCGGTGATCGATATCATCCCGGTCGCATTCCCCGCCGGGTACGGCGCCCAAATCGAAGGTAACTCCATACTTATACCTTGCTCTCAAATACCTTTCCTTCGGTATGCTGCTCCCTCAACCCGCGGTATACGCCATCACACCCTCTTGCACTGGCTGCAATATTTTTTCACCGGGCTGCCTGCTCCCTTCGGTGCCACCGACGTGATGCTCTCCCCGGTTGCCTGGGCGGGTTGGGTGGGGATACTGGTGACTGCACTAAACCTCATTCCCGCAGGAACACTGGATGGCGGACACATCGCCCAAACACTATTTGGCAAGCGTGCCACCCGCACGATCCTTCCCATCGTCCTTGGCGTCGCTTGTTCTGCTTGGCCTGGTCTGGAATGGCTGGTGGCTCTGGGCAGCAATGATCTTTTTCCTGGTGGGCAGGGTCTATGCCGAACCCGCTGGACCAGATCACCCCGCTTATCAAAAAACCGGAGGGCGATCGGTATCCTTTGCATCGTCCTCTTCCTGATCACCTTCACCCCCGTTCCCTTCAGCCTTATCTTCTAACCTGGAGATCATCGTCCCGATCCTCTCCCCCTCCAGGGTCGACGTATTCTCCCAGGGCTGCCACAGCAAGGCAGGAATGCACCGGCAGGATCATTAATAGATCGCCGACGCGAACATGATCCATCGCCTGGTCAGGGAGGTGAACCACCCCATGTTCCTGCGAAAGTGAGCGAACATACGCCCCAGGGATCCTCCCAGTCCAGCCATCCGTGGAACGGAAACGCCACATCCCCATATGAAACGTTGCCGTTATCAAGCATGGTTTCCTTGGAAAACTGCACCGCTCCGCCATAGAGGATCACCTCGTTTCGCTCCGGGTGCCTGGAGACTACCGGGCAGGCGACCGCCACGGCGATATCGTCCTCCGAACAGGAGCCGATCCGTAACTGGGTGGCATCGAAGAATACGAAATTACCGGGCCGGACCTCATCAGCCCCGTGCAGATCTTCGCACGCACAGCATCCGGGGGTATCCCCCACCGAGATTAGTGTCTTTCGATAGCCGGCTTTTCGCAGTGCGGCTCGTACCGAGCGCATGCGGGTGATGCCTTCCGATATAACCGCGCTGCTTCCTCCCTGGAGGAGGCGTTGTAGGTTTGTCCGAAGTGGGAAAGAATGCCTTTGAAATTCAAATGGTCCGACCCGTGATCAGTTCAGCCAGGTGGTTGATGGCGGCGCTATCCGCGGCTGGGATTCCAGTCCGGTTTGCCTCCGGCATCGATCTTGATCCAGAGGTCAAGCTCTCTCCCGTACCGTGATTATCAGGTAATCCACCGATTCGACCGAGTCCACCAGCAGCTCCAGGTGGCAGCGTTCGCCCAAGTCCCATAATTCCTCGATCTCGCGCAAGTTGAAGGGGAATGCGACCGTGATATTCTCCCAACCATGTTCAGCGAAATAGCGGGCCATGCTCAGCGAAGATACAGTGATGGCGTCGATCCCTTCATCGCGGAACCATTCCCCGATCAACGCGGATTGATGCGTTTTAAAATGCGGGCGCAGTCGCACCTGGTTCGCCGCCGCCTTCGCAGCCATCCCGTGAATGTTCCGGCGGGCACGTTCCTCGTTCAGGATCAATGTTGGCTGATGAATATGAAAATAGGGATCCATCGCTTTCCTTCCTAGCCATTCGCGATCTGGAATATATTATTTTTGCAGAATATGCAGTTCACATTCCGCGAGGTAATTTTGCGGTTCTGGCAATAAAATGCAGGATTGAGATGATTTCAAGCGCCATACCCATTGCCTGATCACCGCTAATAGTCACATCTTTCGTCTTTGATAATTTGATCCATAAGAGCAGGAAATTTCGGTTTCTAATACTAATATCAACTTGAGTGATTTGATCTTTCCCATAGTACTTTGAAATCCTGGGGAATATTTCAGCCTGTTTCGGGACTGCTGCCTCCCCTGTGAGCTCCATAAGAGTCCTGATGGAAATATTTAGCGCCGATCGCAGGTTGATAAGCGGGTTTGCTTGATCATCAGTGGAAGGGGGGATCACTATAGTGCCTGCCCCTTCAATAAACTTTGAGGCTGCAAGGGGATTCAATCTGTACAGAAACGATTGAATCTCTTTTTTCTCTGTATCCCCATTAATGAATTGGTTGTATTTTTTTGAGATCGAATAGAATCCTTCTTTTTCCCGTTCTCCATCTTTATGCGAAATATTATTCACAACTAATGAAAATGTGTCTGCTATCGCGCTTTCTGCTGTGATCTCTGCGCTTTTTATAAGAGGAATCGCTTTTGTTGGAGAAATTTCAAACGCTTCTTTGATCCGACGCTGGAGTTCAATGAATATTGGATTTGACTGAGACCAGTCATCGATGATCTGATGCGGGATGTTGGCTTCCGCGTAATCAATACAAGAATTTAGAAAATCCAATAATTCATGGATTCTTGAGACCACCCGGATCAATTCAATTTGACCATCGAGATAGCCAGAGGTTTCAGCATGAAGATACCGAATTTTTTCAATCCCTTTCATCTGTCACCTTTTTTCTAATCAGCCAGCCGGTGAAGGCAGCTATTCCAGTCAGGACCATACCGGTGAGGGCGGTAAAAATGGCGATGATCACCGCCATCAATCCCAGGTATTGGATCAGGAAATCGGGCAGAGTCCAGGTTACTTTCCAGCCATTGATGCCAAAATTGACCAGGGTGAGAGTGAACAAGACAAAAAGACAAAAAAGAATGAACTGGATGGAATTCGATGCCGCCCCCAATGCACCTTTCTTGAACGATCTCGTGATGAGCATGACGCCCAGCCAAGCAGATCGCGAAGGCAATCGCGGCGGTGATCCCCACATATAGGATCATATCCATTTCGCTTTGCACCGAACTTAGCGAGTAGGTACGGCCATCGATCCACGAGTACCTAAGATTGAAGAGGAATAAAAGCAAGAACGCACCGGCAAAAAACCAGGTAAATTCCTTCCGCCACTTCAATATGATCACCACGAGCAGGGTCACCACCAGGATCAGGGAGATCGCTGACCGCAGGGATCGCTCGGGACCCAGTTTTTCCAGACGAATCGCGTTGAATATCTCCTTTGCCTTTTCCGCGGTTAGCTCCCCTGAAGGAAAATCAGGTTCGCGCCCCAGGATCGCGCTGGAGTAGGCGTTTACGACGCCAGTCAATTGTTTGTTCGAATAGGCCTTAATTTGCGCCTGAGTCTCCGCTGGAAGCGTCAGCATTTCCACACGAACCTGACCCTGTGAACTGGAAGGAACCGCCGCGCCCAGCAGCGCTGCAATCGTGGGAGCAACATCCACCTGGTTGATATCTCCATAGGCTCCGGATCTGACCCCTTTGCCTGCCAGGACGAGGGGTTGGATGAGTACATCTGCGTCCTGCCCGCCATGCCCGCCGATGCGGATGTGCCCATGATCGCTGAGCACCAGGACGGTATCCCGCGAAAGATCAAGCTCCCTCACTGATCTCTCCGATCATTTCGTCCACCCGCGCGGCGGCTTCGTTCCAGCGCGGATCCTGCGGACCACCCTCATGATGCCCGGCGTAGTCCACCTGGTCCAGGTGGATCAGGACGAACTGTGCCGAGCGATCGCGCTAACCAGGGTAGCGCAGCCGCCAAAACCGCCTCATCCGCAGCTCGATCCTCGCCCGGGGTATAAAACTTAAGATCCACATCCGATTGCGGAACAAGTTTTTCAAACCAGTAATACCCGGAGATGGCAGTTCGCAGACCAGCCCGGTGGGCAGCAGAAAAAAGATTATCCTGGGTGAAAGGTCGGTATGTCCTCGTAATCCAAATTGATCACCGGTCCGTCGCTGATCTCAGGTCCCGCACCAGTGAGCAGAGTCGTATAGGCAGGTTCGGAATAAGAGGGTGCCTGGCTGCGGATGCTGGCAGACGCACCAATTTTTCGCAACCCAGCCAGATTGGGCATCACCGAATCATCGAGCGCGGTATCCTCGCGAAGTCCATCCACCAGGATAAAGACCAGCCGTTCGGTCGACAGGTTCACCAAGCGGAGGAAGCGTTGCCGGGGCGGAGTCTTTTATTGGGGAACGATAATCATAAAGCGAGCCGATCATGCTCATCGCCCACTGGTACCCAATGATGATCACGCCAGCGCAAACCAGAACTCCCGCCAGCAAGCCACCATACTTTCTCATATCGAGTCCCCAGCCTCCGTCATTTGTGTTTATGGATGGTTAAACCCGCCCGATCGAGTTTCGCCAACCCCGCGCGGGTGATCCGGGAGCAGCCTTGCAGGTCCAGAAAAGTCAGTTGGCGTAGATCTCTCAGAGATCGTAGACCTGTATCTGAGATCCGGTTGCAAAAACTCAGGTTGAGACTGCGCAGTCTGGATAATTTCCGCAATGTGGGAAAAATATCATCGGTGATATCGCAGGAGCTCAGGTTCAGTTCATTTAAGTGATTAAACTGAGCCAAGCCTTCCAGGCTGTTATCGGAGACATTGCGGTTCTCGGATAGGTTCATATAGATGAGGTTGCTGCAGGGGCGGATTTCTTCGAATATTTCTTTGATTGCCAGGTCATCGCTCTGTCGGATGCGAATTCCAACCTCCAGTCCCGGTTCAATACGAAAATACCCAGGCCCGCGATCCAATTCCTGCCAGCTTCCTGCGTCGGATCCCTCCGGTCGGACCAGCACCTGGATCTCATATCGGGAAGAAAAATTTATACCAGCTTGGTCATTCATGAATGGCATTGTAACATGCCAGGTGATTCAACCTCGAAATGAAAAAAGGCCTCCCGCGAGGCCTTTTAAGTTCGACTATGGAATTAGACAAAGATGATCTGAGCGCCTTCGGCGATATCCATGAATTCCATCGCGCCGAGTACTTCCGCTCCGTCAATCAGGTCTTCTTTCTTCAGTTTCATCATATCCATCGACATTTTGCATCCGTAGATATGTGTGCCGGCATCCACCAGCATTTCCATGAACTCGTCCACTGGTGGGAAATCCAGCTTCGCGATCTCGCGGTTCATCATCCAGCTGGCCGCGGCCGACATGAACGGGATCACACCGATGATGGTAGGGATGTGGAACCAGGGATGCATATTGGGGTTGCCAACAACGGCAACATTCAAGCCCTTGTTCTTTTTCTTGGTAACGATATCAAGACCCCAGAAGGTGAAGAACACGTGGGTCTCGATCCCTGACATTCGAGCAGCGTTCGCCAGGATCATAGGCGGGTAGGCCATATCCAGCGAACCTTTGGAAGCAATGATGCACAACTTACGGGGGGCTTTCTGTTCAGCCATCTTATTCTCCTTCTTTAATTATATACAACCGGTGGGTTTTTTCAGGCCAGAGACCTTGGCAGCCAGTTTTCCGGGTCCGCCCGGAAAAAGCTCGTAGAGCTCCTTGGTCTGCACGTCGGTGTTCTTGGTGATATTGCGGAGCGAGGGGGCTTCACCGGTTTTTTCAAAGGTATCTGCGGCAGTACTTGATCACCACCCAGGAACGGTCGGTCAATTTCACGCCTTCCTTTGCAGCAATCGCTTCGGCAACCTTTTCATTCCAGGCGGAAGCGTCTTCCATGTAACCTTCTGCATCAAACTTTACATTCGCAAGCACATCAGCCATTTTTTACTCCTTCATCGTAGATATTTTTTTACCGGTATTTTACCGGATCAATCCAATTTTTTTCCCGGTCATGCTCAACTTCTCCGGTAACGGTACTCCCCAGCCCCGCATGAGAATTTCCCAGTACATGTACCGGAATCCCAGCTTACCCCAGTGGTTGATGCACTGATTCGCCCAGGAGTTTCATCGGGCCAAGAACAGGGAGTGGGATAAGTTCCGGGTAAGGGTTCAACATCATAATTGAAATCGATCAGGCTGGCTTTATTGAAACCGGTTTCAATGAAACAGTTGGCGTGCCCATCGAATTTTCCGGGCATCTCCATACCTTCAATGTGAGCGAGAATATTTTCCAGAGCCACACCCACGGAAAAATGCGCCACGGCTCCGGCTTTTGAGGCAGGAATATTGCTAGCATCTCCCAGAACAAACACATTCTGCCAGTTTTTCGATTGAAGGGTGAATTTATCGGTTGGCACGAAATTGAGGTCGTCGCCAATGCCCGAACGTTCGATCACCGGAGCGCCCATATTGACAGGGGTGGAGACAAGCAGGTCATACCCGATCCCGCGACCATCGTAGGAATGGATCTCGTTGCTGCTGGCATCGACATCGCTGATGGCAAAATCGAGCTTCAACTTTGATGTTCTTTTTTTCCATCAAATTACCGAGCATCGCAGAAGCTTTGGGTTTGGTAAAAGCTCCGGGCAACGGGGTGGCATAAATCAACTCCACCTTATCGCGTATCCCTTTTTTCGTGAAGAACCAGTCTGCAACGAAAATGAATTCAAGCGGTGCGACCGGGCATTTTATCGGCATCTCGGCAATATTGACGACCAGCCTCCCACCCTGCCAGTTTTCCAGGAATTTGCCAAGCGCAGTCAGCGCCTTCTAGCGTGTAAAAATCGAAGATATTCTTGCGCCAGCCCCCATCCAGCAATCCTTCGGTTTCCGCAGGGCGGATGGTGGAACCGGTGGCGATCACAAGGTAATCATAATGAATGACCTGTTTATCCTTCACCAGCGTTACTTTGTTGGCATCCGGATCGATGGAATCGATCTCTGAACTAATGAATTCCACCCCGGAAGGGATATATTTCCGGTTGGGTTTAAAGGTATCACTGGGCTTATAAATACCAAAGGGCACAAAGAGAAAACCCGGTTGGTAATAGTGGTTCTGTTCCTTCTCGACGATCGTGATCTTCCATTCTCTTTTATCCAACTTTCTGATAATTCGGCTTACCAGCATGGTCCCGGCAGTGCCGGCACCGAGGATCAGGAATTGCTTCATGCGTTACTCCGTGAGTTTTGGTTTGAGGAATCATTTGTGATCAAGGCAGCTTGACCAGTGAGTGAATCGGCGAGGACTTTCCGTAGAATATCCAGGGCTTGAATAATCCGACGATCGGCAAGGCTATAAATCACAGATTGGCCTTCACGCGATGCACGCACAATGCCGCAATCGCGCATGATCTTAAGATGGCGTGAAACGGATGGCTGCGATAGCTCCAGGGTACTTGCGATTTCATTCACGCATTTCGGGCTGTCCGCCAGGTTGTAAATGATCAGGATCCGGTTGGGATCGGATATACCGCTGCATAACTGGGCGTGCATGCGCACAACCTCTTCACGCAGGTTATCGGTCATGACTGTATATTTCAAATAAAGATATGTTTATATTCATATATGCATTTATCCATATATGATTATAAGCAAAATCTTTTATTTTTCAAGGGGGAATTTGAAAACTCTAATCTTCCAAGGCTTTCATACAGAATTGATGTTCTTCACCTGCTCGGACAGGAAGCGGGCGATATCCTTTGCCGGGAACGGGAAAGCGAAAAGGAACTCGATGTCCGGATAATTCCGGCGGGCATTCTGCACCGCTTCGCGAATATCCACCTCGGCATGCTCCCCCCCGCGGGTCAGCATGGAGGTGACTACGATCACTTTTTCGGCACCCATCTCGGCGGAGTTATCCATTGCTTCTGAAATTGTTGGTGCACAAAATTCATTGAAAGCAGTGAAAACAGGCAATTGCAAATATTTTTCCATGAGCGATGCCAATTCCAACGATGCTGTATAAAAAGGGTCGTTTTGTGGAGTCCGCTGCCAGGCACGCATCTTCTTCTCCAACTCATCGTACCGGTTAAAAGCCGGATTGTTTGCATTTTTATCGTGTCCCAAGCGGGCGTGCAGCGCAAAGAACTCACCCAGATCGTTCTGGGGGGAAATCCCGCGGAGGTGATCCGTGCGTCGCCAATATCACATGTGTATTCAATTTTGAGCTCCTTTGCCAAGTAACCGGTGATTATTTAACATACTATCCGGGGGTTTGTATGGACATTATGATATTCGTTCTGATTTTCCGGCATTTCATCAGATTATATTGTATTCAACCCAAAATTCTCTATAATGATTAAGCAAAGTTCTTCGAAAATTCCAAAACCTCGACAGGAGCATAAGATGGCTGAGCAATTTGATATCCTTATTAAGCAAGCACGACTTCGCAATAAGGGCGAAACACTATTCAATATCGGTATTTCCGGGGGAAAGATCGTGGAGATCGCAGAGAAAACGGAAAGAACCGGAAAACTGGAATTGGATGCGAAGAAAAAACTTGTCACTGAATCCTATGTCAACACCCATCTGCACCTTTGCAAGGTGTACACCTTGATGATGATGGATGAAGCAGCATTGAAAGATTACCACGGGGCAGATATGGGCAAAGCCATGACCGCGATTGAACTGGCTGCCAAAGTCAAAGACCAATATGACGAAAAATGGATCATCAAGAATGTGCGCAAAGCTGTTGCGCAGGCCGCGATCTATGGCAACACTCACATTCGCGCCTTCGCGGATGTGGATTCAAAGGCCAAGCTTGAAGGTGCCAAGGCATTGATCAAAGCCCGCGAGGAGTTTAAGGGTATTGTGGATATCCAGGTTGTGGCTTTCGCCCAGGACGGCATCGTCCGCGAACCCGGCGCGACCGAATTGATGGACCAGGCGATGAAACTTGGTTCCGACGTCGCCGGTGGTATCCCCTGGATCGAATTCACCGACGATGCCATTAAGGAGCACGTACGGGTGATCTTTGAATTGGCCAAGAAATATAACAAGGATGTCTCAATGCTTGTGGATGATGCCGGGGATCCAGGGCTGCGTTCCATCGAAGTTATGGCACTGGAAGCCATCCGCGTCGGTTGGGAAGGCCGTGCATTGGCACACCACGCTCGCGCGATGGCTCTTTATCCCACACCATACGTGCAGAAGCTCTCCGCGATCCTGAAGAAGGCTCGCATGGGCATGGTCACAGATCCTCAGACCGGGCCGCTGCACCTGAGGGTACGCGAAATGCTGGAAAACGGTAACCTGGTCTGCCTCGGGCAGGATGATATCTCCGATGCCTACTACCCATACGGACGTAACAACATGCTCGAAGTCGGGTTCCTGGCTTCCCACCTTCTTTGGTTCACCACCGCCTCGGATATGGAGATCCTTTACGATATGATCACCACCAATCCGGCCAGGTGCATCAATGTTCATGATTTTGGTCTGGAAGTCGGGAAGACGGCCAACCTGGTGGTTCTCGATCAGCCCAATGTGCTGGAAGCCTTCCGCTTCCACGAAGCGCCTGCGTACGTGATCAGCCACGGGCAATTGGTCGATCGCGAAAAAATGAAACAAATCGCTTTCCCCGAATAAGGATGTTGCTGTGACCGAAGATATTACTGTTAAATTGATCCCGGTAAAATTTAAACTTAACGGTCAGGAGGTCTCTGCGGAAGTCCCGGAAAACCAGATGCTTCTGCGCTTCCTGCGCGATGATCTCAAAAAGACAGGGACAAAGAATGGTTGTTCGACAGGTCATTGTGGAGCCTGTACCGTCCTGATAAACGGAAAAGCGCAGCGTGCCTGCCTGGTGAAAATGCCTCGAGTAGCCGGTACGGAAGTGGAAACGATCGAGCATCTCACCGCCAATGGCAGTCTGCACCCACTCCAGCGTGCGTTCATGCATGCCGGGGCAGTCCAATGCGGTTTCTGCACGCCCGGTATGATCATGTCCGCCAAGGGTTTATTGAATGAAAATCCGAACCCCACCGCGGAGGAGATTAAAACCCACCTCACAAAAAACAAGAACCATTGCCGCTGCACTGGTTACGTTAAGATAATTGAAGCCATCCAGCTCGGTGCAAAATGGACCGCCAACCCGGAATTGATCCCGCCTGAACCGAAAACGCCGGAAGTGATCAGCAAATCCATGAAGAATTCCGATGCCCGCAGCCGGGTAACCGGAGAGCTTCAGTACGGGGATGACATGCGTGTGGAAGGCATGCTGCACGGCCGGATCCTCTGGTCAGCTCATCCCTATGCCCGCATCCACAGCATCGACACCTCCGCTGCTGAAGCGATGCCGGGCGTGGTTACAGTCATCACCGCGAAAGATATTCCCGGAAAAAACCAGTGCGGTCAGGTCATCCGCGACCAGGTCGCCATCGCCTCGGATCTGGTGAAATACATCGGGGATGGGGTCGCAGCGGTTTTCGCCGAGAGCCTTGAGATCGCCAACGCTGCTCTCGAAAAGATCGTCGTGGATTACGAGGTGCTCCAGGGTGTCTTTACCCCCGAGGAAGCCGCCCGCCCGGATGCACCAAAGCTACATGAAAAGGGAAATTTATTGCACGAGGTGAGCATCGTCCGCGGAGATGTGGAAGATGCTTTCAGGAAATGCGCAGTGGTCGTGGAGGATAATTACACCACCCCTGCCATCGAGCACGGATTCATGGAACCGGAATCCGGATTGGGTTTCCCCTTGGAGGATGGCGGCGTTGAGATCCGGATAGGCTCGCAGTGCGTTTTTGATGACCGCACCCAGCTTTCGGAGATCCTGGCGCTCCCGGAGGAAAAGATCCGCGTGCGGGAGAATCCCATCGGCGGCGCTTTCGGTGCCAAAGAGGATATGATCCTGCAGCAATACCTCGCGCTGGGTGCCTTAAAGACAAAGCGTCCTGTCAAGATGGTCCTCACCCGCGAGGAATCCCTGCGGGTGCACCAAAAGCGCCATCCGGCCTGGATGTACTTCAAAACTGGCGCGGATGAAAATGGAAAGGTGCTTGCGCTTGAAGCCAGGATTGTCCTGGATACCGGTATCTACTGCATGCTGGGCATGGACATCCTGGAGAACACAGTCGTTTTCAGCGCCGGGCCGTACTACATTCCCAACCTGAACGTCAACGGTAAAGCCTGGTACACAAACAATGTTCCCTCCGGTGCGATGCGCGGTTTTGGCGTCAACCAGATCGCTTCCGCGCTTGAACAGAACATGGACCGCATGGCCGAGAAATTGGGGATCGACCCCTTTGAGATCCGGATGATCAACGCCCTGGATATCGGCCTTCCCACCGCTTCCGACCACATCATGACCCCCGGGGTGGTTTCGATCAAGGAGACCATCCAGGCAGCCTGGGATAAGTTCAAGGAAACCGAGATCCCCGCGCCCAAACCCGGAAAAAAAGTCGGCTACGGGGTTGGCTGCGCGGTCAAGAACATCGGATTCGGTCACGGAATTCCAGAGAGTTCCGGAGCGATCGTTGAGCTCCATCCGGATGGCATCGTTGATCTGAAGCACTCCCAACACGAATACGGACAGGGCTCAAAAGTGGGTCTGATGAAACTCGTCATGAACGAACTGGATGTGCCTGCCGAAAAAATTACCATCACCGGTCCGGATACCGCTATCACCCCCCCCACAGGACCCACCACTGCCTCCCGCCAGACCTACCTGACTGGAAAAGCCGTGGTAATGGCTGCCCAGGCGCTGAAGGAAGAGATCACCTCGCGCGCAGCCGACCACCTGGGATGCGCTCCCTCTGAGGTGAAATTGGTGGACGACAAGCTTGTTAACACGCAGAACGGGGAATCGGTAGAGATTAGCAAACTGGGAAAGAAATTCGTGGTGGAAAAACGGTACACCCCACAGGATACTGTTCAAATGCACCCTGTTGGTGAAAAGAGTCGGATCGGAACCGCAGCGTTCAAATCCATGGTCACCCATTACTGTTATGCCTATAACACCCAGGTCGCCATCGTCGAAGTGGACGAAGCTACAGGCGAAGTGCAGGTACTTAAGGTCATCTCCGCTAATGATGTAGGAAAGGTGTTGAACTACGACGCGGTGGTCTCGCAGATCCAGGGCGGCGTGGTGATGGGATTGGGATTCGCCCTCTCCGAGCATTACCTTACCGAAAATGGCATTAACCTGACCAATACGCTCGGCAAGTGCCGCATCCCTTCTGCCGATATGACCCCCGAGATCATCCCGGTAGTGGTGGAAGTGCCGCATCCCGATGGACCGGAGGGAGTGAAAGGTTTTGCTGAGGCACCTTCCATGGCCACCGCTCCTGCAATATTGAACGCGATCTACAATGCCACCGGTGTGCGGATCCGGAATCTTCCAGCCGATCCTGATAGAGTAAAGGAAGCGCTGAGTAAAAGATAAATTGAGTCCCAAATGAGAGGAGGTGGTCGCAGGTATCAACTCTGATTTTCTTCGGTTTATTGTGCAAAAAAAATCTAACGAGGAGAGAACGAAATGAAAAAATTGATTAGCCTTATGATGGTTTCAATCCTGGTGATCGGCCTTCTTGCGGCATGCGCCGCACCGGCCGCCGCTCCGGAAGCAGCTCCGGAAACCCCCGGGAAGCTTGAAAGTCTTTGGGGCGTATGCCACCGCGATTGAAGAACCGTGGGATGGTGTCATCCATGCAGCGCTGACAAAAGCTGCGGATGCTGGTGAGATCGAATACACCAAGCAGGATGCCATTGGCTACTCCGGTGATATGGAGCGCATCCTCACCGAGGTTGCCACCCAGCAGAAACCCGATATCATCTTTGGGGATGCATTCGGCAATGAAGAAGCTGTCCGCCGCGTGGCTGCCCAGTTCCCCGAGATCGCTTTCGTCTTTGGTTCCGGTTTCGGTCCCTCCGAGCCCAACCTCTCGGTCTTCGATAACTGGATCCACGAGCCTGCTTACCTGAGCGGTATGATCGCCGGTGCCATGACCAAGTCCAACAAGATTGGCGTTGTCGGCGGCGTTCCGGTACCGGAAGTCAACCGCCTGGTAAATGCCTTCATCGCTGGCGCGAAGAAAACCAACCCGGATGCCCAGGTGCTGGTTTCCTTCATCAACAGCTGGTTTGATCCGGCTGCCGCCAAGGAAGCCGCACTGGCCCAGGTTGACGCAGGCGCGGATGTCCTCTATGCGGAACGGTTTGGTGTGATCGAGGTCGCCCAGGAAAAAGGCCTGTACGCATTCGGGAATATGAGCGATCAGAACTCCATCGCCCCCGAGAATGTCCTCACTGGTCCAGTCTGGAACATGGATCCGACCGTTGAATTCGTGCTCAAGCAGGTCGCTGCCGGCGCATGGACCGCCCAGGACCTGAAAGACTTCAGCATGATGGGCAAAGGCGGCGCATCACTGGCCGACTACCACGGGAATGACAGCAAGATCCCGCCCGAAACCCTCGCCTTGGTTCAGGAAACCTTGAAGCAAATCCAGCAGGGCTTGTTCCGCGTCGATATCGATGAAGCCCAGCCGCAACCCGTCAATTAAGTAGATCGATCATCAATTCATGGCTCCTGTAGGGGAAACCCTGCAGGAGCCAATTGCACTTATCTGATTTTTCGATTTTTTGGAGGTTTAATGGACGCTGTCCAGATGCTGGGCATCACCAAACAATTCGGATCGTTGATCGCAAATAACAAAGTGGATTTTGAGCTCAGACAAGGTGAGGTCCACGCATTGCTGGGAGAGAACGGCGCAGGGAAAACTACTCTGATGCGCATCCTCTACGGTTTGTATAAGGCCGATTCGGGTGAGGTACGGGTAAACGGTAAACCCGTACAAATTCATTCTCCAAAGGATGCAATTACCTATGGTATCGGGATGGTCTCGCAGCATTTCACCCTGGTGCCTCCCCTGACCGTTGCTGAAAACGTGGTGCTCGGATTCAACCCTGGAATGAGGCTTGACCCGAGCCTGGTAAATAAAAAGGTGGATGATGCCGCGAAAAAGTATGGCATTGATATCAAATCCACCACGCTTGTCCGCCATCTTTCAGTTGGCGAAAGGCAGCGGGTGGAGATCCTTAAAGCCTTGTACCGCAACATCAACGTCTTGATCATGGACGAGCCAACGGCAGTACTTGTTCCGCAGGAAGTGGATGCCCTTTTTGAAACCCTCAAGCGCTTGCGGGAGGGTGGTTTATCGGTCATCTTTATCAGCCATAAACTTTTTGAGGTGATGACAATTTCCGACCGGATCACGGTTCTGCGCGATGGCAAGTGCATCGGCACGGTCGATAAAAAGAACACGGACGAACGCTCCCTGGCCAAGATGATGGTCGGCAGGGAGACATTTGGCGTTCAACGATATAGCGAGGTCTGCAGCGGTAAGCCATTATTGAAAATCCAAAACATAACCGCAAAGGATAAAAAAGGTCTATTGGCACTTAAGGATGTCTCGCTCGAGGTCTGTGAAGGCGAGATCCTGGGGTTGGCGGGGGTATCCGGAAATGGACAGGCTGAACTCGCCAGCGTTCTTTCCGGAACTCTTAAACCGGAATCCGGTAAGGTCACCCTCGGCGATCAGGATATCACCCACCTCGACCCGCAATCCATCTCCAAAGCCGGTGTTGGGCGAATTCCCGAAGATCGGCACGCCGGGGTCGTTGGCGAGATGACCGTTGCCGAAAACCTGGCCCTCGAAAGGTTGGATGATTTTCTAAAAAATGGAATGCTGGATCGAAAAAAGATCAAAAACCACGCGGAAGCGATGATCAAAGAATACCAGATCAAGGCAACGCCCACGATCCAGACCCGGAAACTTTCCGGTGGCAACATGCAAAAGGTGATCCTGGCACGGGCGCTTCACACCCAGCCACGGATGATCATCGCTGCTCAGCCCACCCGCGGGCTGGATATTGGTGCTACGGAATACGTCCGAAATAAATTGATCGAACAGCGAGATCGGGGGGCGGCATTGCTGTTGATCTCCGAAGACCTGGAGGAGATCCGCAGCCTCTCGGATCGGATTGCTGTGATCTATGAGGGTCGAATCGTTGGGATCCTGCCTTGCGATGAGGCCACAGTGGAAACTCTCGGATTGATGATGAGTGGCGCGAAGGAGGTGGCGAATGAAGCTTAAATACCGCCTGGTTCGCACCCCTGCCCCCGCCTGGTTCAGCGCGCTGATCCCCCTGCTGGCTATTGTGGTTACTTTCGCCATCACTTCGATATTTATCATCATCGCCGGGGCGAATCCCTTCGAAGCTTATTATTATTTCCTCATTGACCCCCTTACTTCGAAGATCGGTATTCTGGAAGTCCTGGTGAAATCCACACCGCTCATTCTGACTGGTGCTGCAGTCACTATCGCGTTTGCCTCCGGTTACTGGAACATCGGCGCTGAGGGCCAACTTTATGCAGGTGCTGTCGCGGCTGCCTATCTGGGTACTGTGCTGGTTGGTGTACCGCAACCAGCGGCGGTTCTTATCATGCTGCTTGGAGGATTTGTCGCCGGGATGTTGTGGGGGTTGGTACCCGCCATCCTAAAAGTTAAACTCTCGGTGGACGAGGTTGTGACCACGTTGTTGATGAACTATGTCGCGCTATTCTTTGTCAGTGCGTTGCTGAATGGACCCTGGCGTGATCCTGTATCCAATTGGCCGCAATCACCCACCATCCTTGCTAACACGATGATGCCCAAGCTATTTCCACCCATGCGATTGCATTTTGGGTTCATCGTCGGTGTGCTGGCAGTCGTAGCCATCTGGTTCATTCTCTCTCGAACGGGTTTAGGGATGCGCATGCGGTCGGTGGGAATGGGTCAGGAAGCAGCTCGGTTCATGGGTGTAAAGATCGGCCGAACCATGTTCATCACCGCGCTGATCAGTGCTGGCATCGCCGGGACTGGCCGGGGTGACCGAAGTGGCGGGTATTCACTTTCACCTCATAGACGCGATATCCCCGGGGTATGGCTATACCGGTATCATCGCAGCCACGCTCGGGAACCTGAATCCGTTCGGCGCAGGGGCAGCTTCTTTGTTCCTGGGGTTGATCAGTACTGGTGCGCAATCTGTAAGCCGGACGCTTGGCGTGCCAACCTTTTTGGCTGATGTGGTTCAGGCCACCCTTCTGCTGGTGACCCTGGCGATGTTCCTTCTTCGCAATTACACCCTCCGGAGGGTTGAATAATGGAAATCATGATATTTATCCAGAATCTGCTTGCTGCCACCCTCCGGGTGGCAACCCCGTTGATGTTTGGCACGATGGGGGAACTCTTTGCCGAACGCGCGGGGGTGTTGAACCTGGGCATTGAAGGGACGATGTTCCTGGGAGCCTTCGTGGGTTTCACGGTTGCATCTTTTACCGGTTCTCTCTGGCTGGGTGTGCTCGCCGCCCTGCTTGCCGGAGCCCTGGCAGGACTGCTGATGGGATTCTTCGCAGTCAGGCTGGGTGTCAACCAGCATGTATCCGGTTTGGGGATCACCCTCCTGCTCACTTCCCTATCACTGTTTTTCTTCCGTGTGATATTCGGGGAGAATCAGCTTCCCCCCAAGATCGAACCTTTCCCACAGATGACCTTCCTCCAGGGAGTACCCTTCATTGGAGATATCCTTGCCCAATATGCGCTGACATACATCGCCATTCTATTGGTGCCGGTGGTTTGGTGGGTACTCTACCGCACGAACTTTGGGCTTAATATGCGTGCGGTCGGGGAAAACCCGGAAGCTGCGGATGCGGCTGGCGTGAATGTATACCGCACCCGCTATATCGCTCTGGCAATCGGTGGCGCACTGATGGCCGTGGGCGGTGCTTTCATCACACTGGCGCAGCTCGGATCTTTTACGTTCGGGATCATCGCCGGGCGCGGCTGGGTGTGCATCGCGTTGATCATTTTCGCCAACTGGCAGCCGCAAAAGGTGCTCTGGGGCGCGTTGCTCTTCGGTGGTATTTTTGCGCTGCAGCTCAGGCTTCAGACCACCGGGCTTAAGCTGCCCTATGAAGCTTTTCTCGCGCTTCCGTATATCATCACGATCATCGCCCTGGCCTTTGCCGGGCGCAAAGCGACCGGTCCGGCGGCGGTGTTGAAGCCGTATCGTAGAGAATGATACCGTTGATGAGGTTATGAGTTGGTGATTCTGTAGAGACACAGATGGTCTGCGTCTCTACTTTATTTATTTATTAGGTTTTTTTCGTAGGGGCGCACAGCTGTGCGCCCCTACACAATTTATAATATTCCCGCTCGGGAGAAATTGGTGGGCGTGCTTCGCGAAGGGCTCGAACACCAGAACCTTTCCACCCCCTTTCTGGGGGCACGGATGTGATAAAAAAGACTCCCGGCCAGGAAGTCTCTTGTGGGCGTGCTTCGCGAAGGGCTCGAACCTCCGAACCTTATCACCCCCTTTTTGGGAGGCACGGATGTGATAAAAAAGACTCCCGGTCAGGAAGTCTCTATGTGGGCGCGAGAGGGCTCGAACCTCCGAACCTCACGGATGTGAACCGTGCGCTCTAACCAACTGAGCTACGCGCCCGAACACCCCGATTTTATCACACCCCAAACACTGTCGCAATCCTAACCGAACCGGCCTTCCACGTAATCCTGGGTGCGTTTATCCTCAGGCGAAATAAAGAGCTTCTTACCTTCCCCGGTTTCGATCAACTCTCCCTGCAGGAAGAACGCGGCGTGGTCCGCCATGCGCGAGGATTGCTGCACGTTGTGCGGCACAAGAATGATCGTGTATTTTTCCTTCAGGTTCTGCAGCAGGTCCTCAATGCGCGCGGTGGATACCGGGTCGAGCGCTGAGGTGGGCTCATCCAGCATGATCACTTCCGGTTCCAGCGCCAGCACCCTCGCCAGGCACAGCCGCTGCTGCTGCCCGCCGGAAATGGCGATGGCCGGGTCGTTCAAACGGTCATACACCTCATCCCACAGGAATGCCAGTTTGAGCGCTTTCTCCACCGCTTCATCCAATTTCTTGCGATCACGTTCCCCTGCCACCTCCAGCCCGTAAGTGACATTCTGGGAAACGGTCATCGGCAGTGGCATCGGACGGGAAAAAACGATCCCAATCCTCCGACGAAGCCGGGTTACATCCAGTTTGGGGTCAAGAATACTCTCACCCTTGAAAAGGATCCTGCCCTTCACTTCACTGACATCCGTCAGGTCGTTCAGGCGGTTGATCGCCCGCAGCAGGGTGGATTTTCCACCCCCAGCAGGTCCGAAGAGCACATTGATGGCATGTTCCTTGATACCCAGGTTTATCCCCCGTAAGCTCTCGAAGCCATCAGCATAAGTAATGCTGAAATCTTCGATCAGAATAATATCCATCGGGTTCACCACTGCCGTCTGGCTCGCGCACGCGAACGCACAAAGGTCGTAATCAGATTCATGACCAACACAAACGTAAGAAGTACTAGCACGGTGGCATACTGGATGGTTATTGGCATACCAGGTACCTGGGTGGAAATCACGTAAATGTGATACGGTAATGCCATGGTTGGATCGAGCGGAGAAGTTGGTAACGTGGGCAGGTAAAAAGCAGCCCCGGTGAACAGGATGGGCGCTGTTTCCACGGCTGCTCGTTCCAATCCCAGGATGACGCCCGTTAGAATCCCCGGCATGCCCTCCTTGAGAATTATCCGCCAGACTGTTTGCCAGCGCGTAGCTCCCAGCGAGATGCTCACCACCCGGAAGGCATTCGGTACACTACGCAGTGCTTCCTCCGTGGTGCTGATTACTACCGGAAGCGTCATGATTGCCAGGGTCATCGAGGCGGCCAGGATGCTAACTCCCATCTGGAAAAAAACCACGAACATACCCAACCCAAAGAGACCATAAACAACCGAAGGAACCCCTGCGAGACTGATGATGGCGATGCGGATGGCACGTGTGGTTGCAGAATCCTTGGCGTATTCGGCGATATAGATTCCAGCAGCAATCCCCAACGGACAGGCGAATAGAAAACAACCCAGGGTCAGAAGCAAGGTCCCCAGGATGGCCGGAAAGATCCCCCCCTCCCGCATCCCGTTGGTGGGCATACTGGTAAGGAACTCCCAGGTGATTCCCGGGACGCCTTTGTAAATAATATAAATAACAATCCCGAGGATTGGCAGTACAGTGACCAGGCTCAATAACCACAGACCAGCGTCACCAATCCGCTCCTGCAAGTGGGCGCCTTTCAACTGGGATTGGTCATCAAATGAGGTCACGAAAGTATCCTTTCCGAACGCTTGCGGCCACGTGTGCTCACCCAGGATGCGAGGATATTGATGACCAGAGAGAAAATGAAAAGAACGATTCCGATGAAAAAGAGCACGGCATAATGCGCGCTGCCCTTGGCCACCTCACCCATTTCGCTGGCAATTGTAGCCGTCATTGTTCGAACAGGATGAAATGATCGACTCCAGACCTTCCGGCATCACAGCAGCATTACCTGTCACCATCATCACAGCCATGGTTTCGCCAAGGGTACGCCCTATCCCCAACATGATGGCGGTCAGAATTCCGGTTTTCGCAGCCGGCACAGTCACGCCCCAGATCGTTTGCCAGCGGGTTGCGCCCATCGCCAGCGCTGCCTGCCGGTAGGATTGCGGTACGGCGTTCAACGCATCCTCTGCGATCGACACCACGGTAGGTATGGCGATCAATCCCAGGAGGATCGCTCCGGTAATAGCCGACAATCCAGTGGGGAGGTTAAAGGTGCGTTGCATGTAGGGGACTAAGACAACGATACCAATAAATCCAAGCACTACAGAAGGCATCCCCGCCAGAATCTCCACCAGTGGTTTCAGGATTTCCTTCATCGACCGGGGAGCAATTTCCGAGATGAAGACTGCCGTTCCAACACCAAATGGGAGCGCAATTAGAATCGCTAAAAAGGTGACAAGCAATGAACCGAATAAAAGGGGAAGAATCCCAAAATAACCTTCGATCGGATACCAGGTGGTCTGGAACAATTTTGCCAGGCCGGTATCCTTCAAAGCTGGAAGTCCGTTCTGCATCAGGAAGAAGAAAATGAGCGCAAGGAAAAGAATGCTGGAGAAGCCGGCGATCTTGATGATGTAGGTAACATTGCGGTCGGTGCGAATCGGGTTGGGTTTGAACATCTTAATTTTCCTTGATCGGAACAAAACCCAGCTCGGAGACTATGGACTGGCCTTCGGCGGAAATGATCCAATTGAGGTAATCCGCGATCACTCCCGTTGGTGCTCCGCGCGTGTACATATACAGGTTCCTGGAAATGGGGTATGTGCCGTCGTTGGCTGTGATCTCAGACGGGGGTACAAATGGCCCTCCGGCTTCCTTCGCCAATCCGACGACCTGTACTTCATCGGTAACATAACCTAGACCATCGTACCCAATTGCGTTCGGATTATCCCGCACTTCGGAAATGATTCCTTCGGAGGAGGGCAGAAGCAGTGTTTTTGGGCAGAAGATGGATTTATCCTCCTTATCACCCAATCGGACTACTGTTTCCAGAAAATACACATGGGTACCTGAATTCGATTCCCGTGAGAGGCGCACGATCGGTCGATCTTCGCCCCCCAGTTCGGACCAGTTATTGAACTCGCATTTGTAGATCTTCGAAACCTGTTCCAATGTGAGTTCCTTCACCGGATTTCCGGGATTGACGATAACCGCTATGGCATCTCTGGCGATTACAAATTCCTGGGGTTCAAAGCCGTTCTCTTCAGCAGTCGCTTTTTCTTCATCCTTCATTGACCTAGATGCATTTGCGATGTCGGTCGTCTCGGAGAGCAGTGAGTTGATCCCGGTCCCGGAGCCTCCCCCGGTGACAGAAATCTGCACGTCAGCATGAACTTGCTGATATTGTTCAGCCCAGGCAAGCGCCAGGTTGACCATGGTATCTGAACCGGTATTGGTAATAGTTTTAGATGGGGAAACGCTGGAATTGGAATCCGGCTTCGCGCAGGCAGGAAGGAAAAAGAGGATGAAGGTCAGCGCGACCAATATTTTCCGCGTCACAATTCCCAATTATACTTCCGTTAATAAAATGCGCCTCGAATAAATAAGTTAGGGGTGATGGGGCGGATAGGGTATAATCGCATGCGCGTTTTTACCCAAACATTCACCGGAAAAAGATCAGGACTATAAAATGGAAATTGGCACCATCCAATCAGTGGATATCGACCAGCAGATGCGGAGCGCGTATCTCGATTACGCCATGAGTGTCATCGTGGCACGCGCGTTACCGGATGCCCGGGACGGGTTAAAACCCGTACACCGGCGGATCCTCTTCGCAATGATGGATATGGGTATCCGCGCCAACACTCCTTATAAAAAATCCGCCCGTATTGTTGGCGAAGTACTTGGCAAATACCATCCGCACGGTGATATGGCAGTGTACGATGCGATGGCACGCCTGGCACAGGATTTCTCAATGCGCTACCCGTTGGTTGATGGGCAGGGTAACTTCGGCTCTATTGATGGCGATCTGCCGGCTGCCATGCGCTATACCGAAGCCCGTCTGGCGGCCACAGCTGAGGAGATGCTCACGGATATCGATGCGCGCACTGTGGATTTCGTCGAGAATTTCGACGCTACGCTCAAAGAACCCTCGGTTCTGCCTTCACGCTTGCCTAACCTGCTGCTCAATGGTTCTTCCGGGATCGCGGTCGGCATGGCTACCAACATCCCACCCCACAACTTACGGGAACTTGCAGGGGCGGTCAGTCACCTGATTGACCGATACGACGAGATGGATGATATAGATATCGACGAGCTGATGAGCTTCCTGCCCGGGCCGGATTTTCCAACCGGGGGAGTGATCATCGGCAGGGAGGGAATCCGACAGGCGTATTCCACCGGGCGGGGAAAGGTCACCCTTCGCGGACTGGCTCACATAGAAGAGATCAAGGGCGGCCGCTACAGCATCGTCATCACTGAGATCCCCTTCCAGGTGAATAAATCCAACCTGATCGAACGGATCGCCGAGTTGGTTCGGACCGGGCGAATCGAAACCATCTCCGACTTGCGTGATGAATCCGACCGGCGTGGGATGAGCATTGTGATCGAATTGAAGCGCAGTGCCAATCCCCGCCAGGTATTGAATCAGCTCTTTAAGTACACGCCACTCGAAAGCACTTTCAGCATCCATTTACTGGCATTGGTCGATGGCGAACCTCGCCTTCTTTCATTAAAAAGAGCGCTTCAGGTCTATATCGAGCACCGTAACCAGGTGATCACCCGCCGCACGCAATATGAGTTGGAAAAAGCCTTACAAAGAGCTCACATCCTAAACGGTTTGCTCATCGCCCTGGCTAATCTGGATGAGGTCATCCGTACCATTCGTGAATCACCGGATGTGGAGGAAGCCCGCAGCCGGTTGATGACCCGCTTCAATCTGAGCGAGATCCAGGCAAGTGCAATTCTCGATATGCAATTGCGACGCCTGGCCGCGCTGGAGCGCCAGAAGATCGAGGACGAGCACACCGCCCTTTTGGAGCGTATCGCTTACCTCAATGACCTGCTGGCTAATCCCCGCAAGATCCTGGATGTGATCAAATCGGATCTCACCGAGATCGCGGAAAAATTCAGTGACGAAAGACGCACGCGGATCCAGGTTGAAGAAAAGCAGGAATTGAAGGAAGAAGATCTCGTTCCTGATGAATCCATCCTGATCAGCATCACCCAGAAAGGCTACATCAAGCGGGTGGCAGCCAACCTGTACCGCACCCAGGCGAGGGGCGGCCGCGGGGTTTCCGGACAGACCATGCGTGATGAGGATGAGGTTCTGATGGTGATCCCCGCCCGCACCCTGCATACGATGCTGTTCTTCTCCGATCGCGGTAAGGTCTATTCAGAAAAAGCCTACCAGATCCCGGATGCGAACCGTACGGATAAGGGTATTCCCATCGTGAATATCATCTCCCTGGATGCCGGCGAAAGGATCACAACCGCGGTGGCAGTTCCTGATTTTGAAAAGGGTAAATATTTCACCATGGCGACCGTATCTGGCAAGGTCAAACGGGTGCCGCTTTCTGAATTTTCTTCCGTACGTCCATCCGGATTGATCGCCATGTCACTCGGATTCGAGCGACGAGCTCGGTTGGGTTTGCCTCACCAGCGGAAAGGATGAAATGCTCCTGGTTACTTCAAAGGGGATGGCTCTCCGGTTCTCCGAGTCAGTCATTCGCCCCGTCGGCCGTCAGGCTTCAGGTGTAACCGGGATCAAGCTTGCATCAGGCGACCGCCTTGCCTCCATGGAAGTGGTCGAACCGGATGCTTCCCTGGTGATTCTCACCGAACGCGGCTTCGGGAAGAGGTCGAAGCTCACCGAATACCCCGTAAAAGGACGAGCGACGAAAGGGGTCACCACCCTCAATGAGAAATACCTTGAAAAGACAGGCAAGATCGCAGCCGCAAGGGTGGTTCACGACGCTGATGAAGCCACTTTTATTAGTTCCAATGGGGTCGTCCTTCGCCTGAAGGTAAAAGATATCGCACTCACAAGCCGCGCATCTCGCGGGATCCACCTCATGGATATCGGTGATAACGATACAGGGGCTTCCATCGCCAGGTTATCCGAAGCACAATTGAAACCGGTCAACGGTTCGAACGAGGAGACCGCTCCGCAATAAATAAAAGCCCCCCGAAATTTTTCCGGGGGGCTTTGTTATTAAAGTTCTCTTCCTATAAAAATGGAAGCATCACCTTGCCGAAGATAACAAGGACGAATGTTCCCAGGATGCAGACCATGATAAGCAGCATCAGAACGACAATGAACCGCTGGGGTGCGGTCATACCCAGGAACTGCTTGCTTTGCTGCGCTTCATCCTCGTAATAATAATCCTCCCCTTGTGGATTATCGGAAGCGGAACTGCGAAGATCATCCAGCATGAGAGCCTCCCGTCATTTCCCAGGCCGCAGGTGAACATCCCCTGCGGATATTCCAATTTTAGCATTGTTCGAGGTGGTGATCTCCAACCGCCCATCAGGAAGAATCCCGGATTGCCTGCCGAACACGATCGTTTTTCCATCCTCAATGATCCGGACAGGTTCTCCCTGGAATGCCAGATGTTCCTGCCAATACTGGAAGAAATCCGGTTTGCCTATTTCCTTCCGCCATTCGAATAATGTGTTTACGACCATTTTTAAAATCTCGTACCGCGGGATTGGCTGACCGTGCTCGTCATCAATGCAGCTGGCCGGGAATTGCAGCTCGTCAACCGGCGGTATGGAAGTATGTGCAACATTGATGCCAATTCCGAGGATCACCGCACCGACTTCGCTCCCATTCCAGGATGTTTCCGCGAGGATGCCGCTCACCTTTTTCCGGTGGATCAGGATATCGTTTGGCCATTTGATCTGCGCTGGTAACCCCCACCCTACGATGAAGCGCATCGCAGACAGCGATGCCTCCCAGCGGAGCGAATAAGGGAATTTTATCCAGCTCATTTGGAGCAGGCCGAAGAATGAAACTAAATGCCAGTGCGGAACCCGGTCTCGTTTGCCACCGTCGGGCGTGCCTCCCGCGTCCGGCAGTTTGTGTATCTGCCAGGACGATCGATCCATCGGGTGCTCCTTCCGAGCTCCATTCAGCGGCGGCATCATTGGTCGAGCTGGTGGAGTTGAAATAGCGGATCTCAGGGACACCCAGATCCAAACCGAGCCGATCAACTTCTTCGTGGTTCATCAAATCATTTTAAACGAAAAGAGCAGCCGGGTTGGCTGCTCTTTGCAGGATCACTCTGCCTTAACTGGGATAGAGCGTGGTTTGGCATCCTCTGCTTTGGGGATAAGCAGTGTTAATATTCCATCCTTGAGCGTAGCAATAGCCTTTGCCGCATCAACCGGTTCGGAGAAGCTGAACTCGCGGCTAAATTTTCCTTCCGGCAGCTCTTTGCGGATGAAGTTCTCGTTTTCCGGCTCAATCGCTTTGTGCTCACCTTTGATGGTGACGGTATCACGTGTAAATTGAATATCCAATTCTTCCGCGGCAATACCGGCAATTAATGCCCGAATCTCGTAACCATCAGTATTACTGCGGATATCAGCGGGAAATGAGCAATCACAATCGCCATTGATTCCTCGCAGCACAGGCGAAGGCGCAATCCAGGATCGGCGGTTTGGGTGAACACGGGGGGTAAAGTAATATACCATATTGAACTCCTTTTTTGTTATTGGCATAATTCTATGGCGCGGATATTAGAATCCTGATAGCAATTTATAAACATTCTGTAAGAAATCTCACCGGGAAATGAATATGGTATGATTGCGCCGGATTGTTATGGACGACAAGATCACCATCATTGAAGGTCCCCCGCCGGTTTTCGAGCCAGTGAGCGACGCCTGGGCACTAGGTTTATTCGAATCCGCTTCCAACCTGGATTTGACGATCACACGGCTGCGGACTTTCAACGGCGCTGAGTTGGTTGAACGCTGCCATAGGGCTTGGGATAAAAAGGGATTCTGTTGGCTGCATTACCGAAACGAGATGGGATTGGAGGAACAAGCTCCCATTCTTGCAGCCCGGGCAGTGGATACCACAGACGGGCAGGTTCTATTTTTGTGGGTTCGCCACCATCCAAATCTACCCCCTCCGAGGGAATTACCTGAATAAAAACAATAAAAAAACGCGGCATGGAGCTCATGCCGTGTTTTTCTGTGCCCCAGGAGGGACTCGAACCCTCAACCAAGGCGTTAGGAGTGCCCTACTCTTTCCAATTTGAGCTACTGAGGCGCGCGCCAATTATAGCATCAGAAATAAAAACATGAACGGTCTCGCATAGCAGGGGGTTTCAATCGGTTTCACTGCCGGAGGCAGTTGCAGCCACTTGGGTCTGCAGTAATTTATTGAGATACCACTGTACCTCAAGTTGTGGACGATTTCCACAGGTCGGAATACCGAAACAACTATGCGATTATTCTCGGAGACCGTTCATGTACAAACAATATAGCACGCGGTTGAAGGAAATTCAACTGCTGCTAAGGCTGACCGATCGATATGTTTCCAAAAGTGAGGTTGACCGGGAAATTTTCCAGCGAAAGCCCTCCCACACCCACCAATCCGGGTTCGGTATCATCTGCCAGAGGCCGATTAAAAACTTCAGTGCCGTTGATGTTCAGGATCAGGTTATTCCCGATGCATAAAAACTGGATCACATTGGTCTTATCCGTGCCGGTGTTGATCGCGGAGGAGGGCGTATCGACGATGAAATTCGTGTAAGGATTCTTTTTCGAGAGGTGCTTTTGAGAATCGTATCGATAGACGGAGAAGAAGCCCGAGGTGGAAACCCTGGCTTCATACCAGCCATTTTCGTTCGCGCGGCATACCAGGGCTGCGGCGTGATTGTTGACTCCGCTGCTGGTGATCGTCGCCTGGAGGTTGATATCCTGGTAGATCCCCCCGCGGTATAAAACGTACGCGTCAGTTTGTGCAGCATTAAGCACCAGGTTCATGCCGTTCTCCGAAGTCGAGAGACGTACCTGATCCGGTTTGGTGGAGGTGACGATCAATGGGGGATTTGAAATCCAACAGGGTTCGGTACGTTGAACCGTTGAATTGCTCCGTGTAGTATTCCGGGCAGGAAATTAACTCCCCGACAGGTGCACTGGAATCCGCGGCTGTGACCCCGGTGCGGTCTTCGGGGACTGGCACAGCTCCTGACTGTGGTTCAGGAGATTGTTGACTGCAAGCAGCCAATAACACGCACAAACAGATCGCGATTATTCGATACGCAAAGGGCATTATTTTCACCATTCTATTATATCTGCAATATCAAGGCAGAAGTAATCCCTGCCAGTTCATGTTCTTCGGAATTTGGATTCGCAAGATATTTGAAGCGATTGCCAGGCATGTGGGGGACATGCCTGGCAATCTTCACGGAGGGAATGTCATCAACTGCTTTAATTGCCGCCCGGGGGGGACGGGCGCCAAGGGCATTTGATGGCCAGACACCATTGTCTACCAGTAAAGTTTGCGGTGTCTGGTTTTAATATATACAAAAACTATCAGAATAGCATTAATTGGGATTAAGAGTTGGATTAATCTTGGTTTTTACTCGTGGGATTCCCTTCTTCGAACATTTTCAGCCAGGCATCAACCTCCAAAGCATCCACTTCCGGCTGCTCCTTCGATCTTTTGCTTTCCGCGCGGAGGCTGTTTTGGATGGAGCAGGCAAAATCCGGAGAGTCCACAATCCTCGCTCCCATTCTTCGGCAGGTGGATTGAACTTCGCGATCGTGGCTGACAACGCTGTAGCCTCCGGTTGCCTTCCCTAGCGATTGCACTTTCCTGATGATCGCTGTATCAGCGATCGCCGGTTGGGGGATTGAGTGCACGGTCACCATGCCAACCTTGCGATTCCGGGGTTTCCCGGCAGGGGCTTTATCAAAAAATACTTCGATCCTGCTACGGGTGACCCGCCCGTGGATCTGCAGCAGCTTAATCAATTGATCCTCATCATCAATATCTGCGAGGCTCATCCCCGGAATAAAGGGGATCAGGTTGTGACCATCTACCAGGTATTGCATGTTCATCCCCGACCGTGATTAAATGTGCTATTATTCAGCCAACGAACCATGAGATCTGCTTCGCGGTCTTTGCCATTCATTGTACTAAATATCATCCTCTCTGCGCTGGTCACCCTTACGGTGCTCTTTATTTGGGATAGAGCCCACGAGGTGGATACCCCTTCCGCGGTGAAAACACCCTCCCTCCCACAGGCAATCGTTTCCGGTGAATGTGAAGCGGTCATCCCCCCCAAATCCGAAGAGGTGTTGCAGATCACGAACGTCTTTGGTGCTGGGAACCTCCAGGAAGAACAGGTGACCATTCAAAGGATAGGTGATGGCGAGCTTTGCCTGAAAGGGTGGAAACTTGCCAGTGAAAGCGTCGGATCATACGAATTTCCACCTCACCTGCGGCTCTACACCGGTGGTGCGACCATCGCCGTCTTCACCCGGCCGGGTTCAGATAACGCTCTCGAGCTTTTCTGGGGGAGAACCACTTCCGCCTGGGAGGCAGGCCAAAAAGCACGCATTTATGATCCTTCAGGAAACTTACGCGCGGAATTCATAGTTCCATAAATCCAAACCAGGAATGCAATCATGACCCAGGCACTTTATCGTAAATGGAGACCTCATCTTTGGGAGGAGGTTGTCGGACAGGATCCGATCGTCCAAACCCTTCGAAATTCCATCCGCCTGGGCAAATTGAGACACGCTTACTTATTCTCCGGTCCGCGTGGCACCGGTAAAACAACCACCGCGCGTTTGCTGGCAAAAGCATTCAACTGCCAATCCGAGGATTCATCCGACCGTCCCTGTGATAAATGCGCACATTGCCTGGCGGTAAACGATAACGCGTATATCGACCTGATCGAAATCGATGCGGCTTCGAATACCAGCGTGGAAGACGTCCGCAAGATGCGCGAAAAGATCGGGCTTGCACCAAGCCAGGGGAAATATAAAGTCTATATCATTGATGAAGTGCACATGCTCTCCACCGCCGCTTTCAACGCGTTGTTGAAAACCCTGGAAGAACCACCCGCTCACTCGGTTTTTATTCTGGCAACCACAGAGATCAATAAGATACCCGCCACGGTGTTATCCCGCTGCCAGCGGTTCGAGTTCCGCCGCATCCCGGTGAACCATATCGTCGTCCAACTGGAAAAGATCGTCCAGAAGGAAAACCTACAGGTCAGTAACGATGCGCTCGTATTAATAGCCCGCCAGGCAACTGGCAGCCTGCGAGACGCCATCTCGCTTCTTGATCAGCTTACCTCCTCCGGGGAGGCGGTCAACCTGCAAAGCGCTCAGGAGCTTTTGGGAACCTCAACCAGCCAGGCTGTGATCGACCTGACGACCGCGGTGATCGATAAAAACGCAGTGAACGGGATAAATGCGCTTCACAACGCGTTGGACGGGGGTACCGACCCCCGCCAGTTCGCCAGGCAACTAGTCGATCATTTTCGTGGGATGCTGCTCATCCTGCTCGGAAATCCCGAGCAGGTGGATGCCTCACCTGATCAAAAAAAGGTCATGCAAGCCCAATCCAGCCGAAGCGATGCCCGCAGCCTGGTGGAATATATCCGGCTTTTCAACGCTGCCGCGTCCGACTACCGCAACACTTGGCAGCCTTCCTTGTCCCTGGAGATGGCGTTCGCTCAGGCAGCCGCATATTCCCCCGAGGTTGCATCACCTGAGCCCAGGAACCCGGTTCCACTCGCGAGTAAACCGGCAATGTCTTCGGGCAATCCCGCGCCTGGTTATAGGAAATCGGAAACCAATCCGGCGGTACTCGGAAAGTCCGAACCGGTCGGTGAACCAAAAGTGACGCCGGGAGAAAGCAATACCCAACCCAATCAGGATCCAACGGGAAGTGGAGCGGAGGACGTTCTGAGGCAGTGGGAAAAGATCCGCGCCGCGGTGAAACGGCAGCGCCCCCAGACCGAAGCACTATTGAACTCCTGCAAAGTTCGCCGCATTCAGGATGGCCGACTGGTACTCGGTTTCGATGGCGAGCTGCTTCGATCGAAAATGGAAACCGGAGATAATATCACCGCTACCCGCCAGGCGGTAAAAGAAGTAACCGGTATTGAGATAGAGATAATTTGCACCGTTGTCAACGCCAAGGCTGCTTCCATGCCGCAGGACATGGGTGCAGAGCCGGATGGGATCGTATCCGCCGCAGTGAACGCAGGCGGAAAAATCATTCACAAGGAGTAAAAGCATGTCCAAGGGATTTAACCGCCCCCAACCCGGCGGTGGGATGGGAATGATGAACCAGCTGAAAAAATTGCAGGAGCAGATGGAAGCCGCCCAGGCGCAGTTGGCTGTGGAAACAACCACATCCAGCGTTGGGGGTGGCGCGGTCAAGGTTACCGTCACCGGCGACCAGAAGGCGACCGAAATATTTATCGATCCCGAATTGGTGAATGGCGGTGATGCCGAGATGCTACAGGACCTGATCCTGAGCGCAGTCAATCTGGCGCTGGATCAATCCCGGGCGATGGCTGCCGAAAAAATGGGACCACTCGCGGGTGGCCTGGGCGGTTTGGGATTCTAGAATAATTCAATGGCGATCCTCCCAGAACCTGTACAAAACGTTATTGCAGCATTTGAGAGGTTACCGGGTATCGGCCCTAAAACCGCATCCCGCCTTGCATTCTACCTTTTACGCGGGGATGAAGGCATTTCGCTTCAGCTCGCAGAAGCGCTTTTAAAGCTGAAATCCGCCACGGCGCTCTGCCCGCAATGTTTCAATATCACCCTGGCTGATGCAGGGTTATGTGAAATTTGTTCGAATCCGAAACGCGCGGAAACCACCATTTGTGTCGTGGAAGAACCAATCGACGTCCTGGTACTTGAACAAACCGGCGGATTCAGCGGACGATTCCATGTCCTTCATGGGGTCATCTCGCCCATCGAAGGAATCGGTCCGGATGACCTGCGCATCCGCCCGCTGATCGAAAGAGTGAGAACCGGGGGGGTTCAGGAAGTGATCCTGGCTACCAACCCTAGTATGGAAGGCGATGCCACAGCGCTGTACTTAAAGCAACAATTGGCTCCATTCAATATCCGCCTCACCCGCCTGGCTCGCGGACTACCAATGGGTGGCGATCTGGAATACGCGGATCAGAACACGCTCCTGCGCGCGCTCGCAGGGCGGCAGGAAATGAGTTGAAACAAAAACGGGCTTATCGCCCGTTTTGATTGATTTTTATTAATTGCCTGGTGTGACCCAAAGAATCCCTGCGAGTTCCATGTAAATATCACGTTGCTGTGGTGAAATAGGTACCTCGCGGATCAAACCTGCCAGGTCAGATCCCGTCCCCAAACTCGTTTGTTGGCTTTGTTCCAGTACCCGGAGTTGCTCCTCGAGGTTCTGCAAATCCTGCTTAGCGTCCTTCAGATTGGCTGCTGCTTCTTCCGCCATTCGATATTTGCTCACCCCGGAGGAAATGCTTCGTTTCCGTCCACCGAATAAACCGAGAAGAACCTCCCCGCCTTTTGCCACCATTTCCAGCTGTCTCGAGGTCGCTTGCCCCTCCAGCTTTTGAACTTTAAGCTGCTGATCCTGGATACGTTGGCGCAGGGGCAGGCTTTTTCGGTCAAATTCCGCCTTGCGTTTCGCAAATTCAACACCACTCTGCTGGGTAGCTTCCTGCTGGCAGCGGGCCAGGAACGCATCTTTTGATTCTCCCGGGTGGCTGGCTAGTTTCAATTCCTCATTCGTATAAATTGTCATTGCGCCTGTGCGGTAGATCCAATCACTGAAATCCTTTTGCAAGTCATCCAACTTTTTCTTCGTCGAGATCCATCCCGACAGTGGCATAAACTTGAGGTCCGGTTGGGGGGTGCGTATCAGCCTGGCGGGGTCGATTCCCTCATGGATAAGCATCTCCCACTGAGGCATCCCCTGGGGGGCTTCCGTCAATATTGCGGTTTTACGAACCACCTGGTTGACCCCGTACTGCTTGGAAAAATATCGCACCTGCGCCTGAAGGATAACTTCAGGCTGATATACCTTTCCCCGCTCAACAACTTCCCCCTGGAGGAAATACTCGTCCACCCCTCCCGGCACCACCGGTCTGGTGGAGGATGATTCTCCAATCCGATTTTCTGTTGCTGGAATAACAGTAGATTGGGAAGTCTCGCTGGTATTCAATGTTGAAGCAAGAGGCGCGGTTGCCTGGCTATTTTCCTTGCCGGCTAGTTTGTTTAGTGCCGGGATCTGCAATCTCGTAAGCGGTCCAGCCAGGAAGTTCAACGCCCAGCGGGAGGTGATGACCACCGGCGTTTTGGCATGCACGTTGTGAAGAAGGAAAACCCGCTTGCCGAGCCCGGAAATGATCTTATCCGCAGCTGCCCGGTCGAATGCCCCGCTGGCACTCTGCAATCCATCCAGCAAGCGCTGCTTATCCTGGTCTGTCTGCAATCGGCCGATCAACCAGGTGCCGGCGTTTGAAAGCGCTTTGTAATCCACGTCCACCGGGTTCTGTGTTGCCAGCAACAGACCAACTCCAAAAGCCCGGGCTTGCTTAAGCAGGCGTAACAATGGGGCATGGGAGGGCGGTCTGGCAACCGGGGGTAGGTAACCCAGGATTTCGTCAAAATAAAGGATCGCCCGAAGCGTTCCGGTTCCACGCTGGGTGAACATCCAACTCTCCACTGCGCTAAAAAGAAGGGTGACAAAAAACATGCGTTCGTTGTCATCCAGGTGCGCCAGGTAAAAAATGCTGTGCCGCGGCTTGCCTTCTCGTGTGAAAAGAAGCTGCTGTATATCCAGCGGGGTGCCTTCCTGCCAGGTTTCGAAGGAAGGGGATGCCAGGAAGCTGTTCAGCAGCAGCGCCAATTCCATCCGCTCCTTTTCCGGGAAAAACGAATCCACCGGGAATGCCCCAAGGCGGTCAAAGGGAGGTTTTTGAGTTTGCAGGATCAGGGAGGGTAGATCCAGCCCTTTTCCATTGCTCCAGGCTTCTTCAAGAAGAGAAGAAAGCAGGATGTGTTCCTTCGAGCGTAAGGGATCGATATCCTTCAAGCCAACAAGCCCAAGCAGCGCGGTCACGATGCTGGCGATCTTTTCGCGCAGCAACTCCCGGTTCTCCTGCCAGGGCATAGCCGGGGCTTCAAACGACGAGAGAATGTTCACACTCTCCCCGGCAGAGGATCCCGGGGTAAAGACCGTAAAATCCACCGAATCTTTCAACGCCTGGAGCTGTTCCTTCCCCAGGTTCCAGCTTTCCAGCCCCTTCCTCCAGTTTGCTGCAGCTGCCTCCCCTGCCTGGGGAACCGTCTGCTTCGCGCGCCGGGCGATCTCTGGATCAATCCAGGGTTCAAAATCCTGAGGCAGCAGATCTGGGAAATGCAACAGCAGGTTGGTCAGATCGCCCTTCGGGTCTATGATCAGCGCGGGGATGCCCTTCAGGGCTGCTTCTTCCATCAGTGCGATACAGAGTCCGGTCTTTCCTGAGCCTGTCATCCCGGTGACGATGGCGTGCGTGGTGAGATCTGCCGGGTCATAAATGACCGGTTGATCCAGCGCAGTCCCCTTGGAAAGGTCGTATTGTTTCCCGAGGAAGAAGCCTTCCATGTCAGTCATAATTGCCTCCAGTTATTCCTGTGGTATACGGTAAAGACGATAGGACCCACCGTATTCCCTGACCAGTTGAAGCGATTCGAGGAACGCCTCCAGTTGATCCAGTTCCGACACCGGGTGATGCGGATCCGGATTTTCGCGGAGGAATTCAGCTCCTGCGCTATTGTAAAGGATGTGGGTGAATCCCTGGTTCCTCCACGATTCAAGGATGGAAACCGGACCCTTTAATACCGCCAGGTCGTGTTTCCACCGGTCGAGGATCTCATCAGGGTCGCACTTGGGGGAACAATAATAACCGCGCGGCTCGTAAATCAAAAGCGCTTTTTCCCCCTCAGGAAGCTGCTGGAGATCCTCCATCGCTACGCTGAACCAGCCCAGGTTATTTTCCCGGTATTGTTTTTCATTCTGTAGACCGGTGATAAGAGGCAGCACCCCAGCCCGGTTGAAGGCTTGAAACACTTCAAGTGTATTCAAACCTAACACCAGGATGATCACTGCCTGGAGAATCCTTCCCATTCGTAAGCCCGGAATTTCCAGCCGGCTGACCCCAAAATAACCAAACGCAGCCAGTATGGCAAAAGCAGGGAAGATCGAAAAATACATCCTGGTCTGGATGAGATAACCGCTCACCTGGTTGGCAACAGCCCATAAAACCAAGCCCAGGCATGCGACCCAGGCGGCATTCTGAAGGGATGCTTTTTGTGCCGAGGTCAAATTCCGGTAACCTATCCAGGAAAGCGCGCCCAATCCGAGCAGGAGCGGACCAGCAGACACACTGTATCCTTCGGCAGTTTCGCTCCCGATCAGAGTAGCCCGGATTGGCAACAGGAAGATATCCCGCCAATCCCCCCAGGCGGAGAGTCCCTGGTAGACACCGATCCGAACTGCGTCCATCGCGCCACCTGGGAGCAAGAACGGATAGAACGGGTTACCGGTGTTCACCCAATTCCTCGCCAGCCAGGGAAAGGCCGCCAGGATCGCCCCGCCAGCCAGAACAAGAAGGCTTATCAAAGAATTTTTCCCTTCGCTGATAGCAGTGCCAGGAAAAAGCCCCGAAGAGCGCTATGGATAATGATCCGCCAGTGTATTTGGTGGAGAAAACGAATCCGGCAAATAGCCCTGCATAAAAAAGCGTGCTGCGTTTACCGGATACCCTCCATTCATCCAGGCAAATAATGGCGCAAAGACCGAAGAATAATCCCAGCCAGTCTACGTATGCCCAGGCTGTGGAGATGGCGAACGTGAATCCCACCAGCAGGCTGATTGGGGCAACCCAACCCGCTGGATTATCCAACCTCGTGCGGGCAAATCCTGCCAACCCCAGCAAGGCAAGAAAGGAAAAAGACCAGCCCAGCACCGCTGCTCCCTGCCCCCCACCAAGTGCCATCGCCAGGGTGTAAAGCATCTCGGTCGCCTGGGGCATCCCGGTCATAACGATCCAGGGCAGGTAGGAGAAACTTCCCGTCCGGAGGTATGCTTGCGGCATCGTCAGGTGATACATCAGTGCATCATATTTAATGGGCGGCGCCAGAGCGGTCAATAGTCCAAACCCAAGGATTGCGATCGCCATCCCGCCGCAGATCTTCCAAAACCGGCTGCTCTCCTTCCAGAAGGTAACCAATCCAGTCCACTGACCCATCCAGGCAAGGATATTTCGCCGGAGTAATATGGCCAACCCCAGGAGGAGCAGGGCGAATGTCAAGGTCTGGAATCCACCAACCAGACCGACAAGCATTATCAGGATCGACAACAACCCCAACCCGAAACCAGCCTGGACGCTCAGTTTTGCGAGGGGATGATGATCCTCCAGCGGGATGAACCTTTTTCCCGCACCACCGCAGATGGCAATGACCAGGAATGCCAACACCACCCTCCAGGCTGCCTGTGCCAGGCTACCCACCATTTCTGAAGTGAAGGGCTTATGGTACACGTAATAACCAAGAACGATGACGAACAACCAGGCGATGGCGATTATTCCGAATAGATTATTGCTGCGTTTTTTATCCATTTAGATCTTGAGACCTGTATGAATTATAGATGAATTGCACGCCGCATTCAGCAAATATTCTGCGCTGGCATAAATAATGCACTAAAATCCTCACCGAATGAACCACCGGATTGAATTCAAAGCCATAGACAGGTATCTCTTTTAATGATCGATATTCATTTATCTAGCCTGAACCGTTCCGCAGGGCAAATCCTCCCCGATCTGCCAGGCCTCTTCGCCGCAACCCCGCCAAAGCGAACCGCCCGCGGGCGCGACCGGGATGCCCTGGTAATCCATATTAGCCCAATCGGCACGGATGAAGCCCTTTCTACAAACAGAATCGCAGACCTTTTAAATGCCGCGGCTGAGCGGTTTTACAAGAGCGCAGGGTCGATCACATCTGCCCTCACCGAGGCGGCCGATTTTCTGAATACCTATTTCATCGATATCAATAAGAATCTATACCCCAGCAAAGCACCCTGTACAGCAGGCTTGAACATTCTTGTTATCAGGGGTGATCTTTTCTTCAACGCTTGCGCAGGTCAGTCTGCCTGCCTGATCGTCCGTCCGGGGGGAGTGGAGAAATTCGGGGGAGATACAGCCGCCCAAACCGGTTTGGGGGTGGGCCGCTCCGTGCAATTACGCTTCGCTCAATCAACGCTGCTCCCCGGGGATATTCTTCTCTTTTCTCCTACAATCCCTGCTGGCTGGACCGAATCCGTGCTTCCGCAAACATCCGGACTGGGATTTGAAGAAATGTATAAGAGTGCTGGTGCGGGAAGGCGGACCGGATGTATCTGCAGGAATTATCCGGATAACACCCGGCAAGGGGCAGCTTGTCCGTCACCGGATGTCGCTGGCTCCGGTCACACCCCCCACAGCCAGCGTACCGGCAACCGGATCGCAATCTGGCTCGATCAGGCGTGAACCGGCCATTTCACCGCAGGCTTTGCCGCAGAATCCTCCTGAAGAGGGTAAGCAAAACCCCAAAAAAACCGGAAAAGATCCTTCCCTTGTAAGAAGAAATGGCATCTTCGTCAGGATGAAAACCTCCTGGGAAAACTTCTCTCAAAACCGTCCCACCTGGATGAAAAAAGCCGGGATCAAAGCTGCCAATGCCTGGGTTGAGGGTGAGCCGCAAAGGCAGAAAGCCGCATCCGGTTTGCGCCTGTTTCTTGCGAGGATGCTGCCTGGGATCACCGAAAAATCTCCGGCAATCCCGCAGAGCACAATGCTCTTCGCCGCCATCGCGATACCGATCGTGGTGGTGGCAGTGGGTATCACCATTTATCTGCGCAGCGGCCGGGGCGAACAGCATGTGATCAATATGGAAGTTGCCCAATATTACGCTGGCCTTGCCTCCAAGGAAAAAACCCGGGAGTTGCAGACCGAATACTGGACCCAGGCGGACGAATGGCTGAAGAAAGCGGAAAGTTACGGAACCACAGAAGATTCTAGCGCGCTTCGAGCCCAGGTAGCCGCCGCTATGGATTCGCTCAAAGGCGTTTCCCGCCTGGCAATGATTCCGGCTCTTTCTTCCTCCATACCCAAAACCTCCCGGATCAGCCGGGTGGTCACCCGGGATCAGGACGTGTACCTCCTGGATGCTCCCACCGGGCAGGTTTCGCGGGTAACCAGGAAAAATTCGGAGACCTACCAGGTCGATTTTGCGTTCACCTGCGGTCCGGGTGGATTTATTGGCAAGCTGGTGGATATTGCCGCCCTGCCCCCGAACAATATCCAGGTGCAGCCTGGTGTCAGTGGGGGAGCGTCAATCATCGGTGTGGATGAATTTGGAAACGCGGTTTATTGCGCACCCAAAGCCAACCCAACCTCCAAACCGCTGCCGCGTCCCAAAGTGAACTGGAATCGCATCAAAGCCATCACTCTTAATGATGGTGTTTTATATGTGTTGGATTCCGGCAGCGGCCGGGTTTGGCGATACCGAAGTGGAGAAAAGGACCGGTCCTTCGAATACAGCCAATCGCCCTCCCAGTTTTTCGATCTGGCAGCCCAAAATAACGGTGGCGATTATGTCGACCTGGCGGTAAGCACGGATGATCTTTTCTTGCTTCTAAAAAACAATATGATGGTCCATTGCGTCTACAGTCGTGTGGACTGGAAAGAATCGACCTGTACCAACCCCGCGGTCTATGAAGATATGAGGACAGGAAGCCCACAAGCGCTGCCGTTGAACGGTTTGGGATTTTCGCAATTGGCGTTCACCGAGCTGCCCGACTCAGCGTTACACATCCTGGATAAGAATTCTCCCGCTCTGTATAAATTCGGGGTTCAGCTGAATCTCTACCGGGTCCTGCAAATCGCTGCTGCCCAGGGATATGACCTTCCTCGTTCCAAACCCACCGCATTCACCGTCTCGCCCGAACAGGTGGTATTCCTTGTATACGGAGATGAGCTATATTACGCGCGGATGCCTTGATCCCTGGTTGTGTTCATCATAGATCCCGCAAGCCGGGATCTTTTTATTTTGATATTGGTTTTTGCTTGAGCAATCGCGAGGAATTCCCCAAAATACCGAGATCGGGGATGATCTGCAGGGTTGCTGCCAGAGCAGGGGGCAGAAAACCCAGCGCGGCCAGGCTGATCCCGATCACGTTGTAGAACCCGGCGAAAAGCAGATTCCCGCGAACAACCCGCATGGTTCTCCGCGCGATCGCAAATACTTCAGGCACGAGCGTCCAGTCTGCCCGCAGGATAGCGATATCGGCGGCCTCCAGCGCGATATCCGAACCGGAAGAAGCCAGGGCAATGCCGACGTCCGCCTGAGCGAGCGCTGGCGCGTCATTGATGCCATCCCCCACCATCGCCACCCGCTTCCCCCTTTCCTGGTATTCCCGCACAATGGTTATCTTATCCTCGGGTAGTAACTCCGCACGGTATCCAACCCCCAGTCGGGCAGCCACTTGCGCAGCGGTTGCGTTGTTATCCCCGGTGAGGATCTCGATTTGCTGGATTCCCATCTCTTGCAGCTGCTTAATCGCCTCCGGCACATCCCCGCGCAATGTATCCGCCAACCCAAGTAATCCGATCAATAGATTGTCCCGGAAAACATATAATACCGTCTGGCCTGCAGATTCCAGCTCTGCGGCTGCGGCAGGCTTATCCAATCCGTTGAGCACCAAACGGGAACCCAACCGGATCTCGTGCCCGGTGACCTTGGCAGTCAACCCGATCCCGGCCTGATTTTGGAAGTTCTCAGGCACGGCCAAAGAAAGCGAACGCTTTCTGGCAGCTTCACGGATCGCCCCTGCGAGCGGGTGTTCGGAATAACGTTCAGCTGAAGCAGCAAGGGTGAGGATTTCGTTTTCAGAGGAACCATTCAGGCAGATTATTTCAGTTAATTCCGGTTTACCGAGGGTTAGCGTACCAGTCTTATCGATCAAGAGGGTATCCACAGTGGAAAGTGTTTCCAGGACAATCCCGCCTTTGATCATCAGGCCGCGTTTCGCCGCAGCGCCGATCGACGCCATCATCGAGATGGGTGTGGCAAGTGCGATTGAGCAGGAACAAGCTACCGCCAGAACGGCCACAGCCGCGTTCACATCCCGGCCAAGGATAAGTGTTAGCAGAGCTATCCCAGAAACCACGGGCAAGTAGTAACCGGAGAATTTATCTGCGAACTTCTGAATCGTACCCTTCTTAGCCTCAGCCTCTTCCACGAGGTGAACGATACGTCCAAAAGCCGTATCTCTGCCGATGTGCGTGGCTTGTAAACGAACCGATCCCGCTTGTAAGAGCGTAGCAGCATAAACCGCAGTGCCTGGTCCGATCTCAACAGGCATGGATTCACCGGTCAAAGCCGCCTGGTTCACCTGGGCGTTGCCAGTCAATACGGTTCCATCGACCGGGATCTTCTCGCCTGGCCGGACGACCACGGTCGTACCCACGTCCACACCGGTCACAGGGATCATTTCCTCCTTACCGTCCCGCTCCACCCTGGCGGTTTGGGGCAGCATGACCGTTAGATCCTTTATCGCCCGCCTGGATTGATCGGCCGTGAACGATTCCACGTAGTTGCCAACGTACATCATGAAAACCAGCACCCCGGCAGTCGGCCATTCACCTATCAGGAGCGAGGCTGCCACACCAAGGGTCATCAGGGTGCGGGAGGTAACCTGCCGATTTACCGCAGCTTTGAATACATCCAGGAAGAGCGGTGCGCCAACCAGCAGGACGATGGCTGATCCGACTGCGCGTGGAATGTAATCAGTCAGAGTTTCAAATAAACCGAGCCATTCTCCAACCACGATAATGAAAAGAAGAGCACCAGTAATAAGGGCGAAAACGGTGAAGACCTTTCGGCTGAAGTTTTCCGCGGGCTGGTTCTTCCCGTTTGTGTTTTCAGGGACGGTATATCCCGCAGAAACAACCGCGGAGCGGATCTGGCTCATCTCCACCCTGCCTGGCTCCGCGCGAATGATAGCCTTTTCGGAGGAAAGCATCACATCCACGGATTGCACTCCGGGAATTTTCTCCAGGGCATGGCGGACGTGGTTGGTACACTCGGCGCAATCCATTCCTGCGACCGGGACTTCGATAAGCTGAATGTTATCCATGCTGCAAGTGCTCCTTTGTACGAGTAAAAAGTTCGCGGATATGATCATCATCCAGGGCGTAAAAAACGATCCGCCCTTCCTTGCGGCTGCGCACCAGGCGCAGATCGCGCAGGATGCGTAACTGGTGGGATATCGCGCTTTGGGTCATTCCCAGTAGCATGGAAAGGTCGCATACGCAAAGTTCATTCGTGATCATCGCAGATACGAGTCGCACCCGGGTTGGATCAGACAAAGCCTGAAAAACGCGGGCGATTTCTTCAGCAGTATCCTGATCAACAAGAGTTTGTTTCGACATTTTCACCAGGTCACTGTGGATAGCTTCCACTTCGCAGGGTGGCATCGTATCAGGAGGGTTCATAATATTTCCTTGATTATATGAGCAAGTTTTCATATATTACCTCATTATTGTCGTTCGTCAAGTGCCACCTTGCCTGATGGAAAGAATTTCAATACAATGAATGAAGCTCTACCAAGTCAGTCTCAAAATAAATATTCAATCGCGGGAACAATATGAACAAGCTTCAAAGATTTTTAAAACTAAAACCCCGGAAAGTTGCCATTTCATTCGGAGGCGGCGCACTTCTGGGAGCAGCGCATATCGGTATTTTGGAAGTCTTTGAAAAAGAAGGCATTCACCCCGAGATCGTCACCGGGACGAGCATTGGCGCGATCATTGGAGCCGCCTACGCAGCAGGTCAATCGGCAGACCACATGGCAAAAATGATCCGTTCCGTCAACTGGGCGAACCTGGTCAAGCTAAGCTTTCCACCAACTTTAGGCCTCTTCCAGACGGATCCAATGGAGCATTTCATCCGTGAGAATATCTTCGGGCTGGATTTCTCCGAGCTCAGTCACCCATTCGCGGCGGTCACCTGTGATATCCTCACCGGAGAAAAAGTGATCCTTAACTCTGGTCCCCTGGCGGAAGCCATCCGTGCCAGCGCAGCATTCCCGGGGATTTTCGCTCCGATCAAAATGGATGGTAGGCTCCTTGTGGATGGAGGCGTGGTGGATAACCTTCCTTCCGAGGTAGCAAGGGAAATGGGCGCGGATTACATCATCGCAGTCGATCTATCATCCAGCGCTGCGCACCTTCGGCCTCCCCAGAACATGGCGGACCTGCTGATGGGGGTGATCAACCTGATGCACCTGCGCTCCTCACAACCGGACCCGCGATCCATCGACTGCCTGATCCGCCCGGACGTTTCGGAATTCAATGCCTGGGCGTTCAATGATATTGACGAGATCATCGCCAGGGGCAGGATCGCTGCCAACCAGGTCATTCTCAAGCTGAAAGCCGATTTGCGTGTCTGATACAGGTCAAGCCTCGATCCTTAGTGAGTCCTTTCACGAAGGCAACGCTTCCAGTGGTATATCCATACCGGAATCCGAGCTCACCTTTGAAGCTGTGCATGCCTCCGGTCCAGGCGGGCAGAACATCAATAAAGTAGCCACGGCTATTCGTCTGACCTTCGATCCCTCATCTTCCTCCCTCCTGGATAATGCCAGCCGTTACCGGCTGGTACGCATCGCCGGGTCCCATCTGGATCGATCCGGCAGGATCAATATCCTGGCGCGCCGGTTTCGAAGCCAGGATCAGAATCGCAAGGATGCGATCGAGCGGCTGCGGCGGATGGTCGCCTCTGCCCTGGTTGAGCCATCTCACCGGATCCCTACCCGACCCACCTACTCTTCCAGGATCCGGAGGTGGGAAAAGAAATCGATCCGCAAGTCGATCAAACAAACCCGCCGGAAGCCAACGTTTCGGGAAGATTAAGTTCAGGGTCCTGCAATTCGGCTTCTTTGCCTTATACAAATCCTGCTTATCCCGGAATATTTTGGGATAATTCGAAAAAGGAAATTGATTAAAGATGGCAACTGGCAGGAATAACAAAGTTATCATTGCCGGCGGATCTGGCTTTATCGGCGCTAATCTCGCTGAAAAATTGGCGATCTCAGGCTATGAAGTTGTAATATTAACCCGTTTCCCGGGTTTGCCTCAGGAGAATTCTTTCGCACGCTATGTAGGCTGGGACGCTAAAACCCCGGGGGATTGGGTGCATGAGCTCGAAGGTTCGCTCGCAATTGTGAACCTCGCGGGGGAAAGCATCGCCGGGGAAAATCTTGCATCCATTCTCTTCTCCCGCTGGACACGCAGTAAGAAACAAGCCATCCGTCAATCCAGGATCACCACCGGGAACATACTCGCTGAAGCTGTCCTGAAGGCGAAAAAGAAACCGCAGGTATTCATCCAGGCATCCGGGATCGGTTACTACGGAGTTTCCTCAACCGGACCTCTTGATGAAAATTCACCCCCAGGATCAGATTTTCTCGCAGGAATTTCTCAGGAATGGGAGGAATCCTCCATCAGGGTGACCGAAAGCGGTGTACGGCATATTGTCATACGCTCCGGGGTGGTATTGGAATCCAGAGGTGGGATTTTGCCTCTAATGGCTTTGCCAATCAAACTCTTCGTTGGGGGCAGGCTGGGCAGTGGAAGTCAGCCATTCCCCTGGATTCACATCCAGGATGAGATCCGCGCAATACAATTTCTGATCGAGAACAAGAACTGCAGGGATGCATTTAACCTGGTCGCACCTGGATTGGAAACCAACTCCAGTTTCGGGCAGGTTCTGGCAGCCACTTTACGCCGGCCATTCTACCTCCCCATCCCCGAATTCGCGCTGAAACTTCTCTTGGGAGAAAAATCGCTTTTGGTCCTGGAAGGTCAAAAAGTGAAACCGCAGAAATTGCTCAAGGCGGGGTTCACCTTCCGGTTCCCCGAGGCAAAGACAGCCCTGAAGGACCTTTACCAGAATGAGTGATAAGAACTACCCAGGGTACCCGCAGGTATACGCAGAAAATACGATCCCAACCCTGGACCTGGCGAAAGTTACCATTGAGGAAGCACATTTCGAACTTGGTCGCATCCTCGCACCGCAAGTACAACGAATCTTGGCGCATCGATATAAAAAGAACCAGTTGGAAACCATCGAAAGATCAAAAACCCTGGCGAATAACCAACTCTTCGAAAATTGAAACGCTCCGCTTTTCCTCAAAGGTGCCTGCCTTAATCCGCGAAGGGCTGCGTGTCTATTTGGATTGCCTCGATCATTGGTCGCGGGGAATCGGCTTTACAACCGGTTATCCCCCGCCTGGACCCCTTTAGAAATCGCGATGTACCTCCAGTCGGATCATCCCGGCTGCCAGTCCGGGGTTTACCGATCTCAGGATGGAAATGTCCTTTTCTGGCATACAGAGGAGGATGTGGACGAACTCGAATTCCCCCGAGTTGATCAGTCCAGGATGATGTGTTTTCACAATCCGTTTTTCGGTGTGGAGGTCAATTCATTTATTTACCCTGACCTGCTTCCCGGACCAAACTTCAACTGGCGGAGTGACGGTTTCGTGCAATTTGCAGATACCCTTATCCTGCGAGAAGATTGCCGCCAGGGGGGTATTCCGGCCAACGTGATTGCGTGGCTGAGCCTGCTCTTAACCCCAATGATTCCCCTACCCATGATCATCGAATGCCTTCAACCCATTTTTGATGGGTACGCGATATTCTGCCTTATACCAGAGGATGAAAAGGTTTCCTGCATGCGATTGGAATTTACCATGGACCAGGTCCAGGAGTCCATCCTGCCGTCCACTACCAGCGCGGTTCTCGCCCAATCAAATGCCTTTTCTAAACAAGCCGATTGGATGGCTGAAAGGTTCGAACCCGTTCATTTCCCCTCCAGGCGGCATTTTGAAACACGCATTAGGCGGGTGGAAAGAGAGTTACAGATCGCACCCATCCGGGTGAACCTGGGTCGAATCAGACGGCTAATCGCCTCCAGGGAGGGAGGGCGTTGGGCATTTGCCAACAAAGACGTGAAAGCCCACCTTTTCGGCAGGCTTTCATCGAAATCACTGGAGATCCATTCTCATCCGGGAATGGGGTTGAACCCAGGTTCTGGTTAAGACCTGGCTTTGATATACCCCAGAGCCGCCGGGCTGATATTCTCCACCGGCATCACATCCTCCAGTTTATATTTTGTGCTCCCCAATCCCAGCATCTCGCCATACCGCAGCATGTGATAGGGATCCTTCATGGGACCGTGAAGCTGCTGGTACGGATGCCCCTCACGGGTGTGAACCTCCAGCGATGTGGGCAGATTTTCCTCAATCAGCTTCATTTTTGCTGTGGCATCCAGAACGGCTGTATCCACAGCGATGACATCATCAGAACCAAAGATGCCCACGTCGGGCAGGATCGGCAGGCTGGTAAAACCAAAGCAATCGCAGACCGGGGATTGGTGGGTGACGAGATCCAGGTGAACTGCTTTCCTTTTCTCGAACGTGGAAAGCACCACGCTGACCGAGTTCGCAGCCGCTTCCTGGAAGGATTCGAAATTAACCTTCTCGATCTTCAGGCTGCCGGGGGGAGCAACTTTAAGGCAGCGCATGCACTGATTGCACTGTTCAAAGTGAATATGCAGCTCATTTTCCTTATGCTTATCCATCACGATCGCCCCGAATGGGCAGGATTTGATGATCTTCTTGAGTACCTTTGGGTCGGAACATTTCTCGGTGAACCAGTACCGGTCGTAATGATGCGCATCGTGGATAGCACCGCGCGTTTCACCCACCATGCAGCCGAGCGCAAGGTTCTTCATCGCGCCGCCGAATCCGCAGGAGGGATGCCCCTTCACATGCGCAAAATTCACCAGGAAGGTGGCATCGTTGATCAGACCGGCAACCTTCCATTCCTTCAAGTTTTTATAGTTCTTTTCTTTAGATACAAAATGGGTATCCTTCAATCCCCCGGCGGGGTAGATCGGGCAACCAACGGTTTCGGTGGTATAAGCCCGCGTTTCCGCACCTGCCACGTCCCAATCTACGTCGGCGATAAAGGGTTTCCCTCCCCCATCTTTGATCGCTTGTACCACGCGACGTACAAAAATCGGGTGGATGGTGGAATAGATCATGTTGTTTCCAACATGCATCTTGAGCACCACCAGTTCCCCTTTCACGCGGTCGCGCAGACGGAGTTTTTCCAGGATGATCTCAAGCTTGGCTGGCAGCGTCTCCTTTGCGTCCAGGCGGGCTTGACGGGCAGAACCGAAATAAACTGTTGGGGTCATAATTTTTCCTATAAACTCTGGTTTAACTAACGTTCAAATGAATTCTAATCTAGAATAATCAAAATCAAAATGGAGGGAACCATGTTAAATCATCCGGAAGCCACTGCGCAAGCGCTTGCGATCCTGCGAACAGGAGACCTCTTCCAATGGGTCGTCATCACCCTGCTAGCCCTAACGGTTTATGTTTATACCAACGAATACTCCCACAAGAATTGGAAAGGGATCGCAGCCGGTCTTTCCCTGTACCTGGTGCACTGGTTCTACGAAATACTGAACGCCCTCATCCAGCGACTTCACCGGCCACGCCCTCTGGACCGTTCCCACCGGAACTTCCTTTCTGCTGCTGGTGGGTGTAGGGATCGAGTTAAGTTTTATGTTCGCTATCGCAGGGGTGGCTCTTTCCAAGATCCTTCCCGCCGACCCGAAATTGAAGATCCTGGGAATAAACAACCGCATCGTGTTCGCAATCGCGAATGCGGCTTTCTTCTCCGTCGTCGAGATCTTCCTGGTGAAAACCCCGACCTTCGTCTGGATCTACCCCTGGTGGGGAGTCCTGCCGGTTTTCATTTTCGTATATATCCCCTTCTTTGTGATCTCATTTCTCTGCTACGACTGGCCGCCCAAAGTTCAGAAAACATTCATCCTCAGCTTGGCGGCTGTTGATATTGTCATTGCTGGTAGTTTTCGCCGGTATTTTGCGCTGGATCTGAACCAATCGATCAAAGAGACCGCTGGACGAATTCCGGATCGCGCATCCGGGAGATCAGGATCGCACAGATAATCATCAACCCGACCCCTAAAAGCAGGGACCGCGTAAAAGCGCCATCTGGTTGTGCGCATCGCTTCCATGATGTAAACGAACACAACCGCACCCTGACCGAAAAGCTGGATCAGTCCGTTTGAAGTCCCTTCGGGGGTCGGGTAGGTGATCTCGGCCGCGTACTGGATTCCGATGGGCAGAATACTCACCAGGAAGAAGCCAACCACCGCGCCTGAAGCCAGCAACAGGAAAAAGTTCTGGGCAAAGGTCACGCCGATCACCCCGGGGATTGCGCAGACGATACCGAGCATCATGAACTTCTTGCGTTTTTTCTGCCTATCCGAGAAGGAGGGCAGGATGACTGCTCCGAGCAGGCCGCCTACCAGCAGCACCGCCCCCAGGATCCCGGCCTCGGTTGGTGTAAAGTTCCTTGGGCGGATGATAGGTTCCACCCAGGTGTTCAATCCATTGTAGAGACCGAGGCCGATGAATGAAACTGCCAGGAAGAGCACAAAATCTCTGACCTTGAATGCGTGCTTCAAACCATCCATCATTAGCGAACGCACGTCCATCCCTTCCGGGCAGGGAGGCGTGGGTGGGTTTTCCCTAGCCAGTACCAGGAATAGCACGGAGGAAAAAGCCGCGATGCAACCGTAGATCAATTGCACGGTTGGTATTGGCATGGTTTCGATCAGCACGGGTGTGAGGACCATCCCGATCGCGGTTCCGAGCAGGTTTGCCAGGGTCACAATCCCCACTGCCGTGGCGCGTTCCGTCACTGCAAACCATTTTGCTGGCACTTTTGCCCAAGCGTTCAGTAAAAACGGCTGACCAATAGCGATAAACAGGCTGCAGACGAATACTAGAGTATAGTTCGCCCCCGCAAGCCCTCGCAATACCCCAAAAACACCCATAAGGATCACACCCAGCCCAACTGCCTTGTGAAATCCCCAGGTATCGATCGCCCAGGATGCAGGAATGGAAAATGGGATGAAGGCCAGCATGAAGATCATCGACAACCAGCCGATGTAGAGATCCGTAACGCCATAGTAATTGGCGGCTGGTCCGGTGATCGGTGAGTAACTGATCCAGAGCATCTGGATGGTCAGGTTGACGAACATGAAAACCGCCAGAACCACCCAGCGATATCTGTAGACTTTGTATGTAGGTTCAATCATATTTCACCTGGGGTGTGGTTTTTTAATCTTTTTTATTATATGCTTAACAGATAAACCCCCAAGGGGAAATCAGGGTGTGTTTTCCAACCGGATGAGAGCAGGATTAGGGTCATCTTGACGCTCATTTTCGAAACTGATAATATGACTGCATGTATTTGAAGGGCAGCAAGTGGAATATGAACCGCCGCACCAAACGCGCCAATCCCTGGCGCGTCATTATCCTAATCGCATTGGTGGGGGCGGCAATTTATGTAAACCAAGTGATCGTACCGGTCACCCAGCCGCTTTTCATTCCAACCCCCACACCCACTATCCCGCCTGAATCCTTCGTGACGAAAGCCCAGGAGCTCGAAGCTCAAGGAAAATATGCCCAGGCGATCGCAGCCTATGGGGATGCGATCAAGGCTGACCCGCAGAACCCCGCACTGCATCTTTCCCTCGCCAGATTGCAGATCTTCGCCGCCCGGTACGATGAAGCGATCTCGACCGCTGGGAACGCGATGCTGCTAAGCCCCAATAATTCCCAGGCTCTGGTACTGCAGTCCTGGGCGAAGGGGATGACAGGGGATTATCCTGGAGCGGAGGAAGGGATCAATACCGTGACCCAGACAGACCCGACCAACGCTTTGGCATACGCTGTGAAATCCATCATCCTTTCCATGCGCGATCTGGCTGGTCAAGCCAGGGCGGAGACGCGCGACGAGGCGATCGAATCCTCCCGGACAGCGGAGAGCATGGCGCCGGAAATGCTGGAAACGCTCTGGGCGCGCGGGTTGATCCTGGAAATCACTGCGAATTACCAGGAAGCCCAATCCAAGTATCAATCTGCGATACAGATCAACGATAAGATCCCCGAGCTTCACGTTTCTCTCGGGCGCACTTACCGCGCGCTGCAGGACGCGGATAAAGCCATTGAAGAATTTAACCGTGCCAACGCCCTCAATCCCAGCGATCCCAATCCTCTCACACTGATCGCAAGGACCTACGCGAACCAGGGTAATTTTGGTCCGGCGATCCAATACGCAACAGACGCGCTTGGAAACGCCCCGGATGACCCGGAAATGTACGGCAACCTGGGTTGGCTGCTGTACCATAACGCTCAATACTCCGATTCAATCAATAACCTTCAGCTCGCCATCCAGGGTGGCACAAACATCGACGGGATCATGGTTGATGGCATGCCACTGGATTACGGAAGGGTCGCCGAATATTATTACACTTATGGGCTTGCACTCGCGAAATTGGGATACTGCAACGAAGCGCTGCCAATAGCCCAGGCGATCATAAACGGGGTGCGTGATGACACCATCGCAGTATTCAACGCGCAGGAGATAATTAATATCTGCCAGGTTTTCGCGGATTCAGGTGCGCCTACTCCCATGCCTCTAAGCACCCCCACCCGCACTCCACAAGCTTCTGGTGAAGGTTCCGCCACTCCGTCTGCCACTCCTTAGTGATTATGTATATTCACGACGAAAAACCACTCTTCCGCCGCAAACACGGAAAAGATAATATCTACAGGATACTCCTTCTACTCGTGGGATTGCTTTTTTTTGCGGTAGTGCTGCGCGGCTATCTTGGCGGTTCGGTTACGCCCCTGCTCAGCGCCACCCCAACCCCCACCCGGACGGCGAATAATTACGCCATGGAAGGGGAAATGTTCTTCACCGCAGGTGACCTGAACAAAGCAATCGCTGCCTATCAGAAAGCTCACGAAGTGGATCCAAATAACGCCCAATTGCTTTCAGAATTGGCGCGCATCCAAACATACTCCACCCGGCTGATCACCACCGACGCGGAACGCCAGGTAAGAATGCAGCAGGCTTTGGATTCTGCGGATAAAGCTGTTGCGATTTCTCCGGATGACAGCACCGTTAATGCCATCCGCGCATTTGTGCTTGATTGGTTTGCCGGCCAGGCGCTCACAACGGAAGAAAAACAAAGCTATCTCAGCCAGGCTGAAAAAGCCGCCGTAAAAGCGCTGCAACTGGATAACCAGAATCCGCTCGCTCTGGCTTATTACGCTGAGATCCTGGTTGATGAGCAAAAGTGGCTGCAGGGAGAGGAGTTCATAAATCAAGCGCTGGAGCGTGAAGCAGGAATGATGGACATCCACCGTATCGCCGCCTACACACAGGAATCGTTGGGAAATTACACCCAGGCCATTGAAGAATACCAAAGAGCTACCGAGATCGCACCAAATATGACCTTCCTTTACCTGGCGATCGGCGCAAATTACCGCCAGCTCGCTTTCAAAGCCGGGACAGAGGCTGAACGGAATTTTCTTTATGAAAAAGCGCTTGAATATTTTGCCAAAGTGACCGTCATCAACGAGCAGCTTGGCATTAAGGATCCAATTCCCTACATGTCCATTGCCCGTACCTATACTCAGATGGGAGATGCCCTCGTCGCTTCTCTGAACGCTGAAAAAGCACTTTCCTTCGATCCAACAAGCCCGGATGTATACGGTCAATTGGCGATTATCTATTTTAAAGCCCGGAATTACGAAGGATCCATCCCGGCCTTCAAGTGCGCCATCCGCGGATGCACCCCAGAGGAAAGCTGCGAGGTTCGCAAATGCAACCCCCAAACCGATCCCACCATCGCCATCACCGGCATGCCGCTCACGGCAAACACGGCTGTATATTACTACACTTATGGTTCCGTTCTGGCAGCGCTTCATCGGAAGACCCAGCCCTATTGTGATGAGGCTATGAAGGTCTTCGCCGAAGTCCGTGCCGCTTTCCCCGAGGATCCCACTGCGATGGGCATCGTCAAGGAGGGGGAAAATATATGTACCAGTTACGGGTTTTCGCGACCCTGAAGTATCAGAATTTTATAAGAATTTCAAAATCCTCTTGACACGTGATTTCAAGACGGTTATATTTGAGTTGGTTTTAGCAGTCAGGTATCTAGAGTGCTAAAATCACTCAATTTGTCTCTATATTTCATTTCGGGAGGATTTGTATGGCTATGAAACTTAAACCGTTGGGAAGCCGTGTCGTGGTCGAGCCGCGGGAAGAAGAGGATGTCCTCGCTTCCGGTTTGGTGCTCCCCGAAACGGCCAAAGAGAAACCTCAAAAGGGTCTCGTGATTTCTGTAGGTCCCGGTGAACGGGATGATGATGGTAAACGCGTTCCCATGGACGTCGCGGAAGGCGATCTTGTTTTGTTCGCCAAATATAGCGGCACCGAGATCAAAGTCGATGGCAAGAAACTGCTCATCCTGCGCGAGAGCGACCTGTTGGCCATCGTCGACGAAAAAAAGAAAACGAAATAAGGAGCTTGGACTATGGCAGCAAAACAACTGGTATTTTCTGAAGAGGCACGCCGCCGCCTCAAGAACGGCATCGACGTATTAAATAATGCAGTCTCAACCACCCTTGGCCCCAAAGGCCGAAACGTGGCCCTCGACCGCAAATTCGGCTCCCCCACCGTTACCCACGATGGCGTGACCGTAGCCAAAGAGATCGAGCTCGAAGATCCCTTCGAAAATATGGGTGCCCAGCTTCTTAAAGAAGCCGCCACCAAGACCAACGACATCGCCGGCGATGGCACCACCACCAGCACCGTGCTGGCCCATACCATCGTCACCGAAGGCCTCAAGACCCTTTCCGCCGGTGCCAATCCAATGATGCTTAAGCACGGCATCGAAGCCGCTTCCAAGGCTGTTGCTGGCGAGCTTGAAAAGACCGCCATCAAGATCGACACCAAGGAAGAGATCGCTTCCGTAGCCACCATTTCCGCCCAGGATTCCGAGATCGGCAACCTGATCGCGGATGTGATGGACAAAGTTGGTAAAGACGGCGTCATCACCGTGGAAGAATCCAAGGGTATCCAATTCGAGACCGAATACGTGGAAGGTATGCAGTTCGACCGCGGTTACGTCTCGGCATACTTCATTACCGATTCCGAGCACATGAAATCGGTCATCTCCGACGCCTACCTGCTCATCTACGATAAGAAAATCTCCGCCGCCCAGGATATCGTCCCCATCCTCGAGAAACTGGTCCAGATCGGCAAACGCGAGCTGGTCATCATCGCCGAAGATGTGGATGGCGAAGCCCTGGCCACCCTGGTGCTGAATAAACTGCGCGGAATGCTGAACGTGCTGGCCGTCAAAGCCCCCGGCTTCGGCGACCGCCGCAAAGCCATGATGCAGGATATCGCCATCCTGACCGGTGCCCAGGTCATCTCGGAAGAGACCGGCCGCAAGCTTGAGACCGTAACTCTCCAGGATCTCGGTCGCGCTGAGAAGGTGGAATCCGATAAAGATAACACCACCATCGTCGGCGGTAAGGGTGACACCAAGGAGATCAAAGGCCGTATCGAGCAGATCAAGGTCGAGATCGACAAGACCACCTCCGACTACGACAAGGAAAAACTCCAGGAACGCCTGGCCAAGCTCTCCGGCGGGGTTGCCATCATCCGTGTTGGCGCTGCTACCGAAACCGAGCTGAAGGAAAAGAAACACCGCGTGGAGGATGCCCTCTCTGCCACCCGCGCCGCTGTGGAAGCCGGGATCGTCCCCGGTGGCGGTGTCGCCCTGGTGAATGCCATGAAAGTCCTCGATGATATCAAGATGAACAACGAGGACGAGCAGATCGGCGTCAATATCGTGCGCAAGTCGCTGGAAGTTCCCATGCGCAAGATCGCCGAAAATGCCGGCAAGGAAGGCTCCGTAATCGTGGAGAACGTTCGCCAGCAGCAGAAGATCAAGAAGAACGACCACGTCGGTTACGATGTGATCAAGGATGAATACATCGATATGGTCAAGGGCGGCGTTATCGACCCCGCCAAAGTGACCAAAGGCGCCCTCGAAAATGCTGCCTCCATCGCCGCGATGATCCTCACCACCGAAGCCCTCATCACCGACGTTCCGGAAAAAGAAAAACCGATGCCGATGCCCCCTCCGGAGTACTAAATCCCGGATGATCGGTAGAATCATTGATTGACTAAAAAATAGAGACGCAGCATGCTGCGTCTCTATTTTGGTAGTCGGATAGAATTTGGAGCGTTCTACTTCATCCTCAAAATCACCGCTTCCTCGGGCTCCAGGGTTATGGTATCTCCTTCGGTCAGGGAGACCGAATCCCGGCAGCTCGAAAGCAGCAAGCTCCCACTTGCCCATCGCCAATCCGTGACCCAGCACAAAAGGCACCCTGCGGCGGGTGAAGTTCAGCGCCACCAGCACCGACTGGGTATCCGTTTTTCGCAGGTAAACCATCAACGAACGGGGGTAATAGATGAGCGGCATGTAGATCCCCCGCCTGAGCGCTTCATTTTCTTTGCGCAGGTGAATGAGCTTGCGAACGAAGAGGAGCAGAGAATCCGGAGCGTCTTTTTGGGTTTCCACATTTCGCCGGGTGTGATTGGAATGCACCTTCAGCCAGGGTTGCACTTGGCTGAACCCGGAATTTACTTCTGCCGACCACTGCATCGGCGAGCGGCAACCATCCCTGCCCACTGGAAGCGGCCAGTAGTGTATGCCCACCGGGTCGCGTAATTCTTTTCTTGAAACCGAAATGTCGCGCATGCCGATCTCATCGCCATAATAGAGGAATGGCGTTCCCCGCAGCGTGAAGAGCATCGCATTGATCACTTTCAGGCGGGCATCATTCTCCCCTCTCCCCAACCTGGTGGCCGGTCGGCGTGTGTCATGGTTGCCCAGAACATAATTCGGCCAGGAGCCCTCACCCAGGGCATTCTCCCAGGATTGGATCACCTGCTGGATTCGGCGGGCATCCCAGTTACATTCCAGAAGGCGGAAATCAAATGCCTGGTGCAGCATCTCCGGCATGCAGTATGAGGCTGCTTTCTTCTCGTCCTCCAGAAAGGTTTCCCCCACAATATAAGTATCCGGTTTTTCGTCGAGAATGGTGCGGATCTCGCGCAAAAGCGGGTACATCTCCGGTTGAGAAGTATCGTGAACATGCTTTTGGCGGTCGAATCCGCGGATGCCCTTCCCCGAGGGCGGGTTATCGCGGAAATCCGCATCCTTGAAGTAGGCATTGAACACATCCAACCGGAAGCCATCCACCCCGCGCGCTAGCCAGAAACGGAAAACATCCAGCATCGCTTTCCGCAGATCCGGGTTGCGCCAATTCACATCCGGTTGTTCCTTGACGAACATGTGGAAATAGGACTGCCCCAGCTCGGGGAAGTATTCCCAGCCCCTTCCGCCAAAAATGGAAAGCCAGTTGTTGGGTGGTTTTCCACCCACTTTGGGCTCGCGCCAGAGGTACCAATCGTGATACGGGTTTTCACGCGATTGTTTTGATTCGATAAACCAGGTATGCTGGTCGGAGGTGTGGTTCAGCACCAGGTCCAGGATGATGTGGATACCACGTTTGCGGGCTTCGCTCACCAGGTTGTCGAAATCCTCCATTGTGCCGTACTTGGGATCGATTCCGCAGTAATCGGATACATCGTAGCCAAAATCTTTATCGGGGGAGGGGTTGATCGGTGATAGCCATAAGCCTTCGACTCCCAGGTCGGCCAGGTAATCCAGTTTGCTGGTGATCCCATTAAGATCACCTATGCCATCGCCGTTTGAATCCATGAAGGAACGGGGATAGATCTGGTAAATGACCCCATCACGCCACCATAGCCGTTTTTCTGCCATGAAAACCTCAATAGAATGTGATTGATTGAATTATATATGAGGAAAAGAAAGGCTTTATTGACGCTCGTTTTCAGGCATGATAAAATTCCGTTCGCAATTGCCCCCATCGTCTAGCGGCCCAGGACGTGGCCCTCTCAAGGCCAAAACAGGGATTCGAATTCCCTTGGGGGCACACAAAGATCTGCCTTTGGGGCGGATTTACCTTAACTAGCCCTCTCATACCTTCGAGGTACACGAAGCCAAAACAGGGATTCGAATTCCCTTGGGGGCACTATTATTCTAAATAATACCTTGATCCCTTTTAAGGATAATTTTTAATTTTTTAAATTCCCTCTTTCGAGGTGTTGCATACGCCAAGGGGATCAGTGTAAGTTTTTCAATCCCTTAACCTAAGCCATTTTGATTACCTTTAGCTACACCCTCAATGATCCCCGGAAACCCCGGACCCCGTAGTACGATTCCGCGCCATTGTGATAAGTGAAGACATGGTCGTAGCGGCGATCACAAAAAAGCGCACCGCCGAGTTTTCGGATCTCCGCTGGCGTTTTCACCCAGCTCGAGGTCTTGGTATCGAATTTCCCCAGCGTTTGAAGGTGCCGGTATTCTTCTTCTGTGAGTATTTCAATACCCATATCAGCGGCCATATCCAACGCGGAATTTTTGGGTTTGAATTCCTTCCGTGCATCCAGTGCTTCCCTGTCGTAACAGATATTCCTGCGCTCTTTGGGGGTTTCCGCAGAGCAATCATAGAAAAAGAATTCGCCCGTTTTCGCATCCGCACCGACCACATCCGGTTCGCCTCCGGTGCGTTCCATCTCGCTGAGCGACCAGAGTTTTTCTTTTTTCGCTTCCAGTTTTGCCTGGACATTCACCCATTCCAGATCAGCATGGCGATTCATGTTTTTCTCAAAACGGGTTTTCAAGGTTGCGAAGAGTTCCTGTCGTTCCGCAGCAGATAGCTCATTTTTTGGTGTATTCATTTCAAATATTCCTTTCTCTTACTAATCTTTCAAAACATTTTCAAGATGAATCATACCAAATTTGTCCAATAATTTCACGGGTCAATTTTCACATCTAAATTGTCGCGGGTTACAAAGTGATTGCTCCTCGCTGTGCAGGGTTCGAGATCTCAATAGAGGTAATCATTACCAATGATCCTGAAAATCATTTGGCAAAAAAGCTGTTTAAATTTGCGTAAACACCTACCCCAGCAGCCTTCGATGAACAATTTTGAGATCCTCCCGGCTAACCCCTCCCGAAAGCAGGTACTTTTCCGCATCCAGTCCATCCAGCGCACCCAGAAGCGCTTCACGGGTGGAAGTATGCTCACGCGCCAAGATCTCATCCCGCTCGGGGTCGGGGCTGAGTTCGTATTCAGCGATGATCTCCTCCGGTGAAACACCAACCAGGGAAAGAAGCAGAAGGGTGATGATACCGGTACGGTCATTTCCTCTTTTGCAATGGATCAAAACACCCCCTTCCTGTGCCTGCGCAATAGCGGAAATCACTGCTGCGTGGCGTTTCGGCCAGCGCGCGAGCGCATCCTTATAATAGAGCGGCGTACACCATAGATCGGATGCTGCCCACTTGTATAAAAACTCTTTATCTGAGAGGTCCTCAATCGCAATCTGGCGGACGGCAATATCTGTGAACGGTGTCGCAAAGGATAATTCTTTTTCCTTATGCCCAAGCGTGGAAAGCGTAATAATAGTCCGGATACCGTAATCGTGAAGCGCGTTCCAACCCGCCGGGGTGAGCCTGGCAGGAGTGTCGGAGCGGACAACCGCCCCCCGCCGGGTCAGCGCTCCTTCACGGGTCGGAATGCCCCCAAGGTCGCGGACATTTATGCAGCCATCCCATGTGAGAATCCGGGAATTCATTTTTCTCGTCCCTGCCATTAAATGAATAAATTTATTTGATCAAATATTTTCAGTATATTTTAAGGTCTAATTATTGACGACAACCGATCGCAAAGGTACCGGCATGGCAATACCTTTTTCAACAAGCGCTCCGGTGATGGATTCCAATCCTTGATCCTTCACTAACATCATTGATCCTAAAATGTTGACGTCCGCCCAAAAATAGACTGTCATTCCCAATGAAAGTTCATCGGCAGATTCCAGGGTCACAAAAGGGGCTGGCTCCGCAACATATCCTGGAACATTTTTCACCGCGGTAATTATGGTTTCACGCAAAGTACGGATATCGGCACCGTACGTAAGGTGTAAAGGGATATCCGCCCGGCGTTTAGAGCTGCGTGAGTAATTGATGATAGGCTGACTGATGGCATTCCCATTCGGGATCGCCACAAATCGTCCATCAAAACATTCCATCTCGGTCATACGGGTGGCGATGGATACAACGTTACCTTCAAAACCTGAAATATTTACAGATTCCCCCACATTAAATGGATGCTGTATCAGAATGATGATCCCCGAGACCAGGTTTTTGAGCACATCCTGGAAGGCGAAGGTGATCGCGAAGGTGGCCAAACCAAGTGTGGTCATGAGCGAGGAAATGTTCACGAAAAGGCTGAGAGAAACAAAAAAACCTGTGCCCAGTACAGCCCAGCGGGTCAGGTTTTTCAGGAGAACCGTTACGCTTTTATCAGCCTTGCTTCTTTTTAATGCCTTTTCCACCAGCGAAACCGCATAATTAGCAAGAAAGGATGCCGCCACCATGATCAAAACCGCGAGGATGATCTTGGGAAGGTAGTCCTGGAAAAAGGTCAAAAGGTCGGCTTTGATATTCGCCCACAAGTTTGAGAGAAGATCGTTCTCCATGAACACCACCTTTGTCTGAGTGAGGTTGGATAGTATTATAGCGGTTGGTCAATAAATTGGATATAAAGAAAGCAGTAGGCATTTTAATATATATAAAGTAATCGGGTTTGGGTTCTTTGAGATCCATCAAACCATCCGCCTAAAGAGTCGTTCAATTGAATTGCTATAATTACTGAAACAAGAAAAAGGAGCATACCATGTCGAATTCCCCTGTGCTTCAGGAAGAACGCGTGCCAGTAAAAAGCCGGATCTGGATATCCATCGCGGATTCATCGACTGCCATCCTGCAATCTCTGGTTGCTGCTAGCGCGTTGACATATTACTTTGTCAAACTGCGCGGTCTGGACCCAAATATGGCTGGGATCGTCTGGCTCCTTTTTGGGATATGGAACGCAATAAATGATCCATTGCTAGGGTATATCAGTGACCGCACAAGGAGCAAGATAGGCAGGCGGCTGCCATACATCCGGTTTGGAGCTCCTCTGCTGGCACTATTTTTTATCCTTTTTTGGATCTACCTGCCCGGGAGTGACGCGGATCAAACGATGCTCTTTCTGCAAATGCTGGTGGTTCTGTTTCTCTACGATACGATTTATACCTCCATCGCCACGAATATCTATATCATGCCCTACGAAATGGCTGTATCCAATAAAGCCCGTTCCTCGATTTATATTTGGAAGATCATATTCATGGTCTTTACCATAATTATCCCCCTGGCACTTGAGCGGTTCAAACCCGATGTTGGTGATCCGGCCGGGATTAACTCCTTCAGATGGTTGATGGTGGGTTTTGGATTTGGAATGGCAGCATTGGTTTTCTTCAGTACTTTTTTCTACAAGGAAAAGCATTTCACCCAGGAGGAAAAACAGCCTCCATTCTTTACTGCCGTCAAGGAATGCTTCACCAACAAGTCCTTCATCGTATTCGAAACGATATCGTTCACAATCATTTTCGCGCAGACTGCCCTAATGCAGGGGATTTGGCTATATTTCGATGAGATCAATGTTTCCGGTATGCCGCTTTATGCTGCCCTTGCATTGGGAATTGTGGGTGGGGTTGTATTGTGGATTAACCGAAGGGATAAATGGGGGATAAAGAAAAGCACCCGCATTATGACTTTGATTTTTGCCATCGGTTGCTTTTCATTATTATTGGGTGGTCGTTTGGTCGTCCCTGCCGCTTTTGGTTTCCTGTGTTTCGGGTTCGGATTTGCCGGCGGAATGTATCTCATCCCCCTGATGAACGGTGATGTCGTTGATTACGACGAGCATAGAACCGGCCTTCGGCGTGAAGGGATGTACGCAGGCATAAACTCTTTCATCACCAAACCCGCCATCAGCATTGCCCAGTGGGGGCTTCTTTCGATCATTTCAGCCTTCGGTTATGACCAAACCCTGGCGAAAGGTACGCAGTCCGCTGCCGCACAAACCGGCATCCTTGTTGGATGGGTTGCGCCAACGGGGATTCTTCTTCTGACCTGCTTTTTCATCCTTGCCCTTTATCCACTAGCAGGAAGCAAGTGGGAAGAGATCAAAAAACAACTTGAGATGCTTCACCAGGAAAAGGAGAAGAAATTCCTAAAAGAGCATGGTTATGAGTTTGTCAAATAATCGCTGAGTTCTATTTACAGTTTAATTTACATTTTTGTATTCTTTAGCTTCGAAGTTATTCAATAAGTCAATTTCAGGCGGTAAAATGCAAGTTTATTGGCGATATCATGGCATTCATCAGTTGTAATAATCCATCCATTTTTGCTAAAATCATTTCCTGAAAACATCATCAATTGATTACAAGTTGATGAATAAAAGAAAAGACTCTGAAAGGATCCCTCTTCGATGGAAAAACTCGCCCTGCTCGGCGGCAAGCCCGCCAAAACCAAAGACTTCCCCGCCTGGCCGCAATATGACCAGAAGGAAGAAAAAGCTTTAATGGAAGTTCTGCACAGCAACATCTGGTGGCGTACGCCGGGTACCAAAACGCAAAAATTCGAAAAAGATTTTGCGAAATACCACCAGGTGGATTACGGCATCGCCTGCACCAATGGCTGCGCAGCGCTGGAGATCGCCGTCGGAGCGCTCGGTATCGGCCTGGGGGATGAGGTCATCATCCCCGATTTCACCTTCGTCGCCACCGCCAGTGCTGTACTGCAGAATGGCGCCATGCCGGTTATGGTGGATGTGGATCCACAAACCTTCAACATTGATCCGGAAAAGATCGAGAAAGCCATAACAAAACGAACCAAGGCTGTTATCTGTGTCCACATTGGTGGTCTTCCCTGTGATATGGACCGCCTTGTGGAGATCACGAAGAAGCATAAGCTCTTCCTCATCGAAGATTGCGCCCATGCGCACGGCAGTGAGTGGAAGGGTAAAAAAGTAGGATCCATCGGCGATTGCGGCACCTTCAGTTTCCAGGCCAGCAAATTGATGACCGCAGGCGAAGGTGGGATCGTGATCACGAAGGACCCCGAATTCGAAATCCGCATGCGCTCCATTCACGATTGCGGCCGGCTGCCAGGGGAATGGTTTTACTCCCACTTCCTCAACGGCTCGAATTACCGCCTGAGCGAATGGCAGGGTGCCGTCCTCAGACAACAGCTCAGCCGCCTGGAAAAACAGGCTGCCAAACGTTCCAAGAATTCGGTCTACCTGAACGAAGAATTAGCCAGGATTGAAGGGGTCATTCCCCAGAAGGTGGATTCGCGAGTGACGCGCAACGGCAATTACTGCTACATCTTCCACTACGATGCGAAAGCATTCAACGGACTGAAAACCGATGATTTCATCAAAGCCCTGAACGCCGAAGGTATCCCCACCCAGGCAAGCTATCCTCCCGTGCGGAAGTTATCCGTATTCCAGACCGGGGAATACAAGAAAAAGCTTCTGCCTGAGCAGGCAAAGGAAAAACATGCCTTCCTGAAGGCCGAAATGCCGGTCACTGATGATGCATTCGAGAACACAGTCTGGCTCGTGCATCGCACCTTGTTGGGCGACGCAAAGGATACCCGTGAGATCGTCGAAGCGGTCAAGAAGATCAAAGCCCAATCGGCAGAACTGGTTAAATAAATGACCGGCGGGCTTGAGATCCACACCTGGGACGGAATCGGGTTTCAGCCGTTGGTAGCCAGTCATGATTGGCTGGTTTCCATCCTAAATTGGGAACCCATCTTCGACCTGGATAAGTTCGGTGAATTGGAAAGGCACAATAATACCGATGAAGTTTTCGTACTCACCCGTGGGCAAGCCCTGCTTTTCACCAGCGATGATAAAGATCTCCGGGTGGAAGAAATGATCCCCGGGGTGGTCTATAACGTGTTGAAGGGAAGCTGGCACAATCTGCTTGCCACCCGGGATGCCAGCTGGATCATCGTTGAAAACCAGGGCACTGATAACAGCAACAGCGAGTTCAGGCAGCTAACTGAAAGCGAAAGAGCTCAAATCATTAAAAATAAGCCCTCCTGGGCTTAGCGAGGTCTAGGAATGTATCAACCCAGAATTGGAAGTTATGCAGTTTATGAACCCAACGAGGAAGGCTGGCACGATTGGGAAAAACAAATATCTGAGATTAATACGGCACTCGCAAACCGGGGGTTGGATGTGATCTCAGCACCCGAAGCAGTCATGGACGATGCCTCCTGCCGCAGGGTTGGTGACTTTTTCGCCAAACAGAATCTGGACTCTCTGCACGCTCTGGTTACCAGCTGGTCTTTCGATCATCACACCGTGGAGATCCAGCAGAAAGTGGATTGCCCGGTGGTCATTCGCGCAATCCCTGGTATTCGCTCCGGGTCCATCGTTGGCTCCATGCAGCTCAATTGCGTCCTCGCGGATATTGAAATTCCCCACCGGTTGTTCTATGGAGACCTGCAAGATAAGGCAGTACTTGATAAGACCGAAGCTTTCATAAGGGCTTGCGGCATTCAAAATAAATTAAAGGGCTCCCGCATGGCCGTGATCGGCCGCAGGACGGAAGGAATGACCCCCACTGCCGTCGATGAGGTTGAGGTGCTGAGGCTATTTGGCACCCGCCTTCTGAACTACGGGCTCGATGAATTCCAGGAAATGGCAACCAAAATCCCGCAAACCGATGCAGAAGCCGCCTGGTCGCGCATCTCTTCCGGGGCTGCCATAGTGATGTCGAAATCCGAGCACGGGATCGCCACCGCCCGAAATTACCTAGTGGTCAAAAACATGGTTCGTAACCTGGGGCTGACCGCGGTCACCATCGGTTCCTACCCCCAGTGCCAGGGCACCATGTGCGTACCCATCGCCTGGCTCAACCAGGAGGGCATCCCCACCGGCTGCGAGGGGGATGTCAATTCATCCTTATGTATGCTCATCCTGAGCATGCTCGCCGATGAACCGGTCCATTTTGGCGAGATGCTCGAACTCGACCCCAAGCATAACGCTTTGGTCACTTCGCACTGCGGCTGCGGCTCACCCGGGCTGGCGGATCAAAATGGTTACAATCTTCAACCGGTGCGACTGGCCAACGATGGCGTGTGCATCCGCTATGCTGCCAAACCCGGACCTGTCACATACGTGAACCTGGTCGGCAGGCGGGGTAATTACCGGCTTTGCTCCATTGAAGGCGAGGCCGTACGCACCGGTATGGTTTTTGAAGGCAATCCCCTGCGCTTCGAGTTGAAGTCGCCGCTCGCCAGGGTATGGGACGCTGTGGATGAATTTGGATTCGGCCACCATTGGATGACCGTCTACGCCCACGCCTCCGAAGTCCTGGTGGAATTCTGCAAACTCACCGGTGTCGAAGGCGTGTTCCCCGACCTGGATTTACACATCGAGGGGAATGCATGAACTCCCGCGAGCGCATCCTGGCAGCGATTCAACGAAAACCGGTCGACCGGGTACCCCTCTACCTGCGCTTGTGGTCGATGCACGAAGGTGTCGATTACATACCGTTCGATTGGCAGAATCAATTTTCCCGCGCCGAAAACCTGTTGAAGCTCGGAGTGGATGACACACTTCTCCTGGAACCGCCCCTAGGTTATATTGAGGAATACCATGCTGATCAGGTTCCGGGTATTAAAACTTCAGTTACGATACTCCCTCCCTTGGATTTCGATTCCGATCCACGTTTACATAAAGTATTTAATACCCCGGATGGACCGCTTACGATTACGGTCAAAAAAAGCGCGGATTGGATCCATGGCGACGATGTGATGCTCTTCAGCGATTTCAACCTCCCCCGCCAGACCGAACCCTTCATCAAGGGGATTGAGGATATTAAACGACTGCGTCACCTGCTGGCCAAACCTTCAGAGGTACAAATCGCTGAATTCAAGCAGCGATCAAGCCTGGTTCACCGGGAGGCGGAACGGCTGGGCGTGGCTATCGATGGCGGCTGGACGGCGCTGGGTGATGCTGCCGTCTTGCTTTGCGGCACCGAAAACGTCCTTTATTGGCAGATGCTGGAACCGAAGATCATGGAGGAGCTTTTCGATGCACTCCTTGAATGGGAAATGATGCGCACGGAATTCGTCCTGGGCGAAGGCGTGGACGTGATGGTGCACATGGCCTGGTATGAAGGCACTATTTTCTGGACCCCCAAGAATTTCCGCCGTTACATCAAACCTCGATTAAAACAACTGGTCGAACTGGCTCATTCAAAGGGAACTCTTTTCCGGTATATCATCACAAAGGATTGGAAAGCCATCCGCGACGACCTGCTGGATATTGGGATCGACTGCCTGACCGGTGTCGACCCTGTTCAGGATGACCTAGATTTGCGGGAGACCAAGGAATACATAGGGTCAAGGATGTGTCTGATGGGTGGTATGAACTCCGCGGTAACCCTGAGCCAATGGGAGGATGACCGAATCCGCGCAGCGATCGACGAAGCCTTCGAAATTCTAGCTCCGGGTAATGGATTTATTCTCTATCCTGTGGATAATATTTTATGTGAATGGCCGTGGGATAAGACCGAGTTGATCCTTGGTCAATATAGAAAATACTGGAAGTAATCCAGGAGGAGGTGATTGGAGATCCAAATCATTTGAGGTTGGTGGAGCTGGGAAGTCGATATAAACCTTATGGAGGAAAAAATGAAGTTCAAGATCTTTGCTTTGCTTGCTGTGCTTATTTTCGTCCTGGCTGCCTGTGCCCCGGCTGCTGCCCCGGCACCCGTTGAACCAGCGGCCGAAGAACCCGCCCCCGCCGAAGAAGCTCCTGCCGCGCCTGCGGAGGAAGCTAAACCGGTGGTTGTGGCAGTTTGGTCCGGCCCCGAACACGACAACCTTGTGAAGGTTGCCGAAGAATATACGAAGAAAACGGGCAAGGAAGTGATCGTGGAGGAAGTCGCCCGCGAGGCGTATTTTGACAAACTCAACACCATCACCGCCACCTGCGGCTCGGATTATGACGCATTTTATGCCATGTCCGATTTCGTACCCGTGTATGTTGCTGCCGAGGGTTTGAAAGACTTAAATACCTTCTTCGAAGACCCGGCGGTTGCCAGCCCGGAATTCACCTTGGACGATTATGGTATGGCCACCAGCTTCTTCACCTATGATGGCAAAACCTACGCGCTGCCTTCCGAAGGCGATACCGCCTGGTTGTGGTACCGCAAGGACCTCTTCGAAAAAGCCGGTCTCACTCCCCCTGAGACCTGGGAAGAATTCTATGAGGCTGCCAAGAAATTGAATGATCCCGCGAATGGCGTCTATGGCGCAGTGATCGGGAACAAGCCTGATGAGGCCTGGTGGGATTACATGTATTACCTCTTTGGCCAGGGCGGCGAGCTGCTCAACGCGGATAACACGGTCGCGATCAATAACGAAGCCGGGGTGAAAGCCCTCACCTTCTATGCGAACCTTCTGAAAGAAGGTTTGGTTCCCCCCGATGTGACCACTTATGGTTATGTCGAGATCCTGGAAGCCCTCTCCAAGGGCAAAGCAGCCATGGGTATCGAGTGGATGGCCGCCGCCCAGGACCTGCTGAGCTGTGAGAAGAGCCTCTGTGACGACGCAGGCAACCCACTGCTCGGTTATGTGATCCCACCCGGGATCAAGCAGGACGACGGCTCTATCAAGCGCCACACCGGTGGAAGCCAGTGGAGTTGGGCGATCCCTGCCTGCTCTGAGAACCAGGTGGAAGCTTATAAGTTTATTGAATGGCTCACCAGCCCAGAAGGCGCGAAACTCTGGGCGATGAATGGCGGCATCCCGGGGAACATCAAAGCCCTGAGCGATCCGGCAGTTGTGGAAAAGATTCCGCAGTTTGCCCTGCTCGCCGAAGTGATGCCCTACCGCTCGATCTTCCCGACCCTGACGGTCTCCCCTGAATTGTTGCCTGTTGTGAACGAAGGGATTGTTGCTGCCGTCACAGGCACCAAGACCCCGCAGGAAGCGCTTGACGAGATGGCGGTCAAGTTGACCGAGATCCTCAAAGCCGGCGGATACGTCCAATAACGCATTTTTATCTGGTTTGATATTCTCGGGAGGGGATGCCGGAATCGCAGTCTCGATCATCTCCTCCCGAATTCAAATCCACACCTGGTGAATTAATGGCACTTACCCAAAGCAAGAAAACATGGTCCTTCCACCGTTTTATCCGGAAGGTCGAACCTGCATTTTATATTTCCCCCGCATTCATTGTCCTCATTTTTATCTTACTGTACCCCCTGGGGTACGCTCTTTGGTTGAGTTTCCATACCTGGACGCTGCGAACGTTTAAACAGGGTATCCCCTTTTCGGATATTCAGAACTACACCCAGCTTTTCTCCAATCCGGATTTCCTAAACGCGCTGCGCACTACTCTCACATTTGTTGTGCTCGCGATCAGCATTGAGCTGATTCTGGGTATGGGATTGGCCTTATTGCTAAATCAGGATATCAAAGCCCGTAGTTTTACACGGGCTCTCATTCTGATACCGATGATGTGTACAAATGTGGTGATCGGGCTGATGTGGCGTCTGCTGCTGAATTACCAGTACGGGTTGGTAAATTATTATCTCGGCAGGCTGGGTATCCTTCCCGTTGAATGGCTCAGTTCACCCCAGGTGGCAATGTGGAGCGTGATCCTGGTGGATGTCTGGAACACCACATCATTCGTCGCGCTCATGCTCCTGGCAGGTTTACAGACCCTGCCGGATGAACCCTACGAAGCCGCCAAGATCGATGGGGCTTCTTCCTTTCAAACTTTTACCTACCTGACCCTACCGTTTCTCAGACCGATCATCCTCGTCGTCCTATTATGGCGTTTTATCGATACCTTCCGGATCTTCGACGTAATCTATCTGCTGACTGCGGGAGGTCCCGCACGAGCCACCGAAACCATCAGTATCTATGTCTACCGGTATGGCTTTCAATCCTTCAACCTGGGTGTCGCCGCGGCTGCATCCTTCATTATGATGCTCATCATGCTGGTCTTCGCCGCCCTAATTTCGCGAGCCATCCGAAAGGAGGAATAAGCCATGCATCAGAGAAATTATCGCGCTCTCAGAATTCTAAACCTGGTCGTCATCTATTCGCTGGTATTAGTGGCTGTTTTCCTTTCGCTTGCGCCTATTGTTTACCTGTTTATCACTTCCTTCAAAGAACCTGACCTGACATTCGCCATTCCCCCTGTTTGGAATTTCACCCCGACAGTTCAGAATTACCGCGAGGTGCTCTCCACCACCAATTTCGGCAGGTATTTTATGAATTCGGTCTCCATAGCGTTGATCACGGTGGGGATTGCCATGTTCCTGGGGACCCTGGCGGCATACGGCTTTTCGCGTTTTCGTTTTCGCGGAAAATTCTGGTTGAAAATGAGCGCACTTGTTCCACAGATGCTCCCGCCTATCGTGCTGGTGGTTCCATTTTACGTTCTGTTCAACCAGCTGGATTGGATCGACACCCGCCAGGCATTGGTCGTCTCCTACCTCACTTTCACCATCCCGCTCTGCATCTGGATGATGACCGGTTTCTTCGACGATGTGCCCATCGAGTTGGAGGAAGCAGCCATGATCGACGGCTGCTCCCGCTTCAGCGCCCTCATCAGGGTGAGCCTTCCCCTGGTCGTGCCCGGCATGGCTGCCACAGCGATCCTGGCGTTCATTTACTGCTGGAATGAATTCCTATATGCGGTGATCCTCACCGGGCGGGAGGCACGTACGCTCCCGGTCATCATCACCTCTTTCATGACCAACAAATCCATCCTGTGGGGACGCATTGCCGCCTCCGGCTCGCTGGTGCTCATCCCGGTTATCATCTTCGCCCTGCTGGCTCAGCGATACCTGGTTCGCGGCCTGGGGAAAGGCGCGGTGAAGGGATGAACCCTCGAACTGCAGCCAGCGAATGGTTGCAATCCTACCCGGCCGAGATCATGGTCTGCGACGCTGACGGAACGATCCTCGAAATGAGCAATGTTGCCATCGAGATCTACGAAAAAGAAGGCGGGGCAGCAATGATTGGCAGAAACGTTTTCGACCATCATGACGAAATATCCCGTGAACAGATGATGGCTGTGGTGAACCAACGCAAGCACGTGATTTACACCACCGAAAAAGGCGGCTTTAAAAAGCTGGTTTCTATTGCTCCCTGGTACCGGGAAGGGGTTTATGCCGGTTTCGCGCTGATCGTCCTGGACCTACCGGAGAGACTGCCGAATATCAACAAAGATCGTTAGGTTGATGCACTTCCCAGAAAGGCTGATTTAATATGAGCCAAAAAGTGAAATCCAACTTTACATTTCTGATCCTATTGATTATTTTGGTTGTGTGTGCAGGGCTGAATACTATTCTGCCCCAGGGCGAAATTGTCCCCCAGGTCACTCAATCTCAGATCCCACAGTGGCTGATCTCCCTCGTGAGCGCGGGTGGGACAATGCTGATTTATGGAATTCTTGGATTTATCGGTCTGATCCTGTGGCGGAAGATCGGCTTCCCGGATATTTGGGATGAGCGGATCTCAAATAAGCAGCGTTTCCTCATTCCTGTCATTGTCGGCAGTGTGATTGGTGTTGCGCTGATCCTCCTGGACCTTCTTTTCAGCCCGGTGAACGGTGTCGGCAGGTTGATCCACCCTCCGTTTCCGACCTCGATCGTTGCCTCCATTTCCGCCGGTATTGGTGAGGAATTTCTATTCCGCCTATTCTATATTTCCTTCTGGACCTGGCTCGTGGGAAAAATCATCCTGCGCGGCAGGGGTTTGAACATTGTCTACTGGGTGGTCGCGATCCTCGCGGCTTTACTTCACGGAGCCAGCCACCTACCCTCAGCCATGTTTCTGTTCGGAGCAAGCAATCCGATGTCCCTGCCGCCGATGCTCCTGGTTGAGATATTTCTGTTGAACGGCTTGCTCTCGATATTCGCTGCCTATTACTATAAGAAATTCGGCCTGTTCGCACCAATAGGTATTCATTTTTGGGCGGATATCGTCTGGCATACCATTTGGGGATTGTTTTAGCGGTTCGGGATCAAGACTCATATAATTTTCGATATCACAACAATTGTGGATTTTTGATATTTAAGAGGATCCTTTCTTAGGAAGAATTTCCCGAAATTAGAATCCCGTCCAAAAATCAATCGATAGTTAGCCTTCAACTGACTTGATTTCAGCCTATCCAGACATCAGTTGCTGTTATTTCATTAAAAGATATGCAGATTCATATTTGCTTTATTAGGACAATTACAGTATTATTTATCATAATATAAAGAGAGGGAGAAAATGAAATCTCAATTATTAAAAGCTACGTATTTAATTCTTTTAGGTATAATCCTCGCTTCCTGCAGTACAGCTCCACAACAAAACATGAGCACACCCGAAAGCGCGAAATCTACATCTCAAGTGGAATCCTCCCCCACGCAAGCACCCTCTCCAACAACCACTCCCACCGCTGAACCATCCCCAACCTCCACCCAGGTTCCCCTTCCGGAAGTGATCGAAAACGAGACAGTTACTGATCTCCAGGTGTTGCGGTCTTTTTATTTAACCACCGATGAGTATCCCAAACTTATGAAAAAATCAATCAGCCCGGATCAACGCCTTCTTGCTTCCTGGGGTTGTACGATACAAGAGGATTCGAATGGTACATGTGAAGCTCCGGTGATCGTGCTATTTGATATGAATACTGGCAAAGTGTTGCATAAACTTGAACCTCTGACAACTGTTGTTTCTGATTTTGAATTCAGTCCTGATGGAAAAATCCTTGCAATTTCCGGTTGTCATACTCCACTCGCTTATTATGGTGAGTACGATACGACCTGCACCGAACCGCAAGTGTGGCTGGTGGATACCAATACAGGCGAAATCACCCATAAACTGAAAGGGTATAACTCAATTGTCGAGAGCATGGTTTTTTCTCCGGATGGAAAAACACTCTACACCGGGATTTTTTATTTCAAGAAAGAGAATTATCCAGATAGCACGATCAGGGTTTGGGATGTGGCATCTGGAGAGAAAATTAAGGAAATTCAGCCTGATATTGAAAACTGTAACAGAGTTCTTCTCCAATTAACCCCAAATGGACGTTATTTAATCACTCAGTACAATAATCCATGTACCGGTCAGCGAACCACGAAATGGTGGGATATGGAAAATCCTTCCTCCCGTGCTGTATCAGGTTATCAAGGAATTTCTTCCGCCATTAGCCCCGACAGCACGAAAATTGCGGTCATGGAAAGTTTTGAAAATTTGGTCATCCGTATCTACGATTTTCAATCGGGAGAAAAAATACAGACAATTCCCACCGGTGTAAAAACAAATAATAGATTTAATTTCGGTTTTACTCCGGATAGTAAATCGCTCCTGCTTACCGATTCCGAGGCGGTTAAAGGGAAAGGATATGCGATCATCGATATAACCAGTGGTGATCTGATCACCCGAATAAAACCAGCATCATTTGAGATGTATCCCACCGCAACGTATACGTTCAGCCCGGATGGAAAACTGTTATTTATCTTCAGCAGACGTGGAGATTGGAAGGTTGTATCAGGCGATTATGACCCCAAAATCAGCGTTTGGGATACGGCAACCTGGAAAGAGATCGAAATACCACAACCCTATTTTTCGCTTTCTCCGTCCGATGAACCAGAATACCTCGCATTCACACCAGATCAAAAAAGGCTACTAGCATCATATGATTCAGATATAACCCAATTTGGACTACCTGTGGAAGAGATGGATCCTGCGCGAAAATTCCTACTCGACCACCTCGATAAATTATCTAAAGGAAAATATTCGGAAGCCTCAGATGACCTGAAGTTCACCGATGAACCATTGTTCAAGGAATGGCTTTCCGGTTCACTTCCCGGTGTCGATCTTGAGGATAATACTGCGATTCTGGAAGCTCTGTGTACCGATGAAAGATTCCCCTGCCAACCAGTTTTGGATGTAACCTATGGAGCACAAACTCTCCCGGATACTTTTCTCTTCAGGATTCAATTTTCCAATCCGGATGGTACCCCGGTTTTCTGGCCTCCATGCAAAGATCAACCAAAAAACCAACGCTGTGATTTTCATTCGGAATTTGATTACTATGTCCAAGGTCAGCCGGACGGGTCGTTAAAAATCCTGGATAGCGTCCCATATTCTTATTTACTCGACTATAAATAAATTGTGAAAATGCGTATGATTTTCCGAAAATCGTAATCTGATCATGGAAATTAATGCTTCACATTTTCGAAAAATCACATTTGTAATACTACTCCGCGGGTTTAGGTAGACAAATCCCCGGCGGAATCCTTGTCCAAAAGCCAGCGAATGTTCCTGGCAGTCGATATGATTTCTTGGACGGGGATCTGAAGCGGATTCTTCGGTTCTCCGAATGCGCAGACAACAATTTTTGCCTTGTCCCTACCCGAAACAAGGAATATGATGTTTTCCCCTGCGTTGAGCACCGGGAAGGTCAGCGTTACCCGGTTCACAAGGGGCGGCGGTGGGGTGTTGTGCTCAACATCTATAACCCATCTATGCTGTTCCTTCAGAGCAGGCGAACCGGGAAAAAGTGATGCCGTATGCCCGTCGGTGCCAACACCGAGCAGGATCAGATCGAAAATCGGTTTTTCCCCACAGAAGAATTCCTGAATATCCTTCTCATAGATCCTGGCGGCAATCCCCGGTTCTAACTCGCCGTGGATTCGGTGAAGATGTTCTTTCGGGATTTTGATGTGATCAAGGAGAACGGCTGCGGTCATCCCGTAATTACTGTCGGGGTGATCCGGCGGGACACAGCGTTCATCAACCCAGAAAATGTGGATATTTCCCCAATCCACCACCGCACCCACAAGTTGCTGGAACATCCTTTTCGGGGTTGAACCCCCGGAGAGTGCTACTGAGAAGCTGCCTCTTGCGGCAATTGCGTTTGCAGCCAGCCGGGAAAATTCACTTGATGCGTGGATGGCAACCGCATCGACATCCGGGAATACCTCAATCCGAGGCATCCGCCATCCCTTCAAAAGATACGCATCCTTCCCGCCAGGAATGCCCCTCCCTCTCCAGCAGCTCATCGGACTCGCGCGGGCCGGGTGTGTTCTTTGGATAGTTACTCAAGAGTGGATAATCCGTTTGCTCCCATCCGCGGATTACCGGGTCCACCAACCGCCAGGATGCTTCAATTCCATCGCTGCGGGTGAATAGAGAGGCATCTCCGGCTAAGGCATCCAGGAGCAAACGCTCATAGGCATCCGGGAGTCCGCCTTTGAATGAAGCCGGGTATTGGAAATCCATATCCACCGGGCGCATCTCCTGGTCGGAATCAGGCACTTTTGCCTGGAAGCGGAGATGAATCCCTTCATCGGGCTGGATACAAAGGGAGAGCACGTTCGGGGAAAAGTTGCTGCCAGGCGGCAGGTGGAACATCAGATGCGGCGGTTTCCTGAACTCGATGATGATCTCGGACGACTTCCGATGCATGGCTTTTCCCGAACGCAGGTAAAATGGCACCCCCTGCCAGCGCCAGTTATCGATCAGCAGCTTCAACGCCGCGTATGTGGGGGTTTTTGAACCGGGCGCTACACCCTCTGTTTCTGCGTAACCCCGGTACTGTGCCCGGACAGTGTTCTCCAGTTTGATCGAGCGGATACTCTCGAAGAGTTTGGTTTTTTCATTCCGCACCGCATCGGCGTTGAAGGAGCTGGGCGGCTCCATCGCTACAAGCGCCAGGAGTTGAAGAATATGGTTCTGAAAGATATCCCTCACCACCCCGGCGTTGTCGTAATATCCCGCGCGGTGCCCCACATCGACCGTTTCTGAAACCGTGATCTGCACATTTTCCACAAAGTTGCGGTTCCAGACCGGTTCAAAGATCGTATTCGCGAAGCGGAAGAAAAGGATGTTCTGGGCAGTCTCCTTACCCAGGTAGTGGTCAATGCGATAAACCTGGTCCTCTTCAAAGACACTGTGCACGACCTTGTTCAGATCCTGCGCGGATGCCAGGTCCTGCCCGTACGGTTTTTCTATGATAATCCGCCGCCAGTTACCAACCTTTTGTTCCGCCATTCCGGCTTTACCCAGATCAACGACTACCGGAGCGTAGTGCTCCGGAGCGGTCGCCAGGTAATATAAACGGTCAGCGGGTTCCTCTTCCAAATCATCCAGAAAACCACTCAAACGGGTGAAATCTTCAGGGACGCCCAGATTGCCCTGGAAATACCGGATCATCCCGGAGAATTCGTCCCAAGCTTGTGGGTTGAAGGTCTCCGGACAAAATTGTGCCACCCCCGTTTTGAGATGATCTCGAAACGTCTCGTTCGTGAATGGCCGGCGGGCGAACCCGACGATCCTCGCACAGGCAGAAAGCCGCCCTTTATTGAAATTATTATATAGCGCTGGGATCAATTTTCGCCAGGTCAGGTCTCCTGAAGCTCCAAAAACGACGATGGTTACGGATTGACAGGTTTCATTCATTTCTTTCCTCTACTGTGTAAATGTTACCCGATTAAAGGGAATAAGGAAGACTCTGTTCAAGATTCGTGCGGGAGAATCGAATTCATGAGATACTTCCATCGAGAGGTTCAATTGACCACAGCGATTTGGTGGATACGCCGCGATCTCAGGTTGGAGGATAATTACGCGCTCGAACAAGCCAGTCGGGTAGGAGCGGTGATCCCGGTTTTTATTTTGGATGACCTCCTTCTGGCACGTAAAGCAACCCGGAGGAAGAATTTCCTTTTTCAGGGTTTAGAACAACTTGATCAGGAGTTGAATAAATTAGGGACCCGGTTGGTCCTTAGGCATGGTGATCCGCTGGTTGAGCTCGGGCGGCTGGTTGGCGAAACCGGTGCGGATATCATCTTTGCTGAGGAGGATTACAGTCCCTTTGCAAGACAAAGAGATAATAGGATTGCTAAGCTTCTGCCGCTTCGCTTGACTCCCGGATTGACAATGCATCACCCCAAAGTTGTTACCAAAATGGATGGTTCGCCTTATTCCATTTTTACCCCGTTCAAGAACAAATGGTCGTCCTTGCCACTATCCTGGAAATTCATCCCTAATCTGGGGATCACCTGGCATCCAGTTGCTTCTCTGTTCTCAGCGCAATTCCCCCAATCCACAAGGGATACACTTTTTCCTGCAGGCGAAAGGGAAGCAAAGGCACGCCTGGATGATTTTTTCCGGGATAAATTGATTGGTTATGGATTCAACCGGGATCAAATGGGGTTGGATGCAACCTCGCTTCTTTCTCCGTACCTGCGTTTTGGGATGGTCGCACCCGGGAGGCTTTTCTCGCGGGCATTCAACGCAATAAATGAGGCGCGCAAACCAGAGGAATTGGCTGATGCGCGGAGCTGGCTTAATGAATTGATCTGGCGCGAATTCTACCTTTCCATACTCTATCACTTCCCTAATGTAATCAGGGAAGCGTTTCGTCCAAGCATGAGGGATATCGCTTGGAATACCCAAGGTCCGGATTTCAAAGCCTGGCAGAATGGTACAACCGGGTATCCGATCGTGGATGCGGGAATGCGGCAGTTAAAATTGACCGGTTGGATGCACAACCGCGCGAGAATGATCACAGCTTCGTTCCTGGTGAAAGACTTGCTGATAAACTGGCAGCATGGTGAAAATTGGTTCATGGAGAACCTAATCGACGGAGACCCGGCGGCCAACAACGGCGGCTGGCAATGGGTGGCTGGAACGGGAACAGATGCAGCGCCATATTTCCGGATTTTTAATCCAGTCACGCAAAGTAAGCGCTTTGATCCAGCCGGGGAGTACATCCGTCACTGGGTTCCCGAACTGGTTGATGTCCCAGTTGAATTTATCCACTCTCCGTGGTTAATGCCCCTGGAAATTCAACTTACCTCTGGTTGTTTGATCGGCAAGCATTATCCCCCTCCTGTCATAAATCATGATCAAGCGAGAATTCACGCGTTGGAAAGGTATCAGAAGTCGAGTTAAAACCTGATTGAATTTTAGTAATAAAAAAAACATTATCCAGAGGTACCGCATGATCCGTAATCAATGGTATATCGTTCTCGACTCCAAGGAAGTAAAACAGGGGAAACCGCTGGCCGTGACCCGCATGGGGGAAAAGCTGGTTTTCTGGCGTGATTCGGATGGACGGACTTCATGCATGCAAGACCTCTGCCCCCATCTTGGCGCACGCCTTAGCCAGGGGAAAGTGATGAGTGGGGGATTGCAATGCCCCTTTCATGGATTTGAGTACGATCAGAATGGAAGATGCCAATTTGTTCCATCCATTGGAAGGAATGGGAAAATTCCAAATGCCCTGGAAGTCGCTACCTATCCAGTTCATGAAGCTCATGGATGGATCTGGATCTACTGGGGAACTTCTCCTGAAGGAGAACTGGAACCGCCAAAATTCTATGAGGATATTGATGATAAGTTTAGTTACGGGAGCTTCCGTCAGGATTGGCCTGTCCATTACTCGCGGATGGTGGAAAACCAACTGGATGTGATGCACCTGCCTTTTGTGCACCACAACACCATAGGCGCGGGAGGAAGGTCCATGGTGGATGGGCCTTTTGTGGACCAAAAAGACGGTGTCTTGAAATTATGGGTGTACAACCGCCTTGATGATGGTTCACCAGCTTTGAAAGCCGAGGAAATCCCTCAACCTGCTGGAGAACCGTTACTTATCTTCATATTCCCGAATTTGTGGCAAAATCGTCTAGGAGATGGAAACCGCATCCTGATCGCTTTTGTCCCCGTCGATGAGGAAAACGGTATCCTTTATGGCAGGTATTACCAGAAAGAGGTTAGGATCCCTATCTTGAGAGAATTTATCAATTGGGTCGGGGTGTTGGGAAGCATCGTTATTGCCAATCAGGATAAACAGGTGGTCAGAAATATCCTTCCCAAGAAGACTGAACTTAAGAAAATGGGGCAGATCCTGGTTCCAGGTGATCGAGCGATCCTGATGTATCGGACGTACAGGCAAAAATTGAAAGTCCTTGCGGGGCAGCTCAGTGAAAAGGATCAATCCATTTCAGTGAAGAGAGAGTAGCCTCATCCTGGCAGAGACACATCGATGGGTTGCTCGCCGGTTCTCCACAAATAAATGGCCAACAAACCGGTCACGATTGCGCAAAAGATGCCGGGTGCACCCGCGCCAAATTGCTGCAAGAGGAGACCCCCCAATATGGGTGAAATCACCCTGGTGACACTCTCAAGCGAAGCGCCGATACCCAGCATTCCGCCAACTTCATCCGGATGGACCGCTTTGCTTATCGAGCTATTGATCACCGTGTTGAAAACACCGCCGGAAAATGCTATCGGGATGAGAACGATGAATAAAACCGGCAGAGACGGTGTCAATGACCAGCCAACGAGGGATAACGATAAAATGGCAATCGCCCAGAAAATCAACACAGCCTCTTTAAACCTCGCGGTCAGCCTGCCGATCAGGAATCCCTGGACGATAACCGTGATCACTCCCAGGTAAGCCAGGATATACCCGGTGGCCTGCTCGTCAAGCTGAAATTTGTAAAGGCCATAAAGAGCAAAAACAGAAGTGAACATTGAAAACGCGATCGCAAAGAAGAAACGGGTTGAAAGAAGCGGTCCGATGTGAGGTCTGCGAAGCACTTCGAAAAGCGCCGGGATTGTGAATGGTACCTGGTCTTTCTTCCCAAGCCGCTCTTCCCGTTGTTCTTTGGTAAGAGACTCTGGGAGCCACAGGAAAACAAGCACAAGGTTGATCAGCGCCAAACCTGCCGATACCAGCGCAGGGACCATAAACCCGAATTGGCTGAGGAAGCCGCCCATGGCTGGCCCGAAAATAAAACCCAAACCAAAAGCAGCACCAATAAGACCCAATCCCTTGGCACGGTTTTTTTCATCCGTGATATCAGTGATATATGCCTGGGCGACGCTGATATTCCCACTGAACAAACCCGCAAGCGCGCGAGCTACAAACATGATCAACAGGCTGTTCGCGAAACCAAGAATGATATATGCAACGATATTTCCTGCTATGCTCAATAGCAGGACTATCCGCCTCCCCTGCCTATCGGACAACCTCCCAAGGAGAGGTGCGCTGATGAATTGCATCAGCGCGTAGATCGCGACCAACGCTTCGGTTGTAACAGCATTCGCGCCAAAAGCTGTGGCGTAAAAGGGTAAAAGGGGCAAAATGATACTGAAACCCAGAAGATCGATAAAAACGATTAGAAAAATGGAAAATAATTTCTTGTTGTTTGCGGTCATGATTATCCTTAGCGCTTGAAATAAGAGGTTACTATAACAAGCGGCGGATATCGTGTCAATCAATTGTCCATTCCGGCGAAGAAACCTGTTTACATAGGATCGCTCAGCAAGGATGTTACTTGGGGATGAAATATAACAATTAAATTGAGAAGTGTTTGGTGAATTTCCTTCAAATATTCTATAATCAGGGCAATGAGCATCAAAAAGACATTACAAGGCATTTTTTGGATCTTTGTATATATTCTGTTGACTCTTGCGCCTGTCTTGATCCTGTTGCTTGGCTCTCCACCCCCCGGCAGGGAATTCTGGCGGGATTTTTCTGTTGCGATCGGCTATTGCGCCATCGCGATGTGGATGCTTCAATTCGTACTTACCGCCCGATTTAAGGTAATCAAAGCCCCTTATGGCAGCGATATCGTCTATTACTTTCATAAACAGATTTCGATCATTGCTTACATCCTCGCTCTTTCGCACGTCCTGATTCTATTCATTTTCTCTCCACAATTGATCAGCCTGCTGAATTTCTTCACCGCACCGTTGCGCGCGAGGGCCGCAGTTTTGAGTGTTTTGGCGATCACTGCCTTGGTCTTCACGTCGCTCTATCGGAAAAAATGGCATATTGAATATAACCGCTGGCGGATCTGGCATGGGATCCTGGCAATTGCCGCGGTTTCCTTCGCCTTTGCCCATATTTACCTGGCAGGGTATTATCTGAACACTCTCCTGAAAAGGGAGCTCTGGATAATTTATTCCCTGTTTTGGATCGGTTTGATCTTCTATATCCGGATCTATAAACCCTGGATATTGATCAAGAATCCCTACCTGGTGAATGAGATCAAGCCTGAATCCGGAGGGGCTTATACACTGGTATTGAAGCCAAAGCGGAAGGAAGTTTTTCGTTTTCAACCAGGTCAATTTGCCTGGTTGACCGCCAACAATACTCCCTTTTCGGATGCGGAGCATCCCTTCACGATCGCATCCAGTGCAGAAAACAGAAAAACCATTTCCTTCACGATCAAGGAACTGGGAGATTTCACTAGCACTATAAAAAATTTGTTGCCCGGCCAGGAAGTGTTTGTCGACGGTCCCTTTGGCGCTTTTTCCTATGAACGCCATCCATACGCGCAAGGATTTATGTTTATCGCCGGGGGAATCGGAATCACCCCGATGATGAGCATGCTTCGCTCCCTCGCCGACCGGCAGGATAAACGCCCCCTTGTTTTGATCTACGCCAACAAGAACTGGGAGGGGGTAACCTTTCGGGAGGAGGTTCGAAATCTTGAAGAGGTGCTGAACTTGAAGGTAGTTCACGTCCTGGAAAGCCCCCCCGCGGATTGGTCAGGGGAGACCGGATTTGTTACCGCTGGGATAATAAAGAAATTCCTGCCTGAAGGTCTCTCACCCAATACCTGGGAAGTATTCATTTGTGGTCCCCTGCCGATGATGAACGCTGTGGAAAATGCAATGCCCTCAGCCGGAGTATCGATCGGTGATTTCCATTCCGAACGGTTTGACCTTGTCTGAAAGAGTGTTTAGATGAGAATGCGGATCGCTCGAATACTTGTTGTCTTCGTTACGGTAGCAATTATCCTGTTTTCGCTCTATTTTGCGTATGTCCAAAGTAATCCTTAAGCCAAGATTCTTTCCTATTCGCTTGGATTTTTCCAAACCTACTTGACATATATCTTTGGCTGCGTTAGGATATATTCAGTATTATGAATATTTCCTCTGTTCAATCTGTCTCAACGATCCTTCAAGCTATCAGCCCTGTTCCGCGCCTTCAGATCTTGCTCGCTATCGGGGAAGAAGAACCCTGCGTATGTCATTTGGAAGCCACATTTGGTTGGAGGCAGGCATATCTATCCCAGCACCTGATGGCACTTCGAAAAGTAGGCATCCTAGCTGTAACCAGGCAGGGGAGAAACAAACACTACCGATTAATCAATCCGAAATTTTTGGAGCTTATTCGGCAGACAGCAGAGATACAAGGTTTACCACTCCCAAATCTTGCTCCATCCCCTGATTGCTGCTGCCCCAATTGCAGTAAAAGCCGCGGTGAAGGATGTTAACAATAATTCAAAAACATAATCATCCATCAAGATTCATCCATATTAATGTTGGAACTTTTTCTATCACCCTGTTCTCATTTGGAGATAATTGTGCCTGAATACCTAGAAACAATGGTGGACAAGTTCATTTTCAAAGTCGCAACGGACCGGCTATACAGCGTTGAAGGCCTTTGGTTACAACCCGATGGAAACCGGGTTCGAATCGGGGTATCCGATTTCTTTCAACAACATAACGGCGATGTGGCTTTTGCTGAAATTAAGGCTGTTGGGAAAGAAGTCACTGCAAGGTCACGGAGGTGGCGACCATCGAAACCATGAAAGTTAATGTCGAACTGCCGTTCGCCGATCACTGGAAAAATTGTTGAGGTAAATCCGGTCCTTACCGCTGCGCCTGAAGCGATTAATCAGGATCCTTTTGGAAACGGCTGGCTGGCAGTGATCGAAGCTAGCGATTGGAATGCTGAGAAAGTCCATCTTCTAGATCCAAAGACATATTTCGAAAAGATGAAAGCGGATGCAGAGCGGGAGATAAATAGTTAATGTCAAAAGAGCAAAGAATCCACAAAAGTAGTAATTGTCCCCTGCAGCGGGATCGGGAAAGCGTTCGGATCTGTCAGCCGTGAAGCGGCATACATCATCACCGAAGACCTTCGACCAGAAGACACACAACTCGTCGCGCTCGCCAAGCTTGTTATGGGGGAAGAGTCAGCCGTCGCGATAGTTACGGGAAATCCGGCTATCACCATCGACGGGTGTAAGCTGGCCTGTGCCAGTAAGATGGTAAAGGAAAATGGCGGGAAGATCACACAGGAGTTCGATGTCCTGGATGTTTACCGCCGGTATAAAGAATTCAGACCCGAGGGAATTTCAGAGCTCAATGAAAATGGGGTCAGGCTGGCAAAAGCTCTGGCAGATGAAGCCTCCATCACAATCGACAACATGGCAGCCGATTCAAAAAGGGACCAAAATGCCTGACCTGCCAAAAAAGAAGGTCGGAATTGTTTCCTGTTCTGGCGAAGAGCTGGCTGAAGGAACGATAACCCGCCTGGCCACACGGAAAGTATTGGATCAACTCCGCCCGGAGGATACCGTGACCATCTGCCTGCCGCTCTTCCTCGCGGGTGGCGAAGGTGACCGGGCTTTCGCGAAATTTTATCCAACCATTGCCGTGGATGGATGCGAGCTGCGCTGCGCAGCCCGCGGCACAGAAAAATATTCCAGTAAACCTGCCGCCAGTATCATGGTCCGCGACATAATTTTGGAAAATAACTTTCTCCAAACCTGAAGGTCGACGGCACCTTAAATCCAGCCGGAATACAAGCCGTAGATGCCACTGCGGTAAAAATAGCCGTTTTGGTCGATGAACTGCTTGGAAAACACTGGAACCGCAGAGCAGGTGCATTTGAGGATCCCGGTGTCGCCAACCCGCTTCCAGCCGATGGTAATAATTCTGGAAAGCTAGCCACCTGTTCATGTGGCTCTGGCATTCCCGTCCAGGAGTCTTTATCAATGGAGAGAATATCAGCCTGGTCGCCCTGCCTTTGATCTTCGAGAATTTTCGTCAGGACGGAAAGGACCTCTCTTCTGCGACTGCTATCGAGCTTTTAGAGACAGTGAAAGTCTATAACCATATTCCGGCTGGTATGGATGACGAATATCGGAATGCGATCTTTCAGGAATACGCCTCATATTGCAAATCGGAGATTAATAAATGAGCCAGACGGCTACTTATAACACCACAGTTACCTGGAAAGGCGAGCACTGGGGTCACATCGTTATGGGAAACGGGCCGGAAATGGATTTTTCCGCTCCCCCAGATGCCCAAGGTCACCCCGGAGTGCTCACTCCCGAAGACGCCTTCGTCGCAGCGGCGAACACCTGCATCATGATGATGTTCATTTGGGCTTGCGGGAGGTATAAATTAAACCTGCTTTCCTATGAATGCCGCGCGGAAGGAACCAAACGAATCGAATTGGACCGCACGGAGATCTTCACCCATTTACACTTCTGGCCATCCATCCTTGTTTCGGCAGGAAATGAAGACCTCGAAATCATTCGAGGGAGAATTCAAAAAGGCGTGGCAGCGGCGCAAAAATACAGCCTGGTCGCAAATTCCGTGAAATCCGAGATCGTTATTGAACCAAAGATTGAGGTAGTTACATAAAAGACTACCAATGCCAATGTTTCATATAATGAAAATGAACTCTCAAGGAGAAATGAATTTATGCTAACGATAAAAGTACTCGGTTCCGGCTGCCAGAATTGCCAGACTCTGGCTGCCGTAACGAAACACGCTGTAGAGTATCTGGCTATTGACGCAACCGTTGAAAAGGTTACCGACCGTGAAGAAATTGCGAAATATAAAATCCTTGCAACGCCGGGATTGGTGATCAACGAGAAGGTTGTTTCAGCCGGGCGGATTCCCAGCGAAGCGGAAATCACCACCATGCTCACTTCAGCTCTGGAAACCTTATGAAAAAGAAAGTACTCTTCCTTTGCACCGGGAATTCGTGCCGCTCCCAGATGGCGGAAGCGATCGTAAATGACCGCCTAAGCGATAAATGGGATGCCATCAGTGCCGGTACACGACCGGCAGGTTTTATCCATCCCCTGGCTATTGAAGTTTTGCAGGAAATAGGTATCAACCATTCTGGAGAATCCAAACCCGTGGATGTCTTTTATGAGACCAGTTTTGACCTAATCGTCACCGTATGCGATTCCGCCGCGGAGGAATGCCCGGCGTGGCTTGGTAAAGGGAAAAGGGTTCACCACAGTTTTCCCGATCCCGCGAAAACTGGGGATATTACCGATTTCCGTACGGTTCGGGATGCAATTGCCGTAGAAATCCCCCAAATTTTAAATAAATACGAATAGGAGAAGCCATGAACGAGCAACCAACGAAAAAACTCTCTTTCCTCAACCGCTACCTGACGCTGTGGATCTTCCTGGCGATGGCAGTCGGGGTCGCCATCGGGTATTTCTTCCCGGCCGAAGTGCAAGCCTGGAACGAGTCTGTTTCCGTTGGAACCACCAACATCCCCATCGCTATAGGGTTGATCCTGATGATGTACCCTCCCCTGGCGAAAGTGCATTATGAAGAGCTTGGCAACGTCTTCCGGGACCGCAAAGTGCTCAGCCTATCCCTGGTGCAGAACTGGATCATCGGCCCCATCCTGATGTTCATTCTCGCCGTGATCTTTTTGAACACGCACCCCGAGTTCATGTACGGCTTGATCCTGATCGGGATTGCCCGCTGCATAGCCATGGTAATTGTCTGGAACGACCTCGCCAAAGGCGATACCGAATACGCGGCCGGGTTGGTGGCCTTCAACAGCATTTTCCAGGTTCTGTTTTACAGCTTTTACGCTTATATATTCCTTACTGTTTTGCCAACCTGGTTTGGTTTCCCTGGCACCTCAGTGCCAATCACGATCAGTGATATCGCTAAGAGCGTATTCATCTATCTAGGCATCCCCTTCCTGGCTGGTTTCTTTACGCGCCTGATCCTTGTCAAGACCAAAGGGAAAGCGTGGTATCACGATAAATTCATCCCCAAAATCAGCCCCATCACCCTCATAGCCCTACTATTCACCATCGTGGTGATGTTTTCCCTCCAGGGAGAAAAAATCGTCACATTCCCGCAGGATGTGGTGCTCATCGCCATCCCCCTGTTGCTCTATTTTGTGATCATGTTCTTTGCAAGTTTCTACATGAGCAAGGCAGCGGGAGCAAACTACAAGAAAACCGTTACCCTTTCTTTTACCGCAGCCAGCAACAATTTTGAATTAGCCATCGCAGTGGCCGTGGCTGTTTTCGGGATATCTTCGGGGGAAGCCTTCGCCGCGGTGATCGGTCCGCTGGTGGAGGTGCCGGTGATGATCCTGCTGGTCAACGCCGCCTTCAAATTAAAACAAAAGCTGTTTCCCCTGGAGCCCTAAAAAGCAAACCAATTTGCCGATTGAATACCTAAATAAAAAGAGTAAGATAAGAATGCGGGATAAGTCAATTTTTTTGGAGGTTACAAAATGACAGGCTATTTTGGATCCATAGAAACACAGACGCTGCAAAATGAATTCTTCCGGAAGGTGCTTTTCACAGGGAAACATGCCCAGTTGGTAGTGATGTGCTTACAACCAGGCGAAGAGATCGGCAATGAAGTCCATAACCATGTGGACCAGTTCTTCCGGGTCGAGGAAGGGGAGGCAAAATTCGTCCTGAACAACGGGGAAGAACATATGGTCTGCGCAAGTGATGCTGCTGTTGTGCCGGCGGGTACATACCATAATGTGATCAATACCTCAAAAACCTCGAAGTTAAAACTCTATACGGTTTATTCTCCACCCAACCACCCGGATGGAACCATTCATAAAACAAAAGCAGAGGCTGAAGAAGCCGAAAAGCATGAAGACCATTAATTATTTGATGATGCAAAGAAAAACCCCGGGGTTCCGGGGTTTTGTTGTTTTATCTTAAGATACATTCTGTTACTGCGCAGGACCACCGTTTTGGAACTCCATCCGTTTCTCCCCGCCCGCCGTTTCTAGCGCGAGGCCGCCTTTTCCGTCCGGGCCGCCAGCTACGATTTCTTCCAGTAATTCAAGGTATTCGGACTCCATCGAACCCGGTTCACAAGCCATTCTTGTCGTTCCGGTCACATTGATCGTGAGGCCATTGTTTGTTGAATAATTGCCTTTAAAAGTGTTACAGTCAACATTGCCAGAAATCGAACCATCGGGATAGAAAATGATCGTGTAATACTTGGGGTCTGGGTTCAGCTTGGTTTCGCCAGTTGAATTATTTTTCAAGCTGATCCATTCCCAATTGATCAACTGGATGGGGTTCTTGGTTGGGGCTGAGGTTAATGTGGGTTGTGGCTGCGTAACCTGGGTATTTGTAGGTTGAGGTTTTGCGGTTGGACTTGCTGCTAAGGAAGGAATTGAGGTGGGTTTGACCGGTGTATTGGTCAGTTCCGTTTTCGGTGTGGGCGTGATCGAATTCACAGGAGCAAGAGTTGGGATTTTCGTAGGTTCATTTGGAGATGCAGTAGTTTGGCAGGAACGAAAAAATAGGAAAGCCAGAACAACCAAAACTCCTAAGATCAGAAATAGAAATTTCTTGTCCATAATACGCTCCATTTTCCTTTTACTAGATCAGGAATTATATTCCCATCCTTATAGGAATTTCGGAAGAGAATCTGTCGAATTAATTACTGGATTCTTCTTTTTTCTGCGGGGATAAGAACAGGTTGGCCAGGTACCCGGTAAATGTACCGAAGATACCTACCCCGACAATAATGATCACCGCCCCAATAATTCTTCCCCAATTTGTAGTCGGGTACCTATCTCCGTATCCAACAGTAGAAATGGTAACCATCGTGTACCAGATCGCGTCGGAGGCTGTTTTGATATTTGCGTCTGGATTTAATTTTTCAGCCCTCAATATTGCCAGGCTGCCAAACTCCAGCACTAGAAACCCCATCAGCAGCAAAATAATTAATGCGCTTCCAGCTCGGTCCTTGATCAATGTATTCAGGATTGTTTTAGGGCCGACTTTTTTCATTAATCGGTACACACGCACCAATCGGAAGACCCTCAATATTTTTGTTTGCTCAAAAGGAAGGCTGGCGAGTAGATCCGCCCAACCGAATTGCCGGAAAAAATAATTGCTTTTCGAAGGAGCGGTGGCAATCCTGTAGATAAAGTCAGCCATGAAAATGACGCTATATACACCATTCATGATCATTAAAACATTACTAATATCCGGATCCTGGGTGAATATGCCAACGATAAGATTAAAAATGGATAATATTGAGAGGACCCCGATAAAAATCTCATAACCGAGGTTTTTTAATTCCTTTTTCTCAGCCATACTTCCCTCCGTAAGAAATGAATTCCAGATATGTTGCAATAAAAATACCAGCCTCAGAATTCGGGTCGATCCCGAAATCTCAGGCTGGTAATCAGCATTTCCCCTGGAGATTAGAAGAATCTCGAGGGAGCCTTTAGATGAACTTGATTAACCGCCGAGCAACTTCGCCTTGGCTTGCGTGAATTCCTCGTCCGAGAGGACACCGGCATTGTGCAGCTGGGAAAGCTGCATCAACTGGGAATTGAGGTCATCACCTGCTGGTGCAGCAGCCTGCGGAGCCGCGGGTGCTTGCACGTATACAACTTCCGGCTCAGCGGGAGCCTGGGCTTCCGCCTGATTGGCATATTTCTGATCCTGCGCATGACGGACTGCTCCAGCGGTTCCGGCAACGACTGCGGTTGTGGCAGCAACACGAACGACCTGGCGGCCTACTGCTCTTCTGCGTACGATTCTCATTTTTCCTCCAACATGTTTTAGAAATTTTTCGAAATACTATGCTTTGTCAGCAAGCGCGAGGCTATCCACTGCTTCAAGCACAACTTCATGGGGGATGCGTTCCTGCATAAGCAACTCTCCATCTGCCCGTAATACAGCTTCTTTAAAGGCAACTGCCCATAAGTTTTCAAAAAGCATCAGGCTGGCAGTCGTATTATTCTCAAGGTTTTGGGCGATCATGTCTATATCAGCTTTCTTGATCATGCCCTGGGTTTCCACCTTGGTGGGATCAAAGATGGCGACGAAATCCACATCCGGTTCCTGTATTTCTTTCACGGTCACCTGACCCTGAGCATCCTTATAAACGATCACTAAATCGATTATTCGGATAGTCTTGGAGGCCATCAGTTTATTCAACTCTTTCAGGATCTCGCCTTTGAAATTGTTGCCCCTGAATTGCAGGGCAAGGAAATCAACTGGTCCGTATGTCACTTCAAATCTCCTTTTCCGGAAAAGTTTTTAAACGATCTGATTTAAGATTATAAGTTGTTTCAGATGGAAAATCAATACAAGTATTGTCGATGTCTTGAATAATGCATGGTTTGCCCATGACTAAACCTGGAGGATATTTGTTACGATGGAGAACGAATCAAAAAAAAGTAGCAAACCAGCAATGATCATAATGATCCCCATTATGATCTCGGTCATCCTCATTACCCGGGAATACCTGCGTAGAATGACCGTCACCCACCCAATTCCAATCGCCGCAACGAGGAAAGGGACCGCCATACCAGCGGAATAGGCTGCCCCGAATACTATCCCCTTCAGTATTGAACCACCGTTCAGCGAGAACGTCATGATCCAGCCGAGGACAGGGCCTACACAAGGGGTCCACCCGGCAGAAAAAATGATCCCAAAAACAAAAGAGGTGAAAAGTCCGAACCGTTTTGGAACAGGACGATTGATTTTTCGTTCATAATCCAGCCAGGGAATCCTATACAACCCGGTAAGATGAATTCCAAAAATGACCACTACGATCCCACCGAGTTTTGATAACCAGGATTGAAAATCCGAAAGCAGTAGACCTAGAGATGCCGCGATGATGTTGAACAGGATGAAAACCAGGCTAAAGCCAAAGACGAACGCGAGTCCATGAAAAAATGTTGACCATCGATCAGAACGAGAATAATCTTCACCAGCTGCCCGACCACCCAGGTACCCGATATAGACGGGAACGAGAGCCAGGACGCAGGGAGATAAAAAGGATGCCAGACCGGCTATGAATGCCAACCAGATCCCAATATTGGATGTTTCCATACTCAATAGTTCCATTTTACCTTTTGTTCGATTCGATAAAATCCGTGGGATTGGATTATTAATAATCGTTAATCCCACCCTTTTTCGTGTTAGCAGGATATATCCATCTTCACATAAAATTTTTGAATAACCGAAGATTACTTGCCCCGAAATGGTCAAACAGCTAAAATAAAATCATGCATTTTGACATTTTTTCACTCTTTCCGGAAGTTTTCAAACCATACTTCGAAACCAGCATCCTCAAACGGGCTATCCAGAATAATCACCTCATCATTCGCCTGCATAACATTCGGGATTGGGCAACAGATAAGCACCATACTACTGACGATACTCCCTATGGCGGCGGCGGCGGGATGGTGATGAAACCGGAGCCGGTCTTCGCAGCTATCGAATCCGTCCTCGGCACGATACGGGATTTTCCAACCATCCTGCTCACCCCCCAGGGGCGCCCATACGATCATAAGATCGCGAAGCAATTGGCGGGAGAGGATCGTATCGCGCTCCTCTGTGGGCATTACGAAGGGATCGACGAGCGCATTCGCGAACACCTGGTCACGGACGAGATCTCCATCGGGGATTACGTTCTCACCGGCGGCGAGCTGGCAGCCATGATCTTGGTGGATAGCGTCGCCCGCTTCCTCCCCGGCGTGCTTGGGGATCCGGAGGGTGCGGAGGATGATTCCTTCGCCTCCGGTCTGCTCGAATACCCGCACTACACCCGTCCGGAGGATTTCCGCGGCTGGAAGGTGCCGGAGGTGCTGCTCTCCGGAAACCACAAAGCGATATCGCTATGGCGCAGGCAGCAAGCGCTCAAACGTACACTGCTGCGCAGACCTGATCTTCTGAAATCGGTTGACCTTACAATAAAGGAAAAGGGATTTTTGGATTCACTTGAAGAAATCAATCCGAACAAAGAGGGAGATGGATCATGAAATTCAGTATTGGAAAGACTTTTCTGCTTGGGTTCGGTTTTTTTGGGGTTAGCGTGATTTGGAGTGTCTACAACGCCTACGTCCCGATATTCCTCCAGGATCGGTTTCTTCTGGCAGCTGGTTTCATCGGCATTTTCATGACCCTGGATAACATTGCTGCGCTCTTCATTCAACCAGCAGTCGGGTCGTGGTCGGATCGCATCCACACACGCCTCGGGCGGAGACTACCTTTCATCCTCGTAGGTGCTCCGATTGCGGCAGTCAGCTTCATCATGTTACCCATCGCGGGTAGTTTGTTCGCTTTCTTCCTGGCATCCGTCGCGCTACTGATCAGCATGGCAGTCTGGCGAACCCCAGTGGTAGCTTTAATGCCGGATATCACTCCCTCAAAGTACCGCTCACAGGCAAATGGGATTATCAACCTGATGGGTGGGCTGGGGGCGATCATCGCCTTCATCGGCGGGGCAAAGCTCTATGATATGAATCCCGAATACCCCTTCCTGATGGGAGCAGTTCTGGTGTTGATCGCTGCAGTGCTGGTACTCATATTCATCCGTGAACCAAAAATACCAGAACTCACAAAGGAGGAGAAGCCAGGTTTGATCGCCAGTATACAAACTATGTGGAAATCCCCCGACCGCTCCGAATTGAGGCTGCTCAGCGCGATCTTTTTCTGGTTCGTTGCCTATGCAGGAATCGAGGCATTTTTTACCCTTTTCACCAAGAATTACCTGTTGCTTCCCGAATCCGACGGCGCCAGGATGCTCGGTCAGCTCTCTTTGCTGTTCGTGATCTTTGCTATCCCGGCCGGGTATATCGGTTCCGCAGCCGGTCGGAAGAAAACCATTCTGGTCGGCATCATCCTGATGATGGTTTGTGTGGCATCCATCTTCTTCATCCCCCGCGACACCCTGGCGACCCTCAACACCACCCTACCCCTGGTCGGACCGATCTACACCCTCAGCTTTATCATGATGGCCCTCGGGGTCGCATGGGCATTGATCAACATTAATTCTCTGCCCATGGTGGTGGATATGACCGATGCCGTTCATATTGGCACTTACACGGGTCTGTATTACCTGTTTTCCACCCTGGCGGCGATTATTGGGCCGATCCTTTACGGCGGGATCATTCAAGCCAGCAACGATCAATACCGGCTGCTGATGCTGGTATCCCCAATTTTCCTGTTGTTCTCGTTGATCGCGATGCTTGGTGTGAAACGCGGCGAAGCAAGCAATTCCTGAACGAATGATATTCTTAAAAAGTGTTGCATATACCTTGAATTAACGCTATACTGATTGGTGCATGGGGAATACCCAATCGGGACAATTCCCTGGCAAAAACCCACTATTTTCTCAGGAGGAGAAACAGATGTCTAAAAAGTTGTTTGCAGTTTTAGGTGTCTTGGTCATGGTCTCCATGATCCTCTCAGCTTGCGCGCAGCCCACCGCCGCGCCAACTGAAGAACCGGTTGCACCACCCGAAGCCCCCCCAGCCACTGAAGTGCCCCCACCCCCAGAACCCAAAGCCCTTTACGGTGAAGTGACCGATATGGGTGGCGTGGATGACAAATCCTTCAACGCCCTGGCGTGGAAGGGTGTCCAGGATGCGATGGCGGAATTTGGTGTCGATGGGAAATATCTTGAATCCACCCAGCAATCCGATTATGCCAAGAACATCCAGCAGTTCATCGATGAAAAAGCCGCCATGATCACCACGGTTGGTTTCCTTCTCGGTGTGGATACTGCCACAGCAGCCAAGGCAAATCCCGATACCAAGTTTGCTATCGTGGACTACGCGTTCCCCGATTGCTGGCCGGGTGCAGTGGTTGGCAAGGACTGCGGTTCCGATGTTGAACTGCCCAATGTGGTGGGTTTGACCTTCCAGACCGATGAAGCCGCCTTCCTCGCTGGTATGCTGGCCGCAGGCACATCGAAAACTGGTGTCATTGGAACATACGGTGGCATCAATATCCCGACCGTCTCGATTTTCATGAAAGGTCTTGAAGCCGGTGTCAAGTACTACAACCAGCTCAATGGCACAGATGTGAAAGTCCTGGGTTGGGATACCTGCAAGAACGATGGTGTGTTCACAGGGAATTTCAGCAGCACGGATGACGCCCGCAAGATCACCGAATCCATGGCCCAGGAAGGCGCTGATGTCTTCATGGGAGTTGGTGGCCCCATTGGTCTTGGTTCCGCCGCATTCTGCAAGGAAACCGGTTCCTGCACGTATATCGGTGTGGATGCTGACTGGTACGAAACCGCTCCGGAATATAAGGAGATCTACCTGACCAGCGTTCTCAAGAAGATCGACGTGGCTGTGATGAACGCCATCAAGTCCGTTGAAGAAGGTACCTACAAGGGTGGCATCGCCAACTTCGCCCTGAAAGATGGTGGTGTGGATATCGCCCCCCTGCACGACCTAGCCTCCCTGGTTACCCCAGAACTTCAGGCTCAGGTTGACCAGGCCAAAGCAGACCTCATCTCCGGTGCCATCACCGTGAATGGCGTTCTGGCTTGCCCCGAATAAGAATCTCGTAGCTTTTTTAAAGAGAGCCGGTTTAAACCGGCTCTCTTTATTTAATTTCTGATAAAATATTGTTGGTTCTGCTGATCACATTTCTGGGAGTTGCTAATGCCTAAAGTACTGGAATTAAGCGGAATTACAAAACGTTTCCCCGGTGTACTTGCAAACGACAATGTGGATATAACCCTTAATAAAGGGGAAATCCTTGCATTGCTGGGGGAAAACGGCGCCGGCAAGACCACCCTCATGAACATCCTATATGGGCTATATAAACCTGATGAGGGAACCATCCGGGTTAATGGCAAGGAAGTCACCATCAAAGGACCAACCGATGCGATCGCCCAGGGGATCGGTATGGTTCACCAGCATTTCATGCTCATTCCAGTGATGACCGTCACAGAAAATGTGATGCTGGGTGTGGAAAAAACCAAGGGCAAAATCGTTTTGGATAAGGCATCCGTGGAGAAACGGATCCGGGAGATATCCGATCAGTACGGACTGGAGGTGGATCCAACTGCCTATATCCAGGATATCCCCGTCGGAACCCAACAACGGGTGGAGATCATTAAAGTCCTGTTCCGTCACGCCGAGATCCTCATCCTGGATGAACCTACCGCGGTTCTTACTCCCCAGGAAGTGGAAGGTCTTTTCCAGGTCATCCATTCGCTCATCGATAAAGGCATTTCGATCATTTTTATTACCCACAAACTGAAAGAAGTCATGGAGATCGCGGACCGGATCACGGTACTTCGACAGGGAAAATCCGTTGGGACTGTCAATCCAAAGGAAACAAATCCGGAAAAACTTGCTGCCATGATGGTCGGGCGCGAGGTCAACCTTACTGTGGAAAAAACCGCTGCAAAGCCGAAAGAGGTGGCTTTGGAGGTTGCGGACCTCTATGTGCGCGACGAGCGCCAGAACCTCACCGTGAATGGCTTAAGCCTGGATGTCCATCTTGGGGAAATCCTGGGAATTGCGGGGGTGCAGGGGAACGGACAAACAGAATTGGTTTACGCGCTGACCGGCCTTTCCAAACCTGAAGCCGGTGAGATAAAAATTCTCGGGGAGGTTCTAAAGAAACCAACCCCCCGGAAGATCCTGGAAAAGGGGGTCGCCCATGTTCCCGAAGACCGGCAAAAACATGGGTTGATCTTATCCTTCCCGATTTATGACAACCTTGTTTTATGTACTTATTACCTGCCGCCATTTTCAAGTCGCGGGGTGCTTCAAGAGAAGACAATCATCAGCACTGCGGCCGACCTGGTTGATCAATACAGCGTGCGTACTCCGAATGTTTATGTGAATGCTTCCACACTTTCTGGAGGCAACCAACAAAAGGTTATCATCGCGAGGGAGCTTTCACGACCAACAAAACTTGTCATCGCGTCGCAACCTACCCGCGGATTGGATGTCGGTTCAATAGAGTATATTCACGCCCAAATCGTTAAAAAACGCGATGAAGGCACTGCGGTTTTGTTGGTATCCCCGGAATTAGATGAAGTTCTCGCGCTTTCAGATAGGATCGCGGTCATGTATAAAGGCCGCATCGTGGATGTGATCCCGGCCAAAGGCGCAAATCGTCAATACCTTGGACTCCTCATGGCAGGAGTGCCTGTGGAAGAAGCGCTGGTTACCACCCCCAAGCATCTTGCCGTGGGCGAAGTGGAACGGGTGTTTTAGGAGGTATGGCATTGAAAAAGGACAAAAAACCTACTACCAAGCAAGTCGCTCCTGTTCCAGCTCCGGAAGAAAAACCCGTTCAGAAACGCGCCCAGTCATTCAAATACCAGGCTTTTCTTATCCCGGTGCTTGCAGTCCTGACCGGCTTGATCATCGGCGCATTATTTATCGTATTTACAGACCTGAAAGTACTCCCCCTGTATAAATCCTTCTTTATCGCTCCCCTCGCCGCTTTAAAGGCGAGCTGGGATGCTATTGCTACCGCGTACGGAGCATTGTTCGCCGGTTCGCTGGGGAGCCTGCCAGCGTTGATCGCTTCCATTCAAGTCTACTCAGCAACGGGGGATCCCTCTGCCCTCTATAAGGCGATCTACCCGATCACGGAAAGCCTGGTTGCCGCCTCCCCGTATATCCTTACAGGCCTGGCTGTGGCGGTCGGTTTTCGCGGAGGGTTATTCAACATCGGTGCAGAAGGCCAGTTCTTTATGGGCGCGCTTGGTTCGGCATTCGTCGGATATACGCTTAAAGGATTGCCGATTTATATCCACCTCCCGCTTGCGCTGCTCGGAGGTGCCATCGCCGGTGGTTTTTGGGCATTTATACCCGGTTGGTTGAAGGCGAAAACCGGCGCACATGAGGTGGTCAATACGATCATGATGAACTGGATCGCTTTCCGGCTCAGCGATTGGCTTCTGAATGGTCCGATGAAAGCGACCGGGTATCGGCCGATCACCCCCGTTGTTGAAGAATCCGCTATGCTTCCAAGGTTCTTTCCAGAGCCACTGCGGTTCCACGCAGGATTCTTTCTCGCCCTTGCGATCGCCTTTTTTATCTGGTGGTTGCTGTTCAAGACCAAGGTTGGCTATGAGATCCGGGCGGTTGGCGCTAATCCGAAGCGCCGCCAAATACGCTGGGATGAATATTTCCAACAACATAATCCTAATCATGGTTATCAGCGGAGCGCTTGCAGGTGTGGGTGGGGCTGTTCAGGTGCTTGGAACGGATCATTGGGTGGGACAGGGCTTCTCCGCCGGGTTTGGCTTCGATGCCATCGCGCTGGCTCTGATCGGTAACAGCCACCCGCTAGGTGTTGTTCTGGCTGCGATCCTGTTTGGTGTCTTGCGGGGAGGAGCTACTTCCATGCAGTCCCTTGCCGGGATCCCGATCGATATCATTTCCATTATCCAGGGTCTGGTCATCGTCTTTATTGCCGCCCCGATCATCATTCGCGCGATTTACCGCGTCAGTGCACCCCACAAAGATGAAGTGGTTCATGCCAGAGGCTGGAAATGATTACATCAAATCCATTGAATAATGTAAAACGAGAGGGTTAAATGGCCATATCAAAAGTTGCCGTTCCTCCAGCAAAACCGAAAGTACCTACTTCCAGGATCGTCTGGGGAATCATGCTGATCCTGGTAGGTCTATTTATGTTCTTTCGTGTTTGGTTCCCAGTTGGAATCCATCGATAAAACAACGTTGAATTTTAATCTTAATCAATCAAATGCGATCCAGGTTCCCTCGATTACATTGCCCTCGCAAATCACTATTTATGTACTCGCGTTTATCCTAATCCTAGTGGGTGCATACCAGCTTGCTGTCGGAATCCGATCCACCGGTGTATTGGCCGGGGTCCTCGGTTTGGTATTCGTTTTTGCATTCCTGCTTTGGGGTGCTGCTGGGAAACAATTCAACCTGGAAGGCATGATATCCAGTTCATTGGTTCGGGCAACGCCAATCGCGCTCGCAGCGTTGGTTGGGGTGATCAGCGAGCGTTCTGGTGTTGTAAATATCGGTATCGAAGGTATGTTGTTATTCTCGGCACAAACAGCCGTCGTGGCTGCCTCCTTATCGGATAACCTTTATGTAGGATTGCTTGTCGCGATCCTTACCGGCGGTTTGTTCGCAAGCCTGCACGCCGTGTTATGCATCCGGTTCCGGGTGAATCAGATCGTCAGTGGTGTTGCCATCAATATCCTCGGTACAGGGTTGACCAGTTTCTTCGCCTCAAAATTCCTTGAACCCTATGGCGACCTTTTGAACAATTCCGGCACTTTCCCGATCGTGCCGATTCCGATCCTATCAAAAATCCCAATTCTTGGCCCTATGCTCTTTGAGAACAATATTATCGTTTACCTGATGATGATCCTGGTCCTGGCCATGCATTTCATGCTCTTTTACACTCCCTGGGGTTTACGCACCAGGGCTGTAGGTGAACATCCGAAAGCCGCGGATACTTTGGGAGTCAATGTTTACTTGATCCGTTATGTGAATGTGATCATCGGTGGAATGATCGCCGGTGTGGGTGGCGCATATTTCACTATCGGGACGATTGGCCGGTTTGATCAGATCATGACCGCGGGTAAAGGCTTCATCGGTCTGGCTGCGATGATCTTCGGTAAATGGACCCCTATAGGCGCTTTCTTCTCTTCATTAATATTCGGTTTTGCGGATTCTCTCCAGGTAAAACTGCAGATCCTTTCTGTTCCCATTCCATCCGAATTCCTCCTGATGGCACCGTACATCATCACGATGGTTGTTCTTGCAGGTGTGGTAGGCCGGGCGATGCCACCCGCAGCGGATGGAGAACCTTATGTCAAGGAATAGATCCGCAAATATTTTGGGTGAATCACGTAAAGGAATTTGATAATAAGCTAAAAATATCTTCACACCCACCCATTGCATTTGGGTGGGTGGATTATTTACCTTTTTATTAGCGAAAGTCCATCGGGAAACAGGCAAAATCTGAATTATACGAAAGGTGCGTTAGGAGAAAGATATGACTGTAAGAAATCCGCTTCGCCCGGGTCACAGGACCAAACCAAGAAGCAGCATCCTGGAAAACCTGATCAACCCGATCGACAGGCTCTCGGAGACAATGTTCAGTATTTTAATCATGCTTTTTTTCACCCTGGTGTACCGGGTGAATATGTACCCCACCTTTGATTTTTATGAAAACCAGGAAGCGATCCTAACTTCCATGATCATTGGATCGCTGTTCACGGTCATTTCCTGGGGATTTTTTGATGGGATCATGTATGCGCTATTCTCCCTGTTGGAACGAAGCGAGAAACACAGATTGCTGAAAGGCATCCAAACTGCGGAGGATGATGCATCCGCCGTGGAGGTTATCGCCGATGAACTGGACTACATCCTGGAGCCGATCACGGAAGAAGAACAACGGCAATCCCTTTACCAGAATATCCTGGGGTATTTACGCAATAGTAAACCGCAGCTTATTAGCTTCAAACGGGAAGATTTCACAGCAATCCTGGGGCACGTCCTTGTTGCGGTAATTGCGATCATACCATCCATGATCCCGTTGGTGATATTCCGACAGAACGTGGAATTGGCCATTCGCACCTCGAACATTGTTTCGTTTGCCGTTTTGTTCCTCTCTGGGTATCAATGGGGGAAGTACACCGGAGTGGCTCCCTGGAAAACCGGGATGCTGATCACCGCGGTGGGTGCACTCACAGTGGCCATTGGGATTTTGCTCGGCGGTTAAGGTATAATTTGCCCGTCCGCCCCCGTAGCTCAATTGGACAGAGTGCCTGACTTCGAATCAGTAGGTTCAGGGTTCGAATCCCTGCGGGGGCGCTAAATATGGCGGTATTCACCCATTTACCCCCCATATATGGGGCCTTGAGCCTGCTTGAATAGCAGGCTCTTCTTTTTTGGTGCAGTTAGGTGCAGATAAAATTCTGAGATTTATTGCCCCATTACCTTTTCTGTTTCTTTGGGTAGCTGAACCAGGATTGGTGTGACCAGTTTGTCCATGATTTCGGCTGCCTCCCCCTGGCTTTCGTGGTAAAGATTGATCTCGCGCACGAGCCAGCGGGTGGCGATGAACGAATATCCTGAAGATATGGGTTAATATTTATTTCCTACTGTAAGAGAAAAGCCATTTGCACATACGAAGACCATGCCAAACAATCTTTCAGATAACTAAGGAGTACCCGAGGATGGTGACAATAAGAAGCAAGATTCAAATCTTGTTCAGTGTGTTCTTTTGCGCGTTCAGTTTGATTTCGTGCAATGCTCAGTCACAAGATAAAAAAATTAGTAATTCAACAGCCATCGAGACAAAGGCTTCTGTCTCCTCGGTAAGTACAGAGCTTCCAAGTTCAGATGAAGTGGCAGCGATATCTACCCAAAAAGTTCAAGCCACTCTCACAAACGTACCGCTGCAAGCTGAAAATGTTTCCCTGAACCAAACGCCTACACCAATTACCCCGGTCATCATGAAAAGTATTGTGATTTCAGATATACCTTTCAATCCGGGAGGAGGTCCCGGGGCGATGCTTGCAATTCCCGGACAAGTCTGGACAGGCACTTTATTCTCCGGTTTGCAACAATGGGATCCTAATACAGGGAATCTTGTAAGGACAATTTCAGGGATTGAGGCGACGAATTATTTTGATATTGAATTTGAAAATGATCGGTTGTGGGTTTTGGCTAGCATTGAGGATCCAAATCAAGCGGAAATTCTTTATGTGA
>CAVVEQ010000012.1:0-4946 GCA_963747315.1 uncultured Chloroflexia bacterium | reverse complement strand
CTGCTGTGGTTCAAAATCACCACAATCGGTGAAGGTCTCGCCTTCTACTGTGAATACAAGTGGGGAAACCCGAATGTCAAGCTCTTTCACCAGGTCAGTTGGAACCTGGGCGATGCTATCGGTGACGATAATGATGCGTTTATTCTTGTCAGTGTCAGCCATTAATTTCATTTGGACACAGTAAGTACTCGTTTGAGTATAGCACGCATCATTGAGGAGATTTCAATATACAGTTGAACAATGGATCCCACCCCTCCAGTTCCATCTGGTATAGATTGATCCAGTTGATCTCTGGTTTTAAAGCCGGAATGTTTGTCATCCCGGGTTCCTCTTCTTACTTTGCACCTGCTAGGAGCCGATGGCTTTCCCAACAACCTGTTTTTTTAGTGATCGGCATTCCCCCGGGATTCACTGGCATCATCCCCGCCTGGTTCAACCTACGTTTTCTTAAATATTCCAGCGAAAATGCAAAACCTGCAAGTATTACAATGAAAGCAACCACGAGCAAATCAGCGGGTAGGCCATTTCAGCTAACCCGCCAGAAATCTCCAACTAAATATAAACTGCTAAACCTTGTGAACTTTAAATTGTGGCAGATATTGTTGGTGACAGGCGAAGAGCTCGTTTGTCATCTCGCGGATCTCCGCCAGCGAGAGCACCGCCGCCGATAACGGGTCCATGCAGATGGCATGGTAGATGGCCATTGGGTCGCCTGTCAGCGCTCCCTGGATGGCCAGTTCCTCGATCCCGCTCGAAAGACCTGCAAGCAGCGCGCACTGGGGGGGCAGCGCACCCACGTGCATGGGGTGGATTCCGCTGCGATCTGCCAGCACCGGAACTTCCACGCAGGCGCTTTGCGGCAGGTTGGTCACCAGCTGTGAGTTGGGTACGTTCCCATTAAACTTGAACGGTTCTCCCCCTTTAAGGGCATTGATGATATATGCCGCATATTCCTGCCCGCGGTCGAGGTCGGTGCCATAAACTTCCTTGGCCAGCTCCACACGCACATCATTCTTCCAGCTCGTCTCTGTCTTCTGGTATTCCTTTAATATATAGGCATAAACTCCAGGGTTCCAGCCGGTTCCGTGAGCGCAATATTTCTCGATCAGGTCTGGGCGCTTCCGGAACCACCAGTTGTATTCCGAGTTGTGCCCGCTGGATTCGGTCACGTAATACCCCAGCGCCAAATACATCTCGTTACGCACTAACTCCTCGTTGTAGACCTCCGGGTCTTCGGTCACTGCCTTATAAATGCGCGGGTACAGGTCCACGCCCTTTTCCTCGAACTTGAGATAGAACGCCTGGTGATTGATACCTGCGCACAGATAATCGATGTTGTCGTAATCCGCGCCGATCCAATATGCCAGCATCATGGCCGTGCCCTGCACGGAATGGCACAGACCGGTGACGGGGATGAAGGTCTGCCGCTGCAAGGCTCCACATAGCATTGCCATGGGGTTGGTGTAATTTAAAAGAGTCGCACCGGGGCAGTAACGTTCCATATCCCGCACGATATCCATCATAGGAGGAAGGGTTAAAAAGCGGAAGATACCGCTGGGTCCGCGCGTATCGCCTACGTTGATATCCACGCCATATTTCTTGGGGATCTCAATGTCATGCCGCCAGACCTCGGTGCTGCCGGTCAGGATGGTGGTGAGCACAACATCAGCATCGCGTAGGGCTTCCACCCGGTCCAGGGTGGCGCTCACGGTCGCTGGATACTTGCCGGCATCAATCAGTTTTTGTACGGATTTGTGTGCGAAGTCAAGCCGCTCCGCATCGATATCCATCAACGTGATCTGTGAATCTGCGAGCAGCGGGAAGGTAAGGATATCCCTCACCAGCCCCGCGGTGAATCCCAAGCTGCCCGCACCGATAAATGCGATCTTGGTCATTTATTGCCTCCTCGTTAGGTATGATGGTTGAACCATTTTTTACCTTCCTAACATTTTACACAAAATACCATTGGGGAGTTGAATATAATCGCCTACCTCATCGGTAAATAATCACGCCTACCATCCTCGAAAGCCCAGGTCAGCATCGCCTCAAACGCCCGTTCGCCTGTACTTAAATTTTCCCCGGCGACCATCCAGCTTTCAGGTTCAACACCAGCCTGTCTTGCCGCGCGAATGGAAACGCTCTCCCCGGGCAGCACCTCGTGGATAAAATTGAGTCGAAGCTGCGATACCTGTTTCTCCCGGTAGGTTTCCAGGGGGAAGCAGTCAAAGATCCAGTCCACATAGCGAGCCGAGGTGGCGTGGCCGAGGATATCCACGACCCCATAGGTGACTGGCGCAACGAAAACTTCGGGCATTCCCTCCGGTGCGTTAAGTTTCTCCAGTGATTCCTGCAATGCACTCTGACCCTCGGGATCAGGAAGAGTGACCCGCATGGATGCAGCCGGCAGGATGCGCCGCGTGCTGGTATCGATTAACAGCCAGGCAAAGGATGCCGCCAGCACACGCTCGCCAGCCTTGTCCTTCATTTCAAAGTCGCGCAGGAAAAACAACTTTTGTTGAATGCCCTTGATCCATGTGCGGGTACTAACCTCTTCGCCGATTCCTGGGCGCCTGTAAAAGTGAACGTTCAACCGTGAGAGCACCCAGACGATGCGCTGCTGCACTAGGTCTTCGTAGCTGTAACCCAGGATTGCGGCATGTTTTGAGGCAGTATCGATCAAATGCTCCAGCATGCGGGAGGGACGCCACAAGCCCAGGAAGTCCACGTTCTGGGTTTCAACGGATGCCTGCACGGTGAGGAAGGCGGTTTTTTGCATGGAGGTCTCTGGCATAATGGGCTTGATTGTATCCGGGTTTAAACGGATTGTGGTATTCTCAATACAGGAAAAATTATGAGCGCACCCAGGGAACCGAACGAGAAAAACTTCCACCTGCGCAGGCAGATCCAATTGGCATCAGACCGGTTGCAATCCATCTTCCGCGCCGATGGCTTCAACCCCAAAGACTTCGATACCGTCACCCTGACGGTCCAAATCCGCGGACTGGGTAAAGCCTTCGATGGCTATCGGGTGGCAGTCATCGCCGACCTGCACCTGGGGCAGTGGCTCACCCCCGCGCGCCTGGCCGGTGTGGTTGGGATGGTCAACGAACTCAAACCGGACCTGATCGCCATCCCCGGGGATCTGGTCTCCTACGATTTGGAGCGCTTCTCCACTCCACTCGCCGAGAACTTGAAGGCTTTGAAAGCGAAGGATGGCGTGGTGGTCTCGCTTGGCAACCATGACCATTGGGCTGGAGCCGGCAAGGTCAGGCAGGTTTTAAAACAAGCACGGGTCACCGACCTGGCTAATGATGCAATTTCGATCAAGAAAGGCAAAGCGGAACTTTGGGTTTCGGGGGTGGATTCGATCAAAGTGCACGCTGATCGGCTGGACCAGGTGTTGGCGAAGATCCCACCCGATTCCACCCCGGGCATCCTGTTGGTCCACGAACCGGATTTCGCCGATGAAGCCGCGAAAACAGGCAAATTTGCCTTGCAGCTCTCCGGGCATTCCCACGGCGGACAAATAGCGCTGCCCTTTATTGGAGTGCCCATCCGCGGGAATTATTTTCAGAATTATTACTCCGGCACCTACCAGGTGAAGGATATGGTCCTGCATGTGAATAGAGGTTTGGGGGTTAATGTGGTCTGGCTGCGCTGGAACTGCAGGCCGGAGATAACATTGATTACTTTACGATCCACTCTTCAATAAGGATTTCATTTTTTTACTAGACGTAACAGCAACGATCGCGAAGATCAATTCGTTCAATGGGATTTCGCTTTGTCATAGATCACATAGAAAATTGCCAGCGCGAGCCCGAATAAGATTCCACCCACCGCGCCACCTAGGGCATTCCATGTGGAGCAACTGCCATCATAGATCGTGGCCTCAAACGTGAAAGCATTTGCGAACCAAAAGGCTCCAACAATCGCCAGCAAAAAGGCGCAAACAATCCTCCCCTTGGGGGATGCCAATCCCAGGGCAAATCCCCCGATCGCACCAATGACCGACCCGATACCCACTCCTTTAGCCGCAAAGGACTCAATAAAAAGATCGGTGGACAAACCAAAAAATGTTTTAATCACAAATCGCCCGATGTCGAAGACAGAATCATTCAGGAAACTTACTAGATAGAAATATGCGGCTGTAAAACCAATGGCACCTGCAATCGCGAAATGAATAACGTATTTTTTAACCTTGAAAGCGAACCCAATCATAGCTCCCCCGATTGCACCCGCGATAAACCCTCTAATTGCAGCTATGTCAGGGCTGTTTAAAGGGTCTAAAGAATCATATTCGAATGCCCTAGCTGCAAGCACGAAGATTGTTGATGAAAATCCACACATAAGCGCGAACCCCACCCCAAAACCTATTCCCCCAAAAATGGGCAACTTCCAATTGAAGCCTTCAACGGTTTTTTGCTCTGCCTGACGTTCATATTCAACTCCAACCTTAGAGTTTTTAGGAATGGAAGAATCAGGATTTTTCATCATACAACCTCTTTGAAGCTCATTCTTTGATATAGTTCGAGTAATTCTCCTTATTTTTTTAATATTAGCACGGGATTTACTATTTACAATCCAGTTTTCTTATTTGGCAATTGGACATATTTTTACCACCCAACGAGCTGTCATTACGAGGATTCCGAAGGATTCTGAAGCAATCTCACAGTATTCCAACCCTTTAAAATTTTTATTAATATCGATGCATGCAACTTTGCCCTCTTCGTAATAACAGTAAGTATTATTCTTCAATGTAAAATGCCCGGTCGCCCGGGCATTTCTTATTTACTTCAACTTGATCCGCTTCGTGGATGGCTGCTCTTTCAACTTCACTTTCCCAGAAGGCGAAGCGGCTTTCGCTGGTGCAGTTTCTCTGCGGATGCGCACCTCCTTCAAAATGGTAGGTACGAAGAGCAGCAGCACCAGAAAGGCGAGCATTCCAA
>CAVVEQ010000011.1:0-126980 GCA_963747315.1 uncultured Chloroflexia bacterium | reverse complement strand
AGAATTAAACCTTCTTCCCCTCGCTGAGCTTTTCCCCTCTCCAAAACCTGCTCAATCTACACCTTAAGTACATCATTCTGGTGGTAGTTTTACGCGCCATATTCATCTATCATCAGGATGATGAGCATGCCGCCGAAAAAATCAATCCCCTTCGATCGCCCCGCCAACTACAAGATTTGTGTGCAAGGACAGATCAACCGAACTGGTCTGATCTTCTGGGTGGTATGGCGATCTGCCAGGCCACGGAGGAGTCGAGCTACCCAGTCGCCACTTTAGCTGGCGAGCTGAGAGACCAGACTGCCCTGGCTGGCGTGCTCAACACACTCTATGAGCTGCATCTGACCATTCTTTCGGTGGAGCGGGTTGAATTTTGAAAGATAAAAGAATTTGCCGCCGCCAAGGAAAAGTTGCTGGCTGGATGATCGCAGCGATGAGTATCTCGCCGGGCATAATGCCGGTAGTCCAAATCCAGTTCGGCGGTTGAAAGGATATGAAAATGATTGAAGCTGGAATAATTCTCGCTGGAGCAGCTGTTTTGATTTTAGCGCTGGTGGCAGGCCTGCTGGTCAGGCGACCGGCTCAAGTGCCGGTTACCATCCGAAATCAAAATGTGAAGCGGTGACACTATCATCAAGCTGGTCAATCGATGGAATCTTTCCGGGTGAGCCAGTGGCTACTGCCTCACCCGGCTAATGGTTAATTAGCCAATCAGGCGCTTTTGCCCGGTTGGCTAATATTTGAGAGATCGGAAAGGTAACTATCATGAAAGTCATAATTGTAGGTGGCGTGGCTGGCGGAGCATCATGCGCAGCACGCTTGCGTAGGTTAGATGAAAATGCAGAAATTCTCATGGTGGAACGCGGTCCATACGTATCTTACGCAAATTGCGGGCTGCCAGTCAATACCATGTCGGAGGTGCTATCGAAAAAGAGGCGAGCTTACTGGTGGCGACGGAACAGACCTTTCGCGAACAGTACGCGATTGATGTGCGGACGCGCTGCGAGGTGATTGGTATCTCGTCCAAAGAGAAGACTGTGGACCTCAAGAACCACGTTACCGGTGAGGTAACCACCGAGAAATACAACAAACTTGTGCTCTCGCCCGGGGCGGCGCCGATCCGACCGCCGCTGCCCGGCATTGATCTTCCGGGCATCTTCTCGGTTGAACCGTGCCAGATGCCAGGCACATCCGCGAGTGGCTTGACCGGGATGCAGTGGAGCGATCTGGAATGCACTCTTACACAGGATACCAGACGGTCATGCCTGCGAAGCGTGCGGTGGTGATCGGCGGTGGCTTCATTGGGCTGGAGATGGTGGAAAATCTGGTTCACCACCGGGCTCGAAGTAACGCTGATCGAGAAGCTCAACCAGGTCATGCCTCCGCTCGATCCAGAGAAATGGCGCGTTTCGTCGAGCGTTATATGATCCGGCACGGCGTCCACCTCGAGCTCAATGATGGCGTGGCTGGATTTGAGCAGTCTGCAGATGGATCGTTGGATGTACTGACCAGTTCTGGCAAGCGGCATGCGGCGGACATCGTGATCCTGGCGATTGGCGTTCGCCCAGAGACGGCGCTGGCAAAGATGGCTGGCATCGAGGTCGGCCAGAGCACGGCGGAATCCGCGTCGATGAGCACATGCGCACGAGCGACCCGGATATATTTGCCGTCGGCGATGCAGTCGAGGTCAAAGACTTCGTCACCGGGCAGTGGTCCCTGGTGGCGCTGGCTGGACCGGCTAACCGGCAGGGCCGCATCGCGGCGGATGTAATTGCCGGGCGCGACTCCCGTTTCGCGGCACACAGGGCACCTCGATCTGCCAGGTATTTAAGGGCGCGGTTGCCCAGACCGGCGCCACCGAAAAGCTTCTCAAACAGCTTGGGGAGACGCGGCTTCGAAACGATCTACATCTACCCCAACTCCCATGCCGGGTATTATCCAGGCGCTAAATACCTGGCGATGAAAGTCATCTTCCGCAAATCCAACGGGCGCCTGCTCGGTGCGCAAGTCCTTGGTGAAGACGGCGTTGCCAAGCGGATCAATTCCTTTGCCATGGCGATCCAGATGGGCTGTACCATTTACGATCTGGAAGAGGCCGAGCTTCCTTACGCGCCTCCCTTTGGAAGCGCGAAGAGTACAGGTCGATTTTGCGGGGATGGTGGCAGCCGATATCCTCCGCGGCGACATGCCTTTGAGCCATTGGAGCTCTGTGGACAGCCAGTTCCTGCTTGACGTGCGTAATCCTCCAGAGCTTGCCGGTGAATCTGTCCGGGCGCAGTTAATGTCCGCTGCCGGAACTCCGCGCCCGCCTGAGCGAGCTGCCCACCGCGACCGTGGAGACGTTTGTCTTTTGCCGCTCAGCACAGCACGCTTACTATGCCACGCGCATCCTGTTACAGAACGGGTTTAATGCCAGAAATCTCTCTGGAGGCATGCTTCGCGCTCGGTGCTGTTGGAAGAGAAAAGCAAATGAAGATCAATGCAGAGATATCCCGCCTTGAGGAAGCTCGTAAGGGAACTGCTCCCTGGAAGAAATGGGGACCTTATCTGAGCGAACGCCAATGGGGTACCGTCCGTGAAGATTATAGTGATAACGGAGACGCCTGGAGTTACTTCACCCACGATCAAGCCGTTCGCGGGCCTACCGCTGGGGTGAAGATGGACTGGCGGGTATCTCTGATGACCACCAGAGTATCTGCTTTTCGCTGGCGCTGTGGAATGGAAATGATCCAATCCTAAAAGAACGCCTGTTTGGCCTGAGCAACAGCGAGGGGAATCATGGCGAAGATGTCAAGGAGTACTATTTCTATCTTGACTCTACGCCGACCCACTCGTATATGAAGTACCCTCTACAAATACCCTCAGGCAGCCTTTCCATATCACAATCTGGTCGAAACTAACCGAAACCGCGGCCGAGGTGGATCGGAATATGAGCTGCTTGACACGGGCGTATTTGACCAGGACCGCTACTTCGATGTCTTCGTGGAATACGCCAAAGCCTCGCCGGAGGATTTGCTCGTTCAGATCACCGTCCATAACCGTGGGGCAGAAGCGGCGACGCTCCAGCTCTACCCACCCTGTGGTTTCGCAATGACTGGGCGTGGGGCGACGATGTCGCTCGCCCTACCTTACGCCAGGCGGCGCAGGACGCATCCGGTGGAATCGTTGCCCTGTCGCATCGGGATCTCGGCGAGCGCTTCTTTTACGCAGCGGGAGCGTCAGAACTGCTCTTCACGGAAAATGAGACGAATAATCAGCGGCTGTGGGGCGCTCCTAATCCCTCCCCGTACGTGAAGGACGGCATCGATAACTTCATCGTTCATGGTGATCAGAAAGCGGTCAATCCAGAGCAGACGGGGACGAAAGTCGCCGCCCACTACTCGCTTACGCTGGGAGCTGGAGAATGCAGACGGTTCGATTGCGGCTCAGCGATCAGCCGGTGGGAAATCCTGGAGCTGCGATCAGCGAACAGTGCGGTGCGGCGTTTGAAACCGTCTTCTTGACCAGGCTTCAGGAAGCTGACGAATTCGTACCGCGACCGTCATTCCAGCCTCGTTCAGCGCCGACGAAACCAATGTTATGCGCCAGGCTCTGGCCGGGATGCTTTGGTCCAAGCAGTTCTTCAACTATGACGTCGGCCAGTGGCTCAAAGAGCACGGCATCCAGCAGTACAAAGCCAACCAGCGCTCCATTCGCAACGACCGCTGGGACATATGATCAATCATGATGTGATCTCCATGCCGGACAAATGGGAATATCCCTGGTACGCAGCCTGGGATCTCGCCTTCCATGTCACGACGCTGACGCTGGTTGATGCGGATTTTGGCAAAGGACAGTTGGAGCTCCTTCTGAAATACCGTTACATCCATCCCAGCGGTCAGCTCCCAGCCTACGAGTGGAACTTTGGAGATGTAAATCCCCCCGTCCACGCCTGGTCGACGATCTACACCTACCTGTTGGAGAAAGCACAGCGCGGGGAGGGTATCTGCCTGGCTCGAGCGATCCTTCCACAAGCTGCTGGTTGGCCTCAACCGGTGGGTGAACCGGAAAGATCGCTCCGGGAACAATGCCTTCGAAGGGGGCTTTCCTGGGGCTGGACAATATCGGAATCTCGACCGGTCCTCGCCTTTGCCCACCGGCGGCTATCTGGAACAGGCCGATGGCACCGCCTGGATGGCCCTCTTTTGCCAGAACATGGTCGAGATCAGTGCAGAGCTGGCAATGGCCAATCCGGCTTACATCGAACTCACCGACAAAATTCCTCGGACACTTCTTCTTGATTGCATCGGGCGTAATTCGACCTGGCGAAGAATTCGGGATGTGGGATGCAGGACGGCTTCTTCATGATGTGCTTCGCTTCCCAGACGGAGGCGGCGAACGACTGAAGGTGCGCTCGATGGTTGGGCTGGCTGCCCTTTTGCGCTGTGACCATTTTCGAAGGGGATCTGGCAAAGAAATACCCCCAGGTAGGCGCAAACCGCGCGCGATTATCTCCAGGCGCACCCGGAACTAACAGCTTTCATTCATGACCCACTCAAGCCGGGCTACCAAAATCGACGCCTGGGATCGATTTTGAATGAAGCCAATCTGCGCCGGGTACTGACGACCATGCTGGATGAGAGCGAATTCCTGAGCCCTTATGGAATCCGAGCCCATCGCGGATTCACCAAGAACATCCCTACACGTACAGGTTCGGCGATCAGGAGTATCGAGTGCCCGATCTTCCTGGGACTCGAACGACGGCATGTTCGGCGGCAATTCCAACTGGCGCGGTCCGGTCTGGATGCCGGTCAACTTGCTGATCCTGCGTGCGCTGCTTCAGTACTACCTGTACTACGGAGAGGCATTCACCATCGAATGCCCGACGGGTTCAGGGGTGCAGATGAATTCTCTACCAAGTGGCAGAGGAAATTGGGCGAAGGCTGTCCAGTATCTTCCTGCAAGATGAGCAAGGGAGACGGCCCGCACATGGAGCTTTCCTGAAATTTCAGGAGGATCCCAATTGGAAAGATTACCCGTTGTTTTACGAGTACTTCCACGGTGACACTGGCGCGGGGATCGGTGCCAGCCACCAGACGGGGTGGTCCGGAGCGGTCGCCCGCATCATGCATCTCTTCGCGACATCGGAAGCAAAAAATGTGCTAGAAAAAGGCAAAGGATGATCGATGGACGGGAGCCGGCAACAGGTGAGGCAGTGATGACGAATCTTTTTTATCCCTGCCTCTACCAGATCAACACCCGCGTCTGGCTGACCGTGCTTTCGCGGCAGCTGGACCGGGTAGCAACACTGGATGACATTCCCGATGCCGAACTGGATCGTCTGGCAGAGATGGGTTTCGAGTGGGTCTGGTTGTTGAGCGTTTGGCAAACCGGTCCGGCAGGACAGCAAGTATCGCGCCTCAACCCTGAGTGGCGGGTGGAGTTTCTAGACACGCTGCCAGACTTGCAGGAAGAGGATATCGCTGGCTTTGGATTCGCCATCACTGCCTATACCGTCTCGGCGAATCTGGGGGGCGATTTGGCGCTGGCAAGGCTGCGCCAACGTCTTGCACAACGTAATTTAAAGCTGATGCTCGACTTTGTCCCCAACCATATGGCGCTGGATCACCCCTGGGTGGAGGATCACCCGGAGTATTTTGTCTCGGGGGCGGAGGACTTGTTGGCACGGGAGCCGCAGAACTATATTCGGGTCAAACGGAAAAAGGGCGACTTGATCCTGGCTTACGGACGGGACCCAGTATTTCTCCGGCTGGCCGGATACCTTGCAGCTTGATTACAGCGACCCTGCCACCCAGGTGCGATGATCGCGGAGCTCGAGAAGATCGCCGGCCAGTGCGACGGCCTGCGCTGTGATATGGCGATGCTGATTCTCCCTGAAGTATTCGAGCGTACCTGGGGCAGAAAGCCGCAGCCTTTCTGGCCGCGGGCGATCCAGCAAGTGCGCCAACTGGTGCCAGATTTCTGTTTTATGGCAGAGGTCTACTGGGACCTGGAATGGAATCTCCAGCAACAGGGGTTTGACTATACCTATGACAAGCGCCTGTATGACCGCCTGCGCCAGGGATCCGCACGACCGGTGCGCGAGCACCTGCATGCGACGCTCGACTACCAGAAGAAGCTGGCTCGTTTTTTGGAGAACCACGACGAACCGCGCGCTGCGGTCACGTTTGATCCTCGGGTTCACCGGGCTGCCGCGGTGATCACCTATACTACACCCGGCTTGCGATTCTTCCATCAAGGGCAGCTCGAAGGGCGGGTGAAACGCATATCGCCACATCTCGTCCGGGCTCCTGAAGAACCTGTGGACAAGGAGATTGCGGAGTTCTATGACCGCTTGCTAGCTACCTTGCGGATGCCCATCTTGACAAGCGGGGAATGGCAATGGTTAACCTGCCAGCCGGCCTGGTACGAAAATGAATCCTGGGACTCCTTTGTTACCCATTCCTGGCGTGGACCCAGCGGTGAACGGATGCTGGTCGCAGTGAATTACGCACCACACCCCAGCCAGTGCTATGTCCAGCTGCCTTTTCCCGAAATCCACAACCATCCGGTCCATCTCGAAGACTTGCTCAGCTCTACCAGCTATACCCACGATGGGAATGAACTGCTCGAGCGTGGGCTATACCTGGATATGGGACCCTGGTCTTATCACATCTTTATCTTGGAGGTTACACAATGAAAGCGATTACTGTAGAGCCTAAGAAGCCTGGCTCAGCACGATATGAGGAAATTCCGGAACCCGATGAGCGTGAAGGCTCGGTCCTGGTTGAAGCAATTGCAGTGGGCGTCTGCGGGACGGATGCCGAGATCGTCGAGGGGAAATATGGCTGGGCGCCGCCAGGCGCCTCGCGCCTGGTGCTGGGGCATGAATCCCTCGGCCGGTGCCATCGATCCGGGTCCATACAGTTCCTTCAAAGAGGGCGACCTGGTGGTCGGGATCGTCCGCCGCCCTGACCCGGTGCCCTGCCCCAGCTGTGCGGTGGGCGAGTGGGACATGTGCAGCAACGGTCTGTACACCGAGCGCGGCATCAAGGAAATCCACGGCTTTATGTCAGAACGCTGGCGCACCGAACCCGAATACGCCATCAAAGTCGACCCTTCTTTGGGCATCCTCGGCGTGCTGCTCGAGCCGATGACAGTGATCACCAAAGCCTTGGAACAGGTCCTCATGGTAGGTCAGCGCGCTTACTGGGAACCCAGGACGGCGCTGGTGACCGGCGCCGGGCCGATTGGCCTGCTGGCGGCGCTCCGCTTGAGTGTGCGTAACCTTGAGGTGCATGTCCTGGATCGCGCCGAGACCGGCCCGAAGCCAGCTCTGGTGCGCGACCTGGGTGCAACCTATCATACGGGAAGTGCGCTGGACCTTGATTTCGAGCCTGACATCATTGTCGAGTGCACGGGCGTGGGCTCGGTGATTGCGGACTCGATCCAGAAGGTGAAATCGGGCGGGATCGTCTGCCTCACCGGAGTTGGGGCTGGCGGCGCATCCGGCAGGACGACAGCCGATGTCGCTGCGGCGGCAGTTTTGAAGAACAACGTGATTGTCGGCAGCGTCAACGCCAACAAGCGCCACTGGTACCGGGCAGGGGAAAACCTGGCGCACTCCGACCGGGAGTGGCTGAGCCGCGTGATCACGCGCCGTGAAAAGCCGGAGAACTTCAAACAGGCTCTCGAGCGGCAACCGGATGACGTCAAAGTGATCATTCAGTTTAGTGAGGTCTAATGGACGGGATATCCCTCGACATCATGAGTGATGAGAAGACTGCTGCCTGGATCGACATCTCGGTGCCGCTCTACTCAGGCATGGTGCACTGGCCCGATAATCCACCCGTGAAGATCGAGCGCATGCTGGATCTGTCACGGGGGGATGCCGCCAACGTATCCAAGATAGAGCTGGGCGCCCATACCGGCACCCACATGGATGCGCCGCGGCATTTCCTCGTGGATGGGATCGGACTCGATCAAATGCCCCTGGATGCCAGCATTGGTCCGGCGCGGGTGATCCCTATCCAGCACCCCCAGGCGGTCCTTCCCGCAGAGCTCGAGCAGCACAACCTGCAAGCCGGGGAGCGGGTGCTGTTTCGCACCCAAAACTCAGAGCGCTGTTGGAAAACTGACCAATTTATCGAGGATTTTGTCTATATCAGTGCAGCCGCAGCGCAATTCCTGGTTGAGCGTGGGTGCGTACGATCGGTGTTGATTACCTCTCGGTTGGTGGTTACGTGCACGATGGCGTTGAAACCCACCAGATCCTGCTCGAGGCGGGGATCTGGCTCATCGAAGGGCTCAACCTGTCTGCGGTGACACCCGGGACATATGATCTGGTTTGTTTGCCGCTGCGAGTTGCCGGAGCGGATGGCGCACCGGCGCGGGCTATTCTGCGGCCGCGCGTTCGTTGATAAAGCAAGGCATGTGAGTAGAAAGGATGGGACCATTTGAAAATCATCATCGTTGGTGGTGTGGCTGGCGGCGCCTCGTGTGCAGCGCGCCTGCGCCGGCTGGATGAAAATGCGGAAATCCTGATGGTCGAACGCGGCCCGTTCGTTTCGTACGCCAACTGCGGGCTGCCGTACTATGTTGGGGGTGTGATTGCACGCGAATCAAGCCTTCTGGTGGCGGATGAAAGAGTGTTCCGCGAGCAGTTTGCCATCGACGTGCGCACCCGCTGCGAGGCGGTCGATATTTCACCGGAGAACAAGACCGTGCAACTGCGCAATGTTGCCACCGGAGAGGTGACTAGCGAGTCCTACGACAAGCTCGTCCTGTCCCCCGGAGCAGCCCCGATCCGCCCGCCCTTGCCGGGCATCGATCTGCCAGGAATATTTGGGGTGCGGACCGTGCCGGATGTCAAGGCGATCCGTGAGTGGATCGAAGGGCATGCTGTGCTTCCGTCTGGCATGGACGCCTACACCGGGTTCCAGACGCTGCTGCCTGCCAGGCGGGCCGTGGTGGTTGGCGGCGGCTTCATCGGCCTCGAGATGGCGGAGAACCTGATCCATCTCGGGCTCCAGGTGACGCTTCTCCAGAAGGGCGATCAGGTCATGTCCCCGATGGACCCGGAAATGGCGCGCGACGTCGAGCACCATTTGGAAAAGAACGGCATCCGCCTCGAGCTCAATGCGGATGTGTGCGAGTTCAAGCCAACTGCCCACGGCTCGCTCGAGGTCCACACGCAATCCGGCCAGGTATATCCGGCTGACCTGGTGGTCCTGGGAATCGGTGTGCGCCCTGAAAACTGGTTGGCGAAAAAAGCCGGACTGGAGATCGGCGAGCTGGGCGGCATCCGGGTTGACGAGCAGATGCGCACGAGCGTCCCGGATATCTTCGCCGTTGGGGATGCGGTGGAGGTAAAAGACTACCTTTCCGGTCAATGGTCGCTGGTTGCACTCGCCGGGCCGGCGAACCGGCAAGGACGCATCGCCGCCGATGTGATCGCCGGGCGCGACGCCAGCTACCGCGGCACGCAGGGCACCGCCATCATCGGTCTGTTTGGGGCTGCCGCTGCCTGGACCGGTCTCAGCGAAAAGATGCTCAAGCGGATTGGCGAGACAGATTACGAGAAGGCTTACCTCTATCCGAACTCCCATGCGGGGTACTATCCCGGCGCGAAGTACCTGGCGATGAAGATCATCTTTCGCAAATCCGACGGCCGCCTCCTGGGAGCGCAGGCGGTCGGTCAGGACGGGGTGGATAAGCGCATCGATGCGATTGCGATGGCCATCCAGCTGGAGGCGACCGTCTACGACCTGGAAGAATCCGAGCTGTGCTACGCGCCGCAGTTCGGCAGCGCCAAGTCGCCGGTCAACTTTGCCGGGATGGTTGCGGCGGATGTCCTGCGTGGCGACTTGCCCCTGAGCCACTGGAATACCCTCCAGGCCGCCGGCCAGAATGCCGGCCGGGATGAGTTTCTCCTGGATGTGCGCCACCCGGCGGAGCTCGCCGTAGAGGGCGTGCCGGGTGCAGTCAACATCCCGCTGGATCAGCTCCGCGCCCGTCTCGCCGAGCTGCCTCGCGACCGGGAGATCCACGTCATCTGCCGCTCGGGCCAGCGTGCCTACTACGCCACGCGCATCCTGCTGCAAAACGGGTTTATGGCCCGCAACCTCTCCGGAGGCATGCTATCCCGAACAATTCTATCAACAGATTAAAAGGAATAAATCATGTCAGAAAAATATAGCTTCATCGTCGTCAAGTACCCTCTAAAAGAGACCGGTGAAGCCGCCCTGGAGGCGGTCAAGGAATTAGCCAAGGAGAAGATTGTCAAGCTCAAGGATGCTGTGGCGATCACCAAAACCGAAAAGGGTAAGATCAAGCTGCACCAGACCAAGGACGACCCGGCCAGCAAAGGCTTTCTCAAAGGCGGCGTCATCGGCATCATCTTCGCCGTGCTGTTCGGCGGCGCGGCCTGGATCGCCGTCGGCGCGCTGTTGGGCACTGCATTTGCCATGTTCGATCGCGGTATCAAGAACAAGCTGCTCAAGGAACTCGGTGAGAAGATGACCACGGATGAATTGGCGCTGGCTGTGCTGGTTGAAGAAGCCGATTGGGATGTCGTCAAAGAGCGCATGGCTGCGCACAACTTCCAGGGTGAGGTGGTGGTCTCCGAGATCGTGGAGGAGCACCTGGACAAGGTCGAGGAGCTGGCTGAAGACAGCAAGACGGTCGAGGTCGTGCCGGAAGAGGTCGAGCTGCCGGCAGAGTGAACTGGCATCGCATTTTGGGTGTCAGTGTTGGCAATAACCGATGAAGATCAAGATCTAATGGATGGGAGATAAAACATGCGAAGACGAGGCGTAGGTCCCGGAAGGGGTCCAGCAAGAAGGAGTGTCATGCGCAGGCACCGCCGGATGCGCAGGCGGATGCGCAGACGTATGGTCGTTGCCACTGGTGTGATCGTTGCAGTAGGGGCGAGCGCGGTTAAGATGTCGCAGAGCGAGGTGCAGCAGGTCGAGCAGCAAACCGGAAAGAAGGTCGAGGATCTTTCAGAAGAACAACTGGATGCCGCCATGAGCGATCTCGGCATCGAAGGTCAAGAGCCTACCGATCAGGAAGTCGCCATGCTCGAAGCGGAAGAGGATAAGAACCCGTCCGTGTGATAGTCGTTCGAATAAACCCGGATTCTACCGGAAACCGGGTTTCTCGGTCTCATAAAACGATTCTTTCCAGATAAGCTGCTCGCACTTTGTGAGCCACGCAAAAAGCCTGTCATCCCGAGCGAAGTGATGGATCTAGATTCCTCGGTCGCAAGTTTAGACTGTCCGCACTATTCATTATCAAGGAGACAACGATGGCTAAGGATAAAGGCAAGAAGAAAAACAAGAAGAGAAAGCAGGAACAGGAGCTCGCCTCTGAGCAGACGCAGATCCAAGCCAGTGAGGCGCCTGGCGAACCCAAGCCGCCGATGAACAACAAAGAGTTTGAGAAAGCCCTCGAGCCGCTACAGGTCGAGCTGGTCAAAATGCAGCAGTGGGTCATCGCGACGGGCGCCAAGGTGTGCGTGGTGTTCGAAGGACGCGATACAGCCGGCAAGGGCGGCGTGATCAAGCGCATCACTGAACGCACCAGCCCACGCGTTTTCCGTCACGTGGCATTACCGGCTCCGACGGAGCGAGAGAAATCGCAGATGTACTTCCAGCGCTACATGCCTTACTTACCGGCTGCTGGCGAAGTAATCCTCTTTGACCGCAGCTGGTACAACCGGGCCGGGGTGGAACGCGTGATGGGCTACGCCACCGAGGAACAAGTGGAATACTTCTTGAAGTATGCCCCGGGAGTTCGAGAGATCGATCATCCATTCCGGTGTCATCCTGATCAAATACTGGCTGGAAGTGGACATGGACATTCAGGATGAGCGGCTGCGGGCGCGCGACGAAGACCAGCGCAAGATCTGGAAGCTCACTCCCATGGACCTGCGGAGTTACAGCCGCTGGTACGATTACTCCCGGGCGCGGGATGCTATGTTCGCTGCCACCGATACCCCCGAAAGCCCGTGGTACGTGGTAAAAGCCAACAACAAACGCCAGGCGCGGCTGAATCTAATCTCCCATTTTCTCAGCCAGGTTCCGTATGTAGAAGTGCCCCGCGAGCCGATCAAGTTCCCCAAGCGCCAGGCTGAGGGCAAGTATGTGGAGCCGGACTATCCCTATCGCTATATCCCGGAAAAGTATTGAAATAAAGGAGAATGAGAATGGCAGATACAACTGATAGTCAACCGAAATGGTACACGCTGACGCCGGAAGAAGTTGGGAAACAGCTGCAGGTCGATCCAGCTAAGGGCTTGAGTGCGGCTGAGGCAAAACAACGGCTGCAAAAATATGGTCCCAATCGTTTGGAAGAGAAAAAGAAGAAATCGGGTTGGCAGTCATTTCTGGAACAATACCAGGACCTGATGCAATTCGTCCTGCTCGGCGCGGCGATCATCAATCAGATCTTCACCGGCGAATGGGGCACCACACTGGTGCTGGTCGGGCTGACGGTCTTCAACGCCGTCCTGGGCATGCGCGGCGAGGCCAAAGCCGAAGCCAGCCTGGCAGCCCTGGCAAGCTCCATGAAGAGCATCGCCCGTGTGCGCCGCGACGGCCAGGCAGTCGAGGTGGATGCTGAGGAGCTGGTGCCGGGCGACATTGTCCTGATGGAGGCGGGCAATCGCGTGCCTGCGGACGGTCGCCTCTTTGTGACTGCGAATGTCGAGATTGAGGAAGCTGCCCTGACCGGAGAGAGCGTAGCTTCGCCCAAGGACACCGCAGTCATCGCCAAAGCCGATGCTCCCCTGGGCGACCGCCACTGCATGGCCTATATGAACACTTCGGTCACCCGTGGTCGCGCTGAGATGGTCGTCACCACCACCGGTATGGGCACCGAGATGGGCAACATCGCCGACCTGCTCAACAAGACCGAGGCGGACAAGACCCCGCTGCAGAAGCAGCTTGACCGGCTGACCGTGATCATTGCGTCATTGGCTGGACTGGCATTTGTCCTCATGGTGATCATGGGTTTACGTAACGCGCAACCCCTGGAGACCATCTTCATCGCCGGCGTGGCTCTGGCGATCTCTGCCATTCCCACCGGTTTGCCGGCGGTGGTCACCACCATGTATTCAATGGGTACGCGTGCGCTAGCCGCCCAGGGCGCTATCGTCAAGCGCTTGCCGTCTGTGGAGACGCTCGGCTCGGTCTCCGCCATCTGCTCCGATAAAACAGGCACGCTGACCCTCAACAAGATGACGGCGCGTGAGTTCTCCATCCCCGGTCAGAACCGTTTCACCGTGACCGGCGAAGGCTACGGAACGCAGGGGACGATGACACTGGCAGGCGGTGTTGCCGGTTTGCAGCCCTGGCAGAAAAACACCCTGACTTACAGCACCGAAGGCAAGCTGCTGAGTGCAGGCGGCGCCAAGGTCGATCTCGAGCAGATCTTGCTGCCAATGGCGCTGTGCGCCGACGCCCGCCTCGACGACACTGGCGCTCTGATCGGCGACCCCACCGAAGGCGCGCTGATCGTCCTGGCAGAGAAGGGCGGTATCAGCGTGGACGGCGCCCGGGAGATGTACCCCCGGGTGGCTGAAGTGCCCTTCGACTCGGACTACAAGTTCATGGCTACCTTCCATAACATGCAGAATGAGCAAGGCAAGCCGGTGGTGCGCGCCTTCGTCAAGGGTGCGCCCGACGTGCTGATCGCTCGCAGCGGTTACTACTGGATGCCGGGCGAAGACGACCGGCCCGTCACCGACGAGAACCGCAAGCTGGCACTCGAAGAAAACGAGCGCATCGCCAAAGCGGGTGAGCGTGTCATGGTGGTAGCGCGGCGTGACTTCGACCCGCAGACCTTTGATCCGAAAGCCAAGCTGATCGACCTGATGAAAGACCTGACCCTGCTTGCCATGGTCGGGATCGTGGACCCACCCCGCAATGAGGCTAAGGATGCGATTGCCAAGTGCCACAGCGCCGGCATCCAGGTGCGCATGATCACTGGCGACCACGCCGTGACAGCAGCTGCCATCGGCAAGGAGCTGGGCATCACCGGCACCGCCCTGACCGGCGCACAGTTTGCCGCTATGAGCGACGACGAGCTAAAGAGTAAGCTGCCCGAGATTGGTGTGGAGCGCGTGTGGCGCCAGAAGACAAGATTCGCCTGGTGACGATGCTCCAGCAGCTGGATAACATCGTAGCCATGACCGGGGACGGCGTCAATGACGCACCCGCCTTGAAGAAGGCTGATATCGGCGTAGCGATGGGCATCACTGGCACCGAAGTCTCTAAGGGGGCTGCGGTGATGATCCTGACCGATGATAACTTCGCTACCATTGTCAAGGCGGTGGAGTTCGGACGAGCCATCTACAATAACCTGTTCAACTTTGTCCGCTTCCAGATGGAATCGCTGGTGGCGTTCATCATTTCCTACCTGCTGGCAGCTTTCTTCGTCGTGCTCGGAGGAACACCGTTCACCGCTTTCGTTGTCCTGTGGATTAACTTCCTGGTGCAGATCCCGGTTGCGTTGGCACTGGGGTTTGACGACCCTGCGTCAGATCTGATGGAGCACAAACCTCGACCGCTCAAGCAGCCCATCCTTACAAATGTACAGTGGGTGCGGATTGCCTTCATTGGTCTGCTGATGTCGATCGCCACCATCTATCTGGAGGCAGCCTATCAATCCACTAGCGCTTCAGTTGCGGCAACGATGGGAATGGTTGTCTTCTCCTTTATGATCATCGTGCTCGCCCTCAGCGCCCGCAGTGAGACCGCCAGCGCATTCAACCGCGATGTCATCAAAAATCGACAACAGCTGATGCTCTATGGAATTTCGCTGCTGATGACCATCATACCGGTTCGCTTTGGCTGGTTGGGCTTGACCCAGATCAGCACCAACCAATGGCTGATCTGTATCGCTTTCGCCTTCGCCTTGCTGCTGGTCGACGAAGTGATCAAGTTCTTCATGCGCCGGAGTCGCCAGCGTGAGCAGCCGGCGGTCGATGTGAGCAAGCCTGCACCGGCAGCTCTCTCGGGAGATTAAGCCGCTTGTTTGGTAAGGAGAGTGCTCCACGGAAAAAATAAACCCAAGCAAACCCCAGAACTATCCAGGCGACCGGGCCTGATTGTGAAGGGTCTGCCATCACCGCCGGTCCGGTGAGACCAGCTGAATGGATGGAGAAATACAAGATTACCCCGGAGAAAAGCAAGTACGGCCAACCGGCCGCCTGCTTCCCCGGGAAACTCATAGAAGTTACGCACTTGAATGGGAAATTAGCCCGAACTGCGTAAGTCCTAACTCATAAGAAAAAAAGGAGTAATAAGCCATGGGTACAATGACTTTTAAAGGCAAGACAATGCGTTCCGTCGATGTGGACTGGAAAGAGTTCTACTACACCAACTGCCCCCTGATATCCCCCAGCAACGTGGACCAGGAGCTCGGCTGGGTGAAGGAGGAGTTTAAGAAGATCGGCGTCGCGTACAAGTACCTGCGTTCCACCACCGAGAATGACTGGTACCCGCACTACGTCCACAACCTGGACAACCTGATGCGCTATGGCGGCTGCCACCCGGCTATCCACGTCCAGGCCGACGTCCGCCGCACCCGCCTGATTGGGACGACGCAGGTTTACGAAGGCGGCGTCATGATGGTGCGCGCCCGCGACCCCATCTACAAAATGTCGCACCTCAAGGGCAAGAAGATCGGCCTCTCCAAGAGCCTGAACGTGATCAAGAACGACTGGTGGCGTGTGCAGGAAGAGCATGGCATCGAGCTGATGCTCATGCTCAACGACATGACCCGCGACGATGTGGAGATCGTGGAGTTCCCCTACCCGGACGACTGGTACGACAAGCCCGAGATGCTCACCCCGATGGAGAACCCCAATGAGTACCAACTGAAGCGCGACCACAAGCACGACCTGGCGTTCCGCCCGCTGGAAACGGCGCTGGAAAAGGGCGTCATTGATGCCATGTATAGTCAAAGCAAGGTCCTGAGCGTGCTCTCGGAGACAACCGGCAAGTTCAAGTCCATCGAGGACCTCTCCCGGTACCCGGACTGGACGCTGCAAGGGGCGGCAAATGTCCCGGCGACCCTCACGGTCACCGATGTGGCGTGCGAGGAGCACCCGGAGCTGATCGTCGCCCTCCTGAAGGGCCTGATCAAGGTGGGGCGCTGGGCTAACGAGCACAGGCGCGCCGCGGCAGCCATCCTCAACAAACAGACCTATTACCGGGATGAAGAAGATACGGTTGAAGGCATCCGGCGCGTCGAGTTTGTGCCGGTCCTGTCGCCCATTAACCTGCAAACGCTTCAGATCAACAAGGACTTCATGTTCAGCCACGGCTACATCGAGAACGACTTCGACGTGTTCGAGTGGGCTGCGCCGGAATTCCTGGAGAAGGCGGCCGCGGAGCTGCTCGAGGAAGAGTGGAAGAAGCGCAGCATGGCCAAGCTGCCCCAAGGGACTACGCTTGAAGAAGCGATGACCATGCGGCTCGGGTAGCCGAGTGAAAGATCACCCAAAGGTGATCTCAACCAACCATTAGCAGCTGAAATCAGGTTGAACGTGGGTGCCAAACGGCATTTCCCTGGCGTTTGGCACCCGACTGAAAATCTAGAGATGTAATCCTACAAACTAGATGTAATGATCCAGGTGGATGAGAGTTTATGCATCTCCTGCGGGAGCTGCATCCGAGCCTGCCCGGGTGGTCTGATCACTAAATGGAGCGTTTGTAATCGGAATTCCAGCTGAGAAGTATCAACGGATTCCTGTGCGCAAACCCGTCGACGTGACCTGGATTTGAGAGCAATACACCTCAAACAGACTATGTGAAAGGGATACCTGGGAGAAAATCATGACCAACGATAACGATACACGCATGCAGCGGCTTGGTTACCGTCCGCCGGCGGATGTCGCCGAGCCTGACCAGCTCGTGCTCGTCGAGTACGTCTCCGGCGGGCGCGTGGCGATCATCACCCTCAACCGGCCGCATGCCGACAACGCCATCACGACGGAACTGGCGGCACAGCTGATCGAGATACTCGAGACCATCGCCGCGCGTGCCTCCGTGCGCGTCGCCATCCTGACCGGGGCAGGTGACAGAGCCTTCTCCGTGGGCGGCGACCTGTACCAGCGCAAGCAGATGACAAAGGAGCAATGGCTGCGCCAGCGCCAGGTATTTGATCGCGTTCTCTACACGCTGCGCCAGTTACGCCGGCCGATCTTCAGCCGCAGTGCATGGGATGGCCTACGGCGGCGGTTGCGAGATCGCCATCAGCACGGACTTCATCATCGCCTCTGAGGAAGCCGTCTTCGGCCAGCCCGAAGCTATCGTTGGCTTGAGCGCCGGCGGCGGCTCGCCGGTCTTTCTTCCGCGTGTGCTACCTCCAGGAAAGGCGATGCAGATGTTGATGACCGGGGAACCGATCACGGCCCAGGAGGCGTACCGGCTTGGAATGGTGAACGAAGTCCACCCCAGGGCCGAAGCTGATGAGTGCGGCGCTGGGTATCGCGGAGAAGATCGCGGACAACTCGCCTACGGCGGTACAGTCGGTCAAGCAGTGCTGTTCAAATGGACAGGGCGAGCCTGTCGAACAGGCAGTCGCGATCATGATGAATGAGCACTGGCGCTCGGTCGTTCATAGCGACCGCGTCGAGGGAATCCTTGCCTTCACCGAAGGACGGGAGACTGAGTATCCGGATCCTGACTTTTGATGGGCAACACCGCGGCCAAGCCGCTGCTGATAAGTGTTCATTCAACAGTAATTAATGATAGAAGGAGATGAGCCAATGACTGAAAGTGAAGGAACCGTCATTCATGCGGGGATGCAAGTGCCTCCCGCCAAGCAAACTGCCCTGGGGCTGTATGTGACCGCCAAAGAAGCCTACGAGATGTGGAAAGCCGACCCCGAGAATGTCAAGGTGCTCGACGTGCGCATGGTCGAGGAGTACGTCTTCCTCGGTCACGCGGAAGGGGCGGTCAATATTCCGGTGGCTTTTCCTAAATACCAATGGCACGCAGACAAGCGCAAGTACGGCTTTGAGATGAACCCCGATTTCATCGACCATGTCAAAGAGCTGTTCGAGCCGAACGATACCATCGTAGCCATGTGCCGCTCCGGCGGGCGCAGCGCCTTCGCCATTAACATGCTTGTTAAGGCAGGTTTTACCAACCTTTACAACATCATCGACGGCTTTGAAGGCGATACGGTGAACGATCCCGAAAGCGTCTATCACGGCAAGCGCATGAAGAACGGCTGGAAGAACTCCGCGCCCTGGTCCTATGATCTCGACCCGGCCAAGGTCTGGATCCCCACGGGTGAAGAGCTGGAAAAACTGCGCAGCACCCTGGATGTCTGATCGCGATTTGATTTTCGATATTCAGCCTTGTGAGTAACACCACAGCGCTGCGCACATTTCAATCACAAACGACATTGTGCTATGTCTTTGCGAGGCGATCTGTGCCGAAGCAATCTCAGCGTAAGACGGGAAGGGGTTGCTTCGTCGCACAGAGCGCTCCTCGCAACGACGGGCCTTATGTCATTAAGAGCACGGCTGGGGCTTGCAAGGCTCGGATCCGGTACGATCTTTATGCTCGTAGGAGATATGCTTATGACTGCCAATGAACTCTTTACAATTATCGCCCAGATATCCGGCTTGCTCGGCATCGTGTGCAGCATGCTGGCAATGGGCTTGGGCTTGACTGTAGCTCAGATCATCCAACCACTGAAAAACGCGCGCCTGGTGATCCTGGCGCTGCTGGCGAACTTTGTGCTGGTGCCCCTGCTTGCCTACGCCATCACGCTGGTCATCCCGCTCGAAGATTCGCTCAAGATCGGATTGATGGTCCTGGCCTGCTGTGCAGGAGCGCCCTTCCTGATCCTGGAGGCGCGCGGCGCTAAAGCCAACCTGGGCGTTGCCGTAGGGGTAATGACCCTGCTGATGGTGGTGACCATCTTCTACCTGCCGGTGGTCCTGCCGCTGCTCCTGTCCGGGGTTGAAGTGGATGCGGGGGCGATTGCTCAATCGCTGATCGTGCTGATGCTGATCCCGCTGATCCTGGGCTTGCTGGTCAAGTCGCACTCGCCCGATACGGCCAAAAACTGGGCGCCGACCATGAACAAGGTCGGCAGCCTGGGTATCCTGATCCTGCTGGTGGTCGGGTTGGGATTGAATTTAGCCAACGTGATCAGCCTGATCGGAACCCGCGGTTTCCTGGCGCTGCTGCTGTTCATCTTCGGCAGTCTGTTGATCGGTTTTGCGGTTGGCGGCCGCGATCCAGGTGTCCGCACTGTGATGGGGCTCGGCACGGCGCAGCGCAACGTGTCGGCGGCTATTCTCATTACGCTGACAAACTTTGCCGGCACGATGGCAGTTCCGTATGTGCTGGTGGCGGCTATCCTGCTCCCGTTGATCTTAATTTCAATTGCGCGCTGGCTGGGCAAACGCGGCGAGGCAGGAGCGCCAGTAGAATTGCCGGCTGCGCCGCCGGCTGCCTGAACAACGCAGTGAGGCAGACAGCAGGGTGAATTCCGGATGGATTACTGCTTGGGTACCAACCCCAGGCGCTGCGCTTCGCCCTTCAGCCACGACCACAGGTCGCCGCCCGCCAGGTAGAACTCGTTGATATCCTTGGCGCCCGGCGGCAGGTGCAGCGCCTTCACCTTCTCACTCAGCTCCTGCAGGGTCTTCAGCCCGGCCTGCCCGGCAGGGTCGGCATCATAGGCCGCCAGGATGTGCTCCACGGGCAGCAGGTAAGGGCCCCAGGTGGCAAGGTCGAGGTGGGTGCCGGCGCTGCCCAGGGTGCACACGGCGATCACGTCCCTAACCTCCTGCCAGGCGATCAGCGCATCGAACTCGCCTTCCACAAATAGCGCCATATCCGCGCCGTGCAACTCGTCCACCCCGAAGATCGCCGCGGTGCGGTTGCCCTTGACGCCGCGGTACTTGTTGACCGTCTCGCAGCGCGGGCAAGGACGGCGCGCCGGCGCGCTCTCTCCGCAGCCCTGGCATTTGACCGGGTCGCCGGGCAGCAAAGCGATCTTGAGATACCAGACCTGCTCCGCCTCCATGCAGGGGATGATCACCCCACGCGGGATGTAAAGACCACCCCCACCCCTCGGCTCCCCTCCCCCTTCAGGGGGAGGGGCTGGGGGGTGGGCTTCCATCCCCTCCGAATAGCCCAGCTGCCAGTTGTCGATGGCGGTTTCGCGCAGGCCGCGCCGGTAGAGGTAATCCAGAGCGCGCTCCCCCTCCTTGCTCCACAGAGCGCGCTTACCCACGGCAATCGCGCTGCGGGCGGCAACCTGCCAGTCTTCGGCGGGCGAGGCATAAGCAGGCGAGACCGGCGAGGCAGTCGCCAGGTTCCCCGGTCTGCGGTTATGGTCTATTTGACTATACGCATTGATTTCGATCCCCCCTGCCAGCCGCTCGCACACCTCCTTGAACTCCAGCCCGGGCCACAGGCGCTCGCCGTACTCGATGGCGTCCTTCCACTTTCCCTCGCTGCAGCCGCGGCACAGCCACGCCCCCCCGCCCGGACGGTACGGCTGGACATGGAAGCGGTCTTTCCCGCCGCAAAACGGGCACGGACCGGCCCACTCGCCGCCGTTGGAGCTTGCCACCCGGCGCAGCGTGGTGCTCTGCTCTGCCAGGGCCAGCAAGTTCACCTGCGCTTTCAATGCCTTCACATCAATCATGCCCACCTCACGGCAATAAGCGCACCGAGCGCAGATAGACCACCTGCGGCACCGCCCAGGATGTGTCGAAGACCAGCTCCATGGGGATGTAGATCCGGGCTGGATCAGCGTAGCGGTAGCGCTGGAACTCTGCCATCGGGAGCTGGTGCGTATGCCAGTCACTCCGCAACGGCTCGCGGTCCTTTGGCTCGCGGCCGTTATCCGGATCGTCGTTGTCTTTCATGCCCACTTCCACGGTCAAGTGATCACTCTCGCTGCGCAGCTCCACCTCCAGGATGGAATAGGCGGAGAGATCGATGTACGGCCGGTTCTCCCATTCTTCCAGATCGACGAAGATAAACGCCGCCCCCCACTTCTGCGCAACGGGGTATTCCAGGCGGATCGCGCCCTCCGCCGGGCTGGCCCGATCGCGCTGCTGTTCGGAGGTGTCGATGCCCAGGTCGAAGCCGGGAGCCAGGCAGCCGTCCTCCAAAATTGTGAGCGGGGCCGGCTCGCCCGCCGGCGGGGCAGCAGCGCTCACCAGCTCAATGTCATCCAGGTAGAAGGTGGCCCCCTGGGGATTCTGGCAATCCGAAGCCACCCAACCCAACCCGTCCACCACATTGGTGAGGGGCTGATCTCCAAGATAAAGCGAATAAGGCTGCCAGTCCTGGGTCAGGGTGACGGGCAGCATGGGCGGCAGGGTCTGCGCATCGCAGGGGATGGCGCCGCTCTGGCAGGCCGCCAGGTTGCTGCGCTCGCCGCCGAAGAAAAAGGTCACCTTCTCGCCGCCCTGCGCACCGCGGGCGTAGAAGCGCACCTGGTTGTAGGCGCTCAGGTCGCTGCCTTGCGGCGGCCGCCCCTCCCAGACAAAGCCGGCCCAGCCCTCAGCCCCCTGGGCCATATCCGCCTGGCTGGCGTAGCCCAGCTCCAGCAATTCCGGCGGGCTGTACGGCGCATCTCGCCAGCAGGCGTCCATGAGGATATCTTCCACATCCCCCTGCCAGGCGCTCGGGCTGAGGCCTGCCGGGAAGGGGAACTGGCGGTACAGCTCGAGGGGCGGGGCGCCGGCCTGGGCGGCGTTCGGGTCAGGGGTGGCAAGCGGCCCCTGGTCCGGAGCTACCTGGGTGGGCGAGGCGCCTGCCGGCGGCCAATCTGCCAGTGCGACGGCGGGCGGCGTTGGGCGCGGGAAATACAGCGCCTCGCTCTCGAACTTATTCACCCGCCCCACCGTCGCCACCCCCCAGCTCGGCCCCACCCCGCCTTCGTTGGCTTTCCAGGGCTCCTCGAAGGGCGAAAAATAGTAATACTCGACGCCCTTCTCGGCTGCCAGGCTGGTGAACTCGTAGAAGAAGCGGCGCTGGTTCTCCGGCGAGGGCACTGCCGGACCGCGGACATCGCCGCGTGAGGGCCAGCCCGTCTCGCCGATGACAATGTGCTGATCCGGAAAAGCGCCCTGCAGCGCCTGGTAAGCGTCCAGCACATAGGCTGCGCCCTGCTCTACCGGGATGCCGTCCCAATACGGGTAGAGGTGCACCAGGAGCACATCCGCCGCCTGGAGGATAGGCAGCATGTCCGGGCGCGGCTCGACCCCCCGGCCCCATCCGGCTGGACAAAGAACGAGCCGATCTCGGCATACGCCACCGGCCTGCCGGTCTGCTCCCGCACCTGGAGCATATAGTCTGCCACCTGCTGCGGGGTCAGCTCGCCGCGCAGGATGACCTCGTTACCGACGATGAAAAATTCGATCGCAATCTCCTGGGCTAACTGACGGGCGGCTTCGATCTCGGCCTGGTTCTTCTCATCCTCAGCGCTGAGCGCCACTCCCACCGCCACCCGCAAATCTTGCTCAACCGCCAGACGGGCAATATCCGCACTGACGCCCTGGGTTGAGTAGGTGCGGACGGCATTGGCGCTATTCGCCAGGCGCTGCAAGTCTTGCTCCAGCTCAGCCTGGCTGGGAACCGGACCGATCCCCGGTACCTGGCAATCGCGGTAGGGGCTGTAAGCGTAGCCCTGGATCAAACCCTGCGGCAAGGGCGGCAAAGCCAGGGCCTGGATGCCAGCCACCCGCCACACCGCACCGCCCTGCGCGGAGAGCACCAGCTCCACAGGCCCCGGCTGGAAATGGCGCAGGGTGACCTGCACCGGCCGCGGGGCTTCACTGGCCACGGCATCGATGCTCGACCCGGCGCACAAGCCCGGCTGACTGCAATCGCCAGCCCACAGCAGGCTGCCGTCCGGCAAGGCAACCTCGAAGCGCGCCTGATCTGAAGGCGGCCCGTACAGGCAGGGGCTATCTCCCCCGCAGGCGATTTCCAGCGCCAGCCACTCGCCGGGGGCCCCGGAGCCCAGCCCACCCACCTGCAAGCGTGCCTGGCTGCGCTCAACGAGCGGCGCACAGGTCTGCGGGTCAGCGCCCAGGAGCAGCTCGCCTTCCGCAGCGGCAGGAAAACCGGCAGCGCATTGTGGGCTGGCGCCCGGCGCAGCCACCCCAACCATCGCCTGCAAGCTCACCGGGTTCCAGCCGTAAGGGTCGGGGGTCGGGGTGATGGTGGGCGGCAGCGGGGTGGCAGTTTTGGTTGGCGTGGGCGGCTGGACCGTCGCCAACCCCACCGGCGGCGATGGGTTTGGCGGGGTAGGAGAAACCTGCCCTCCCCGGCAACCTGCCAGCAAGAAGATCCCCACCCATAAAACCGTTTTACCCCACAACATTCCTCGCATACAAAACTCCTGTCAGCAATAAATCATCAACGAATATTTGCAGCAGCCACATTCACCCGGCTGAGGCCCTGCCCCCCGGCGCTATCCGCAAACAGCAAGCCGATAAACTGCGGCGGGTTGGCCCACCCCGGCGGGCTGAGCTGGCTCGCCGGGCAATCGACCTCCTGCCAGCGGCCGGGTTCCAGGGTCTGCGGGGCGGTCTCGTGCCAGGCCCAGTTTTGGGCGGCGCCTTCCAGCACAAAGCACTGCACCGCCAGAGTGGGAGGATTGTCTTTGGCAGAGTAAATCCAGGCGCCCATCCCGGCGATCAACGCCGTACCGCTGCCGTCCAGCCCGATCTGGGCGCTGCCGTACTCGCTGCCGAGCTGGAAATCAAAAGCCAGGCTGTCCACCTCAACGCCGCGACAGCGCAGCGGGGCATATTCCAGCGCTTCGCCCAGGCGCAGGTCGCCCTCGTAGCGGATCAGCCAGCCTTCGCGGGTCTGCGAGGCGAACGCCTGGGTATCCTGCGGCGGGCAGGGCGGGAATAGCCGCGGCGCAGCCCAGGTTACCGCAACCAGCGCGGCGACCAGCCCCCCACCCGCCAGGACAATCCAGGGCAGGCGCTTTCTCAGCTCGGGGTAGGCCGGGTATTCGGCGCCGGAATCGAGGTCGCCTTTGCGCTTGCTGAAGGCGATCACCAGCGCCACCCAACCCGCCAGCACTGCCGCAAACAGAGCCAGCGCCAGAACGACGGTCTGCGGCTGGAACAGCAGCAGGGCGGCAACGCTGAGCAGCACAGTCATCAAGGTTCCGGGGCGCAGGCGCTGTTCGGCGAACAATGCCTTGAACAGGGCTTTGGTCTCAGCACTGAGTGCCTGCCGGGCAGAGCGGTCAGGCGGCATAAGACTGCTCCCTGGGGCGTAAGATGGGTGCTGCCCAAAGATTGAGGCAGACCGCTTTAGCAAACAATGCCTGGCATTGACCGGTGATAACCCCACGCGCACTTACCCCCTTAAAGGGGGGTAAGTGCGTGAGTGGCTGGGGGCGGCAGGTTGTAAGTGCCCGTAAATGGCTGTAAATGAGTAAATGACCGGTACGAATTGTGAGGAGTGGGGAAAAACATGCTGAATCCGGTTTGTTTTCGCATCTGGGTGGGAAATAAAGAGAGCATTGCCGGGGGATAAGAGCGCCCGGAGGCCCGTGAGTGGAATAAGTGGCGTTTGGCGATTCTTGGAGTCCGATTGGCACGGCGCTGGCGGCAGTGTAAGCCGGTGTAGGTGGTGTAAGTGGGGCTGGATGCACATCCAGCGGTATGGGATGCCGGCCCATTGCCGAGCAATGACAGTATCTGAGTCTGGATCGCATTCTGCAAACGCGGCATACCCCCGGCGAGCGCCCGCAGGCGGTATCCGCCGATTATGCCCGGGGTGTAAGTGGGTGTGAGTGAGGGGGTCATGGGTGAGGGGGTGATCCGGTGTCAGGTGTCAGGTAAGTGCGATGTGCGGGTGGTAGACAAAAGCCCTTTGCTATCTTTATTCCTTTGCGGTTCAAATGCCCTTCTCTGCGCTCTCTGCGGTGAATCGTCCTTCGACTGCCGTTCCGCTCTGGGCGAGGCAGGCGGGATAAATCCCGCCCTACGGCGTTTTATAAAAGACTTTCTCTGTGATCTCCGTGTCTCTGTGGTGAATATGCCCTTACAGGCGGCTGTAGATCTTCTCGGTGTTGTTCTTCCCGTTAGAGACGACCAGCTTGCCGGTGGCAGACAGGCGGTCGATCCAGTCGCGGATGCGGTTGATGCCCACGTCTTTCAGCACCTCCTTGACCGCCTTGGTCAGGTCGGTCTTGTTCAGGCTGGAGCCCAGCAGGGCGACCATGATCTCGCGCTCGATCGCCTGCCCGCTGCGGTTGTCCTCGGCAGCGATGCCGTAGAACTGGGCGGTCTCCAGCTCCCCGTTGGGGCCCGGATCGTAGGTGAAGACGGCAGAGAAGGGGCGCACGTCCTCGCCGCGCACCTTGGTGGCTTTGATCGTCACCGTATCGGACAGCTCCTCGCGCTCGACGAGCAGCGCCAGGTCCAGGGAGGCCTCGATGCTGGAATGACCGCGCAGGCTGTCGCCGGCCCGCCCGGTGTAGCCGGTGCCTTTGCGCTGGTGGTGCACCAGCACCACTGCCGCGCCGGTTTCCTCGGCAAGCTGGCGGAACTCGGACATCACCGCCACCATATCGCCGCTGTTCTCGTCGGCGTCGCCGCTGACCACGCCCAGGTTATCCACCATCACCAGCTGGATGCCTTTATCCTGGATGCGCAGCAGCAGGTTGCCAATGGAGTTTTTATCGCCGGCGTTGAGCCAGGGGGAGGGCATGGAGTAATAGTACAGGGGGGTGTCTGCGGGCAGGTTGCGGGAGCGGCCCAGCGCGCCGAAGCGGTCGTGGGTGCGCCGGCGCCCGTTGTCGAAGTCCAGCCACATAGTTGGGCACTGGCGGGTGGGGTAGCCGCGGCTCTGGTTGCCGTTGATCCAGGCTGCCGGGGGCAGCCAGTCCATGCCGGCCGCGGCGCATACCGCCAGGTCGGCCAGGATGAAGCTCTTCAGCGTGCCCGGCGCGCCGTAGACGATGTTCAGCGAGGGCAGGGCGAATAGCCCCTGGGCAACGTACTCGACCGGCGGGCGCTCCAGGTAGGCGTCCAGCAGGGTGAACACCTGCCAGGGGTCGGGGTGCTCCTCGGGGGAGGTCTCCAGCCCGGCGCGCTTTGGGTTGAGCAGTGCAGAGTGGAACTGGCGCGTTTCATCTGCATCCAGGCTGCGCACCGTCTCTAAGACGGCTCTGACTTTTGGCGTGGTTGTGAAATCCATAGAATCCGCGATAGCTGCCAAACCGGTGTGCGGCAGGTGCGGAGGGGTATCAGGCTTCCAGACCGCTTTTCAAGCGGTGCTCCGTTGAGCGGCGGCTCATTGAGGCCGCTGATAAGCGGTGGCCGTTCCGGGCTGCCCAACCCGGTGCGGCAGGCTTTCACTCAGCTTGCCTGGCTCTCAGAAACATGATACAATGCAGGGGTCAGCAGTTTTCGAAAAAACTTCGCTTCGCAAGCGTCTCTGCCCCAGCCCGCATTTGCCCATGCCGGGCTGGCTGGTTTTTAATCTGGGGGTGATCTTTTGATAAAGTCTGTCATTTAATGGGTCCTTTGTTAGAACAAAAGTTCTAATCTATTATACTCCTTTTTCCAGGTCAAGATAGTGTGCCAGATCGCTCAGCGAGATGATTTCTTCCGGCAGGTCGATCACATCGCCTTTTTGCAGGCGGCTGTGGAAGTAGAAGGTCAGGAAAGCGATCACGTGGCCGCGGTGCATGCGGCTGTTGAAATGCGCCGAAAGGCTGCGCGCCAACTCGTCGAGGGCGTCCAGCTCGTCTTCGGTCAGGGTGACGTGCACCGGGCGGCGCGGGAAGGGGTTTGGCGGGCGGCCTTTGCCCCGCCGCGGCGTGGCGTGCTTGGGAGGCTGCACCTCCAGCTCCAGCAAACGCAGCCAGGGGTACAGGTCGGTCTTATCGGTGTCGCCGGGATCTCGTATTTTCTTAGCCATATAATTCCATTATTTTTATGTCCATAAAAATAGTCTTATCCCAAAAAACGGGTGTCCGGGTGCTTTAACCCCCCAGATATGGGGGTTAAAGCCTGTGGATAACTTTTTTTGAGGTTGAAGTCAAAAACTGCAAACCGTTTTGTTGTCTGCGGGGCGAGAGCGGGCATGGGCGGAAACCGACACATGACAGACTCTCAAGCCAGCTCGAAGGCCTCGGCGCGCGGCGGCTGCGAATCGAGCAGGGCGGCGTGCACCACGGCGTTATCTGCCATGGCTTTCTTCTGGTAGCCCATCTCGTTGATCACCTTGGAGCAGACTGCCACGATCTCGCGCGGGATGCCCCGGGTGGCTTTCCATACCTCCAGGAAGGCGCTCTGGGTCAGCAGGGCGTCTTTGCGCCCGGCAACCGCGCAGCGGAAGCGGATCAGCTCCAGGGTGTCTTCCAGGGAGAGTGGGTTGAGGCGGAACCAGGCATCCACCCGGCTGAGCACCTCGGTGCGCTGGTTGAAGATGCGCTGCAGCTCGGGCTGCCCGAAGAGGATCACCTGGGCCAGCTTTTGCGAGATGTCGAAGTTGTAGATATGGTGCACCAGAGACAGGGCATCCGGAACCATGAGCTGGGCATCGTCCAGGATGACGACCACATTGCGGCCCTGCTCTTTCTGGTCCACCAGGAAGCTCTCGAACTCGCGCCACTGCATTGTCATTCCTTTGCGGCGGTCCAGGTTGAGGGCGTAGCTCACGTCCAGCAGGGCGGCATACTCCGATTCGTAGGCCGCGGTGTGGACGAAGACCACCTGGAAATCCGCCGGGTAGGTGCGGTAGATCGATTCCAGGCGGCGGGCGATGGTGCTCTTGCCCACCCCGAAGCCGCCCTCCACCACTGCCAGGCCGCGGCGCTCCTCGACGACCTCCTGGATGCGGTCGAGCACGTCGCCGTGCTGGGCAGAGAGGTACAGGAAGCGCGGGTCCGCCGAGCGAGAGAAGGGCTCTTCAGAGAAGCCCAGCTCGCGCAAGATGATCCGTCGTTGTGGGTCGCGCAATGTAGCCATAGAAGGTCTCTTTTGCAGGTTTAGATATGGTTACAAGGTCTTTCGGCAAGCTCGTTAAAGTTTACACGCGATTATAGCAGATGTCAATCGGGATTTGGAAACTTTAAGATTACCTGGATAGCGATGTGGGGTAGAATATTTGTTCTGGATAGGGATTTAAACATTGAACCGCGAAGACCACCAAGGAAACCCAAAGAGCACGAAGTAATTAAGAGTATTTTCTTTGTGCTTCTTCGCTTCTTCGTGTCCTTGGCGGTTCAATCTTTAATTTGTTCAGGTGCAATGCACTTGAGAAGTGCGTTGCACCTGATTTGAACCCAGCTTCGTCAGCAGCTTGAGCAGCTTAGATGCGTTTATAATGAGTAATCCCAACATTAATCGTCATGTTTTTCTTCTCTCGTCGTTATAAAGGGTGAGAAACCGTGTGCAAGGAAGCAGTGCTGTCGACCGAGGCGCAGCAATTGGATAAACAAGCTCTGATCAGGGTCTACAAGGACAACAGCCCAGGTATGTACCGGTATGCCTACCGGCTGCTAGGCGACCAGTATCTGGCGGAGGAATGTGTGGCAGAAACGTTTTCAAGGTTTTTACAATTGATCCGGAGCAGACGGACCCCCGAAGGCAATTTGCGGGCATACCTTTACCGGATGGCACACAATTGGGCGGTTGATTTTTACCGCAAGCAGACCTCCAATATAACCCTGGAAGCAGACTCACAGCCTGACCCAGACAGCGATGTTGAAAATGGAGTTCTTAACAGGCAGGAGACTGAGCAACTCAGAAATGCTTTGCTCCAACTGCCATACGAGCAACAGATTGTGATTGATCTTCGTTTCATGGAAGACTGGTCACATGATCAGGTTGCTGAATTACTGGGAAAGACCGTGGATGCTACACGCGCATTGCAATACCGTGCTCTGGTAACATTGCGCCAGTCTATGACAGTGTGCGAGGAGTAATACCCGTGGCTGATAACCCTCTTTCAGAACAACCCATAGACCCAGAACTGGAGCGCAGGTATCAACAGCTACGCTCGGTACCCCCCCGTGATCCTGATGCCGCAGCCAGAGGCTTGGCCAATTTTGTTGCTGAGGTTGACGAGATAGTCAAGGAGCAAGGTTTCTCATACAATACCCGTACAGCGGGCAAGGTACCTTTTTACCAGCAATGGAAGGAGAAATGGAACATGGCTACCCCTGGGTTTCGGACTGTACTTACTTTAGCAGCAGTTTTGGTAATATTAGTTACCTTTTTGTTTGGCGGGGCAGGAATGACAGCTTATGCATCCCAATCGGCTTTACCCGGCGATGTACTCTATAGTGTAAAGACGGGTATGGAACAAACTCGTGTTACCCTGGCACGTGATGCAGCCCAAAAAGCCCAACTCAATCTGGCTTTTGCTGAACGGCGCCTGGACGAGATTGCCCGGTTGATTGCCAGCGGGCGCTACGTAGATATTGCCCAGGCGGTTCAGGAATACGAACAATATGTTCAGAGAGCGATCGCAGAGCTAGAAACCGTGGCTGCTGGCGACCCGACCGGCGCCCAGGAACTGGCTTCTCGGGTGGCAGTACTTCTTAAGCGCTACACGGAGACCTTGAGCGGAATGATGAGTGCCTTACCTGAAACTGCTCAGGACGAAATAAAGCGTGCGATCCTGGTTTCAAATACTGCCGGTAGCTTTGACGACGGTGAGATCGAGTACGTTGGCACCGTTGAAGCGATCAATGCAGACTCTTGGGTGGTTGGCGGGCGCACTTTTGTTCTGGTCCCCACCTCGGAGATCAAAGGACAGATCACGGTGGGTAGCCTGGTCAAGGTACATGCCTTGCAAGATGCCAATGGAAACCTGGTTATGCGTGAAGTTGAACTCGCCTCTACTGATGACATAAACGATAACCTGAACGATAACCTGAACGATAACCTGAACGATAACCTGAACGATAACCTGAACGATAACCTGAACGATAACCTGAATGATAACCTGAACGATAACCTGAACGATAACCTGAACGATAACCTGAACGATAACCTGAACGATAACCTGAATGACAACCTGAATGACAACCTGAATGACAACCTGAACGATAACCTGAATGATAACCTGAACGATAACCTGAATGATAACCTGAATGACAATCTGAATGACAATCTGAATGACAATCTGAATGACAATCTGAATGACAATCTGAATGACAATCTGAATGACAATCTGAATGACAATCTGAATGACAACTGGAACACCAATGACAACTGGAACGACAACCTGAACGACAACTGGAACACCAACGACAACGACAATGATGATGGTGACGACGATGATGATGATGACGACTAGTCAAAATATTAGCTAATGTAGACCATCTCGGTTGCAGTGATGGCTGCAGGGAGCTCGGATACTGCCTGCAGCCATCTTGTGGAATAATTGAGATATGAATCCCGAACTTCCCTACGAGAAATCGTTCAACGCAGCAGTCCAGAGTCGCCTTTTTTCGGTTATTAAGAATATTCGCAACGTCCTGGTTTCTCAACCTGCCATCAAGCTGGTTTTGCAAGCAATCTTACTGTTTTTTGTTTTTAGCTTGGGTATGTCGGTGATCCAATTTTCGACCCCCGATTTGGCCGGCAACGATGGGTATTACCATATAAAAATGGCTCAGATCATGCGTCAGGAGGGTTTGCGCCCAGACTATCCCTGGTTGCCGTTAACCATCTTAAATGAGAGCGAGTATAGTAATCATCATTTCCTTTTTCATGTTGCACTGATCCCGTTTACCTTTGGCGATTTACGATTAGGGGCAAAATGGGCGAGCATTATCTTTGCCAGCGCTGCCTTTTTATGTATTTGGTGGCTACTCCGTGGGCAGAAGGTGCGCTATCCTGCCTTGTGGGCTTTGGGATTGCTGGTTATCTCGGAGGCATTTTTGTCCAGGATGAGCCTTACACGGTCCCCGTCGTTATCTCTGGCCATCCTGGCGTTGAGTTTGCATTGGATGCTACAAGGAAGAACAAAACTATTTGTCCTGGTCGGTTTTATTTATGTCTGGATGTATAATGCTTTTCCCCTTTTACCAATTATGGCAGTGGTTTATGCATTGGCAGTATGGCTGGTTGACAGGCGCCTGGCATTTCAACCAGCGGTCTACTCAATGATCGGGATCATAGCCGGTTTGGTCATTCATCCATATTTCCCGCATAACATTATTTTTACGATCCGGCATATCCTGCCAAAAGTAGGAGAAGCCACTTCGGTGGGGGTGGGTGGCGAATGGTATCCCTATACCACTGCTCAGTTATTGGAGAATTCCTGGCCGGTACTAGCGCTGCTGGGTTTAGGCTTTCTTACCCTGGGGATTACAGGGCGGCGTATGAAATCAGCTACGGCGGTGGCATTGTTAATGGTGTTCCTTTTCAGTTGGATGACCATGAGATCACGCCATTTTATTGAATATCTTGCTCCTTTTGCCTTGATATTTGGCAGCCTGGCATTTCAATCCCTGTTGCAGCCTGGCGGTTGGTTAGAGGAAACCCTGGTTGCTGCGCCGGATAAACTGAAGCAAGTCCTTGCGTCCCGCTGGCAATATTTGGGGATCGCCGGTACGGTGTTGATCCTGGTGAGCCTGGGCGTATTCCACACCTTGCCTGCAACTATCAAAAGCATTCAAGGATCCAAACCCTATGAGACGTACGCCGATGCTTCTGCCTGGTTAATTCGGAACACTGCCCAAGGCGAGCGCATTTTCCAGACAGATTGGGATGACTTCCCGCGTTTATTTTTCTACAATACACACAACACATATCTAATCGGGTTAGATCCTACCTATATGCAATTGTATAACGCGGGGCTATACGAGGATTGGCGAGCGATAACCCGTGGCCAGGTGGATCAACTATCCCAGCAGATCGAGGGTAAATTTGCTGCCCGCTATATCCTCTCTGACCTGAACCATACTGCTTTTATCCGCAAGGCTGAAGCCGATTTGCGCTTGGAAGAAGTTTATCGCGATGGTTTTGCGGTAATATTTCACATTGTCCCATAAGCAGCGATATTCTGCGTGATTATTCGCGCCCCTTCGCGCCCTTGGCGGTTCAATCTTTACTCCCACCCCGTAAAAATGTAAAACATTGAACTACGAAGACCACCAAGAGAACCCAAAGAACACCAAGATATATTTTTGGTTTTCTTTGTGCTTCTTCGCTTCTTCGCGCCCTTGGCGGTTCAATCTTTAATCCTATGCTAAAATGAGTCCAGACCTCACCCAACCCCCTCACGGAGATTAAACCATGAACCACGTGATTAACCCAGCCAATGTAGAAGAATGGCCGATCGAAAAGCACAAGGGCGTGTTCTCGCGCATGCTGATCGAAGGGCAGAACATGACCGTGATGTGGACGCGCTGGGAGCCGGGCGCCAACGCACCGGTGCACGTCCACCCCAATGAGCAGAGCGGGATCGTCCTGGCAGGGACGATCATCTTCACCATCAACGGCGAAGAGTACCCGGTGAGCGCCGGCGAGTTCTTTTACATCCCGCCCGGCGCGCCCCATTCCGAGCGCAACGATGGGGATGTGCCCGCCGAGCTGACCGATTTCTTCGCCCCGGTGCGCGAAGACCTGCACCGGCGCCGCTTCCAGGCGGAAATCATCCAGGAATAACGGTAAATAAAACCTTGAACCACGAAGAACACGAAGAAAACCTGAAGAACACGAAGGAGTTTATAAGGTTTTCTTTGTGTTCTTTTGAACTTCTTCGTGTTCTTGGTGGTTCAATCTCTGCCTCTTGCTAGGATATATTGAACCACAAAGACCACCAAGAAAACCCGAAGATCACGAAGAGATTTAATAAAGCCTTCTTTGTGTTCCTTCGCACTTCTTGGTGTTCTTGGTGGTTAAATCTTTACCTCTTTGCGGTTCAATCCTTTACCCCAGCAGCAGGCCGATCAGCTCCCAGTTGGCCCAGAAATCGTAGAGCCCAATCCCCACCAGCAGCAGCCCGCCCAGGATGTTGACCAGGCGGGCGTTGATCGCCAGCCAGCGGGTGATATCGCGCTGCATGGCGCCGGAGATTAGCGAGAGCGCCAGCAGCGGCAGCCCGAACCCCACCCCGAACCACAGGAAGATATTCAGCTTGCTCAGGGCTTCTGCAGCGGTTAGCGAGATGGCAAAGATGCTCACCACCAGCGGGCCAGAGCAGGGCAGGGCGATCGGTCCGTACAGCAAGCCGTACAGATAGGCGTTGACGTACGGGCTGCTCAAGGCGGGCGCTTCGATCTGCGGCAAGGCCTTGAACGGGTTCTTGTCCAGCAGGAGCAGGACCCCCAGGGAGATGATTAGCAGGTCTGCCAGAGGGATGACCACCGAGAGCGCCCGCCCCACCGAAACCGATACCAGTGCGATCAGCAGGCCCAGCGCCAGCATCATGCTCAGCACGCCTGCCAGCACAAAGAAGCCCAGGAAATAGCGCTTGCTGCCGCGGGATGTCTGGCTCGCCCCGCTCAGGTAGGCCAGGTAGCCTGGATACAGCGGCAGGATGCACGGGCTGGCGCTGGCCAGCAGGCCCAGGCTGATCGAAGTCAGGACGGTTTCCATAGTCGGCTCGCTTTCCCTCCGGTTGGGCCTACATTCCTTCCTTGAGGAAAGGCTCGATGAACGCTTGCAGGTCTGCGGCGCTTTTGACCCCGAACGGCATGGGGTGGACCTCGCCGTGGCGGTCGATGACCAGGATCGGCGTGGAGGTCGGGTTCAGGAACTGGTCGCCGTACAGAGCGCCGATCTCGCGGGATACCTCTGCCGGGGCCACCGCGTAAATCCAGTCGAAGCTGTTGGCTTCCGTATAAGCTTTCAGGTCGGCGGCGTTCTCGTTGGGGTCGATATCCAGCCCGATCGAAACCAAGTCCTCGTCCATACCCAGCGCTTCGTGCAGGGCTTTCACCTGGATTTGCTGGCGTTTGCAGCTCGGGCACCACATCGCCAGGGTTTCCACCAGGACGACTTTACCCTTGAAGTCGCTGATGGTGAAGTCCTCCCCGCTGCTCACGTTGGTCAGCGCCGCGCCGAACCAGGCGGGGGCTTCCATCATTTCATCCACCATCGCCTCGGGGGTTTTCTCATCCATCATAGTCTCGGGCGTTTCTTCCATCATTGCGTCAGGAGTTCTTCTCCTCCATCATCGCCTCAGCCGGTTTCTCCTCCATCGCCTCCGCTGCGGGCGAGCAGGCGCTGACGAGCAGGGCGAAAACGAACACGACAAGCAGGGTTTTCTTAATCATCATAGCCTCCGTATTTCTGGTTTTCATCATCTTAGCGAGTAGTTCTTACGAGAAACCGAAGGCAACCTTACGGGACTATGAACAAGGCTTAAGATTTGTGTAATAATTCCGGTATATACTTGCTTTGTCCAGGCTCCTGGTTGTAGTTGAAAGCTGTGTTCTAAAACCTGGACAAAGCTCAAAGCGCTCCGTCATTCACCCAGCTCGCCTGGCACGGTGCGCCAGCCCAATGTGGAGACCCCATGACCGAGATCGTGATCGTCGAGGATGAGCCGGATATTCGCGAGGTGGTCAGCCTGTACCTGAAGCGGGCCGGTTACCAGGTGACCTGCTACGCCGATGGCCTGGCAGCCCAGGAGGCGCTGATGCGCCAGCTGCCGGACCTGGTCATCCTGGACGTGATGCTGCCCGGCATAGACGGCTTCACCCTCACCCGCAACCTGCGCGACCGCTTCGATGTGCCGATCATCCTGCTCACCTCCCGCCGCGAGGAGGCCGACCGCATCGCCGGGCTGGAGCTGGGCGCAGACGATTACGTGGTCAAGCCCTTCAGCCCGCAGGAGGTGGTCAGCCGGGTGCGGGCTGTTTTGCGCCGGACGCGGCCCGTTCCCCAGGCTATTGAAGAGCGCGCTCTGGATTTTGGCGACCTGAGGATTAACCCGCAGATGCGCCTGGTCACGCGGGGCGCCGAGGAGATCGTTCTGACCGCCAAGGAGTTCGACCTGATCTACCACCTGGCGCAGCACCCGCGCCAGGTTTTCACCCGCGACCAGCTCCTGGAGAGCATCTGGGGGCTGTCGGACTATATCGACCCCGGCACGGTCACCGTGCACATCCGCCGCCTGCGCGAGAAGATCGAGCCGGACCCGGCTGCCCCCCGCCACCTGGTGACCGTGTGGGGAGTGGGCTATAAGTTCGAGCCGTAGCGCCATGCAGAGATCCACTTCCCGCACCGTGCTGCTTGCCAGCGGTATCATCCTGGTGTTGCTCGTCTCGCTGGGCATCTTCTACTGGCTGATGCGCCCGTCGATGGGCGACCTGGGGCTGATGGCGCAGTTCCTGGCATTGACGGCGGTCATCTCGATCCTGGCCGGGTATGCGGCTTACCGCTGGGGCTGGCTGGAGTGGGCGCCTTCCCTGCGTTGGACGCTGGGCGGGACTTACGTGCTGGCAAGCCTGCTAACCTTCCTGAATGTCTGGCTGACAGCCCGGCTGATGTTCGCCAGCCAGCACGACTTGATGCTGGCGACGGTCCTGCTGGTTTTTGCGGGCGGCATCGCCGTGGCGCTGGGCACTTTCTTTGCCAGCGCGCTCACCGAGCGCATCGCCCGGCTGGAAGACGCCGCCCGCGCCATCGAAAGCGGGGACCTGTCTGCCCGGGCAAGCATCGCCGGCAGGGATGAGATCGCCGCCCTGGGGCAGTCATTCAACCAGATGGCGCAGCGCCTGCAGACTGCTGACCAGAAACAGAAAGAGCTGGATGCCCTGCGCCGCGACCTGGTGGCCTGGGCCGGGCACGACCTGCGCACCCCGCTGGCCTCGATCCGCGTCCTGGTGGAGGCCCTGGCAGACGGCATGGTCACCGACCCGCAAGCCCAGCAGCAATACCTGGCGCAGGCCAAAAAGCAGGTGGATAACCTCTCCCTGCTGGTGGACGACCTGTTTCAAGTCTCTCAGCTGGATGCGGGTGGGTTGAGCCTGTACCTGGAGCCGGCTTCCCTCTCCGACCTGATCTCCGACACCCTGGAAAGCTTCTCCGGCCTGGCAGCTCAAAAGCAGGTAATCCTGAGCGGCTCGGCCGCGCCGGGCATCGACCCGCTGGTGATGGATGTCCAGCGCCTGGGGCGGGCGCTCAACAACCTGGTGAGCAACGCCCTGTACCACACCCCGCCGGGAGGTCATGTCACCCTGAGCGCCGGGTTGGCGGCGGGGGGCGTCTTCGTCTCGGTCAGGGATACGGGCGAGGGCATCCTGCCGGAGGATTTACCGCATGTCTTCGAGCGCTTTTACCGGGGGGATAAATCCCGCAACCGCGCCGCCGGGGGCGCCGGGCTGGGGTTGGCAATTGCCAGGGGCATCATCGAGGCCCACCGGGGCAGCATCCGGGCCGAGAGCGCGCCCGGGCAGGGCAGCGTGTTCACCTTTACCCTGCCCAAGAGTTAATCCTTCCTTTTCCCCTGTGTAAGACTTTTGTAATCTCTACCCTCTATAATCGGTACAACTCAAGCAGGAGGTGTAGCGATGCGTTTAGCAATCTGGCTGCTGGTGACCGGCGCGCTTGCCCTGGCGGGCTGCCGCTCTCAGGCTGCAAATTCCACCCTGGCGGCGGAAGATCTGCCGGCGGCGAAAGAGATACCGGCGGCGAAAGATCTGCCGGCAGCCTACCCCGACCTGGGCGAAGCGCCCGAGCTGGGCAACGAAATCTGGATCAACACCCCTGAGCCGCTGCGCCTGGCGGACCTGCGCGGCAAGGTGGTGCTGATTGATATGTGGACCTTCGGTTGAATTAACTGCCGCAATGTGATCCCCTCGTTGAGGGGCTGGCACGAGCAGTACGCCGATTCCGGGCTGGTGGTCATCGGAAATCACTACCCCGAGTTCAGGCACGAAGAGGATTTAGACAATCTCAAGCAAGCCGTCGCCGATTTGAACATACCTTACCCGGTGGCGCAAGATAACGATGGCAAGACCTGGCGTCTCTACAACACCCGCTACTGGCCCACCCTGTACCTGATCGATAAGCAGGGACGGCTGCGCTACTCGCATATCGGCGAAGGGCGCTATGCGGAGACCGAAGCGGCTATCCAGGCGCTGCTCGATGAGCCGGTGCCGTAAATCAGGAGATCAATCATGAAAAGCAACCCCATCCCATCCTCAGAAATTACCCCCAAGCAGGTCTACCTTTCCCGCAGGCAGTTCATGAAGGCTGCCGGGCTGGCTGCCGGAGGCGCTTTGCTTGCCGCCTGTGAGGGCGCTTCACCCGTGGAGACCCCTGCTCCAGGCGGGGCTCCCCGCCCGGCAGATGAGCTGGGCGACCCGGCGAACACATTTGAAGATATCACCGGCTATAACAACTATTACGAGTTCACCACCGATAAAGAAGGGGTTGCCGGGCTGGCAAAGGATTTCCAGACCTCGCCCTGGGAGGTGGAAGTCTCCGGGCTGGCGCGCATACCCGGCAGGTACAGCCTGGACGAGCTGGTCAAGAAGTTCCCGCCTGAGGAGCGCATCTACCGCCTGCGCTGTGTGGAGGCGTGGAGCATGGTGATTCCCTGGATGGGATTCCCGCTTGCCAGCCTGCTGAGTGAAGTGGAACCCACATCCGATGCAAAGTATGTGCGTTTTGAGTCGGTACTCAGGCCGGAGGAAATGCCGGGTCAAAGGCAGGGTTTTTATCCCTGGCCCTACCAGGAAGGCTTGCGCCTGGACGAGGCCATGAATGACCTGGCGCTGCTGGCGACCGGCCTGTACGGCGGCGAGTTGCCGGCGCAAAACGGCGGCGGCATCCGCCTGGTGGTGCCCTGGAAATTCGGCTTCAAGTCCATCAAGGCGGTGGTCAAGATCGAGCTGACCGCCGAGCCGCCCGCCACCCTGTGGAGCCAGATCGCGCCGGACGAATACGGGTTTTATGCCAACGTCAACCCGCAGGTGGATCACCCGCGCTGGAGCCAGCGCAGCGAGCGCCGGATTGGCGAGCTGGGCCGGCGCGATACGCTGATGTTCAACGGCTACGCCGAGCAGGTGGCGGGGCTGTATGCGGGCATGGATTTAGCCCGCGACTATTAGGCGCACCATGGATACCTTCCCTGCCCCATCCCCCCAACCGGCACCTGGTGCGCGCGGCGCGCTCAGCGCGCTGCGAGACAAACCGGATTGGCTGCGTATCGGCGTCCACGGAATCGGCCTGTTCGCATTGGCAAGGCTGGCTTACCTGTGGGCCTTCGGCAGCCTGACCGCCAACCCCATCCAGTATGTCGAGCAGCACCTGGGGCGCGCCGCCCTCAATATGCTGGTGCTGAGCCTGGCGGTGACGCCGGTGGTCAGCCTGACCCGCTGGCGGGCGCTTATCCCGCAGCGCCGCACCCTGGGCCTGTACGCCTTTTTGTACTTCGCCCTGCACTTGTTAACCTTTGTGGTGCTGGATTACGGGTTGGACTGGGGCGAGATCCTGCGTTTGACCACAGAAAAACCGTTTATCTTTGTAGGCTTGCTGGCGGGGCTGATCCTGCTGGCGTTAGCTGCCACGTCATTCAAATACTGGATGAAGCGCCTGGGCAAAAACTGGAAGCGGCTGCACAAGACCGCCTACCTGGCGAGCGGGCTGGTGATCTTGCACTACGCCTGGGCGGTGAAGGGTTCTCTGACCAATCTCAGCGGCGATATCCTCCGCCCGCTCAGCTTTGGCTTGCTGGTGCTCATCTTGCTGGTCCTGCGAATTCCTGCCGTGCGCCGGCGGGTTGCGAAGTGGGCAAGGATGTTTTGAACCACGAAGTTGTCATGAATAGTATTCACCCAGAAGGATGAAAATATCACCACGAAGGCTCCAAGACACGAAGGTTCACGAAGTTGCTATTTTCAGAACAGATCACCAAGAAACCCCGAAGAACACGAAGGTTTTTAATAAGGCTTTCTTTGTGTTCCTTCGCACTTCTTCGTGTCCTTCGTGGTTAAATCTTTGAATCTCTAATCTCTCCCGCCAAATCCTCGTCCAGTCTCTCCAGGTCCACCAGCAGGGCGCCGTAGTCCTCTGCCGCCTGGCGGGCGGCGCGGGTGAAGCCGGAGCGGGCAAACAGGGCGTAGTACACCTTCCAGCCCTGTCCGGGGGCGACGGCGAGGGTTTTCGCCGCCAGTCCGGACAGCACGGCGGGCTGCAGCGGCTCCCGGCTCCATTTGCACTCGCCGAGCAAGATCTCGCGCTGGCGCCAGTTGATTGCCAGCACGTCCACCTGCTCGCCGGCGGACCAGTGGCTGCCGATGACCTCGGGGATGAAGGGCAGCTCGCCCGCCTGCGAGCGGCGCAGGAGCCATTCCCGGCACAGGTCTTCGAAGGCGGTCGCGCCGACGAAGGCATTGAACTGCCCGGCGATGCGCTGCCAGAGCGTCTCCACGTTGCCCAGCTCGATGATCGATTGGTGCGGCTCGATGAAGCGGAAGTAGAAGCGCAGGTAGGCATCCCGCAGGTGGTAGCGGCTGCGGGTGGTGCTGTGCACCTGGTCGAGGGGGATGGTGGCGGGCACGCGGCGCTCGATCAGGCGCAGCTCTTGCAGGCGCTTGAGATAGGGCGGCAGGTTGTTGGGCAGCAGGCCGGTCTGGCCGGCGATCTCCGCCGGGGTGTGCGCCCCGCCGGCAACCGTGCGCAGGATGGCCTCGTAGATGCGCGTCTCGCGCACCAGGTCGCTGATCAGCACCGCCGGCTCGCTGCGGAACATGCCCGTGCGGCGCAGCAGGTGGCCGCGAATGTTCTCGTCCAGGCTTTGCCCGGGGTCGAAGCGCTCCAGGTAAGCCGGGATGCCGCCCAGGGTGGCGTAGGTGGACACCCGCTCGGCGGCGGTGTAGCCGGGGAAGAAGGCCCGCAGGGCGGAGAAGGGCAGCGGGTCGACCGGGAACTGGGCGGTGAAGCGCCCGTGCAGGGGGGCGTCGTACTCCATCAGGTCAACCATCATGCCGATATGCGAGCCGGAGAGCGCCAGGATGATGCGCTGGCTCTTGAAGAAGTGGTCCCAGGCAGCCTGCAGGTGGGAGGGCAGGCTGGGGTCAGATTCCACAGCGTAAGGGAACTCGTCGAAGATCAGGATCACCGGCTGCCCGGCGATGCGCTCGCCCAGGCGGGTGGCGACCTCCCGCAGGAGGGTCTCCCAGCTGTCGAAGCGCGGCGGCTGGGGAGATTCCAGCCCTGGGTAGAGCCAGGCGTATAGGGCGCGCGCCAGGCTTTGCCGGCAGGCATCCGGAGTCTCGCGGCGCGCCACCCAGTACAGGTAGGGACAGCCGCTGTGCTCCGCCCAGTGGAGCAGCAGGCGGGTTTTGCCAACCCTCCGCCGCCCGTACACGGCTAAGAAGTGGGCTTGCTCCTGGCGCTGCAGGCGGTTCAGCTCGTCCAGCTCGGCACGGCGGTCGACGAAGGCGTCCATAAGGGAATCTCCATAAGATAATTCTTAGAAAGTTTGTATGTAGATTGCCTGGATTATAACCCTGACGGCGGGGGTGTCAAGGCTTAAAATTGAGAGACCCAGCGCACATTAAACAGGTATAATTCCGACAAAGCAGGACTGATATGTCCAGAGTGGCGATCGTCTTCCCTTATTTTCGCACCCGTGCCTACACGGAAATGCTCTTTCCTCCCCTCGGGCCGGCCTTCCTCGCCAGCCAGCTACACCAGATTGGCATCGAAGCCCGCATCTTTGACTGCACCTTCTCAACCTTTCACCAGCTTCAAAAAGACCTGCTCGCCTACCAACCCACCGTGGTGGGCATCTACTCGATGGTCAGCCACAGCCGGAACACCTTCCGCATCGCCGAAATGGTTCGGGGAAGCTTGCCCGGTAGCTTGCTCGTTGCTGGCGGTCCCTTCCCCACCCTTTACCCCGAACGCTACAGCTCTGTTTTCGATGCCGTCTTCTGCGGTGAAGCCGACCAGAGCTTTCCTCATTTTTGCCGGGATCTTTTTGAACAAAAAATGGATCGACACAGGCTGGCAGACCTTCCATTAGACAGCTATGCCGGCCTCTTCATTAGCAAGGATGGGCTTCATATTAAAAATCCGACCATTCACTACGGCGAAGAGGAGATCAACACCTTTCCCCTACCGGATCGAAGCGACTATAACCACGCCGCTTACCAGAAGGAATGGCTGGAGAAGACCGGAACAAAAACCACCTCGATCATCACTACCCTTGGCTGCCCGTTCAATTGCGATTTCTGCTCCCGCCCCGTGTTCGGCAATCTCTTCCGCCGCCGCAGCCTGGACCTGGTGTTCGCAGAAATCGATCAAATCCGCCGCCTGGGCTATGATTGTCTATGGATCGCCGACGACAACTTCACCTTGAACCTTTCTTACTTAAGAGACTTCTGCCAGCGTATTGCTGGTCAGCGTATTGCTGGTCAGCATATTGCTGGTCAGCAGATTAGCTGGAGCTGCCTCTCGCGCGTCACCGGGATCAACGCCGAAATTGCACAAACAATGAAGTCTGCAGGCTGCCGCCGGGTTTACCTCGGGCTGGAGACAGGCGACCAGACCACACTGGACATAATGAACAAAAAGGCCTCGGTGGAGGAAGGCATCCAAGCCGTGCACCAGTTTCACCAGGCCGGAATTGAGGTCGCGGCTTTCTTTATCGTTGGCTACCCGGGTGAGACCATCCAATCCATCGATAAGACTTTCAAGCTGGCTTTAACCCTGCCCTTAGATGACATCTCTTTTAATGTCCCTTACCCGCTGCCTGGTTCCAGTCTGTTCAAGCGCATCAGCGGTCTGGTTGAGGGCGATTGGGACAAAGAAAATGAAGTGACCTTCCTCTATTCCTCCGAGTTTGATCCAGACTGGCTGATGCGCCGGATTGGTCAAACCATGCAAGCCTTCAGTGAAAAGAAGCGCTAGCGGTCTCTCCGGCATCAGGGTTCCTTTGCTTATTTCAAGAGCCTCAAAACCACATCGGTGGGCTTTTCGAACAGCTTCAGCATGAACGGTGCAGCCTTACCAAAGCGCTTTTTAATCTCAAACTGGGTATGCCCTTTCATAATGCCAAACCACATCTTGGTCTCCGAGAACTCGGAATCGTAAATCAACACATGGCTCCACAACAGGCTGTCATCGGGGCGCCAGCTGCGAAAAATCCGGGATTTCGTGCGCAGATACAGCGCCGTCCCCGGAAGCGGGTAAGGCATGGTCAGTCCCAGGTAATCCAGCGGAAGAGAAGTCGCAAAGCGCAGCGTATCCAGCACCGTCGCGTCGCTTTCCCCCGGGTAGAACAGGATGAAGAAAGCACCAACTTCCAGACCAGCCCGGTGAGCGGCTTCAACAGCCTGGCGCGCCTGGGCAGTAGTGACCTGCTTCTTCATCAATTTCAGGATGTGGTCATTGCCGGATTCGATGCCAAAGTAGATGCGGGTACAACCCGCCGACTTCATTTCCACCGCAGTCGGGTAATCCAGGCTGTCTACCCGTCCCAGGCATTCCCAGTGGAAGCGCAGCCCCCTGCCCTTGATCTCCGCACAAATTTCCCAAACCCGGCGGCGATTAAGGGTGAAGACGTCATCGGCAAAAGCAATCCGGTCATACCCTAGAGCCAGCGCCTGTTCGATCTCATCCACCACATTCCCAGCCAGGCGCTGGCGGAACGAGCCCCCAAAGACGACATTGCTGCAGAACTCGCAGTGGAACGGGCACCCACGTGTGCTCATCACCGTGGTGATCGAGTAGCCGTATTTCTTTTTCCCAAAACGGATGTAATTTTCGTTGGGGAACATCTGCCGGGCAGGAAAGTCAAGGAGATTCAGATCACTGATTAATGGCCTCACCGCGGACTCGATAATCTCGCCTTCGCCTGCCGCCTGGCTCCGGTAAACCAAACCCGGCACTTTGCTCCATTCCGCGGAGGTCTGCGAGTCAGCCGCCTCCCAGGCGGCTGACAGCTCGACCAGTGTCTCCTCTGCCTCTCCTCGCACCACCAGGTCAAAATCCTGCAGAAAGGGGAGCGGGTCGCAGGTGGGTAACGGGCCGCCGGCGACCAGCAGCCGGCAATGCGGGCGCAGGTTGCGAGCGAACCAGCGGCAGTCCTCGACCATCGTCACCATGCAGTAGATGCCCACAATGTCTGCTCTCGTCTCCACGGCTTCCTCCAAGGCGGCCTCTCGGTCCCTGAAAGTACAGTCCAGCAGGTGCACCTGGTGCCCGGCGCTCTGCAGGCTGGCAGCCAGATACCCCAGACCCAGGGGAGGGAAACGAAACACGGAGCGGTCGCGCCGGGGCAAGAAAAAGGGATAGACCAGCAGGATGGTGCTCATGGCAGCCTTTCAATCTGAAGGGAGTAGGCGATGCGTTGGCTGATCGGCGCAAATGAATACCCAAAACCAGCCCAGGCCAGACGGGACCCAACCAGCTCCCTGCCCCGGAACAGGCGCGCCGCCTCGACTTGCGGCAGGCAGAACGCCAGCCGGTGGCGCGAGCTGTTGAAACAAGCGCGCTCAGCGGTAACTTCCTCCCAGCTGCCGATCGCCTCCCCGTGCAGGCGCGCCCCGTTGGTATCCATGTAGGCGTCAAAGTGATGGGCGCCCTGCTCATTCATGATCACAACTTCTGTCACACCTCTTTGCGGCAATGCGGAGGCATCGATATCCATTGAGATGAGCCCCGTATGCTGATCCACTGCATAGTGCACTTTCACCGCATAATCATGGTCAGAGTATTCATAGGCGGTCTGCCAGCCGAAGCCGCCTCGCAGCCCATTGGAAAGGGCGGTCAACCCGCGCCGCAGACGGGGAAACCGCCGGTAGGCGCCAGCCAGGTTGTCCTTAACCCGGTAGAGCAACTGGCTCTGCACCTTGCTCAGGTTATGGCGCGTCAGCTTCTCTTCCAGGTTGATGCGGTAGACAGCCGTAATTTCCAGCCCTTCTCTCCAATCAGACAGCAAGACAGCCCCTGGATAAATCGTTTTTAGCCCAAGCTTGAGCAGCGGCGTGCCAAAACCCACGCCTTCCTCCGCCAGATCCTCGCCGTTAACAATTAAAACCAGTCCCTTCTGCAATCGAGAAGTTGGATAGCCTGACCGGTTCTGTTCAGCCGGCATAAGCTTCAGACAGACGTCTGAAGAAAGTGGAAAGGTGATCTCCATGTTTGAGCTCAATTCAACTTTTGAAGCACGCCGCGACGGTCCACCAGCCAACGATTTGCCAGGGGATCGCCACGGCGATACGCGCCAGCAGCCGGAATCTCCGCAATCCCTCCAGCCAGTCTAGCCACACCTGCATCACCTGCGGAAAATTTAACCACATCAGTTGCGGCGGCGAGGCATTGAAAACGGTAAAGATCAAGGGGAGCATCCATAGTGCATGGAACACCAGCGGGGGTAGCTCGCCCAGCGAGGTCAAAATCAGTGCCAGGGGCAGGATCAGCAGAATATTCGGCTCAGACAGCCAGGTTCTGGTCAGATAGAAAACCAGAATCATCCCCAGGCTTTTCCGCAGCAGATCCCGGAACCCGAAGATCCCGTGCCGGATAGTATACACAGCAAACCCCATTGCTGGCACCCAGGCCAGTCCCAAAAGCCACCACTTTCCTGGGAGCTGGTAGGTATCCTTTAGAAGCTCAAAAAAGGTCATGAACGACATCGCCCCGCCGACCGTGAAGTGTGCGTTCCATCCGCGCAGGATCGGTGCAGGATCCCACGCCAGCAGCAGAAACGGCAGTGCGCAAAACCCCATCAGACTGGCTGAGAACCACAGCGAGTAGGTAATCGCCTGGCGGGTTGATTTTCCACGTAAAAACAGCACTGCTACCGGAAAGAGCGGCAGAGCGATCGGCTTGAAGGCTATCCCCAATGCCAGCAAGACTGCCGAGCTGGACAACCTGCCTTGATCCAGGTGTACCAGCGACAGCAGCGTGAGCAAAACGACGATCGCATCGAACTGCCCCCAGGCGGGACCGAAATATAGGACGAATGGGCATAAGAGCATAAAGACCCAGGCTCGCCGCATGACCCGCCTCTCTGCCCCCAAATTTTTAAGTATATCCGCCACCAGGTACGCCAGGTAGATATTGGCCGCGATGATCGGAAGCTTGATAGCCAGGTTGTAGACCATCAGATTCGAGGCCAGAGCAGCAGCGCTCCGGTAGATCAGCCCCAACAGCAGCGGCCAGGGAGGCGGGTAGCCGACGCTGGTCATCCCCTGGAATGCCTCGTTTTGGAAAACACCGCTCAGATCCTGAGCAATATAGGGGTTTTCTCTACTGCTCACCAGGTACCCGGTTGCCATGGCGATGCGCATGTCGTAAGCGTGCCCGAACAAAAGCCCAAGGGTGAGTTGCAACAAGATGCTCACCAGCAAGATAACCTGATCCTGGGTAATGCGCCAGATGGGTGTGAAACGCAGCGGTGGTAGTGAGCTGCGCAACTCAAGCCTCTTGCCGGCTTTGCAAGATCGTCAGCAATAAAACAAATGTATAAGCAGTGGTAAACGGGACCAGGATTACCAATACCCCGTAATTGGAGCTTAAAACCGAGGAGCCGATTGATGCTATTCCCAGGCAGACAAACGCCAGCTCGACCAGCCAGACAAAATCTAAGGCTACCTGGTAGCGTTTATCGCGCCAGTTGTCTTCGCCATATTGGACCGCATATTTGGGCGTTCGCTTGAAAACCCAGCTTCGCTTGGTGAACAAAGCCTTTCCGGCTTCGATGGTGTTGCTCAAGCTGACCCCGCAGCCCAGGAAGAAAAGGACGACAAAGCTGAGGGTCTTCCGCCACCAGGGCAGCGGCTGGGTTTTCAAAGCCACCATTGGAGGGATCCAGGCGGCAACGGTGCAAAGCACGATGAGCGTACCCGCCAGGCTCCACCCCAGGTAGCCAGGAGAGAAAGAAACAGCCGAGCTCACCGTCCCGGCAACGATGGTGCTCCGCAGGTCAGCAATGATCGCGCCAATGCGGAAGATATCCACCCTCAGCAATGCAGATAGGCAGGCGAGCAGGAAAGCAGAAAACATTAAAGGGTGTACCAGGTAATTGGTCAGGTGGATGAATGCCTCCAGGCGCAGCTTAAAACCAAAATTTGGGTTGGAGAGCATATCAGGCAGCAGTTTCCGGGCTGTCTGCAAGGAGCCGCAAGCCCAACGTCCCTGCTGTTTCTTGAAGCTGGGGACGGTCGGCGGTACTTCTCCGGGGCTGTGCAGTTCTCTTAAATACAGCACGCGGTAGCCCTGCATCTGAATGCGGTAACTGGCATCCAGATCCTCAGCCAGGGTGTCCGCCTGCCAGCCGCCCGCCAGCTGCAAGGCTGTCCTGCGCAGGGTCCCACCGCTGCCATTGAAGTTCTGCAAGCAGCCCGCGGCGTAGCGCCCGGATTGCTCGATCAGGAAGTGCACATCGATGCCCGTGGCGATTGCCTCTGTTAAGATATTGTATCTGCGGTTGGTGTGCGTCCAGCGGCTCTGGATGATACCCAGCTGATCGTCCTGAAGAAAATAGGGTATGCTGCTAACCAGGAATTCCGGTGCTGGGATAAAATCGGCGTCAAAGACGGCGATAAACTCTTCTTCCGTCTGATCGAGCGCCGCCTGTAAAGCTCCGGCTTTGAAACCCAGCCGGTTGTCGCGGCGCAAAACTTCCACTCGAAAGCCCATCCTGCGCTGATCGGAGGCCTCCTGATCGATGGCAGCGACCGTGTCATCATCCGAGTCATCCAGTATCACAATCCTCACCCGGTCGATACCGTAAACCTCTGCCATACTTGTGCATGCCGATACCAGCCTGTGAATCACGTACTTCTCGTTGTATACCGGCAGGTGAACAGCCACACGTGGTCTGTGAGCTTTCGAATCCTTGGGCAATTCGGGAACCCTATACCGGCGCGCCGCAACGAGCAGGTAATAGTGATTGAACCCGTACAGGAAGAAGAGCAGCGTAAGGGCAATGGAAATCAGCAGAAAAACGGCGTGAATGAGCATCCGTTTTATACCTAATTGTATCCTGATGTATTTATCTTAACCGGAGTTACGCAGTTGGGGGCAGTTTTCCCCTGAACTGCGTAACTGTTATTTAGTATACGGAAAAATCGGGCAGATGGTTTTCGCAGTTCACAGGAATTGAGCGGCATTGCAGGCCGGATCGCCGATCCAGACTACAGGAGAACCGTCTACGAAGGGTGCACGAATGCGTGAATGGATGCCCGCCCCAAAGGAATATTAGCAGTATTCGTACAATTCGCGGCAGATTATTCGGGGAAGGAAATCTTCATAAGATAATTCTTAGAAGGTTTGTATGTAGATTTCTAGAATTGTACCCCTCCCAGTTGTCATGATTAGCATTCACCCCGAAGGATGAAAATAACACCACGAAGGCTCCAAGGCGCCAAGGAACACGAAGTTACTATTTTCAGAACAGACACGAAGAGCGCAGATAAGTTCTCTTTTTTAACCGCTAAGTAAAAAAGAGAGCCAAGCAAAGCATGGGTCAGCGTAAAGAAGGGCTGCCAGGTGCAAGGCACTTTCAAAGTGCCTTGCACCTGGTTGCACCTGGCGGTGGGGCTTTATGGCAATTCCACGAACTGCGCCAGGTACGAACGCGCCGATTCTGTGTCCATGCGGTAGGTCACATCCGTCGCCCGGCAGGGGATATCCCCGGTGACGGTCAGGGAGACAAGCAGGTCGGTCCCGTTATAGTCCAGGAAGTGGGGCCCGCCCGAATCGCCGTAGCAGGTGCCGCCGTCGCCCGTGGAAGGATTCATCGAGATCTTCAGCCAGCTTTGGGTCAGGGCGGCGTAGGAGCCGGAGACGAAACGCCGCGCCCCTTCCCAGTACAGGGCGTGCGGGCCGCCGGTTTTGTCATCCCGCACCGTGCCGTAGCCCACTGCCACGAACGGACGGTCTTTTAATTCTTGGGCATCCTTCATCTCGTCCAGCAAACCGGCCGGGGGCAGGCTGGCGGGCTCAATGCCGGCGATGGGCTCATCCAGAACGATCACTGCCACGTCGTGCAGGTCGCCGTTATCATGCCCGTAGTTTGGGTTGAGTGTAGTATGTGCCAGGGTAGATGGTGGAGACGCCGATCTCGTAGACCGAGTCGAAAGTCACATAGACCCCATCCTGGGGGATGCCGGCTCCCGGCATCCAGTTGATGCAGTGTGCCGTGGTCAGGAAGACATCTGGGGCGATCAAGGTGCCCGTGCAGACGATATCCACGGCTCCAGCCGGGTAGGGCCAGGCAACCAGCAAGGCGCCCACGTTGGGGTGCTGCTCGCCATCCAGCTCGCCAAAAGTGATCGCCAGCACGGGTGTGACTACCAGCATTGCGGCGATCAGCACGATTGAAAATACAAACAGTTTTCTTTTCATTTGAGGCTCCTAATCCTATAACTTACGCAGTTCGGAGGGAGTTGGGGGTGTTCGGCGGGTGAAACCCGCAGTACAGTGCTCTACCCTATCCTGGCAATGTAGAGTAATTATATCAAGATTAGCCAGACGAGTCAAAATTGGGCTGGTTTGCAATCCGGAGCAATTTCAGCAACGCTTCGCAGCTAACCCCCTGCCCTGCAGAGGAGATACGTGCCAACAGTAAAAGGGTCTACCCATCGGTTTAGGGTAGACCCTTTATATTGATCCCGGCCTGCCAGGCAGTTTTTTGTAGGGGCGGAGCAAAAGAGACGCGCCCAGCTGGGGAAGGGTTCCCTTGCTCCGACCTGGTGTTCCAAGACTATGCCTCGAGCTCCCTCTCCCCCACCCCCGCACCCTCCCGCAGCCTGACGATCCTCAAAACCGTCCTGTATGTCCTGGCGGGGCTCATTACCCTCCTGGGGCTGATCGGCGGAATCAGCCTGATGAGCAGCGCCGGGCGGGTCGCTGAGAACGCCACCCTGCCTCTCCAAATTCTGGGCGGCGGGGCGATCTCCAACCTGGTTGCGCCCCTGCTCTCCGGGTTTCTCACCAACCTGGGCATCGCGGTGCTTGTTTTTTGTGTAATCCTGAGCGCCCTGCTGTAGCGCGCCGGGAGCTTGATTGCTGGCAGACGATCACTCGGATCGTTGGAAGTGCCGTGGCGGGCGCGCGTGTGGTGAGGGTGTTTTTCGGGCGAAGCCCGAAAAACACCACGTAGCCACCCCATCATGGAATTCCCCAGAGGGACAATTAATCGCATTGCCCGATTCCGCTTGAGAACCAGCGGGAACAGGTGTCATTTTCTTTATTGCCAGCGGCAGGTAAATCTTCGCTTCAATGGGCGGAAGGTTGAACGAGCGGCTGGGCTCCAGTGGGACGTTCGCCAGGTCAATGGGCGGTTGCTCGCGCGGCGGGTGCGCCAGCGCATCTGATTGGTGTGCCGGGGTGTTGTGCTGTGCCGCCACTGCCTGGCTCACCCCCACTGAGGTCAAAAAATCCGGATAATCGGCGTAGGCGTACACCTCCCAGCCATACCCATTCGTCCTGGGTGGCGGTGTAGGACAGGCTCTCGGAAGCCGTGCCGTCGAGCGCCGAGACCGTCAGCCCCGCCCCGCCCTCGCTCCACAGGTACAGGTCAGGGTCAGGCCAATGCACGGTCAGGCTGGCCTGCAGCGTATCGCCGGCGAGCAAGGGGTAGAGATACCAGCGTGATTGCCCGGAAAGAGAAAATCATCCGCGGGGGATGTAGTTGAACACGCCCCAACCGGAGGGATCGCTGACGTTTTGCGCCAGGTCTGCCGCGTATACTTCCACAAAGCGCGGTCCGGGCCAGTCGAAGATGCTCAGTGTATTATAGTAGCTGTACGGGTGCCAGCCGCTCTCTTCCATCACCAGCCAGTCGTTGATGCCGGGGACGAACTCCCAAAACAGGAAGTAGCTCCAGCCCATCCCGCCGCTGGGCGCGGGGTCGCTGGCGCTCACGCCCAAATTGATGTAAGGGCTGTAATAGCTCAAACCGGCGTAGACTGCCTCCACGCTGGGCGGCGTGGTATCCGCTTGCGGCGTGGCGATCACCTCCACCCAGTTGCATACAGGTTGTTGTTCTCGTTGGTTTCAATCACCTGGCTTTCCGGGTCGATTTCGGCGCAGATCTGGATGCTGCCGGGCTGGCCTGGTACCCAGGAAACATGAGTGATAACGAACCCGTTAGGCGCCAGGCTGGCGACGGTGCCCCGCCCGATATACGGGCCGCCCGGTCGGGACGCCCAGATAGAAGTCGACGTCGACGTTCCGGGCTGCGCTGCCGCCCAGCCGGTGGACGACGAAGAGTAGCTGCGTACCCGCGCCTGCCGCCTCGAGAAGCGTGCCGAGGTCAGCTCGTAATGGAAACCGTACAGGTCTCGGTCACCGGACCAAGCACCCGATAGCCGTCCGGCGAGTGCCGCGAAATAGCCGTCCGGATTGAGCACGGAGATCACGTAATACCGACAGCCGCGCCGGCAGGTGCGCCAGGAGCAGGTTAGAGTCGGTGAAGGTGGTGCTGAGCGGCGTGGTGGCGCCCAGGCGGACGACTGCGCCGCGCGGAAGCTGCCCGTGGCTCTGCAGGTGCACGGCGATGCCTTGGCTTGCCTGCGCGGGCGGCACCCCAGAGATGGAAGGCTTGGGCGCCGGCGTGGGCGTGGGTTGCAGAGTGGGAGTGGGCACGGGCGTATCGGTGGGCAGGATCACCGGTCCTACCGAACCGCTGCGCACCGGCAAAACGTAGCCGTAGCCGCCGTACCCCGGGTTTTTCATGAAGGAAAAGATGTACCCGCCATCCAGGCGCACGCCGAAAGCCGCCGCCGGATTATAGACATAGCTGGTGGAGGTCCAGTACGGGAAGAACCCAGTGGATCCTCAGGCTGGTAATGCACGTTGCTGAAGCCCTGGCTCTCCAGCCACGCCGCCGGGTCGGCAACCTGGTGGTTCACCAGCGACCACAATTCCTTGCGGTTGGGCAGGCGCCAGTCGTCGTAGCCGCACAGGCTGAGCCCGCCGGCGTGATCCAGGGCGGACTGCCAGCCCACCAGGTCGTTCAACCGGTCAGCGTTCTGTGACCAGACCAGACCGGTCAGCCGGTCGGTAACGCACTCGTCCTGCACTTCGAAGCGCGGCTAGGCCAGGCGATGCCCGCTTGATACCACCCGTCATCGTAGTCAGCGTAGGAGCTGGCCTGACCGGTCTTCCACAGCGGCGCAACACCGGAGGTCGTTCCGCGCACAGGCCAGACGGCGGGCAGGTAGCTGGTAGCGGTTTTGAGCTCAATGCCCGTCTCGCCGGTGAGCAGGTTGATGGAGTAAGCCATCTCGCCGTTGGGAAAGTCAGGGTTGAGATCCGTGGTGGAAGACCAGTACGACCCCCACACGTTAATAAAGCCCTGGTTCAGCAGCCAACCGGTGCTGTCGGCGTATTTGGAATGGATCAGAGATTCGATCTCGTTGATATTGGGCAAGCGCCAGTCGTTATAACCGAGGAAGTTGCGGCTGTTCAGGCAATCCACGTGGTCCAGGGCGGTCTGCCAGTTGACCGTGATGTTGAGCGCCGAGCAGGAGTAGAGATTGTTCCCGGGAGTTTCGGCGTTCGCGGTCCAGGTCAAGCCGGTCAGCAGGTCGGTAAAGGTTTGGTCTTCGTTATCGAGGAACGTGGCTCGGGCCATGCTAAACCAGCCCGGTAGTCGCCGTCTTGACCGGTTGCAGGGCATGGGGCGGCTTCCCCGGTGACGGTGTAGCAGGTGATTTGCCCGGAGCGTGGCAGGTTGAGGGTCGTTCTCGGTCCCCGCCAGGGCAAGGCGCGCCTACCGAGAGCAGCGCCGATAATAACAAGATGAGCGCACACAGCGCGGTGAGCAAGAAGAGTAAGCTTCGGTGGGTAGGCGATGTGGGCATGGTGCGCTCCTTTGAGTAGAACTCTCTATTGAAACTTCTCCAGGGAGTAGAATAGAGCCGAAGCCAGCGAGGGTTAATATCGCCAGGGCCAGCAACCCGGAGAAAAATCCGGATTCCCGCGCAGAGAGCACGCGCCTCCCCCGCCAGAAAACCAAACCCAGAATCATGCCGGCTAGGCTGAGCAGCATCAGGAACGCGGAAACTGCCTTGCCCGGAATCCCCCCGAAGGGCAGCACCAGCACCCCGCAGGAATTCGTCCGCGAGGGCAGCGGGTACGACCGCTCCACGAAAACGCGAGCGAGGACGAGCGTGTTGTAGGCCGCATCCGCAGATTCTATCGGCCAGGAGAAGAAGACTTCTCCCTCGGGAGGAAGGGATGGATTCTCTATGAACTCGTTGATCAGGAGAATGTAACCGGAAGTGATATGTGCCGTGGTGAGCGGATTAACTGTGTAGGTGGAGGGATTTTTGACTGTGACGGAAATGGACGATTCCTCGTCCCTGGCAATCATCAGCGGGCAGCGCAGGCTGGAAAGATTCTTGTCATAGGCGCTGGTGAGCTCGAAAAGCGATGCCTCCTGGTCCGCCCAGGTGGTAAGCAAAATGAGGATCAGCCCGGAGAGGATCCCGGCCGCAAAAAGTATAAGGCTCCAGCGTTTCATCGATGACTCCTGAAGTTGACGGCAGCGTCAGGCGGCCGCGGGGAATATGTTATCATCTTAATATGGAAAAAACCGAAATTCAAGACGGCACAAGCACGAACATGATCGTCATCTTAAAGGCCAGCCCGCGGGCGGGCAGCAACAGCAGCCGCCTGGCGGAAGAGCTCGCCGCTGGCGCGCGCCAGGCTGGTGGTTCGGTGAAAGAATTCGGGCTGCACGGCATGGACCTGCGCGCCTGCGATGGCTGCGATTCCTGCCAGCACCCACAGGGCAGCGGCTGCGTGATCGACGACGACATGCAGCTAATCTACCCGTTCCTTAAGCTAGCCTCCGCGATCGTCCTGGCCACCCCGGTGTACTGGTTCACCTTCAGCGCGCAGCTCAAGCTGGCAATCGACCGCTTTTACGCTTTGGAATCCCCCGGCGGCCACGGCCTGAAGGGCAAGGACATGGTGCTCGTGCTGACCTATGGTGATGACGACCCCTACACCTCCGGTGCGGTCAACGCCATCCGCAGCTTCCAGGATATGTGCCGCTACACCGGCTCTCCTGTGGCAGGCATCCTTTACGGCACCGCCTCCGCGCAGGGTGAGATGGAAAGCCAAACCGAGCTCCTGGCGCAGGCGCGCGCTTTAGGCGCAAAGCTGGCTGGAGCTTAAGCAAACGCCGCCCTCCGCGGCGTGGCATCATCCTGTTCCCATCCCACTTTCAACAGGTCTTCCATGGTCCTTCTCATTATTGTCACCCTCATCTGGGGCTTCTCGTTCGGGCTGATCAAAGGCAACCTGACCGGGATCGATCCCTATTTCGTAGCCTTCATCCGCATGGCGCTCTCGCTGCTGGTGTTCCTGCCCTTCCTGCGGATCAGAAGCCTGCCCCGCCCCGCCTTCTGGAGGTTGATGCTCACCGGTGCGGTGCAGTTCGGGATCATGTACATCGCCTACTTCTTCGCCTTTCAAACCCTGGAGGCTTACGAGGTAGCGCTCTTCACCATCCTGACCCCCATCTACGTCATCCTCATCGACGACGCATTCCAGCGTAAATTCCATTACCAGTTCCTGCTGACCGCTGCTATGGCCGTGGCCGGCACGGCGGTGATCAGCTACAACGGACTCTCCTCAACGGGAATGCTGACGGGATTCCTGCTGGTGCAGATCTCCAACATCGCCTTCGCCTTCGGGCAGGTCTATTACCGGCGGGTGATGCGCCCGCTGGACGGATTCCGCGACCAGGACGTGTTCGGTCTGCTCTACCTGGGCGCCTTCCTGGTCACCGGGCTCTGCTGCGCGGCGCTCACCAACTGGTCCACGGTGCAGCTCGGGTTCACCCAGTACTGGACGCTGGCTTACCTGGGCATCATCGCCTCCGGGTTGAGCTTCTTCCTCTGGAACAAAGGCGCCTGCCAGGTGGATGCCGGCACGCTGGCGATCTTCAACGACCTGAAGGTGCCGGTGGCGGTGCTGGTCTCGGTGGTGGTCTTTGGGGAAAGCGTGAATCTGCTCAACCTGGCCATTGGCGGCGCCATCGTGGTGCTGGCGCTGGTGATCAACGCGCGCTTCGCGAAACGCTTTGGTGAGCCGGGTAATCGTCGAGGCGGTAACAAGCTCCCGCCAGTAAAAATACCCGTCAGGTACGAGTATGGCGTGCGATTGAAATTTCAAATCAGTAAATGTAGACTTTACTAAGAAACAATAGTGGTCTCGTTTGAGATTGCTCGCCTGCACTTGCTGCAGGTGCAAGTGTCGACCCCTTCGGAGACTCGCAAAGACAGAACAAAAACGCCCCTTTCGGGGCGTTTGTGTTTTTACTCGACCACAGGCATCGGTTTCTTCGTGAACTCCGGCCTCAGCACCTTGATCGTATCCCAGGCGGTTGCACCGATGATGATAAGCAGGATGAAGCGCACCGTGAAGTAGATGCCGCCGCCGAAGGGCAGATCCTGCAGATCCGACATTCCCCAGGTCGTGCTGATGCTCGAAAGGTCGATGATGGGAGCGCCGAGCAGCATGGCTGCCAGCACACCGATCATGAAGACCTGCACCGCGGCGAACCCCCAGCGCAGCGCGCGCGTCCAGCTTCCCTTTGCCAGCAGGGCTACATCCACCGCGATCTTCCCCACCCAGGCGATGGTCAGCCAGGGCAGTAGGCTAAAGAAGGCATCCGTGAGGATCGTGCCGCTTGGCACCCAGCCGCTTCCCTCCATATAGCTGACGCCCACCCAATCCGGGTAGAAATTGAAGAGCACGATGGCGAAGGCGCAGAAGGCGATATCCGCCGCCAGCCCGGCAGGCTCGATGGCATCCGCGGGGGTATAGCCCAGCAGCGAGCGCGGATCCCAGGCCTTTGCTTTTCGTCCCACGCGCGGCAGGACGAACTCCAGGATGGCGAAGATCAACACGACGTTCCCGAAGACGGTCACCGCCGAGGAGAGGTATTTCGCCAGGGATTCTATCCCCTCGGTCAGGATGCTTTCCAGCGGCACGGTCCCGAACCGGGTGAGAGTGTAGACCAGCCCGGCCAGCGCCACCGCACCCAGCACCGCCAGGACGATCTTCAGCACGGTCAGAAAGGCCGGGAAGAGGCGCGGACCGATCAGGTAGCGCGGCTCGCGGTAGGAGGCAGCCACCTTTTCGGGCTCGCCGTATTCCCGGAGCACCGCACAGACCATTTCTTCGTCCGGCGCGCGGCCCTCGGCTTCGGCGCGGGCATCCACCATATCCTGCAGCAGCGAGGAGATCTCGGCCTCGATATCGGCGCGCGACTTCTCCGGCAGGTTTTCCCCCACACTGGCAACATAAGCTTCGATCAATTTGTTACTCATTCTTTCCTCCGTTCTTTATTGCTCCAGGAACTTATCCAAAGTCCCGGAAATTTTGATCCATTCCGATTTCACTTTGGGCAGGATCTGCCTGCCCAGCAGGCTGGCCACGTAGTAGCGCCTGGGCCGATCCGCTTCCACCCGCCAGCGGGATTCGAGCAGCCCCTGGCTTTCCATGCGGCGCAACAGCGGGTAGAGCGTGCCCTGATCCACCCCCAGCCCCTTTTCAGAGAGCTGTTTGAGGATGGAATACCCGTATTGCTCCTCCTGCAGCTGGCTGAGCACCGCCAGGACGATGACCCCGCGGCGCAGTTCCAGCACCAGGTTTTCCAGGATCTCATCTTCCTCCATACTTCACCTCCTCGTTCTCATTTTCTTATTTACTGTATTATACACAGTATACTAGATTTGTAGTATTAGTCAAGTGTACTATTTCTATTTAGTAACCTGGAGGATTAACGAGATCAATTCCGCCAAATAAACCCGTAGGGCGGGTGCAGTGCACCCGCCCTACGGAAATAATATCCTTTACTCTCGGCAAAAATTCATTGACGGTATATATAAGCGAGAGTTTGCTCCCACAGGAAAATCATTGTCGGCCGTAGGGCGGGAACGTGTTCCCGCCAAAATTCTATTTCTACTTACAACATATGACCGAATTGCTGTTTTTGGCTGCCCTCCAGGCCTGGAGATTATTTCTTCTCAACACATAAAATAGTATAGGGTGAAATGTGATTGTACGGTGGGTCAGCGGCATCCGCCAATGAAAAAAGTAATCCTAACGCCTCCGTTTATGGCTACTTTTTGTAATAGGAATATTTATTATAAATTTTCAGGCAGAAAATGCCGGTTTAGGTTATCCGGCATTGAAATCCAAAAAAACACGCTATACACCGGTGAAATCAGGCATGTTTTTGCGCGTGGTAAATGGTTCTTTAGTATGGATTTACATAAAACACCAACATGGATGCTGGAAAATCCTTGGTCTTTGACCAAAACTGAATCACGATCCTAGATGCAGCATCACCTTTACCCTTGGTAAAAGAAAGAATGTAGGTATCATCTCCACCCTTTGTAACATATTGTTGTGTTTGGGCAAGTTTATAGTCAAACTCCTCCGTAGCCTTTTCAATGTAGTATTCTTCGATGTCTTTATATCGCGTATCATCCGGCAATTGCAGGTATTCCCAGTAATACGGCTCGGGGATAGCTAGATTTCTGGCCATTCCGGCAACAAAATCGTCCCAGTCCTCTGATGTGACAACATCATCCGCCAAAAAAGTCGCCGATGGAAACCAGAGAATCCGCCAACTTTCCAAGGCAAAGGAAGAACTTGTGTCTTCAGTGGTTGTGAGATAATCGATGGTCGGCACTGATGTTGGTATTGCAATTTCTGCCAGCCTGGTCAATTCGACCATCATTGCCTCGCTAGTAGCCTCGATGTTGGTAACGGCCTGGGCGGTAAGTTCACTCACAAGCGCATCATTCGTTGCCTGTAAAGATTTTTCGCCGCTGGATTGGCAACCTGTAAGAACAATAATAAACACTAATACAAACGAGATCACCACATAAAGTTTCATTTCCTTCCTCCATGTTTCTAATAATTATCGTCCGGTAGGTATAATTAAAACCAAATATTGCTGTGAGTATTTCATTCTTTATTAATATTTCGCAACAGCGTAGGGGGTTATGAAATTAGAATTCAGTGTTCCAAACGGCGAATGAAATACTGCCAATTGAATAATTTAGAATATACACTAAAATGAGATTCGATTACAAGTGGTAAAAAATGAAAGCGCTTGAGTTTAGAATTGTCATAACAAGGAAATATCAATAAATATAGGCTGATCCAAATATCCTCCTGACATAGAATTGAGAATTGATATGGCGAAGAACCCTGTTGCGATAATTTTAAAATTCTATTTGGTTGTTTTTATAATCGGTCTCATGTTGCAAGGTTGTTCACCAACAAGTGCGCTTATTCCATCTCCAACCGCCAACAGTTCAACTGCCCTGGAGTCCGATATTTTTCAAACGATAATCCCAACCGGAACTGTCCCCCCTGTTTCTACCCCTATCATTAAGCCGGAAATCATCGATATAAACAATGCAAACCGTATGCAATTAATCAATCATACGACTATTGAGGGCGAACTCCTCGTTCCCTCGATTGTTGATAATATGGTGGTTTTTTACCAAGGTAACCGCATCTTCTCAAAAATACTTCCTGATTTCAAAGATGGTTTCAGCTTTGAATCAACTGTTGATTTGACATACCACAATCTTGACGGCTCTGCATCGCCTGATGGTCAGATCCTGGCTTGGTATCATTACGATAAATATCGACATGGTTCCGGGAAAATGGAAGTTTGGAGGATCAACCAAAAAACAGGAACTTTTATTGGGAAGGTTCTGGATTATGATGGCACATATCAGTCGACATCCATAGATACGTTCAATTTTGGATTCATGGATGACAATAAAAGTCTGGTTGTTCTCCAACAAGAAGATTTCAGGCAGCATTTCACGATCCACGATACGAGCAATCTTAACAATCTTCCAAGGGTTATCAAATTACCCGACCCATATTGGTACGTGGTCGCGTCACCTCATTTTCGTTATGCCGCCTCATTTCTACCAGAAGGACACGCTGACACCATAAAAATTATTGACCTGATCACTGACAGTTCAACTTGTTGGGGCTCCCAAGATCACGAGGGGCTTATCACTGTTGAATTTTCACCGAAGGAAGATTTCCTGGTTGTGTATGATAGTAGCGAATCCCCTTCAATAAAATTAAAACAGCTACCTGAATGCAGCCAGTTTCAAAAATTTGATTGGGATTATGGGGATATCTCCAAATTTTACATTTCACCCGATCAATCGCTCATGGGAATTGTGGCTAATGGGAACCATTTTTACATGTGGGATTTATTCAAGAATCAGGTGATTTATGAAATTCCTGACGTAGCGCCTTTTTTTGGGATTTTTTCATCGGCAGGAGATTTATTTGCCTTCTGTGATAATGAATACCAGCGACTGAATCTTATAGATGCCGCAGATGGCTCTTTGCTTTTTTCCCATGATACAAATTGCCACGGCATTGAATTCTCAGACGATGGGAGTTATTTATACACCGGGATTCTTGGGGGAGATATTAATGTTTTCACTGTTCGTTGAGCTGAGATCCATCTGAAATGATATCCTCATCAACACTTGGCAAGCAGTCGTAGGTCAGGCACCGTTCTTGTGACCAACACTTAACCTCATTTTATACTCAATAACTAAAGCGCCAAACCTCTAACTGAAGAAGGTTCCATCTCTTTTTCCCCACCTTGACACCCCCCCGTTTCCGCCTACAATTATTTAATATTTTTTAAATGACAGGATGCCCCCATGACCAAAGTGATGGCCGTCGGCAAATACCTCCAGCCGGATGAAGAGTTCGTCATCTCCGATCTCGAAACGATCCACATCGTCTCGGAACCCCTGCGCCTGCAGATCCTCGAGATCCTCAAGGAAACCCCGAAAACGGTCAAGATGGTTTCCAAAGAGCTGAGCGTCAACCAGGTCAAGCTCTACTATCACTTCAAGCTGCTCGAGGAGCACGGGCTGCTGCGCATCACCGAGGAGCGCATGGTCTCGCACCTCATAGAAAAGGTCTACCAGACCCGCGCACGATCCATCCGCATCGCCACCGACCTACTCACCTCCGAAGCAGCCGTCTCCGAAAGCAGCGAGACGCTGCTGGCCTATGTCTTCGATAAAGCCCGCGCCAAGCTGAAGAAGGGGCTGCAGGAGGGTTGGGTGGGAAACGACCCCACCGCAGACCCCCGTCACCGCTACACCGCCCTGCGCGGCTCCATGCGCCTGGCACCCGAGCAAGCCGCCGTCTTTTTCTCCCGCCTGGAGGCCCTGAGCGAGGATTTCTTCGCCCAGGAGTCCAGCCCGCCCTCCGGCGGTGACTGGTACGACTGCGTGGTGGCCATGTACCCTGTGCGCCTTAGCACCCCCACCCAGCCCGGCGCTGAAGAAAAAGCCTGACCCCCTCACCGGAACCCTTCTTGAGCCCCGTCCCCATCCTGCAGATCGAGAACGCCTCCTTCAGCCACCCGGTGCCGGGCGGTACCCCCGTGCCAGCCCTGCACGGGATAAGCCTTACCTTCCGGGAGGGTGAATTCACGGCGGTTCTGGGCGCCAATGGCTCGGGCAAATCCACGCTCCTGCGCCTAATGAACGCCCTGCTGCTGCCGGATGAAGGCAGCGTGCGGGTGAACGGGCTGGATACCCGCAATGCCAAAAACCTGAAAGCCATCCGCTCCACGGTCGGGATGGTCTTCCAATCCCCCGAGGAGCAGATCATCGCCACCAGCGTGGAGGAGGATATCGCCTTCGGTCCCGAGAACCTGGGCCTGCCCGCCGCGGAGATCCGCGCCCGGGTGGAGGATGCCCTGCGCCTCTCCGGGCTGGAAGCCGAACGCGGGCGGGCTCCACACCTGCTCTCCGCCGGGCAGATGCAGCGCCTGGCGCTGGCCGGGGTGCTTGCCATGCAGCCGAGCCTGGTGCTCTTTGACGAGCCCACCACCATGATCGACCCCGCCGGGAGGCGGATGCTGATGGAGCAGATCCACGCGCTCAAATCCCGCGGGGTGACCGTGGTGCTCATCACCCACCACATGGACGAGGCCTCGCAGGCGGACCGGGTGATCGTCCTGCGCGGCGGCAGGGTGGAGCTGGATGGCACCCCCCGCGAGGTATTCTCCGCACCCGCCCTGGATACCTTCGGGCTGGAGCTGCCCCCTGCCGAGGTATTCTGTTCGGCGCTGCGTCCGCTCCTGCCACAATTACAGCCGCACATCTACACCCTTGATCGGATGCTGGCGGAGCTGCGGCTTATCAGAACCCCGCGCGGGTTGAAAGCCGCCCCAGCACGCCGCGGAGAACCCCCAGGCGCGACGGAACCGATCATCCGCGTGGAGGAACTGGGGTACACCTACCTGGCGGATACTCCCATGGCGCACCGCGCGCTGGAAGCTGTCTCCCTGCAGGTGGGGGCAGGTGAAGCTCACGGGTTGATCGGCGCAACCGGAAGCGGAAAATCCACCCTGCTGCAGCACCTGAACGGGTTGATCAAACCGCAGCAGGGCACGGTGCGGGTGGGTACCTTCGACCTCAATGACCCTGCGGTGAGTGTGCGCGAGCTCTGCCGGCTTGCCGGGCTGATCTTCCAGAATCCCGAGGTGCAGTTCTTCGAGCAGTACGTGGGTGACGAGATCGCTTACGGTGCAAAACAATTGAAGCTGGAGGGATCCCTGCGCGAGCGGGTGCGCGAGGCGATGGGCGCGGTGGGGCTGGATTTCGATTCCTATAAAGACAGGTTCACCTGGACCCTCAGCGGGGGTGAAAAGCGCCGCGTTGCGCTTGCCTCCATCCTCTCGCTTGACCCGCATATCCTGCTCCTCGATGAACCCACCGCCGGACTGGATCCCCTCACCCGCCGGGCGATCATCCGCCACCTGCAGGACCTGCACCGGCAGGGTAAGACCCTGGTGCTTTCCTCGCACCGCATGGGGGATATCGCCCGGGTCACGGTTCATACGACCGTGATGCAGAACGGTAAGTCCATCCTTGCAGGCGCAACCGGCGCGGTGTTCAGCCAGGGGGAAACGCTTCTTCAGGCCGGGTTGGAGCCGCCCCTCAGCGCACAGGCAGCCGTCATCCTGCGGGGCAATGGTTGGCCGTTGCCGGATGGCATCACCGGGCAGGATGAGCTTATCGCAGCGCTGCGGGTTTGCCTGGGGAGGGGCGCATGAACGATTTTGAGTTCCTGCGCAATATCAACATCGGGCAGTACCTGCCCGGCAATTCGCCGCTTCACCGCCTGGACCCGCGCGCCAAGATCGTCATCTTCACCCTCTTCATCCTGGCGCTCACCTTCACCCGCAGCTTATGGTGGTTGGGAATCGCGTTTGGGTTCTGCCTTGCCGGTTTGCTCCTGGCGCGCATCCCCCTGCGCTTCGCCCTGCGCGGACTTTCTGCTCCCCTGCCCTTCCTGCTCTTCCTGGCTGTGCTGCAGCTCTTCCTCACCCCTCCGGCCAACCCGGGTGACGTGCTCTGGCAGTGGCGCTTCCTGCAGATCACTGGCGCGGGGGTCATGGCTGCCGTCACGGTGCTGGTGCGCTTCACTGACCTGATCCTCACCATCGGCCTGGCCACCAGCATCACCTCCTCTTCCGACCTTCTCGCGGGGATGGGCGCCCTGCTGCGGCCGTTGACGCGCATCGGCATCCCAGCCGAGGACGCGGTCATGGTGGTGCAGGTGGCGCTGCGTTTTTTGCCGCTGCTGGCCGTCACCGCCGAGCGCACCGCCAAGGCACAGGCCTCGCGCGGCGCGGATTGGAGCCCGGCGAAGGGCAACCTGGTCAAGCAGGTGAAACGGATCGCCCCCATGATCGTGCCGCTGTTTATTTCAAGCCTGGGAAAAGCCGAGCGCATGGCGCTGGCCATGGATGCCCGCGCCTACGGCAGCCACAGCCCGCGCGGCTCGATGCGTGAATTGAAATTCATGTGGAAAGATGCCGCGGCTGTGCTGCTGGCATTGCTGCTGGCATTGCTGCTCTCCGGCGCGGTCTTCATCGGCTAACGCTAAAGATCGGCTCCCTTTTTCTTCCCCAATTGGATCCGCCAGTAGAGCGAAACCACCAGCGTGGTGATGATGGCGCACACCACCGCCTCAGGAAGCCCATTGATGGCGGCGATGGCCGGCAGTGCCGCCCATGGAAGGTAACCCAGTACTCCGATCATGAAGAGCACCAGCACGGTGTTGGTCAGCGAGCCCGCCACCCCGGCAGCCATCAATCCAGCCACCGGCCAGCGCTTGAGCGCGTTCCAGGTCAGCCAGGCAACGGGGCCAATGAAGAGACGCGGCAGGACGGAGAGCAGGGGATTGGTGAACCAGACATCGACCGGACCGGTGGGTGCCACGGAGGCCTGGATCAGGCTGAAGAGACCGAAGATCAGCCCCACGCCCATCCCCACCCAGGGACCTTCGAGCACGGCGCCGATGATCACAGGCACAGTCATGATGGTGATGGACGCCCCGCTGAACCAGGGCAGAAAGCCCCAGTGAGTCACCCCCAGGAAGATGGAAATGGCTCCCAGCACCCCGGTCACCACGATCTTGCGCGTTCGGTCTTGAGACATCCTTCCCTCCGTTCACCAACCCACAGATTTGCGCCTATTGTAGCACGTCCGGCAAGCGGCATGCAGATAACACGACAGTCATCTTGACAGTGTAATTGCCTCTTGACATTATGACGTAATAGTGTTATTATAACAGCGTAAGTGTCATATTGGCGTCAAGGAATGCAATGGACAAGGAATCCTATCTGATCAACCAGCTGGCAGAAAAAGCCGGCGTCACCGTGCGGACGATCCGCTACTACGTGAACGAGGGCTTGCTGGCCCCGCCGCAGACGAAAGGCCGCTATTCCGCCTACGATGAAGATGCGCTCTACCGCATCCGGCTGATCAAGTTCTACAAGGAATCCTACCTGCCGCTCAGCCGTATCCGCGAGCTGCTGGATAGTATGACACCTGAGGAGATCAGGGCTACCGTGGAAAAGTACGAAAAGGAACCGCCCGAGTTCAACCTGCCGATGATGTCAGAGTCCCAGATTCAGGCTAATGAGAATTACTCCGCGCGGGAATACCTGCGCAACCTGAAGGAGCCCGCCCCGCGCGAATACAACCAGGACAATCAGATGGCACCGCCCAGTTCTCCCAGCCCGGCGCTTCTCCGGCGGATGAGCCCGGAACCGATGAGCCTTGAAAGCAGGGATATGAGCAACACCCCGCCAAAACCACCGGATACCTGGCGGCGGATCGAAGTGGATGATGGCATGGAGATCCTCGTGCGCGAGGATGTTTACCGGAAGCGGAGGCAGGAGATTGAAATGTTCCTGGCCCGCCTCGGGAGGGGGAACAGGCGACTCTGACCTGATCCCGTTTGACTGGTGAATTAAATATCGTGATGAAACGCAGCGGGAAGAACCCCCTGCGGTGGGCGAAGCATGCCCCGTGACGGAATGGATATGCATATCAGAAAAGGATGGAAATAAATGGAAAACAAGAATCTAATCCTCAAGATCAAGGCTGACCTGGCGCTCATCTCGGCAGATGCACCCTCGGAGCGCATCATGGAACTAGTGGTTTCGGCACCAACCGCCGAAAAGCGCGCCGAACGCCCGGCGTTCAACCTTTCGTTCGTGATCGACCGATCGGGGTCGATGTCAGGGGAAAAACTGCCCTATGTAAAGGCGGCCGTGGCCAACGTGGTGGATCTGCTGGAGGAAAAGGACCGCGCCAGTCTGGTGGTCTTCGACGATGAAGTGCAGACTGTGAAGGAGGGCGGTGAGATGACCCCATCGTTCCGCAGGGATCTGAAGGCGGCAATCGATGGCCTGCAGACTGGCGGCAGCACCAACCTGGCCGGTGGCTGGGCGCAGGGCTGCGACGAGATCGCAAAATATCAGCTCAAGGAAGGAATTAACCGCTGCCTGCTGCTGAGCGACGGGCAGGCCAACGTGGGCGAGAGCGATCCCGAGCGGCTGGCGATGCACACCCGCGAGCTCTCGCGCCGCGGCATCACCACCACCACCTTCGGGGTGGGGCTCCATTACAACGAGGGGCTGATGGAAGCCATGGCCAACGCCGGCAGTGGGAATTACTACTTCATAGAGACCCCCGAGCAGAGCAAGGAGCTTTTCCACCAGGAGCTGGATGGACTGCGCGAGGTGACCGCCCGCGCAGTGGAGATCATCCTCAAGCTGCCCGCGGGCTTCAAAGCTGCGGTGTTGGGCACATGGCCGGTGGAGCAGAAAGCCCGCCAGCTCAAGATCACCCTGGGGGATATGATCTCCGGGATCGAGCGGCGCGTGTTCGTGAAGCTGGAGGTCTCCCCGGCCGCCAAATCCGATCATCCGCGCATCACCGCCATTGCCCGCGGGCGCTCAATCGATGGAAACCTGCTTGAGGATACCACCGAGTCGGCCTTCACCCCCGTGGATGCAACCGAGCTGGCTTCCGCCCGCCCGGAAATGGACGTGCTGCGCAATTTCGCCCTGGTCTATATGGCAGATATCTCCCGCGATGCCGTAGCGCTGAAAGACCGCGGGGAAGATGAAAAGGCTGCAAAACTGCTAGAGGAGGCGTTGACAAAATATCGCGACCTGCTCGAAGAGAAGGAGATCGACCGCTATGAAAGGATGCTCCTAGAGTTGAAGAGTGAGATGAGTATGGCCAACCGCAAGTATCACCGCGAAACCTCACGGATGATGAGCAACTGCTTAAGGGTGTCTCCAGACCGGTATGACCGCAAATAAATTACGGGGTGGGCGTGCCCTTAGGGGAAGGCGTGCCCGTTTTACCGTCATCCTCGGGAAGACCGCGAAAGCAGCGGTGCCCGAGGATGGCGGCTTTTAGATCCTGGAAGGATTTGATCTCACCATTGCAGACCAGAGAACGCGAGGGATCGATGGCCCACTTTTCGTGCGCGTCGCTGCTATAAATGCAAGGCAGCGAACGGGTATCAAAACTAAAAGGCCTGGAGCCGTCAGCAGGGCACTCCATCGCGTCCAGCCCGGAGTTCAGCAGTTCCTCTTTGGAATAGGTCTGTTTGTATGCCCAGGGGTGGGCAGCGATGGCCAGCCCGCCTTCCTGGTGAATAAGGATGACGGTATCCCGGAGGGATTGCAGGGGGCGGATGTTTTTCTTCACACCCACTGCTACAACTTCCAGGTTGTTGGCCGCTGGAACCTCCTCCCCGGGGATGCACAAAATCCGATCTTCGTTCAGGCAGGCCAGCTTGACATCCCGGCATTGGGAGTGATCGGTGACAGAAATGAAGGTGTAGCCATAAGCCAGCGCGATCTTCACCATGTCGTCCAGGGTATCCACCCCATCGGAACAGGTGGTGTGCATGTGCAGATCCCCGCGCGAGACAGTCTTGGCAGGCGTGGGGACCGGCGGCGGGGTGCCCGTGGCGGTCGGAAAGGGGGTGATGGAGGGCATGGGCGTTTCCGTCGGACCAGGGGTGGCGGAGGGCAGCAGCGTAGCTGTCGGGCCCAGGGTAGGCGATGGCTCAAGCGGGATCAGGGTTGGTGTGGCAGTGGAAACCGGTAGAAGCAACTCTTTGGCAGCATTGCAGCCCGCGAGGAGGATGAAAATTACCAGTAAAAGAGGGGTGACCTTTTTCATTGAAATTTGATGGTTACAATTTTTGTGCCGGGTGGCATGTATTCTACCCTGGCCAAGGTTGGGGGTGTACCTTAATAACGGTCGGTCAGGGATTCTTCGCGGGGCAAGCACCCGTACCCGGTGGGAGGGGTGTAAGTGAAGGCATGCGTGTGGCGGTCGGGAAGGGCATGGAGGATGGCAGCAGGGTCGCGGTGTTTGCACCCCCTTGAGTGGTGGCGGTGGGGACTGCTCCCACCCGCTCGCGCGTTGCCACAGCGGCAGGCTGCGGGGTTCCCAGCGCCTCGAGGTGCGGATCCGCCTTGCGGCAGCCGCCCAGCAGGGCAAGAGCCAGCACTGCCGCGAGTAGAATGGTTCTTTTCACAATATCACCGGGTTCAATTTTTGAGCTTCTTGGGAGAATTGTATCTCAATGCGAGGAAGCAATTGCAAAAGCATAAAACTTACCAAAGGCCGAGGGAGAAGATCACTCCTTGTTCGCGCGCAGGGTGAAGGTTAGCGGGATCGAGGGCATCCCCGGGGGGAGGTACCACTTCCCCGGCTCCTTTTCCACAAGAAAATTGAAGTGTTGATAACAGGTGAAGGGGTATTCGCGCACGAATTCTATGCGTAGCCCGGCAGCGATCAGGCCGGTGATGATCTCGCCCACCTGCGGGGACCACTCGTATTCCACCGGCTGAACGATCTTCGCGTCCGGATCCGCATAAGAGCCGTCCACCGGGAACTCCAGGGGTGTATCCGTAAAATAGGGATACGCCACCTCCAGGGAGGTCTCATCTCCCTCGTTTTTGAACACGTTGCTGAAGGGGTGGAATTCGGCGATATAAAAAACACCTCCGGGTTTTAGAAAATGCCCGACGATCTGCGCCCAGCGGGGAATATCCGGGAGCCAGCACAGCACCCCGTAGGAAGTGAAGACGCGGTCGAATTTTTTATCCAGATGCTCGGGTAGGTCATAGAGATCACAGCAGATGAAGCGGGCGGGGATACCCAACTCCTCTGCCAGCCCTTGGGCAATGCGGATGCCCTCGGGTGAGAAATCCATGCCGGTCGCCTGCGCCCCCAGCCGCGCCCAGGAGAGCGTATCCAGCCCGAAGTGGCACTGCAGGTGCAGCAGGGATTTACCCGAAACCTCACCCATTTCGGAAAGGATCAACGGTTCCAGGCTGGAGCGGCCTTTCTTGAATTCGTCCACGCCGTAGAACGTCGATTTGGAATTGATCGCGGCGAATTCGTCCCACATGTTGCGGTTTGCCTGGCGGTATTTATCCATGGTTTTTTAAAAATTCGGAACTTGTGTTGATTGCGAACCAAAAATCTTCCTCCCCACCCTCCCCAAATCCCCTGCATTTGGGGAGGATGGTCGAAGACCGGGAGGGGTATTTTACTTCCCCAGCGATTCGCCGTTCGAAGCGATCACCCCAGCGTACCAGTCGAAGGAATCCTTGGGAGTACGCTTTCCGCTGGGGATATCCACATAGATCAACCCGAAGCGCTGGCGGTAGCCCTCAGCCCACTCGAAGTTATCCATCAGCGTCCAGTGGAAGTAGCCGCGCAGGTCCACACCCTCTTCAATCGCCCGGCGCACCTGCTTGAGGTAACGGCTGGTGTAATCGATACGCTGTGGATCGTGCACTTTTCCATCCTCGTGCACCCAGTCCATGCAGGCTGTGCCGTTCTCGGTGATGTACATCGGCACCTTGTAGCGCTCGTGGAGGAACTTCGCGGTCCAGTAGAGCGCTTCGGGGGTCACCTGCCAGTGGAACATGGTGTGCGGGCTGCCTGGCGGGAAGGGCGCTTCCTCGGGGAGCTCCGCGCCCATGCGGATGCGGGTGGCGAAATAGGTGTTGAAGCCGTAGAAATCCAGCTTCTGATGGATGATATCCATATCGGCCGAGGGCACCGTGGGCATGGCAGTTGCCAAAGACTTTCAGCCCGTCCTCGGGGTAGGCACCAAAGAACATCGGGTCCGAAAACCAGGTGTTGCTCCAGAGCGTCTTTTCAAAGCAGGCCAGCGTCACCATCCGGGCAGCCTCGATATTGGCGGGGGTTTCAGTTTCCGGGATAAAGGATCCACCCACCGGGGCATAGCCAACCAGCGCCGGTGGTCTTGGCGCGCTCGCGGATGACCCGCACCGCCCGCCCGTGCGCCAGCAGGACGTTATGCGCGGCGCGCAGCGCCTCCGGCCAATCCAGCTGCAAACCCGGCGCGTGGGTGCCATCCACCATGCCCATCTGCAAAAAGACCTGCGGCTCGTTGATGGTGAACCAGTGGCTCACCCGGTCGGAGAGCCGGTCGATCACGACCTTCGCGTAATCCTCAAACCACAGCGGCGAGGAGGGATTCAGCCAGCCGCCGCGCAGGAAGAGCGCGTAGGGCAGGTCCCAGTGGTAGAGCGTCACCCAGGGGGTGATGCCGGCAGCCAGGAGTTCATCGATCAGCGCGTCGTAAAAAGCCAGCCCTTCCTCGTTGATCCGCCCGGTACCCTCGGGAAGGATGCGGCTCCAGGAGATGGAAAGCCGGTACGCTTTAAGCCCCAGCTTCTTCATCAAAGCCACGTCTTCCTTATAACGATTGTAGTGATCGCAGGCAATCTCGCCGCTATCGCCGTGGTAGACCCTGCCGGGCATGCGGCAGAACATATCCCAGACGCTCTGGTCCGCGCCCGCCCTGCGCCGCAGCTCCTTCGATCTGGTACGAAGCGGTGGCGGCACCCCAGGTGAAATCTTTTGGAAATGGCATGGTGACTCCTAAATTTTTATAATGGGGTATGCGGGTCAGCTGACCCACTTCTTGAAGCGCGCGGTGTTATCGCCATCCTCGGTCGGCTCCGGCGCGGGCTTTTTGATCTGCGCGGTGTTATCCATCTGGTCCGCGGGGGGTGCTTGCACGGGAGCCGCGGGCTGTGGAGATGCAGGCTGGGCAACGGCGGGGGCAATGTTCTCTATGGGGGATTTGAAGGGCGGCGCTTTTTCCTGCTCCTTGGCGTATTTATCGATCACCCGCAGCACGCGGTCGCCATCCTTGAAGACGTCGAGGATGTTGCCATCCAGCTGGCAGGAACGCCAGACGGAGGATCGCTCCAGGGCGTGGATCTCGGTCTGCACAATGACCATGATCCACACGTCCTGCAGCAGCCAGAGGTTGTTCAGGTTGATGCGGCTTGGGTTGCCATCCACGTTCTGGATGGGCTGGGCGGCGTTCAGCAGGAAGAGCAGCCGGCTGCAGATGTAGCCCTCCAGGCGCTCGTTGTTCTTACCCACCCGCAGGGAGGCCTGCAATTGCTCGGCGGTCTCCACGCTGGGAACGGTGAAGACGTGGATCTTGAAGGGGTGACCGATGCTGGCCAGCTCGGGCAGCTCCACCAGGTGGCGGTCGTCGGTGGAGAGCGGGCGCACGACCACAGGCGCCAGTCCTGCGGCGGGGGCAACTGCCTGCGCAGGAACCGCGGGCGGGGGCAGCGGAGTATCCGCCCAGCCAGGGATGGCCGCGGCGGCAGCCACAGGCGGGGCAGCGGGTTCGGAAGCTTTTTTCACCCTCTCATAGACCACTGGCGGTGGCGGGGGTTCCAGCAGGAATTTGACCACCAGCCGTGAGCCGATGGTCACCTTGTCTTTTTCCGTGATCTCGGAGGTGAACATCCACCAGCTGGCGATGAGCGCGAAGAGGGTGGTGATGATGGCAATGGTCTGGTACTGGGAGCCGGGCGGAGTGTTGAGCATCCAGATTGTGGAAGGGACGGCTACAACGAAGATGCCGATGGCGATCAGACGTTTTTTATCGTGGGCGGCAAGTTCCACGCAGCGATCGCAGACGAAGTGCGCGCGCGTCTTTTTGACCCCGTTCAAAGTCGCCGTCGCCTGGTAGACGCGCCCATCGCGGTCGATGCCGTCGCACATCAGGCAGATATCGCCGAAGCTGGATTCGCGCTTCTCTCGCGGGTAAAGGTTGTAGAAGGTGGCGAACCAGCCGCGCCGGAAATAGAGGAAAGGCCAGAAAAGCGGCAGAAGGAAGGGGAGCAGGAGCAGCCAGGACTGCAGGGAGGAGGCGGAAAATGTGGTGAATGGCCGCAGGTTGAGCTTGTTGAGGATTACCGCGTAGATCCCACCCCAGAGGAGGAAAGCCCCAACCGAAGAGACCAAGCCGAAGATGGCCCAGTCCCGCCGGCGGGCATCGGTACGTACCGTTTTTTGGGTGGATTTTCGCTTTTTTTCCGCCATCAGGAAGGATTATAGCACGCCCTGGCAGCGCGCCTTTTTGGCTCGCAGACGGCTTCATTAACAACTAGTCAGCCGTCGGGCTGGCGCCTCTTTTTACCCCTCACCAATGATAATTAATTGGCAGATTATGGTGATTGATGGCGGGAATAAACCCGGCGATCGGCTTACAACTAACACTGAATCGCTACCTGAACGCCCTGCAGTTAGGACGCTTTTTAATAATTATCTAAGGACGGTCAGTACTTCATCCTTGATAGTAAATCGAACTCATTATTGGTCTTTTAGAACCCAGGAAGGATTCAAGGCTGAATCAAGGATTTTTTCTTCTTTTCCAGATGCAATATCATAAATATAGACAGTGTAATCGGAATATTCTAAACAACTCTCGATTTTTGAATATTCACATTTGTGATAGATTAATTGACTCCCTTCAGGCGACCATTCTGGTTTTGGCCACACATAATCTTTTACAAATTCTGCTCCAGGAATCCAATTGCGGTCATCAGTAACTTTTATTTTTTCATTTCCATCAATATCCATGGTTCGAATTCCGTCTTGAGAAAAATATGCGACCATCTTTCCGTCAGGAGAAATAGAAGGGTTCACCCCGAATCTATCATAATCAAGAATTTCATTTGTAAGTAAATTTATTCGAATAAAGTATAGATCCGGAAAGGTTGCTATTGTTAAAATCAAATAGGGTGAATTATTATTTACAGCATAGGACCAAATAGAGGTATTATCCTTTTTAAATAACTTTGTGCTGGAAACATCAAAAAGAGACTGTGTAATTTCACAATTTCTCGGATTGATTACTTTTATGATGTAGTCGGTTTCTACGGAAAAATCTGTTCCAAACGGATGGAACTCACTAATTTTTGAATTTGCGTTTCCACAATAACGACCAGTGTTTGTGTTTCTCATTATTGTTAAAACGCCTCCCATTTCAGGTACCATATTTGGGTATCCAATTTTTTCAATCGCTGCGAGGAGTTCGTCGGAAAAATAATATGGATAGATTAGTGGTTCGTTTGGATAGAAGAAAACTGAGGATTTTGTAGATATTGTATAAAATCCCACAATTTCTTTTTTTTCCGACATTGTTTGATAAACAATGTCGGAATCGTACCTTGGGATTTCACCTCCATTGATATTGCACCCAACTATGAAAAAAACTGGTAATAGTAATAGAGTCAATACAAATCGTATTCTCATCTTATGGCTCCCAATCATAGGGTGTGACCCTGTCCCCATTTCCAATAAATGAATTAGCCTGATTTTTCCATATTTGATTGAAATCCGCATAGTCGTAGGGCGGTCACCGGGTGTGTGACCGCCATCAAGCTACCCTCGTCCGCTTCCTTTCAACCGATATCCCTTAGCCCGTGGCATACAATCATTTTATATGAGATCTGGAAAGGGATGACGGGGACGAAACAGGTTCCCGACCTACGCCTGCTCCTCGAAAAAACAATGAGCCTCTAGCAGGCTGTATAATATGCCCGTTATGTCCAATACCTTGCTCGTTTGCTTGCTTGCGCTTTTCACCCTCTCCGCCTGCACCCCCTCGACCGGTATCCTCGAGCCCACCCTTGGGCCGCCGCCCACCCTGGAGCCGCTCACTCCCTATGGCGAGCTCTCTTCGCTCCCCGGCGGCACCTTCACCCTCGTCCCCCCGGGAGGGAACGGCGTCAATCTCAATATCACCGCCTGCAAGGGCTTCAAACCCGGCGAGCCGCTCAACCTGGTTGCCGAGAACACCCCCAACAAGCTCGACCCCGGTCGCATCGAGGTGCAGATCACCGGCGTGCAGCAATCGACCAGTGAGCCCGATTATCTCTACCTCGCCATCATCATGGGTGCAACCGATAAATGGACCTTCATGGGCGCGGTCACCGATGCCCCCATCTTCCTGGACGGCGCCGGCTCGGGCATCTTCAACAACGTCGAGATCCCGGATACGCACGTCATCACCTACGATTTCGAGCCCTTTCCCACCGTGCCCTTCAGCGGCGGCTGGACCTGCACTCCCTAGCTCTCCCCTTCTTCCCCCCTTCCTCTTCCCCTGTATAATTGGGTTTCTACGATATCTTTGCGGAGGCTGCCTTGCCAAACCCAATTTTTTCCCAAATGAAACAGTCCATCATCGATGGCGATGTGGATGCTGCCGAGGAGCTTGCCCGCCGCGCGCTCGAGGAGGGTATTGACCCCCTCGAAGCGGTCAACCTGGGCTTCCTGCCCGGCATGCAGCAGGTGGGCGTCGATTTCGGCGCGAAGAACCTCTTCCTGCCTGATGTGGTCATCGCTGCCGAGGCCATGAAGAAAGCAACTGCCATCCTGGAGCCCGAGATGGCACGCCGCGGATCGGAGCGAACGGTTGCCGGGCGGGTGGTGCTGGGTACTGTCAAGGGCGATATCCACGAGATCGGCAAGAGCCTGGTGGGCACCCTGCTTTCCGCCAACGGCTTCGAGGTCTATGACCTGGGCGTGGATGTGCCCTTCGCGAAGTTCGCCGAAAAGGCGCGTGAGGTCAACGCCGATATCGTGGGAGTCAGCGCACTGCTCACCACCACCATGACCGGCCAGCAGAGCGTGATCGAAGCCCTGGATGACCAGGGACTGCGCCCGCGGGTGAAGGTGATGGTCGGCGGCGCCCCGGTCACCCGCGAGTGGGCGGAAAAGATCGGCGCGGATGGCTACAGCGGCGACGCTCTGGCCGCGGTGGAGCTGGCCAAATCCCTGGTGGGGGCAAAGGCGTAGGGGTGTCCGTTCGGAACGGGAACCGGTTTAAAACCATCGCGGGGTGGCTGGCCATCCCGAGCCTGCTGCTTCTCGTCGCCTTCCTTGCCTACGGGCTCAATATCAGAAGGATGGGTTTTTATTGGGACGATTGGTGGTTCCTTTGGATCGCCAAATCCGCGGGGCCGGAGGGGCTGGCGCGCTATTTTGCCACCAACCGTCCCTTTTACGGGCAGATCGTGACCTTCACCACTTCCCTCCTGGGTACCGCCGCCTGGCAGTGGCAGCTCTTCGGAATCTTCTGGCGCTGGTTGAGCACGGTCGCCCTCTGGATGCTGCTCACCTCCCTCTTCCCGCGGAACAGGCGCTTTGCCGCCTGGGCAGCGCTCTTTTTCCTGGTCTTTCCCGGCTTTTACATGCAGTTCACCGCCATCAACTTCGGGCACTTCTTCCTGGTCTTCTCCTGCCTGCTTTTCTCCTGGGTGCTATCGGTGCGCGCCCAGCAGGAGAGCAGCCGGTACTGGCTCCTGACCATCCCCGCACTGCTGCTCAGCCTGGTGAACCTGCTGGCGATGGAATACTTCTTTGTGCTCGAGCTGCTGCGGGCGGGGCTGCATGCCCTGGCGCTGCAGGACCGGTATCCCGGCCGCAGGGAACTGGTAAAACACACCGCCCTGGCCACAGCTCCCTACTGGATCCTGTTCGTGCTGGTGGTGCTCTGGCGCATGCTTTTCTTTGAATACCAGAACACCAACTACGAATACTCCCTTCTCGCCGCATTCAAATCCGCGCCCTTAGCCGCGCTTAGGGGATTGATCTCATCGATCGCCGCGGACCTGTGGACTGCCACCAGTAGAAGCTGGGCGCAGGTCGCCACTCTCCCGGCGCAGACTCCCGGCTGGGAGCGGATCATGCTCTATCTCGGCGCGCTGGTGGCTGCCACCGCGGGTGTGGTATTTGTTTTCCTGCATCTTTCCCGCCGGAGAGAGAACCCGGATCTGGGCGGATCCACCAAACGCGACGCGCTGCAGCTCACCGGGCTGGGTTTGGCTGCCCTGCTGCTGGCTGGCTGGCCCTTCTGGCTGATCCAGGTGCCGGTGGTCTTCGATTACCCCTACGATCGCTTCCTGATCCCCTTCATGCTTGGCTCCTCCCTGCTGCTTGCCGGGCTGATCGCGCTCCTGGCGGCCTGGTTGAAAAAGGTGACCTGGCTGGCTTCGCTGCTTATGGCCGTGATCGTGGCTTTCAGCGTCGGGCGGCAGTACCAGAATCAGCTCAGCTACCGCCAGGATTGGAACGACCAACAGCGTTTCTTCCAGCAGCTAAGGGCCCGCATTCCCGACCTTGCCCCCGGTACCATGCTGCTTTCAAATGAGCTTTTCCTCAAATATGAAAGCGACAACTCGCTCAACGCCCCTCTGAACTGGATCTACGACCCCGCATACCGCGGCGGAGATATCCAATACGCCTACGAGTATCCCACCCTGCGCCTGGGGAAGGAGCTGCCAAGCCTGAATCCCGGCACGCAGTTCCGCCATGATTTTCTCGCCGCCGTGTTCCCCGGCAGCACCGATCGCGCCTTGGGCTTCTATTACCAGGTCAACCGCTGCCTGCGCGTGCTTGACCCGGAGATCGACAGCTCCAATCCCAACCTGGATGCGCTTCAGCAGCAGACTGCCGCCATCTCGGATACAAGCCTGATCCTGACGGAAGGCTCCCCCACCCTCCCGGGTGGCATATTCAACTTCCAGGATGACGGCGGCTGGTGCTCGTACTTCCAGAGGATCGACCTAGCCCGGCAGAAGGGCGCTTGGCAAGAAGCTGCCTGGCTTTCAGGCGAGGCGCTGGAGAAGGGACTGGTCTCGAACCAGGTCAGCGAACGGCTGCCGTTGATCGAAGCCTTTTCCCACGCTGGCAATTGGCAGAACGCGCTCGCTCTCAGCACTGAAGGGCTGGATCCGCTTGCGAAAAACGAGCAGCCCCTGTGCCTGCTCTGGCAGCGCATTGCCCGGGATGTAACCGCATCTGCGGAGAAAACCGCAGCGCTGGAGAAGATCGCCGGCAGCCTGGGGTGCTCCTTTAAAGCTATTCCGTGATTTCAACGATCCTGGTTATTCAATATCCGCTTTGGGGTTTAGCGCGGAATTTAGCGCGGTTCCCAGCATAGCGAAGGCGATCCCCGTGATCAGCATCAGCACAATGGGCTGGATCACCCAGTAGGTGTACCCCGAATAAGCGCCAGCATCCAGCGCGTCGTACACCATTTTTCCCCAGGTTGGCAGGACCGGATCCATCACCCCCACGAATGCCAGGGAGGTTTCATAAAACACAAAGAAAGGCACCATGATCGTTATCTGGGGGATCAGGATGGGAATGATCACGGGTACCATGTAATGCCAGATGATCCGCCAGTCGCTGGCACCATAGGATCTGGCTGCCTCGAAATAACCGGAGTGCAATACCTGCACGAAGGCAGCGCGATAGGTTTTGACCGCATTGCCAAAAATCATGAGAAGGATGATTGCACTTAAGGCTACCCAGATGCTATCGGATACCATGTAGAAAACGGTCAGCGCAAGGGCGAATGCCGGTATGATCATGCTGATCTCGGAGATCCGCTGAACCAACCCATCCACCCAACCGCCGAACCAGGCTGCCACCGCCGCAATGGTGACCGAAAGGAGCGTGGTGGCCAGCGCGCCAACAATGCCGATTAGCAGGGCGATCGGCAGCCCCCACAGCAGGGCAACCTTCAGGTCGCGCCGCTGGTTATCGGTTCCGGCCAGCCCGAACACCTTTCCATACAGGATCATTTTCGCATCCAGGTTTGACCCCGGCTCAAAGGAATAGGCATTTACCCGCAGGGTGTACTTCCCTGGCTGGGCTCCTGATCTCTCCTCTGCAGGGTCGTTGAACAGAGTTTCAATCGCTTGTATCTGGCCGCCTTGACCTGATTTTGAAGGCGGCAATTGCATCGCGCTGGTCGCTCCTTCCACCCCTGAATAATCTCTAGATACAATAAACTTCTGCAAGGAATTCACCCTGGAGCGCATAATTTCCGTCTCCCGAAGATCTGGCGTGATCCAGGTGAGGGTAACAAAATAATCCTTCTGGATAGTTTGGGTATCGTACACTACCGTCATATCCTGGGGAGGGTATTCGTAGGGGAAATCGAAGCTGAATTCGATGATCGTTTCTCCAAACCCGTTTTTGGCTTCTTTTACGGTCTTTATGGAAGAGTCTACCTTGCTATCCAGGTAAAGAGTTTCCGGCAGGTCCTTTTCACGGAAGAAGTTCGTCCAGGCGGGTTCCGCACTCTTCGGCCGGTTGATTGCGGTGGATGATTCAGATCTCCACTCAAGTGTGGCTTCCTTCGAAGGAATCAGGATAACGGTTAAGGCAGATATCAAAATGAGAATGGAAATAATCGCCAGGCCGGCCACTCCCGGCGGAGATTTCATGAATCGCTTTCTGGCTGGACGGGAATATTCCCACCAATCCCGGAATGGGGTGGTGTCCTTCGCTTTTGGTGGTTCACCCTTATCCGCATCGGCTTGGAAATTCTTAGCGGGTTTTGCTCGAGGGGTTTTTCGTCTGAACCAGGTTTTCCAGGGCAAGGTTTCTCTCGAAAACGCAGCCGAAGGAGAGTGGTTTGCATCACTGGTGTCCACCCGGACCCTTGGATCGATCAAAACGATCACGATATCCATGAGGAAAATGGTTATCGCGAGGATATAGGCAAACAGGACCAGCAATCCAGTCGATATCTGCCTGTCATTTGCCTGCAGGGAGAAAACAAACAATTCCCCGATCCCCGGCCAGTGAAAAACCATTTCCAGGATTGCCACCCCCTGCCAAAAGGTGACCAGCATCAGGACGAAGCTGGTGAGCACAAAGGGAAGCGCCGGGCGGATGATATATTGACGGTCCAGCACCCGGGAAGGCACCCCCTTGGCTTTGGCCAGGTCGACATAATCCTCCTCTGAATTGATCTGAAAATATGTCTTCCAGGAATGTACGCTGTGGAAGAACATTCCCAGGAAGATGGCTGCAAAGGGCAGGATCATGTGTTTGCCAAAATCCAGGACATATTCCACGGTATTGCTTGAGGGGTAGCCATCGAAGATTCCCCCGTAAGGCAAAATGTTCAATGTAGCGGCAAAGATCAGGATCAACACCAGCCCGTACATCCAATTGGGGATGGAGGAAAGCGGGGATAGAAAGCCAAACATTTTTCCCAGGCGCTCCTTTCCCCGCCGGGCAATGAATAGCGCGATCGTGATGCTAATGATGAAGAGGAACAGGTTTGCGGTCCCCGCCAGAATCAGCGTGAAGGGAACGCGCCCAAGGATTATCTCCACCACCGAACCATAATGCCTGCCATAGCTGGTGCGAAAATAACTTTTTGAACCCCAGTCGAAAATGAGTGCCTTGTAAAGGTAGGTGGCTGCCCGGCCCAGGAATGGCTGGTGTAATCCAAAGGCTTCCTCCATTTGCCACTTGAATTGTTGCGCCTCCTCCGGGGTCATCGCCGGTTGATGTAGCGCCAGGCGATTGAGATTCTCACCGGTGACCGACATGGTGATCTGATCGCGGAAAATATCGTCGATCCCTCCCCCGTAATTCACCAGGATGATTGAAAGGTACATGGCGACCACAACCATCAAGAATAAAGTGATGAATTTAATGGCAATATACCGGGCTGCTCGCAACCCGGTGCTGGGAGGTTTTCGCTCCCCGGGGATCATCTCCGGTTCAACTCGCTCAGATTCAGGAATGTTCATACCGGTGAATGAGTTGCTTTTCCGCCTTCATCATACGAAATTTCTACAGAAAGACAAGCGGTCAGCCCGCCTGCTTGTTTTTTTTACACTATAATTTCTTTCCGGATATTTTTCACAAATACATTTACTTCGCTTTTTTTATTTCAGGAGGTTCATGTCCCAGCCCCTTTCCTATATTGAGAATCTTGCCTTCCGGGTGGATGTGCTTTCCCGCGCGGATATCGAGCAGATCCACACCGCTACGCTTGAGATCATCGAAACCGTGGGGGTTAAATTCCCCTTGCCGGAGGCGCTGGATATCCTGGCTGCCAACGGTGCGGAGATTGACCGCGAAACCTGCATTGCCCGCATCCCGGCTGCGGTGGTGGAGGACGCCCTCAAGAGCGCCCCGCCTACTTACACCCTGGCCGCCCGTGACCCGGAACGTGATCTGCCCATGGATGGCAATCATGTTTTCCTCGGCACCGATGGCTGCGGGGTGCAGGTTCAGGATGCCTTCACTAGCGAGCTGCACACTTCCTCCAAAAAGGATGTCGCAGATTGCGCGCGGGTAGCCGACGCGCTGGAGGAGATCGGGTTCTGGTGGGCGATGGTCTCCGCCCAGGATTGCCCTCCCCGGAGCCGGGGCTTGCACGAGCTGGAAGCCGCCTGGAAGGAAACCACCAAACACTTGCAGACGGAAAGCCTGCTGCACCCTGGAGAGATGCAGGCAGCAGTGGAAATGGCCGCCGCCATTGCCGGTGGACGGGAGGAGCTGCGCCGCCGGCCGCTGCTTTCCATCATGCAGTGCACCATTAGCCCGCTGGCGCACGATCCCGGCAGCCTTGAAGCCGGATTGATCGCCGCACGGACAGGTCTGCCGGTGGGATATATGACCATGGCCTCCTGCGCCTCCACAGGTCCCGCCACCCCAGCCGGCAACCTGGTGGTGGGTAACGCAGAAGTGATCGCCGCACTGGCGCTCATGCAGATGTCCTCCCCGGGTGCCCCGGTCTTCTATGCCGCCGCGCAGACCGCCATGGACCTGCGCACTGGCGCATATACCGGCGGCGGTCCGGAGGATTTCCTCTTCGGGGCAGCCACCAATCAAATGGCTGATTTTTACCGGGTGCCACTTTCGATGGGCGCTTTTGCTACTGGAGCAAAGCAGCCCGACTGGCAGGCCGGGGTGGAAAACAGCTTCTCCGCTTTCATGGCCTGCGCCAGCGGAGCGGATATGCTCCTGGGTGCGGGTCTGCTGCACGGATCGCGCATTCTCAGTTACGAGCAGCTGGTGATGGACTGCGAGATATATAGCATGGTACGGAATATGCTTCAAGGAATCCGAATTTCCGCGGAAGATCTCGCCCTCGACGAGATCCGGGCAGTGGGACCGGGAGGCACCTTCCTGCCGCGCAAGCACACCCGCGCGCATATGCGCGAATTGTGGCTGCCGGAACTCCTGGATAGGCGAACATATGAGGAATGGGTGGTGAAGAAGGATGGAGCCCGTGAGTGGGCTGGAGAAAAAGCTCGGGATATCCTGAAAACCCATCAGGCTGACCCGCTCGACCCTAAGCTGGCGTTGGAGTTGAATCAAATCATCGCTGCATACGAAAAGAAATGAAACCTGAGTTCAATATCGTTTCATCACGGGCGATAATTCGGATTCTCGCTGAAGCTTATCAACTTCTTGCGGAAACTGGTATCCGCGTTTCAGATGCAGAAGCCGGCAACCTCCTTGAAAAAGGTGGCGCGAAAGTGGAGAACATGCTCGCGCTAATCCCCGAAGGGATGATCGACCGCGCGCTTTCCACAGTCGGGAAGGATTTTTACCTTCACAACCGCAGCGGCGAGCCTGCCGTACACTATTCTGCCGGGGATGAGGTGCAATTCGACCCCGGCTCCTGCGCGGTGAATATTCTTGACCCGTACACATTAGAGCACCGCCCGGCGGTCACCGCCGACCTGGTCCGCCTGGTGCAGGTCACAGAAATGCTGCCGCAGTTCGCGGCGCAGTCCACCGCAGTGGTCTGCCACGATGCTCCCTCCCATATCGGGGATATCCATCGCCTGCAGGTGGTTCTCGCTCATTCTCAAAAACCAATCGTCACCGGGGCATTCTCCTCGAAGAATATCCGGGCAATGATCGCGATGCTGGCCGCCGATTCTGGCAGCAGCGAAAAACTGCGGGAGATGCCCCGCGCTGTCTTCGATGTTTGCCCCTCCCCCCGATGCACTGGTCAGAATTCGCCTGCCGCTGCCTGATCGAGTTGGGTCGCGCATGGATCCCTCTACAACTGGTCTCCATGCCGTTGGCAGGCGCCACCGCGCCGGTGACACTCGCGGGTTCACTTGTACAGCACGCCGCCGAGAGCCTGGCCGGGATCGTCATCCACCAGTTGGCTGCGCCCGGAGCACCCCTGGTGTGGGGAGGTGCCCCAGCCATCTTCGACATGCGCACCGGTTCGGCACCCATGGGCGCAGTCGAAACCGCCATGCTGGATGCCGGTTACGCGGCTGTTGGCAAACACCTGGGGCTTCCCACCCACGGTTACCTGGGCGGGAGCGATTCCAAGTTGGCGGACGCGCAATCCGGAGCGGAGGCTGCGGCGGGTTTCCTGATCGGTGCGCTGGCTGGGATCAATATGATCTCCGGCGCCGGGATGCTCGATTCGCTAAACTGCCAGAGTGTGGAAAAGCTTGTGCTGGATGCGGAAGCCATCGCCTCTGCCCAGCGCCTGCTGGTTGGTATCGCCATCTCGGATGGCGCTCTCGCACTCGATTCGTTTGCTCAAACCGGCCTGGAGGGGGACTTCCTTAAGCTCAGGGAAACGCGTGACCTTTTCCGGAAGGAACAAAGCCTTCCTTCGGATGTGATCGACCGCGGATCGCTGCAAGCCTGGCAGTTTGCAGGCGCGCCGGATGCGTTTAAACGAGCGAAGGCTCGTGCAGACTCCCTCGTGGAGCAGTATCAAAAACCGGATATCCCCGCAGATAGGCTGGCAAAATTCGAGCAAACCGTACGTTCGATTCCGGTCCGCTGATCTAGGCGTTATTGGCGGGTAAAACAAATCAACTTCGAATTAGAGGTACACATCATGGCTTCATCGACAGTATCTATTCAGACATGCAAAGATTATCAATTGGATAATATCCGGGCTGCGCTGGCAGCCTGCCTGGCGCCTTTGGGCGGAATGCAGGCATTCGTCAAACCCGGCATGAAGGTGCTCCTCAAGCCCAACCTGCTCACCGCGGCAGAACCCGGCAAGGCGGTGACCACGCACCCTGTGGTGATCCGTGCTGTAGCGGAGGCAGTTCGCGCAGAGGGGGGAATTGTATGGGTCGGGGATTCACCCGCTGCGGAGATCAACGAGGGAAAAAGCGTTTGGGAAACGGAAGGACTTGGTGAATCGCTCTCTGCTTCGGGCGCAAAGCTGATCAAGTTCAAGGGAGCCTATCTTCGTCAGATCGGCGGTTACGATTATTACATCTCCCGTCCGGTGCTGGATGCGGACCTGGTGATCAACCTGCCGAAAATGAAAACGCATACCCTCACCCGCTACACTGGCGCGGTGAAGAACCTGCTGGGGGTGTTGCCAGGCGGGCGCAAGCGCGAGATCCACGTCCGCGCCCCTGGTGTTACCGAGTTCAGCCGCGCCCTGGTGGATATCCTGGCGCTGGTCAAACCGCAGCTCAATATCATGGATGGTATCCTGGGCATGGAAGGCAACGGTCCCGGCACCAGCGGAACGCCGCATGCCTATAATTTGCTGGCAGCCTCCGCGGATGCCGTAGCTCTGGATAGCGTCATGGCGCATGCAATGGGTTTCCATCCCGGTGAATTGATTCACCTCGCACAGGCGGAGGCACGAGGGCTTGGTTTTCATCACCCCGATCACATTTCCATCCTGGGCAACCCATCCATTCTGCGCCTTGGAAAACTGGACCTTCCCAAAGCGCGCTGGTTCCTGGATATGCCATCCTGGTTCACCGATCCGCTGCAGGACCGGATCAAGCTGCAACCTCGGATAGAACCGGCGAAGTGTACCGCCTGTGGGACCTGCGAGGATTCCTGCCCTGCGGATGTGATCACTGTGAAAGACATTGCCACCTTCAACCTTTCAATTTGCATCGGGTGCATGTGCTGCGTGGAGGTTTGCCCGCACGGTGCGCTTACCCCTAAACCCAACCTTCTAGCCAGGCTGGTGGGGGTATAAAATCCGGGAGAGAAGATGGGCGAAATAATCGAAAACGAAGTGGAATACGCTGTTTTAAGCATAGCGGATTATCCGGAAGTCTTCGAGCTTTGGGACGGCATGCCAGGGATCGGGCTTAGCAGTGCAGATTCGCCAGAGGCGGTCGCGCGCTACCTGGAGCGTAACCCGGGGTTCAGCCATGTCGCACGGATTGAAGGCCGTCTTGTCGGGGCTGTCCTTTGTGGACACGATGGACGACGCGGGTACCTGCAGCACCTGGCGGTAGCTCCGGATACCCGCCAAAAGGGGATCGGCCGGGCATTGGTAGATCGCTGCATCAACGCGCTGGCAGCCGAAGGGATCACCCGCTGCCACATCTTCGTCTTCACAGATAACGAGACTGGCCTGGGTTTTTGGGATTCATTCGGTTGGTTTCGAAGAGGCGACCTGTTTATCATGTCCCATGATATTTAAAGCGAATACATCCCCCGTTTATAAAGGTCATTGGTAGTTAAGACTCTGACTTGGTTAGTGATTAGGTTTTGTTGGACTTGAAGTTCCTCACACCGCCTCTTATCACCCGCTAGTTCAAAATTTGTGCCAGCTACGGAATATGTCCATTCGATTTTTTCTGCTCCAGCAAAGACGCAACTTTTTTCTCCCGTAGTGTTATATAATGGGGATAATCAAATCATTGGAGGAAAGAATGGCTGAAACCAAAAAACGCCCGTTTGTTGTAACTGTGCTGGCCGTCCTGGCTGGCCTGATGGCCGCGATTTCGTTTTACTTCGCCCTGAAATCATTAGGCCTCTTCTCGCCCTTTGGCGCCAATCTCTGGAACGCCTTTATGTGGGGCTTGCTTGCCTATATCTATGTCTGGTTGGTTCAGATGTTATGGGCAGTAGATCCCCAGGCGTGGCTCTTCCTGGCAGCGATCACCACCATCAACCTGATCTTCGATGTTTTCTCGATGGCGAGCACTCCCGCTGTTTTTACGGATGTCAGCGCCTCGTTCATTTTAAATGGCCTGATCCTGCTCTACGTGATGCTCCCCAGCACCCGCAGAGCTTTCGGTACAGAAGTGCAGAAAAAATAATCATCACCTTAATGGACAAAAAAACCAGCGGTCGCGCCGCTGGTTTTTTTGTTTTTCTCAATGCCTTTGGGCTGATTCGCCCACTTATGTATTGGTGAGCATGTGACCCTTCACCCGTTGGTTATCGACAACCACCAGCGCAGCGTGCAGGGCTCCTTCTTCTGCTTCGCTTCCGGGATTGACACATACCGTCTTACCCAATTTGATGATCCCGCTGCTTTCCGGCACATGTCCATGCAGGCTGAGGAGCGGTTGGTAGGTTTCGATGATCTGTCGGACTGCCTTGCTGCCCAGCGGTCCACCCTGCTCATTACCCTCCCCTCCAATCGGGTTGAGGTTGGAATCCAGCAGCACGCCGAAATCCAGGTCGGTCTTATAAGGTGGGCAGTGAAAATTGAAGATCGCCCGCGAGGGAAGGTTGAGCCTGCCGGCCATGCTTTCCAGTTTTTCCAGCAGTTGGTCCTCGTTTAGTTCCCGGAAGGAGCGCCAGGGGTTCAGGTTTGTGTGCCCGGTGGAGATCATTTCGTACTCACCCCGCAGAATCAGTACCTTGCCTTCCGGGTTCTTCACCCACTGGGCCTTATAAAAGGTCTCGTCCACCAGCAGATCGTCATCATTCCCCGGGAGGAAATAACACTCAATCCCGGCTTTCCCAAGGCGGTCATCTGCCATTTCGATCCATTGAAGGACTGAATAGCAGATTGTTTCCCGGAAGGTTCTTTTCAGATCGTTGGGGTTACTCTTCAACTGGGTAAATTGATCGGGCGTGGTGAAAAAGGGATAGGCTCCAGCAGATCGCACCTGGCGCTCGTAATTTGGAATCTCATCCGGCTCGGCGGTGATATCCTTCCCCTGCCAGGTGAACGCAGCTTTTCCATTTGTAAATTTAATGAAGGGGATCACCTGCCGCCCGGTCATATCGCCACCCAGGATCATGACATCCGGCTTGTAGACCTGCGCTGCATTTAGAAATTTCCGGAAAGTTGCATCCGACCCATGAAGGTCCGTTGCAAAGAATATCTTCATGTCAGCCATATCATCATCCTCTTTCGCTTACTTTTCCTGTGAAATTATGAAAGATGAAAGAACTGCATATTGCCTTTAAGAATACATTAAATAATCTAAAATGGGAAAGTGAAATCGACCTATCTGTTTGGGAAATTCTTACCGGATATATCAAGTCTATTGCTTTCGATAACTATTGTTATATTACACCGTTGATCCATGGAATTCACGGGCAGCGGGAATCCTTCCAGGCGGGGGTTGATTCAGCTCTTTTTCCCTTTCTTCCCCCCCTTTTTCTTCTTTGATTCCTTTTTATTCCCGTTCGATTTGGGTGGATCGGTGGTGATTCCCTGCCTTTCCAGTTCCAAGCTGGCGAGCTCCAGTGCCTTTTTTTGTTCCTCGCTGATCACCGGGTAGGCAAGGTCCAGTTTCTTCATGGTGTGGTAAAGCACCGCCGCCACCGCCAGGCGGGTGAACCACTTGTTATCCGCAGGGACAATGTACCAGGGAGCCCATTCGGTGCTGGTGTGATTGAACACATCTTCGAATGCGTTTATGTAATCATCCCATCGCTCCCGTTCTTTCATATCCGCTGCGGAGAATTTCCAGTTCTTCTCCGGCTGGGTGGCGCGGTCCTGGAAGCGTTTTCCCTGCTCTTCTTTGGATACATTCAAAAAGATCTTCAACACAACGATGCCGTTTTCCACCAGGTATTTTTCGAAATAATTGATCTGCTCAAAGCGCTGCTTCCAGATCTTTTCGGTTTTCAGGTGGGGTGGCAGTTTCTGCCCGGCGATAAATTCGGGATGAACCCGGACCACCAGAACTTCTTCGTAGTATGACCGGTTGAAAATGCCGATGTGCCCCCGCCTCGGCAGGGTGATGAAGTTGCGCCAGAGGTAATCGTGGTCCATTTCTTCACCGGCGGGTGCTTTAAAGCTGTATACGTTCACCCCCTGCGGATTGACCCCCGACATTACGTGTTTGATCGTGCCATCCTTGCCCGCGGCATCCATGGCCTGTAGGATCATCAGCACTGCGTAATTATCCTGAGCGTAGAGTTTATCCTGCTCCTGGGCAAGGAGTTGCACGCCTTCCACGAGGGTTTCCTCGGCTTCGTCTTTACCCATCCACTTGCCCGTGAAACCCGGATCATAATCCCTTCGCAGGTTGATCTTTTTACCAGGTGGCACTCGCAGGATTTCCAGCAGCTCGTCCAATTTTGAGACCATTTCATGCTCCTTTTTCGTTACTCAAACCCAAATGGGTTATTGTTATGCAAATGTTGAATTAGGGGAAATTTCGAAGATCGACTCGCTCCTTCCCTGCCCTGGTTTAAATCCAGCCGCTTCCACCATTCTGACCAGAGAAAATCTATTACGTTTCAGCTTTTTCTCCTGCCGCTCAAGAGTCCGGAAATGAAAAGGGAAATGTACCTGGAGGGCGTGCAGGTATCCGCGGGTGTAATAAGCGGTGGCTGCGGATCAGCGAGCCGATGAGCGCGGGTTGGATGCAAGTCCAGACCAGCGAGCGAAGCATGGCAGCATCCTCTCCCGGGAAGCGCTCCATCTGGGAAAAGACTCCCTCCCCGAAATGAAACAACCGGTTCGTTACACCGTCCAGTTTCCATTTACCGGCGCTCTGCGTAAAAACGGTCGCGATCCCGGCTTCGCTATCCGAGCGGATATCCTCCACGTCGTCCATCAGCTGGGTGAAACAGCCGTACCCGAACATAAAGCGGCGCTGCCAATCGCTTAGTTCACCGGCTACCAGGTAGCCATCACCCAATACCGATGCGCCGCCTTTTTCAAAGCTCAAGCCCAGAACATCCTTCTCATAAGGTGAAACCGATCCCTGCATCAACCCCAGGCTGCGGCTCTGCGCGGAATGAATGGCGAGCATGCTTTCATACACCATCGGAAATTTCTTTCGCGGGTACTGCCGCTCGACCAGGGAGATCATCTCTCGGATGCGCCGCTCGCGCTCGTTTCGCGGGGCTGGGTCCTCATCCTGCAGAACGGAAAGGAACCATACCCCAAAGGTCTTTTTTTCCTCCGGCAGGATCGAGGGATTATCGAGGATGTTATCTGAATACGGGTAAAGCAGGCTGTAGGCAAACACCGCGGGGGTCAGCTCCACCGGTAAGCCCAATAAGAGCTGCATGAAGTTCATGCTCATCACGTTTCGGGAGGCCTGGTAAATATCAGCATCAGTCAGTGTTGGGTCATAACGGTGGGCTTCGGCAACAAATCGAGACGCCACGTCGATGAACTTTCGGCGCAGGATCATTTCCAGATGGTCTTCTTCCAGCCCCAGGCTTTGCCTGATAAATGGTTTAATTTCGCCCATCAGTCTTACCTGCAGGTCCTGCTGCCCTTCCGGTGTTAGGGGAAGATGCCGAAATTCATTGATAACCATCTCCGAAACGCGCACCAGCTCGCGGTCGTTGCGATCCAGGTCAGCCCCTGGATATGATCGCTGAAAAACAGGAATACCTGTATCGCAATTCCACCAGGATTCTGAATAAAAACGGGTCAGGTCTCGGATCTCTTCTTGAAGGTTCATTCCAATTATTATAGCAATGCTACCCGCCGGGCGATCCTGCCAAATCCGCCAACTGACCTATTACCTCACTGCGCATCCGGCTATTCCAATCATCTTACCGCCTGTGATATAGTAGCAGGGAAAAGAACAGAATTTTCCCGAGAGGTAACCCCATGCCTGATCCCCGAATGACTAAATATGCACAGGTACTTGTCCATTATTCGCTGGCGCTTAAACCGGGCGATTTTTTCTATCTTCGAACTCACCCACTCGCACAGGAGCTTTCTCTGCTGGTAATTGAAGAAGCGGTGAAAGCAGGTGCGAACCTATTTACCCAGAACTCGCTTCCCGGTGCAGAGGAGATATTCTTCAAATTCGCCTCGGACGCACAATTGGACTTTATCAACCCTGCCCGCAGGTTAATCGTCGAAAAAGCGGATGCCATGCTGACGCTCTGGGCTGAGGAAAACACCAGAGATTTAAGCGGAGTAAAACCCGAGCGTATGTCACGTGCAGCAAAAGCCAAGGCGGAACTGGATAAAATATTCATGGATCGATCCGCCAAAAAAGAGTTGCGTTGGTGCCTGGCAGTCGCCCCCAACAATGCTATGGCTCAGGAAGCGGATATGAGCCTGGCGGACTACACTGAGTTCGTTTACAACGCATGCATGCTGAATGATCCCGATCCCGTGAGTTTCTGGAAGGCGGAGGGGGAAAAACAGCAAAAACTGGTGGACTGGCTCAATGGCCGCGACAAGGTGATACTAAAGGGCTCTTCAATTGATCTGCAGCTTTCCATCAAAGATCGGGTGTTCATCCCCTGCGACGGGAAATTAAATTTCCCTGATGGCGAGATCTTCACCGGCCCGGTGGAGGATTCCACTGAGGGATGGGTGCGCTTCCGCTACCCGGCAATCGAGTACGGGCAGGAAGTCACCGATATCGAGCTCTGGTTCGAAAAAGGCCGGGTGGTCAAGGAATCCGCCACAAAGAACGGAGAGCTGCTTACCTCGTTGCTCAACACAGACACTGGCTCGCGGACCCTGGGCGAATTCGGTATCGGCACCAACTATGGTATCCCCAAGTTCACCAAGAACATGCTCTTTGATGAAAAGCTGGGTGGCACCATCCACTTTGCGGTTGGCGGGGGTTACCCCGAAAGCGGTTCGAAGAACGAGAGTGGCATCCACTGGGATATGCTCTGCGATATGAACGATGCGGAGATCAGCGTGGATGGCGAATTATTTTACAAGGACGGAAAACCGGTGATCTGAGGGTTCAGATAAAGGCGACATCTCGGAATTCAATTCCTTGTTTGCAACAAGATCGCCTGGTGGTTTTCCGGTTTTTCCCAAGATTTTCTAATATCAACCGCTCCGAAGGAATTTGGGGCGGTTTTTCTGGATCGCATTCGGTGAATTCGATGTTTCGCTAAAGTATAATGATTTCATTGCGTGTGAATTATTAACATACCTCGAGGGAGAGTGGTACCCATGACAAAAAATCCGGAAAAGCCTAAAACAAAAAACCAGGACAACTCAGGCAAGTTGTCCCTTCTGTTGGCGATGGCAATGTTCGTCCTCGTCGTTGATACTTCGATGATGAACGTCTCAATATCGGCTATCGTCAGTGAAATCGATGCTACGGTTAGCCAGATCCAATCCGCGATATCCCTCGAAGCCCTGGTTTCTGCTTCATTTATCCTGATTGGCAGTAAGATCGGGGATTTTTATGGCAGAAAGCGGGCATATACCATTGGTCTCATTGCCTACGCGATTGGGGCAATTGCCATGACCCTGGCGCAGACCATCGTGCCCATTGTAATTTTCTGGGCGATCATTGGCGGCCTGGGCGCTTCGCTCTTATTGCCCGCCATGCAATCCTTGATCCATGGAAATTTTGAGGGGGCTGCCCAGAAGAGAGCGTACGCACTGGTTGGCGCATCGATGGCAATCGCTGCGGCCGTAGGACCTTTGTTGGGAGGATTCATCACGACATACCTTTCGTGGCGGGTGGGATTTTTGCTGGAGGCGATCATCATCGCAGTCGTCCTGTTCAATCTCAAGTTGATCAAAGATGTTCCTTACACGGGATCGCGAAAATTCGACACGGTTGGCGCGATCCTCTCGGTGGTAGGAATGAGCGGCATTGTCCTGGGAATTCTCGCCTGGGAAACCGGTGCCGCGTGGGTGGGCACGCTGATTGCCATCGGAGTGATTGGTTTCCTGGTTTTTGGCTGGTGGCTGGTACGCACCAAGAAGAAGGGGAAGACCACTTTGATCGATCCGGGTTTATTCAGCCTGAAACCCTTCCGGCTGGGTGTCTCCGATCAGATGATGCAAAATATCACGCTGGGGGGTATGATGATCGCCCTGCCGATCTTCTTCCAGATGGTGTTCGAATATAACGCCATGCAGACAGGCCTTGCGATCGCGCCCCTATCCTTAAGTATGTTCGCGATTGCCATCCTTGCCGGGCGCAGGGCGGGCAAACGGCGAGCCAGTCGTATTATCCAGGCTGGTTTCGCATTAACCCTGGTTGGGATTATTGTGATTATCCCCTTGATTCCGCGTGCAGATTCCGGCTTGTCGTTTTTAATCCCACTGATAATTACAGGTGCCGGTTTGGGAATGCTGGTATCCCAACTCAATAACTACACACTATCCCCCATATCCGATGAGCGGGTCAGCGAAGCAGCCGGGGTGAACTCTGCTTCAGGGAACTTTGGCTTATCCTTTGGGTTGGCAGCTGCCGGTGCGGTCATGCTGGCAGCACTTTCGATCGCATTTACGAACCTCTCTCAAGCCAGCACAGTGCTCACACCCGATCAACAGGAACAGGTGGCTGTAGCCCTGGAAGAAGATGCACAGATCATGAGCGATACCCAGCTTCAGACACAGCTTTCGGGCCAGACGCCTGAAGTTCAGGAAGAGATCATCCGGATTAATGACGAAGCAAGGAATATTGCGCTCCAATTTGCATTGACCGTGCCCCTCTTCGCGGCTCTGTTGGGATTATTGCAATCTTTCAGGATGGTTAAATTACCTGATCCCGAACCCTCGAACTCCGCGGAAGGCATGATGATCGGCTGACGCTCCCAGAGCGCGGTTTAAACCTGGTGGAGGAATTCTGTCGTCCTGCCTTTGAGATTCCGGTCGCTGATAGCCCGAATGATGGTATGAGATTTTTTTTAGTCGCTTAAGAATGGCTGGTTTTATGAGTGATTCATATTTTTTTGCTGATTCTAGATTGACCTCAGCCGACCGCTGGGATACCTTCCAGGCGCGGGTGGGCATTAACCGCGTATCTGCACCGCGTTTCACCCGGTCTTGTACGCGATCGGATCCCCACCCGGATTCCCCTGTTTTCGTCTCCGCCAATTACAAGCTCTCATTCAACGCACTGCGCTCGTCACTTGCATGGGGTTGACGGATGGATCCTCGTTTTGGATACACAGGGTATCAACGTCTGGTGCGCGGCTGGTAAGGGTACGTTTGGAACAGAGGAGTTGGTCAAGCGGATCGAAGCAACCGGGCTGAAGGATATCGTCCGCACCCGGGTGCTGATCCTGCCCCAGCTGGGCGCCACCGGAGTTGCAGCTCACAGTGTGAAGAAGCGCACCGGCTTCAAAGTGGAGTATGGCCCCGTCCGCGCGGAAGACCTCAAGGCATACATGCTCTGCAGGCACGCAACCCCTGAAATGCGCAAGGTGCGTTTCGCTCTGCGCGACCGACTGACCCTCATCCCGGTGGATATCGTCAACTACTTCCTGCCCACCCTGCTGGCTGCTGTGATCCTCTATTTCCTGGGGGGCTGGTTTTCGGTTGCGGCAGTGATAATCTCGGTCCTGGCAGCGGTCGTGCTGTTCCCCATCCTACTCCCCTGGTTACCCTTCCACGATTTCAGCATCAAGGGGTTTCTCCTGGGGCTTATCGTGATGCTTCCCTTCCTTGCTCAGGTCTGGATGGATCAAACAAGGCCACCATGGGTAAACGTTTTGCGCTCGGTACCCCTGCTGCTTGGCTACCCAGTGGTGACAGCTTTCATCGCGCTTAACTTCACCGGATCCTCCACGTTCACATCCCGCACTGGTGTGAAAAAGGAGATCTTCGCCTACATTCCCGTCATGGGCTGGTTTTTCGGAATCAGCGTGGCGGTCACCCTTGGGCTGGCTGCCTGGAAAGCGCTGGGTGGTTGATATGTTCAATTCCTACACCGAAACCACCCTCCTTTACGATGCAGACCTCTGTATCAACTGCGACCTGTGCAGTATCGTCTGCCCGCATGCGGTCTTCTCCCGCGGAGAAAAGGCTGCCATTCTTTCCAACCCGCTTGCCTGCATGGAGTGCGGCGCCTGCATGCTGAATTGCCCGGTAAAGGCCATTTATGTGGATGCCGGAGTGGGTTGCGCATCCGCCATGATCAACGCCGCCCTGCGGGGTAAAAAGGTTGAGGAAGGCACCTGCGGGTGCGACGACAGCACGAGCGGTTGCTGCTGACGAATCCCTGAATTCCCTGTTGCATTTCTTCCCAGAATTCTATATACTATTAACTGGTCAGACCACTTACCTCTATTCATGCTGACCGGGAGAAAACTTTGAACTGGTCTGTTCCCGATAAACCCGCTGAGCTCACCGAAAACCGCCTGGTGGCTGCCTTCCTGGACGGTACCTTCCCCGTGGATTCCAACCTGCCCGCCGAGCGCGAACTGGCTCTGCAGCTGGGGGTCACCCGCCCCACCCTGCGCGAAGCACTTCAGCGGCTGGCACGGGATGGCTGGATCGAGATCCGCCAGGGGAAACCCACCCGGGTTCGCAATTACTGGCAGGAGGGCAACCTGGCCGTACTGGCTGCCATCGCCCGCCGCCGGCAGGACCTGCCCGCCAATTTCGTCCCTGACTTGCTTTCGGTTCGCATCCTGCTCGCCCCGGCTTATGCGCGCCTGGCCATCGAACGCACCCCGGGATGCATCGTCAATCTACTCGAAGTCTTCCCCATCCGCGAAAAACACCCCGAAGGATTTCTCCGCCTTCGATTGGCAGTTGCACCACCAGCTTACCATTTGCTCGGGGAATCCAGTTTTTACTCTCATCCTCAACGGGTTCCAGGATCTCTACACCGAGATGGGGGTTTTGTATTTTTCCATTCCGGAGACCCGTGCCAGCTCGTTGAGTTTTTACGCCAGCTTGCTTGATTGTGCTCGTAAACGGATGCCAACCGCGCCTTCACCCTAACCGCCGAAGTAATGGAAGCCAGCCTGACTTTTTGGAAGCAAATTCAGGACCATCCAACGGGGTGAAACCGCTCGGCGGACATCTTCTCCACTTCTCTTTACATAAATACACGGAGGCTCCATGTGGAATAAAAAATGGCGAACGGATACCTGGCAGCGGCTTTCAGAGCCCTGGGATCTGCTGGTAGTCGGCGGGGGCATCACCGGGGCGGGTGTGCTGCGCCAGGCAGTGCAGGCAGGCTTGAAGACCCTGCTGGTGGACGGCAACGATTTCAGCTTCGGCACTTCCAGCAAATCCTCCAAGATGATCCACGGCGGGTTCCGCTATCTGGCAAACAAGCAGTACTCGGTCACGCGCGAATCGGTTCGTGAGCGGGAATGGATGCTGAAGGAAGCTCCTGGCTTGGTGACAAAGATCGGGTATTACCTACCCGTGTACGAATCCTATCCCCTCACGCTCTCCGCCTTCCGCCAGGGCGTCGTCATTTACGATCTTCTTGCCCCCAAGTGGGACCATCGGACGGTGGATGCCGCCCGGCTGCAGGCAGAATTCCCGGGGTTGAATGCGGGGGGACTGACGGGGGGGATGCTTTATTACGATGCCGGCATGGACGATTCCCGGGTGCTTATCCGGGTATTGCGCGAAGCCTGCCGCGAAGGCGGGGCAGCGCTCAATTACACCCGCGCAGAATCGCTCCTCCGCCGGGTGGATGGCACCGTCTGCGGGGCAATTGTGAGATCCGCAGATGGCAGAACCGCCGAGGTGCAGGCGAAGGTGGTCATCAATGCCTGCGGACCCTGGTCGGATGAGCTGCGCGCACAGGTGGGCGGCGAGGGTCACATCCGAAAGCTGCGCGGCTCGCACCTGGTTTTTTCACGCGAGCGCTTCCCCGCGCGCGAAGCGGTCACCCTGCTGCACCCCAAAGATAAGCGCTCTTTGTTCGTGGTGCCCTTCGAAGGTACAACGCTGGTGGGTACAACCGACCTTGATCACCCCAAAGCGCTGGAGGAGAGTTACGCGGAACCTTTTGCAACTTCCCAGGAGATTGCCTATCTGCTGGAGGCAGCCAATTTCCTGTTTCCCTCACAGGAGCTGAAGAAAGAGGATATCCTATCCACCTTCTCTGGGGTGCGTCCCACGCTTCAGAATGGCGCCAGCGATGCACCTTCCAAGGTTTCGCGGCGGCATGCGCTCTACCAGGAGCAGGGTCTGATAACCATCACCGGAGGAAAGTACACCATCTTCCGCATCATGGCCCGCCAGGCAGTGGAGGCAGCACTTACACAAATGGGGCGCAGCCCCTCGGTTCCAAAGCAGCGGATATTCGATAAGGTGGATTTCAGCGCTCTGGATTCCCTGGATCGTGCGTCCGCGCTGTACCTGGGCGGCAGGCATGGCCTGGAAACCGCGAATATGCTCGCTGCGGCAAGGGGGGGCGAGCTGGAAAAGATCCAACCCCTGCAGAACACCTGGGCGGAGCTGCGCTGGGCTGCCCGCGAGGAGGGCATGCTGCACCTTTCCGACCTGCTCCTGCGCCGCGTGCGGCTGGGGATGCTCCTGCCGGATGGCGCTTCCGGTGTGATGGGGCGTGTTCGTACGATTGTCCAATCTGAAATGGGATGGTCTGACGCTGAGTGGCAGCGGGAGCTCTCTGATTATCACGCCACTTGGAAGAAGTATTATTCGCCAAATCCTTCCCCCGAAAGGCAGCCATGACCAAGAAACCCTCCTTCACCCCTCCCTGGTGTGAGACCGTCGCACCACCCGGCTCACGCCGCAGCCTCTTCAAATATGGCGACCCGGCTGGATTCAAACACCCCGGAAGCGGTCTTTACGCTTTCATCAAGGAGACATTCAGCATGACCGATCCGGATTTCCAGTCCCCGGATTTGTGCATGGACCCGCTCCCAGCCGAGATCCCCTCCCGGTTTTCCGCGACGCACCTGCGCGCTGTTATAGCGATCGTCGGTGAGGAGAATATCCGTCTGGATACCGTCAGCCGGGTGCGCGCCTCCTACGGAGCGGGTCAGATCGACGCGCTTCGCCTGCGGCACGGGATCATCGAGAACCTGCCGGAAGCTGTAATTTCTCCGAGGAACCGCGCGGATGTGGAAGAGATTGTCAATTACTGCAACGACCACCGCATTCCCCTGTATATCTACGGCGGAGGTTCCACAGTCACCCGCGGTATGGAAGCGGTGAAGGGCGGCATCTGCCTGGATTTAAGCGTCCACATGCGCCGGGTGCTGGCGTTCAACGAAATAGACCAGACCATCACCGTGGAGCCGGGTATCTGGGGACCTGAATTGGAGGATATCCTCAACCGCGCGCCCGAGACCCTTTCTGCTTCACGCGCCTACACCTGCGGGCACTTTCCCCAGTCCTTCGAGCATTCCAGCGTTGGCGGCTGGGTGGTCACCCGCGGCGCGGGGCAAAATTCCACCTACTACGGCAAGATCGAGGATATCCTCTACTCCCTCGAAATGGTCTATCCCGGTGGGGTGATCAGCACCCCCGCCTACCCGCGCTCGGCGACCGGACCCGATTTCCGCCAGATACTGGCCGGCTCGGAGGGCGCCTTCGGGGTGGTCACCTCGGTCACCCTGAGGGTCTTTCGCCACACTCCCCAGACCACCCGCCGTTATGCCTGGCTCTTCCGCACCTGGGAGGACGCCCTGGAAACCTACCGCGAGGTGATGCAGTCAGAATCCGGTTTTCCCTCCGTCTTTCGGTTATCCGATCCCGAGGAGACCGATGTGGCCATGCGCACCTATCACATCCACGGCACCCCGGCTGATTCGCTCCTGCGTTCGCTGGGATACCAACCCATGCAGCGCTGCCTGCTGCTCGGCACCAGCGGTGGGCAGGAGGACCATGCCCGGCTGGTTGCCAACCGGGTCAACTCGCTCTGCCGCCGGAAACGAGCCTTTCCCCTGACACTCTTTCGCGTTGTGCAATCCTGGGAAAAATCCCGTTTCACGGATCCCTTCCTGCGCGAGGACCTTTCTGATTTCGGTATCCTCATCGACACGCTCGAGTGCGCCGTGCCCTGGTCCAAATTGATGCAGGTTCATGCCGGCGTCCGCGAAGTGGTTAAAGCCCGCCCGCGAACAGTATGCATGACCCACCTTTCCCACGCCTACCCGCAGGGCGCCAACTTGTATTTCATCTTCATTGCCCGCATAAGCGAAATCAGCGAGTACCTGGAGATGCAGTACAGCGTCCTGGAAGCCATCCAAAAGACTGGTGCGGCGATGAGCCATCATCACGGCATCGGCAAACAGACCGCGCCATGGCTGGTGGAGCAGATCGGCAACCCCTGCATGGATGTGCTGCATGCATTAAAAAATCACTTTGATCCGCGCGGTATCCTCAACCCCGGTGGCACCCTCGGGTTGGATATGACCCCGGAGCAGCGAGACAAACGCTGGGGGATCGATCCTGCGGGTAAATCCCGCTCCGCGGGCAAAGCGGAGCTGGAACGCAGGCTGCAGGAGAAACGTCAAAAATACGAGTGAATGCTCGTGTTTAAGAATATTTAAACAATACCGTTTTACGGGAACTGCACTCGAGGATTTCCTGTTTGCTTCCCCCACTGCCCGGCGATCACCTTGATGCCACGCAGATGATCAAACTACTCCGGGTAATTACCTGGGGCGATATCCACAGGCTTCATCCGGGTACGGAGAGTTGGTTGAACATTCGCGAGATCCTCACAAATAAGAAAAGGTTTATCGATGAGGGGTGGTAGTAACTGAGGAAAGCGCTATTCTAAATTGAACCTTTATACCACTGTGATTGGGTAATCCCCCCTTTTTTCTGCTAGGTGATTTCCACCTTTTTGATATTCTTGATCCCAGTGAGTTGCCCCACCAGTTCATCAGCCTGGTCCTCGTCGGTGCTACGGACATTAAAGGTGATCTCGACCACATCCTCAACCATATCCCGGGTTATCTGGGTGGAAGTGATAGTTCGAGGCGGTTCAGAAAGCACCTTTTTAATATCCCGAAGCAATCCTTTTCTGTTATTGGCTACCACCAGAACCATAAAAGTAACCGCCTGGTGAATAAAGCGGGTTTCGAACCGTTCCACCCAGTAAAGCACAAATAACAGCACCAGGGTGGTGCCAGCTGCCACTACGAGCATCCCCATACCGCAAGCCAACCCGATTATGCCCATGGTCCACAGGGATGTGGCTGTGGTCAATCCTTTTACTCCGGTACCATAACGGAAGATCGCCCCCGCCCCGAGAAAACCGATGCCGGTGATCACCTGGGCTGCCATCCGGGCGGGGTCATAATTGGGATAGGCCAGGTTGATCGAAAGGATCATCGCGAGCGCGGAGCCGATACACAGGATGATGTGGGTGCGCAACCCGGCTGGTTGGCCGCGTCGTTCGCGCTCCCAGCCGACCAATGCCCCCAAGCCCATCGCGACCAGGATACGGATCAAAATCTCGGTTTCAGTGATCATAGCCTTAGCCTCCTGCAATTATGTGGTTGATTATCCAAGTTCGCATTTATACTCGCCATGAATTAAAAATATTATGGGTGATTTGATGATCCAATCGTCAACCGGATCAAACCAGCCCCGCGATTTCGATCATCGGTTCCAGCAAGCCGCGGTCTTCCCAGTCGACCACGTGATCCACCCAACCCTGAAAGTCAAGAGATGCCCGGGAGGGGGTGAAGGTCCGGTCCGCCAACCGCAGAAGCGGCAGGTCGTTGCCGCCATCGCCTGCAGCAAATATGGTCGCTTCCCCGAGCCCCAAAGCCGGGAGAAGCTGTCTCACTCCCTTACCCTTATTCACCCCCAGCGGGGTAATTTCAAAAAAGACCGGGGTGCTGTAGACGCGCTCCACCGCGAATCCAGAGGAGGCTTCCTCCACTTCGCGCAGCTCCTCAGGGCGGCTGGAATAGAACAGGATCTTGCTGAACTGCTGCCCGAGTCCGGAATCGACCAGCGGCAGTCCGCCAAAATCCCACAGCTCCTCGGGCTTGGCTGCCTCGGTGTGCAGGGTATGGATGCCGTTCCGCGACATCAGCAGCGCCGGGATTCGGGGAAAGCCCCGGGTGAAGAGCAACCAGCTCGTTCAGAAGATCATCTTCGAATGGAAAGAAGGATTGCTCCACCTCCCCGGGCAGGAAATTCATCGATCCGTTCTGGGTGATCATCGGCAACGGAATTGGTTCATCAGCCCACAGGCCGTTCTCTGCAAAGCTGCACTTCGCACTGGTGAGTGTGCGCCCGGTGGCTGGAATAAGCAACAGATCTCTCCGCGAAAAAAGGATGTCCTTATCGCACGGGTGCATCCGCCGTTCTTCATTCAAAAGCGTGCCATCAAGATCAAAAATGAAAACTGGAGCCGGCATAACCGCTCCAGTTTACCATATCGCTCCGGGGGGTTCTTCTTAATCCTGATTCCGGCTGTTCACTATGGAATTAAAGAAGGCGTCCACCACGCTTGGGTCGAAGAGTTTGCCGGATTGTTCGCGTATATATCGAAGGGCTGCATCCAGGGTCCAGGCCGGACGGTAGGGACGGTCGGAGGTGAGCGCATCGAACACGTCCACCACTGCGAAGATACGCGCCGCCAGGGGAATCTCCTCGCCCTTCAATCTACGCGGGTAACCCTCCCCGTTCCAGCGCTCGTGGTGGCAGAAGGGAATATCCACCGCCTCCTCCAGGTAGTAAATGGGTTTAAGAAGCTCGTTGGCATAGAGCGGGTGCTGGCGCATCACCACCCATTCATCCTCCGAAAGCGAGGATGGTTTCAAGAGGATACTATCCGGGATGCCCATCTTTCCGATATCGTGAAGAAGTGCCCCGCGGCGGATATGTTGAAGCTTTTCCCCCCTCACTCCCAGCTCATTTGCCAGTTGCAGCGTCAGGTCCACCACCCGCAGGGAATGCCCGGCAGTTTCGCGCTCGCGCATCTCCAGCGCGCGGGACCAACCTTCCAGGGTGGCGTTGTAGGCCTCCCCCAGCTCGCGGTTGGCCTGCTGAAGCGCTTCGTGCGCTCTCCGGCGCTCGGTGATATCGATCATGTTTCCCCAAACCAGAATCATCTTCCCCTTCACCACCTCGCCAAAGAGGCTGGTCTGGTACCAGTGGGAGACCCCCTTGGGATCGACATCGTGGATCTCAAAATTCGAAACCCTGCAGTTTTGCCGGAAGAACCAGTTTAATAGGGTCCGGTAACTATCCAGGTCGGTGGCTAGACGCTTAGCGCTCCTGCCTAAAATCTTTTCGCGTTCGATCACACCCATCACTGCAAAGGTTTCGTTGCATTCAACGCAGATGGCATTCAACCCCGCTTCCACCTTTTCCTCAATGGGTAACATGAGATCGATGGGTTCCACGGGTTTGAAACAGAACACGCCATCGTTGACATGCTCGATATAGTACCGGTAACGGGCTTCGCTGGCACGCAGCGCCTGCTCGGTCTTTTTTAGCTCTGTGATCTCCAGCAGGAACCCGCGTAGTCCCACTGCCCTTCCGTTCTCCAGGATCGCGCGGACGTTTACGATCGCCGGAAAAGTGGAGCCATCCCTGTGGCGAAGGAGGTATTCCGGAGACCCAATACTTTTGCCTCGTAATACCTGGGTAAAGTGGTTTTTGGCTTTTTCGGCCAGGGCAGGTTCTATCAGAACCAGGGCGTTCAATCCGTCTTTTATGTCCTTGGCTTTGTAACCGAAGGATTGCAGCAGGTATTGGTTTGCGAAGGTGATGTTTCCCTTGCGGTCCAGTTCGAATTCGCTGAGCGGCATGGAGTTGACCAACTCGCGATATTTTTTCTCGCTATCCCGAAGTGCCTGGTCTGCCTGCTTGCGATCGGTGATATCCGTAGCGACGGCAATGACGACCACCTGGCCAAAAAACAAGCCCTTATATAAGCGCACATCCTTGGGGAATATCTCCCCGTTCTTGCGCCGCCCCCAGAATTCAAACTGTTGCGATTTTCCCCGGAAGGCGCGCTGGACAGATTTGCCCACCACCTCCAGGTCGTTTTTCCCGGGAGCAGCCACGAAGAGCGGGTTTTGCCCGATCAACTCGTCCCGGCTGTATCCATACATTTTCTCCGCGCCCCGGTTCACATCCAGGAAGGTACCTTCCTTGCTTTGGATATAAATTGCTTCCTCAACGGAGTCAAAAATCCCGCGGTAGGAAGTCTCCGAATCGCGAATGACTTCCTCCGCGAGCTTTCGGGTATCCACTTCGCGCTCCAGTGCCAGGTGCGTCTGGGCGTTGTGCAGCAACGCTGCGGCAAAACCGGCATAGGTTTCTGCCAGGGTCAACTCCTCATCAGTGTAGTCCTGGTTATCGCGGATGAAGGACATCACCCCAAGCACCGTATCTTCAAATAGTAGCGGTGCCGCGATCAGCCGTTGGGAGCTAAAATCCGGGGTGCCGGGGATGGTGGTCTTGTGAGAATCTCCGGTGATGTCGTTATAAAGGATGCAGCATTTCATTTCAATGGCGCGCCCCGCAAGGCTTTTATTGACCTTCAGCGGGGTGGCCATGAAGTATTTGGAATATTCCGGGTTGCTGGAAACCACCGGGGTTAGGGTTTCGCCATCCTCCTCTAGGAGGTAAACGTTACAGAGTGCAGAATTTAGAACCTGGTCTGCCCCGCTGGTGATCCGTTCCAATACCTCGCTTACGTTCTGGCTTGCGGTCAGTGCCCGCACCGCTTCCAAGAGATGCTCCTGGTTGCGGCTTTTCTGCGCCAGGGCTTCCTCCACCTTTTTCCGCTCAGAGATATCCACGATCAGGCCGCGAATCCCAACCGGTCGTTTGCCCATCATAATGGGTGTAGCGTGAACGGTTACCGGATAGGTGGAACCATCTTTTCTCACCAGGGTGTAATCCACTGGCGGTAATGATTTGAGCGCAAGCAATCCCTGGACAGTTTCAATTAATTTTTTCCTATCCTCCGGGATGACCATATCGGTGGCGAGAATACCTTTCCGGTAATCCTCCTCTGAATAACCCGAGCTTTCGAAGGCGTATTTATTGACAAAAGTCACCCGTCCGGTTGGATCAACCTCAAAGATAATCGAGGGCAGGAAATTTGTCAGGTCGCTGTATTTCTTTTCGCTCTCGCGTAACGCCTCCTCGGATTTTCGACGCTCAGACGCTTCCAGCGAAAGGGTGATGATATCGGCAAGAGATGCGGCAAAATCCTGATCCTCCAGGGTCCACTTCCGGAATTCATCCTGCTGTTCCAGGCAGTAGATACCCATCAATTTACCGCGCACCGAAATGGCAACATCCAGGTTCGATTTGATCCGGTTGGGTAGGAAATATGATTTAGTGAATTCCCGGGTCCTTTCATCACCGCAGGAATCTTCCGTCGAGATCACCCTGGTATCTTCCAGTATTTTCATGTATTTCGGGTAGCTTTCGGTTGGAAAGCTGAGTGCGAATTCATGGCGTCTGGTACGCTTGGTGAATAAATCCCTGCACTTCATTTCTGAAAAAGCCGGGTTAAAGAGCCAAAGACTGGCACGGTCCGCATTCAGGTTATGCGCTCCAGCCTCCGTAACAGCCCGCACGACCATGTCCAGATCGGATACATCCAACTTGCTCAATTCCAGGAGGACGTTCTGACTGCGGATGATCATTTCAGCCTTACGGCTGAGCTCTCTCTCCGCGGCCTCTCTTTCGGCAATCTCCCTCTTCAGGTCGCGGTGGGTCTGGGCGGAGTGCAGCACGGAAGACGCAAAAGCCGCATAAGCCTCGGTAACTTCGCGGTCGTCCTCGGTAAAAAATTCCCCCATCCGGGTGATACACATTGCGCCGATGACCTTGTCTTCGAAGATCAAAGGCGCAGAGATCAATCGTTCATCCAGATCCTGCGGTGTGCCGGGGATTTGAAAACCGCTGGTTTCTCCCAGGGGATTGTTGAACAAAAGCGTTTTCTTTTCACGAATCGCCTTGCCCGTCAGGCTGGAATCAAGATCGAGCGGCGTAGCCAGGATCTGCTCGATGTAATCCGTCTCCACCGAGATCTCCGGGACAAGAGTTCGTCCATCCTTGGAAATCAGGTAGATATCGCAGTTGACCGCCCCGGTCACTTGCATGGCCCCGGTGGCAATGCGGGTAAGAACTTCATTTACGTCAAGGCTGGCTGTGATGGACCGGGCAGACTGAAGCACCTGCTCAAGACGCCTGCTCTTCTCCACCAGTGCTTGTTCCGGGCTGCTGGAACCAATCTCACCACCTCTCGGTGGTTTCTGCGATACCTGTGATGCCTTCTTCCCCCTGTCCTGCTTGCTGTTTTGGGAAGCTGCGCTCATGTCGTCCTCAGTGGAATAAAACGGTTTATCGTTCCTGTCTATACATCCTACCAAGAATTTATTTCATGTCAAGCGAATCCGAATTTTCAACCTTGCAATATTGTAAGGCGAGCCATTATACTATTTGAGCCTGTTCTTTGACTGGTATTCAAAAAAGATCAATCCGGATCGAATTTTGAGTCATCCAGCATTTTTCGGAGTGCCTCTTCCTGGTTGGGCTGTTCGCGCGTTGTTCCTGGCAAGCCAGATTGAATCTCTGCCCCCTCTGCTTTCCTCAGCTCCTCCTCCGGCAGCCGTTTAAAGCTGCCCCGCTTTCCGCAGTAATCGCAGCGGTCATACTTTGAACCCAACTGGTTCAGCCCCCACCAATGGAAGGCAAAAGGTCTTTCGCAGCGGCTGCAGATCCCCCCGCCCTGGAGGCCATAATGCCGTTCTGCGCCTAATGGCAGATCTTTAACCGTTTTTCCGGTGGTCAGGTAGGTGAACAGGAACCCGATGCCGACGATCGCTCGCGAGAATCAATCCAATGGCAACGATGATCTTGATAACGCCGGCCCACTGCTCACTCGCGGAAACAAAATTGAAACGTGCCGCCCTGCGCCACCTGCATGCTTCCATCGAGCAGTCGTCACCTCACGCGCTAAGCGTATGGGTTCCCTCCGGGTAATCCTGGGTGTGGATATCCATTTGAAAGGGAGGACTCAGTCACGGTACCGATCGGCTGACCATCGAGCAGGAACACCACCTGCCGAATATTTTCCTGATCGCCAACCACCGAAAGGCGAAAGCTGCCGCGAATCTGGCCGCCAGCGCTGTAGCCAAAGGTACGGCTTACACTCAGGGTATATTGCGGGGCTGCAGAAGGGGTGGATTCCTGCGCGCTCACGGGTTGAAGTTGAAACTGGCATGCCAGGGCGGCGAGGAACAGGACAAGAACGATCGCCAGAATTGATTTATTTGAATTGGTTTTCATTTTTTTTCTCTGGATCAACTCCAACGGGTCAGGATCGCCTCGCGCTGGAACAGGCGCGCTCCGAGGTAGACCAGGAACACGTCCAGGATCAGCAGGAACGAAAAACTGGCCAGCATGATGGTCACATTCAGGATGATGAATCCGCCCAGGACCGCGAAGAGCAGCATCAGGATGGGCAGGATGACCACCGCAGCGGTTTGCTCCGCAGCCCGCGGATCGCGGGCGCGGGATGAGACCAGCACGGCGATGTTGACTGCGAAGACCGCCATCAATGGGCCGCCAATAAAGATTGCCACCAGCCAGGTGGGACCGAGGGCGTAGGAAATGACCGCCGAACTGACCCCGATAATGGGCAGCGCGATGGCGAAGATTAGAAAGCATGCCCAGGTAGCCAGGACGGCCGGGATGACCGCCGCCAGGCTCTTGCCGGCCAGCAGCTCCTCGGTGGAGATGGGGGTGGCCAGCAGTGGCTCCAGGCTGCGGGTGGCCTTCTCACCCACGATGCTGTAGGCGGCGATGGTGATGGGTATCATGAGCGGCATGATCATATAGAGCAGCAGGAATTCGTTGAGGATGTAGGTCTGCATGCAATCTGCCATGCTCATCGCCCCGCAAGAAGCGGCAAACGATGGCGGCATATCCGCAGTGCTGCCCAGGTCGCTGCTATGTGTCGTGAAATACAAGAACACTATGGGTAATGCGGTGAAGATCAGCGGCAGCAGGCCGATGGTCAGCAGCACCATGCGGTTCTTGAATACCTCCGCCCATTCCTTATCGATGATCGTCTTGATCGAACTAGCCATTCTTCCCTCCCGGGGTCTCGTCCCCGTTATGAATCAATTGCAGGTAAATATCCTCAAGCGAATGGCGCATTTCGCCCACGAACTGGATCTGCGCCCCCGCCTCCACCAAGCTGCGGATGATGACCGGGTTCTGCCCCTCAGGATCATCAAGGTGCACTACCAGTTTATTCTCCACCACCTGCACCTCGCGGGCAAAGTCGAACGCCTTCACCTTATCCGCCCACCCTGGTTGAACTTCTTTTAGATGAAAAACCGAAGTTCGACCATACAACCGCTTGCGCAGGTTCTCAGGCTTATCCTCGGTGATTAGTGAGGTTTTGAAGATGGCGATTCGCTGGCAAAGCCGGTCGGCTTCGTCCAGGTTGTGCGTGCAAATGAAGATCGTGCGCCCTTCAAGTTTGAGCTCTTCGATAAAATCTCGCACCAGTTTAGCTGCTTCCGGATCCAGACCCGAGGTGGGCTCATCCAGGAAGAGCAGTTGGGGTTCGTGCAGCAGCGCGCGGGCAATGGCCAGCTTCTGGCGCATGCCTTTGGAAAAACTGCCGACCTCATCCAGGCGGCGCTCCCAAAGCCCCAGCATGCGCAGGTATTTGCCTACCTGCCCGGCCGGATCAGAAACCTGGTTGAGCTTGGCGTAGAACATCAGGTTGTATTCAGCCGAGAGGCGGTCATACATCCCCGGCGTTTCGGTGAGGATACCCACCCGACGCCTGATCTCCTGGTCGGTCTTGCCCACCTCGTAGCCGCACACCCAAGCCTTCCCCTCCGAAGGCCCGATCAGGGTGGTGAGCATACGCACGGTGGTGGTTTTCCCGGCGCCATTGGGTCCCAGGAAGCCAAACACCTCCCCCTCCGCAACCTCGATGTTTAGGCCTTTCACCGCCACCACGGGCGGCGATTTCTTTCTCCCGGCAAAGGTCTTGCCGAGATGCTCTGTTCTGATCATTCTTCCTCCGTGTTTAACAATGTTTATTGTATCATTGTATTATTGTATGATTGTATTTAGTATTTGATATTTGTCAAGGGGCAACCAAAAAGAAACACCCGTTTAGATAAAATCCATTATAAAATACTGAAGAAATCAAGAAAGGTTCTATGCTGGTCATAACCTCGCTACTGATCCTGTTGATCGCATTCCTGCTCGGTGCCGGGCTCTACCTGGCGCTGCGGCTGACCCATCCCACTATCCATAAACCGGCGGAGATCTTTCAGATCGAGGTGGATGCCGGTAACATCAACCCGGCCGAATACGAGATGTGGCCCAAACGGGAAGTGGTCATCCAGTCGCCGGGCGGCTACCCGCTCTTCGGCATCCACTTCCCCGCTGAGGGCTCACACAAGACGGTCCTGATCGTCCACGGGTTTTCCTACGGCCTGTATGGATCGGTGAAGTACATGCCCATGTTCCGCAGGCGTAATTTCAACATCCTGCTGGTGGATCTGCGCCATCACGGGCGCAGCGGCGGGCCAAACATCACATGGAGCTATAAAGAAAAACACGATCTTTCCGCCTGGACGAGCTGGGTTCTGGCGCAACACGGCAAAGAGGGTATCCTCGGTACGCTGGGGGAATCCCTGGGCGGGGCGACGGTGTTGCAGCACGCAGCCATTGATCCGCGCGTGTCATTCACCATTGCAGACTGCTCTTTTTCCAGCCTGCGTGAATTGCTGGTACACATCCTTAGAACCGATTACCGCCTGCCGCCCTCCCCGCTGCTGGAGCTGGGCGAGTTCTGGTGCAGAATCCTCGCCGGATTTAGATTTCCGGCCGCTTCGCCCATCAACGCAATGGATAAGATCCAAAAGCCCGTCCTGCTGATGCACGGGGAGGAGGATACCCTCGTGCCAGCGGAGATGAGCCGCGAGCTGTTCGAAGCCAAAGCCAGCGGCGTTCGGGAAATCCGTGTCTTTCCGCAAGCTGGTCACGCCAAAGCGTTTACCAGCGACCCGGTGTTGTATGAAGAAACCGCGGGGAAATTTATCGAATCTGCTTTAAAACAGGTAAATGTTTAAAGATTTTTAGAAAAGGATTATTTTGCCGCCGCATCCTGGAAGCAGATCCCGCGCAAGAGCAGGTTGGTGTATCCCTGGTTATCTGTAGCCGGGTCGCCGATCACCCAGTAGCTTTTTTCACTGGTGATCGATTCCGGCAGCTTCGCGCCAAAGATCACTTCTCCCTGCGTGTCAAGAACAGTCAGTTTGTGGCTGGTGAGATCGAAGGTTACCAGCGTCTCCCGGCGCAGGGGGTATTGGAAGCTGGCAAGCAGCCCGGGAACACCATTTTCGATATAGGAGATCGAGGCATTGTTATCCCCTTTGTTCTCCACTTGAAATACCAGGCGGATCCCATCCTTGTTCGTGTCTTCCGGGTTCTTCAGGGTGTTCTCGTCGATCAATAAAACAGAAAAGTCGCCGCTGTTCATGGATTGAATGGCCAGCACGCTGCCAGGTTGGTTTGCATTGAGCGCGACCACCGCTGCCGATTCAGGACCCGAAGTCAGCCGCACCCCATTCTGGGTCACTTCAAACATCCCGGCTTTTTGGGTGAAATAGAAATAAGGTTGGGAGAAATCCGTTGTGAATTTCTGGGCATCATCAGGGAAGCGCGCATTCAGCAGCGGCTCGCCCGGTACCAGGGAGCAGGTCTTGATTTTGGATCTTTCCGGTAGGGGAGTGGTAACTCCGGTGGCGGTCTTGCCAGCCGTTGTGGGTGCCCGGGTCGCAGCAGCGGGTAAAACTGCCTGGGCGGTCTGTGTTGCAGCAAAGCTCTCCTTGTCTTTGCGCTGTTGGATGGATCCGAGGATCACGCACAGACAGCTAAGCACCACCAGCGCTACGATGACAAGGATCACACAGGTGCTGTTTTCTTTATAGATTTTTTTGATCCGCTGCCCGAAAGTTGGCTTTTTTGCCGGGATAGCTTCCGCCATTTGTACCGGGGCAGTCGTAGGCATGATGGTGCTGCCGCGTTTTGCGGCAGGCACCGATGCGCTCAATCCTTCCAGGGCTGCTGCGAAGGCGCCCATATCCAGGTAGCGGTCATCGGCCTGTTTTGCCAGGGCCTTGAAGATCACCTGCTCCGCCTGGGGAGGCAGCCCGGGCACATACTGGCGCGGGCGGGGTAGCGGATCGTTGACAAGCTTGATCGCGATCGCCATGGGCGTATCCGCCTTGAAGGGCGTCCGCCCGGTGACCATTTCATAGAAGACGATCCCCAGCGAATAGATATCGGTACGTACATCAACGGGGCTGCCCATCACCTGCTCGGGGGACATGTACTCCGGGGTACCCATCCCGATCCCGGATGTGGTGAGGTTGCCGGATTTATCATCCTGCAGCATCTTGGCGATACCAAAATCGGTCAGCATGGGCTGGCCGGAATCTGTTACCAGAATATTGGAGGGCTTGATATCGCGGTGGATGATGCCCTGCTTGTGGGCATAATCGAGAGCGTCTCGCCACGGGGGCGAGGAACCAGGCTGCCTCTGCCCAGGGGATGGGCGCACCGATCTTCTCCTTCAGCGTACCACCCGGGATGAAATCCATCACCAGGTAGGGCAGACCATCGTGCTCGCCGTAATCGTTGATATGGACGATGTTGGGATGGGTCAGCTTTGCCAGGGCGCGGGCCTCGCGCTCGAAGCGTCCCAGAAACTGGCTGTCGTCCATGCGCTCGGTGCGGATAACCTTGAGCGCCACCGCCCGCTCCAGGCGGGTATCGAAGGCTTTATAGACGATAGCCATTCCGCCCTCGCCGAGCTGCTCGACGATGTGATAGCGCCCCAGGGTTTGACCGACCAGGTTAGGCATTCTTGTTCCGCACTCCTGCTTTCATCACAGCAATCAAAATTATAGCGGAAGATAAAACCCAGCGCGCTTAACAAAAAGGCAAAGTTCCGGAATATAAAAAGGGCATCACCGGAATGGTGTAGCCCTTTTTTGTGTTCGAGTTTATCTTTATTTCTTAGGCTGCAACCTTTGATTTCAACAGTTCGATCAAGGGGGCGATGAAAATGTTTACGTTCAAGGGTTGCGAGCTGGCCTGTCTTGCACTTGAACCAACCCCGGAGGTATCTCCCGAAGGGGGAGCCATTCCTGCCAGGTCGCCGCCAGCCGGAATCCCCCCTCCATCAGGCGCAGCGCCCAAGCCATCCACGGGGGCACCAGCCGGCGCGCTTGCCTGGGTGGGAGCGTCCGTGCTATCTGCGGCTACGGCCGACAGTCCGACCCCGAGGGTGGATTGCATTTGGGCGATATCATCCGCCGAATAATTCATGGCATCGATCGCTTCGATCTGCGCCGGGGTCATTGCCCCGCGGATCTGGGCATACAGCGCGTCCATTTCCTGCGAGGTGATCGTTGAGCTCGCGCCTAGGCTCTGGGCAGCCTTCCACAGCGGCAGCAGCTCGGCTGCCTGGCCGGCGTCCACCGCCTGCGCGGTCTCCTCCAGCTTGAGCGTACCCAACGCCAAGGTTTCAGCGTCGGTCAACTGTGCCGAGTCTGTCCTGCCTGCCGGTGTGCTGGCAGAAGTACTGGCGCCGCATCCTGCCAGGGCCAGACCGATCACCAAAACCGCAATCACGGGAATCCATTTAAATTTCATTCCTGCCTCCTTTCAACAGCACCAAAATTGTTTACAGTCCCGCCCGTTCTTTGAGGATCTGAATAAGCGGTTCGATGAACATCATGCCCATCCCGCCGCGCCGCACGGGATTCTGACCGGCTTGCGGGGTGACCTGCGCGTTTCCGCCATCCTGCTGGCGGTCAAACCCGCCCTGAGGGAAACCGCTGTCAGGAGGAGGCCCGCCTCCACCGGGCATCATGCCCGGCCCGCCTTGGAACCCGCCTTCCGGTCGCTGATCGGTTCCCGTTCCTCTAGCATTCGGATCGCTATTTCCCAATCTGCCCGGACCGAAATCGACACCCAGATCCGCCATCATCTTTTGGATATCCTCAGGAGTGAGGGACATGGCTTCGATCTCCTTCACCTGCTCCTTGGTCATCGCGCCTTCGATCTGGCTGTAGAGCGCGTCCATCTCCTTGTTGGAGATCGTCTGGCTGGTGGCCAGGGTGCGGACTGCCTTCCAGAGTGGCAGCAGCGTGGCGGCTTCATTGGAATCCACCGCCAGGTCTGTCCCTTCCAGCTTGAGGGTGCCGATGGCCAGCTTTTCCGGCAGCGTCATTTTGGAAAAATCCAGGTTGCGCCCGTTCTGCCCCCCGGGGGCGGGCGTGGATGCCGTCGAAGCGGAACCGTTGCTGCTGGCGGTGCTCTGCGCAGCCTTACTGCCGCAGGCTGCCAGTAACGCTCCGGCGATGACGATCACAGCCAATGTCAAAATTCTCTTTTTCATTCGTATCCTTTCCTTTTTCAACAAATATTATTCGTGCCGCAAGGCAACGATTGGATCCAGCTGTGCGGCTTTTTGCGCAGGGAAGTAACCAAAGAAGATACCGATCAGCGCCGCGGAGGTGAACGAGATGATGATCGAATAGGGTGCCAGCACAGTGCGCATTCCGCTCAGCGCCCCAAAGAGCAGTCCGCCCGCCACCCCGGCCAGCACCCCCAACACCCCACCGATCAGGCTGAGCATGAGAGCCTCAGAGAGGAACTGCACCTGGATATCCCGCGGCGCCGCGCCTACAGCCTGGCGCAGGCCGATCTCGCGAGTGCGTTCGGTGACGCTGACCAGCATGATGTTCATGATGCCGATGCCCCCCACCACCAGCGAGACACCCGCCACCCAGGCCAGCAGGGTTCGGAAGGACGAGGTAGTTGATTCCTGCGTGGCGATGATATCCGCCTGGGTTCGCGTGCTGAAATCCAGCGAGTTGAGCGAAACCCCATGGCGGTTGGCCAGCAGCAGGGTGATCTGGTTCACAACATCATCCATGTTGTAATTTTCATCCACCGAAACGATGATCTGGCGTACCCGGTCGCCCATGAAGCGGGCAAACATGAATGGAGTGAACTTTTTGAACACCAGATTGATGGAGGTATAGATCTGTTCATCAAAATTAGTGCCTCCCGAAAGTCCCTTCGGGTCCAGCACTCCCACCACGGTCAGCTTGGTATTGCCGACGGTGATCTTTTCACCCACGGGGTCGGTTTCCCCAAATAGCTCCCCGGCAACATCCGAGCCCAACACAACTACTTTCGATGCGCGGTCGTATTCAGTCTCATTGAAAAACCGCCCGCTTTCGATGGTCAGATCGCGCACTTCAGGGTAATCTGTGGTCGTCCCCACAAGGGTGATTGACTCCAGGGTGGAATCTCCGTACTTGATAGTTTCCGAAGCCTGCTGGTCGACGGTTATCCCTTCCACGCCTTTGACTTTCTCCTTGATCGCAGTGACGTCATCAAAAACCAGGCCTGATTGACTGTTCTGAGTAATAGCCCCGGGGCCGCCGCGTTCCATGCTGCTCATGATGAACACCAGGTTGGAACCCAGCCCATTGATGGATTCCGCGATGGTCGCTTCCGTCCCGGCGCTGATAGCCATCATGATGATCACCGCCGCAACGCCTATAATGACGCCCAGCATGGTGAGTACCGAGCGCAGCTTATTGGAAATCAGGCTCTTCCAGGCAACTTTGATCACTTCCTGCCAGTTCATTGTGTTTTCTCCTTGACTGGCTTGCTGCCTTTTGTTTTCTTCCCGTTGCCATTGCCCACCTGATGGTGGTTGAGAGCGTCCGAAGCCAGCTTTCCATCTTTGATGTGTAAAATTCTGGTGGTGTGCATGGCCACATCCAGCTCATGCGTTACCATTACGATCGTGCGTCCCCGCTCCTCATGCAAATTATGGAGAAGCGATAGGATTTCTTCACTGGAATGCGAGTCCAGGTTCCCGGTCGGTTCATCCGCCAGAATGAGGATGGGGTCATTTATCAGCGCCCGTGCAATGGCCACGCGCTGCTGCTGCCCCCCGGATAGCTGGCTGGGAAAATGGTGAGAGCGGTCCGTCAGGCCAACTGCGCTCAGAGCTTCCGCGGCGACGAGCCTGAGTTCGGGATCGCTGCGTTTGTTCTCATGCTGGTACATCATCGGAAGCATGGTGTTCTCCAATGCCGTCAGGCGCGGCAGCAGATTATAGGATTGGAAGATGAAGCCCAGTTGTTTGCTGCGAATCCGCGCCAGTTCCGTGCGGTCGTAATTGCTGACGTCTTCTCCAGCGAGAATGTACTTTCCATCGCTGGGTCGGTCCAGGCAGGCCAGCAGGTTGAGAAGCGTGCTTTTTCCCGAGCCGCTTGGCCCCATGATGGCTATGAACTCGCCTTCCAAAATGCTGATGTCGACTCCGTCCAATGCCGCCACCAGGTTATCACCTTCACCATAGATCTTTTTCAGGCCGATGGTTTCAATAATGACAGAGGGGTGCGTCATCACTGCGTCTCCATAACCCCGGTGGATACGAGCTGACCGGCAGTGAGGCTGGATTTGATCTCAGCATAAGTGCCGTCGTTGAGGCCTACTTCAACCACCGTCAACTTTAGATTGCCATCCTCGTCCACCACAAACACCGCGTACTCCCCGTCCCCAATGTCATGCAGCGCTTCCACGGGGACCAGAACGACATCCTGGGCTTCCGCGCTAATCACCTCCACCGAGGCGGTCATCCCTTCCACAAATTTCTGGGTGGAGTTCGCCTCCATATTTTCCAGCCGGGCAATCCCGGTAAGCACTGAGTATCCCTGCGAGCTGGTCAGCGAAGGGCTGACACTTGTTACTGTCGCATCGTAGGTGGAATCGGGAACCGCATCGAATACAACCTGGGCCTTATCCCCCACAGCCACCTTATCCAGGTCGGTCTCATCGTAGGAAAAGTTTAACATCCGGGTGGCTCAGGTCCGCGATCACGATGAATGCTTCGGAGGTGACCAAATCACCCTCATCGCCTGCAATGGAGATGATCGTGCCGTCAAAGGGGGCTTTCAAAGTTGCGTTCGCCAGGTTTTCAATCGCCTGATCATACGCCACCTGGGCTTGGGCAAGATTGTTCTCAGCGGCTCCAAACTCAGCCGGGTCTATCCCATCGTGTTCCTGCAGGAATTTCAGATCTGATTCAGCTTTCGTGACCGCAGCCTGGGCAATTGCCAGGTTTTGATCGTTCTTCTGCACCTCAAGGTTGGTCGGCTTGGATTCCAGGTAATCCAGGGTGTATTTTGCTTGCTGGTAGGTAGTTTGGGCGGAAATCAAACGGTTCTGAGCCTCCACACGGTCAGGGTCGCTTAGTGGGCGCGATTTAAATCGATCGTAGAATTCCTGCGCTCGATCCAAATTCACCTTGGCGACCGCCAGCGCGGATTCTGAGGTTTCGATCATCGAATCCGATCCCCGGTGGCTGACCCAGGTGAGCACTTTGTTCTTGGCGTCGTTCAGTTCGATCTGAGCGGTCACCAGCGCGAGCTGGGCTTCCGCAAGGTTGCCTTTAGAACTTGCCGCAAGATCGTCTTTGGCTTTCTGGGCAGCAGCCAGATTGCCTTCCGCTGCTGCGACTTCGGCAACCAGCGTTCGGGTATCTTCCAAGTCCGCCAGTGCCTGTCCCTCGGTGACCTGCTCGCCTGCAGTCACATACAATTTCTTAACCACACCGGCGATCGGAAACGCTAGGGAGGTGGAGTTGCTGCCCACCAACGTACCGGATCCGCTGGCCGAAATGGTTAAAGTTCCGTTTCTTACCACGGCAGTCTGATAACCATCATTGCTGTCAGCGCTCGTGGTCGCCTGCTGATCACGCAAAATGGCGAACCCCGAGCCTGCCAGGATAAGAACGAGCAATACTGACCCGGTGATCACAAGCGCGCGGCGGGTCTTTTTTTCCTTCCATGGGAATCTCCGAATTTTTTGAATCGATCTGCTGGTTGTGTTCTTAATTTTTTCGACCATTGCCGATCTCCTGGGTGAAGTTGATTTTTGAATTTATCCAGCCCGAGGCTGGTAATACGTCTTCTTTCTGGCAATAGTGTAGCGGGGAGGTATTAAGTTTTGGTTTAGAAGGGATGAATTATTTGATAATTCTTCTTCACCGCGGGAAATGAAAAATGAATTCCGCTTGAATAAAAAATAAATAAATCTGTGATACCCTAAAGCCGGAATTATGGAAAAAAAGCCATTTAATTCCAGAGAAAAATATGCCCCAGACCATCCTTGTTGTCGATGACCAGTCCAGTGTTCGCCAGCTCGTGCAGGATTACCTGACCGAGCAAGGTTTCCGGGTGGTAACTGCCATGGATGGCCAAAACGCCATTTACGCAGCCCGGCACGAACAACCCGACCTGATCCTCCTCGATATCATGATGCCCCGCATGGATGGGTACCAGTTCCTGCGCCAGTACCGCCAGGAACGGCAAACACCGGTGATCATCATCACTGCCCGGGAGGAGGAAACCGACGCTGTGTTGGGGCTGGATCTCGGGGCGGATGATTACGTGGTCAAACCTTTCCGCATGCGCGAGTTGACCGCCCGTATCCGCGCGGTCCTAAGACGCATGGAGGAGGCACCCCTGCGCAATGAAGTGTTGAAGAGCGAAGGGATTGAACTTGACCGCCGCACCCATGAAGTGACAGCTGATGGAAATCTAGTAACTCTCACCCCTATTGAATTTGACCTGCTTGCCACCCTGATGCGCTCCCCTGGCAGGGTTTTTTCGCGCGAGGATCTGGTTTCGGAACTGGCGGATAGCGGTTTCGCGGGGCTGGAAAGCACCCTGAACGTACACATACGCAACCTGCGGATGAAGATTGAAAAAGACCCCGCTAATCCTCGTTTTGTGGAAACCGTGTTCGGAATCGGGTATCGATTCCACAGGGAGCCAGAACCCCATGTTTAGGTCCATTACCGTCAAACTTACGCTCGCGTTCATCCTGGTGGCATTCACCACCGCCGGGCTGGTCGGGCTTTTCATCCGCATTACAAGCCAGGACCGCTTCACCCAGTTCCTGATCGACCAGCAGCGCAGCCGGATCGAGCAGGTACTGGCGGAATATTATTCGGTCAATGGATCTTGGGGTGGGGTCGCTGCTGCCTGGGAATTGATCGAGGTCACCAGCATGCCCTCCAACAATCCTCCCCCACCGGATAACAACCCGGTGGTTCATGCCCCGCAGGATCAGCGGCGGTCGCTCTTCGGCCTGGCGGATGCCAGCGGACTGGTGATCGTGTCCGTCGATCCTTCCTACCCAGCGGGAACCGTCCTCCCCAGTGAAGAGCTTTCTGCGGGACAAACTTTTAAGGTGAACGGGCAAACCGTCGGCATCATTCTCACTGCCCGCCAGATCTCCCAATTCCGACCGGCGGAATCGCGCTATCTGGAGCGAACTTACAATGCATTGCTTTATGCCAGCCTGGCAGCGCTGGGTGTGGCAATTCTGATCGGGATTCTGTTGGCCCGCACCCTCACAAAGCCGATCAAAGCGCTCAAGAATGCCGCCGAGGGAATGGCAGCCGGGGAGCTGGAACAGCAGGTAAACGTGAAATCGCAGGATGAGATCGGCCAGTTAGCCCGGTCATTCAACCAGATGAGCTCCGAAGTCGTGCGGGTCAACAAGCAGCGCCGCCAGCTCACCGCCGATATCGCCCATGACCTGCGCACGCCGCTGACAGTGATCGCCGGGTATATTGAATCCATGCGCGATGGAGTGCTCAAGCCCACCCCCGAACGGTTGACCCTGATCTACACGGAGATCGAACGGCTGCAGAAATTAGTGGATGACCTCAAGGTGCTCTCGCTGGCCGATTCCGGCGAGCTTTTCCTCCACCTGCAGGATCTTGCCCCCGGGGATCTGCTCAAACGAGCGGCGGAGCTCTTTTCACACACCGCCCGCCAGCAGAAGGTTAACTTGGTGGTGGAGGCGAAAGACGGCTTGCCGGTAATCCGCGTGGATGAGTCCCGCATGATGCAGGTGCTCGGAAATTTGGTGACCAACGCTTTGCGTTACACTCCCGAAAAAGGCAGAATCATCCTCGGCGCGGTAACTTCCCATAATGAAGTATTGATTCGGGTCCAGGATAATGGCGTCGGCATCCCTGCGGATGAGCTTCCCCACATCTTTGATCGGTTTCATCGAGGTGATAAATCCCGGCACAGCGAGAACGGGGAATCCGGGTTGGGGCTAGCTATCGTTAAAGCCCTGGTGGAATCCCATGGCGGTCGGGTTTGGGTGGAATCCACCCCGGGGTGGGACTGCATTTTGCTGAGTTTCCGCTGATAACAACAGTAATAACCACTCGGGTAATTCTCTCTGAGGTTATTATCTGGAAAGCTGTTATCGCATCTTACTTGCTTAATAAGTGCACAGGGTTCTGACTCCCCCTGAAAATTCGATCCAATTTAATTCGTTGTAGTATTTCATTCAAATCCGAGAACCTGCGGATTAATCGACCTGGCTCCTCGCTTTTCGAAAACCGAATAATTCCAGTAGGATTGGTTCGATTCTCCCTTTCGGCGAGGTAAATGATTATTTGTTCACGAACTCGAGCGCATCGGTTGATATTTTCCAGTTGCCGGTCTCGCCATCTCCCGTTTGTGGATCCAGCCGGAAATTATCACCATGTGTAAAAACAATTATTGCAGTATCGCCTGCTTTTAATAAATCGGGCTCGATCTCCATTTTGATCCTTAAGGGGTTACTTCAATCCCAGCTCTTTGTGTTTCGCGACAATCCTCTCGGCCAGTGCATCCACTGCCTCCAATTCAGCCTGGCGCGGCATGCCCCGCGCCACCACCCCCGGCAAAGCCTCAACACGCAGGCCTTCGATCAATCCGGGCAAACGCTCCACCGCCCCCGCCCCCCAGCCGTAGGAGACCAGGAAGGCTGCAAATTTCGCCTTGGGTTTTAGTAAACTGGCCAGACCGAGCGCGTACCCCACCAGCGGGTGCGGACCGCCCAGCATGATGGGTGTGCCCACAACAATCGTGGCGGCATCCACCAGGGCCATGGCAAGCTCGCCCAGGTCGGTCACGGTCAGGTCAAACACCTTCACCCGCACACCGCGCTCGGCAAGCGCTCCCGCCATGCGCTGCACCAGCATCGCCGTGGAATGGTGCATGGAGATATAGGGAATAACCACTTCATTCTTAGGCGGCGCGGAAACCCACTCCCGGTAGGCATCCAGGATCCACAGTGGTTTATCATAGACCGGTCCGTGGCTCGGGCAAATGCGCTCGATCTCTAAAGCAGAAAGCCGCTCCAGGTTCTTTTGGATCGGTACCCTGAAGGGCATCATGATTTCGGCATAGTAACGCTTGGCAGCGGGATACACCACGGGGTCATCCCCGGCGAAAACCTGGCTGGTGGCCAGGTGTGAGCCAAAAAAATCGCAGGAAAACAGCGTCTTTTCCTCGCGCAGGTAGGAACACATCGTTTCCGGCCAGTGCACCCAGGGCGTGTAGATAAATTCAAGGGTCGCCCCGCCCAGCTCCAGCGTCTCGCCATCAGCAACCACCCGGATGCGGTCGGCGGGCAGGTCCAGGAGGTCCTGCAGCATACCCGAAGCTTTCTGCGAGCAAACGAGGGTGGCCTTCGGGTATTTGGCCATCACCAGCGGTAGCGCGCCGGAGTGATCCTGCTCGGCGTGGTGGGCAATGACGAAATCGACGGACGGAACTTCCTCAAGCTGCTCCATGAGCTGATCCTGGAGCGAGGGGTCCGCGGCGTCGAGTAAGGCATGTCTTCTGTCCACCCTTCACCAGGTAAGCGTTATAGCTGGTACCGTGCGGCAGCGGGATGAGGGAATCGAAGAGCGTGCGATTCCAATCGATTGCCCCCAGCAGGGAGATGTTGTTGGTAATCTTGCGAGCTTTCATTCGTATCGATCCTCCTGAATCGTTCAAATTATACTTTTTTACATTGCCCCTGTCATGAAGCAAATCCTTCTCCGCGGGGAAAGCCGTTTACTGTCAACAGTGTTTTTTCGTTATAATCGATTCGCTCCTGCAAGACCGGAAATTTTTATGAGATTAAGCTCGCTATATTACTCTTCAGCCAGCATCCGCCTGGGATTATTTCTTGGGAAAACCATGCCCGGGAAAACCGGGTATTGGCTGGCAGACCGGACTGCATCCTACCTGGCTTCTGATAAAGACAGGAAAATGGTGCGATCGTTGCGCGCCAATCTATCCGTAGTTAGCGGAGCCGGAACGGATCCTGCTCAGCTTGACTCGCTTGTTGCTTCTTCCCTTCAAGGCCATATGCGCCGGCTTTTTGAGTTCTACCATAACCTGGAAAAACCGGTAGAGATCGAGCGTCTGATCCGGTTCAGCCCTGCCGTGGAAGACCTGGTGGAAACCTGGACAACCAAACCCTTCGGTGTGATGGTCCTTGGGGTGCACTTGAGCGCATTCGACCTGGGGATGATGGTTCTTGCCCGGCGCGGGTTAAAGATCCTTGGATTATCCGTACCCAATCCCACCGGTCAATATGCAAAACAAAACGAGATCCGCGAGGAGCACGGCCTGGAGATCGCGCCTATTTCCGCCTACGCACTTCAGCTTGCCCGCCAGCGCCTGCAGAATAACGGCATGGTCATGACCGGCCTGGACCGCCCTGCACCGGAATCGAGCTATTCTCCAAAGTTCTTCGGTCGCCCTTCGCGACTGCCAGTTTTTTACACCCGCCTGGCGTTAAAAACCGGGGTGCCGGTGATCGTGGTGGCTGTGCGTGACGAACCGGATGGAACCCATGTGATCGATTGCTCGGAAAAACTCTGGATGGAATCCCGAAGTGACCCGCGCGAGGAAATCATCTATAATACAGAAAAGGTCCTGTCGGTGGCCGAGAAGTTCATTTCAGCTCATCCGGAGCAGTGGGCCATGTTCTTCCCGGTGTGGCCGGATAAAAACGAGGAAACAGAAATTGCCAAAAGTTAAAAAAGGGCACGCTGTGGAACAGCACAGCCGGGTGAACCGCATTCTTCTCGGTCCGTTGGAGCGCCCGGCGTTGAAATGGCTGGCGGAGCACATGCCCGGGTGGATGACCCCCGATATTCTCACAGGGATCGGGTTTGCGGGAGCGGTGCTGATCGCGGTCAGCTACTACCTGACCAACTACAACCCGGCCTTCCTCTGGCTGGCTAGCTTCGGTTTCGTGGTCAACTGGTTCGGCGACAGCCTGGATGGCACCCTGGCCCGCTTCCGCCACATCGAACGCCCGCGTTACGGCTTTTTTCTCGATCACACCCTGGATTCAGCTTCTGAAACGATTATCTTTATTGGGTTGGGTCTCTCCCCCTACGTTAATCTCAACCTGGCTTTTCTGGCGCTGGTCGGTTACCTGCTTTTATCCATCTTTGTTTTTATTTCGACCTATGTTTCCGGGGAGTTCAAGATTTCCTACGGCAGATTCGGTCCCACCGAGATCCGCGCGGTCGCCATTCTGGCCAATACGCTCATCTTCTTTATGGGCAACCCGGTTGTGCACCTCTTCAACTGGAGCGTCCAGCTTTATGACCTGCTGCTCGGATTCATCACGGTGGTTTTATATTCCATCTTCATCGTCAGCACCATCCTGCGGGCGCGGGAACTGAACGAGATGGAAAAACGGGACCACGCTTGATGTATCACCAGCGGAAATGCTGAAGGCGATAGAATAACATTCGCTTAAGCACCGACGGTATGCAAAACAGGAACAATTCAATAATTGTCCCTGTTTTATTTCAACCTTGGTCTCGATCTGCCTGGCATGTAAAATCCCTTATACATGCACTAACGAAAAACAAACCGGGCGATCTTTCTATCTTTTCTTCCGGGTTTCCTTATCCCCCTTTACCCGCCCAAAGTGGCCGCCCGTTTTCATCGCGGATAGCCACGCTGAGACCTGTGGTGAGATTAACTAACTTGGCTGTCTCGAATTCATCGCCTTCGAAAAAACCGGTCAGGTTAACCTGATCCCCAATACTCGCCGAAAAACCTTGCTCCTGTGAAAACCACCAGGCTCGTCGGCTGATCTCGATCACACTGTTGTCCTCCAGCTGGATCTGAAGCAGATTGGAATCTATGCTTGTTACGATACCTATAACCTCGCTCCATCCATCAGCATCAACTGCCAAACCCTCACCGGCCGATTCGTTACTTTCAAAGCTCTGAAAACCAGCCCGATCACCTTGATTACCGTTTGTTACCGCCCCATAACTTTCACCTTGCTCTCCGTTTCGGCCATCACCATAACCATCGTCATTCTGGACATCCAAAGAGCCAATTTCATGTTCCTCCGCATTGAATCGGCTGCTTTCGACATCGCGAGACGCAGTGCGATTTACAGCGCCAAGAACCAACCCTCCCGTCACAATCGCGATAACTATCCCGACAATCACTTTTCCTATCATTTTTTCTCCTTTAGTTACGCACTTCAACAGGTGCGGTTATTGTTTTTGTTTTTTTGGATGGGGCGAGTAAACGCGAACCGACACTCGCGATCCAGCTCCAGTGCAGTGCCAGGTGAATCATCACCCCTGCAGTCATGACCACGAATGCCCAGGTATGAATCAAATCCCATGTTTGCGCACTGAAAATAAATGGTGGCAGGCTGCGGCTGGGAACACCAGCGGGCCCAAAAAGAAAATATAACCCGGATAGAGCTGTCAGGAAGAACCCTATCGCAACCACTAAATCTACAACCATATTTATCCGGCTTGTAGGGCTGAGTCTTTGGCTTCGCCTAAAAATATCTCCGTAAATACGCTTTGCAATCCCCACCACCCAGCTCCAATGTAGTAAAAGGTGGATTAAGGCTGCAGCGATCATTCCCACGCCAGTCCAGGTATGCAGCGAATCCCAAGTTTCGCGCCCGAACAGGAAAGTGATTCCATAAAAGGGGTTTCGCCCCCCCTGGTAGCCGCCAACTGGCAGAACCAAAAAGTAGATACCGGTTATCGCAGCCCCCAAGGCTGCCAGAAACAATCCCAAATCGACCAGCCAGTTCCGCTGAATTTGTTTTTTTACATTTCTGTGGTCGTTCAACTTATTCTCCTTCAATTTCACAAGATGGGTGAATAATAATTAAAGGATGTGAATAACCTATGAAGGAAAAGTGAACTTTAAATGAATTTTTATTCATTACCGCCAGGAATTTGATAAGATGATGAGACTTCCGGCGTATCTGAGGAAGAATTTATCCGTCATATAGGATAGAAATGAGCTTCGACGAACAGGGGTTGCTGCGGCGCGCTGCTTCGTTCGAAAGGGAAGCCCTGGTGGAAATCTACGACCATTTCAACCCCGGGTTATACCGCTACGCCATGCGTTTACTGGGAGAGGCAACCCTGGCAGAGGACTGCGTGAGCGAAACCTTCACCAGAATGCTGAAAGCTCTGTCAACAGGGCGCGGCCCAAGGGATCACTTACAGGCGTATCTCTACCGCATCGCCCACAACTGGATCACCGATCATTATCGACGCCCGATCTTGCCAGTTCAGGACACTGATGAGGACGATCTTCCATCCCGGGACCCCCTTCCAGAATCCGTATTATCTGGACAATATGAGCAGAAGAAGTTGCGAAGATCGCTGCTAAGGTTGACGCCGGACCAGAGACAGGTGATCATGCTGCGCTTCATCGAAGGCTGGGAGGTGGAAGAGGTGGCCGCAACCCTGGGTAAACCTCATGGAGCGGTGAAATCGCTTCAACACCGCGGGCTTGCCGCGTTGAAGAAAATGCTCAAGGACCAGGAGGAAAAATGAAACCCGAGGAGAATCCCATCGATCCTAACCTTGAAAAGGCATTTCAAGGATTTAAGGAAGTCGGGCAAAGGGATGAACAAAAAGCTCGCCAGGCACGGTCGGAATATCTAAACCAGATCGCAACGTTGCGAGAGGCCGTATCTCCTGTGGAAGAAAACCGTCATAAGGGGTGGAACCAAATCCCGTTGTTTAGACGAAAGGAGAGATTCTCAATGGCAGCAACTATCACAACCATTATCCTTGTGGTGGCCCTTTTTCTTGGAGGTTCGGGCGGGAGTGTGTATGCCGCCCAGTCCAGTCTACCGGATGATGCCCTGTATCCGTTGAAATTATTCACTGAAAATATGCAGGAGGCCTTCACATCCAATACCGGTACTGAAATGGAGCTCCAGCTTCGGTTCGCCAACCGCCGAGTGGAGGAGATCGCCGCGATGAACGGTGAGGGAAAAGCGCCTCCGGATGCAGTAGTGGAACAGCTGCGCGTACGACTGGAGAATGCGCTGCGGTTAGCCTTTTCTATGGACGAGGATAGTATCAAGCCTGCATTATTACGCATCCAGACGCAATTGCGCATCCAGGAACAAACCATCCTTCAATTAAATGCGGACGAGACAAACACCCCGCTGCTCCTTCGCACCCGCGAAATGGTCCGGGAACAAATCCGTTTGGTGGACTCCGGATTGGAACAACCTTTAAAATTACAGCAACAACTCCGCGAACAAGAGAGTAGCAACCGGACCGCACCGGGGGAAACCGGGCAACCAACCTTCCAAACCACCGAAGAAAAACCGGGGTTTGGGCCTGGCCCAAATTCTGATTCTCCCTGCGCAACCACATGCACCCCAACTTGTACCGGGACCTGTACGCCGAATGCAGGCTATGGACCTGGACCCCTTGGCACGCCATTACCTGGTGGAAATGGACAGGGTGGGAAGCCATAGGCTTAATAGACAGGGTCCCAATCATGCAACAGCAGCAATTCTCGAATTGCTGCTGTTTTTTTATGAACAATTTCCTAGCCGTCTTATAAATCCTGGGGTCCAACTTCCAGATATTCCACACATTTTCTAAGACAAGAATTTTGATCGCAGCTAGTATCCACGACAATATGTTCGGGAGCGATTTGTTCTATCTCGGCTTTAAGAGTATGGTAGAGCTCAGAGGTGCGGTTCCCCGCTGGATGTTCTCCGTTTTGAATATCCGCATGCAGCCTGGCCTCGGCTAGTTCCTCCGGACAGACACATTCGATGATCTTCAGATCGGTCTTCAAATCAGCCGCGAACAGCACGATTCGCTCCACCTGGTAGCGACGGGTGAAGGTGCGCCCATCCAGGATGACGTGCCGACCGCGGTTGAGATTGTATTCAGCGGCTTTGAGAAGCAACTCGAAGATATAGTCGTCCTGGGCGCGGGAGTATTCAATTTTCTCCGCGGGGATGATGCCGGCTCTCAGCTTATCCTTATCCAGAACTACCGCGGGAAGGGTTTCGGCGAGCGCGGCTGCCAGCGTGGATTTCCCCGTCCCGGGCAAGCCTGCCATGGCGATGAGCATCGGGCTCATGGGGCGGCGTTGATCTCCACGCGGTTGCCGTCAGGATCGAGGACCACAGCTTCGTAATAACCATCCCCGGTGCGGCGAGGACCATCCACCAGCGGGTAACCCTCCGCTGCCAGGAGCTCGGCGAGTCTATCCACCTCCACCTCCGAACCGACGGCCAGGGAGAGGTGGGTATAACCCAATGTCTGTTGGCCTGTTGCCAGCGGTGTGGCGGTGGTATCCGCGCGGCGCATGATCTCAATGCTTGCGTCGTCATCAAAATAGAGGAAGTAGGAGGAAAACCCTTTGGCAGGGTTTTCGTACTTTTCCAGGCTGCGGGCGGAGAAATAACGAGTGTAGAAAACCCGCAGTCGTTCCAGGTCGGGGGTCCAGATAGCAATGTGATGGATTCGCATTTACTCATTTTAACCTATGGCGTTTTTCCGTTGCTCCTGTATAAGAATTGCTTATCAGAGTTTTTCTATCAAATTTGTACAATCCCCTTGACTTTTTCTCCGAAAAGACTAAACTGTTCTTATCTGGCATCACATCTCGCAATTCTACGGAGGAAAAAATGGAAGTTGATTACGGTTCAGCGCTTGGTGGGATTGGTATATTTGGTGGTTTCTGCGCCTGGTTCTTCGGCATGGCGGTTGGTATTTTCGTCCTGGTGGCGATGTGGAAGGTGTACGTGAAGGCTGGAAAGCCGGGTTGGGCTGCCATCATTCCGATCTACAACATCCTTGTGCTGTTGGAGATCGTCGGTAAACCCTGGTGGTGGCTGCTGCTCCTGTTCATCCCGGTCGTTAATTTCGTGATTATGATCATTGTGTATCTCGAACTCGCCAAGGTATTCTCCAAGGGTACCGGGTTCGGATGCGGCCTTATCCTTCTGCCGTTCGTCTTCGTTCCGATGCTGGGATTTGGCAGCGCACAATACACCGCGCCAGTAGCACCTGTCTCATAGATGTAGGTTTCGCATCATCAGGACAGCCGGTTCGTCGAACCGGCTGTCCTTTTTTTCATGCTTGGTCAGCACAACCTCGTTTTCCACAGGCTGCCTGGAAATTTGGGTCTGGAAACGATATAATAAAATTGATGTAAATAATCCGGGAGTATCCCGGAAAATCGTAATTAAGAAAGGATAAACATCATGATGGATCGAATTATTCGGGCAATTACTTTTAAAACCGAGGTTTACCCGGAAGTTTCCAAGGACGTGGCTTTCAGCACCAGCGCGTGGATCATCGTTGCGGTGACGGCTTTCGTCTCTCAGTTTGGCGGGAGGGCGTTGCTCCTGCGGGTGAATTTTGTCGGTTACCTTCTTGCCCTCATCGTCGGCACCGCTTTTATGGTGGGTGCTTTCGCGCTGACTGTTTTGGTGATCAAATGGCTGGCGGGTATGCTTTACAAAGTGGAGTTGACCTTTGGTGAGCTTATGCGCCCACTCGGCCTGGCTTACGTTTTCCAGGTTATCGGGGTGCTGGGTATCCTGGGTGCGCTCTCCCCCGCCCTGCTGTGCATAGTTGCCCCCATTACCCTGGTGGCTGCCGTCGCTGGTTTCATCGCCTATCTCTTCGCGCTCAAGATGGTCACCAATCTCGGTTGGGGACAGATCGCCGTCCTGGTGATCGTCGCCTGGGTCATCTTCCTGGTTGTTGGCGGGATCATCGGAGCCATTTTTACGGTGCCTGCCGCGTTGGCGGGTCTTTAGAAATCTTAAGTTCAAACAGATAGCGGCCATTTCTGGCCGCTATTTTTTTATTGAAACCGACAGGCATGAGCCTGCCCCACCAAATTGAGTCGGCGGGTGCAGCGCACCCGCCCTACATATACTAAGCCCCCGCGGCTGCCTCCAGCCCGCCCCCCAGGGCGATCTCGCGGGCTTTCTCCACATATTCCAGGCTCTGGTGGCGGAAGTACGTGTTATACAGCCCGGCGTAATGCCCGCCCCGCGCCAGCAGCCCATCGTGGCTGCCCTCCTCTATGATCCGCCCCTTTTCCATCACAATGATGCGGTCGGCGCTCTTCACTGTTGAGAGCCGGTGCGCGATCAGGATGCTGGTGGTGCGTTCGAGGATCAGGTTTAGCGCCTGCTGGATCTGCCACTCAGTAAAGGGATCGATGCTGGCGGTGGCTTCATCGAGCACGAAAACTGCCGGTCTTTGCACAAGCACGCGCATCAGCGAGACAAGCTGCCGCTGCCCCATGCTCAGCCGCGTGCCCCGCTCTCCCACCTCGGTCTGCAGTCCTTCCGGCAGCGTCTCCAGCCACTCCCCTTTGCCGATCAGCCTGGCCAGATCCTCGATCTGCGAATCCGAGGCCGCGGTGTTCGCGTAGCGAATGTTATCCAGCACCGTGCCGGAAAAAAGGAAGGGAAGCTGCGAGACGATCCCCAAATTCGGACGGTAGCGCGAAAGGTCGAACCCGCGGATATCCTTGCCATCTATCCGGATCGTTCCGCCCTGGAACTCATAGAAGCGTTCAATGAGCTTGGCCACCGAGGATTTACCCGCCCCGGTGTGCCCCACCAGCGCCACCGTCTCGCCGGGCTGGATGTGCAGGTCAAAATCCTCCAGCACGCCCTCGTTTTCCTTGTAATAAAAACAAACCCTGTCAAAATCGATCTGCCCCTTCAGCCTGCCCGGGTCGGCGCTTCCGGTCTGCACCACGGCCGGCTCGGCATCGATCAGGGCAAAGACGCGCTCGGATGCCGAAAGCCCGTTTTGAATGGATGACCAAAAAGAGGAGATGTTCATGATCGGGAACATAAAGCGGTCGAGGCTGAGGATGAAGAGGTACCATGCCCCTGCGGTGACGATGCCCTGCGCCACGGTCAACCCGCCGGCATAGACCATCAGCGCGGTAGCCAGCCCTGCTAACGCATTGAGCACTGGAAACACCCAATTCAATGTAAATCCGCGCTTCCAGTTCACCCGGTAGGAGGTCTGGTTGGCTTCGTTGAATGTCTCGAAGATGCTCTGCTCCTGGCGGAAGTTCTTGGCTACCGCAATGCCGCTGACCGTCTCCTTGATGGTGGCGTTGACATTAGCGATGGCGCGCATGCCCTGCTGGGTGACCCGCCTGGCCAGCTTGCGGAAAAGGATGCCGAAGATAAAGACCACCGGCAGAAAGGCCAGGATGATGAGGGTCAACTTCCAATCGATGCGCCAGAGGATCACCCCCAGCACCACGGCCTCGATCACCTGCGATGCCACATCGGTAACAATGGTGACGAGCTGCCCGAAATCCTGCGTATCCGAGGTGATGCGCGAGACGATCCTTCCGGAGGAATAATCGTCATAGAACGAGAGGTCGTGCCCCACCGCTGATTCAAATGCGTCCATCGCCAGCTTCAGTAGCACTCCGGCTATTGCCACGGTCGCCTGCCTCCGCGCGATCCAGTTAGCCACCCAGATAAACACTCCCAGCAGAAAGCCAAGACCAGAAACCAGGAAGATGTTCTGCAGGCTCGGGTCCTGGCGTACCATGTCGGTTCCCCACGAAATGATCACCACTGACGAGGCGCTGGCCAGCGAGATGAGGATGGTGAAGACGCCCACCACCAGCATGCGCCCGCGCTGCGGCCGGAAATACCCGAAAATGCGGCGCAGCAGGTCGCGGTCGCGGTACTTGCGGTCGTAAGCTTCGGCGTCCAGTCCTTCGAAGAATCCCATATTCCGCCTACCCCTTGAAGATCCGCCGGTAGGATTCCGAGCTTTGCATCAACTCGGCGTGCGTACCGCATGCAGTGAGCCGCCCCTTGCCCATCACCAGGATCAGGTCCGCCCAGCGGATCTGCGAAAGCCGGTGGGTGATAATGAAGGTGGTTCGCCCCTGCGAGGCAGCGAAGATCGCGCGCTGGATGCGGTCCTCGGTGGCGCTGTCGATCGCGCTGGTGGAATCATCCAGGATGAGCACGCGCGGGTCGGTGAGAAAGGCGCGCGCCAGGGCCAGGCGCTGCCGCTGCCCGCCGGAAAGCGTCACCCCGCGCTCCCCGATCACGGTTGCATAACCCTCGCTGAACTCGTTGATGAATTCGTCCGCCTGGGCAGCTACCGCAGCAGCGCGCACTTCTTCCTCCGTAGCGCCGGGTTTACCAAAGGCAATATTTTCCGAAATGCTGCGCGAGAACAGGAACACGTCCTGCTCGATAATTGAGATCTGCCTTCTGAGGGCTTCCAGGTTCCATTCCCGCACATCCATTCCATCCACCAGCACCTGCCCGCCAGAGACATCGTAAGTGCGGTTGATCAGCTTGGCGAGGGTGGTCTTGCTGGAGCCGGTCTGCCCGACGATGGCCACCGTCTGCCCCGGCTGCACGCTGAAGGAAACGTTCTCCAGGGAGGGTCCCCCGGATTCATAGTGGAAGGTCACATTGCGGAATTCGATTGCGCCGCGCATCGCGCCGTTGAAACCCGCCAGGTTCTGGTCCAGGTTGTTCTCGCGGTTCATCAGCTCCAAAATACGCCGCGCCCCGGCCAACCCGCCGGCGATCATGGAATAAGCCCACAGCGAAACGAAGGTGGGGAAATCCAGCATCAACAACAGCCCAAAGTAACCGATCACCTGTCCCATGTCCAGCGTGCCCTGGCGGAAAAGCAGTAAAGCCTGGAAGAGCCCCGCGGCAAAGGCCAGCGAGAGCAGCAGCAATGGAACAAAGCGGGCTTCCACCTTGCCCTGGCGGATGGCGGCAGCAGCGTAGCGCCCTGCTTTGACCTTAAAACGGGCGATCTCGTTGGCTTCCTGCGCCGCGCCCTTCACCGTCTCGATGCCATCCAGGGCTTCTGAAAGCTGGGTGTTCATCCCGCCAAAGCTGCCGCGGACTTCGTCGGTGATGGGGCCGAGCGTGTGCAGGTACTCCCACAGGGAGAGGAAGTAGAAAACGATGAATAGCGCCGGCACCAGCACAAGCTGGGGGGCGTAGCGCGGCGCCAGGATGAGCGGCATGATCAGGAAAGCGAAGGAACCGATCACCTGCGAGAGCCCCGGGCTGAAGAAGAAGTTCACCTGGCGCACGTCGTTGGTTGCCCGCGCCATGGTATCCCCCAGCGGCTGCAGGTTGTGGAAGGTCATGCTCTTGCCAAGCAGGTTGGTATACAACTCCTCGCGGATATTGCGCTCGGTACGCTGGGCGGTGAGCTCAAATCCGGCGTTACGAACCAGCTGCAACCCGCTGCGCACCACCTGGGTGACGGCGATGACCGCTGCGATCTGTGCCAGGCGGTCCAGGTCCACCTGTGGTGCGATGATGACGTTGTAGGCCTGGCCGATGAGAATGGGAGTAACAGCCATGAGCGCCGCATTGCCAAATGCCGCCAGCACCGCCACCAAGATCAGGTACCAGTTCTGCCGGGAATGCGTGGCAATCCAGCGCAGGGAACTGCGCCGGTCGGTGGTAAACCGCCGGGGAAGTATGAATTCCTGAATGGACATTGGTTGAACCCCGCCAATTGTAGCATTGAAACCAGCCGACCTTTCCGGGCCGGCACCCGCCCCTACCGCGGCAGCAGATTTGATTGTTATAATCCTGCGTAACTTCCGCATTCGAACCGAAAGGATCCCGATGAACCCGTCGCCCAAGAACACCCTCCGCGTAGGCTGTGTGCACCTGGCCACCCCCAACTTCACCGAGCAGGTGCGTTTCTACACGTTTTCACTGGGCCTGAAGGTAATCAGCCAGGAGGAGGTGACCATTCAACTTGGTGCAGGGAAGGAGCCGCTCCTTAGCCTGGAGTGGGACCCGGCTGCCTACCACGAGGAAGACGCAACCGGGCTTTACCACCTGGCGTTGCGGTTACCCAACCGCCTGGAGCTGGCCCGCCTGGTTGCCCACCTGGCCGAGAGCGGCAGCGATTTTGTGGGAGTGGCTGACCACGGGGTGAGCGAATCCTTCTACCTGACCGACTATGACGGCAACGGTATTGAGACTCTATGCCGACCGCCCGGCGGAGGCTTGGCCACGCGATTCGCTGGGCGGGCTGAAGATGGGCACAGATCCACTGGATATTGATAACCTGATCGGTGAGATCGGCGCGGAGACCCCCAAGTGGGCGGGCATCGACCCCGGCGCCGAGATCGGCCACGTTCACCTCACGGTCAATGATCTGAAAGCGGCCGTGGAGTTCTATACGAAAGTGATCGGACTTGAGGAGACCCAGCGCCTGCCATCGGGAGCCGTGTTTTTCTCCAGTGATGGCTACCACCACCATGTGGCGGTCAATAACTGGTTGGGGGAGAACGCCCCCGCGCGGACCGAAGGCGCGGAGGGTATGCGCTGGTTCGAGCTGGTTCTAAATAACGCGACCGCGTTGGGGGAGATCAGAACTCGCGCAGAAACAGCGGGGGTTGAGATGGAGGGTCAACCGAGTGGGTTGCTTCTGCACGACCCGGCCGGGAAC
>CAVVEQ010000010.1:0-75444 GCA_963747315.1 uncultured Chloroflexia bacterium | reverse complement strand
GTCACAGGGCGGGTAACAGCTGGTGCAACGGTAAGAGCAAATAATGGATCTACCCATTCCCATCCGGGCAGTCTGGCTAACCACCAGGCTGCCCTTTTTTTGCTTCTGGAGGAAACCATGACCAATGATTCAATTCCAATCCCCTGTCTGCATTGCATTGAACGCCTGCAAGCGCATTGTCCCCATCTCCTTACTTCCCGCATGGGACAGTTCCATTATGCCAATGGCGAAGTCTGGGATGACATCCATGAAACCTGTGACGATTGCGGTGCCAACCTGGATAGGCTGCCAAAAACGAAAGGAAGCAACACCCCCTAACAATGTAGATACTCCATTCTAGCCAACTGGCCAAACTTAAAAAGCAATAAACCCCATCCATACAAACCAAGCAAAGAAAGGAGCAGCCAATAAGAGGATCCCTATCCCGATCGTGATATTCGCATAGTAGAAAAAGGCTTTCGAGCCCATCGTCTCCCACCCGCACTCCAGGTGGGTTTTTTTGTTTCCATACCCAAACTAGAAAGGATGACTATTATGTCCCCCAAAACGCAAGTACTCAAGTTCATGTACTCCCTGCTTTCCCCGCAGACGCACCAGGTGAGAGAAGTGGACAGATCACCGAGCCCATCGTGCACCAAGCGGATGTCCTCGACCTGATCGCGGAGCAGTTCATCGCTTCGCTCAAACCAGAGAGGTGGTCAATGCCCTGAATGGTTGCTTGGAGCGCGGCCTGGCACTGGCCAGAAGCTGGTCGGTGCTGCATCGTCCCGAACCCGAAAGCCCCCGATGCCACCCGGTACGATCCTCAGATGGATCATCCCTTTACCGGGTGGATCTGGATGCCCGGACATGCGAATGTCCCGATAGCCAGAAAGGTAATACCTGCAAGCACCGCATCGCTGCCTATTACGTTGAACAAGCCAACAAGCGGAATCCCTTGAAACCCAAGCCAACACCTGTATCCCCAAAGCCCAATCCTGTACCCACATCCCCAAGGTCAACCTCTCCCTCAAACACGCTTACCCCGGACACATCAAAGACCGACGAGCTCCTCAGGAGACTGGGCTTCGCGCCTGAACCGAAGGTAGCCAAAGATGATGCCCCCGCTCCCCAAACCCTGGGCATGCTCTACCGTAGATATCTGCACGGGGAGGACCTACCCCCCAACCCATCAAGGTCACCATTCAGGAGATCACCCGGGGAAGGTGATGCCCCATCCAACACTACCAATCGAAGAGAAATGGTGCCTGTCGGTAAGAGGACTCCCCCAGGGAGTCCCCAACGGAGTCCTCTTTGGAGCCAGGGGAGAGCACGACCTGCTCGCTGTGTTTGGGAAGGTGACTGTATCCGAGCTCAAGGGCAAGTCCCTGCTGATCCATCCCCAGCTCCTCAATATCGCTGGGAAACCTCGCTATACCATTCGCTTCCGGGGGTTGAAATGAGCCCCTATTCAAACACTCCCACACTCGAGCAGCTACCCCTGATCAATATCGCTTCCACCACCTGGCAGAAAGACTCCCAGAGACGCAAGAAACAGGTGGAGTCCACCCTTGCCAGGATCCGCCAGCTGCACGATGAGCTGAATGCCCAGTTATATGCTCACCCTGCCGAAAGACCGCAGATCAATTCACCCGCAGATGCCTTCCAGATCATGGATTACTTCATTGGCATGCTGGATCACGAGGAGATTTGGGTCATGGACCTGGATACCCGCAACCGGGTCATGAGCCTCATAAAAGTAACCCAAGGCTCGGTGAACTCCTCGATCGTACGGGTATCCGAAATCTACCGCCAGGCAGTCCTCGAGATGCTCCCGGGATCATACTGGCACATAACCACCCCAGCGGAGATACCTCCCCCAGCATGGAGGACATCGCTGTCACCCGCTCCGTATACCAGGGAGGGAAGCTCTTTGATATTGAGCTCCTGGATCACCTGATCGTATCCCACGGGCAGTTCACCTCGCTCAAGGAACGCGACCTGGGATTCAACTGAAGAGTCCATCCATACCTCGAGCCTTTCTCTAATACTAGAGAAGGGCTCCTTTTTTTGATACCCAAAGGAGAATAATCATGCTTACCCAAGTTATTGATACAACCTGCCAACCTCGCTATACCTCAAGCGAACTATCCGCAAGCATTACTGAACGCATCAAGGAACTGGCCCAGGCAACCGATGAGGCCAGGATGACCGCAGAAATGCTCCAGTACCTGGAGACCTGTGCCAGGTTCCACCAGTACAGTCCCTGCAATGTGTGGTGCATCCTGATGTCCTGCCCGGATGCGACCAACGTGGCTGGCTACCAGAAGTGGCGCAGCTTCAACCGCTATGTAAGGAAGGGCGAGAGAGGTATCCCCATATTGGCTCCCATCTTCGTCCAGGAAAACCCCGATGATCCCACCTCAAGGCAGGAACTCAAGGGTTTCCGTGTCGTATATGTCTTTGATGTATCCCAGACCGAAGGGGAACCACTGCCGGAGCCTCCCAACTGGAAGAGCCCAGAGCAGAATGCCATCCTCTCCCAGAGGCTGATCGACTTCGCCAAGCTGAAGGGCATCTCGGTGACGGTCAAGAAACTGGATGGGAACATCCAGGGCTTGAGCAGAGGAGGGGAGATCCAGCTGGATCCTACTGCCGGAACCAAGACCCTGATCCACGAGATCGCGCATGAGCTCCTGCATCAGGATGAGAATCGACCGATGGATAAGACCATCCGGGAACTGGAGGCTGAATCCGTTGCATACGTAGTCGGCAAGTATTTCGGTTTGAACGGCTTGAGCAGCCCCAATTATGTTGCCTTGCATGGAGCCACCTCGGAGATGATCCTGGATCACCTGGAGAGGATCAGGAAAGCCTCAAAGGAAATAATCAAATCGATCGAAGCAAATGATTCAAACCAAGAATAAAGAAAGGAAATATTCAAAATCAGCGCACTGGCTGATTAATTGTTTCATCTTAAAGATTTTCAACGTAAAGATTAAAAATATATATTTCTTAATCTAGAAGCATATTAAGTGCCAACATCGTCTGTAAATTTTTTGTACAATAGTGCTGATCATTGAAATGATCAACATTATTTTTATTAAAAGGGAGAAGTGTTTACACCTTGAATGAGTACCTTACCGTTTTGTAAAAGAGATCGTGAATGTGAGATGGCCGCAAAACCATCAAAGTTGTGTCATTTCAAACGAAAGGAAACAACTTGTCGATTATTCCTTGAATGTAATAGGAAAACTGGGTCCACTATGTTTGAATTGGTGGAAAATTCAAATCTTACTTATAGGAAAATAAAATGATACCTAAATTAATGAACGCCAAAGATGTTGCTGAATTGTTGGGGATTTCGGAATCGAAATCGTACTCATTGATGCAACAAGGAGTGATCCCCTCGATAAGAATAGGAAGATCAGTTCGTGTTCAAGAAGAAGATCTTCACCAGTACATAGAAAGAAATCGCACAAGTAACAATGAGTTCCAAATAAATACCAAATTCGCCGCGCCAACGACGAATTTGGATCCATATCGAGTCAACCCCATCCTTCAGAAGGAGTCTTCTCATGAGTGATTTTACATCAAAACCAACAGATTCAAACAACGAGTTTATCCCGTTGCCGAAACATATACTTCTTCCACCAAGTTTAGGATCCGATGCTTGCCCTTGGTTGGATGAATACACAGAATATTCAACGAAATGGAGCCCTCGGTCATACGAGGGCTACCATGTTGCAACAGGTCTATTTGTATTATCAACCGTGGCATTAAGGCGGGTAAGTTATGAATTTAGCAGAATTCGTTTCACTAATCTATATTTTGCACTTGTAGGTCGTTCAAGCATTACCTATAAATCCACTGCAGCTCGAATTGGAAAAGATGTCTTGATTGCTGCTGGGTCTGGATTGGATGCTGTTACCGGACACAACAACACCCCAAAAAATGGTCAATTTGATGTCCACCATCGTCCCTGAAAATTATCAGAGCCTGTCTAAAGACCATAAAGAAAGATTTTTAGAACAACTGGCATTCGCCGGACAAAAAGGCTGGTACTACGAAGAATTTGGTCAGTTATTTATAGATATGATGAAATCCAATGGTCCAATGGCTGACTTCAGAGGTCACATACGGAGATTGGATGATACACCTGACCGGTTCGGAAACGGCACTATCGCGAGAGGTCTCGAAACAATTGATTATCCATATTTGTCGATTTTAGGAATCTTAACTCCGGACGATCTTCTTCCATACGCCAAAAGAGGATCTGCTCTCTGGGGGGACGGATTCCTAGCGAGGTTTTTCCTCGTCGCTCCCGATCCAGATTTCTATTCAAACGAACAATTTCCCAGAGGACTGGGGGTAATCCCAGCCTCGCTAATAGATCCTCTAAAAAGGTGGCATGAAGAACTTGGAATCCCAAAAGTCGAAATATCAGGCACCCATGCGAAAATCATACAGCCTGATCGACAAGTTCTTAGATTAAGCGAGGAAGTTTTTTCAGCATATTATGCTTACGATGATGGAATAAATCAGATCACAAGATCTAGAACCAACCATGATTTGGACGGGAATTACGCCAGGTTTCCTGAGAAAGCCCTCCGCATGGCTGCCCTTTTTGCCAGTTTATCAGGCAGTCCCACAATTGAAATGAATCATTGGGCAAGGGCTCAAATGATTGCGGAGCATCGCCGAGAAGAATTACACATCCTTTACAGTCAATTGTCTGAAAACTTAACTGCTCAGAAACCATCGATTGAAGAAAAAGTACTTAGGGCAATACGCAATAAAAGAAAACCCGTCAAGCCGCGAAATTCAACAATCCACCAGATTACTTGCGTATGATGTTCAGCTTGCGATTGATCACCTTGTTGATGGTGGTTTCATCGATAAACTATCAAGATGGCAATGAACATCCGATATGTAATTGCGCAACCAACAAATACAGCTCTATTAGGATATCCTGCTGGTGTAGAAAGTGTAGAGTGTAGAAGTGTAGAAGGGTACGTCAATATTTCAAGATCAAATATTAAGGAGATTAGAAATGGCTAAAAAACGTGGTCAAGGTGAAGGTAGCATATATAAACGTAAAGATGGGCTATGGACTGCCCAAGTCACTGTCGATGGAAAACATAAAAAAAAGTACTTCAAAACCCAACAGGAAGCACGATTATGGCTCCTGACAACCAATTCCCAAATCAGGGATGGTCTAATATTATCGGGAGCCAATATTACTTATGAACAATACTTGAATGAATGGCTAATTACAATAAAATCAACCATCCGACCGAAAACCCATGAGCAATATACCCAGATCGTTCAGCAACACATCATTCCCACTTTGGGCGACATTAAACTGAAAGATTTGAGGCCAGACAATATTCAATCCCTGTATAACAAAAAGCTCAAAGATGGTGCAAGCGAGCGGACCGTTATCCTAATCCATTCTGTTCTTCACCGTTCTTTGAACCTCGCAGTCAAATGGGAATTGCTCGGGAGGAATCCTGCAGATGCGGTAACACGTCCAAGGATCAGAAGAAAGGAAATGAAAACCCTGGATGATACCCAGGTCAGGAGTTTGATAATGGTATCAAAAGGAACAAAATATGAAGCACTATTTTGGCTTGCTGTAAATACGGGTCTTAGAGAAGGGGAGACTTATTGGTTTGAAGTGGTCTGACCTGGATTGGAAAACTGGAAAGTTGCAGATTCAAAGACAGGTTCAGAGGACGAAGGAGTCACGGACTTGTGTTTTGTGAACCTAAATCCGCATCCGGAAGGAGGGTAGTTGTCCTTGGGAAAACGACGATTGAAATTCTTAAAAAACACTTTGAACTGCAACAAACCGAACGACAATTTGCAGGAGCAAAATGGAAAGAGAATGACCTGATTTTTCCAACTTCGATCGGAACACCAATGGAAGCGAGCAACTTAGTTGAACACTTCAAAGATTACCTAAAATTGGCAAACTTGCCCGATATTCGGTTTCATGATCTAAGACACACCGCTGCATCGCTTATGCTTCTTAAGGGTATTCATCCTAAGGTTGTTCAGGAACGCTTAGGCCACTCAGATATCGGTATTACGCTAAATCTCTATTCTCATGTTCTACCAGGAATGCAAGAAGACGCTGCAGAGAAGTTGGATGAGCTAATGACTGCAGTGGATATAAGCGATGAATTCAAGAAGATCTCTGAAAAGCCCAAAGTTTATACTGTGAGAAAATTAACTGTTCACCCAAACGAATCTCATAGCTGTAAGGTAGCTGTAGAAAAAGAGTCTGCCAGTTCGGTAGACTCTTTTTACACCCAAATATGGGGGTTAGCGGCTTGAAAACCGCCATATTTGGTGATCCTCCAGGGACTTGAACCCTGAACCAACTGATTAAGAGTCAGCTGCTCTACCATTGAGCTAGAGGACCAAATTCGCCCAGATTATAACATAACTGGATTATCACCCCTTCTATGGAAAAATCGCCCCTTCGGTCCTCCCGTGGTCGGTTCGATCGTCGTATTGAACATCCCAGCCGCGCATTTTATCCAGAACTGCATTCGCCGCCGAATCGGCGGTGATGCAATCCGAGCCTTGGATCGCCTTCTGGATCCGCGGCAGGGAACCGGTGATGTTCCCGACGTGCCCCATCTCGTGGCGGTAGAGCGCCTGGCTGAACTCCATCCAGTTATTGATCAGGTCGGTAGATACTCCCGCGGGGGGGTTCCACTCGGGCAGGGTGACGGAAACCTTCGCGGTGATCCAGGCTTTCGAAAGATCGCATTCCTCATGTCCAAACCCCGGCCAGCCCCAGCGGATGTACCAGTTGGTGTAACCGGCGTAACCATTGGGTCCCTTGGACTGGATCTCTTTAGCCAGATCGGTCTCTGTGGAGCCCCTGATCTGGTAATACAGGATCTTTGGAGTGGGAATGGTGTAGGCTTCGCCAGCGCTTGATGAGGGGGTGGAAGCCGGAGTCTCTTCACCCTGTTTGGGCAGGCGTGAAAAGAGCGTTCCCGGCAGCCCGGCCAGGCAGGCAGTAAAGAGTACCACCAGTATGGTGACGATCAGGATGCGGCCGCGGGTGGATGAGCCCATAATGATCAGATCACTTCATTCGGATCGACAATATACTTCCACCAGTTGAGGTCGATATCTTCGTTCAAACCAGCCACGTGTGGGATGCGGCTAAACCACCACTTGTGGTGGGAGCGCATATCACCATCGCCCCATGCCTCGGCTTTGACCAATTTTCCGGAACCCGAGAGATCGGGAAAGCTCAGCCAGGTATCGCAGCGGCTCATCACCTCGCGCGGATTGCCCCAGTCGTAATCCTTCTCGCTGTTGGGCGCGTAGTGAATAGTGCCCACTTCAGCCTTGCCAGGGGTGGCGCGTTCGTGGCGGATGAAGCGTTCCCAAAGATTCGAATTCCCGCGTTTCTCCTGGAAGACCTTGCGCATTGTATCCTCGGCGCGGTGGCCGTAGCTTTCCAGCATCTCGCCCACGCCGCGCTCGTAGTTGAATCCCATCACAACCACCCTGCGCTCCAGCTTGCCCGGAAGGTTAAGCGCTGGCGCATTGAGGTAAAAAGCACCCTTTCCGGCCATGGCAGATTCGTAAAAACCGCAATAAGGCGGACCAAACATCCAAACCTCGTCCACGATCCCTTCATTAACTTTCTTGTAAATATCGGCTTCCTCGAAGAGCCTGGCATAATCCATCGCGTCCGGCACGTGGAAGCCCGAACCGGTCTGCCAGCACTGCATAAAGTGATCGGGCGAGTACTGGAATCCATCGCACTTCACCGGCAGGCGGTCGATATTGACCCGTTCGACCACCCGGTAGCGGGCGTACCCGCCGCTGCACTCGCGCAGGTCGGAAATGAACACCCGCAGCAGATCCTCGGGGTCACGGCCGGCCAGCGCATCGCTGAGCCGTCTGCCCCTGGCAGAGGGTACCAGCGGATCGAAGTGAATCACCATTACCTTGCGTTCCACCGGCTCCGGGAGGGGATAAGGCTCGGCTGCGGGTTGGGATTCCGCGGATTCTTCGCCAGGGAGGCAGACTTCATCCTCCGCAACTGACGGTTGTTCTTCGCCCCCGATTGGTTCCTCCGCGGTCGGATCGGGTGTTTCCTCTACTCCGGGGGGCATATCCCCCGGCCGGTCTTCCTCAAGAGATTCGGGTTCGAGCGTTTCCTCCTGCTCTTCCGCCTCTACCGTTTCCTCCGGGGTAACATCGAATTCGGGGTTATCTCAGCAACCTCCTCCGATTGCTCCTCTTGCGAAGCTGCGCCGGATTCCTCCGAGGCCGGTTCCGGCTCGCTGCCGGGGAGGTCTGCCGGGCGCTCCACTTCCTCGGCGCGGGTGGGCTTGATTGCCCGAGGTCGGCCAAGGATGGCAGAGAAGGATTCGATGAGGCTGTCGAGGATCTCCAGAAAGGGATTCATGCGCATTCTCCAGGTCTATCGTCAGGTTTGTTCAATTTGATAATTCAGCTTGAAGCAGGGCAAAATAAACCATGCTTTGAAACCCACTTACCAAATTCAACTCTACTTCAATAGAAGTTGCATCCGCTGTGCCAGGGCGGATAAATGGATTATAACCTTGCGGGCTTCCCCTGATTCTTCCCAGGCTGAAATAATTCTTCATTGACAAACCCCACCGGGTTAAGGCATACTAGAAAATGAAATCCCGAAGGTGGGGATTCTAGCTGCGCATTCGTTACGGTGCGCGGCCATTACACACCTGAGAGGGAGAATTATGCCAAAAATCGCGATCGTGACCGATAGTACCGCGAATTTGCCCGCGGATCTCATTTCGGGCTTGCCCGTGACCGTTTTACCGCTCAAGATCATCTGGAACGGAGTGGTATTGCGCGACGGGGTGGATATCTCCTCCGCCGATTTTTACACCCGGCTGGTGAGGGACCAGAACATGCCCACCACCTCGCAGGTTACGGCCGAGGAATTCCGTTTGACCTTCGAGAACCTGGCAAAGGATTATGACCAAATCTTCGTCCCGCTTATCTCCTCTGGTATCAGCGGCACGGTGGATTCCGCCCTCTCCGCAGCGAAGGAATTCAAGTCAGCGAAAGTGGAGGTCTTCGATTCACACGAAACTGCCGGCAGCCTGGCCTTGCTGGTGGTGGCGGCTGCGAGGATGGTGAAGGCGGGGAAGAGCTTTGAAGATGTGGTCAAAGGCACCCAGGCTATCGAGGCGCGCATGCACACCTTTTTCATGGTGGATACACTTAAATACCTGCACAAGGGCGGACGCATCGGCGGCGCTTCACGCTTCCTGGGCACCGCGCTTGGTCTGAAACCGATCCTGTTCATGAACAAGGGCAAGATCGATGGTTACGAGAAGATCCGCACCCAAAAGAAAGCCGTTGCCCGGCTGCTGGAGATCATCGTGGAAAAAGGCGGCAGCGCTCCGTGCCACGTGAATATCATGCACTCCGACGCGAAGAAACTGGCGGAGGATGCGCGCGCTGAACTGGAAAAACGGCTGAAGGTCGTGGAAATGCAAGTTCTGGATCTATCGCCAGTCATCGGGGCGCACACCGGCCCGGGGACGATCGGTATCTGTGTTTACCCGGATTAAAGGAATTTCCCCGATCACGATCATAAGGCGGGCGCGAGCCCGCCTAAACATTTAATCTCCACGCCGAACTTCCCGATTTTTCAGCGGAATAAAGCTGTTCAGAGAGGGAATTCTACTGACGCGAAAATAAGAAAAATGACGGGCATGCGCCCGCCCTACGCCTAAAAATAGAAGGTGGGCTAGTGCCCGCCAGGATCGGTCGATATTTTACCCCTTACGGTCGGCGATGGGTTCCTTGGCCGATTTCTTCGGCGTATGAGGCATCGTCCGGCGGGAAGGGTTGGGGGTGCCGGCGGTGGGGCTGAGGATGAGTGAGAGCTGGTTGAGGGCGGTTTGATCGTACTCCCGCCGGCCGCAGATATCGCAAACCCAGGCAGGGAAATCGGGGACCGAGATCAACTCCTCGCCGATGTAGGTAAGGTAGGTGACCACGGTGCGGTGCATCTTGCCTGCCTGGCATTCCGGGCAAGGCACGATCATATTCTCTCCGCTGGAATAAGTTTCAACGAGACGCATAATGGTTCCATTTTATCATGGCGTGAGGGTGGAGGACAGACCGGAGAGATCCGGGTGGGTGATGGTCTTGGCCCGATCGAACGGCCAGTAGACGACCAGGGCTTTGCCGAGGATCAGGTCGAATGGCACGAATCCCCAGGCGTGGGAATCCAGCGAGCGGTTGCGGTTATCACCGAGGACGAAGATGGTGTTTTCTGGCACCAACCAGGAACCGGAATAATCCGGCGGGGCAGCGATATAGGGCTCCTCGAGCTTCACGTCGTTAACATAAACACTGCCGTTCTCGACCCGGACGGTATCCCCGGGGAGGCCAATGGCTCTTTTAATGAAGTCTTCTTTGGGATCCAACGGGTAATGGAAGATGACCACATCGCCGCGCTGGATCTCTCCCATACGGTAGGCCAGGCGGTTAACGAGCAGGAACTCGCCGGGCATCAGGGTGGGCTCCATGCTGATATTTTCCACGCGCACCCTTGCGACGACCGCGTCGATGGCAAAATAGAGAACCGCGGCCAACACCAGAACCTGGAGAAGTTCGATGAAGAACGTCTTGACGCTGCCGCGGGTTTTTTCAGATGCTTCCTGCGACGGGGTGGTTTCCCCCTGGAGATTTTCTTGTTCCATGTAGCAGCGATTATAAGACCGCTTGAATGAGGGAGCAAGCGAGCCGAATAAGAAATGAATAAGGAATTTGGAGATCCAACCCCTTATTTTGAGCACGAACGAAAGGGAAATTATGAATTGGTAGGCAAGAGCCTTCCTTGCGACTGTGTTGTATCGCGAGGGGCAGCTCTTCCGCTTTTCGATGGGAATGGTATCCCTTGCTCCCTCGATAATAAAAGAATTATATGGAGGGAGCATGCTTCCGCCTTGCGATGGGATTAATCCCTGCTTCTTGCCTTAAACACCAATCTAATGGGTGTTCCCGTGAAGGGGTATTCCTTGCGGATCTGGTTTTCGATGAAGCGTTGGTAGCTGAAATGCGCCAGTTTGGGATTGTTGCAGTAAAGCAAAAAGGTGGGCGGGTCAGAGCGCACCTGGGTGCCGTAATAGATCTTGATCGAATGCCCGGATTTGGTCGTGGGCGCGTGCTGGTCCTGGGCGTGCTGCAGGATGCGGTTGAGCACCCCGGTCGTCAGGCGGGCCAGGCGTTCCTCCTGGACGCGCAGGGCAAGCGGGAGAACCTGGTCCACACGCTGGCCGGTCTTGGCGGAGATGAAAATTAAAGGGACGTAATCCATGAAGTTCAGGTCCTGGCGGATGCGGCGGGTGAACTCGTCCATCGTCAGGTTGTCCTTTTCGATGGCGTCCCATTTATTCACCACCACCACCGCGCTCTTCCACTCCTCCAGGATGTAACCGGCGATGTGCGCGTCCTGCGCGCTGATGCCATCCACGGCGTCGATTAGAAGCAGGGCAACATCGGAGCGCTCGATGGCGCGCATGGAGCGGATGACGCTGTATTTTTCCACGCCCGGGATCACCTTGCCGCGCCGGCGGATGCCGGCGGTATCGATCAGGGTGAGGGGTAAATCGCCGAACTGGAGGTGGGAATCGACCGCGTCGCGGGTAGTGCCGGCGATGGGGCTGACGATGGAGCGCTCCTCCCCGGCGATACGGTTGAGCAGACTGGATTTGCCCACGTTTGGCTTGCCGACGATCGCGATCTTGACCGAGTCATCTTCCTCTTCAGGCGGGACCTTCGGGAAGGCTGCAACAAGATCGTCAAGTAAGTCCCCAGTGCCAGTGCCGTGCACCGCAGAAATGGGGTAGGGTTCTCCCATGCCCAGCTCGTAGAACCCGGCGGCATCCCGGCGCAGGGCGGCGCTATCGGATTTATTCACCACCAGGAACACGGGCGGGAAGGGCTTGCCCCTCCACCTTCTTTTGATTGCGGCGCAGCATTTCCCCAACTTCTGCGTCCGCGGGGGTCACCCCGCTGATGGCATCCACCACAAAGAGGATGGCATCAGCCTCCTCAACTGCCATGGCTGCCTGGGCTTTGATCTGCTGGATGTAATCCGCAGATCCGATGGAAAGCGGGTCCTTGCCGCCGGTGGAGGGGTCGATGCCGCCGGTATCGATGATCTCGAACTCGATCCCGTTCCACAGGCTGGAGGCAAAAAGCCGGTCGCGGGTGGTACCGGGGGTATCATCCACGATGGCGAGCTGCTCCCCCGCCAGGCGGTTGAAGAGGGTGCTTTTTCCGACATTTGGGCGACCGACAAGAGCGACAACAGGTTTTGGCATGGTCTCCTAAGGGGTGGGTGTCAGGGCGGGCGTAATGATCACTTCCAGGGTATCCGGGAGAATGGAATCCACTTTCAGACCGTCAACGGCGATCCTGGCAACGGGTTTTATCTGGTAGTTCCCGATGGTCAACCCGGCCAGGTCCAGGACCACGCGAACATCATTGGAGGAAAGCTTATTGAGCAAGGGGAGCGGACCGGAGATGATCACATCCACACGGGTGGGAGAGACCTTCGCGCTGAGACCCGCTTCAAGCCGCTTCGATCTCCACGGATAGGTTGGCGAAGGTGAGGCTGCCCTCCAAGGGAGATATCCCCAGCCGTATCTGCACCGATGCATCCCCATCCATCTGGATCCCCTGGGGCATGTTCAATTTCGCTTTGATCTCGGTATCGGTATTTATCCCGGTCAGATCGAGGGGCAGGGTCTCGATGTATCCGGGCAGGTTCTCGACCAGCTTCGGGTCATCAGAAAAGACGGTCAGGACAGGCGGGGTGACGGTGACGCTGTTGAGGCGGTACCCGTTGGCAAGCTGGCCGGTGAAAGGCACCCGCACAACCACTGTGCGATATCCTCCGCGCTGCTCGATGAACTGGGAAACCTGAACGGCAGCGGGAATCACCTGGACGCCCTGGACGATGTTCCCGGCTTCATCCAGCGCGAGAATGGGGAGTTCACGATCAATGGTCTTTGAGGTGTTTTCCAATTGCATGCTGGTCTGCAGCCCCACGACTCTGGACACCCGGGAGGAAGGCCCTGAGACGCTGGCGCTCTGGGGGTTGAGAATGGTGCTCCCCAGCGAAAATCCAGGAGCCGGGCTGCCGACAGTCCGGTACCCGACCGGGAGTATCCTGGATTCGATCCGTTCCAGGGTAACATCGGCTTGATCGATGGAGGAGGATACGACCACGGCAGGGTGTTCGGCGATCTGCACCTGAAGGGGGACTTGATGTTGCCCGGATTGTAGCCCCGATAGATCGAGGATAGCCCGGACGGTGGAAGGGTCAGCGTTGATGCGCGCCAAGACGGAGCGGGGTGCCCGGAGAACCACCGATGTCTCTTCGGCTACTGTGTTCGTCAGCATCAGAGCAGGATCCTGCCCGATGATCGTGATAGGTACGGGGCTCTGCAGAGGCTGGGTTTGCGAGGGATCGGTGGAGATGACCGCCAGTACCCATACAGCCAAAGCCAGCAGGAACGCCGTCAGCAGGGTGGAGAGATTTCTACCCAGGAAGCGGAAGATTCTCACGACCGGTCCTCCTTTTCCCCGGGGTGCGTCGAACAAACCGCGGATCGCAGCGAAAAACCCCTTTTGAGGTTGGGTGGAATCTCCCATTTCGTAGAAGGCAAGCAGCACATTCTCCAGCCGCTCGGTATCCAGCTTTCGGATCATGCGCCCGCCGTGGGTGATGGAGACCCCGCCGTTTTGTTCGGAAACAACCACGCCGATGCTATCCGAAACCTCTGAGATTCCCAAAGCCGCGCGGTGGCGCAAACCCATCTGCCGCTCGGCAGAGCGATCCAGCACGCCGCTCGCGGAGAGCGGCATCACACAGGAGGCTGCCAGGATGAGGTCTTCCTGGATGATCACAGCGCCATCGTGGAGTGGTGTATTGGGATGGAAGATCTGGATAAGCAGCTCTGGCGCGACCCGGGCGTTGAGCGCCACGCCAGACCGGATGTATTCCCCCAGGGAGTCGCGCCGCTGGAGGACGATCAACGCGCCATGCCGCCTGGCGGAAAGACGCGCACAGGCTTCCACCACTGCATGGATCGTGGCAGGCATCACCCCCGGCTTGCCTTTGGAAAAGATGCCGAAGGTGGGTGTGCCAGCCCGGCCAAGGCGCTCCAGCCCGCGTCGGATCTCGGGCGCGAAAACAACCGGAATGGCGATCAGCAGTGCAGGCAGGGCTTTCTCCACCAGCCAGGAAAACGCGGGCAGGTCGACCACAGTGGTGAGGAATGCGAGGATGATAAAAAGAACCAGCAGTCCGCGCAGCAGGGTGACCGCCTGGGTATCGCGCAAGGCCAGCAGAACGGTAAAGAAAATGGCGGAGACCAGGAACAGATCCAGAACGCTCAACCAGGTGAAGCGTTGGAAAAGAAAAAGCAGCTCGTCTACCAGGTTTTGAACCATTGGATCAGATGGGGCGGAGAACCCTATCCACACGCAGTTGCTTGAAAAATAGGACCGATCCGGCAGGCATGCTTTCCTGGGCGGCTTCCTGCCAGGCGAGGACACCAAGCGTTTCCGGCGCGCGACGCTCGTAGCCCAACCCTTTCCAGAAATCCACCTTGGTTGATTGGTTCGCTTCGATGAAAAGAAGAGAGGCCTCGCATTGCAGGTCGCGGGAAGCCAGTTCCATTTCCTTAATCAGCAGGGGGACGGCCTCTTCGAAAGGTAAGCCGGGGATCGATGAGGATATCGGTGGTGCGGGAAATGAGATTTTCCACCTGCCAGCCAATGATGCCGATGATCTTGTTGCGCAGGGTGAGCAGCATGAAGGCCTTTTCCCCAAATGCCTCCATGACCTTTTCCTCGGTCATATGTTCGTGATTCTTGCTCAGACGGTTGTAGAGCTCGGCGATCTCGAGGCAGTGCCCGGGGCCGCCGCGAACAACGCTGATGGTACCCTGCGGGGCTTTGGTTTCCACCGCCGGTGTGGGCGGCTGGGCTGCCATGGCACCGGGGACGAACTTCTTCCAGGCTGCCACCACCTGGCGCCAGGTCTCTTCAAAAGTGGAGATGTTCTTAATTATGACGGTAGCGGAAGCGATCTTTTCTTCCTGCGGGCTCTGGGCGTCGATCCGCTCGCGGGCATCCGCTTCGCTCATGTGGCGCTGGCGCACCAGGCGGGAAAGCTGCAGCTCGGGAAATGCGTAGGAGACCCAGATGGCATCGCAATGTTTTCCTAGTCCGCTTTCGACCAGTTTGATGGCTTCCAACACAATGACCTTCTGGGTGGCGCGCTTTATGATCAGATCTATGGCACCAGCAACGAGGGGGTGGATGATGGCTTCCAGGTCTGCCATAGCCACCGGATTGCTGAAGGTAATCGAAGCGAGCTTGGCACGGTCGATCTCGCCATCGGGGGCAAGCACCCATTTGCCGAAGGTCTCCAGCACCTTTTTATAACCAGGTGCGCCTTTGGCGATGGCGCGGTGGGCAAGCTGATCGGCATCGATCCCGTAGGCACCCAAATGCTCCAGCATACGTCGGACGACGCTTTTTCCGGTTCCGATATTACCGGTGAGACCGATGACGTATTTATCTGCCCATTTACCCACGTAACACCTCGAACGACTGGTTAAATAATTTTATCCACGAAGAAGGGAGATGTCAAAACCACCTTACAAGGCAGAGACTTAGGCCCTTCATATAATAATGGATGTTGAATTATACCGCCCAACTGCGGATGCGAACACTTTCCTTGACGCGCGCGCGGTTATTGGGTAAACTCACCCATCCTGCGTGCTGGTTTTTGCAGGGTTAACCTTGCCTGTGAATTCAGGCTTTGGTATAATCGAGCACGCTCAAATCGCACCTTAAAAAGCGCCGATGTAGCTCAGTTGGCAGAGCAGCCGCCTTGTAAGCGGCGGGTCAAGGGTTCGATTCCCTTCATCGGCTCAGTTGCAGGTTGGTGAGTGCTGACGAGATCTCTCGCGGCGCTCCCGAGCCGGCAACGGTTCAAATGGGCGGTTACCCAAGTGGCCAACGGGGACTGACTGTAAATCAGTTGGCGACACGCCTTCGGAGGTTCGAATCCTTCACCGCCCACAGGTCTTTATGACCTAAATTCTCAACAGCTGGTCACCAAGCTGGTTGTTGGAGAAGAATGTAAGTACGGCAAGCCCTCATAGCTCAGTTGGTAGAGCACGCCCTTGGTAAGGGCGGGGTCATGGGTTCAACTCCCATTGAGGGCTCTCTTTGCCGAACGAAATTATAAAAATAATTGGATAGGTAAAGGAGAGCACTGATGGCGAAGCAGAAATTTGACCGAAGCAAACCGCATTTGAACGTAGGTACCATGGGGCACATTGACCATGGCAAGACCACGTTGACCGCGGCGATCACCAAGTACTGCGGGTTCTACGGGAAAGCCGAGTACCGGGCGTATGACAGCATTGATAACGCCCCGGAAGAGAAAGCCCGCGGGATCACGATCAACATTGCCCACGTGGAATACGAGACCGAGAAACGGCACTATGCCCATGTGGATATGCCGGGTCACCGCGACTATATCAAGAACATGATCACCGGGGCAGCCCAGGTGGATGGCGCCATATTGGTGGTAGCCGCGCCGGATGGCCCCATGCCGCAGACCAAGGAACACGTCCTGCTGGCGCGCCAGGTGGAAGTGCCGAGCATCGTAGTATTTTTGAACAAAGTAGACATGATGGACGATCCGGAACTGCTGGAACTGGTGGAGATGGAACTGAGGGAAATGCTCTCGGGATACAAATTCCCGGGTGAGACCACCCCGATCGTGCGGGGCAGCGCGCTGAAGGCACTGGAAAGCACCTCGACCGATCCGAATGCACCCGAGTACGAGTGCATCAAGGAACTGCTGCGGGTGGTGGATGAATATATCCCTGAGCCTGTTCGCGAAGTGGACAAGCCGTTCATGATGCCGATCGAGGACGTGTTCTCGATCAAGGGACGCGGGACGGTGGTGACGGGCAGAGTTGACCGCGGCAAGATCCATGTTGGCGACCCGGTGGAGATCATCGGGCTGCAGGAGAAGACGCGGACCAGTGTCTGCACCGGTGTGGAAATGTTCCACAAGCTGCTGGACGAAGGCATGGCCGGGGATAACCTGGGCTTGCTTCTCCGAGGCATTGAGCGCACGGACGTGGAGCGCGGGCAGGTGGTAGCGAAAGCAGGCTCGATCACCCCGCACACCAAGTTCATGGCGCAGGTATACGTGTTGAAGCGGGAAGAGGGTGGAAGGCACAAACCGTTCTTCCCCGGTTACCGGCCGCAGTTCTATATTCGCACGATGGACGTAACGGGCTCGATCACCCTGCCTGCGGGGGTGGAGATGGTGATGCCCGGGGACAACGTGGAGATGGAAGTGGAACTGATCGTACCGGTGGCGCTGGAGCAGGGTTCGCGCTTTGCGATTCGTGAAGGCGGTCTAACGGTAGGCGCCGGAGCGATCACCAAGATCATTGCATAGGAAGGAATACCGCTCCCGGGCAACCGGGAGCGGATAAGTGAGAAAAATGGCATCCAAGAAAAAAGATATCCGCCCGGTGATCACCTTTGCATGCTCGGATTGCAAAGAGCGAAATTACACATCGGAAAAAAATCGCCGAAACGATCCGGGCCGCATGGAAATGAATAAGTACTGTCCGCGCTGCCGCAAGCACACCTTGCACCGCGAGACCAAATAAGGAACAGAGTGAGGGGAGCGGCCTCAAAATGGTCGCTCCCGGGAACCTTACAGGCCAGTAGCTCAATTTGGCAGAGTGCCTGTCTCCAAAACAGGAGGTTGCGGGTTCGATTCCTGCCTGGCCTGCCTGATGAAGTGGGAGCCGTCCTTCTCCAGCAATACGGGGAAGACGGCATTTTAGACTGAAAAGAGGAGTTTGCCTTGGCTGAGACAGCGAAAAAACCAAATAGATTTCAACGCTGGTGGCGTGAAACTGTCGGCGAACTGCGCAAGGTCACCTGGCCCACCCCGAGGGAAGCCATGCGCATGACCTATATCGTTCTAGCCGTGATGATCGCAACCGGGTTAATCCTGGGCGCTTTTGATTACTTCTTTTCACGGCTGATCAGTTACTTGGTAGCCCTCTAACCTGGCGAATCTTTCGCCGAGGAGTATGAATGGTTGAGCAGGATGATTTGAACAACAACGAAGTGTGGGAAGAACCGGTCGAGAGCCCAGAGATTGCGGCACCGGCGCCTGTTCCCGCGCCCAAAGCCACCGCCCCTGCGCCGCAGAGTGCGGAGGAATCGGTTGTTGATATTATCAGCGACGAAGTCGCCTGGTACGTCATCCACTGCTACTCCGGTTATGAAAATAAAGTACGCCATAACCTGGAGCAACGCATCGAGAGCATGAACATGAAGGACATGATCTTCGATGTGGTTATCCCGACCCAGGAAGAAATTGAAGTGCGGGATGGCAAACGCCGCACAGTGGAGCGCCATGTGTTCCCGGGCTATGTTCTTGTGAACATGAAGCTCTCGGAAGAATCCTGGTACGTGGTTCGCAACACGCCAGGGGTTACCGGTTTTGTGGGAATGGGTAACCAGCCTACGCCGCTGCGCGACGATGAGGTCAACCAGATCCTCAAACGTATGGAAGCCGAAGCGCCACTGGTGAAGGTAACTTTCAAAGTGGGCGAACGCATCCGCATCATCGATGGACCGTTCAATGACTTTCGCGGTACGGTTCAGGATATCGACCAGGTGCACACCAAAGTGCGCGTTCTGGTGAATTTCTTCGGGCGGGAAACCCCCGTTGAGCTGGATTTCTTGCAAGTAGAAAAATCGTAAGCATTGACCCTTTCGGGTCTTAATGTGGGAGGGTGCTCCCCTATCACCCGCTAACACCACCAAGGAGTGAAAAGTGGCAAAGAAACTAAAAACTGTTGTCCGTCTGCAGATCCCGGCTGGAAAAGCCAATCCTGCACCCCCCATTGGTCCTGCCCTCGCCGGGCACGGCATCAATATCATGGCCTTCTGTAAGGAATACAACGCCCGAACCCAGAACCAGGTCGGCGAGATCATTCCTGCAGAAATCAGTGTCTATACCGATGGGTCGTTCACCTTTATCCTGAAATCACCTCCGGCTGCGGAATTGCTCAAAAAGGCTGCTGGGGTTGAAAAAGGATCCGATGTCCCCAACCGCACCAAGGTTGGCAAGGTCACCAGGACCCAGATCCGCCAGATCGCGGAGCTGAAAGCCAAGGATATGAATGCCATTGACGTCGAAGGCGCCATGCGCCAGATCGAAGGCACTGCCCGCAATATGGGGCTGACGGTAGTCGATTAATTGTGGGAGGGCGAAAACGCCCGCTAAAACCACCTAGGAGAAACAATGGCTAAACACGGAAAGAAATACCAGGCAGCAATTGCCAAAATCGAGAAGGATACCTTTTACGAACCCCGCCAGGCGTTGACCCTGGTGAAGGAAACCTCCGTCTCCAAATTCGATAGCACTGTGGAAGTTCACCTGCGCATGGGTCTGGATCCCCGCCAGGCAGATCAGCAGCTGCGCGACGTAGTGGTTCTGCCCCACGGGCTCGGCAAGACAGTCCGCGTGCTTGTCTTCGCCCAGGGCGATGGTGCCACTAAAGCCCAGGAAGCCGGTGCCGATTATGTGGCCGACAGCGATGAATGGATCACCAAGATCCAGAACGGTTTCACAGATTTCGATGTGGCCATCTCCACACCGGATATGATGGGCAAAGCCGGTAAGCTTGGACGCGTGCTGGGTCCCCGCGGCCTGATGCCGAACCCCAAAGCGGGTACGGTTGTGGATGCGCAAGACCTGCCTCGTGTCATCGAAGAATCCAAAGCCGGGCGTGTTGAATTCCGCCTGGATAAGACAGCCAACGTGCACGTTTCGGTGGGTAAGGTTTCTTTTGAAGTGGATAAGCTTTACGACAACCTCGCCGCCCTGATGGAGGCGATCAAGAAAGCCAAGCCATCCGCCGCAAAAGGAATTTACATTAAACGGATCACCCTGGCTTCCACGATGGGCCCCGGCGTCAAAGTGGACGCCAACGCTGCCCAGATGATGAATGTGAAGGAATAAGATCAACCCGGGCGGGGAAATACCTTGCCCGGATGAAATTTATCAAGTACAATATTACCCGCTCCACAAACGGAGCGATCGCCGAAGACGGCCGGTGCCAGAGATGGCTTAATTTCCTGCCCAGGTGAAGACAATAGCGCTCCCGCGCGATGGTTCCAATATCGGAAACATGTCTTTGCCTGTCTTTACAGGCAAAGATTTTTTAAACTTAAGGAAAGGAGGTGAAATTCATTGGCATTTACCAAAAAACAAAAAGCTGAAATGCAGGCTCAATACTTAAAATGGCTGGAACAAAGCCAGGCAGTATTTGCAGCTTCGTTTACTTCAGTGTCCGTTAAAGAGATTGAAAACCTGCGCGCGAAAGCCCGCGAGGCTGGCGGCGAATTGCACGTGGTCAAAAATACGCTGATCACACGATCGATCAATGATGCAGGATTGCCCCAGAGCGAGGCTTTTGAAGGCACGTCCCTGGTCGGGTTCGCATTTAATGACCCGCCCGCTCTTGCAAAGGTTCTTAATGAGGTTGCGACCAAACAATCGGAACGATTCACGCTCAAAGGCGGCTACCTGGGAAAGGATCTTCTCAGCGCCAGCCAGGTGAAAGCGTTGGCTGATCTGCCCGCCCTGCCCGTGATGCGCGCACGCCTGATGGGTTTGCTCAACACACCTGCCACGCAGCTCGTCCGCACCCTTGCCGAACCTGCCCGCCGGATGGCTTTCGTCATCAAGGCGCATTCCGAACAGCCACAGGCTGCCTAGGAAGATCGTAAGTTGACTTGTTGAAGGATCGAAAAGGTCTTCCCGGGACAAGCAACAAAGTAATTTTCGAGAAATTATAAGGAGTATTGAGATGGCTGATTTAGAAAAATTGGTTGAAGAACTGAGCAAGCTCTCCGTTTTGGAAGCTGCTGAATTGGTGAAAGCCCTGGAAGAAAAATGGGGTGTTTCCGCCGCCGCCGCTGTGGCTGTGGCTGCCCCGGCAGGCGCTGCTGGTTCCGCTGAACCGGTGGAAGAGAAGACCGAGTTTGATGTGGTCCTCAAGGATGCCGGCCCCAAGAAGATCGAGGTCATCAAGGTCATTCGCCAGCTCACCAACCTGGGCCTGGTGGAAGCCAAGACCATGGCCGAGACCGCGGGCGCCAAAGTGCTCACCGGTGTCGCCAAGGCTGCTGCTGCCGATGCAAAGAGCAAGATCGAAGCCGCTGGCGGCGTTGTCGAAGTCGCCTAATTCCGACCGAACCAAAAAAGAGACGCATATGCGTCTCTTTTTTTGATTTAAGGATTATTTTACCCGGCCAGCGGAGCGGAGTGTACCTGGCGGACAACCATGACCACCTTGCCCATGATCTCCAGCGGACGGGACTTTTCGATATAAATGGGTGACATGGTCGGGTTGGCAGGCTGCAGGCGGAACCGGTCGCCTTCTTTGTAAAAGTATTTCAGGGTGGTTTCGTCCCTATCCGGGAGCCAGACGGCCACCATATCGCCATTCTCTGCCACCCGGGAGGGCTTCATGATGACAATATCCCCGTCGTTGATCATCGCGTCCACCATGGAATCACCTTCCACCTGGAGGGCAAAGAGCTTGTCGGAGCGCTCGCGAGAAGGAAGAATGCTGGCGGCGATCTCGACGCTATCTTCGGAGTTGAAGTAATCGAGATCGGAGGCAGGCACAGGGATAGGCTTGCCGGCGACGATGCGACCCATGAGGGGGATGCGAAAGACTTCCTTCATGGTGTTGGAAAGCACGCGGATGCTGCGGGAGATGTGCTTATCCCGGACGATGGCGCCGCGGGCTTCGAGCTTCTCCAGGTAGAAATCCACCAGCGAGGTGGATTTGACACCGATCTTGTCCCCGATCTCGCGTATGGATGGTGAATAGCCCGATTTTTCCTGGAAGCTGCTTAAAAATTCCAGAATTCGGTGGAGCCTCTCCTCCATTTCCCTGTCGCGTGTCATGCCATCCTCCTGCCATCTGACTTTCGATTATTTGTTCTATTATATATAAGAACAAACGTTCTGTCAATAAGTGATTGTGAGTTAGGATGCTTCTAATTATTATCCCCGGAATTGATGATTGCGCAAATCCGGAAATTGGCGGAAACAACCTTTGGGATGGCCTTATTCGATATAATCACATTATTAAAATATATTTTGAACGGAGATGGATCATGGCTAAAGCAAACGTGACCTGGTTTGGCGGCAAGAAATTTGTTGGTACCGATTCCACAAATCATTCGGTAGTCCTTTCCACCCCGGATGAGGGAATAGGGATGAAGCCTTCCGAAATGATGCTGGTGGCGCTGGCAGCCTGCACCTCGGTGGATGTGGTGGAGATACTGCAGAAGAAGCGGTTGGATCTGCGCGGGCTGGAGGTGGGGGTGACGGCCGAGCAGGATGCAGAGCCGCCGTGGGCTTTCCGCAAGATCCATCTAACCTACATAATCAGCGGGCAGGGGATCAAACCTAAAGACGCAGAGCAAGCCATCCTGCTCTCAGAGGACAAATACTGCTCGGTGGCAGCCACCCTGCGCGGTGTTGCAGAGATCACCTGGGAGTACAAAATCTCTGAATAGGTGATTGGTTGATGGGTTGGTATGTTGAATAATCGCAGAGAATTCAGCGGTTCATCATCTTGACGATCACATTTAGAACGATGGTAAGCAGGATGCTGAGGATAATGGAGAGCAGTATGGGGAAGAAGCAGGTCATATTGCCCACCTGGAAAGTGAACATACCGGAGGGAAACCGTTCGATCCCCGGAATCTTACTGATCGCCCAGATCAATGCCCCGGTGATAAGCAATCCGATCCCGATAAACATCACCCAGCGGGCAACCACTTCGAGATTTGCCATGCGTCCATTCTATACCAAATGGCCGAGGGCGGGATAATTTAATGGTGTATGATTCGCTTTTGAGAAATCGCAGGAGGATGAATGAGCATCTTTGACCACCAACGCCTGACCAACAGCACCTTCAAGCTGGATATCGAGCGCATGCGCCAGGGATGGTACACCGACAAATACTTTGTGAATGTTGCGGTGATGCTTTCCGCGCTCTCCAAAGAAGGGTACACCCTCGCAGGCAAGTCTCCGGGGATTCCAGCCCACCTGAAGGACGCGAAGATCTACCCCGGTGACCTGGAAGTGGAGATGCAGTGGTTTACCCGCCGCGCCGGTACTACCCTGGTTGTGGGGGTGGATAAAGCCCTGGCGATGCTGCGTCACTGTACCGGGTATTGGGAAAACGAACAGTTCATTGATACCTCCGATAACCTGGAAGTGTGGGCAGTGCACGATGGCTGTAAGGTGCATTATGACGGCGACCCGGAACTCATCCAGCCGGTCTTAAAAGTGCGCGGTCGCTACAGGGATTTCGCCATTCTGGAAACCCCCACGCTGGGCATCCTCGCCCGCGCGAGCAGGGTGGCGACCAATGTGCTGGATACCCTGGCGGCAGCTCACGGAAAGCCGATGCTCTTCTTCCCAGCTCGTTTCGATATTCACGAAGTGCAAGCCGGGGATGGATATGCCTACAACATCGCGGTTCAGCGCTTCAACCTGGATCACTCCAGTACCCTGGGCTCTGCCATATCCACTGATGCGCAGGGGGATTGGTGGGGGGGCATGGGCGGCGGCACGGTGGCACATGCCGCGATCGCAGCATTTCTGGGAGATACTGCCCAATCAATGGTAGCTTTCTCACACACACTGCCGGTAAGTATTCCGAGAATTGCCCTGGTGGATTTTAATAACGATTGCGTCCGCGAATCCATGCAGGTTTGCCGCGCCATGTTCCAGGAGTACAGCCGGTTATTGGATGAAGGCAAGAAGGAAGAGGCGGATCGCTTCAAGTTGTACGGGGTTCGGCTGGATACCGGCGGCTCGCTGAGGGATATCTCCGTCCCGCCGCTTGGCGACCCTCTCCTGGACCTCGGAGTGACCCCAAGGCTGGTATTTAACGTTCGCAGCGCGCTGGATAATGACTGGGAGACCTGGGATATCCCCGCGGCGTGGCGGGATCGGGCTCGGGATTATTGCCGGGCGGTGAAGATCGTGGTTTCGGGGGGTTTCAATGCCGAACGCATCATCCGCTTCGAGAAACTTAAGGTGCCGGTGGATATTTACGCGGTTGGCTCCTCCCTTTTCGATAACCATGCCAATACCGTCACAGATTTCACAGCTGACGTGGTGCGGGTGAAGGTGGGTGGGGAATGGATCGACATGGCCAAGGTGGGAAGGCGTGCCTGCGAAAACCCCGATCTGGAACGCGTTTGGTGAGAACAAAAAATGGAGGACAGACCCACCCCCAGGCCGAAGGCATAGGACTTCTGCGCAACCGAAGTCGTACCGTTCATTTCCAGATTGTAATGCCTACCGGGGTAATAGGTGGAGACCCCGTTGATGATTGAATTGACGATGGTTCCGTCGCCGTCATACACATACTCTGCACCTGTCAGGGTTTCAACACCGCTCAACAGGATCATGCTTTTCAGTGCAGCGAAGGTTTCAGTCAATAAGAAGCGTCAATACTCAATAATCACTTCGGGGTGTGCTTTTTCGATTGAAGTAATTGCTTTTTTGGCTTCGTTTCGAATCCATGTCTTTTCATTTTTACAGAAAGGAAGAATATATGGATATGCCTTTTTTGATTTCAGTTTTCTCAATCCAATAATTGCATGCCCGTCAATATCGGAGTCTTGAAGACACTCAATCAACACATCTTCAGCGTTAGTGGATTTCATGTTCCCAAGCGCGAGTGCTAGCATTTGCCGGGAAGTACCATATTCTTTATTGGTAATTAGCGATTTCGTTTCTTCGAATGACGAGGCGTCAGCCGTTATTGATAATGAATTGGCCACAGCCCATCTATAAAAATGAGCTTCCCTTGGCGCACGTTTAAACTCAGCGAGAAGAGTCGGAGTGGCGATAGGTTTAGCCCAGGAAACGGCTAACAACCTTACAATGGCCTCCTTCACATCTAAGTTATCAATTCTTGACAACCATTTTATAAGGGATGGAATCGCATTCTTATAATTTATTCTCGAATATACAAGGTCCTGAAGGTGTTGAATGTCATAACCCTGGTCCTGAAGGTCTTTCACGATGGGAAGTTCAACTTTGAGATTCTCAATTATTCTTCTCTCGCGATCCGTAACCATAAATACTCCTGATTGTAATGCCTGCCGGGGTAATAGGTGGGGACACCATTGATGATGGATTTCACCGTCATTCTGTCAATTTACTAAGAGAAAATGATTAAATCAGTAGTCGTAGGTCGGGCACCGGTTGTGTGCCCGACATCAACCACCCCCGATCCGTTCCTGACACTCGTACCGCAACCCCTTGATTCCATCGGGTTCACCATCCCTTCCCCATTCATCTTCATAATACCCCTCCTTCACCCATTCCCGAAAGGATGATTGCTCCCAATCCTCCGGCTTACCCACTAAACCGTGTTTCACCGGATTCCAATGGATGTAATCGATGTGGTTCTCCCAATCACGCTCATCGCGGATGACGTGGTCCCAGAACCGCTTCTGCCAGGGAGAAAATCCTGGCTCAACCTCGTGAATCTTCCTGTACTCCACGGTGAACTTCCACTTGAATTGCTGCATCACGGTGGAGAAATTGGGCTGCTCCTCCGGCAGCTCCACAAGCCAATGGAAATGATCCGGGAGGATCGCATACGCGGAGAGGTTGAAGGGGTGACGTTCCCTGGTTTTTTGGACGACCCGCCAAAGGAGATCGAGGTTCTCCCTGGACGCAAAGAGCTTTACGCGATCATAGGTGACGCAGGTGATAAACACCGGGTGGTTCGGAAGGTAGAAACGGTGGTAGCGGGGCATGGTATTATTTTATAGGAGAATGGGCAGCATGATCGGAGACGGGGAAAAGAGGTTTATCGCGAGGAGAGTTGATGTCGGGCATGCAACCGGTGCCCGACCTACGACTGCTGGTAACCACGAATTGTGAAGCCTTCTTGGGAAATTATCACCCGTTTGTTGGGAAATTTTAAGTTGTCATACAATTATAATAATGCTATAAATAGATGTTCTACAGACTGAAACGTTCGCATTATTGATTCTGCCATACCTTATAAATTTACTCTCTGCGAAACATCGAGGTTTCCGTCTGTAAAAATTTTTTTAAAGGAGATGCAATGGAATTAGATATTTTAGGAATGGGTTCGAGACTGGGCCTGAATAATTTTGAACAAATCGCCATGGTCGTCGTCCTTGCCACTGCCTTCTTCAGCCTAATCTATGCTGCCTGGTTGAGAAAGGGTGTCCTGAAGAAAGACAAAGGCACTGAGAAAATGCAGGAGGTCTGGAATGCGATCCGCGTTGGCGCGGATGCCTACCTCTCCAAGCAACTGCGCACCATCCTGCCGTTCATTGTGGTGATGGCAATAGCGCTTTTCCTGAGCGTCTATGTCGTCCCGCCCACAGCAGAAGCCACTATGATGTTCCCTGAAAACACGACCACCATTATTGCTGTTGGCAGAATGCTGGCTTTCATCGCCGGGGCAAGCTTTTCACTCATCGTGGGGCAATACGGCATGCGCATGGCCATCCAGGCCAATGTGCGCGCGGCATCCGCATCCCGGCGCAGTTTTACCGAAGCTCTCTCCATCGCGTATTATTCTGGCACCTACACCGGGATGCTCACCGATGGGCTGGGGCTGATGGGTGGAACGATCATCTTCATTATTTTTGGCGCGGCCTCGCCGGATGTGCTCCTCGGGTTTGGCTTCGGCGGAACCCTTCTGGCGCTCTTCATGCGCGTCGGCGGCGGTATCTATACCAAAGCCGCGGATGTTGGCGCGGACCTGGTTGGCAAGGTGGAAGTGGGCGTTCCGGAAGATGACCCCCGCAATGCAGCAGTTATCGCCGACCTGGTGGGGGATAACGTTGGCGATTGCGCCGGAATGGCGGCGGATATCTTTGAAAGCTACGAGGTCACCATCGTTTCCGCACTGATCCTCGGCCTGGCGCTGATGGAAGTGGACCCCACCCACAGCATCAAATGGATCATTTACCCGCTCATCATCCGCGCGATAGGCGTGATCAGCTCGATCCTCGGCACCTTCACCGTACCCATCTGGGAGACCATCCCGATCAAGTTCCTGCGTGCGCATGATGCAGAGGAATCGATGTTCCGCTCCTATGAAGTATCCAGCGTGAACACGGTCTTATGGTCCTTCCTGGTAGCCTGGTTATATGCCAACGACTGGCGCCTGGCCATGCTGACCAGCATTGGTGTAGGCCTGGCAGTGGCTTTCAACCCGCTCACTTCATATTTCACGGCCACAAAACGGACACCCGTCAAGGAAGTGGTTAAATCCACAAAGACCGGTACGGCTACCACCATTCTCTCCGGTCTCTCGCTGGGGATGGAGTCTTCCGTCTGGGCAACCCTGATCATCGGTGTCTCCTTCGTATTTGCCATCGTGCTCTATAGTGACATGCCCCCGATTTACACCCTCTACGGAATTGCCATGATCGGCATCGGCATGCTCAGTCACACCGGCAACAACGTGGCCATGGATTCCTACGGGCCGATCGCGGATAATGCCAATGGCATTGGTGAAATGTCCTGGCACGGCATGGAGGATGAAGAAACCAAGAAAGCCCGCCAGATCATGGCCGACCTGGACGCGGTGGGAAACACGACCAAAGCCATCACCAAGGGCGTTGCCATTGCATCGGCTGTCATCGCCGCGGTGAGCCTGTTCGCATCCTACATCACTGATGTGAGCAAGGTGCAAACCGCCATGGGCGCGCCGGTGATGGATTCCATCCGCATTTCCGCGCCGATGATCTTCGTCGGTTTCCTGATCGGCGGTGCGCTTCCGTGGCTCTTCAGCTCTTTCGCAATCCGCGCTGTAAGCCGGGCGGCAGGAGAGATCGTGGAAGAGGTTAGAAGGCAGTTCCGCATCCCCGGCATCATGGAAGGAACAGTAACCCCGGATTATGCCCGGGTGGTTGGAATTTCCACCCGCTCCGCACAGAAGGAACTTCTCCCGCTGGCGATCATTGCCGCGATCACGCCGCTTGTGGTCGGCCTGGCACTGGGCGTGGAAGCCCTGGGTGGATTCCTGGCCGGGGTTATCCTCAGTGGTCAACTGCTGGCGGTCTTTATGTCTAATGCCGGCGGAGCCTGGGATAACGCCAAAAAGTCCATCGAAGACGAACCTGTGGATCTGAAGGCCAACACCGGTAAAGGTTCCGAACGCCATAAAGCTGGCGTGGTTGGGGATACGATCGGTGATCCGCTGAAGGATACCGCCGGACCCGCGCTCAACCCGATGATCAAAGTTGTCAACCTGATCAGCCTGCTGGCTGCGCCGTTGATCGTCCGGTACGCGGCGGTTGCCTGGGCGGAATACCTGGTTGCCGGTCTGCTGCTGATCGCGGTCATTTGGGCGATCCTGCAGAGCAAGAAAGCCCCCGCCGAATTGGCTGAAAACACGCTTACAAGTAAATAGCTTTTTTCCACTCTGGTAAATGAAAACAAGGCTCCCAATAAAGGTGCCTTGTTTTCTTTCTACCGATGGACGATTGGGGTTAAAATTCATCTCTCAAATCCAACTTTGAAAGATTGCCATGATCGATAAGAAACTTAATATTCTTGTGACAAATGACGACGGCGTGACCGCGCCCGGTCTGTTGGCTTTGGCGAAAGAAATGCGCAAAATCGGCGAGGTGACCGTGCTGGCTCCCGACCGCAACTGGAGTGCATCCGGGCATGTGAAGACCATGCACCGTCCGCTGAGGGTGCGGCGAACCACGCTGGCCGACGGCAGCCCGGCTTTTTGCAGTGACGGCGCCCCGTCGGATTGCGTCGCACTGGCCATTCTCGGGTTCATAGAGGCATCGCTGGACCTGGTAATATCGGGGATCAACCCGAATGCCAATGTAGGTCACGATGTTACCTATTCCGGCACGGTGACCGCGGCGATGGAAGCGGCCATTTCAGGCATCCCAGCCATCGCGGTATCGCTCGACAGCCCCGAGCATTCCAGTGGACCCTTTGATTTCAAGCCTGCGGCCAGGGCAGCCCGAAAAGCCGCTCTGCTACTATTGAAAAATGGTTTTCCCGCGGGGACGCTGCTGAACCTGAATGTCCCGGGCATCCCGGAAAGGAGAGATCAGAGGTTGGAAGATCACCCGCCAGGGGCAGCGCATCTACCGGGACGCGCTTGTGAAGCGGGAGGATCCGCGCGGAAAACCTTATTACTGGATCGGGGGGGAAGCCCCCACCGGCATCGAGGAAGAGGATACCGACTTTGGCGCGATCAAGCAGGGGTATATCTCGGTAACACCAATCCAACTGGATTTGACCGATACCGCCGCGCTTGCCGTGCTGCAGGGCTGGAAATGGCCGCGCTGACCGTGCTACAATAACCGCAGAGCAATCCATTCCACTTGAACGGAGAGTATCCATGAAATCAAGCGTACGAGATTGGATGATCAACCTGATCTTATTCATCGACCCGGAAGCCCCGGTGACGGAAGCGCTCGCCTTAATGCGCAGACGCTACGTGGACAGCCTGATCGTGAATAAGACAGCCGACAGCCCCGAATATGGCATCGTCACCACGATCGATATCTGCGATAAGATCGTGGCGCAATGCCAAAACCCCGCCAAGGTGAAAGTGAAAGATATCATGCACACACCGGTGGTGATGGTTCCCGAGACGATGACGGTGCAGGAGTGCGCGGCGAAGATGAAGGAAATGCGCATCCATCACCTGCCCGTGGTGGATGATAAGGGCAGTCTTGTGGGGATGATCGCTGCCACCGACTTCCTGGTGGTGGCCGAGGCGTTCGGCTACGGCGGCGCGGAGCGGGCGCTTACATAACCGTTGACGTCACGAACATGATAATGAATAGCCGGTCCGCCCGGCTATTTTATTTACGTCGATTTTCTTCACAGGAGATTAATAAAACCTTAACAACGGGTACAAGGAGGAGAATTCCCTTTGGTATAATTCCGGGCGATGAAACGAACCCTTTCCCTGTTCATTCCCGCGATTATGATCGACTGTTATCCCTGCTTGTTTCTTTCAGTTCCCGCGCCGAGAGCGACACCATCACGGCCGGAGACCTGATCGCTGCCGTGAATGGCATCCGCACTTCACGCGGGCTGCCGGCATTGATCGAAGACTCCACCCTGGATGGCACCGCCGCCTGGACCGCGCAGTACATGGCGGATAACAACCTGAGCGATCACATCGGAAATGTTTCCGGCCGGGTGGCGGCTGCCGGTTTTGGCGGCGGCGGGACGGTTTTCGCCACCGAAAACTGGGCGAGGTTCAACGTGGGAACCCTGAACCAGATCATGGTGGCCTGGTCGGACGACGCGCACATGATCCCGATGGTCAACCCCAGCTACACCCATATCGGGGCAGGGACCGCGCTGGGTGCCACCGGCACTGTGTATATCGTGCATGCCGCTTATGTGGCGGGAGGTTCCCCGGGGACGGGTTCGGCGCCGGTGGCGGCCGTCACCCCGCAGGCTTCCCAGTTGATGCAGCCTGTGATCACCGCAACGCCGTTCCCGGATGGAACGGTGGTGCATATTGTGGAACCCGGGCAGACGCTGTGGAGCATCGCGGTGGCATACGGGGTGAAGATCCTGGAGATCCAGCAGATGAACAACCTGGCAGGCACAACCACCATTTATAACGGGATGAAGCTTACCATCAAGAACGCGCCCACACCCACTATTTCACCATCACCCACCGCCACATCCGTCCGCCCCACGCGGACAGCCACCTCGCGCGTGCCAACCAAAACAGCAACACCCTTTTACACCCCAACCGCCACAGCCACACCCACCCCGGAACCGCTGATCAAGGGGCTTCCAAAATTGGATCGCCGGACGCTGGGTGTAGGCATCATCGCCCTGTGCGCGCTGGGCCTGGGCGCGGTGCTGGTGGTCAATTTTCGTAAGAAGAGTTGATCGAAGTCGATGAGAAATCACCCGGAGAGGATCATCCCTCCCCGGGTTTTTTTATATTTGGAAGTCCTCGCCGCGCCACTCCCCATCCTGCGGGGCGTGGATCACTTTGGCGGGTGGTTCGGGTTGTTCATCCCCGGGGTGCTCGTCCTTCCAGGCGCCGTCGCCATTCAGCACCGGGTGCTGGATGCCGTGCAGGTGCAGGGTGGATTCCACGGTATCCAACCGTTTCATCAGGGAGACGATGGACTCGGTGAGCATATCCGGCAGGCGGTTGTGGGCCAGGTCGGGGGCGTTATCGTGCGGCTGCGAGCGGTGGACGACCTGCCCCGGAACGCCGACCACCACCGAATCGGGGGGCACATCCCTGACAACCACGGCGTTTGCGCCGATGCGGCTGCCCTCGCCGATGGTGATGGCCCCCAGCACCTTGGCTCCAGCGCCGACCACCACGTTATCCTCCAGGGTGGGGTGACGCTTACCCTTATTCAGACTGACCCCGCCCAGGGTGACCCCGTGGTAGAGGGTGACGCTGCGGCCCACCTCGGCAGTTTCGCCGATGACCACGCCCATGCCGTGATCGATGAAGAAATCCTCGCCGATGGTCGCGCCGGGGTGGATCTCGATGCCGGTCAGCCAGCGGAAAAGCGTCTGGTTGATGCGCCCGAGCAGTTTTAGGTGATGGGTCCAGTACCAGTGCGAAAGGCGGTGCCCCCAGATGGCGTGCAAGCCGGGGTAGGTGAGCAGCACCTCGATCACCGAGCGGGCGGCCGGGTCGCGGTCGAACACGGACTGGATATCCGCGCGGATGCGGGTGAATGCACCTTTTTTACGAGGACGCGCCTGCAGAGGGCTATTGGCTTCCCCCGGAAGGGAGGTGGAAAGCTGCGCGGGGTTCATCTCAATCCCCCAGGTCCGCGTAGAGGGCGGTGGAAAGGTAGCGCTCGCCGAAGGAGGGGATGATAACCACGATCAGCTTGCCCTTGTTTGCGGATTCCGCGCCGAGGAGCAGGGCAGCCCAGACCGCCGCACCGGAGGAGATGCCCACCAGCAGGCCTTCCTGCGTTGCCATTTTACGCGCGGTGGCGAAGGCGTCCTCGTTCTTCACCCGCACGATGCGGTCGTAGACCTTGGTATTGAGCACTTTCGGGATGAACCCGGCGCCGATGCCCTGGATGGGGTGCGGACCTTTGGGTTCGCCGGAAAGTACCGCCGAGGCATCCGGCTCCACAGCCACCACCTGTACGGAGGGCTTGCGTTCCTTGAGCATCTCGCCCACGCCGGTGATGGTGCCGCCGGTGCCCACGCCCGCAACCAGGATATCCACCTTGCCGTCGGTATCCGCCCAGATCTCCTCGGCGGTGGTGCGGCGGTGGAACTCGGGGTTGGCGGGGTTGTTGAACTGCTGGGGAAGGAAATATTTGGGGTCCGAAGCGGCGATCTCCTCGGCCTTGCGGATAGCTCCGCCCATGCCCTCCGCGCCGGGGGTGAGGATCAGCTCAGCGCCGTAGGCGCGCAGGAGCATGCGCCGCTCGCGGCTCATCGTTTCCGGCATGGTGAGGACGCATTTGTAGCCGCGCGCGGCGGCGATCATAGCCAGGGCGATGCCGGTGTTGCCGCTGGTGGGCTCGATGATGATCGAATCCGGCTTGAGGAGCCCCTGCTTTTCGGCCTCTTCGACCATGGCCAGCGCCGCCCGATCTTTGACCGAATGGGAGGGGTTGAAGTATTCCAGCTTGACGACGATCTTCGCCTGGCTGCCTGCAACGATGCGGTTGAGCTGGACGAGGGGGGTGTGACCCACCAGCTCAGTAATATTCTTTGCGATCTTCATTTTTTAACCTTTCGAAATTAAAAGCCAGCCGGGAAATAAAAGCAGCGGTTGCTTCCGCTAAACAGAGGTTGTTCTGCGGGGTGGCTTCCGCCGCCTGATCCAGCTGGCTGAAGGTTTTTCTTAACTCAGGCGGTGGTCAAGCTGAACCCCGCCACATACACATGCATTTTCCCATCGTACTCCATAAATCGGACAAAATCAGTAGATATTCCCATTATAGTGCGAGAAAAAGAAAAGTCAAGGGAGTGTATAGCCGCACGGTTTTTGTCACCCCGAACAAAAATTTGAGTACATGATTACATCCCTTTGCTTCCCAGCAGCATCCCCCGGCTGTTCAACTGACCAATACAAAAATCATGATGTTGGGGGATCACAAACTGCAACTTTCCGGTAAAATTTCCGTTATACTCATATAAATTTAATCTTTCCACGGAGGAAGATATGGAAACGCGTCAAAAATCAGCTGTCGCCATCGGGGTGTTTCTCATCCTGGCAGGGGCGTTCTTCGCCCTGGTCAACCTGGTGCCGGACCTGCAAGCGCAGGTTGCAGACCTGTGGCCGCTTATCATCGTGGGGGTGGGGGTGCTGCTCTTCGTCATTGGGCTCATCACCGGGGTTCCGGATATGGCCGTGCCGGCCTGCATTGTGGGGGGGATCGGCGGGATCCTGTATTTTCAGAACATGTACGACATGTTCGCATCCTGGACCTACGCCTGGACGCTCATCCCCGGTTTTGTTGGCGTGGGGATCATCCTGGCATCCGTCACCGGCGGGGGGAACCGCTACTCGGTGCGGCGCGGGCTGAACGTGATCCTCACCAGCCTGATCCTGTTTGCCATCTTCGGCGCCATTTTCGGCGCATTCAACGCAACGGGTGTCTACTGGCCGCTGCTGCTGGTGGCTGCCGGCATCCTGATCCTGCTGCGCCCGCTCTTCAACCGGGGCGAATCCTGAGAAAGGCCAGGTAGAAATGAATATCCGGCGTGTCTATTGGGGGATCGTCCTGATCCTCTTTGGCTTATTGTTCCTGGGGATTACCCTCGGCTTGTTCCCCGGGGTGAACATCTGGGCACTGATCGGTCCCTTCTTCCTGATCGCCCTGGGCATCTGGTTCCTGATCCGGCCACGCTTCCCGAAAAACGCGGATCTGAAGGTGGTGGAGGATACGATCGCCCTGGAGGGGGTGAAGGAAGCCAGGGTATCCATCGAACATGGCGCAGGGAAGATGACCCTTACCGCTGGCGCGAAGGAAGGCGAATTGCTGGGGGGCACCTTCAGCGGCGGGTTGAAAAAGAAGGTTTCAGTCAGCGACGGGAAGGCTTCCATCAAGCTGGAAAGTGAAGCTGAAGCGGCTTTTGATAGCGCCTTCGATTATCCCGGCGGAGGACTGGAATGGACTGTTAACCTGAACCCTTCGATCCCCTTCACCCTGGACCTGGATACGGGGGCGAGCGAGCTGGTTTGTGATCTTAGCGGGTTGAACGTGCAGAAATTTGACCTGGATACCGGTGCCAGCTCAAGCAGGATCATCCTGCCGGAAAAGGCGGGTTACACGCTGGTGGATATCGATGCCGGAGCGGCATCCATTGACCTGACCGTGCCCGAGGGTGTGGCAGGCAGCATCAAGGTAGAGGCCGCGCTGATGAAGAAAACGATCGACGAGAAGCGGTTCCCGTTCAACGGAGAGCGCTACCTCAGCCCGGATTATGATACTGCGGAAAACAAAGTGGAGATCAAGATCGATTCGGCTGTCGGATCGGTCCGAATTCAATAATTCACCGAAAGGATGTAAGAAATGAAGCGAGTTGATTGGCGTATCATTGTTGGGATCGTGCTGCTGGTGATCGGGGTGATCACCCTGCTGCAAAGCCTGGGGATCCTGGACCTGCAGGGTTCCACCTGGGCAGTTGTTATGGGTGCGATCTTTGCCGCCGCCGGAGCGGTGTTCATTTATGTGTTCCTGGTGGACCGAAAGCAGTGGTGGGCGCTCATCCCTGGCTGCAGCCTGATCGGCCTGGCCGGTGTGATCATCCTGCCGATGATCCCCGGGTTCCCCGGGGGGCTTGCCCCTGTGTTCTTCCTGGGCATGATCGGGGTCAGCTTCTGGATCATTTACCTGATCGACCACGAGAACTGGTGGGCCATCATCCCGGGCGGGGCGCTGTTTTCCGTGGCCGCGCTGATCGGCGTCAGCCAGTATTACGCGATGGCCGGGGTGGGAGTGATGTTCCTTGGGCTCGCGATCACCTTTGGACTGGTGGCGCTGCTGCCCACCGGCGAAGCCAAGAACCGCTGGGCGTGGATCCCGGCGCTGGCGCTGCTGGTGATGGCGCTTTTCTTCGGTTTCCTGGATACCACCTATGGGATTTACGTCTGGCCGGTGGCGCTGATCATCGGCGGCGCGGTTGTGCTCATCCGCGCTCTTTCCCCCCGCAAGGAATAAAACAGAACCATGAGCAATCAGCTTTATCGAACGAAACAAAACGCAATCCTTGGCGGGGTCTGCCAGGGGCTTTCAGAATATTTACGGATAGACGTCTTGTGGGTGCGGATCTTTTTCTTTCTACTGGTGCTGGCCACAGGGCTGGGCTTCCTGGTCTACCTGGCGCTGTGGGTGATCATGCCGCGCGAGGATCACCTGCCCGCGCAGGGTTCCACGGGTGTGCCGCAGCCGGATGATTTTGCCGAACGATTCAAATTAATGGGGGAGGAGATCCGGCAGCTCTTCTCCTCCCGCAATCCCCAGCTGCTCACCTATATCGGTGTGGGGATGATCCTGCTGGGAGCCTTTTCGCTGCTGGAGCTGCTGCCGAATAACTGGTGGGATGCGTTCAAGACGATGATCCTTTGGCCTGCGCTGCTGATTTCGGCCGGGGTGGTCATCATCCTGCGCGCAACCCGGGGAGACAAATAATATGGAAAATAAACGAAGGCATTACAGTATTTTTTGGCCCGTGCTTCTGATTGTAGTTGGGGTGGTGTTGTTCCTGAATAATACCGGGGCGATCTCTGGCGATACCTGGCAGGTGATCGTGAATTTGTGGCCGCTGCTTTTCATCGTCGGCGGGATTGAAAGCCTGGTCAATCGATCCGGGTATGCCGGCCCAGTAGTCGGGATCGGTCTCGGCGCGATCTTCCTGGCGTGCAATTTTGGATATCTGCCGTTGGACGCGCTGGATGTATTGATCAAATTCTGGCCGGTTTTCCTGATCGCCTGGGGTGTGGACCTGATCGTGGATCACCGGGGAGCCTGGTCGGCGGTTGTTGGATTGGCACTTGGATTGGTCCTGATTGCCGGGACGTTTTACCTGGCCCGATACAGCCCGGCTTTCCAGCCTGCTGAAACCCAGTCCATTGCTCTGGAAAGAAACGGTGCTACTTCCGCAAGCGGCACACTAAGCATGCCGATCGGAAACATGATCGTTGGTGGGGATGCAGACGAGAACAACCTACTGGATGGTACCGTGACAGCGACCGGAAAAGTGCAGAGTTCCGTCAAGGTGGAAGGGGATAGCGCCATTTTCTCCGTTAAAGATACGACGGAGGGCACTTACACACCCTTCTCCGGGGCGACCAGCAACCTGGATTGGAACCTGAAACTCAACCCGGTGGTTGTCTATGAACTTACCGCCAGCATGGGCGTGGGATTCACTGAATTTGACCTGACCGGTTTGCTGGTGAAGGACTTGGAAATATCCAGCGGGGTCGGAAAAACCACCATTGTGCTTCCCGGAAGCGGAAGCGGGGTTGTTGAACTGAGCACTGCAGTGGGACAGACAGTGGTGCAGGTGCCGCAGGATGCCGCTGTGCGCATCGAGTTTGGCACCGCCCTGGCGTTACCCACCTACCCGTCCGATTTCACCCGGTCGGGGGATGTGGTCTCTTCACCTGAAGCCTCGGGTGCCAGCGAGGTGCAGGTTGTAAGGGTGGATGCGGCCATCGGACTGGTGACCATCGAATACCTGCCGTAAGAGTGGAATAAAATCAGCCGGGTTTCTCCCGGCTGATTATTAAAAAGAATCCCCCCGACCGGTTGAGGGGGGCAACCGGTTGGAGGGACAAATAAATGATAACATAAAAATTATCAGATTTCAATATGCCAGATAAGGAATTTTCCGGGAATTTCGAAATTGAAGGAACTTTTTTTATCCCACAGCGTCTTAACCATACAGAATTTAATCTGGAGGAAAAAATGAAACGAATTTCTGTAGTTTTACTTACGGCAGCCGTACTGGTTATTACAATGGCGGGCTGCCTGACCGTGGAAGCCTATCCCTCGCCCCAACTTCGCACCATCAATGTGGGCGGGGAGGGAACCGTCTATGTCACCCCGGATGTGGCGTATGTCAATATCGGCGTGACCACCCAGGGGGATACCGTCACGGAAGCGCTGGATAAGAACACAACCGCTGCCCAGGGAATCCGCGAATCCTTGAAAGAACTCGGTGTGGATTCCAAGGATATCCAGACCTCCGGGTTCAATATCTACCCAAGCCAGGATTACGGGCCGGATGGTACCATCGTACGCTCTTATTTCACCGCCAACAACACCGTTTATGTGACCGTGCGCGACCTGGCTAAGCTTGGCTCGATCCTGGATAGCACCGTACGCAGTGGAGCCAACACCATCAACAGCATCTCCTTTGATATCACCGACAAGGAAGCCGCCCTCAGCGAAGCGCGGGCGAAAGCGATGCAGAATGCCCAGGTTCAGGCGGAGGAAGCCGCGAGCGCTGCAGGAGCCGAATTGGGTCCGGTGCAAAACATCAGCCTCTACACAAACAGTGCCCCCGCGCCGATGTATTATGACGGTAAAGGCGGTGGGGCAGCCGATATGGCCAGCATGCCTGTTCCCATCGCATCCGGGCAAATGACGGTTTCGGTTTCTACCAACGTGACCTACGAATTGAAATAGCTGGAAAAAGGTTATTGAATTAAAAGCTGCGCTGAAAGGCGCAGCTTTTAATGTTTACGAAGTATGTACAGAAAATTGAAATCTATTGACCCAGCAAAACAGAAAAACCGCTTTCTCCCTGGGTGACGCGTGTTTGCCCGGAGCCATCCATGCCAACGCGGTATAAGGGAGGATTCAGGTTTCTGCGGATCGGAGGTATCCGCCTTGAAATACAAAAGGGTATTGTTGACCCCGAAGGTGAACGAGGTCACCCCTGCATCCAGCAGCTTCTTCCCTGAGCCATCGATATTGGCAGCATATAGTTCTCCGGTTTTTTCCTCCGGTGCTTTGTACTCGATATAGACGATCCGGCTGCCATCCGGTGAAAAGCGGGGCTGGTAGAAGACGCCGGAATCCGAGATCTTCACCGGTTTTGCCAGGGGATCCAGGCCAAGGACGTTCAGGGTCATTTTTTCAGGGGTACCGGTCATAAAGGCGACGGACTTCCCATCCGTGGAAAAGGCGGTGGTACCGGAACTAATGCCATCCTGGCGGTAGATCTCGCGGTAATTCGGATCGAAAACGATCAAGCGCTGTACCGCCTGGGAGAGATCGGTGAGCACCAGGTGACCAGCGCCGGGAGTGAATGCCGCGCCGATATCCCCGTCGAACTGGTATAGGGTGGATCGGGTGCTGCCATCAAGCGGAACCCGGTCCAGCTTGCCGGTGGCAAGGTCGTAGACCAGCAGGTTTTTCTGGTCGGGGCTCACCAGCAGCAGGCCGATCTGCTCACCCTCCGGGGGTTTATAGATCGACTTTTCCGTACGGGATGGCAGGCTCACCCGCTGAACCCCTGCGATCGTGCCGGTGGGTCCCACCCCCACCGTGAGCAGGTCATCCGAACCGGGGAAAAAGTCGGCGAAGAATGCACCTGCTTTGGGAGGAAGCAGGGCTTTGGATTTCAGGTCATAAATCTGGATGGTGAACAACCCGCTCTGGGGATCCTGCTCGGTAAATACATAGTAGCGACTGCTGGGTGAAAACCCGGAAATGGAGAGCGCAGGCTGGCTGCCCATTGGATGGTTGAATAGCGGAGCGCCTTCTTCCACCCGGGCGGGCAGAAGGTTCAACTCCCAGTTGTTTTCCTGGTTTTGGGCGATAACCGACAGGAAATTCCCATCCGGTGAGAGCGGATTGGCGTAGTTATGCCGATTTGTATATTTTTGTACCACGAGTCCGGTGGTAGATTCGATGATGCTCGCTGGAGAGGAGCCATCCGCGTTCACACGGCGGATGGTTTTAAGCGGCGAATCGGGTTGATCCCAGGTTCCATAGACCAGGGGGGTGTTATCCGTGTTACAGCCGGCTAGGAGGGTAGCCAGGATCAGCAATAGTGCAAATTGGGGGAATAGAGATAATCTACTGTTTGATCTTTGAATTTGGTTCTTCACGGGTTGCTCCCACATAGGGTTAGGCTAATTCTATCCCATCCTGGAAGTGGGTGTGCTAAAATCTACCATTCAGTGCAATGAACCGATCCCCAAAAACTCTTCCCTACCTGGCGCTGGGTGTAGGTGTGCTGGCGCTGACCTTTTCCACCCTTTTCCTGCGGTGGTCCACCGCGCCAGGGGCGATCACTTCCTATTACCGGATGAGCATAGCCATGCTCTTTCTGATCCCTTTCTGGGTAAAAAGGGAAAAGAAAAGAAATGTGCCGATGAAGATCTTCTGGTTGCTGCCGCTCATCGGAGGGCTCTTCACCGCGTTGGACCATGCCGTCATGTCCACCTCGGTTGAATTTACGCGCATCGCCAACGCAACCCTGCTCAACAATATGGCTCCCTTGTGGGTGGCGATTTTCGCGATCCTCGTCTGGAAAGAGAGGATGAAATGGGGGTTCTGGATCGGTCTGCTGCTGGCATTCGCCGGGGCTGCGACAGTGCTGGGCAGTAATATCTTCGGCGATCCTGGTTTATCCAAGGGGAACCTCATGGCGCTGGTATCCAGCATTTTCTATGCAGGGTATTTTCTGATCACCCAGGTGGCGAGAACAAGACTGACAACGATCACCTATATCTGGTTGGTGGATCTCTTCGCCGCCGGTTTCCTGATGCTAATCAACCTGGGATTGGGAAACCCTTTTGGACCTTACCCCGCATCAACATGGGCAGTGTTCATTGCCGCCGGATTATTTTCTCAGGTGGGAGGATATTTTTCGATCGGATATGCGCTGGGGCACCTCCCGGCATCCGTGGTTTCACCAACCCTGCTTCTTCAGCCTGTTATCACGGCAATGCTTGCCATCCCGCTCTTTGGCGAAACCCTCAATACTGGCCAGATCGTTGGGGGGTTGGTTGCCCTGGGTGGTATCTACCTGCTTAACATCTCCCGGATGAGATCGGATGAAACCGGCGGAATGGTGGAAGAAAAAGCCATTTAACTTTTTTCCGGTTCCGGTACGCGGACTGAAATGATCTGTACCGCGATCATGGAAACCAATATGAGCGCACAGCCGAGGAGCTGTGCGGGGATCAACTGCTCCCCGATAAACATAAAACCGAATAGGGCGGCAAAAACCGCCTCCATGGAAAGGATGATGGCCGCATCTGCGGGTGGAGAGTGTTTTTGCGCGACGGATTGCAGGGTATACGCCACACCCACCGAGAGGATGCCCGCGTATAGTACCGTCCAACCCAGGGAGGGGATATTTGCCGCGAGGCCGCCTTCCAGAAACAGGCCAAGCAGCAGGCTGGCTGCCCCGCAGACGACATACTGCCCGGCGGAGAAGATCGGGACGGGGGTCTCGCGCACCGCGTTGGATATCACGAGTACGTGTAATGCCCAGAAGACCGCGCCGATCAGTACCAGGATATCGCCCTTGTTGAAGGTAAGACTGGCGCCAGTGCTCAGAAGGTAAATTCCCACGAATGCCCCGACTGCGCAAAGCCAGACATAGGATGGTGGACGGTGCTTGAGGAACAGTGCCTGGATGATGGGGATCAGCACAACATAAAATCCGGTGATGAATCCGGCATTGGCGGCGGTGGTGTAGCGCAGCCCGGCTTGCTGCAAATTGCTGGCGATGACCAGGATGACACCCGCAGTGAGGATCCATCGCAATTGCGAACGGGTAACCTTTTGGCGGTAGTTGATGAAAGGCAGGATCACCAAAGCGCCGAGCAGAAAGCGCAGCCCGTTGAATAGAAAGGTGCCCAGCCCGACGACGGCGATACGCTGGACGACAAATGCCGTTCCCCAGATGAAGGCAACGATGAGCAGAGTGATATCAGAACTGAGGCGTTTGTTCAATCGCGGCTACTGGAAGTGAGAGGTGCAGTGCGGGCAGCGGGTGGCCTGGATGGGGATCTTTGTGAAACAAAAGGGGCAATCCTTCTCCGTGGGTTCAGCAGGTGGCGCGGGTTTCGTGAACACCTTGTTTGCGTACCGAACCACGAGGAAGATCACAAACCCGATGATCAGGAAGTTGATAATGTTGTTGAGGAACATCCCGTAGTTCAGGGTGGCCGCCCCGGCAGCCTGGGCTTCGGCCAGGGAGTGATATTCTTCGCCTGTCAGCGAAATGAAAAGGTTACTGAAATCCATATTACCGAGCAACAAACCGATGGGGGGAAGGAAAATATCGGACACCAGCGAATTAACGATCTTGGCAAATGCAGCGCCGATGACCACGCCGACGGCAAGGTCGAGCACATTCCCGCGCATGATAAAGGTTTTAAATTCTTTAAACATCTCCGGCCTCTTTCCTATTATTGATCTTCAAGCAGCTCTCGCAACCCCTCCGGGTAGAGCGGGATCTTCGGTTTCTTTTGATTGGGATCGATCCATTTGGTTCGAATTTTTCTACCGGCACCCTCATGGGCCGGAACGTGTTTCATTTTGTACAAGCCCTGATCTGTGAATTTGGCGTCGAAGATGAAAAGTATCTCGTGGCCGGGTTTTCCATCGTAGGTGAAGCGGTTTTCCAGGACGCCAAGGAGATCCAGCCCTTTTATGTGGGTATCCAACTCTTCGGCGATCTCGCGTTGCATCGCATCCGCGGCGGCTTCGCCAAATTTCACCCCGCCCCCGAGCGGGCGGTAGAAATCCTGATTTTTTACAGGGTCATGCAGGCAGGCGACCAGGATACGGTCATGATGCCGGAAGACGCACAGGGCGAGGATGCGGATCCTGGACTTTGTCATGTTGAGGTAACTTGCGGGCAATTTTACCCCAAGTGGATATTTCAGGATTGAAATTGGAATAGTCACATGTTATAATAATCATTAATTGAGTATGTCACCTCGAAGAGCCTCCCCCCTTGCGCTTGAATTCATCCTCCTGGACCTCGTAGACCAGAAACCCCGCCATGGGTACGAGATCCATAAGGAACTGGTACGCCTGGAAGGAATCGGGCTGGTGTGGCGGCTGAACCAGAGCCAGCTCTACGCTCTGCTGGATAAGCTGGAAGAGCGCGGGTTGCTGGAAGGGCAGGTACTGGCTGGAGAAAACCGCCCTGACCGCCGAGAACTGCGCTTGAGCGTCGATGGAAAAAAGTTACTGGAGGAATGGGCGGATTTGCCGGTCGAATCCCAACGCTTCATGCGCCAGGAATTTTTAGCGAAATTACACCATGTCTACCGGGTGGATCCGGGCTCCAGAATGGCTAGGCTAATCGACCGGCAAAAAGCCAGCTGCTTTCGTTGGGAAACGACCCTGCTTTTGGAAATGGAAAACACGCTACCCGGCCTGGATTTCAACTGCGCGGTGCTCGATTACCGTTTGCGGCAGGTACGGGCAACCCGCGAATGGCTGGATGAGCTGCCAGAAATATTGGGAGATTCCGCAGGGGGCGATCCAGGGTGATGATCATTCCTGCATAAAAATTCCTTATAAAGACTCTGATTCGGATACGTTGAACCTGGTGCTAAAGACAAAAAGAAAGCCAGACCTAAATAATGAAACTATATGAATTGGACGCAATCGGTATTATTCATACGCCTTTCCAAAAAGAGGATGAAACCCCCATTCAATCCTCCCGATCAACTGCCTTCGGTGAGGTTGAAGTATTCGAGAACTTCACGGAAGGGCTGGATGGGGTGGCGGAATTTTCCCACCTGATTTTGCTTTATATCTGGCATCTTGCAGAGAAACCGAAAGAATTGAAAGTAAAACCATTCCTCGATAATAACAGGTATGGCGTATTTGCCACCCGTTATCCAAGCAGGCCCAACCCGATCGGGATCTCAACCGTTCGGTTAATTCAATGTGATGCGAATCGATTAAAAATCCAGGGGGTTGATATGCTGGATGGGTCGCCATTATTGGACATTAAACCTTACGTGCCGGAATTTGATGTTTTCCAAGCGGACCGCATCGGCTGGTACAGCAGGCGGGCGTATGTTTAGAAGTTGGGTGGAGCGCTTTTCGCCCTTTTCTCCCACATCTCTGGTGAAAGGAATCTAAAAAGCGAAAAATGATGAGAAGGATGTTTAAATATATTTTAATTGTCACGTTCCTTTTACTGGCTGGGTGCATAAGCCTGCCACGCCAGATATCCGAAAATGCCATTCCTTCAGCAACTCGACAGGAGGGTAAAATCCCGGATTCCAGCACGATCATGGTGTTCGCGGCATCCTCCCTTTCTCAACCCTTCACCGAAATTGGAAAGTTGTTTGAGGCTCAACATCCCGGAACGGTCGTGAATTTCAATTTTCAAAACGCGAATGACCTTGCCCTGCAGATCGGGCAGGGCGCCCCCGCCGATGTTTTTGCCAGCGCTGCCGAAAAATTCATGACTAATGCGATCGGCTCCGGGAGGATCGACAAGGAAGATGTTCAACTTTTTGCGCGCAATAGATTAACAATCATTCTTCCAAAGGATAATCCGGCTGCAATCAAGAACCTGCAGGATCTTTCGAAACCGGGAATAAAAATAATCATGGGCGCGAAAGAAGGTCCCCAGGGGGTATATGTTGAGCAGTACTTATCCAATGCGATCAAAGATCCCGGTTTTCCAAGGGATTACAAAGAGAATGTCTATCAAAACATCGTATCCTATGAAAGCACGGTCAACGGCGTGGTGACCAAGGTGTCGCTGGGCGAAGCGGACGCAGGCTTTGTCTTTTTTAGCGATAGCCAGGGAAGCGCCAGGGAAAAAGTTGAAGCTTTGGAAATTCCAGCTGATCTTAATATTGATGCCCATTATCCGATCGCGCCCCTGAACGATATCACAAACACCGATTTGGTAGAATCATTTATTAATTTTATCCTATCCACGGATGGACAGGAAGTTCTGATGAAATTCGGATTTATCACCCCAAAATAATATTCTATGACTGCTTTCCAGTATCAACCCATTGAACCACAACATCCCTCCCGCCCAGAAGGTGGAGAGAGCGGTGATATTGAACTTCAATACACAGAAAACAGGGATCATTCTATCGAACGGTGGACGGAACGCATGTGGTGGCTGGCGGCGCTGCCAATGCTGGTCTTTTTCATCCTCCCGATCCTGATGCTTTTTTCCTATTCCTCATTTGGGGAGTTGATTAAGAGTTTTGAAGATTCTGGGGTTCGCAATGCGGTTATGGTCAGCCTGCGCACGACCTTCCTGAGCCTGGTGTTGACAATTCTTTTCGGTACCCCGCTGGCGTATATGCTGGGTAGGCGTCGATTTTCCCTGCATCGCGCAACTGATGCGCTGGTGAGTCTGCCGACCGTGCTGCCGCCTTCCGTAGCAGGGCTTGCGCTTTTGCTGGCTTTGGGCCGGCAAAGTTCGATCGGTGGGTTTTTGGAAAGCATGGGTCTGAGCCTTGCCTTCACTGGGGCGGCGGTGGTACTGGCTCAAATATTCATCTCAGCGCCATATTTCATCACTGCTGCAGCGCTTGGTTTTGCCAGCGTGGATAATGAACTGATCCAGGCAGCTCATCTGGACGGGGCGAATTCCTGGCAGGCGTTCAGGTACATCGTTTTCCCAATTGCAAAAATCGCATTTATCAGCGGGGCGGTATTAAGCTGGTCGCGAGCCTTGGGGGAGTTTGGGGCGACGATCATCTTCGCCGGGAATTTCCCCGGACGGACGCAGACGATGCCGATGGCTATCTATCTTGGTTTCGAATCCAACCTGACCAATGCGGTAACGCTTTCGGTCATCCTGATCCTGATCTCGTTTGGAGCACTGCTGGCGGTTAAATCACTGGTCGCCCGCGGTCCCCAATCCTGAAGATGGATCCTTCCTTATGGAAATGGATGCTATTTGACGCTGGCCAGCAATTCCCCCACCTTACCCACCCCATCCATCAGCGTGTTTCCCAGGAACACCCCGGGGATCGTGCTGCATAGATTCGGGAAGAGTACAAATGCCTGCCCGGCATAAGCGAAAATGGGTGGCTTGGATAAACTATTCAGTTTATCCTGCAGCTTTTTAAGCACCAGGGCGTTCGTATCCAGCGACGCGGTCAGGATGACCAGGAACACCTTCTGTTCCTCCGCGTAATCAACCAGGTCATCAAGCGGGTTATCGGGACCGATGTAATCCACGAAATACCCTTTTTCCCGCAGCAGGCAAGCGAACATCAACGCACCGATCTCGTGGGTTTCCTCCGAACCGGTACCCACCAGGATGCGCCTGCCGGAACTGCGGGCGGGTATGGAATAATAGATCTGCAGTAACCAGCCGCGAATCAGGGAACTGGCGAAATGCTCGGTGGAAACGCCGATGCGGCCTTCGTACCAGGCTTGCCCGATCCGCGCCAGCACCGGGATAAGAATGCTGCTGAAGATTTCGTCAAGTCCATAACATCCGCGGATTTCTGTCAGGATAGATATTGCAGCCTGTTCCTTTTTTTCAATCAGAGCTTGATGAAGTGCGGGGATATAGTCCGCGGCAGGGGAGCTGGCTGGACGCAGGGGGGCAGGCTGAACCTGGATGGTTGCTTCCGGCCAATTGCCAGTGAGGCGCATCTCCTTAACCAAGCGGGCAGCAGTGCTGATTTGCATTTCACCATCCACTTTACCCTTTACCCAGGTGAGAATGGCGATATCCTGTTCGGAATAGAGGCGATAGCGGTTTTCTCCGCGCTGGGGGGAGAGCAGCTGGTAGCGTCGTTCCCAGGCACGCATTGTTACCGGCTGAATACCGGTGCGGGCGCTGACGGTCTTAATTGGGTAAATGGATTGATTGGAAAGTTCGTTAATCCTGGGCATGTCACCCCTCCGGTTGGGATAACAAAGATTATACAAAGAAATCCGCCAGGGGGGAAATATTCAAACAATGGCTGGAAAGGCTGCTTTGCCGGATATGCTATAATGCCAATCCCATGAGATATTTGATCACTGGCGCTGCAGGATTCCTCGGTTCCGCCCTGGCAAACTCCCTGGTTGGGGAGGGGAACACCGTGCGCGGGGTGGATAACCTTTCCACCGGCAATCCAGAAGCCCTGCTACCCGAGGTGCATTTCACCCGCGGAGACGTGAAAGACCGCCCCAAGCTCTGGACTTTGCTGCAGGACGTGGATTGCGTCTACCATCTGGCGGCACGCGTGCTGGTGCCGGAATCCCTGCTCTACCCCGGTGAATACAACGAAGTGAATGTGGGCGGCACGGTTACACTGATGGAAGCCATGCGCGATGTTGGCGTGCGCCGGGTGGTGTTCATCTCCTCCGGCGCGGTCTATGGCAACCAGCACCACCAGCCGGTGCGGGAAAGCTTCAACCCCGACCCGCGCTCGCCCTATGCTGTTTCCAAGCTGGCCGCGGAATACTACGTGCGCACGATCGGCAGCCAGTGGGGAATCGAGACAGTCTGCCTGCGGGTTTTCAATGCCTATGGGCCGGGGCAGCAGATCCCGCCGGTGCACGCACCGGTTATCCCGAACTTTCTGCAGCAGGCCATTCAGCAGGGAACATTAGTCATCCAGGGCGACGGCTTGCAGACCCGCGACTACATCTATATCGATGATGTGGTCAAGGCCATGGTTGCGGCTTCCAAGGTGCCGGGGATCAGCGGGCTGACCATGAACATCGGCAGCGGAAACGATATCTCCGTGCGAGAACTGGTGAAGATCATCCTGGAAGTGACCGGCAAACCCGCCCAGGTGATCTACAATCCGCGCTCGGATACCGGGCCGGGGAGGCTGTGCGCCGATATCCACCTGGCCAAGGACAAACTGAAGTTCGTCCCCGCGGTTAAATTAAAAGACGGATTACGCTTGACCCTGCAAAAGGATCCCCGTTTCGCGCAGAGCACCAACGGCAAGCCGAATAAATAATCGCCAAAAAAGATGACGGAGAATATGATCCTTCCGGTTTCCTTCTACGACCGCGATGCGCTGACGGTTGCCCGCGCGCTGCTCGGGATGCGCCTCGTGCGTGTGGAGGAGGGGCAGCGGATCGGAGGGATCATCACCGAGACGGAAGCATACCGCGGGATGGAGGACCTGGGCTGCCACGCGCATTCCGGGAAAACCAAGCGCAATGCCGTCATGTTCGGTCCGTCGGGGCGTGCTTACGTCTATTTCACCTACGGGATGCACTGGTGCCTGAACTTCGTGACCGGTTCTGATGGTTTCCCTGCGGCAGTACTGATCCGCGCTGTGGAGCCTCTGGAAGGGTTGGAATTGATCGCCGCGCGGCGGGCGGGGCGGAAGACGGGAGATCTGGTGCGATGGGCCGGCCAAGCTGACTCAGGCTTTTGGTATAACTGGCGCGCAAAATGGGGCGGATGTGTGCAGCGTGGAAAGCGGATTGTTCGTGGAGGAGGGGGAAAAGGCGGCGGAAGAGAGCGTCATAACCACACCAAGGATCGGGCTGAACAATGTGCCTGAGCCTTGGAAAAGCATGCCCTGGCGGTTCACAACGCGGTGCAAATAGAAACGGATGTAAGCACCCACCAAATAAAAACGGCGGGCATGAGCCCGCCCGGCGAGTCAACCAATCAACCAATTATCTTTCATGTGAGATTGCTTCGTCGCCCCCGATGGGGGCTCCTCGCAATGACGAAAACACTCCTCACTCCTTCTTCTTCCATACCTGCAATGTAATATGGCTCCAGCCGCGGAATTGGGGGCCCAGACCCGACTGCGAGATATCGAAGGCGATCTTGTTGAAGGGGCGGTCCCAATCCAACGGGACATTGCCGGAAAGGGCCTGGTTGACCACGCGGGTCAGGAAGAAATAGGTGCTCAGATCCTCCTCGGCGGTCAGCTCCATGCGGTTCCGCGAGCACCTTTTCAACCAACGGGTGGGTGAGGTGCACGTTATGCCAGCGGGGTGGAATGGGATCGTAACCGAGGTGCTGGCGCAGGGCGTTGAGATTCTGCGAGCCTTCTCGGAATGCTTCGCAGAGCATCAGCAGACCGCCCGGCTGAACCAGTTCAGGGAGGATCGCAAGGATCTCCTCCTGAGCAGCCTCATCCGGCAGGTTGATGAGGGCACGCTGGGTGATGACCACCGGGAAGTGGTCTTTCGGTTGGCGGGAGAAAGGCAGCGCACGCAGGTCGCCGCGGACGAGAGGGATGGCTCCCTCGCGGGTCTGAAATTCGCGGATCATCTTCCAGGAGCGTTCCATGGCGAAATAGGAGCCAACCCCAACGCGATAACCGCTTGAACCGGTGCCATCTCCGCAGCCCAGGTCCAGCACTCGCGCGCTAGAAGGCATGTGCCTTCTGATCATCTCCGTCTCCAGCGTGGCAATGTATTTATCGTTCATGGAGGAGGTCTGCGGGTCCTCCCAGTAGGCACTGATCTTCTGATCGCGGTCGTTTTCCATAAAAAAATCCCTTAATATATTGTCGGCGGTTATTATAACCGAGTCCTTTTCCCGCTGGTTTTACCCTGCGATTCAAACGAGATGGTAAAATTTCTATCAGTGATATAAAAGTGGAAAAACACGACTTAGTTTTATAAAAATCAAAAAACCATGTTTCGAAAACCTGAGCCTTCCCCCACGCAACCCATCACCCCCGCCGAACGGGTTACTTCGGTTTTAGGTTCTGGGATAACCTGGAAAGGCGCGCTGCGGGGCAGTGGCGGCGTCCGCATCGAGGGCACATTTGAAGGTGAGATCGTCCTGCGCGGACTGCTGGTGGTGGGCGAAAGCGGGCGGGTGACCTGCGAGGACCTGCGCGCCAACACGGTGATCGTGGCCGGCTCGGTGAAGGGCAACATCACCGCCGAAAAACTGGAGATCCGTTCCACGGGCAGGGTTTGGGGGGACGTGGTGATCAGCGCTTTCGCTTCGGAAGAGGGCGCCTTCCTGCGCGGCCAGGTACGCATGGAGGACCGCGTGGATCTGCACCTGGATGAGCCGGCTGCACCAGAGACCCCAGTCCCCCAGCCGGCAGCGCCTGAACCGACGCAGCCGATGGAGCTAAAAAAGCCGCGCAAGGTGGCGGCTAAATAACAATAACCAGGAAAGAAACAGCCGCGGAGATCTCCGCGGTTTTTTTATTTGAGGATAGCGGAGGGAGGTATGCTACAATCGTCCCCATGGGATGGAATTACATCGGGCAGGAATGGGCGGTCGAACTGCTCAAAAAGCATATCCTTCGCAACACCACCCGGCAGGCTTATCTCATCACCGGACCGCAGGGGATTGGGCGGCGCACCCTTGCGCTCCGCTTTGCGCAATCCCTGAACTGCCAGAGCCCTCCGGCAGCAGGGGAAGCCTGCGGGACCTGCCGGGCTTGTAAGGGCATTCTCAAAGAAGAACAGGCAGATCTAACCATTGTGCGGCGCAACCCAGAGAGGACGCGTATCCTGATCGAGCAGGTACGCGATCTGCAGCACACCCTGGCGCTGGCACCTTACGAATCCAAAACCCGGGTCGCGCTTCTGGTGAACTTCCAGGAAGCCACAGAGGATGCCCAGAATGCGCTACTCAAGCTTCTGGAGGAACCACCGGACCGGGTGATCCTCATTCTGACCGCGGAATCGGCGGAGAGCATGCTGCCGACCATCTCCTCACGCTGTGAACAGATCCGCCTGCGACCGATGAAGCCGGCGGAGCTTGCCCAAGCCCTGCAAGACCGGGAAGGGATCAACACTGCTCCAGCCGGGGAATTGGCACACATCTCCGGCGGCTGCCCCGGGAGGGCGATCGCGCTGGGTTCATCAAGGGAGCTTTACCGGGAACGCAAGGCGCGGTTGACTGAAGGTCTTGAATTGCTGCGAAGCGATGTGATCGCCCGTTTTGCCTACGCAGAACGGACTGTCCCGGCGCAACGAAAAGATGAACCAGACCCGTGATGAACTGAGACTCACCCTGCAGAACTGGAGCGGGCTTTGGCGGGATATTTACCTGGCCGGGTCAGGCGCCGATAGTTTTTTAATGAATATCGATCTTAAAAAGGAGATCACAAATGCAGCGGGAATGATCGCCGCACCGGATGCGCTCTCCTGCCTGAGAGAAACGGCTGCCGCGCTCTGGAAACTGGATAACAACGCAAACCTGCGGCTGCTGCTCGAGGTGCTATTGTTGGGCTGGCCGGAATTGGAACGGGAGGGTTAATCTCCGCGGGTGATGGCTGCCCGTAAGGGAGCGGGCCAGATCCATGAATTGGGGGGAATAGCGGATATCTTCGGTGCGCGGACGGGGGAGATCCACCATCATTTCGGTGCGGATGCGCCCGGGGCGGGGGGAAAACACAAGCACTCTGTCGGAAAGCAGCAGGGCTTCGGAGATCGAATGCGTGACCATCAACACCGTCTTGCGCTCGTGCTGCCAGATGCGCAGCAGCTCGGCACCCATATTCTCGCGGGTCAGGGCATCCAGCGAACCAAAGGGCTCATCGAGCAGGAGCAGGTCGGGGGATTGGATGAGCGCGCGGGCAATGGCGACCCTCTGCGCCATTCCGCCGGAGAGATCACGCGGCCAGGCGTTTTCAAACCCCTCCAATCCTGTGATGGCGATCCATTCCTGCGCTTTACGCCTGGCATCCTCGATCGGCACTCCCTCCATTTCCAGCGGGAGAGTGATGTTGGCCAGCGCGCTGCGCCAGGGCATCAGGTTGGCCTGCTGAAAGACGAGACCGATGCGCGGGGGATGATCGCCGTGAAAGATCACCTCGCCGGTGGAAGGGGTTAGCAGCCCGGCCAGCACGCGCAGCAGGGTGGTCTTGCCGCTGCCGGAGGGACCGATGAGGCAGACGAATTCCTGCGGGGCGAGAGCAAAGCTGGCTTCCTGGAGGGTCTCCAACTCTCCCTGCTCATCCTGGAAGGATACCCCCAGGTTGCGGACTTCGAGGACCGCGTCGGCGAGAATCTCCATTATTTTCCCGGCCAGAATTCATTGGTATAGGCTGCAGAAAGATCCAGAGGTTCGGAGAGCAGCCCCATACCGAGAAGTACATTTTGCATGTTTTCCCACGCGTCCGGATTCGAATACCCTGGTTTTGAACTTTTCCACATCTCTATGGATTTCGCCAGAACGGCTTTCTGTACCGGGTCATTTTCTTCCAGATTCTCGACGAATTTCCGGCTGATCGCATAGGCCTCATCGGGGTTATCGGCCGCGAACATGATCCCCTGGAGAATGGCGGTCGTCATTTTCTTAACCAGCCCGGGATCCTGCTCGATCAAAGCTTCGCTGGTGACCAGGCCATTACCTACCAGGTTGCTGTAATCGGAAGTACGCAGGAGGTGGGTAGCGTAACCTTTCGCCTCGAGTTGAACCGGTTCGTTGGCCGCGTAGACGACCACGGCATCATCCCGCCCGCTAACCAGGGATTCCAACTGGGTGAACCCTATCACGTCCAGGGAGACATCCTGCTCGGTGAGCCCGGCGGAGGAAAGCAGGGCGGAGAGGCCGATATAACTGGCACCGGAGAGCATGGGGATGCCGATGCGCTTACCTTTGAGATCAGCAGGCGTGGTAATGCCCGCATCCTTCAATGAAACCACTCCCACGGGATAATCCTGGTACCAGGCGAGGGTGTAGACGAGCGGCAGTCCGCGCCCGCGTCCGAGCAGAACCTGCTCGCCGGAGGCGATGGTGAAGGGAAGCTCGCCCGCCCCCACCAGGGCGACCGATCGATCTCGGCGCTGTAATCCAGGGTCACATCCAACCCCTGCTCGCGAAAAAACCCTTTCTCGATGGCAACATAGAGCGGCGCAAACTGCACGTTGGGGATGTACCCAACCGGCAGACGAATCGGAATCAGCGCAGGGGATCCTTCAGAAGCAGTCGTGGAGGATGGTCCGATTGGCTGTGCCTGGCAGGCGCTAAGGATAATCAGGGCAAAGATAATTGTAAAAAAGCGTTTCATAATTGATCTCCGGTCATTCAGCAGGGCGCTGCCATTTGAGGTAGCGTTTTTCCAGGACTGCCACCAGGGTATAGAGCACCATGGCGAACAGCACCAGGGTGAGAACCGTTCCAAAAACCAGCGGGGTGTCGTATTGCCCGCGGGCAAGATTGATCAGGAACCCCAGGCCCCTATCGGAGCCGACGAATTCCCCCACCACGGCACCGATGACGGCCAGGGTGGCGCCGATGCGCAAACCACCCAGCACGAGGGGCAGAGCAGAGGGGATCTCCAGGAATCGCAGCACCTGGCGGCGGCCGGCGCGCATGGAGCGCATCAGGTCGCGCAGGGTTTCCGGTACGCTGCGCAGACCCACCAGGGTATTGACCAGAACCGGGAAGAATACGATCAGGGCGCAAATGAGAACCTTGGAGGCCAACCCCGGCCCGAACCAGATGACCAGCAGCGGGGCGATGGCGACCACCGGAATTGCCTGGCTGGCGACAATATACGGAGAGAGCAGGTTTTCGAGCAGGCGTGATTTGGCAAGCGCATACCCGATCAGGAGCGCAGAACCGATCCCCACCGCCATTCCCAGCAGCACCTCCAACAGGGTGGCGGCTGCGTGGTATAGCAGCGAGCCATCCGTAATGGCTCTCCACGTGCGTTCAGCGACCTCCACTGGCGGGGGCAGAATGAAGGAAGGCAGCCGGAATACCGCAACTGCCAGGCTCCACACTGCCAGGAAGAGGAAGATGGATACGAGCAAGATCCAGCTCCTCCTGCGAATGAGGAATTGCTGGAATCTTCTGGAGTTGGAGCGGTTTTCGTCTGCTTGCATAAAAAAATACCCCGGGCATTCAACCTCAGGGCATCAATCCAGGCGTAATGCTGGAATGGTTCACCTTCTTTCATCCGGACTGTACCGTCGACCCCGGAGTTGCACCGGGTCTGCGCGAAGATCGCGCTGGTGGGTTATGACCACCGGTCGGGAATTTCACCCTGCCCTGAAGGATTACTTGCGACTCAAGTATAAGCAAAATGGAAATTGTTGTCAAATTCAACCTTCAACGATCGCCGGGCGGGTGCCCCGGCAGAGACTGGCGAGATTGGGGACGATCTTCTTCAGGCTGGAGACCTCGAACCCTACGGTACGCAGGGAGATCCCCTCACGACGGGCGATCTCTTTCTGGGTGAGCCCCTCGCAGAGATCGGCAAGGATGCGCTGCTGGCGAAAGGTTAGCTCGCGGGTGAACGATTCGCCGGCGGATGAGGAACCTTGTTCGCGGGAGTAGATCAGTACCAGGTCGCCCATGCTGCTGGCCTTCATGCTGCCGGGATCGATGGTGAGGGTGAGCGACTCCAGCACTTCCAGGTTGGATTGCCAGCCGCTGGAGTTGATGGAGCGAACGATGGTCTCTGCGGCAAGCGAGGAACGCGTATAGATGATGGAGTTATCGTTCGGGATCATGATGATACGGGTCATGGTACTCCTGTAGAAATAATGTTCTATATTATTATCTTCGGAGAAAATATTGTCAAGGTTTTTTGGCACAGCTTGCTGAAAACCATCATTTTTGTCCGTTTTTGGTTACAAAGGCATTTTATTTGGATTACAAACAGCTTACAGTTCCCCCAAACCGGTTGACTTTACCATCCCGTTGTTGTAAATTAGATTTGGATTAAAAGCACGCAAAGGTTGCGAGCCATGATATTTGCAAAATTCCGCAAAGCCAAAAATGAACACAAGCGCGGTCAGGCGTTCCTGGAGCTGGCGCTGATCCTGCCTGTGCTGCTGATCATGCTGATCGGCATGGTGGAGGTGGTGTTCTTCATTGGCCGCTACCTGGATGTGCTGGACCTGACCCGCGAAGCTGCCCGCTTTGCCTCGCAGCGCGACCCGCAGATCGAAGAGATCATCGCCGGGGCGGGCATCCCCCCCGGGGATTACGATTGCAGCACGGCGAACGATTTTAATTTCTTCTACGATACTTCCTGCATCTTCTCCCCGACGATCGGCTCCAGCACCTGCTGGGATGCCGACTATTGTAACGGGCTGAACCCCTTCCTGATCATGAACCCCGCCACCGATGATATTGTGGTGACCGTTTTCACCCTGAGTACCAACCAGGTTTCGAACGTCTGGCCGTATAGATGATCCTGAGGGAACCGGAGAGTACTGGGCGCTTTCCAACTACGATAATTACACCGACCCGGACCCCGCGCTGGATGGGAACAACTGGATGCGTGACTGCCAGGGGAACACCGTTCGGGCGGAGCCGCATTACACGGAAACCAGTTTGAACAGCCTGGTGCTGCCATACAACGTGGATATGCCCAACGCGAAAGGATATGTTGCCGTCGAGTTCTTCTATTGTTACGAGCAGGTGCTGAACCTGCCATTGATCACCCAATTCATCCCCAACCCCTTCCAAATCCATGCCTACACGATCATGCCCCTCCCACCCGGGTCGCCGACCCCAACCCCCAGCCCGACACCTTAAAGCCATGAACAAGACAAACAAAAGGTCAGACACTGGTCATTTTCGCGATCGCCGCGCTCGCGCTGGTATTCTTTATCGGCCTGGCGGTCGATTCCGGCTCCCTCTACGTGACCTATGGTCAACTGAAAAGGTCGGTGGATGCCGCAGCGGTTTCGGCCGCGAACGAATTCAAGCGCCAGGAACCCGGGCATGAGCTGGAGGTCATCCCGAAAATGACCTATGCCGCCACCGAGATCCTGAAACTGCAGAATCTCGACCCGAACAGCGTCGACCTGCAGATCCGCCTGTGCGATTCGGATTTCGACGGCTTCCGGGATGCTGACCTGGTGACTATTGCCCCGGATTTCTTCAACCGCTGCCCGATCACCAACATCCCCGACCCTGTCACCGGGCTGCTTCGGCAGCCGCGAAAGCTGATCTGGGTGCGGGCAACCCAGGAAGCGCCGCTGTACTTCCTGCACATGCTGGGTTTTGATAACATTCCCCTGACCACCGACGCCATCGCCGAGGCGGCATCGGTGGATATGGTGCTGGTATTCGATACCTCCGAATCCATGGCCTCCGATACCCTGGCGACCATATGCGAGCCGTTCGTGACCGCCGGGGAAAACTGCCCGTTCGTGGATAATTATGATGCCGGCTGCAACGCCACCAACACCTGCCAGCCCTTGCTCCAGGCGAAGGACGCTGCCAACGCACTGATCGGCAACCTGTATGACGGCTACGACCGGGTAGGGGTAATCACTTTTGATACCCAGGCGCAGATCCGCTTGAACCTTGGCGAGAACGACGCGATGGACCCGCAAACCCACCTGGAGGAAGCCTCCGACGCGATCGACGCCATCCCGCTGCACAACGACGCCCCTTACGCGCTGATGTGGCCGCAGTGGAAGATGTTCCCGGGTATGTTCAACCCGGTCTTCCCCGAGGATCGCGACGGTGATGGAAATGATGAAGATGACGACCTGCCCACCTGCCAGGATAACGTATCCCACCCACTCTGCTGCGACGTGAATGACCCCTCCGGTCATAACCCCGGGGAATGGGATCGCTGGGATGAATCCCACGATTACTGGGGCTGGGGGGGCGTTCCCTGCGACGCCTGGAACAAGAATGACGCCTTCGATATGGACGGGGACGGACTATATACCGAAGCGGATAACGTGGTCCCTGGCGATTCCGCCTCGGTGCTCTCCACCTGCCATGGTTGCGGTATCCGGGTGGCTTCCAATGTTCTGCGCGAATTCGGCCGCTCGGGTTCGGTGTGGGTGATCGTTTTTCTCTCCGATGGGCAGGTAAACCTGAGCGACACTCCCAATACAGATCCGGCAAACCCCGACCTGGCAGATTATCCCAACGGGTTCTGCACCGGCGGCATGGGGACGGGTTGGTGGACCTCCCAGTGTTTCGACACCCAGTTCGCTCCCCGGCATTGCATCGATACCGCCGCGGGCACCTGCCCGCCGGGATCCGTTTGGGATGGCACCACTCCAAATTTGAATTACAGCGTGCTGGATTACGCCCTGGATATGACCGATACCGCCGCCCTCACCCGCTCCTTGAACCTGAATGAACCTGGCGGAAATGAGATCTCCATCTATACCATCGGGCTGGGTGCAGCCGGCGGCGACACCAGCGACCCATTCACCGTCTCCATTGGCGAACAGCTGCCTGCGCTACATGGCGGCTGTCGGCGATGACGGTGACCGTGAAACCGACCCTTGCGAAACTGTCGGCCCGCGGCGAATCTGCGGTCAGTATTATTTTGCCCCGTCCGGGGCTGCCCTGGAAGGCATCTTCCTTGATATCGCTTCCCGAATTTATACAAGGATCTCTCAGTAAACGCCATGAACCAAAAAATTCACCCACTCACAAGGTTTAAAGATCACCTGCGCAGGAGCCCGGGGCAATCGATGGTGGAATTTGCCATCGCGCTGCCCATCCTCCTGCTGCTGGTATTTGGGATCATCGAGTTCGGGCGCATCCTGCAGGCCTGGCTGGCGATCGAGAACGGGGCGAGGTTTGGTGTGCGTTATGCGATAACCGGGAATTACGACTCGCAGTATTGCCCAGCCGCCGTTGGCGCAATGACCGCCGACCTTGGCCTGACCGTGGCTGAGGAAACCGATGGCAGCGACGATTGCGTCATCGAGGATGCAGTCGGCAACCAGATCGATGACCTCTCCGTTCCGCTGCAGGACTATGCCCGCCTGCTGACCATCCGGGATGTCTCCCTTCAAGGGGCTACCGGGATCGCATATAACCTGGACGATGCCTATTTCCGGAAACTATGAAGATTTCCTGACTGCCGCCCATACGACCCTGGATGATGGCGTTTTCCACCAGGACCACCGCGGAAACCCCAGCGAACCCGGCTTCTTCAACGTGACCACCTGCTCCAACCGCATCATCCAGGACCAGGGTGTGCTATTCGGGTTGAATCCCAACAACTTCTTCTTTAATCCCATCCCGGTGGAGCAAATCCCAACGATTTCCTCTTCCCGCAGCACTGCGAAATGGTGGAAATTGGCACCTTCAACCTGGTGCGCGCGGTGGATGATGCCGGCGGCCCTGGCGACCGGGTGCGCGTCACGCTCACCTATCGCCATAACCTGATCACCCCCTTCCTTTCCACCTGGTGGCCGACCCTGCGCCTGACTGCCATGCGCGAGGGGATCGTCGAAAAATTCCGCACCTCGCGCGTCACCGGTCTCACCGGCGGGATGGCCTTCCTGCCCACCTGGACCTTTACCCCGCCGCCGGCGACCATGACCCCCACCGAAACGCTGACGCCGACCGCCACCTCCACGATGACGGCCACGCCCACCACCACACCGGACTGCCTGACCTTTGTGAACGATACGGAGGCCATGACCGGTGACCCGGGCGAACTTCTGGCAATTCAAAACGGCGGCAACTCGCTGGAAGCCTACATGCGCAATGTTGACCCGGTCAACAGCGTCTGGCTGGGGGCATCGGGGATGACCTACAATGACGGCTGGCATTCCGTTTTCCAGGACCCGCAATCCGGGCACATCTTCGATTATTACGCCTGGGAAGCCAACGCGAACAAGCTCTATGACCCTGCCAACACCAGCACCTACCCGTTCTCGCACATCTTCCCCACGCCGCAGTACCGGGTCTACCCGGGGCAATCCGGTTGGTTCAAGTGGGTGTATGCCACCCCGTTCACCTTCTGGGAGACCCCGAACTTCCGGCAGTATCCATTCGTCGGAGCAAACCCGACCCTGGCACTCTCCGTCACGCCTCCGCAACCCGTCGAAGCGCAGGGCTACTATTGGCCGAGCGATTTCACCGGCGGGTTGGTCTACAAGATCGGTTTCGAGGAAGAGACTGCCAGGACCTGTTCCATGTCCATGACAGGCCGTGCGGGACCGGAGATCACCCTGCAATATTCCAGTTCCTCGCCCATCTCTGGCGGCTTCTGGATCCGGGCGATCATCAGCGGCACCGACACCATGCCCATGGATTACGTGTACTTCTATGTCTATGATTCGGACGGATACCTGGTGCACTGGTCCTCCGACACGTCCAGCCAGTTCTGCATCTTTGGCGGCAGCTGCAACAGCCGCACCCCCTGGGCGGACCGCTGGCTGCAGGGAAGCGCGAACGCTGGATTGATCGTCGACGGCGATTACACCCTGGTGGTACTGGCGCGTAACGCGGATAACCGCGCGAAATCCAGCGTTATCGTGGATACATTCAGCATCATGGCGCCAACCCCCACCTCCACCAGCACGGTCACCCGGACGGTGACGCCAACGGTCACCCGCACCCGCACGGTTACCAGAACCCCAACAAGAACACGCACCCCGACCAGAACCCGGACGGTGACGCTGACACCAACGATCACGCAGACGCCGACGATCACGCGCACCCCGACCAACACCAACACGCCCACGGTGACCCGCACGCGCACCAACACGCCGACCATTACGCAAACACCGACGATCACCCTGACGCGGACGATCACGCGCACACCGACTGTCACTCGCACCCGACCAATACTCCCACCCGGACGATTACCCCGACGGTGACGATCACCTCTACCCCAACAATCACCATTTACACCTACTGTGACCAATACTCGTACCCTTACCCCGACCATTACGCTGACGCGGACGATCACACCGACCCGCACGATCACACCCACGCGGACGAACACGCGGACGATCACACCCACGTTGACCACGACGACAACCCTGACGCCGACGATCACCCGCACACCGACGGCATCCCCGACGAACACCCTGACGCCCACCAGGACCCAGATCATCATCTGCCAGACCCCAATTGAACTTGGCGGATGCAAGACCAACACGCCAACCCGCACGCAGACGCCATGATTCCGGGCGGATGACCGAAACTTCGAAGGAAGCTGAAACGACAAGAGTGGCTCGCACTGCAAGGCGAGCCACTTTCGCATCCCTGCTGGCGGGGGGGATATTCTTCGCGCTCCTATTCCTCGTGCTTAACGCGGTGGTGCGGAGCGCAAACCTTATCGGAAACCACCAAGGTGATGGCGTTGATAACGCTTGCCTTTGGCCTTCTGCTTTTCGCGCTGGCGCTGGTGGGAGATTTCCTTGCCCGGGCCAGGGGCTGGCGCTGGGATTCACCGCTCCTCATCGCCATCTGGGCATATATCCTCCCGGCTGTCTATTTCCTTCTGATGTGCCTGGCTTTCACGGTGACAGCGGCAGATGCCTGGCCTGCGCTGGCCCGGTTTGGTTTGCTGCTGACGCATCGCCTGCCCGTTCTCCTTATCTGGCAGGTACTGATGCTCGCCTGGTTCCTGCTGCGAGTGAAAAAGCTGGACCCGCGCAAGGCATTTACCCTGCGTCGCGAAGAAACAGCGACGGCCTTCCTGGCAGGGTTGGGACTGGGACTGGGTGCCATCTTCATTATTTCCATAGAATCGACCCTGTTCCCCTCTCTACAGGCGATCAACGCCGGGAGCGCAGGGGCGATGCCGGTCGCGGGGGCAGTGTTCCTTGTTTTTTCCATCAGCCTGCTGCCCTGGGCAGGGGAGCAGTACTTCCGGGGAATCCTTTTCGACTGGTTGGATTCCCGCCTGGGTGGAACCGGGGCGGTCTTCCTTTCCTCCCTGCTTTTTGCCCTGCTTACTTTCCGCTTGAACCTGGTGCTGCCGGGTTTGCTGGTCGGACTCGGCCTGGCGCTGCTGCGCAGGCGAACCCGGCTGGAAGCCTCCATTTGCGCGCACGCGGTATGCAACCTGGTTATCCTGGGTTTATTCAATGCGCACGTATTCTGAAAGCGATCTGGAGCGAAGAAGATGAGCAGGAGGGTGCCTGCCGGGATGGGGCAACCTGATGGTTCTGTGAGGCAGGTTCTGCTTGCCGCTGGAGCCTTCCTGGGGCTTTATTTCGCCTGGCTGCTGTGGGGCGGGGGGGATGCCTTTGAGCGCGCCTATGCCGGCAGCCTGATGCTGGTTTTCACCGGCGGGGTGGCTGCCTGGCAGGCATGGCGGGTGACCCGATTGGAGACCGGCGGCTTGCTGCACAAGGCCTGGACCTGGATAGCCATCGGGCTGCTTGCTGGCACCGCCGGGGACCTGACCAGGCTCTTTTTAAGCCCGGCATTTCCAGGGATCAACATTCCCGCTGAGGTGGGAACCTGGTTATTTCAAGCCGGCACCGTAATCCTGGCTGTGGGGGTCCTTCTTTACCCGAGAACCCAGCGCGCAACGACCAGCAGGGCGATGCTTCTGATGGATACTTTCATCACCACGACCGCGGTGGTGGTGATGGCTTGGCTGGTTGTGTTTGAACCGCTCAATAGCAGTGGCAAAGGTTTACCCCTTCAGAATTGGGGTTCGCTGCTCCTACCGCTGCTGGACCTGACCCTTTTGGTGATGGTGCTGGACCTGTTCCTCCTCAGCGACACGCATGTTGCACACCCGTCCTATTTCTGGATCCTTGCAGGGCTGTTTGTCTTTTCCTTAAGCGACCTGTACTTCGTGTACCTCGTCACCACCCAGGGTTTCCAACCCGGCAGCCTGGTCGATCTGGGCTGGATACTGGGTGATGGCTGTTTCGTGCTGGCAGGGTGGTTCATGCTTCGCGGGCAACGCGCCGAGTCAGCGCAAAGACAGCACCCGCCCCTCGCGCGGTTTCAAAAACTGCTGCCGGTCTTGCTGGTGGTTCTGCTGGGATGGTATTCACTTTTCTTCTGGCAGTTCAGCGGGGCGACGAATTCGCTCGGGTTATGGGTGACAGTGATCCTTGGGATCGGGTTGATCATCCGGCAGGGGATCAGCACGGGGGAGCAGCAATTCATCCAATACGCCAGCCTGGTGAACAGCATCTCCGAGCCGGCATTCGTCTGCGACCGTGATGGCAAATTGCGGATGGTGAACCCGGCGTTTCTGCGTATCAGCGGATACGACCAGGCAACCGATGCCCTGGGGACCCGGCTGCAGCGGCTGCTGGATGAAGAGAGTCCGCTTCCGCCATTTTCTCAGGTGCGCAAGGAGGGCTGGTCCGGCGAGAAGGAATTGCTCGCGCGGAGCGGGGAACGAATTCCGGTGAGCCTTTCGCTGCAGCCCATTCAGCCGGGGGGAGACGAGAGGCTGAGCCTGGCTGGCACTGCCCACGATCTTCGCGAACTAAAAAAACAGCAGCAAGACCTGCGCCTGGCGTACGAGCAGATCGCCAATGCGCACGATGAATTGGAAAAGATGAATCAGCAGTTGGCGGAAAAGGTTGCCGAAGAGACTGCGAACCTTAGTGTTGCCTTGAGCAGGCTGGAAAAACAAAACCGCGAGTTGCAGAAGCTGGACCAGTTGAAATCCGACTTTGTCTCCTTGGTTTCGCACGAACTACGTGCGCCGCTGACCAACATCAACGGCGGAATCGAACTGGTGTCTGAAACAAGGGAATAAGCTGCCAGCGCAGACCAGGAATTCGCTGGAGCTGGTATCGGTCGAGATCAACCGCCTGACCCGCTTTGTGGAAACCATTCTGGATATTTCAGCGCTGGATGCAGGCAGGATGCCGCTGACGATCGCCCCGCTGCCGATCTCGCGGGTGGCTGCCACCATCCAGCGCCAGATGACCCACCTGGGGGACACGGGCAGGGTCGAATGGAAGATCCCGCACCCGACCCCGGAGGTACTGGCTGATGAGAACGCGTTGAACAGCATCCTCTTTCATTTGCTGGATAACGCCCTCAAATATGCCCCAACCGGCCAGATCACGGTATCGTCGGGGAGCAAGGGAGCGCGGGGTTGGTTCGCTGTTGCCGATCAAGGCGCGGGCATCCCGGAAGGCGCCTTTGGCTACCTCTTCGACCGTTTTTACAGGTACAATACCGAGGATGATCGCGAGGTCTACGGGCACGGCATGGGATTGTATATCGTAAAAAGGCTGCTCGAGGCGATGGAGGGCAGCATTGAAGTTTACAACCTGCCGGATGCAGGCGCGCAATTCACCTGCTGGCTGCCCCTGGCGGAATCGGAAATGAACAAAGATGAAGGCTAGGATCCTTTTCGTCGACGACGATCCCACTCTGCTGAAATTCCTGGCGGAGTATTTTCAGGATCACCCTTACGAGATACTTACCGCAAAGTCCGGGCAGGAAGCGGTCCGCCTGGCTTACGGCGCACACCCGGCACTGGCGGTGCTGGATGTGATGATGCCTGGTATGGATGGTTGGGAGGTCTGCGCGCGGTTGCGCGAGATGTGCGATATCCCGATCATTCTGCTCACGGGCAAGACGACCGAAGCGGATAAATTGCGCGGCTTTCGCCTGGGTGTGGATGATTACATCACAAAGCCGTTCTCCTTTGCAGAGCTGGCCGCACGCATCCAGGCTGTGCTCGCCCGCTCCCGACAGCAACGGGGAGAAGGGGAGAATATCCTGCGCTGCGGGTCGCTGGTGGTGGACCTGGATAAACACGAGGTCACTTCCGATGGGAACCTGCTGGCGCTGACCCCCACTGAATTCCGCCTGCTGGAGGTGCTTACCCGCCGAAAGGGGAAGGCTGTTTCGGAGGAGGAGTTGATCCAGGAGATGTGGGGGGCGAACCGGCAGGAAGAAAGCACCGCCGTGCGGCGCTATATCTGGCTGCTGCGCAAGAAGATTGAACCCGATCCTTCTAATCCAACCCGGGTGGTCACCGTGCGCGGGTACGGGTACCGGCTGGAGCAGGAAGAATCCTAGTCTTAATTCACCCTGAGAGAATGAATTGAAATATACACTGCACCGGGAATTCCCGGCTAATTTAAAGAACAACTGGAACGCGCTGTTGGAAGAGAGCTTTCAACATGTGCCATTTTTAAGATATGAATACCTGGATACGTGGTGGCAGACGCGCGGCGGGGGGGAATGGCCGCAGGCAGAGCTGGCGATCATCACCGCGGAAGATGAAAACGGTTTGGCGGGGGTTGCACCTTTTTTCAAGGCAGAATGGGAGGGTAAAAAGTGCCTGCTCCTTTTGGGAAGCATCGAGATCTCGGATTACCTGGATTTCATCGTGCGACAAAAAGATTTGCAGGATTTCCTGAGCGGATTACTGGAATTTCTGGTGAATTCCTTCCCCCTAGAATGGGAAGCCCTAGATCTCTATAATATTTTGGAGGAGTCCCCCGTTCTGGCTGCACTCAAGCAAATTGTCATGGGAAAAGGGTTTAACAGGAAACCACCCATTTGCAGCATTCGCCGTATATCCCCCTACCAGCGGATTGGGAAACCTACTTATCCGGCATCGATAAGAAACAGCGTCACGAGATCCGCCGCAAGCTTCGCCGGGCGGAAGAAGCTGGGGATGCGGTGCGATGGCATATCGTTGAAGATGGAGAAGCGCTGGAATCTGAATTGGTGGCATTCATGAAGTTGATGGCCAATGATGAGGATAAAGCCAAATTTCTAACCCCCGCGATGCACGCGCACATGCAGCAGACGGTGCGCTGCGCTTTCGATGCTGGCTGCCTGCAGCTGGCTTTCCTGGAGGTGAAGGGGGAAAAAGCTGCCGGATACCTGAGTTTCGACTACCTGGATAAGCTTTGGATCTATAACTCCGGACTGGATTGGAAATTCGCGGAATATTCCCCAGGCTGGGTGCTGCTGGCGAACCTGATCCGGAACGCGATCGAAGCAGGCCGCACTGAGTTCGATTTTATGCGGGGAAATGAGGATTATAAGTACCGTTTCGGAGCAGTAGACCGGTTTGTGGTGCGGTTGTTGATCGAAAAATGACCACGAACGGTCAATTCGCCTGGTCCTGCAGCAGGGCGTAATAAAAACGCGCCATTTCCACCAAGCCTTCCACAGCAATGCGCTCGTTCACGCCGTGGACACCAGCCATGTCTTCCGGATTCATCCGCAGGGGGGTGAAGCGGTACACATCATCAGAAATCAGGGTGTAGAAACGGGCGTCGGTCATCCCGGAGATCAGCACCGGCACAAAAGGGATTTCGCCAAAGATCCCCGCGGCGATCCTTTCAATGGCGCGGTAGGCTTCCGACGAGGAGGGGGATTCACTGGTGGCTTCCAATGCCCGCCCTTCCAGCGCATGGAGCTGGATGGAAGGATCGGCGGTCACCTTACGGACACGTTCGCAGGCGAAGGCGACTGAATCCCCCGGAAATAGGCGCAAGTTGAGCAGCGCGGAGGCCGTTTGCGGAAGGGCGTTTTCCTGCACACCACCAGAAATGACCGTGGCGGCGCAGGTGGTGGCGTATGGAAGCGTTGGCTTCCGGGATGCGTCCGATCACGCGGGCAGCCAGGGGGGCAAACAACCAGAGATTGGCAAAGACCAGCTGGTAGAGGAATGGGGCGTTTGACCCCAACCTTTGGAACAGTTCGCGTAATTCCTGCGGATGAGCTGGGAAAGGTTTTTTCTCCAGCCGGGTGATGGCTGCCGCCAGGGAGCCGATGGCCGTGCTGGAAGGCGGCATGGCGGAATGCCCTCCCTTGGCCTGGCTGCTTATCTCAGGGTGAGGTAGCCCTTCTCGGCGATACCGATCAAACCGGCGGGATCTCACCCCCGGTAAATAGCCAGTGACCACCGCGGTGCCTTCATCCAGGACGAACTCCGGGTGAATGCCCTGCGATTTCATCCAGGCGGCGATGCGCGGTGCGCCATGGGTTCCCGAGGTTTCTTCATCATGACCAAAGGCTAAATAAATGGAGCGTGCCGGCTTGAAGCCGTTCCCGATCAGGTGTTCCACCGCCTGGAGGATGGAAACTACCGTGCCCTTGCAATCCACCGCTCCGCGCCCCCAGACAAAACTATCGGAAATCTCTCCACTGAAGGGCGGGTGCTGCCATTGGGATTCGGTGGAAGGATCCACCGCGACCACATCCAGGTGACCGGTGAGGACGACCGGTTTGAGTTCGGGTTGAGCACCGCGCCAGTGGAACAGGAGGCTGGGGGTGCCCAAATCGATGCGCTCCAGGGTGCGGTGCACGCGGGGGAAGCTTTTTTCCAGTTCCAGCTTGAGCTGCAGGAAGGGATGTGGGTCAACTTTATTATGGTCGTGATCTGATATTGTCTTGCAGCGGATGGCAGCGGAAAGAACCTCGGCGAGCGGATTTGGATAGAATTCCTCCAGTGTGACCGGTTCCCTTGAGGGCATTCGCACACGAAAGAGAAGGGTGCGAAAAAGGATGAATGCGATCAAAAAAAGGATGATGACGAATAGAATGATAAAAAAGGAGGTCATGGGCGATCCGAGTTGGGTTTTCGAAAATTGGAATGGAATATGACTAATTTTAATCCAAGTTGAATCCAGCGGGAATAGGACTTGTAACCAGGGGGGAGTGTTCCTATAATATAAATTGTGGAAGGGGGAAAATCAATCAGCCGTGGTGGGAAAGGGAGGTTGAGGATGGACCAGATGCAAAAAACCAGGATGAAGAGTGCAGCGACGCTCTTTGCGATTCTTTTTTCCGCGTTCCTGACGATAAACTGCGCGTTGTGGGAATTGCTTACCGCGGATATGGACGCGGTTCGCGAAGCCACCCAGGCTGTGATTCAGCAACAAACGAATGACGCCCAGATGACAGTGGATGCTCTGAAAACCAGGGAAAAAGAATATGAGCAGACCCAACATGCGCAGTTACTTTATGATGTTATAACTTCGGATGCGGTAAGACGTTTAACTAATTCTGCAAAGACCCATGCGGCTTCCACGAAGCATGCGGAAATGATGTGGACCTGGAGCGCTGAGGAATACGCTAAGGACATGGCAAGGACGCCATCCAGCACTCCCAGCAGGCCGATCATCCTGGATATCGAATTCCCGGCAACAATCCCGGGTGACGGAACAACTTCCAACGGAGAATTATCTTTCGCCGATGATAACGGGGATATCAACCGCCTGACGATCGAGGTGATCAGAGCCACGGAATTCGGCGGCGCGGATTACGATCCAACTGGGTATATCATCGATGGCAATAACTACGGGGGCACCATCAAGTTATTTATCTGGTGCAAAGGGTCGCAGACCGTCACACTGCGGGCGACGCTCTATGATTGGGCCGGGTTGAAAAGCAATTCGATGGATTTCTCGTTCACCTGTCAATGATGATCACGTGAGCTTGCGGGAAATGGTAGTTGGTATTATTCAGGGCTGTGCCGCATCGAAAACCCTTATATACTCCTGCTCAAAACGACGGGCTACAGTTGCATCCCGGATCACCAGTAGGTTTTCGTCATTCCGTTCATTTGCTGCCCGGGTGAAGTTGTAGGAACCGACCACCAAGATCTCCCCATCGATGATCATCAGTTTTTCGTGCATCAGGTTCGGGTTGCCGTCCAGGCGGATATCCATCCCCGCGCGCCGGAAGCGGTCGTATTCCGTGCCGGTGCTGCCGGGCAGCATTTCGCCTTCGAAGACGCCGCCAACCTCCACCCCGGCGCGATGTTTATCGACCAGTAGCTGCCCGAGCTCATCCAGGGTGAATGTGTAGGCCAGGAAATGAATGCTCGAATCCGCTTCGCCTGCCAGGGTGAGCAGCCTTTGCTGAACAGCATCCTCCGGGGAGAAAAATACCTCCAAAATGCTTCCATCGACATCATAACTGGTGATGCTTGTGGGCTGAAGGTCCGCTGCGCCGAATTTCCCGTCCTCGAACATGCTGTTGAATTCATCCAAGTAAACCCCGGACAGGCGAGGGTCCTCCACCCGCACAAGGAAATTGTTATCCGAGCCCAGTCCATTTTCGGTGAAGTTGGCTGAGCCGGTGAGCAGCACCTCCCCATCAACGATCATGAACTTGTTGTGCATCAGGCTGCCCTGGCCATCCCCGCGGATCGGGATCCCGGCGGCAGCGAGGCGGCGGGGATTCTCCTTCCCCAGGTTATCGCTTTCCATCACTATCCGCACCCGCACGCCGTTCTTCAAGGCGCGGATCAGCGCCTGGGCAACACGCGGGTCGGTGAGGTTATAGATGGCGAGATCGATTGAATCCTGTGCAGAGTTAATGCTGCTGAGTATCACCTCCAGGGGTTCCTCCCCCGTGCGGGTGTTTTCGGGATCGGTAAACCAGACCTGGATCGTAGGCTGATCTGCTGCTTGGGCGGCAGGTTCCGGGGCAACCTCTGCTTGAGGGACCTGGGGGACGCAGCCAAACAGAAAGGGTAAGGCAAGCACCCACAGCGAAATGGCTGTGAAGGATCTTCGGAGCGGAACGGTGCGATGCGAGGTCATATCAGTCTTGGGTAAAAATTATAGCATCCCCACTGCCTGTGCCCCCAGGGTTGGTTGTTGTACTGTAATTTTAGTGCAATCCTTCACTTGTGAGTCTTATTGCGTCGGGCTAAACTGAGGTGGTTTTAAAGAGAAAGGTAAAAGTGCCATGGATTTCTCGATAGTTCTTATCATCCTTCAGCTAATTCTCCTGGAAGGGCTGCTCTCAATCGATAATGCAGCTGTTCTTGGCACGCTGGTCTCCAAGCTGCCCAAGGATGAACCGATCCCGTGGCCCAGATCCCTGCAGGGATTCGGAAAAAGGATGCAGAACATCCTGGGCAACCAGCGGGCCGCCGCGCTTAAGGTCGGCCTGCTCGGGGCGTACCTCGGCCGGGCGTTGATGCTGGTTGCCGCCAGTTATATTATTCAGAATCCGTGGTTGAATGTGGTCGGAGCGCTCTACCTGGTGCACCTGGCTTTTGAAAACCTGGGGATGTCGAACCAGGAAAGCGAGGATGATGAGATCCGCGCGGTGAAGCAGGATACCTTCTGGTCGGTGGTGATCTCGGTGGAGCTGGCGGATCTGGCTTTCAGTCTGGATAACGTTGTGGCTGCGGTGGGGCTTTCCGATCAGCTCTGGGTAGTACTGATCGGCGTTTTCATTGGCATTCTGACCATGCGCTTCGCCGCTGGATGGTTTTCTTATATGGTGGAAAAGGAACCCATCCTCAAACCCGCGGCGTATATCCTGGTGCTGGCCATCGCGATCGAGCTGTTGGTGCAGGAATTCGCCGGGATCGAGATCTCGGACCTGACTCGCTTTGCTATTACGGTCAGTATCATCCTGCTATCGCTGGCGTATGCGCATTTCAAACCGCTGCAAAAACTGCGCTTTGTGCTGGTCTGGCTGGCGCACGGCTTTTCCATCATCAATGAGCTGCTGGAGTGGATCCTGGCGCCGCTGGTGGGTTCGATCCGCCTGGTGGTGAACCTGGTGAAGCGGGCATTTACAAAACCACAACCTGATTTGGAATAAGAAAAAGGACCCGGGAAACCGGGTCCTTTCTTTGATCATTCGAAACTTTTAAGCATCCAGATCATCTGGAGCTTGCCGAACAGTTTTTTCCCCATTCCCGCCCGTTCGTAGCCGTATTTTTCATAGACATCCACCGCTGAGGCACGGGTGAGGGTGCCCATCCGTTTGAAGCCCCGCTCGCGGGCTCGTTTTTCCACGGTATCCACCAGGAGCTGGCCGATACCCTTGCCCTGCTGGTTTTCACGCACCGCCAGATGGGAGAAGCGTGCCAGCCCGGGCTCATCTTCATAGAGCTTGACCACACCGAGGATCTCACCGGTTTGGTCATCGACCGCCATGAAGTGCTCGCTGATCACCTCGTAATCGTCCTTTTCGGTACCGTGGGGCAGCCCGAGCGGTTCGCGCAGGACGTGGTAGCGCAGCGCGTAGTATTCTTTGAATTCTTGCTTGGTGTGGGGGGTTTTGATGGTGGTCATGGTGCGCCTCCGGTAGGATGATTATAGCACCGAGCCCCACCCTCACTCACCAAATACACTGTATTTGGTGAGGGCGGAAGAGTAGAGGCACACGGCTGTGCCCCCTACGAAAACCAGATTGCCGCATCGTGCCGGTCGTTGCCAGCAATCCTCGCAATGACAAGCAAAAACAAGCAATTTTGAGCTCTAAAACTGCATAAAACTGCCGATTTTCGCGGTTGATTTCCACGGGCGGGCGTGGCATAATAGAGCCGAAATAGAACAAATATTCTATAAAAGGAGAACACGGTGAGAAAACGGGAGACTTTCGCGCAGTCCATTGCTTCCCCGTCCGCGCAGCTGGGCCTGGATAAGGAGATCAACGACCTGCGCGGGATCATCGAAAAGCTGCAGGGCACGGCCTGGACGGGGGCCACGCTACTGGGGCGCGAGCTGCGCGCCGCAAAGCGGGCCGAGAAGAAAGACGGCACCCGGCGCGTGTTCCGCCTGAACGGGGAGGATGTGGCCAAAGAGGTGCCGGAATACGGCAAATTCGTTGCCGAGCAGGTTTCCCGTTTGGGGCGCAGCCACCCGATGGTCTGCACCCAGTACTTCAGCGAGGAGGTCACCGCCGAGAGCGGTATGTTCCCCGCTTGGCGGGTGGGGCTGATGAAGGCCGGCTCCGCTTCCGCCGGATCAGAACCGCTGCCGGGCAAGATCTATGCCTTCCTGCTGGATGTGGCTGGGCAGGACGAGGGTGCGGTGGGCGATTCCACGCCGCTGGCGCACGAGCTTGAGAACCCGCGCCGGGATGCCACCGCTCTGACCATCATCGAGGTGGATCTTTCCACCCTGGCCGATGAGCTGATCTGCCGCCCCACCTATCGGGCGTGCGCGCGGCGGCTGTGGGTGGGGGTGCGGCACACCCGGCTCTTCGCCGAGCTGAAGGCCCTGGCGGGGCAGTGGCGCCCGCGCAAGGTGGTGGTGGATGCCACCGGGGTGGGCGCGGGGTTGGCTGCCTTTTTGGAAAAGGCGCTCCCCGGGCGGGTGTTGCCCTTCACCTTCAACTCAGCCAGCAAATCGCGCCTGGGGTGGGACTTCCTGGGTATCGTGGATACCGGGCGCTGGAAGGAGGGCGGGCACACCGCTGAAAGCGAGCTGTTCTTCCGCCAGCTTTCCTTCTGCCAGTACGAGATCCAGCCCGGGCCGGAAAAGCGCATGAGCTGGGGCGTGCCGGATGGCGCCCGCGACGCCGAGAGCGGCGAGCTGGTGCACGATGACCTGGTGATCTCGGCGGCGCTCTCGGCCGCCCTGGAGGACCAGGACTGGCCGCCCGGGCAGCCGACCGCCATCATCCGCGGGCGCGACCCGCTGGCGGAAATGGACAAGGGATTTTAATACTGTATCAAACCTAAAAAACAGGTTTGACACAGCACACGGAAAGAGGACGCATGAACATCCGCAACAGCCTGGCACAGATGCTATTTCGAGACACGATCCGCTCGCAGGTGCGCGCGGCACTGGCCGCCGAGACCGACGCCACCTTCTCTTTGGGCGCGCGCCAGTTCAACACGCCGGAACGCGACCGCTACGACTACGACCGCGAGACGCTGCAGCAGCAGGCCCTGCTGGCCTGGCGCAGCAATCCAATCGCGCGGCGCATCGTGGAGCTCACCTCGCAGTACGTGGTGGGCGGCGGGATCAGCCTTTCCAGCTGCGAGACAGGCGCGCACGCCTTTTTGCAGCAGTGGTGGAACCATCCCCTCAACCAGTGCCCCGTGCGGGTGGTGGAGTGGTGCGATGAACTCACCCGCTCGGGGGAGCTTTTCTTCCTGATCTCCACCGACGCGGGCGGGATGAGCTACATCCGCGCGGTGCCTTCGGGGAGATCGCCGGGATCGAGCATGCCGCCAACGATCTGCAGCAGGAGACCGCTTTCATCCAAAAAGTACCCGGCGGGGTGGGGGAGGATATCCGCTGGGCTGCCGCGCAGCCGCTTGAGGATGAACCCGGCGCCGATGGGCGCTTCCCGACTGTGATGGCACACTATGCCATCAACCGTCCGGTGGGCGCGCTGCGCGGAGAAAGCGACCTGGCCCCGCTCCTGCGCTGGCTCAGCCGCTACGCCGCCTGGCTGGAAGACCGCGCCCGGCTGAACCACTTCCGCACCGCCTTCCTCTACGTGGTCAAGGCGCGCTACGCTGGCGAGGCCGAGCGGATCGCGCGCCAGAACAGCCTGAACGCGAACCCGCCCAACCCGGGCTCCATCCTGGTCACCGATGAGAGCGAGACCTGGGAGGTGCTGAACCCCGAGCTGGAATCGGGCGACGCCGCCACCGACGGGCTGGCGCTGAAGAAGATGATCGCCGCCGGGGCGGGGCTGCCGCTGCACTTTCTGGCGGAGCCGGAATCAGCCACCCGTACTACGGCGGAAGCGGCCGGGGGACCCACCTTCCGGCGCTTTGAGCAGCGCCAACAGTTCTTCCTGTGGATGCTGGGCGATCTGGCTCGCATCGCGCTGCGCCGCCGCGCGCGGCTGGATGGCGGCTTGCGGGCCGATGCGGAGGTGGAGGTGCGCGGCGCGGACCTGAGCGCCCGCGATAACGCCGCCCTGGCGCTGGCCTCCTCCACCGTGATCAGCGCCTTTGCCCAGCTTTACGAGCGCGGCTTGATCGACGCCGAGGAGCTGCTGCGCCTGGCCTACCGCTTCTGCGGTGAGACGGTCGATATTCCGGGAGCTGCTGGCGCAGGCGCGTGCAGAGAATGCAGAGGGCGCAAGAAGCCGAACCCACCCCCTGGCAGAAGAGGCCCGAGGGGCTGCGGGTGAACCCCGAAAGCGGGGAAGTATCAACTGGAAAGGAGGAGCTTTGGAAGAAATAGCAGTGAAGGAGGAGCGCGCCCGGCTGGCCGCCGAGGCCAGTGTGACCGCCTCGGGCGAATTCGAGGTGCTGGCCATCAACGCCGGCGAGGGCAACGGCTGGCAGTTCAGCCCGGAGGCGCTGCGCGGCTCGCTGCCGCTCTGGGAAGGAGTGGAGACCTTCGTGGACCACACCCCCGAGCCCAGGCAAGGGCACTCGCTGCGCGACCTGGCGGGCATCTGCACGGGGCCGCGCTACGACGAGGAACGAAAGGGGGTGGTGGTGCGCCTGCGCCCCAGCGGACCCAGCGCCGCGCTGCTGCAGGAGCTGGGCAGGCAGTGGCTGGAGGAGCCCGAGCTGCGCCCGCGGGTGGGCTTTTCGGCCGACCTGGTCTTTACCGCCAAGGAGAAACGCGTGGAGCGCATCCTGCGCGTGCTCTCGCTGGACGCGGTGTTCAACCCGGCGCGCGGGGGATCGTTCCTGCGCGCACTCAATGCCAACAAGGAGGTTTGGATGACAGAAAGTGTATTGGAAACCGTTTCAACCCCGCCCAGTGACGCGGCCGCTGAGCTGGAAAAGGCGCGCGAAGCGCGGACGCAGATGTGCGCCTGCCTGCTGGATTCTTCGCTCGCTTCGGCGCGCCTGCCTGCCCCGCTCGCGGAACGCATCCGCGCCCGCTTTGCCGGTGGTAGCTATGAGCCTGCCGAGCTGCAGGCAGCCATTGAGGATGCCCGCAGGCTGGCCGGGGAGCTGACCGCGCCTGCATCGATCCGCGGGGCGACGGCGGCGCTTTCGATGTATGACGCGAAGGATCAACTCAGCGCTGCCCTGCACGACCTGCTGGGCGCGCCGCGCCCGGAGGGCCTGGAGGGGCTGAAGACCGCGCGCCTTTCGGGCATCCGCGAGTTCTACACCCTGACCACTGGCGATACTGATTTTGCCGGGGGCTACCACGCCGAGCGCGCCCGCTTTTCGGCTACCAGCGACCTGCCGGGCGTGCTGAAGAACGCGCTCAACAAGCTGATCCTGGCGCAGTGGGAGGAACTGGGGCGCGCCGGCTACCGCTGGTGGGAGCCATTGGTGAGCGTGGAGCACTTCAGCAGCCTGCACGATATCACCGGCGTGCTGGTGGGCGAGATCACCGTGCTGCCTTCCGTCTCGGAGGGCGCGGCCTACACAGAGCTTTCGATCAGCGATTCGGCCGAGGTGGGCAGCTGGGGCAAGTACGGCGGCTACGTGGGGCTGACCTTGGAGATGTTCGAGCGCGACGAGACCCACAAGCTGCGCCAGTACCCGCGGAAGCTCGCCAGCGCAGCCCTCAGGCGTATCTCCGCGCTGGTGGGGGCGGTCTTTACCGGCTCCAGCGGCACGGGGCCGGCGATGGCGGATACCTACCACGTCTTTGAATCCGCCCATCACGGCAATTTGGGCACCACCGTGCTCAGTTCCGCCGCCTGGGAGGCGGCGGCAAGGCCATCTACTCGCAGCCGATGCTGGTGGGCTCGGGCGGGACCGCGCCAAAACTCGCGCTGGACGCGAAATACCTGGTGGTGCCGCGCGACCTGCGGCTGACCGCCATGCGCATCCTCTATCCCAGCTTTGAGCGCGAGGCGACCATCTTTTCGGAGAACCTGCAGCGCGGCGAGATGGGCGACGTGGTCACCTGCCCCGAGTTCAGTGACGCGAACGACTGGGCGGCGGTGGCCGACCCCAGGCTGGCGCCGGGGATCATCCTGGGTGAGCGCTTCGGGCTGCTGCCCGAGATCTTTCTTGCCGACGGCGAGCTGAACGGCGCGCTCTTCAGCAACGATGAGCTGCGCATGAAGGTGCGCCACTGGGTGAGCGTTTTTGTGGCCGATTACCGCCCGCTCTACAAGGCCAACGTGGCCTAGCGGGAAGGTTGTCGGCTGACGCTTGGCGTACCGCGCCAAGCGTCAGCCCGGAACACATTCAATTCTGTATGGAGGTGAAAATGTCTGTTCTGGAGCAAGTTGGAATGATCCTGCGCTCGCGCAAGTTCTGGGTGCTCATGGCGGCGCTGGCGGCTGTGGCGGGCACGTATTTCGGCGGCAAGGTGGATGCCTGGCAGGCGCTGCAGGCGGTGATCGCCGCGTTGGCGGTCTATTCCACCGGCGTGGCCGTGGAGGATATCAACCGGAAGGTGCAGAAGTAGCCCCACCCCTCCCGGTCTTCGACCACCCTCCCCAAATCAAAAACCGATTTGGAGAGGGGAAAACGGTTGCACGACCGTACCCATCACTCCCTTCGGGAGTGCACAGATCGCGACCCTCTCCAAATACGAAGTATTTGGGGAGGGCAGGGAGGGGTGGTTTGTAGTGAAAAGGAGAAAAAAAATGACCGAATACCAGGCGCTGGATGGGCGCATCGCCAATCACCTGATCAACGGGATGGCGCTATCGTACCGGAGACTGGCGAACGGGAGCATGATCGTCATCGCCCCCAACGGGATGAAGCTGATCTTCGGCCCCGAGAAGGTGAAGGTGGCCGAGGCGCAATTGCATTCCGCCGAGTTGCCGCGACGACCGGAAGGGGAGCGCGCAATAGAACGTCTGTAGGGGCCCGGCGAAGAGCACGCGGCGTGTGCCCCTACTAAAGGCGACGAAAAAACCGGTTGCCACGTCGCACCGGGTCGTCACTCGCACCGCCGGAAGTGCAGGTGTGCCAGTGCTCCTCGCAAAGCTAATAGGACATGACCATGACCGATGACTCAACCCTCAACCCCGTCGCGCAGCCGCTGGCGACCCGGCCGGCACGCGCTACGACGACGCCACCCTGCAGGAGGCCTTCCGGCAGGCGCTGGAGACCTACACCCGCACCCGCCCCCAGGTCCGCACGGAGGCGATCACCTTTGCCAGCGCGGCGCCGAGCAACCCCTGGAATGGCCTCGAACGCCCTGCTGCTGACCTGCTGGAGGTGAGCTATCCCCACCCGCCATCCGATGGTGCCCGACCGGCACGCCCGGGCTTAGACCGCTGGCCTATATCGACGGCAGTGCGGTGCTGGGCTTTCGGATGGCGCGACCCCCGCCTGGGGAGCAGGCGCGGCTGACCTACGCCGCCCGTGACACCCTGGAGGGGCTGGATGGTGTGGTGGCAGGCAGCATCCGAGCGGGCACGAAGGGGTGATCGCGCTGGGGGCAGCGGTCCGCCGCGCTGCAGCGCATCCACCGCCCGGCCGGCAACTCGGCGTGCCGCCCGTCGAGCCGGAACGCCTGCGCGAGGCTGGCGGAGAAATACCCGGAGCGGTTCACCTGGAGCTCTCAGCCTAGGAGTGTCCAGCGTGCGCAGGGCTTCCCGGCGGGCTTCGACCTGGACGAGCGGGATCAGCCATGGCTGACGCTCAAAGGACCGCCACGTGACCATCGCCGACGCCGGGATCAACGGCGGCGCGCCCAGCGGCTTCATCGCCGCGCTCGAAGGCAGCATCCGCGCCGGGGGCAGCGCAGGTGCGGCGCGAGGTCCATCCCGACGGCACGCTGAAGCCGACCCTCGTACGCGGATATCCTGCTCGCGGAGAGCCTCGTGAACCCGGACGGCTCCCCGCGCGCGGCAGCGGTGCCGCCGACTACGCCCTGCTCTCCAGCTACCTGGAGCGTCGTCGGGGCTGGAGGTGGGCACGTCGGTGGGGGTCCTCGCCAACCGGGCGCGCGGGGCACGCTCCAACGAGATCGACCGGCCGGATCGGTCGCTCGTGGCTGCCAGTTCAACAACGTGGGCACGATCTGGGCCGCTGGTCGACCCCGCCTGCCGCGCCTTCCACCTGGGATGGCACGCCACATGGCGACGAGGCTCTGGCGCTAGCCGCACTTTACGTGTTGGCGCTAGAAATA
>CAVVEQ010000009.1:0-62823 GCA_963747315.1 uncultured Chloroflexia bacterium | reverse complement strand
CACCTTCCGGCGCTGTTCTGCAAGTTCGGAAATATAATAGCGCGATGTAAACCAGAGATGCAGCCGCAGGTTTGCAGCGATCCCTACCGCTATGAGCGCAGGAAAAAACAGCAGGGATCCCTCGATGCCTCCGAGCTTCTCCTTGACCCACCACAGGGGATACAGCATTGCGTAGTAGCCGAAACCCGCGCAAGCCTGATGGAACTGCCACCACCATAGTGGAGCGGTTGCGCGAACTGCCGGTTTCTCGGATGGCGCTCCCAATAGGTTCTCCAATCCGCCAGCAGATCCCGAGTGCCGGCATAGCGATCCGAAGCATTCTTGTTCATGCAGCGCCGTACTATGCGCGCGAAACCGGGATGCACCGCAGAGCTCGCTTGCATAAGATCGGGCGCTTCGGCCCGCAGGATCCGCGAGATCATGGACATCGAGTCCGAAGTCTTGAACGGATGCCTGCCCGAGGCCATCTCATACATCATGATGCCGAAGGAAAATAGGTCGGAGTTCCGGTCAACCGTGGAGCCAAGCAGCTGTTCGGGGATGCATAGGCAGGCGTTCCCAGAAACACCCCCGACTGTGTCAGGCGCGGATTCGAAGCGGCCCCATCCCTGGGCTCCACTCTGGCCAGACCGAAGTCGAGGATTTTGACGATTCCCGATTCCGTGCGGATGACATTCTCGGGTTTCAGATCGCGGTGCACAATCCCCTCCGCGTGGGCTGCCAGAAGCCCGCGTGCGATCTGGATCGAGATATCCAGGACCTGGACAAAGGTCAGTTGTCCCCTGGACATGATTTGACGCAGGGTGAGACCCTGCACGTATTCGGTAACGATGCAGACGCTGTCATCGAACTCATCGAGCGAATACACCGTGGCAATGCCGGGATGCGATAGCCTCGCAGCGGCGCGCGCTTCCCTCTTCAAACGTTCTCGTTGCTGTGCGTCCCTGGTGTATTGCGGCGCAAGCATTTTGATCGCGACAGGCCGGTCCAGCCGTGTGTCGTGCGCCAGGTACACCACCCCCATGCCTCCTCTTCCGATTTCACCACGCACGGTATATGGGCCCAGCTGGCTGCCAATGAGCGTCTCGGCCGTCTCATTTTCAAACAGTTCCGGCACGGCTTCCCGGGCCGGCTTATCCAGGAAACTGCTCGCGATCATAGTCGGCCAGAAGCGCCTGGACTTCCTTTCTCAAACTCGGATCGCTGCCGCATGAGTGGTCAAGGAAAGCGGCGCGATCCGCAGGCTCCTTTTCCAGCGCCGCCCAGAATATCTCCCTAAGCTGCTGCCAGCGATCAGGATTCATTCATTCGCTCCATTTCCCGCTTCAGCCATGCTCTCGCCAGGCTCCAGGATCGCTTTATGGTAGCGGGTGAAGACCCCAGGATTACCGCCGCCTCTTCCACGGTAAGCCCTCCAAAAAAGCGAAGCTCCACGATATGGACGAGCTGTGGATCCACTTGACCCAGGCGCTCCATCGCCTCGTGCAACAAGATCAGGTCGATAGATTCGTCCTTGCCCGCGGCATGGACGCCGCTCAGGCTTACGCGCACGCGCTCCCCCCCCCGCTTCGCCGCAGCACGCGCCCTGGCCCTTTCCACCAGGATCTCTCTCATCGCTCCTGCTGCAATGGCACAGAAATGAGCCCGGTTTTGCCAGCCCCCGCCTTCTCTCTCAGCAAGCGCAAATATGCTTCGTTGACCAGCGCAGTCGCCTGAAGAGTCCGGCCGGCCTGCTCGCGAGCCATATAGCGTCGGGCCAGTTTCCGGAGTTCATCATAGACAGCCGGCATCACCTTCGAGAGGTTCAATGATTGTGCGGATCCGTCACACGTAGGCATCTTTATTTCCATTTACCTTTTCACGGCCATTCTCTTGGCAGACATTCTAACCCAAAAACCTCTCCGGCGCATTTCAGTAAATCATTTATGCGCCATGGACGCGCAGGGCATCAAACTTCCAACAATCCGGAGTGCGCATCCGGTTTGCTTGTGATACTCTGAATTTCTGAGTACCATCATCAATCATCAGTAGAGGAGACTAACCGTGAAAAAGGACGAATTTTATGACTTTGCCATGGGCGCCTTCCGCCCCGCCGAATCTCTGCTGAAGCTGGTTCCTGCCGACAAGCTGGACTGGAAGCCGGGCCCGAGCTTTATGACCATGGGACAATTGATTTGCCACATGGCCAGCGGCATCGGCACTGAACTGCAGATGCTGGTCGACAACAGCTGGCCCGAAACCGCCGGAAGGGGGTCAACCGCCGCAGATGCCATCCTGCGACGCGCAGGAAGCTCTCGCCAAGCTCGAAGAAGACAAGGCAACGCTCCGCGACGTTATGGCGCGCTTCACCGAGGAAGAGTTTGCCAACAAGGTATTCTCGGTGCCCTGGGGATGGAAAGGGAGCCTGGAGAGGATGTCGCTCGAGTTCCGGGATCATTTCGCCCACCACAAAATGCAGCTGTTCCTGTATCTCAAGCTGCTGGGACTCCCGGTAAACACTGAAACGCTATACATGGGCTAGGTGAATCCGTGAATGCTTCGCGCCTTCGAGTCTTTGGGTTCCTGCAGTCGCCATACGGAAAGCTCCAAAGACTCGAAGGCTCGAAGATTCTATAATCATTGCCGCAACTCTGACACTCGGAATTCTCAGTGCTTTCTCCGACTCATCAGACAACATATGGGCTGAGCGGACCCTTAAGACGCTTTCTTTAAGAGACAAGATCGCCCAGCTGGTACAGATCCGGGTCCCCGGAAAATTCCTGAACCGCCGTAGCGAGGATTTTCAGGCGATTCAAAATGACCTCAAACAGAATCATGTCGGCGGCGTGGTCCTGTTCGCCGGAAATATCTACGAATCCGCTGTCCTCCTGAACGAACTTCAAGACATCTCCAGGCTGCCGCTCCTCGTTGCAGGCGACTTTGAGCGCGGCGCGGCATTTCGTATCGCGGATACCACGTCGTTTCCCTGGGCGATGGCCTTGGGCGCCAGCGGATCCGAGCAGCTTGCCTATCGGCAGGGTGTCGTCACCGCGCGCGAATCCAGGGCGCTTGGAGTGCACTGGATTTTCGCTCCGGTGATGGATGTAAACAATAATCCGAATAATCCGGTCATCAATATCCGCTCCTTCGGCGAAGATCCGCAACTCGTCGGGCGGCTGGGAGCTGCGTTCATTCGCGGCGCAAGAAGCGGCGGCGTGCTTACCACCGCAAAGCATTTCCCGGGACATGGCGATACGGCTACGGATTCTCATCTCGGCATGGCTGTCGTGCCATCCGATCTGGCCGGGCTGCAATCCGTCGAACTCGTGCCTTTCCGAAGCGCTATCGAAGCCGGCGTGGATTCCGTTATGACCGCACATGTATCGGTCCCCAACGTCACCGGGGAATCACAGGTCCCGGCCACTCTCTCACCGAAGATTCTGAGCGGCCTGCTGCGCGATACGCTTCAATTCAAGGGCCTCGTGGTTACGGATGCTCTCGAAATGGGCGGTGTCACAAACCGATATTGGAGCGGACTGGCGGCGGTTCGAGCCATCCAGGCGGGCGCCGATGTCCTGCTGCTGCCGCCGAATGCCGCGGTTGCCATCAACGAGGTGGAGCGAGCCGTCAGGCGGGGAGATATTTCCGAGAGCCGTATCAACGAATCCGTGAGCAGGATACTGCGGGCAAAAGGCCGCCTCGGGCTGCACCGCAAGCGCGGCGTTTCCATCCGCAACATAGGCGATACGATCGCGTCGCCCGAAAATACGAAATTAGCCCAGGACATCGCGGATCAGTCCATCACCGTCCTGAAAGACGATCGGGGGCTCCTGCCGATAGATCCCGCCCGGTACGACCGGATTTTCAGCCTCGTACTGACTCCCGATCTCGAGTCGGCGCCGGCCGCGGCATTCCAGGCCGAAATGCGTCAGCGTTTCCCTCTGACGCGGACGATCTGGGCCAACGCGAGAATCTCCGACGAGCTTGATGGATTCCATTGACAAGGCGGCGTCCGAGGCCGACCTGATCGTGTGTTCCACGCTCATCCGGCTGGTTTCCGGACAGGCCGTCGCCGCAGTGCCGGGTATCCATCGCAGAATATTTGAAAAGCTTCAGGCAACGAACAAACCGCTGATCTGGGTAGCATTTGGCAATCCCTACATCCTGCCGCTAGCGCCCAAAATAGGAACCTATCTGTGCACATTCAGCTATTCCGATGTTTCGCAGATGGCCGCGGCGAAGGCGCTATCCGGCGAAATCGCGGTCACAGGGAAGATGCCGGTATCGATTCCCGGAGTATCAAAAACCGGAGAGGGCATCACGATTCCGAAATTGGAAATGATACTGAAGCCCGCGCATTCCGGGGACTCTGGATCCTTCCGGGGAACCCTTCAGGGAAACCACCGCGATCCTCGATTCGCCGGTCGAAGATGGAATCTTTCCGGGGGCCGTTCTGCTGGCCGGCCATAACGGCAAACTGGTATTCAGCCATGCGGCCGGCAAAATCGGGACCTCCGCCGAATCGCCAAAGGCCTCGTCGGACACCGTGTACGACGATGGCTCACTTTCAAAATCCGTAAGCATCACGTCCGCGGCAATGCTTGCATCCGATTCCGGCAGCCTTCTCCTCGAAGCTCCGGTAAAGGACTATCTGCCTGAACGAAGGAAACGGATGTCGGAAGATGAGCTTCCTGGATTTGCTCATGTCCCGGACAAACGAAGACCGGCATGAAAACCGCGCGAGGAGATCCTGAAAAACATACTTGCCAGGGTAACGGGGATTCCGCCGGAGACGCTTTCTTGCCGACCGTTTGTATAAGCCGCTCGGCATGGGTCAACATTCGGCAAACCTCCGACGCAATTTTACGGCATTATGCCGTCCGGGAGGAACCCCGGACCCTGGTTTTTTCAGCAGCGCACACGACCTTGCGGTTTTTGCCCAGATGCTGCTGAATCGAGGAATCTACAACCATCGACGCTATTTCAAATTCGAAACAATGGACAAATTCACCCGAGCTGAAGGCGCATGGACCAAGCCCTCGGATTCAGACTGGACGGGCGACGCTTTTTCTCCAAAGGCTTTTGGACACGTTTCGGGCTCCGGCTCTCTCGTGTGGGTGGATCCGGCAAAGAAACTGTTCATCGTGTTGCTGGCCAACGGCAATCCGGACAACAAGAAGATGTCGGGAATTCAAAGGAACCTCTGCGAACCCGACGGAAGGCGCGCTGGTCGTTGCTGCTGCCAAGGCGGGGATACACAAAGATCAAATGGATCTTGCCTTTCCCCGGGTCCAGGAGATTCCGTTTTCCTCCGAAACCAAGCGTATGACCACTTTGAATCAAACCCCGGAGGGTATCACGGCATTCGCCAAAGGCGCGCCGGAGATGATCCTGGGCAGTTGCAATCGGGTTATGACCCCCAAGGGGCTGGAGCCGCTGAACGAGGAAACCCGCCAGCATATTCTTTCGGTGGCGCAGGGAATGGCGGAAAAGGCGTTGAGAGTTCTGGCGGTGGCTTCCAGGCAAAAGGCAACGATCGAAAATGCCCAGCATGGGATGACCTTTCTTGGTTTGGCGGGCATGATCGATCCCCCCCGCCCGGAAGTTAAAGATGCGATATCGGTCTGCGAGCAGGCAGGTATTCGCACAGTGATGATCACCGGCGATCACCCGGTGACCGCCCGGGCAGTGGCGAGCGAATTGGGATTATTGGCCAGCGGGGGGCGGGTTGTGACCGGCGCTGAGCTGGAGGAAATGACCGACGATCAGCTTTTCCAGGACGTTGGGGATATTGGAGTATACGCCAGGGTCTCTCCCGCGCATAAGCTGCGCGTGGTCGCAGCCTGGCAGGCACACGATAACATCGTGGCCATGACCGGGGATGGGGTTAACGATGCTCCGGCGCTGAAGAAAGCGGATATCGGTATCGCGATGGGCATCACCGGGACGGATGTGACCAAGGAAGCGGCCGCCATGACCCTGACGGACGATAATTTCGCATCCATTGTGGCCGCGGTGGAAGAAGGCCGGGGGGTTTTTGGAAATATCAAAAAGTACCTGATGTTCCTCCTCTCTTCCAATATCGGGGAAATTGGTTTGATGGCCGGGTCAGTATTAATGGGTCTGCCGCTGCCGTTAACTGCCGTTCAGATCCTTTTTGTGAACCTGGCAACAGACGGCCTGCCCGCCCTGGCGCTTTCGGTGGACCCGCCGGATATGGATCTGATGACGCGTAAACCGCGAAATCCACGAACAGGGATTTTTACCCGCCCGGTGGTCACGCTGATGTCGCTCGGCGGGTTATGGTCAACCATTGTTAATCTGGGGTTGTTCGTTTGGGCGATCAATTCTGGAAGAAGTACCGCCGAAGCCATGACGATGGTGTTCGTATCTCTCATTTTGATCCAATTTTTTAAAGCCTATAACTACCGATCGGATCGGATATCGGTCTTTTATAAACCGTTTGCGAATAAATATCTGAACTATGCGATCCTGGTGGATCTGGCCATGCTTTTGATGGTGATCTATTTACCGTTCCTGCACGAAGCCTTCGACACGTATTATCTACCGCTGGAAGATTGGCTGATCGCGTTTGGTATGGCGATCACAATACTTCCGGTTCTGGAGATCGCGAAGTGGATGCTGCGCCGAGGCTGGTTTGGGGAACTTGATTAGGAAGATAACAAGCGAAGATCATTATTTGGACTATTGGGTTGTTAATGTTTCCGTGATTTGGATATCACCTGATCTCGTTTATGAGGGCCTGGAGGCGAGGTTCCATACCGCGAAGTGATATTGAGATTATCCACCCATGCGAAGAATGACAATCCCGGTCAAGCACTGTAGAAGGGCGGGTGGTAACCTTGCAGCATGAGGCGAGACCATGGATAACTGGGAACCTGTAAACGCAGTTCAGCGCATGCAGGATTACATCAACGAGCACCTGCAAGAGCCGATCACACTGCACAAGCTGGCCAACGTAGCGGGTTATTCCCCCTGGTACGCTGCCAGGATATTTAAAGCGCTGACTGGCAGACCCCCTTTTGAGTATATCCGCGCCGTGCGGCTTTCTCGAGCGGCCATGCGGCTGAGGGAAGGGGACGCGCGGATCGTGGACGTGGCATTCGATTTTGTCTTTGACTCACACGAGGGCTTCACGCGTGCCTTCTCGAGACAATTCGGGGTCACCCCGCAGCGCTTCCACCAGGAAAAGCCCCCCGTCAAACTGTTCCTTCCCAAAAATATCCGTGAAACCTATCTCGCCCTGCAAAAAGGAGAGCTTACCATGACCGATAACCAGAAAACCAGCACCATTTTTATCCAGGTGGTCGATAGACCTGCCCGCAAGCTGATCCTCAAACGCGGCATCCAGGCCGAGGATTACTACGCCTACTGTGAAGAGGTGGGCTGCGAGGTGTGGGATGTCCTCAGCGGCATCAAGCAAGCGCTCTATGAACCGATCGGCATGTGGCTGCCCGGGAATCTGCGGACGCCGGGTACATCCACCTACGCCCAGGGAGTTGAGGTTCCGCTTGACTATAACGGTCCCACCCCGGAGGGTTATGACCTGATCGTGCTACCCCCCTGCAAAGTGATGATCTTCCAGGGCGAACCCTACGATGATGCGGATTTTGAAAAAGCGATTGGAAATCTTTGGGAAACGATGAAGAATTACAAACCGGAGCTTTATGGATTCCAGTGGGCGGACGAGGATGCGCCACGATTCCAGATGGAACCGCAGGGGTACCGTGGGTACATCGAAGGCCGCCCGGTCAGACCTCTGGGATAAAACCGATCACAAAATAATACACAAATTAAATTTGGGCTGCCCGAGTGAACGGGCAGCCCAACCACTACCAATTGGATGTGGGGTAAGTGGGGTTTGGTCTTGGAACAACGCCCCTTTTTTGGAAGTTCGACCGTACGAAAATCCGCTCTTTCGGACGGATCTCTCGGGTAGCGAAGCCAGGACAGGGTGCCAGATAGGGTATTCGAATCTCATACCTTCCATGGATACCAGGAAGCTCTGAGTTGTTAGACTAAAAATTCGACCGAAAATTGCAAGCCGACCAGCAAGCGATTAATCCCGAACTTATTTGCCGCCAGCTCACCGAATTCAAAAGCAGGTTACACCAACAGAAGCTTTTCCCCAAGCGAATATAACTTCTCCAGATATTCATCCATGTCCGGAGCCTGGATCCAGCGTACTGCTTCCCAATCTTCTTTCGTGGCTGTACATAGCAACCGCGAAAGATCTGCAGGAAAGACACCTGCAGCTTTTCCCTGAGCACCCGAGATGGCAGCTTCCAGTGATAAGCCGCCTAAATGGCAAAAACCCCAAATATCAGCGTAATCCTTTGGTTCTTCGCGGTCCAACAAAGCAGTTATCTTGTTGGCCAGGATATTTTCGGCATTGTCGATCATTCCCAGAACAGGATGCTCTTGGACTTTTCCCACCCGATTGGGTACATCGTTGATCATTTCAATTTTCAGCATCACATCTTCACTGGTTAGGGTAAACCGAAGGTAGCGCTCTTCGCGTAAACCAATTTCAATCTCACCCAAACCAGCGGTCGAGATCGCATGAACGACCCGCTCTGCCCATAACAGGAAATTCTTATCGTCATCAGCGAACAAATCCAAATCATCGGAAAAACGATGGTGTAAGTAAGCACGCGAAGCAGCAGTCCCTCCAGAAAGGTAAAGGCCTGTTCCCAATTGGTAAATGGTTGATAAAACTCGATCCTGCAGCGGGTAGAGGTGATTGTAAAAGTAAACCGGATTATTCATTGCATAGTTCCGGGTGTTTTTCTAATAACCATTGCACCAGGAAATCCAAACCACGTTTGCGGCTGACCGAACGAATGCCATTCCTCCATCGCGGCCAGTATCTGACAAGTCGGCTGAATCCGATCTGTTGAATGATATCTTTATAAGGGGCGTATTCCAACATTCTGCGGGCTGCCCAATCCTGGTTGAATTTTCCCATGACCCTGTTCCCAGACAATATTTCTTTGAACTGGGTTTCTTCAATTTCATAATCCCAAAGATATGGAGGCTTCATCGTGAAAAAAATCCTCTTTTTGGATTATATCAACCTTTTTCTTTACCTGAGCTGTCGGGGTCATCCCGATGGCCATCATGTTCTCTTATATCTTACGCAACGGTTATTTAATTGTTTTGTCCTATCAAAAAGATCCGCCCTTTCGGACGGATCTCAGGTAGCGGGGCTTGGACGCGTACCCTTCTTGGGTATGAAGAACCAAAAACGACCATTTCTGGTCGTTTCTTCAGGTAGCGGGGCTTGGTTTCGAATACCATCCTCGCAGAGGACCATGGACCTCCGGCAAAGAAAAAACCAGCTTTTGGCTGGTTTTCGAAGGTAGCGGGGCTAGGATTCGAACCTAGGACCTCCGGGTTATGAGCCCGACGAGCTACCGCTGCTCTACCCCGCATCGCGAGGTGGAGTATACCCTCCCCTGGCGGAAGCGTCAAGTTAGAACTACTTAAAAGAATGTGGCGCCCAGAGCGAGGCATCCGACTTGCTCAGATCCGTGTACTCGCCCCTGTATTTCTCCGGCATCAGCTCCGCCATGCGGAACATCACCTCGTCCGCCATCCGCTGGCGGGTATCGCGGTCAAAGGACATTCCATCAGTCTTCAATTTGAAAGGTTCGCCAACCCGAATAAAGATCTCGGTGCGTTTGAAGCGGCGCAGGTTGTGCCAGAAATGTTCCTGCCCCCAGACGACCCCCGGCAGGATGGGCAGCCCGCTTCGCGCGGCAAGCAGGACGATCCCCGGCTGTCCCTTCTGCAGCAGCCCGTTCCCGCTGCGGGTGCCTTCCGGAAGGATCGCCAGGATCTTCTTTTCCTCCAGCGCCTGCATGCAGGCATCATAGGCCGCCCGGTCAGCTTCCCCGCGTTTGATCGGGATCGCGCCCCACAACGAAAAAAGCGGTCCCAGAATGGGGCTATCCCAGGTTTCCACCTTGGCGATGCCGGTGATGGGTCTGGGTGGAGTGAAGGTGAAAAAAATCACCGCTTCCATGAAATTGATGTGGTTGGCAGCCAAAATAAAAGGTCCCTTAAAGGGAACCTTTTTTAATTCCTCGCTGTGGACGATACAAATTGTTTCAATGATGGCTTTGATAATGCGGGTGACGAAATCGCGGAAGAGGTATCTCATGCGCCAGGGGTGATCAGGTCGAATTGGCCGGGGAGCAGTTCCACCACCAGCCGCTTGCCTTCCACGCAGAGCGTCTCGCCATCCGCGTGAGCGGGGAGAACGCCCTCAACAGCGGTCACAGTAACATTACGCGAGCGCAGAAACTGCACAGCCGGGTGGTTTCCCTGGGTGCCGTTCATGAATTTGGGAATTAAGGCAAATATCTTTCCGCGGCTTACCTCTCCGGCGATGCACAGGTCAAAAACCCCATCGTCGCTTTTCGACTCGGGCGCCATCTGGAAGCTTCCCCCCATCCTCCGGCCGTTCATGATGGAGACCATCAGTGTGTTGAGGGTAAGTTCGCGGTCGTCCAGCTCCACGCGCACCTTCGGCGCGGTGTAAAAAATGTAGATGGTTTTGATGGCTGCCACCAGGTAGGACATGATCCCGCTCAGCTTGCTGCGAGCAGCCACAAACCCGACCACGGCGTCGAAACCGATCCCGACCCCGTTGCCAAAATAGCGGCCATCGGGGAAGTATTCGCTGATCACGAATCCGATATCCAATGGCTTTCGCGGCGGGTTCATCAACAGGTCGGCGGCTTTTTTCCAGTCTGTTGGAATGTACATGCTGAAGGCGAAATCATTTCCCCGCCCTACCGGGAGAACGCCCATCACTGCGCTGCCCACCCCGGCACGCTTGGCCAGCATCATGCCGTTGATCACTTCGTTCGAGGTGCCATCGCCGCCAGCAGCTACGATAACCTCGTAACCATCCGCAACTGCCCGACCAGTCAATTCAATGGCGTGCCCGGGACGCTCGGTCTCCACCAGGTCAAAATCCAACCCGATCGCTTTACAATACTCGGAAATCTCGTTCTTTTTCCGTCCGGCCGATCCTTTTCCTGCTGTGGGATTAAGAATGATCAGGGTTTTCAGGCTCATATTTTCCTTTTATGTGATTCGGAGATATTGGAGTCATTTTATCGAATGTGAATTCACTGGTCAAGGCAACCTGCCCCTTTGATAGAAGGTAGTTCTCGATTAAAATCCTTCCATATAAATGAAACACCTGACCAACCGGGAAGTTACATGAAACACCTTTGGGCGCCTTGGCGCATCAAGTTCATTCAGCGCACCGAACGCGAAGAAGGCTGCATTTTTTGTAACGCGCTGAAAAAAACCGACGGGATCGAAAACCTGGTGATCTACCGGGGCGACCGGATTTTTGTGATCTTAAACCGCTACCCCTACACGAGCGGGCATGTGATGGTAGTGCCGATTGACCATAAGGCATCCTACACCGAGTTGGATGCATCCGACCGGGCGGAGCTGATGGAGGGGATTAACCTTGCCACCAGGGTGATCGCAAAGGTGTACTGCGCCGATGGGTTCAATGTTGGCGCTAATCTCGGCACTGCAGCCGGGGCAGGGGTCACCGGGCACGTCCATTTCCACGTGGTACCCCGCTGGGGTGGGGATGCGAACTATATGTCGACAGTTGGGGAAATGAGGGTGATCCCCGAGTCGCTTGAAGATACTTATAGGCGGCTCAAAGAAATATGGGATAAAGAACCGGACTAAGCCGGTTCTTTTTTCTTAATCTACTCAAGGTCCTCGAAGAAAATTACCCTGCCTGCCAGTTTCCCGTTCATTAATACCCTTTCGTAAAAGGGGTGAAAGGTCTCACGGCGGATGAAGAAGCGGATCTCCCCGTACTCAGAAAGCCGGGTGTGGAGATCATTCATGATCGCGGTTTCTTCATCCGGTGTGACGGAAGACGGCGGTTTTTCGTAATACTTGTGGGATTCCCACGGGAAGAACACCCCGTATTTATCCGAAAGGATCGCCCAGTGAGAGCCGGTTTGCCGGCAGCGTTGGATAAAGGCAAGCAAGCCTGGATCGGTGTAGAGCTTATCCGGGGTCAGCCTACCGCCGCTTTCTTTTGCCTGCGCGGATTTATCCTTCGAGCAGTGCGTCAGGTAGATGATCATCGGGTCAAACGGCTATTGGGCTGGCTGCTCCGGGACTGCGATCCACATGATGATATACACCCAGAATCCGATGCTGGCCCCGAAAATGGCCGTGATCACAAAAATCAGTCGTACGACCACCGGGTCAATGTTCAGGTATTCTGCAAGTCCGCCGCAGACTCCGGATATCATCCTGCTGTTACGGGAACGGTACAACTTTTTCGGTTCAGAAGCCATTTTGATCTCCTTAATTGATCTTCAGGAAAATATACGTGCAAAGGTCCGGACTGGTTGCGGAGATGGTGAATTGATCCGGGGACTTTTCGCGAATGAAATATCCCTGTAAATGGTCAGCGCTCAAACACCTGACCGCAGATCTCTTCCACATAGGTTTCCATCACCGCCGCAATAGGGGCAGGCTTGAAGAAGGGCGAGCCGTTATGGCTGCGGGCGATCATGCGGTTATACCAGGGCTGTTTTTCAGAGATCACCTTGCGCACAGTTTCCAGGCAGTGCCCGATCTCTTCCGGTGTGTTTTCCAGCCCGATACTGATGCGTACCAGGCCGGGCATGACCAGTTTGGTGAAGCGGCTGAGGAAGGTGAATCCAATATCCACCAGGCGCGCGCGGAAAGCGCCCACTTTCAAGAGACGCTTGACCAGCAGGTGGGAGCAAAAACAACCACTGCGCACACCTATCCCGCCCACCTCGGCCAGCCGGTTTGAGGCGATGTTGAAAGGCATATCTCCGAGTTCCAGGGTGACCACGCCGCTGCGTCGGTGTATCCTGGGATGAAAGCCATCGCGGATTCCGTAGACCTCCACTCCGGGGATGGACTGCAAGCCATCCAGCAGCTGAATGGTGAGAACACGCTCGTCCTCTTCAACGATATCCATACCGATCTGCGAGAGCAGGCTGAATACAGCAGCCAGGCTGGCGATGCCGGCGACGTTTTCCTCTCCAGAGGATTTCAAACCAGCTACCATTTTCTGATCCATGCGGAACGCTGTTTTCCGCAGGATCAGTGCGCCAGCGCCGAAAGGCGCATAGACCTTGTGCCCCGAAAAAACCAGGGCATCAATGTCGCTGCTCTGCATTTGGATCGATCTGTGGGCGATCAACTGGGCGGCATCCACGAGCAATTTCGCCCCGTATTTGTGGGTGACCGCGCTGATCGCCTCCAGGTCGTTCAAAGCGCCCAACACATTGGAGGCTCCGCTTATCGAAACCCAGCGAACGGGCTTTTCAACACTTCCCTGGGGGTTATGCTCACTAAGGAGCTTTTCCAGCCTTGAGATATCAATGAAGCCATCCCCATCGGCTTCCAGGCGGACCAGGCTCAACCCTGGGGTGCAGCGCCAGGGAAGCTCGTTCGAGTTATGCTCGATCAGCGAATTGAGCACGAGCATCTCCTCCCCTTTTTAAGGGATGCGGATGCCAACCGGGCGAAGGTGTTCAACCCCTCCGTTGTGTTGGAGGTGAAGATCAGCTCGTATTCTTTTGCCGGGGCGCCAACAAAATCTAAACAAATCTTTCTTGCCTCCTGGGTGAGGGCTCCATATTCGGATTCCGGGAGATGTAGCGCCTGGCGGAAGCATTCCCAAACAGGCTCGAAGCTGGGGGTGCTGGCGCCGTTATCCAGGTTCGTGTATGGGATCTTACCCATTTCTGTGGGCACGAGCACATTCCTGCCCACCAGCCGGGGTTTAAGCCAGGTGAGCAATGCTTTTCCCTGCTTGCCAGCGGGTGCCGGTTTTTTCATCTGCGTAATGAGTTTCTTATGGTCACCCGTCTTCTGGTTAAACGTCTGTGGGTTTTGTTTAATTAGGCTGCAACGCCCGAGCGAAGGCGATGATATTGAGGATCGCGGGGGTGCCAGCCTCGAATCGGTCCGGCGGGCCAGCCCAGAGAACGTGATTTTCCGAGACCACTCGTACCGTGCCGCCGCCGGTTTCGTAGGGAACTCCCTCTGGCAGTTTATCTTTCCGGATTGCCAGCGCGCAAACTCCGAGTGGCAGCCCGATCTCCCGACTGGTGACCTCCCGGAGAACATCCGGTTCGAGAAGGGTTTTGAGCACCTTCGCGCGCTGCGAGTTGGCGAAAACAACCACATATTCATGGGTGTCCAACCCGAGGTAATCCAGCACCACATCGCGGGATTGATCGAACAAACGGGTGGAGACGAGAGAATTGTGCCCGGCGCCGCGATGGACATTCGAGTACATTTGCAGCGCGATGTAGGCAGCTTCCTCCAACTTGGAAAAGGCCTCTGCGGGGGAGGGGGATTTTTTTGTGCTCATATTGATTAAGTGAGCGAATTATAACGTAAGCGACCCCGCATGGATTCTAATTAGGATGATTGGAATTTCCCCATTACGAGCATCCCATCCCTGGTCAGCCCCAGCCTGGAGATCAAACCGCCGATCCGGTGCAAGCGGGAAAAGTAACCTGTCATTTCCGATCTATCGAAGCGGTGAAAAACCGAATTTTTCATAGAATGGTCCCAGGGATGCACGGCAGGTGAGGTAAAGCGGTGGGGGATTTTCGGCTATCAGCTGATCGATTATGAGGGTTGCGATACCCTTCCCCTGCCAGGCGGGGATTACCGCTATGGATGCCAGTTCCCGGCTGCCATCGCGGTGAGTTTTGATCTGTCCAGTTCCCAAAATCCGGTCGTTCTCATCCACGGCTAGTATGAAATGCTGCCAGTGAAGGGATAACGGATTGATGCGCGCATCATGGATGATGCGCCGGATGGTTTTTTGATCCCCTGCGCGTGCCTGGCGTATCCGGATCTTTTGGTTCATTCCGGGGATGTTCAGGATTGCAGTATCTCAGCCAGGATCTTCCCGGCTATTTGGGGGTCTGCCTTTCCGCGCATCTTGCGCATCACCTGCCCGACGAACCAGCCCATCAGGGTGGTTTTTCCTGCTTTGTAGGAGGCAACCTCGCCCGGGTTCTCAGCCACCACCTCTTCGCAGGCGGCGCGGATGGCGGCGTCATCGTTCACCAGTCCCAACCCTTCCGCTTCGACGATCGCAGCCGGGCTCTTACCACTCGATTCTACCTTCTCAAGCAGTGATTTCGCCGTGGAAGTGTTGATCTTGCCGGTATCAACCAGGATGATCAAATCCGCCAGGTAAGCGGGGGTTAATTTCAATTCAGCCGACGTGATCCCGCGATCGTTGATCGTTCGGAGGATATCGTTCATCATCCAGTTGGAAACCTTTTTTGGGTCCCCGCTGTATGCCTTGACGGCAGATTCAAAGTAGTCCGAAAGACTGCGCTCGGATGTGAGTATTTCTGCATCGTAAGCGGGCAGTGAATAATCCTGCATAAAACGACCTCTGCGCTCGAGGGGTAATTCGGGGAAATTTGTAAGGATCGCATTTTTCCAGGCTTCGTCCAGGGTTATGGGTAGCAGATCCGGTTCGCGGAAATAACGGTAATCGGCTTCAGTTTCCTTGGAGCGCATTTTCTTAAGCTTCTTGCGATTCTCGTCCCATTCCAGCGACCAGGATTCGATCCTGCGCCCGGCGGACACCTCTGTTTTCTGGCGTTCGATCTCAGTCAGGATCGCTTCGCGGACGGCGTCGATGGAATTCACGTTCTTGATCTCGGTCTTTGCGTTCAGGTGATCGGCACCCATCGGGCGAATGGAAACGTTCGCATCACAGCGCAGGTGACCCTTTTCCATATCCGCCTCGGAGATTCCAAGCCAGCGTAGCAACTGGCGCAGGCGGATAAGGTACTGGGCGGCTTCGTCGGCAGAGCGCAGGTCGGGGCCTGTGACCATTTCGATGAGAGGAACTCCACAGCGGTTGAAATCGATCATTCTGCGACCGCCCTCGTTCTTGGTTTTTCCGGCGTCTTCTTCGATATGGAGCTTGTGGATGGAGATACGCCGGAGATCGCCGCCAGGCATGGGCAATTCAAGATAACCGCCGCTCCCGAGGGATTGATCGAACTGCGAGATCTGATATCCCTTGGGAAGATCAGGGTAAAAATAATTCTTGCGGTCAAAGTAGGATACATCACGGATATCGGAGTGCATCGCCCGGGCAAGCAAGACTGCTTTTTCTACTACTGCCTTGTTCAACACTGGCAGTACACCCGGGAACCCGCAGCACACCGGGCAGATGTTGGTGTTCGCAGGATCCTCCCAGGAATCTGCCTTGCAGGAGCAGAAGATCTTGGATTCGGTGTTGAGCTGGATGTGAGTTTCCAACCCGATGACAGGTTCGTACTCGGTCATGTGCGTCTCCGCTTGCAGGTCTCAAAGCTGAAATTATAAGCCCCACTCTGTAAGGATTCCATCTGACAGGAGGATGGAAGATCGCACGTAGTCCTTGATTGACCAGCTTCGAAAATTCCCACAGTTGATCCGGGTAGAAACCCGGATGGCTCCATCGTTTCAGTCGGTGTCTGGCTGGGGATCTCGGTCGATTCCGGAGTTTTAGTGATAGTCTCTGTGGGTGGGATCGTGCTGGTTGGAGGTGGCATAGTGACCGTTGGGGTGGGCGTGCGTGTAGGCGTTCGCGTGGGAGTGCGGGTTGGTGTCCTGGATGGCGCAACAGTCGGACCTACCGCATAGGCGGCGTGCAGGATGTAATAGGGACCCCACGGGCCGGTAGCAACACCCGCACCGATATCGGTGAGGTAGGGATTGGTTGCCGGGATCATATGGAGGGGATCTGCCCAGGCTGCCATGATCTGTGGCAATGTGGTGAATCCGCGTGCCCAGTTCTCGGTGGCAAAAACGGTTGCCCCGTTGCCAAAACCAGCAGCCGCGATCCGACCGGATACGTTGCCGATATGGCCGTTCGAATGATTGGCTGCCATGTATTCAGCCGTCCATTGGGCGGTTCCATTAAGGATGGCATTGACCCGCAGCGCGGGATAACCGTTCGCCACCCGCAGCTGGTTCATTGCGTTGATGAGCTGCATTGCGCTCACCGGCCCGGATGGCGTGATCTGGCTGCTGCTGTAGGTCGGGGAAGCGGTCAGGGTGGGGCCGGGGGTGCGCGTACGGGTGGGAGTTGATGTAGGACCTGGACGTTCGGGTGTAAGTGCGGGTTAATGTTGGTCCTGGAAGGGTTTTGGTGAAGGTTCGGGAGGCTGTGACCGATTTTTTCGTTGGTGTGAAGGACCTGAATAGGGTAGCGGTCTTGCTTACTGTTGGAAATTGCGTGGTGCCTGGAAGGGTGAGGGTGGTTGTTTGACTTGCAGTATGGGTGATCGATCCGGTGAGGGAGGTGATTGGCGTTAGCGTGGCGCTTGGAGATATTTCCGCGGTGAATGAGGGGGAGGCGCTGGGCAGCGGTGTCATTGTTAGCGGCAAGAATGGCGTCAGGCTGGGTGGCGGTGTGAGTGATTGTGTGGGCGTGGTGCTTGCGGTGGGTGGGAGGATATACGCTGCCATCTCCTGCGGGATCAGGCAGGCTGCGGATACCATCGCGATCAGAATAAATAGGATTGTGATCCGGGAACGGTTCACCCCAGCACCTTGGGCTTTTCCTTACGCCACGCTTCGTCTTCAGTGGCCTGCTCGAAGGCTCTGGCGATTCGCAGGAGTTTTGCTTCCTGGAAATCCGCACCCAGGAACTGGATGCCGATCGGTAACCGCTGCGAATCCAACCCGGCGGGAAGGGAGATGGCGGGGGTGCCGGCATGGTTGGCGGGCACGGTCAACTGGTCGGCATACTGCATCAGAACCGAATCGCCGTATAGCTTGCCAATCTCGAAGGCGGTCGTTGGCGTGGTGGGTGTAAGCAGGGCATCCAGTTTATAAGATCCATCAGGATCGAACGCCCGGTCAAAATCATGCCGGATCATTGCCCGCACCTTAAGCGCCCGGTTGTAGTATTGCTGGCTGTATTGAGCAGCGCTGACATACATACCCATCAGAATGCGCAGCTTGGGCTGGGGGCCAAAACCCTGGGTGCGGGATTTTCGGTACAGGCTCTTCAGGTCCGGGGTTGCCTCAGGGGTTCGATACCCGTATTTCACCCCGTCAAAGCGGTGCAAGTTGGAAGCAGCTTCCACCCTGCTGATGACAAAATACGCAGGAATTCCGAAACGTGTGTTTGGCATGGGCACGTCATCGATGATCTCTGCTCCGAGGGTGCGACATAGGTCCGCTGCGCGAAGGATGCTTTGCGCGATTTCATCGGGAAGAGGCTGAGATCGGTATTCCCCGCTCTCTGCATCCGGGTAGGAAATGCGGAAGTAATCGGGAGAAAGACCGATCCGCATCCCTTTTACGCCCTTCTCGAGCGATTCCAGGTAATCTCCAACCGGTGTGGTCGCGGAAGTTGAATCGCGCGGGTCGCTTCCGGCGATCACCTGGAGCATTAACGCGGCATCCCGGATGGTTCGGGCAACTGGTCCCGGGCAGTCGAGCGAGGACCCGAAGGCGATCAATCCATAGCGGGAGACCCGCCCATAGGTGGGCTTAAGTCCGACCACCCCGCAGAAGGCGGCCGGTTGACGGATGGAACCGGCCGTATCGGTGCCCAGGGAGAGAGCAGATTCCCCGGCAGCCACCGAAGTTGTGCTTCCGCCGGATGATCCACCCGCCACGCGATTCAGGTCCCAGGGATTACGCGGACAGGGTTGGAAGGCGGATGATTCCGAGGAGGAACCGTAAGTGAACTCATCCAGGTTGGCTTTCCCGGTCATCACCGCGCCAGCTTGGAAAAGACGCTCCACTGGCGTGGCGGTATAGGGGGCTGAGTAGTTGGCCAGGATACGCGAGGCGGCAGTGGAGGGCGTGCCCTTGACGCAGAAAATATCCTTGACTGAAACCGGTGCGCCAGCCAAGGGTCCGGGATCCTCCCCGCGGGCAATTTGGGCATCCACCTCGTTCGCTTGTTTTTGGGCGGATTCACGGGTAAGGGTGATAAAGGAATGAACCTTTTGCATATCCTCCGTGCTGATCTCACCCGGTTCCAGGGACCCTGTTCGTCCTTCCACCTGTTCGATACGCTTGAAGGTGGATTCAAGCACCTCCTGGGCGGAGACTTTCTTTTGCCTCACCAGGCTGGCAATTTCAAAGGCAGGCAGGTCGCAGAGATCCATGATCAATCCAGCTCCTGGTGCGGAATATCGGGAACGATGACATAGCCGTTTTCGAATTGTGGAAATTGAGCGGTGAGATGGACACGGTCGGGAAAGGGGGATGATATATCATCGCGTAATTCCGGGCGGTGTTCAGCCGGGTAGGGGACCCCGTGGATCTCGTTGGAACGGTTTCATCAATCGGAACAGCAGCCAGCTCGTCGATCGTTTTTAATTGGCGGTTCATCTGGTCCCGCAGGTAATCTGCCTGGCCGGGTTCGAACTCGAAGGAAGCCAGTTCAATCAGGTGGGACAAGGTTTCAGGGTCGATCATGAATTAACAGCCTTAAGTTATATTATTGGTAAAAATAAGTCCCGGGCAGGGACTCATTCAAGATCAACAAATCGAAAAATCCTGATTAATGAATTTTAAGGACAGGGAGTCCCGCCGCCAGCTTCAATCGTCGCACATGCATCCGTCGCTGCATAATTTGGCGTAAAGCTCGGTTGCGTAGTATTAGTGGGCACCCTTGTTTCGGTAGGGGTTCTTGTCACCGTGGGGGTGTTCGTCCTTGTGGGTGTGTTCGTTGGCGTGGATGTAAATGTGGGCATTACCCAACCGGTTCGTGTTGGTGGGAAGGTCTGGGTGGGCTGAATGATCCTGGTTTCTTTCGGAGTCGCCGTCCAGGTGGGGGGCATTGAACGAAACGTGGGAGTACTGGTGGGGAGCTCAATCATGGCAGGCATAGTGGGCGGGGGAAAGGGATTCAAGGGGGAGTTCGGATCCATCGCGATCTGGGCAAAAACGACAACCAGGCAGCAAATGCTCACCAAACCGATGATGGATAGGATGTCCCAAAGCCGCGAATTCATGCCTTCCTCCTGCGATCCTTGCCTGTAATGCCTTTCTGTCAGTATAGCCGAGAAATTTCCTCTGTCAAGCGCAGCCCGGGATTACGGTATTTGATAGGTCGAAAGGATCGCCTCCTCCGGAAACCGGGGAGGAAGGTGGAATATAATCATACCCAATGAGCGTTGACGAAAAGCCGCAAGCTAAAACCAGAAAACAACCTGCCAGCCAACCTGCCCGGGTGGAGATCAATCTTGATCTCGAGCCGGGTACGGACCTGGAAGTGACCCTGATCGCCCGGAAGGAAACCGGGCAAACGCTCGCGACCAGGGTGATCAAATTCAGGAACCCGCAGAAGCCTGTGGAAGGTTCCGCTCCAGCAATCGATTATATGGAAGTGGTAGAGGCTGCTCCTGTAATTAGCGAAGAAAAACGCATTACATCCCCGATCATGGAAAAATGGCATCATGCTTGGGCTGGCTTCAAAACCTGGTTTTTGCGACTGGGGCGCTCGTGGGGCAGCCGCTCCACGCTCTGGTTGTTCGTTGGGGCAGTGCTGATCTACCTGGTCACCCGGCTCATAGCGCTCGAATCCTTCCCGATCTACTTTTTTACCGATGAAGCGGTGCAGACGATCCTCGCGCAGGATTTCCTCAGGGATAATTTCACCAGTTACACCCACGAATTCTTTCCTACTTATTTCGTCAACGGTTCACAATTTAACTTGAGCACCTCCGTTTACCTGCAGGTAGTTCCGTTGATAATTTTCGGTAAATCCATTTTCATTACCCGTGCCACCAGCGTACTTTTCACCGTGTTGGCAGCTGTGGCGGTGGGTTTGACCATGTTGAAGATCTTCAAAAGCCGTTATTCCTGGCTGGCGATCCTGTTGCTATCGATCACCCCCGCCTGGTTTCTGCACTCGCGCACAGCTTTTGAAACCGCTCTAGCCACCACGTTTTATGCGGTATTTATCTACTGTTACCTGATATACAGAACACATAACCCCAGGTATATCTATGCTGCGGTTGTCACTGGAGCGCTCTGCTTCTACAGCTACAGCCCGGCACAGATGGTCATGCTCGTCTCTGCGGTATTACTGATCATCTCTGATATTAAATACCATCGCGAGAACGGGAAATTGATTCTTAAGGCATTCGGGGTGGCAGTCCTGCTTGCATTGCCCTATATACGCTTTCTTTCTGTCCATGGATCGGAAAACTACCGGCATCTCATTATTTTGCAGTCCTACTGGCTATCGGATAATACTTTACCCCAAAAACTCGGTACCTTTGGGGGGGAATACCTAAATGGGCTCAATCCCTTCTACTGGTTTTTGCCCAACAGAACCGATTTTGTGCGTCACGTGATGAAAGGGTATGGGCATATCCTCCTGGTGACGTTCCCGTTTTTCCTTGCAGGCATCGTGCAATGCATCCGCTTTTTCCGAAAGCCGGAATACCGGGCATTGATGTTTTTTTTCCTGGCTGCCCCGGCCGGGGCAGCCCTGGTGGAACTTGGAGTTACCCGGGCGCTTTTTATGGTGATCCCGGTTGTCCTGCTGATAGCCATCGGATTCGACCTGGTGCTTGCCTGGTTGGAAAAACGGCGTGTTCCCCATAATGCCCTGGCAGGAGGATTGTTCGCCGGGCTAGCGCTATTTAATTTCTACATGCTTAGAGATTCTGTTATCAATGGCCCGGTTTGGTACACTGACTACGGGTTGGGGGGGATGCAGTATGGCGGCAAGGAGATCTTTGGAGAAACGAAACAATTCTTAAAAGAAAACCCCGGCACGTTCATGGTCATCACACCTTCCTGGGCAAATGGCGCCGATATTCTGGCCAGATTCTTCTTTGACGACCCGCAGCCTTTCCAATTGGGGAGCATCGATGGTTATATCACCCAAAAACAACCGATCACGCCCAATACGGTTTTCGTAGTTACGCCGGAGGAATTGGAGCGCCTGGAGGGCACGGGGAAATTCACCAACCTGCGCATCTTAAAAACCATGCCCTATCCCACAGGCAAACCCGGCTTCTACTTCATTAAATTGGATTATGTTCCGAATATTGATGATATCTTCACGGCCGAAAAGGCTTCCCGCCTAGGATTCAAGGAATCCGCGCTGAATCTGGAGGATGGGACCCCGCTGCAGATCCGTTATTCGGCCCTGGATATGGGGCCAATCCAGAATGCTTTTGACGGCAATGAAGGCACCCTTATCCGCTCCGAACAGGCGAATCCCCTGCGAATGCAGCTCTTTTTCAAGGACCCCCAAGAGATTCGAACGATCACAGTCCGGGTGGGTGGAACCCCGACGGAAGTGACCGCGGAAATCTATCTCCCAGATGAGACCAATCCCATAATCTTTAAATCCGAAAAGCCGGAAACTCCTGATCCGCGGGATGTGGTTGTCGATCTTGGCCGGGTTCTCAAGGCCATCCGAGTGGATATATCCACGCGGAGCGTTCGGGACGGAGAGCCTGCACATGTTCATATCTGGGAAGTGGAACTCCTGAAAGATGAAGCGGAATGAATCCATCCCGCCAAAATCACCCGAAGCGATCTGCTGTGTTGATTATCCTTTCGGTTGTGACTCTGGTGGTTTCTTTGCTCGGATGGCTGCGTTTGCTGGTGGCAGTCGGTGGATGGGATTACCTCGGGGAGATTGCGCCGGCGGTTTTACCAGTGTACCTCGCCATATCGGGGATGATCTGGGCGCTGATCGGTATGGTTTCCGCGGTTGGGATCTGGTTCCGCAAGCGCTGGGCACTGATCCTGCTTGCCTGTGCGGTAGCAAGCTTCACCATCTGGTACTGGATGGATAAACTATTGCTCAGCGCCAACCCGGAGGCGAATTCCAATTGGGGTTTCAGCCTGGTTTTTACCATCTGCATTCTGGTGTATTTTGCCAGCTCCATCCTGGCAGCCTGGGGAGAGACTGAATGAACAATGCCTCGAAAGACGGAAGTAACATGGAAGTGGAAGTTAAATTCCACCTGGCGGACTTGAATGCTCTGGATGAAAAATTGAGACTTCTCGGCGCTGAGGTTTCAAAGGCGAGGGTCTTTGAAAGGAACCTGCGTTTCGACACCCCAGATGGCCGCCTGCGGGCAGCCGGACAGGTCTTGAGGCTGCGGGAGGATTCCCGTTTCCGCCTGACTTTTAAAGGCCCTGCGTTAACGGATCAACCGGTTGCAATCCGTTCTGAAATTGAGTTCACTGTGGGAGACCTGACTGAAGCCAGACGCTTCATTGAAGCGCTGGGATACGAGATAAGCGTCATTTATGAGAAATTCCGCACCACCTACAGCCTGGAAAGTGCAGAGATCGTTCTGGATGAAATGCCATTTGGCGGATTCTGTGAGATCGAAGCCTGCGATGCTCAAGAAGTTGAGAGGGTGGCGAGAATATTGGGTCTACATTGGGAGAACCGAATCCTGTGCAGTTACCTGCAGTTATTCGAAACACTTAAAAACCGCCGCGGGTTGGATATTCGGGATCTGACTTTTGAGAATTTCAAAGGATTGGAAATCCTACCGGGCGATTTTCTGCCCGGGTGAGATCTGGAGAACCCACTCAACTTGAATATCTGACTGGCGCCAAAAGAACAAATCCAGGATTTTATTGATATAATTTCTCCTCGCGTTTATCAATAGCCAAGGATTTTGAAGGAAGAGAATGCCGGTTTATACGTATCGTTGCGAGAATTGCGGAGTGCAATTCGAACAGCACCAAAAATTTTCAGACACGCCCCTGAGCGTTTGCCCTGAGTGCGGAAAGAAAAAATTGCGCAAGGTTTATACTGCGGTAGGCATTGTATTCAAGGGTTCAGGGTTCTATTCCACGGACCATAAATCTCCATCCGGAATGAAATACGGATCGAAATCCGAAGAAAAAACGGAATCCACCTCTGCGGAAAAAAAACCTGACCCCGCCCCGAAAACAGAATCGACCACCGAAACCAAATCCGAACCAGTTACGAATTCAGATTCCGCAACGAACAGCTAGAGAATCTGGTTTCAGATCAAAGCGCCGGAATAACCGGCGTTTTTTTAATCTTGGGAATCAATCCCTATCCGCTGCAATCAAAACCTATCAAAGAGGGTCAAAAATGCCTTCCAGGCATTGATGTTATGATTATTGGTTTGTAGAATGATTCCAACTTCCGGGAGTGATCTTATGTCCAAGCAAAACAAATCTAATGGCAAACCAGGCAAGTCCAGTGATCAACGTCGTATGCGAGCGAACCAGATCATCATGGCCGTGATCGGAATAATCATTGTTCTGTCCATGGTCATCGCCGCGGTTGCCAACTACTAAGGAGATTACCATGCCCCGTAAAACGGGATACTTCTGGCTGGCTGCCCTCTTGGGTGGCTGGGCTGTCGACTTTCTCTTCTGGGGGAAAACCCCTGGAATATCGGTCCTTATCTGGGTCAGTTGGGTACTCTTGCTCGGTTTGACCCTGGGTTACATGGAGGGTATCCGCCCTTCGCGCGTCAACTTTCTGGTGGTCGCACTGGCCATAATTTCCGGAGCAGTGCCTTTATTAAGGCGCGAGCCATTCACCCTCTTCACTGCCTGCCTGTTGGCCTTTTGCCTGCTCTGCCTGCTGGCATTTTCATTCCGAAAAGGGTTCTGGGTCTATTACCGAATCCGGGAATACGTGGTCGCCAGTTTGAGGCTCATTGCGGAATGGTTCGCGGGAGGTCTACGGTTGAAAGGATCTTCCACTGCGCAAGCGGATGAATCAAAATCCGCAAAGAAGAAAGGGGCAAACACAGTTCTATTGGTGCTGCTGGGTATCCTGCTGGCGCTGCCCCTGCTTGGTATTTTTGGCGCACTGCTTTCTGCAGCCGATCCCATATTCGGAGAGCGCCTGGAGAATTTCCTTGCGATTTTTGATATCGAGAACCTGCCGGAGTACTTATTAAGGCTGTTTTATATCCTGGTTCTCACCTATTTCATAGCCGGTTCCTTAGTGCATGCGTTTTACAATACCCACGATGAAAAACCTGATCCAGCCAAGGATGGTTTCCGCCCGTTCATGAGCTGGATCCCGGCGGCAGTTATCCTGCTCCTCGTGGATCTGTTGTTTGCAGCGTTCGTTGTGGTTCAGTTCACCTATTTTTTTGGAGCGCACACCAACATTACCTCGGAAGGTTATACGTATGCGGAATACGCCCGCCGGGGTTTTTTTGAACTGGTCAGCGTGGCGGTGCTCACCCTCGTCCTGGTTTTTGGATTGGGGGCGATCACACAACGAAAAACCCGTTCCCAGCAGATCGTTCTGGCTGCATTGAACCTGGTGCTCATCTGCCTGGTTCTGGTAATGCTCCTTTCCTCCTGGCAGCGCTTGAATCTCTACGAAGAAGCCTATGGTTTCTCCCGCCTGCGCACTTACACCACGGTTTTCATCCCCTGGCTTGGCGCGCTTCTGGTGGCGGCAGGCGTTATGGATCTTTTGGGAAAAATGCGCTGGTTTGCGCTCAGCCTGTTGATCGCAACTGTTGGCTTCGTGTTTAGCCTGCCTATTCTAAATATCGATAGTTTCATTGCCAGCCGCAATATCGATCGGGCAGTCTCCGGCGAGGAATTCGATGCCGCCTATTTGGCAAGCCTTTCAGCAGATGCGGTTCCAACCATGTTTTCCGGATATTACACTGCCGACCTGGAACCGATGGATAAAGTCAAACTTGGCGCATCCCTGGCATGCATGTCCCGAAGATTCCTGACAGCGCCGAAGCAACCCTGGCAATCCTATAATATTCCGGATGCAACTGCGAGCGCGCTCTTCGCTGCGAACAGGGAGATGCTTGAGAAATACCCGTTACGCGAACAGGATGGTTTCTGGCAGGCGGATGCCAGTGGGACGCCTCTTTCCTGTAGCCCCGTTTTCGTTGATTGATATTCATACGACGCAACCCGGTTAAGTTGGATCAACCTGCCGGGTTGCGTATTCTTTTGATAAACCAATTAAACCGTGCGTGGTAAAATCTTTTTCATGAAGACTATTGCGATCATTGGTGCTGGGGTAGGGGGCATGGCTGCTGCCTGGGATCTCCGCAGGGCAGGGCATACCGTCACCATTTTTGAAGGCTCCGACTCGGTAGGTGGTTTGGCTGGTGGTTTCCGGCTGACTGGGTGGGATTGGTCAGTGGAAAAATTCTATCACCACTGGTTCCAAACCGATAAGGATATTCTGGGCTTGATCCGCGAAATGGGCTGGGAAAAGGATGTTGTCTTTCCCCGCCCAAAAACCGTGGTTTACGCCAACGGGAAATTTGCTCCACTTGATTCTCCACTGGCTGCGCTGACCTTCCCCGGCTTCAACCTTTTGGATATTGCCCGCTTTGGGTTCGCCACTGTTTATTTGCGCTACCTATCCGGTTGGCGCGGATTGGAAAAATATACCGCCGACGAGTGGATGCGGCGGGCGTATGGCAATAAACTGTATGAGCTGCTGTTCGAACCACTCCTGCAGGGAAAATTCGGCAACCATTACCAGGAGGTCAATATGGCCTGGTTCTGGGCCAGGTTAAAAACCCGCACAACCAGGCTGGGATCGTTCACCGGCGGTTTTCAGGCATTCGCCGACAGACTCGCGGAACGCCTCCGAAAGGAAGGCGTGGTGATCCAGCTCAACAGCCCTGTCGATGGGGTCACGTCTATACCCTCAGGGAAGTTGCAGGTTAAGATCAAAAATGGAACAGCAGAATTTGACCAGGTGCTGGCAACATCCTCGCCGGCTCTACTGGCACGAATGGCTCCCGGTCTTGACCCCGCTTATCTCAAGGGATTGCTTGACCTGAAAAGCATGGGGGCGGTGGTACTATGCCTGGCTGTGCGGGAGCCCCTTTCCAGGGAAGGTTTCTACTGGTTCAACCTGCCGAAAAAAGCCGGGTTCCCCTTCCTGGCACTTGTGGAGCACACTAATTTTCTACCCTCCAGTTGCTTTGGCGGGAATTCAATAATATATTGCGGTGATTACCTGGAACCGGAGCACGAGTACTTTTCGTTGACCAAGGAACAGCTGCTCGAAAGATTCCTGCCTGGTTTAAAACGGATCAACCCTGATTTCAATCCAGACTGGGTCAGGGAATCCTGGCTATGGAAGACGAACTATGCCCAACCGGTCCCGCTGCGAAATCACTCGCTCAATATCCCGGAGCTGAAAACACCCATGCGGGGATTATTCTTCGCCAGCATGAGCCAGGTTTACCCTTGGGACCGGGGCACGAATTTTGCCGTCCAGGTCGCGAGAAGGGCTGTGGTATTAATGCTCGCCGAGGATTGATAACTGCCTGCGGAAAATTAGATTAAGATTCTTTAACATTCAAAATTGCGAAAAATATTTTTACTGTAATAAGTCATTTATTTATGGTTCTTATTCTAAAAACAAGTTTTCTTTCCCGAATTGCCGGATTCACCTTGTAATAGTTAGAAGATGGAGTAAAAACGGATCAAACCGGCAAAATCACCCGCATTTGCGAAGTACAGGAAACGACCGTTCGGTTGTCTGAGCATGGGAGCTGTACCGTTAACAATTTATTAACGCGAAAAAATTTTTCAAAGGAATCGCGGTTTATTGTGAGCATGAATCCCACCGGTGGATGGAATCCATCCTATCCAACCAGATATGGTGTTGACAGGAAATCCCACGGGGTGGGGATTGGTTTGTGGTAACAACCGATTCTTTAACATTCGCAATCTTAAAAAACGTCTTTTTTTTAGCTGGGCGTAGGGTAAACGGCTTGTTCAGCGAACCACCGTCTGCTAGAATATCATCACTCCGGAAGGCAAGCTCAACCGGAAAAGCACCACAATAGTCCTATAAAAACCATAAAAAATTGATACTGCGTAGTTTGATGCGGGTTGGCATTGCCGTACCTGGTGGTCGAGGACTTTGTGGCGGAGCGATACAATGATGAACTCACAGACAGCATGGGAAGCAACGCTCGGTCAGCTCCAGATGGAGATGCCTAAATCCTCGTATGAAACCTGGGTGCGTAACGCAGAACTGGTTTCATACGACAAGGATACCTTCATTATTGGGGTCAGCAATGCATTTACCCGGGATTGGCTGGATAGCCGGCTGAAGAGCACCGTTAGCCGCCATCTATCCGGTTTGATGGATCGCCCGCAAGCTGTAAGTTTCATCGTCCATTATGGGGAGTCGGAATCGCCCTCGTTTGAAACCGTTCGGGAGGAGGAACCTGCAGGGCAGGCACCTACACGGGTCAACCCCACTTTTAACAAGCGCTATACATTCGATAACTTCGTTGTTGGAGCATCCAACCGGCTTGCCCACGCTGCGTCGCTCGCCGTGGCGGAATCCCCTGCCCAGGCCTATAATCCGCTCTTCCTTTATGGTGGTGTTGGGCTTGGAAAAACCCACCTGCTATTTGCCATCGGAAACGCCGCTCTTCAAAAGGGATTGCAGGTACTCTATGTCACCTCCGAAGAGTTCACCAACGACCTGATCAATTCGATCCGCACTCATACCACACCGGCTTTTCGAGAGCGCTACCGGCGAATGGACGTGCTGCTTATCGATGATATTCAGTTCATCGCTGGTAAGGAATCCACCCAGGAGGAGTTCTTCCATACCTTCAATTCGCTGCACGCTGCCAGCAAGCAGATCGTGGTCTCCTCCGACCGGCCTCCCAAGGCTATGGTTACACTTGAGGATCGCCTGCGTTCACGATTCGAATGGGGGCTGGCTGCTGATATTCAACCCCCTGATTTCGAAACCCGGGTTGCGATCCTGCGTTCCAAAGCCGAAAGGGCGGGACGCATTGTTCCTGCCGATATCCTTGAAATGATCGCCCGTCAGGTGCAATCCAACATCCGTGAGCTGGAAGGTGCGCTGACCAGAGTGCTGGCTTATTCCGACCTTACCAATCAGCCCCTCAGCGTCAGCCTGGTGCAAAGCGCGCTCTCCGATCTGCTCCCGCAGCAATCTGACCTGAAGCCGCGCCAGATCATCGAGGTTGTTGCAAGGGCTTACAGTACCACTTATGATAAATTGACTGGCAGGAGCCGCACAGCCGAGATCGCCTTGCCGCGCCAGGTGGCTATGTATTTGCTGCGCGAGGGATCCAGTCTCTCTTTCCCGCAAATCGGACAGGAACTGGGAGGGCGCGATCACACAACGGTGATGTATGCCTGTGAGAAGATGGCGGAGCAAATCGAGACCGATGACACCCTGCGCAGGCAGGTGATCCAGATCCGCGAGAAACTATACGGGAGATGATGGGGCGTTTGAGCCGGGCATGGTATAATTCTTAGATGAACTTGGCAGAACCCATGCCTGTACGTTGAAATTAATTTGACCTCGGCCGGGTATACCCGCCGGGGTTTTTATTTTGAAAGAGGAAACATGAAAGAAAAAGCATTAAGGATCATCCCGCTCGGAGGTCTGGGGGAGGTTGGGCGGAACATGATGATCTATGAATACGATGAACAGATCCTGGTGGTGGATGCGGGGCTGATGTTCCCGGAAAATGACATGCTCGGGATCGATTACATCATCCCGGATATCACCTACCTTGCACAGAACCGGGAAAAAGTCCAGGCGGTGGTCATCACCCACGGTCACGAGGATCATATCGGCGCGATCAGCCACTTATTGGAAGAAATTCCTGCCCCGGTCTACGCCACCCCGCTCACGATCGGCTTGCTGGAAGCCAAGCTCGCCCGCAATGGCAAGGGCTCCCGATTTTCCCTGAATACCGTCAACGCCGGCGAATCCATCACCGTTGGTAATTTCAAAGTGGAATTCTTCCACGTATGTCACTCCATTCCTGATGGCGTCGGGTTGGGAATCACCACACCCGCCGGGTTGGTGGTGCACTCGGGTGATTACAAATTCGATCACACGCCGGTGGATAATTGGCCATCCGACTATGCCAAGCTGGCTGAGTTTGCCGAGCGCGGCGTGCTGGCATTGCTGGCGGATTCCACCAACGCCGAGCGGCCCGGTTGGACTCCCTCCGAAAGGGTGGTGGACGCTGCCCTGGATAAGGTTTTCCGTGAAGCTCCCGGCAGGATCATAATCGCAAGTTTCGCTTCGTTGATCAGCCGTATCCAGCAGGTGGCGAATGCGGCCCAGACGCATCACCGGAAGCTGGCCTTGATGGGGCCGAGCATGGTGGATAACGTCAAGATCGCCCGCAAGTTGGGATACATGGATATCCCAGACGATCTGCTGGTTGGGATTGAGGAAGCCCTCGGAATGAAGGCGTCCGAGATCGCCATCATGTGCACCGGTTCCCAGGGGGAGCCTACATCAATATTAGGAAAACTTTCGGTGGGCCCTGCCCGCGGACTTGAGGTCCGTGAGGGGGATACAATTGTTCTTTCCTCGCATGCCATCCCCGGAAACGAGGAGAATGTATACAGAACAGTCAACCGCCTGCTCGAACGCGGCGCGAATGTGATCTATGAATCCATCGCACCGGTGCACGTTTCCGGGCATGCCAGCCAGGAAGAGATGAAGTTGCTGCTTCACCTTACCCGGCCGAAGTACTTCCTCCCCATTCACGGTGAGCTTCGCCATCTTAAGCAACATGCCCTGCTTGGCAACCTGGTCGGGATCCCAAAGGAAAACATCGCTGTTCTGGAAAACGGCGAATCGATCGTTTTTGAAAACGGCAGGATGCGCAAGGGCGAGCGGGTGGTTTCCTCCTATATCTTTGTGGATGGCTCAGGGGTTGGCGATGTTGACCCGGAGGTCATGCGCGAGCGTGCCCTGCTAGCCCAGGATGGGATCGTGATCGTCAACGTGCACCTCAACCGGCTCAACGGCCGCCTTCAGGAGGAACCGGAGATCATCACCAAAGGATTTGTACTGGTTCGGGAGGCCGAGCCGTTGCTGGCAGAAGCCCGAAGGTTGATCTCCGCTGCGACTAAAAATTCACGCGGCAACCTGGACCATGAGATGCATGAAGCTGTCAGCAATTTCCTCTACCGGGAAACCCGGCGACGGCCAATGGTCTTTATCAATATCAATAATTAGAAATCTAAAAAAAAGAGAGCCGTTGAGTAAACGGCTCTCTTTTGGTATCAGTATGGTTAGTTGGGAGCCTGCATCGAGATTAGCTCTGCGCAGGTATCACCCAGGCAGGTTTTAATAAACCAAACTGGGGCGCATACCAGCGCACCAGGCCGTCATCGCATTCCACCCGGCGGGCTTTAAAGGTGCCCAGCTCAATATTGATCGTCTGGTCGAAGATCGTTCGGCAGGAGGTTTCGCATTGCTGCCAGGTGTTGCCGGGAGCCATGTTCTCTGCCTCCGGGAGGATCACCCTGGATTCACAGGCTCCGTTCGTACTCTCGTTAACCGTCTTAGAACCAGTTTCGTTTAAATCTTCATCAAGTGTGGCAACCTTTACGATCTCTGTCCTTCCATTCGCGCATTCAATGTAATATTTCTCGAGCTTCCCATCAGGAAATCTCTTAAGGGCGATGGTCGAACCTTCAGTATCGTTGCCCTCAAAAGGGCCGACACTCATCGCAGAACCATCCGAGAATGTCCAAACGGTTCCAGGATTCAAAGGCAGAAAAAAGTTATCGCAAGCGCTGTAAGGAACGAAGGCTTCCGGGGTGGCTGGTTGCTGGGGAGCGTTTTCCTCCGCAGGGGGAGGCGTGACCGTTTTGGGTTGGCTGGCGGAACCCTGGCATCCTAGAAGAATCCCTGCCAGGAGAATGGAAACTATAAATAACAAAGTATGTTTCATAAATTTCCTCGATCGCAAATTTGAAGCATTATAACCCGCTGTATACCGCTCTTGGATATCCCTTCGGAGCAGAATTTGAGATACAGGTTGTAATAATCCTGTGATATCGCTATAATGGGTGAGGTTCACAAAATTGTATTACAATCTTAGAACCTATGAAACATCCAACTGCGATTCAATCGAATCACCCCGAGTGATCTGTCAATTTCGTTAACCACTGGTTTTACTGGTGGATTTTTTTTCGGACATATACGATGGATGGGAGGTGATACGGGTAGCGATACACGACAGAATGTCTCAAGATCGAGCAGTAGATTCACAATCCAATTGGAGGAGAAATATGTCTAAAAAATGGTTCGCATTTCTAGCAGTGATTATGATCAGCGCGATGGTGCTCGCAGCTTGCGCTCCGGCAGCTCCTGCGGCTGAAGAACCGGCTGCCCCCGCCCCGGAAGAACCGGCGGCTCCAGCACCCGAAGAACCGGCAGCTCCGGCTGCGAAAACCCCGGTGGAAGTATTTTCCTGGTGGACAACCGGTGGTGAGGCCAACGGTCTGCAGAAATTGATCGATCAGTTCAATGCTGCCAACCCGGAGGCTGAAGTCATCAACGCTGCGGTAGCTGGTGGCGCAGGCTCCAATGCCAAGGCAGTCCTCAAAACCCGCATGCTCGGCGGCGATCCCCCCGATAGCTTCCAGGTTCACATGGGCCATGAGCTGCTCGACACCTGGGTGACAACCGGATACATGGAACCGCTCGATGATGTTTATGCCGAGTATGGCTTCAATGACGCCTTTGCACCTGGTGTACTCGCGATCGTATCTTACGAAGGAAAACCCTATTCCGTCCCGGTGAATATCCACCGCGGGAATGTGCTCTGGTTCAACAAGGCAGTCTTTGAGGCCAATGGCCTGACTGCTGCAGACGTTGCTACTTTTGAAGGATTCATGGCTGCTGCAGATAAACTAAAAGCAGCAGGGATCACCCCGCTTGCCCTCGGCGATAATGGCCCCTGGGCAGCCACCCACCTCTTCGAGACGGTCTTGATCGGTACCCTCGGCGCCGAAAAATATCTCGGTCTTTGGGATTGCACCACCGATTGGAGTGGCCCGGAAGTGACCAAAGCTCTTGAGAACTTCAAGATGATGCTCGGCTACATCAATGCCGACCACACAGCACTCTCCTGGGATCAGGCCAACCAGTTGGTCATCGACGGCAAAGCTGCCATGACCATCATGGGTGACTGGGCGAACGGTGATTACACCGCCAAGGGATTCGAAGGTTATGGCTGGGCGCCTCCTCCTGGAAACACCGGGATCTTCGATGCCCTTTCCGATTCCTTCGGTCTGCCTAAAAACTCCAAGAATCCTGAACTGATGAAGAAATTCCTTGGCGTTCTTGGTTCCAAGCAGGGTCAGGAAGATTTCAACATCCTTAAGGGCTCCATCTGCGCCCGCACGGATTGCGATTACAGCAAGTTTAACGCCTACCTGCAGAGCTCGGCTGCTGACTGGCAGAAGGACACTATCGTGCCCTCGCTGGCTCACGGCGCTGCCGCCTCTGAAGGCTGGTTGACCTCGATCAACGACCTGATGCCTGTCTTCGTCGCCAACGGCGATGTGGCCGCTTTCCAGACCGGTTTGGTCCAGGCTGCCACGGATTCCGGCGTCTGCAAATAACCTGCAGATCACTTCGGAAAAACTAAGGCTATAATTAACGTGGGGCTGGCCGCAAGACCGCCCCACGTTAAAATTTACCCGGGAGTCACCTTATGCACTGGCGTCTGAACCGCGACCGTCTTATCGCAATCCTGGTACTTCTTCCTTCCGTAATCGCTGTACTTATCTTTATTTATGGTTTCATCGGCTGGACCGGTTGGGCATCCACCTTGAATTGGAACGATATGATGCCCATCCCGAAGGGGTCGCTATTTCCACTAACCAACTCCATTCAATTAGATAACTTCATCCGCCTGTTCACCGCAGACCAGCGTTTTCAAATCGACCTGCGCAATACAATTGTGTTCACCGTATTTTTTATCGGTTCCTGTCTGGCGGTGGGATTGAGCCTGGCTATTTTTCTTGACCAGCGTATCTGGAATGAGGGCGTCTTCCGCTCCATCTACCTTTTTCCGATGGCGGTTTCGTTCATTGTCACCGGTGTCGTTTGGCGCTGGCTGCTCAATCCTGGAAGCCCAGAAGCACCAGTTGGGGTGAACCAGCTTTTTGCCAACCTGGGGCTGCCGTTTCTGCAATCCAGGTGGTACACCAACCCGGATGCACTTTATTTCACGCCAGATTCCCCGGTTGGGCAATTTTTGACTCAAATCGGGTTGGGAGTGGTGGCGACGCCAAATTTTGGGATATCGGTTGCCATGCTCTCGGTGGTACTCGCGGCGGTCTGGCAAATGTCGGGTTATACCATGGCGCTCTACCTCGCCGGTTTGCGCGGGGTTCCTGATGAGCTGCGCGAGGCTGCCCGCGTAGATGGAGCCACCGAGTTCCAGATCTACCGCCGGGTAATCATGCCGCTGCTTGCTCCCATCACCCTGAGCGCAGTGATCATCCTCGGGCATATTTCATTGAAAATATTTGATTTGATATCCGCGATGACCGGTCCCGGGCCTGCCTTTGCCACCGACGTGCCGGCTTACTATATGTTCGATACCGTTTTCCGTGGCAACCATTTTGCCCGCGGAGCCGCTATCGCCATCATCCTTTTAATCAGCGTGGCGGTGCTGGTGATTCCTTATCTGGTCAACGCCATGCGGACTGAGGTGCGCCGATGAGCACCCGTGAACGCCGCGCTATTAAACCCACCCGCGTCATCTTGTACATGATCCTTGTTTTGGCAGCAGCCTTCTTCCTGGTGCCGATTTATATTTTGCTGGTCACCAGTCTGAAAAGCTATGCTGATGTGAACCTGGCTACCATGTGGGCTCTACCCAAGCAGCTCTCACTGGATAGCTTTATCAGCGCCTGGAATGGGGATCCCTCCAAGGGAACCATCGGGCTCTCCAACAACTTCATGAACAGTCTCAAGCTGACCATCCCGGCAGCGCTGTTTGCAGCCCTGGTCGGATCCCTGAATGGATATGTGCTGGCAAAATGGAAATTCCCGGGATCGAATTTTATCTTCGCCCTCATCCTTTTTGGAATGTTCATCCCGTATCAAAGCATCCTGATCCCATTGATGCTTACCATGCAGTCCTGGGGAAAAGCATTCAAACCATTTCTTGAGAATGTGGCAGCCTGGCAGCTGCCATTCTTCCTGGAATGGATCCGCTGGCTGATCCAGACATACATTCCAGCTTACGGAACCATCGGCGGGCTTGCGATCGTCCATGTGATCTACGGCATTCCAATCACCACACTTATCTTTAAAAACTATTATGCTGAGATCCCCGATGAGCTTCTGGAAGCAGGCAAAATCGACGGCGCAGGGTTCTGGGGGCTCTACCGTTATGTACTCTTCCCCCTTTCGATCCCGGGATTCGTAGTGGTGATCATTTGGGAGTTCCAGTCCATCTGGAACGAGTTCCTCTTCGCGGTGGTCCTTACGAATAACGCAGCCGTCCAGCCGATCACCGTGGCGCTCAACAACCTGGCAGGAAGTTATATCGTTGAATGGAACGTGCAGATGGCAGGCGCACTCCTGGCAGCCCTGCCCACATTGCTGATTTTCATTGTGCTGGGACGCTACTTCATGCGCGGCTTGCTGGCTGGATCTTTGAAAGGCTAAAACATTCTAATTATCGTGATAACAAATCCGTCCATTGTTTGGACGGATTTTCTTTTTCCTATCGGTAACAACCTAAGAATCAACCTTACCAATCCGACTCCTTCCACCCGTGTAGCCCCCTCAGGGGAACGAAAGCTACCGGGAGGATATCTTCATGGTTGAAGCTGCCTCCCTGTTTTTCCCAGCATTGAAGCTCCTGCTGCCAGCGGCCGCCAATGGGCAGCACCAGCCTGCCACCCTCCTCGAGCTGGTCCGAGCAGGGTTGGGAGTGCCGAGGGGCAGGCTGCAGTCACCAGGATGCCTTTATATGGCATAAACTCCGCCAGACCGAGACTGCCATCTCCCAGATGGACTTGTACGTTCGCGTAACCGAGCCTGGCCATTCGTTCCTTTGCCTCATTGGCGAGAGAGGGAATGACCTCCACAGTGTGAACCTGCGCACACAGGCTGGAAAGGATGGCTGCCTGGTAACCGGAGCCGGTGCCCACCTCCAGAACGGTCTCGCCACCCTGCAGGCAGAGCAGTTCTGTCATCAGGGCGACGATATAGGGTTGTGAGATGGTCTGGCCGTTGCCGATAGGCAAGGGACGGTCTTCGGTGGCAGATCGACGCATTTCCGGCGGGACGAACTCCCAGCGTGGAACGCGGCGCATGGCATCCAGCACACGATCATCGCGCACACCGCGGGCTTCGATCTGCTCCGCCACCATTCGCTCCAAATCCGGTTGCGGATCCATCATGCAATTATTTTACGACGGACTAAGGATTTTTACCCGCTTCCAACAACGTGCGGCTGATCGACCGGTCCAGTTTTCCCATGGGGAAGCTGCCAAGCTCGGAGATTTCCACCCAACGGATCTCACTCGCTTCAAGCGCTTTGGGCTCACCGGAAAGGAGGCAGCAATTATATGCTCTGAGGGTTACGCGGAAATGCGTGTAGGCGTGTCGAAAGGATCCCAATTTCCCCCCGACCTCCACCTCCGCGCCAAGTTCCTCGCGAATCTCGCGCGCGAGCGCTTGCTCATCCGTCTCACCCGGCTCCACCTTCCCACCGGGGAATTCCCACATTCCCCCCAGCAGTCCTTGTGAAGGACGGCGGGCGATGAGAACGAACTCTCCGCGATGGATAACTGCTGCTGTGACCTCGATCTGTGGAACCTGCGGTTTTGGGGTGATCACAGGCAACTCTGCCTGGGCATCCATCCTGAATGCTTTACATAACTGCTGAACCGGGCACTGAACGCAATGCGGTTTGCGAGAAGTACAAATCGTTGCCCCCAGGTCCATCATCGCCTGGTTGAAATCCCCAGCCTTTCCATGGGGTAAGAGTCTCTTCGCTGAGGCAATAAATTCATTTTCCGCTTGCGGGCTGCCAAGCGGGCTGCGTATATTTTCCACCCTGGCTAAAACGCGGCGTATGTTGCCATCGATGGCAGGCTCATCCAACCCGTATGCGATGGAAGCGATCGCGGCTGCTGTATATTCACCGATCCCGGGAAGACCACGGATATCTTCCATGCCACGGGGAAACTCCCCTCCGAATTTTTCAACGATCACCCGTGCAGCTCTCAACATGTTTCGCGCCCGCGCGTAGTACCCCAGCCCTTCCCAAGTGCGGAGAATTTCTTCTTCGTTCGCTTCTGCCAGGGATCGTAGATTCGGGAAACGCTTCATCCAGCGAAGGTAATAAGGGCGGACGGTATCCACCCGCGTCTGCTGGAGCATGATTTCCGATACCCAGATCGGGTAGGGTTTTTTTTCACCACGCCAGGGCATGGAACGGCTTGAAGGTTTAAACCATTCAAGAAGTGCTTGCGAAAAACTTGTGTTCGACAATGAATTGAATAATTGAAAAGGAGTAGTTAGAACTGAAATCCGCCCTTGGCCTGCACGATCTTCATCGAGTAATTTTGGACGAAATCCATCAACTGGTCGAGCAGTTTGGACCATTCCGCGGAATGAGTAATCTGTTGAGCTTTAGCTAACGTAGGCACGCGGGCATCCACCTGGATCTGCGGGCGCTGCCCGTAGACTGTTGCCCAGGCATCGGTCAGGTCAAACCCCAACCGCTGCACACCCGGGATGAATTCGCGGATCACGAATTCAAAATATTCCTGTTCCTTATCGGGGGTGATATCCCATGTGAGGATGAGCTTGACCGCCACGGTTAATCCTTATTGTGATCGTATTCCAGGACGACAACCCTGGTCTCATCCGGGAGGCTGCTCTTGCCGGTGACCTTGATCGATGGCATTGTTTCCACATTCTCCTGTCCCATCTCCTTGAGGAATTTCTGCAGTGAATCAAGCTTCAAGTTGGTGGCAGGGGTGCTGTAATGCATCGGAATGACAATATTCGGTTCCAGCAGGCTCACCACCTCTGCGGCTTTAGCGGCATTCAAACAACCCACTCCGCCAACTGGGGCAAGGACGATATGCACCGGACCCAAGTCTTCAACTTCCGTTTGGCTGGGGACACGATTGAGGTCACCCAGGTGAAGCACTGTGACACCATTGTAGTCGAACAGGTAAAGGGTGTTGACTGGTTCGGCTTCGGTTTTCTTGGAATGCCCGTTGGTTTGAACGCCGGTGATGAAGACTCCGCCGATCTCGAATTCTCCCGCGCCGTCTATAACACGCGGGTCGCTCTTGACGGCATGGATAAAATTATGGCTGGGTGATTCGTGGCTGATGGTGACGATATCCGCTTTCAGTTTGAGGGCATCGTAACCCACGTGCCGGTGATCGAAAGGATCGCACACCACGGTGGCGAGGTTGCGCTCTGTGAGCCGAAAACAGGAATGTCCGTACCAGGTGATCTCCATTAATCCTCCAAAAATTCGACTTGATTATACTGTATAGCCGTTTTCACCGGGCAGCCGGGTTCGGTTAAAGTGAGAGCATCATGGAACCCATCGATATCATTTTCCAACGCCGAAGTATCCGGAAGTTCACCTCTGAACCAGTATCGCAGGCCGAGGTTGATACGCTGCTTAAGGCAGCCATGGCTGCGCCCAGCGCGGTCAACAGCCAACCCTGGGAGTTCATCGTGGTGGATGATCCCGCGATATTGAAATCACTGAAAAAGGTTTCGCTTTTTAGCAACCGCAATGCTCCCCTGGCTGTGGTGGTTTTGGGAAGCCCGCACAAAGCCAGGAATCCAGCGGGATCGAAATTTTGGATCCAGGATTGCTCGGCAGCGATGCAAAACCTCCTTCTTGCCGCAGTCTGCCTGGGATTGGGCGCGGTGTGGATAGGCATTCATCCCATTCAGGGGGTGGAGGAAAAAGTGCGCGATTTGCTGTCCATCCCCCCGGCTTCCATTCCACTGGGCATGGCGCTGATCGGTCATCCTGCAGAACAGAAGAAAGCGCTTACCCGTTACAAAAAGCAGAAGATCTTTTGGCAGCAATATGGAAAAATCCCGCCTGCGGGATTCCAATCATGATAAAAGTGCGCGTTATCCTGGAAGATGCTTTTGTTTACCGCAGGATGGATGCCTCCGCAAAACCGTTGGTGATCCTTTCCCCTGGCAGGGAATTCAACTTAGGCAAGGTTCATAAGGAAACCAGCGAGCAGTGGGTGGAAGCTTCCCTGCCGGATGGGCGAACGGGGTATATAAGAGGCACTACCAAGCTGCGGGTGATCTACCCGGTCACCACTTCAAAATCCTCCCCTCTATATGAATCCGCTGATATCTCTTCTTCAGTGCTTGCCCAACTTCCCGCACGCAGTCAAATGAATCTTGTGGATGTTCTTGAAACTGGAACGGGCTCCTGGTCGCTGGTACGCCTCCCGGATGGAATGGAAGGATACCTGCCGCCCGAAGTCAAATTTAAGCGAGAAGATCAAAAGAAGAAGCGTGGTGCAGGGCAATATGCCGTATATGGTTCTGCCCTTGTATTGATAGGAATATTTATTCGACGGTTTATTACCTCAGAAGGGGGTTGGCTGGCTTTGGAATACCTGGCATTTGCCGGGATTGTGGCAGGCGGTGGATTGATCGTTTATTCCTTCTTTCTGGCGATGCGCGCTGAGGCTGCGAAGAAACGACCCGCCCGGCAAAAGCGCAAATAACCGCTGCCGCTGATTCAGTTTGCAAAAGCGCAAGGCGGCTATTCTTGACGGATGTTTTAGGCTATGCTAAATTACAAGGTAAGCAATAACCGATCATTCTGTTTGTTTGGGGAGATTACCCTTGGCCAAGACAAGAAATCAACGGATCATTGACCGACTGTTGGACCTCCATTCAACTTCGCCGGATATCGTTGCATCGGCGGTGGTGAGTGTGGACGGTCTGGCCATTGCCTCCGCTTTACCCGACGGCGTGGAAGAAGACCGCGTTGCAGCCATGTCTGCTGCCATGCTCTCTCTGGGAGAGCGCATCGCTGCCGAGCTGGGTCGCGGCAGCCTGGATCAGGTCTATATAAAAGGCGCGGAAGGTTATGTGATCCTCATTTCCGTGGGTGATGAAGCCGTGCTCACCGGGCTGGCGCGCGAGCAAGCCCGACTGGGGCTTATCTTCCTGGATATGCGCCGGGCGGCGGAGGATCTGAAGAAACTACTGGAGGAATAGAGGTTCAAATGGAACCCAATCCCAGGGGCGGTGATTTTCTTCCTAATAATTTCGTTCAACTCAGCCTGCTTGCCTTCGAGGATGTGACCGGTTCAAATGCGGTCAAAGCTGTCCTCAACCTGGGCGGCTTCACCCAACTGGTCGGCGCTTTTCCCCCTTCAAATTCTGAGAAAACCTTTCCAGTCCGAGATTTCACCCGCATCCTGAGCGGGTTTGAGGATCTTTACGGCCCACGCGGGGGCAGGGCGCTTTGCCACCGCGCTGGCGAACAAACTTTTTTGGCGGGCGTAAAAATATTCGGAATTGATTCCGGTCCGAGACCTTCCTCCCTCACGGCTGGATTGGAACGGGTCGCCTGGTACCTGAATTCAGCCTGTTTCGCTGATGCAACCCTCGAAAAAATCCGCGGCGGACTGAAATTCTCCTTAGGACGATGCCCGGCCTGCACAGATCGCTGGTCTGCGGCTCCCGTTTGCCATTTCTTCTCCGGTTTCCTGCGGGAAGCTGGACGCTGGTCGGAAGGCGGCAAACCGTTGTTCGTGACCGAGATCAATTGCATCGCAGACGGGGATGATGCCTGCGTGTTTGAGATATCTTCCCGTCTTGCCAGATAAAAACTCTCCTGGACACCCTTTGAAAACCTGGATCATCATACCCACCTACAACGAAGCCGAGAACCTTCCCCTGCTTTTTAAATCCCTTTTCGAACTACCCCTGGATGATCTCACCATCCTGATCGTGGATGACAACTCTCCGGATGGTACCGGCAAGCTTGCCGAAGAATTGGGAGGGAAGTATCAGAACCGGGTGCGCTGCCTTCACCGCGCCGGAAAGCTGGGACTTGGAACCGCATACATTGAAGGCTTCCAATACGCGCTGCGAGAAGGCGCGGAAGCCATTTGCCAGATGGATGCGGATTTTTCACACCCGCTGGAAACCATCCCGTTGATGTCGCGCCTTTCGGCGGAGTTCGACCTGGTGATCGGTTCGCGCTACGTGGCTGGCGGTGCGCTGGATGAACGTTGGCCGGCATGGCGCAAATTCCTATCCGGATTTGGAAATTTTTACGCCCGCACCATCCTGCGCCTGCCTGTTCACGATGCCACCGGCGGTTTTCGCTTCTGGAGGCGGGCAACTTTGGCCGGATTACCGCTTGAACGTGTGAAATCCAATGGCTATGTCTTCCAGGTGGAAATGGTCTATCTTGCCCGGCTGCTGGGTTTCAACATGATCGAAACCCCTATCTATTTTGCCGACCGGCGCTGGGGAAAATCGAAGATGTCCTTCCGCATCCAGCTTGAGGCAGCGGTGAAAACCTGGGTGCTCATCGGGCGTTACCGCGACTTGCGCCGGAAACCTATCAAACACTCTTGAAATTGCTGCAGTAGATTTCTGTCAGCCTGGCCCACTCCGGGATGGTTACTGTTTCGGCGCGGCGCTGTGGATCGATCTCCGCTTCTTCTAACAAGCGCTCCGCTAGCGAGGTGGGCATTTTCATTCCCCCCGAGAGTGAATTCCGAAGAGTCTTCCGTTTTTGCGAGAATCCTGCTTTTGCGAGGACAAAGAATTCTCCCAACCGGGATATGGGAACTGCGGGATCAGGAAAAAGTTCGATCCGCAGGACGGCTGAATCCACCTCTGGAACCGGGTGGAACGCTGCGGCCGGAATATGGAACTTCACCTCCGGCTTTCCATAGACCTGGACGCCCAGTGCCAGAAGGTTCATCCCGCCTGGTTCCGCGCAGATCCGTTCAGCCACTTCCTTCTGAACGGTCAGCACCAGGCTAGCCGGCTTCACCGGCGCTTCCAGGAGATGGCGGATGACCGCAGAGGTGATGTAATAAGGGATATTGGCGACGACCAGGTATCCCTGGCTGCTCACCAGGGTGCCGGTGTCGAGCTTGAGAATATCCCCTTGGATGATCTCAACGTTCGCAAACGGCTTCATGACTTTCCTGAGTATGGGTAATAGCCGGGCGTCGATCTCCACAGCTGCAACGCACCTTGCTTGAACTGCCAGTTCGCGCGTCAGGCTGCCCAACCCGGCACCGATCTCCAGCACTTCGTCTTTATCAGAAACCCCGGCGATGCGCACGATCTCCCGCAAAACGTCCTGGTCGCACAAAAAATTCTGACCAAGGCGCTTCCTGGCGTGCAGGTCGTTATCCCGGAGCAATTCACGGGGGTCGATTGGCGGGAGGGTCATGGCAGGATCCATGGGATGGTTTTGGGTACGGGGGTCAGGAAATAGACGGTCACGTAGGAGGACCAGGGAACATAGGCATCGTCGGTATAAGCCAGGTCGATCCAGTATTTACCTGGAAAGCCGCCGCCCACATCACCGATCACCCCGGTGCCGTAACCGGGGACGTAGAGCTTCTGCCCGACCATCCAGCTGTACCAGGCGCGGGTCACCCCGATGGTGCCCTGAGATACCGGCATGCCGGAGGATGTGCCGTTCAGGCAGCGGTCAACTCCTGAACGGCAGGGGGAATAGGAGGTAGCGTAGACGTTGACAGCCCGCCAGTACTCAACCGGGCCGTTCGGGGTATCCAGGGTGCGGATCTGGATCTTGGTGCCGTAGCCGCGCTGCTCCGGAACCGGGTCCTGCACGGTCCACTTCGCTTCCACTGACCGGGCGATCTCCTTTCCCTCCTCCAGCCGAACACGCTCACGCTCCGCCTGGATGCCCTGCTGCCCGGCGGTGACGATCGATTGTTTATCAAGCTCGGTATTTGGATCTTCTATATACTGTACCGAATAGGGCAGAAAGGTCTGGCGGATGGGGGTTTCCTCGCGCACACGCACCAAGCGGATCTTTCCATCTGCGGGCAGAGGACTCTCCGGGGAGGGAAGAGAATAATCCAACCCCTGCAGAGAATAACCCGACTGTGCCAGCGCATCCCCCACGGTTGGCCCCGCGGCCAGGGTGGAATGTTCCACTCCCCCGGCGAGGATGGTGAGAGGCCTGGCTCTTTCCAGGGTAACCTCAAGAGGACTATCCAGAGGGGTTTCGAGGGGTGGTGATATTCGATCGCCAAGCGTAAGGTTGATCCCATTCTCAGCCAGTGCTTCACCGAGGGTGGGTGCGCTTGAAGAAAAGCTGACCGGAGAGCCGTTATCGGTCACTCTCAACGGAAACGCGCGGCGGAAGACCAGAGCGCCTTCAGCGGCGCGCTCGGAGGCCGGCAGGACGCGCAGGTTCTGGCGAAGGCTATCCCCGGGGAAGAGCAGCAGCCCGGCAGCAGATGCCACTTCCCCGGCAAAGGGGCTGCAGCTGGCAGCTTCGAGGATGGTGTTACCTGGCTGCGCGAGAAGGGTGAAATTGCGGGTGTGCTCCAGTTTAAGCAGGTTCTTCGGGCTGGCAATCGATTCAGCGGACGGCTGGGTACAGTCGGGATCGACGAACTGCGCGCCAGCTGCCCTAAGCACGCCCCCGGTTGTAAGTGCTGCCGAGGTAATCTTTATGCGCTCTCCATCGATCTGTACGGTGAACTCACGGCGCAAGGCGAAATAAATCAGAATTATGCCAGCAACGATGAGTATGATCGAAATCCCGAAAGGGGAAAACTTTTTCATGTAAAAGAATTCTAACAGGAAAAAATTAGAAGAAAATAAAAATGCATTCGCGATCTATTGCCATGAATCAATTTGAATACGATAGAGATGAAAGATGATGATCTAAGAACAAAACATCGTCAGTATTCTGAGGATAAACTCATGTAATCCTCATAATGCCGTAGTAGAGTGATTGTAATGGTGGCATGCACGAAAGCGGAGTGCAAGAGGGTAGGATCGGTATAGTGAGGACGTAATAAAAAGGTCCCCAAAATTTACCCCCCCAACCATCAGAAGGTAAAACCCCCGGATTTTTCTTCCGGGGGTTTTATGTTGATTGAGGGTTGAGAAAGGCTGTGTTAAAAGAAAAGGAAACGGTTCCCGAGTTCGAGAGGTGGATATATGGGTGTCTTCTCTCTTTTTCCAATGATGGCGCGATTGCCATATAATCAGGAAATCTCTTCCCATTTCATCGAGGTCAGGCATGGACTTGAAAAAACAAAGAACCATCCTTATCATTCTGGCAGTCCTGATCCTGGTTTTGACTGCCGGATTGATCTTTTCGCTACTTTCAGCAAACTCGAAGGTGGCATCTTTGAATTACGTGATTTACTACACCGGAGAAGAGCAGAAGAAAGAGAAAGCTGAATTGACCTCAACCATAACCGCATTGGAGACCGCAATCGAGGCGTCCGAGAACAAGTATGATGATTTGAAGATCAAATACCAGGACGCACTAGACCGGTTATCCCTGGCGAGCGAACTGGAAACCTCCATGAGTTCAAGGTTGATGTGCCCCAGTACGATCCCAAGCGTGGATTACAAGGATGATGGCACAGTCAGTGCCGCGCTGAAGGAATACACCTCGGATTACAAAGCGACCGATGATTATTACGAGGCGATCCTCGAAAATGCACGGATCACCTTTCATAAACTTAAATCCAGCCGCACCCTGTCATTTTTCATGGTGTATTTTGCAGATAAAAACAATGGCCGGGTGAATGGGATCTTTGATGTTCTGGGTCAATGTTGGGTGAACCTGGATAATCAGTAGCGATCGAACTGCATGAACTTTATGCACCGCAATTTTTGCGATTTTTGCACGTGTGCTCCAAAAAAAACACCTCCCGGAAGGAGGTGGAGTGCCGAGACACAGGATCGAACTGCCGCACCGCAATTTTTGCGATTTTTGCACGCGTGCTCCTAAAAAAACACCTCCCGTGAAGGAGGTGGAGTGCCGAGACACAGGATCGAACTGTGGACACCGCAATTTTCAGTCGCGTGCTCTACCAACTGAGCTATCTCGGCAATCGGGCATGATTTTACCTGCCTGCAGGGAATCCGTCAAGAATAATCCAGGGATCCCATAACTAAAAGGATATCAAAGTGTTATTATTCACATAATGGCTTGTTTCGGAGAATTATTTATGATTTCTCCCACCGAATTTGTCCTTAGACTCAATAGGAGGTAAGAATGGATGTAATGGGTTTATTAAGTTGGGTAGTTTTAGGTGGTATCGCAGGCTGGCTTGCCAGCATCGTAACCAAACGCAATGACCGCATGGGCTGCATCACCAATATCATCGCTGGTGTTGTCGGGGCTGCGGTCGGTGGCTGGGTGTTCAGCCTTTTTGGCGGCACGGGCGTCACTGGTTTTAATCTGCCAAGCCTACTCGTCGCGTTTGTCGGTGCAGTGATCGTGCTTGCGATCGTGAATTTCTTCACCCGCAAGAAATAACACAAGTTTTTTCGGATGAAAAAAAGACAGCGCGGAGAATATCCGCGCTTCTTGTATTTAACCAGAACTGAAAAATCTGTTTGGCCAATGAAAATCTTCCAGGATCGTTATTCTTCGCGTACCTCTTTAGTCTTTGGGAAGCAGCAGCAAGCTGGCCACCGTGCAAACCGCTGCAAAAATGAACATACCCTTATAACCGTACCACGAGCCCTGGTTGGCATTGTTAAGAAAGTCGATCCCCGGCCCTTCCAGGCGTGCCAGGGCGGCAGCCCCGGCGGTGGCCAGGTTTGTCAGACCCATATATTTCCCGCTTTCCCCTTTCGGCGCAAGGCGGTTTGCCATCGCCCAGTTGGCGGTCAGAAAGAAGCCCATCCCAGCGCCGATCAACACCCCCAGCCAGGTGAGCAGGTTCACATCGCGGACGGTCAAGAGCAACAAGTACCCGGTGGTGGCCAGGATCCCGGCGACAATGGTCATAACGATCGATCCGAATTTATCGGTCAGCCAGCCGCCGGCCAGCGCGGTGACCACCAGAAGCACCCCCAGGGTGGCGGTGAGATTTCCGGTCGTTTTTGCCGCATCCGGTGCCTTCAGAAAATCCTGAACGTAATAAAAGAGGAATGATTGCAGCGCATAGATTCCCACCAGGAAAAGCAGGCGGTGGGCGATCATCCAGAAGAAGGGTTTGTTGCCGCGCACGTTCACCCGCAGCTGCTCGCGAAGCGGCGGCGGCGCAGTCTCGGGTCCATCTCCCGAGGAGGGTTTCTCCTTTGCCCAGATCAGGGTGATGGCGGTGAAAACTGCCAGGACTGCCATGATCACCAGCAGAACCGCGTTTACGTTTTCGTTTTGCGGACCGAGCATGTTCCCCACCACCAGCGAGGCGACGATGATCCCGCTCATATCCATAAAATTCTTGACCCCGCTGGCTTTGCCGATCTTATCCGGCGGGATGAGATCGGGTAGAAGCCCCTGGGCGGGACCGTGAGCGATGTTGGAACTGATCTGAAGCCCCAGGTACCCGATGAAGACCCATTCCAAGCCGCCTGCCCAACCAAGAAGGAAGAGGAAAAGGAAATCGAACAGGGTGCCGATCAGGATCAGAGGGCGTCTTCTTCCCCACCTGGAGCGCCAATTGTCGCTGATCGCCCCGCTGATGGGCTGCAGCACCATGGCGAGGATCAGGCCGAAAAAGGTCAATCCACCCAGGTAGGTATTCTTCATTCCTTCCGGGGTGAAGCGGAGCAGGATCACCGGCAGCAGGATCACATGGAGCGAATTCCACATGAACGAAAGCCCCACCCAGTAGGTATTGACCGATAACAGGTTGATCCACGACCGAGAAGGTTTTGATTCGTTCATCGCTCTGATTCCTCCGCCAGCATTTTCACTCTCATTCTATAAAAGAAATTTTTGGCGGGCAAGCAGATCAGAACGGCCCATAACCGATGGCAACGGCAATACCAAGAAAAACAACCGTAGCGAGAATGACCAATAGCCACAGTTTTGCCGTCCAGCGAAACCACTTGGGATAGCTGACCACCGTCAGACCCAGGCTGATGAGCAGCACGGGATTGGTGGGGTAGGCCATATTGGAAAACCCGTCGCCGAAGATATAGGCCAGCACGGCAGTCTGGCGGGTGAGCCCGACCAGGTCGGCCAGCGGCAGGATGATGGGCATGAGCAGAAAGGCTTTGGCCGAGCCGGAGCCGATGAAAAACTCCACCCCGAGCGCCAGGAGGTAGATAACGATCGCAGCCGGCATGGCGCCCAGGTTCGAAAGCGGTGCTGCCGCGGCATGCAGGATGGTATCGGTCACCTGTCCGCTATCGAGGATGAAGCGGATGCTGGATGCCATAAGAATGAGGGGCACAGCCGGAAGCAGGCCGATCATTCCATCCTTCAGCCCGCTCCAGACTGCTTTACTGCCAGCACCGGAAAGGAACCCGGCACCCAAGCCGCCGATCAGGAAGAGGACCCCCACCAGCGGGAGAGAAAGATCGGAGATGGCCGGGATGAAAGGCGCAAGGAGCATATCCACCAGGATCAACAGCACGAACACTCCGAAGAAAGCCATGGCGCGGTTCTGCTTTCGATCCGGCGCGCTGAGAGGCATATCCTTCAAATCGTATTTATTCCTCTCCGCCTGATCCTCCCGGTATACCAGCGAATTCCTGGGATCCCGATCGATCTTTTTGGCATACAGGTATAAAAAGGAGGTGAAGATCAGGTACATGACCGCGAAAATGATCACATGGAACCAGGCTCCGGAAAAAATGGGCAGCCCGGCGAGCTGCTGGGCGACCCCCAGGGTGAACGGGTTGGAGATGGCAGCGGAAAAGCCCATGTTGGTGGCAAGTACGGAAAGGCCAAGCCCCACCAGCGCATCCCAGCCCAGGGAATAGGAAAAGGCGATCATCACAGGCACCAGCAGGATGACCTCCTCGAAGATGCCCAGGGTCGCTCCCATAAGCATGAACGCCAGCGCGACCATCCACAGCAGCAGGTATTTGCGTCCGCGAAAGCGGTTGATCACCCGCGCGATGATCGCCCGCAGCGTTCCGGTCTTATCCAGCACGGCGAACGCTCCCCCGGCGAAGAAGAGCACGACGATGATCACGATGATGGTGAGGCCGGCGTCGCTGCCCAGCACCTGGATGGGAGCGAGGAACCACTGCCAGACCGGGTAATCCGGCTTGGGGACAGATTGGTAGGAGCCCGGTTCAACCGTCATGCGGCCATCCACCTCGCTGTAGGTGAATTGACCGGACGGCACCACAATGGTGAGGAAGCCTGCGATCACCATCAGGATGAACAGGATGACCAGGGATTGGATGAATGCCTTGCGGCTGATCTGCGCTCCGGATTTTTGTTCCATGGGTTGGTTCCCTTCTGTGATGTAATCTCGATGCCTGAACCAGGGTGCGATCTCCAGGCAGCTATTCCTTTGGCTGATAATGTAATGTGTTGCAATTTCTTGTAAATTCTCAAGCCTGACTACCGGTGGAAGGCATCTCCTGTGGTGACTGAAATTCTCCGGCAAGATGCCCCGGCAGCAGGCTGGCGATGTGCTCCATCACCACGCGGCTGGCTGAATCAGGATCCAATGCGGATTCCCTGATTATAGAACAAAGATCAAAGGGTGCGCCAAAACGCAGATGCAGTGCACCGCCTTCTTCAAAGATCCCGACTGGATACACCGGGCCAAGACGCCTGGAGAGCTCCAGGAGGAACTTTCCGCTGCCTGCGGGCGGCATTCCCAGGACCCCGCCGGGGAAATCCCGTCCCTCGGGGGCAAGCGCGACGAGGGTATCAGGATTGTCTTTGATATGCTGAAACACCTCCGCGGATGGCATCGGTACGCGCCTGCTCGCATCCGCAGGGTCGGGCGGCATGGGCGGGAAGAGGGTGAACCCATAAACCCTGGCGATCCTGCGGAAGATCCATTCGGACAATTTCGCGCAGAGCTTGGAGCAATGGCATTGCCCGGGAACGTCCATGCGCTTGTCATGATCCAGTGCATTTCTACAGGAACCGAAGCGGCGATGGCAGCCACCGCGTTGAGGATGGAAAATCCTTCCCGCGAATAGTGATTGAACACCACTAGACCGGATCCACATCTGGGAATATTGTTCTCTCCGATTACGCATTTACCCGAATTCCCATTCCCGGCTGCAAGTTGGACTGCATCTTTTTGAAGACCGTTTGTTTCCCGAAAATGCGGAAAGGAGAAAAGGAAAGAAAAACCTTGAATTGATTCGGTAATGTTGGTTCACAGAAATATTCAACTCATTCTTTATTCTGTCGGTATAGTGAAAAATGTCAAGGAAAATGGGGAACGCCACAACCCGTTTATGATATACTACCTAAGCTCCAAAATTTCGTTTTTACCTGAGAAGGTGACCCATGAAAACCCTGATCCTGATGCGCCACGCAAAATCCTCCTGGAAATTCCCCGATCTTTCCGATAAAGACCGTCCCCTGACCAAACGCGGCGAGCACGATGCACCCCGCATGGGCAAGGTGCTCAAAAAAGAGGAGATTCTCCCGGACCGCATCATCAGCTCCACCGCGGTCCGCGCGGCAGCCACCGCGGAAGCTGTGGCGCAGAAGCTGGACTATAAGGAAGAAATTACCTACCTGGATTCGCTCTACATGGCTGAACCATCCGCCATCATCGAAGCACTGCAAACCCTGCCTGCGGAGGTTAAGCGGGTGCTGGTGGTCGGACATAACCCCGGGATGGAAGGTCTGGCGCAGATCCTGGGCGGCAAAGTGGTCGATCTGCCCACCGCGGCGATGGCGGAGATCAAAGTGCCTATCAAAGAATGGACAGAATTGAATTACGGTGTTGAAGGCGAGCTGGTCGGTCTTTTCCGCCCTGAACATTGATAGTGGTTTAAATCACAAACCGGTCAGGTTTTCTGGCCGGTTTTTTTTATTTTCTCCTGCCGAGCACCACGGCAGCAATGGCAGTCCCGATGGCAAGAAGGAAGGAGAAATATCTCCGCTGCGGGGCGGAAAATTTGGTTGAAAACCGCCGGGGGTGGAGGAATTTCGGATCCTGAATCCAGAATTCTGCCCTGTTCCTCCCGACCGGGGATACCCAGGATGGGACCGCCTTCTGGAGCGAATTCCGGCGTGGCTTCAGCCGGCAATCCCACCGGAGGTGCGTTTGAAACTTGGGATTCAGCGACCGGTGATTCTGCTGGCGGCGGAGGTTCGACTTGCGGTTCGGCAGGCATTGCCATCATGGCGCTGTTTGCATCCATGGAGGGATCCGGCGCTCCGCCGCCTTTGCCAAAAGCCTCAATCGTGGGGGTCGACCAGAAGATGATCTCGTCGCTCATTTCCCCTGCTGCGGCTTTTTCCGCGCTCAGGGCTTCGCTGGCAGCCAGCGGGGCGGCTGCCGGGGCGGAGGCAAGCATCCCGCTGCGGAATAAAACGGTTGCATCCAGTGCCAGCAGGATCACCAGAGCGGCAGAAGCCAGACCCGGAGACAAGGCGCATCGGGAACAGAAGCGGAGAGGGTTTTCGCACCGGGATGCTTCCGGGTTTGAGCAGGAAGCTGCGCCGGGCCTTGTGGCGCGGAAGCTTTTTCATCAATTCCCGCAGGTGCCGGAGCTGATCCCATTCCGCTGCCAGCTCGGTAGATGCAGCGATCCTCCGCGTCAGTTTGTCCTTGTCCTGCGCGGAGAGACGCCCATCCAGCAGGGCGGAAAGCAGCTCGCGGTCGCGGTCTGATAAGGTGCTGGTCATCCAATCTCCTTGTTAATCAGACGGAAGCGGGCGGGTAAAAGTTCCTCAAAGGTATTCAGGCAATCGCGCAGTTTAAAGCGAGCCCTTGCCAGGCGGCTTTTGATCGTGCCCAGGGGTATCCCGGCTGCCCTGGAGATCTCTTCATAATCCAATCCCTCAATATCCGCCAGGATCACCGCCGATCGGAATTCCGCCGGCAGGCCATCCAGGCAGTGCTGAATGGCGTGCTCCAGCTCCTGCTGCTCCAGGGCGAGCTGCGGGTCGGGCGCGGTGGAATCGGCGGCTGCCAGAGATTCATCCAGCGGGGCTTGATCCCCGTCCGCATCCTCATCAAGCGAGATAGTAGGCCGCCGCTGCCTGCGGCGGAGTTCGTCATAACAGGCATTCGTAACCATGCGGAGCACCCATGCTTTGAATGAGCCTCCCCGGTACTGGTGCAGGTTGCGATACGCGGAGATGAACGCATTCTGGGTGGCATCCTCAGCGGCAGGCACCTCGCCAAGCATGCGCAGAGCAACATTGAACGCAGGCTCCTGGTATTCAAGCACCAGCCGGTTGAAAGCATCCAGGTCTCCATCCACAGCGGAACGGATCAGAGCAGTTTCATCCATTGCGTAATGATTATAGCTGAAGGCGCATCCCCGTTTTGCGGCGTCATTCGACAAATTTCTTTTTGTGATGCATAATATCGAGGTTCATCAAACTCCACTCCCGAAAACTCTCAGGAGCGTTAATGAAAAACCTTTCAATCGGAAAATACCGCGGTTTGCAGCAGTGCGCCACCGACAGGGGAGCCATTTCGGTGCTGGCGCTCGATCACCGCACAAACCTGCGCAATTCCCTGAATCCAACCGATCCAAAATCGGTCACCGATGACCAGATGATGGATTTTAAATGCGACGTGATCTCCTCGGTCGGCAATGCCTGTTCCGCCGTGCTGCTGGATCCGGAGTATGGAATTGCGAACGGGATCAGCTGCGGAGCACTGCCAGGGCACACAGGTTTGATCGCCACGCTGGATGCCACCGGTTATACCGGCGACAGCCGCGCACGTCACTCCAACCTGCTGGAGGACTGGGACGTGAAGAAAGCCCGCCGCATGGGTGCCAACGCGGTCAAGCTGCTGGTCTATTACCACCCGGATTCTCCCACTGCTGCCGAGATTGAATCTCTGGTGGCGAAGGTGGGGGAGGATAGTGTATCGGAGGATATTCCCTTCTTCCTTGAGACCCACTCCTACTCGCTCTCACCTTCATCTAATAAACTTACCCCCGAGGAGCGCCACAGGGTGGTGATCGAGACCGCTCGCCGGCTGACCCCGCTCAACGTGGATGTGCTCAAAACCGAATTCCCGATGGACATCTCCGCCGAAATGAATGAAGCAGCCTGGGCAAAAGCCTGCGCAGAGCTTTCGGTTGCCAGCGTAGTGCCCTGGGTGCTGCTTTCAGCATCCGTCAGCTTTGAGATCTTCCTCCGCCAGACGACCATTGCCTGCGGTAAGGGGGCATCCGGGGTGGCAGTGGGGCGGGCAGTCTGGCAGGAAGCCGCCACCATGGATGGTGAGGCAAGGCGGAATTTCCTGGGCAGCAAGGTGGTGGAACGGATGACCCGCGTGACAGCGATATGCAACGCACTGGCTCGTCCCTGGACGGATTTTTACCGGATGGAGAAACCAAAACCGGATTGGTATAAAGAATATTCTCAATGAAATAGTAAAACCCAACATTTTTTGATTAACACTCGGCATAGTAAAAATTATTCGTTTATGGTAATTTAATAGAGATGCCGAATCTGCATAAAATCCTACTTCGAACAAAACTACACAGACCCAACCTTCCCGGGTCTTTACTCGTCCGTAGAAGATTGCTTGAGAGTTTGGATAAACACGTGCACGACCAGATGATCCTGGTCTGCGCACCGGCTGGTTTTGGAAAATCGACCCTGATCGGAACCTGGATCGACAGCCATGAAAAAAAGCCAGGTCGGGTCGATCCTTTTCCTCCAACAGCATGGTTATCCCTGGATGAAAATGACAGCGACCTGAACCTGTTCCTGGATTATTTCATTGCCGCCATTCAGACCGTGTTCTCTGACGCATGTACCAACACGCTGACATTGCTGCATGGCAGGCAGCAAATCCCCAGGTCAATCTTATCCGCAACCTTCTTCAATGAGCTTGAAAAACTTCCCGGTGAATTGATCCTTGTGCTGGATGACTACCAGACGCTTCACGGTCATGAAGTTCATGATCTTATCGGTGAATTGATCCAACACTGGCCAAATTCGCTTCATCTTGTTCTGATCGCGCGGATCAGCCCTCCTCTTCCACTGGTCCCCTTACGCGCCAAGGGCTTGATCCTTGAGATCCGTACCCGCGATTTGCGTTTCACACCGGAAGAGAGCGCTGCTTATCTTGAGCTCTTGATCCCCAATCTTTCCGATCAAAAAGCACTTGCCCTTCTGGAGGAACGCTTTGAAGGCTGGCCGGCCGGACTTCATTTGGCTGCATTGACGCTCCGCCCGAAAGACAGCCAGGAATCAGTCCTGCGGGCATTATCTGATGAGAATATGAATATCACCGCGTATCTGGTCAGTGAGGTTGTTAACCAGCAATTACCGGTTATTCAGGATTTCTTGCTCTACACCTCCATCCTGGACCGCTTTTGCATTCAGCTCTGCGAAGCCGTCATGGCGGGAACTGATTCCAACCTGAGCGTGCGCGAATGCCTGGATTTGATCGAATCCTCGGAACTGTTCCTGATCCCACTGGATAACCACCGGGAATGGTTCCGGTACCATCAATTATTCCAGGAATTGCTGCAGCAGAAGTTATCAACCCGATCAACCCCCGATAGGATCGCCGCATTACATCGGATGGCATCGACCTGGTTTGAAGAGCAGGATTACCTCGAGGAAGCGCTGCAGCATGCCCTGGCTGCGGGTGATACAGACCTGGCAGCGCGGCAGATGGTTTCCGGATCACGTGAGGTAATCAATCGGGAGGACCGGCTAACCCTTGACCGGTGGTTGAAGCTTTTGCCAGTAAGTATGATCCAGAAGCACCCGGAACTCTTGATGCTCCGAGCCTGGTCCATGGAATTCTCCTGGCAACTGGTCAAACAGGCGCAGGTGATCCAACAGATCGAAGAACTACTGGATTCGGAGTATTCGGAGCCGGTACAAGGAATCGACTTGGAGATTCTGCGCGGCCAAATCCTCCTGATCAAAGCCCAGCAGGCATATTTCACTAATCGGAACCCACAGGCGATTGAAATGTGCCGGCAGGTACTCCAGATTTTCCCATCAGAATGGAAATTTATCCGCGGGGGTGCGATGCTTTTCCTGGGGATGGCGATGCAGGCGGATGGGCAAGCTCTTGAGGCCGAACGAATGATCCTTGAGGAATATGGCTCGTGCGGTCAAAAAAGAGATACATATTCACTATTTCTGCTGCTATCCCTTTCTTTCATATACTTAAATACAGGTCGGCTGGATGATGTCCGAAAAATTGCCGGGACACTGCTTCGGGCAGCATCAAGTTCTGGTATCCATCTCATGAAAAACTGGGCTGACTGGTTTCTTGGGATCGTAAGTTTTCAAAGGGATGAACTGGAGGATGCTTCTCTACACTTCCACCGGATCATTGAGAATCCATTCTCAGCCCAGATCACCACATACCGTGATGCAGTCGCAGGGCTTGCCGTAATATATCAGATCAACGGTCAGAGCCAGGAAGCCATACAAAAGGTTGAATTGATCAGTCAGTTTGACCTGGAGATGAATGGTGTGGAGGACCACCGGACGAGTGCCCTGAATGCCAGGATGATGCTCTTGCAGGGTAACCTGGCAGGTGCCGGGCGGTGGGTGGAATCCATCCCGGAGATACCCCCGGATCTGCCATTGATGTGGTTCGAAGAACCGCAGTTGACCCGGGCTAAGATTCTGATCACCAGAGCGATGAATGATGACCTGCGCGCGGCGACGCGGATCCTGAATACCCTGGAAGAGATCGCAAGGCGAACTTTCAACACCCGATTCATGATCGAGATCCTGGCATTGCAGGCGCTGGCGAATCGGAAGGCTGGGAATAACCACAAATGTGATGCCTTTTTGATCCAGGCGCTGGAACTTGCGCAGAGCGGGGGATTCGTCCGAGCCTTTCTCGATCTGGGGAAACCGATGAGAGATGCTTTAAAAGCGGTTGCAGATCACGATGGTTTGGGTGGTTTCATCCAACGTATCCTGGTAGCCTTTCCTGCGGATGAATTCAACCCCAGCGAACCACAAAACATTGAGGCAAAATCAGGAATTACTTCAAAGAATAATCAGGAACTGATCGAGCCACTAACCCCCCGCGAACTTGAAGTCCTGGAATTGCTACGCGGCCCGATGAGCATCAAGGAAATCGCTCAAACGCTCCATATTTCCTATGCGACCGCCAAACGGCATACAGTCAACCTTTATGCGAAACTCGGCGTTAATCAGCGGAGGTATGCCGTTACGCGGGCGGAAGAATTAAAGATCCTACGTTTACGCTGAGATTCGATCTTTCCCTGGTAATTTCACCTACAACTAAAATACACCTTAACTACATCTAAGGGTGGTTATTTATTTTTCGGTGTACTTCTATTATATGTTTACACCGAATGACATATCGTGGTGGAACTGAATTTTGGTATTTTGTTCAAGCGAGTGAAAAATGAATATATTACTGGTATATCCCGAGTTCCCTGACACTTTTTGGAGTTTTAAACACGCTCTCAAGTTCGTTCACAAAAAGGCTGGCGCACCGCCCCTGGGTTTGTTGACCGTGGCGGCCATGCTGCCAGCTGAGTGGGAAAAACGCCTGGTTGACCTAAACGTGACCAGCCTGACCCCGGCAGATCTTGCCTGGGCGGATTATGCCTTTGTCAGCGCCATGGTCGTGCAACGCGATACGGCGCGGGTGCTCATTGCGCGTTGTAAAGCGGCCGGGGTAAAGGTTGTGGCAGGCGGGCCGCTGTTTACGATGGAACACGATCAATTCCCCGAGGTGGATCACTTTGTGCTCAATGAGGCTGAATTAACCCTGCCTCCTTTCCTTTCTGACCTGGCGAATGGGTGCGCGCTGCCGATCTATACTTCCACCGAATTCCCGGAGATCCAAAATACCCCGATACCGCTTTGGCGCCTGGCAGATCTCAAGCATTACGAATCAATCAGCATCCAGTTTTCACGAGGGTGTCCCTTCAGTTGCGATTTTTGCAACGTTACGACGTTGTTGGGTCACCGCCCGCGCCTGAAGACTGCTGCCCAGATCATCGCTGAGTTGGACTATCTCTATGCACTGGGATGGCGCAAAGGCATCTTTTTCGTCGATGACAACTTTATCGGGAATAAAAAACAGATCCGATTGGAGCTTTTGCCGGCGTTGATTGAATGGCGGAAGGGTAAGATCGGCATGCCATTCAGCACGGAAGTATCGATCAATTTGGCCGACGACGCGGATTTGCTCAATCTGATGGTTCAAGCCGGATTCGACACGGTGTTCGTAGGTATCGAAACACCGAACGAGGAAAGCCTGGTTGAATGCAGCAAGAGCCAAAACAAGGGGCGCGACCTGGTGGAGAGTGTGAAGGTCCTCCAGCGTGCCGGGTTGCAGGTGCAGGGAGGGTTTATTGTCGGTTTTGATAACGATACGGCTTCGATCTTTCAACAGCAAATTGATTTCATTCAAAAAAGTGGCATCGTCACCGCCATGGTTGGGCTGCTGCAGGCGCCTCCAGGGACGCATTTATACAAACGCCTGAAACGGGAAGGTCGTCTGGTGAAAAATATTTCGGGGGATAACATGGATGGTTCGACGAACATCGTCCCCAGGATGGGCCTGGCATCCCTGCGGGAGGGTTATCGAAAAATCCTGGAGGAAATCTACGCGCCAAAACCCTACTATGACCGGGTTAGAACTTTTCTCCGCGAGTACCAGCCGTCCAGGATCAGGAAGCATCTGGATCCACAATACGCCCTGGCGTTGGGACGTTCCATTTTCCATTTGGGCATCCTTGGTGCCGAACGCGTTCATTACTGGCGCTTGTTTTTCTGGACCCTGTTCAGGCGCCCTCGGCTGTTCCCGATGGCGATCACATTAACCATCCTGGGTTATCACTTCCGCCAGGTGGTTGAGATGCATGTCACCTGAAGATGCAAATCGAAATTATCGCCGCCATTTATCTCCGTCATCTACAACTGAAATACACCTCAAATACATCCATGGGTGGTATTTTTTCATGACGGTATCTTCTATCATAGGCTTACCATGAATGATAAACCAAGGGATGCAACACTATTTGACCGGCCTGCTGTATATACGATCTGTGTCCAGGGACGTATCGATCCGAGTTGGTCAACGCGGTTGGAAGGAATGGTAATTCACCCATCCCTTGATGGTCCGGGATCCCCGACCACAACCCTGGTAGGGGAGATCAACGACCAGTCTGCCCTGGCTGGCGTGCTCAATACGCTCTACGAACTGCATTTCCCGGTGCTATCCGTTGAACGGGAGGACCTGGTACATGATGGGGGCCAGGGAAAATGATGCAGGTTAATCAGGATTCTCCTAGAACTCAGAAATTGCTTATCTGCGCGGTTGTGAGAGAATCTGAAGTTAACCCTTATCGGCGCTTTACAAAATGAAGGATCATGACCTTCTATCTGTGAAGCATAACCTGGGGTAGTGTTATTCAGCCCCAGGAAAAAATTAAAAATGGAGGTTTATTATGCCAGGACGAGGAATTGGTGGACCAGGAAGAGGGCCGGGAGGCCCGGGAGGACCGGGAGACCAGGCGCGGAATCGGCGGGCCAGGACCGGGTGTGGGTAGAGCTGCTGTGGTGCGCAGGCACCGCCGGATGCGCAGGCGCATGCGCCGCAGAATGATCATCGGTGGTATGGCGATCGTTGCCGTTGGCACCAGCGCGACCAAGATGAGCCAGGCTGAAGTGCAGCAGGTGGAGCAGAAAGCCGGGCAGCCGGTGGAAAATCTAACCGAAGAACAATTGGATGCGACCATGGGTGAACTTGGCATCGAAGGCCAGGAACCGACCGATGCGGAAGTTGCCGCGCTCGAAGCGGAAGAGGACAAGAACCCATCCGTTTGAGAAGCAACAACCGGTAGTCGAGATGGTCAAAGTGTGAAACCAATAAAGATTTCAGTGAATAGATTTTCACTATCGTATTGGATTATTAAAGAAAGGAGGAAAACCAAATGAAAACAGATCTGGTGCTGGGCCTTGGTATCGGTTTCTTTGCCGGGGTGCTGGTTGGCGGCGTCACCGCGCTGCTCCTTGCTCCGGAAAGCGGCGAGGAACTGCGCGGCCAAATCCGCGTCAAAGCCGGGGAGGGAACCAAATACCTCAAGGATTCCTACGGTCAGGCAACTGATTGGGTAGTGGACCAGACCGGCAGACTGCGCAAGGTCAAACCCGTTGAAGGAACACCGGAAGCCGTAACCTGAACAGGGATTCGTATAGCCAGGAGGTTGAAATGAGAACCTTCAGGACGGCAGGTTGCGGCTATCAACCTGGCAATCGCCAGGACATTCTATAAAAGGAGAAGAAATGAAACAGAATAATGCAGGTTGTTTTACCGCAGCTGTTGTGGGTATGTCCCGCTTCATCGTGCTCTTCGCGTGGATCGCCCGCCCGATTGCTTTTGATGCGGCATTTTCCTCGTGGATCATTCCCTGCCTGGGTGTTATGATCCTGCCCTTCACCACCTTGATGTACCTGATCTTGATAACGAACCAGGTTGGAAATATGTTATCTGGTACCGACTGGATCTGGATCGCTTTAGCTGTCGTAGTGGATCTTGCCGGCGCCGCAGCTGCTGCCGCCCAGAACCGCAACCGCGTTCCGCAGGGTTATCCGGGTGCGCTTCCTCCCGAACCCCCATCAACACCTACAACTCCAGCCGTATAAATATATTGGACTTTCGATATTTGTGGAGTATCCGAAATAAGTTCAGCGCCATCGGTGGAAAAACCTGCACAATTTCGGAAACGCACGGAGAATCTGCCCGGTCGATTTTAGATCGGGCAGCCGGTGGAAAACCCTTCTGAAAAACAGCTGGTTGCAGCTATGGGCGAACTCGGTTCTAAAGGCCAGGAACCGACCGATTTGGAAGTTACAGCACTTGAAGCGGAAGAAAAAACCAATCGTTTTGTCAATAGCATTATGAAAAAAGGTGGCCAGACCTTTTTAAAATATTCCATCGTACCGCTGGCCCGGTATAGGGAATTCTAGAAAGGATCTAACTATGGCTGGAGAAAGAGTATCAACAACTGTGCCATTAAACTGGAAAGAAGTGTGGTTCACCAACTGCCCGATGGTATCCGCCAACAATGTGGACCAGGAGCTTGGCTGGTGCCGGGAGGAGTTTAAGAAAATCGGCGTCGAATATGCCTACTTCCGTCACGCACCCGAAAATAACTGGTATCCCCACTACATCCACAATCTTGATAACCTCATCCGCTTTGGAGGCCTTTACCCGCCAATTCATGTCCACGCCGATCTCCGCCGCACGGTGTTGCTGGGGGCGACGTGGGTATACGAAGGCGGCGGTATGCTGGTACGCGCCCGCGACAAGATCTTCCGCATTAAGGATTTGAAAGGCAAGAAGATCGGCATCTCGAAAAGCTTGAATACCATCAAGAACGACTGGTGGCGCATCCAGGAACACATGGGCATTGAGAACATGCTGATGTTGAACGACATGACCATGTAAGGATATTGAGCTAGTCGAGTTCCCCTACCCGGATGACTGGTATGACAAGCCCGAGATGCTGACCCCGCCGATGAACAACCCCTCGGAACTGTGGATGCGCCGTGACCACAAGCACGACCTGGCCTTCCGGCCGTTGGAGAAGGCGCTGCTGGGCGGCGTCGTTGATGCGATCTACACCCAGAGCAAGGTTTTCCAGCACCTCCAGGAGGCTACAGGCCAGATCAAGATGATCGAGGACCTGTCGAAATACCCGGATTGGACGATCCAGGTCGCCAACACACCCGCTGTAATCACCTGCACTGAAGTGATGGCAAAAGAACATCCTGAGCTGGTCATTGCCTATATGAAAGCCATGATCAAGGTCGGGCGCTGGGCGAACGAGAACAAGCATGCCGCCGGGGCGATCCTCAACCGGCAAACCTTCTACCTGGATGCCGAGGATACATACCAGGGTATCAAGTATGTCGATATGGTCCCCAGCCTGAGCGCGCAGAATTTGGAATGCATAAATATTGGTAAAGATTTTATGGTCAGCCATGGCTACATCAAGAACGACTTCAATGTACGCGAGTGGGCTGCGCCGGAGTTCCTGGAACAAGCCGCAACTGAAGTACTCAAGGAAGAATGGCAAAGAAGGAGCTGGAGCAAGCTTCCTGAAGGCGGTGGGCTTGAGGTCGAAGGCACCCGGCTCGGATAAACAGATAGAGCTCGGACGATTTACCCTGAGAAGAATTCAAGGATTTCTTGCAAGTAAAAATAGGGTGCCAAACCTAAGGGATGTAAGTTTGGCACCCATTGAATATCTTGATTAACAAAGGATTGAAAAAACATGACGATTGAGCCTGCCACACGAATGAAGCAGCTTGGATATCGGAAACCGGAAGATGTTGCGGAGCCTGATCAGCTCGTGCTTATTGAATACGTTTCCGGTGGGCGTATTGCGATCATCACTCTCAACCGGCCGCATGCCGATAATGCGATAACAACGGAGCTGGCGGCACAATTAATTGAAATCCTGGAGACGATCTCAGCCCGCCCTACTGTGCGTGTCGCCATCCTGACTGGTGCTGGAGAACGGGCTTTTTCGGTCGGCGGCGACTTATACCAACGAAAACAGATGACGAAAGAGGAATGGCTGCGCCAACGTCTGGTCTTCGACCGTGTCCTTTACACGTTGCGCCAATTACGCAGGCCGATCATCACAGCGGTCAATGGAATGGCTTACGGCGGAGGGTGCGAGATTGCCATAAGCACGGATTTCATCATAGCGTCAGAGGATGCTGTCTTTGGGCAACCGGAAGCGATGGTCGGCTTGAGCGCGGGTGGTGGTTCACCGGTCTTCCTCCCCCGTTTCCTCCCCCCGGGGAAGGCGATGCAAATGCTGATGACCGGGGAACCCATCACCGCACGGGAAGCTTATCGCCTTGGAATGGTCAACGAGATCCATCCCAGGGCTGAGTTGATGAAGGCAGTGCTCATCATTGCGGAAAAGATAGCCAGGAATTCTCCCACAGCGGTACAGTCGGTCAAACGTGCAGTTCAAAATGGCCAGGGCGAGCCTGTCGAGCAGGCAATCGCCATCATGATGGATGAACACTGGCGCTCGGTTGTTCACCCGGATCGCGTCCAGGGAATCCTTGCGTTTACGAAGGATGAGGAACCCGATTTTCCGGACCCTGACTTTTAATTATCAACTTCGCGGTGAAGCCGCCCAATCAAATCACAAGATTGAATATTAATAAGGAGATGACCAAATGGTTGAAAAGGAAGGAACAATTGTACATCAGGGAATCCAGGTGCCTCCAGCCAAACAAACCGCCCTGGGGCTCTACGTGACCGCACGCGAAGCTTACGAGATGTGGAAAGCGGAACCTGAAACGGTGAAGGTTCTGGATGTGCGTATGGTTGAGGAGTACGTATTTCTCGGGCACGCGGAAGGCGCTGTCAATATCCCGGTGGCGTTTCCAAAATACGAATGGCATGCGGATAAGCGCAAGTATGGTTTTGAGATGAATCCCGATTTTGTCGATCACGTCAAGGAAATATTAAGACCGAAGATACCATCGTTGCCATGTGCCGATCCGGGGGGCGCAGCGCATTCGCAATAAATATGCTTGCCAAGGCAGGTTTTACGAACATTTACAACATCATCGATGGCTTCGAAGGTGATACGGTGGATGATCCCGAGAATGTTTTTCACGGTAAGCGCATGAAAAACGGCTGGAAAAATTCTGCTCCCTGGTCATATGATCTCGATCCTGCAAAAGTGTGGATTCCCACTGGTGAAGAGTTGGAAAAACTTCGCAGCACTTTGGATGTATAAACCTAGTTTCGACTGAAGTATTGAGCTTTGCGAGCGCGAACAAGACTCAATACCAGAATGATTATTTTCAGTAAATGGAGTTAAGGATATGACTGTAAATGAGTTCCTGACGATTATTGCCCAGATATCCGGTTTTCTAGGCATCGTCTGTAGCATGCTTGCAATGGGTTTGGGTTTGACCTTAACCCAGATTATCCAACCGTTGAAAAACGCACGGCTTGTGATTCTTGCGCTCCTGGCGAATTTTGTGCTGGTGCCATTGCTTGCCTATGGGATCACGCTGGTCATCCCGCTCGAGGATTCACTTAGAATCGGATTGATCATCCTGGCTACATGCGCGGGAGCGCCTTTCCTGATCTTGGAAGCCCGAGGTGCCAAAGCAAACCTGGCAGTTGCGGTTGGGGTGATGACCCTCCTGATGGTTGTAACGATATTCTATTTGCCCGTGGTGCTGCCGATGCTCCTGCCAGGCGTTGAAGTGGATGCTGGAGCTATTGCCCAGTCGCTGATCGTGCTTATGCTGATCCCGCTGATCCTGGGTTTGCTCATCAAATCACACTCACCCGAAACTGCCAATAATTGGGCGCCAACAATTAACAAGATAGGCAGCCTGGGAATCCTGATTCTGTTAGTGGTCGGATTGGGATTGAATCTGGCAAACGTCATCAGCCTGATCGGTTCCCTTGGTTTCCTCGCGCTCCTGCTCTTCATCTTTGGCAGTCTCATGATCGGTTTTTTGGTTGGCGGGCGCGACCCGGATGTGCGTAATGTGATGGGGTTGGGCACCGCTCAGCGTAATGTGTCGGCTGCCATACTTATTACTTTGATGAACTTTGCCGGCACGATGACAGTCTCTTATGTGCTGGTGGCAGCCATCCTCCTCCCTTTGATATTAATTTCAATCGCGCGCTGGCTGGGGAGAAAGAAACATGTGGCGTGAAATCTATTGAGTGGTTCATGTTCAGTAATGGAGAAGAACCAAAACAAATCAATGAATAGAATTCATTTATAATGAAAGAGAAGAATATCGGTTTTTCCATAAGAGAATTATTTCCATCAAGAATATTTGTATTAATATCAAAAAGGAGTGAACATGGCGA
>CAVVEQ010000008.1:0-9897 GCA_963747315.1 uncultured Chloroflexia bacterium | reverse complement strand
CTAGAACCGCACCGGATACCCAGGCCCGAGGGGGATGCCCGATACGAACCACACAGATGAGAAAAACCAGCCAAACGAGCAAAACAGCAGCTGACACAGGCAACATCAGTGCCACCAACGACCCAACCCCCGAGCTCTTCTTGTAACGCTGAGCGAAAGCGACGATCACAGGGAAGTACACCATCAGCGGCGTGAGCGTGTTGATGGGCGAGTCGCCGACGCGGTAGGCGGCAAACACCGTCTGTGCCGGGACATTAAGCTGGATAAAGAGCGGAACAAAGATGGGTGCGAAGATCGCCCACTTGGGTAATGAACCCGGAATGATGAAGTCCAGCAGAACGATCACCAGCACGAAGCCAATTATCAACGGGATTGCCGAAATGCCGGCCTGTCCCAGCGCGCTGGCAAGCGTGGTGGCTAGGACGGACGGTATGTTGGAGTAGTTGAAGTAGGCGATGAACTGGCTGATCAAAAGCAACATGAAGATCAGCCCAGCCAAACCCGAAAAAGTTTTGACCACCGCGGCGATAACGTCGTTGGGTCCTTTATATTTTCCGGTCGCGGTGCCATAGGCAATGCCGGGAACCAGGAAGCACAGCATCACGATGAACAGCAAGCTGCCCATGAAGGGTGTCTGGCCAATGATCGAGCCCGTGACGGGATCGCGCAGGGGTGCACCTGGCGGGACGGTGGCGAGCAGGACAATGCCCAGAACGATCAGGAAGGCCCAACCAGCCCGGCGCAACCCGCGGGCTTCGACAGCCGGGTCGAGTTCCTCGGTCGCTGCAGCCTGTTCGGGATCGCCCGCTTCCGAGGGATCGTATTTGCCCAAACGCGGCTCGACGATCTTAATGATGACAACCCCGACAACCACGGTCATCAGGAGGGCTGAGGCGGCCTGGAAGAAGTAGTCGGCCGTGATGGAGATCGGCGCACCACCGGTCAGCGCGATGGCTTCGTTGGTAATCTCGATCAGCATGGCATCGCTTGGTGTCGGGATCACGTTGGCCATGAAGACAGCAGCAACGCCGCCAAAACCAGCTGCAAGGCCGGCAATTGGGTGCCGTCCAATGGCCAGGAAAGCCGCCGCACCCAGGGGAATCAGGATCAGGTAACCTGCGTCCGAGGCGACGCTTGATAGTACGCCGACTAAGATGATAAGGTAGACAATAAGCGAACGGGGAGCGACCTTGACCAGCTTGCGGATCAGGGCGGCCATCAGACCGGCAACTTCTGCCGCGCCAGCGCCCATCATGGCGATGAGTGTAACGGCCAGCGCACCGAAACCCTGGAAGTTGGGAACGAAAGAGGTAAACAGGAAACGGATGCCATCGATGCTCAACAAGCTCTCGATGGCAACCGTCTGTTCCTTGATTTCGTAGTCGACATCCTCAGTCCCAGCTCCCGAAAGCGAGTATTCGGTGACATCCTCGTAAAAATCGGGTGTCACCGGTACCGAAACCGGAACTGCAATCTGCTCTGTGACGCTGACACCCAGGAGCGACAGGATGGCTGAAAGAACAATGACCCCGACGATGAGATACGAAAACATCAGCACCGGATGAGGTACTTTGTTGCCTACCCGTTCGACGGTGTTCAGCAATTTGTCCATGAATGATGGTTTCCCCAGATCTGCTGCTGGTTTTGCGGTCATTGTTTCCTCCAATACTTAGTGAAAAATCATTTTTAAAAAAGGTATATTAATTATATTGCCTTAAGAATTCTATCAGCAGGCGCACACCCACACCGGTGGCACCCGAAGTATCGTATGGTTTCAGCGGGCGGTCATTCCAGGCAGTGCCGGCGACATCGAGGTGGGCGAACGGAAAATCGCCCGTGAAAGCTGCCAGGAAGGTTCCGGCGGTGATGGAACCCGCCGGGCGTCCGGCAAGGTTTTTAAGATCGGCGATCTCGCTTTTACCATCTGGTGATACTCCTCCCACATCGGGAATTGCCAGACGCGCTCCGCAGAAGCTTCCCCAGCCCGGATGAGCTTATCCGCCAGGTCCTGGTTGGTGGCAAACAAACCGGTCGCGTGGGAACCCAACGCGATGATGATTGCTCCGGTGAGCGTGGAGAGCTCCACGATCGCATCAGGATTGTAGCGCTGCGCGTAGAAGAGCGCATCGGAGAGGATGATGCGGCCTTCGGCATCGGTGTTGAGCACTTCGATGGTCTTGCCGCTGAGGGATTTCACAATATCACCGGGACGGTAAGCGTTGGAACTGGGCATGTTTTCGGCTGCGGAAACCAATCCCACCAGGTGCAGCGGCAGCTTCAGCTCCGCTGCAACCTGCATGGCGCCGAAAACCGCCCCTGCGCCGCCCATATCAGATTTCATGGTTTCCATTGCTTCGGCTGGTTTGAGGGATAACCCACCCGAGTCGAACGTCAGACCTTTACCGACCAGGCAGATAGTAGGCGTGCCTTTTTTTGGCTCCCCATACTCCATCACGATGAATCGTGGTTCGTGTTCCGAGCCTTTGCCCACCGCAAGAATCCCGCCAAAACCCTTTTCAATAAGTTGGGTCATATCCAAAACAGTCACTTTCAGCCCCAATCGCTTCCCGAGTTTCACCGCCTCTTCCCCCATCTCGGGAGGGTGCATGGCGTAGCCCGGCCCATTGACAAGGTCGCGGGCAAAATTCACACCGCGGGCGATCACCTGACCGGTGGCAACGCCGGCTGAGCTCTGCTCATTTGTTTTTGTGAATATGGTCGTTTCGCAGACCTTGAAAGTTTGGTCTTCGCTTAAACCGGTGCGGTACCGCCAAAAACGATACGCCCCCAGCTCGATTCCCTCTGCAAAAGCCTGGGCTGCAGATTCTGCATCGATTCCAATTTCACCATTCACGCTAACGGTTACCTTGTCGACCTTGAGTTTTTGGGCTTCCTTGATGGCTGTTGCGCTTTCACGCCGGATCATCTCCGGGGACGCTTTTTCGCGTTTTCCCAGGCCAACGAGCAGGAGTCTTTTTGGAGCAACTGCTCCGCGCGGGTAGAGCAGCAGCGTCTGCCCGTTTAAACCTTTGAAATCACCAGGTTCCAGCAGGGTGGCTACGGAAGGCGGTAAAGAGACGTCCGCATAGCAGCCCAGCACAGCCAGTTCGCTTTGTGATTGAAGAATATCACCGGAATCGATTTTTATTTCCATCTTCAAACCTCCTAGTAAGTTATAAATTTAGTACTTCAGCTGTTCGATTTGTTGCCAAACCCCAATTAAGGGGATTTATTAACAGAATTTTTAATTCTGCTCCCCAAAACGATCACGGGAAACCTAGCTTACCTTCGCTTCCGGTTTGTTTGGACCATCGCCTAAATCATCGGGAACCTCGCCCGGGGTATAACCTGGCAATCCTCCAGCCGGAAAGATGGATAGGGCGGCGATACCTGCCAGCACCAGGAAGGAGATCTTGAGTGCCTGGAGCCGCGCCAGGATGGTGATATCCACCACCACGGCTTCCTGCACGGGTGTCAGATCGGTAAATTTTAGGGCTTCCTCCAGCTGCTCGTTGCTGATGAAATCGATTTTTTCGAGGTAAAGTTGTTCATCCATGATCGTTTCGGTAATCACCGGGCTTTTCGTTAAGCCGTTGATGACGATCAGGCTGAGCAAGGCGACCGAAAGTACGCTGGCGAGGGCGGTGCCCAGACCGGTGGCCAGGTTGTTGGTGGTGCCGCGCAGGGCACCCACATCCCCGGCCAGGTGCTTCGGAGAGGCTGAGACCAGCACGTTAAACACCAGGGTGAGCAGCGCGCCTTCACCCAGCCCAATGACGATCAGGCTGAGAATAACGAGCGGGGTTCCCCAGTCATTCCAAATGGTGACCGAGAGCATCACCAATCCGATGGCGACAACCAGGAAGCCGATGCGTCCAATCATCCGCGAGGACCAGCGATCGAAAAGACGCACGACCAGCGCGGTGGCAGCGAAGATGGAAAGGGAATAGGGGATCACAGCCACCGAGGTCTGCATGCTGCTGCCACCCTGAACGATCTGGATATAAAGTGGGATCAGGAAGTTAATGGCGGGGCCAAGAGCCGCTATGATGAAAAGGCAAAAGGTTGCCGCTTTTTCCTGGGGCGAGTCGAGAACCTCCAGGGAGATAAGCGGTGTCTTTTTTTCTTCTGTGCGCCGCTTTGTCCAGGCAAAGAAGCCCTGCCCAATCATCACCCCGGCAACGATCATGATCGGAGATAAGGAAATCCCCAGAACACTGACCGGCGATTCGGGGGAGGCTACGAGCAATCCCCAGGATTGGATGAAATTGAAGCCAACGCTGATCAATATGACCGCCAGGGCAGCCAGCACAGCGCCGATCCAATCCACCTTGAGTTCACGGTAGCGTTCAACTTTATTCAACTTGAAGCTAAGCAGGAGAACAGCGGCGGCGATGAGCGTGATCAGTCCAAAGCCATACCGCCACGAGAACAGGGTACCCAGAACGCCAATCACGAGGAACGCCAGTACACCGGCAATGGCTTGCGCTGCGCCGAGCAAACCCAGGGATTGCGATTGCTGCCCGCCCGTGTAATGATGGGCGATCATTACAACCAGGGTGGGCACAAGGATGGCGGCAGCCAAACCGGCGATGACTTGCATCCCGATCATCATTTCGGCACTGGTGCTGACTGCCATCCCCACCATCGCCAACCCGTGCAGGATGACGCCGATCTGGAAAGCCACCCGGGAACCGATCACCTTGCCGAGCTTCGCGCCCAGCATGACGAACCCAGCCACCGCCAGCGAGTAGGCGACCAGGGCGGTGCTGACGCTGCTGGGGGATGTGTCAAAATCTTCGACGATCCCGCCGATCGAAACCGGCAGCGCGCTGACATTGAATCCCATTTGGATCTGAGCCAGGGCGATGACGATCATGGGCAGCCAGGAGGCTTTCACCACTTTAGCTGCAACATTGATGGGATTCGGTTTTTATGGTCATGGAGGGTTTCCTTAATGTAGATGATTATAAAGAAATCCGACCTCAATTGTCAACAATGAAAATTTTGCTTTCCAAATATTTAAAGGTGTAAAAAAGCGAATAATCAGAGAGTAATGGTTGGGAATTCTATATGGAAAGAAAAATCAAAAAAGGACTCTCCCGGGGGAATCCTCTAAAAATGAGCATGTTAATTGCCTGTTCAAGTAACCTGGATCATTAAAAATGATACCAAGGTTGGGCTGTCCGGTCTTCAGGTAATAAATGGTTTCGAACTCATCCCTGCGGGATATGATGAAATGCTCATATGAAAAATTGCAAAAAAAGAGGCTTTCCTGGAATTTGAGAAGCCTCTCTTGATCCTCAAAAGTGAATTCTACTGGCACTTTTTCAGGTTGGCGTTCCAGGAGCAACCGTCGTTACCATGAGCATTACATTCCGACTCGGTCGTGTAGTCGCTGCACGAGGGTTGAGGTGACCCACTACCCCCGCCTTGGGAGGAAGGCGTCTCGGTTGGGAGGACGATCGTCCGTACGGTGATCACGGGCAGCAGGGTCAAGTCCCCGCAGGCAGCCACCCGGTTGATCGGCACCCAGCAGCGCGGCGAGGTCGGAGGATCCGGGTCTATCAATCCGTTGAGCGGTGAGCTCGGTGGTTCGGGGTCAACGATTGCAGTGGGGTCGATCTGCAACCAGGTCACTTCATCGTCGATCTGGTTCCACCCGTTCTCTGCCCAGGTGACCTCATCGTCGATCTGGTTCACACTGGCATTGACCCCATGGATCTCAAACTGGCTGCCCGAGGTAAGCAGATCTGTCCCCATAAATGCTTTTTTTGGTCCAGCGTGGCAGACTGTGTCTTCGAAAACAGCCATCCGCGGCACCAGCGCGACGGGGACGTTGGTGAGATCCCCGCTGGTTTCCACGCCCGCCCCTTTCACCCAGCAGTGTTCGTCGAATTGCGAACCGGGCGGATCGGGCTGTGGAGATAGTTCAGTATCTGAACTTGGTGGATCAGGTTCGATGATCGCATTCGGATCGATCTCGAACCAGGTGACATCGTCGTCAATCCCGGCGTTTCCTGTTCCATCATCAACAACATTTCGATCGATGGCGATGATATTGAAATATTGTTCAGGAAGCAGTGAACTCACCACCTTTAATTTTTCGCCGGGACCCGCATAACACCCGGCCTGCTCGATAACCTCTAATTTGGGTACCTCGATCACCGGCAGGCTCGCCAGGTTCCCGCTGGTTACCACGCCTGCCCCGGACACCCAGCAGCGGGGTACTGCCTGGGAATAGGAGGCGCACTGACCAAATGCCTCTTCGATAGGAGAAATTGAGCCCGGCGGTTCGGGATCAATGATTGCAGTGGGGTCGATCTGCAACCAGGTGACCTCATCGTCAATTTGCGCACCTCCTTCGGCGGAATCTGGGATTTTCCGATCAATACCCAGGATATCAAAAAACTGCTCCCCTTCCAGCTTTCCGGTCAAGCGGAAATACATGCCTGGTCCGGAATAGCAGCCGCTCTGTTCCACCACGCCCAACCGCGGCGAAAGGATGACGGGCAGTATGGATATGTCTCCTTTGGTCTCCACGCTTCCCGCAGATACCCAGCAGCGCGGCGAGGTTGGAGGTTCCGGGTCTATCAGCTCGTTGAGCGGTGAGCTCGGTGGTTCGGGGTCAATGACCGCAGTGGGGTCGATCTCGAACCAGTTGGTATCCGTGTTGATCCCCCGCGCCTCAAAATACTGGCCCGGCGCGAGCAATCCTTCCACGCCATAGCCTTCTCCCGGTCCGTTGTAACAAAATGCATCCTCCTGCACACCTAGAACCACCTTTTCGGGGCTGGGTTCGCCGGTTGGCTCCGATTTTTCCTGCACGGAGATGGTCGGTTCGGTTTCGATTTCAGGTGTGGGGGGAAGTTCCTCTGTGCATGCTGCGCTCAGCAGGGCGATGATAATTAACGGAACAAACACAAAAAAAGTTCTTTTCATAACAACCTCCTCTGGAACCAAAGAAAAGCAAAAAGGCGATAAATCTTCGATGAAGGTTGTGGGGGAAACGGACCTGACTCCTTGCTGCGATGAGAGCCTGAACCCATGTATCGCCAACCATGAATTCCCAATAAATTCGCCGGTGATCAACAGGAGTGATCATTTATAGAATAACAGGGATAATTAATTAGTCAATATCCTGGTTTATTAAATCAGGTTACTCAAGTAATTTCGAATACAATTATTTTCCACGGTGATTATGAAAAAATCTTTCTTATTCCATTCAGCATGCTGGAAATTGAGGGAATCGGTTCGGAGAAAGAACTAAAAACCTGAAAAACGCCCACACCGCTATGCCGTTGACGAGTTTTTTTCAATTGACAAAAGCAGGTTCTTTGCGTATTATTGGTTCACTCCGATGGGGAGTAGCCGCCCGGTCCCGGGTTTGGGTAGCCACCAACACGGAAAGAAATTTCCTGGCTGTCTAAAAATAAAGAGCAAGACCATCGTGCAATTTGCGATGGTCTTTTGTTATTTTAAAATGTTTAAATGATTTGAAAATGACAAATCAATCCAAACCATCCATTCTGCGGAAAGTTTCGATCACTGTGGAGGAGTTGGGACGCCCAGTTGTCTGCAATCCGGGCAAAATTAACGCAACTCTGCAAAGATGGAGTACAGATGCGAAAAGCGCATGAGTACTGCCGGAATTAAATAATGGAGAATCATGGAATTATTAAATATTCTTGAAGCATACATCCTCGCTGCAGCTCATTCCTTATACAATGCCTGGGGTTGGTTTGGAGTGGCAGCCTTATTGACCTTTGAAAATGCAACCAATATTATGCCAAGTGAGATCATCCTCGGGTTGGCAGGCTGGATGTTGATCGCTGAGAAAGAATTACCCCCCTCCATGATCTTCCTGGGAGGATTATTTGCGGCGGTTGGAAGCGTTCTCGGCGCTTCGATCACCTACTGGGTGGCCCGCCTGGGTGGGCGGCCGCTGGTGGATAAGCTCGCAGGCTGGGCGCGGATCGATCCAGCCCATATCGCCCGTTCCGAAAGGCAGTTCCAGCGCTGGGGTACCGGATTCGTGCTGGTCGGACGGGTCATCCCCGGAATTCGCACACTCATCAACATACCCGCTGGTTTGGCCCGTATGAATTTCACCACTTTTTTTGTGGTCACGTTTATCGGTTCTTATGTATGGTGTACATTGCTTATTGGGGCAGGATATGTTTTAGGACATGAGTGGGCGAAGATCAGTACAGTTCTTAAATCTTCATTACCTTACTTAATGGCAGGCGGGATTATCGCGCTGGGTGCTTATTTCTGGTTCTCCCGCCGGTCGGTCAAATCGAAGTCTCTACCATTCCAGATGGATAATGAGTAGGATATTAGTTAACTGAAAGATAACCCGTTTTTTCGGCTGAAAAAATTAAAAGGAGCTCGCCATGTATCACTTTTCGAAATCTGAAATATACCCTTCAGGTTTACAATTAGATGTACAGCCTTCAGCCGATTTCGGTTTCGGAGGAACTTCATGGCTGCTCTGGTTTGAAGAAATTCTTGCCAATACTTCAGATTTCTTGGGCGTCCTCCTCCTGCCTTTATTAGTGGGGATCATTTATTTCTTGAATATCTTCATGTTCAAATCTTTCAAATTAAAAAGCGAAGGTTCCAGAAAAAATTAAGGAATACATAAACCATGAATTCAAGCAAGACTTTCCATACACTGACTATCGATGAATCCTTTGACCTTTTGGGTAGCGCCCAGAACGGGTTATCCAGCAGCGAGGCAGAAAAACGCCTGACTGAATACGGGCCGAATGAGATCCAGGCTGCCCAGCGAACTTCCGCCTGGAAGATCCTGCTGGAGCAGTTTAAGAACGTCCTCATTCTTATCCTGTTGATCGCCACAGCCATTTCGCTCTTTTTAGGGCATGGCGTCGAGTCTATCGCCATCGCGGTGATCGTTCTATTTGCGGTTGGCCTGGGGTTCATCCAGGAGTACCGGGCTGAGCGGGCCATAGAAGCCCTTCGGGAGATGGCGGCTCCGACCGCGTCGGTTTTCCGCGATGGAGTGGAGGTGAATATCCCATCCCGGGATCTTGTTCCCGGCGATGTGATCCTCTTACACACCGGCGATCGAATCCCGGCGGATGCCCGACTATTGGAGTCTTTCAATCTTCAGGCGGAGGAGGCGGCTCTCACCGGCGAATCGCTCCCGGTGGAAAAGCATACGCAACAGATTCCGGGTGATGATCTCCCGGTTGGAGATCGAAAAAACATGGCCTATGCCGGAACCATCATCACCTACGGACGTGGAAAAGCGCTCGTGGCTGCCACCGGGATGCTCACCGAGTTCGGGAAAATTGCCAAACTCCTTCAAACCATCGAGACCGGGAAAACGCCGCTGCAACAGAACCTGGATAAGGTTGGAACCGTGCTGGCGCGGGCAGCCATTGTGGTTGTGGCGTTGATCGTTGCGTTGGGTGTGGTTCGCGGGCAGCCTTTTGTGGATATGCTCATATTTGGAATCGCCCTGGCTGTGGCAGTCGTTCCGGAAGCACTGCCCGCTGTTGTGACCATTTCCCTGGCGATCGGCGTGCAAAAAATGGTCAAGCGGAACGCGCTGATTCGAAAACTTCCGGCTGTGGAGACCCTGGGGAGCACGTCCGTGATTTGCTCTGATAAAACGGGCACCCTAACCAAAGACGAAATGACGGTTAAGCAGTTGTATTCCGGAGGGCAATTATTTAATGTGACCGGTACAGGTTACGCCCCGGAGGGTGAAATAAGAACCATCGACAGCGAGGCGGCGGTTCCATCTGAACCTCTGACCCGGATGCTGATCGCTGCGGTTTTGGCTTCAGACACGCAGTTGATTTCAATGGAAGAAGGGCACGGAAAAACCTGGGATATCAAGGGCGACCCTACGGAAGGCGCGCTGGT
>CAVVEQ010000007.1:0-351924 GCA_963747315.1 uncultured Chloroflexia bacterium | reverse complement strand
AAGGCAACACCTTTATTGAATGTAGGTGGAACGCAGGTGCGTAGAGCTCCACGGGTCGCCATGAAAACGTCAATATCGTCGGCAAGTTGAGGGATTAGGATATCCAGTCTTTCCAGGCCTGTGGATGCGCCCATGATGTAGCCATGGTCGAACGCAAGCATGAGCGTATTACCGCTCTTGGGGTTGAAAATGCGGGACATTCTGTCCTTCATACCCCAATCAGCATTGTCCATCCCTTTGATGTGAAAATCCATTTTAAGTGGAGGGACATTAAGGTGAAACTCCTTATCTGGGGCAATGGAACCAGATTCTTGTACGCCATCCTGTTTATCGGCCATTGTTGTTCTTTCTCCTGAAGAATTAAGGGTTTATAGAAAATCGGTATATCAATTTCTTAGATATTCATTATACTTCATATAAATCTGAATGTCTTACGTTGTCAACTATAATTCAACTCGATCCTTTATGTTTAGTCCTAAGGAAACAAAAATAATTGGTTTGAGAATGGAGTGCTGATGTTTATTAAACCTGCGAATGTTTTTCTTTTGCCTTACTTACTATCAGCGGCTGAGCGCGGAAAATTTGCGGTGGGTGCATTTAACCCCAGATATACGGCGATGATTTCGCCTGTCTTGCGTGGTGGGCAACAAATGCAATCGCCTGTAATAGTTCAGATCGCCCAGGTGGAACTGGAACTGTACAAATTATCTATCACCCATTTTGCTGATATTTTCTGGAAATCAGTAATTGAAGAGAAACCGTCCATTCCCCTGGGATTGCACCTGGACCATACCAAAAAAATAACCCTTATTGAAGAGGCGGTCTCGTGCGGTTTTACGTCAGTGATGATCGATGCTTCTGCAAAAGAGTTTCAGAATAATATTTCAACTACGCGGGAAGTGGTTGCTTACGCTCATGCCAGAGGAGTATCTGTAGAAGCGGAGCTTGGTAGAATTGCTGCGGGTGATTCGGTAGAGAATGAGAATGACGGTGAACTATTTACTGATCCGAAGGAAGCAGGCGAATTTGTTCGGCAAACCGGCGTGGACGCCCTTGCCGTTTCGATCGGTACGGCGCATGGGGCTTATCTTGTAAAACAACCCAGGATCGACCTTGAAAGACTACGTGCGATTCGCCAGCAAACCCAGGTGCACCTTGTGCTGCATGGCGGTTCAGGAACACCCGCCGAGATGATCAAAGCAGCCATACAAATACCCGGAGGTGGGGTGAGCAAGATAAATATCGCCACCGATCTGGAAGTGGCGCTTTATTCGGTCCTGAAATGTGAAACTCGGCTTTCAGAATCAGAATTGAATTCAATCGATAAAGATGAAGTTGATCGGGGTGCTCAAGCAGTACAAAAAGTTGTAGAGGCGAAAATTACAGATTTCTTGATCGGCAAAGGACGGGCGGCAGAATATCATTAAGATACGATATGAAATCACGCATCTTTGCGAACAAGACGTCATTGAAGCATTATTATTTGGGTCTTGGAGAAAATTATGGAAAACAACAATAATAAAAAATACATCCTGCTTTCAATCGTTTTGTTATTCGCAATTGTTGCCATCATCATATTCGTGATTATTCCAAAATATACGCCTGTGACCCCGGAAAACATTGTTGAGAAGATCGACTTTTCGAAATCCACCTGGATTGAGCAATATGTTGAAAAAAGCGTGGGATTATTTGGAAATGATTTTTATCAGAATTCTGCATTTTCATATAACCCAAGATCCAACAAAATGGTCATTACTTATGCTTCGCAAAAAAGCGTGGAGGATGCGCGCAGCTTTTTCCTGACTCTCCCCGGGGCCAGGGAATCTGGCAGAAATGATGAAACGAGTCTGAACATCGCCGCAGAAGAAAATGGCCAGGTGGTTCGAGTTCAAAACTATTATTCCCCTGTCGCCCGTGTTTTTGAAATAGACCTAACCCTTGATGCCATGAATGCGGAAAAAGTAAAAAAACAGTTGGAAAACGCATTCCCAATAGAGGAATTGTCGAAAATCCCCGAGATCAAAGATCTCATTTCAGGTGATACGTTTGGTGGGTACGTGCGTTATCGGTACGACAATTTGGATGATTACGCTTATCCAAATATCCCGATATTTTCTCGTGCATTCATCTTTGATGGCACAGAAGAAGATTTTAACAATATTATTCGTGGATTGGACGGCGCATACCCCTTAAATAAATTCGATGAAACCCAGAACACTCACTATTATCAAATTAATGGAAATATTATTTCGTTAAGTTTCTTTGTGACTGATGCTGATGAGGTCGTAGTTTCGGTTGGCATCCAAAAAATGGGTAAACAGTAAATTCACCATTGGTTTTCAAAGAATTATTCGATCGTTTCAGTTAGATGTTTATAAGCCCTTTTCCATATTTTCTGTCTATCTTTTATTCTCTCCGAATCATAAATGACTGCTCTACGAAGTAATGACTTTTGAAATGGATTTATTATCAATAATGCTACCTATTCGGTATGTCTGTCGATCCTCTCACGACCAATCTCGGGGAAAGGATCACAGAATCCATAGAAAATTCGCTGCCCTTTAGCTTGTTGAAAAGAAGTTTGAGTGCTTGTTCAAGTAAATCCTCGATGGGTTGATGAATCGTTGTGAGCCCAGGCCAGGTGCGGGCTGACGAAAGCAAATCGTCGTGCCCGCAGATCGAAAGTTCTCTCGGTACGTTAATCCCAATTTCCTGAGCAGCGAATAATGCCCCCTGGGCCGATTCATCACATCCAGCATATATAGCTGTCGGCGGGACAGGTAAACGCATCAGTATTTGGGTGGCTGTGTAACCGCCGTCAAAAGTGAATTCGCTATCCTGTAGATACTCCGGATTAGCATCCAATCCAGCTTCATTCATGGCAAAATTAAAACCGGTGAAACGATGAAGCGCTGCGCGCATGTTCTTTGGTCCCCTGAGAAACGCAATGCGTCGATGCCCTAAACCCAACAGGTGAGAAACGGCCAACCGAGCTCCGCGATTGTCTTCCGATGCAACAAATAATTGGCTTTCTTCATTTTCTGTTTCTTGAACCCAGGGATTGATTTGAACAAGCGGTATTTTGTAGGTTTCCAGCAAACTCACAATGAACCCATCTGCTTCACAGGGTGGGGTGGATATGTATCCGTCGAAGCGACGTCCGCTAACAAAATCCGAAAGCTTCCTTCTGGAGCGGGGGAAAGGAGGGTAATAAGTTTGAAGAAACAGATCGTAATTTTCTTCGTAGGTCAGATCCAATAAACGGGTAAGAACGGTTGAAGTTGGCTGCATAAAACCCGGGTAAACCAATATACAGACCGCAAATGATTTCTGTTGGACGAGGCGGCGCGCGGCAAGATTCGGGGAATAACCACTAGAGCGTATTGCAGCCTGAACACGACTGCGCATCTGTTCGGAAACGTGAGCTTCGTTATTAATTACCCGCGAGACTGTCTTTATCGAACAGCTAGCCAGGCGGGCAACATCATTTAATGGTAACAGGCATAAATAACCTTTTTTGTCTCGATTGTGAATTACCAAAAGTATTTACTGAGCTATCACTCACCTGGATTCATCAAATAATTATATATCGAACAGAAAATGTAAACTCGAGTTTTTCCTTCCATTTTGGGTATTGAACAGTAACAGTGGATATTTGAAGATTGACAACGTTGTCTTTTTCATTATAATATTCATATCGTAAGTTTTTTATGACGTTTTCTTTCGTTGTCGTTCCCTATTCTGTGTAAATAGTTGATAGTGAACGGGCACAATCAATCGGAATTCGAAGAAAGGATTTGTGAATAATATGCCAGGTTTTCATGGTTTAGCAATTCAAGATTCGGAATCCTTCATCTACGGGAGAAGTCCCAACCCTGTCACTCTTAAGAATGGCATGTCTATTGGCGGGGGATTGGTCTACCCGGAATTGAATTTCACACTGCCCGGAATGATTGTGGACGCGAACTCCATGCCGGATGTCCGTAAAGAATATATTCAAATGATTTCTGAAGCATCCAAACGGGCTGTGGAGCTCAACGCCCCCGGCCTGGTGGTAGAGTTTGAGCTTCTCCCAGACCTAACGCTGACACCGGAATGGGGCGCGGAAATCACTAAAATTCTCAAGGATTCATTGAATGACGTTCAAGAAAAATCCGGGATGAAAACTGCGTTGAGGGTCACCCCGAATGATATCCGGGAGTTCACACGACCACCGATTCAACGCAGCGGTGAATTTGTAGAAAAAATGTATCGCTGTTTTGAGCTGTGTGCAGAGGCGGGGGCAGATTTCTTTTCGATAGAATCAACGGGGGGAAAGGAAATCCATGATGACGCAATCCTGAACGGTGACCTGGATCAATCAGTTTTCGCACTTGCCATCCTGGGAAGCCGTGACATGTCTTATCTTTGGCGAAATATCGTAGAAATTAGCAGCCGTTACGGAGTTATACCAGCCGGTGATTCTGCTTGCGGTTTTGCGAATACAGCTATGGTCCTGGCTGAGCAGCATTTCATCCCAAGAGTCTGGGCAGCATTAATTCGTGTTATGACTGTTCCTCGAAGCCTCGTGGCATTTGAGGAAGGGGCAATTGGTCCGAATAAGGACTGCGCTTATGAAGGCCCTTACATTAAGGCAATTACCGGTTGCCCAATCAGCCTTGAAGGTGCAGAAGCCGCTGTGGCGCATCTCTCACCTATCGGTAATATTGCCAAGGCTGTGCCTGATTTATGGAGCAATGAGTCAGTAAACAACATTAAACTTCTTGGCGGAATGGCTCCGACAGTTTCTGTTGAGCAATTGATCTATGCCACCCGTTTGATGAATACAGCATCAGGTCATGGGATCAAAGCAGCATTAATTCTTCGAGATTGGTCAGTGGAATCCGACGCAAACTTGGATCCACAAGCCTTTGTGCTCAAACCGGACATCGTATTGGAAATCGCAAGAGAAATTATTTCCGAACCTTCCGCTTACTTGCGAACCCGAAAAGCCGCGCAGGTTACATTAGATAAGCTCAGGGAGGCGGTGAATAAAGGTGAATTATCCTTTTCAAAACATGAATTGCGCTGGTTGGATAATTTATCTAAAAAGTCGGATCAGCTGCCCGAAGATGAGAATGAGTTCATCCAATCCGTTCTGCCTAATATTGACCGCGGCAAGGTTCGATTAATTGAATATGAAATCATGGAATAGGGCTAATGATTGGGTATCAGTAATTTTTCAACGTAATTATTATGAATGCTTATCCCGTTTTTTTCCGTTAAAACCGAGATGGGTAAGGTAAGATTCATATGATTATCAAATAAACTTGGATATTGAGAATATCCAAATCAAACAGGAGGAGAAATGGAAAATCTCGTACAGGAAGTACATTCCGCAGTTCTGAACGGCAATGCCAGTGAGGTAAAAGAAAAAGTACAACTTGCTCTGGATAACGGTACTGATGCAGAGACAATATTAAACAGCGGCTTGATTGCTGCAATGAAAGAAGTGGGACAATTATTCGAAGACGGTGAATTTTTTGTGCCGGAGATGTTGATTTCCGCACGTGCGATGCAATCCGGAATGATCATCTTGCGACCTTTCCTGGTCGCTCAGGATATTCAACCGATCGGAAAAGTTATCATCGGAACGGTCAAGGGCGATCTGCATGATATTGGAAAAAACCTTGTAAGCATGATGCTGGAAGGTTCCGGATTTCAGATCTTTGATCTGGGGACGGATGTATCCCCGGAAAAATTCCTCGAGGCGATCAATACTCATAAACCTGATATTTTAGGCATGTCAGCACTGCTCACAACCACCATGGCAAACATGGAGAAAACGATACGTTTTCTCGAGGAAAATGGGGTGAGAGATGAGGTCAAGGTTTTAATCGGCGGAGCTCCAATTTCTCAGAAATATGCAGATGATATTGGTGCGGATGGTTATGCTCCGGATGCCAGCCAGGCAGCCGTTATCGCAACTCGCTTGATGGGTAAAGGTTAATTCCTTGAGATCTTCATTTGGTAGATGGATCCTTGGATCAACATCCCGCATCCCGATGCCCATCGGTGTCTACGCGGGGCTTGAAATCACAGGTGCTTCGGTAAAAGACGCTGTGACAAGTTCACAACATCAAACAGAAGCTGTCTTCGCATTGCACGAACGATTCAATACACCAGTGATGCTCACAGCCATGGACCTGAGTGCAGAGGCGGAAGCGTTCGGGTGCGAGATAAGAATGCCGGAAGATGACATCCCAACGGTGATCGGACGCCTGGTCACAACCGCAGAAGAAATCGACCGGTTAACCATTCCGTCGGCGGGAGACAAGCGCACATCCGTCCATTTACAGACAGCTCAAAAATTGGTTGCCCAGGCGAATGGTCTTCCGGTAATGGGGGGGCTGATCGGCCCTTTCTCTCTGGCTGGCAGATTATTTGGGGTAAGTGAAATCCTGGAGTTATCATTGACCGATCCCGATCTGACGGAAAGGTTATTGCAGAAGGTTACTCAATTCCTGCTTGGTTACGTTCAGGCTTTTCGCGACCAGGGTGTCGATGGGGTGATCATGGCTGAACCAGCCGCGGGATTGCTCTCGCCGAGAGGATTAGCCAAATATTCATCCGCTTTTGTCAGGCAAATCATCGATAATTCCCAAACTGATGATTTTACGATTGTGCTTCATAATTGCGGCGCGAAAATCGCCCATCTACCTAAAATATTGGAAGCTGGCGCCGAGATCTTCCATTTTGGCGCTCCAATGGATATCAGCCAAGCGATCACACAGGTAGATAGTGAGGTGATCATCGCCGGGAATCTGGATCCCACCGCGGTTTTCCACAGCGGCACGATCGCTGAAGTGGAAGCACAAACATCAGATTTGATGAACCTCACTTCACCATACAGAAATTTTATTATCTCTTCAGGATGCGATATCCCACCCCACACCCCGGTTGAGAATTTGGACGCTTTCTACCGGGTGGTGCGAGAGTTTTCCAATTGACAAAACGGTTGTGTATTGCCTGTGAGATTTTTGCCCGCCCGATCTATCTTTCAGCGGCGTACTCTCCATTTGCCATTGATATTGAATTAATTGAACGCGGATTACACAACCAGCCCGATAAGCTGAAAGAGTCCATTCAAAGTCATATAGATCAAGCCGAAGGTCGCAATTATGATGCGATCCTGCTGGGGTATGGTTTGTGCGGAAACGCGACAGCAGGATTACAAGCCCGTTCAATTCAATTGGTGATCCCCTGCGTGCACGATTGTATTTCCCTGCTCCTTGGTGATCCGCGAAGATACCTGGAACAATTCGAGAATCATCCAGGGACTTACTGGTATTCGCAGGATTTTCTTGAGAGATCCAACAGTCAGGAAAAATTCTCTTCGATGGGACCAATATCTGACGAAGAATTGTCAAAGCAATATGATAAATTTGTGATCAAGTATGGGAAAGAAAACGCAGACTATCTGATGGAAGTGATGGGAAATTGGCAATCACACTATAACAGGGCGGTTTATATTGATACAGAAATCTATCGTGATGAAGCATCTCAAGAAAAAGTGCGCCTGGATGCTGAACAAAGGGGTTGGTCCTTTGAAAAACTGACGGGTGATCTGGTTCTGTTTCATCAACTTCTCAGTGATGAGTGGAAAAGTGCGCCTTCGGATTTCATCGTGATCCCTCCCCACCATACCATTGAACCTACTTTTGACACAAAAATATTCCGATGTGTTCAATAAGACCTGATGAAGATAATACCCAATATTGGGTAACTCTGGAGCCCGTTGGCCGTAGAGTCCGGGTTGGAGTCAAAACATCAATCCTTGGCGCTGCCCAACAGGCTGGTGTTGAGGTAACCGCGGTCTGCGGAGGAAATGGTTCCTGTGGGATGTGTAAAGTTAGGCCGATCTCTGGTGATTTTTCTCCGCAGTGCGAAGAGGAATTTGAACAATTACAGAAATCGGAGATCAATTCCGGTTTACGGCTCGCCTGCATGACCCAAATCCTCTCGGATTGCACAGTTCAAATTCCTCCCGAATCTCTTGCTACCTTGCAGAGGCTGCAACTGGAAAGTGTTAGTACTAGCTTTGAGGTTGATCCGATTATCAAACGGGTGGAAATATCCCTCCCCCTCCCCTTGGATATCAACAATTACATGGACGCAAACCGGATTCGGAATTTTCAGGAATCCATTGGGGGTGGCAGCGCTGAAATCCCTCAAAGTTTTATCCCGGTTTTACGTAATGTATTAGAAGAAAATCACGGGGATGCCTCTGTAATTCTGAACGAATTCGGAATGATAGCGGTGATAAACCCGGATGACAAATTCCTGGGATATGCGGTGGATATCGGTACAACCAAGATTGCCGGGTACCTGGTGGATTTGCAAACAGGCCAAACGCTGGTTTCGGACGGGGTTATCAACCCGCAGGTCGCTTATGGAGAAGATGTTATCAACCGGATTAAATACGCAGATGAGCATCCTCAAGGGTCTGAGACCCTGCAAAGAATTCTCGTGCAGGCGATTAATGATCTGCTCGCCGGGCTCTGCCAAAGGATAGGTACCACTCCAGATAGAATTGTGGATAGTGTGATGGTTGGAAATACAGCCATGCACCATTTCCTGGCAGGTCTACCGGTGCATTCTCTCGGCACCTCACCTTATATTCCTGCCAGCATACAAGCCATGCGTTTTCCTGCCAGAGATATCGGGTTGACAATTGCTGAGAACGGTTATTTGTATCTGCCGCCAAATATTGCCGGTTTTGTGGGTGGGGACCATATCGCGATGTTGTTGGCAACGAACGCCAGGCAGCGCGGAAAAACCGTCATCGCCTTGGATATTGGAACGAACACCGAGATCAGCCTCATTCATCAGGGGAGTCATTTCTCCTGTTCTTGCGCGTCAGGACCAGCTTTCGAAGGCGCTCATATCCGCGATGGATTGCGAGCCATTTCCGGTGCCATTGAACGGGTCTTCATTGATAAAGATTCTGTGAGGATCCAAACCATAAACAAGAAACCTGCCATCGGGATCTGCGGTTCCGGTATTCTGGATGCTGTTGCAGAAATGCTCAAAGAAGAATTGATCGATTTTCGAGGATCCTTCATCAAGACAAATACCCGCTTTAGCACCATACAGGACACTTTGAGGTTTATTCTTGTGCCTGCTGAAAGAAGTGGCCATGGGCGGGAAATCGCAGTGATCCGGAAGGATATCAACGAAATCCAGCTTGCCAAAGCAGCGATTCGTTCCGGGATCGAAGTTCTCTTAAAACATGCCGGTATAAAAGCTGAAGATATTGATTTATTCCTTGTCGCGGGAGCATTCGGTTCTTATCTGGATCTAAAAAACACCCTGCGGATCGGTATGTTTCCCCCTTTGCCCTTTGATCGTTTCCAACAGGTCGGTAACGCGGCGGGGTCGGGTGCCCGCGAATTATTGGTATCTGATAAAAAACGGTCGGAAGCCGAAAAAATGGTCGAATCGATTGAATATATTGAATTAACTACGGTCCAGGATTATCAGGATATTTTTATGGACTCCATTCGCTTGGGGTGACATCGGAAAGCGATTATTGGAATTTTTAATTTCTAGCCAGTTTTTTTTCTTCATTCAGTCATCATTGGATCTGCTTTTCGCAGATTCTTTTTCGTATAATGAACGGTATAAACCATGCCGACCCTCCTCCTCTGCCTCCTCGGATATCTCCTCGGCTCTATCCCCACTTCCTACCTTGCTGCCCGTTGGACGAAAGGTATTGACCTGCGCAAATACGGCAGCGGCACCGTCAGCGGCTCAATGCTCTTCGAGCACACCCACCGCTGGTTGATCGTCCCAGTGGGGATCTTCGACGTCCTTAAAGGTTCCCTGCCCACCTGGCTGGCGCTTCAACTTGGGTTGGGGTTGCCCGCAGCCGTAACCGCAGGCATGTGCGCGGTGCTCGGGCACAACTGGCCGCTGTACCTGGGCTTTACAGGCGGCAGAGGTATCAGCCCGTTCCTCGGGGTCATGCTGGTGCTCTTCCCCTGGGGGGATCTCTGGCTGTTGGGGTTCCTCACCATCGGGTTTCTCCTGGGTGATTCAGCTCCCTGGACGCTCGCCGGCCTGGCGAGCCTGCCTTTACTTATCCGTTATCTGGGTGGGGACCCAGCACTTTACTGGATGGTCGCGGTCATGATTGCGATCACCCTCATAAAACGCCTGGAGGCCAACCGCCGCCCGCTCCCGCCATCCGGTGCAAAACGCCGTAGAATAATTTGGCTGCGCTTGATCTTTGACCGCGATATCCCCAATCACAAGGAATGGATCCACCGCAAGATCGATGAGGATTAATCAAAATTCTGAATAATTAAAGGGGGGCTTAGTGCCAGTAATAAGCCAGGCCGATCAAGCCCGGTCCGGTGTGCACAGCCATCACCGGTGTGAAGCTGGTAACGAAAATATTCTCCGGATGAAGCCTGCGCTCCACCAAACCCTTCAACTGGTCCGCCCACTCCAGGATGTCGGCGTGCATCACCGCCACAGTCAACTCACGGTCTTTCTCAACCCGCCTGGCAACGTATTCCACCATTTTTTGAAAGGCTGTCTCCGGGTTGCGGACTAACCCCACCTTCACAACTTTTCCATCCTCGGTTAAAGTGAGAACCGGTAGAATATTGATCATGCTGCCCATAATGTAGGACGCATTATTGATCCTTCCACCTCGGGCTAAATACTCCAGCGTCTCTAACGAAGCCACCAACCCGATGTTCCTGCGCTCCTGCCGCAGGCAGGAGAGAATTTCGTTCAAACTAGCCCCCCGAGCCGCCATCCTTGCCGCTTTGATCGCCAAGAATCCCTGAGCGATGGTCGCCAGTCGGGTATCAAAACACTCCGCTTGCCTGTCCGGGTACTCCTCCCGAACCATCTGCATGGCCACCTCGGCGATTCCGAATGTGCTGCTCAGCCGACTGGAAAGACCAACGTAAAGAATGCTCTCCGCGCCTTCCGAGAGTGCCTGGCTGAAAATCCTTCTGAATTGTTCTATGGAAGGGGAACCGGTTGTGATCTTTAGATCTTTTTCCACGCGCATCCTGCGGTAAAGATGCTGCGGTTCAAAATCACCACCATCAATAAAGGTTTCTCCCTCAACGGTGAATATCAGCGGTGAAACACGAATATCCAGTTCCGCTATCAAATCTTTTGGAACCTGGGCGATGCTATCAGTAACAATAATGGTACGCTTTTTATGTACGTTGTCGGCCATGTAGCTCACTAAATAATCGGGGAGTATCTATAACAGTATAGCACGCGCGTTCCGTATAGGTTAATTATATTTTCGTGATTATTAGCGGGACCCTCCAACTTCAACTCTTCACGGATAAATCCTCCAATTAAGATATATTCAACTATAATTTTCTTACCCATTTGTATCAGGTGCCAAGAATTCATGTACCGTTGGATCGAATGATGACAACAAACCAAGAACCAGATATCGCCGTAGTGATCCCCTGCTTCAACGAAGTTACTACCATTGGCAAGGTTATCCTTGATTTTATGCGGGAGCTGCCGAGGGCTCGTGTCATCGTTTTTGATAACAACTCCACCGACGGAAGTGGAGCCGCAGCCCACAAAGCCGGTGCAGAGGTGATCTTCGAAAAAAGACAAGGGAAAGGCTTTGTCGTCAGCGCGATATTTCAGAAAGTGAAAGCAGACCTCTATGTAATGGTCGACGGGGATGATACCTACCCGGCCGAATCAATTCATAACCTACTCGCGCCGGTACAGAATGGCCAGGCGGATATGGCTGTAGGGCAGCGCCTATCGGACTTCACCGATGCCGCCTTCCGCCCGATGCACTACCGCGGAAATCGAGCGATCTGCTCACTCATCAACATGATCTTTTCCTCCAATCTTAAAGATCCCATGTCCGGATACCGCGTTTTCAACCGCTCCGTCGCCCTGGAGATCCCCATCGTGGCCGCCGGATTCGATGTGGAAACCGAAATGACCCTGCAGATGCTCTACCGGCATTTCAAGATCGTCGAGGTTGAAATCCCCTATCGTGAACGCCCGGCGGGCAGCACTTCAAAGCTGCACACATTCCGGGATGGCGCCAGGGTGCTATTAAAAATATTCACCCTGATGCAATCCTATAAACCGCTTACCTTCTACGGCGGGATCGGGTTGTTCCTGCTGGCATGCGGGTTGATCGCCGGAGCCTTCGTAATCCAGGATTACATCCTCTATCAATACATCTACCGCGTGCCACTGGCCATCCTTGCAACCGGGCTGGTGATCATAGGAGTTTTTTCGGGTTTTGCCGGCATCATCCTCACCCGGATTAATTTTCGACTGCTTGAGATTTCGAACATCCAGGCTAAAACCCTGCATATATTGGATGAGTGGGAGCACCAACGATCTGGGGATTGACATCTTTCCAACCCGACACCTCGAAAAACCTAACTAGGTTTTTACTGCTAAACTTTATGAATCTTGAATTGCGGCAGATACTGCTGATGGCAGGCGAAAAGCTCGTTTGTCATCTCGCGGATCTCTGCCAGAGAAAGCACCGCCGCCGAGAGCGGATCCATACAGATGGCATGGTAGACGGCCATTGGATCGCCGGTTAGGGCACCCTGGATGGCTAATTCCTCGATCCCGCTCGAAAGCCCTGCGAGCAGCGCGCACTGGGGTGGCAGCGCGCCAACATACATGGGATGTATGCCGCTGCGGTCGGCCAGCACCGGCACCTCCACGCAAGCACCTTGCGGCAGGTTGGTGACAAGTTGGGTATTGGGTACGTTCCCGTTAAATTTGAAAGGCTCCCCACCTTTGAGCGCGTTGATGATATAGGCTGCGTATTCCTGCCCTCGGTCGAGGTCGGTGCCATAGATCTCCTTGGCCAGCTCCACGCGCACATCGTTCTTCCAGCTCGTCTCGGTCTTCTGGTATTCCTTTAAGATATAGGCATACTCACCCGGGTTCCAGCCGGTCCCGTGGGTGCAGTATTTTTCGATCAGGTCTGGGCGCTTGCGGAACCACCAGTTGTATTCCGAGTTGTGTCCGCTCGACTCGGTAACGAAATACCCGAGCGCAAGGTACATCTCGTTGCGCACCAGCTCTTCGTTATAGATCTCCAGGGTCTTCGGTAACGGCCTTGTGGATGCGCGGGTAAAGGTCCACTCCCTTTTCCTCGAACTTGAGGTAAAAAGCCTGGTGATTGATGCCCGCGCACAGATAATCGATATTCTCATATTCTGCGCCGATCCAGAATGCCAGCATCATAGCCGTGCCCTGCACTGAATGGCACAACCCGGTTACGGGGAGGAAGGTCTGGCGCTGCAGCGCTCCGCAGAGCATGGCCATCGGGTTGGTGTAATTCAGAAGGGTCGCGCCAGGGCAGTAGCGCTCCATATCGCGAATGATGTCCATCATCGGCGGCAGGGTACGCAGAAAGCGGAAGATGCCGCTCGGTCCGCGGGTATCTCCCACGTTGATATCCACGCCATATTTCTTGGGGATCTCGATATCATGCCGCCAGACCTCGGTGCTGCCGGTGAGGATGGTGGTGAGCACCACATCCGCATCGCGCAAGGCTTCCACTCTGTCCATGGTAGCGCTCACGGTTGCCGGGTACTTACCGGCATCGATCAGCTTCTGCACGGATTTATGGGCAAAGTCGAGTCGTTCCGCGTCAATATCCATCAGCGCGATCTGCGAATCCGCGATCAGCGGGAAGGTAAGGATATCCCTCACCAACCCCGCGGTGAACCCCAGGCTACCCGCCCCGATGAAAGCGATCTTTGTCATAAGTGATCTCCTCATTTCGGAATAAGTGGTGGAATAATTTTACACTCCAATGGCTTCAAAACTATCGCCATCGTGGGAGATAGTAATGTCTGACTCTCTTACCACTTTTGAGCAGGCTCCTGCCTACCAATGCCCGCGGAGGGGTGTCTGCCCTACACCTATCGAGTTGCCCAGGTCAGGGCAGCTTCAAAGGCACGCTCTCCGCTGCTCAAATTTTCCCCGGCGATCAACCAATTCTCCGAATCGGTTCCTTCCTGTCTGGCTGCGCGGATGGAAACCCGCTCGGTGGGCAGAACCTCGTGGATGAAATTGAGTCGGAGCTGCGATACCTGTTTTTCACGAAAGGTTTCCAACGGAAAACAATCAAAGATCCAGTCCACGTAACGTGCTGATGTGGCGTGGCCGAGAATATCCACGATACCGTATGTGACCTGCGTGGAGAAGATCTCGGGCATTCCCTCCGGAGCGTTAAGTTTCTCCAGTGATTCTTGCAAAGCACTCTGCCCCTCGGGATCCGGAAGAGTCACCCGCATGGATGCGGCTGGCAGGATGCGCCGCGTACCGGTATCGATTAACAGCCAGGCAAAGGATGCCGCCACCACACGCTCGCCAGCCTTGTCCTTCATTTCAAAGTCGCGCAGAAAAAATAGCTTCTGCTGGATGCCCTTGATCCATGTGCGGGTACTGACCTCTTCCCCGATCCCGGGTCGGCGGTAGAAATGCACATTCAACCGCGAGAGCACCCAGACGATGCGCTGCTGTACCAGGTCTTCGTAGCTGTAACCCAGGATGGCGGCATGTTTTGAGGCGGTATCGATCAGGTGTTCCAGCATGCGGGAGGGGCGCCATAAGCCCAGGAAATCCACGTTCTGGGTTTCGACGGTTGCCTGTACGGTGAGGAAGGCGGTTTTTTGCATGGAGGTCTCTGGCATAATGGGCTTGATTGTATCCGGGTTTAAACGGATTGTGGTATTCTCAATACAGGAAAAAATATGAGCGAAACCAGGGAACTGAACGAGAAAAACTTCCACCTGCGCAGGCACATCCAATTGGCATCAGACCGGTTGCAATCCTTCTTCCGCGCCGATGGCTTCAACCCCAAAGCCTTTGACACCGTCACTCTGACGGTCCATATCCGCGGTCTGGACCCGGCCTTCGATGGCTACCGGGTGGCGGTCATCGCCGACCTGCACCTGGGGCAGTGGCTCACCGCCGCGCGGCTGGCGGGGGTTGTGGGGATGGTAAACGAACTCAAACCGGACCTGATCGCCATTCCCGGGGACCTGGTCTCCTACGACCTGGATCGGTTCGCAGCGCCGCTCGCCGTGAACCTGAAAGCCCTGAAGGCAAAGGATGGCGTGGTGGTCTCGCTTGGCAACCATGATCATTGGGCTGGAGCCAGCAAGGTCAGGCGAGTTTTAAAACAAGCACGGGTCATCGACCTGGCTAACGATGCAATTTCGATCAAGAAAGGCAAAGCGGAACTTTGGGTTTCGGGGGTGGATTCGGTCAAAGTGCACGCCGACAGGCTGGACCAGGTGCTGGCGAAGATTCCGCCCGCTTCCACACCCGGCATCCTGCTGGTGCACGAGCCGGATTTCGCCGACACCACCGCGGCGACGGGCAGATTCGCGCTGCAGCTTTCCGGACATTCGCACGGTGGACAGATCGCGCTGCCCTTCCTGGGTGTGCCCATTCGTGGGAATCATTTCAAGAATTATTATTCCGGCACTTACCAGGTGAAGGACATGGTCCTGCACGTCAACCGCGGGTTGGGGGTGAACGTAGTCTGGCTGCGCTGGAATTGCAAATCGGAGATCACGCTTATCACATTGAGATCAGCGTAACATTCAACTCTATGTCCCAATTTCGCCGACATTATGCTCTCCCTTGCGCTTGCTACCAGGGCAAGTGAGCAATAATAATTGCGAGAATCGTAAAAGAGCGGCATGTGGTCATAATTTATTCACTGAAATATCCTTTTCATATTGAAGCTGCCGATAACAAATCCCGAAAGTTCCCGCTGATATAATTATTCATCAAGATTTTTGAAATCATTTCGGATAATTTTTATGCAGAAGATAAAATATCATATCCAAAAACACGATACAGCCGTCTCGATCCTGCTGATCGGCCTGGTGGTGGCTATCACTTACCTTGTCCACGCCGCGCAATTCGGCATCTATCGTGATTCCTGGGCGCTCTTCACCGGCGGACACATCGACGGCCCATCCAAGTTCTTCCAGATCTGGCAGATTGACCGCCCCGGGGTGGCCTACCTTTACGCCGCCGTGTATTCCCTCTTTGGCGATAACCTCCTGGCCTATAACCTCGCGATCGTCGGTTTACGATTCCTCGGCGCGCTTGGTTTGCTCTGGTCGCTGCGCTTGATCTGGCCGCAGTCCCGCATGCAAACCCTGCTGGTAGTGTTGATATTCATCATCTATCCAGGTTTCATCCAGCTCCCCAATGCGATGGAGTACCTGCCTCACATCACAAGCTTGTGCCTGTTCACCTTTTCAGTCGCTTTCATGATCAAGGCAATCCAGTCCAGGAATCTTCTCGTTAGGATCCTGCTTACTCTCGCCAGTTTGCTTTTCACAGGGTTGTACCTCATCTTGATGGAGTATTACTTTGGGATGGAGGGGCTGCGTCTGGCGCTGCTCTGGCTGCTGGTGATCCGTCTTAACCCGGAAAAATCGTTTTCCCGTCTTGCCGCGGAACTTGCCCGGAAATACCTGCCTTTTGCCATTGTGGTGGCGGTTTTCCTCTACTGGCGGATCTTCCTTTTTTCCAACGAGCGAGCCTCCACAGATATCGGTTCCATGGCAGGTCGTTTCGCGGATTCACCTCTGTTCGCCGCGCTCAACTGGCTTTCCACCCTTGCCAAGGATTATTTCGAAACTGCTTTTTTCGCCTGGGCTGTGCCGCCCTATCCAATCATTTTCGGTGCCCGCCTGCGTGACTTTCTCACCTCGGGATTCGCTGCCCTGCTTGTTGTGGGTTTAATATTCCTTGTGATCTGGCTGTTGCGGCGTCCTTCGGAGCAATATGATCTATCAAATGGAGAAACGGACGCTGTTTGGAGCAAACAAGCCATCCTGGTGGGTGCATTCACGCTGCTAATCGCGCTGATCCCCGCCAGCTTCAGTTCCCTGAGCGTTGCTTTTGATAAAACCAATTACGATCGCTTCACACTTCCAGGTATCATCTCTGCGAGCCTGCTGCTGATCGGGATTGTTTTCGCAATCAAGAACGAAAACCTGCGGCGAGGGATAATTGCGCTGTGCGTCCTAATCGGGGTCATGACGCATTACCTCAACGGGATCGATTTTGCGAATGACTGGAAGAACACGCGCGAGACCTATTGGCAGCTCGCCTGGCGCGCGCCTTCGATCAAACCCGGCACTCTGCTTTTCGGAACATTTTTTGAGCAGGCAGGTATCGGCGGAAATCCCGTCTGGCCAGCAACTCTGATTTACTACCCGCAACCGGGTCCGCTGCGATTAGCCAGCGAGGTGCTGATCCCTGGGGTAGCTCGCTACCTGCTGGATGGCCGCTCCATCCCGCGCAATATCCGCTCGTTCGAGATGAATTTAAATTTCGGGAACATGCTCCTGCTCACCCGCCCCAAGCAGGGATCCTGCCTGCACGCCATTGATGGGTCTGCCCCGGATTTTACCGACGCGGATAATTTCGCCACCCTCAGCACCTCCCTATATTCCGACCTCAGCCGGATCGATCCGGATGCGGCTCCGGCTTCACCACCAGTTGCCTTGCTTGGAGCGGAACCCGACCGCGGTTGGTGTTACTACTATGAGAAAGCCTCCCTGGCCAGGCAGCGGTCGGACTGGCAGGAAGTCGTTCGCCTGGGCAGCCAGGCAGCTTCGCTTGGCCTGCGCCCCGATGATTATTCCGAGTGGATCCCATTCCTGTTGGCGTATGCCTATACCGGCGATAATTCCGCAGTGGATGCGTTGATCCCCATTATTATGGAAGACTTGCGCGCAAGGGATAGCTTGTGCGCTAACCTGGAAGGACAGGCGAGGGGAGACGGAGCAGAAGAAAAAACCGGAATTAAAATCGGGCGGGAGTATGTTCTCAAGAATTTATGCGGGAATTGATTGGCTGCGTTGGAACTACCGGCCGGAGATCACTTTGCGATCCGTGTAGGGATATTTTCTATCTCGTTGGCCAATAGGAAAAATAATACCCGGTTGCCCGGGTATTTCGTTAATTACTTCAACTTGATCCTCTTCGTGAGGCGCTTCCTTCAATTTCACCTTCCCCGAAGGCTCGGCTCCTTTCGAGGCTTTCGCTGGCGCAGATTCCCTGCGAATGCGAACCTCCTTCACAATGGTTGGTACGAAGAGCAGCAGCACCAGGAACCCGAGCATCCCGAGGAACGCTCCCCACGCAGCCGGCTGACCCACCTCGGGTACCAACCCGCCGGGATTGTAGTTCGCCGGCACAGCCGCTGCCTGTTCGTTCAGCGAGACCGAGAGCGCACGATTGAGCCCATCTCGCAAGCCCGAGGGTGAGGTATAGCTTACCGCGTATTCGCTCTGCAACCCGCGCTGGTAGAGCTCATAGATCGCAGCCAGCGCAGCGGGATCTTTGGCGAAGCTATACAGCCCGCCGCTGTTTTCAGCCAGGTACTTCAGCGCCTTTTCATCCAGCGCGGTCTGGCTACCGCTGGTCTGGTTGGCATCGCCCAGCCCGATGGTGGAAATGGTCAGCCCGCTGGCAGCGATCTTCTCGATCACTTCTGCCGCTTGCACCGAGCTGCGGTTATCCATCCCGTCGGTCAGCGCCACGATCGCCTTTCGCCCGGGCAGTTCTGCCAGGACCACCTCGCCTCGAATCAGGGCGTCATACATGGCCGTATCCCCGCGTGCAAAAAGTTTATCGATGGCGTTATTAAGCGCCTGGGTATCATCCGTTACAGCCTGCGCAAGGGTCAGGTCAGTGCTGAAAGCCAGGATGCCGGTTTGGTCGCCAGCGCGCATGCGGCCGATGAAATCCTTGGCCACCTCTTTGGCGCGCATCAGCTTCTTGCCGGTGGCCATGCTGCCCGAAGTATCAATAAGCAGCAGCGTGGTAACCGGCCCCGCTTCGCCCGAACCCTGCAGGAGCTGCGCTTCCACCGGCTTGCTGTTCTCCATTACCACCAGGCTGCCCGGGTTGACCGGGAGGGGCTGCCCGTTCGCGTCAGTAACTGAGATATAAACCGTCACCAGCGGAAAGCGCGAGGTATCCACCTGGGTAATACGCACCACTGGCTCATCCTCGGCATTTACAGGTGCGGCAGTTAGGGAAAGGATCAATCCCAGGCAGAGGAAAAAGGTAAATATTCTTGATATGTTCTTTTTCATGATTAACCTCTCTTCTCCCGGTAGACGACCTTCGTGTGTCCCAGACTGATCGTTTGCCCGTCCCGCAGCGAAGCCTCTTCCACCTTTTTCCCATCAATAAAAGTCCCACCCAGGCTGAGATCTTTCAAAATGAAGTAAGTATCCGCCCCTCGCAGAATAGCATGCTGGGGAGCAATATCCGGATCCGGCAGGACGATATCGGATTTCATCGAGGAACTACCGATGAAAGCCGCCGGTCCACCCTTCTTCAGGAATTTATCCAGGATGAACTCGGTGCCCTGCATCTTGCCGCTTGTCACCTCAAACCAGGCGCGGGTGAGCAGGTAGGTAAAGAGCGCGATGCACCCACCGATCCCCGCCCCAAGCAGCAACAATCCTGCTCCCTTTCCATAGACCGGGGATTTTACGAGCGTGCGGAAAACTTCCAGCAGCAGCACTCCCAGAGCACCACCCAAAAGCCCTCCCAGCGCGCTTTTCCAGGCCTGCGAGCCCCCCTTTATTCCTCCAGCAAAACCGATCGCCAGCCCGAAGATACCCCAGCCGATCATCCGGCTGAAAAGCATCCCGCCGGTCATCTGGAAAACAGCCTCCGCGATCGGCAGCCCGATGGCTCCGCCGGCCATACCAAGCAGGCCGCTTGCCAGGGCGGATTGCCACATTTGGTGGTAATTTCTGGTCATCAATCCATCGGAAAGCCCGATGCACGCGCCGATCAGAAATCCGATTAGCGCTCCCACGCCCAGCTCGCTAATATACAGGTTGCCAAAAAACGACAACCCGAGGTAATTGCTCGCCTGCCAGGCGAACAACCCGCCAATTGCCCCCAGGATTGCAAAGTAATAGATCCGCATTGCACGGCTCATTGAAAACAACCTCCTTTACTTACCTTAGGGGAACTTACGGGTACCAGGTTGCGCCAAAGCACCACGCTGCGCCCATCCCTGCCGGTCAGTTCGTGGAAACCGTAATAACGATGGTTATCCAGGTTTCCGTCCATAGTTTGTGTGAAGAATCCCCCCCAAAAATTGTAAGGTTCGATCACCAGCGCCACCTGCCAGGGGGCAGGGTAGAAATTCTCATGCAGCCAGTGATCCCAGGTGGAGAAGAAGACCCCCATCCGCGGGTGGGTGTGAAACCAGCCCACCAGCTCCTTGTTGGGATAACACTCTTCCATTTCGCGATTGACAGCCACTATGCTATCCTGCGTGAAGGTCAGGTGCGCCCGCCCGAAGCGGGTGGCTTCAGCGGGCAGCACCCGGTCGATCACCACGTAGTCACGTCCGCTCGAGCTATCCACACGGTGTTTTCCCAGCAGCCAGCCGCCGATTTCGTTGTTCAGGTCCTGCCCGGCGATGGCGCAGGCGCGGATATAGGCGCGCTGACTGAAGAAGATCTCCACCGCCGGGGCAGTCTGGTTATCCTCACCCCCCGCCGGCACCCAGCGAATCGAACGCTTCAAAGGCATGCGTCCCTGCTGGGTGGGCTGAAGGTGTTCCGGGATCAAGCGAATGCGGTTCTGGCTGTTTTCCATGCTAGCTTCTTTGAACAGTGGTTTGATTTTTACCCGGCGGTGATATCCGCGGTGATCATCAGACGGTCTTCGGCCGGGATACCCGCGGCTGCCAGGGTTTCATCTTCCAGCAGTTCACGTCCCAACGCCTTGCTATCGATGCGATAGCTGATCGGGCGGCCATCCGGCCCGGTCACCGGCAAAGCCAGTGAAGTGGTCAGCTCGGGTAGCAGCTCTTTCACCGGAACGTCATCCGGCACTTCAGCAGTGCGGCTTCCACCGGAGGGTAGTACAAGCGTCACAGATTTGTCTGTCATTTTGAACTCCTTTTTGATTTGAATCGAACAACCAACTACTTGATCCGAACACGTGAAGGCTTTGGGGTAGCGGTGCTGCGCAGCTTGACCCGCTCCGGCCGCAGCAATTCACGGCGATCAACAGGAAAAATATTGGGATGCCTGGCGCGGTATTCCCGGCACCAGCGGGCAGCTTCCACATCCCAGGGAAATGGCGGTTTTGATGGATCATCATGGAAATTTTTATATTGGAGCATCTCGCCCATCATGATCACCAGACGGTCCAGCGAACGGCTGGCTGCCCACCAGGCAGCATCGATGCACACGCTGCCATTTTGGTGGTTGATGTTGGGGTGCCAGATGGGTGTCAGCCACATCAGCCCCGGCCAGCGTTGGGGGTACTGGTTATGAAGGTAGATCTCCACCTGGTGCCGGCTGGCCATCACCGGCTCACCTTTGCGGTCCACCTTCGTAATGCTTTTACACAAATAAGTGATCACATATCGTTCGGGAAGGAAGCCGGTACTCACCGGTTTTGCGCTTACCTTGATCAGGTCGCTGCGGGCAGCCAGCTCCTGGACGAGCTGGTAATCGGCGCGCAACCTGCGCATGCGCGGGCTTTCCATCACCGCTGTACCGCCTGCGGTGATATCCGCGGTGAGCATCAGGCGGTCCTCGGGCGGGATGCCCGCCTCGGTCAGGGTCTCGGTTTCCCATAGTTCCCTGCCCAGCGCTTTGCTATCCAGGCGGTAACCCATCGGGCGACCATCGGGACCCACGGTGGGCAGCTTGAGCAGCGAGGTCAGCTCGGCGATGATCTCGCGCACCGGCAGGTCGTCGGGGATATCCGCGCGGCGGGCACCACCGTTGGGCATAACGATCGTTATCGAAAGATCAGGCATCAGTGTCTCTCCAATTCAGATTTACAGCGGGGTATCGTGCGGCACCTGGCAGCGCCCGGTGATATCCCAGCAGTCTTTGTGATGGTAGGCCTTGCAAATGGGGCAGACAACCACTCCGCGTTGATCGTTGCGTTTCACTTCTTCAAGGCAGTATGGGCAGCGGTGCTCATCAAAAGCCGCCAGGGTAACTTTTTTACGGGACCTTCTAACTGTTGGCGCTGTTTTCGAAGCGGCTTTTTTACCAACGACCACTTTCTTTTTTTCGGCCGCCTTCCTGGGGGTGGATTTACCTTTCTTCGCCGTGGTTTTTCTTCTTCCGGGGACGGGCGAGATCACGGTTGAAGTGGCAGCAGAGACCATCAAAGGCGGTACTGAAGAAGGAGCGGCAGGCATGGTTGCTGGAACTTCCACTTCAACTTGAACCTGTTTACGTCGAAACCCATTTAACGCGACATACGCAGCGCCAAGTCCAACCCCGACCTGCACCAGGCCATACCAGTCGATGGCTGAGCGAATGTAGGGGCTGAGCCCCAGCATCCCGCTCGAAACCATAAACATCACCACCAGCCCGGCAAAGAGCGCCACCGCCGATGCCAAAAACCGCAGCGTCGGGCTGTATTTCTTCAGCAGCCAGCGGGACATGAACCCTGCCAACAGCCCCAGGCAGATGGTGGCAGTAAAGCCGAAAACCACCAGGTGGACAGTCGTGTTCTGCAAGTAAAGCAGCAGCAGCAGGATCCCCGCCGCCACCGCCGGCAGGATGACCAGTGCCAGGCGCCAGATCAGGCTCAGCGCCTCGAGGGTCCACTTTTTGACCCGCTCTTTGAAGGTGGAATCGCTGGAATACATTCGCCTATTCCTTCAGGGTGATCCTGGATCCTTTTTCTTTTGGCTTCACTATGATTTCAGGCACTTCTTCGCCAAGGCGAACCTTTACGCCCTGCTTTTCGCTCAGAAGGGATACTTTTTCAAAATGGCTAAAATGCAGCGATTCCTTCAAGTCACCGGATAATTCGTAGAACCTGTATTCGCGGGCATTGTAGGCACGCAGAATGTGCAGCGCAGGAACACCGGCATCCGCCAACGTCATGGAAAGGAAATCCTCCTTGCCGGTCACCGCGTGAGTCATCTCGATCTCGCGCAGCGCTCCGCAGGTTGGGCAATGAGCAGCTTTGAAAGTGACCTCCGCCATCGGTTTCAACACGCGTTCGCGCGTCTGGCAGCTGGTGCAGTTCAGGGAGATGATCAACTCCTGGTCCAGCTCAAGGATTGCGTCAGCCCCCAGGTCGGCATGGACGATGCGCATCATCTCGCCCAGGGTGGTTTTGCCCGCGCTGGCGGGCAGCTCGGTCACTTCACCGTATGTCCAATGCGATTCGCAGTCCTCGCGCGGTTTATATGCACTGGTGTGCATATCGTTCGTCATGCCATTGAAGTGGGTCACTTTACCTGCTTCGACCGGCAACGCGTGGATTATCTTCAGCGCTTCCTGGGCCTGCATGGCACCGATGATGGATGCGATGGTTGGTGTGGTGGGCACCTTGCCGAGAAGCACGTTCTCGCGCGCCAGCAGCGGGCAGGAATAACGCAGAGAAAGATCCCGCCTGGCCTGCTCGGTGAGTGTGCATTCAAAGCAGGCACCCTGCCCGGGAACGAAGACCCGCACAAGGCCGAGGAACTCCTGGATGGCGCCATCCACCCAGGGTTTGTTCATCCAGTAAGCAAAGCGGTTTACCGCCAGGCGCGCCTCGCGGTTATCCAGACAGCCGATGATCACGTCCATGCGCCGGATGATACCCAGCCCCAGCCCGGTGGTGGCATCGGCGTGCAGATATTGAACCCGCACATTGGGGTTGAGGTCCTTCAACCGGGCAGCCGCCACTTCGGCTTTTCTGCGGCCAGTGTCGCTTTCGCGGTAAAGCACCGAGCGGCTCAGGTTCGCCAGTTCGATCGTGTCAAAATCCAGGATAAAGATATGACCCACGCCCATCAGCGCCAGGTTCTTGGCCACCTCGTTGCCAAGCGCACCCGCCCCCACTACCAGCACCTTGGCATTCGCCACCTTGTCGCGCTCCCACCAGGAGATCAGTTCAAAGGTTCCCTGCCGGTCGGTCTTCAGGTTCGGCAGCACCAGGGGTTTTTCCGGAGATACCGGCAGCCGTTTGGGTCCCGCGGATTCATCCCGCGGGGTATTGTTATTTTCATCCGGGATCAGGGAGAGATCCGTAGAGGCCAGCTCGCGGGCGTTGGCCACATTGGAGGCATTCAATTCATTGACGAACCAACCAACCCCCTGCTTGCCAGTGATCAGCTCGTTCTCCTGCAGCACCTTCAAGCGCCTCGCGCAGCGTGGAGCGCCCCACGCCGAACTGCTCGCACAGTTCGCGTTCGGAGGGCAGCTGGCTGAGAGGTATGAATTTCCCGCTGGTGATGGCGTTGGCGATCCGCCCGGCCAGCACGTCGGAGAGGGATTTGCGTGGAAGAAGGTTGAAGGTCATTTCAGCTCACTTGTTTGTTTATCAGACCACTACACAAGATTATAGCGAACGAAATCGAAATGTCAATCCCCCAATATATACCTTTGCGAGCCCTTCCGAGGAATACCAGAAGAGCGACTCTTGCGCCCCCTGGCACTTGCGGTCAGGGCAAGTGTGCGACAAGTGCAGGTGAGCATTCTTGCCCCGGGTATTATTCCGTGTCCCTTTTTTCCTCCGGGATGAGAAAAAAGCGGGCTCAAGGCCGCTGTGTTTTACGCAAAATAAGCTGGCGAGCACCTGCCGCCGATCATCCAGTGAAATGCTAGCTGTAATCCTTTTCATCAACTTGGTGATCCAGGCTCACCCATCCCCGCCAGGAATCCGCAAAGCGATTATCACTACCAGGCTAATTCATCGGCAACCCCCCCCAGCCGTTCTTTGGGACTCGTTATTCAATTCCGTAAATATTAAATGGCGAAGACGACCATTTCAGTTTGAAAATTTCATTATTGATTTGCAGCGTTCGTGGCGGCATTTTGTTATCGGTAAAGAGAGCGCAGAACTTCTCATCGATTTTGCCCACATCATCCCTTGCATTTTTAGATTCATTGGTCACCAGCAGATGGTTAAGCCGTATATTCATTCCATGTTCATATTTCAATATCGCCCAGAGCGGATACTCCCAGGAATATCCACCTAAAATTAGACCAATATTCTCGCACCCCCTCTTCTGCAACACCTCTACCGCCTCCAGATAAGACTGTTTGAATGGGTATTCTGTGAAATATTGATCGGCTCTGGAAATATTAAAAATGTTGTATTTCCCAAGGAACGGGCGAGAAGTATTTTCAAAAACCCATGGAATCATAGAAAATATAATAAGGACGACCCCAAGGTTGATGAACTTTTCCTTATTAATCCTTGCCAGGATCGCCCCAATGAATGCTGTACTCAGCACAAAAAAGGGTAACTGCAAACGCCCTCCCCAGGGTTGCCATTTTAAATACCCGCTGTATAGGACGAACCCAATCAATAAAGCGAGGATATAAACACCTGTTACTTTATCTCTTGGCTTTAAGAATAAATATAGAATGGCGCAAAACGGAATAATTAAAACATGAAGGAAATTAGCGTCCATCATCCACTGAATATGAAATTCCGTTTTGGGAAATGAGATACGGGGATCATCAGGAGAAATACGAATCGTTTTATGCAGGAATACTACGGATCTTTCAAGGTTGCGGTTGATGATGCTGGATCGCGTGCCAATATGGAGCGCGAAGTTTCTCGATAAATTGGATAATACGGAGGGAATTGTGATGATCTCGTTTACATAAATGGAATCCTTAGGATCCTCTTTTGGGCTAAGAGGAGAACCAAACAGATCATAATTGCGGTAATATTGTCCAAAATTGATCCCAAAAGCGATCATGGCTACCAGAGCTATCCAAATTAGTTTTTGCCCTTTAAATGGCCTCAATAAAGAGATAATAGCCCAACCAACAAATGGGAATGCGACGATATACGCAGTCGCTTTCGTCAATATTGCCAGACCCAATGCGCATCCCGCAATAAGAGCGAAGAGGATTTTGGGCTCCCGAATCAGTCTAAGGATGAAGTAAACAAAACACACCAGCCAGAAACTCGCTGCCAGATCATTTTGCGTACTTGTTGCCTGTAAAATCGCCGATGGGATCACGGCGCACATTATAGCCGCAAGAAGCAGACCTCTTTTGGAGGCGTTCAGTTCCTTCGCAATCAAAGTTACACCAATAATGGATCCGGCCATGGCGAACCATTGGATGAAATTCGCAAAATGATCGCCCATGGAGAGAATTTGCAAGTGCAGGATGGCATATTCGCTCCAGGGATTTAAGAATAGTTGATGGATAATTGAGGTGGGGTAAAAAGCGATACTTTTATTTTGAATCCAATGGATAATCCGACCAAGGTGATAAACCATCGAATCCCAGGTGTTTGGCGCGGCTACAAATGCGATCACCCCAATCACACCCAGGATAATAATCAGGCAGATAAGAAGGAAAGTGTTAAATCGATCGTCCATCAGGAATTTGATTTTTCCTTGCAGGTCCGTCCAAGCCTCATGAATTGAGAAACCTCTCCGAACTAATAAAAAAACAAGTCCAAGAGAAAAAAGCGACCAAACAATAACCAGAGGCCAAAGATCAATAAGAAAAACCAAACTAAGGATCTCAGTGACTAATGATAAAAACACTCCCCAGGTGACTGCTGCCACTAAAAACGAGCTTCGCCACCCGAGAATTTTTATTGTTTTGAAAACGAGAACAAGGAGGATAAATGATAAAACAGGTAATATCGCAAGCACCCTTGACTCCTGATGAAGATTATTTTGATTATTTTGGTCGAATAAAATTATATCAGTCAAGCATCTTCGTTTATTCCTATCGATCTTCAGCATATTAATCCCAAAATTACCCGAGATTGAAGAGGCGACATGGTTATAGGCGGCAGGAATTATTGGGAACGATTTTTTATCCAACTTATTTCCTTTTTCGATTGCTTGGGCGGGTGGTTGTTCGCCGATAAGAGTGACACCTCTCAGTCCGAGCACCTTCGATTTTCCTGGGGAAGCGCGGGTTGAGTTGTGAGTCTCCTCCCCCCGAATCGGGACGCCTGACACTATCCTGAACGCCGGATTGATCGCATAATTGGATCAAAACACGGGTAAAATAAGCCTGAGTTTGTCCAAATACTCTGTTTTCCCACAGGAGGAATGAATGCCCGTCAAAGGCACCATCGAAGTGGATGAACGATTATGCAAGGGCTGCGAGCTGTGCGTCTCGGATTGCCCCCAGCACGTCCTTGCGCTCAACCTGGAGCACCTCACCCCCAAAGGTTATCACCCAGCTCACCTCTTCACCGAAGGCTGCACTGGCTGCGCGGTCTGCGCGCTGGTCTGCCCCGAGGCGGCCATCTCGGTCTACCGAGAAGGCACAAAGGTAAAACCCGGCGAAGGAGGTGCAGCATGACCCGTGAACTTTGGAAGGGTAACGAAGCCGTGGCCGAGGCAGCCGTGCGGGCGGGCATGCAGGCCTATTTTGGCTACCCCATCACCCCGCAGACCGAATTGCTCGAATACCTCTCCCGGCGCATGCCCCAATTGGGGCGCGCCTTCGTCCAGGCCGAGAGCGAGCTGGGCGCCATCAATATGGTCTACGGCGCGGCCTGCACCGGTGCGCGCACTATGACCTCCTCCTCCAGCCCCGGTGTCAGCCTAATGATGGAAGGGCTCTCCTATATCGCCGGAACCGAGGTCCCTATGGTTCTGGTGGACGTGATGCGCGGAGGGCCAGGTTTGGGCAACATCGCCCCGGCGCAGGCCGACTATAACCAGATCGTCCACGGCGGCGGGCACGGGGATTATTACCCCATCGTTCTCGCCCCGGCCAGTGTGCAGGAATCGGTGGATCTCACCGTCCTGGCATTCGACCTGGCAGAAAAATACCGCTCCATTTGCGTGGTGCTCACGGACGGCAGCATCGGGCAGATGATGGAACCCTGTGAGCTGCCCCCCATGCAGCCGCTCAAGACCAGCTTCCCCGATTGGGCGGTGCGCGGCGTGGAAGGCGGAAAGCGCCACGTGCTCTCTTCCATTCAGCTGGATACAGCCTCGCAGGAGAAAGCCAACCTGCGCATGGCGCGACGCTGGCAGGAAGTGCAAGCCAACGAGATCCGCTACAAGGAGTACTTCCTTGATGATGCAGAGTATGCCGTCATCGGTTTCGGCTCCGCCGGCAGGGTAGCCCTAAGCACCGTGCGGGCGCTCCGCGCGGAAGGCATAAAGGTAGGGCTGCTCCGCCCCATCACCCTGAACCCGTTCCCCGCTAAAGCAATCGCCGAACTCGCCTCCCGGGTCAAGGGCATCCTCGTTGTTGAAATGAACAACGGGCAGATGCTGGAGGATGTCCTCCTTGCCAATAGCTGCCGCACCCCCGTGGAGTTCTTCGCACGAAACGGCGGGATCACCCCACTCCCCGAAGAGATCGCCGCCGAGATCCGACACTTGGCTTCCGGGTCCATATCCACCGAAGGCCACCCGCGCGACCGCTGGCTGGCGCGGATCGCTCCCGACCGCTAGGAGGTCATTATGGTTATTGAACATCTCGATTACGCTCCTGTCTATACCCGCCCGGAATCCCTGACCGACGTTTCCTCCCACTATTGCCCCGGCTGCACCCACGGCATCGCCCACAAGCTGACCGCCGAGGTGCTGGATGAAATGGGTCTGCGCGAGCGCACCATCGGCGTGGCTTCGGTGGGCTGCTCGGTCTTTGCCTACAACTACTTCAACTTCGACTGGGTGCAGGCTCCCCACGGGCGCGCCCCCGCCATGGCAACCGGCGTCAAGCGCGTGCTGCCCGAAAAGATCGTCATGACCTACCAGGGCGATGGCGATATGGCCTCCATCGGCATGGGCGAGATCGTCCACGCCGCCGCCCGCGGCGAGAACATCACCGTCATCTTCATCAACAATGCCAACTACGGCATGACCGGAGGGCAGATGGCCCCCACCACCCTGCCGGGGATGAAGACCACCTCCTCGCCCGATGGGCGCGACGTGGAGACAATGGGTTACCCCGTGCGCGCAGCAGAGCTGCTGGCCACCCTGGATGGCGCCAGCTACGTGGTGCGGCGCTCCCTGCACGACGCCAAGAACATCCGCCTGACCAAGAAAGCTATCCGCGCCGCCTTCGAAACCCAGCTGCGCGGTTTGGGCTTTTCGATGGTTGAGATCCTCTCCACCTGCCCAACCAACTGGGGTATGACGCCGCAAGCATCGCGCGTGTGGCTGCAGGAAAAGATGGTGCCCTACTTCCCGCTCAACGATTTCAAGGTCCATCCCACCATATTGGAAGCACGGCTTTAGAGGAGGGATCAGATGCAAACCGAAGTGATCATATCCGGATTCGGCGGCCAGGGAACCCTCTTCGCCGGGCAGCTGCTGGCTTATGCCGCATTGGATGAGAAAAAGGAAACCACCTGGATCCCCTCCTATGGCCCCGAGATGCGCGGGGGTACCGCAAACTGCACCGTCATCGTCGCCGATGAAGAGATCGGTTCGCCGCTCGTCAGCCGGCCCACCGCCGTCATCGCCATGAACCTGCCCTCCCTGGATAAATACGAGCCGCTGGTGCGGGATGGGGGTGTGCTGGTGGTCAACCAGTCTATCGTCAACCGCCAACCAGTGCGCAAGGATATCCGCGTGGTGATGATCTCCGCCAACGATATCGCCGAGAAGCTGGGCAATATTCGCCTGACCAATATGGTGCTGCTGGGTGGGTTGCTGGCCAATGAGCCCTTCCTGCCGCTCGAATCGGTGGAAAAAGCGCTCTGCGATCACCTCCCCAAGCGGCACCACGACCTGCTGCCCAAAAACTACGAAGCCCTGCGTGAAGGCGCGAAGTATAAGGCTGCCTGATTCAATATTGGCAAATCGCTGGTTGCCGTGGCGCGTGCTTCCCGGCAACTTTTATTTGGGCAATTTTTTTACCGATTATTAACATTTTCCTGCTTGCTTTGGGAACCGATTTGTGATATTATTTCTGCTAATAACATCACGCCGTGCCGGCGATCCATCTAAACCGCCCCGCTTGGAGTGGTTTTTTTTACCAGACATGGTGATGACGGATCCGCGGGGAACATCGCAGGAAACTTTTTTTAAAGGAATCGGATCATGACCAACACTTTCCTGACCCAGGAGGGTTACCAGAAGCTCCAGGACGAACTGGAACACCTGCGTACCGATAAACGCAAGGAGATCGCCGAGCGCCTGCGCGAAGCCATGGAGGGCGGCGAGCTGATCGAGAACGCCGAGTATGAAGCTGCCAAGAACGAACAGGCCTTCGTTGAAGGCCGCATCAAGGAGCTTGAGGTTCTGCTGGCCACAGCCCGGGTTATCGAGGATGCCCCCACCCACGAAGTGGCGGGGGTTGGCTCCACGGTTGTGATCAAAGAGGAAGGCTCGCGCAAGGATGAGACCTACACCATCGTAGGCGCAGCCGAGGCTGACCCGCACAACGGCCGCATCTCCAACGAGTCCCCCCTGGGCAAGGCGCTTACCGGTCACAAGACCGGGGATAAGATCGTCGTGGAAGCCCCTGCTGGCTCCTACAAAGTTCACCTGGTTAGCGTGAAGTAAATTACCATTTTAACCAAACCGCCTCCATTCGGAGGCGGTTTTTATTATCATTCCAGCTTCAAGCCCATGCTGGTGGTCTCATATTTGGGTTTCAATCCGCAACCCGGCGCATGCCCGGCGCAAGCCTGCCTGCCAGGCGGGCAGCTCGAACTCGGTCAGCGGGGTTTTGTGATCGGTATAGATGCGCCAGAGGATCTCGGTGAGAAAATACTCTGCCTTTTGCGCGTGCGCTTCATTCAGCCCGATCTCCAGGATGTTGATCCCGCCCTCCTTCGTCCGCTTGGTGACTGCCGCCACCCCCAGCACATCGCGATCCTCCCCCTCAAGCAGCGCAAAGAGCTGGAACTTCTCCCCGCTCATCCAGCGCCACAGGCGGTTGAACGCCCGCGTGAACGCGGAGCGCCGGAAAGCGGATTCCGTGACGGGGGTGAACTCCTGCACGGATTCCGGGGTGACGCGCTTCCAGAAGTCGTAGCGCAGCCTCCAGGCATCCCCTTTGATCTCCTCCACCCGGCAGTCATCGGAACCCACCGCCAGCAGGGGATGGTAGCCTTTCATCTCGTAGAATGCCAGGGAGGTGTAATCCTGAAAACCGGCAGCCTTGTAGAGCTCGTGCGCCGGCAGGTTGCCGCTGACCACATCCAGGCTCACCTGCCTGCCGCCCCGCGCGCGGATATCCTCCAGGATGACCTCCACCAGCCTCGCGGGCGATCCCCTTCCCGCGGTATTCCGGTAGGACAACCACGTCGGAGATATACCAGGCCTCCCCCCGCCGCTGGCAGGAGATATTGCCCACCACCTTGCCGTCCTCCTCGTAGAAAAAACCGCGGATCATATCGCGCGCGTCGGCAGAAAAGACGCGCAGCACGGCAAAGAGCGGCCAGATCTGCTTCAGCGAGCGGATGCCGGCGACGTTGTTTTCGATCTCCTCCGGGGAGTAATTCCACTCGGGATTATCGGGGTACTGAAAGCCCTCGGCGGTGACAGTGATCCAGGCGTCGAGATCGGCGGGTAGATACATGGGGCGAATTTGCGAAGCCATCATTCATCCATTCATATCGGAATAGAAACCGATTATAACCGGATAGGAAATTTGATTTCTGCATTAAAATAGACCCATTCTTACCCCAAGGAAGTCATTCATGGAACGATCCGACCTCGAAATGATCCGCCTGGAAAAGGCCGAACGTCTGCGCAAAGCCGGGATGGAGCCCTACCCCACCCGCTCGCACGTTACTCACACCGCGAAGGAAGCCCTGGCTGCCTTCGAGACCGCGGAAGCTGCGGGCAGCACCGAACCCGTCACCGTCACAGTGGCAGGGCGGCTGCGCGCCATGCGCCCGATGGGCAAACTCACCTTCGCCCACATCGAGGATTCCACCGCGCGCATCCAGCTATTCCTGCGGGTCAACGACCTGGGCGAGGAAAAGTTCAAGCTCTTCAATGAGGAATTCGACCTGGGTGATATCGTAGAAGCAACCGGCAGCCTTTTCCGTACCCGCACCGGCGAGATCACGGTCAACGTCACATCCTTCGCCATGCTGGCCAAGTCCATCACCCCCCTACCGGCCGCCAAGGATGAAGTGGTGGATGGCGAGGTCGTCCGGCACGCCACCCTGGCCGATCCCGAGACCCGCTTCCGCCAACGCTACGCCGACCTGGCGGTCAACCCCGAGGTGCGCGAGATCTTCCGCAAACGCGCCGCGGTGGTCACCGCGCTGCGAAAGTTCCTGGATGGTCAGGGCTTCCTGGAAGTGGAAACCCCCATCCTGCAGCCGCTTTACGGCGGCGCGGCAGCAAAGCCCTTCGTCACACACCATAACCAGCTCCACCAGGACCTTTACCTGCGAATCAGCTTCGAGCTCTACCTCAAGCGCCTGATCGTGGGCGGGCTGGACCGGGTCTACGAGATCGGCCGTGATTTCCGCAACGAGGGCGTATCCTTCAAGCACAACCCCGAGTTCACCCAGCTCGAGTTCTACATGGCCTACTCGGATTACCTCAAGATCATGGACCTGACCGAGCAGATGGTCACCACCGTGGCGATGGAGGTGAACGGGTCCTATAAGATCGACTTCGACGGGCAGGAGATCGACCTCACCCCACCCTGGAAGCGCCTGGAGCTGCGCCAGGGCATCATCGATGCGGTGGGCATCGATATCAACACCCACGCGGATGCCGCCTCGCTTGAAAAAGCCATGACCGCCAAGGGGTTGAAGTTCAAACCCGGCAGTCCGCGCGGCAAGCTGATCGAGGCCATGCTCGGCGATTACGTCGAACCAACCCTCATCCAGCCCACATTCATCTACGATTACCCGCGCGATATCTCCCCGCTTGCCAAGAGCAAGCCCGGCGACCCGACCACCGTGGAGCGCTTTGAGGGATATATCGGCGGGATGGAACTGTGCAACGCGTTCACCGAACTGAACGATCCTCTCGACCAGCAGGCTCGCTTCGAAGAAATGGGTCACGCCTACGGTGATGAAGATGAAGACCGCCACCCGATGGACGAGGATTACCTGCAGGCCATGCTTTACGGCATGCCGCCCCAGGGCGGTTTTGGCATGGGTGTGGATCGGCTGACCATGCTGCTCACCGGGAAGCGTTCCATCCGCGAGGTGCTGCTCTTCCCCCACCTGCGCGAGCGGGACGCGGAGAAATAACCTGAAGAAAAAACCACCCCCGCGGGGGTGGTTTTCTTTATGCATTCAAAGCTCTCAGGGAACTGGCTGCCAGGCGGGCATCTGCTCCACCGCCGGGCTGTTCGTCAGGTTGGTCTGCATGTTCCCCGCTGCGTTCATCACGAAGATATCCTTGGAGCCGTCCCGCCCGGAAGTGAAGGCGATCCACTGGCCGTCGCCAGAGAATGCCGGCTCGGTGTCTCTTCCCGTCGCCGTGAGAGGCGTGTTGCGGCTGCCCCGGTCGGAAAAGCGCGTCAGGTAGATGGTCCGGCTGGCACCTTCCATGCGCACGTAAGCGATCAGATCCCCATCCGGAGACCAGGCCGGGTCGGCTACATCCCCCTGCCTGCCCAGCACTTCCTGGGTATCAAGTTTGACCGGGGAGGCGAAGCCATCCGCCGCGGTGCGCAAATACATTACAAAGTGGCTCGACATTGAGGCCACATAGGCCAGGTAGAGCTGATCCGGCGACCAGGTGGGCGAGAACTCCTGGAACTCCAGGCTGAGACGCTGGATATTCGTCCCGTCGGCGTTCATCAGGTAGAGCTGGCGCAGATCATTGCCGTTCGCGCCCCGGTTGGTGAACGCGATCAGGTTTCCGTCCGGCGACCAGGCCGCCTGGGTATCCTCCCCCTGGTGCTGGGAGAGGTTGACCGCTCAGCTTTTTCGGGGATTTTCGAGCTCCAGCATCCAGATGTCGATCCCAAGGGTTTGGCCACCGCTGGGCGCGGAGTAGAGCAGTTTTTTGCCATCCGGCGACCAGGCCGGGTAACTCTTATCACCCGCATCGGTAGTCAACTGTTTATCCTCCACCACCTGGAAGGCACCGCTGTTATCCAGCGCCACCTTCATCAGCCACACCTGGTATATCTTGTCGCTGCCCTTGTTGCTGATGTAGGCGATATAGCCGCCCTTGCCAACCAGGCTGGGGCCGGTAGTGGGCTGCCCTGCGGTGGGAGCGGCTTCAGTAGGAGGTACGGGTGCCTCCGTCGCCTGCACGGGTGGGGCAGATGTTTCCTGCGGTTTGGCAACCAAAGCTGCCTGCGTGAGCGTGGCTGCCACCGAGGTGGCCAGCGGGTCGCCCGAACTGCCCCCGGGGTTGGCGCGGAGGGTTTTCCGCCACCAAGTAGCGAGATAAATCCGGCGATCACGCCGATCAACACCACGCCAGCGATCACCAGTACCCACCAGGGGAATTTCCTGCCCGGTTTTTGCGCGATGGGTTCGGGGGAGCCCGGCGGGGGGACGTTGCCTTTGCCCGGTCGGTCGTAATCCGGTTTGACCACCAGCGTTTGCGAGGTGAAGGGTATGAGCGCTTTTAGGAAGGCATCCACGCTGGGGTAGCGCTCCTCGGGCTTGGGCGTCATCGCCCTCTCGATCACCGCCTGCATGCCCTCGGTTACCGCCGGATTGAGCAGCTTCATTGGAGCCAGCACCGCCGTACCCATCAGGCGCTGCAGACCGTCCTCCGGTTGGTGGTTGGTGAGCAGCTGGTAGAGCGTGGCAGCCAGGGAGTATTGATCCGAATAAGGCCCCGTGTGGGCGCCGCCGTATTGCTCGGGCGGGGAGTAGCCGGGGGTGAACCCCTGCGCCCCTGCGGTGGTTGCGTTGGTTCCATCAGAAACTTTAGCAATGCCAAAATCCACCAGGGTCACCTCCCCGGTGGGCATCAGCTTGATGTTGGCGGGCTTGATATCCCGGTGGATGATGGGCGGCTTCTGACGGTGCAGGTAGCTGATGGCCGAGCCGAGCTGCTGCGCCCACTGCATCACCATCTCTATCGGCTGGATGCCATCTTCCTTGAGGATCACATCGAAGGAATCCCCGGGGATGTAATCCATCACCAGGTATTGCTCTTCACCGAGGATGAAATAATCCGTCACCCGCGGCAGGGTGGGGTGGCGCAGTGCAGCCAGCAGCCTTGCTTCCTTGAGGAACTGCTCCTCGGCTTCCTCCGCCGGGCTGTGGTTGACCTTGACGGCCACCACATGATCCAGCACGGTATCATGCGCCAGGTAGACCGCGCCCATGCCGCCATGGCCCAGGCTGCGGATGATCTGGTAGCGTTCTTTCAAGACGGAATCGGGGGCTAGCTCCATCGAAGTTTCTCCGGGAGGGAATGTACCTGATAAGATTATATCCACACCGGGCTGTGGGGGATAGCACTTGAACTTTCCAATCTGCTTACAGTTTTTTAGGATGCTATGATAAAATGGGAACCGTTTGGGCGCGTAGCTCAATGGTAGAGCAGTGGCCTTTTAAGCCATTGGTTAAGGGTTCGAGCCCCTTCGCGCTCACTTTTGGTTTAATAGAGTTGGTTTTGGGCACCCTTCGGGTGTGATATTCGAGCCTCTCGCGAAGCACGCTCACTTCCACCTTTCTCCCTCCCCTTTGCAAAGGGGAGGGTTGGGGAGGGGTCAACCGCCAACGGCGGTTTTTTTATTAGGGCACCCTTACGGGTGTGATATTCAAACCTTCGCGCTCACAGCTAAATACTATCGGTTTATAAAGACGAAGGGCTATCAACTTTCGATTAGCCCTTCGCGTTATTTCAGCTCGATAAATCGGTTTCAGCCCACTAATCCATCCGTTGAGCGACTCGCCCAAACCGGTCAGTCCTAACCACCCTTTTGTTACCTCTCAGTTCTCTTAGTCCTTTTGATCATTACTGAGAAAGGCATTATTTGCCAATGAAGTTTTTTTCTTCATTATCATTATTTCCAATGATTTCACCTTTTGAATTTACAGGAAACTTTGATATTCCCTGTGCTTTCAAATAATCACCTGTTATGCTTTTCGCGGAGTTCCTTCAGCGTTTGATACAACTGCATCAATTTGGACTAGAGCATCTTTAGGTAAGGCTGAAACGCCAACTGTTCTTCGTGCAGGAACACCGCCTGGGAAGTATGTTGTGTAAACCTCGTCGACAACACTAATATCTGCGATATTCTTAAGGAAGATATTTACTTTCACTACATCGTCCATAACGTGGTCGACACTTTCTACAATTGCCTTGATATTTTTTAAGCACTGTCCAGCCTGTTCTTTTACTCCACCAGTGATCATTTCACCGGTTTTTGGGTCAAGAGGTAATTGGGCAGAAATATGATTGTAATGAGAAAAAGCTACAGTCTGCGTGTATAGAGAACTTTTTGGTGCATTTTCTGTATTGTTTGCTTCTATGATGATTCCATGCCTGTCTTCAACAGCCTGCGGGGGGGTGCCATCTCCGTGTGACACAACTGCTTCAATCTGCACCAGAGCACCCATTGGTAAAGCTGAAGCTGAAATAATTGTACGTGCAGGAACATAGGCTACGGCCCTGGCGATAGCCGAGTCTGGGAAAAATGTTGAATAGACCTCGTTAACAGCCTCAATATCCGAGAGATTTTTTAGGAAGATATTAATTTTAACAATATCGTCAAAGGGAACTTCGATGCTTTCTAAGATTGCCTTGATATTCTTTAAGCACTGTCCAGCCTGCTCTTTTACGCCACCAGATACCACTCTGCCAGATTTTGGATCAATAGGCAATTGTGCTGAAAGATTGTTGTAATGAGAAAACGCTACTGTTTGTGTAGATAGAGGGCTTGTTGGCGCGTTTGCCGAATTATTTGTAAGCTTGATGAGGTCGCCTGCTTGTGGCGCGTTCGGAATTGTACCTTCTCCGTTTGAAACAAGGGCTTCAATTTGCACCAAAGCATCCATAGGCAAAGCTGCGACTGCTACATTCGTCCGTGTAGGAACATAGTTTGGGAAAAATGTTTTAAAAACTTCGTCAACAGCGTCAATATCTTTGATATTCTTCACGAATACTGTGATTCTAACAACATCGCTCATAACATGGTCGATGCTGTCTAAAATTGCCTTGATATTCTTAAAGCACTGTTCAGCTTGCTCTTTTACACCACCAGCTACCAATTTTCCAGATTTTGGATCGATAGGTAATTGAGCTGAAAGATTATTGTAATGAGAGAAAGCTACAGTTTGTGAATATGGACCGATACCTTTTGGAGCATTTTCTGTATTTCTTGCTAATACTGCGTTATAACCGCTCATGTTCGTTTTTCCCTTTTTTGATTAATTTTTTTTGACATTTTTTTAAAGCGGAAAATTGTAATCTGCCCTACAGGGAATGTCAACCAGGGAGAGGAAATCGCCAATAGCGATCACTTTATTTTAAGGGCGCCCTCTGGGGTGTGATATTCGTGCCATCGCGGAGCGCACCCATTGAATTCTGGGTGCAAGCGCCCATTACAATTTCTGCCTCTCCATTTCGAAATAATTGGGGGGTTGGGGAGGAGTTGACCGCTTAGTGCGGTCTAATTTTTCGACCTCGAATGGGATATTGACTTCCACCCCCCCATCTCTCCCTTACGGCTATAATTAATTTTTGGAATCACCCATGAGTTATCTGGACTCCGGTTTCCAGGAAAGGGATCTTGCCATGATGAACAGTTCGTCCGGAAAATTGGTGGTTTATTTGGTGGGCATCGCCGCTCTGGTCGTCATCATGTTCGGCGTCCAGGCGCTCTCCGCTGTTCTCAACCCCGTCCTGCTCGCCGTCGTCATCACCATCACCATCCTGCCGCTGCCAGGGTACCTGGTACGGAAGGGCTGGAAACGCGGCCTGGCCATGGCGGCAGCCATCGTGCTAGTGGTCGTCGTCCTCCTGCTGGTGATCGGCACGGTATTCTTCTCCGTCACAAGGCTCGCCACCGAGTTGCCGGCATTGCTCGCCCAACCCTCCCTCGAGACTACCAGCACAATCCCCTCCATTCCCCTCGATACTACCACCATCAATATCTCTGATGCGACCGCGCAATTGGGACCCCTCGCTGAGGGTGCCATCTCGGCCACGCTGACCATCGTCACCCAATTCGTTCTCGCCCTGGCCATCTTCTTCTTTATGATCGCTGCCGCGATGAATCTGGATAAGAAAACCCGCAAGGAGATCGATCCAAACGCCCCGGTCGTCGGGCGCATCAGCGAACTCACCGGCGGCGTGCAGCACTATATGACCATCCTGACCGGGATCAATTTCATGGTCGCGCTGGGGAATACCATCTTCCTCGCAATTCTGGGGGTCGATTACGCCCTGCTCTGGGGGTTGCTCTCCTGGTTCATGGGGTACATCCCCACCATCGGGTTCTGGGTTGCCCTCATCCCGCCCGTGCTGATGGCTTACGCCCAGTATGGCATCCAGACCGCTATCGTTGTTTTTATCGGTTACATAGTTATCAACGGGGGAGTTGAGCTCCTTGTGAAGCCCAGGTTGGCAGGCAAGGGTCTGAAGATCAGCCCGCTGGTGATTTTCGTCGGCCTGTTCTTTTGGGGATTCCTGCTGGGGGGGATCGGAGCCATCCTTTCCGTTCCTCTCACCCTGCTCGTACTGACGATTATGGGGCAGTTCCCGGCCACCCGGCCGATCGCCACCCTGCTGCGTTACACCGGGGAAGAGGAGAAAGAGGAACGAACCCAGGCTATGAGACAGGTGAAAGACCTGTGGAGCAAAACCAAGGCCACCTTCAGCTCCAGCATGAATGTTGGTGATAAGGATCATAAAACAAAATGATCTTTTCGAACTATCTCTAATAAATTTACTTTACGGAGGATTAGCCATGTTTCCAATTCTTGTGATCGCAATCGGTTTGGTGGTTCTTGTGCTCGGCAAACGCCTTTCGATTCTCGGCGCGGCGGTGGGAGCACTGCTCGGCGTGGCGCTCGTCTCGCTTTTCCCAGGCGCATCCGACCCCTTCACGATCATCATCGTCCCCCTTCTGCTGGGCGTGATCGGGTTCTTCGCGGTCTCCTTCGCCAAGGGTATCATCAATATCGTCATCCTGGTTTTGGGCGTTCTGGCCGGCGCGGCCATCGCGCTGGCGTTCCTGGAACTTTTCACCCCGCAGCCCGGTCTGATGGGATGGTTCTTTTTGGCTGCCGGTGGGGTGGTTGGATTCATCCTGACAAATCGGTTCAAGGACTGGGCGGTACTCATCCTGGCCGGTCTCATAGGAGGTCTGCTCGTCACCCGTGGGTTCCAAGCCTGGCTGCCCTTCCTGAATGGGGCCTTGGGCACACTGCTCACCCTTGCCCTCGCTGGCTTGGGCGTCGCCTACCAGGGTGGGTACCTTAAAATCCGAAAATAACCCGGTTTCCCGCCATCATCGTTCGGGGTCATTCTTCGAAAGGGCGAAACAAACTTTACACGGTCAGCGCTGTGTACTTGCTTGGGAGGCAACACCCTCTTGAAATCGTACCCGGAATATGCTATATTGATGGTCGCGTGATTTCAAGGGTGGCAAGATCCTCAACCGCAAGAACAAAAAAAGCCAGCAGGCAACGCTCAAGTTTTTCCAAACCCCGGTTTTCCGGGGTTTTTTTTACCCGGTGGAGCGCTGTGGTTGGTAATTAAGGAGGTGAAATAATTATATTATCGGTTCGTCGGTAAGAAAAAATCAAACCAGGAGAAATCAATGGATTTTCAGATCAAAGTCCCGCCCCCCTCTGCCCCAGGCAGGTTCCCGTTTGCTGGAATGCCTATCGAGATTTCCCAACTCGAAGACCTTCAAAAGCAGCACACCAGCCTCGTTGGCGCGCTGATCGGACTGATTATCGCTTATGGACTCGATAATCGCCACGACCTTGCCGATCCCCATCATTGACCGGTTGATCCTCATGGATGCCAACGCCCAGGAAAGCGCGCTCCATCTCCTTCAGCTGGGTGCATTAATGGAAAAACTGGATGTGTATGAGTCCGCGCTCGCTTTCTATGCCCGGGCGCAGTCCCTTTCCCGCGAGGAAAATGATACCTGGTATTTCCTGAACAACAACCTGGGGTACTGCCTGAATGTTTTCAAGCGCCACGCGGAGGCAGAACCGTTCTGCCGCGAGGCGATCCGGATCAACCCAGACCGCCACAACGCCTTCAAAAACCTCGCGATCTCCCAAGAGGGACAGAATCAGTTCATTTCTGCAGTTGAAAATTACATCCTTGCGGTGGAAAAGTATCCCTGCGACCCGCGCTCCTATCTGCACCTGACCGAACTTCTCCGCAGGTACCCCGATCTGGAGCTGGAGATACCCGGGTTGAAAGAAAAAGAGGAACAATGCAGGAAGTCCATTGATCTTGCCCAAAATATGGCTCGGGATATGCAGGGTCGGAAAACGAAGCGGCACAAGGCATCACCCCCCGCCTCGGACCCAAATCTGGATCAATAAAGCGCAGTCGCCTGCGCTTTATTTTTTTTATCAGGGGGTTGGCGGAGGTTCCACCAGCTCCGGAGGCTGAGCCAGCACGCCCTGGAGGCCAACCGCCAGCAGTGCGATCTCCATCACTCCCCAGGCGATCACCGACCAGGCCACGCCGCTTTCCCATCCCTGCACCGCCTGCAGCGGCATGAGGATCAGCGCAGGAACGCCGATCAGCACCCTCCACGACCGCAGGGAGCGCTCGCGCGAGAGCCCTCCCTTGCCGAAAACATCCAGGGTGAAGAGCAGCATCGCCGCCCAGAGCAGGGTGTGCCCCAGGCTGAGCTTGAAGGGGAATTCTGCCCCTGCCTGGTTGAGGACATAGTTGAGGTAGACGGCAGGTACGTAGGTGTAGATGCCCACCGCCAGGACGTGACCAAAACCTGTACCCGGTTTGACGAGCGCGCCAATGCCCCACAGGATCAGCGCGATCACCAGCAGGATCATCATCCGCCCCAGCACCTCCCACAACCAGATGCCCCCCAGCGCTCCCGCCTTTATGAATCCCAGCAGTGTATCCACCCAGCCCAGGATGGCGTCTTTATCGATTACAAGCGGATCCTGCCCGATCATTCCCTGCACGTCCGCCCAGCCGATCCACTGCTCGCGGCCGTTGTTATCCACTACCTGGATGCCATTGCGGGCAAGCAGGAACCCGGCGCGGAAGCGTGACCGGTCGATCTCCTGGATCTCGCCGGTGGTATCGATGGCGAAGATCTCGCCGTTCGAGCCGTAGATCGTATAGGGTTGGGGACCCTTCGCAGTTGCCACCCCGTTCCGCACGGTGATGGCCGGGAAGACCATTTTCGTCAGCTCTTTTTCAATCTCCGTCACGGCGGTATCCACCTGGCGGTTGAACGCCAGCGCGGAGATGACCGCGAGGACCGTTGTGAACAGGAGGAAGAACAGCACCGCCCAGCCCGCGCTGCGCTTTGCCGCCTTCTTATAGAAGGTGAAGCTGCCAGCCGGCAGCACCAGCCCCATCGCCAGCCAGAGCAGCTCTTCCAGAAAGCGATTCCCTCCACTCTTTGCCGGCACGGATGCGGGGGGTTCTCCCGCGGATAACTCGATCTGCTGGTCGCTCATGGTTGCCTCCGATCTGAAAACTGATACCATTATAGAATATTTCCCGTACCCGCCCAAATGTAATACTTGTTTCGTACGCGGGTATTAATGGATGTGAGCTTCCATGCCGGAGAACTATCCTTGAGCCGCAGCCCCGCCCAGACCGCCACCCGCACCTCCGCACCCTCCCGGGAGGGCTTTGCTTCGCTCTATGACCATCACTTCGCGGCGGTCTACAACTACATCCGTGCCCGCGTTGTGGATGCAGACCTGGCCGATGACCTCACCTCGCAGACCTTCGAGAAAGCCCTGCGTGCCTTCGGCACCTACGACCCCACCCGCGGCGCTTTCGCACCCTGGATCCTCACCATCGCCCGCAACACGGTGCTCAACCACTGGCGCGCCGCCCGCGAAACCCCGCTGGATGCCATCCCCGAGCCGCCCAGCCCCGCCCCCTCGCCCGAGCGCTCCGCCGAGCAGAACGAGGAGCGCGCTGCGCTCTTCCGCGCCCTGCTCAGCCTGGATGACCGTTCCCGGGAGCTGGTCGCCCTCAAGTTCTTCGCCCGCCTGACCAACCGCGAGATCGCCGCGGTCACCGCGCTCACCGAGAGCAACGTGGGCGTCATTCTCTACCGCGCCCTTCATGCTCTGCAGCAGACGCTGGGAAAGGAGGATGCCAATGGACGCTGAGCGTATCGACCGCTTCAACCGCGAGCTGGACAGCCGCCTGGGGATCCAGCCGCCCGCGCCGGATGGCGCCGATCCCGAAGATGCCGCCCTGCTGGAGCTGGGCGGGCAGCTTGCCGCCCTGGATCTTTCCACCGAGTCCAAAGTGCGATACTCCCTGCGCGCCCGCCTGCTTGCTCAGGGTTCCACCTCTCCCCGTCCCGCATCCTCAAGCCGCGTGAAGCGCCGCCTGCTGGCCTTCGGACTGCCCGCGGTCATTCTGCTGCTGCTCTTCGTCTTCCGCCAGCCGGTGATCGCCTCGGTCAGCCGCCTGTTCGGCTACAGCTACCTGCCCGGCGCCGGCTTCATCCTGATGGAGGATTCCCGCGTGCTCGCTGGCCCCGTCACCCAGGAGCACGATGGCCAGCGCCTCACCGTTGCCCGCGGGCTCACAAGAGGCGAAAAGACCGAGCTCTGGCTGGAATTTGATGGCGAGCCCATCCCCCTGGAGGGCGCCTGGCTGATCAAGCCCAACGGCGAGCGCCTCGACGCGCGCTTCTGGCAGTGGCTGCCGGATGGCGCCAACCCCACCGGTGGGTACCTGCTCTTCCCCGCCCTTTCGCCCGAGGCGAACCCTGCCATCCTGGCGCTCCCGCAGGGCTGGCGGCTGCAGCTGGATTGGATCCCCGCCCGCGATGCCGGGCTGCCCTCCACCGAGCTGGTGGTCACCTTCCCCGCGCCCACCCCGCCCCCCGGCACCCCCGCAGCCGTCGTGGAGCCTGCCCCCGCGCTGCCGGTTTGCGCTACCAAAGCGGATATCCAGGTCTGCCTGCAGTCAGCCTTCACCGATACTGAATGCCACCCAATTGCTGCTGGAGATCAGCTCCTTCAGCGCGATGAAGATGAGCCCGGATTTCGACCCCTTCGGGACCGATCCGCTCAACACCTCCGTCTTTCCCGCCCTGCGCGATACCCTGGGGCAACGATGTACCCGCTTTCCTCCCCGCCCTCGGGCTTTGATCCCGGCGCACTGGGCGAAAACCAGCGCGTGCTCTTCTTTGCCCCCGCCGCCCCCGGGGATACCCGCTACCACCTCAGCCTGCCCGCGGTGTATATGCGCGTGCCCGCCCCGCAGAGCTTTGAAGTTGACCTCGGCGCCAACCCCCAGCCCGGAGCCGCCTGGGATGTGGATATCCCCATCCAGGTGGCCAACCAGACCGTGCGCTTCACCCGCGCGGAGCTTCTCGGCGATGGCACCACGAGCCTGACCCTCAAGCTCACCACCCCTCCCGTGCAGGAGGTGGATGGCAAGGTGGTCACCGCCGTGGAGCTGGGCAAGCCGGAGGGCATCGAGGGCGGTTTCGGCTACGGCTACGATGGCACCCGCCTGGAAGCCACCTTCGAGCTGATCGATCCGCGCACTGGTGCGCTCAAAAATGGCATCCTGCGCGTGCCGGTCACCGGCGCCATCCTGGCCGCGCGCGGACCCTTCGACTTCATCTTCCCCAACCCCTCTGACCCAGCGGGCGGAACCCACCAAAGTGGCCGCGCAGTCGCAATCCGGCTTCGCCGCCGCGCTCACCGCGCAGCCCTTGAATCTGGATACCTACTTCTACGATGAGCGCGGCATCCTGCCCGGGGACCTGCTCTTCACCTACTGGAACGGCGCCGCCAGCGAGCTGTATGCCGCGAGCCTCGAATCCGGCTTCCAGCCGCAGCGCGTGGCCGTCCTGCCCGGGCGGGTGATCTCGGTGAAGGTGCACCCGGATAGGCAGGGGATCGACTACGTCACCGGCAGCCCGGCCGAGGCCAACCCTGAGGTCGCCGCGGATGCGCGCGTCTTCCGCCTGCGCTTTGCGGATGCGCGCCCGGCGCTGCTCTACGGACCCGTGCCCTTCCTGCAGATGCCCGCCTTCTCCTCGGATGGCTCGCTGCTCTACTTCATCTCCATGGCCAACGCCCAGACCGGGGATGGCTTCGCCCACAACACCCTGGCGCTCGACGGTTGCCTCTCCGCGCAGGGGTGCAGCGCCAAACCCTTCGTTTTGCCCGAGGGGATGTGGCTCTTCCGCGGCGCATGGTCGCCCAACGAGCCGCGCATGGCCTTTGCCGGCACCGCGCCCGGCCACAGCGGCGCGCATATCTACCTGGTGGATGTGCTCAAGAACACCCCCACCACCAGCCTGCGCGACCTGATGCGCGGTTCGCCCACCGATAACCAGTGGTTCGCCTGGAACGGCGACGGGCGCTCGCTGCGCTCCACCTGCCAGGATCCCGGCATGGACCCCAACACCTACAACCTGTGCACCGTGATCGTCCCCGATGGCGGCATCTCCGCCGCGCGCAACCTGCCGCCCGAATTCACCGATATTGCCCTCTCACCCGACGGCACCTGGCTGGCCGGGGCGCGCCGCAACCCGGGGGAGGGTCCCCGCCTGGAGCTGCGCGCGCTGAACCTGAACGATGACAGCATCAAGAGTTTGGGGTTGGCGGAGAATTTCGGGCAGGTGGTCTTTTCGCCGGATGGCCGCCTGGCCGGGTGGATCCAGGATGGCGGCGCGGCCGTGCGCGTGGCCGATCCCGCGACCGGCGCGGTCTATGCGCCCTTCACCCTCCCCGCCGGGCTGGTGGGGGAGGGCTTGCAGGCAAGCTGGGTGGGGTGGGGAAGATGATTAATTCCTTCCGATTTAATTATCCGAATACAGTTAGGATTTGATTTATTCCTGAGGAAAAATATAATCAATACAAGAACTAGATGAATATTAAATGACCGATTATTTATCCAACCGTATATTTTTGATCATATAAAAAATTGGATATAACTGGATGTAATAAATGGTAAACATAATGACAAAAGATGAGTTTGGGGAACATTACCACAAAATGCGTTTCGAATTACTTTGTCATGAAAAGCAAGGGGTTGAATTTCAAAACTTATTTGAGAAAATTATGAAAATTTATGACTCTTCATTTTTACCAGTTAAACCTATGGGCCGGGAAGGCGATTGGAAATGCGATGGTTATTCTCAAAAAACAGGAACTGTATATCAATGTTATGCTCCGGAAAAATTGAATGGGAAAAAAGCAGCAGACAAAGTAAAGGAGGACTTTGAAGGTGCGAAATTGAAATGGGGGAGTGATTTCAAGGAATGGGTGTTTGTTTGGAGTGCGTACAATAAACTCCCAGTTCAAACAGTAAAAATGATTCAAAATATTCGCAGAGAAAACCCGGAGATAATAATTAATGATTGGAATACCCAAAAATTATGGGGAATTGTTCTGATCATTTCTCCGGGTGATAGGGACGAATTATTAGGACAAGTTCCAAATATTGCAGATGTTACTGAAATTACTTCTGCTGAGATTCAAGTACTGTTGAACTATCTAATTGAAAATCAAATTGATCTAATAGAAGACACAATTGATTTTATTGGGTTAGAAGATAAGATTAACAGAAATAAATTAAATTCTGCTGTTCAATATGAATTACAAGTTTCGATGCCTTTAGTGCGTGTTGTGAATGATTATTTAAAGAAAAATCCTGATAGCAATTATTCATTAAGGGTTGGTAGTATTTTAGCTAATAAATATCAAATATTAATTCAAACTGTGGAAGATACAAATGAATTATTTTATTTCCTCGTAAACTACGTGATTGGAAATAATAACCCTGCCAGATCACATTGGGCATCGGTTGGTATAATCTCATACTATTTTCAACTTTGCGATATTTTTGAGAGATGATACTACCTTCAAAACATATTAGTCCATATAATTCCTTAATTGGAGTAGGTTCAATACTCTTAATAAATTTAAATGAACCTCGCTCGATTAGTAATCTTTGGGACCTCTCACTCAAAAATATTGAACAATTGACCTATGAAAGATTTACTCTTGCATTGTGTTTATTGTTTTCACTTGGATTAATAAAATTTGAGCAAGGTTTTCTAAAAAGGGAAACAAATGATTCTCGCAATCAGGTGTGATAAACCTTCATTCAAAAAAATTGAATTTAAAAAAGGTTTGAATATTATTTTGGCAGACCGCACAAAAGAATCAGATACGAAAGATTCTCGGAATGGCCTTGGGAAATCAACATTGATTGAAATAATACATTTCTGTCTTGGTTCCAAGATATCGGGCAAAGATAATGTATTAGGCAATGAAATGATAAAAGGTTGGACATTTTCAATGGATATGGAAATTTCCGGTCGGAAAATTACTATCAACCGGAATACAGAAAAATCTAACATAGTCACAATAATCGGGGATTTCACCGGACTCCCAATTCAACCAAACGAAGATACGGTAACAGGTGAAAAATATCTAAAAATTGATGATTGGAATGATTTATTAGGTTCTATTATTTTTGGTTTACCAACAAATCAAGATGATAAGTACACCCCTACATTTCGAAGCCTCATTTCATATTTTGTTCGTCGGGGGCGAGATGCTTTTAGCACTCCGTTTGAACATTATAGAAAGCAACTCGAATGGGATAAACAAGTAAATAACGCGTTCCTTTTAGGGCTTCAATGGGAAAGTGCACAAAAATGGCAAGTGCTTAGGGATCAGGAAAATGTAATTAAGAATTTAAAAGGTGCAACTAAAACGGGTTTAATGTCGAATCTTTTAGGAAATATGGGTGACCTAGAAGTAAATAAATTTCAATTAGAACAAAAAATCTCGCGAGAGACCGGGCAATTAAATTCTTTCAAGGTTCATCCTCAATATGAAGGGATTGAAAAAAGAGCAAACGAACTTACAGCGAAAATTCATGAAAATGTCAATAGCATTGTCAGCGAACAATTATTTATTGATTATTATCAAAAAAGTTATGAAGATGAGGGTCCTGTAGAAATAAAAACAATTGTAGAAGTGTATGAACAAGCCCGTGTTCTTTTTCCAGAGTATGTAACTCAGCGATTAGTTGATGTAGAGAATTTTCATCAAAATATTATACTTAATCGTAAGAACTTCCTGATAAATGAAATTGATCGTCTAAAAAAGTTGGTTGATGAGAGAAAGAATATCGTTAAATCATTTACTGAAGAACGTGCGAATTTACTTTCGATACTTCAAACCCATGGGGCATTGGAAGAATATAATCGTCTTCAACAATTACACTTACAAACTGTTTCACAGCACAATGAAATAACCGCAAAAATTGAAAACTTAAAAAAAATTGAACACGGGAAAAGTGAAATTCGAATTGCTAAAGAAACACTACTCATTACAGCAAGGGCTGAAAATGAAGCGAGGCAATCTTCTCGAGAAAGCGCAATCTCCTTTTTTAATTCTAATTCCGAAGCTCTCTATAATGTGCCGGGAAAATTAATAATTGATATTGGCCCAACAGGTTTCATTTTCGAGGTAGTTATTGAGCGATCAGCAAGTCAAGGTATAGAACAAATGAAAGTCTTTTGTTATGACCTTATGCTTGCACAAATTTGGTCTACTAGAAATGTCGCCATTTTTTAATTCATAATAGTACAATTTTCGATGGCGTAGATGAAAGACAAATATCTCATGCGATTGAATTAGCCGCTGATGAAGCTATATTAAATAATTTTCAATATATTTGTTGTTTAAATTCAGATAATGTGCCGTATAAAGAATTTAGCGAGGGATTTAATTTTTCAGAATATATTTGTTTGAAATTAACCGATGAATCCGATTTTGGGAGTTTACTTGGTATTCGATTCTAAAGACATAGAAAAATGATTGGCCACTAATCTTGTGGCCAGCCATTTGTAATTATCAGGTGTAGGTCGGGGACCGGTTGCGTCCCCGACTTTTTCTTTATCCCCACAGAAAAGAACCTGTAAAATATCATCATCCTTTCCGACAGGAAAAAGAATGATGCGTCCTCTCCAAACCGATTCCGATTTCTGGCGCGCGCGCGCCTTCCTGCGCGAGGTGCTGCTGCTCAATGGCCTGCGCGAGCACTCCTGGCACGTTGCCCGCTGGGATTACTGGCGCTGGCACGGCATCGAAAACTGCGGCATGGACCCCTTCGAGGGCAACTCGCTCCTCTGGGAGACCCCCGCGGGCGGGATCGCCGCGATCCTCAACCCCGAGAACCGCAACAGCTTCTACCTGCAGGTGCACCCCCGCCACCGCACCCCGGCGCTGGAGGAGGAAATGATCCGCGCCGCGGAGGAGACCCTGGCAAAGTCCGAGCCGGGCAGCCGCTGGGGCGCGCGCATCCACGCCCACGAGGGGGATGAACTGCGCGAGGCGATTTTTACGAAAGCGCGGGTATATCCTTTCCGAAGATAGGGAAACCCAGAACCGCCGGGAGCTTTCCCGCCCCGTGCCGGATTCAGCCATCCCGCCCGGTTTCACCATCCGCTCGCTGGGTCGGTGCGAGGAACTGCCCGCGCGTTCCTGGGCATCCTGGCGCGGCTTCCATCCCGACGAACCGGATGAGAAGTATGAGGGCTGGGAGTGGTACCGCAATATTCAGCGCTGCCCGCTCTACCGCCGCGACCTGGATATCGTCGCCGCCGCCCCCGATGGCGCCATCGCCTCCTTCTGCACCATCTGGTACGACGACGTCACCCGCACCGCCTACTACGAGCCGGTGGCCACCGCGCCCGAATACCAGCGCCTGGGGCTGGGGCGCGCCTGCCTGCTGGAAGGTCTGCGCCGTCTGCAGCACCTGGGCTGCCTGCTGGCTTTCGTCAACTCCGAGGAAGAGGGTCCTCAGCGCTTCTACCATTCCGTCGGCTTCGACGAGCACGACGTGCTGCGCGCCTGGGATAAACCCCTGGGGGATTGATCTGCACTGCTGTCTCATGCCGGATTGCCTTTCCCCCCGTTCCGTGCTATTTTTATGCAACAACATCCTGCGAAGGCGGTGGGTGAATCGCGCCGTTGAACCGCCCACCGGGTCCTTCGTTCAGAGGAGAGACTTCCATGCCCTTGAATACCTCCGTTCGTGCTTGACGGTCAGCCCTTTTCCATCCGGGATGATCCCACGGTGGAAGAGATGGAATGGGTTCAAAACGCGATCGAAGAAGAGAAGCGCATCCAAACCCACGGGGAAATTGACCAGCCGGGCATCGAGATCGCCGTGGCGCTGAAGGACGCCCACGGGCAGGTTCTGGGCGGGGTGATCGCCAGCACCGTCTTCAGGGTGATGCACCTGGAGGTCCTGTGGGTTTCGGATGATCTCCGCGGGAAGGGCTACGGCAGCCAGCTTGTGCTCGCCGCGGAGCAGATCGGCTTCGCGGGGGGTTGTTTCACCGCCCAAACCTGGACACTTTCATTCCAGGGACCCAAATTTTACCCAACCATCGGGTATCAGCCTTTGGGTGTCTATGATGGTTACCCGGGTGGGATAACCGAGCATGTCTTCATGAAACGATTGTCATCGGATCAAGCCAACGGCAGGGAGCTCGGCATTCCCGACCCCCAGGGGCTGATCCTCACTACGGATGTGAGCGAAGAGGATAAGAAGATCATGCACGCGGGGCTGCACCGCCACGTGAAATTGAACGTCGGGGATGGCGATAAGGGTATAAAGATCAGGTTGATCCTGAAAGACCAGGCGGGCGAGCTCATCGGCGGGCTTTCCGCCTGGACAACCCTCTCGAACCTGATCTTTGATCACATCTGGATCGCGGAAGGATTCCGCGGAAAAGGCCTGGGAAGAAGGTTGATGCTGGAGATGGAAGGAATCGCCAGGGAAAATGGCTGCATTGCCTCCCAGGCATACTGCTTTTCGTTCCTGGCCCCCGGCTTTTTTCAGAAAATGGGCTATTCGGTTCTTGGCGTATCCAATGGTTACCCTCCTCCGGCCGAGGAGTTTTACCTGATCAAGAAATACCAATAGGTGCAGATTAGGTCCGTGCCTGGTTGCCTTTCCCCCCGTTCCGTGCTATTTTATTTATCAAAATCCTGAGAACTCCCCGAAAGGATAACCGTCATGAACCCGGAACTTCACATCGCCATCCTTGAAAAACCCGATGACGCCGCCTGGGAGGTGATCGGTGGCGGGATCAGCAACTTCAACCTGAGCCACGCCGGCAGTGATGCCGCCATGCCGCTGTGTATTGTCCTCCGGGATGAAACGGGGCAGACACTCGGCGGGTTGATCGGGGATACCTATTACGATTGGCTCTACGTCAGCCTCATGTTCGTCAAAGATGACCTGCGCGGGCAGGGCTATGGCGAAAAACTGCTCCTGCGTGCCGAGGAGGAAGCCCGCAAGCGCGGGGTGCGCGATGTCTACCTGGATACCTTCTCCTTCCAGGCGCCCGGGTTCTACCAGAAGCTGGGTTACCGCGTCTTCGGCGAGCTGGTCGATTTTCCCCCCGGTCACACCCGCCACTTCATGACCAAACGCCTGTAATTTTTACTTTTGAAGATCAGACCTGCCAGCGCCTCCTTCGCCGGTATCCGGATTCTCCAGAAATTCATGAATGGCAGGCAGCGCCTCCTGCCGGTGGATCACGCAGGCAAAGTGACCGCCATCCTTCAACCTCAGGAACCGCGCGCCGGGGATGGTGGCAGCCGAGTATTCGCCCAGCGCGATCGGCACCACCGGATCATCCTCTGCGTGGATCACCAACACTGGGCAGGCGATGCGCTCCAGCGGTATCGAAAAGGGGTTCGCCATCTGCTGCATATCGCAGAGCATTCCCTCCCTCCGTGATGTGGAGGGGAAGTTGGTCTGATACAGTGCTTCAAGCTGGCGCATGGTTTCCGGGTCGTTTTTGACCCGCGCGAGCACCTCGCGGCTGACCCCGTTTCCCTGGTAGATCCTGCCCGGCGCGGCTTCATGCAGCAACCAGGGGAGAAAATCGGAGGATAGCATCAGCGGGACGATCGCCCGTAAGAAAGGCGGCAGGGGTGGCACCTGGCGGCTGATGGCCGAGATCAGGATGAGTCCGCGGCACCGCTCGGGATGGCGCACGGCAAATTGAAGCGCGGATGCGCCGCCGCCCGAAAGCCCGATGACGACGACGGAATCGATCTTGAGCAGGTCAAGGAGCGCGGCGTAAAGATCCGCCTGCGTTTCGGGTTTCTGATCTGCTGGAGCCGGGGAGCGCAGATACCCGAACCGGGAGGGAGCGATATATCGATACAGCCCTCCCACGAAGCGCGCCAGCCAGAGCCCCATATCATACCCGCCGCCGCTGCCGTGTGAAATGAGAATGGGGTTTCCCTGCCCGATCTGCGCGGCTTCCACCATGCCCAAGCGCGGTCTCGTATAACTCGCTTTGGGAGAGCAGGCGCTCGATCGCGAGTCGTTTTTCCTGCCTGTAGCGGGTCCAAATCGCTTCCATGAATAATTATCTGTCGGATCCTTCCAGTTCATTATATAACTGCCCGTGTGCCGGGTATAATACCGCCGGGGTCGCCCGACCAATCATATCAACCCCGCAAAGGAAGTACACCATGACTACCCTGCTGCTCATCCTGGGGATCCTCCTCGCCCTCATCCTGCTCTTCGTCCTGCTCGTCATCCTGCTCACCCCCTGGATGGACCGCTGGGGAACCACCCCCGCCGAGCGCGAAGCACCGCTCCCGGGGGATGACCTGCTTCCCGCGCCCGCCCGGTTGGTCAACCGCGCGGTCACCATCAAAGCCGCACCGGGGCAGATCTACCCCTGGCTGCTGCAGATCGGCGCGGATAAGGCCGGCATGTACTCCTACACCTGGCTGGAAAGGCTATTCGGCTGCAAGATGGCCAAGGATGAGGTCATTCGCCCGGAGTGGCAGAACCTGAAGGAAGGCGACCTGATGAAGATGTGCGCGGGCGAAGTTCGCCCCACCTCCCTATCTCGTTGCGCGCATCCTTCCCGGTGAAGCGGTTATCTTTGGGCATAAGGATAATGGCAATTGGGAGGAGCTCTGGCAGTTCGTCCTGCTCCCCCAGGCAGATGGAACCACCCGCCTGCAGACCCGCACCCGCACCAACATGGTCGGCGGGGCGTGGGAGGTCTTCAACCGCATCGCCTTTGTGATGGAGCGAAAGATGCTGCTCACCATCCGAAGCCTGGCGGAAAGCCTCTAAGGCGGCGCAGCCTTTACTTGTCGGTGACGCAACCAGCCCCCGACATCATTATCCCTACCAAACACCCGGCACTAGGCGGTATTTCACCTTAGCCAAATAGTCGCTGTATCCCGGCAGGTCGCGCGTGAGTACTTCCTCCTCGTTACGGATGCGCACCGCGAGCATCGGGATGATCACCAACCCGGGCAGAACCATCCACCAGAAACCCAGCGCAACCGGCGTGGCCAAATAGACCAGGATCACGCTTGTATACATCGGGTGCCGGATGCGCGCATAAGGCCCGCTGTCGATCACCCTCTGCCCCTGCTCCACCTCGATCACCCTGGAGGCGAAGCTGTTGGTCACAAGCACCCGGTGCAGCAGCAGGTAACCCAGAACGATTACCAAGTCTCCCGCGATGACCGCCCACACCGGTGTCACCGACCAACCGAAGCGGAAGTTCAACCCGGGCAGCACGAAGAGCAGCCCGATATAGATAAAGCTGAGCAGATACCACCTTCTTCTGCACCGCCTGTTTTTCCTTCATGCGCATGCGCCGCTCCAGCAGCGCCGGGTCGTTGCGGATCAGGTAGACCCCGGTCCACAGCACCAGCACGCTCAGCAGCGCGATGTAGATCCACGCCTGCCAGTAGGCAAAGCTCCCCGCGGTGCCGAACAGGATCAGCCCCATAACCACGATGAATCCCACCAGCCTGGCGATCACCGCCCGGGTCAATGCTGCGCTTGCCATTGCTTTCGATTCCATCTCTTCCTCCGAAATTCTCAAGTGGATCCCGGGTTCGGCATTCAGCCAGCGCCTTCGATCCGGATCACAAGCATTCATGCCATAATAGACCGTTCCTGGGACGTGTCATTGTACAATTGTCGAATTTTTTCACTGGCTCACCATCCACCGCAGGGTAATTTCAACCATCCCGCGCTGGAAATTATCGCTATAATCAATATTATACGGAGGGTGAAATGAAAACACGATCCATGTTCGTCCGCGTAATTATCATCTTGGGGATTCTTTTCTTCCAGCTTGTCATGACCCAGGTGGTCACCTTCCTTCTATCCCTGCTGATCGGCGGGCTGGAGTTTGTTCAACAGTCCAATAAATTTTTCTTTGCTTCCATCCTGGGGGTCACCTTTTCCGCCGGGGCTTTCCTTTCCGGTTGGGTTGCGCTGCGCTTCCACTGGCTGGATGCCGCCCCTCGCCTGCCCGCGCGGGCGATCGGCACCCTCCTGGGAGCCTATATTCCCCTCCTGGCTGCTGTTTTGATCTACCCCACGCTCGAACCAGGCAATCCTTTCTACTCGCTTTCCATCCTGGGAGCCATCATCGGCTTTCACGTGCCCACCTGGTTCAAGAGCAGCTAAACCCCGGTTCACATCCGCAAAAACCATGAAAACAGTGATCGAAACCGAATCCCTCGGGAAACGGTACGGTGAAATTCAAGCTGTCGAAGGTTTATCTCTCCGAGTTTCTGAAGGGGAGATCTATGCCTTCCTGGGACTTAATGGAGCCGGCAAGACCACCACCATCCGTATGCTGCTGGGAATGATCAAGCCAACCGCCGGTTCTGCCACTGTCCTCGGTACCCGTGTGCGCATGGGCAGCGTAGACCCCTGGGCAGCGGTCGGTTATATGGTCGAGGATCCGCATGCCTATGAAGAACTGACCGTGCGGGAGAATTTAGAAGTTGCCCGCCGCCTGCACCCGGGTACGCCTGGGAAGGCTGTTGGGGAAACCATCGAGCGCCTGGGGCTGGCAGCCTATGCCGACCGGCGCACCGGCACCCTCTCGCACGGCAACGCTCAGCGGTTGGGGTTGGCCAAAGCCATGCTCCATAAACCCCGCCTGCTCATCCTGGATGAGCCCGCCAACGGGCTTGACCCGGCGGGTATAGTCGAGATCCGCAAGCTGCTGCTGGAACTCACCGCCGGGCAGGGAGGGACGGTTTTCCTTTCCAGCCATATCCTGGCCGAGGTCTCGCGCCTTGCCGGCCGGGTTGGGATCATCCACCAGGGTCGTTTGCTGCGCGAGATGGATATAACGTCCCTGGAACGGGAGCGCAGCCGCCGGTTGTTGCTGAACGTGCGGGAGATCGAACCTGCCAGGAAGACACTTATTGCCGCCGGGCATTCTGCAACCAAACAATTAGATGGCACTCTCGAGCTCCAGGATCAGGCTGCCATTGAAAAGCCTGAGGAGATCAACCGCCTGCTTGTGCAGGCAGGTTTCCCACCCGCAAGGTTGGTGGTGGAAGAAGAACCTCTTGAAGAATTCTTCCTCCGCCTGGTGGGTATGGGGCAGAACCACCATGAGTGAACTTTCCGGGATGCTCTGGGCGGAATTTCGGAAAGCGATTCGCTCCAGGATGCCGCTGTGGACCTCGCTGGGCTCCCTCTTCCTGCCAGTAGCTATCGCCTTCCTGCTCTTCGTCGCCAGGAACCCCGAGATTTCGCGCAAGCTCGGCCTGGTGGGTGCCAAGGCCAACCTGGTGGCGTATTCCGGAGCGGATTGGGCAGCTTACCTCGGCCTCTTCACCCAGATGGTGGCTGCCGGGGAATTCATCCTTCTAGTGCTCAGCATAAGCTGGGTATTCGGTCGCGAGTTCACCGATGGCACCATAAAAGACCTGCTGGCTGTGCCCGTGCGGCGTTCAAGCATCCTGCTTGCGAAATTCATCCTCATCGCTGCCTGGGCTGGTTTGCTCACCTTGGTAATCTTTACTTCAGGTTTTCTGATGGCAGCTTTGCTCCAGCTGCCTGGAGGGTCGGTCTCTATCTTACTGGAAGGCAGCGGCAGGGTATTGCTCACCGCCTGCCTGACCACCCTGGTGGTGCTGCCGTACGCATTTTTTGCCAGTGCAGGCAGGGGTTACCTGCTTCCGCTCGGTATGGCCGTGCTCGCGCTGATGATGGCAAACCTGGCAGTCGTGATCGGCTGGGGTGAGGTCTTTCCATGGTCGATTCCTCTGCTCCTTGCCCAAGCTAAGGAACCCTTACCCCAGGTCAGCCCCTGGATCGTGATCATCACCGGCCTGGCAGGAATGGCTGCCACCTGGCTGTGGTGGATGAAAGCCGATCAATCCCGCTGAGAATTAGAATGGAACGAAAGGAATCCGAGATGACCGAAACCCAGAAGATCCCGAAAGGCTTGCCCAACATCGTCCGCTACTTTAGCAAGTTATTCAAAAATCGTATGATCGCGGATGTCGAGAGCGGAAAAAGTGAAATGTCGATTATTTCCCACACCGGCCGCAAAACCGGCAGTGCCTACCGTACACCCGTGGATGCGATCTTTTTGGATAAAGAGGTCCTCATCGGCCTGGTCTACGGCCGCAAAACGGACTGGCTGAAGAACGTGCTGGAGCAGAAGGACTGCACCATCTTCTATAAAATGCAGACGTATGCCGCCACTGATCCCGCTATCCTGGCGGTCGATTCGGCGCGGGCGCTGCTCCCCCCGGGAAGCTCCAGGATCCCCAAGAGCGGGGCTATTGCGGGTGAGTACCTGCATCTGCGGGTTCAGCTTCTACCCGCTGAAGCGTGATTTTCCCAACCAAATTTTCACCTTCGCCGCTTCCCTTTGCGGTTACATGCCGTATTGAAATTCAGTTTTTTTATGCTACCTTAGGCGTATCGCTGTGGCAAAAGGAGTGATCCATGGGTAATATTGAAACCGAGATGGTCGAGATCAAGCGGGTCATCCACGATGCCATCGGCTGGGCATTGACGAAGGATATCGACCGACTGTTCTCCATCGTTGCGCAGGATGACGACTTCTTTATTTATCACCCTGATTCAAAGTCCACGATCATCGGCTTCGAAGCCTTCGCAAAGCTGGGTGAGAACGTGTGGCTGAAGGACGAATTCAAAGCCACCGGTTTCAAGGTCAAAGACCTGCGCGTAAAAACCGCAGAGCAGGGGAATGCAGCCTGGTTTTCGTGCATGCTCGATGACCATGCCGAGTGGAACGGGCAGCCTGTAGGCTGGGACGATTGCCGTTGGACAGGCACACTGGAAAAACGCGCTGGCAATTGGGTTATCGTCCAGATGCACTTTTCGTTTGCGAAGGATTGAACCGACAGTCGGAACGAACCTAGCGCTTTGGCTCTGCCTTTTCAACAATCAGTAGAAAATTCACCTTGGATGTTGCTCCCATGAGTTGAAACGAGGGGGTGAAGTTCGGCACGATTGCCAGAACTTCCCCATCCAATTTATTCAGGAATTGTTCCAGCTTTTCCTGAATGGTATCCTCATTTACTTCCAAACGATGGACTCTGAATTTCATCTTGCCTCCTTCCCAAGGAATCTATCCATATTTAAACCACCAAACGCTTTGCGCTTTTAATCCGCAAAAATCCTTGAGGTCGTTCCTACAATACGCTTTTCGGGATAATTATTCAAGACATCATCTCCGCGTGTTGAGGGGGATTTCAACATGGTGGAAAACATTCTCGCTGTTGGTTTCCATAATAATCACTGTTGCATTGCAGCTCATTTCGTGCTAATTTGAAAATGTCGTCCATTTCGGTGGAATGTCTGGTGAATGTCGTCCTTACGACATGGTGATTATTCTTACCCCTTTCTATACTGAGTGCAAATCTGGAAAGGAGAAGAGAAAATGAAACAACCTGAACTTGGTCTCAAAGTTGCCGAGCTGCGCCAGGCGAAGAACCTGACGCAGGAACAACTGGCGGAAGCGTGCGAGGTGAGCACGCGAACCATCCAGCGCATCGAGGGCGGGGATGTCGATCCCCGCACCTATACGCTCAGCATGCTGAAGGAGATCCTCGAATTTGACTTCGGGGAGGATCAAAACGATCACGAAAGCCTCTGGCTCGCGATCATGCACCTGAGCACAACCATCCTCGCTCTGCTCGTCCCGATCCTTATCTGGTCCTGGAAAAAGAGCAAGAGCATGCGAATCCGCGAAGAAGGGCGCATCGTCCTCAATTTCCAGATCACCATGACATTGCTGATGTTTGCCGGCGGCTTGTTCGTGATGATCGTCCCCATGCTCCTGCTCATACCCCCGGTCAGTTTTCAGGTTCTTGGAGGGACCACACCGGTTATCCTCGCCGGATTGACACCGATCCCCTTGATTTTGATCGGATTCTTTTGTTTTTTCGAGGGCATATACAATGCAGCCCGCTCGCTGACGGATAAACCCATCCGCTACCCGATGAGCATCCCTTTTGTCAAGGAATGATGCACATGCGGCAAAAATAATTACGCACAAGACGGTGGACTAGCAACCACCGTCTTTTTTCATTCATCGAGCCGCCGAGATGCATCATACGATCGAAGGGGTAAAATTCGACCATGAAATTCGATATCGATACCCCCGTCATTGGTAGAGCCTCACTTTGTGAGCCGATCCTGCGTTCCCTGCCAGATTGGTTCGGTATTGAGGATGACATCCGTAAATACCTCACGGAAATCGATCAACTACCAACCTTCCTTGCTCTCGATGGCGACCAGGTTCTCGGTTTTCTAACTCTCAAACAGCACTTTGCGCATTCCGCGGAGATCCTTGTCATGGGTTGCCTGCCGGTTGTGCAACGCCAAGGGATCGGTCGAGTCCTTGTAAATAGAGCAGAAGCGTGGCTCCTTGATCAGGGGGTCAAATATCTCCAGGTTAAGACCCTCGGTCCGTCGCGCCCAGACCCCGGCTACGAAGTCACCCGGGCTTTCTACCTTGCGCTTGGCTTTGAACCGCTGGAGGAATTCAAACAGATCTGGGATGAACACAATCCTTGCCTGGTGATGGTTATGAAATTGGAACGAGGAAAAAATGGCATCCTTCCTTAGAAAGCTGGTAGACGGTGTCCAATACGATGTAGATTTCATAAAAGGTCACACATTGCAGCCAACCTGGTACAAGGTCTTCAAGATCTTCCTTATACTGGGGGTCCTGGTGCTTAATTGGTTGTTTTTCGGATGGACGAAAACCATCCTATTTTTGGTGGTATTCGTGATCCTCAGTCTCGGGATACATATGACTTACCGGAACAAAACGAATCGATTCACCCGCACCTGGCTCGATTTTAAAGTTTATACCGACAATGAGGGGGTCAAATACGGGCGCATCGGTGGGTATTATTACTCAGCGGTCTTGCTCAGCGCAATTATCGCATTCGGAGTGAGTCAGCTGCTGGGTTGAAATCTAAACATTCACCGGTGCTTTTTATGCTAAATATTATTCGTCCATTTTTTCCCAAAGCTGATAGACTCCCAGCCTTCCCCCCTCGCCATCGGATTCAAATTCATCGGTGATCTTAAACCCCGCCATCTCAGCCAGTTCCGCCAGCTCTGCACGTGTAAAGAGGTGCACGTAGCGGTAACCCACCTGTTCCACCTGACCGGGCAGGGCATAGCGCCAGTCCATCAGGGTATCGCCAGGCTCCACATCTTCGTTTGTTATCCCGATGAACTCCCAGGGCAACCGGCGAGCCATAAGTTTTTGGCTGTACTGGAACTGCCATTCGCTGTGGATGAATATCCCACCCGGTTTAAATAGATCACATACCTGCCGTAGCAGCTCCGCGCGCTGTTCCTGCCCAGGGATATGATGCAGCGTCGCGAAAGCCAGTACACCGTCATAGTAACCGCTTTTTATCCCTCGCGACCAGCCTGCCTGGGTAAGGTCAGCTTGCGCAAAATTCACCTTCAACCCGCGCGGCATCGCCACACCCTGCAGGGCTTCCTCCGCCTCTGCCAGTAATCCGGCAGAAAAATCCAGTCCCTGGTATAAACCTTTTCGATTCTGCTTCACCCATTCCAGTGCAAGCTGCCCGCTGCCGCAGCCGAGATCGAGCCATTTGCCCTTTTTGGGAATATCTTCCAGAACCTTCCGCACTCCCGGCTGGATGCGCCGGCGCGTGGCAGCGAACGCCGCGGCGAAAGTCTCGTAGAATTCGCTGTTTAGGTTGATTAGCTGCTGCCGGACTTCTTCCTTCATAGTATTATTATAGCGGCGGAGATGATGAAATCCCCATGACAAAGAACATCCAAAAATGGGTTGACGCCCGCACTTACTCTCCTGAGACCCTCGCCTTTGCCCGCGTGGTGTTGGAGGAGATCCGCGCTGGGCGCGAGCCCTTCCGCGCTGTGCGTGCCCATCCCCTGCCGCAGGGCGGTTACGTCCCCAAGCACGCCCTCATTGCCAGTTACTACGACCTGGTGGAGCGCAGCGAGTGGCAGCCCGAGCCTGCCCTGCTGGAGCGCCTGCGCATGAAGCCCATGCGCTCGCTCTCCGGCGTCACCACCGTCACCGTGCTCACCAAACCCCACCCCTGCCCGGGTCAGTGCATCTTCTGCCCCGATGACGCGCGCATGCCCAAGAGCTATTTGCCGGATGAGCCTGGCGCCGCGCGTGCCTTTCAAAACCAATTCGACCCCTACCTGCAGGTGAGATCCCGCCTCGACTCCTACATCGCCACCGGCCATCCCATCGATAAGGTCGAGCTTCTCATCCTGGGCGGCACCTGGTCGGCTTACCCGCGCGATTACCAGGAGACCTACATCCGCCGCTGCTTCGATGCCATGAACGGCATCGATTCCCCCACGCTGGCAGAAGCGCAACTCATAAATGAAAACTCCGCCAGCCGTAACGTAGGCCTGGTGGTGGAGACCCGTCCGGATGAGATCACCCCGGAGCTGCTGGCCTGGCTGCGCCGCCTGGGGGTGACCAAGGTGCAGATGGGAGCGCAGAGCCTGGATGATCGCATCCTGGCCCTAAACCTGCGCGGTCATACGGTTGCCGATACCCATCCGCGCCTGCGCCCTGCTGCGCGCCGCGGGGTTCAAGATCGTCCTGCACTGGATGCCCAACCTGCTGGGTGCCACGCTCGAATCCGACCGACTCGACTTCGCCCGGTTGTGGGAGGATTGCACCCCCGACGAGCTCAAGATCTACCCTACCCAACTTTTGGAAGGCACCGGGCTTTACCGCAAGTGGGAGACGGGGAATTACCAACCGTATACAACCGAAGAGCTTATCGACCTGATCGCCGGGTTGAAACCGGGAATCCCACCCTACTGCCGGGTGAATCGCATCATCCGCGATATCCCCTCGCCGCACATCGTGGCCGGCAACAAGCGCTCCAGTCTGCGCCAGGACGTGCTCGCCGAGCTCGCCCGGAGAGACCAATCCTGCGGCTGTGTCCGCTGCCACGAAGTCGGCCTGGGTGTTGTTCTGTCGGAGAACCTCCGGTTGGAGGATTTCGCCTACCCCTCGGGCGGAGCAAGCGAGCATTTCCTGAACTTCCGCACACCAGCCGGGAAGATCGCTGCCTACCTGCGGCTATCCCTGCCCGGCATCCGATGAGGTAACAGACGCAAATTACGGAGGCTATCCCCGAGCTAGCCGGATGTGCGCTGGTGCGCGAGGTGCATGTTTACGGGCAGGTGCAGCGCTTAGGCAGCGGTCAGGAAGGCGCTGCACAGCATATCGGCCTGGGGACGCGCCTGCTGGAGGAAGCTGAACGCATTGCCCTTGCGTCTGGTTTCCGGAAACTGGCGGTCATTTCGGCGGTCGGAACGCGCAAATACTACGCCTCCCGCGGCTTCAATCCGGCGGAACTCTACATGATCCGACAAATCCATCCCTGAGGAGAGAGCATGGACACCTACGAAACCATTATGACCCGACGCTCGGTGCGAAAATTCACCCCGCAGATGTAGGAGAAGACCAGGTGGAAAAGCTGCTGCGGGCTGCCATGCAAGCCCCATCCGCCAACAACGGCCAACCCTGGCATTTCATTGTCATCCGCGATAGATCCATCCTGGATGCGGTGCCCACTTTCCATCCTTACGCCCAGATGGTTAAACAGGCACCACTCGCCATCCTCGTCTGCGCCGATACCCGCGACGCGCGCTCCCCCGATTACTGGGTGTTGGATTGTTCCGCCGCCACCGAGAACCTGCTCCTGGCTGCCCACGCCCTGGGGCTGGGTGCCGTTTGGCTTGGAATCCATCCCCGTCAGGAAAGAATGGAAAAGATCATCCCCCTGGTGAAATTGCCCGAAGGGATCAAGCCTCTGGCGCTGGTGGCAATCGGGGTTCCCGCCGAACATCACGCCTTTGCGGATCGTTTCAAGCCGGAGCGCATTCACCACGATACCTGGTAAAACCTGCCGTGCCGCTCTGCAACGGGATTCGCTACTTCGAAAGCAGACCTGCAGGAGTCGCCTATCCACCGGTACTGCTGCTGCACGGTGCTGGTGCAAACCACCTTGCCTGGCCGGGTACCCTTCGCCGCCTGCCAGGATTGAGAGTAATTTCTCCTGATCTTCCCGGTCATGGTGACTCCAGGATCAATGCTTGCGCATCCATCCGCGCCTATGCGGAACGCCTGCTGGAATTCCTGGATGACTTAGGAGCGTTCCACATGGGCATTGCAGGTCATTCCATGGGCGCATACATCGCCCTGGAAATGGCGCGCCTGGCTCCGGACCAGGTCACCTGCCTCGCCCTGCTTTCGGCAGGATTGTCGCCTCCCAGTGCGCCGCGCATCTCCCGGTTGATCGATCAACCTGTCGAGCCGGAGATGGTTCGCCAGGTGCTGCTCGGAACATTTTTTTCCCAGTTCACATCCCTGCCTGAGCGGGAAAAAGCACTGGGGAGGTTTGGCAGTCAGCAAGCCCACCGCTTTCTTCTGGATTGGCGACTCTGTCAGAATCACGAAACTGCCCTGGATGCAAATCCGCCGAGCGTCCCGGCACTCGTAGTCTCTGGAGCAGAGGATGGGGTGGTGAAACCATCGGCTTCACGAGCGCTGGCAATAGCGGGCAAGGACTGGCAATTTGTGCAAATCGAGCACGCGGGTCACATGCTCATCCAGGAAAGCGCGGATGTGCTCGCACCGCTTCTCGCTCAATTCTTCAAAAATTGCTTCGCACCGCTGCATTCGCCCGACGCTACCCGACCCCTATCCAATCGCGCTATCTGCGGTCCCTCCGGATAAAAAAACCGCCGGGGTTTTCCTGGCGGTTGGTTAGAGATATTCCTTTAGCTGCCGGGCGCGGCGCGGGTGCCGCAACCGCCGCAGGGCTTTTCCTTCGATCTGGCGGATGCGCTCACGGGTCAGACCGAACTTCTGCCCGACCTCCTCCAGGGTATAAGTATGCCCGTTTTCCAGTCCAAAGCGCAGGCGCAGGATCCGGGCTTCACGGCATGGCAGCGTTTCCAGCACTGCCTCGATCTTTTCCCGCAGCAATTTGCTGTAGGTACTCTGGAAGGGCGTCGGTGTTACCTGGTCTTCCACGAACATACCGAGTTCCGAATCTTCCTCTTCGTCATTGATCGGGCTTTCCAGGGAAAGTGGCAGCCAAGAAACCTGCAGCATCCATTCCACCTTATTCGGCGCTATTCCGATCGATTCGGCTAACTCCTCGGAATTTGGGATGCGTCCCAGTTTCTGTTCCAGTTCGTGTGTAGTTTTATAGAGCTGGCGGATGCGGTCCACCATGTGCACCGGTACCCGAATCGTTCGTCCCTGGTCGGCAATGGACCGTGTTATCGTCTGGCGGATCCACCAGGTGGCATAGGTGGAAAAGCGAAATCCGCGCTGATATTCATATTTCTCGACAGCTTTCATCAAGCCCAGGTTGCCCTCCTGGATCAGGTCCAGGAAAGGCACACCCCTGCTGATATAGCGTTTGGCAATGGAAACCACAAGTCGGGTGTTGGCTTTGATCAAATGCTCGCGGGCAAGCACGCCATCCTCCACCTGCGATTCCAATGTTCCCCTCAGTTTTTTAGGGCAGGTGCCGTTCTTTCGGTCCAGCTCCTTGCGGGCTGCCCGTCCGGTTTCGATCCTTCGGGCAATGCTCTGCTCCTCTTCCACGCTAAGCAGCGGGACGCGCGACATTTCTTTCAGGTAAAGGCTGATCGTGTCATCGCTGGAGATTGGCTCGAGGTTGGAATAGGGGTCCATATCCCCCCCGGTGAGCGTTTCCTCCTCCTGCAATTCCCCCCCGGGCTGGTCGTAGAGTTCCACCCCGCGCCTGCGCAGTGCTGTTAGCATCTGTTCCAGGTGGACCTCCTCCTGCGAAACATCCGGGTAAACCTCCACCAGGTCATCCGTCGTCAAATAACCCTGCACGTCCGCTTTTTCAAGCAGCATGCTCAGGATCTCACCGCTTCGTTTTCGACGACTCGAATTCACCAAAAGAATTCCTCAGCCTGGATTTCCGTTACCCGGATGCAATTTTCTTACCTTGTTACTTCGATATATCCTTCCTTATGATCCGTTTTTGATCATCTGCGACTGGTGCTCGCAGGTGGTAAGGTTCAAATCCTCCCCGCACTCCGGGCACAGCCCACGGCAATCCTCGCGGCAGAGCAGCTTGATGGGCACCTCCAGGAGGAGGTATTCGCGAACCAGAGGGGCGAAATCTACGTTCCCGTCCTCGGGGATGACCATGGAGGATTCCGAGGTGGGATGAGAATGATAGGAAAAAAGCTCGGTAAAATCCGCCCGCAGGAATTGCTGGAATTCCTCAAGGCAACGCACGCATTCAGTCGCGATCGAAGTCTGGAAATCGCCCTGCGCCAGCACGCCCTGTGGGGTTCGGCTGACGCGGATCAAACCCTTCACCCCGGAAGGATCGAAATCTTCCGCAAGCTGAAAATCGGGGGTGTCGAAGTGGATTTCGCGGCTGGTGCCGACAGGCTGGTTTTGCAGAAAACCAATATTGATGCGCAGCGGGTATCGGGTTGTAGGCACGGTATAGGTCAAACGTTTTAGGATATAATTTCGATAACGAAAAGATTATAGCATTTTCGTATAGTCTAGTCAAGTTATTATCATTATTATCATAAATATTAATTAATTACATGGATTCGCCTCCTTTTAGCTACCCGCAATCCCGGAAAATTATTGGAAATGCAGTCCCTGCTTGCTGGGCTTCCCTTACAGCTCGTGCTGCCCGAATCCATTCTTCCGGACCTCGAAGTCGCCGAGGATGGCAGCACGTACGCTGAAAACGCCACCCGCAAAGCGCTTGCATATCAAAAGGGAAGCGGAATGGTGGTGCTGGCCGATGACAGCGGACTGGAGGTGGATGCCCTCGGCGGTGCTCCCGGGCTGCACTCGGCACGCTATTCTCCCATTCCCGGCGCAAATGATGCCGATCGCCGCAAGCTGCTTCTTGATAACCTGGCAGCCCTTCCCCGCCCGTGGACAGCCCATTTTCACTGCACCATGGCCATCGCCACCCCCGCTGGAGAACTGATCTTCACCGAAGGCGATTGCCCGGGCGAGATCATCCCCATTGAACGTGGCACGAACGGATTCGGCTACGATCCGATCTTCCTGCTCGCCGGATCGGATCAGACGATGGCAGAGCTTAGCACATCCGAAAAGAACCAGCTATCCCACCGGGCGCTGGCCATCCAGGCAGCCAGGCCGATCCTGGCGCGCATATTCAATTATTGATCAAAATTCTGGAAGAATATATGGCGGCTGGAGGTTGAAACCCAGCAGCCTGGCTTTGCTTTCACTCACAGCAACAAGCGTAAGGGAAGCAGTACCCACGTGAAAGCGGTGAAATCCTCCCGGCGGCAACTCCAGCAGGTTCTCCAACGCCAGGCGAATGATATCCCCGTGTGTGAAGAGCGCGATCCGGTCCTTCTTTCCCGCAGATCCAGTCGCTTCCACGAGCATCCGCCGCACCCGTTCCCGCACCGCTGGCAGTGATTCACCGCCAGGAAAGCACCAATCCGGATCGGTCATCAAGTCATTCCAGGTGGGCAACTTGCGCAGCACGCGAAGGGATTGCCCGGTCCAACACCGAAATCCACCTCAGCCAGAGAGTCCATGACAATAATCTTCCTGCCCAACGCTTCAGAGAGAGGCGCGGCAGTCTCGACGGCCCTTTCCAGCGGACTGGAATAGATCTTTCGGAATTTCACGCTACTCAGGGATTCTCCGACCAGCAACGCCTGGTTCTGCCCGCGCTCATTGAGGTGCACGCCGGGTCTTCTTCCCACCAGGCGTTTGCCGGTGAAATCGTTCTCTCCGTGTCTGATCAGATAAAGGATCGGCATGACTGGCTCAGAAAGGCCGCTCCACCCACCACTGGTCGTGGCGGAACACCCGCCCCTGGTCATCGAACTCGACGCCCTCCTCCATAAGCAGCTTGCGCTGTATGGATTCGCCGATCCCGTCACCGAAGGTGGAGCATTTTCCCTGCGAGTTGATCACCCGCTGCCAGGGCACTTCCTCCATCTCCTTTGTGGTTTTCAGCGCAGCCATGGCATAACCCACCATACGTGCGCTGCAACCGCCAACGATTTTCGAAATCTGCCCATAGCTGGCCACCTTGCCGCTGGGGATTTGCCGAACTAGGGCATAGATCTTCGGGTAAAGCGGTTCGCTCATTTCTTCCCTCCCTTTTTTGGTTTCACCGGTAGGCTGGATGTGTAATTCAAGGATTTGTTAAACCAGTCTTGAAATATTTCGGGGTTGGTTACAGTTCCGGGGTTGAGCGCAACGTACTCCTTCATCACCCTACCCGGCAACGGTTCGAACGGAGCAGCAAGTTGAAGAGAATTGATCCTGGCGCGCTCCTCTTCAGGGAGCCGCAGGAAAAAGGTTTCCTCGAAGAGACCGAAAAACATATTTCCGGCCAGGAACGCGCAGGGGAAACCGAACATCTTGCGCCTTTCCACCTCCGGGTGATTTTCCAGGGCAAGGTTGAAAAAATCAACATTAACTTGTGGAGCTTTTTTCCAGGTGGAACCCATGCTGTCCTCCGGAATTTGAAATCTTTATAGCACCCACTTGATCCGTTCGCAAGCTGTGAGTTCCCTGTAGAGCTCGTCCATCTGCTCCCGGCTTTCGGCGATGAAAGTAAAGGAAACGGACCGGTACTTGCCCCCGCCGGAAACTTTCTGAGAGATCGCCTCACGGTCCAGGGAAGGTACATGCCTCTGGACGATCTCTATTGAAAACTCATCGAAACCGTCATCATTTATTCCGATGACTTTCAGCGGGAATTCGCAGGGGAATTCGAGCCTGGGCTCCCGCTGCTCTTCTTCAAGCGTCAATCCAGCAGCCTTTTCTCCCCGGTAAGTTTCTGGATCTCGGTGATATCCTGACCTGTTTCCAGGCAGCCGAGGTATTTACCGGAGGCATCCCGCAGCGCGTAGTATTCGATCAGCAGCTTGGTCGGTTCGATCTTTCCGTGCATGGTGGTCTCGATCCAGAAGGTGGCTTTCTCGCGTGTTCCGGCTTTCATTTCATTGATGATCTTTTCCACCGCGTCCACGCTTTTTTCAGGATGGCACTTGCGTACTTCACGCCCCACGGCGGCAACTGGTCGCTTGAAAACCCTGGTCTCGTGTTTATTCCAGGCAAGCACTTTGTCTTCAGCATCGACAATCGAAATTTCCAGCGGGATGGTTTCGAGCAGGGCTTTTAAAACTGGTTCGGGTAACTCTCCGATCATGTAATTCTCCTTGTCAAACATTTGTGATTTCCATCCAATTATAACTAGGCTTTCCATGGGATGTAGAGATTGGGTATACAATCTTCCCAGACAAATTCAATATCCGCACCTGCGAGAGTTTACTCATGACTACCTCAAACAAGCAATCCCGGATCATCCCCCTTTCGACCAATTTCACAAATCCGCAAGAGACCCTAACCTTGGCCGGTGGAAAGGGTGCCAATCTCATTCGTCTCACTGCTGCTGGCTTTCCGGTACCGGCAGGCTTCATCCTTTCCACCTCCGCCTACCGCTTTGTTGTTGATAAAAATTCCCTTGAATCAAAAATCCTGAAGCTCCTTCCCGTCAATTCCGAGATGGATCTGTATATTCTTGAGAAGGCGTCGCAGAAGATCCGAGCGCTTTTCGCCGCCAGGCTCCTCCCTCCTGAAATCGTTGAAGAGGTTACCGGGGCATATTCCACCCTGGGCAAGCCCCCTGTCGCGGTCCGCTCCTCCGCCACGGCTGAAGATCTGCCTGGACTTTCTTTCGCCGGCCAGCAGGACACCTATCTGAATATCCTGGATGATAAATCTCTCCTTCAAGCTGTGATCGATTGCTGGTCCAGCCTGTGGACCGCGCGCGCGATCGGCTACCGGAATCGGAATGGAATCCCTCACGAAGGGATCAACCTGGCAGTAGTCATCCAGAAGATGGTGCAGAGCGATGTCTCGGGGGTGCTCTTCACCGCCAACCCGCTCACCGGTTTGCGCAGCCAGGTGGTGATCGACGCCACCTTTGGCCTGGGGGAAGCGCTCGTCTCAGGTCAGGTGGAACCGGACCATTATGTCGTGGATACCCAGGGCAATGCGATCGTATCGAAGACCATTGGCAGTAAAGCGCTCACCATCCGCTCCGCCTCAAGAAGCGGAACAGTACAGGAGGAAAAGGATCGCTCGGAAGACCAAGCGCTCTCTGATGGGCAGATCCTGGAGTTGGCATCCCTGGGTAAGCAAGTTGAATCCCTGGACGGTGTCCCCCAGGATATCGAATGGGGACTCGCAGATGGAAGACTCTACCTGCTCCAGAGTCGGCCGGTTACCTCCATTTTCCCTCTTCCGGTCAATCCAAACCCCTCCCCGCTGGATGTCTACATCTCCTTTGCAGCTGTACAGGGTATGTTAGATCCCATGACACCGATGGGTCGTAATGCCATGGAGATCCTTGTAGCGGTGATGAGCTCCGCCATCATGCATAAAAAGATCACGCCTGAAAACCAGACTGCTTTTCTCCCCGCAGGGGAAAGGATCTGGATTCGCTATACTCCGATCATCAGAAACACGGTCGGTCGCAAGGTGGCTGCAGTAGCACTGCGGTATGTTGAGCCCACCATCCTGCAGGCATTAACTGGCCTACTGGAGGATCCGCGTCTCCAGCCGGAGCGTAAAGGCATCCGGTTCAGGACGCTTTTCCCCCTGGTGTTGACCTTCCTTCCCTTGGCTGTAAAAGTTCTGTTCAATATTGTCTCCCCCGAAAAACGGAGGCAAATGATCGTGCAAACCGGTGAAGATCTGATATTCGAAATGAAAGATTGGCTGTCAGGGTTATCCGCCGATCGGGATATTCACCTGCAGCAACTTTCTGGTTTGGTTCAAAAGTATTGCGACCACTATCTCCCGAAAACTTTTTTTCTTTTCGTCTCCGGGGTTGCTTCAGGAATGGCTTCCTATAATTTCTTGCATAAAGCTGCCAGTGAGATTCCTGATGATTTTGGCGAAAACGGCGAATTTTCAAAATCAAATTTACTGATGGAAGTCACCCGCGGGATGCCCAATAACCCGACCACCATGATGGACCTGGCTCTTTGGGAAACAGCCCGGGTAATCCGCGCCGATCCTGCCGCCAGGGAATTATTTGAGAGACTTTCCCCGGAAATCCTCGCGAAAAAATACCAGCAGGGTAATTTACCGCCATCAATCCTGCAATCGATCCAATCGTTCCTGGAAGAATATGGACTGCGCGGATTTGGCGAGATCGATTTTGGCCGCCCACGCTGGATCGAGGACCCTGTCCATGTGCTCGAAAGCCTCAAAGGGTACGTCTTGATCACCGACCCCTCACGTGCACCGGATGCGGTTTTTCGATCGGGGGAGAAAAGTGCCCAGAAAGCGGTTGATATCCTGGCAGCGGAAGCCCGCCGCCGAAAACACGGCTGGATCAAATCCCGCCAGGTACGCTTCTTTTCTGGTCGCGCGCGCAGCCTGATGGGCATGCGCGAAAACCCCAAGTTCTTCGCGGTCCGTTTCATGGGGTTGATCCGCGAGGAGATATTGAGAACCGCATCGGAATTCGTCCCCACCGGTGAACTTCGCCAGGCAGAAGATATTTTCTTTCTGAGCTTCGCGGAGATGGAGCGCTTCGCGTTGCAGGACAGGAAGGACTGGACCTCCTTGATTCGCTCACGCCGGGAAGTGTATGAGTATGAGAAAAATCGCCGTTTGATCCCCCGCCTGATCCTGAGCGACGGTCGAACATTCTACGAAGGCATGGCGTCAATTGACGCTAACCCCGATTCTCTTACCGGCAGCCCGGTTTCTCCGGGGGTGGTGGAAGGCACTGTGCGCGTGGTGCTGGACCCACGTACAGCCAACTTGCTGCCCGGCGAGATCATGGTCTGCCCGGGTACCGATCCCTCCTGGACGCCGCTTTTCCTGACCGCAGGTGGGTTGATCATGGAGGTGGGCGGAATGATGACCCACGGCGCGGTCGTCGCCCGCGAATACGGCATCCCGGCTATCGTCGGGGTTACGGATGCCACCTCCCGGCTGAAGACCGGGCAGCGCATTAGCTTGGATGGATCATCCGGGAGTATCATCATTCTCGCTGAGTGAGTCCCCCAATTTACCCAGGTAGATGATTCTCACCCGGTCATTGACGGGACTATCCGCATTCAGTACAATGAAATATGATAACCGGGGAATTGAAGAACACCTCACCCCCCGAAAAACTAGAAATCACAATCAAGGAGGAAAGTATGTCATCAGAAACCCCCAAGAAATTCGAGACTGCCGCAGAAGCGGATGCGTTTTACCGAAAAATGGAAGCCGATAAGAAAGCCGGTACACCGCCGCCGCCTGCCACCAAATCTGCTGCCGACCTCGCCAAAGAAGAGAAAATGCTTCAGGATATTCAGGCAGCTAACAAAGCCCGGTCTGCCCCCAAGATCATCGCCACACACAAACTCACCGCTGAGCAAACCCTCAGCCATCTTTCTTTAAAGTATTATGGTCACGCCACCCGTGATTACTGGATGGTGATCTATGAAGCCAACAAGGATCAGATCGGGGATAACCCCGCTCATGTGCGGGTTGGGATGGAGTTACTCATCCCCGAGCTGCCAGAAAACCTGAAAGACAAGAAATAAGGGAACAGAATGGCGAAAAGCGATATCAACCTTGCCGATCTTTTCGGGGCTGCTGCCACAGCTTTGTCTCAGAACCAGGGAGCCCTTAACCAGACAGATTCCTATAATCAAAACCATGGCGATAACATGGTACAGATTTTCAATTTGATTAACCAGGCAATTGCAGAAAAACCAAAAGCAGCCGCCTCCGATCAGCTTGCCTATGCGGGAAGAATGGTAAGATCGCAGGCAAACAGCGGATCAGCCCAGGTCTATGCTGGTGCTTTGGATACGGCTTCTCAACAGTTCCAGGGAAAATCCTTGAATTCGGATAATGCCATGGAGCTGATCACGACTCTCCTGAGTGGAGGTCAAGCTCCCCAGGCGCCAGTTACCCAGCAGGGAACTGATCTGATAAGTGCTCTTTTGGGATCATTCGCAGGCGATGAAGTTTCCTCGGCTCGCTCCTCCAAAACCCAAAAGGACGAACCGGTAATCGATGCCCAGGATCTGATGCGTGGGGGGATGGCTTATATGAGCGCCCAACAGCGCGGGGCAAGCGGGTCCGAAGCGATCATGGACGCGATCATCGCCGGCAGCCCTCTCGGAGAATCACCCCAGCGCGCGCAATCCGCCAAGTTAATCGGTGGCGCGCTTCTGGGAGCTGTGACCGCCTTCGCGGCTTCAAAAAAAGCAAGTGCCTCCAAGTCGACCTCAAAAACGACTTCCGCCCGGAAAACTTCCTCGCCATCGGCAAAACCAACCGCGAAAAAATCCACAGGTATCAAACGAAAAGCACGACCCTAATTTCAAAAAAAGAGGTTCCACGAAAAATGGAATCTCTTTTTTTCCCTTACCAAGTCTTGACGCTGGCGATCATTCTGCTACAATAATCTCAATCGAATAGAACCTTTCAGGTGCCTTTTCCCCCGGATGGGAAGGCTCAAAGGCGAAGCCGGTGAGAGTCCGGCGCTGACCCGCAACTGTAAAGACCTAGTCTAAGCCAGGTCGCCCGCCTGAAGGGTAACCCAAAAGCCTCGCGGTCAGGTATTGGAAATTTTTGTTAATTTCCTCTGCCACTCCAGGCAGAGGATTTTTATATTCTATAACTTAAAGGATTGAAAAAATGAAAAGAATCGTCCCTGTAATTTCGATCGTTTTGGCAGTAATGGTTCTCCTGGGAGCCTGCGCCCCAAGGGGAGATTCCGGCGCCCAAAACCTCGTATTGACCGACGGATTGAACCGGGAAGTGAAGATCTCCGCCCCAACCCAACGCATCGTTTCCCTGGCGCCATCGAATACCGAGATCCTTTTCGCGCTCGGTGCTGGAAGCCAGGTAATCGGACGGGATGAATTCAGTAACTTCCCGGCGGAGGTAGCTTCCATCCCCAGCGTTGGCGGATCAATGGGTAATTACAACTTTGAACAGATCGCCGCGCTCAAACCGGACATAGTGCTGGCATCCTCCCTGAACACTCCCGAGCAGGTCAGTTCTCTCGAGCAGCTCGGCCTCACAGTCTATCTGCTGCCGAACCCGACCAGCCTGGATGGCCTCTACCAGAATCTGGCGACCATCGGGTCTTTGGCAGGCAGGAGCAGCGAGGCAGACGAACTGATCAAATCCCTCAAATCCCGGGTGGAAGCCGTGGAGAAGGCGATCTCCACTGTTGATTCCCACCCCGTTGTTTTTTACGAGTTGGACGGATCTGACCCGGCTCAACCCTGGACAACCGGCGCGGGTACCTTTCTCGCCAGCCTGATCGGGATGGCCGGCGGATCCAATGCCGGTGATGACCTGGGCGGTGATTTTGCCCAGATAAGCCTTGAATCTCTGCTGGTGAAAGATCCCACCATCATCATCCTCGGGGATTCCAACTACGGGGTGGATGCCAGCCAGGTTTCTGATAGGGAGGGGTGGGATGGCCTCTCCGCAGTCAAGGATGGTAGAGTGGTGCCATTCAACGATGACCTGGTCAGCCGCCCGGGCCCGCGCCTGGTGGATGGGCTAGAATCGCTAGCCAAGCTGATACACCCCGAAGCCTTCGGGAATTGATCCGAACCCAATGAAGCAACATCTGCTCCGCCCCTACCTGGTTTCCATTGCCCTCCTGGCATGGGCAGTGATTCTGAGCATCGCCATCGGAAGTGTTTTCATTCCCCCGGCCGTGCTTTTTCAAACACTCTTCGGATTGGATCCCTCCAACGGGGATGCTGCTGTCTTCCGCTCCATCGTGGTTGACCTGCGCCTTCCTCGGATGGTGATGCTAGTCCTGGTGGGAGCTGCGCTGGCTTCCAGCGGAGGCGCATACCAGGGCCTCTTTCGTAACCCCCTGGCCGATCCGTACCTTATCGGGGTAGCATCCGGCGCCGGGCTTGGCGCAGTCATAGCCATGATGATGCACCCAGCCTCCACCTCTCTTGGCCTCTTCCTGGTTCCCATGGTAGCCTTCCTGGCAGCCCTTGCCACCGTGGTAATCGTCTACGCCCTGGCACGGGTGGGGAAGACAGTGCCCGTAACCAACCTGATCTTGGCAGGCGTGGCAGCCAGTTCCTTCGCCACCGCGCTCACCTCCTTCCTGATGATCAACTCCACCGGTGAGCTGCGCCGGGCGGTGGTCTGGATGCTGGGCGGCTCCACGCTTGCCGGCTGGCCGCCGGTGATCGCTGCATTTCCATATATTGCAGCCGGGTTAGCCATCCTGCTTTTCATGGGGCATCCCCTCAATGTGCTCCAGTTCGGAGAGGAACAGGCTGCGCAATTGGGGCTGCGGGTGGGAACCGCCCGTATATGGATCGTCATTGCCGCCACGCTGGCCACTGCCGCAGCCGTCGCCTTTGCCGGGATCATTGCCTTCGTCGGGTTGATCGTACCCCATCTCATTCGACTGATCTGGACCTCCGACTACCGCCACCTGTTACCCCTCTCGATGATCTGCGGGGCTGCCATGCTCCTTGCGGCAGATACCATTGCCCGCACGGTGCTGGCTCCGCAGGTTCTGCCCGTGGGAATCATCACCGCGCTCATCGGCGCGCCGTTCTTTTTCTGGGTGCTGCGCAGTGCCAAGCAGCAGAATTACTGGTAGGCGTATTCATGAAAACCACACCGCTGCTCGAAGTCCGCGATCTAACTGTTTCCTACGGAGAACGGGTCGTTTTAAATGGCATCGATCTCACCCTCGCCAACGGCCGGGTGCTGGTCGTCATCGGACCCAACGGGGCGGGAAAAACCACCCTTATCCGTGCGATTAGTGGGGTTGTACCTCTCTCTTACGGTCGCCTCGCATTTGAAGGTCGCAACCTCATCGGGTTGAGCAATTCTGAACGGGCTCAGATCTTTGCGGTCGTTCCCCAGGCGCGCAACCTGCCGCCCGCGTTTACGGCCTGGGAGACGGTCGCCCTCGGGCGAACCCCCCATTTAAATTGGCTTGGTCAAACTACGGATACCGATGAAGAAATCGTCCGCGATGCCATGCGCCAGACCGACACGCTTTCTCTGGCGCAGCGCAGGGTGGGCGAGCTTTCCGGAGGCGAGCAGCAGCGCCTGCTCCTCGCCCGCGCCCTTGCACAGCAGCCACGGATTCTACTCCTGGATGAGCCGGTCACCCACCTGGACCTGCATTACCAGATCACCATCCTGGATCTGATTCGCGAGCTCGCCCAAGAAAATAAGATCTCTGTGCTGGCGGTGCTCCACGATATCAATATGGCGGTGCGCTTTGCGGATCAAACCGCACTGCTGGTTGGGGGAAAAATGATCGCCTCGGGCAGCCCAGCCGAAGTGCTCACCCCCGAGCGTCTCAGCGAAGCATATGACCTGCCAAGGGAGATCTTCAAGTATTTCATCGCCCAGCCATAATTCAACATTTTTTAAATGAATAAATGGGTTGTTGGATTGGCGTACTGTTTTTGAGCAACCTATGCAAGAAACTATTTCAACCGATCAACCAATCAACTCTTCAACAATTCATCTCCAACCCTTTTGTATATAATTTAAAATGTGAAACACCACGATAGAGTCTACCTGCGAATGCAGTCCTGGATGGTGACCAAATTAATGCACAACCGTCCAGGTCCCTTCCTGCGCCTCCTCCTGCGTCTCCCCATTCTTCAATACAAGCTCGGTTTGCAAAAACCGATCGCCAATCGCATCCTTATCCTTACCACCCGTGGCCGAAAAACAGGAAAACTCCGCCAGACCGCCCTGGGGTATGCCTATGAACCTGCCACCAAGGGCTACCTGGTTATGACAGGCTGGGGAGGAACCTCGGATTGGTACCGCAACGCGGTATCAGAACCCAAGGTGATTTTGTGGGTCGGGTCACTAAAAACAACGGCAGTCGCATTTGAGCTCACCCGGGAAGAGAATATCACCGAGATCAAGCGAATGATCAGCCTGGACCCGTTCGCGGTCAGCATGCTTTCCGAGCTGGAAAAACTCCCCTTCGATGGTTCGGAGGATTGGTACCGGGTGGTCTCTGCCCACAATCCCAGCATGCGTATCATCCCGGGAGACTGAGCTGGGCTGGCAGCCCGCCTCCGTTATAATCAAATCCGCATGAGCGTATCCCTGGAATCCTCCCCGCAATCCACCAACCGCCGCATCGCCCGCGCTGCCGGGACGGTGATGATCGCATTCATCATCAGCAACCTGGTTGGCCTGATCCGCGGAATGGTCATCTACCGCACCTTCGGCACCGGAGCAGAACTGGATTCCTTCAACGCCGCCAACCGCGTGGCGGAACTGCTCTTCAATCTTATTGCCGGGGGAGCGCTTGGATCAGCATTCATCCCTGTTTTTACCGCTTTTCTCACCCGCCGGGATACAGCCGGCAGCTGGCGGCTGGCTTCCGGGATCATCAACCTCCTGGTAGTCAGCCTTTCCTCCGTCACGCTCCTGGCTGTCATTTTCGCACCGGCGATCGTCGAGAATGTGCTTTTCATCCTGAATCCGGGAATCAATTTCGGCCAGGTCGCGCTCACAACCCACCTGCTGCGCATCCTGCTGCCAACCATCATCATTTTCGGCGTCAGCGGCATCCTGATGGGTATCCTCAACAGCCACCAGCAGTTCTGGATCCCTGCCATTGCCCCCGCCATGTACTCTCTGGGGATGATCGCCGGCGTGCTGATTCTGCCTGAATCCTGGGGTATCAGCCGCCTGGCCTGGGGTGCGCTGCTCGGCAGCATCCTCCACCTGGTGATTCAGCTTCCTTCCATCGTCAGATTAAAATTCGCCTACAAACCCGCCTTCTTCTGGAAGATGGCGGAGGTGCGCGAGGTCATTCGCCTCTTTATCCCGCGAATTTTCGGCGTTGCTATTGTCCAGCTCAACTTCATCGTCAACACCATCATCGCACTCAGCCTACCCGCCGGCAGCGCTTCTGCCCTCGTGCTTGCCTTCAGCCTGATGTTGATGCCCGAGATGGCCATCGCCCAATCCATCGCCATCGCCGCGTTGCCATCGTTTTCCAGGCAGGTTGCAGAAGGCAAGAACTCCGAAATGCGCTCCTCCCTGGCTGCTGTGCTGCGCGGGGTATTGCTGCTTTCCATCCCTGCCGCGGTCGGGTTAATCCTCCTGCGCGTCCCCCTTGTATCAGCCCTATACCAGCGCGGCGGTGTGTTTGACGAGCGTTCCACGCAGATGGTCGCCTGGGCGCTGCTCTGGTACGGGCTGGGTCTGGTCAGCCACTCCCTGGTGGAGATCACCAGCCGCGCTTTCTACGCCCTCCACGATACCCGCACGCCAGTGATCGTAGGGGCTATCGCCATGACCCTAAACCTGGGTTTCAGCTTCCTTTTCACCGATCTGTTCGAAAGGGCTGGGTGGATGCCCCTTGGGGGCCTGGCTCTGGCTAACTCCCTGGCCACCACATTGGAGATGGCAGTTTTGCTCATCCTGATGCGCCGCCGCCTGCAAGGACTTCACTCTCGCACAATTCTGAACGCAGTCGGCAAAGCCTCCGTTGCCGCGCTCGGGATGGCATTAGCCCTCTATCTCTGGCTGCAGTATTCCGAAGCATTCTCCGATTGGATGATCCTTTTTGGCGGATTGATCATTGGGATGTCTGTCTACGCGTTGCTGATCTGGCTCCTTCGGGTGGGTGAATTTACGGCGGTGATAATAGCTCTGCGTGACCGATTTTCTCCGAAGGATGTAGCGGGATGATCGCCTATGTTCCGGGGGAACCAACTCATGCTGAAGCCGCCGGTCCGCTTCTGCACGCCACAATGGGTCCCTTCGCCGATGTTGCCCTTGGTTTGGGTGACCACGCCTTCTGCCTTCAGATACTCCGGGAGGTTTTCTCTCTGCCCGGAAACCGCTTCAGTTTTGACCGGGCGATCATTGGCTTGCATGACGAAGAGGTTGCGGCACTCCTGGTTGCCTTTCCAGGCAGCGAGCTGCGCAGTAGAAACTGGATCTTCCTCCGGCAGTCACTTTCAGTGTACGGGATACAAAGGTATTTCGGTATGATCGTAAATTTCATCCTCGGTTTCACCGGGAAGGAATGTGAAAAAGACGAATACTACATTTCCCACCTGGCGGTTACCCCTGCGTTTCGAAAGCAAGGCATCGCCAGGGCTCTGCTGGCGGAGGCTGAAGAACAGGCTGCCAGAGCAGGGCTGTGTAAAGTATCCCTCCTGGTGGAAATTGGCAACACCCCGGCCATCACGCTTTATCATGCGGTGGGATACACAATGATCAGCACGACCAGGATACCTAAGCTTGAAAAACGATTTCACTCTCCCGGTTATCACCGGATGGTAAAGATATTTTAAATAACAGGAGTACAACATGGCAGAAACAATTGGTGAACGATTCATGATCGAATCCAGATACGAGAACATGGGAAAGCCGGCACAAGCCAGCGGCGTCCCGCAGCCTCCGCTGGAGCTCCCCTGGGATGAAGAAGCTGAGCTGATCCCCCTCCCCGCGCCTGCTGAGATCCACCTGCCAGGCAGTGACCTGCGTACGATGATCGAGCAGCGCACAACCATTCGCGCGTATTCCCAACAAGCGCTCACACAGATCGAATTGGCCTACCTGCTCTGGTGTACCCAGGGGGTCAAGGCAGCCACCGATCGGCCGGCGCTATCGCGCACGGTTCCCTCCGCCGGCGCTCGCCACCCCTTTGAGACCTACCTGCTGGTAAATAAAGTGGAAGGTCTGCAGCCCGGTCTCTACCGGTACATCTCCACGCGACATGCCCTCATCGCGATCAATATGCGGGAGAATATTGCCGAATCGATCGCGCACGCTTGCCTGGATCAGAAACACGTACTTCGAAGCGCGGTTACATTCCTTTGGGACGCAGTGGCAGAGCGGACCTGCTGGCGCTACGACCAGCGCGGCTACCGCTACATGCACCTGGATGCCGGGCACGTCTGCCAGAACCTCTATCTGGCAGCCGAATCCATCGGCTGCGGTGTGTGCGCAATCGCCGCCTTCAACGATGGGCTGCTGAACGAAGCCGTCCAACTGGATGGCACCCGAGAGTTTATCATATACGCCGCTTCGCTCGGAAAAAAGGATATCAACTAATCCATTTTTCCGTTTTCACATCCCCCCATCGTAAAAATCCCCACTTGCTCACACCCATAAATGAACCCGGGCACAAAATCTGTGCCCGGGCGACAGAAAACCTATCAACCATTCAACGAATCAACCAATTTATTCTCCAATTATATATCTGGGAAAAAGGTCAGCACCAGCGTGCCCACCGAAGCCATCAAAATGAGCGCTGTGCAGACTATAGTGAAATTGCGCTGCAGCGGTTTGTTCTGGTTCCCGCGCATAATCTTGGGGTCGCTGGTCAGTTTGATCAGGAAGAAGAACACCAGCGGCAGGACCATCGCGTTTAGCGCCTGCGTTGCCACTGCCAGGGTGAAAAGGTCGATAGCCGGGATTAATGCGATCGAACCAGCCACCACTAATTGCCCGATGAAGATCATATAGAACATCTTGCTGGTCTTGAAATCATAATCCAGGCTGCCCGAAGTTCCGAAAAATTCTGAAAAGGCATACGCAGTGGAGAGGGATACGATCACCAACCCCATGAACCCGGCGTTCATGATCCCAAGCGCAAACAGCGTACCAGCAAGCTCCCCCGCAAAGGGTTTAATGGCAATGGCTGCGTCTTCCGCGGATTGGAGGGGAATATTAGCATAGAAAAGGGTCGCAGCCGTGGCAACGATCATGAAGAATGAAAAGAAATCCGTCAGGAATGCGCCCCAATAAGATTCAAATTGCGAATACTTGACCTTATCCGCTTCGATCTTTTTATCGAAGGAGAAGCTGCTGATAAAGAACTGCCCCCAGGGGGTGATAGTGGTACCCAGCACGCCCATGCCGATGATCAGGTAACTGCGCCAGTACGCCGGCGAGAAATCCACCCCGTGCGGCCAGATCAGGTTGCTTAGCGCCATCTGCCAATCGGGTTTCACCTTGATAGCGGCAAAGATATAAACCAGGAAGAACAGGCAGGCAAAGAGCATGATGATCTGGGTATGTTTGTATTTCCCCCGGGTGACGAACAAAACTGCCACCAGGATGAATCCGAGGATGATTGGCACCGCCGGGATGCCAAGCTGGGCACCCACGGCTTTAATCGCCGCCATCTCTGTGACCACCGTTGCCAGGTTGGCCACCACCAGCCCGGTGAACACGATCAGTGAGACCCGCACCCCCCAGCGTTCGCGGATAAGGTCGCCCAATCCCTTGCGGGTGACCACAGCCAGGCGAATGCCCATTTCCTGGGTGACGGCAAGCAAAATGGTGATATACGGTAACAGGAACAGGATCGGGTAGCCGAGCTTCGCCCCGGCGATGGAATACGTGGCAACACCCGATGCATCGTTATCGGCAAATGCAGTGATGGTAGCCGGTCCGAAAACCGAAAAGAATACCAGGAGGATTTTCCAATATCTCGCAAAGAAGGCTCTGATCCGTACGCTACGCATGGTTAGTCTCGGTTCATAGATGATTTACGTCAGATAAAAATGTGGGAGATGTTTCTTCCAGGCAGTCGGGATGATCTTATCGAGGGCATCATCCGAGGTAACGATCCCCTGAAGGCGGTTTTCGGCATCCACTACAGGCACTGCTAAAAGATTGTACTTGGCAATCACCCTGGCAACTTCATCCTGGGTTTCAAGCAGGTCCACCGCCGCCACCCGGCGATGCATGAAGTCCATGATTGGCGTCTTCGGGTTGGCGAAAATCAGATCGCTGAGCGAGAACACTCCCATCAAGTGATTTTCCTCATCTGTCACATAAACATAAAACACCTGCTCCACTTCATCACCCACCGCCCGTACGGCTGCGATGGCTTCCTCTGCGTTCAGCTTTGGGGGGATGGATACATATTCGGTGGTCATAATCCCGCCTGCGGATTCTTCCGGGTATGCCAGCAGCTTGCGGACATCCTCCGCCTCATCGTCCTCCATCAACTCCAGGAGGTTTTCGCTGCGATCTTTGGGGAGTTCGGCCAAAAGGTCGGCAGCCTCGTCCGGAGCCATCTCCTCCAGCACATCCGCCACCTTCTCGTCCGGCATATCTTCAATGATGTGTGCCTGGAAATCGGTTTCCACCTCTTCCAGGGTGTCGGCCAGCTGGCTGATCTCCAGGCGGTTCGCGAACCGCCCGCTTTCCAGGCGGTCCATATCTTCTAGGATATCAGCAAGGTCCGCCGGGTGAAGCTCTGCGAGTTTTTCCTGTGGTACCTTCAACCGCATGGGCTCATCCGTGGATAGCAGCTCAACTGAATCCCAGGAAATGACTCCCTGTTTTTCCATGCGAGCATTTTTCTTTTTCCCTCTGGTCCCCATCCCCAGCCTTCTGAAAAGCCCGCCCACGCCCACGTCGATATTGGCGATGAAGTAATCCCCATTCACCCGGGTAACCTCAAGATCGTTCACCCGCACAACCCGCACTCCGTTGATATCAATGATCAGTTTATCGAGGATATCCCTCACCAGGAAAATTTCACCATCGGTTGGCACATAAGTTTGGATATCGTCGAACTTTTTATTCAGGGGGACGATCGGAGCGATCAGTGCCGCTACATCGGAAATTGGGATTAGGAGGACAACTTTCTTATGTTTTACCTGTACTGCTGTCACCTTGGGATGCGGCATCCCCTCTGTGCGGATAGCGAGGATCTCCAGCACCTTTCCAATATTTTCACCCTCCACATCAATTACAGGTTTTCCGACCACATTGCTCAGATATGCCATCTTCCACCTCCAAGAAAAATAAAAACCGGATGACACAGAAGGTATCATCCGGCGAGCAACGCTCACGGGAATCGCTCCAGCCGCCGGCAATTACCGGACCGGAACCTCCTGCATCAGATACCCGGGCGTGGGAAAAATAGCGCGGGTATGATCGATTATCAAAATATTTCCAACTATCGCGGAAATGTGAAGGACAGCCCCTGTACTAAGAGGGATACTGTCGCCGCTATTTTCCGCTTCTTCTGTTTGCATGGAACCATTAACCTTTACAAAGATTTATCCAGACTCCGTCCTATTTTAAGAACCTGTAGCAGCTTTGTCAAGCAATTGGGCAGTTTTGATCAGGATTCTGCTTCAGGGTCCTCATTCGTGTAATTTACCTGCTTCTGCTGGTACATATTCCGGTCAGCTTTACGGAGGACTTGCTCGAGCGATTCATTCTGAGCGCCTGTCGCATAACCAAGGGAGATCTTCAACCTGGGGCCTATCCCTGCTTTGCCTTCCTTGGCGACTGCCTTGAGGATGCGGTCTATCGCCTGCTGCGCTGCCTTCACATCCGTGGAAGGAAGCACCACCGCGAATTCATCCCCGCCCATTCGAGCGATGATATCCTCTGCCCGGAATGCACTGCGGATCACACTGGCGGCGCGGCGGAGCATTTCATCCCCTACTGCATGACCGAATTTATCATTGACCGCTTTCAGTTTATCCACATCGCTCATGATGATGGAAACCGGAAAATCACGGCTTTTCTGAAGGCGTTCTATTTCAGTTTCCATGAAAGCGCGACTGTAGAGCCCGGTGAGCGAATCGTGGTGCCCCAGATACCGTAGTTCATCCTCCATGGCTTTCCGGTCGCTAATGTCATACATCACTCCCTGCCAGGTTCTTGTTCCGCTGGGATCGATCGCAAGTACGGACTCGTCGTGGATCCAGATGAGTTTTCCACACTTGGTGTACACCCGGTAATCCATGTTAAATGGCTCTCCGGAATTGAATGTCCGTTCGTGCTCAGCCAACACCCGATCGCGGTCATCAGGGTGGATCATATTTTGCCAAAGGCTGGGAATTGTCTTCCACTCCTTTTCTGTATACCCAAAAAGCATCTCCATCTGCGGGCTCATGTAGAGAGGTGTACACTCCAGGTCATTTGCATCCACATAGGTTACCGCGGTGATCTGCTCGACCAGCGTTTTGTACCTGGCATTGGTGATCTCAAGCTCGCGGGTCTTCTCCTGGATCGTCTTTTCAAGCAGTTCAGCATAAGCTTTGGAGCGACCTTCTTCACGTAATAAAAGATAAAAAACGACGCATAACAGGGTTGAGAAAATTACCACCAGGAAGAAATTGCGCTTGAACTCCTCCTCCACACCCGCATCCGCCATCACCTTTGATTCCAATGCTGATAAACCGATCGCGTACCCATCACCACCCAGGTAAACGGGCACCCAGGAAACAATTTCCTTCCCTTGCTGGGGATCAACGATATACCAATCATTGCCCTGGTCCCCCTTTTGCAACCCTGCAAGAACATTGTCGGTATGAGATCCCCCCCCCGCGTTTCGAATCGCAAAGTAATCGGTAATAGTCATGCCCTGCGAACCATTTTTATAGGGGAAATCCCGGTGCAGGAAGAAATTTCCGGGTGTGGCCATCCACACTTCGCTCATCCCGGGAATATGGTTATTGGAAACGAAATTGGTGAAAACCTCGGTAATGACCTCTTCGGGGTCGGCTTGCTTGCTGGTCACCCTCAGTTCATACCAGGTTTCCGCGTTTTGAGCAGCCTCCCGGATGATCAATATTTGCAGATTTCGGACAGTTTTTATGACCTGTTCGCGGCGCTGCTGATGGATGGCGAACACCCCCCAGATCAAACCTGCAACGATGATCACCAGCGCTATCGCGCTGGCCTTTAACCATCCTGGTGAATCCTTATATTTTTTCCACATCCCTGTTTCGCTCATATTCCACACCTCCGCACAACCAGCGCCAAGCGTAGAATATTTCTCTAAGTATAGGAACTTTTCCCCATTTTCACAATCGATTATCCATTACAAATCCGTTAGAACCCTTTTCAGTTCTGTCAGGTGATCAGAGCCGGAAGATCACATCAGGTCTTGTTTCAAAGCATTTTCAGGGTAATCCCAGCATCTCCCTGCGTTTCTCCTCCAGGACCTCCATCTCCGTACGATTTTCAGCCAGCTTATGGATTGCCTGCACTGCCTCATCCACCCCTTTCCGTCCCGCCCGGAAGATGTTTTCATCCAACCAGACTGCCTCCAGCTCAGTCGCGCGTTCTGTTTCCGGAAGGCTCAGCCTGGAATAATCAAATTTTTCCGGAAAGGCATTCGGGACAGCCAGTTTGGATGCTCGCGGCTGGAAGATCTCATTCTTATGCATGGCTGGGTAACCATCCCAGCAGGAGATGCCCTCGTGCTCGAGTGCGTAGCATACCGCCTGATGCTCTGCGCCAAATACTTCCGGGTCAATTGCGATCACATACCTGTAGAATGAGCGAACGGTGTGGCGCGGGTCGCGGCGCAGCAAGCGCACTCCCGGGACTTCGCTCAGGGATTCCTCCAGGTAACCCGCATGTTCAGCCCGCTGACGGATCTGATCCGAGAAGCGCTCCAGCGCAACCACGCCCAGGGCTGCCTGGATCTCGGTCATGCGGTAATTCACCCCCATGGTATTTTCTTTTTCTTCTGCGTCCTTTGCCCGACCGCAATCGATGATGCTGGCAGCCCGCTCCGCCATGTGCTTGTCGCGGCAGGTGAGCACACCACCTTCCCCGGTGGTGATGATCTTGGAGGATTGCAGGCTGAAGGAACCGAAATCGCCGATCGAGCCCGCCCCCATCCCGCGCCACTTCGCGCCGTGCGCGTGAGCACAATCTTCGATGACCAGCAGGTTATGCTTTTTCGCGATCGCCATGATGGCGTCCATATCGGTCATCTGTGCACCCAGGTGTACTACGATCACTGCTTTGGTTTGGGGGGTGATCGCTTCCTCGAATTTCACCGGATCCATGCAATAATTACCCGGGTCGATATCCACAAGCACGGGAATCGCCCCTGCAGCCATCGGCGCAGCCGCAGTGGCCATAAAGGTGTATGCCGGCACGATGACCTCATCACCCCAGCCGATATCCGCTGCCCGTAGCGCCACCTCCATCGTCACGGTACCGTTCATCATCGGAACCGCATGTGGCACTCCCTGCATTTCGGCGAATTTCTGAGCGAATTCCGCCGTCTTCGGTCCTGGCCAGGGGAATCCCCCCCAGCGTCCAGAACGGATAACTTCTGTAACAGCGTCGATATCCCGCTGGTCATATACCGGCCAATCCGGGTAGGTCTCCTCCCGAACCGGTTTACCGCCAAGCGCTGCGAGTGTTGCCATTTATCACACCTCAAAAAAAGATAGGAATTGATCGATACATTCGTGGTTTCACCACGGTAATCCCATGCAATCCACTTCACCCGGGGGAAAGAAGTTGCCCCGAAGGTCCAACACCAGGCAGGGATCGGGGAACAATTGCCGATCGGATTCCCTGCGCACATAGAGGGAGTTGGAGATCCGCTCGTAGCCCGATTTTTGATAATAGGGGATCCGTTTTGGATCACAGAATAACATCCCGTACTGGTACCAGGGGTCGTCGTTCATAAACCGCTTTGTTTCAGCCAGCAATCTGCCGGCGTATCCCAACTTCTGCCGATCCGGCCTCGTGGCAACACCTCCAACACCGCCAATCCTGTAAGGGATTCCTTCCACCAGGATCTCCCTCTGGATCAAACCCACGGTGCTCACAACCCGGTTATCTTCCTTACCCAGGAAGCGCATTGTAGGTGATGCCCAATCCTGCCACCAGTCGTCATCCCCATCCTCTTCAAAAAACGCAAGATGATCCACCTCGTTCATTTCTTCATGCTCGGTAGGCGTGAGCTCCCCGATGTTCTTAAAAACGATCTCAAAATTCGTGGTCACCGGATCTTCTCCAGCAGTTCCAGGGTGCTTTGGGTAAGCACGCCGCGTAAGTGATCTGAAAATCCGATCCCTGCGGCCTCCATTCCCAGCAGCACTCCCCCGGTCACCGGGGGCACCTCCAGCTTTACAAAGCGCGCCATACCTGCGCAGGAACAGACAGTGTCCTTGAGCGGATCGATAACCAACTCCCCGCCATTAAACATACTGCCTATCAACACCACGTCAAACGCCAGATCCTCGAATCCCAGTTGGCAGATGATCCCGTTCACCATGCTGCCCAGTTCCCGTCCCGCCCAGCGGATGCATTCCCTGGCGATTTCATCCCCCTCCTCCGCGACCTTGAATACCAGGGGGGCCACATCACCGTAAGCCTCGTAATACCCCAGGGTCAACCCCTCCAGCAGATCGCTCACATTCTTGGCACCAGCCAGCCGGACAAACTCGCGCGAGAGCGCGGTTGCGGGTCCCCGATGACCCCATTCCAGGGAGACTGCCTGCACTGCTTTGACCACCAGGGAGTGCGACCCGCCGAATTCAGCAAACATCGGTCCGCTGCCAGTGAGCTGTGCGGTTCGACCGGTTCGGTCCCGCCCAATGCAGTTTTCCCCGGTGCCTGCATCCACCGCCACACCCCAGCCACCCTGCGCCCCGGCCAGCAGACCTACCAGGGTGTCATTCCCGGCCTCCACCGGGCAGGAGAGGCAGATCCTGCCAATGCTTGCAAGCATGGATTGCCGTTCGGAAGGCCAGTCGTACCCGGCGATCCCGAACCCGGCTCCGCGAATCTCCCCCAGGCTGATCCCCGCCATCGCCAGTGCCTGGTGGGTGGTTTCGATCAGCACCTCTTCCATACCGTCGTACCCGACGGCCTCATGGTTGCCGGTCCCCGCCTCGCCAAAACCGATCGCCTCTGCATTCCCGGTGGCGATCAGCGCATGAGTTTTTGTGCCGCCGATATCAATCCCAAGATAAAAATCGGTCATGCTTTCTCCGCGGTCATTTTGCGTAATTCTGCTTTCTTGGCGAGCTCAGACCGGATACCCTTCAAACGATCGCCGTGAAGCGGGTAGAAATATAGCGCCACGATCGCCAGAAGGAAGCCGACGATGGCAGGCACCGTCAGAAATATGCGAAAGCCCACGTCCACGGTTGCAGGTTGAACATCCAGCATGGTGTCGTAGCCAAACATGGGAACGATGATGCCAAATACAGAAGAAACCAGCAGCCCGCCCAGCGTAATGAGCAGCCCGGTCATGCCAAAATACATGCCGGCGCGTTGAACACCGGTCTTTACCTCATCCTCGTCCACAACCTCCGCCACGATCACATCCCCTATCAACACCAGCCCGGAGAGCCCGATCCCAATGATCCCTGCGGCGATAAGCGCAACCGTAAGCGAGGTGCTAAAACCAAGCGGGATCATCCCGACGATCATGATGGCATTGGCAATCATCAATGTGCGCCGTGAATCCAGGTGGTTGGCAACCCAGAATTTCCACGGGTAAAGGGCAAGAGCCGCCAGGATAAACGACACCCCGAAGATCAGGGAAGCTGTCGCAGGGTCGGCATTCAGGCTGTATTTCACGTAAAAAAGCATACCCATCTGCAACACTCCTGTCCCGAAGAACCGCATGGTCTGCGAGATCGCTGCCATCAAATAACTCCGGTTGACAAAGGTTGCCTTTAATGCCGCTCCGATTGGAAAATAGGTGTCCTCTTTTTTAACTTCAAACATGGCAGGGACACCGATGTAGATCGCCACCCCGCTCATCACAGCCAGGATAAGCGCCATCCAGCCCCACCCGAGGATATCAGCCATCAGTGGCGGAAGCGCAACCCCAACCAGCAGCGCTATGATCTGGAAGATGTTCATCTTGGCCGCAACATCGGTGCGCTCCTCGTAATCCGGGAACATTTCCGGGAGCAGGGAGTAATACCCAGTCGCAACCGCCGTGTAGAGCCCCTCCCAGATGACCATCAGAACCGCAAAGTACGCCAGTAATCCGTACGGGTTGACCTTGCCATCGAACGGCGACCAGAAGATCAAGGCGTAAATGAGTACATAAGGAAGGCTCCCAAACAGGATATACGGGATGCGCCGTCCCCAGCGTGACTTTGTGCGGTCCGAGAGGTAACCCAGCAGGGGATTGTTGATCGCGTTGTAGATCGTGTAGAAGACCCAGAAGGTTGCGAACCAGGTGGCAGGCAGGTTCATCACATCCACGATATAGAAAGCGATGATCCCGCCAACGGATTCCGCCGGCAAAGCCACCCCGAAACTGGAAAGGCTGTAGAGAATGCGGGTACGAAAGCTGGTTGTGTAGGTTTTTGCGGTTGCTGCCATCGTTTCTCTCCAATCCAAAGTGTTAGGAAGGCATCAAGCTTTGCAGCGAACGGTATCCGATCAACTGGATGCCCTGGTCCTTAATATATTTTCGCATCTCTTCGCTGCGGAAGGTCTCGTAATCCCCCACCCGAGAACGCCAGTCCGGGCAGATGGCGCGTAGCTCGGCACAATCCGGTGCGGGATGGATATACATGTGGGTCAGCCCGGACGGCAGCCCTGCCAGCACCCGTTTGTATTGACCCATCTTATCCACCGGGTCATCCAGGGGTGCCGCCGCGATCGCATCTTCCAGGGGCATGCCCATCTCCTCAAGCTCTTCCACAAACCGGGCTGCCATTTTAGCAGTCATCGGATCGGCACCCTGTGCCTGCCAGCCTCTCTCATCCAGCCGCACGGCCATGACGGGGAGTCCGTTGGCAAACCCCACCCGGGCATAATTCTGAAGCAGCTTGGGATGCAGCACCGCGCCCATGTGGGTATCCATGTGGGTGGGTTTAATCCCAGCCCGCAGCGCCCAATCCACCTGGGTCTGCATTTCCACCACGGCTGCCTCAGGATCGCATTTTTCCTGAACCTCATCCGTCGACCGTGGAAAATATCCCTCTGAATCCATTAAACCCGAGTCTGGATCCACCGTGGAAAGGGGCCTCCATCGGTAGGTGAGCCACTCACTGGTCAGGGTGATGTGAATACCCAGGTCAGCTTTCGGGTGATCCTTTGCGAATCCCGCTGCGGAAAGGAAATACGGGCAGGGCACCATAACCGAACCGCAGCTGACCAGTCCGAAATCATAAAGTTCGCGGTATGCGTCCATCCCTGCGTTGCACATACCGATATCGTCCACGTGCAGCAGAAGCAGCCGGTCGGTATTTGCGAATCCTAATTTTCTAAGTACCGGATTGGGTTTCATTAAATCACCTCTTAGAACTGTGGAAGATAATCTTTATTCGTCCGGATGAGGTCCTCCAGCACTGCGCCAACCTGATCAGCTTCCGGCCCCAACGGATGCGTCAGAAGCGCTTGTCGGACAGCATTCCGGTCGCCTGTCACCGCAGCCTCAGCAGTAAGGATCTCATAGGCTTTCACATTCGCGATTAATCCGGCGCAGACTGGTGGAAGCGGTTCCTCAGGCAGAGGGTGAATGCCCTTGCGGTCCACCCTGCAGGGCATTTCCAGCACCCAGTCAGGATCCCAGCCGCGCACCGCTCCGCCATGACGCACGTTGCAGACGTGGGTTTCCCCCAGGTCATTGTAGTGGGCGTTTAGCAATTGGGTGGCCACGGTGGAATACCACGCACCGCCCCGCTCCATCAACTCAGCGGGAGGCTCCTTCAGGTTGGGGTCGGCGTATTGCCGCAGCAGCTCATTTTCGATCCCGATCACAGTTTCTCCACGGGAGGGAGGCCATTTTTCCTGCTCCGCCAGTTTCTTTTTGGTGTAATAGTAATAGCCCAGGTAGTAATTGGGCATCATCCCCAGGGATTCGATCGTACCGGCGTCCCAATCCTCGTCCTGCCCATCGCGAACCATTTCCAGGTAGGCCGCGAAGACCTGATCCCAGATATCCTCGCCATCCAGGGTGAACCCGTAGTGCCAGCTCAGGTGATTCAACCCGAGCGTTTTCAGGTCCGCCCGGTGCGGGTCGATCTTCTCACCGGTCAGCTTCTCAAATCCTTCCAGGATCTCCATCTTGGTGTGGATGGCCACATTGCAGACCCCCACCGCCTGCACCTCCGGCGCGTATCGAAATAGCGCTTCGGTTACCAATCCTGAAGGATTGGTGAAATTGACCAGCAGCGCCCCGGGATTGGATACTTCACGCATGTCCCCGGCAAGGTCAAGCAATACCGGGATGGTCCGTAGCGCTTTCGCCATCCCGCCCACCCCTGTTGTTTCCTGTCCGATAAGCCCGTGCCTGCGCCCCAAATACTCATCGGCAACCCGGGCGGACATCTTGCCCACCCGCAACTGGGTGGTCACGTAGGAAGCCCCGCGCACCGATTCACGCTGATCGGTGCTGAGCACCACCTTGAAGGGGGAACCGGCATTCTCCACGATCCGCCTGGCAAAGCCGCCCACCACCTCCAACCGCTGGGGATCGATATCCATCAACCAGAGCTCTTCCAGCGGAAAGCTTTCGTGACGGTCCAGGAATCCTTTGATCAATTCCGGGGTATAGGTGGAGCCTCCCCCGATCACAGCAACTTTTAACATTTCCGGTCCTCTTTATAGTTCGATCACTTTTCCTTCTTTTGCGCTCCGGTAAGCGGCGTCCAGGATGCGCATGTTCGTCCACCCCTCCAGCGCTCCTGGAACCGGGGTTTTTCCGCTCTTCACGCAATCCAGGAAGTAGCTCATCTGGTGGTCATACATTACCTGCGGAGCATGATCTTCGCGCGGGAAGGAATAACCCGGGTCAGTGATATCCACGCGCATCTCTTCCGCGTTGGGGATTTCAAGCAGCGTGGGAAAGAGAGAGCCAAAACCTTTTTGCCCATAGAGTTGTGTCGCGGCTTCCGGGCCGTCCATATGCGGCTGCCACCAGCCTGCCTCCAGGTAGGATACCGCCCCATTCTTCCAGGTGACGATCACCACCCCGGTGTCATCCACATCCGCTTCAATATAATTAGTTCCAATTTTCGCAAAGACCGATTCCGGTTCCGGGTCGCCCAGCAGGAAACGGGCAGTATCCAACGCATGGATGCCCATATCGACCAGTGCACCTCCTCCTGCCAGCGCTTTTTGCTTGAACCATCCGTCCGGACCCCAATTGGAGTGCACCCCATAACCCTTCGTCCGCAGTATGGCTCCCAGGATGCCGGTTTCCACCTGCTCACGCAGCCATAATGCTTCTTCATCGAACCGCCAGCAATGGGCTACCATCAGCACAGTATTATTCTTCTGCCCGGTTTCCATCATGGCTTCGGCTTCAGCGGCGTTCATAGCCATAGGTTTTTCCACCAGCACCGGGATGCGCACGCTCAGCGCTTTTATCGCCTGCGGGGCGTGCAGCGCGTTAGGTACACCGATCACAAGTGCATCCGCGCCCCCAGCTTTGATGAGTTCGTCGATGCTGGTAAATACCTGTTTGATGCCGTGTTCCGCTGCGAATGCCTTTCCCTTCGCCGGGTCAAATTCCACAACAGACTCCACGACAGCGTCTTTCGCATTTTTTATAGCGCGGGCATGCACTCCGGCGATAAACCCCGCCCCGCTGATGGCAACCTTAATGGACATGGGTTAAAACTCCTTCCATAGGTTCTTGAGTTCTTCTTCAGCCGCTGCCAGCGCTCTTCCTTCCGCTCCTGCTGCCAGCGGACCCGGATACCGATAGGCATAAGTGGCCAGTTCCACTTCGTAGCCCCCATCCGTATGGGCAGCATCGGTGGGCAGGTAGCTGATGCACCCATCGCTGACGCTTGTAAACATGGTGTGCCTCGCAGGTGAAAGCTCCTTAACTTTTATACCGATTTCGGTGAAAACCTCTGCGCCGAAGCTCACCAGCGCGAGGGAACCGAATCGGGCAGTGTTGACCCGCAACAAGGTTCCCCATCGACCTTCCCGCTTCTCGATCCGCGGTTTCCATGGGTAGCGAATATTCAATAAATAGTCAGTGGCAAAGGACATCCATTCCGGAAAATTCGCCATCTTCAATATTCTCTTGCGGTAAATCGTGGGTGGTTTTTCAGTTGTCGCCGCGCCTTCGAACGGGATCCAGACATCCTGGCGGGAGATGGCCAGCTCACCTCCGGTTATCATCGCCTGCCTCCCCCCTGCGGCTTTTTTAACCGCTTCCGCCACCCGCTCCCCCTGCGAAACCGCCATTTCCCAGCAATCCTCCCTGCCCCAGCCCATCTTCGGATTGAGGTTGCCAGCAGCCCCCTGTAGAAAGAGGCACAAACCGCCCAGTTCTCTCTCCACCTTTTCGCGCATGGCGGCAATCCAATCTGCGGAAACCAGCAGGTTATCCGGTCCCCAGACGGTGCCGTGGCAGGCAAAATTGACCACGGTTGCCAGCCGTTTCCCTTCCGCCTTCACCGAAAGAACACCCACGGAGCGGTCCACCACCCCCTCTGGATCCTCGCCAATGATCACCTCGCCGCTGGGCAGCCTCTCCCGCCGGTTCACGGCTATATCCGCGCTGCCCTGCCCCCACATCAGTTCCGCTACTGTGGCAATTTCCGCTGCCTCCTGGATCGTGCCGGCGATAATCTGCACCAGGCTGTCGATGTATTCCTTTTCTCGTCTCCCGGAGTGCTCCCCTGCGTATCCGATCGGACCTGAGTGCGTATGCGAGCAGCAGAGCACCGGTTGGATTCCCGGGCAAGCAGTGCGCACTTGATCCACGATGTACTCATTCAGACAAAGGATATCTACAGCAACGATGGCGATCTTTTCCTCTCCGCCATCCAGGACCAGAGCGGTTGCGGTCAGGTCATCGTGGATACCCTTATTGCCCTTGGAGCGGTCGCCATAACCGACCAGGAAGATGCCTTTCGGGGGAGAAATGCTCGCCCGGGCTGCCCCGGCCTTAAGGTTTCGCGGCTGCATCTTGCGCCTCCGGCAATTCCATGTTCCTGCGGGTTTCCTCAGGCGTTTCGCCCAGGCGGTAACCCTGGAAGACGATCAGGCCGATAAGCACGAATGCCGCCATCACCAGGAAGCCGATCCGCACGCCACCAGGGTTATCTTTCGTGAACCCGAACGTGCTGAGGAGGAAAGGCAGCACAAGCATACCGATCGCAGAGCCCAGCCCGATCCCGAGGCTGAACGTCCCATAATAATTGGCCTCCCGCCGCCTATTCGTGAGCATTTCGTCGTAATCGACCACGTTTCCCATCATGGCATAGATCAGGATCAAATATCCTCCCAGCGAAACACCGCTGACAGCCAGGGCGATATAAGCCTGGATATCAACCGGTAACCCCGGTACCTGCCCCACGAATGACATCAGCAGGAGCGCTACGATGAAAATGACCAGGCTGATCTTGATCAGGTCGCGTTGGGATTTCCGCCGGTTCCAGAGCAGCCACAGCGGCCCAGTGATGGCAATGGCTAGAATCAGCACCCCCTGGAAAATGCCCACGTCGCCTTCAGTTCCTCCCACGATCAGGGTGATGAAATAGGGCAGGCTGGCCAGCATCATTTGGTAGGTGATGTGCACAAAAAGTGTTGAAAAGAACAGGAAAAGGAATTGCCTGTTCTTCATGGTTGTCTTCAATCCTTCCCAAACCGGCATGGTCTCGCCGATGGGACGGTCAGTCTCCTTGATGCCGAAAAGTGACCCCCACATGGTGGCCAGTCCCACGATCGCGACCACCACGCCCATCGCCACCGGACCGATCGAATCGAAAAGCGGCGCAGCCACCAGCGAGCCGATCAGAACCCCGATGATGCCGAACAGTCCCTTGAAATAACTCAGTTTCACCCGCTCGTGCGGCTCGGGAGCCATTTCCGGCATGGTCGCGTCATACGGAATGCCCACCAGGCTGTACGCGGTGTTATAGAGCAGATTGACCACCAGGAAATAAATGGAAACCAGCATTATGGAAGAGCTCATCGGCGGCATCCAGATCAACACCACCAGGATGGCCGTGGCAGGCGCGCCGAAAATTATGAACGGTTTGCGCCGCCCCCATTTCGAACGCAGGTTATCGCTCCACTGGCCGATCAGCGGATCGATGACCGCATCCCAAATTGCCACTACGAAGGCGACCGCGCCCACGAACGCCACCGGTAAAAAGATATGCCTGCCGGAATCGGGCGGCGGAGAATAGAAATACAGCAGCCAGGTGCTGACGGTGATCGCCAGGATGTTCAACCCGGCGCTCGCCAGGCTGTAGGTTAGGATCCTGCCCAGGGAGAGATGCGGTTTTTGAGTGGTTGTCGTCATTTCCATTCTCCAATTAATACTATGATAATTTTGATCAACCTTCCTTGCCCCCGGTCAATTTTATCCCCTGGATAAACTGTTTCTGGAGGAAAAAGAAAGCGATGATGATGGGGACGGTGAATATCACCGAAGCTGCCATGAGCTGGTTCCAGAGGATCTCGCGCTGCCCCTGGAAATCCTGCAATCCGAGGGCCATGGTGAAATTTTGGTGGCTCTGAAGGTAAATCAGCGGTCCAGTGAAATCATTCCAGGCCCACAGGAACGTGAACACTGCGATTGTGGAGATCACCGGGATGGAGAGGGGAATGATGATCCTGGTGAAGATCTGCCATTCGTTAGCGCCATCCACCCGCGCGGCATCACTCATTTCTGAGGGAATGGTCCTGAAAAATTGCCGCAATAGGAAAATATCCCATGCATTGGCAAAAAAGGTTGGCACGATCAACGGCAAAAATGTATCTCCCCAGCGCAGCGTTTCATTGAATAATTTAAACAACGGGATCATGGTCACCTGGAAGGGGAGCATCATGGTGGCAAGAACGAAAATAAAGAGAGCGTCTCTGCCGGGGAACTTGATCCGCGCGAAAGCATATGCCACAGGTGTGCAGGAAACCAGGGTTCCAAGGATACTGAAGAAAGCGATGATCAGGCTGTTCTTAAGGTAGGTAAAAAAGTTCACGTCCAACCCGGGGCGGTTGGCTTTCAGCAGAGCATCGCGGTAGTTCTCCCAGTGAAATTTCACGATCAGGATCTCGCTTAGTTGTTTCTGTGGAACCTTCCAAATCTCCGCTGGATTCTTCAGGTCAAAAACGATCGCGTCAGAACCATCATAATCTTTGACAGCCACCTCTTCCTGCCCACCTCCTGCAATACTGAGTGCAAAGACCGGGAATACTTCTCCATTTATTTCAATGGTTTTATTTTCACGGGGAAGGAAGTTGGGGGGGAACCTGCCTACATCCGCCTTGACCTTCAAGGAAGTTGAAACCATCCAGATGAAAGGAATAAAAAAGAAAAGCGCAAAAGCCCAGATGATCAGATGTTTTCCGAATTGCTCGAAGAATTTTCGAACCTTTACAGATAGCGGACGTTGGTAGTTGGATTGGGTCGCCATCTGCTTAACCTGCGTAATAGGTGAAGCGGTTGGAAGCCTTCAGAAGGGCAATTGTACAGAGCAGGATCACGATAAATAGAACCCATGCCATCGCGGAGGCGTATCCGTACCTGAAGTTGGTAAACTTATCATAGAGGAAAACGCTGTAAAACAGGGTTGAATCCATCGGCCTGCCTACGATGATATCCGCTTTACCTATGCTGGCGAATTTGGCAAATACATAAGCCTGGGAAAAGTACTGGAACATAACGATCACCCCGGTGATCAGGTTAAAAAGCGTGATCGGTGACACCATGGGTATGGTGATATTCCGCAATCTTTGCCACCAGTTGGCTCCATCCAATTCTGCCGACTCCAGCAGTGTCTGAGAAACATCCTGGAGACCGGAGAGATAGATGATGATCGTTCCGCCGATCCCCCAGATGCCCAGCATGATCAGGGCGGGTTTTGCCCAAAGCGGGTCGAGGAACCAGTTGGGTCCGTCGATTCCGAAAAAGTTCATTAAAGCTGCCAGCAAGCCGTTATCCGGACGGAGTATCCAGATCCACAACATTGTGCTGGCGATTGCCGGGACGATAGAGGGCAGGAAAAATATTACCCGGTAGAAAGATTGCCCCCGAACTTTGAAGTTGAGGAGGATGGCGCAGAGGAAGGAAAAAATCAGGTTCAGCGGTACAGAGATGAGCACCATGTAAAGCGTGTTTCCCACCGCTTTCCAAAAGCGGTCATCGGTAAGCATCATCTGATAATTGGCGAAGAAGTGCTGCTTGGAAGCGAGGATCCCGGTGAAGTCGGTGAAGCTGTATTTCAGGGATGCCACCATCGGGTAAAGGGTGAATACCACAAATCCAATTATCCAGGGTGAAATAAACGCCATCCCCACCAGCAGGTTATGTTTCTCCATGCGGGTCATTCTTCGCCGTGTCCGCTTTGCAGGGTGTTCCATTGCTGGTGCTTCTGCCATTGGTCGCCTCCAAGTCTAATTAACAATATATCGGGGAACCCGTTCGCGGGTCCCCCGATTGGTGTCCTGGGACGCTTATTGTTGCAGGCTTTCCTTCAGTAGTTGTTCATACTCGGCCTGGATTTCATCCAGTAAAGGTTTTGGATCGGCGCATTCGCGCAGGATCTTTTCCTCCGCCACACCGAGTGCGTCATTTATCTCAAGGCTGATCGGGGAGGTGATCACATGGGTGGAAGCAGGGCTGCCCATGATCTCAATGAATTTATCGAACCCTTCGATCTCCTTAAAGCGTGGGTCCTCTGCAGCTTTTTTGCTGGTGGGAAGGTTGGCATTGTAGGACATCTCCTCGGCGACAATCTCGGGCGAGAGCATCCAGGCCAGCAGCTTGCTGGACCATTCCTTGTTCGTCGCCTTGGCCGGGATCAATGCAACTGTGCCTTGCACGACACCGGAACCTTCCTTATCCGCGTTGGCCGGGTCCACCGGGAACGCGGTGATCCCGTAATTCAATCCAGGGGCAAACTGGGGGATGAAATTGGGACCCACTTGCCACTCCCCATCCACCTGGAAGGCTGTCTTACCGGCATAGAACGCCTGTTCGGATGAGTTGTAATCCCCAAAGGAAGCAGCAAAATCAAGCATCTGCTCGGGGGTGATGCCGTCGCAATAGAATTGTTGCTGCCATTTATAAGCGTTGACCATTGCATCGCTATTAACGGTGAGTTCGGTGCCTTCGGGGTTGTACCAGAATCCTCCGAAGCGCTGGACATATAGGTCGTTATGCCCCCAGGAGAAGTCGGGGATGAACCCCGCCTGGGTGATCTTGCCGTCTGCATCCACCTTTGTCAACAATTTGGACATCTCCACCAGTTCATCCAGGGTCTTGGGTGGTTTTTCCGGATCCAGGCCTGCTTCTGTGAATAAATCCTTGTTCCAGAACAGGGCGTAAATATCGTTGCCCCAGGGCAGGCAGAGATACTGATCGTTATATTGGCATGCTTTGAGTGGTGCTTCATAAAAATCGTTCATATCGATTTTGGCAGAAGTGATGAGGTTGTTGAGAGGTTCCACGAAACCCTGGCTGGCATAGGATTTAACCAGGTCCCCGCCGCTCAATACGAGCACATCCGGTGGATTGGAGCTGTTCAGCGCGGTCAGTATCTTATCTTCTTCGATCGGCGCGGTCACTTCCACTTTGATCCCATTGGCATCGCCAAACTTATTGAAGAGCTCCTGGATCTGGGCCGGATTATCTCCCCAGGTGATCCAGACACTCAGCTTTTCGGGTTTTTCAGCAGCCGGTTGGGCTGCTCCGCCACCGCAGGCGGCAAGAACGAAGGCTGCAATCATCAAAACGGAAAATACGAGGGTTAACTTTTTCATCATACGCTCCTTTTTTGGTTTGACCTTCTCCAGTCTGGCATGATATCTTGGTGTTCACCTCCCGGTTTCGGATTAGGCGCATCCGCAGGATTGGCGGATGATCAGTTCTGTGGGCAGCAGGGTGAGTAGCTCTACTTCCTCCCTGCGCATCAAGTGATGAAGCTGCCGGAAAGCCACCCTTCCCACTTCTTCGGTGGGGGCATGCACGGTGGTGAGTGCCGGCTGCAGATGCTGGGCAAGGGTCAGGTCGTCGAAACCTGCCACCACCACATCCTGGGGGATACGAAGTCCCAGTTTGTTCAAGGCGAGGTACGCCCCAAATGCGCCTTCATCACTGCCCCCAAAGATCGCGTCAGGTCTGTGCCCGTTTTGCATCATTTCAAGCACCACCCGGACGGATGTATCGGTGTTGAAATCCCCCTGGAAAATAAGGGTGGGATCGTATTTGATCCCATGGGATGCCAGCGAGGCGCTGTAACCCAGCTCCCGCCAGTTGGAATCTTCATTGCCCACCGGCCCGCGCAGGAAAGCGATCCGCTGGCAGCCGTGAGCTTCGATCAGGTGATCGATGATCTTGCGGGTACCATCCTTATTCTCTACCGTCACAGTTGGGATGTGCATCGTATGCGGCGCGGATTCATACAGGAGCACCATTGGCAAATTTGCGTGGTAAAGCGGGGTGATCTCGCGGATATCCAGGTTCCCGGTGAAAATGAGCATCCCATCCGTGTTGTGCCGCCCGAAGGGCAGCCGCGTGGAAGGGTGTGAGTCGATGGCCGCCTGGGTGGCGATCAGCAGGTCGTATCCCGCCGCGGTGGCTTCCAGTTCGATCCCCCGCATCATCATAGAAAAGAAATCTTCTCCGATGGATGGCAGCAGCAACCCAATGGTATTGGTCGTGCGTTTAGCCAGGTTGCGCGCAGCCGTCTGGGGAATATAACCCAGGGCAACCACCGCCTCACGCACTCTTTCGGCGGTGGCATCATCCACCGGAGCAGAGCCATTGACCACCCGGCTTACCGTGGATATGGAAACCCCCGCCCTTTCGGCTACATCGGCGATAGTGATTGCATTCGCAGAGACAGCGGTATTCATGGGAAGATATTTTGTGAAAACGCTTTCGAAAGCGCTTTCATGAGTATAGCAAATTGAATAGGTGAAGTCAATCCCCGGTTTTATTTACCCGCGTTTGATCATTTAATTTCGACTGTCACCTGGAAGAACTTCGGCAAACTCACCCCTTCGCCAGAGGTGCGTTTATAAATCAACTCCAACAGGCTTGTCCCCGGTTTTATGGCTTTAAAGGTCAGAACCTGGGTGCCGCCCGCCACCGGATCCTGCCCTACGGGTGTATATTCGACCTCGGGAGAGTACTCCAATAAATTTGGGTCAATGGTTTTTACTTGCCAGGCATACCCGTTTATCGGGTCGCTTGGCAGGTGGACCTGGAGGGTCTCCCCGGGCTTCATTTGGATGGTTTGCCCGTTTGTCCCCTCATCCACGTCCACAATTCGTGGACCGGAATCACACCCTGTCAGGAGGATCAGCACCAGGAGGGGAACGATCAGGGGAATTACCTTTATTAATTTATTAGTGATCAATTATCCTCCTGCGATATAACCAATCTTCGATCCCAATACATCATTAATTAAAGCACATGATCTTTCGCCACACTGGTTGTGCAACATTTCCTAATTATCCGGTCAGACCGGTTCCTCGTCAAGAAGCCTGATCAGTTCTCGATTCAGCGCGAGAGATGCCAGCCTTTCGACCACACTCGCTCGCCGGAGACTTCCCGTGTCCGAACCCGTCTTTCGGCGACCTCCCATATCTCAGAAGCAAAATTCTCGATGAAGTACCGGTCGTGCACCACCGCCAGCACGGTTCCCTTGAACTCGCGCAATGCCTGCTCGAACTGCACCCTGGCGGGGATATCCAGGTGGTTGATGGGCTCATCCAGCATCAGGAAGTTACATCCCTCCGCCACCAGCCGGGCAAGGATCAGCCTGGCGCGCTCGCCGTGGGAAAGCTGCTCTGCGGGAGTGAAGACCTCATCACCCTTGAACAGGTACCTGGAAAGGAACGCACGCGCTTCGGTTTCATTCCAGCCCGTCACAGCCTGGATCAGCACCAAAGGGTTACCCGCGCCCTCAAGCTCGCCGTGTTCCTGGCTCATGTAACCGATCTTCACCCGTGCCCCCAGTCGTGCTTTTCCGGAAAGCGGCTCAAGCTCGCCACGGATGATCTTCAGCAGGGTGGTCTTGCCGCTGCCATTCGGCCCAATGAGCGCAACCCTGTGACCAAAGCGCAACCGCAGGGCCACATCCTCCAGCAGCACCAGCTCTCCATATCCCACGCTCAGGTGCTCCAGCACCAGCACGTCGCGCCCGGTTTCGCCCGCGTCCTGGAACTCGATCTTCATCTCCCAGCTCTGTTTGGGTTTTTCCACCCTTTCTTCCGACTCCATGTAGCGCTCCAGTTTGGTCTCGCGCGCTTTTGACTTTTTCGCTACCTTCTTGGCGATGCCCTGGACGTGATCCTTCATCCCCTTTAGCTTCATCTCCGGGCCGCCGATGCGGATGGAGCTGGCCTGGCGTTCGTTGTAGGCCGCGCTTTCCTTTTCCCTCAGGATATCCTGCTTCATGCGCCGAATCTCTGCCTGCTGGTCGCGGTACTGCGACCACTGTTTCTCCCGCTCGGATTCCTTTTGGGCGACGAAGTCGCTGAAATTCCCCTCGAAGGATTTGAGGTGGTGGCTGCGCTCGTCGATCTCGAGGATGCGTGTGACGGTGGCATCCAGAAAGGTCCGGTCGTGGGAGACGATCAGCGCGGCGCCGCGGTAGGAGCCAAGCCAGCCCTCCAGCCATTCCAGCATGGCAATATCAAGGTGGTTGGTGGGCTCATCCAGCAGCAACAGCCTGGGGTGCGCAAGCAGTACACCTGCAAGCGCCAGGCGGGTTTTCTGCCCACCGCTCAAGGATCGCGCCGGGAAATCCGGGGGGATGCCTTCCAGCCCCAGGACTGCGAGCGTTTGCCGCGCCTGGCCATCGTTCTCCGCCGCGCGGGAGATGCGCTCCAGCAGGCGGTCATATTCGGCGGCAAGCGCTGGATCAGTTGGGGCGGATGCCAGCCGCGCGGAGACCGCTTCCAACTGCACGTCGAGCGCAGCGGGATCCCCCGTGCTGGCATTGAGATAGGATCGAACGGTCACATCATCCGCAAATTGGAATCCCTGGGAAAGGTAGCCGGGGACAAGATCAAAAGGGGTCAGCCGCACCGAGCCGGAATCCGCCCTTTCCTGCCCCATGATGATACGCATCAGGGTGGTCTTACCGCACCCGTTGGATCCCACCAGTCCGGCGCGTTCGCCCGGAAGGAGGGAGAAGGTCACCTCGCTCAGGATCTGAGCCAGGTTGAAGGATTTTGAAATTTGATTGACTGCTAGCATGGCAAACCTGTTTGTGATTAATGAAAAACCACGGGCAAATGCCCGCGGTTAAATGCTCAAACCGGGATCATTACCCAAAAAACGTCAGGTGTGCTAGTTGTTGTCTGTCATTCTGTCTGCCTTGGTAGTTGACCTAAGAATTATAGCACAGTCGTCAAATCCTCACCCAGCGGTATCCTTGCCGGCTGCCTCGCGGATGATCCGGCGCCATTCTTTAAGCCGTTCGCCGACCTCCGCTTCGTAGCCCTCGCCGGAGGGTTCATAGAAGCGCATCCCGGTGTATTCTTCCGGGAGGTACTGCTGGGGGATGAAATGACCGGGGAAATCGTGCGGGTATTGATAGCCCGCTCCGTGCCCCAGGCCTTTGGCATCCCGGTTCGAATCCATCAGGTGGGTGGGGACGGTACCCATGCCCTGCCGGTGGATCAGGTCCTGCGCGCGGAAGACTGCCCCTGCGGAGTTGGATTTAGGCGCGGTTGCCAGGTAGAGGGTGGCCTCGGTGATGGGATAGATTCCCTCGGGCATGCCAATATATTCAAAGGCGTAGGCGGCTGAAGTGGCAACCTGCATCGCTCGCGGATCAGCCAGGCCGATATCCTCGCTGGCCAGCACCACCAGGCGGCGAAGGATGAAGCGCGGATCCTCGCCCGCGGCCAGCATCTTGGCCAGCCAGTAAAGGGCGGCATCCGGGTAGGAGCCGCGCACAGACTTAATAAAAGCCGAGATCGTGTCGTAGTGCGCGTCACCGTTTTTGTCATAAAGCAAGGCGCGCTTCTGGATGGAATCCTGCGCGGTCTCCAGATCGATGTGGATTACGCCATCCGCGCTGGGGCGGGAGCTTTCCACCGCCAGCTCGAGGGCGTTCAGTAAATTCCGCGCGTCGCCGCCCGCAAGGTCCAACAGATGTTCGCGGGCATCCGCATCCACCTGGATCTGCCTGGCACCGTAGCCCCGTTCGGGATCGGTGAGAGCTCGATCGAAGATGATCGCGAGCTCGGGATCCCCGAGCGGCTTGAGCACGAAGATGCGCGAGCGCGAGACGAGGGCGGGGATGACGTCGAAATAGGGGTTCTCGGTGGTGGCGCCAATGAGGGTGAGGATGCCGCTCTCGACGTGCGGCAGGAGCGCATCCTGTTGGGCCTTGTTCCAGCGGTGGACCTCATCCACGAAGAGGATGGTGCGGTGCTGGTAGAGCCTGCGCCGCTCCTCGGCTGCCTTGATGATGGCGCGCAGGTCCGCAACCCCGGCCAGCACTGCTGAGATGGAAACGAACTCGGCTTTGGCGTGGGTAGCGATCAGGCGCGCGAGGGTCGTCTTGCCCGTGCCGGGTGGGCCCGTGAAGAGGATGGAGGAAAAGAGCTTGTCGGATTCGATCGCCCGTCGCAACAGTTTGCCCGGTGCGATGATCTCTTCCTGCCCGACGAATTCATCCAACGTGCGCGGGCGCATGCGGGCAGCCAGGGGGGCTTCGGTCTGCATCCGTTCATTCAGGGCGTGATCGAAGAGATCCATGAGAAGAAGATTATACCGCCCCTACGAAATAACCCGAATCAGAATTACGCTCTGGAGGAGATTCCGGAGTGTAATAATATTTATTTCACCACGATCTTTACCGGCAGGCTGCAGAGCACAGTGCTGCCCTGCACCAGCGCCCAGGTGGTGGTATAGGTGCCGGGGTCGGTGGGGGCGGTCATATCCACCCGCAGGGTCACGCTTGCCCCCGTTGGGACGGTCTCTTTGAGGTCGTAGGCTTTTGCGTACTTCTGCATTTCGGTGCCGGTCATGTACTTGTAATCGATGGCGGTCACTTCCCATGCTTTTCCGCTGGTGTTTTTTACGGTCCAGGCAGCGTCGAAATCAGCACCCGGTTCCAGAACTGAACCCAGTTTTGGTGAAACCGACACCTGGCAGATGGAGCTGGTCACTGTGGTGGTGAAGGTTGGTACTGTGCCGCTGGTGGTATTGCTGAAATAGGTGTAAGCCACCTCCCCGGCGGAGCCATCCAGACGGATGGTGACCTTTTCCACATCCTTCACCGCCCCGGGCAAAAGCGCCGCGAACTTGATGGTTCCCGACTCGCCGGAGTTGACGGTGCCAACCTCCACATTGTTCTCGGAGAAAGTGTCATATGGGCCGATGCGGATCTTGAGTACCTGGTTGGGCAGGAAATTATCCGCCTCAACGGTGACGGCGGTGTTCTTCTCCACACCCAGGATGGTGATCGAGGCTTTGGGCTTCACGGTCACGATCGCGGTGGGGGTTGCGGTTGGGAACACGAACGGCGTGATGGTGGGGAATGGGGTGTAGGTTGGCAACGGGGTTTGAGTGGGCAGCAGGGTTCCGGTTGGCAGCAGGGTTGGCATCTCCGGCAGGCTTGTGGCTGTAGCATCATTAATAGGTCCGGCACCCGGAATTTCCGCAGCCTGGGTGAGGATAGCATCCAATGCCTGCTGGATATCCCCCTGGGGCACATCGGGGGAGGGCTGGGAGGCGCTGCACCCGGCCAGGATCGTGATCAACATCACAGTTACAAATATTCTAAACAGGTTCATATCTTACTCCTGCCCGCTTTGGGCGTTTACGCATGAGACGGTGAAGGACGGAAGAATGTTCCCTGGTATTACGAACAGGGTAGCAACGGGATCCATCAGGAATATATCCTTAAAAATCCTCCTATTTCCATTATACGGCACGTTCGTTTCACTTCAATAAAGTATTTCGTAGGGCGGGTGAGCGTAGTCTACCCGCCGTTTGTTATTACTCTTACCTCCCCCCTCCCTAAATCACTTTCTGGATAACACCAAAGTGCTACACCGCGAACCCCACTGTGATGGGGTTAGGTAGGTATTAAAAAGGCGGGCTCCCGCCCGCCCTGCAATCAACCCGGTTCTAGCGTACCCCCCCTACCCACCCTCCACGCTAACGTTGTGCGCGCCGACGATCTCCGCCAGGCGGCGCAGCAGTTCCTCGCAGATGCCGGTGGTATCGTTGGGAAAATCCAGCATGTAGCGGTGGCCATTCTCCACCAGCAGCAGGGCGAAGTGATCCTGCCCTGGGCAGGAGTGCAGGAAGCCCAGCAGGCGCTGCAGGCGGCGCTTATCCTGATCCTTGTTGCCGCTGGAGCGCAGCTCCACCTTGAGCACACGCTGGGGGATTTCCTCCCCTGGCGCGGTGATGAGCTGCGGGTCGCCGTCACTGCTCTCGCGAGACAGGAGGGCTTCTGTCACCGGTGGGGTGGCAAATGCAATGGCGGCTATCGTCTTCGCTTCCACCAGCGGCTCGGGAGCAGGCTCGGCGATCTTTTCCAGCACCGCAGCCAACTTTTCCCGGGAACCCGTTGGCGCTTCGATAGGGATTACCATCGCCTCCGCCAGGGGCGGCTCGGGCTGTGGTAAGGTTTGCAGCGGTGGCTCTTCCCAATCGGGCGGGGGCGGGGGATCCTCCGGCGGCGCGTCCTCCAGATCCGGCCTGACAGCTGCTCCGCTCCGGCTTGCCGGGGCAGCCGCGGAAGCCGCAGGAATGGATTCATCCCCGAACTCATCCGGCTGCACACTGGAGAGTTTATCCACCAGCACCTTGGGGTCGCCGCTTTGTGCGTCCAGTTTACCCTCGGCGCAGATGACCGTATCCGTCTTCAGCAGCTCGTGGTACTTCTCCCAAGTCTTGGGGAAGATCACCAGCTCCACCGTGCCCTGGATATCCTCAAGGGTGGCAAAACCCATCGGCTTGCCCTCCTTGGTGCGGATGCCGCGCACGGTCGTCAGCAGCCCGGCAACCGTCACCTTCTCACCCTTGCCCGCCTCGCCAAGCTGGGCGGAATAGTGGCTCACCTTGCGTTCGAGCACCGGCATAAAGATCTTGAGGGGGTGATCAGAAACATACAGACCCAGCAGTTCCTTCTCCCAGGCAAGCTGCTCGCGGGTATCTGCGCTGCTGATGGAGGGCAGCACGATCTTTTCCTCCACGCCATCGGCAGCACCGAAGATGCTCAGCTGCCCCCGGTTGGCGGCGCGGAAGTGGCTGGCGCTGATGGCGGAAACCTGGTCCAGCGCGGCCAGAATCGCGCGGCGCGGACCGAAGGAATCCAGCGCGCCAACCCGCACCAGGCATTCCAGGGTGCGCTTGCCAACTTTGGCCAGGTCCACCCGTCGGGCAAAATCGTTCAGGTCGCGGAAAGGTGCCTCGCTCCTGGCAGCGATGATCATATCCACAGGGTCGCGCCCAACGTTTTTGATGGCACCCAACCCAAAGCGAATGGAAGCTCCGCCTTCGGGACAATCCTCGATGGTGAAATCCCAGCCGCTGGTGTTCACGTCCGGCGGCAGCACGTCGATGCCCATCACCTTGCAGTCGGCGATGTACCAGGCCACCTTCTCCATTTCGTTCTTGGAGGCCGAAAGCAGCGAGGTCATGTATTCCACGGTGTAGTGGCACTTGAGGAAAGCCGTCTGCACCGCGATCACTCCGTAATCGGCGGCGTGGCTCTTATTGAACCCGTAGCGGGCGAAGTTTTCCCAGTCGCTGAAGATCGATTCGGCTTTTTCCTTGCGGATGCCGTTCGCTCCGCAGCCCTGCACGAACTTCTCGCGGTGTTTGGCAAGGGCGTCGGCGTTCTTCTTGGAGATGGCCTTGCGCAGTTCGTCGGCATCCGAGGCGCTGTAACCCGCCAGCGACATGGCGGCAAACATCACCTGTTCCTGGTAGATAGGGATGCCGAAGGTCTCGGCGAGGATCGGCTCGAGCAGCGGGTGGGCGTAGGATACCGGCTCCTGCCCGTGCATACGGAGGATGTACTGCGGGATGAAGTCCATGGGACCCGGTCGGAAAAGCGCCACCATGGCGATGATGTTAGCCAGGTTCTTGGGCTTCATCTGCACCAGGTAGCGGGTCATGCCCGTGCCTTCCAGCTGGAAGACGCCAGCGGTCTCGCCCTTGCCCAGGAACTCGAATGTAGCCGGGTCGTCCAGTGGGATGGAGTGCAGGTCCAGGGTCACCCCGTGGCGCTCCTCGATCAGCTTGCAGGCCCGCGACATGACCGTGAGCGTGGAAAGCCCGAGGAAATCGACCTTCAGCAACCCCATGGCCTCCACGATGGACATCTCGAACTGGATGACCGATTTGACCGGGTTCTCCTCGCTGGTATTGGTGGGGCGGTGCAGCGGAGCGTATTCAATGATGGGCTTATCGGTGATCACAACCCCCGCGGCATGCGTGCCGGCATTACGCACTACCCCCTCCATCTTGGCGGCGGTATCCAGCAGCTCACGCAGGTAATCCTGCTCATCGTGGAACTGTTTCAGTTCGGGGGTTTGCTGGATGGCTTCCTCCAGGCTCATCGGACGGGCGGGGTTGGAGGGGATGGATTTCGAAACGCGGTCCACCTCCGAAAGCGGGATGTCCATCACGCGGCCCACGTCGCGGACAGCGGCGCGCGCGCCCATCGTGCCAAAGGTGATGATCTGGGCTACGTGATCTTCTCCGAATTTCTCGGCGCAGTATTTCAGCACCTCGCTGCGGCGGTCATCCTGGAAATCCAGGTCGATATCGGGCATGGAAATACGTCCTGGATTGAGGAAGCGCTCGAAGATCAAGCCCTGCTCGATCGGTTCCACCAGGGTGATATCGAGGGTATAGGCCACCATCGAGCCAGCCGCCGAGCCGCGCGCCTCGTACCAGATGCCGCGCTCGCGGGCAAAGCGGCACAGGTCCCAGACGATCAGAAAATAAGCGTCGAAGCCCATCTGGTGGATGACCGTCAGCTCGTGCTCCAGCCGTTCGCGGTATTTGGGTTCTGATTGGTGGGTGGGGTAGAGCCGGCGAAAGCCTTCCTCGCACAGGCTGCGCAGGTAGCCATCTGTTGTGAACCCTTCCGGGACGGTAAAAAGTGGCAGGTGATACCCCCTGGGGGAGAGGTCCACGTTGCAGCGCTCGGCGATGAGCAGCGTGTTGGCGAGCGCCTCCGGAACCTCGGCAAAGAGCGCGCTCATCTCCTCGGGTGAGCGCAGGTAATAGGTATCGCCGGACATGCGCATTCGGTCGGGGTCCGAGATCAGCGTACCGGTCTGTATGGCCAGCAGGATATCCTGCAGGCGGGCATCCCCGGGATTGATATAGTGAACATCGTTGGTGGCTATGTAGTTGGCCTGGTAATGTGATCCCAGTTCCCGGAGCACCTTGTTCTGGGCATGGAGCTCGGGGATATCGTGGTGCTGAAGCTCGAAGAAATAGCGGTCGCGCCCGAACACCTCGTAATACCAATCCAGCTTGCGCTTCACCCCCTGCGCGCCTTCATCGCGGATGGTGCGTGAGATCTCGGAAGCCATGCAGCCGGTGGTACAGATCAAACCCTCGGAGTGGCTGGCGAGGAAGTCCCGGTCGATGCGCGGGTAATAATAGAACCCTTCCAGCTGGCTGGCAGAGGCGATCTGCAGCAGGTTCTGGTAGCCGGTCATGTTCTCTGCCAGCAGCAGCAGGTGCGAGGACGTGCGGTCCAGCCGGGCATCCCGGTCGTTCATCCCGCGGGCAGCCAGGTAGCCCTCCAACCCGATGATGGGTTTGATCCCGGCTTTGGTGGCCTTCTGGAAAAATTCGATCACCCCGAACATCGTGCCGTGGTCGGTGATGGCGATGGCGGGCATACCCATCTCTTTTGCCCGGGAGATCAGCTCGGGGACCTTGCAGAAACCATCCAGCAGGGAATACTGGGTGTGCAGGTGGAGGTGAACGAAGGAGTTGGGCATATTTACGGTTAAGTTATTACTGGAAAGCCAGATATGGTATTTTTAACCCAACTCTCATTTTATGACATTTTTTATCCGGAATCAAGGATAACAGCCATACGCACGGCTTAAAGATTTGTGGATAAGTTGAATCTCCACGAACCATCATTTGTGAAATTTGATTTTCGGATGTTGTATATAAAAAGGGAAAAGAAAGGAGAACTACCATGCGCATGATGAGACGTAGAATGGTAAGACGGGCACGAAGACGCAGGAGACGCGTGATCGTTGGCGGTATGCTCTTGATTGGAGGGGCTACCTCCGCGATCAAGATGTCTCAAGCCGACGCTCAAAAGGTTCAACAAGAAACCGGAATGGCACCAGAAGAGATGGAACCGGAAGATCTTCAAGCGACGATGCAGGATTTGGGAATTCAATCCCAACCGGTCACGGCTGAAGATCAGCAGGCAATCGCAGCCGATGAAGCTGCAAACCCAGACGCAGGATAACTCAATAAAATAAATATATTAAAAAAACCTCCCACATTATTCTGCGGGAGGTTTTGATTTTTCCAATCCGTTTACGCTGCGGAGGGATTCAAGACCGGGGGGATTGGTTTTCCTTCATTTCCGCTCTGGGATGGATCGCGGCGGAATTGGCTTGTGTAAAGATCGTGGTAAAAACCTTTTTTCTCCAGCAGTTCCTCGTGTTTACCACATTCCACGATCTCACCTCCGTCGATCACCAGCAAAAGATCCGCATTTCGAATGGTGCTCAAGCGATGCGCGATCACAAAGGAGGTGCGCCCCCGGAGCAATTCCTCGAGCGCTTTCTGGATGAGCCGCTCGGTGCGGGTATCCACGCTGGAGGTGGCTTCATCCAGGATGAGAATGCGGGGATCATTGAGAGCAGCCCGCGCGATGGAGATCAGCTGCCGCTGCCCCTGCGAGAGGCCACTGCCGCGTTCTCCCAGCACGGTCTGGTATCCATCCGAAAGGTGCTGGATGAAACCCATCGGCGTTGGCCAGCCTGGCCGCAGCGAAGACCTCTTCGTCGGTCGCATCTGGCTTTCCGAAGCGTATGTTCTCCATGACCGATGTGCTGAAAAGGAAGGTATCCTGCAGCACGATGCCGATCTGCGAGCGCAGAGAAGCCTCGGTCACCTTGCGCACATCGATCCCATCAATCAACACACTGCCTTCCACCACATCGTAAAAACGCGGGATGAGGTTGATGATGGTGGTCTTGCCTGCCCCGGTGGGACCCACAATAGCGATCGTCTGCCCCGGCAACGCGGTGAAGCTCACGTTGCAGAGCACCGGTTGATCTTCCACATACTGCGCGGAAACGTTGCGGAATTCAACCCTGCCTTCGATCTGAGGCATCGGTATTGCGCCCGGTTCATCCTGAACGGAGAGGGGTTCATCCAAAAGGCCGAAGATCCGCTCGGCACCGGCCACTGCGTTTTGGATGTTGGTCCACAGCACCGAGATCTGTCCGATCGGCTGGTTAAACCGCTGCACATATCCTACAAAGGTGATCACCAGACCCAGTGAGATTGCGGTTCCGAAAAGCATGCCATTTCCCAGGAGGGCCATACCCCCCGCCACCGTAACGATGGCCAGGGAGAGGTACCCGAGAGCCTCCAGGGTGGGCGCCAATGCGGAGGTGAAGGAAACCGCCTTCACGTTGGCATCCCGGTTGGCTGCGTTGGTTACCTGGAACTGTTCGATATTCTCCGCCTCGCGGTTGAAGGCCTGCACTTCGCGAACAGCAGAGATGGATTCCTGCAGCTCTGCGTTTACATTCCCCAGTTCTTTCCTGGATTCACGGAATGCTTTCCGTGCCTGACCGGAAAAATAGGTGGTAGCCCAGACCATCAGGGGCACAGTCACCATGCTGAGCAGTGCATATGGCCCGCTGATTTTGAACATCGCATAGGTGGTCCATACCAGCAACAACACCCCGCTGACCACGTTCACCAGGGCGAAGTTCATTGCCTGCAGGATCGTCTCGGTATCGTTCGTGATTCGGCTCATCAGGTCACCGGCCTCGTGCTCGGCGTAGTAACCAATTTGCAGGAGCTGCACTTTATCAAAAACTTCCAGGCGCATTCCACGCACCACGCGCATCCCTGCCCAGGTGACGCCATAGGCCGTTAAACCGGCAGTGACCGCCCCTATGATAAAGAAGACGATGAGCACTGCGATGAGCCTGCCCAAGCCTTCAATGCGCTGCTCGGTCTGCAAAAGTCCCAGGTCGGCGGGAGGAACGGAGAATCCGTTGAAGGCATACATTTTTTGAACGATTGTCTGGGTAAATCCCTGTGGGGGTTGCGCCAGCCAACAATTCTGCTGCGAATTGGATTCCGACTCCATCCCCGGGAAGGCATTCCCCGTAGCCGCGCCTACCGCGGGCGTGAGGAAACAATCCACCGACTGCCCGATGATATTGGGAGTGGTAACCTGGGTCCAGGTGGAAACGATCATCATGATCAGCACAAGAATGCCGATCCACCAGTATGGTTTCAGGTAGTGTCCTAACCTCCCCAGAGTGGTACCCACCTGTTTGGGTTTGGTCACTTCCTGTTTCAACATTGCCTGAGGCCCGTGGCCTCCACCGCCACCCATCATAATGATTACTCCTTAACCGGTTGAATACCGGTACTATTCCCTAATTTCCGATTTCTCGGTGCCAGCCAGCTGCGAGTGGTAGATTTCAGTGTAGATCTCGCTCTCTTCCATCAATTGCGCGTGGGTTCCCCTGGCGGCAATTTTCCCTTTTTCCAACACCAGGATCACATCGGCATTCATCACCGTTGTGATCCGCTGGGCGATCACAAAGCTGGTCCGCCCCTTCATCAGCGTATCCAGAGCTGTTTGGATCTCCGCCTCCGTGGTCAGGTCCACCGAGCTGGTGGAATCATCCAGGATCAGGATGCGGGGGTTAAGGAGAAGTGCCCGGGCGATGGCCAAACGTTGTTTTTGTCCACCGGAAAGGGTCGCGCCGCGTTCGCCAACCGGGGTTTCATACCCCTGCGGGAAGGACATGATGAAATCGTGTGCCGCAGCAGCTTTTGCAGCAGCGGTAACTTCATCAGTAGTGGCATTGGATTTACCAAAGGCGATATTTTCCCGAATCGAACCGGAAAAAAGGGTGGTCTCCTGCAGCACGATACCGATCTGCCTTCTGAGGGAATCCAGGCACACCTCCCGCAGATCGTACCCGTCGATCAGCACCCTGCCTTCCGTGGGATCGTAAAAACGGGGAAGGAGGTTGATTATCGATGTCTTGCCAGAGCCAGTGGCACCCAGCAGGGCGACAGTCTGACCGGGTTGGATATCAAAACTCACCCCATCAAGTACCGGTTCGCCGCCACTGAAATATCGGAAGGTGACATTCTCGAACTGAACCCTGCCCTCCACGAAGGGGAGGTCCTCTGCGTCAGGTTTATTAACCACGTCGCTTTGCGCGTCGAGGATCTCGAAAACGCGAGTCGCGGAAGCGGAAGCCTGGCTGTATTGGGTGATGATGAACCCGAACTGGGCGATGGGCAGGAAGAGGTAGATGAGGTAAAGGCTGAATTCCTGGTATTGCCCAAGTGAAAGCGTGCCCAGGATTATCTGCTGCCCTCCGTAATAGAGAACCGTAGCCTGTCCCAGGTTGGCGATGAGAAAAACGATCGGGAAAAGAAAGGAAAAAAGTCGCGCGATCTTCAGCTGGGTGACCAACAAATCATCCACCCCTGAGGCGAATTTTTTGCGCTCGGAAGGTTCACGGGTGAAGGCTTTGATCACTTTCGCTCCAGCCAGATTTTCCTGAAGGATCGTATTTACTATGGAAAGTTTCTGCTGGATGATCGTGAACATCGGCCGGGCTGCGCCGCTAAAGATCATGAACATGATCGCCGCCGCTGGGAGGATCCACAGGGTGTAAACCGCCAGTTTTGCGTTGGAGGTGAAAAGGATGATCAAAGTGCCGGAAAGAAGCATGATCGCCCCAACCAGCTGGAGCAGCCCCTGGCCCAGGAAAAGCCGTACTTTCTCCACATCGTCCGTGGCGCGCACCATCAACTGCCCGGTCTGGTTCCGATCGTGATAGGAAAAAGAAAGCCGCTGGATCTTTGAATAGAGGTCATTGCGCAGGTCAAAAGCCATTGATTGTGAGTTCCGTTCCGCCCAGTAACTTTGCAGGAAGGCAAACAATCCACGTACCGCGGCAAAGGCAACGATCGATATTCCGGCGATCAGAAGAGCGCTGGGAGCCTTTTCCACGGTTGCTGCCAGGTATGCGGTTAACTGTTCCGCGCTCCAACCGCTGGGAAGGTTCAGATAGGAAAGGATCCTGGGAAGCGCTGCATCCATGAACTGTTCCGGGATCTTGGGTAGGGCATTCAGCAGCATTTTTGAGGTGACGCCTGTGGTGATCGCATCGATCACCCTGCGTACCATCGCTGGCACTGCAAGCTGTGCAAAAGTGGCCACAACCATGAAGAAATACGGCAAAAACGCCAATCCTTTCAGATTGCGCAAATAGATGATCGCCCGGCGGACGCCATCCGGCTGGCCTTTGGTTTTACCCTTTCGGGTATGGGTCATGTTCAAATCATTTTTCCTTTCCGGTCGATAATCCGCCCCGGGGGCTGCTCTCCAGCGTTCGGGGGTTAGCATCCCTTTTCCTTGCAGCTTCGGTCAGGATCGTCAGTCCATCCGCAACGATCTTCTGTTGTTCGGCAGTGATCTCACAGGTGAGATCCTCAAACCAGCGTTGGCGGGTTTCAATACCCCGGTGCACCAATTGTTTACCCTTTTCGGTGAGGCTCAGTTGTTTATAGCGCCTGTCGCTTGCAGATTCGACCCGCTCGAGCAAATCCATCTGCACCAGGCGGTCGATCATCTGGCTGGCGGCGGCATTGGTGACACCTGTGAACTCTCCGATATCCGATACTCCGCACGAGCCTTTATGGTACAGGCGCATAAGGGTGTTTACCTGGGTGGGGGAAAGACCCTCCTCATCCATGAAGGTTTTAACCTCCTTAAAGGAGCGGTGCATGAACGTCTCGGCCCATTCACGCAGGATCTGGGAAAATTGTTTTTCAGAGTACATAATTAACGCGATTAATTAGTTAAGCGCGCGAAAGTATACCCTCAAATTATTCGCGAGTCAACCGATTGGAAAATCGAGATGGAAATGATTTCAGTAGATGGCCACAGCCACCAGATAGGGGATCATCGCCAGGATCGCCAGATAAGGTGGACGGCTTCGCTTTGCGATTACGGCTATCCCACTGGAAAGAGCATACCGCCAGGCAAAGGCGATCAATCCACCAGGATCAGGACCACCGAACGACCAGACCGGGCTGAAGCTGGTTTCCCAGCCGTAGGCCAGCCCACGGAAGGCATTCATGGCATGGGTCGCAGGCAATAACAGCGCAATCCGCTGCATGGTTGGTGAAAGGAAATCGAAAGACATCATCAATCCACCGATGATCATCGAAGGCAGGAAGAAAAGCTGGCTGAAAAGGACAACTGTATTCCCGCTTCGGTGAGATCACACCGATCAGCATCCCCAAACCCGCCATCGCGAAGAATTGCACCAGAACAATGAATACGAAAGCCGGCCAATTAATTGGCAGGGAGGCATCGAAGAGTGGATACCCGAGGATTGTTATCACCACCGAGACGATGATCACGTGCACCAGGTTCCCCAGCGGGGGTACGGCCAGAATGTGAGCCGCAGGGATACCATTGATCTTAAAGCTGCGGTAAACCCCTGCCAACCTGTCTGCAACGATCGGATTGGGCATCCCCAGAAGTGTCACCGACATTGTCGAGATAATGATCATGGCGGGAATGATGGTCGTTTTGAAGTCCGGATTAACGCTGGTCAGCAGGAAACCCATCATGATGAAAAGGCCTAGAGGGAAAAGGTAATTTAGCAGCAGCAGCGATTTTTCCCGCAGACCGTTCTTGAAATCATACGCCAGGTAGTGAAAGAAGGCAGCCATGGTTACGCTCCCTTTCTTTCCAGATCGTTTTGAGTAATCTCCAGGAACCGCTCTTCGAGCGATGGTCGTTCCACCCGCAGGTCCACCAGTCTATCTCCCCGGGCTTTCATGTAGTCCAGTATGGCTGGGACCGAGAGCCCGGCATCTTCGCTGAAGAAGTAGGAATATGTCTCATCCTGGAATCGTTTCTTGACCCCCGGGATGGGTTCCTGGAGGGATAACAGGCATGAATCCGTCGAAGAAACGGAAATCTTTACCATCCCGCCGCCCTGGGCTGTTAATTCTGTGGGTGTGCCTTCTGCTGCGATGCGCCCCTTCAGCAGGATTGCCACCCGGTCTGCCATTTTTTCCGCTTCGGCCATATCGTGCGTGGCCAGGATGATGGTTATCCCCTCGCCCCTCAACTCATCCATCAGACTATGTAACTCAACCCGGGCAGGAACATCCAACCCTGCAGTGGGTTCATCCAGGAGCAAGACTGGAGGTTTGTGCGCAATCGCAAGCGCAAGCGCCAGCCGTCGCTGCTGCCCGGTGGAAAGCATGCTGAATTGGGTTTTGGTTTTCTCAGCCAGACCAAATTTCTCCAGCAAATCGAAGCGGGGAGCCACCTTGTGGTAAGTGCAGAAGAATCCCATCGCCTCTGTCGGCGTCATGCTGGCCGGCAGGGCGGAAGCCTGGAGTTGCACTCCGATCAGGTCGCGCAATTTTTGCGCCTGGCGGGCTGGATCTATTCCCAGGATGCGAAGAGTGCCGCCGTCCGGCTGGCGTAAGCCTTCAAGGCTTTCCAGGGTGCTCGTTTTGCCCGCCCCATTCGGGCCCAGCAGACCGAAGATCTCTCCCCTACGGACCTCAAAACTGATATCCTCAACGGCCACCAGGGATTTATATGTCTTCCTGAAACTCCTTGCCTCCACTACAGCTTCATTCATGGTCCCTCCACAACAATTGATTTAAGTGTGTCTGTGAACAGGAGCTACTTTTGCCCGAGAGGCTGGATCGATCCCGAACTATTAATCTCTGATTTTACCTTGGGGTCCCCATAATAACGCACCGAACCACTGCTGTTGATCACCACATCAAGTTTATCCGTTACCCACAGAACCACATCTCCGCTGCTGTCGATCGTCACCCGGGCGGTGTTGCTTTTTAGATCCGGGGCAAGGTAGTTTCCAGTGCTCGAAATATCTATGGTTTGCTGTTGGACTCCTCCACCGAGGATCTTTATTTCACCTACGCTGTTTATCACCACCTGGAGAGAGTCTGCGTTAAGATTCTGCAATTCGATGCTCCCGGTGCTATCGATTTCTGCTTTGAATCGCTTAACTTCCAATGGGGGGGCGCTGATCGAGCCCAGGCTGCTGGTGGTCAACTGGTCCACCATTTTGGCTGTAACAACATATTTTATGGGCTTGGTGGGTTGGATCACTTTTCCAGGAAGGGTGCCAACGGTCAGCTTTGCCCCGCTTAATTTTGTTTCGATGAGCGGCAGGATGTTATCTTCCGCCTCGATGCTGATGGATTGGGTATCTCCCAGCACTACTTTCATCTCGCCGGGGATTGCTAAATCGATTATGTGAAAATCACCTAGCGGCCGGGTTTCGACCGTCATGGAACCTGACCCAACCACCCCCCTGGCTTCTTCCGGATTGCAGGAAGGGACCAGAAACCCGAAAGCCAGCACTAAAAACAAAGCGATCTTATACATATCTTCCTCCGCAAGCAATAATACGCCTACCTTCTATGTTACTCCTTTCCTGACAATCGCCATTGGATAGATAGATGAATTTTCTCTGTACAAGTGACCACCTTGGGAAAGGAGCTCAGAGAGATTATTAAAACCAATCGAGGGAGCGATCCCTTGCACCAGATTGATACATAAATTCAGGTGAATTCATTTTTATTGACTATTTTGTGTGTCAGCGATTAGGTGCTAAGGGAGAATTGGGGATTACAGGGATTGCATCGCTCAAAGCGATCTTGTGAGGCGGAGAGGGTCGCGGTGGATGCACCCTCGAAGCTGAACGGTTTTTGTGAGGCGGAGAGGGTCGCGGGGTTTGCATCCTCGGAGCGACGAAGGAGCGGAGAGGGTGGGATTCGAACCCACGGTGACCACAAGGGCCACAACGGTTTTCGAGACCGCCCCGATCGGCCGCTCCGGCACCTCTCCGAGTAAAGCGCGTACATTATACAACAAAACTTTCCCGCATCACCTTCACGCCTATCGGTATAATTGATCCATGCAGATAATATTGCAGCCGCTACTTGTTTTCCTTTTTTCCTACCTCCTGGGCTCGCTTCCCTTCTCCGTGTGGCTGGGAAATCTTTTCCTGCACCAAGACATACGAAATATCGGCGACGGGAACCCTGGCACAGCTGGTGTCTACCGCGCCGGCGGTAAATTACTTTCCTTGCTGGTGATGGTACTGGATATTACCAAGGGAGTTCTCCCCCCGATCCTGGTTCAAAAACTTCTTGGCGGGGTTCCTCTCGATCTTTTCCTCGCTGGAGCTGCGCCTGTTCTTGGGCATGCCTTCTCTCCCTTCCTGCGCTTTCAAGGAGGCAAAGCTGTCGCGGTCACCTTCGGCACCTGGATCGGGCTGACCATCTGGCAGGTTCCCCTGGTGGCGGTCATCACCGTCCTGGCTGGAAGGTTCTTCCTGGATTCCGAAGGCTGGGCGCTGATGCTGGCATTGACCGCCATGCTGATCTCCATTCTTCTATGGCAGTTCCCGCCTGTTTATCCGCTTATCATGATCGCTCAGATGATCATTCTGGGCATCAAGCATCGCGATTTCTTGAAACGACCACCGCACCTGCACCCCCGCTTTCACCCGGGGTCTGCATGAACCAGGTGCTTTTTGATTACTTAACCGACGGTGCGCTGAATGGGTTCATCATTTTCCAATCCATCCTGGTACTGGTCATCCTTTCCAACTGGGTGGTCCTTCGCCGGGCGGCGAGGTTACCGAAGAGCCCGGTAACGCGAAAAGTGTCGATACTTGTACCTGCCCGGAACGAGGAGAATAGCATCCGCGTCTGCCTGGAATCGCTCCTGGGGCAGGATTACCCGGATTTTGAGGTGATCGTGCTGGATGATGAATCCACGGATGGAACGCCAAGTGTGATCCGGGAGGTAAAGAGCGGCCTCCCCAAATTGCGCATCCTGGCTGGAAAACCTCTTCCCCCGGGTTGGATGGGAAAGAACTGGGCTTGCAACCAACTGGCCGAAGCTGCCAGTGGTGAAGTTCTGTTCTTCACCGATGCAGATACTCTGCATTCACCCGGCACACTAACGGAGGTCGTGAGGGTGATGGAAGGCCAACAAGCAGATTTGCTCACCGGGGTTCCCCGCCAGGATATGTGGAGTTGGTCGGAGCGAATGCTTGTACCGCTTTTTCCCTGGGCTTTCTATACCTTCAATCCCCTCCTGGTTGCTTATGCCGTCCGGTTTAAAGAGCTCTCCGCAGCCGTCGGGCAGTTGATGGTATTCCGCAGGGAGGCTTACCAGCGAATTGGCGGGCATGCCGCGGTACGCGAAAGCATGGTGGAGGATCTGGAACTAGCCCGGGCAATAAAGGAAAACGGCTTGCGCTGGCGGGTTATGGATATTACCAATTTGATCTCCTGCCGGATGTACCGAAATTCCAGCCAGGTGTTTCAGGGACTGGCCAAGAACCTATTCCCGGCATTTGAATACCGCATCCTGGTTTACCTGTTTGTTTGGCTCTGGCTGGCTTTTCTCTTCCTGGAGCCGGTTGTGGTGATCCTGGTAGGTATCCTAGGAAACGCTCTTCCAGACACGACAATCATCAAAGCAACCACGAGCATCTGCCTTGCATGGTTTATTTGGGTTTTTGTTTTTTCCCGGTTAAAACTTCACGCCTGGATGGGATTCTTTTACCCTGTTTTGGTCATTGGTTTTGAGGCTATGGCAGCCGCTTCATTCTGGTTGACGGTCACCGGCCGCACCTCCTGGAAGGGCAGAACGGTCAAGCCTCCCCACTTGAGGCTCTGAAAGCCTGGCATGCAGTAACATCAAGGTTGGCTTTGAATTGGGATCGGGATAACGCATCGAAAACCACGGTTGATACCCGGAGAACCCGGAACATGCCCTGTTCGTCCGGAGGTCTGGGCGTAAGGATAGGAGTCGAAGAAACTTGCGCCTTTTAATACTTTCTTTTCGCCGGTATACGGCCCGGAAGGGTTGTCCCTTGGGATTCCCCGTAGTATGGCTCGCTATACCAATCCGATACCCACTCGCGAACGTTCCCCCCCATATCGAATAAACCATAATAACTCGGGAAATCTGCATATGTTCCCACCGGGGTGGTATCCCCAACAACATTATCTGCGTTCGTCAGATCCGGTCCTGCCGAGATCTCTCCCCACGGATAAAACCTGCCGCTGGTACCGCTCGCGGCTTTTTCCCATTCCGCTTCGGTTGGCAGGCGTCCCCCCTGGGCTTGGCAATATTCCAGCGCATCGACCCAGGTCACATAAACCACAGGGTGTTGGGCATAAGCGGGATCCGGATAATGCTCATCCACATGGAGAGCGGATTTTGTACATTTCCCTTCCTCCACGCATTGCGCAAACAGCGCGTTTGTCACCTGAGTCTGGTAAGCCCAGAAGGGATTGGTGTACACCTCATGGGCGAAGGAAGTGTTCGCCCCTATCTTGAATACCCCAGCCGGAACAAAAACCAATTTCACCCCGTCTTTAGGATTTATTTTCTTTATCAACCTGGCGTTCATAGTCAGCCAGATCGATCGAATGGTTTCACGTAGAAGAGTTTGGGTTTGTTTAACCGGGCTAAGCGGTCGGCTCTTGATTTTCTTATAAACGAACCCCAGCCCTGAAAGAAAAATCACAGCCAGAACAATTCCGGCGATCAAAAGCCATTTGCGCCTGGGCATTTTTGGGCGATCCAGCGGGGGAGTATCCATCGGTTTATCGCTTTCCTCTTTGGTCAGAGTTCCAACGTTTCAAAAAGATCGGGGTAGCTCACGTTCTTGATCCCTTTCTGCTCCAGCAATTCCTTTAAAGCCGTTGCTGCTTCCTTTTCGCCGTGAACCAGGACCAGTTTCTTTAGAGTATCCCTGGTCGCAAGCGCATATTCCAGTAAAGTCTCCTGCCCGGCGTGCGCGGAGAAAGCATTGATAGTCACCACCTCCGCCCGGCGTTCAAAGATCTGCCCGAAGATGCGCACCACCTTCTGCTGCTCCACCAGCCGCCTGCCCAGCGTTTCCGGTGCCTGCCAGCCAACGATCAGGATGGTATTGCGTGGGTTTTCAACATTATTTTTGAGATGATGTAAAATGCGGCCATTCTCCGCCATACCCGAAGCGCTGATGATCACCATGGGTCCCTTCTTATCGTTCAGGGCTTTCGATTCCTCCACGGATTGAACCATGCGCAATTGCTTAAATTCGAGAGCGGGATGATTCTCTTCGCGCTCGAACTCCACTGATTCGCGGTCGAAGTATTCAGGGTGGGATTTAAATACCTGCGTGGTCTCCAACGCCAGGGGGCTATCCACATACACCGGGAAAGGAGAGATCTCCCCATCCGCCAGCAACTGGTTAAAGGCGAAGATCAGTTCCTGGGTGCGCCCGAGCGCGAAAGAGGGCACGATCACCCTGCCGCCGCGGTCGAAAGTGCGCTGCACCACCTGGCGAAGCTGGTCGTGATACTCGCGCGGGTCGGTTTTTGGAGTATCCCCGTACGTGCACTCCATCATCAGGGTTTCCACACCCGTGGGGTAAACCGGGTCCTGGATCAGCGGGAGGTTCCTGCGGCCGATATCACCGGAAAACTGAAAACGGAATTTCCGATGGTCCTCCTCCACATCCAGCACGATCCCGGCCGAGCCGAGGATATGACCGGCATCCTCCAAATGCACATTGACCCCATTTGCCGGGGAGAAGTACTGCCCGTATGAGAGCGGACGTAAGTGCTCCTCTACCGCGACGGCATCCGTAATCGTGTATAGCGGCTCCACAGGCGGTTCACCTCGCCGAAAATTTTTTTTCGTTACATACTGCGCGTCAGCTTCCTGGATATGAGCGCTATCCTTTAACATGATGGTCGCGAGAGCGGCAGTAGCAGTCGTTGTGTAGATCGGTCCGCTGAATCCCTGCTTGACCAGGTTGGGCAGGTTTCCGCAATGGTCGATGTGCGCGTGCGAAAGAATCACCGCATCCAGCGATCCCGGATCAAATCGAAAATTCTGGTTGCGGTGGTATGTATCCGCGCGGCGGCCCTGGTAAAGCCCGCAATCCAGCAGCAACATGCTTCCATTGACCTCCACCAGGAATTGAGAACCGGTGACATCCCTTGCTGCGCCGTTGAATGTGATCTTCATTGTTCATTCTCCTTGTTGCCCAAGCGAGGCCAAGAGGATCTCCCCGCCGTAATGTTCCAGACGCCAGGGCACATCAGCCATGATCGTCTTCAGGTGGGTCATATCCTGCGGATCCCTGGCGGCGACCGCCTCGAGAATATCCCTTGGCAGGATAATGTCCGATTCCACTTCCATTTTCCTGCCCGCGTCCCTGCGCCATACCTTGAGTCGTTCCAGGCGGTCGAGAAAAGTCTGTTCCGGCCGCGGTGCGCGCGGTGGTTTGAGAATGGGTGGTGCAGTTCGGCCTTTCTCCACTGCGGAGAGGATCTCCCGACCGTATCGATCGATCAGCCTGGGGCTCAAGCCTGGAATGTCCTCCAGATCTTCTTTCTTTTTTGGTTTCGCCTTTGCCAGTGCAGCCAGGCTCTCATTGGGTAGAATTTTGAACGGCGGCCGGTCTGCAGTTTTCGCGAGGGCTTCCCGCATCGTGCAAAGTTCCCCCAGGATCGCCCGCTCACGTCCATCCAGCACCTGGCTGCCGGGGATGCGCCAGCACGGTTCGCGCTCCTCTCCCCCCGCGGCCTTGACCTTACACAGCCGTCGAAAAATCCTCCGAAGCCAATCCCATCAACCCGCGATCGATCAACCTCTCCGCCAGCCTATCGCGCAGCGGGATCAGGTAGCGTGTATCCTGGCAGGCATATTCCAGCATCTGGATGGGAAGGGGGCGCTGACCCCAATTGGCGCGCTGGTTGCGTTTATCCTGCTGCACCCCGAATTCCGCCTCCAGGATCGACCCAAGACCTACCTCCCGCACCCCCAGAATGCGCGCAGCCTGCATCGTGTCGAAGATCGTGTTGAATTCCATCCCATAATCGCGCTTGAGGCAAATGATGTCGTATTCCGCTGCATGAAAGATCTTCTCCACTTTCGGATCTGCCATCACCGGCGCCAGGCAGCCAGGATCATCAAGTTCCAGTGTATCGATCAAAAAATCCTCCCGGCCGGAGGAGATCTGTATCAGGCATACTCTTTCTTTGTATGCAAAAAGGCTGTTTGACTCGGTGTCCAGGGCAATCCGCCGGCATTCCCGAAGGTCGGCGCAAAGGCGGTGCAACCCTGCCTGGTCTGAGATCCAATGCGGTTGAAGACCTTCCTTCGGTGTTACCCGGACAGCTTCCATCATGGCTGGGATTATAGCCCAATCCACTTCGGGGTATGTATAACGTTTCTAACAAAACGCTTATAGTTGCTGGAATCAAAGATTAAAAATTGTGGTATATAATCACAACAGGGAGGGGCTTATGAATGAGCTCATCTTGATAATTGAAGATAATGAATCCATCGTGAAGGTCCTCCAACGCGGACTCATGTACGAAGGATACAAGGTCGAATCCGCCCTGGAAGGTGAGAAAGGGCTGAAGCTTGCCAAGCAGAACCGCCCGGATCTGGTCATCCTGGATCTCATGCTGCCCGGGATGGACGGCGTAGAGGTCTGCAAGCAACTGCGCACCGATTCCAACCTGCCGATCCTCATGCTCACCGCCAAGGACGCGATCCAGGATAGGGTCTTGGGATTGGATGCCGGAGCGGATGACTACATGGTCAAACCCTTCGAGTTGGAGGAAGTTCTCGCCCGCGTGCGCGCCCTGCTGCGCCGAACTCAATCCGACCGGGCCAGCGTGCTCACCTTCGCCGATCTCACCCTGGATACCTCCACCCGCCTGGCCAACCGCAGCGGTCGCACCATCCAGCTCACTGCCACCGAGTTTGATCTTCTGGAACTCTTCATGCGCCATCCCAACCAGGTGCTCACCCGCGAGCTGATCTTCGACCGCATCTGGGGATACGACTTTGGCGGCGAGAGCAACGTTTTGGATGTATATATCCGCTACCTGCGCCAGAAGCTTGAGGAAAAAGGCGAAGCCCGCCTGATCCATACCGCTCGTGGAGTTGGATACGCCCTGCGCGAAGAGATTTAATGTCTCTCCGCCTGCGGCTCACCCTGCTGTATTCCTCGCTGCTGGGTGTCATTCTTCTCATTTTTGGAACCCTTGTCTATAGCCTGGTAAGCATCAACCTGATGCGCCAGGTTGATGCCTCCTTGCAGACAGCCTCGCGCGAGCTCATCAGCAGCCTTCGGGTGGACCCAAATGGTAATTTTGCGCTCTCTTCCGTACCTTCGGTGGCGGAGGGAGAAAATTTCTTTTTCCAGGTCTGGGATTCGAACAACAAACTACAGATCAGCAAACCCGCATCACTACTGGTTCCGCTGGATTCTAACTCCCTGCCGGTGAGCAGCGTTGTGTATCACACCACTGTCATAAACGGGGTACCGCTGCGGGTCATCAATGTGCCCATCCGCTCCATCCTGGGTCCAAATGCCTCCCTGCAGGTGGCGGTCAACATGACCCTGTTGGACCTTACCCGTAGCTCGCTTTCTTTCATTCTAATTACTCTCACCTTTGTGACCATGCTGCTCACCGGGCTGGCCAGCTGGTTCGTCACCGGCAGGGCGCTGGCTCCCCTGGCGGATGTAACCGAGGTTGCAACGCAAATCACCCAGGCGGATGATCTCTCCCGCCGCATCCCGCTCAAGGGTGACCCGGAAGACGAGATCGGCCATGTGATCCGCGCTTTCAACGATACCCTCACCCGGCTGGAAAAGCTCTTCGGCTCCCAGCAGCGCTTCGTCGCGGATGTGAGCCACGAATTACGCACCCCCCTGACAGTGATCAAGGGTAACGTTTCGCTCATGCGTAAGTTGCGCAAAGTGGACCTGGAATCGCTCACCTCCATCGACCAGGAGGTGGACCGCCTCACCCGCCTGGTGGGTGACCTGCTCCTGCTCGCACAGGCCGAATCCCGCCGCCTACCGTTGGATATGAAACCGCTGCAACTGGATAAACTCCTGCTTGAAGTCTTCCATCAGATGCGCACACTGGCTGGAAATCGCATGCAGGTCCATATCCATGAGATCGACCAGGTGGAAGTGTTCGGTGACCGTGACCGGTTAAACAGGTCTTTTTAAACCTGGGTGGTAACGCCATCCAGTACACCCCAAGCGGTGGCGAGGTGAATCTTTCTCTGCAAAAAACAGAATCCTCCGCGCTAATCTCCTTCAGTGATAATGGCCCGGGTATCAAACCGGAAGACCTGCCTCATATTTTCGAACGCTTCTATAGGTCTGACACCTCCCGCAAACGCGGCAAGGAGGATAGCTTCGGTCTCGGACTCTCGATCGCTTTTTGGATCGTCCGCAATCATGGCGGATCCATCCAGGTGGAATCCAGAGTTGGTTCCGGGAGCAAGTTCACGGTTACCTTACCGCTTACCCAGGAAACCAAAAAAGATGAATCTGTTACTTCGCAAACAAAGCCTAGAAAATGAATGATTTTTCAGTGCTTAAATATTTTTTCGAATATTGATAATAAATATCACATTTGTTATAATAAATAATCAGAAAGTAAGTCGGTGAAATGTATAGAAAGAATCAAGGAGTATGAAATGAAAGTGATCACAAAAAAACCCGTTTTAATCTTTACCCTGGCTCTTGGTTTTATCCTGTTGATCGGTGCCGCAGGTTGCCAGAGCAATCAGCCAACAGCTGCGCCTGAATCTGCTGATCCCTCCTGGTCCAAGGTGGAACGCTCAGGAGTCCTTTCTGGTTGGAACCTCCTCCGGGTATCCTCCCTATGAGTATTACGACTGAAAACAACACTCTGGACTGGATTCGATATCGCCCTGATCAATGCTGTGGCGAATAAACTGGGTGTACGGGCGAGTATCAGTGATTTCGCCTTCGACGGCCTTGGCGCAGCGCTGAGTGTCAACCAGATCGATACCGCCATTGCGGCAATCTCCGACACTCCCGAACGCGCGGCCCAGGTGAATTTCTCGAATGTCTACCTGGTGGGCTCGGATGCCATCCTGGCACAGAAGGGATCTCCGATCACTTCGGTGAAGACCACTGCGGATATGGCCAATAAGCGGGTCGGTGTGGAACGCGGCACGGTCTACGAGACTTGGGTTCAAACCAACCTGGTCAATACAGGTCTGATCCAGCAGGACCAGATGTTCGTATATCAGCAGGCCAAGCACGCGGTCAATGACCTGACCCTCGGACGGCTGGACCTGGTAATGGCAGACCTGCGTCCCTCCACCGTCGCCGCACAGAATTTGGATGTGGTTCTGGTGGGACAGGGACTCAACCAGCAGCGCTTCGCCATCGCGATGAAATTGAACGCCAATGAACTGACCAAGAGGGTCAACGATGCCCTCATCCAACTTCAGAACGAAGGCGTGATCGCCGAGCTGCAGAAGGAATACCTGAACCTCGACGCGGCGGATGCCATGCCTGTTCCCACCCCCGCGCCCACCCTGGCACCTTCCGCCCCCACACCCACTTTCGTCCCCACCCCGGCCGGCTGTGTGGATGGCATGCAGTTCGTCTCGGATCTCTCCTTCGGTGATGGCAACGGAACCTTCTATCCGGACGTGAACCCCAACCAGAGCTTCCAAAAGGGCTGGCGCATCCGGAACACCGGTACCTGTACCTGGAACTCAACCTATTCCCTGAGATTTGTCTCGGGGACCCAGATGAATGGCCAGAATACCGCCGTGCAGGGTAATGTGGCACCCGGACAGAACTTTGATATGTGGGTTAACCTCGTCGCCCCTTCGCAACCCGGGCAGTACCAGGGGATCTGGCAAATGTTCAATGGTCGAAACCTTGCCTTCGGGCAGCGGGTTTGGGTGATGGTCGAAGTGGTAGGACCTACTAGCGTGCCGCCCACCCAGGCGCCGCCAACAGCCACACCACCCGCGCCTACCAAGGTGCCTCCCACTGCTGTGCCACCGACAGTCGCTCCCCCGGTCGCACCTGAAATTTATAGCTTTACTGCTAACGCTTCGTCGGTGCAAAAGGGTGATGTCATCACTTTGAATTGGTCCTTCTCCACCCAGGATTTGGCATCCGCGAAATTGACACGAATTAATCCCGATGGAAGCACAACCCCGCTTTATGGTGGTGGGGATGTATCCACACCCGGAAGTTATGACGACTTGGCAATGACCGAAGGTACGGTAACTTATAAACTTGTGGTTAGTTCAGAGTTTGCTGGCTCAACCAGCCAAACAGTAACCGTGCAAGTGAATCCTTAAATTATTCCTTCGGGTTTCACCCTTTAATCTAAAACGATGGTGGCAAAATAGCTGCCATCGTTTTTTGATAGCTTGACGCAATTCGTAAAATGGTTATAAAGAATGAAAATCCAAGTAGAATAATCTAAAGTCGATCTTTTTATGCAAGCAGCAAGCCAATAATTGATTTTGTTTGGGAAAAAACCGAGGGAATCCAATGTCCAACACGCCTGAGCAACAACCCGGTGAAACGAACAAGAAAACACCCGTCCTGCTCTATGTTCTGCTGAGCGTTTGCGCACTGGCTGCTCTCACCCTCACCGGGGTGCTGGGTGCGCGGTTGATCTGGGATATTTGGGGTTCCCCCGCCAACCAACCTCAAGCCGACGATTCCTGGAAGGTCGTGCAGGAATCCGGCGTGCTGCTGGTGGGGATCTCCTCCGGGTACCCGCCCTTCGAGTACTACTCTGGAGGCTCGAACCTGGATGGTTATGATATCGCCCTCGCCTATGAGCTGGGCAAGAAGCTGGGTGTGCAGGTGAACTTCCAGGATATCCCCTTCGACAGCCTCTTCGCCGCGCTGGATTCCCGCCAAATCGACCTGGCTATCGCCGCCATTTCCACAACCGCGGAACGCGAACAGCAGGTGGCTTTTTCCAACGTGTACTTTACAAGTGTCGATGGCATCCTGGCGCGAAATGGCTCCCCGATCACCTCGGTGACCTCCATTCAGGAGATGGCCGGTCAGCGGATTGGTGTGGAAATGAACACCGTCTTTCAATCCTGGGTGCAGGTCAACCTGGTGGATACAGGGTTGATCACCCCGGACCAGATGTTCCTCTATGCCCAATCGAAGGATGCCGTCAACGATCTCAGCCTTGGCAGGCTGGACCTGGTGCTGATGGACCTCCAACCGGCGGTTGCTTATACGGGCACCTATGGCGTCACCCTGGTGGGGCAGGGATTAAACCAGCAGCGGCTGGCAATGGCCATGAAGAAAGATTCCAATGATCTCGTTTTGAAAGTGAATGATGCGCTGATGCAATTGCAGAACGAGGGAGTGCTTGCCGCGCTCCAGAAGGTGTACTTCGTTCCTGGTTTCGATGGCAGCCAACCGCCTGGCAATACACCCACGCCCCCCCTCGTCACAACCACACCTTACCCCACTTTCACGCTCTACCCACCCCCGCCAACCCCGGTAAGTTGCACCGATTCCATGGCCTATATCAAGGATCTTTCCTATAGCGATGGCGGCATGACGTACTACGCGGATGTGCCTGCAGGACAGAGTATTTCCAAAGGCTGGCGGATCAAGAATACCGGCACATGTATCTGGAATGGGTATTACTACCTCAAGTTCGTGAAAGGGACTCAAATGAGCGGGCAGCCTACTGCCATACAAAAGCTGGTCTACCCCGGGCAGACCTATGATGTGTATGTCAACCTGGTTGCCCCAACTACGATCGGTCAATATAAAGCGGAATGGCGCCTGTTTAACCCCGGCAATTTTGCCTTTGGCAACTCCCTGATCGTCATGATCGAAGCCGTGCCGACCGCCACCCGAACCGCCACCCCCACGCGCACGGTCACAACCACTCAAACGGTGACCTCGACGGCAACTGCCACGTCTACATCCACCGCCACGGAAACCCCAACCCCCACCGCAACCGCCACCACCCCTTAACCTGTCAACAGGGCGGGTTCATCCTTCAGCAGATTATCTTTTGCAGGTGAAACCGTTGGCTTTCTAGTGTTTAAATTATTTTCAACGTTCATTTTTCACCTGATCCCTGAACGGGTCGATGATCCTTATTTTTCATTTTCTGTTACTGTATAATCTAGGATAACTGCGTCAATCGCGTATATAAGGAGCTGCCATGTCCACATCCCCTCTTCCTCAACAACCTGTGCCGGAGGAACCCAAGAAAAAATCCCGGGTGTTGCTTTATAGCATCCTGGGGGTTCTCCTCGTACTTCTTTTGATCGTCTTCGTTTTCCGCGCCTGTCAGCCAAGCACCCCCCAACCCATGCCTCCGTCAGTTTCCGACGGCGATACATCATGGAAAACCGTCAAGGAATCGGGGGTCTGGATGGTTGGCACCTCCTCAGGGTATCCTCCCTTCGAGTTCTACACCGAAAACCACAACCTGGATGGATTCGATATCGCCCTCGCCTACGAGATCGGCAAGAAGTTGGGTGTGCAGGTCAATATCCAGGATTTTGCCTTTGACGGGCTCCAGGGCGCGCTGCAGATGGGTCAGATCGATTCGGCCATCGCGGCGATTTCCGTCACCCCCGAGCGGGCCAGCGCTGTTAATTTTTCCAACATTTATTACGTGGGTGTGGATGGCATCCTGGCGCAGAAGGGCTCGCCGATCACCTCAGTGAAAACCCCGCAGGATATGGCCAACCAACGGGTTGGCGTGGAACGCGGCACCGTCTACCAAACCTGGGTACAGAATAACCTGGTCAACACAGGCTTGATCAGCCCCAACCAGATGTTCGTCTACGCGCAGGCCAAGGACGCGGTCAACGACCTCAGCCTGGGCCGCCTGGACCTGGTGATGGGCGACCTGCAGCCGACCATTGCCGCCACCCAATTCTTCGGAGTTGTGCTGGTCGGACAGGGGCTTTCCCCGCAGCGCATGGCCATCGCCATCCTATTAAACGGTAATGAGCTCACCGCCAAGATCAACCAGGCGTTGACTGAGCTTCAGAACGAAGGCGTGATCGCCGCCCTTCAAAAGCTTTACCTGAATCTCGACCCGGCAGACGCCCAGCCTGTTCCCACCCCCATCCCAACACCAACCGCGGTTCCCGCCGCTCCAACCGCCACCCCGCGGCCATCCCCCACCGCACCCTCCGGCTGCGTGGATGCCATGCAATTCGTGCAGGACCTGAATCTTGGCAATAATAATGGAACCGAGTTCCCGGATCTGAATCCCAACCAATCATTCCGGAAAGGCTGGCAGGTACGCAATACCGGTACGTGCACCTGGGATTCAAAATACTACATCAATTTTGTCTCAGGGACGCAGATGAACGGGCAGCCAACCGCCATCCAGGGCAGTGTGAGCCCGGGAGCGCTTTATGATATTTATGTGGACCTGATCGCACCCTCCACACCGGGACGCTATGATGCCGACTGGCAGATGTTCAACAGCCGCAATCTCGGGTTTGGCCAGCGCCTATGGGTGGCGATCGAGGTGATCGGACCCACGCCGGTGCCGCCCACCAGAGTACCCCCTACAGCCACTCCCCCGGTTCAGGCCACTGCCACGCTGCCAGTCCAACCCACGGCAACAGTTGCGGCGCCGCCCACAGCTACTGTTGTAGTCCCGCCGACCGCCACGCAGCCACCACCCCCCACCGCAACCACCAACCCCGCTGCTGGATTAGTTGGCCCCACCTGGGTGGTTGAATCCATCAAGGGCAGCCCGCCATCCTCCGGCGCGGAGCAGACCGCCGAGTTCGAAACCTCCGGTAAGCTGACCGGAAAAGCCGGCTGCAACACATACACCGCCACCTTCACCACGAATGGAACTTCCATGACCATCACGGGGATCACCACCGGCATGATGATGTGCGACACCGCCATCATGGAAGACGAGCAGGATTTCCTTACCAACCTGGGCACGGTAAACGGTTTTCAGATCGTGAACAACGGCAGCGAGCTGCAGCTGCTCACCGGTAAATTGGTCGCGATCCAATTCGAAAAGGAATAATCGGCGAACAAAATAAACGCAAACCAGAGGCGGGATTTCCGCCTCCGGTTTTTTGTTAACCGGGGAAACATTGGATTTTTAGACTACACCGACCCTCGCCAAAAGCGCGAAAACACAAAGGTCAGGTTATCCCCGGAGCGAATAATCTATTCTTTCCTCCAGATTCAATATACTTGCTTATATTTTTCAAAGGTGATAATCTTAATTAGTAATTTGGGGAATGATGGAAACAGGAGAATTAAAAATGGCTACGACCGGAAAAAATGACAAGGGGAAGAAGGAACAGAAGAAAAAACCCAAGCTGACCATCAAGGAAAAGCGCAAGTTGAAGCACGAGAAAAACGTCAGCAACGTCGGGACGTTGTAAAATAATTTATTGCGGGGCAGAGAAACCGCGGCTTTACGGCAGCACCCACAATATTTTCACGGTTACGAGCATTTGCCCATCCGAAGAAGATTAAATTATCGTTGTAGGGGCGCACAGCTGTGCGCCCTTACGGTTGGACATCCGCGATAAAAAACGTCGGGAACAAATGCGATTCCCAACCTACAATCTACGAATTTCCCCTCCCGGCTTTCAGCCACCCCCTTCGAGGGTGCACAGACCGCGACCCTCCCCAAATACCTTGTATTTGGGGAGGGCAGGGGAGGGGCGCTTTTACCCCCCCCTCCACGATCTTGATCTCTTCCTCGGTCAACCCGTAAAGCTCATAAACCAAGCGATCGATCATTTGACTTGTTAGTTCAATTTCTCGGTATCGAGATTCATTTTCGTTAGGAGTTTGAAGGTCCTTTTTGTAAACTTGTGTAATACGGTTTGCATATGTGACAATTTCCTGGAATGAATTAATTTCCTTTTGATTAGAAATATCTATTTTTTTAATTGGTAATTTGCCAATAAACTGTTTATTTGCCGCGAAATAACCACCATGGAATGTGGTGGTTATCCGTTTGAAATAAAAATTTAATAATCTCGAATTTAAAAGACCACATAGGTAGAAGTAATAATCCATTCCCTGATTACACAGAATTCCATATCCACCTGTGGTTACATTCACGAAACAAAAATTTTCTGTTTCATCAAAATATACGCTCAAATTCCTTACCATATATGGGGCCAAAATTTTCGGTGTATCCCACAAACCTATATTTTGAGTTCTTCCAAATCGATACCACTTTTCATCTTTGAATTTCCCCTTTTCTCTGCTTTCAAGAAAGTTCCTATTTCGAGACAAGTATTCCCAACAACATGGATACTCTGTTTGTAGTACTTTCTTACTTAGTAATGACGCGGTCATATTTGAGACTAAATAAGGAAATAAAACGTAAGCGTATGAATCAATAAAATATTGACCAATTTTTCCGCTTCGAATAGCTTTTTAAACATTTCTCTTTCAATTACTATCCACTCATTTACCTTTTTTGAATAAACAGAAACATACTTTGGGTCATTTTCCTTATATTCTGTGAAAACAAATACTTCATCAGCGCTGGTGATTAATCCTTGATAAATCCGGATAACAGAATTATCCAATTTATTAGGATAATTGGATAATTTTTGGATTAAATCTGTATCGTTCTTGACAATGAAATTCCACTCATTTTCATTAATTAAATCGTTACTAATTTTTGTATAGGGTTCAATCTCCGGATTAAGTATACCACTCGATGTAAGTTAGTAATCTTTTCAAATAGAGAATTATCTGGTCCTGATTTATCAAGGAATAACAGGCAAGTGTATGTAGTCGCATTTTCAAATATTTGTTCATCTCCGAAGTCAACAACTTTGGGAAGATGTTTCCCCTTGGCAATCACCCCTCGAAGCGGTTCTCCATATTGTGCATTGAAAGAATTTATGAGGCAGAATAAATCCCAATAATCCATTTCATTTAAAAGACTCAACCCTTTTTCCACAAATACCACATAAATGTCGTAATTTCCCTTGCTGGCAGAAACGTATTTCTTCTTGTAAAACTCCACCTCGGTAGGCGCCCATTCCTTCATGGCTTGAATGCGGATATACGGCGGATTCCCGATCACCGCATCGAACCCTCCCTGGGCAAAGACCTGCGGGAAAGCCGTTTGCCAGTCAAAGGCGTTCACCCTGCGCTTTCCTCCTCATCCGGGCACAAACAGCTTGCCCTCGAAATAATCCGATCCAATCAGCGAATTGCCGCACTGGATGTTCCTGCCCAAATCAGGCAGGGCGCGTTCCTTGAACAGGCTCATCTGCGCGCCGATGCGTCTCCTGGCTCTCGCCCTCCAGTACCTTCAGCGATAAGCGAAAGCTTGGTCACCTCCACCGCCTGCGGGTCGATGTCCACGCCGTGGATGTTGTTCAGCAAGATGCGCTTCTTCTCGGCGGTGGTCAGCCGCCAGCCCCCGCCCGGCCCTGGTAGATGGCCGGTTTCTTCCCCTTCGCCCATTTTTCGGGTTCATTTTCCGTGTACCATCTTCTGTGCCAATCCAGCAGGTATTGATACGCGCCCAACAGGAACGACCCCGACCCGCAGGCCGGGTCGACGATCTTCAGCGCTCGGCATACCTCGCGGGGCGTTTTGCCCTTCCAGCCAGTTTCCCCACCGTGTTCTTGACGATGTAATCCACGATATAGGTCGGCGTGTAATACACCCCGCCCGCCTTGCGCACCTCGGGCTTTTCCTCCACCTTCGCCTGGTGCCCCGCCGTCAGGCGGATCACCTTGCCCAAAAAGCGCTCGTACACCTGCCCCAGGATGTCGGTGGGGATCTCGCGAAAGACATACGGGCGCCGGGTAATACAATCCGCAGATGATCTCCTTCAACACCCGGTCATCGACCTTCAACGTCAAGGTCAGGTCGTCCGGCTGGCTGGACTGGTCCTTCTCCTTGGCGAAGTGGAACAAACCCGAGTTGTAGCGCGCGTCCGCCTGCCGGAATAGCCTGGCTCAGGCGCTCATAGACTTTCGCGCCTTCCAGCAGGTCCTCTCAGCTGGTTCTTCGCGTTCGATGCCGCGGTCCTCGCAAATGCGCAGGAAGATGATCCGGTCGATGGTCATCTGCACGGCGTAGTTCAGCTCGCGGCACGCCCAGCGCCGGGTTGCGCAGCGCCAGGTTGCGGGCCAGTAGTTCGCGCCAGCCTTCGATCTCCTCCAGGAAGGCGTCATCCACCTCCTGGGTGCCCGTCTTGCCCTTCATGCCCTCCGGCGATACTGGTCAAAAGAGCCCTTCAGCACCGCCTCGCGCGAGAAGATGGCGGCGATCTCGTCCCATTTGGCAGGTAATCCCGGTAATGTAGCAGCATCACCCTGCCCGTCGCCGGCTGGGTCGCCCTTATCGGGTTTGCTGCGGCTTTCATACACCGCGAACTCCTCAAAATCGGTCAGGATGCCCAAGGGTAACTTGGCCGACCAGGCATAGCGCCGCAACTGGAAGGCCGGGTCGATATCGTGTTCGATATTGACCGATGGTTTCTTGGCTTCCACGAAGAATTTGCGTGCCCCCGATGCGGAAGGCGTAATCCGGCGCCTTTGCTGCCCCCTCCACCTCCACCGAAGTCCTCGATGATCACATCCTTGTAGGCTTCGGCGTAGCCTGGTGTTGTTATATATCCCAGCCCAGCGCTTCGAAGAACGGGTCGAGGAATTCCATGCGCAGGCGGGCTTCATTGTATTTGGGGGATTTATAGGCTTGCAGGTTATCCTGAAAGCGCTGGACGAGATCGAGGATTGTCTGGGGCGCGGGCATGCTTCCTCCCTGGAGTGGATTGATTTTATTTTATACCGGAACGCGAAAAGGTCACCACACCCGCGGCACCAGCCGGAAGCGCGTCTTCTGCGCGTAATCCCGGTACCCGGGAAGCTCCTCCAACAGCATTTGATCCTCCAGGCGGGTGCGAATCACATAGAGCACCGTGATCGCCAGCCCGGGGATCAGCCCGTAGAACGACCCGAGCATCAGCGCGATGCAGGGAAACAGGTAGAGGGAGGCGGCATACATGGGGTGACGCACGTGTTTATAGGGACCGGTTGTGATCACCTTGTGCCCGCGGTCATCCTGGATGCGGGCATAGCGCGAGAGGAAGGTGTTCTCCTTCACAACCTGCCACATCAGCGCCGCCCCGAGTACGATGCCCAGCAGACCCACCCCCTGCAGCCAGAGCGGCATGCCGCTCCAGCCGAAACGGGTATCCAGCCCGCAGACGACGAACAGTGCGAAAAGAAGGAAATTGTAGATGCGCGCGATGGTGAGATCCCAGGGTTTTACGTTCTCGGCCTTTCTCCCGCGCTCCTTGAGCAGCCCCGGGTCGTTGAAGGAGGTATAAATCGAGAAGGCGATCAAAAAAGCCCCATACAGCCCGGTGAAGATCCAGGCTGCCGGCCAATCCAGCGTGCCGGCGGAAAGGAAGAGGACCAGGTCCATCACGATCAGGATCAGGATCGTGGATACCACCCCCCGAATCACCATTTTATTCCGGCTCTTTTTTTCAACCGTTGAAGGATTGCTTGTATCCATTTGGAACTTACCTTTAAATAATTATATTCCTCTATATATTTTTCTCTGGTTTTCAAAGTCGTAGAATGATTTTTTATTTTTGGTGGGCTTTTTCCCCCCTTCAATAAACCTAACCAGGAGGTTAGTATTTTTTCGTTTGAGCGATTCACCCAGTTACATTTTCAACTCAACCAATCAACAATTCAACAATTCAACTTTTCAACCCCATTCATGCTATATTATTCCCGTGATCATCCGCATCGGCCTGGAGAACAATTTTGAGCACCGCTCGCTGGCCTGGGCGCTCGAACTGCCCGGCTGTTTCGCCTATGGCGCTAACGCCTCCGAAGCTCTGGCTGGCATGCCGCGTGCGGTCATCGGTTACAAAGCCTGGCTGGAAAGCCACACCTCCGAAAGCTGGATCGCGGACCTGGGAGATTTTGATATCCGCCTGGTGGAGACCTTTGAGGATTACACGATCGACCAGGATTTTGAGATCGCCCAGGAGGGGTACGAAGTGGATGCGTTTTTCCGCCATGATTGGAAACCGCTGAGAGGGATCGATATCCAGCGCGGGCATAAGCTCCTCAAATGGTCGCGGATGGATTTAATGGAGCTTGTCGGAGCTATCCCTCAGGAGCGCTTCGACCTGCTGCAGCCGGGGGAAAAATGGAGCATCCGCGGCATCCTGGGGCATATCGCCAGGTCAGAATTCTGGTACTTATCGAACCTGAACCTGGCAAGCGGACGCCGCGAGGATCTACCCTCGGACGTCTTCGAAAGTCTGCAGCACACCCGCAGCCTGCTGGATGCCATCCTGCCGAAACTTGAGGATTCAACATTGGTGTGCGGCCGCAGCGGAGAATTCTGGAGTCCACGAAAGATGCTGCGCGTTGCGATCTGGCACGAGCTGGACCACACCAACCACATCCTGAAGCTGCTTTCCGCATAGAAAACCCCCCTGATTCGGGGGGTGATGAACGCGTTACTACCCTGTGCGCATCCAATTTGGATTGCGCATGGATCCAACGCCAACCGGAAGAGAAACCGTTATTGGTTACTTCTTCCAGCTGGTCAGGCTCATGGCTCCGAAGAGCAGGCCGATGATGGCTACGAAAACGTACACTATTCCAGACATGTTTTCCTCTTTCCCGTTTGACCGGGTCTTGCTCCTTATAAGAAGGAACACCATTTGAAGGCGGCGGTTACCTATTAATTCAACAAAATTCGCCTGAAATTTGTCTCCGAAAACCGCCGTGCTATAATTTTTTACGATGCAATTCCGTTTTCGAATCTGTGTTACTCCCCTGGTGATCCTACTGGCTGGCTGCTCCTTGGCTGCCACCCAGACGACTGATGCGATCCAGATCACTACCACCAGTACGGCAACGGCTTCCTTAACGCCGCTGCCCACACGGACGCTGCCAGTGTGGATGAATTACCCTTCTCCGGTTGCATTAACCATGCCCACTGCCATCCCACCACCCGCGCCGCGCCTGGAACTGCCCCCCGGGGTGCGCTCGCTCCTCCTTGTCGGCAGTGATAAACCCTCGCCCTATAAAGGCCGCACAGATGCGCTCATGCTGGTTTTATATGATCCTGGCACAGCCAAGGCAGCCCTGATCTCCCTTCCGCCGGACCTGTTTGTCTACATCCCCGGTTTAACCATGCAGCGCCTGAACGCAGCTTATATTTCCGGCGGTATCGAGAGCCTCCTTACCACGCTCGAATACAACCTGGGGTTGCGCCCTGAGAAATATGCCGTGATCCCGCTGGATGCCTTCACCTACTGGGTGGATGGGTTGGGTGGAGTAGACCTGGAGGTCAGTGAGGACCTCTGGGATTCCTGCGGGACGGTTCGTGAGGGGCGGGTGCATATGAACGGACAGAAGGCGCTGTGCTACTTCCGGGTGCGATCCGGGATGGAGGAACCCGCCCGAAATCGCCGCCAACAGGAACTGCTGCGGGCGCTTTACCTGCGCCTGGCGGAAAGCGGCAACCTCAGCCTGCTCCCCGGGCTTTACCAGACCTACCGGGATCGGATCGACACCAACCTGGGCTATGGCGAGGTGATCGATTCCATCCCCCTGGCGCTCTACCTGGCAGACCCGGGCCGCATCCGCTACTTTCAGCTTTCCCCCTCCGCGGTGGAAACCTGGAAACTGCCCGGTTCAACCGACGCGCAGGTCTTCCTGCCGCGCGCAGCCGGGATCCAGGAATCGCTTGGTGAAATGCTGGCGTTTCTGGGTGCATCCCAGCCGCTCACCCAGCGTGTGATCACGCTTGTCCACGACCTCACCACCAGCCCCACTGCCACGCTCACACCCACCATCACCCAGACGCTCACCCGCACCATCACGCTCACACCTACGATCACACTCACACCAACCATTTCACCCACCCGCACCATCACACTCACGCGCACAGTCACCCGCACCCGCACCGAGACCCGCACCCCCACACCTTCCCCCACACCTACCTTCTAATCCTGGGGATGTCAATAACCAGGCAAACCGCTTACATCTTTGTTAATTCCTGCATGGGTTATTGTGAAACCCCATCGCTTATGCTACACTGAAAATCCAACGATTATCGTTAGTTCATTGCAGGGCGGTGACAGTTTGAAGCGTTTCTTCCTCGCAAGCGTGATTGTTTTCCTGACCGTGGCAGTAATTTTGCCGCCGCGGTCAGTTCAGGCTGCCGATCCTCCACTTGAAGGTCCCGATCGGCGCACGACCCTGAGCGTGGAGTACACCCAGTATGAATGGTGGCTCAGCTGGTATTTGAACAACCAACCAGCCTGCACCCTCTTCACCGAAACCGAAAATCAACCAACCCTGGCCGAGATCCGCTCGCAGTGCACAACCGAAGTCTATGAGGCCTGGAAGAAAACAGGCGCATGCGCCTCGGATGTGTGCGGCGGGCTTTATTTACAGAACGTTGGCTCCAAACCAGCCAAGAAGAACGTGGTGGTCGATCTCCCGCCCCGCCAGCGTGAATATCACCGTTACCGGCTGCGAGCTTAAAGCCTTCGATAACCGCTGTTCCTCCCCCCCCTACCTTACCTTCAACGCCGTGGAGCCGCTCCCCAACGAGATGATCCTGGATATCGCCGGCCGGATCGGAGAAAAGCCCTTCCAGTGCTCCGGGGCGGTGTGCACCATCCCGCTGGAAGCCACCGGAAAGGATGGCCGCGAGGTGGTTTTCTGGGCGAATTCAAGTTACGGCGACTCCAGTCCCAAATTTTCCGCGCTCGTACGGGTAGTCCCCTGGGGGGACTTCATGTCACCCGAGGGCGGCTCCTCCGATGATGCCCTCTGGTATGTGGATGTGATCAGCAGCCAGTGGCAGGGCGCCGCGTTGCCAAGCTGCTCAGATACCTGGGCGGCTTTCCCGGATCTCGGCGGCCCGCCCGAATGGCTTACCTCGCCTGAAGGCGTGGAAGGACTGCAATCAGCCATTCCTTATTACTACCTGGCGGGGATGCTCATCGAACGCGGCGCGGTGGATGCCTCCACCTGCGAAAATAACGGCCTGGCCGGAGTACACAGCGCCAGCGAGTGCGGCATCCAGAAGGCCATGCCGCAGGTGATCGAATGGCAGAACCGCTTCGACCAGGAGATCCTAAACATTTCCAACGATACAGGTGTTCCCGCCGAACTGTTAAAGCGCATCTTCAGCAAAGAGAGCCAGTTCTGGCCGGGAATGTATGAGAATTTCGATGAAGCCGGCCTGGGGCAGATGACCGAGCAGGGCGCTGATACGCTGCTTTTGTGGAACACCAAATTCTATGCAGATTACTGCCCGCTGGTGCTGAACAAGGAAACATGCGCGGTTGGCTTTGCCGGCCTATCCGACCAGCACAAAAAGACCCTGCGTCTTTCATTGGTGGATGGGGTTAATTCCACCTGCCCCACCTGCGATATGGGTATCGACCTTTCCAAGATCAACTTCAGTATCCGGGTGTTCGCCGAGAACATGCGCGCCAACTGCGGGCAGGTGGGAAGGATGGTCTATAACGTCACCCGCCAAACACCCGGGAAGGCGGCATCCTACACCGACTTGTGGAAGTTCACCCTGGCAAACTATAACTCCGGTGCCGGCTGTGTGGCCGATGCGCTGGAGCTAACCGCTCGAAACGGCCTGCCGCTCACCTGGGAAAAGCTGAGCAAGAACCTTACCGGGCTGTGCGCTGGTTCAGTGGGGTATGTCAACGATGTTACCGGGGAAGGTCCGCCGCTTCCAACCGCCACGGTCTGGATCCAACCCGGCGTGCAGCGCCCCAGCTCCACACCCGCCCCCGTCCTCAGCCAGACGCCCACGCCAAAACACACCCCCTCACCCCTGCCCACCCAGCCGGTCTATCCCGGTCCGTAATCCGAATCGGGTAATTTAATCCTTTCGCCAGAACCCTGCGATGGATTCGCTGCAGTCGGGGCACTTGCCTTCGGCTGTGATGGTATTTTCCATGATGCTATATCCCCTGCGCTTGATCAGTACGGCACCACAGCCAGGGCAGAGCGTATCCTCCAGGCTGCCCACCCTGCCAGGCAGATTACCGGCATAGACATAACGCAACCCGGCCTCCTGGGCGATATCCGCCGCCCTTTGCAAATCCGAAGCGCTGGTGGGCGGGTTTTCAAAGCGCCGGTAATCCGGGTGGTAAGCCGTCACATGCCAGGGGATATCGCGCGAAACAGAGGATAGGAACGAGGCGAGGTCCCACAATTCCTGGGGATCGTCGTTCAGCCCGGGGATGAGCAGGGTGACCACCTCCACCCACAGTCCCTTATCGCGGGCGGAGCGAATGGTATCCAGAACCGGCTGCAGGCGTCCTCCAAGATCGCGGTAGCTTTTCTCGTTCATCGCCTTTAGGTCGATCTTCATACCATCCAGCCAGGGTTGGAGGTAATCCAATGCCTCCGGGGAGGCGAACCCGTTAGAGACATACACCGTTCGGATGCCCTCCAGCCTGGCTTCGCGAAAGATCGCCACCGCCCATTCGCTGGTAATGAGCGGTTCGTTATAGGAGGAAGCGATCACCTCAGACCCGGTCTGGACTGCCAGCGAGACGACCTCCTCTGCTTTCATTTTTTCAATATACGCTCCGAAAGTTTCCGCGCGGGGATCTTTGAGCGTCTGGGAGGTCTGCCAGTTCTGACAGAAATCGCAGCGCAGGTTGCAGCCCAACATCCCGAAGGTTAGCGCTTTGGCTCCTGGGAGGAAATGGGCGAAGGGTTTTTTCTCGATCGGGTCAGGATGAAGCCCGGAAACATACCCCCAGGGGACGCGCAGCTCACCGCCTTCATTTGACCGGACCTGGCAGATACCCCGGTTTCCGGGAGAAATGTGGCAGCGGTGGGCACAAGCCAGGCACCAGCCCTTTCCCTCCCCGTCTTTTTGCCAGAGATCTCCTCGCGCTGTCAGACGGTCTAATGCATTCCGAATGTCATTCATGGCTATTTCATTATAGCAAATCGCCCTGCCGACACCTTTGCAGGCAGAAGCCAGCCGGTGAATCATGGTAGACTTTGCAGGTCATGGACGCTAAGACCCTGCAGGTGCTTGAATATCCCAAAGTGCTGGAACGTCTGGCCGCCTGCACCTCATTCAGCGCTTCCACCGAGCTTGCCCTCGCGCTCAAACCATCCACGAAGCGGGATACCGTGCTGGAACGGCAAAAGACTACCTCCGAAACCCGCCTGCTTCTCACCATAAATGCGGAGATCAGCGTGGGTGGATGCTCGGATATCCGCCCGCTTTCCGATCTGGCAGCGCGCGGAGGTGCGCTCAACCCCGCCGAGCTGATGCAGGTAAAAACCACGCTCGAAGCTGCCCGCGAGCTGGGGCGGTATTTTGAAAAAAACCAGATTAAATTCCCTCTCCTTGCCGCCATCGCCGCGCCATTGGCTCCACCTCGCAGGGCTCATCGAGGCCATCTCCCGCTGCATCAACGAGCGCGGTGAGATTCGCGATAGCGCTTCCCCAAAGCTTGCCGTAATCCGCCGCGAGCTCAAGACGGCATACGACCGCCTGATGGGTAAGCTGGAGAAGATGATCTCTGATCCGCGCATCACCCCCATTCTGCAGGAGGCCATCATCACCCAGCGCGGAGGCCGCTATGTCATCCCTCTGCGGGCGGATTTCAAGGGGCGCATGCGCGCGATCGTCCACGACCAGTCCTCCTCGGGGGCGACGCTCTTCGTGGAACCCCTCGCGACCGTGGACCTCAACAACGAGTGGCAGGAAAAGCAGCTCGCCGAACGGGATGAAGAACGGCGCATCCTGGCTGAGCTTTCCGGGGAGGTGGGCATTTATGCCGCAGCGCTCAACGCTCTGCTGGTTGCCCTCGCGGAGTTCGACCTGGCACTGGCCTGCGCCAAATACGCCGAGGACATGCACGCCAGCGAACCGCTCATTTCCGAATCCCGAAAGGTAAAGGGGGAAAAGCATCCCGGCAGCACCATTCGCCTTTACCACGCCCGCCACCCCCTACTGGATCCTGAAAAAGTTGTTCCCATTGATTTCGACCTGGATGAGGGCACCTTCGCAGTGGTGATCACCGGTCCCAACACCGGCGGAAAAACGGTGAGCCTCAAAACGGTTGGTTTGCTGATTTTGATGGCTCAATCCGGGCTGCATATTCCCGCTCAATCCGGGTCGGCGGTGAGCTGCTTTCACCAGGTGTTCGCCGATATTGGCGATGAGCAATCCATTGAGCAGTCGCTTTCCACCTTCTCCGGGCACATCACCAACATCGTCCGCATTTTGCGTATGGCAGACCGAGACACGCTGGTCATCCTGGATGAACTTGGCGCTGGTACCGACCCGCAGGAGGGCTCGGCAATCGCCCGCGCCATTTTGGGAAACCTGGTGGAGCGGGCCATCCCCTGCCTGGTGGCCACCCATTATCCGGAGCTGAAAGCCTTTGCCCACGCCACCCCGGGAGTCACCAATGCCAGCGTGGAGTTCGACCTGAAGACCCTGCGCCCCACCTATCACCTCAGCCTTGGGCTTGCCCGGGCGTTCCAACGCACTGGCGATCGCCGAAAGGCTTGGACTTTCCTACGAGATCATCTCCTCCGCCCGCTCGATGCTCGATCCCGGCGATCTGAAAGCCGAGGACCTTCTGGACGAGATCCACCGCCAGCGCGACCTGGCTCGCACAGCCCGCGCTGAAGCTGAGGAATCCCGATTGAAGGCGGTAACAGCCCAACGCGAGTGGGAAACCCGCCTGCTGAGCATTGAGGCGGAACGCGCTGCGTTGCTGGAACAGGCGCGCGGGGAAGCCCGCGAAGAAGCGGAAGATCTGCACGCCGAAATGGAATCATTGCGCCGCGAGATGTCGAAAGGCAAAGCAGCCGCTCGATTCGGTCAAAAGCATGCAGCAGGAGCTGGAGCGGATCGAGCAGGAAATCCCAGAACCCGAGCCGCTGCCGCTACCCGCACCAGCGCGAAAAGCCGGTCCGCTGAAGGTCGGGGAGAAGGTTCACCTGCGCACCCTCAAAGCTGACGGAGTGATCACCTCTCTTGGGGAAGAGGAGCTGGAGGTGCAGGTGGGTGCCATGCGCATCCGTGCCCGCCGCGAGGATATTCAGCGGAAAACTTCCCAGCCCGGAGAGGCGGAAAAGGCAGCTCCCGCGGCTAAGATTCCCACGATGATGCATCCCTCCCCGGGATTGGAGCTGGATCTGCGCGGGCAGACCGCCGAGGAAGCCCTGCCGAAGCTGGAGGATTACTTGGACGCGGCCTACCTGGCCGGTATGCCCTACGTGCGCGTCATCCATGGCAAGGGAACTGGAAAGCTGCGCCAATCCATCCGGGATTCCCTGCGCCGATCGGCTCACATCTCCAGCTGGGTGCGCGGGCACGAAAGCGAAGGCGGTGATGGGGTTACCGTGGTGAAATTCAACTACGAGGATTGAGGGACACAGGTTGTGATTATTGACAGCCTCCCTGCCTTGGGGTATCCTTATCCGGCGCCTGGGCGGGACCGGCGCGGCAGAAACCCCCGAACCCCGACAGGTCCGAGAGGAAGCATCGGTAAGGAGGCACCTCTGGGCGCCGCCGGCAAACCTGTTCAGGCGTACTTTGCTCCATGACCAACACTCCCCCCGTTTGCAGCTACGAAGGCTCCGATTACCCCACCTCCTTTTGGGAGCAGGGCGGCCGCGCCTACGAGGACGAGGTGGAATCCATCGCACTGGGCAGGTTGCTACCCAAAGGCGGGGCATGCCTGCTGGAGCTTGGCGCGGGCGGGGGGCGCAACACGCTGCGCTATGTGGATTTTAAACAGATCGTCCTGCTGGATTATTCCGTCAGCCAGTTGGAACACGCCCAGAAGCGCCTGGGAAAGAAAACCTGCTACCGCTTCGTCGCAGCCGATATCTACCGGCTGCCATTCATGCCCGGCTCCTTCGATTGCGCCACCATGATCCGCACCCTGCACCACATGGCCAATCCGCGCCAGGCGCTGGAGCAGGTGCAGGGCACACTCCAAAAAGATGCCCGTTTCATTCTTGAATTTGCCAACAAGCGCAATTTGAAGGCAATTTTCAGGTATTGGCTGCGGCGGCAATCCTGGGATCCATTTACGCTGGAACCGGTGGAATTTGCCGAGCTGAACTTCGATTTTCATCCCAGAGCTATCCGCAATTGGCTCGCGGATGCCGGCTTCCGCCTGGAAAAGACCCGCACCGTCAGCCATTTCCGCACCGGCTTTTTAAAGAAACACCTGCCGCTCAAGACCCTGGTGTGGATGGATTCCATCCTGCAGCCCACCGGTAACCTCATTCAGCTATCCCCCAGTGTGTTCACCCGTTCGAAGGCACTGAACAGCGCGGCTGAGTTGGCAAGCGGATCGATCTTCAAATGTCCCAACTGCGACTTCGGTCCGCTGGAGGATACACCCCCGCAGCTTAAATGCCCCCGCTGCCACAAGATCTACCCTGTAAAGGGCGGCATATACGATTTCCGGCTAAAATAATACCAAATACACTTTAGGAGGGGACTATGGATGCTTTAAAGCTCAGCCCGTCGGAACTTACTTTTCTGTGGGATGAATGCCCGCGCTGTTTTTACCTTAAGGTAACAGGCAGGCTCTCCCGACCTTCCACGGCCTTCCCCTCCATTTTTAGCAGCATCGACCGGGCGATGAAGAACCACTATCGCGACCGCTCAGTGCAGGAGCTTTCCCCAGATCTTCCCACGGGGAAATTCTTCTTCTCGGAGCAGTTCATCGTTTCCCAGCCGGTTTTGCGGCCGGGGTTCGACCTGCCGGTCTATTTCGCCGGCAAGTTCGATGCCCTGCTGGAATTCGATAACGGCGATTTCGGCATCGTGGATTTCAAGACCTCCGAGGCAAAGGAAGCCCATATCGCCTTCTACGCCCCCCAGCTGGAAGCCTATGCCTACTGCCTGGAGCACCCCCTAGCTGGAAAATTAGCCCGCTCCCCAATCACCCGCCTGGGGCTGGCGTATTACTCACCGCACACGATGAAATTCGCGGAGGATGGCGAGCTTGCCCTGTACGGTCGCTTCGGCTGGCAGCCGCTTCAGCGGGATGAGGGAGCTTTTCTGAGTTTTATGGATGGGGTGATAGCGGTGCTCGTGGAACCCGAACCCCCCGAAGCCTCCCCGGATTGCAAGTTCTGCCAGTATCGTGAGCTGGCGAGGGGGACGGGGTTGTGAGAAGAAGTTGAAGGAGTATTGGGTTGAATCGGAATCCTGTCAGGAACGAACTGCGGGAGCACTCTCCTGCCCTACGAATCCGCACCCCAACCTAATAAATATTCAACGCTTGCTTTTCCACCACCCAGAACTGCGATAACCCCAGCACTCTCATCGGCGTCTTTTCTAGGAATTGCAGAAAACTTCGCAGCATCCCTCCCAATCTCGGATACCGCGCAATGATGTTGTCATACCCCCCGAAGATCACCGTACACTCCACCACCTGGAGGGGCAACCCCGCCATCAGCTTTTCCAGGTCCTTGCCCGAATAGACGCGCACATGCGGGGCGAGTTTATCCCGCCACCTGCGCGGAAGGTAATTGACCCCGAATTTGTTCCCAAAATGGTATTTCCCCCGCCAGTAGATGCCGTGGGTTTCGAATGGGTACCCCCGGTTGGGCACAAAAAGCACCAGTCTGCCCCCCGGTTTCAGCACCCGCACGATCTCCTCCAGGCATCGCCGATCATCCGCCACATGTTCCAGCACCTCGTGGCTGAGCACCAGGTTGAAATTCTCATCCGTAAAGGGCAGAGCTTCCCCTGCACTGTTCAATACCACAATTTCCTGCGCGGCGGCTTCCCGGGCGCGCGGCAGTTCGATCTCCAGCCCAACCGCGAACGCAGCTTCGGGGCTCAAACGCTTCAGGTACATCCCCACCCCGCAGCCGTTTTCGAGCACCGCACCGCGCGCCCGCTCCCCGGCTGCTTTTTTGATCATCTCCAGGCGCCGTTCCTGGCCCGCGCGCCACACATACGAGGGCTCTCCCCGTTCGGCGGCCTTGGCTGAGGGTTGCAACGGTGCTTTGGGTGTTTCGGAATCCATGGGGATTATTTTACCCAATTAAATCAAAAACCTGCCGAAGGGCAGGCAAACGGTAACCCCTCTAGCGGTCATTCTTCTAATACCAGCGGCACCCAGGCCAGCACCGAGGTGCCCTTGCCCGGCTCGGAGCTGAGATCCACCTCGCCGCCGGCATTGCTCGCGCGCGTCTGCATATTGGCCAGCCCGTGACCGATGCTGGAATGGATCTTTTTTGTGTCAAATCCACGCCCGTCATCCTTGATCTCCAGCAGCGCCCGGTCACTCACCAGCCAGAGGATCACCTCCACTTTTTTGGCATGGGCATGCTTGGCGATGTTTGCCAGTGCCTCCTGGCAAATATGGAAAAGCGCCAGCGCCTGCGATTTCCCAAGGTCATCCAGCCCAGAGGCGGGACCCTGGAGATACACTTCGGTGGAAGTATTCACCTTAAATTCCAGGATCAGGCGCTGAATTCCTTCCATCAGGGATTCATCATATAGCTGGTGCGGGCGCAGGTCGAGGATGTAGGAGCGGATATCGCGGATGGCTGCGTTCAGATCGCCAATCGAGCGGTTGATCTGCTTCCTGGCCTCCATCGGGGATTCGTCGATGGTCAGGCTAACGTTTTCCAGGTTCAGCCCCACCGCGTAAAGGGATTGGATGATGCCGTCGTGCAGATCCATGCCGATGCGTTCGCGTTCCTCCAGGATCGCCAGTCGCCTCGCCTTGAGGTTGAGCAGGATGTTTTCGATGGCCATCCCGATCCAGGTGCTGATGGCGGAGAGGAACTGCTGCTCGGTCTCATCCAGGTTACTGCGCTGGCAGGCTCCCACGCACAGCACCCCCACCGGCCCCTTTCGCCCGGTGAGCGGAAAACAGGCGATCTCGTGGAAGCATCCTTCCAGGATGGAAAGATGGAACTGCGCAGAGGTGTCCTCCGCGTCCACCCGGATGACCCGCGGCTCATTATAGCGGGCTGTGTTGCCCACGTAGCCCTGCCCGAAGGCATATTGATCCTGCGTCCAGAGCGCAGCCGCCGCGCCTCCCTGGTGGATGATCTTTTTAAGAGTCTTGCTTTCCTCCTGGCGCAAATACACTTCGCCCACATCCAGGCGCAGGTATTCCATCACCTTTTTCAAAGCCTCGTCGAGGATCTCGCTGATCTCGGAGGAAGTCCCCAGGGTGACGGCCAGCTGGTTGAGCAGTGCCAGGTTCTCGTTGCGCCGCACCAACTCCTTGCCCCGCGAGACAAGCTTTAAATACACGCGCGTGTTGGTGATGGCTGCCGCGGCATAGGATGCCAGTGCGGCCATCACTTTTTCATCCTCGCCGGTGAAGTGGTCCGTGCCGTGCTTATTGACGCACACGATCTCGCCAAGTGATTTTTCCGCCTGGCGGATGGGCGCGCCGATCGCTGAGCGGGTACCGGAGGTATCGCTCAGCAGGCTGCCGGTCTTGGTAAGTGGATTCATCATTCGTTTGGGGGTTGTGGATTGGCGCAGCTCCGCGCACAGCGCCTGCGTGAGGCTGCCGGAAAGCGCTTTTTGCAGATCCTTGCGCGCCAGCCCGAAGGTGACCACTTCCTCGGTGTTGTTATCATCCCCACGAACATTCATGAATGCATAGGAGGCATCCAACTGGCGACAGGCAACCTCCACTATCTTCTTGAAAAGAGTGTCGGTGGACCTGGCAGTGAGCAGCTCCAGTCCGGATTTGTCCAATTCGGTCATCCGGGTTGCCAGGGGGTCAATGGTTTGAATGGTCATGGTTTGGGAATCAGTAAAAAAGGATGAATTATACCGATTCAGTCCAATTATATCAGAGCTGGTGGGCGGTATAATTTTTCATACAAAAAGTATTTGGAGTGAAAATGCCAAACCCAGAACGTATTCCTCCGGGGCAATCCCTGGCGCGGAAATTCCCCGTGCTGCATTACGGTCCCGTCCCTAAAACCGACCTTGCCGGGTGGTATCTGCGCCTGTGGGGGGGGGTGAAGACCCCGCGCAGCCTCGATTGGGAGGCGTTTTCCACCCTGCCGCGCACCCGCCTGGTGATGGATATTCACTGCGTCACCCGCTGGAGCCTGCTGGATACCGAGTGGGAGGGTGTGAGCCTTCGGACCCTTTGCGATGGAGGTTTTTTGGAAATTCTGCCAACCTGCACCCACGTCATCCAGCACGCTGAATTCGGCTTCACCGCCAATCTGCCGATTTCCATTGTCCGCGCAGAAAATTTCCTGCTGGCCACACATTACAACGACCAACCGCTCAGCCCCGAGCACGGCTTCCCGCTGCGAGGGATCGTTGGCGCCATCCCCGGTAAACCGGAATTGGAAACCCCCTATTTTTGGAAAGGCGCCAAGTGGCTGCGGGGATTGGAATTCACAAGCGAGGATCGGCCTGGTTTCTGGGAGCAAGCGGGGTATCACAACGACGCCAATGTGTGGCGAGAGGAACGCACCGCCTGATATTTTTATCTACGAACGGCTCGAAAAACACAAAAAATCTTAGGTTTCTCGTAGGGCGGGTGCGACGCACCCACCAATATATTATCGACGGTGATTGGTGGCGGGAACAAAAAACCATTTACGCCCTACACCTGGATGTCTTTTCACGAGCGCAGGAAAAATACTCAATCCCGTTTTGAGATGAAGAGGAACCCGCGCCAGATGGCCAGCCCCACCCCGGCCAGGATGCAGATTGCACCAAGCACTGCAAGCAGCGGGGAGCGGTCCTGGGCTGGGTCCTCCAGCGGCTGACCCAGGGAACTGTATTGCGCGCCAAAATCCAGGATGGTGTCGTCACCCGCCCGCAGCAGCAGCGGGTAGTTCGTGTTCATGGTGGCATTGAATCCCTCAGGGATGGCCATACTGACGTTATAGTCTCCCTCAGGAATACCATCAAAACAGGTCGGCACCCAATCGCCAGCAGCGTCCAGCTCGCTTTTTGAAACACCTGTGAGTGAAACCGTCCCAAGGCGGTTGGTGATGCTGATCGCCCCTCCGGCGATGGGTTGCTCGTTGGTCTCGAAGAGCGTATCGCCGTTGATATCCTCGAACAGGATCACGCAGATACGCCCGGTGGTGATGGTGGGCGTGGGGGTGAGCGTGGGCGGCAGATTGGTGGGCAGCGGCGTGGCAGTGGGACCGGTAACGACTCCTAGGAGGATCTCGCGCCCGACGATCAGTGCTGCACAATCCTCCGCGGTGAGGTTGTTATTTGCTAACAGGGTCTTGTAATCCACCCCGAAGCGTACCGATATGGAAATGCAGCTATCGCCCGGTTGAACCTTATAGATCATGCGCCCGTCCACCCCGGCGGTGGGCATGGGCTCCACAGCCTGCCCGGCACCTGTGGAAACACCAAATGGCAGGATCCCCAACAGGATCAACAGGCAGAACATCGCGGCGAAAATTACCCGTCGACCAGGTTCAAGGTTGCGCATTTTTGGGAGGTTTTCGGTTCGCTCGGCGGAGATACACCAGGTAAGCGCCCAGGCCCGCGCCTACGAGCACTAAAACGCCGCCAAAAGCCAGCGGCAGCACCGGGCTTCGATTCGACCCATCCCCATTGGCCGGAAGCGGGCTGCCGGGGGGTACTGCGCCGAAGCGCACGAGCAGGGTCTGCCCGGCGAGGATCTTCGCGGGGTAGATCAGGTTCGTAGAAGCCTGGAAGGATTGCGGCAGCGTGGCGGTGAGGATATAGTCGCCTTCCGGAAGGCCGTCGATGCAGACCGGCTGATTGGTTGCCCCGGTGATGGCGGAAGCAGGCTGGGCGCTATCGGGAAGGATGAAGTCGGTGAAGGGTTGGGCAGAGTTTTCCGGCAGCACCACGCCCACCGTCCCACCGGTGATGAATCCCTCGCCGGAATCCTGGAGCCCGTTCCCGTTCAGATCCTCAAAGAGAATAAAGCAGGCCTTACCGTTCCCGTTGAAGGGTGTGGAAGTTGGACCGCTGGGAGTGCTGGTGATGGTTGGGGTGGGTAAAACTTCTACAACAGCCAGGATCAACTGCCTGCCCGGCTCGAGCGTTGCGCCTGGTTCGCATTCCGAAGGTTTCAGCTGGTTCAGTTGGGTTATCTGGTCGTTGGAGACCCCGTTTTTCAACGAGATGGAGAGGCAGGAATCATTTTCCCGCACAATGTAAATGATCCTGCCATCCGGGCCGGGCGTTGGCGTAAAAATGAACGCCTCGGCTAGCACACGGGTGGTGCTTATCGGACTCGGCAGGCTTAAGAGGAAGCTACCTACCAGAAGGCCAAATATAAGCAGGATAACGATCCGTTTGGCTTTCATGTCGAAAAGATTATAACATTATTGGAATCTTCTCCTCCCGCGGCAGCTTTTGGGGTCTCATATTACAATTCATGGAGATAAATCCATGAAAAACCGCCTGCTGGTTCTTTTCCTTCTGCTATTACCGGTCACCGCCAGATGTGTTCCTGCCCCTGAGGAAATTCCAACCCCCACCATCACATCCACCGCGCTTCCATCCCCGACGGTGGTATGGTTCCCGCCCACTCCCACCCGCGAACCTTATCCCACCCTGGCAGTAACACCCACTCCCGAGATGCTGATAGGAATCGGCGATCATGCCTTCCAGGATGATTTTTCAAATCCTTCGCTCTGGCAATCCATTACGCGACCTTCCGGTCAGGTGGTCATTGCCAGTCCAGAGCTGGCCATTTCGCTCACGGGAGCCAACGGGTATCTCTTCAGCCAGCGTAACAATCCCGTTTTGGGGGATTTCTACCTGGAAACCACACTTATGACCAGCCTGTGCACAGGCGGGGATTCCTTCGGGCTGCTTCTGCGCACATCCACTTTTCAGGATTATTACCGCTGGCAGATCAACTGCGATGGCTACCAGCGATTGGAGCGGATCCGCGGCGGGAGCATGGGGGTTCTGCAGGATTGGTCCCCATCTCCAGAAGTGCTGCCGGGTGCACCGCAGACCTTCCGGTTGGGGGTGCTGGCCAGCGGGAACGAGATGCGCTTCTTTGTGGATGATATCTACCAGTTCAGCGTTTTCGATGACGCCTTCGCCAGCGGCGGGGTGGGGTTCTTCGCCCGCTCCACCGGCGACACACCAGTTTCAGTAAGCTTCCGCGAGCTGAAGGTGTATAACCTCTCAGGCAGCGCGCCGGTTCCCACCCCGCGGACGGTGCCTACCTCCCTGCCGGCTGTAAACGCCACTCCGGAGAATTTAATAATTTCCTCCCCCGTTTTTGTTGCCCTTTTTTGGGTTTGTTATACAATTAATGGGTCGGCAGATCAAACACACTGTACACTTTGAAGGAGGAAATATGTATCACACTATCATCATTGTAGGAAATGTTGGCCGTGACCCGGAAATGCGTTACACCCCGGCTGGCCAGGCAGTCACCAGTTTCTCGGTGGCCACCAACCGCAATTACACCAATTCAGCCGGTGCCCAGGTAAAAGAAACCATCTGGTTCAGGGTATCCGCCTGGGGGAAACAGGCCGAGACCTGCAACCAGTATTTGCATAAAGGCAGCAAGGTGTTGATCGAAGGACGCCTGACCCCTGATTCAGCCACGGGCGGCCCGCGCATCTGGAACCGCACCGATGGCACCCCCAATGCCTCTTATGAAATCTCCGCATCCACAGTGCGCTTCCTGACATCAAAATCCGAGGATGGCGGTACCGCACCAGCGGAAGAAGCGCCAGAAGTGGGTGGCGCGGACGACATCCCGTTCTAAACGGAGATGGACCGCCCGCCAGAACAACCCCCCGCGCCACAGCCTTTCCCGCCTTTGGATATTGAGCCAGGCCTCCAACCCGTTTATGCCAACTTGGTGCGGATTTCCCATTCAGTGGCCGAGCTGGTGATGGACTTTGCCTGCCTGCTGCCGGGTCAGGGACCAGGCTCCCCCGCGGGAAATCCGCGCATCAACGCGCGTGTTTTAATGTCGCCCATAGGTGCAAAGCTCTTCTATCATGCCCTGGGCGAGAACCTGGCCCGTTATGAATCCAATTTCGGCGAGATCGTTCTGCCGGGTGGAACCTCGCTGGCCACCGATCTCTTCAAACCGGCTCATCCCCCCGAGCCGCCGAAAGAATAAAACACTTGGATATATTCAATTCGATCGCCGATAAAGCTCGTGAGAATTTTGAGGCGCGCACCAGCGCCCGCGATAAAGCCCTGGCGCGCGCCCGCGACCTGACCCGCTTCGCTGCCCATTCCATCCGCGCCATCCACCGCAGCGAAGCGGAAGCTGGCCCACCAGAACCTCGAGAATGCCCGCGCTCTGGTGGAGGATCTCAAACATGACCTCGCGGGATTCCCGGAGCTCTATTTTGCCGGCTATACCCAGGATGCCATCAAGGAATTTGTCGAAGCCACGCTCACCTGCGCACTGATCGAGAACCAGCCGATCAAATCGCCTGAGGAGCTGGGGGTCGAATACGCCTCTTATCTGAATGGCATGGCCGAGACCACCGGCGAGCTCCGCCGGCGCTGCCTGGATATCCTGCGCCAGGGTTACAGCGCGGAGGCCGAGCGCCTTCTGACCTGCATGGACGAGGTCTACTCCGTCCTGGTTACCATGGATTTCCCCGACGCGATCACCTACAACCTGCGCCGTCACACCGATCTCGTCCGCGGCATCGTCGAGCGCACCCGCGCCGATCTGACCCTGGCCTTGCGCGAGCAGCGCCTGCAGCAGGCCCTGCAGGAAGCTTCCGCGAAGTTCGGTAATTAATCATTTCCCATGCGCACCGTCAAAGCCTCTGAGATCGGCTCATTTTTGTTCTGCCAGCGCTCCTGGAGCTACCAGAAACAAGGGTTCGAGCCCGAAAACCGCGCCGCGCTGAATGCCGGCAGTGAATACCATGCCACCGGCGGAAAAAGGTGGCTGCGGCGGTCCTGCTGAAGTGGGCTGCCTGGATCGCCCTGCTCGCGGCGGTCGTCCTGCTGGCGGTGGGCGGTATCCTGCTCCTTTTCCAGTAATAAACCTCATGTATTTCTTTATCCTTGCCGCTGCCCTGATGCTTGCCGCCCTCATCCTGGCGCTTGTTTCGCGCTGGCAGCGCCGCTCCGCCGGGTTACCCCCGGGCAGGGTGACCTATGCCGATCCCTCGTTATGGGGCAAGGTGGAAAAGCCGCTCTACGACCCTGCTACAGGGCTGGTGGGCAAACCGGATTACCTGGTGGAAACGAAGGAAGGCATCATCCCGGTGGAGGTGAAATCCGGCGCGGCACCCTCCAACCCGTACGAGGGTCATGTGCTGCAACTGGCCGCCTATTGTTATTTGGTTTCCATAACAACCGGCAAGCGCTCGCCTTACGGGTTATTGAACTACCGCAACCGCACTTTTTCGATCGATTTCACCCCCGCGCTTCGAGCAAAGGCTGCTGGAGCAGATCACCGCCATCCAGGCAGCCGGGAGGAAGAAGGACGTGCCCCGCTCGCATGAATCCCCCGCCCGCTGCGCGAGCTGCGGGTACAGGAAGATCTGCGACCAGAAGTGCGATTAAATGACCCACCCTGCTCTCCCCAAATTCTCCGTATTTGGGGAGGGTGGTCGAAAACCGGGAGGGGGCTAAAATTAAAGTCGGTCACAAATCCGATGACCGACCTACGACTGTTTTATTTCAGATAAATCTTTACATTGCAAACAATATTTCTATCTGAAGGATTATGAGGGTGAAATACCAAAACCCAATTATTTGCTTCGGGATTAACATCAAATACTATCGCCGAGTGGAAAGGTAAACCAGGTGGTACTGGATCATCGAATAATTGTTTTACATATCCAGATAACCACCAATCTAGGGAAGCTCCTGTATTTGCATCAAAAGTAAATGTTTTTCCATTTAGTGTTCCTGTTACTTGATAATCATCTGACCATAATCTATTCCACGTTGAAGAAGTGTTATTGATTAATTCGAAATATATTACTAGAAAACTTCCCACTGCTGTTTCACTTGCATATCCCGGACTATATTTACGAAATTCAATTGGTTTCAATACTTTTACAGAAAAGTACTCACCGCACTCTACTGTGTCCCCGATGCTTGGTGGAGAAGTTGGGGTAAAGGTAAGCGTAGGGGGTAAAGTTACAGTTGAGGTATTTATTGGTGTTGAAGTAAAAAATGGCGTTTTTGTTGGTTTTGTTGTGGTTGTTGTTTGAGGAGTACTGCTTGCATCAGGAGTAAGAAGTAGTGACGCAGAATGTGTTTGTGCGATTGCCATCGCGACTTCTGTCGAAATAAGCGTTTCACTCGGTTGGCATCCCGAAATTGCGATCTGAAGAAAGATGAAGGCAAAAAAAGATAGGTAAGATTTTTTATTCATAAATGATTCCTATTGAATACTATTCTTAACTCTCGTAATATTGTTTTTTTTATTTTGTAGATTCCAATATCAAATAATTATAGACAATAAAATTTGCTTGTCAAAAAAAGTGATATACGTAATCAGGCATAAGTCGGTCGCCGCTCGTGCGACCAATTGCTACCCAACCTTGTTTCGTTCCATTTACTCATTACGCAACCCCCTGATTAACCAACTAATAGTATTTTGAACCCTAATAAAAATATAAATTCACTCCCCCCTATCCCTCTTAATCAGCACCTTCAACCCCTCAACGGCCGCGTGGATCACCCGGTTCTCGTCCCCGGTCTCCATCTTCTTGCCCGCGTCCTTCAGATCCAGCTCGGTCAGGTCGTTGGCATTGATGATCGAGATGACCGCCCCGGCGCGTTTCCGGTAAATGCCGGCCAGGATGAAGAGCGCGGAGGCTTCCATCTCGCTGCAAATCGCCCCGCCGCGCACGTAAGCATCCCACTTTTCCCCCAGCAGCCGCCCATGGGCATACGTGTGCGCTCCACTTCCCCGATAAAATGAATCCTTGCTGTGCGAGATACCGGAATGGAACGATACACCCAGCGTTTTACAGCCTTCGATCAACGCGTTGACCACATCCAGGCTCGCCACGGCGGGGAATTCGAGCGGCAGGTAGGCACGCGTGGTGCCTTCATCCCGGATGGCGCCGGTGATCACCGCCAGGTCGCCGGTGTGAATATTCGGCTGCATCGACCCGGAGGTGCCCACGCGAATCATGGTATCCGCGCCGGCTTCGATAGCCTCCTCCACCGCGATGGCGGTGGAGGGGCAGCCAATCCCGGTGGAGATAACAGAGACCTTTTCCCCAGCAGGCTGCCGGTGAAGGTGGTGTATTCGCGGTGCTGAGCCACAGGTTTGGCGTCATCCAAAAAAGATGCGATCTTGGCCACCCGCCCAGGGTCTCCGGGCATGAGCACGTACCGCCCAATATCGCCCTCCTCTGTCGAGGTGGAACATCAAACCCCGGTCATTTCGCATGGCAGCCTCCGCTAGAATTAGTCTCTAAATTATAGTAGCTTTTACACTCCCCCAATGACCCGCCCAATCACGCTATAATAAGCGCATGGCAACCGCCGGATCCCAGTTTCAGCGCTTTTCCATCCTCATGCACCCCTCCATCGCCCGCGCCTGCGAGCAGGCTGAAGCGCTCAAAGCGTTCCTGTTGGAGCACGGCGCCGCGGAGGTGACCTGCTCGGATATCCATGACGAAGACGTGCGGGAACGCATCGCCCACGGCGATTTCGACCTGCTTATCCCGATGGGCGGGGATGGCACCGCGCTGCGCGCCGCCCACTTGGGCGCTCCGGAAGGCATCCCCATCCTGGGCATCAACCTGGGGCGCTCCGGTTTCCTGATGGAAATGGGGCCCCGCAACTGGCAGGAATTTATCCCGCGCCTCTTCACCGGCGAATACCGCCTGGAAAACCGCATGCTCCTGGAGGCCGAGCACTTCCGCGGGAACGAGAAGCTGGGGGCCTGGGATGTGGTCAACGAGGTGGTTGTCTGCCGCGGGCAATACGTCCGCCCCATCAACCTGGCTGCCAGCGTGGATGGCTTTCCGCTGGCCAACTACCTGGCCGATGGGCTCATCGTGGCCACCCCCACCGGTTCCACCGCCTACTCGCTGGCCGTGGGCGGGCCGATCCTACCGCCGGACCTGCGCAACATCCTGATCACTCCCGTGGCACCGCACCTTTCGCTCGATCGCGCGATCGTGCTTTCGGAAAGCGCTCAGGTGGAAGTGCGCGTCCAGAGCCGCCACGAGGCCGTGCTCAGCGTGGATGGACAGGCCGGCATCCTCATGGAGAACGACGACTATATTCGTGTGAAATTGAATCCCCTTTCCGTGGAATTTGTACGCTTCCAGGACCGGGGAGCCTTCTTCCGCACGCTCACCTGCTCTATGGAGCGAAATTCCTGCATTGGATAAAAACATGACCGAACACCCCCCCACCACCTATTGTGCCAACCATCCCACCCGCGAGACCGTGCTGCGCTGCAATCGCTGCGACAAGCTGATCTGCACCGAGTGCGCCGTGCTCACCCCCACCGGCTACCGCTGCCGGGAATGCGTCCGCGCCCAGCAGAAGGTCTTTGATACCGCCGTCTGGTACGATTACCTGCTCGGTTTCGGGATCGCCTTCTTTCTCTCGCTGGTTGCCAGCCTGATCTTTGCCGGCATCGGCATGTTTCTCGGTTTTTGGGGTTTCTTCCTCGCCATCGCTGGCGGCCCTTTTGCAGGGGTGGCCATCGGTGAATCGGTGCGCTTCATCATCAAGCGCCGGCGCGCCCGCTCGCTCTTCACGACCATCTTCGTGGCAGTGATCCTCGGCGCGCTGCCTGCGGTGATCTACTTCCTCTACTATTTCCTCACCTTCCGGGTGTATCTCTACCCGTTGATCGTGGTGGGCATCTACCTCTTCACCGCCGCCCAGCACCGTGTACTACCGTGTCTTCGGGATTCGCCTCTAACAGGAATACCATGCTGCAAAGACTGCGCATTGAGAACTTCGCCATCATTCATAAGCTGGAGCTGTGCCTGGCGCAGGGACTGGTCATCTTCACCGGCGAGACCGGCGCCGGAAAATCCATCATCCTGGACGCGCTGGAGGCGGTCATGGGCGGCAAGAGCGATGCCACCAACGTGCGCAGCGGAGCCGAACGCGCCACGTGGAAGCTGTGTTGGAGATCCCCGCGCGCAACCGCGCCGAGATCCTCGATCTGCTCGAGCGCGAAGACCTGCTGGACGACGACACATGCTCATCCTCAGCCGCGAAATGCGCCGCGAGGGACGCAGCGCTGCCCGCATCAACGGGCAGGCGGTCACTGACGCTTCTGAGGGAGCTGGGCGCATACCTGGTGGATATCCACGGGCAATCCGAGCACCTGTCACTGCTGAACGTCAGGCAGCACCTGGACCTGCTGGACCGCTTTGCCGATGACGCTGTCCTCCTGGATCCTACCAGCACAGCTATCACGCCTGGGCAAAACCCGCAAAGAATTGAATTACCTGCGCGAGGCAGAGAAGGACGCCCTGCGCCGCACCGACTTGCTCGCTTTCCAGGCGAACGAGATCGAGGCTGCCCACCTCGTGCCTGGCGAGGAGGAGGAACTTACGGAGGAGCGCAGCCGCCTGGCAAATGCTGAATCGCTGGCCTCCCTTGCCCGCGCAGGCGCTGGAGGTGCTGGACGAATCCACGCCGAAGTCGCCAGCATCAGCGATCTGTCCGGGCAGGCTGTCCAGGCGCTGAACTCGCTTGCCCGTATCGACCGAGCAAGGTGGACTGGCGGAGCAGGCACGCTGCCTCACCGATACCGCCTCCGAACTGGCCGCGACCTGCGTGATTACCTGGAAGAGATCGAGTCCAACCCGCGCCGCCTGGAAGCAGGTGGAGGAACGCCTGGACCTGCTGCACACCCTGAAGCGTAAATACGGTGGCGATCTCGCTGCCGTGCTGGCGTTCGCAGCAGGATGCCCGCAGGCAGCTCGATATGATCACGCACGCCGGGGAGCGCATCGCCGAACTGGAAGCGAAGGAGAACCTGCTGCTGATGGACCTGGCCGCGCAGGCGCATGCCCTTTCCACCAGCCGGCATGCAGCAGCCACCCGCCTGGGCGAGGCGGTGGAGCAGGAGACTGGACCAGCTTGAGCATGGCCGGGGCGCGCTTTGCGGTGCAGATGCAGACCCGCGAGGATGCCGGACGGCGTGCCGCTTTCCGATACGCTGCGCGTGGCATTCGACGAGACCGGCATCGACCAGGTGGAATTCCTGATCGCGCCCAACCCGGGTGAGGGGCTGAAACCGCTGGTCAAGATCGCCTCCGGCGGCGAGACCTCGCGCCTGATGCTGGCGCTCAAGAACGTGCTGGCCCAGGCCGATACCATTCCCACCCTGATCTTCGACGAGATCGACCAGGGCATCGGCGGGCGGGTGGGCTGCGTGGTGGGCGAAAAGCTCTGGCAGCTGGGCGCGCAGCCACCAGGTGTTCTGCGTCACCCACCTGCCGCAGCTGGCGGCCTTCGGCGATCAGCACTTCCGCGTCTCCAAGGAACATGGAGGACGGGCGCACCCTCACCCGCGTGCAGGTGCTGGCAGGCGAAAAGCGCGTGGATGAGCTGGCGCTGATGCTGGGCGGCGTCACGGATGCCAACCGCCAGGCGGCGGTGGAAACCCTGACCATGGCGCACGCCCGCGCGGCGGAAACCTCCCCCGGCGGGACCCAGCGTTGATCGACCTTCTCTCCGACCTCAACCCCCAGCAGCGTGATGCTGTCACCGCGCCGGACGGGCAGGTGCTCGTCCTGGCCGGACCCGGCTCGGGCAAGACGCGCGTGCTCACCCACCGCATCGCCTGGCTGATCCGCGAGCGCGGCATTCCCCCCTTCCATATGCTGGCAGTCACCTTCACCAACCGCGCCGCGCGGGTGATGCAGGAGCGCGTGCAAACATTGGTGGAGGGCAGCCTGGAGGGCATCTGGCTGGGCACCTTCCACTCGCAGTGCGCCAAGCTGCTGCGCCGCGAGGAGAACCTGCTGCCCTTCAAGCGCAACTTCGTCATCTTTGATGAAGACGACCAGCAATCCCTGGTCAAGAAGGCCATCCGCGAGCTGAACCTGGATGAAAAGCTCTACCGCCCGGCGGGGGTGCTGGCGGCCATCTCGAACGCCAAGAACCAGCTGCATGGGACCCGAGGATTTCCCCGCCCGCAATTACCGCGAGGAGGCCGGCAAGAAGGTCTACGCCCTCTACCAGGAGAAGCTGGAGCAGAACAACGCCCTGGATTTTGACGACCTGCTGTTCTGGGCGGTGCGCCTGCTGGCCGAACACGCCGATATCCGCGAGGCCTACGCCCGCAAGTTCGAGCATGTGCTGGTGGACGAGTTCCAGGATACCAACACCGCCCAGTATGAGCTGCTGCGCCTGCTTTCGAGTTACCACGGCAATATCTTCGTGGTGGGCGATGAGGACCAATCCATCTACCGCTGGCGCGGCGCGGATTACAAGAACGTGCTGCGCTTTGAGAAGGATTACCCCGATTCCCGCAAGATCCTGCTGGAGCAGAACTACCGCTCCACGCGCACGGTGGTGGAGACCGCCCGGGCGGTGATCGACCGCAACACGGCGCGCACGCGCAAGAACCTCTTCTCCGAGCGCCCCGAGGGGCTGAAGATCACCCTGTATGAAGCCATGGATGACCACGCCGAGGCCGCCTACGTGGTGGATACCATCGCCCAGCTCATCTCCTCCCGGCAGGCGAACGCGGGCGACCTGGCAGTGATGTACCGCACCAACGCGCAGTCCCGCCTGCTGGAGGAAGCCTTCATCCGTTCGGGGATGCCCTACCGCCTGGTGGGGGCGCAGCGGTTCTACGGCCGGCGCGAGATCAAGGACGTGATCTCCTACCTGCGCCTGGCTTCGAACCCGGCCGACGAGATCAGCCTTGCGCGCGCCATCGGCGTGCCCCCGCGCGGGATCGGGGATAAGACCCTGACCACGCTGGCGCTGGCCGCCCAGCGGGCCGGGATGCCGCCGGGGGAAGTTCTGCTCGACCTCGGCCGCAACGCCGACGGCTCCCGCTTCTGGGAGGAGTTCAAGGGCAGGGGGGCGGCGCTGCTGGCGGATTTCGGCGCGATGCTGGCGAACTGGCAGAAGCTTGCCGCGGAAGTGCCCCTGCCCGCGCTCTTCGATGCCATCGTCGCGGATTCCGGTTACCAGGCCTACCTCGCGGATGGCAGCGAGGAGGGCGATACCCGCTGGGAGAACGTGATGGAGCTCCGCCGGCTGGCCTTCGAGTTCCAGGAGCTGGGGCTGATCCCCTTCCTCGAAAACCTGGCGCTGGTGGGCGACCAGGACACGGTGCCCGAGCAGGCCGAGGCGCCCACCCTGCTGACCCTGCACGCCGCCAAGGGGCTGGAGTTCAACACCGTCTTCATCACCGGGCTGGATGAGGGCTTCCTGCCGCACAGCCGCAGCCGGGATGACCCCGAGGAGATGGCCGAGGAGCGGCGCCTCTTTTACGTGGGCCTCACCCGCGCCAAGGACCGGCTTTACCTGGTGCGTGCCGAGCAGCGCAGCGGGTATGGCGCGCCGGATTGGAGCAGCCCCTCGCGCTTTCTGGATGATATCCCCGCCAGTTTGGTCACCCGCAAGGGCATCTCGGAAAAGAGCGGAAGACCCGCGCGCAGGACGGAGTATTTCACCACCTGGACGCTGGCGGAGAAGGGCAACGCGCAGCCGGTGAAGGAGGTGGAGATGAAATACAGGGCCGGGATGCGGGTGAAGAACGAGGCCTGGGGGGAGGGGCTGGTGGTGGATGCGCGCATCCAGGACGGCGAGGAGCGCATCGATGTGTTCTTCGATTCGGTGGGGTTCAAGCGCCTGATCGCCTCGATGGCGAAGCTGGAGATCGTGGGGGAGGGGAAATAGTTTCAAAAAAACCGCCCCGGTGGTTGCCGGAGCGGAATGATTGTTTGAGATGGTTGAGGGTTGAATTGTTCCCGCGAAAAAAAGAAACAATTCAGCAGCGAGAAACACTCGTGCGGTTCTTCATTATAAAAGCGGAGATGGGGGATGGAAAATCATTGTTTTCATGAAAATCAAATCGCCCTCTCCCTCAAATCCCTCCATCCCTCCCCAAATGTAAAACACATTTGGAGAGGGAGGCAAATACCCGAGGCAAGATTGCTCACCTGCACTTGCGGCAGGTGCAAGTGTCGCACCGATGGTCGCTGCCATCGGCGCTCGCAAAGACAATACCCGAGGCAGGATTGCCTCGACCCCGCAGTCGTTGCTGCGGGGTCTCGCAATGACAGTTTCATCGTCTCTGGGTGGAAGAGGCGGTCGATGCCACCTTCGAGGCGTTCGACGGTACCCTCGACACGACTGAGGACAGCCGTGTTGCGCATGGCGACCAGAGGGTTGACAGGTTTTAGGGGGGTGAATTGATCCTGGGTTTGGACGAGGCGGCAGAGGGCGAGGGAAGCCCAGGAGATGGCACGCAGGCAGGAGGCGGTTTCTTCGGCATCCTTTGAAGTGAAGCCCTGCTTATAGAGGCGGAAGATGAGATCCTTGATAACGACGATCTCGCCGCGGAAATCCATGACGACGGAACGGGAGACGCCATCGGGACCTTTTTCCTGCAGGACCTTTGAATAGTAGCCATGCTTGAGGGCGTTGGTGTTGCCGCGCGGCGCGCCGCGCGACTTGCGAGGCAGGATCCCCCGCACCTGCAGCTTCCGGCAGGTTGGACAGGTCGATATTCATGGAGCGGCCGAGATCGATGACGGACTGCTTCATGGCGCGGACCTGCTTCGAGCATGCCTTCGGGGGAGGCTTCCGCGATGACGCACTGGGATTGGGGTTCAGAATCGGGCATATTCTCTCCTTGTAATGCCAAGTATGAGAATATTGTAGAACATTATTTCTATTTATTCAAGAAGGAAAACCGGCAGTTTTATGCAGAAAACGGGGCATAAATTGCATGAAACTGCTTGTAACTGCTTATGCGACCACCGGTCACTAGATACAGAAGAAGTCGGCGGGTAGACTGCGCTTACCCGCCCTACACCACTTATAAGAGGAGTTACAAGCAATGTTTACTGGACAAACAAAGCGAAGTATTGCGTTCAGTTATCGAAAATATTTTGAATAAAATCGTTCGAAGTAATCTATCTGGTTAATCAGGTTCTATTTTTTGTAAATTACTGGCTTTCCACTTTCGATACGAGTTTGCCATTTCATCCGCAGCAATTTCAAATGGACCTCTTCAAACTTAATCCTGATAAAGCTCCCACCGAGATCCACGGCCATACCGCCCCGAATTTCGCGTGCTTCACGGTCACACCCCCCACTCCAGTCCCCAATCCGGGGTTTCCTCAATTTACAGGTGCGCGGTATGGGGGATTTGACTCTGTAAGCTGCGGTGATATAAACCGGCGGGGGTTCCGCGGCTTTTGTCTTCGGCTTGCGCCCCGCCGCAGCCTTAACCTTTTCGGCTTTCACAAAAGTGGGTTCTTCCTCGAGCTCATCATCTTCATCAGTAACCACCTCATAAGGAACTTCCGGGTAGTTCTTCGACCGCGACAGGCGGCGCTGCCAATGTGGCCTGCTGGTTGGTGAACAACTTTTCGTATTCGCTGCGCTTGATCACGATATCCCAGCCACCCACATCCTCGCCAGCATGTTTGTCAATGCCGGTATAGGATAGGCTGGAATCCTCGTAGCGCTTGAATTTAAAGATCGCGTCGTTCATCAGCGACGCCGTTGAACACGTTCAGACGATACCAGAAGCTCAAAGTCTTTCACATCCAGCCCGGTGACCTTCTTGAACAGCCCCGGCTCCAGCTGCGTGATCACATCCTTCAGAGCAGCGCTCGCGGTACTCGGTGAGATACATGAAGATCGGGATGCGGTGGCAAATTTGATCAGCTTTTCCTGGATCTCTTTGCGCTTGCATTTGTAGTCCTTTTCCGTCCTCGGTGAGCTCTTTCTTCTCTTTTTCGGTCAGATCGCCTTTACCATCCTGCCTTGCTTTCTTCACCGCCTCGGACTTGTTGATGATCGTCTCGATATCCGGCATTCAGGCTGCGGAAGCCCTCGATGCGCATCAGAGCTTCCATCGCCTCCGCGTTATGCCATCAGGCGCTCGAGCGTTTCGTTGTCCACATTCACCAGCAGCGCGCGATTCCCAGCGCTTGGCCAGCAGCGTCGCAGAGGTGCCGCCATCGCGATATCCAGAATCTCCTGCGCGTCAATCTGCTTCATAGTGCTGCCGTCGTAGGCCAGCACCGGCAGGAAGTTGATGAACTCCGCGACCTTCGTTTCCGGGTTGCCCTCGTCGACGTTCAGCTGGCAGCTGTAGTCCGAGATCTGCCGCAGCGCCCGGTCCAGCGCGAAGTCAAACACGATAGCACTCGTGCTTTATGATCTCGGCGTCGGTGCCTCGCGCCATCGGTGGTTCTTGACCGTCCACGGGTTCTGCACCCGGAAGGCAGCCTGGAAGTAGGTTTCCGGGCTTGTCAGGTTGCGCAGCATGAAGATGCCGGTCCAGGGCCGCACGGTGACGCCCGGTCGTCAGCTTGCCGCAGGAGAGCGTGATCGTCTTGGCTGGCTAGCGGGTCGTCCATCGATTTCTGCACCGGCTCCAGCGCCGCCACACCGATGCCCGCGCTTCGAGCCGGCGCACATGTTCACGTGGTAGTCGTGATAGAAGGTGTTCTGCTTCTGGCTGCAGCAGGTTGCCCATGGCGTGGCAGGAAGCCACGTTGGGCAGAAACCAGAAGCGTATGCGACAGCACATTCAGCAGGCGCGTATCCGAATACGGCATCGGCGGGCGCTTGTCGCTGCCCCAGCTTCAGGTCGTCCACGCTGCGGGCAGATACGCCCCGCGGATCAGGTCGAGCCACTTCTGCACCTCGTCCTCATACTTGAACTTCGCCACTTGCCCTTGCCCTCGGCGGAGAAGAACACGTTCAGATCGAACTCGTCGAACTCGCCCTGCAGGGCGATCTGGCGGATGCTATCCGGGATTCGGTAGGTCAGCATGCACCATGCGCGGCAGGGCGGCATAGGGGTTATCGGCGAGCGTCCCCCCAATTCTCCTTGGCCCGCTGCTCGTCGGAGTAGGTCCAGTTGTAAGATCTGCTCCTCGATGAACTCGCCGCTGTTGCGATGGCGCGGAACGGCGTGCCGGAGAGGTAGAGATAATGCGACGTCGTGATGGGCAGGAAGCTTTCGTTCGAAGGCGTTATCCGGCCTCCTCCTCTTGTACTTCTCCTGGTCGAAATCGTACTCCTCGTCCTCGTCCGGCTGCTCGAAGAGGCTCTTTGGCGTTCTCGCGCCAGGCGCCGAAGTGGTACTCGTCGAAGATCACGCAATCCCAGTTGGTCGCGTGCACCCATTCGTTCTTGGTCTTGATGCCGCCGTGCTGGCGTTGCTGCCCAGGTAATCCTGAAACGAGCCGAAGCAGACGATCGGCTTCGTCTGGTCGGCCTCCTCGTAGGTCAGGCCGCCGCGGCTGATGAACTGCCAGCCCTCGAAATCGACGTGGGTCTTCAGGTCCTCTTCCCAGGCGCTTTGCACCGCCGGCTTGAAGGTCAGCACCAGCACCTTCTTGACAGCCCATTCGTTTCGCCAGCTGGTAGGCGGCGAAGGTCTTGCCGAAGCGCATCTTGGCGTTCCAGAGGAAGTTCGGCGGCGCGGTCGGGAAGTCCTTCCTTGGCGGACGCGTAGTAGGCTCGATGGTCTTATCCACCGCCGCTTCCTGCTCCGGGCGCATCGCGAAATCGAGCGTGCGGTTTTCTTCGTTCAACGTGCCCGGTTCTGACGGCGTTGACCGCCGCCTTGACCGTCCTCGCAGCGAACAGCGGAACCACTCGCCGCCCGTTGTGACCCTTTTCGCAGCAACATCGTGTGCACGTCGTGATCGGTGAAGATAGGGGCCTTTGCGCATTGCCAGTTTCAACCACGACGATCCGTACCGGAAGCCTTCCCGCTTCGGAATCGGGTACTGCTGCGCCACGCGCTTCCGCACGTCCACCGTCGGTGTAGCCGACCTTGAGCAAGCCCGGCGTATTGCGGGTTGGTGTCGGTCGTAGGCGTAGATCGCCGGGGTGCGAGTGCGGGCGTGGCGGGAAGAACTCCTTAATTGCCATTCATGTCACCGCTAGACTCCATCGGGCGGATCCATAGACTCAATGAAGGCGATCTCTTCGTCAGTTAGGCCGTATTTCAAGTAGAGCTGTATCGTCAGCCCAAGACTCTAAACCATCCTGATGAGGCACTCATGTATATACTGTCGAGTCGCGTGGCATGCTGAGGAGCTTCTTACTGAGTCAGACCAAGAATCTGCAGAAACCTTGTGCTTACGTATGACATTACAACCTTCTCGCAGACTCTTAAGCATTTTACATAGACTGAAGCTAAATACGTTTCGGTGCAGACTGACTAGGTCTGCACCAATAAAAGATTGACCCAAGAATCATATGCGGAAAAGCATTACTACCAGCTCCGTAGACTAGGTAATAACACTTTCCAGTCATTAATTAATTTAAACTCTCTTAATCCGAATCTCAATCACGCGATACTACGCTACATCCTCCATTATGTAGTAAAGCGCACATCACCTGACTTATGCATTCCTGAACAAGATTCTGAATTTCGATGACCAGCCCGAAATAATCTTTCGAGGTACTAACTAATCTCGATTCCACAGTTCTTTCTTTAACTGCAGTGACTTTATGATAGATTGCTAAATTGCTTCATCTGTAGCGAATAAAAACATCATTATCACCTTCGAGGAGTGGTCGCTCAAACCCCTCCACCACATTTCGCCGTGCATGGGTAACAACCACACAATCGCCCTTATTATCTCTATCCCGATACAAATGATCAATCCCGACCCTTCACTGCACGCCGGGAGAACAATCCGCAGCTTGCGACTGGGAAATCGCGATAGCTTCCGTATGCGTCTATCGTGCAAGCATCGTCATCGCGAAATTCATCGATAGCCCCTTTCCACCAGAAAACCATCTTGATGGCGTGATCATCGTTAAACATTCGGATTAAGCTTCTTTGCCTGTAGAACAAATTTGTGATAAATTGGCATTGCGCTTGTGCCACTTCCACCACCATCGCTCAACTGATAGGGTGGGTTGCTAATAGTCACATCGAATTTCATCGTAAAAATCTCCTCTTCTGGAAATGATATAAATTCTACGTGGGTTTCCAGCGCCTCACTGCGGTCATACTGCCCCTGCGAGGCGCCGCAAAACACGCAGCGGCCGTCCTTCCAACGGTGTGGTGTCGCGCTTAAAGCGGATGTTGCCCTCGCCATCTTCAAACCTGGTCACAGAATAGATACTGTTTGGGTACTTGCTGCAATAGACCCCGCGGCGAGAGAGCAGGCTGGTGAGCTCGGTGATGGCGATGCCATAGAGCTGGTGCTGGAACATGTGGTCAATACGCTCCTGCAGGTCGGGGATAGCCGGTTCCAACCGTTTCAGCAACCGTTTGGCGATCTCGCGCAGGAAGATGCCGGTCTTACCAGCCGGGTCGAGGAATTTCGAGTCCGGGTTCTGGAAAAGCTCCTGGGGGAGCAGGTCGAGCATCTGGTTGGCGATAGCGGGCGGGGTGAAGACCTCGTCCGAGGAAAGGTTCGCCAGGCAGGATAGCACGTCGGGGGTATAAAGCCCGCTATATAGATCTTCAGCCATTTTCCTGCACCTTTCGATAATGGGATATGGTCTTTTTCAAGAACTCGCCCTCCTCATTCGGCTTTTCGATTTCCGCTTGCTCGAAGAGCGACTGTTGCTCGGGTTTGGGTTTTTTCTTCTTCGCCTCGAAGCCGAACAAATCCCGGCCTTCCTCATCACCTGACAGCAGCTTATCAAAGGTGTAATCGCTGCGTTGCAGCATCGGCCCTGTCACGAAAGACCATTCGCAGAACACGATGGGCTCGGTAGTATCCTGAGCCTGTTCATTTACCTTTTTCAGGCTGAGCGCGTTGCCGCAGACGATATTGCGGCTGAGGATGAATTTCACCGCGTCGCGGCAATCCTCGCTTACCTCATTTTTGCACACCGCCATGTATTCATAATTCTAGAAATCGAATAATTTATCCCGGCATGTTTCCACATTTTCCTGCAGCAGGTCCACCCCATAGATGCTGGAGGCTGCCAGCACGGCGTACTTTTCGTAATCGCTGGGGCTTTTTTGGTATTTTTTATATACAGCCGCGAGTTTTCGCTTCAAGATCTCTTTCAGGAAAATCCCTTCCCCGCAGGCTGGTTCCAGGAAGCGGCTGTCGATGCGCACGGTCTCCTGCTCGACCAGGTCCAGCATGGCATTTACCTCACGCTGGGCAGTGAAGACCTCGCCGTAATCTGCGACGTTCTGTTTGGATTTTACCTGCTCGGTTTTTGGCACATAAACCCTGAGGATGGAATAGATACAGATTAATTATATGCTCGTTTGGGATTAGGAACCCGGCCCCTCCCCCCTTCGGTCACCCTCAGGATTGTAACCCAAATCGATCGATTTCCTTTATCACAGATACATTCTTTATAAAAAGAAAGGCACGAACATTCTGGTTTGTTTCATATAGGATTCATAATCGGGTCCAAAAAAGCGAACGCATTCGGCTTCATCCGCTTTGGCGGTCAAAACCAAAAATACCGTTGCTCCCAGCTACCAGCACCAAGCCCAACCCGGATGGCGCTTTGAAGAATATCCCCCAGGCGAGCAACAGGAGCGAGCTGTAGAGCGGGTGGCGGATGTAGCGGTAGATCCCGGTGGTCACCAGGGTGGAGGTCTTCTCAAACGCCAGGAGCTGGGGCTCGCCTTCCCGCTGCCGGGTGGGTTTTCCCCCGCTTCGCAGCGCGCGGATTCCGAAAACAAGCGGGACGATGCACCCGATGAGCAGGAACCAGGAGATGAGCTGGTGCCAGGAGAGCGGGTTTTGAAACCAGGCATCGATATTGAGCAGGAACAACGCCAGGATGAACTCCCAGGCGAAGAAACGGTAAAACCCGTGCGAGCGGGGTGCGCGCAGCGAATTGCGCGAGATATAGGCGAGCACGAGGGAGAGAATCAGGAAGGCGGCAATTTTCCAGGGCGTCATTGGCTTTTCACCGTTATTGCGAAGGTATCCATTCCTCCGCCACCTGCCCCCAGTCAAACGGCTGGCCGTGTCCCGGGTAGATCGTGGAGATCTTCATCTCCTTCAATTTCTCGACGCTTCCCCTGGCTGCCTGCGGATCGTCCATCAGGGAGTTGAACGTGGGGTCTTTCAGGTTTTCGAACAGGTCCCCGCAGAATAACTCACCGCTCCCGGTGAGGATGCCCATGGAGCCGGCGGAATGACCCGGCAGCGAGTGCACCCTGGCTTCCAATCCATAAGGTGAAAGATCGAAACCATCTTCAAGATCAATATCCGGCGAAAAGCGCTCGGACTTGCCAAACCCGGTGAAGAGCGGGACCAGCGAGCGGACAAGGACATTCGGCTGCTTGCGGCCCGCGAACATATCCCCCCTTTCACCCATCGCCGCATCCGCCGCGCCCATGGCGATCCTGGCTTCAAAGGGTTCGCGTAGATAAGCCGCATTACCGGTGTGGTCAAAATCCCCGTGGGTAAGCAGAATGAGCTTGAGGGAATCCCGGGTGCAGCCGGTTCGATCCAGCACTGTCAGCAATTCTTTCCTCGCCGTGGAGCATCCCGTATCGATGAGGAGATGACCTTCAGCGGTCTCGAGCAGGAAACAGTTCACCTGCCCCATCCGGAAGGGCATTGGGAGAGAAATGGTAATTATCTTATTGCTCATGAATTTTCCCCTGCCATTCGAAAATCAACCGAGCAACTGTTATTGTATCTCTGAATAACCCCGCTCATCCCAATTGTCCGCTTCCTCCCTGCGCTCCGAAAGCATCCACCCGACGTGATTTCACCCCATCCCCTCCCCTGCCCTCCCGCAAGGCGAGCGCAAAGCCCGAGACCCCATCCAGAGGAAGGGAAAGGCGGCTGAAAGCCTGGCTGGGACCCGTTTGACATTCCCCCTCCAATCCTGTATCCTTAGTCCCAGAAAGCCATTCCTTCCCTCCCGGAGGTTGCCATGCCTGCCATGAACGACATCCTGGGTGTCATCCTCGGCGGAGGCAGGGGCACGCGCCTCTACCCGCTCACCCGTCAACGCGCCAAACCCGCCGTGCCCTTTGCCGGAAAGTACCGCCTTATTGATATCCCCATTTCCAACTGCATCAACTCCAGCATCCACCACATCGCCGTCCTCACCCAGTTCAACTCCGTCTCGCTTCACCGCCACATCACCAACACCTTCCAATTCGACGCCTTCCATTCCGGCTGGATCCAACTGTGGGCATCGCAGCAGACCGTGGCCACCACCGACTGGTACCAGGGCACCGCCGATGCCGTGCGCAAGCAGCTCTTCGAGATCCGCGCGTCGCGCCTGCCCTACGTGCTCATCCTCTCCGGCGATCAGCTCTACCGCATGGATTTCGAAAAGATGGCCCGTTTCCACTGGGATACCGGGGCGGATGTCACTGTTGCCGTCCAGCCCGTCTTTGAGGAGGATACAGGGCGCTTCGGTATCCTCAAAGTGGATAAGCAGAACCGCATCACCGCCTTCGCCGAGAAACCCAAAGACCCCGAGGTGCTCAAGAAGTTGGTCAGCCGGGATGATAAGCGCCGGCCCTACCTGGGCTCGATGGGCCTCTACCTCTTCAACACCGAGATCCTTTGCGATTTGCTGGAATCCACCACCTATAGTGATTTCGGCAATCACATCATCCCCGGCGCGATCGACGTTTGCAAGATCATGGGCTACGGTTTCGATGGCTATTGGGAGGATATCGGCACCATCCGCTCCTTCTACGAAACCAACCTTTCGCTTACCATCCCCAACCCGCCCTTCGATTTTTTCGATCCTGACCGGCCAATCTTCACCCACCCGCGATTCCTGCCCGGCTCCACCATCACAAACAGCCACCTCGAAAACGTTCTGTTGGCCGAGGGCTGCTGTATCGATTCCGCGGAAATTTCCCATTCGGTCATTGGGCTGCGCAGCCAGATCCACTCAGGGGTGTTAATAAAAAACAGTGTGATCATGGGTGCCGATTATTACAACCACCCCTGCTACGAATATTCCGACCCCGCCAAAGTTGTCATGGGGATCGGCAGTGGCAGCCATATCGAAGGGGCAATCATCGATAAGAACGCCCGCATCGGGCGGAATGTGATCATACAACCCTTCCCCCAGGATCTGGAAGTGGATGCCGAGAATTACGTTGTCCGCGACGGGATTGTGATCATTCCCAAGAATGCCGTTGTCCCGTCCGGGACGGTTATAATTCCGGGACAAGTTTGATACCACACAAAGGAACCTGACGATATGAAAGATCCCGCCCCCGTTGCCAGCCCCCGGCTGGATGTAACTCCTTCGGAACTTACCTGGCACGCCTCCTCCTCCGCCGAAGTACTCGACCGCCTCGAGACCATGGCTGAGAGCGGCCTCACCGCAGCCGAAGCCGCTGAACGCCTGGCGCAATACGGCCCCAACCAATTGACCGAAAAGGAGGGGCCTTCCTTTTTCCAGCTCGTGCTCAGGCAGTTGAACAACTTTGTGGTCATCATCCTCATCGTCGCCGCCCTGGTTTCCGCCATCCTTGGCGAATGGGTGGAGGCGGTTGCCATCCTCACCATCGTGGTTCTCAACGCCATCCTGGGAGTGGTGCAGGAGAGCAAAGCGGAAGAATCGCTGGCTGCCCTCAAGAAACTCGCCGCACCAGAGGCCAACGCTCTGCGCGATGGACACCAGGTGCGCGTGCCGGCAGCGCAGCTCGTCCCGGGCGATATTGTCGTCCTCGAAGCGGGAAATTTCATCCCGGCCGATATCCGCCTGCTGGAAGCGGTGAACCTCAAGGTGGATGAAGCTTCGCTCACCGGTGAATCGCTGCCTGTAGACAAGAACGCCGCATTAGTGCTGGATAGGGATATTCCCCTGGGCGACCGCAAGAACACCGCCTTCATGGGAACCGTGGTCAGCTACGGGCGCGGGCGCGGGGTGGTGGTGAGCACCGGTATGCGCACCCAGTTGGGGCTCATCGCCAGCATGCTCCAATCGGTGGAGGAGGAGCAGACCCCCCTGCAGCGCAAGCTGGATCAACTTGGCAGGACGCTCGGTTACGCCTGCCTGGGGATCTGTGTGATCGTCTTCGGTGTTGGCTGGGTGCAGGGCGGAAACCCGCTGGATATCTTCATGATCGCGGTCAGTTTGGCCATCGCCGCCGTGCCCGAGGGGCTGCCGGCCATCGTCACCATCAGCCTGGCGCTGGGCATGCAGGAGATGATCAAACGCCACGCACTCATCCGCCGGCTTTCCTCGGTGGAAACGCTTGGCTCCGCCACGGTGATCTGCTCCGATAAAACCGGAACGCTCACCCAGAACGAGATGACCGTCACCCGTGTGTGGGTGGATGGCACCTTCGTTTCCCTCACCGGTACCGGCTATAAACCGGGAGGGGATTTCCTGGTGGACAGCAAAAAGGTGGAAGTGAAGGATTATCCCGGGCTGGGGGCTGCGCTTTGGTTGGGTGCCCTTAATAACGACGCCCGCCTTGAAGAAATGAAAGAGGATGATGGGGATCCCTATTGGCGAATCATAGGCGATCCCACAGAGGGAGCGCTGGTGGTGGCTGCCGCCAAAGCAGGTTACCTGACCAGCGAACTGGATAAAACCTTCCCGCGGGAAAATGAAGTTCCCTTCGATTCCGTGCGAAAGCGCATGATCACCATCCACACCCTGCGGACTCCATCCGCGATAGATATCTCCCCGCTGGAGAAGAGTCAAAGTCAAAAAAGCATCGTAATAACCGTCAAAGGTGCTCCAGATCTGGTTCTGGGTTTATGCAGTAAAACCCGCAGGATGGATTCACCCGGGGAGAAAGATCTGGATGAAGCCACGCGCGTGCAGATCCTGGCCGCCAATGATTCGCTCACCAAAGATGCCCTGCGGGTTCTCGGTGTGGCCTATAAGATCGTGGAAAAAATGCCCTCTGATCTTTCACCCGAGGAGTTGGAGAAAGACCTGGTGTTCGCCGGCCTGATGGGGATGATCGACCCCGCCCGTCCCGAAGTCAGTCCCGCGCTGGTTAAAGCCAAAGGCGCCGGAATCCGCACCATCATGATTACCGGGGATTTTCCCAACACCGCCCGCGCGGTGGCGGAATCCATCGGGCTGCTGCGCCCAGGTCGCCAGGTGCTTTCCGGTGCGCAGTTGGATGAGATCGACGATGACGCGCTGAGAACCGAGATGGAAAAGACCGATGTCTTCGCGCGGGTTTCGCCTGAGCATAAAATGCGTATCGTGGATGCGTTGAAGGCAAACGGCGAGATCGTCGCCATGACGGGTGACGGGGTCAACGATGCTCCCGCCATCAAGCGCGCCGATATTGGCGTTTCGATGGGCATCACCGGCACTGATGTGGCCAAGGAAACCGCCGATATGGTCCTCACGGACGACAACTACGTCAGCATCGTCTCGGCGGTGGAACAGGGTCGGGTGATCTATTCCAACATCCGCAAATTCGTCTACTACCTGATCTCCTGCAATATCGCTGAAGTGCTAATCATCTTTATCCCCACTGCCTTTGGAAAATTTATCTTTCCCCAGATGGCCCAGCAGGGGATCCTCGCCCCGCTCACCGCCATCCAATTGCTCTGGCTGAACCTGGTGACCGATGGCGCTCCAGCCCTCGCGCTTGGCACCGAAAAAGGCGACCCGGACCTGATGGAGCAGCCTCCGCGTCCGCCCACCGAGCAGATCATTAACCGCTTCATGCAGTGGGGAGTGGCTGTACAGGCGGTGGCCATCACCGGTACAACCCTTCTGGCGTTCAACCTTGGACTTTCGCATACCCAGCCTCAATTCGCGACCACGATGGCATTTGCCACCCTCTCGATCTCGGAGCTGCTGCGGGCATATACCTCCCGCTCAGAGCGCTACCCTCTTTTCAAGATCGGTGTCTTCGGTAATAAGTGGATGAATTGGGCGGTGGGAGCCTCGCTACTGATGATCCTGGCTGTCATCTACTTACCCTTCTTCAACTCCATCTTCAACACTATGCCGATGGGTTGGGCAGAGTGGCAGATCATCCTGCCTTTGGTGCTGGTTCCCTCCATTGCCGCTGAACTAACCAAGTGGGTGGCCAGCCGATCTCAAAAACGAAAACAGCTGCAACACGAAGAAGTCTAAATCCTTGACGGATAAAAACAAATCCCGCGGAAGTGACATCCGCGGGATTCTCATTTTACGCCGAATACTTCTCACCTGAGGGGAAACATCCCCTCCAGGGAATATTCCATCGCAATTGTGTGACTGCAGCGCCCCCGACTGGCGAAGAAATCGCAGTCGCAGGTCATCTTCCCTTCCCTGAAGCTGACAACGTGGGTCGTATTATCGCCCTCCACGGCAACTTCAAATGACTGGAAGCGGATGCGCTGATCACGTTCCTCAGCGTAGCGTTTGCCTTTTTCGATCTTGCTGATCATGCCGGAGTCCATGAGAGATTCTCCTAAATACAAAATTTGGTAAAGAAAAAGGCACGCAAATAATGCGTGCCCTGCTAGACCGATTTGGTTGTGGAAAAGAATCGCATGGCGTTGCTGGTCCTTGAAAGATAATAATACAGCACTGGAATAATGTCAACGGCTTTTGACCATCACAAGGGCATCTTCCTTATCGCTGTAGTAAGCCGGCCATACTTGCAAATCGCGGTATCCCAGGTGCTTGTAGAGCGCGATGGCAGGTTTGTTGGACTGCCTTACACAGAGCTTAACAGATGGCAGCCCCATGCCCGTTTCGCAATCCAGGATCAGGCGCGAGGCGATCCCCAGGCGGCGGAATTCCGGCAGCACGCCAATAGTGGTGATCCAGCCAGCGCCTTCCCAGGGTTTAGCCTCACCCGCAATAAAGCCCACCATGCGTTCCCCGATAAGTGCTTTGATGCGAACAATTCCCGGGAAGGAAAGCACCCCGATCAGGTCGATAAGCGGCCAGGCATCCGGACCGAAGCAGATCTGTTCCACCAGCCGCAGGGCATTAAGGTCTCGCAGCCCGGCTGGTTTGTATTCCACCTGGGGGGAAAGCATGAGTCGATTATACCCGGGCGATAGGCTTCAACGGTTTGTAAGTAAAGCGGTGCTCGGCGCAGGGACCGTGCTCCGCGAGTGCGCTGCGGTGAAAGGCTGTGCCGTAACCCTTGTGCCGCGCGAATCCGTACATCGGATATTGGTTGCCCAACTCCACCATCAACCCATCCCGGCAGGTCTTTGCCAGCACCGAGGCACAGGCGATGGATAGCACCAGGGCATCCCCTTTGATGAACGCTGTCTGGGGAATATCCAATCCCGGCAGCCGGACAGCATCGATGAGCAGGTGCCCGGGTGGACAGGTCAATCCTTCCAGCGCGCGCTGCATGGCCAGGCGGGTGGCAGGCAGAATGCCAAGCTGGTCGATTTCGTGATTTGTGGCAAGCCCGGTGGACCAACCGACCGCAATTTCCTTGATCCTTACAACCCAATGCTCCCGCTCGCGGGCGGTCATCTGCTTGGAGTCCCTCACGCCGCTCAGTTCTGCTTGAATCACCTGATTTGGCGGGAGGATCACCGCCGCTGCCGTGACCGGCCCAGCCCAGGCACCGCGCCCGGCCTCATCTATCCCGGCAACACAGCGGCACCCCAGGTCCCACAGGGCGGATTCCGCTTCAAGGCTGGGGAAAGGCGGCAGGGTTGGGTTCACTTCAGCAGGGAATTAGTCGTAACGGCCGCGCAGGGCATTCAGGCGGATGGAGATCAGGTCGAAGAACATGCGGAAAGAGTCGCGAAAGAGGCGCACACGGCTATCGGGGTTGAAGTACCAGGGGATGGCCACCTCGGAGATGCGGTATCCCTTCCGGCGCGCGATGAAGAGCACCTCCACATCGAAGGACATGCCCCCGAGCGTCTGTAGGGGGAAAATCTCCTCGGCAATATCCCCGCGGAACATCTTGAATCCGCATTGCGAATCCTGCAGCCCGGGCAGCGCCATAACACGAACCATCAGGTTAAACACCCGCCCAATGAAATGACGATATGATGGCTCGTCATACCGAACCGCACCGGGAGCCTCCCGCGATCCGATGGTAATTTCCACCGGCGAGCGAGCGGGGGGTAAAAATCTTATTATCTCCTCTATGGGCATGGAAAGGTCGGCGTCGCAGATGAAGCGGTACTCTCCGCGAGCTTCCAATATCCCGCGTTTTACCGCCAATCCCTTGCCGCGCTGCTCTTCATGGATCACTTTTAGGACAGGGATCGAAGCTGTGTAGCTCTGCGCCAGGGAATACGTCCGGTCTGTGGAACCGTTCTCCACCACGATCAATTCGGTTTCATATGGCTGCTCCTGCAGGAAAACAGCGATCTTTTCAAAAGTGGCAGGCAGACGAGTTTCCTCGTTGTGAGCAGGGATAATGATCGAAAGGAAGGGAAGGGATTCCGGAGGCACTGGCGCCATATTGTTCGTCCGCAATGATTATACAGCCGGGTTCAGGGGGCAGGATAGTCGAACCGGATCAAAGAAGCGGTGTGGAACCAAGGTTTTCCTGGCTGCCGGTCGGGGCGGCGAGGAGCATTTCGCCCCCTTTGGTGGGAACAACCCGCAGCTTTTCAAAGGTTGTAAATTCTGTTCCCATGCCGCAGATGCGTTCTCCGGTGTAGTAGACCGACCCGGATTGGATCAATTTCACCAGGTCGTCGCGCAGGATGAGAACGATATCAGAAAAGGTGGAACCCCTGCGCTGGTAGGCGCGAACATAAGCTACCTGTCCATCCTGGGAGTAATGGACGGCTTCAACGACCCCGTCGATCAATTCTTTCTTCATTTGAATCCTCTTCAAAAAATCACCGCCGCTGATTCACGGCGGGAGAGCCTGTCGGGGTGGGCGGACTTGAACCGCCGACCCCCGCGTCCCAAACGCGGTGCGCTGCCAACTGCGCTACACCCCGGCGCGTAGAGTATAATCCGGAGGGTCAGGCTTCGTCAAGGAAGAGCATGAACCCCCATCCCACCCGTTTTCTGCTGGCAGTCGCCCTGGCGGTGATTTTTCTAGCCCCAGGCTGCCGGGTTTCTGATAATCCCACCCCTGCTCCCACATCCACGCCCCTCACCGATCCCACCTTCATCCCTGCCAGCACACCAACACCCCCCCCGACACCTCTTCCCACCCACACGCTTACACCTCTTCCTGGTCTGGAGAATTGCTCCAGCACTTCCAGCGCGTTCCTCGACGAACAAATCCAGAGCGAATACCTGGGTGAGCCGCTCCAATACCGCATTTACCTTCCCCCCTGCTTCTCCGATACACCAAAGAACCCCTACCCGGTGCTCTATCTACTCCACGGGCAGCAGCAGGATGCCACCCTTTGGGAAGAGCTCGACGCGCTTCAGGTTGTCGATGACCTGATCCTTTCCGGTGCGGCAGCTCCGTTCCTGATCGTGATGCCCACCGAGAGGCAGTTCCTCCTTGACCTGCCGGAAACGAATTTCGACGAGGCGATCGCTGAAGAACTGGTGCCTGCGATAGACGCCAGGTATCCCACCTGCAGGGATAATCTCTGCCGGGCGATCGGAGGCATTTCGCGCGGTGGAGCCTGGGCTGTCCGGATCGGATTCTCCAACCCAGACCTGTTCCAATTCATTGGCGCGCACAGCCCGGCAGTGTTTGGAGCGGATCTCGCCAGGCTGCCAACTTTGCTGCGCGAGATCGGTGTGAACCAGTTCCCCCGGATCTACATGGATACGGGCAGCCAGGATGATTACCGGGAGAGCGCTTTTCGGCTGGAAGGGCTCCTCACCCAGTTTGCCGTCCCCCATGAATGGCATATAAATGAAGGGTTCCATAATTTTTATTATTGGTCGACCCACACCCCGGAATATATGCGCTGGTACGGGCAGAACTGGCAGTAACTATTCACCCTGATTATTGGGTACGAAAAGTATAATTAGCGCATGTCCCTCACCCGGAAGGAAGTTGAACACATCGCGGCATTGGTCCGGTTAAAGCTCACTGAAGCCGAGCTGGAGCAGTTCCAGCACCAGCTTTCATCCATCCTCGATCACGTGCAGTCACTTCAGGAACTGGATACCCGCGGGGTGGAACCGACCTCCGGCATTCTCACCTCACATTCGGGTTTGCGCACGGATGAGCCCGCGGAAGGTTTGACGCCTGCCAGCGTGCTGCAAAACGCCAGGCATATGAAGCAGAACCAGTTCCAGGTGCCCCCTGTTTTTGGAGCACGGGATGAGTGACCTGACCTCGTTCTCGTTGCGGGAGCTATCCACTCAATTAATCGCTCGCAGGATCAGCAGCGTGGAGCTCACCCGCGCCTGCCTTGACCGCATCCAATCGCTTGAAGCGGATCTGCACGCCTTCATCACCCCAACCCCGGATGCTGCCCTCGAGCAGGCCAGGCGGGCCGATGAGCGCCGCTCTGTAGAAAGCCCGGACCAGCTATCCCCCCTGCTCGGTCTGCCGATCGCGGTGAAGGACGTGCTCTCGGTGGAAGGGATCCGCTGCACCTGCGGGTCGAAGATCCTGGAGGACTACACCCCCCCCTACACTGCCACCAGCGTCCAGCGACTGCTGGATGCGGGCATGGTGGTCCTGGGTAAGACCAACACTGATGAATTCGCCATGGGCTCCTCCACGGAAAATTCCGCCTACGGGGTCACCCGCAACCCCTGGGATGCCAGCCGGGTGCCGGGAGGCTCCAGCGGGGGCAGCGCAGCAGCAGTGGCTGCGCGGATGGCACCGGCAGCCCTGGGGACGGATACGGGCGGCAGCGTGCGCCAGCCAGCATCCTTTTGCGGGATCAGCGGTCTCAAACCCACCTATGGGCGTGTCTCGCGCTACGGGCTGATCGCATACGGCTCATCGCTCGATTCTGTTGGAGTGCTTGCGACTTCCGCGGAGGATATTGCCATGCTCTTCCCGGTGATGGCCGGGTACGATCCGCGTGACGCGACCAGCGCGAAAATGGAAGCTCCCCGGGGCGTTCTCGAGGGGCGGGAGGACCTGCGCGGGATCCGCGTGGGAGTCCCTGCGGAATATTTTTCGGAGGGTTTGAAAGTGGAGGTGGAAAAAGCGGTGCGGGATGCCATTGCAAAGATGAAATCCCTGGGGGCAGAGGTCCGCGCGGTAAGTCTGCCGCATACAAAATACGCGCTGCCGGTCTATTACCTGATCGCCCCGGCGGAAGCCAGCGCCAACCTATCGCGCTACGATGGAATCCGCTTTGGATTGCAGCCGGAAACCGATGCTCTGTTGGAACGTTTTGTATCGGCACGCAGTACAGGTTTCGGCGCCGAGGTGAAGCGGCGCATCATGCTGGGCACCTACGCGCTTTCGGCTGGCTACTATGACGCCTTCTACGGGCAGGCGCAAAAAGTGCGCACGCTCATCAAGCGGGATTTCGAATCCGTATTCCAGGAGGTGGATATGCTGGCTGCGCCGGTGGCTCCCACCACCGCCTTCAAGATCGGCGGGCACGGGAATGATCCCCTGGCGATGTACCTGGAGGATATCTACACCCTGCCGGCCAACCTGGCCGGTATCCCCGCCCTGGCATTCCCGGTTGGTTTTGATGGTGAGGGGCTTCCCATTGGCATGCAGCTGATGGCAAAACCCTTTGAAGAAGAACTCCTGCTGGAATCCGTTAATACGTTCCAACAGCACACAGCCTGGCACCTGAAAAAGCCGGCGATCTGATCTTTCCTGGTTCCTGATACTTTTTATCTCTCCGCGCGTATATTCCTTTGGAAACACCATTTTCGGAGGAAAGATCATGTCTGGTATACAATCTGAACCCGCTGTCGTCTATGATTACAACAAAGGACCCGGATGCCTGGTGCGCGGTCTCTGGTTCATTTTCATCGGGCTCTGGCTGGGGGGAATCTGGTGCTGGATAGCCTGGATCCTGAACATCACCATCATCGGCATGCCGCTGGGTCTGTGGATGCTCAACCGCATCCCGCAGGTGATGACCCTTAAGCCTGTTCGCACCGTTTCGACGGTTTCGATGGTGGAAGGCCGCCCGGTGATCACCAACCGCAATCCCAAAACAGACTTTCTTCCTCTGGCGGGCGCTGTACTTCATCCTGATCGGCTGGTGGTTCAGCCTTCTCTGGTTGTTCTTCGCCTGGCTGGTGACGGGGATCACCCTGGGGTTGGGGCTGCCGCTGGCATTCTGGATGTTCGACCGGGTGCCAGCTATCACCACCCTGCACAGATAGCAGGCTGTTTGCAACCATACTTCTTCGTGCTACACTGGTATTAGAGAAAGTCCAAGGCGACACGGCGCCTGGATTGCCTCGGGGAGGTATATATGAATCTTGCATCCTTGGTTTCGATACCGGCTATCGATTTATTGTTTGTTCTCAGCGCGCTGTTGTTCAACGTCTTTATCATAGGAGTTTATATCGCTCAGAAATTGGGGAAGGCTGGTTTGGTGCGAAAATTCGGGATCGCTGTGCTTGTCCTGACAATCCCTTTCCTTGTTGTGTTTATTTCATATTTGATCATGGGAAAACCGACCTGGGAGTACCTGGTCTTCCTGGCGATCTTTGTCTATATGTTTCTGGAGTGGCTGTGGGATTACCGGATGAAGATCGATTTCCGCTCGAAGCCCAAACTGCATATCCCCTACATCATCCTGTTCTACATTGTCCTTTTTGGGAATATCAGAATCGCTTTCACCATAAGTTCCACTTGGGGGTGGATCATTTCCATTTCGTTCTGGCTGCTGCTGGCGGCGTTGATCGTGAGCCTGGTGCCGGTGAGAAAACAGAATCGGGCTTGAACCCTGGAACGTTTTTCGTTCAAATGGGTTATTAATGGCAGGTGACTTTCCCCTCCGGAGGGGATAGAATCGGTTTCACGATTGGATCCCTTCCCATGAAGAACCCCGCCCCCATCAAACACCCCACCCGGGAATTTTTCGCCGAAGGGCGACGCATGCCGGGCTATTCCTATCCTCGACCTCATACATGGGCTGGTTTACGGGTATTTTCCATACCTATATATTGGTATCGGCAAAGGGGAGCATCCCCTCGGGAAGGCGGCGGGCAGAGTGTGGGGTGCATGGCATCGGATCTTCCCTTCCAAACCCAAACCCGATGCTGAAAAGAGGACGGGGTTCGCCGATACTTACCACGGCAAGGCGCTTCCCCTCGGGGTTGCCAAACAATTGGTCTCGGTCAAGCAGGACTTGACCATCTCCTACCCCGAACAGGTCATCCCCTATACCCTCGCCCGGGACCTTATTCTGCACGACCCCGACCACATCATCGCACTGGATTGCCCCTGCCGCGCCTCGCGAGAGAATCCCTGCCAGCCGGTGGATGTCTGCCTGATCGTCGGGGAACCCTTTGCCAGCATGGTTTCTGAAAAGCACCCTCACCGCTCAAAATGGATCACTTCCGAGCGCGCGCGGGAGATCCTCGAAGAGGAAGAGCAGCGCGGGCACGTCCACCACGCATTCTTTAAGGATGCCATGCTCGGGCGGTTCTACGCCATCTGCAACTGCTGCGGCTGCTGCTGCGGGGCGATGAAAGCCCAGCGCAACGGCACCCCCATGCTGGCCTCCTCCGGTTACCTCAGCCGGGTGGATGCAGAAAAATGCCAGGCGTGCGGCACCTGCGCTGAGTTCTGCCAGTTCGACGCCATTTCCATCCAAAATGACCACAGCGTGGTGGATGAGGAAAAAGTGCATGGGCTGCGGCGTGTGCGTCAGCCATTGCCCCAACGACGCTATGCGTTTGGAACTTGCACCCTGGAAGGGGGCACCCATGACACTCCCGGCGGAAATGCTCTCGATCTGATACGGTTTTACCGGATTATAATTTCGGTATGGATATCAAATACTCCCTCACACTGGATGATATGGTGGCGCTGAACGTGTTCCGGATCCGCGCTATACCAGAGATCGCCAAACGCCAGAAACTTTTACGCTGGGGATACCTGGTGGTCATGCTGGTCCTGACCGTGATCCTGTACTTATCGGGTATGGGGCTGGTAATTTGCCTGTTGCTGGCTGCCATTGTGATCGGGTTTTTCTTCTACTTCCCAAAGTACCAGGAGCGACAGCTGCGGCGTATGCTTGCCAAGGATTATAAAAACCCGGAACGGGCGGCGGTATTAAAGGATAGGTATATCATCACGGATGATGAGGGGGTCGAGATCAGCACAGTGAAGGGAAAGCGCAGATTTGCGTGGGGGGATTTTGACACCGTTGAGATCAAGCCGGATGCCATTTTCGGGCTTTTCAAAGATAAAAGCTGCTTTACTGTACCCCGGGCGGGGGTGGAAACCGGGGATTACGAAGCCTTCGTGGAGGAGATTGCCAAACGGTCGGGTAAAGAGATCATCGATCTCCCCGCCGGCTGACCGGTACTACGGTGGAACCTGAAATGATCAACCCCGGGATGAGTGCCGGGGTTTTTTGTTTATATACCCGGTATGCCTCACCGAACTCCTTCTCCAGCTTGCGTTCTTCAAAAACCATACCGATCAGGAAATACGCCGTCGCGCCAATGGTAAACGCTAAAGAATTCACGGTAAATGAACGGGGAAAACCAGAGCACCGCAAGCCTGAAGGTGTAAATCGGGTGTCGCACGAAGCGGTAAAACCCACCGGTCACAAGTTTGCGGCTCAACGGATCCCTCTTCCGGAAAAAAGCTGACGCAAACCCATAAACTGAGAGACACCGGTCTGCATCACCGCGATGATCCAGCGCCAGCACACCGCCATCAGCTGGATGTGACGAAAAAGAGTGTTCCAGGGGATGGGCAGGCTCCACAGTGGTTGATCCGCTGAGGATGCCATCAGCCAAAATGATTGGAATCAAGGTGAGAACTGCAATCAAATTATAGAATAGACGGTACCAGGACTTGAAAAACCTTTCCCCCAGGATCCATTTCATGACTGTCCTTTCCCCCATTCGAAGCCAATAATGAATGAAGCAATCCATAAAGTGCCATGGAAATAAGAATAGGGAAGAAAGCCGGTTTGAGAATAGTTGACATGATGGTTCTCGTTCAATGAATTGGATGCGAGTTACCATCGATAAGTTACTAAATGAATGGGGTAAATAAAATGAAAAGAATAGGCGGGATTGAAGCCCGCCTACAGACTGGAAAATTTCCGTCAATTCTATCCAAATCGCTACGGCAGCACCTGGTGGGGGTTGATGAATGCCCCGTTCTGGCGGATCTCGAAGTGGATGTGCGGCCCGGTGGAATTCCCGGTGCTTCCGGCAGCGCCGATGAGCGCCCCCTGTCCAACACGCTGACCGCAGCGCACGTTAACCGAGCTGAGGTGGGCGTAGAGGGTATGGTAGGTGGCAAAAGTGGTATCGTGCTGGATGATGACAGTATTCCCGTATCCATCCGACCGTCCTCCGGCAAAAACGACCACACCGGAATCCGAGGCATACACCGCATCGCCGACATAAGCGGCAATGTCGATCGCCAGATGGCCTCCCCAGAAATCGTTGCCCGAGATGGCCGTGGTGTTACTCGGCCAGATGAAAGAGCCAGTGCCGGCATAGTAATCATCCGGGATGGCGCACTGCAGGTTGATGTTGCGCGTGGCACCCGAGCGCGGAGCGAAGGGAATGGGTACGATCCACTGGCGGAACTCGCTCTCCCCCCCTGGGATCATCACGTACTGGTTGGGCAGGATCACCGGGTTGACCATATCAATGCTGTTGGCTGGCCACATCAGGATATCCTCCGGCGTCACCTTGTACTTGCCGGCTACGCTTTCGAGGGTATCGCCTTCCTTCCAGAGGTAGTAGATGCCATCCACGGGCGGGATGTTGAGCGGTAAACCAACTTCGACCAGCTGCGGGTCATCGTTCAATGTGGCCGCGTTGGACCACAGGATCGACTCCGGTTTCAGCTTATAGCGGTTGGCAATGCTGAAAACTGACTCCCCCGGTTCCACGACGTAGGTGGTGGCAAACTGGTTGCCACGGTCAGGGCGGGTGGTGACCGGGTTTGCCTGGCGCGTGAGCGCATCACCGGCATGGGTGGGCTGATACTCCGGCAGGGGGACGCTGAGGGGCGAAAAAGTGTTTGCCTCTTCAGTTGAAGAGGAAGCCGAGGTGGGGATCACCCCGAAGAATTGCAATACGACAGCCACCAGGATCAAGCCCACGATCCCAACTGCCGCCCATCCCAACCAGGGGGTAACATCCCGTTTACCGGGTTTCGTCTCAACCGGATTTGCTTCCACGGTGACAGGTTCGACTGGTTTTTCCGCTTTTTCCGGAACTACCGGTTTTGCCGGGGGTTTCGGTTCTTTCTTGGTTTCAACCTTTAATTTCACATGTCCTCTGTCAGGTTTTCCAGGAATTCCTGGTTGTTTTTTGTGCGCTGCATTCGCTGCAGGATCGCTTCGGTGGCCACGGCCGGATCCATACCTGCGCCTTGCGGAGGCTGGCCGATCATCTGCAGGTACATCCTTCTCATCAGCCAGACGCGTTGCAGGATATCTGGTCCGAGCAGCAGGTCCTCGCGGCGCGTGGAAGAACGTTCGATATCGATGGCGGGGAAGACGCGCCGTTCCTGCAGGCGGCGGGAAAGGTGAAGCTCCATGTTGCCGGTGCCTTTGAACTCTTCAAAGACCACGTCATCCAGCCGCGATCCGGTATCCACCAGGGCGGTGGAAATGATGGTTAGAGAACCGCCGTCTTCGATATTTCGGGCTGCACCGAAGAAGCGCTTGGGTGGATAGAGCGCACTCGGGTCCATACCACCGGAAAGGGTTCTTCCGGAGGGGTTGACCACCAAGTTATAGGCGCGGGCAAGGCGGGTGAGTGAATCCATCAAGATGACCACATCCCGGCCGATCTCCACCAGGCGCTTGGCGCGTTCCAGGGTGATCTCCGCCGAGCGGACGTGCGAGGTGACCGGTTCATCGAAGGTGGAAGCCACCACCTCGGCATCCACCGAGCGGTCCATATCCGTCACTTCCTCGGGGCGCTCGCCGATCAGGGCAATGATGAGGTGCGTTTCAGGGCTCTTGATGGAGATGGAATTGGCCAATTGTTTGAGGATGGTGGTCTTGCCGGCTTTGGGGGGCGAGACGATCATCCCGCGCTGGCCGCGCCCGATGGGGGCGATCAGGTTGATCAAACGGGAAGAAAGGATATCCCGGTCGGTTTCAATGTCGAAGCGTTTATCGGGGAAAACCGGGGTAAGCGATTCGAAGTTCACCCGGCGGCGGGCTTCCTCGGGATCGAGGCCGTTCACCGATTCCACCTTCAGCAGGCCGTAATGCCGTTCCGATTCGCGCGGGGGGCGCACAACGCCCAGCACCAGGTCGCCATTGCGCAGGTCGTAGCGGCGGAGCTGCGCCTGCGAGACGTAAATATCATCGTGGCCGATGGCGTAGTTCTGGCGCAGGAAGCCGATCCCCTCCGGCATGATCTCCAGCACGCCACCGCGCATTTCGATGCCCTCTTTTTCCGCTTCCAGCTGGACAATGCGGACGATCAAATTTTCCTTTTTCATGCGTTTGGCGTCAGGGACGTTCAACGCCATGGCTTGATCGCGGAGGGTGGCAAGCGGAAGATTTTCTAGTTCAAGAATGTTGAGCATATTGAAATGACCCCGAAAAGGTTTGAGTGGTGTCGGCCTGGAAATCAAGCCTGTTCTGCCTGTCTGTGCAGGCATTTGAAAGAGCAATTGTCATAAAAGGTTGGGATTGATCTTTGGGATGCAGGTTTTTCGCCCGACATCCCTTGTTACGAATACATTTGCCTCGAAGGTATAAAAATTATAGCATGGCGTTATGCATCTTGCAAGCGGTTCTTTGTCAATGTCAAGGGCTACTTAAATGATTCTAAACCGTGAAAAGGGTCACCCGGCCAGGATCACCCGCATCGCAGACCAAGTGGAATCGATCGAAAAGATCGATGTTGCTGACATGGACAGGCTTTTTACGTACTCCCAGATGATATCCCGGTTAATGTCCGTTTTGACCCCCGCTGTTCCTTTGGGGTAGCTGACCCAGACCGGGATCTTCGGGTTCAGGTATGGAAGCAGGTCTGCCAGGACTGTCTGGAGTCCGGCCATGTCCTTTACGAACACCTGGATGACATGGATGGGCGGCTGGGGCTCCCGCAGCAGGATCAGTCCCTCAGGCAGCATTCCCATCGATTCCACGTACCCCGGAGGTTCGCCTATTAGAAGAAAGCGTTGATCCTTCTTCAAAAACATGCGCTGGGCAATGGATTTATCAGACATTTGCGTTCACGCTCCGGTTTGCTAGCTCATCGAATGACCAGGATGGCTTTGTTAACCACTGCCATCAGCCAGGCCGGTTCCAGCGCCAGGATGAACACAGCCGCCGCGGAGACCAGGGTGACAACGGTCAGCCAGACATCCCGCCTGATCTTCGGTTCCCCTTCCGCCATGAACATTTTGAAGATAACCCGCAGGTAATAGAACACGGATATCACCGATGCCAGGATGCCGATTCCAGCCAGCCAGGGGTAGCCGCCATCGATCACGTCGGAGAATAGATAATATTTTCCCCAGAACCCGATGGTGAGCGGAACACCGGCATACGAGAGCAGGAATAGCGACATGCAGACCCCCAGCCAGGGATACTTTCTCCCCAGGCCGGCGTAATCCTCGATCTCCAACCCTTGGGCGTCCCCTTTTTCCATGGCGATGACCACTGCCCACGCGCCGAATGAGGTGATGGCATAGGCGAGCATGTAAAAGACCATCGCCGCGACGATCTCGTTTGTCAGCGCCTTGTTGCCATAGGGAACGAAAGCCATCATCAGGTAGCCGGCGCTGGCCACACTCGTGAACGCCAGCAACCGTTTCATATTCTTTTGGGAAAGTGCCATCAGGTTCCCAACCAGCATGGTTGCCACCGAGAGAACCATGAAAACCGGGGTGAGATCCACGGAATAAATGGTGAAATCCTCGAGAAATTCGCGGATCAGCGCGCCGAAAGCGGCTACTTTTACTCCGACGGACATGAAGGCGGAAACGGGAGTGGGCGATCCCTGGTACACATCCGGCGCCCACATATGGAAGGGAACAGCAGCAACCTTGAATCCCAAACCCACCAGCAGGAAACCAGCCCCCAGCAGCATAAGCGTGGGGTTGAGCAGGGCGTCCGCGGAGACGCGGCTCAGGATCTCGGGGATGTTGGTGGTGCCTGTGGCTCCGAAAATAAGGGCAATGCCATATAGAAGGAATCCGCTGGCGAACGCACCGGTGAAGAAGTATTTAAGCGCAGCCTCCTCGGAATCCAGGCGCGGGAGGGCAAAACCTGCCATCACATAGAGCGGAATGGAAAGCAGCTCAAGACCCAGGAAAAGAGTGATCAGGTCGTTTATCTGCACCAGCAGGATCATCCCGCAGACCGAGAAGAACATCAGGCTGTAAAGCTCGCCTTTCTCGATCTTCATCCGGCGCATGTAATCCACGGAAAGGGCGGTCACCACCAGCCCGGTGACCATGAAGACGATCGTCAGGACCACGCTGAAGCCATCCACCACAACCATATCGTTGAAAGCGGTGATACCCCGTCTGATTCCCGGGATGAAGAGCTGCTGGTATGCCAGCACCATGCCGATCACGAACCCGATGGCTGCCAGGATGGCGGTGATTCCCTTGCGACCTTTCGGGATCCAGAGATCGACCAGCAGCAGGAAAATCGCCCAAACAGCGGTGAAGACCAGGGGAAGATAAACCGGAAGATTCATATTAAGCATTCGTTTTCCTCTCCCTAGGGAATCGCGGCCAGGATCTGGGATGCCGAGGCGTGGACCAGGTTGAAGAACGGCTGCGGGTACAGCCCGATCCACAGGATGAGCAGGATGATGGGCGCCAGGATCAGGATCTCGCGCTTATCCAGGTCGGGGAGCTGCTGATTCTCGGCGTGGGTGACCGGGCCGAGAAAGACCTTTTCAAACATCACAAAGAGGTAAACCGCCGCCAGGATCACTCCCAGCGCGGCCACGACCACGAACCAGGGCTGTGCAAGGAGCGGCGATTGGTAGGCACCCATGAGGATGTTGAACTCGCCGGAGAAGCCGTTGGTCGCCGGCAGGGCGGCGGAGGAGAGCATCACCACCAGAGCAAGAGTGCCGAGGATCGGCATCACTTTCCAGATGCCGCCAAAATCAGCCATATTGCGCGTATGGCGGCGCTCGTAGAGGAATCCGACGATCAGGAAAAGCGCGCCTGTGCTTAGCCCGTGGTTGACCATCTGCAGAATGGCACCTTCCAGGGACTGGCTGGTGAGGGCGAAAATCCCAAGCACCACAAAACCCATATGACTGACCGAGGAATAAGCCACCAGCTTCTTAACGTCCTTCTGCGCCAGAGCAACAGCGGCGCCGTAGATGATCCCGATCACCGCCAGGATCGCCAGCCAGGGTCCCAGTTCCAAGGTTGCCTGCGGGAAGAGGGAGAGATTGAAGCGCACCAGCCCGTAGGAGCCCATTTTCAGCAGGATGGCCGCCAGGATGACGGAAGCCGCGGTGGGAGCTTCCACGTGGGCATCCGGCAGCCAGGTGTGTAATGGAAAGAGCGGCACCTTGATGGCAAACGCAAGCCCGAAGACAACGAAAAGAGCCGTCTGAACCGCGGCAAAGCTCTGCCGCTGGGCGGCGAGTTCGGTCAGAGAGTAGGTATCCGCGACGGAACCGATGTAGATGATCCCCAGAAGCATCAGCACCGAGCCGGCCATGGTGAACAGGAAGAACTTGAAGGCCGCGTAGATACGCCGCTCGCCCCCCCATACGCCGATAAGGAAGTACATCGGCACCAGGGTGAACTCCCAGAACACGTAGAAAAGCACCATGTCGAAAGCGAGGAAGACCCCCATCAAAGCCATCTCGAGCAGCAGAAAGACCACCATAAAGGAACGGACATTCTGATTGATGGATTTCCAGGTGGCCAGGATGGCGAGCGGTGTGATGAAAGCGGTGAGCAGCACCAGCAGGATATTGATTCCATCCAAGCCAAGGTGGAATCTGACCGGAATCCCGTTTATAGTGAACCAGGGGATATCTATCTCAAGTTGTGCGTTTGGATTGGCTGGGTTATAGAGAGTAAGGATCCAGATCGAAACGGCAAAAACGGCCAGGGAGGTCAGCAGCGCGATCCAGCGGTTGGCGTTCCGGCTTTCCTCTTTGTGAAGCAGGATCATGACAATCCCGATCACGGGCAGGAAAGTGAGGATCACCAACGGGTTTTGAAGAGCATTCATAAACAATCCTTGCGCTGCATTTCTTTAATGAAGAAGCAAATAGCCGATCAGGATTACCGCCCCGAAGAGCACCGCCAGGGCGTAGGAGCGCACGTACCCATTTTGCAATTTGCGCAGCTTTTCAGAGCTCCATACAGTCACATTGCCAATACCATCAATGAAGCCATCAATCACGCGGTGATCGATGATCTCGGAAAGCCAATTCGAAACCGCGTAATAGGGACCCACGAGAACAGCCTGGTAGGCGCGGTCAAACCAGCGCTGTTGCAGCGTGGTAAAGAGCGGACCAATCACGCGGCGCAGCGGATCCACCTGCAGGGCGGTTTCGTGGACATGTTTCCGGTAAAGCAGGACCCCAATCACGATGCCGCTGATGGCGAGGAGGGAGGATACTACCATTACCCAGGGAACCAAAAGTGATGGATGGAGACCTTCGAGGGTGTGTTCCAGCCAGTGCTCCAGGCGGTAGGATGGAAAAACGTTGATCTCGCCGCCGACCACAGAAAGCGCAGCCAGGATGATCAGCGGGATGGTAATGATCGCGCCGTTTTCAGCCGCGTGCTCCGCGGAATGGCTGTGACTGCGGCCGAAGAAGACCAGGAAGACCTGGCGGGTCATATAGAAAGCAGTCAGCAGTGCCGAGATACCCAGGATGACGAAAATGGGCGGAAAGTGACTGGCTGCGGTGAGGATCTCATCCTTCGAGAAAAATCCGGAAAGAGGCACGATCCCAGCCAGGGCCAGCGCACCGATCAGGTAGACTGCGAAGGTCAGCGGCATCTTTCTGCGCAAGCCGCCCATGTTGCGCATGTCCTGGGGATCATCCGCCGAATGAGCCGCATCGGAGGCGGAAGCCTTGTGACCATGCTCCATACCCAGTATCACCGACCCTGCGGCCAGGAAGAGCAGCGCTTTGAAAAAGGCGTGGGTGGTCAGGTGGAACATGGCCGCCACCCAGGCGCCCATCCCCGCGGCTGCCACCATATAGCCAAGCTGGCTGATGGTGGAATACGCCAGGACCTTCTTGATATCATACTGGCTGACAGCTACCAGCGCACCCAGGATGGCGGTAAGCGCACCAACCCACATTACAACCGCGGCCGAGGTTGGCGAAGCGATGAAGAGCGCCTGCGAGCGCACAACCAGGTAAACACCGGCAGTGACCATCGTGGCGGCATGAATGAGGGCTGAAACGGGTGTGGGGCCGGCCATCGCATCCGGAAGCCAGACGAACAAGGGGAGCTGGGCAGACTTCCCTGCCACGGCCAGCAGCAGCAGCAGGGTGATAGCCAGCAGAAGCTGGGAGGAAGCACCGGCTGCCTGCTGGAAGACAACTTCAAAATCCAGGCTGCCAAAGGAGGCCGCCATCAGGAAAATAGCCAGCAGCAATCCAAAATCTCCCACGCGGTTGACGATGAAAGCCTTCTTGGCAGCTTTGGCATTTGCAGTCCCCTCGGCGCCTTTTTCAAACCAGAAACCGATCAGCAGGTAGGAACACAGACCAACGCCTTCCCAGCCGACGAAGAGCATGAAGAAGTTGTTGGCGCTCACCAGCACCATCATGGAGGCAATGAACAGATTCAGGTAGATGAAGTAGCGGCGAAAGCGCCCCGGGTCACCATTGTGGCGCACATCGGAATGCATGTAGCCGATGGAATAGAGGTGGATGAGCGTACCCACCCCCGCCACGACCAGCATCATCCAGACGGATAGGGTATCCACGCGGAATGCCCATTCCAGGCGGATGTTATCAAACTGCGCCCAGACGGCCAGCGGTCGGACGACCGCTTCCGGATCGGCTTTCAATCCCAGGCCGAGCAGGACCGCCACAACGAATGCTCCCAGGGCAGCCAGGACTGCGACCGCGCCGATCGGTCCTTCCTTAAACCATTTTCCAAAGAGCAGATTGATCCCCAGCCCTATGAGCGGGATGAAAACCACCCAGGGAACCAGCTGCGATGCTTCAGGAATGGGCATATTTTTCTCCGATCCTCATAATCCCTTTCCTAACCCTTCAAGCTCGACATTTGATCCACATCCACGCTCTTTTTGGCTCGGAATATAGCTACCAGGAGCGCCAGGCCTACTGCCACCTCGGCGGCGGCTACGATCATCACAAAAAACACGATCAATTGCCCGGAAAGCACCCGGTAGTATGCTGCGAACGCGATCAGCACCAGGTTGGCTGCGTTCAGCATCAATTCCAACGACATAAAGACCACCAGTGCATTGCTCTTGAGCAGCACTCCGAGGACGCCAAGGCTGAAAAGAATGGCGGAAAGGATCAGGTAATAATCTACTGGGACCATATTTCCTCTTCAGGATACATTTTCATCTTCCACCGGGGTTTCGGGTTCGCTGGAACTGATCTCTTTTTTGCTTTTCCGGGTCAGGACGATAGCGCCGACCAGGGCAGCCAGCAGGATCAGGGAGGTCAACTCGAAGGGCAGGGCATATTTGGAGAAAAGCTCAAGCCCAAGAGCGGTCGGGTTGGCATAGCCCGGCGCTTGGACCGCGGGCACGGTCATATTTCCATACCGGAAGTAATAACCCATAACAAGTTCCGCCAGGAATATCGCGCCGAGGACGGAGGCGAAAATGATGTGACTGCGGCGGGGTTTCGAGGGCTTAAACCGCTCCCCACCGAGGAGCATGATCACGAAAAGGAATAGAACCATGATCGCGCCGGCATAAACAGCGATCTGGCTGAGGGCAATGAATGGAGCTCCCAGGGTGAGATAGATCACCCCCACGGTGGCAAAATTGAGCACCAGGAACAGGGCGGAATGGATTGCATCACGACTGATGAGCATGGCAGCTGCGGAAGCCACAGCCACCAGAGCCAGAACTCCGAATACCAGGTAGGGGATCGTTGTTTCGAAGGTCATTATTAATCCACGGGGTCTTTCATTTCCGGAACCGAGCGGTTGAATTCGCCAGGCGGGGTTTTCTGCGGGGTGGGCTTACCCCCCGGGGGAACCCCCTGCAGCAACATCTCTTTGCCATAAATAGCACTAGCCCGATCGTAATAGGTCAGCTCATACTGGTCGCCGAGGATGATGGCCTCGGTCGGGCAGGCATCTTCGCAGTAGCCGCAGAATATGCAGCGCAGCATGTTGATCTCGTAGGTGGAGGCGTAGCGATCACCAGGGGAATAGCGGATCTCGTCCGTGTTTTCCGCTGCCTCGACGAAAATCGCATCCGCCGGGCAGGCAGCCGCGCAGAGTGCGCAGCCGATACACTTTTCCAATCCATTGTCATAACGGGTGAGGTAGTGCCGCCCCTTGAAGCGCTGCCGGACGGGGCGTTTTTCTTCCGGGTAGGAGATTGTAATCGGCTTGGATAAAAAAGCCCTAAAAGTAGTCCACAAACCTCTAAGCATTTACGATCCCTCCAGGAACACCAGCACGACCGAGGTGATCAGCACATTTAAGACCGCCAGGGGGAAAAGCACTTTCCAGCCGAGGGCCATCAACCGGTCATAGCGCAGGCGCGGAAGTGTGGCGCGTATCCACACCAGGGCATACAACCAGATAACCACCTTGCCAAAAAATACGATCGGTCCCCACAATCCGGGCGTTTCGATAAAAGGCAGGTGGAATCCACCCATGAAGAGAGCGGTACCGATCATGGCGATGCAGATCATTTTTATATATTCCGCCATGAAAAAGACCGCGAACTTCATCCCCGAGTATTCAGTGTGGTAACCTGCGGTAAGTTCCTGCTCGGCATCCGGCATATCAAAGGGCGAACGGTTGATCTCGGCGGTACTTGCAAGGAAATAAATAACAAAGGCAAGTGGTTGCAATATGATGAACCAATACGGCTGTTGGGCATCGACAATGGCGTTGATCTGAAGTGATCCCGCCACCATCACCGGACCGATCATTGCCAGCCCGAGCGCCAGCTCATAACTGATCATCTGGGCGGTGGAGCGCAGTCCACCGAGCAGGGCGTATTTGTTGTTCGAAGCCCAACCGGCCAGGGTGATGCCGTAGACCGAGATGGAGGTCACCGCGATGATATAGAGAATGCCGATATTGACATCACTGGCCAACCCCATCGGGATCGTCCGCCCGAAGAGGGTTATCTTCTCTCCCCAGGGGATAACCGCGGTGATGATCAGCGCGGGCAGGACGGTGATGAGCGGGGCGATCACAAAAATCACTTTACTGGCAGCCGCAGGGGTGAGCTCTTCTTTAAAAATCAGCTTGACCGCATCCGCGATGGGTTGAAGCAAGCCCTGCCAACCGGCGCGGTTGGGACCAATACGCACCTGGAAGCGCGCAAGCACCCGGCGTTCAAACCAGGTGAGATACGCAAATCCCACGGTGAGGAAGAGCACCAGGAAAATCGCCTTCAAAAACCATTCCAGGAAAAGCCAATAATCCATTGGTTACCTCGACGGCAGCATTTCTTCGGTTGGAGTGAGCCGGAACGCACCCGGCTCGCGGAAGGGAACACCGGAGCCGCGCGGTAAAAAGGCTGCCTTCTCGGGCAGGGAGTTATCCAGCTCCACCCGGACGGTATGGGAGAGTCCATCGATGATCAAACCAGCCCTGCAACCATCAAAAAGGTTGTGTTTGGCTGCCAGGCGGGGATTCATGCGCAGCACGGCGCCGGAAAGGCGCTTTTCCAGCAACGTGGAGGCGGAAAGCAGCGAGCCGCGATCGAGCAGCGCACTGCACGGCAGCACCAGAACTTCATCCTTCGCGGGTACTTTCAACCGGTAAGCAGGGGTTTTGGCGATCAATACCTTTTCGCCGCGTTCAGCGGTGCAGGCAAGCTGAATGCCCATGCCCTGCCGGTTTACGTACGCGGTACCGCTGTAATAGAGATCCCGGCGGGTGAATGCACCGGCTTCGGTGCTTCCTGCCAGCGCCTGGTAGGTGATGCCCTCGTATGCCGGTACGAACCTGGCGATCTCCGCCATGATAAGCGCGGCGGAATGCTCCTCCAGCTCAACCCCGGCGTGCCGGGCGATCTGGGCGGCGATGGTGAAATCCGGGCGGGGACCTGCCTGGGGTGGAATTGCCTGGTAGAAGCGCTGCACCCTGCGCTCCCCGTTGGTGTAGGTGCCTTCGCGTTCGGCAAAAGCCTGGGCGGGAAAGACTATATCCGCGCGTTTGGCGGTTTCTGTAAGGAAAAGCTCCTGAACGATGACGAAGGAAGCGAGATCCACCGCCCTGGCGAGGTCGGGATCGTCTCCGGCTGGATCGGCTCCGGCGATGAAGAGCAGACCCGCTTTGGAGAGTTTCGCACCCAGGTCCTCTGAAGGACGGAATCCCATGTCCCAGGCGCCCTGAGTGTTCCCGCTGCGCCACGCAGCCATCAACCCGTTGTTGGCTTTGCCAACGTGCCCGGTCTGAAGCAGCAGTTCGGCGCAGGCAGCGGCCAGTTTCTGAGAACCAATCAGGCCAGTCCCCTCTGAGCCGTAGATGATCACCGCGTTGGCGGCTTCAGCGAATACTTTGGCTGGTCCTTCCGGGGCAGCTTTTTTATTCGGAAGCAGCGAGTTCACGAACGTCGTTTCCCCGCCGGGTTCGTAGTGATGGGTCTGGCTGGCAAAGGAATCCGATCGGGTGGGGCGCGGGTTGGCCACGATCACAGCAGCTCCCCGCTGAGCCGCCTGGCGGACACGCAGCCACCACAGGGGGGCTTCCTCGTGCAGGTCGCAGGCCACCACCAGGATGGCATCGCCCTTGCCCAAATCTCCCAGGTTGCTGCCGCTGCCGACCCCCACTTTGGTGGTGAGATCCCCACCCGCCATCCAGTCGTAGAGATCGGGTTCCGCACACTTGGAAGCGGTAAGCTGACGAATGGTGAAGAGGTCTTCGTTCGAAAGCACCCCGCCCACCAGGGTGACCATGTTCTGCACCACACCGCGGATCTTGAGGGCGGCAGCTTCCAGCGCTTCCTCCCAGGTCACGGGGACCAGTTCGCCATCCTTGCGCATGAGGGGCTCGGTCAGGCGGCCTTCCGTCTCGACGAAATGATGACCAAAGCGGCCTTTATCACAGATCCACATCTCGTTCACCGCGGGGTTCTCGCGCGGCATGACGCGCTTAATGACCTTTGCGCCAGCAGAGCGTGCCTCGCGGCGTACATTCATGGTCAGGTTACAACCCACCGGGCAAAGCGGGCAGATGGATGCTGCCGCGTTCATCTCCCACGGGCGCGCGCCAAAGCGGAAATCAGAAGTGGTAAGTGCGCCAACAGGGCAGATATCGGTGGTATTGCCTGAAAAGATCGAGTTGAACCCCGGTTCGGAATTTGTGATGATCTCGAGCGACCTGCCGCGCTGGTAAAAACCGATCACCGGGTCGTCGGCGATATCGGCCTGGAAACGCACGCAGCGACCGCATTGGATGCAGCGCTCGCGGTCTAGGGTGATCAATTCGCCCAGAGGCACCTTCTTGGCCAGGTGCATTTTCTCGTCAAAGCGGAAGCGGCTTTCAAACGAGCCGTGTGCCAGGGTCAGGTTCTGCAGCGGGCATTCGCCGCCTTTATCGCAAACCGGGCAATCCAGCGGATGGGAAGTGAGAATGAATTCAATAATATCCCGCCTGGCAGCCGCCACTTTGGGGCTGGTGGTGACCACCTGCATGCCTTCCGAAACAGGTGTAGTGCAGGCGGTTTCCAGCTTTGGTCCGAATTGCATTTTCGGAGTGCCATCCTCCAGGCGGACAAGATCACCTGTGGCGCGATCCACCATTGGGCGGCCAACATCCACCAGGCACATACGGCACATCCCCACGGGTTTAAGCTTGGGGTGGTAGCAAAATACGGGGATATTGATCCCCACGCTGCGGGCCGCATCGACGATCAACGTGCCTTCAGCGACGGTGAGCTCGTGCTCATCGATCCGCAATGTCACCAGTTTGGGCATAAACCACCTGGAACAGGGAATATTAATGACTGGTTGAGTGTCATTTGACGCGATCCTCAAAGTCCTTGCGGAAGTGCTTCAGCCCGGAGATGACCGGCATGATCGAAAATTCCCCGAGCGGGCAGAGGCATTTGTTTTCGATCTGGGAAGCCACAGTCTGCAGAAGGTCGATATCATTCTCGGTCGCCTCCCCGCCTGCGATCCTCTCCGCGAGGTGTGACATCCAGTAGGTGCCCTCCCGGCAGGGAGTGCATTTTCCACAGGATTCGTGTTTGAAGAAATGGGATGTTTTTGCCACCACATCGGCGATGCTGGTATCTTCATCCAGGATGATCATGGATGCTGAACCAAGCTGCGCGCCGAGGGCAGGCAGGGATTCATAATCCATGGGGGTATCCAGAGCGCGCTCATCGGCGAGGATCAGGCTGGAGGAAGCCCCGGCGGGCATGATGGCTTTGACCGTTTTTCCGCTGGGGGTACCTCCACCGTGGGTGAAGATCAATTCGCGGAATGTGGTGCCCAGCGGCAGTTCATAATTCCCGGGCTTGCATATACAGCCGGAGAGCGAAAAGATCTTGACCCCCGGGCTTTTCTCGGTGCCAAGGGTGCGGTACCAGGCCGCGCCTTTCTCGATGATGGGCGGCAAGTTGGCAATGGTTTCAACATTATTGATCAGGGTTGGCTTGCCGTAGAGCCCAGCCACCGCCGGGAAGGGTGGGCGCAGCCGCGGCTGGCCGATGCGTCCTTCCAGCGATTCGAGCAGGGCGGTCTCCTCGCCGCAGATATAGGCGCCTGCACCCAGGTGGGTATGGATGCGCAGCGCGAAATCCCGCCCATAGATCTTATCTCCCAGCAGCCCGGCTTTTTCCATGTCGCGGATGCAGCGATCCAGCTCCGCGGCGAGCTGCCAGAATTCCCCGCGCAGGTAAATAAACGCGGTGCTGGCCTGCACGGCATAGGAGGCGATCATCAAACCCTCCAGGAACTGGAAGGGATTGCTTTCCATGAGCTCGCGGTCTTTGAAAGTGCCGGGCTCGGATTCATCCGCGTTGGCGACAACGTAATGCGGCCAGATCGAGTTGGGCAGGAAGCCCCATTTTACGCCGGTAGGAAAACCCGCCCCGCCGCGCCCGCGCAGACCGGATTCCTTCACTTCGTTCAGCACTTCCGCGGGGGAGAGTTTGGTCACCGCTTTTTCCGAGGCAGCAAAACCGCCGTATTTCTTGTAGATCTCGATCCGGTTCAGGCTGGCTATATCCCGGTTGCGCAGGAGGATGTGCGCGCTCATGCTTTTTCCTCCCCGGGTTTATTCTCCTTGAGTTTTTCAATCACCCCAAGCGCCGATTTGACCGATTGGTTCTCGTGATAGGTGATCCCATCCGGGCTTTGCACCTGGAACATGGGCGCCCTGTGGCAGCCAGCCAGGCATTTAACTTCCTCAATGGTGACCATTCCATCCTGCGTGGTTTCGCCAACCTTTATGCCGATATTTGCACAAAGCTGCTCGAGGAACACATCCGCGCCTTTCATCAGGCAGGGCAGGTCTGTGCAGACCTGGACGCGGTACCTTCCACCGGGTTCATCGTGGAAAAGGGTGTAAAACCCGACCACCGAAGCCACCTCGGTTGGGGTCACTTGCACCAGATTGGCAATTTGGGAGATCTGCTCTTTCGTAACATAACCGTTTTCGCGCTGTGCCAGGAAAAGCAGGGGCATGATCGCAGAGCGGGAATGCTCTGAAGGGTATTTGGAAAGAATGGCCTGGACTTCCGGAGAGGAAGGGGAGAGGGATGGGTTCACCGGTCGGCATCTCCAAGGACGATATCCACGCTTCCGATAACCCCAACGACATCAGCAAGGAAGCGATTGCGGGTCATGATGGGCATGGCCTGCAAATTGGTGCGCGAAGGGGTGTGGTAGTGCACGCGCAGCGGTTTGGGTCCGCCGTCACTTTCCATATAAACACCCAGCATCCCGCGCGGGGTTTCGATCGTCTGGTAAGTGTTCCCTTTTGGTACGCAGAAACCTTCGGTCCACAACTTGAAGTGATGGATGAGGGCTTCCATGCTGGTGCCAATTTCCGAGCGGGGGGGAGGAACGACTTTGTTGTTGCTTGAGCGGGTGGGGCCGCCTGGTAAGGCTTTCAGCGCTTGCGCGATAATCCGTGTTGATTGCCGCATTTCCTCCACCCTCACCATGAAGCGGTCGTAAATATCTCCGGCAGGCAGGGTGGGAATATCAAAATCAAACCGGTCATAGATGCTGTAGGGGCGAGCTCTGCGCAGATCAAATTCACGCCCGCAGCCGCGCAGGATCGGGCCGGTTATGCCGTATTGAATACATTCTTCTTCCGTGATCAAACCGATCCCCTTGGTGCGATCCAGGAAGATCCTGTTCTTCTTGACCATCCCCAAGTATTCTTCGATCCGTGACGGGAAAATATCCACAAAATGCTGCACGGTAGGAACAAATTCCGCAGGTACATCCCGCCAAAGACCGCCCGGGCGAATAAAGGTGGTCATCATGCGCTGACCTGAGCACATCTCAAATATATCCAGGATCATCTCGCGCTCGCGGAAGTTGTACCAAAACACCGTGATCGCTCCCAGGTCGAGACAGGAAGTTCCAAACCAGATCAAATGGGAATTGATGCGGGAAAGCTCGGTGAGGATCACGCGAATGTATTCAGCCCGCTCGGGAACATCCAGGTCAAGCAATTTCTCCACCGCCAGACAAAAAGCCAGGTTGTTGCCGATGGTGTTGGTGTAATCCAGCCTGTCGGTCATCACCTCGGCTTTCTGGTATGTTTTTGCCTCCATGTTCTTTTCCACCCCGGTGTGCAGGAAGCCAATATCCGGAATACAGTTGAGCACGATCTCGCCATCCAGCTCCAACAGAAGCCGGAGTACACCGTGAGTGCTGGGGTGCTGCGGACCCATGTTGAGCAGAACGGTCTCACCGGTCAGTGCCCGGTCCGAAACCAGGTTGCGAAGATCGTCCAGTGTCACTTCTCGATAATCAGGCATGGGGTTCCCGTTTTAATTGGGTCTATTCCTTGGGATGCGGCTTGTGTTCCGCGACCTTGTCGAAATTGAACGTGAACTGCGGTTCCTCGTATCCGAGCGGGTAATCCTTTCGCAGCGGGTGACCCTCCCAGTCGAAGGGCATGATCAACCGGCGCAGGTCGGGATGTCCCTCGAACTTAATCCCGAACATATCCCACACCTCGCGCTCGTACCAACCTGCCGCAGGATAGACGGCAGTGAGCGAGGGAATGGAGGGGGTATTGCCGTTCAGGGGAATACGCAGGCCGATCATGTCATTATCAGACATGGACCAGATGCGGCAGACCAGGTGGAATCGCGGTTCGAGCTGCGGATAGTAATCCACAGCGGTTTCGAGGATGAGCAAATCATAACCATACTGGTCGCGCAGTATCCTGGCGGTAGGGATAAAAGCCTCGGGTTTCAAAATGAGGGAGACTTCATCATGCGCCTCCTCGAAGGAAGCGCTGAAATCTTTCTGAATCTTTTCAACCGCCCGGGATTGGTGTTTGTTCATTTTTGGATGGCATCTCCACTGAAGCTCAGGACCAGCGGGTGATCTTTTCTCCTTTTACTTTTTCCTGAAGGCTGATGATCCCGTGGATCAACCCTTCCGGGCGCGGGGGACAGCCTGCCACGTAGATATCCACCGGAACGATCTCATCCACACCTTGAAGGATGGCGTAATTATTGAAAACCCCACCGCAGGAGGCGCAATCGCCCATGGCGATCACCCACTTGGGGTCGGGCATCTGGTCGTAGAGCTGGCGCAGAACGGGAGCCATCTTGCGCGATACGCGCCCGGCAACGATCATCAAATCTGATTGCCGCGGGCTGGCACGCATTAACTCCATACCCCAACGACTGAGGTCATACGTGGCGCCCTGGGATGACATCATCTCGATGGCGCAACATGCCAACCCGAAAAGCATTGGCCACATGGAACGGGTGCGTGCCCAGTTGACCATATCCTCCAGGGAGGTGGTGACAACCCCCATGTTACCGGCTTTCTGTTCTAATCCCACTCGAGGGCTCCTTTCTTCCAGGCGTAAATAAAACCTGCGAAGATGATCCCAACAAAGATAAAAACCTCCACCAGTCCCATTACGCCAAGCTTGCGAATGACGGCGGCATAGGGAAGGAAGAAGACGATCTCAACATCAAAAAGGATGAAAAGGACCGCGATCAGGTAATAGCGCACGGATACGCGCCTGCGCCCGGGTCCATAGGGTACCATCCCGGATTCGTACGGCTGGCTCTTTTTCTCGGTGGGACGTTTGGGGCCAAAGAGGTAGCCAAGACCGATCGCGATGCAACCGACGAGGATGGCGACAAAGAAAATGATGAATAAGGGGATAAATTCGATAACCATGTTGTGGCTCCGAGGATTTAAACAATCATGGCTCAAAAGCTAACCGAGTATAACATATATCATTTTATCCCCGTTTTCACTCTCCGGTTACCCGAAAGATGGCAATTCCATCTTTTTGATACACCATCAGCAGCCCCTGGCAACCTTGCAGATCAACTGTTTTCAGAACCCCGCTACCCTCCTTCAGGTAGATATATTGAAGGTTCGCCTCCACCATGAGCGCCAGGAGGTCCTCCCCGCAGCCTTGCAGCGCTAGTGCCCTTCCCGCCCAGCCATTGATCCGGGATTGGTACGGCTCCCCGCCCGATGGATATTGCGGCGGTGGCAGCATCTGCCCGCGGCCGGTCTGGTTCAGGATCCAGTAACCGCCATCCACACCGCGGTAGATACCGCTCTTCCAGGGAGCTGGCTGATTTAGGAAACGGGCATCCGCGGGGGTGTTGTCTTTGATCCACTCCAATGCCAGCATATCAGCCTGCTCGGCAAGGATGACGACCTGGGGAAAGATGTTTACCCCGGCATTCAACCCCAAGGCTACGAATGCGACGGTTTCCACCCCCAAAATGGCATATCCAACCAGGCGGTGGCTCCCGCGGGCGATGAGCGCTGCGCTCTCCGCCAGGAAATACCCGGCTAGAAGTGCGGCAGGAAGACAAAGCACCAGGCGAAATTCCGCGCGGGAGAAAAAGGAGCTGGTGAGAACCGGCAGCGAGAAAAGTACCATCAGCAGAGACAGGATCACCAGCTCCTGGCTGCGGCGTTGGATGATGAGCAGCACCAACCCGAAAACTGCCAGCGCGGCCAGAACCGCATCCAGCGGGGTAGCAATGAAGAAGGTCAGACTGGCCAATGGCTGAATCCCAGGCTCCAACCTAAGAGATGTGGGGACAAAGGTGTTTTCCTGCACCCAGCGGAGGTACGGCAGCACCAGAATGTATGCCAGGGCTACCGCTGCCAGAGCGTGCCCCTCCAGTCGGGGTGTTTGAGGATCAGGCGGGGAAGAGATGAACCGGGCGAAAAATTCAGCAGCCAGGAGCAGCACCAAGAGCGGCACCGCGGCGGGATCTGATAGAAATGTGCCCATGGAGAAGATCAGGAGCAGGATAAATGATTTCCAGAATTCCATTCCGCGATAGGGCAGGCAGCGCAGGCGGATGATCTCGGCTGCGGCGAGGGGGAAAAGAACGAACAGGGCAAGCATGGTGGAGCGCCCCCAGCCCAGCAGGTAAGCCGGGAATGTGAAGGCAAAAGCGGAAAGCAGGGCGGCGACGGCGGCTGGTTTCCAATCCCTCCAGAGCACCCTCCCCAGGCGGTAGAGCGAAAGCGGCACCAGGCAGCTTACCAGCAGGCTCATCCACAAGGTTCCATGGGTTGCTGTTAAACGGGCGATGGCAGTGAACGCGGCAGCGGCGATATCGAATGTGATATAGGGCGCGAACGCACCGGGCATGCCCGGCAGAAGGTAGCGCGGCACACCGCCTGCCGTTACCATGAGCTGCACCCAGTAGGTATGCGCAACCGAATCCACCCAGGGACCAACCACAAACCCGGCAGCCTGGTTGAACCGCAGAAGGATCAAGCCAAAAAGAGTGGCAATTCCGAAGATGGCGAGCAGAATGGTGGGTAGGCGGCTTTCCCGCGGGGATTCCTCCCGGGGCTTGAATACAAGATCCCGCAGCAGATGAAAAGTAACGCCTCCGGCGATACTCAGCAGGCAGAGCAGGTAGAGAAAAACACCGGTGGTTGGAGCCAGGGTTTGCCCGGTCTGAAACAGGAACACGCCAAACATGGCGGTAAGGGAGAGGCTCAACCCCCCGGCAAGTGCGAGGATTTCAAGCGGGTCGGTATCCCTGGGACGCAGCCAGGCAAGAAAAGCCGCACCGGGGAGGAGGAAAACAGCCGCGGCAACGAGAATGAAGGAATATGGGGGTGGTATGGTCAAAGGTCACCCACGTAGAACGCCAAGGCGGAGATTATTAAAATTGTAGCCTAAAACGAAGGGTGAAATCGTCTGGGGTGGGATCAACCACCAAGGTATTCTCGCAATTGCCGGCTGCGGGTGGGATGGCGCAGCTTGCGCAGCGCTTTGGCCTCGATCTGGCGGATGCGCTCGCGGGTGACGCTAAAATAGCGGCTGACCTCTTCCAAAGTATGGTCCTTGCCATCCACCAGCCCGAAACGCAGCTCCAGCACCTGGCGCTCTCGCTCCGAAAGTCCGGCCAGCGCGTTTTGCACCTGCTCGCGCAGCATCTCGCGCGCGGCAGTGTCCATCGGCTCAAGCGCTTCGTCATCTTCAATGAAGTCGCCCAACTGGCTGCTCTCCTCGTCGCCGACCGGGCGTTCCAAAGAAACCGGCTCATCCGCAGATTGCAGGATGCGCTGCACCTTGGCAGCAGCAACAGTGAGGCGGCGCTGAAGCTCCGGGTCTAGCAGGAGCTGATTTTTCTGGCAATGCTTGATGGCAGCAGCGTCGGTCTCATCCATGAAACCGGCATGCAATGCCAACTCCTCCATGTTTGGGTCGCGACCCAGCTCCTGCACCAGCTTGCGCTGCACACGCAGAATGCGGGTGATGGCTTCAAACAGGTGTACCGGGATGCGGATGGTGCGGGCCTGCTCGGCGATGTAACGGCTGATCGACTGGCGGATCCACCAGGTGGCGTAAGTGCTGAATTTGAAACCGCGGGTGGGATCGAACTTGTTCACCGCGCGCAACAGGCCCAGGTTGCCCTCCTGGATCAGGTCCAGGAAGGATATGCCGCGGCCAAGGTAGCGCTTGGCGATGGAGACCACCAGGCGCAGATTAGCGCTGATGAGGGTCTGGTTGGCTTCCTCCGCCAGGTCGGCGATGTTACCGGTCTCCACCTCCAGGCGTTGCGGAGTGACCTCGCGCTCCCGGAAGAAGCGTGCCTGCGGCATCCGCCCGGTACGCTCCAGGTGCTTGAGGAGTGGGGTAGCGACCTCTCCGGGTAAAAGGTAGAAGGAAAGATAGAGGGTGAATGCGTTGCGAACCAGCTCATCCCACAGGCGGTCCTTGCCCCACAGGCCATTATCCATGAAACTCCGCATGTAGGAGGGAAGCTCCATCTGCCATTGCTGGCGCAGCGACTGGGCTTCCGAAAGCACCAGTGTCAGGTCCGGGACGCTGTTGTGATTAAGCCGGCGGGCATCCTCCTGCAAGCGTTTCCAGGAGGTGATCAGGTCATCGTAGATACTGCAGAGCAGGGCGCGGGCGCGATTTCCGTCCCGCGGCACAGCGAGGTGTTTTTTTAAATTACGCACCCGGCGCTCAGCTTCAATGCGGGTTGCCAGCCGAAATTCCGAGTCTGCGTCCAGCAGGTGGATCTGGCCGATCTCCTTTAAGTACAGCCGGACGGGATCTTCGGAGAGCTCCACCGCCAGGGCAGGGTCCTCCAGCATCTCCAGGGGATCTTCAGCCAGCAGCTCTTCATCCTCGCTGGTCACTTTTTCCGGGATGGGTTCATAGGAATCATCCTTCAAGATCAGTCCATCCTCATCCAGAATCGATGTGCCATTTTTGGCGCGTTTCCTCTGAGTTCGCCTGGGTAACGGCGGGATGGGCAGATCCTGCGGAAAGGACTGCATTTCGGAGTCGACGGTTAAAGGTGGTTTCTTACCCCGGGTGTTTTTTACCGGGGATTTGTGGGGAGCGGCGGTCTCTTGACGGTTATGCGCCGGATCCGCTTCCTGCCCCATTGCCGTTTCTTCCACTTGCGGGCTTGCAGGTGACTTTTTGGGCATGGGAATAACTATACCATAGATGAAAAATCAATCCAGAATGATCGGCCGGGAGAGAGCGGCATCCAGCCGGGAGCGGATCTGGAAAGCCTGGGCAATCTGGCGGCTGAAATCCTCGGGTTTGGCTCCACCATCCTCCTCCGCGGGTTCCTGCTGCAGGAAGCGCAGGCGATCGATCTCGAGGTTCACACGCGCCTGGCGCAGGAGGAAAACCGTGCGGATCAGATCCTCCAGCCGCTTTGAAGCCGATATACCCTCCGGGATGGCGGTTTTCATCGCGGCGGCATCGCCCTGGAGGGAGGGCGACGTGCGGGCGGCAATGTATTCGGCAATCTCCATTTCGTCCTGGTCGTTGGCGCGCATAATGATGGCGGCAATTTCTGCGTTCGCGCTCAGCTCAAAGTCTCCGGGTCCTAAGCGGTTCAGCCCGGCTTTTTGAAGGGCACGGTCGAGCGCGAATATATCCCCGGGAGCGAGCAGAAGCAATCCGAGAACGTGTTTTTCCAAACCCTCAGCCTGTAACTCGGGGGAGATATCCAGCGGTTGTGCCCGGAAGGACCGGCCGCCCTCCTGCTGTGAAATGGATGGCCGCCTGCGGGTACCACGGGCGGAGGCGGGTTGGGACCGTGTGGAAGCCAGGGCGCTTTCATCCACTTTGAGCAAGCGGGCAAGCTTCTGGCGGTAATCATCGCGTTCCACCGGATTTGGGACGTCATCAATGAGGGGAAGGACGCTCGCCGCTATCTCCCGCTTCTGCTTGGGGTCGTTCAGATCGCGGCTGCGGGCGAGGGTATCCATCACGTGCACCACGATCGGCTTGGCGGTGGCAACGATCCGCTGCCATTCCCCGGGATCGGCTAATGCCACCTCGTCCGGGTCGCGCCCCTCGGGTAGGGAGGCAACCAGCACATCGGCCTGCAATCTGGCTTCGCTGCGGAGCAGGCCGCGCGCGTCGAAGATGACCTCCTCGCTGTGGTCCATGGCCTCGCGGGCAAGCTCCAGTCCGCGCAGGGTGGCTTTTTCACCAGCGGAATCGGGGTCGAGCGCCAGAATGAGCCGGCGGGTGAAGCGTTTGAGCAGGCGGAGTTGATCTTCGGTGAGCGCGGTGCCCATCGGCGAGACGGCGTTGGCGAATCCAGCCTGGTGCAGGGCGATCACATCAAGGTAGCCCTCCACAATGACCGCCTGCCCGACCGTCCGGATATCCTTGCGAGCCTGGTCGAGCCCGTAGAGCAGCCGGCCTTTATCGAAAAGCGCGGTCTGCGGGGAGTTAAGGAATTTGGGCACATCGTTGGGGTCAAGGATGCGCGCGCCGAAGCCGGTCATCTTGCCCAAGCCATCGCGGATGGGGAACATGATGCGGTTGTGGAACCTGTCGCGAACTCCACCGCCCTCTTTTTCGGTCACCAGGCCGGCCTGGAGGAGCTCATCGTGGGTGAACCCCCGCGCGGTAAAGTGCCCCAGGGTGTTCTCCCAACCCGGGGGGGAATAGCCCAGACCGAAAAGCTCGATGGTGGCTGGGGTGAGCCCGCGCTTGAGGAGGTAATCGAAGGCGGGTTTACCGGCGGGTGTCTGGGTGAGGTGGTGGCGATAGAGCGTGACCGCATCTTCCAACAGCCCGCGGATGCGCGTGTGAGTCTCCTCCTCGGCCACCCTCTCGGGGGTGGGCGCTTCCAGCTGCACGCCAGCTTTTTCCGCTAGGTAGCGCAGGGTGGTGGCAAAATCCCAGCCCTCCTTTTTCATCACGAACCGGAAAATGTCCCCACCCTCATTGCACTGCCCAAAGCAGCGCCAGGTGCCGGAATCGGGGAAGACCACGAAGGCGGGCGTACGCGTATTGGTATGGAAGGGGCAGAAACCGGTGTAGCTTTTACCTGAACGGCGCAGCTTGACCGACTGGGAAACCAGGTCGACGATCTCGATGCGCTGCTTGATCTCATCTATTGCGGTCATGGGTAGGATGATTTTATACCAATTCCACACGCTCCGGTGCCGGATGGAGTAAAAGAGCCTATAATTTTGATCATTCTGGTACAAAAGGTCCTGTCATGCTGAAATCCGAACCCGCTCTGAACGATATCCGCCAGGCTTCCGCGCGCATCCGACCGCACGCACACTGGACGCCGGTGGTGCGCTGCCACACGCTGGATGAAATGACCGGGGCAAGCCTGTTCTTCAAGTGCGAGAATCTGCAGAAGGTAGGCGCATTCAAGTTCCGCGGGGCGTGCAATGCTGTGCTTTCACTCTCGGAGGAGGAAGCCGCGCGCGGGGTGGCCACCCATTCCTCCGGCAACCACGCCCAGGCGCTGGCACTCGCAGCGCGTATGCGCGGAATCCACGCGACCATCGTGATGCCCTCGAACGCCCCGGAGGTGAAGAAGGCGGCCGTCGCGGGGTATGGGGGTGAGATCGTGCTCTGCGAGCCAACCCTCCAGGCACGCGAGGAAACGCTGGCGGGGGTGGTAGGCAGGAGCGGCGCTGTGGTGATCCACCCCTATAACAACTACGACGTGATCGCCGGGCAGGGCACTGCCGCGCTGGAGCTGCTGGAAGAGGTACCGGATCTCGACGCAATCCTTGTGCCAGTGGGTGGTGGGGGATTGCTTTCCGGGACGTTGATCGCGGGCAAAGGGATCTCTCCGAAGATCAAGATTATCGCAGCCGAACCGCAAGGTGCAGATGATGCCTACCGCTCGTGGAAGGCGGGAGAGATCATCCCCATGGTGGGGCCAAAAACCGTGGCTGATGGACTGCTGACCTCGCTGGGAGACAAGACTTACCCCGTCATCATGCGCCTGGTGGATGAGATCGTCACGGTCACCGATGAGGCTATTTTAAAAGCTATGAAGCTGATCTGGGAACGAGCCAAGCTGGTGGTGGAGCCCTCCGGCGCGGTTCCGCTGGGGGCATTGCTGGAAGGAAAGGTGAACCTCGCGGGGAAGAAAGCCGGGGTCATCCTCTCCGGGGGAAACGTGGATTTTGGCAGAGTTGCCAGTTAAAACCTTCCCCTCCCCTACCGCGGGATGGGAAGGTTTGTCGAAATCCGGAGTCTCCCGTATGTTTACCCAAAACGCCCGGTCACATAGGCTTCAGTGCGTTTATCCTTTGGATTGGTGAAAATAACCGGAGTGTGATCGTATTCGATCATTCTCCCAGCGCGGTTCTCGTCGATCATCATCATGGCTGTGAAATCCGAAACCCGCGCTGCCTGCTGCATATTGTGGGTGACGATAATAATCGTGTAATCCTTTGCAAGCACGTGCATCAGTTCCTCGATCTTCAGTGTGGAGATTGGATCCAAAGCCGAAGCCGGTTCATCCATAAGCACCACATCCGGCTCCACCGCCAAGGCGCGGGCGATGCACAAGCGCTGCTGTTGCCCGCCGGAAAGTGAATAACCGGACTGGTTGAGTTTATCCTTCACCTCATCCCAGAGCGCAGCGCCGCGCAAGCTCGACTCCACGATCTCGTCCAGGTCGGTTTTCTTCCGCACGCCCAGCAGTTTAGGTCCGAAGGTTATGTTCTCGTAAATGGATTTTGGGAAGGGATTCGGGCGCTGAAAGACCATGCCCACCCGCCGGCGGATATCCACGGCATCCACCCCATTACCATAGATATTCTCGCCATCCAGGGTGATCAACCCTTCCACCCGGCAGCCGGGAGTCAAGTCCGACATGCGGTTGAAGGAACGCAGCAGGGTGGATTTCCCGCAACCGGAAGGCCCAATGATGGCAGTGATCCGGTTCTTTTTAATTTGGAGATTGATCTCGGCAAGCGCTCGAAATTCCCCATAATATACACTCACATCCCTGGTATCGACTTTGATATCCTCGGGCAGGTTGCTGACTGCTTTTTCAGGTACTGTCACTGTTACGGACTTTTCCATATTGAATTTTTCCAAGGATTGCATTGTGAGCGTCTGGGTTGTCATTTTTTCCTTTTTTTGCGAAATAATCTGATTCATTTTCTTCGATTTGAACATTTTTTGATCTAATAAGTTCTACGGTACCGGTTTCTCAGGTAGATAGCCAGCGTGTTCATCCCAAGCAAAAGCACCAGGAGCACAAGGATGGAAGCCGCGGCAAGGTTGCGGAATTCATCCTGGGGACGCGAAGTCCACTGGTAGATCTGGATGGGCAAAGCGGTGAATTTTGAAAATACCGACGCAGGGTCATAGACAATATAAGTGGAAGCTCCAATCACCACCAGCGGAGCGGTTTCACCAAAAGCCCGCGAAATTGCCAAGATGGCTCCGGTCATGATACCGGGGATGGCGTTTGGAAGCACGTGCGACCAGACTGTCTGCCATTTAGTAGCGCCAACCCCGTAGCTGGCCTCGCGGATGGTATAGGGCACGCCTCTAAGCGCTTCCTGGGAATTGATGATAACAATTGGCAGGACCAACAATCCCAGCGTTAGACCACCCGAAAGAATGGTTCGCCCGTTCAATGATACTGCCTCCACGCTGCTCAAAAAGGCTCCGCTGGTCACCGGCTCCCAGAGCCGTACAAAAATGGCCAGGCCAAGGATCCCATAGATGATCGAGGGAACTCCAGCCAGGTTATTTATATTCGTTTTTAGGAGGCGGTTCAACCAATTATCTGCGGCGAACTCCTCAAAATAAATCGCAGCCCCCAGACCTACCGGTAGTGAAAATAGGATGGCAACCACTATCAGAAAGAGCGAACCCATGATGGCTGTTCGGATACCGGCGATCAACGGGTCGGAGGATTGCGGTGAGGTGATGAAATCCCAATTAAGCCAGGCTTTAAAAGATAGCTCCCCGTCTGGATACTCCTGGATCGCAGTCGTCTTGATCTCGCTTTTTCGTAAGATGGATTCGGTGAGCGTCCAGGTTTGAGCAACCTTTGGTTCTGCGATCTCCTTCATGATGAGCGCTTCGATCTCTCTCTGGCTTCTCTCCAACAGCGCGTTTTCTTTCATGAGCTTTTTATACCGCCCTGGAGAGATATTTTCCTGCAGAAAGAGCACCTGGTCCTCCTTGGGAAGATCCCACACCGGAATTCCGTTGACCGCCATGGCATTGGGGCTTACCCCGTACTCCACAACCATGTACCCGAAGCTATCGTTGACTATCTTGACCAGCAAAAGCACCAAAAAAAGAACGCCAAGGAGCGTGGAAAAAAATAATCCTCCGCTCCAGAGCTTTTCCGCCCGGTGCCTGGAAGGCAGGTTTGAAGCGGTTTTTTGTTCCTTCATTCGAGAGGTCATCATTGGTAAGCCTCGCGGAAGTGGCGGACGATCCAGCGGCTGATCAGATTCAGGAAGAAAGTGATCACGAAGAGCAGCAGGCCGATTGCAAAGATGCTGTTGTAATCCATGGAGTCGTAACTCAGGTCACCGCCGCTTATACGCACCATGTAGCCGGTCATGGTCTCAGCGGATTGGAAAGGATTCAGGGTCAGGTTCGGGCCAGCGCCGGCAGCGAGCGCGACGATCATGGTTTCACCGATGGCGCGGGAAATGCCAAGCAGGCAGGCAGCGGAGATACCTGAAAAAGCTGCGGGCACCACAATTTTTAAAGCAACTTCGATCTTGGTCGATCCCAGGCTGTAACCTGCTTCGCGCAGTGTTCGCGGAACAGCACTTAGGGCATCCTCGCTCATCGAAGCAATCAACGGCAGGATCAGGATGCCCATGGCAATACCGGCAGACGCCATGTTATAGATCTGAACCGTATCAGACCCAAAAGCCCCGCGTAAAAGGGGGGTGATAAAGGTTAGGGCAAAAAAACCGTACACGACGGTGGGGATACCGGCAAGGATTTCCATGACCGGTTTGATGGTGCCTTTCACCTTCTGCGATGCATATTCGCTCAGGTAAATCGCTACCATCAGGCCGAGCGGAATGGCAACGACCATGGCTATTGCGGAAGTGACCAGAGTAGCGGTTACAAGCGGTACTACTCCGAATTCGTTGATTTTCGGCTGCCACTTCAACCCGGTTAGAAAACCCCATAAGGTTACGTTTGGATCCGCAAAAAATAACAACGCTTCTTTGGTCAGTTCGTAAATGATCGCTATCGTGACCAGGATCGAGAACAATCCGCACAGGAACAACAAAGCGACGATCACCGCTTCACCGGGTCTGCGGGAAGATCTCGTGCGGTTGATCTTTTTTCTTCGCAATAAAAGTGCAGGGTTCTGAATCTGCTCGGTCATGTGTAGTTTTCCCTTTTACAACCTTCAGCCTTCCCCTTCAAAAAGCGAAGGGGAAGGCTTATCGGAGAGGGGCTCCCCGGGATTGGTCCTTATTTCGCTACCGCATCCTGCCAGACCTGTAGGGATGCATCGATGGCTGCCTGGCTGGCGGGGAAGTAACCCACCGACAGGATCTCGTTTTCAACGTTCTCCAGGTAGAACTTGATGAATGCCGCCACCTGGGGTTTATCATTTAATATGTTGGCGTCCGAGTAGATGAACAACGGGCGGGCGAGTTTGTAATCTCCACTTTCGGCAGCTTCCCCGGTGGGGGCAACGCCACCGACCGATAATGCGTTCAACTTGTCCTTATTTTCAGCAAAGTAGGCATACCCAAAGTAACCAATGGCGTAGGGCGAGCCTTCCACACCCTGCACGAGGACGTTATCATCTTCGGAGAACTGGATGTTGCTGGCTCCTAAAATTGCTTCTTCGCCTAATTTGACATCAGCTTTGCCGTCGGCGTTCTTATTGACGGGAGCCATCACAGCTTCCACGAAGTAATCGAAGGTGCCGGAATCGGTGCCGGGGCTGAAGCGCTGGATGGTTTCGGCAGGCCAGGAGGGATCAACATCCGACCATTTTTCGGCGGTGGAGAAGATGGCTGCCAGCTGCTCAAGGGAGACATCCTTGAGGAATTCATTTTCGGAGCTTACCACAACCGCCAGGGCGTCTGTTCCGACGCGGAATTCAAGCGGAACACGGGGGTTGGCCAGAGCCGCGCAGGATTCAACTTCACCATCTTTGATTCCGCGGGAGGCGTTGGCTATGTCGGTTTCACCGGTCTTGCAGAAGCGTTCGAAACCTGCACCGGAACCAATGCTGTCAATGGTAACGTTTCCTTCAAACCCTTCATCGCTGAAAACCTCAGCCATCCGTTCGGAGAGCGGGAATACGGTGGATGAACCAGCAGTGACGATATCTCCGCTGACGGCGTCAGGGGCATACATGGCCATTGGATCGGCGGTCGGTTCAACCGCAGGGACTTCCGTGGCTGGAACCTGGGTGGGTTCGGGAGCCGCGGTGGGGGTGGCGGGAGCTGCGCAGGCAGCAAGCACCATCGCAGTGGCGACCAGAATCAAAACAGGGGCGAACTTTTTCATACTCATTATTCAAATCTCCTATAGAAATTATTTACAGGTTGATGATAAGGGTTGAGTTTTAAAGGGTTGCGAATAACAAGTTAACGTTGTGTTAAGGATTCCTCCCTATCCAGCAATGAAATAAAAAAAATCCCGTGAGGGATTTGGGATTTGAGCCGAAAAGAAAGATCAGACTACTGGAATCGTAAAGAAGAATGTGCTGCCCTTTCCTTCTTCACTCTCCACCCAGATACGCCCGCCATGCGCTTCCACAATGTGCCGGCTGATGGATAGCCCCAACCCTGTGCCACCCCCGCTGCGGGCGGGGTCGGTCTTATAGAAACGCTCGAATATGCGCGGCAGCGCTTCCGCTGGGATGCCCACACCTGAATCCTGGACTGCAAAATGGATGAATCCTTCCGCTTTCTGAGCTGAAAGGATGACCTGCCCCCCGGGCGGGGTGAACTTCACCGAATTGTGGATGAGATTGACCAGAACCTGCTCCAGGCGGGGAGCATCCGCCCGGATGGAGGGGAGATCCGGCGGGCATAAAACGCTGAGAGTCAGCGCTGCCCTTTCCACCTGCATTCGCATCCGGTCCAGGGCGGTGTAGAGGAGAGTGGCAGGATTGACCGGTTTAAAATCGAGAGGCACCTGGCCGGATTCTATGCGCGAAAGCTCCAGAAGTTCAGAAACCATCTGGGTGAGAGCATCCACTTCGGCCTCAATGCGGACGAGGAATCGTCGGGCAGCGTTCGGATCTTCAAGTGCGCCATCCTGCAGGGTTTCTGTCAGTGCCTTCAGGGAAGCCAGGGGGGTTCGCAATTCGTGGGATAGGTTGCTGACGAAATCACGGCGGACTGTTTCCAGGTGGCGCACCCGGGTGAGATCCTGGATAAGGAGTAGACTGCCGCCGCTGTATCGGTCTGGGATAGCGATCAGCTGCAGGAATTGGCGGGTTTTCGGCATTTCCACCGATTGCACCTGCATCTCGCCGCTATCCTGGCAAATCCTCCAAGCATCAATGAGCTGGTGCTGCCGCAGGGCTTCGGCAATATTTCCCCCTTCCGGTTCGGCCAGGTCGAACATCCGTGTGGCAGCTGGGTTCGCAAAGTGGATGATGCCCTCTGGATCGGCGATCAGAACCCCATCGGTCATTTGGTCGAGAACTGCAGCCAGCTTGCCCTTTTCGGTTTTCAGGGATTCAATTTGTTCCTGCTCTTTAAGAAGCAAATCATGAAGCTGGGGGCCGAGTTTACCCAACCCACGCACCCGGTACGGAATTTCCACAGAAGGGTGGTTTCCAGACTGGATCTTTTTGAGCTTCTCGGAATAAGATTTGATCTGCCGCCTGGAATCGATCAGATACCAGATTAAAAATCCTACTGCTGCCAGTAGCACAAACAGAAGGATTATCAATAAATTTTGGCTCATCGGTTGGATTTTTTGGCAGGTTATTTATTGGAAACGAGTTGTCAACCTTCGAATCGGTATCCACCACCCCGCACCGTCACCAAGCGGACCGGATTGGCCGGGTCTTTTTCGATCTTCTGGCGAAGCCAGCGAACGTGGACATCCACGGTGCGGCTGTCGCCAATATAATCCCAACCCCAAACCCGTTCGAGGATGAATTCACGCGAGAGCATCTGGCGGTGGTGTTGCGCAAAGAATAGGAGCAACTCATACTCCTTTGGTTTTAACTCGATCACGCTTTCGTCCAGGGTCACATCCCTGCGGGTGAGGTTGATTACCAGGTTCTCAAAGGTGATTTTTTTCACCTCTTCCCCGGTTGGGGTTTGTTTTAATTTTTCCAATTCTTCCTGGATCACCCGGCTGCGCCGAAGTTGGGCGCGTACTCGGGCGAGCAGCTCGCGCATGGAAAATGGCTTGGAGAGGTAGTCATCCGCTCCAACCTCCAAACCAACCACCCGGTCAATTTCCTCCGCGCGCGCGGTAAGCATGAGGATGGGCATGCTCATTTCTTGGCGCAGGATGCGGCATACTTCGAAACCATCGATCCCCGGCAGCATCACATCCAGGATCACCAGGTCCGGTTTGTTGCTGCGGGCGGTCACCACCGCTTCCAACCCATTCACCTCGGATTTGACTGTGTAACCCTCTTTTTCAAGGTTGTAGACCAGGGTTTCCTGGAGCGCAGGTTCATCCTCCACAACTAATATCGTTGAGGTCATATCATTAATAGTATCATACCAAAAAGGTGATTTTCCCCACCGTTCTTCATAACCAGGGTTGCCAACATTCTGAGCTAAATTTGATGATCTCATGAATTGCCCTTCTGCTCACTTTTTCCAATCGTCCCACACAGATTGTGTGGGACGATAGCCTATGAAGGAGGAGAGGTGAAAAAGGAGAAAATGGATGATTCCGGGTTCAATCTCAATGAACACCCTCCCACACCGGGAGGTTGAGTTGATGATTTACAAGATCAAATTCAATTCGTTCGCACCAATCCCAGCGCTCAATTTCGGCCAGGTGCAAATAGGAGGTCATATCAAGCTGTAAAGGAGTGACGGAGACATACTTATCGGTAACAGCTCCAATATCGGTGCCCTCAAGCGGAATGCCATCCGGACTTGCTCCCGCGATCCAGTAAAATGCTCTTCCCCGCGGGTCGCTAATGCGGTCCACCTGGTCATGATAGATCCGGGTACCCAGCCGGGTGGAACGGATCCCGCAAATTTGATCCATCGGTTCAGGCGGAACATTGACGTTCAGTACAATTTTCGGGTTGAGGTGGTAGCGGAATCTGGTCTCCGCAACCTGCCTGGCAAAAAACGCGGCGGTGGAATAATCCCGAATTGCAGCGGAACCGGTTGGAGTGTCCTGCGACACGGCGATCGCCGGGATCCCCCAAATGGCAGCTTCCATAGCCGCGGCCACCGTTCCGGAGTAGATAACATCCTGGCCGAGGTTCGCGGAGGTATTTATCCCGCTAACCACCAGGTCTGGTTTGAAGGGAAGAAAGCCGCGCGCGCCAAGAGCGACACAATCGGCAGGCGATCCGTCCGCTGAAAAAGCAGCCATGCCATTCTCCAGGTGAACCTCTTTAACACGCAAAGGACGTTCGAGAGCCCGGGAATGACCGGAGGCTGACCAGTTGCGATCCGGGGCAAGCACTGTGATATCTCCGATTCTTTCCAATTCAACCGCGAGCGCCATAAGACCGGGTGAATCCACCCCGTCATCATTTGTAATTAAGATCTTCTTTCGTGACATTTCTTTTTATTCCTTTTACTTATGCATTGTAAGTAAGGAATGTTAAGAATTTATTATCAGGGGGTTATGATCCTGTCAAACTTAGATGAACATTGAGGTTTTTTCCTCAATATGAACCATGTCCAAAATCAAAATACCAATAAGCTGCTTATGCTGATCGAGTCTGTCGCTCAGGTGAGTTATCGCAATGAAATTTAAAAAGCTACCAGGCTGCTTCGAGCAGCCTGGTGAAAATCTCCGGGCAGGGTTGAGACTAAGTTTAGACTTTTCCGTACCGCTTGAGCGCGTGACCGATGATTGCCTGGATCAACATCTCGTAATCGATGCCTGCGGCGCGCGCCTCCAGCGGGAAGTAGGAGGTGACCGAAACCTCGGGCGGGATCATCCCCGGGGGCGAGTTGATATCCAGAATGAACGGCTTTCCTCTGGCGTCCAGGCGAACGTCAATGCGGCACAGGTCGTGGATCCCGATCGCATCCCAGGCCTGCTGGCAGATTGTCTCGAGCTTATCCTTGAGCGTATCATCGATACGCGCCGGGCACACGAGATGTTCGGGGGCTTCCTCCTCAATGATCCACTTGACCTCGAGAGAATCAATCGGCAGATAACCGGCAGGCAGGGTTGCGTAATCCGCCTCCACAATGGGCAGGAACTGTGGCGGATTGCCCAGCATCCCCAGAGAGAATTCGCGCCCGGTGATATAGGGTTCGGCGAAAGCAGGCGTTTTGAAAAGATCCATTACCGCTGCCACCTGGGCGCGCAGCTCCTTTTCGTTGTGGACCACACTCGCGTTGGTGATGCCGGCGGAAGACCCTTGCGATTCCGGTTTGACGATCAGGGGGAAGTCCACGCCTTTTTTCAGCGATTCATCACCTTTGTTGAAGATCTGGTATGGCAAGGTGGGAATGCCGTTGGCGATGAGGATGTCTTTCATCATCGGTTTGGTCTGCACGATGGCCTGCACCACCGGCTGCGAGCCGGTGTAGGGGATACCCAGCATCTCCAGGATGGCGGGCATCTGGGCATAGCGGTCGCGACCGGAAAGGCCAAGGGAGTAGTTGTAGGCCAGGGTGATGCGATCGCGGTTGTGTTTGAGCTTGTTGTAGGCATCCTCATCAGCTTCGATGGGCAGGACCTCGTAGCCGCAATTCTTGAAATGGGTGATCATCCAATCAATCGTCTCGGGGTCGTCAAAATCCACCTCGAGCTGGGTTTTGGGGTCATCCGGGTCCGGGTAAGTGTGGCGGACGTTATATAAATAGGCAATTACTGGTTTTTTCATGATCGTTCCGAAAGGAGATGCACCTCGCCTTTTAAGTATCGCGCAATTGTAACTAAAAGCCCTCTTTTGAAAAGAGGGGAGTTTTTGCCATCGCAAAGGATCTCAAGCCACCGAGATATGCGAAACACGCTGGGATATACCACTTGAAAGATAAATCCGGTAATAAGAAAGAGGTATACCTGTTTTTCCGGTTCCCTATTGAAATATCACCGGAAAATCACTATAATCTTATCGATACATTAAATTATTGTTAATTTAGAACCTCTTTTCAGGCTATACCACTTACCACTTATGCAAAAGATGTCCCGTTTCAATCCCTTGTATCGCGAACCAGCCCCGGTGGCAGCGGAGATATCCAAACCCATCTACGTACAGATACAGGAATACCTGGCAGAACAAATCCTTTCCGGGAAATTGCCTCCCGACGCGCGCATTTCCTCGGAGCGCGATCTATCGGAAGAGCTGGAAGTAAGCCGCATGACCATCCGCAAGGCGGTCACCGAGCTGGTCAACGAAGGCTTGCTCGATCGACGCCATGGCTCAGGCACTTACGTTGCGCACCCCAAGGTGACTTATGAGAGCGGCGACCTGATCCACTATATGGAAACGATGCGGGCGCGCAACATTGCCACCGGCAGCCAGCTTTTGGAGTTCGGGCAGGTACCTGCAAGCCGCCGACTGGCTGAGAAGCTGGGTGTGGAGATCGGGCACTCCCTCTACCGCGTCGTGATCCTGCGTCTTGCCAATCATGTGCCCAACATCCTGGAGCGTAATTATTTCCCGTGTTCGCGCTGCCAGGGATTGGAGGAGTTTGACCTGGAAAAAACTTCGATCTCCGACCTGCTTTCCAAAGCGTACGGAGTCAGCGTAAGTAAAATTAACCAAACGATCGAAGCGGTTGCTGCCAGCGACGACGTCGCTGATCAGTTGCGGGTGGAAGATGGCTTCCCTTTGCTGATGATCAGCCAGATCATGATAGACCGGGAAACCGGCGATCCGGTTGAATATTCGCAGGATTTTCTACGCAGCGATTATGCCCGCATCCACGCTGAAGTGAATCTGGAATGAGCGCGCTTGAGCCAAGGTTTTATCTTTCGATTTTCACCTTTACCCCTTGCATGGCTCAAGAGCCCATTCCGGTGAAAGGAGGTAGCACAGGGTCTTTCAGTCTTTTGCAGTTGCAGTATGTGCCAAATAACTTAGAAAACTTTGTATAGGAGGATAGCAATGGCTGAAATGGTTACCCCTACCGGGGGAACAACCGATCGTAAGCTCTACGCACGCAAGAGCTCTGGCCTCGTCAGGACCATCGGTGTATTTGGCGCGATGGTCTTCGGCATTCACTGCATCAGCCTCTCTTCATCCGGGCTGATCCCCTTCTCCTGGGTGGCGGGTGTTTGGCCGGGCAGCAGCATCATCGGTGTGCTCACCGTAGCGATGTTCTTCTGCCTGTTCCATGCCTACACCTACTCCGTTATTGGTGCTGCAATGCCGCGCTCCGCGGCGGATTATACGCTTGGCAGCCGCACGCTGAGCGCCCCGCTGGCTTTCTCAGCCAGCTGGACCCTGGTCATCTTCAGCGCGATGGTGGCTGGCTCGTTGATCGCCTGGATCCCCAAGACGGCCTTCCCTGTTCTCTTCCGCACGATGGGCATCGTCATGGCAAATCCGCAGATGGTGGAATTCGCCAACTGGTCCTCCACCCCCTCCGGCATCGCGATTATCGGGACAATTTGCACGGTCATAACATTCTTATTGATGATCCTTCCCACCAAGACCATCGTGCGCATCCTGGAAGTCGGCTTCTTCCTGGGCATCATCGCCTGGGTCATCCTCTACTTCCAGCTGGGCAGCGGTACCCCCGAGAAATTCCAGGCCGCCTGGGATAACTTCATGGGTCCCGGATCCTATGCCAGCCGTATCCAGCTTGCCAAGGATAACGGTATGGTAACCAACCCGAACGTGGCTCTGATGAGCCTGGCCGGGTTGATCATGGGCTTCTGGATCTTCTACGGGTACTATATCCCCACCTTCTTCGCCGGCGAAGTCAAGCAGGCCGATAAAACCCTGCTGGCTGGCAGTCTCTCCTCGCTGGTGGTGAGCTGGGCGATTTTCGTTGTGGCAGCCCTGCTGCTGCAGCGCCTGGTCCCGTTGGAGTGGATCGCCTCGGAAAGCTACCTTTCGAACGCCGGCGTGGCGGATGCCACCCCAATGCCGTGGATAACGTTCTACGCTGCAATCCTGCAGCCGAATTTCATCCTGCTATGGACGGTTGCCATCGCGTGGTTCTACCTGACCATCAACCTGGCCCAGACCTATTTCTTCTACTGCTCCCGCATCATCTTCGCCTGGTCATTTGACCGCCTGATTCCCGAATGGGTCTGTTACGTGCACCCCAAGTGGCGCAGCCCGATCGTCGCAATTGCGATCATCACGGTCATCGCCTGGATCGGCGTACTGGATGCCTCCGGCCTTTGGTGGCCCGGCAGCGTGATGGGCGCTCAACTGAACTTCGTATTCTTCGCAACCTGGACGCAGCTTGTCCCGGTGCTTGCAGTTGTGCTCTTCCCATTCCGCAAACCCGACCTGTTTGAAAACGCTTCCGCTTTTGTGAAGCGCAAATGGGGCAAGGTTCCTGTGATCACCGTCATGGGCACGATCACCCTGTGCTACCTGGCCTGGATGATCATCGCCTCCTTCCTCTATCCGGCGGTCGGCGGCCGCATCGGGACCGGGACCATCGGTACTCTGATCGGCTTCTTCGCCAGCGGCTTCATCGTGTTCTATATCGCCCGCTGGTACCGCATGAAGAAAGAGGGCATCGATATCAACTGGACCTTCCAGTCGATCCCGCCCGTTTAGTATTTGTAAAGGCTATTGGGAGCCAGGGACTGATCAGTTCCCTGGCTCCATCATTCAAAACAGAAGATCTCCGTTTCGAAGGAAACCCTTCGGATGAGGTCCAGCGAAGGATCATCGACATGCAAGGGATGCTTCCCTGGCTCTCAGGCTGGTTGGAGAAAATAATAGAATAAGGAAAAATCGATGAAAATGACCCGCATTTTGTACGGATCCGATTTTCATGGTTCCGATACAGTCTATCGAAAGTTCATCAATGCCGCCTTCCAGTACCAGGCCAATGTGCTGATCGTGGGAGGCGATGTGACCGGCAAGGGCATGATCCCGATCGTGAATGAGGGCAATGGTATCTACACCGGTTACCTTTTCGGCGGGCGCACCGACTGCCGCACCCAGGACGAAATTGACAAGTTCAAGAAGACCATCTCCAGTGTCGGTTTTTACCCGATCGTGTTGGAGAAGGATGAGGCGGATCACCTGGAGAGCGACCCAGATGCGATGAGCAAACGCTTCGAGCAGGAGATGTGCCAGCGAGTGCGCGAATGGATGATCCTGGCGGAGGAAAAGCTGACACCCAAGGGCATCAAGCTCTTTTTCATGCCCGGGAACGACGACCTCTTCTCCATTGATGAAGTTATCAAGGAATTTCCCAACATCAAGAACCCGGATATGTGCAGCAACATGATCGACGACGAGCACGAGTTGGTGGGCTGCTCCTATGCCAACATGACTCCCTGGAAGTGCGTGCGTGACCTGGAGGAGCCGGATCTCAAGCGGAAAAACGACGAGCTGGCGGCCATGGTGCAGAACCCGGCCAAAACCATCGCCGTTCTGCACGTTCCCCCCATCGATTCGGGTCTGGATTCCTGCCCCGAACTGGATAAGAACCTGAAGATCGTGGCCATCGGCGGTCAGATCGTAATGAAAGCCGCCGGGGCGCATGCCACCCGCGAATTCATCGAAAAAGTGCAGCCCATGCTTAGCCTGCACGGCCACATTCACGAATCCCCCGGTCACAAGCACATCGGCCGAACCCTGGCCATCAACGCCGGAAGTGAATACGCCGAAAGCATCCTCAAGGCTGCCATCGTCAATATCGAAGGGGATAAGGTCAAGGGCCATCTCCTGATCTCTGGTTAAAGGAAAAGAACATGGGAAAATACGGAGAGATCCAAGCCGAGTTTATGGATGAACGCAGCCGCATCCTGGAAGCGCTGGAACTGCCGGAATACAAACACATTGTGCTGCGCCTGATCGGCGCGCTGGCCTTTCGCACGCACTGCCCTAAATATGGTTATTTCCAGGAGGCTCTGGGACGCGTTTTCACCGATATCGATTTTGCCGGGTACTCCAATCAGTACAAGGATATCGCCCGATTCCTCACCGAGATGGGCTACGAAGAGGATAAGATGGTCACCCGGCTCTTCGGGGATTTCCGCCTGGTCTTCCATGAGGAGAAATTCGGTCGTCACATAGACGTCTTCCTGGATAAGCTCGATTTCTGCCACGTCCTGCCGCTGAAAGGCCGCCTGGAGGTGGATAAACCCACCATCCCGCTGGCGGAGCTGGTGGTGGAGAAGATGCAGATCGTGCAGATCAACGAAAAAGACATCATCGATACCATCATGCTGATGCGCGAGCACCGCGTGGGTGATAAAGACAAAGAGATAGATCAACGGTAAGATGATCGCCGGGCTCACCAGCGATGATTGGGGCCTGTGGCGAACGCTGACCGGCAACCTGGATCTCACCGTCTCCTACCTCGATAAATACCCGCAGCTAACCGATGACGACCGGCATGTGGTACGGGAGAATATCCAAGAGTTGCGCAGCTGGATCGATGCCGCCCCGAAATCGTTGAAGTGGAGATCCCGCGCGGTGATCGGCGAAAAGAAAAAATGGTACAAGGACGTGGAAGCCCTGGAAGACCGGGGCTGAACCGTTTCATCGTGTTTTGAAAGGAAATACCTGTTATGAAGTCCATTGAAGAATTCATCGTGCCCTGGGTACGGGAAGCGGAATCCTACAGCGACAAGCACATGGATTTTGCCTGGGACCATCCCGAGATCCTGCGCATGATGTCGAACGAAAACCTGCTCACCCCATCTCAGTCGGTGCTGGATGCGGTGATGGAAGCCGCCCGCATGGGCAACCTCTACCCCGGTTCGGGCAAACGTGTGCGCGAGCTGCTCGGCAAGCGCTCCGGGCTGAAAGCCGATAACGTCATCCTCGGCAACGGCTCGACGGATGTGATCAATTTCATCATCCACACCTTCGTGGCTCCCGGCGAGGATGTGGTCATCTCGGTGCCCACCTTCCCGATGTACGTCACCCGCACGCGCATCAACGGCGGCAATCCCATCCTGGTGCCCATGCGCGAGGATTTTTACTGGGATATTCCCGCCATCCTCAAGGCGGTGACCCCGAATACAAAGCTGATGTTCATCTGCAGCCCCAACAATCCCACCGGCAACATGATCGCCGACGAGGACTTAAACAGCTCCTCGACCTGGGCATACCGCTCTTCCTGGATGAGGCCTACTTCGAGCTGGAGTTGGAGCCAAAATCGCGCATCTACCTGCTGCAGCAGTATCCCGCACATGATCATCAACCGCACCCTTTCCAAAGCCTATGGCATCGCCGGCATGCGGGTGGGATACGCCCTGGCCGATGAGAAGATCATCTCCTACCTCAACCGCTCGCGCATCCCCTGGAACGTGAGCCTGCTGGCACTGGCCGCTGCGGAAGCCGTTCTGCAGGATGAAGCTGACCACGAGCGCAAGCGCACGAATACCATCGAGGGCCGCACGTACCTGATCGAGCAGCTCGATGAGATCCCCGGGATCAAAGCCTACCCGAGCGAGGGCAATTTCGTCCTTTTTGACGCCTCCATTCTGGGGAAGCCCTCGCTGGATATGCGCGACGATATGATCGCACGCGGCATCTTCATCCGCCCCATGGAAGGGCACGGCGCCAAGCCCGGGTTGATGCGGGTGACGGTAGGCACACCTTCCATGAACCAGGATTTCATCCGCGTCTTCCGCCAGTACGTGCAGGACACCCTGGCAGCTAAAAAATAACCAATCATGAGATCAAAAAGAACCCCCGTCCTCCGAGGGTTCTTTTTGAAGGGATTGACATGACCAAAAAATACATTCTCGCGCACGATACCGGCACCGGTGGCGATAAAGCCGTGCTGACCGACCTGCAGGGCAGGGTGATCCACTGCGCGTACCAGGATTACGGCATCTATTACCCCCAGGCGGAATGGGCGGAGCAGGACCCCGAAGAGCTCTGGCGCACGGTTGCAGAAACCACCCGCAAAGTCATCGCGGAAAGCGGCATCGACCCGCACGAGATCCTGGGGGTGGGCATCTCGGCGCAGATGTTCAACCTGCTGCCGGTAGATGAGAAAGGCACCCCCGTCACCCGCATGCTCAGCTGGCTGGACCTGCGCTCGGTGCCCCAGGCCGACCGGGTTCTCTCCGGGGATACCCCGCGATTTCTCTTCGAGAAGACGGGCAACATCCCCACCGCCAAGGATATCATCCCCAAGATCCTGTGGCTGAAGGAAGAGCGCCCGCAGCTTTGGAACCGCACCGCGCACCTGCTGGACTGCAAGGAATACATCATCTTCCGCCTCACCGGAAAGATCGCCACCGATTGGCATGGCGCATCGGTCTATTTCCTCTTCGACCCGCAGAAAAAGGAATGGTCGCAGCAGGTGCTGGATAGGCTGGGCATCCCGCGTGAAAAACTGCCGCCCGCCTACCCCTGCACGGATGTGATCGGCGAGGTTTCTGAGACAGCCGCTGCCGAGACCGGGCTCCCAGCCGGCACGCCTGTGGTGATCTGCGCCGGGGATGTGGGCGTTGCTCAATCCGGCTCGGGCGCCAACAAAGCCGGCAAGGCGCACCTGTGCATCGGCACCGCCACCTGGGTGGGTGTTTCCACCGCCAAGTTCATCAACGATCCCGAAAAGCCGTATTGGGGGTTGAACCACATCGACCCGGATAAATTCGTCATCGCCGGGGAGATGGAAACCGGCGGCGGGGCGCTGATGTGGTTCCGCGACCTCTTCTGCCAGGAGGAAGCCCGCGCGGCCGAGGAGCGGGGCATTTCCACCTACGCGCTGCTGGGGGATATGGTGGAATCCACCCCACCCGGCGCGGATAAACTGATCTTCACCCCCTGGCTTTCCGGCGAGCGCGCCCCGGTGCTGGATCACTACGCCCGCGGCGGGTTCAACGGGATGACCATGAGCCACACCAAGGCTCACCTGGCGCGGGCGGTGATGGAAGGCGTGGCCTATCACGTGCGCTGGATCTGCGAGGCGATGGAAAAGACCGGGCTGGAGCTGAAGGAGATCAACGCCATCGGCGGCGGCAGTACCAGCAGCGTTTGGACCCAGATCATCGCCGATATCACCGGGCGGGAGCTGAACATCGTCGAGCACCCGCTGGAAGCCGGGGCGATGGGCGCCGCGCTGACCGTGGCGGTGGGGCTGGGGGTCTACCCGAACATGGAGGCGGTGGATGATCTGATCGGCATCGCCCGGCGGGTGGAGCCCAACCGCAACCTGGCGAACCGGTATAATGACCTTTATGAAAGCTACCGCGCGCTGTATGAAGGCCTGGCGCCGGTCTACCGCAAACTATACGAGGTGAAATGAAAAGTCTGCGTAATATCCCTAAAATGCGCCGCATGGGCACCATCTCGCAATCGCTGAGCGTGGGCGGGCTGCTCGTTCTGCTGGCTGGTGTGCTGGTGAACTTCTTCCTGCCCACCTGGTACTCTCTTGCGCTGGGGTTGATCATCCTCGGCGGCGCGGCATCGGTGGTGGGCATCTACTTTGCCAACCGTTGGGTGAAGAAACCCCGCCCCGAGGATACCCTGGATAACGCTCTGAAGGGCATGACCAACACCTACCGCTTCTATCATTACCCCGACCTGCCCTATGACCACGTGCTGCTGACCCCCGAAAAGTGCGTGGCGGTGGAGACGGTGAACATAGAGGGCGACTTTCTGTTCGATAAGGGCAAGTGGAAGGAGCAGATGACGGTGGGGCGCGCCATCCGCTGGATCGTGGAGGAGCACCTGGGCAACCCGATCAAGGAAGCCCAGGACGCGGCTGCCAACCTATCGGATCACCTGGCAGTGGAGTGCGGGCAGAAGATCCCGGTGGAGGCGACGGTGGTCTTTGTTCACCCGCGGGCGCTGATCAAGGTAAAAAACGCGCCTATCCTGGTCGGCACCCCCGAAAAATTCAAGACCCACATCGGCGCGAAGGGAACGAAGCTCAGCGATGAGGTCTATGCCCGCGCGCGCACCTTCCTGGATAGCCGCATCGCCGCGGCGTGGAACGAGGAGGAGGAGGAATAAAATACCCTCATCCAATTCCTCTGGTGAATTTTATGAAATTTTTGTAAGGGCCACGTGAAACGTGCATCCGTGCGTCCCTACGCTGAATGGTTCTATCATTCCGCGAAGGTTACTAACAATTACCCCCGGGTGTCATACGCTCCGGGGGTTATGAATTCTAGGGAATATCAGCAAAAAGGCTGGCCGGACCCACCGCCATACCCAGCATCGAAGGTCCCGTGTGCGCGCCCAGAACCGGGGCGATGGGGGTCAGCGGTTCCAATACCAGTTCGAAGCGTTCCTTCATTTTTTCCACCAGTAGCGCCGCTCCCTCCGGGTTCTTCCCGTGGAGGGGTTGCATGCGCAGTTTCGACTCGCCGGTGTACCACTTGGTGACAATATCCGCGATCTTGACAATGGCTTTATTGAGGGTGAAATCCTGACCCACCGTAATATAAGTGCCGCGCTCTTTTTCCACAGTGATGATCGGTTTGATATTCAAGACCGAAGCCACCAGCGCCTTCATGTGGCTGATCCTGCCGCCGTGGATCAGGTATTTAAGTTCTGCCAGAGTGTAGATCCCGTTGGCTTTATCGCTGATCTCGGCTAACTTTGCCTTGATCTTTTCGACGCTCCACCCTGCCTGCACGGCACGGGCTGCCGCTTCCACCTGCCAGCCCAACGGGCAGGAGAGGGTGTGGCTGTCAATGAAGATCACTTTTGCTTCCGGCACCATCTCGGCGCCAAGCCTGGCGGAGTTCATCGTACCGCTCAACCCCGAAGAGACATGGATGGAAAGGATCTCCTCCCCGGATTTGGCCAGCTCGCGGTAGATCTCGGCAAACTCGCCGCTGGAGGGCTGTGAGGTGGTGGGGAAACTATCAGTCTTGCTGAGCATTTCATAAAACTCATCCGGCTGCATATCCACCCCGCTGGAATAGCTTTTTCCATCGATAGTGAAACGCAGGGGAGCATAGGTTAGTTCCAATCCCTTGAGCTGGGAAGGGGCAAGGTCCATTGCACGATCCGTCACAATTTTCATTTATTTCTCCTTTTCTTTTTGATACTAATTACTTAACCCCATTCGAGGGTAAAGGTGTTTTTCTCTTTAATAAAACGGGTCCTACCAGGTCGATAGCCCAGCCAAACAGCACTTCCAGCATAGGGGAAACCACCAGATAGGAGGGAACATACGCTCGACGGCGCGGATGCCGGACCAGGTCGATCACCGCGCGAGCCACCCTTTCGGGTGGAATGGCAAAAAGCTCGCCCGGAGTTCTGCGATTGCCGCTGGACCGTTCCTGGGCGGTATCGAAGAATTCCGAGCTCACCGGACCGGGACGCAGGGTGCTGATATGAACACCGCTGCCGCGCATCTCCCGGTAAAGCGAGGTGGAAAAAGAATCCAGGAAAGATTTACTCCCGGAATACACCGCGATGCCCTGGTTTGGCAATTTTCCGGCGATCGAACTTATATTGATCACCTGCCCGCTGCCTCGTTGCTTCATTCCCGGCAGGAAAAGCAGGCTCAGGTGAACGATTGCGGAGATATTGACGGCCAAAATCTCACTGGCCGTTTGCCAGGGCATTTCGGCTGCATATCCAAAATACCCCATGCCGGCGTTATTGACCAATAGATCGAGGTGTCCGTATCTGTCCATCACCCGATCAAAGACGCGCTTCCGCTCCTTTTCCAAAGATATATCAGCTGGCAGGGTCTCCGCCTGGCCGCCGGCTGCGCGGATCTCAAGGGCAAGCTCTTCCAATTTATCCACCCGTCTGGCGAGGAGAATGACCAGCATCCCCTCCCCAGCCAGGGATCGGGCGACTGCCGCCCCGATACCGCTCGAGGCACCGGTCACCAAGGCAATCCTTCCCTCACATGGGGAAGGTTTAGCCATTTTTCTTATCCCGGCTTGAATGGGTCACGACCCGTTCTCCCTGGATTTCCTGCGTTTGCGGAAAAGGCGCTGATTATCGATGAACCAGCGCAGGGTATCGTTGATGGTATGCTCCAGCGAACGGGCTTTATAGCCCAATTCGCGGACAGCCTTGGCATTACTGAAATTCGAATTGCTCAGCACCGTCTCGATCGAATAGGGGGTGAAATGTGGTTTTCCGCCGGTGGCACGGTAATATGCCGGAGTAAAGCGCGAAACGAACTTCGCGAGGGCAATGGGGATCTTGAAAGCTGGTTCGAAATGATCCACATTCTCGTGCACCAGCTCCATCAGCCGGGTGAGGCGGATGCGCTCCCCGGAGAGGATATACACCTCGCCGCGGCGACCTTTCTCGCCTGCCAGAACATGCCCGCGGGCAACATCCCGGACATCCACGAAGTCGTAGCTGCCTTCGATCATAACGGATGGCTTCCGGCGGGTCCATTCCAGCAGCAGCGAGCCCATTTCCGATTTTTTATAATCGTAGGGACCGATCACCCCCGTGGGGCATACGATGACAGCGTTGAAACCCTCAGAGGCGGCTTGCAGACACCGCCAGCGAGGCTTCAGCCTTGGTGCGGTCGTAATCGCCCATGCGGTTATCGGGATCGAAATCCACCTGCTCGTCGATGACGCTGCCCTCGGGGATGCGCCGCAGGGCATGGATGGATGAGGTATAGACCAGCTTTTTTACCCTGGCTTTGCGGGTCGCTGCAAGGACGTTTTTGGTGCCATCCACATTTACCCGACGCATCTTCTCATATTCGCCGGGCATGATCGAGATCATCCCCGCCAGGTGGTAGACCGTGCGGATGCCCTTCATGGCTCGGTCCAGGCTGGGGCGATCGAGGACATTCCCTTCCACAATCTCAATATCCAACCCGTTCAGAGGGGATAAATCCTCTCCGGGGAGGACAAACGCACGCACTTTTTTTCCACGGATCAAGAGCTCGCGGATGACGACATTGCCGATGTGTCCCGTGGCACCTGTGACAAGATTCATAATTCCTCCCTTTTCAATCCATTAATGATCATCTCCATACTCCTGATGGAGGTATTGCCCCAATCGGTCGAATCCGGGTCCATCAACCCCTGCGCCAGCGTTCCCACAGCCAGACCCACGATCATCCGGGCGGCTGCATCCGGGTCCACAGGTCGAAGGCTGCCTTCGTCGATTCCCCGCTGGATATAACCGGAAAACAGACGGGTGTAGCGGCGATATGGATCCACGGTGGCTTTCCAGACCTCGGGGTCATGAAGCGATTGGCTCCAGAACTCAATAAACATCGCCAAATGCCCCCCCGCAGCAGTAAAAATTCCCTGGGTGATGGAGGCCATTTCGATCAATCCGCTGGGTATATCTTTTGATTCGGCGAGCTTTTGTTCAAGTTGCAGGTCTAAAGCAGCCAGCCAATCCTCGAGAATGGCCAGGAAAACCGCCTGCTTGCTGGGGAAATGATGGTAAAAAGCCCCTTTGCTGACTCCGGCAGCGGCGCAGATCTCGGCAACACCGGTGGCATCGTATCCCTGGCTGGCAAAGAGGGAAACGGATGCATCCAGAATGCTCGTACGGGTTTCCAATGATCTTTCCTGCATGATGCTCGCTTTCAAAACCGACCGGTTGGTATCATTTTATATGCCGGTGGGATCAAAGTCAATAATATTTGCTTAACAGTTCTGTTAGATTAAGTTAAGAAAAACGCCCCTCCGAAGAGGGGCGGGAGAAATCAGGGGTGCGGGGGCGGTGTGCCCAGCGAACCTGTCTTGCGGCGCACTCTCTTATCCTCGCCGATCATGACCATGAAGGCAGCCACCACAGCCGGGTCGAACGATAGCCCCGACTGGCTCATAATGTACTCAATGGCCTTATCTTCAGTCCAGGCCACGCGGTAAGGGCGGTCGGAAGTGAGGATCTCGAAAGTGTCGATCACGGCAAAGATACGGGCTTCGAAAGGGATCTGGTCCTCGGCAAGCCCGCGCGGGTAACCGGTGCCATCCCATTTTTCGTGATGGCAATAGGGGATATCGATCGCCGGGCGAAGGTAGACGATAGGCCAGAGGAACTGGTAGGCAATATTGGGGTGTTCGTGCATCTCTCCCCATTCCTCGGTGGTCAGGCTGCCGGTTTTCTTGAGGATATTATCCGCGATACCGATCTTGCCGAAATCGTGCAGCCAGCAACCGCGGCGGATGTGGACGATGCGCTCTTCGGGGACGCCCATGCGCAGCGCCAGCCGGATGGTATTTTCAGCCACACGGGAGGAATGCCCCGCGGCTATGTTCTCGCGCAGGTCCAGTGCCCTGGAAAGGCTCTCGATGGTGGCATCAAAGGCCAGCATCAATTCGCCATAAGGCAGGGAATGAGGGGTGGTAATATCCTCGATTGGCATATTTCACGCTTTCTTTGGGTGGTAGAACCTTACCTCCAGGATTCCAGGGAGGTGCAGGGATTCTCCATCGGGAAGACCGATCTCATCATAGCACCTCATGGCGGATATTGTTCTTGCCGGTTTTTTTTACTTCATACATGACGGTATCAGCTTCCTGGATCATCTCCTCCACCGATTTGGGATACCCGTGCACGTAACTGACCACGCCGAAGGAAAAGGTGGTGGGGTAATTTTCATCCACCATTTTGGCGTTCAGGCGTTCGAAGATACGGGTTGCAGCCCGGCTGGCGGCTTTTTCGCCGCTCTCCGGAAGCAGAACGCAAAATTCGTCACCACCTACCCTGGCGACCAGGTCTGAGGTTCGCAGGCTGCGGGAAATGGTACGTCCCACCAGGCGCAGCAGCGCGTCTCCGGCTTTGTGCCCATAGCTATCATTAACAATTTTCAATCCATCCAAATCGAGGTAGATGATCGATAAAGGATGGCTGTATCGGGCGGCACGGATGATCTCGATGCTTGCGATCTCAAAAAATGCGCGCCGGTTGGCTGTTCCGGTAAGAAAATCCGTACGGGCAAAGTTGCGTTCCATCTGCAGGTTCTGGTGGAAGCGATCCAGCAGAACCACCCCCGCGATGATAAAGAGCAGGCGTGAAACAGAGTTCCAGACAGGGATCCAGAAGGAAGGATACACTTCCCCTGCTAAATAACTGGCTCAATTGCCAGATAACCACCGAGATAAATGCGCCGATCGCGCCCATTAACCCCCCACCCACCCAGGTGATCAGTAACACAGGCAATAAATACAAAAACGAGAGGGAGAGTTGATTCCCAGTGTTGAAATCCAGAACACCCAGGAGTATCAGGAACGCATAGCTGCTGAAGATCACCAGCAACTGACGGTTAATGTAGAAGTTCCAGGCTTTCAGAAGAGCTTGGCGCACGGACAATTCCTCCCAGTATTTGATGTTGAACCCGCCATTCTTCTCCTCATTTTATATGATATTTTTACCCGCTGTTCCCCGATTTCTTGATAAATGTTCCCTCCCGGTATTCCCTAAAAGCCAGCTCCAACTCTGCATCGGTATTCATCACGATCGGCCCGCGCCACGCGATCGGCTCGTGAAGTGGTTTGCCGGAGATTAGCAGCAGCCGCATCCCGCGATCAGATGACCGGAAGGTTACTTCATCGCCCTCCCCTAAAAGAACCAGGGAGCCGTTACTTAGGGATTCATCGGGAGAAGAGGGAATCAAGCCGCTGCCTTCAAAGATGTAGGCGAACGCGGTGTGGTCTGAGCACACCGGAAAGGCATGTTCAACCCCGGCAGGGATGGAAATATCCAGGTAAGCGGGGTCGATGACAATATCCTGGACCGGCCCGCTCACGCTGCCAACCGCGCCGCTGATGACACGGACGGTAACCCCACCCTCCAGGGTCGCAACCGGGATCTCCGCGGATTTCACCTCCCGATAGCGCGGATCCATCATTTTTTGAGATGCCGGCAGGTTTGCCCAGAGCTGGAACCCGTACATCCTGCCCAGGTCATCCCCCCGCGGCATTTCCTGGTGGATGATTCCATTACCAGCAGTCATCCACTGCACATCACCCGCGCCGATCACGCCGGAGTTGCCCAGGCTGTCGCCATGATCCACTTCACCCGCCAGCACATAGGTGATGGTTTCAATCCCGCGGTGGGGATGCCACGGGAAACCAAGGGCATAATCAGAAGGGTTATCTCCGCGAAAATCATCCAGCAGCAGGAATGGGTCAAAGAGGTGCGGGTCACCGAACCCAAAAGCGCGCCGCAGGTGCACTCCTGCTCCTTCCAGGGTGGGCCGGCTGGCTGAGAGGCGCTTAATTTTTCTTGGATTGCTCACGAGTTCCTCCAATCTAATTGGTTAAATGGCACACCCGGGCGGAATCCACCCGGGTGCTGCATACAGTTGTTGTAATCCTCTCCAGATTTCTCATTCCGCCACGTAGAAGGGGTAGTTCACCTGATTGAAGCGCTCGCCATCCTCATTGAATAAACCCCAGTAGGTGATGTATAAACCTCCGGGATCCTCGGGTGGGAAAACCCACATGCCGATGAAAACCGTCTCGCCTGGTTTCACTTCGTGCGGAAGGCTCACTGAAGTCTCCCCCCAGGCCTTGTAACCTTTGTGATAACGGAATGTGTAATTCTTGGTCCAGGTGGTGGTACCAATGTTCTGGAAAGTGTAATAGACCGGCATGCCAGTACCCGACTTGATGATTTCAAAATCACGCGGGGATTGATCTGCCAGGTAGGCATGATCGCCTTCCAACACTTTGCCACCGCCAGAGGTTGCAGGTTTTTTGGTGGGCGCAAGGGTGGGGACAAGAATCGTGGGGGTGGGCACCAGGGTGACCGACTCGGTGGCAGTCGGCAGGGCTAGTGGCGGTGGGGGGTTCAACCGTGGGGATCACCGGTTCAGCCGTCGGTTGGGAAGCCTGGAATGTGGCAACTGCCGCTGTTTTCACCTGGGCGATGTCCACTGTCGGCTGGGCGGGTACGTTTGGCGCACAAGCCGCAAGCACAGCTGCAAGCAGAATTAGCAGAATGAATTTTTTCATTTGATTACCTCCAAATGCAGGAAAGGGACATCCCTCCCAGACATGGTTTGACCTGATTATGACCCGATTAACAGGAATGCGCAATATGCGGATTTTAAGCGTTTTATGAGGAAAAACGATCGCGGATGAATCCGCCGATAGCGCTGATGGACTGGCCGGCTTCGGGGAAGAAGGGAGCAAAAGCCTGGAAAACATGCCAGAGCCCATCCCACAGCCTGAGTTCAACCGGGGTGCCATCCGCGCGTAATTTGGCTTCCAGGTCCAACGCATCCTGGAGGAGGAAATCATCCCCGCCGGCATGGATGAGCACAGGCGGCAGCCCGCGGAGATCGCCGAATAAAGGAGAAACCAACGGGTCCCGCAGATCGCCCTCCGGAAGGTAAAGCCTGCCAAAATCTCCAGCTTCCGAGAGATTCACCCATGGGGAGAGCAGGAAAATGGAGGAAGGCATCGGCCTGCCTGCCTCTTTTAACTCCAGAGCCAGTGCCAGGGCAAGCCCGCCGCCGGCGGAATCCCCGCCGACACTGATATCCGCCTCCCGGTATCCCTGGGCCAGCAGCCAATCCCAGCAAGCCAGCGTATCATTCAGCGCGGCGGGAAAGGGGTGCTCGGGTGCCAGGCGGTAATCGGGAACCAGGGTGTAGGCCTGCGAGGCTTTGGCGATCCGCCCTGCCAGGTTGCGGTGGGTGGACGGGGAGCAGATGGTGTAACCACCGCCGTGCAGGTATAGAATGGCATGCTCGGGATCCACATTGCTTTGGAGTGATGAACTCACTGGTAACCCCTTTGGCGACCATCCCGCGCGCATCCACCCAATTGGTGAGGAACCAGGTCCAGTAAACGATACGACCCAGCCTTTCGCGGGATTCCTGCACAGGGCGTCCGCTGGAAAGGCGCGGGAGGAAGAGGCGCATCACGCGCTGGAAGAGTTGACTGCGAAGACTGGGCAAGGGAAACCTCATCGCGAGGGGTTAGAGAAAGGTTTTGATGATTATAAGGGATGTATGCGTTTGGCGGATTGATTTAATCCAATTCGGCATACTTAACCCTTGATTTTAATATATTTACTCATTATAATGATTAAATATGATAATAATGGTCGTATTAGGGTGAATAAAAACATTCGTTTTTTATTGAAAAATGGAGGAGAAAATGAAATTTAACCACTTCTATATGTTTATAGCTGTTTTTGCGCGTTTAATGACCACGCTAGCTTGCAGCCTCACATCCAGCTTTAAACCTTCGATTACTGATGTTATTCTCCAAAACCAGAACCAACCACCTCCGCACAAATGCTCAAGGAAACAACCCCAACGGATGCTTTCGGGGCTGAGAATTTACTCGCCCAGGAAGACCTCACGAATGTTGATCCAACCGACTTGCTTGCTTCCCTTCCAGAGCTGAGCAATATTTTACCTGCCAAAGATCTTAATGGAGATGGACAAATTGATATATGTGAAGCTGTCCCGACGGAAGCCTGGGAGATGATTGTGGCGCGGACGATGGAGGGTGACCCGACCCCCTTTGACGACCCATCGCTAGGAAATGGATGCGCCTATGATTTTGGAAAAGATGATCTGGCAGCCTATTTTTCCTATGTGACCTTCGCGAGCGAAAAACAGTTCAATGATGCTCTCGCTTCCGCGGTAAAAGCCGAACCCGTTACGACTATCGGCGATTCGGCCTTTTTGAATTACGGCGCGGATGCCCGCCAGTTGTGGGTGCGCACCGGCGATAAAGCCGTAATGGTGGCCATTCGGAGATAGTGAAATACGTGGAAGGCATGCTCCTGGTCGCACCATATTTGCTCCAAGCATTGCCGTAAATTTTTAAAACCCATTCAGGAGATATTATGAAAAAAATCCGATTTTTACCCGTTTTATTGGTTATGGCATTTGTTACCATATCCTGCGGATTATTTGCCCCAAAAGTTTCCAGCTCAGAAACAGCTGGGGAGCCAATCAATGTGATTGTTACCCTGGACGAGAATGATACAACCAGCGCAACGCATAACACCCGAGGGCGGAACGCTGACTTTGAACGCTACAGATGGTTCTGTGTATACCCTTGAAATTCCAGCCGGTGCGCTGGAGGTTGAAACCCCCATTTCCATGACCGCGGTAAAGACTATGGAAGGCGCACCCCTGGATAGTGGGTCTGTGTTCGCAGTTCAGCTCGAACCATCCGGATTATTTTTCAATGAAATTTTGACGCTAACGATAACCCCGGGGCAAGAGATCCCCATCGAAAATCAGATCGTTTTCGGTTATGAAGGCACCGGGCAGGATTACCATCTGGCAGTAGTGGACCCAAAAAGCCGCGAAATCAAAGTCAAGCTGATGGGCTTCAGCGGTGTAGGCGTTGGTTCTGGTGGGGATAAGGAGTGGGCGGCTACTTTGAAAGCCAAGCGACCGAGACATCCACTCAGCTTACGCATAAATTGGGGGAGCTTTTACAGGCAGAACGGATAGCTCAATTATTGGGTCAGGAAGGGAATGCCGAACTAGGTGAAATTATCAAATCCTCCATGGATAAATATGTCGATCAAGTTCTTCAAAAAGAAATTGCTGCCTCCGAACTGGATTGTAAATATGCCCGGGAAACAATACAACACATCCTTGGGGCTGAAAGGCAGAACCAATTAATGGGACTTTACGTAGACGAACGTGGTGAGAATGTTCCCATTATGAATGATATCTGGGGGAAAATTGAGCGGCTCGCGAAAATTGCTGCGGGATGTCGAGGATATTCGATTACCGGAGGTGCTGACGAATTTTTGGGAACTGGTACAACTTGTGATATCACGCAACCATTTACGGTCTCGGGGAGTGGGGAGTGACAATGACTTTCACGCCGTCATCCTCATCAGGCGGGTGGTTCTTATTCCTACTCCGGTTCCATTTCGGATATCGCGGTATCTGGTAGCGGAGATTACACGGTCAACTATCAAGATAGTATTGCCGTATCGATCAAAGCCGGAGGGGATGGTTCTGCAGGTGGGGCAGAAGGATTCCGGGAAGAATTTTATACGCTCGTCCCGCTCCCCGAAGAAGCATGCCAATAACTGATAATCACCAAGGAGTGGTAAAATTGTAGTTGGTGGAAAGGAGACGAATGCAGAAATTGCTTCATCTCCTTTTCTCTTTTATTACAAGATCTATCACGTCCTGGATAACTTTAATGGAAATTAGAATGGGTTATATCGATTGTCCCCAATTCATGATTTCAACAATGTGCCTGATTTCTCCCGTACGATTATTGCGCTCCAGTCTTTCTCGCGATATTATGGGATTACACAGCATTTACGGTTTTTCTCAATAATGGTATATTCAGCAGGTTTAAATTAGTGAAAGGATTGTCTTCTGTTTAACAAGGATTCGGTGCAGGTTCAGGTTCAAGACTATAACCGCATGGGCAGCCCTGCAGGTTCAGGTTTGATTTAACCCTCTGCCTGAAATCTTCCGCCACGGGTGCGCTCATGACCCGTGGTTTTGTTTTTAAGGATGGCTGAATCCATCCCCGCTTGATCCTCACAGGGCATCCCCCTCGTTTGCTCGATCCAAGCACAAAAAATAATCGCAACCGGCCACGGGAACTCATCCGTGCCGGTTTTTTTGTTTTGTGAGGCTGAAATGAAGAACAAGAACTATTGCCATCGATCCTTGAAAATCGATGATTTCGATGAAACGGTGTTTGAAAAAATTAGAACGAGCGATCGTTTTCCCGAACCAGGCTTCGGCTTACAGAAACCCCGCAGAATTAAACGGGAAGAGGATGGTTTTAAGTGCGTCTCCTGTAAGAGCTGGGTGAGTGCCTCCAGGGAGTCCTCCGGGGTGGTCCACCGCAACCACTGCCCGGTGTGCCTGGTATCGCTGCACGTGGACCTGAATAAGGCAGGGGATCGCGCGTGCAGCGTGCCGGAGCCGGATGGTGGCGCTTGGGCTGACCTTCAAGAAGGTCAGCAAGCGTTACCCCGGGGAAGGACTGGGAGAGCTGATGCTCATCCACCACTGCACCGGGTGCGGGAAGATCAGCATCAACCGGATTGCGGCCGATGACAACCCCGGCCTGCTCTCCGTTTTATGCGAAAGGAGCCTGGAGCTTCCGGCATATTTACTGACTGAGCTAAACAGGCAGCGCATCCAGCCCCTGGATTCGAGCGGATTCGACGCAGCCTACTTTCAGATTTTCGGCAGGCAACCGAATACCGGTTGAGTTTATCCGGATCCAGGTAGAGGCAGAGATTGATTGACGCGGGAAAGGCGGGAGTGGATTCGCCCGCCTTTTTTCCATCCACACCGGAAAATGCTATTTATTGATTGGGTGGATCGTGTACAGAAAAATTAGATGATCGCGGTCCATTCGCTGTACTTGCCAACCCTCCAGGTCCGCTGAAACACTCACCACCCGGGAGCCGGGTTTCATCTCCAACTCAAGTTTGGACCGCAGGCGGTTGGCGTTCCCGTGGGTGAGATAAAGGTAAACCACATCCGCATCCCGGATATCCGCCTGGAAATAGGATCCACAACGCAATCTGATATTTGAATGAAGTCGTTGTACCCGAATCTTGACCCACGCCAGAGCAAAAAGCAGCGGGCTGAGCTCCACCCCCACCGCCCGGGCACCGAAATCCCGCGCCGCAGCGATCAGCACCCGCCCGTCCCCCGACCCGAGGTCGTGAAGCTTTTGCCCGGGTTTCAGACCCTGCCAGTTCCAATGCCCTATGGATCCGTTCGTCCCTCGCGGGCACCCAGGGTTGCCCGCTGAGCGCCGGCAGCAGCAGCAGGACCACAAAACCGCCAGGAGGATCAGGATCAGGATAAGCAGAGGAATCATCCGGTAGTGGTTCATTTACGCGGAAGCATGAGGAAAACCCCGAGTGCGATGGCCGCCAACCCCAGCACCCGCGGCAAAGTGACCGGGATGGCTGCAGTTGCCCCCCAGCCCTTCGCGTCGATGATCAATGAAGCGGTCATCTGACCCAGGATGATGGTGGCCAGCCCGGCAGCCACGCCCGTGAGCTGCAGCGAGAAGGAAACCCCGGTGATGATGACGATCCCCAGCGCACTGCCGATGAGGAGCAGCCCGACAACAGAGGAGGGGATCCCCCATACGCTGCGGCCCTGGAAAATGGTGAAACCCAGCAGCAGCAACCCGGCCAGGATGCCTCCCACGAAATTGACCAGCATGCCTGTGCGGAACGGCCCGATGACAGCGCCGATGCGCGAGCTGATGGTGGACTGGGTGCCTATGGCAGCCCCGGTGGCCAGGGCAGCCAGCACGCCGAAGAGGATGGTAGATTTCATGGGGGACCTCGACTAATTCAAGGATTCGAAATATTCGAAAGGTCAACGATTAAAAGCGCGTCATTTTCAAAAACCACTGTTGCCCCAGGGTGGGCGGACCAATCCTCCCAGTGCAGGGCGGGCTTCTGGAAATAATTCCCCGAACCGTAATTCTGCCACCTGGGAAGCACCAGGTAGTCGGCGGTCAGATCGTTCGCCTGCGCCCACCGGAGAAAACTGTTGATCCCCCGCGCGTATTCCAGGTTGACCTGGTCGTAGCGGCTGATGCGTTCAGAGAACCCCGGCAGCCATTCATACCCCTGCACCACGGTGGCGCTTCGCCAGCCGGTGAGGGCGGCGATCCATTCTGAATATTTATCCCTCTCCCAGGTTTCGCCGGAGATCACCAGGAAGGTGGATTCGGGGGGAGTCTCGTCTTTGATCCACGCCACTCCCTGGTCGAACCCTGCCGGAAAGGGCTTGATCAACTCGTTGGTATAGAGATAGGAATTCAGGAAAAGAAATCCGTAAATCAGCACGCCGGCGATATAAGCGATTTTCTTCTCCTCCCAGGCTGGCCACCTGGCGCGGATGAATTCATAAGCCGCGGCCAGGCCCAACCCGCCGAGCAGTGCCAACGGAATGACCGCCTTCTGGTCGGCAGCCCGCCCCTGCAGGATGAAGACCATCAGCAGCCAGATTGGCAGGAGGTATTGCTTTCGGATGAGCGAGATCACCACCCCGATAATGCCAAAAAGGGTAATAAACGGGAAGAATGGCTCGTTGGACCAATCCAGGGTGATCAGCCTGGCGATATCCCCCCCGCGGTTGAAACCGGAATCTTGCAGCGGCAGGCTGATCGATCCGCCGTGCACGCGGAGGACGCCGATGAGCCAGGGGGAAACCACCAGCAGCGTGCCCAGCAGGATCGCCGCGGAAAGGATCAATCCCCCTGCGCGGCTCTGCGGATCACCGCTGCCAGGCAGATGAGCGCGACCGAATAGAACAGGAACCAGGCCCATTCCGGATGCGAGAGCACTGTCAGGCCGCAAAACAGCACCGCGGCAACGCCTTCCAGCCACCGGGAGGTGCGCAGAAAGCGGAACACGAAGGCCAGTGCCAGGATGCAGAGCACTTCGCCAAAGGCACGCGTGACCCCGCCGCCCATGATCACCCAGGTGTAGCTCATCGGCAGGACGGAGAAGATGGCCATTGCCGCCAGGCTCGGCCATTTTTCTTTCAGGGTCTCACGCGCCAGGAGGTAGAAGGCAGGGATGGCTGCCGTGGAAAGCAACAGGGGTAACCAACGGAAGAGCTGCAGCCGGTCGGCGCCGAAGGCGGTTTCGATCCAGCCCGTTATGTAGAGCCCCAGCGGCGGGTAGAGGAAGGGGATGGAGGCGGCGTTGTAGCTGCTGGTGAGCGGCAGCTGGAACCCGTTGCGGATCAGGTCTCCGATCATGACGTAGAACAACCCGCCATCGTGGAGGGGAAATTCGCTCGCGGCGAAGAACGCCCGGCGGAGCAGAAATCCTCCGAGCAGGACAAGGATGAATATGACCGGGAATTTCAGATCCTTTTTCAATGAAAACCCCTCAATGCCATTGATCTACATATTATAGGGGGAAACGGAAATTGATATGAGAACTCACGTTTTTAGCATTATTCTGGATTAGAAAAAATGGTTATTCTTCTAGTTTATTCAATCTCACCATTTCCTTTCCATCTATATCCTTGACTACCCTCAAGTTAACAATATCCACATAGAGGTATTTATCTTCTTTACATGCTTGTTCTTTCAATTTAATAAATAATTGCGGAATATGATCGGAAAACAGCCCTAAAACCAATCGGACTCTTTTTTTAGTGTTTATTCTTCTTCCTCGCGGACCATTATCAAAAAGCAGCTTTACCGCCATTTTATTTTTTTCAAGCCAATTCCTATGTTCCATACCTTGTAGGAACAAGTTTTCGGACTCAAGTCTGGAAGCTTCCGGTCCTTTTAATTTCAAATGCAACAAGTGAATGGTCCTTTCTATCATATGTAAGGATATCCAATCTCTCTGGATTATCAGTTCCTTCCGAGCATGGTAATTCGCGCGCAACCAAACCCGCTATAAACGGTTTAGATTTAGATGGTATTACTAAACCCTCGCGAGTTTCAAGCATATTACATAACTTCATCTGGACCCAAGATTCCCTTCGGGAATCTCCTTTTGATTGAGGAGAACTCTGTTTTGACAAAGTACTTTTATAGAGATCACCAGATAAAACGATCACATGCGGTACGATTTGGTCGAGGAGGGAAAACTTGCGTAGAAAAACCTGAGAAAACCGTTCGCCAATAAAGTAAACACAGGGAAAACCGTTTTCTTTGTTTTCCTTAATCCTAATTCGTTGAAGGAGGTCGAGAATTGGATAGAGTATCATCCGAAGATAAACAGTGCCAACGTTACTGATGGCCATGTCGCTCGCGCTGCCGGGAAAACATATCGCCAATCCTTCCCAGCTTGGATTTCCTCGGACGATAAAGAGTTTCAACCTAGAGAGATACTCTGTTATTTTTACTTCTCCCGAAGGTTTTATTACTTCAGGAGGAATTGCCTCCAACTTTAAATCCGACACTGAATAAATAACTACATATATTATTAATGGTGATATCGGTTAATTCATTATTGGATAACCGGCGGAAGTATTCCTCTTGATTTTCTGACATGTTGACCCTTCGATTCCTTATCAAAGTTCCAACTGGCGGATATTCTCCTGCATCACCTCTGCCGAGCGGCGCAGGGCGGCCAGCTCGGTATCATCCAGGGTGATGGGCAATATACGCTCCACGCCGGTGCGTCCCACCACCGAGGGCAGGCTGAGATAAACATCCTCGATGCCGTAGTAGCCCGGGACGAGGTTGGATACGGAAAGAACGGAGTGCTGGTCGCGCAGGATGCTTTCCACGATGCGCAGCAGACCCACCGCCACGGCGTAGAAGGTGGCGCCCTTGCGCGAGATGATCTCGTAGGCGGCAGTTCCGCACCTGTTCGCTGATCCGCGCGCGGTCCTCTTCGCACACCTCGCCCTTCACCTCTTGGCAGTAATCCACCAGGGGGATGCCGGCGATGTTGGCCGAGCTCCACACGGCCACCTCCGAATCGCCATGCTCGCCGATGATGTAGGCGTGCACGCTGCGCGCATCCAGGTTGAAGCGTTGAGAGAGCGCGGCGCGGAAGCGGGCAGTATCCAAGATGGTGCCGGAGCCGATCACCCGCTGGGCAGGCAGGCCGGAGAGCTTCCAGGCGGCGTAGCTGAGGATATCCACCGGGTTGGTGGCGTTGAGGATCAGCGGCTGGGGGTTATGGCGCAGAATTTGCGGGATGATGCCGGCGAAGATGGCGGTGTTGCGTTTGAGCAGGTCCAGGCGGGTTTCGCCCGGCTTCTGGGATGCCCCGGCGGTGATGACCACCACGTCGGCGCCGGCGCAATCGGGGTAATCCCCCTGGAGGATGCGGGTTGGGTGCGTGAGGGGCACCGCGTCGCCCAGGTCCATCACCTCGCCCTCGGTGCGCTGCTTATCCACGTCGATTAGGACGATCTCGCCCACCTGCCCGGAGAGGAGCAGGGCATAGGCAAAGGTGGTGCCCACTTTGCCGCTGCCAATGATGGCGATCTTGTGAGGTTTGAGGTCATAGGATGAATCAGTCATGGCCTTTTGCCGCCTTTCAGGGTTGGGGATCTGCGCCCGGGGCATCCCCGGCGGGATCCGCAAAGCGCAGGGTCACGAGGGGGAACTGCTCCTGCAGGTGGATCAGCAACCCCCAGATGAACAGAATAATTCCAGCCATCTCGAGGGATTCTTCGAATAAAGTGATGAGGGAATAGGTGAGGTTCGTTGTCGAGCGGAACTCGGCGTAGCGGCCGCCGAGCATCTCGAAGCCGATGGAGCCGAGGAGATAGAGCCCTGCCGCCAGCAGGAAGATCCAGCGTGTTCGGCGGGGCAGGTTCCACCAGAAGCGCAGGAAGACCAGCGCGAAAACTGCCACCAACAGCATGCCCGGGATGATCCAGGCGTAATAGAAAAACCCGAATTCCTGCCAACCCAGCATCCGCTGAACGGGGCGGCTCGAGGGGCTCATGCACCGAGAAGGCCTCATCATAGGTCATGAGCAGAAAACAGATGGCCAGAGCCAGCCAATACCCGTAGCCGCCGTTGGGTTTGCCCTTGTTCAACCGGGAGATCAGGAAGAGCAACAAGGCGGAAAGCGCCAAAAGCCCGACGCTGAAAAAGGTGGGCAGGTTGCGTTCCTTATCCATGTCGAGGAATCTCACCAGTCCAGGCAGCCTTCGGCTGTGGAAAACCGCAGTAGAACCTTTACGATACGTACTGGCAAGCGCCAGCCCCAGGGCGATACAGCCCAGCAAGCATGGCAGTGCGGGTGGGGGAAAGGAGCAGCGGTCGGTGGGAATCGGCGGGTTTGGCGGGGGGCATGGCTTTTCGATCCGATCCTGGCCCACCTGGCAGGGAGCTTACCGCCCGCGGGGAGAGCAGGACCGTGGAGGAATATTATACGCCAGGAACCCCCCAGTCTCCCATCACCCCCTGCGGGGAGCAGGGCGGGGCTAGCGCGACAGCCAGGCCGAGGTAGTAGGGCCAGATGATCAGCCCGAGGATGGCCTCCCACCAGAGCAGCTTGGCGAAGGCGATGGTGAACATCCAGCCGATGAACCAGATGATGCCCATGCCGGCATCCACGCGCACGGGTTTTGATGAATTGTCGTCAGACATAACGAACCTCCTGAAGATATATCAAATACGATTATTCATTTGGAAAATCGTAAGTTGGTCACCGTTTTCGTGACCGACATCAAAACCCTTCACTTCATTAACTCCAATTCATAAATATCATGTAAATACATACTTTCCCGAAATTTACATTCTTCCTTACCAACAATGATGAATCCGAACTTTTCCAATAATCTTTTGCAATTCCGATTTTCGATATACACAATGGCAATTATCTTATTTACTTTCATTTCCGTTCGTGCAAATTTAATAATCGCCTCCACGGCTTCCGTCATATAACCTTTCCCGGTGTACTGCTGCATCAGCTCAAAACCTATTTCAACTTTATTCTTTTCTCTATCCCAAACGTGGAACCCGCAAGTGCCCATTTTGATATTTTCAAGGTTGTTTATCAGTACCCATCTGTTTTGATTTCTTGGCTCCTTCATATTATAAAAATCAATTAGATCATCCGCTTGTTTAATATCTGTCATCGGTTCCTGGTCATACAAATATTTATTAATAAAATCATTTTGGAATTCTTCGAAAATAAATTCCCTGTCGCTTTGATCGACGCACTTTAAATGCAAACGTTTTGTTTCCAGATCCACGAACATGCTTCCTCCCATAAATCCTGATTATCGCTTGTCGGTCACCGGTCGCGCGACCGGCATCAAACCCCTTCGCCTAATTAATGAATTCCTTTTCCCGGCTGATCCTTCCCATATTCGCGGTGAATTACCGAATAGGAGGGTAGTTGATCCTGCGATATTCATTTGTGTCCATGGGGTATCCGGTAGGTGAGAATTGTCAGTACCAGTATAGCACCAGGAAATCGTTGGGCGGGCTCATACCCACCAAATAATAAAAATCGGCGGGTAGCAAAGCTTACCCGCCCTACAAATCAATAAAAAAGCTCCTCGACCTGGACTCGAACCAGGAACCTAGCGGTTAACAGCCGCCCGCTCTGCCGAATTGAGCTATCGAGGAAGGCGAGGCGAATTATACAGTCCGCAAGTGATGTTTGTCAATGCCGCCGCATATTGACAGAATCCGAGGGGTTGTGCTATTCTTTAGCCACCAAACAGGCCTGCGGGCCTGAATACCGAAAGGAATAGAGAAATGGCCCATCGTATTGACCCCGACGTCTGCATCGCCTGCGGCGCCTGCGAGCCCGAGTGCCCCGAAGCCGCCATCTCGGAGCAGAACGGTACCTACGTCATCGACGAGCCCAAGTGCTCCGACGACGCCAAGTGCGTGGAAGTCTGCCCCGTGGACGCGATCAGCAAGGTGAGTTGATCTATTCCCAAACACGGGAGGCAGCCCCGATACCGGCTGCCTCCTTTTTCGTTTAAATTTCCAAAATGCTATAATACCTGCATCTCTTCATCCCCGCGGAGGCGCGCATGAAAAAATATATCGCGGTCGCCGGCAACATCGGCGTGGGCAAATCCACCCTGGTGGAAATGCTCTGCGAACGGCTCGATTGGAAACCCTTCTTCGAGCCGGTCACCGAAAACCCCTATTTGGCGGATTTTTACCGCGATATGTACGCCTATTCTTTTCAATCGCAGATATTCTTCCTCACCCACCGCCTGCGCCTGCAAAAGGACCTGATCCACTACCCCGGCTCGGTGGTGCAGGATCGGTCCATCTATGAAGATGCCGAGATCTTCGCCCGCAACCTTTACCTGCAGGGCTACCTGGCCGAGCGCGATTACGAGACCTACCATGCCCTCTACCACACCATCCAGGAATTCCTGCCAGCGCCGAACCTGATGATCTACCTGCGCGCCTCGGTGGATACCCTCACGCGGCGCATCGACCTGCGCGACCGCGATTACGAGCGCAAGATCGCCCCGGAATACCTCTCCAATTTAAATACCATCTATGAGGATTGGATCCGCAACTTCAACATCTGCCCGGTGCTCACCGTCCCGGCCGACGACCTGGATTTCGTGGCCCACAGCACGCACCTGGACCTGATCGTTGCCAAGATCCAGGAGAAATTAACCGGCAAAGACGAGGTCATCTTCGCCCCGGAAGAAATTTCCAACTCAAAATAGTTCAGCTTGAATATTCTGATCAGCGCGGCTCCACCACCAGCTTGACGGCGGTGCGGACGTTTCCGTCGATCTCCACATCCACGAACTCGGGGATGCAGACGATGATGATCCCATCCTCAGCCAGGTACCCCTTGGCCAGTACCAGGGCTTTGACGGCCTGGTTCACAGCTCCGGCTCCGATGGCTTGCACTTCGGCGTGTTTGTGCTCGCGCATCACCCCGGCGATCGCTCCTGCAACGGCTGCCGTGCGGGAATTTGCCTTGACCTTGATGACATCCATCTCTTCTTCTCCTTCTCCCCTTGCAGGGCAGCGTGAGACATCAATGATGCTCAATGGGCAAATTCATTTTTCATACTATACAGGATTTTATACACACATACAAGCATTGAAAGAACAGGGAGTTATCCATATTTTTATAGAATTATTTATTAATAGTAGTCTTCGTAGGGGCTGGGGATATGTGGAGAAGTGCGTTTCCAACTACAACGGACCGCGCCTGTGGGGGCTTGCGCCGCCCGAGGGCGGCACGGCTGGAGGTTTGGCAATTCCCTTCATCCACAGGCAGGTGTGGATAAGTTGGGCGAACTCCGTAAAAGATTCAAGCGCGGGAAATCACCTAAACCGGATCATAAAAAATAAGCAAAATCAAAGTGCAAATCATTAAAAATTTGAACATTTGTCCACAATTAGATGGACTTATCCACACATTTCAGCCAGTTATCCACAGAGCGTTGGGGAAAATTCAGCGAATGCCGCTGGAAAGGGCGAAATCATCCACGGTCTCATCCACCCTATCCAGGAACTTATCCAGGTCGGAGAAGCGCGATTTGAGCGATGATTCATCCAACCCGAGGGCACGCCGGAATTCATTGTAGGGGTGGAGCGCGGCAGCGTTGGAACGCAGGTGCGCGGCCAGTTCAGGTCCAGGTGCGCACCAGCAGCCAGAGCGCCCCGGGCGTATTTTCGGTGCGCAGGGATTGCATCGCCGCCAGGTAATAGGCTTTGCGGGCACCCTGCAGCTTCACCGGGCAGGAGGAAAGCGTTGACACGGTATTGAAGATGTTCTCCCAGTCGATCATCCAGCCATCCCACTGCTCATCGCTTGGCGGCTGGCGGACGAAGAGACCGATCAGCCCGGCGGTCAGATCCGGTTTGCCGGCTTTCAAGGCGCGTTTCGGGAAGAGCATGAAGAAGCGCCGCTCCGGCAGGGGCGGGCCATAGAGGCAGGCCACCGCGTTTCCGGCGCTCTGCAGGGCTTTCAGGTAGGTGAGCAGCGGCGGGATTCCAGGCTCCACCGGTTTGGAGGAGAAATCCATCCAGACCTGGCGGGCGTAATCGGCGAGCGGGCGCACCCGCGCCAGCACCGTATCGGGCTGGTAGAACTGGGCAGCCACGCTGGCCTGGGTGAACTCGAACCAGTGCTGGTTTTCGAAGAGCAGGATCGGATCGGCGATCAGGTAGGAACCCAGCCAGGGGTTCAGGCGCAGGCGGCGCGGCTGGTCGTAATTCATCTGGGAATAATGGGCGATATCGAAGGTGACCTCGTCGGTCACGCGCAGCACCTCGCGATCCACCTTTGGCAGGCGGTCATGCACGAACACCAGGTCGATATCCGCCGTTCCGCCGATCACGGGATCTTCGTTCACGAGCGATCCGGTGAGATAGACACACACCACGGTTTTATCCTGTGCAACGCGGAAGTTCACAGTCTGGCGGGCGTGCTTGAGAAGGGTATCGCGGGTGATGCGCATGCTGCGGATTCCTTGTTTTATTGGATGGAAAACCGTCCGGCGGCATCTGCGGGAGGCAAGGGCAGGGAGGGCTGCAGGGGCGGGGTGAGCAGGGCGGAGCGGATGAGCCCTTCCACGGCGAAAAGATCCGAGCGGCTGGAAACAAAATTGATCGTGTCCGTCTCAATGGTGATCACCGGCACAGGTTGGGTGCCCTTGAGAAATGTATTGTCATATTCCTCGTTAAGCTGGGCGATGTAATCCCGTTCCATCTGACGCTCGTAATGCCGGTCGCGGAAGGCGATGCGCTGCATGAGCGTATCGGTGCTGGCGCGCAGGTAGACGACCAGGTTTGGCAGGGGGATCTTTTCAGCAAGGGCTTCGTGCACGCGGTAATACATCTCCAGCTCGTCGCCGGCCAGATTGATGCGCGCGAAGAGCGCGTCTTTTTCGAAGGTGTAATCGGTGATCAGGTTGCGGTTCTCGCCAATTACCTCGGGGATGATGCGGCGCTGCTGGTGATAGCGGCTAAGGAGGAAGAATATCTGCGTCTGGAAGGCGTAGCGGGCGCGGTCGGAATAGAAATCCTTCAGGAAAGGATTCTCTTCAAAAACTTCCAGCTGCAGCTGGGCGTCGAAATCTTCCTGCAGCAGCCGCGCCAGGGTGGTCTTGCCCACGCCGATCACGCCCTCGATGGCAAAATACATGCTCGCTCCGTGATTGATCTTGATCCCCGAAAAATCCGGGGAAAAACGCATGAATAAATATACCACATTCACTCTTGCGGGGTCTCGAATGCCTGAAATTTCAATTTTTTGGCACCTTGCAGAAATGAAAACCGCAGCAACTTGTAAGGAAGCCGTGGGATGGATACAATCAATTCAAACGGAAACAGCCTTTCCGGAGGTCACGCATGCCAGAAAGCATCACCGACCTGGTGATCCGAATTGAAAAAACGATCGACGAGGGCGATACCCGCACCTGCATCCTCCTCTGCGACCAGATCCTCAAGCAGGATTTCAACAACTCCTACGCCTGGGAGCGCATGTACGAATTCACCCAGGCTGCCGGAGACCTGCAGGTGTTTCAAAGTTCGCTTCGCCCGCACCTACTACCCGGACCGCTTTTACCAATTGGAACTGAGCGAAGAAGCCGCTTCTGCCACTTCGCCTTTCGAAACCGGCACCAACCTGCTGGGGGAGGATATCGACCCGCGCGCGCAATCCGAAATTGTACGGGATATGGCTGAGCAGTTGGAGCAGACCGAGCTTCCCGAAGACCTGCGCAATGAATACACCGAACAGCTCATGAGTTCCATCCCCAATGAGCGCATCGCTGCCATCCGGGAGATCAGGCATCTGGGCTTGATCAAATGCCTGCCGGCGCTGGTTTTCCTGGCGAAGAAATCCTCGCAGACCACCGATTCCACCCCCGGTGAGCGCGAGCTGCTCATCGATACCCTGGCCGAGGTGGGCGGTACGGAGTACGCGCACGAGATCCTCAACCTGCGAAGGTACCCATCCTTCACCAAGGCGGATGTGCTCCATATTGCCAAAACCCTCAACCAGATGGGGAAAGGCGATCTTGCCCTGGAAGCCATCGACCGCGGGTTGAACCCCGAGGCTTATTCCGGGTTGAACCGCAACACCCACCTGGATTTCATCATGGAAGCCGGCACCCTCAGCTCGCCGGACACGGTGGAACTGCTCTGCAAGAACCTGATGCGTGAAAAACGCTTCTGGAACCAGTCGCAGACCGCTGCCCTGGTTGGGCTGGATAACGCCCTGGAACCGCTGGTGGTGGAGGCGGAAAGGCGCGGTCCCATCGCCCCGGTGCGCGGAACCAGGGCCAAAGAACTGGCAGGCGCACAAACAGGCAAGAGCACCGCGTTGCTCGAAGTGACCGAAAACCTCATCAACCCCTTCATGATCGCCAGCTATTCACCCGGCATGCAGATGCTGCTCACCTATCACTGCTATGTCACCGCGCTGCGGCACATCGGGCTGGCCAACGCTGCCATCCTGCTGATGGACGTGACCAACCGCAAGAACACGCTCGAGCAGGCAGCCATTGCCCTGGCGATGGCACAGCTCGGAAACCGCTCTGCCTGGCCATCCTTTGAAACCCTGCGCCGCGACCCCGATTGGGCGGTGAGGATCCTTTCTTACGAAGGAATGATCCTGCTCGCTGACCTCTTGAATATCGATGTGGACGCCATGCAACTGGCATCCCTGAAGGATAAAGACCCGCGCGTGAGCCTGGCTTGCGCTTATCTGATGCTGCTTACCAAGCGTGAGGAATACGAAGCGCCGATCCTGGTGCTGCTCGAAAGCCTGGATGCCGCCCGCCGCGAGGCCTACCTGGGTCCGCTTTCCTGGATGGCGCGCAACGGGAACGAAAAAGCCCGTGCCAAATTGAACGAGCTTGCCCGCGAGGACCCGGATGAGCGCGTGCGTACCGCAGCCGGGCTGCACCAGATCGCCATCAGCCAGAGACGCGGCAGAGTTTCAGGAGTGTGAAATGGAACAGAGACATTACATCATTGAAAAAGGGCGCCTCAAGGAGATTCCCAATCACAAGGACCTGGGGAACCGAACCAACCGCCGCTGGCAGAATTGGTATGATTTCCACATCTCCAACCGCGAAGAACTGGCGGAAGCGCTGGAGAAGCTCGATCCACACCCCATCATCCTGGACCTGGCCCTGAACCCCGAAAACTCGCCCAACGTGATCTATTACGGGCAGGACCTGTTGATGGAGGTACCGATCGTCAGCAATCCGGCAACCCTGGAGGTCTGCTATTTCACGATCATCTGGCGGGAAGGCACCCTGATCACCATTCATTCCTTCCCCTACTTTGAAGACCTTGTTACGACCTTGAAGCGACCGGATACCACAAACCTGGAAAACACCATCAATATTCTGTATCTATTATTTGACCGAGTCCTGGATCAGCAGGTGAAGCTGGAAATTGACCCACCGCGACCAGATGGTGAACCAAGCACGCCAGATGGCGGATGGGACCGTTGAAGTAACCGCCAACGACCTGGCAAAGCTGCGCCAGACGATGGATAGGATCGTGATGCTGGCGGAAAGTTATATGTTCCTGACCGAGGGTATGAATACAACCGATATCCCCGGGCTGCGCAGAGAGGAACGCAAAGCCTATATCCGCGACCTGATCGCCACTGCCGAAATCGCCCACGCTTCTGCCTCCCAGATGGAAAAACGGTTGAATTCGCTCTATGCCCAGTTCCAGATGATCCGCAGCGAGGATTCGGAGAAACGCCTGCGATTCCTGACCATCCTTTCCGCCGTCAACCTGCCGCTGGTGCTGATCACCGGCATCTACGGCATGAACATGGCCTGGCTGCCCGCGGCGGAGCCGGGAGAATGGATTCTATATCGTCCTGGGGATCATGGCGACTGGTGCTGGTTGGCAGAATTCTGGTTCTTCAAGGCCAAGGGCTGGTTTGATTAGGATATAGGGCGGTCAGCTCCGTATCCACTGAAGGCTCGAACCGAATAAGAGCGGCTTTTTAAGCCGCTCTTATGCATAGTTGTACCGTTTTATTTCACCGGGATCGCTTCCAGTTGCTTGACCAGCTCATCGAGGACATCGAAACCGCCCTGCCAGAAGGACGCCTTGGTAATATCCACGCCGGCGTGTTTGAGCAGCTTCACCGGTGCTTCCGAGCCGCCCGTGGAAAGGATCCTGCGGAAGCGCGGTTTGAAGGATTCTCCCTTCCAGCTTGAACTGGCGGTAGAGCGAAAGCACCAGCAATTGCCCGAACGCGTAGGCGTAGACATAGAACGGGACGTTGTAGATATGGGGGATGGCCACCCACTCCCATTTGAATTCCTCACTCAGCTCAACCGAATCGCCGAATTGTTCCTTCAGGTTCTCAAAATAGGCTGCTGCCAGGTCGTCGACCGAGGCATTTTGCATCACCATGCCGTGCGCCTGTTTTTCAAAGAGGGCGAAGTAGATCTGGCGCTGGATGGTGGCATAACTGTCGTCCATCTGGCGGAAGAGCAGATCGCGGCGGACGGATTCGTCGGTCTCCTCCTTGAGCAGCTTATCCACCAGCAGCATCTCCCCAAAGGTGGAGGCTGTTTCCGCAAGAGGCAGGCAGGCGTGCTGGGTGAACAGGGTGTGGTGTTCTGCCATCATGGCGTGGATGGCATGACCCAGCTCGTGCGCCATGGTGGCCACGTCATCCGATTTCCCCTGGTAATTCAACAGCACCCAGGGGGTTAGGGATGGCTCGATGGTGGCGCAGAATGCTCCGCCCATTTTGCCCTTCCGCACCTCCCCATCCAGGTGATCCTCCCGGAAGACCCGTTCCGCAAGCTGCTCGAACTGCGGGTCGAACTGGCGGAAGGCGTCGAAGACGACCCGGGTGGACTGGGCGAAGGAATATTTTTTATCCGATTTCGCCACCGGGGCATAGATATCGTAACGGCGAAGTTTGTTCATCCTGATCCAGCGGGCTTTGAGCTGGAAAAAGCGCTGGAAGATGGCGTTGTTGCCGCGCGAGACATCCAGCAGGGTATCCACCACCTTGTCGGGGATATCGTTGACCAGGTTGCGGGTGGAGATTGGTGCTTTGTATTTGCGCAAGGACACGTTCTCGTTAGCCCAATCCCGAACAAGGGTCTGGTACATCTGCCCCAGGATGGGCGCATCCTTGGTATAGACCCGGTAAAGTTCCTGGTAAGCCCGGGCGCGCACATCGGGATCGGATTCGCGCACGTAGACCATCAGCTCCCCGCGGGTGATTCCCTTGCCGCCCCGCACGCCTTTCAGGTCAAAGGTGTAGCGGTTGGTGATCGAATCATAGAGCGTGTTGAGCGCATTGAAACCGGTGACGTTCTTGATATTGAGGATCTTCTCCTCCGCTTCAGTAAGCGTGTATGGTTTGAACAGGCGGATCTGCTCCAGCCAGTAGGTGTAATCACCAGCCACTTTCAGCAGTCGCCCGGCAGCATCCCTGGGCAGATCCTTCCACCAGAGGGTGAAGAACAGCAGGCGGTTGGAAAGCTCCGCGCCGAACTGATCAACGCGCGCCAGCAGGGTTTGAACAACCTGGTTCTGGGTATCCTGGGCAAAGAGGAGCTGGGCGTAACCGCCCAGTCGGTATACCCGCCGCTGGACGGATTCAAGCTTCTTGATGAAGGCGAGGAAATCAGACTCAGAGATATCCGCAGTGAAGATCGGCCGCTGGGATTCCAGGGCTTTTACGTCCTTTTCCAGGGATTTGAACGCTTTTTCCAGGGCGGGGTCATCCACGCCGGCATAAAAGGTCCTTCAAGCACCAGACCTTCTGGGAATAAGTAGTTTTTTCAGGAGATTGTTTCATGGCATCCTCATTTAAATATTGATCTTCGTTCGAACCAACAAATTATATTCCCGAAATGTGATAACTCGGATGTTATATGAAGGTGATGACGGTAAACCCGGATTGACGTGAGGTATCAGCCTGCATTCCGGATCTCCTCCGAGATCATGCCTGCCAGGGTGGCGCCAGCACCAATCAGCGAATAGGGCGGGTGGAAGAAATCCGGGCTGCCATCCAGCCCGATCACCACCCCGCCTGCCTCCTGGATGAGCAGCGCCCCGGCTGCAAAATCCCAGGGGCTGTTTCCAAGCTGCCAGTAGCCATCCAGGCGACCCGCCGCCACGTAGGCCAGGTCGAGCGCTGCGGAACCATTGCGCCGGATGGTTTGAGCAAGACCTGAAATATGGACGAATATTCGGTTGTTCTTTTCAAGAAGGCCGCTATCCGCCGCGGGGAAGGATGTGCCCAGAAGCGCCAGGTGCATTTCATCAACAGTTGTGACCCGGGTTGGTTTCCTGTTCAGGGCAGTCCCTCTGCCGCGTTCAGCGCTGAAGAGTTCATCCAGCATGGGATCATAAATGGCGGCCAGCTTCAGATCCCCTGCTTCGCGGTAGGCGATGGAGACGCAGAAAACCGGATAGTTATGGGCGTAATTGATCGTTCCATCCAGCGGATCGACGATCCATTGGTGATCGACATTCCCTTCCAGGGATCCGCTCTCCTCGCTGAGGATGCTGTGGGCGGGGAATTTATCGCGGATCTCGCCCAGGATCAGGTCCTCGGCTTTGCGGTCCATTTCGGTCACCAGGTCCTTGGCGTGTTTGAAATCCACCTGATGCTCCTTGCCGAAGCCATCTTTGAGGAGTGCGCCCGCACGGCGGGCGAGAGATTCGATCATATCGAGGGAGGGTTGCATGGAGTATCGCGTCCTTTGTGGAGAAGATTTCAGTGCTCCCCGCGCATTTCCGCGGCGAGCTCATCAAAGAAAAGCTGCATGGTCTGGTGGCGGTGTTCGGCGATCCTCCGCGCGGCGGGGGTGAATAGCCGGTCCTTTACTTTACTGAGCTTAAAAAGGTATTCGTGGTAGGCGCTGTGCAGCTCGCCGGGGACCTCGCGGCCAGTCTCGAGGAATTGCTGCGAAGGCTCCTCGAAGTGCGGTGTTTTTGCCAGCACGGCATAGGCGATGGTTCGGGCAGCGCCGATGGCACCCAGCACGTCCAGCTTATCCGCATCGAAGAGCACTTTGGCTTCGATGGTCGCCGGGGGGGCTCCGGTGTTGCGGTACCTGTGCCCGCGGATGCATTCCTGCACGGCGGCGATCCGTTCGCTGTCCCAGGCTTCCTTTTTGAGCACTTCGGCGGCGAATTCAGCGGAATGATGGTGGTGTTCACCGCGTTTTTCCCCGCCCGGGGTGCTTCCGGCAGCGTCGTGAAGCAGCGCGGCTGCCCGGACAATCTCGAGGTCCGCACCCTCCTCCTCCGCGAGCTTTTCCGCCATGCGGTACACGCGCACGACGTGGTCAAATCCGTGCACAGGGTCAAAACCGGGATACCAGGCCCGGGCATCTTCCAGGGTGGGCATGTTTGTTCCTTGTGGTGAGATGGGGTAATTTTATCCCAATTGGTGGCGCTTCAGATCACAGCTTCGGCGGATCTATCCACAACCAGCCTGCCCTTTTTGATCACCTGCGCCACCAGGTTGCCGCCAAAGCGGTAAGCGATCTGGCGGTAATCCGGCACGGAAAGGATCACCAGGTCGGCATCCTTGCCGGGATGCAGGGATCCGATCCGTTCCGCCCGGCTGATGGCCGCGGCTGCGTTGATCGTGGCGCAGGCCAACGCCTGGGCAGGTGAAAGGCGCAGGTATCGGCACCCCAACGCGATCACGAACTGCATGCTTTCGCACCAGGCCGTGCCGGGGTTGAGGTCGGAAGCGATGGCCAGCAGCCCATCCGCGGCAATAATTTCTTTGGCGTTGGTATAAGATGGATCTGCAAGCCCGAATGGAGTGCAGGGCAGTGAAACAGCAACGGTTTCGCTCTGTGCCAGGGCGTGGAGCTCTTCCATAGAGGTTTTTACCAGGTGATCCACTGAGACCGCGCCCAATTCCACCGCCAGTCGGCACCCCCCCAGGTTTTCGAATTCGTCCACGTGTGCTTTTAAGGGGAACCCAAGCTCGCGGGCTTTTTCCAGGATCTCGCGAGTCTGCGCCAGAGTAAAAGCGCCGCGCTCGCAGAAAACATCCACAAAGGGGAGCGATCTTCCGGTGGCGTGGAGCTGCCACCAGGAAAAAAGTGCCGGAAGCATATGTTCGACGATCTTGCTGGTGTATCCACTCGCATCGCCAGCGAATTCGGGCGGGATGGCATGCGCCGCAAGAAATGTGGGGACAATGGAGAGCGGGCCAGCCTCATCCATGGCCAGCAGGACTTCCAGTTGTTTTAGCTCGGAATCCAATTCCAACCCATAACCGCTCTTTGCCTCGGCGGTGGTGGTGCCGTGGGCGAGCATGCCCCCAGCCCGTTTTCCGGATTGCGAGAGCAAGTCCTCCCGGCTGGCGGCGCGGGTGGCGCGTACCGTGGAATTGATCCCACCCCCCGCAGCCATGATCTCCTGGTACGTTTTTCCCTGCAGGCGGCTTTCGAATTCCGCGGCGCGGTCGGAGGCGAAAACCAGGTGGGTGTGTGCGTCCACAAAACCGGGCAGCACCGCCTTCCCGCGCGCATCCAGGCGCGGCTCGGTTGGAAACCGGCGCAGGAGGGCTTCCTCCGGGCTGATCTCCACGATCTTCTCTCCCTGGATGAGAACCGCAGCCCCTGTAAGCGCATTCAGCTCCCCCAATTGCTTTCCGCGCTGGGGTGAGGGGGTTAAGGGGATCACCTGTGAGCAGTTGACGATCAGCATTTCATAAGCCAATATGTTAAAAAAATTTATACAGGAAAAATCTGCTTTTTTCAAGTGATAAAGCAGGGTTGTCAGATAGCAGGGGGAGGCGCGCTCGCCTTTCCAACCCGAATAAAACGAAGGACCAACAGTGCAAAAAGGTTGAGTACCAGGCAGGCGACCGCATTGAGCCAGAAGCCCTGAGCGTAGAGATAGGGGGCGGCCAAATCGCCCAGCATGCGGGCAACGGCGTGAGAGGCGATATATGCGGCCAACAAAGTGGCGCGCATACCGGGCATCACCTCGCTGGCGAGCGAGATACTGCTGACCATGGCCAATTCGAAACTGAAATAGATAATGAACAGCCAGGTGAGTGCGCCGGGATAGGTATGCCGGAGCAGCGGAAAAGCAGCAAGTGCAGCGATGTTGATGATCAATCCCAGCGCGATCGTGCGTTCCTTGCCGAAGCGGTCGGTGATGGCGGCGGAGAGCCCTTCCCCTCCCAGTTCGGAGAGACCCAGCACTGCCGAGGCCGCCCCCAGGGCGGCGATCTGCAGGGCGAAGGTATCCTCGATCCACACGCCGAACATTACCGAGATGAGCTCGTTACCCGCGGCAAAGAAAAGGCCGAACACCATCAGGAGAACCGCGTTGCGGGTTGTGAAGATCGCCCGGAGATGGATTGGTTCACCGGTATTAGCGGCGGCAGGCGGCCGGGTGGCAGGGATAAAGGCGATCACGGCAAACCACCCCGATCATTCCCATCAATGCCAGGGCGGCAAAGGCGCTCTGCCAACCGAAATTCTGGATGAGCAAACCCATTAGAGGAACGACGATGAAGAAACTGGCAGCCCAGCTAATTTCAAAGATACCCATCACGAAACCACGGCGAGAATAGGAGGTTCGGTCGCTGAGGAAGGCGAAAACAGCGGGCAGGAAGATGTTGATTGCCAGGTTGCCGAGGAAGAGTGATACAGCGAAGGCGGGGAAGCCCGGAAAAACGGCTACCAGCGCGGCGCTGAGGGTGAAGATCGAAACCCCCAACAGGATGCCCGCCCGCCGCCCGTAACGGTCGCTAAGCGGCGCCAGCAGGGGGCCGAGCAGGGCAGTGAGCATGGAAATGCCCAGCGCGGTAGTGATAGAGGTGATCTCCACCCCCATCCCGCGGGCAAAGACTGCCAGGAAGGGATAGACCATACGGGTGATGGTCTGCAGCACAGCCCGCAGGACAGTCAGCAGCCCGAGGTCGAAAGCGAGGGAGGGTTGTTTGGTCGTCATATTACAAAAAAGAAAGCCTCCCGGTGGTGTGGGAGGCCGGGGGAGGTGTCCCTGCTAATCGATCGTCCTCTGGGGACGCTCGGGCAGGTTGTGGATATAGACCATCTTTGAATCGTATGAAGAAACCCGGTCGATGTGCATCAGCCAGTCCAGTTCGCTTTCGGAGGGGTGGTGGCTGATATCCGCCTCGCCGATCGGAACGAATTCCCCGCTGATCAGGTCCTGGAAGAGATTGTCGCCCCAATCGATGACAAAATTTCCCTCACGGGTGATGACGATCCACTGTCGGTTGACGGCAGTTCCTGTTGGCATGTTTGTGTCCGGATGATACCGAGAATCAATGATGACCGTTTTTGTTGAATTGCGCAAAATTCGTGGCGCGCAGTTTTTCAACCAGGTCTTCCTGGGTGGAACACCAGACTTCCTGCAGCGGGCAATCATCGCCGAAGGGGCACTCAGACTTCGCATGAGTGCAATCGTTCAAATTAATGGGTCCGTCGATGGCTTCCACCACATCCAGAAGGGTGACCTCGGAAGGCGGGTGCGCCAGGGCGACACCGCCATGAGCCCCGCGCGAAGTATGGATGATTCCCGCGATGGAAAGCTGGGAAATGATCTTGGCCAGGAAGCTGGGCGGGATCTTCTGCGTTTTGGCGATCAGCGCGGTGGAAGCTTTTTGATCAGGTTCGATCCTGGAGAGGTACAGAACTGCCCGAAGGGCATAATCAGCCTGTTTTGTTATCTGCATACGGACCTCGCTAAAAACAAAATCGGTAAAAATTGTCTGAATATGAGTATACGCGCAAGAGGTAACTTGAGCAAGTGATGAAGGTCATAAAATCATCGCGGGATAAGTGGGGAAATGCGTGTAGAAAACCCCTGCCAAAGATATAATTCAGACATGGCATCATTCAAATTCACCTTACCCATGCAGCTGCGATACAGCGACCTGGATCCGCAGTGGCACATCAATAACGTGCGAACCCTCTCCCTGCTTGAGCATGCCCGTTTTTCATACCTGATGGAACTGGGGCTGTTCGACGGCAAATCGTTTTTTGATCTCGGTTTGATCGTGGCCGACGTGCACCTTTCCTACCTAGCGCCCATCGAGCTGGAGCATAAGATCCGCGTTGGGGTGCGGGTTGCAAAGATCGGTACCAAGAGCATGCTTTTTGAGTACGAGGTGGTCGAAGAAGAAAGCGGTGGGGTGCTGGTGAAATCTGAGACTGTGATGGTCGCCTACGATTACCACACCCACCAGAGTATCCCGGTGCCGGTGAAGTGGCGGGAGAGGATCGGCGCGTTTGAGGGCGTCAATTTCGGATAACACGCCAGAAAACCATTGTGCTAATCACAGGTTTACCAGACCAAGGAGAATTCCATGCACGGAATCGATGAAAAATATTTAGAAAAATTCCTGGTTGACCTGTTAAATACCCCCAGCCCATCCGGTTACACGGAGGGGGCGATTGAATTCTGTGAAAAAACCCTCTCAACCATTCCAGGGATCAGGCTGCAACGAACCCACAAAGGAGCACTCCTGGCGAGCCTCACGGGAATAAAAAAGGGCCACGAGCGTGCCCTCACCGCGCATGTGGATACCCTGGGCGCGATGGTTAAAGCCATCAAACCCACCGGCCGCTTGCTGCTCACCCAGCTTGGTGGGTACGCCTGGAATTCCGTCGAGGGCGAGGGCTGTACTGTCTTTTCGTCCTCTTCAGGTAAATCTTTCCGCGGCTCAATTATGATCAATAAGGCCTCCATTCATGTGCACGGCAGGCAGGTTGACCTCAAACGCGAGGACGAAGTCATGGAGATCCGCCTGGACGAATTTGTCCATACCGCCGAGGAAGTAGAGAAGCTCGGGATCGACGTGGGGGACTACGTAGCGATTGATCCCCGTGTGGAGGTGGTAAATGGTTTTATCCGCTCCCGCCACCTGGATGATAAGGCCGGTGTTGCCTGCCTGGTTTCCGCGATTAAAACGCTCCACGATAATAACCAGCGTCCGGTTCACACCTCCCATTTCCTGATCAGCAATTTTGAAGAAGTCGGCCACGGTGCGGCTGCTGGCATCCCACCGGAAGCGGAAGAACTCCTGGTGGTGGATATGGCGGCAGTGGGGGAAGGGCAGACATCCGATGAATTTCATACCACTATCTGCGTCAAGGATTCCAATGGCCCTTACCATCACGGGTTTTCGCAAAGACTCCGCAAGCTGGCAGACGATCAAAAAATACCATATAAAGTGGATATTTACCCACACTACGGCTCCGACGGTGGCGCGTTCCTGAGCGCGGGTGGGAATGTGGCGGTTGCCCTGATCGGTCCGGGCGTGGATGCTTCGCACCACTACGAACGGACGCACATCGATGCTCTGAAGGCTACCACTGCCTGGGTGCAGGCTTATTTGCTGGAAGAATCGAGTTAAAAGAACGGTATGCAATTCACTGCCGATATTGGTCTCGAGGTTCACGCGGAATTAGCCACCCGCTCCAAAATGTTCTGCGCCTGCGCGGTGGTGGATTCGGTTTCCGCGCCGCCCAACAGCGCAGTCTGCCCTGTATGCGAAGGATTGCCCGGAGCCCTGCCGGTGCTGAACGAAAAGGCGGTGGAATATGCCCTGCGGGTGGCGCTGGCACTGGGCTGCAAGGTAGCACCGCAAAGCATCTTCGTTCGGAAAAATTATTTCTACCCCGACCTCCCCAAGGGTTACCAGATATCCCAGTTCGAATCGCCCCTGGCGGAGCACGGCAACATCGCCTTTTCGGTGGCGGGGAGCGAAAAGAATGCCCGCATCCGACGCGTACACCTTGAGGAGGATACCGGAAAGCTGACCCACGTCCACACAGATCAGGAGGATTATTCCCTCGTGGATCTGAACCGGGCCGGGGTGCCGCTGCTGGAGATCGTTTCGGAGCCGGACATGCACTCGGCGGAGGAAGCCAGCGCCTATGCGCGGGCACTCAGATCGGTTCTGCAGGCCTTGGGGGTCAACTCCGGGGATATGGAAAAGGGCGTCATCCGTTTTGAGGCCAATGTCTCTCTGCGTCCGGCGGGACGTGATGAGCTTGGCACACGTGTGGAGATCAAGAATCTCAACAGCTTCCGCGCCATGGAGCGCGCCATCCGCTACCAGCTAGAAATTCAGCAGAACACGTTGAACCGCGGCGGAGAAGTGGAGCAGGAGACGCTCGGATGGGATGACCTCGCCGGGGTCACCTACTCCCAGCGTACCAAGGAAGATTCGCATGATTACCGCTACTTCCCCGAACCTGACCTTCCCCCTCTAATGGTCGGGAAGGATTGGCTGGAGCGCATCCGCAGCGGGCAGCCTGAACTCCCGAGGGAAAGGCAGCAAAGGTTCATCCGCGAGTATGGGCTCACGAAATCAGAAACCAGCCTGCTTGCCGAGGAAGTATCCCTTGCGGATTATTTCGAGGAGACGGTCCGCTCGGGGGCGGAACCCCGCGAGGCGGTCAAGTGGATCACAGGGGAGATCTTTGCCTGGATGAAGGAAAGCGGGTGTGAGATCGGGCAGATCAAGGTTCCTCCTCTTTCACTTGCCAGCCTGATCAACATGGTGCATAAGGGGGAGATCAACCAGGCCACTGCCAAGCGCATCCTGGCGCGTACGCTAGTTGAGGGCGGTGACCCGGCTCAGATCGTTTCCGCTGAAGGCCTGCAGCAGGTTACCGATAAGGATGCCATCCGCAAGGTGGTCGCGAACGTGCTGGCAGCAAACCCCGGTGCGGTGGAAAAATACCACTCTGGTAAACCTACCGTAGAACAATGGCTCTTCGGCCAGGTGATGCGGGAGGCGGGGGGCAAAGCCAATCCCGACCTGGTGCGGGAGGAATTGCAGAAACAACTCAAAGGTTAAGACACGATCCCATCCTACACAATTTTAAACGACCCATCCAGGTCGTTTTTTGCCATCTTGACAAACCATCAAGCTGTTGTTATTATAACGACATACGATATAACGAGATACGATACTACGTAAGGTGATATATGACCCTGGATAAACTTATTGAAAAGAACTCCCCGCTCACTGAAGCCTCCTATTACATCCTTGTGGCGGTAGCCAGTCCGCTGCACGGATATGGGATCATGCAGAAGGTGAAGGATCTTAGCGGAGACAGGGTGCAACTTGGCCCGGGGACCCTCTATGGTGCGCTATCCAACCTCCAGCAGAACGGGCTTATCGAATCTGCGGATGACGGTTCCGGATCGGAGCGGCGAAAAGCGTATTGCATGACCCCCGCCGGACGGGCTGTAGCAGTCCATGAGATCGCCCGTCTTGAGGAGATGGCGCGCAACGGGCGTTTGATGCTTAACTTGGGAGGCAAGAGTGACTGAAAGGAAATACTTTATCCCTGTGGAAACCAAAACCGTTCACCGCTTGATCTTTGCCTGGGAGGACGAAAAGGAGGAACGCTGGCTGGAGGAAATGTCGGCTTCGGGTTGGCACCTAACCAGTGCGCTGCCATTCACCTGGAATTTCCAGAAAGGGGAACCCATTAAAATGGTGTACCGCCTGGATTACAAGCTCACACTGGACAAGGATTACCAGGAATACCGGCAGATCTTTGCCGACGCAGGCTGGGAGCTGGTGTGCACCTTGTCAAACTGGCATTACTACAGGATTCTTCCCGAGAACGATAGGATCCCCGAGATTTATAATGATAATCGTTCAAAGTCGGTGAAATACCAGCGTCTATTGGTGTTGTTTCTTATTCTGCTACCGACGATAATTTTATTCGTACCACCGTCACTAACGGCACAGCATGCAGACTTCCCTGAACCCTGGAGTTTTATCATCTTTTCGCTTGGATTGACAATTAAGATCATTTTTCTGTATGGTGTAATCCGAATCTCGCTCCGGGTGATTTCACTTAGAAAATCCCTTCAGGAATAGAAAAAGCGGCTCTGGAGGTTCTCCAGAGCCGCTTTATTTTTGTACTCACCTCATCAGGGGATCAAGCCCATCTCCCGGCCTACTTTGGCAAAGATCTCGAGCACGCGGTTCAACTGGTCCTCGGTGTGGGTAGCCATATAGCTGGTACGCAGGAGCTGCCTTCCCGGGGGCGTGGCTGGAGCGAGAACGGGGTTGACAAACACACCGGCCTCGAAAAGTTTCTTCCAGGTCATCAAAGTGCGCTGGTTATCGCCGATGATGATGGGAATGATGGGCGTGACCGAATGCCCGGTATCGAAGCCCAGTTCCTTGAAACCCTTGTGCATCATGGCTGCGTTCCTCTGCAGGGTTTCTACCCGCTCAGGTTCCTGGCGCATCACATCCAGGGCAGCCAGGGCGGCGGCGGTGGAGGCGGGTGGCATGCTGGCGCTGAAGATCAGCGCGCGGGCATTGTGCTTGATGAAGTGGATGACCTCTTCGGATCCAGCGATGAACCCACCCAGCGAGGCGAAGGACTTGCTGAAGGTGGACATGATCAGGTCCACCTCGCTGTTCATTCCAAAATGAGCCGCGGTACCCCGCCCTCCCCCGAGCACGCCCATGGCATGCGCATCATCCACCATCAACCTGGCCCCATATTTTTTACAGATTGGATAAATGGCTGGCAGGTCGGCGATATCACCTTCCATGCTGTAAAGCCCATCAACGATCAACAGCTTGCCTCGATCCTCAGGAATGGATGCCAACACCCGTTCGAGGTGCACCGGGTCGTTATGCTGAAAGCGCTCGATCGAGCCGTAGGAAAGCCTGGCGCCATCCACGATGCTGGCGTGGTCGCCCTTATCCATTACCGCCACGTCCATGCGCCCGATGAGCGAACTGACCACGCCCAGGTTCGTCTGCATTCCGGTGGAAAAGACCAGGGTGGCATCCTTGCCGACCCATTCTGCCAGCTCATGCTCCAGGCGTTCGTGCATCTCCAGCGTGCCGTTTAGGAAGCGCGAACCGGTGCAGCTTGTGCCGTATTTCTGGATGGCATCGATGGCAGCCTGGCGTACTTTGGGATGGGTTGTGAGGCCGAGATAATTATTGGAGCCGCACATGATCAGGCGGTGACCTTCGATGATCGCCTCGGTGCCTTCATTTTTTTCCAGGGGGATGAAGTAGGGGTATAGGCCGGTGGCCATTACCTCTTTCGCTTCGGTGTACGCGCCGCATTTACTGAATATATCCATCGATCATTCCTCTTATTTTTATAACCAATGCAGGGGATATATGCAAAGTTAAACAACCGTTGACTGGGTACAGATTCTCATTTTATTTTAATCGTTTTCCATTATTTCGGAATATTAATATAACCCGCAAACGGGATGATGGATATGATGAAGCGAATTAAACCGCTTATTTCGTTGAGGGGATCGAAAATGTGATCCTGGTGCCGGGTACCGATCGTCCTTCCGGTGTTGGTACCGGGCTCACCACGGCAACCGAACCGCCGTGGGATTCCACCAGCTGCCGGACGATGGCCAATCCCAGTCCCGAGCCGCCGCTTCCGCGTGAGCGGGATTTATCCGCGCGGTAGAAACGGTCGAAGACGTGCGGCAGGTCGCGCGGATCTATCCCCGCACCCGTATCGGTCACCGAAAACTCCACTTTCCTGCTGGCAGGAGAAAATGCGGCAGTGATGGTCACGGCTCCACCTGCGGGCGTATAGCGCAGGGAGTTGGAGATGAGATTATTTAAAACCTGGATCAGGCGATCCGCATCCCCTAGAACTGTTGGGAGACCCTCCGTTGAATCAGCGAAAAGATTCACCCCCTGTTGTTGGGCAACCGGCTGCATCAGATCCACCGCCCTGAGGATGAGCTTGCCGGAGGCGACAGACTGCAAATCCAGCTCCAGCCTGCCGGCTTCAGCCAGGGAAAGCAGCCTCAGGTCCTCCACCATGCGGTTTAGCAACGCGGTTTCGGAAACAAGCGAATCGATCTGCTCCTGGTTGGCGGGCAGGACGCCATCCTGCATGCCTTCCAGCGTTGCCTGGATGGCGGCCAATGGGGTGCGCAGCTCGTGGGCCACATCCGCTGCCAGCTGACGACGTTGATCTTCGGCGGTGGCCAGGTTTTCCGCCATATTGTTGAGAGATTCCGCCAGCTCTCCCAGCTCATCGCTGGATTTTACTTCCACGCGCGACTGCAGATCGCCCTGCGCGATGCGTTCGGCGGCTTTCTTCATCGCCCTCAGAGGCGCGGTGATCTGGTTGAAGAGAAGGAATCCCAGCAGCAGGGCGATGGCACCTGCCACCAGCATGGATTTAACCAGGGCGGTATTTACGGAAGCGAGGAATTCACGCGCCACCAGGCTGCCGATACCTTCCGAGACGGCCAACAGCGTCCCCGCGCGGGACCCATTCACCTGGATCGGGATGCCTGTGTTCAATTCCCGGCGGGAAAGGCGGCTGCCCAACCCCTGCGAGTTTGAATCGGCCACGATGGTCCCATCCAGGTCGGCAAGCGTCAGGCGCAGGTTCATTGCCGCGATCATCCCGCTCCCCGGCATCATTCTGCCCATTTGCATCATACCACCCTGCCCGGCAGAGTCACCAGCCCACTGTTCTAGGGAGAGGAAATCCCCAACGCCATCCCAGGAGCCCGTTGCGGCGAAGTAATCCGAAAGTCTTTCCCCCAGGCGGGAAGCCAGCAGCTGCCCGCTGCGGTTGGAGTAGCGCGCAAAAGCATTGCGGGTGGAATTGACCAGCAGGACGGAGATCACCAGTGAGCTGATTACGACCACCAACAGAAATGCACCCATAAGTTTGTAGATCAGGCTGCTACGCATCTTCACCCGGCTCCAGTTTATAACCAAGCCCGAAAACGGTCTGGATAAGCGCCGGATGCTTCGGGTCCGGCTCCAATTTGATGCGCAGGTTCTTAATATGAGCGTCAATCGTTCGCTCATAACCTTCGAAAGCGCTTCCCTGTGCCTGTTCCATGATCTGCAGGCGGCTGAACACCCTGCGCGGCTGCCGGGCCAGCACGACTAGGATCTCGAACTCAGTGGGGGTCAGATCCACCTGCTTATCAGCAAAACAGACGGTGTGTTTTTCGAGGTCGATCACCAGCTTTCCGACGCGTATCAGGTTTTCCGTCGGAGCTGCGTTCCCGGCTCGCCGCAGGATCACTTTCACCCTGGCCACCACCTCCCGCGGGCTGAAGGGCTTGAGCACGTAATCATCCGCGCCGATCTCTAGGCCGATAAGGCGGTCGGTTTCATCCACCCGCGCGGTGAGCATCAGGATGGGAATCTCGGAGGTCTTGCGTACGATCTTGCATACCTCAAATCCGTCCAGCCCGGGCAGGTTCAGATCCAGGATCAAGAAATCAGGGTGCTCCTTTTCGAACACAGCCAGTGCGGCAGGCCCATCCACGGCGGTGACCACGCGGAACCCCGCCCGTTCCAGATAAGCCTTTAGAGCCTTCACGATGTTAGGCTCATCATCGACGAGCAGAATTTTCTTTGCGGTTTCGACCATGATCATATTATATGGTTTTCAAGCAGTAATTGACACTGAAACCACAGGAATGAATAAACAGGGCTGCCGTAAGGCAACCCTGTCTGGGCCGAAGATTATTAAAGGGATTAGGGATTATTCTGTTGCCCGTAATTCCCACGAAATTCCTGCAAGCGCTGCATCATGCGCATGCCGCGGGTCTTCATCCAATTCGCCTGCTGCTCGGTGATCTTGCCATCTTTTACAGCCTGGTCGATCAGCTCCGCGCGCGCGTCGCGCATAAGCGTCACGAATTCATCGCGCGAGAGCCCTTCAGCCGCTGCGATATCCGCCATGGATTCGCCGTCATCAAGGCGGGATTCCAGTTCGCTTTCGGAAATTCCAAGCTTCCCGGCGAAAATGGCAACCATCTCATCGTGCATCCAACCACGGTCCTGGTTATACCCGGTGCCCATGTTTCCACAGCCGCCATTGCCAGGTCCATAGCCGGGAACGGGGGGATTCTCGGATTGCGCCGCAACTGCGCCGACGCTGCCGAAGAATACCGCGGCAACCGCCAGGATTACGACACCAAATTTCAATATTTTCATTTTCAACTCCTAATCGATATTTCCGGTAACTCATTCCGGTCGATTTTGATAATAACCAATAGTTATGAAGAATTTATGAAGGACGGGTGAATAATTGATGTAAATACCCCCGGCGGCTCAAAGAGGATGAAAATCATATTGACTTGACGGGGATTTGCCATTAATCTATTATCAGTAATCGAAATGGAGGGGCGGATTGAGGATGGAACGCAGCATCATCAAGCCGGACAGCGGGCACAGAACCGAGGTGTCCGTTTTTTATTTCCTTTAACTTCCGTTGCTGTAGAATTAACCAAATCTGAAACAAGGAGTTTGAGTGATGGCAGGAACGACGAATGCTTTCGAAATGGCTCAAGCGCAGTTTGACCACGTTGCCGAGCTGCTCAAGCTGGATCAGCAGGTGCGCGAGATCCTGCGCTGGCCGATGCGCGAATACCACTTCCGCATCCCGGTGCGCATGGACGACGGCAGCATGCGTGTTTTTCAGGGTTTCCGCGTCCAGCACAACGACGCGCGCGGCCCAAATAAGGGCGGTATCCGCTTTCATCCCGCTGAGACGATCGACACCGTACGGGCGCTGGCAACCTGGATGACCTGGAAGTGCGCCGTGGCCGATATCCCCCTGGGCGGCGGCAAGGGAGGCGTGATCGTGGATCCCGCCACGCTATCGGTCGGGGAAAAGGAACGACTGGTCCGCGGCTGGATGGACGTGATGTGGAAGAACGTCGGACCGCGCACCGACGTGCCTGCGCCGGATGTGGGAACCACCCCGCAGATGATGGGCTGGATGATGGATGAATATTCCAAGCTCTCCGGTAACTATACCCCCGGTGTGATCACCGGCAAGCCGCTGGGCGGGGGCGGATCCCTCGGACGCACGGAAGCGACCGGTTACGGGGTGATCTACCACACCCGCGAAGCGATGAAGCACCTCAAGCTGGATTCAAAGAAATGCACCGCAGCCATCCAGGGCTTCGGCAACGTAGCCCAATATGCCGCGATTGGCTTCATCGAAATGCTGGGAGGAAAGGTGGTTTGCGTCTCCTGTTACGACCGCAACGACAAGACCAGTTACACCTACACGAAGATGGACGGGATCGACCCGCACTTTCTGATGGGTATCACCGACCAGTACGGCACGATTGATAAGGCCAAAGCCCAGAAGGAAGGCTATGCGATCGAGGACGGCAACGCCTGGCTGGGCAAGGACGTGGATGTGCTCATCCCCTCTGCGATCGAAAACCAGATAACCGCGGAGAACGTGGATCAGATCAGCAAGCAGGTGAAGATCGTGGCCGAAGGCGCCAACGGCCCGGTGACCATCGAGGCTGACGAAGCCTTCAAGAAGCGCGGCATCTTCGATATCCCCGATTTCCTGTGCAACGCCGGCGGGGTGACCTGCTCGTACTTCGAGAGCGTCCAGAACGACATGAACTTCTACTGGACCAAGGTCGAGGTGCTGGAGAAGCTGGATACCAAGATGACCCAGGCTTTCCACGGCGTGCTTGAAATGAGCCTGAAGGAAAAGGTGTACATGCGGGATGCAGCCTACATGGTGGCCATCGACCGGGTGGTCAAGGCCATGCAGCTGCGTGGCTGGGTTTAAGCTGATTGAGTATCGCAATTCAACAGAGACGGGCATCAGCCCGTCTCTGCGGTTTATAATGGGGAAATCCTTAAAACCAAGGTGGATGGATGATCAAATCTCATTTTTGGAAGGGGCTCCTGCCGATAATTCTCACCGCGGTCTTCCTTAGCGCCTGTACAAATGTAGCCGCGGATTACCTATTTCAGTTGAATGACGCCTTACCCAAATATGATACCTGGATCGAGGAAGCGGTCATTCCTTACAACAAAATGTTGGATTCTAGAACTAATGGAAACCCGGAAGTTACTTACGGGCAATTGATCACCAATACCTTCCAAAACCACCTTGCAGGCGATCCGCGACGTGCAGATTTGACCTGGGACGCTGCGGATCTTCAGGTGGTCAAGGAACAGGCGCAGATGGTCTATGATGGCGCACGGCCGCTGCTGACCCAATTGGAAAAGATGACCCCGCCTGATTATTTAATTGATGCCCACATCGTGCTGCAGGAATGCGTGAAATATGAAATGAATATTGCAGCTACGATTTTGATATTTTTAAATGACAATAAATTCGAACCGGTGAACTATTCTTACAAACCCTGCGACACCGTGGATCCCGCACTGCTGGTTTTGAGAGACTTCGCGGAACAAAACCAATAATCCCATATCCATATTTCAGTTATTACTATAATTAAAGAGTCCCATCACAAAATCTCTTTTCAAGGAGAAGGATTATGACCGCGTTGAAATATCTCAGCCCGGAATGGACCGCGGAAGCCCAGCAGCGCCTGCGCAGCCAGTTGGACCCGGAAACCATGAAACACCTGACCTCTTCCATGCTCACTGTCTACCACGCCTGCCCGGATGGGCAGGACCGCGCGCTCTATTACAAGATCGAAGACGGCATCTTCACGGATATCTCCGTCCGGCAGGCACCTTTCCCGGAGGCGGAGTTCATCATCAGCGGGGATTATGAAACCTTCGCAAAGATCTCCCGCGCCGAGCTGGGTTCGCGCTCCGCGCTGATGACCGGCAAGCTGCGCCTGACCGGCAACATGGTCAAAGCCCTCAGCCTGGCCTCCATCGTGGACCGCTTCAATAAAGTCCTTTCCGAAATTCCCTGCGAGTATTAGGAGCAGCCATGAGCAACGATCCTTTTTTCATTGATTATTCGGCACGCATTAAAGCCATCCAGCGCGAGATGGCGAAGGACGGGGTGGATGTCTACCTCGGCTCGCGACTACGCACGCTTTCCTGGACGACCGACGCTTTCTTCCCCTGGCGCTCCTACATCGTCATCCCCGCCGAGGGGCTGCCCACCGCGTTCACCTTCGTGATCGATGCCGCCCGCGCGGGGGATGACTCCTGGCTGGATGCCGACCATGTGCTCGGCTTTGCCCCCATGGGCGGGCAGGACCAGATCACCGCGGTCAGCGAGCTGATTTTAAAACATCTGAAGGGAAAAAAAGGCACGGTGGGGGTGGAGGCGGGCATGTCCAACTACCTGCCCGAAGGTAACCTGACCCATTATGAATACCAGGCGTTCGAGAACGCTCTTCCGGGTATCAAATTGACCAACGCGCTGGATATCATCGACCGGCTGGCGGTGATCAAGGAACCCGGCGAGATAGCCCGCTTCCGCAAGGCCGGGGCGATGGCAGACGCCGGGCACGTGGCGGTCTACAATGCCATTATCAACGGTGGGTTCAAGAAGTACACCGAGACCGAGATCGCCGGGATCGCCGCGATGGGCATGCGCGAGGCCGGCTCCACCTGGGAGTGGTCCTTCACCGGTGGCAACGAGATCGCCTCCGGCTACCGCACCGGCTACATGGGCGGCGCCTGCACGCCTCCAACAGATAAAAAACTCCAGCCCGGCGAGGCATTCACCGTGGATCTGCACTCCACCTACCGCCTGTGCGTGGGCGACCACACCCACAACTACCTGCTGGCTCCTGCCACAGACAGACAGAAGTGGCATGCTGCGAACTTTGTCGATATTGTTTCGCTGGTTCTGGCGACCTATAAACCCGGGATCACTCCCTCCAAACTGGCGGACGAGATGCTGATCTTCTGCGAGGAGCGCGGATTCGCCGAGTACATGGTGCCGGGGTTCGAGCACGGCATCGGCATGCTGGGCGACGAGTGGCGCATCGGGCGCAATGACGGCCCCTTCCCCTACTGGACCAACCCGGACCATGTGTATGAGCCGAACGAGATGCTGATCTGCGCCATGCAGTATGCCTGCCCCGAGGAGCAGATCGGATTCCGCTATGAAAATGCCATCCTGATCACGCCGGATGGCTGTGAAACGATGTCAAAAACGCCGCTGGGGGTGGAAGTAATAGAGTAAAACCTTAGCTAAAATAATTCAGGGCGCCTGAGAGTGCCCTGTTTTAATTTCCCCTTTCCCTTTATGGCTAGCTGCATACGCTTGTCTGGGTGAGGATAATTTCTACACAATTAAACCTTAGGAAGCCCGATTTGTATTTTGATTTTCAAGTTGGTATTTACGACTTATACAAGTTTTTTTATTACAAATCTCATTTTTCTTCTTTCTTCAATTTCCTTGATGACGGTTGCTGTACCCGCTTGCACTCCCGACCCAAAAACGAGAATCATAGCGAGTAAGCTCAAAAAAACCAAATAATACATGGATTGTTGCTCGGGTGTGGTTATACGGTAAATCATTGAACCGATAACTGGTGCGAAAATAATAAATATCGTTCCAACTCCCAATATTCTTTGAATCCTTGATTTATCTGCGTCCTTTCGAGAAAATAAAAACCATGTTTGAAGATTTAAAGTGCCTTCGTCAATATTGATTGCATTATTGGGTATTTTTTGTTCCAATGCCTTATCTAATTTTATCTTTTGATAAAAATATGACAGAAACCATTCGATTATCATCAATAAAAGCAAAGTGCTCAAGATTAGAAGATAGGCGTCTGGGAAATTAGATTTCATAATGATTAAAGTCGTATATAACAAGGGAATAGTAATTGTAAGTGCCAAAACCATTCCAGTGATGTAGTAAACCCTTGGACTTTTCAAAACAAGGAGAGCAATTTCTTGTGATACTCCGATTATCAAATTGATAATCAGTAGACCATACCAAATAATGGGTGTAGATTGATAGGGATATGATAAAAGTAAACTAACAGGGATAATTAATACCGATTGAAAAGGTGTAAATATTATTGTCCACTTATTATGAAGAGAAAAAATCACATTAACCTTTGTATCGTAGGGTGGTCGCCGTTTGTGGGACCACCATCAACCAACCCTCGACCGCTCCGACTCAATTGATATCCTTCAAATCGTGGCACGCATTTATTTTATATGAGATTGGAAAATGGATGTCGGGAACAAAACCGGTCTCCGACTTACACGCTGCCGGGGTTCTCATCAGGATCCCGGCAGAAATTAAATATATTTGTTTTCCCTAATCCATTCTCCAATTTGTTCAAAATAGTGGTTTGTAACTCCAGTAGCAACAGGATGCTTCATGGATATGTAAAGAACATCGGTTCTTTCGTTATACTTGAATTCTATCGATGAATGTGGAGTAAGGGTTGATCTGATAATTTTCTGCCAATATTCTTCGTATGTGGATCCATAAAAAATTACCACTCGAGGATGTTGTTTATCAATTTGATCTCTAATTTCCGCAATCCTTATTGGAGTAATAGTATTTTGATATATTTCACGGGAGAATAAAACCTGATTTTCAAACCAACTCGAATAGTGCCAATCCTTAATATTTCGAGAAGCCAGGGGCATGAGTTCCAATAACTCTGTACTCTCGCCTATTCTGCCTAAGTAATTTTGTTGATATTCTCTAACATTCTCGGTTTCATGAGGTAAAGCCATTGCTGACAATATCACTCTGATCACTTTATTCCATGTTGATTGTAAAATTACTGGTTCAACAAAGTATCTGTCTATATTGATTAATTTATGATATGCAACCAGGTCTACAAGTTTTTGTTTACCAAGTTTTTCCCAAGCCAAGATACGATTTTCACATTCTTCCTGAGAATTACCACCCCCTTCCTCCATGCCAACAAACCATAAAGGAGCTTTTAAATCTCCAAAACCATAAAACCCATTCATAAATTCAGCAACACGGGATTGTTCAATCATTTCTTACCACTTCGCCTGGTGTTCCTCTGCCCAGCCGACCAGGTCCCTGATTTCCAGTTTCTTGCCATCGTCGGTCACCACCGTGCCGTTGTAGCGCCCGAACATCTGGTGCACCTCGCTGCGCAGAATGGAAAGGTCTGTCCTGGCAGTTCCGGTCAAAGAAGGGGGTAAAAGTGAGGTCGATGCGCTTATCCGCCGATTTCATCGTCCAGGGTGTCATGAAGTTCTGGTTGGAGTAGGTGAAATCCACTTCACCCAGTTTATGGACTCTTGCCATCCAGGATGAAGCAGTTCTCGGTGGCTGCGCGGGTATTCCCGAAACCGAAGCCCAGGTTCAATCCGAGCGTGTGTTTGTGATCCGGGAGTGAAGCCGCTGGCGGAAGCCCATACCCAGAAGGATTTATACTCCCAGATGCCCCTGCCCCAGTCCAGGTTCCCCAGGCAGGTCTTCGGATCCAGATCGTATCGAATTCCTGCCTGATTCCACCCAACCGGTGGCGGGCATGCAGTTGGTCTTGCGGTTGTAATAGAAACGGTTGCCCTGGATGGGGATGGTGATGACCATGGATTCCTGCTCCGGGGGGCAGGCAAAGGCAGCCTCAGCTTTCAGGGACTTGCCACTCGCGAAAGTCTGGCCAGTTCACCTTGATCTCCCGCCTGCCGGTCAGCACGCTGAATTCCAGGCGCACCTTGCCGTCATCAAACAGAACTGATCCCCTCGGTGCTGTTGCGCGGCAGGCTCACCTTTGCGTGAAAAGGGCAGGGTCAGGGTCTTTTCGGTGTATTTGCCGGTATTCAAACTCCAGCACATAGGCAAAGATGGATGCCAGGTAACCCACGTGGCTGACGGTGAAGGAGAAGAAATGGGTGGGCGTGGTGATGCCGTAGTAATCCCAGCGCTTGATGCGCATGGGCTGCCAGAAGCGCGGGGTGCCCTCGCTTCGAGCGGCTTCCAGGTTGCAATCCAGCAGCGGCTGCGGGCACCAGCCCGCCTGCGCCAGGCTGCCATTCGGGTTGAGCAGAGGACCGGGTGTGGTGATCCTGTGTTGAGAGGGTTTGTTCATAGTGCCTCCTATTTGAACTTTATTATAGCCAGAAAAAAACCTCCCCTGAAAAGGGGAGGTTGACTGAAAAGGCTTTGAATTAGCGGACGATGGTCAGGGTGCCATTCAGGGCGGTGATATTGGGAGTCGGAACGTACGGACTATAACGGTTGTTGCCGAAGAACAACGATTTGTAGATCAAAATCGTCGCGGGGCTGCCGGATACGGCATAGAGGCCTTCAGCGCCATTACCGGTCGTAACACTGTTGGAAAGGGTGATATTTCCGCCATTGGTCACATAGATACCGGGAACATCATCACCAAAACCGTTCCCTATGACCGATACGCCGCTGATCAAAACATCCCCGGAGGTCGTTAAATAGATGCCAGAACGGCTGTTGCGGTTGAAATTCCCGCCAGTGATGGTGATCCCCCCGGTCCCGATCTGGTTGTAAACTTCCAAACCACGGAAGCTGTTTTCATTTGCGGTGATATTGCTGCCTTTAAAAACCCCGGTCGAAAAAACATACAATCCGTTTTCGCCATTATTATTGAAAACATTGCCACCGTACGTGGATAGAATGGTAACCGTACCAGAACCAGCGCTATTGTTGATAAACATCCCCCTAAAACCTGCGGTTGAGTTATTCGAAGCGGAGACGTTGTTCAGGACGACATTCCCGCCCAACTGTGCATTCAGGCCGCCACCATGGTTGCCGTCAAATTTGCTGCGGGAGATGGTTAAAGTTGAGGACATATTTCCTATGTTTATCTGTGCGCCGGTGATGCTATTGGACAAGATATTGACCTTATCCAAAGCAGTATTCCCGGAGGTTTGGATCATCAATCCTGAAAACGAATTGAAGGTAGAGGTGACATTGACCAGGCTCACAGTGCCGGTTCCACCGGAATTTATCAGGTATATACCTGTGCTGGAAATACCATTATTCTGGTAAGCAGTGGTGTTAATGATCGAGACCGCGCCATTGGAATAAATATCAAGGCCGTTGGATTTGTTACCATCAACATAGACACCACTGACGGTGACCTTGCCTGATCCGCTTGTGTTATCCAACATGATCCCGTGTCCGGAGGTGTTGTATTGGGCTTTCAAGTTTTGAACCACCACATCCCCGCCGGAAACGATCCACACGTTCTCATTTCGATTGGATTTGGCCAGGTTCTGGAATCCCCCGGTGGAAAGGATGCTGATGGAAGCCGGGCTGGCCAGGTCGAAACCGCGGCCATTAAAATTACTCTCCGCGATGACATTGGTCAGGACGATCGGCCCGTTTGAGGTGGCGTACAATCCGGAATTGTAATTCGAACTGAAATTGCCACCTGTAACAGTGATTTTTCCCGCACCAAACCCATTATCAAGGTACGCGCCCCACCCTAACAAAGCAATATTCCCATTATTTAGAGACGTCACCGAAGAGAGCGAAATTATGCCGGTGCTGTGAGCGATTAGGCCATAACTCCGGTTGGAGTCAATACTGACCTTGGTGAGGGAGATTCCGCCAGTTCCGGTTTGATTTTCAGCCTGGATGCCATTAATATAATTTGCTTCCACCCGCAAGTTAGATATTGTTATCGGTCCGTCGGAATAAAGTAATACGCCTCTGCCATGGTTGTTAATGAGGCTGCTCCCCCCAGGTACAGGTGAATTGATGGTGATGCTGGATGCGGCTGACCCAAACCGGTTATCGATGTAAACACCCCCAGAATTCACCGAGTTAATGACCTGGATCGAGGTGATTAGCACATTTCCGGTAGAGTTTATATAAAGCCCCTCATACACCTGGGTTGCGTTGGAGGTCAAGGATTTCACCGTGACCGATTTCGCGCCCGGACTTAAAGAATTATCAAGGAGAGTGCCGTAGGTATTATTTCCATTCGTGACCCCGTTGGTCAGAGCGAGGGTTCCGTTCAAGGATGCGGCGGTCACACCGTTGGCTCCATTGCCATTGGCGGTGATGTTGGTCATGGTGATATTTCCAAGGGTTGTCAAAACCGAAACCCCATACCCCGTTCCAGGCGCGAAATTATTGTAGTTTGCGGTGATATTTACCAAAGCAATTGAACCGTTGGATTGAATTTCAAGACCGCCCTGGGGATTATTGGTAAATGAATTTGGCGCGAGCGCTGTGCCACCATTGATGGTTACTCCGCCAGAACCGAGCGGAATCATCAGCGAAGCGCCCTTTGTCTGGTTATCGTTCGCGTGGATGTTTGATCCGGTGATCGCACCATTGGAAACAACCTGTAACCCGTAAGTGTGATTGTGATTAAAATCGCCGTTGATGATGGTCACGCTTGCCGAGGAGGAACTGTTATCAAGGTTGGCTCCATAGCCATTTGCATTCCAGTCAGCGGTCAGGTTCTTCAATGAAATCGCTCCTCCCGAGAGGATCGTCAATCCGTTGTTGTAATTATTGTTGATGCTGTTGATGAACGACCCCGTAGCAGCCAGGGTGACACTGCCCGCGGTTTCAATATACACCGCGTTTGTCCCCCCAGACATTTGTTTGGCTGTCAGGTCGGTGATTTTCACTGCTCCGTTTGAAACAACTTTTAATCCCTGGATCACGTTATAGCTTACATCCATCCCGGTGATCGTGATGGGTTTATTGCCCAGGAGGTCCACTCCTGCCAGGGCATTGTAATTCGCGGTAATTTTGGATAAGGTGATCGTTCCCAATGTGTCGATCTTAAGACCGTTTTGGGTGTTGATATTGAAGACACCGTTGGTGACGGAAACATTTCCAGACCCGGCGGTGGTCGTTATTAAAGCGCCGTCGCTGGTGTTGGCGTTGCTGTTTGCCGTGATCCCATTGATCACCACGCTCCCCCGGGTGCTTACTTCAAGCCCGGCACCAAAATTATATGAAAAGGTGCTGGAGTTGACCGTGACGCCTGAAGGTGAAGCGGCAAGGGAATTATCCAGGAGCGCACCTCTCCCAAAATTGTTTGAGCTCGACTCGACATTTTTCAGGGTGATCGCCCCTCCCGAGATAATTTGGATCCCGTCCGTGGTCTGGCTGCCATTGGAAATCGTTGAGGCCAGGGAAACCGAACCGCTTCCAGAAGATGTATCCAGGTTAATATTATGACCACCGTTATTGGCTGCATCCACCCCGGTCACGGAAATTGCTCCGTCAGACAGGATCCACAGCCCATCAAAGTTATTACTATCCATTTTGCTGTTTCCCAGGGTATTTATGAGGGTCACCCCGGCTGTGCCGCTTCTGTTATCTATAAAAACGCCATTTCCGTTGGTGGAGTTTGTGGAAGTAACCTTGTTCAACGAAACCGCTCCGCGAGAGATGATAAAGAGCCCTGATCCACCATTCCCATAACTAAAATCGCTGTTCGTCACACTAACCGTTCGAGGGGCGGTGGCGTATTCATTCCTTAGTTCAGCGTTGTGATCAGTACTGGCATACCAGGTAGTTACCCCCGTCAGGTTGATGTTCCCATTTGAAAACACGAATAGAGGTCGCCTGCTTCCAATTATCGACACATTATTTAGGGTTACAGGGCTGGCTGAAAACGAGCAGGGAGCATAGGATCCGCAATTATCGATCCAGGCACCGTTATACTGGTTGTATGAAATTTGGAGATTCTTCAGCGCCACGCTGCCATCTACATTAACCAATAAACCGGTTTCCTGGTTGTTGCTAAAATCGCTATTCTCGATCAGGATTGCGCCTTTGCTGCCCGGGAGAATCACCAAACCATCGCCAATTAAGTTGCTAATTATCCCGTCGTGGTTATACGTAAACACACTATTGCGGACGGTGACACCCTTGACCGTAAAAATATTTGCGCCATCTCCCGCATTGTTATTGCTGGCGGAGACGCCATTCAGGGTAACACTCCCGCCAGAGTCGATCAAGAGTGCTTCGTTACCGCTGTTCGAATCAAACGAGGAATTGGTGATTGCCACGTTACCGAATGCCGCAATATCGGCGCCTTCATCCCCGTTTAGGTCCGCTTTTACTTCGTTGAGGCTGACATTTCCGGTATGAGCAAAAACAGAAAGCGCATCCCCATTCGCATGTGTGTTATTTATTACCAGGTCATGGAGGGTCAACTGCCCGGTATTCCAGGAAAAATCCACCAGCGCGCCGGCCTGATCGCCAGAAACAGTAAGCCCGGATAAGGTGAATCCCGAAAGTTGATTACTTACATTAATGGAACCATTGAGAGTGATCAGGCTGCTGGGCGAGGAAGTGAGTGTGCTGACCCCGACCAACCCGGTCAACCCTGGGATTCCATTAATCACAACCGCCCCGGAATAATCTGTGGCCAGGCTGGCGTCTTCGATAAAAATGTTTCCGCTGCCCAGCCGGGTGCTGAAATCAGCGATCGCATCCTGGATACCCGATAATCCGAAATACTGGCAGATCCCATCCACGATGCCATCCACGCTGTCATTGGCGCAGGCAAAATACGGGTCCGCCTCTGCGGCAGCCCTGCTGGCCAGGGAAAGTGGCTCCCCGGTCTCATCGACAAGGACTGGTTCTTCTTGAGGTTGCGTTACTTCAACAGAAACATCCTGCAAAATAGTTAAAGGCTCAATTTGCGGTTCGTCGGACGAATCGGGGATCACCACTGTTTCACTATTCCCAATGACCACAGGCGGCTCTGCGGGTGGCTCAGCAGCAGGCTCAACTGCCTGGGGCTGTTCGCTGACAAGCACGGGTTCGGAACCTGGAATCGGTTCATCCTGGGCATACACTTGCCCGGTTAAAAGAAAAAATGCCCCCACAATTGCCAAACCCATGGCACCGAGTAAACGAATACGAAAGGTATTTTGATTCATGGTTATCTCCTTGATAGTTGCAACCAATCATTGACAGGACAATATTTATTAATGATAAATAAGATAAAAATAGTCCTAATAATCATCATACTGCATATTCCATGAATGTCAATAGGCACTAAAGGAGTACAGACTCTGAATAATGAATCTGAGCCTGCCAGTGGTAAAATAGGACAAAATTTATCCTGATATTGGAGCCAGGCATGCCCACTGAACAAGAAGTGATGAACGCACTCAATACGGTGATGGACCCCGAACTGGGGCGCAGCATCGTCGATCTGCAGATGATCAAGGACCTAAAAGTTGATACCAACGGAAAAGTATCTTTTACCATTGCGCTGACCATCCCCTCCTGCCCGCTACGCGAGAAGATCCGCAACGACGCCGCCATGGCGGTGAAGGCGCTGCCAGGCGTGAGCGATGTGGAAATCCACATGGGGGCGATGTCGGACGAGGAACGGGCCAAGGTGCTGGGGAAAAGCGGCCAGAACCTGCCCAAACTGAACCAGTTCAATCACGTGGAGAACGTCATCGCGGTGATGAGCGGCAAGGGAGGCGTGGGGAAATCCTCTGTCGCGGCGCTCTTGGCTGCCAGCCTGGCTCGCAATTGCCAGCGGGTGGGCGTTTTGGATGCTGATATCACCGGGCCGAGCATCCCCAAGCTCTTCGGGCTTCCCGCCGGGGGGATCCGCTCCAGCGAGCAGGGCATCCTGCCGGTGGTAACCGGATTGGGCATTAAGGCCATATCCATCAACCTGCTGGTTGAGGATGAGAATGCCGCGGTCATCTGGCGCGGACCGATGATCTCCGGCGCCATCACCCAGTTCTGGACGGATGTTCTCTGGGGCAAACTGGATTACCTGGTGGTGGATATGCCGCCCGGCACTTCCGACGCAGCCCTGACCGTGATGCGCAGCCTGCCTGTTACGGGCGTGATCATGGTCACAACACCCCAGCAGCTTTCGGCCATGGTGGTGCGCAAGGCAGCTTCGATGCTTGAGCAGCTAAATACCCCCGTCATCGGCGTGGTGGAGAACATGAGCTATTATCCCTGCCCGGATACCGGCAAGGAGCACGCCATCTTCGGACCGAGCCACGCACAGGAAGTGGCTACCGCTTGCAAGGCAGAAGTGATCGCCCGGCTGCCGATCGATCCGGCTCTTACAGAAACGGCTGATAACGGGCGCATCGAAGACTTCGTCCAGCCTGAAATGGAAAAAATGGTCGCTGCGCTACTTAAAGAGAAGAATCCGAAGAATTAACCTAAATAGACGATCAATTCAAATAATTACGACAATTAATTCGTTCCAGGCAGGTTTTCCTGCCTGGTTTTTATTTCTGCGCGAGGATGTCAGCAAGCGTGCATTCCCTGCAACCGCACCGGCAGAAAGACGGATGGAGCATCGGGCAGGGTTTCGACCAGGCGCTTGTAGCGGTTGCCATCGAACCTGGCCAGAGGCGGGAACACCCTGCCGGTGGGAGCAAGTTGACCCCGGGTAGGCTTTGAGAGCGGAGAGAACATATCATCACAGTGGATGGGGATCTGCACGCGGGGATGGTAAGAGTTGATCAATTTCTCAAGATATGCCTCATCAGTCGCCGCGGGATTCAGCGGGCTGGTGAAAAGGATATCCACCCTTCCGACCCCGCCCGGTTCCAGGCAGTCTTCGGTCAGAATCCTCACCCCGGCACATTCCACCAGGAAGGAAAGCCCGAAGTCCATGGCATAATCCCGGGCGCGCAGCGGAGGCTTGAGCTCGCGCTTGAGGGGCTGCATCCCGAAACCGGCCACCCATTGATGGGTTCGCTCGGCCAGCACGGTAATCTTCACCCCGCCCCGATCCACAACTGACCCTGGATGCAATTCCAATATCTGGCTCTCCGGCAGACCTTCGGCGCGCAGGATGCGGCAGGTGTTTGGAGAACCGCAAACGACCGCGCCAGTTTGACGGGCTGCTTCGGCGGCATCCAGCAAATGGTCGAAATGCGAGTGGGTTATGAAGATTGAATCTGCGCGGGGGAGGTGTTTTCGGATCAGTCCGGGGTCGGGGCGGACTTTCCCAAACAACATTCTTCCCGGTGAGATGCGTGTGAAATAGGGGTCAAAAACGAACCGCTGACCGGGGCAGCCGAGTTCGATCCCGGCCACACCCAGCCAGCGGAGGGTGATCTTATTCAGGTTCCGCATTAGGGAACCAGTTTCGAATGCTATTTCTTGACAACAGCCTTCTTGGCAGGCACAGTAGAGACCTGCGCGGCAGCCAGTTTTTCCTGACCTTCCACCCAAACCTGCCCCAGCACAGCGTAGCTGATCATCCCGATATAAAGCACAACGAGGACGATGACCACGGGAACCAGGCAGAGCAGGATCACAGTGGAGAACACAACCCCAAGGATCAAAGCCAGCAGCGCGTAGACTCCCGCAACGATCAGGTAAACCACCAGGTATCCGGCGAAGTTGACTTTGAAATTCTCCCACCATTCTTTGAAGTGGAAGGCTGCCCCAAAGTTGCCCTTGTCGATCATGTTCAGGATCGCGGGGATCACGAAAATGGTCAGGGCCACGGTGACGAGATAGGTTAACCAGGAAAGAATCCCGCCGCTGATCCATCCAACCACGGGGATGAATCCCAGCGCCAGGCTGATGGGAAACAGAACCATCGCTGGCAGATAGTAGATCAACACGACCGCGACCAACTTAAGTCCATCCAGGATCATGTGACCCCACTCATCCCATTCCGGTAGATCGCCCAGGGTTTTCGTCACCATCACGTTCTTGGCGATGCGCATGAACCACCCGATCAGGAACAGGGCAGGAACAACGAAGCCGCTGAAGATCAGGAACAGCGCTGCGATCAGGAACTTAGAAACCCCTTTCTTATCCTGAAAAGGGAACCCTAAAAGCTTTTGAATCCCGAGTGTATTGAATGATTTTTCCATTTTTACCTCCAAGTATTATTATAGTATTTCTTCCGAGATTTACTATACCAGAAATATATACGGAATTATTCTTAATAGGTTGTAAAAAACCCCCTAATGGTTTTTGACCTTGGTGATAGACAGGCTGACAGCTCCGATGAGGATAACCCAATCGGAATTACCTGATCAATGGTTGCCTGCGAGGGCATGTTTTTTGACCGGCACGGCGGCCAGCACCGGGTTGACCAGGTAACGAACCAGTTGCGAGCGGCGGTTGACGCAATCTGCGCCAAGTCCCTCCAGTGCCGGTTCCAGCCAGGCCTGGAAGGAACGCACGGCCAGGTGGACTGGTTTACTGGTCCCGGGGAAACAAGCCCGCAGACCTCGCAATAACTCGGTGATATCTTCATCGGATGGGTGAAATACCGGCAACAAGAAAAATCCGCGTGGACCGCTAAGAACCCTGGCAAAGGCAGCCAGTTCACCCTTTCGCCGGAAAATAAAACCTTTGGGTAAACCGGTGGGCAGCGGTTCGGCGCTTTGCGCCAGGGGAGGAACGACCGATCCGAAAAGATTGCGTACCGCCACTTCATCCCGGGCAGTGACGGGCTGCCAGGTTCCCTGCCCCCCCTGTTGCGGCGGCAATTTCCAGGTGGATTGCCACCCGTAAATGGAAAACCCCGCCTTTCGCAGGCAGGGATAAGCCGGGTGGTCATCTTCTGCGTCGGCGATGATGTTCAACGCTCCCAGGTAACCGGCCTGGCTGATCAGCTCGTCCAGCAGGTCGGTGAGGATAGGGCCGCAGGCAGCGGATTCAGGCATCAGAAAAGTCAGGTAAGCCGGGCGCTCGTTGATGATATGGGTAACCTGGCCGATTAACACCGTACCGTCATCCCCGGTCGCCACCAGGGTGGTATTGCCGCGGGCAGGGTGAAGCTGGGCGAGCATAGCGCGCATCCCGGCCGGGTTGCCGCGGGTGAGCTCCAGGGCAGTATCCAACCCCATCACCTCTTTCTGATACCGTACGAGGTTGGAAAGATCATCCAGACCCAGTGAGTGGATCTCTATTTTGCCATCTCCAGGAAGAGCTGATGGAAGCGGGTATCCCCGGTGAGTTCGGGGTGAAAAGAGGTGGCCAGCAGCCTGCCCTGGCGGGCAGCGACGATGCGTCCATCCGGAAGGGTGGATAGCACCTCCGCCGGCGGTTGTACTTCCGAAATGACCGGCCCGCGGATGAAGACTGTCTTGAAAGGCGCGCAGGCTGGGTCAACTGCAGCCAGGGCGGGGATATCCAGCTCCACCTCGAAGCTATCCACCTGGCGCCCGAAGGCGTTGCGCTGGATGGTGATGTTCATCAGGTTCAACAGGGGTTGTTCCAATCCGTTTGATTTGGAGAGGAATATGGCTCCGGCGCAAGTTCCCCAGATGGCATGGTTCCTACCGAACGTGCGCAGAGGTTCCATCAATCCGTAGGCGACCGCAAGCTTACCGATGGTGGTGGATTCACCCCCAGGGATGATCAGCCCATCCAGGCCTTCCAGTTCCCCGGGCAGGCGTACCTGCGTGGTTTGCGCGCCAACGGATTCAAGCACCACCTGGTGCTCGTGGAAATCACCCTGCAGTGCCAGCACGCCGATCTTCATGGGGTTATCGGGTAAATGAAGGTTGTTACCAGCCGCGCCCGGCGATCTTTTCCTCATCGGCCATCTTTTCAATGGACCGGCCGACCATCGGTTCACCCAGGTCCTTGCTGACCTCGGCCAGGATGGCAGCATCGCGGAAGTGAGTGGTGGCTTTGACGATAGCCTGGGCGCGTTTAGCCGGGTCGCCGCTCTTGAAGATGCCCGAGCCGACGAAGACGCCATCCACTCCGAGCTGCATCATCAGGGCTGCATCGGCGGGGGTGGCAATACCACCCGCGGCAAAATTCACCACCGGCATGCGTCCCAGCTTGCGGGTTTCCATGCAGAGCTCGTAGGGAGCTCCGATGGTCTTGGCAAATGCCATTATTTCCTCTTCGGGCATGTTCTGAAGCAGGCGGATCTCACCCAGCACCTGGCGGGCATGACGGACGGCTTCAACCACGTCGCCAGTGCCAGCCTCGCCCTTGGTGCGGATCATAGCCGCGCCTTCTCCCACCCTGCGCAGGGCTTCGCCCAGGTTGCGGCAGCCGCAAACGAAGGGGACCTTGAAATCGTGCTTGTTGACGTGGTGGGCTTCATCCGCCGGGGTGAGCACCTCGGATTCGTCGATGTAATCCACGCCGATGGCTTCCAGGATCTGGGCTTCGACGAAGTGCCCGATGCGGCACTTGGCCATCACCGGGATGGTTACGGTATCCATGATCTTCTGGATCAGCCCGGGGTCGGACATGCGCGCAACCCCCCCGGTGGCGCGGATATCCGCTGGGACACGCTCGAGCGCCATCACGGCGCAGGCGCCGGCATCCTCGGCGATTTTGGCGTGCTCGGGGGTAACCACATCCATGATCACGCCGCCCTTGAGCATCTGTGCCAGGCCTTTTTTTACGGCAAAGGAGCCGGTAACTTGATCGGACATAAACCTACCTCCTGAAATAAACTGCAGGGGAATTTTACCACTCGGTTTGGCTTCAGGATGGATTCATAATAAAAAAACCTCCCCCGTTCTTTGGGAGAGGTATAAAAACAGAGTTGGAACGATCTAGAACTTTTCGAATCGTTCTCCGGGTGCACCGCACAGGGGGCATTTCTCTGGCGCGGAGCCTTTTTCGATGTAACCACAGACCGGGCAGAGATAGTAATCGAATGCGCCGCCTTTCTGCAGGTCGGCGATCATCTCGCGGTAGAGTTTTTCGTGCACTGCCTCGGCATCCATGGCTTTCTTGAATGAAAGGACAGCAGCTTTTTGGCCTTCGGCTTCCGCGTCTTTGATGAAATCCGGATACATCGATACCCATTCGTAATGTTCGCCTCCCGCCGCTTCTTCCAGGTTCTCGGCGGTGGATTTGATCCCGCCCATGGTGCGGAGATGCGACATGGCATGGATGGTTTCAGCTGCCGCGGCAGCGCGAAAAAGCTTTGCCGCCTGGGGGAAACCCTCTTTATCCGCCTTTTCGGCGAAAGCAAGGTATTTGCGGTTCGCCTGGGATTCACCTGCGAACGATGCCTTCAGACCTTCCATAGTTTTTGACATAGAATCCTCCGATTATTGAGATAGGGATATTATATCCAAACCCGGAAAAGGTAGCGGGAATCTGAGGCAATATTCCGTATTTAAAAATTTTTAAATCCTCCTGGCAATCGCTGACCCCTTGACAATTTTCAAAAACGATATACAATAATACAAAAATACAATGATACAATAATACAAACAGACAATCTGAAAGGAGGAAGTATGGGGTGATCATACTAAATATCACAGTCGATCTGCGCAGCGATGTCCCGGCTTATGTCCAGATCATTGAAAGCATCCAGCGGCTGGCTGCGGATGGCAGCCTGAAGCCCGGGGACCAGCTCCCCACCGTGAGGCAGCTGGCCGCGGATCTGCGGGTGAATTTCAATACGGTGGCAAGGGCATACCGCATGCTGGATGACGCCGGGGTGATTTCCACCCAGCACGGCAGGGGCACGTATCTTGTGGAGCAGCCCAGCGCGGAATCCCGCGGAAAACTCCGCACGGAGATCCTGGAGACCCTGGTGCGCCACTTTTTAAACGAGATGCAAAGGCTGGATTTTCAACACGAGGAGGTCCTCGAAGAGATCGATAAACAGTTCCAATCCGGACGACTGAAAGGGTAGCCGGAAAAATTAAATAGAAAGCGAGTACAGAAAGGCTAAGAATGAAAAACGCAGATTATAGTTCAAATCCCGGCGCGGTCATCAGTTCAGACCAGAGTGCGCATATCAGCGGGATCAGTTTCTTCATGTTCATCGTCGCGCTGGTCATTGGTTTTACCGGCGGTGTGATGCTCTTCAATGGCGGTACCAGCTTCGGGTATGTACTGCTCTATTTCGGATTCTGGTTCTTTATTGGCCTGATCTGCCTTTACAGCCTGCGGGTTGCCCGCCAGTGGGAAAAAGGCGTCCTACTGCGCCTGGGTAAGTTCCGCGGCTTGCGAGGCCCCGGAGTTTTCTGGGTGATGCCGTTCATCGATTCGGTGCCTTCCTGGGTGGATCTGCGCGTGAAGGTTACCCCTTTCAGCGCGGAAAAGACGCTCACCAAGGATACCGTGCCGGTGAATGTGGACGCGGTGCTCTTTTGGGTGATCTGGGATGCGGAAAAAGCCGCCCTCGAGGTGGAGGATTACCGAGCCGCCATCACCTGGGCTGCCCAGACTGCCCTACGCGACCTGATCGGTCAAATGGCCCTGGCGGATATCCTCCTGGGCCGGGCAACCATGGATGCCGAATTGCAAAAGATCATCGACCAGCGCACCACCCCCTGGGGCATCACCGTGCAATCCGTGGAGATCCGCGATGTGGTCATCCCGGCCGACCTGGAAGATGCCATGAGCCGCCAGGCCCAGGCAGAGCGCGAGCGCCAGGCACGCGTGATCCTGGGTGAATCCGAGAAGCAGATCGCGGAAAACTTTGCCAAAGCCGCAGAGTCCTATCAAAACAACCCTGTCGCCCTGCACCTGCGAGCCATGAACATGCTTTATGAAGGCTTGAAGGAAAAGGGTGCCCTGGTGATCGTTCCATCCAGCGCCGTCGAATCGATGAACCTGGGAGGAATTAGCGGATTGGTTTCCATGTCGTCAACCGCGCCTGAGATGATCAAAGCCGCTAATAAAAGCGCAACCGTACCTAAAAAATAAACACAAATCATCCAACCCATCTCCCGGCGGGGTAGTACCCCGCCGGGAACATTATTCAAGGAATTCAATAATCATGAAAAAACAACTTTATCTCTTCGTATTACCCCTGATCCTACTAATTTTGGTTGCCTGCGGGGCGAAGACGCCAGCAGGCCCCACACCCACCTCCGATCCCGTCGTTGCCGCTGCCGGTGAGAAAGTGGTGGATGACCTGGCTGCAGGGAATGCAGACGCGGTCTTCGCGCTCTTTGACGAGAAAGTGGCCAAAGCTTTGCCGCTGGAACAGGTAGCCGGTTTATGGGATCAGCTTGTTGCCCAGGTCGGTGAGTACGAGGGACGCGGCAGCGCCAGCGTGGCCCCCAAACAGGGATTCCTGGTCGCTTCGGTACCGGTGAATTTTGAAAAACAGGCGCTGATCATCAATGTAGTCTTCAATAAGGACATGAAGATCTCCGGCTTGAATTTCCAGCCCGCCACCACACCCACGCCGGCAGCCTATATCCAGCCCGCCTATGTGGAAACAGGCGAGTTCACCGAGGAAGAAGTGACCATTGGCAGCGGGAAATGGGCACTTCCCGGAACCCTGACCCTGCCCAAGGGCAAGGGTCCATTCCCTGCCGTGGTGCTGGTGCATGGTTCAGGTCCGAATGATAGGGACGAAACCATTGGCCCCAACCGGCCATTCAAAGATATCGCCTGGGGACTTGCCAGCCAGGGGATCGCCGTGCTGCGCTACGATAAACGCACCAAAGCCCACGCGGATCTATTCACCCCGGAAGTGCTGGAAAGCCTCACTCTCGATGAGGAAACCAGCGACGACGCCATCCTGGCTGCGAAGCTGCTCGCAAAGGATAAGCGCATTGATCCAATGCAGATCTATGTCCTGGGGCACAGCCAGGGCGGCATAGCTGCACCGCGAATTGGCGAGCAATATCCCGATCTGGCAGGGCTTATCATCCTGGCTGGCCTGGCCGGCAGGCTGGAAGATACCGTCAAGGACCAGCTGACCTACATCGCCGGGCTGGATGGAATGATTTCAGACGCAGAAAAATCACAGCTCCAGATGGTCAAAACCGCTGCCGCGAAGGTGAAAGATCCAGCCCTGAGTTCCGATACCCCCTCCGAGGAGCTGCCGTCTGGGCATCCCGGCAGCCTGGTGGCTGGATCTGCGTGATTATTATCCGGCTGAAACCGCGATGACCCTCGACATGCCGATCCTGCTTCTCCAGGGCGGCAGGGATTACCAGGTGACCAAAGCCGATTTTGACATCTGGCAGCAAACCTTGAAGGGAAAGATAAACGCTAAGCTGATCTTCTACCCCGATCTGAACCATCTATTCATGACAGGTGAGGGCATGGCCACTCCGGAGGAATACATGCAGCCAGCATCGGTTGCCCAGGCAGTCATCGACCAGATCGCTGAATGGATCAAGGGAGCGAAATAGTTGATGAGTTGATATGAAAAAGGATAGCACCAAGGAGTTTCACGTGAAACATGCAAAGAGAAACCACTAAGGATTGTTTCACGTGAAACAACAGATGAAAAACCCGGCTCGCTGAAGCGAGCCGGGTTGGTTTATTGCCACTCACTCAACACGGAATAAAGAAAGCTAGTGCCTGGTTGCTGGTGTCGTCCATGACCAGGTGAAGGCAGTGCCCGGGCTGCATATCAGAAACCCGCACCAGTTTCAGCGCCTCCGACACCTCGCGAGGAACTTCGATATACTCCCCCGAGCGATCCGGTGCCGCGTTCAGGCAATCCCGGCAAAAAACACTGGCGGGATCATCCAGGTAGATGGCAAGGGGGTAGATTTGTGATTCCAGCAGGTCCTGGAAGAAATGGGTGCCCAGGGATGGCTCGGGGGGCAATCCGTAACCCTGCCCGGCCAGCTCCACCAGGGCACGGGTATGGTAAATATCGCCGTAATTGATCGGCACCCCCAGGTCTGCATTGGAGCTTCCCCAGCGCCCGGGACCGATACAGATGAAGTTTTTCTTCTCCAGGGCGGCGTTCAGCCGGCCGATGGTGCGTGCCAGGCGCACGCGCAGGTCGCGGGTGGCCAGGGCGAAGTATTTTTCAGGTGGGACGAAAAGAATGGTCTCAATATTGCCAATCCGTCCGCGCGGAACCATGAAATGGGTGGAAAAGAGGGTTTTATCCAGGGGGATATCCGGAGGTACCGTCGCATTACCGGTATCCACCAGGTGGCTCTGTGGGCGGCACTGCAGCAGGGTGATGACCAGTTCGCTGCTGCCATCGCCCCCGACATGAATGGTCAGGCAGAACTCCACGTCCACCGGGGAGCGGTAGCCTTTCTCAAGCACCCCCAGGATGGTGCGCATCCTTTCGGCAAAGGGGGTGCGTCGTAAAAGATCGTCGAACGTGAGCACCAGGCGGTTGGCGTCCCCGTTGATGATCCGACTTTTCAGCGAGACAAAATAACCGTCCTCCTCGGTCTGAGCCAGGAAGCGCAGCGGAGGGTAATCGGAATTGAGCACGGTATGGATGGGTTCGGTGGCGAACTCGTTCTTATCCAGATCGATCAGATCCACATACTGCTGGGAATAACGCCGGATGGACTTCGGATCGCTGGAGGGGCGCAGCAGCGGGTGGCTGAGCGCGATCAAGCGCGGATAGTCGTTTCCCACCCGTTCCACTGCGCGCGTACCCAGCCCCCATACCAGGCGGATGAACCCGTCCTCGCGCCGGATTTGCGGCGCCCAGCGGTAGAGGTTGCGGCTGAAAGCCACCCCGGCAGCGTCCGGGAAGAAATATTTGCCGAATCGTTCTCCCTGAACCACCTGGAGTAGAATTCCCATGCGTTCGTCATAATCCTGCAGACCCTTGGAGCGCCGGTAGAGCAGCGCATCGGGATTGAGCGTGCTGGCATATACCCGGGCGATGGCGCGGGTGAGCGCTTTCAGGTTCTTGCGCGGGGTGGACTGGTTGGGGACGAAAATGCTCTCATATTTCCCGGCGAAGGAGGTGCCGAAGTTATCCTCCAGTAGGCTGGAGGATCGCACGATGAGCGGCTTTTTTCCAAGAGTGGAAAGCAGCTCTTCCAGCTTCTCGAGCACATCGCTGGGGAAACGTCCCTTTTCATATTCTTTCTGGATTTGCTCGAACTCGCTGCGCATGTCGTCTTCTTCCTTGTACTTCTGGTCGTTCCAGTGGACAAGGTTGTTGAGCGCCATGAACGTATACATCTCATCGGATCCGATGAAGAACGATTCAGCTGGCTTAAGGCAGCAGAGCAGGTCTCCGGGGGCATTCTTTTTCAACACCCGGTGCGCAAGCAGCATCCCGGCTGCCTTGCCGCCGATCTTGCCGCGCCCGATCTTGCGACCTTGGATCTCTGCCAGGTCGGCAACCGTGAAGAACTCCTTGGCGATATTGATGTAGGGAAGCTGGTCGCTGATCAGGTTACGGATGAGCACCACCTTGAGTTCCTGCAGGCGGGCATCAAAGCGGCTGCGTCGCGAATCGGACATTTGTTCTATTGCAAGTGCTTGCTCGAAGACCACGTCCAGCGAGGAGAGCTCCGGGTTGACAGTCAGCACATGTTCCCTATCAGAAACCCCGCGTTCGGCAAGAACGGCCTTTACCAATTGTTCAAAGGACTGGCGATCGAAATGCTGGCTGTAGACCAGGTCGGTATGCTGTTCGCGAACGCGTTCCAGGCGTTGATCCCAGATTTCCGCCGGTTCCTCGTGAAGCGGGTCGTGCAAGCCCTCCATCTTCTGGGTTGCGATGGCCAGTTCGCGCACTTCGGCTTCAAAAGCCTGTGCGTCTGTATGCCCGCGGGTGAAAAGTTCGCGGCGCATGCGCGCCCGTATGGCCGGGCTGAGGATGGGATACTGCCCCAGTGAAAAGGAGATCTGCACCAGGTTTTCGTTGATATTCAAATGGGGATTCATAATCGCATCCAGGAGTTCCTAGAAAATCGCCCCCGGTGCCGGGGGCGGTGCGGGTTTCAAACCATAATCTCAGCCCAGGTGCATGGGCATAATGACATGCTCGAAGGAATCGTCTCCCATCGGGCGGATAAGCCCTGGAGTGTTGTTGGCATTCGTTTCCAGCGAGAATTCGGAACTGTGGATGACATCCAGAACCTGGTTGAGGAATTGGACATTGAACGCGATCAGCAGCTCCGGGCCTTCCACGTTTGCTTCCACGCGGTCTTCGATGTTACCGGTTTCCTCGGAGGTGGCGCGAATGATGACTGCCCCGGGGCCGGAATCGGCTGGTTGGATATTGAACCGGACGACATTATTCGATTCGCGTGCGATGATCTCTGAGCGTTTGCAGGCTTCGCGAAACTGCGCCGTGCTCAGGATTGTGCGGGTCTTGGAGGAGCGCGGGATGATCACGCGGTAATCGGGAAAATTGCCCTCCACTAGCTGGGAGACCAGCTCGGCATCCTTGAGGTGAAAGATCACTTGCCCGCGTCCCTTGGGAAGCGCCATTTGAACGGACTTATCTCCATCGGCTGCAATCCGCGCCAGCTCGGTGAGCGCCCGGGCCGGGATGATGGCGGAAACCGGGTTGGGGATGGAGCTGGTCAGCGAAGCTTTGCGGACGGAGATGCGAAACCCGTCGGTGGCAGCCAGGGTGACTTCATTTCCGTCAATGTTCAGTGAGACTCCCTGCAGAACCGGGCGGGCGTCGTCGGTGGAGGCGGCGAAGGCTACCTGTTGGATCATCTCTTTAAAGTCGCTGATATTCAATTCGACAGCTTCGCTTAGGTCAGGCACGGGCATGGGGGGGAATTCGACAGCGTCGATGCAGTTGATGCTGGTCACCGAATAGCCGCAGCTGACGGTGAGGTTCATGGAGTTCTCGGGGAGGTCAAGCGTGACCATTTCAGAGGGCAGGGTGTTGACCAGGTCCTGAAAGATACGGGCGGGAATGGTGGTGGTGAGGGTGCCGTCGCTGCCCTGCATGGGGATCCAGGCGGTGATGCCCTGCTCCAGGTTTGTGGCGGATAGGCGCAGGCGGCCGTCGTCCTCGGTGGCGATCAGGATATTGGCGAGAACCGGCAGGGTGGAACGCGGCGAAACCGCCTTCGAAACCAGGTTCAATCCGTGCGCCAACTGGGGTTGGGAAACCATCACCTTCATGGACACCACCTCGAGTAGAAATGATTGGTCAAAATAGATACAATACCATTACATTTTACACCAATTGCGAGATGGCACTTGGGACCTTCAGGGAGGTTTGCATGGATCAAGAAAAACCGCAATATGTGTTCAAACCGGTTACACCGGAGAATTGGGCGGATCTCGAGGCTTTATTCGGGCCGCGGGGTGCCTGCGCCGGCTGCTGGTGCATGTACTGGCGCGTCCCGCGCAAGGAGTTCACCAAAGGCCAGGGGGAACCATTCCGCGAGGCGCTGAAGGTGATCGTGGATGGAGGCACTGTTCCGGGACTGCTGGCGTACGATGGAGGTCTGCAGGTTGGGTGGATCTCGGTGGGGAAAAGGGAAGAGTTCGTGCTGCTAAAAACTTCGAAGGTGCTAGCCCCGGTGGATGACCAGCCCGTGTGGTCGATCGTTTGCTTTTTTGTGGCGAAATCACATCGCAAGAAAGGGTTGATGCTGCCGCTGATCAATGCCGCGGTGGATTACGCCGCCTCGCAGGGTGCCAGGATCGTGGAAGGTTACCCGATGGACCCCTATGAACGGCTGAGCGGTGTGAGCGCATATGTGGGGATTACCACCGTGTTCGAGCAGGCCGGATTCAGCGAAGCCGCCCGCCGTAGCGAGCACCATCCGGTGATGAGGAAGATCATTAAGAGTTGAGTTGAAAATTTGATGAATAGGGGTTTGTTTGACAATTTAATAATTCATCTACCAACTTCTCAACCCGCTTCTACGGCGGCGGCAGGAAGTGGTTGGGATCCACCTTCCCGTACTCGTCGCTGCGCATTTCAAAGTGCAGGTGAGGGCCGCTGGAGTTACCTGTGCTGCCCAGCGCGCCGATCACATCCCCCTGGAAAACACTCTGCCCGCAGATGGCGTTGATCGCGCTCAGGTGGGCGTAAAGCGTCTGCCAGCCGCCGTGGTCGATGACGATCATGTATCCATATCCGTGGTCATTCCACCCGGAGTAGACGACCACGCCGTTATCGGAGGCAAAGATCGCTTCGCCCACATACCCGCCGATATCAATGGCGGCGTGGTTTGTTTCCGGGGAGTAGTTGTAACCGGAAACATGATGCTGAGGTGCCGGCCAGATGAATGTTCCCGTGCCCACCGCGCCATCCCCGATGGTGCCGCAATACCCGGGACCCAACACCCTGGCAACGGCCGGGTCAGAGCGGGTGATGCGCGGCGCGCTCCAGGTGATGAACTCGCGCGTACCCCCGGGAATGAAGAGCATGGTCCCGGGCGGGATGTTGGGTTTGCTGTAATCCCCAAGCGTGGCGGCATCCAGGCGGTTGCCGGGCCAGTTAATGATTTCTTCCGGAGCGACCTTGAAGTATTTGGCCACCCCATTCAAGCCGTCCGCTGCCGTCCATTGGTAATAGGTGCCATCCTGGGGCAGGATGTTCAGTTCCATGCCTGGCTTGAGGAAGTGGGGGTTATCCTGCAAAGTCATATAGTTTCCCCAAAGGAGGGTGGAGGGTTTGAGGTTGAATTTCTCGGCGATACCGAAGATGGTGTCGCCCTGCTCCACAGTGTAGGAGACCACGTCGAAGCGTGGGCGGGCGGGCAGGATGGTGTGCAGATCGGCCTCACGGCTCACGCCGTGCACCAGCGCCAGGGGTTGAAAATCCGGCAGGTTCACCGGCGCGGACTCGGTGGGCTGGCTGGCTGCCTGCACTGATGCGGAGGGCGAATCAATCGTCCCGCCCAGGTAAAATTTTCCCATCACCCAGACGACCACCAGCGCCAGCAGGATCATCACCACTCCGGCAGCTGCGCGCATGGATACTTCACCCAACCCCAAACGGACGAGCGCCTCCCAAACCTGGCCAAAGCGGCTGCTGCCGCTGGTTGGCGGTTCTGGCGTGCGTGATTTGGAATGCCTGGGGTCCTTGCCTGCTTGCTTAGGCGCAGGAACGCGATCATTTGGAAGCGTCATTTTTTACTGCCTGGAAATCATCTTATCACAGGGAATTTTCCGGGTCAATTTACCTGGATTAGAAGCGTATGAGAATCCATTTATACTTATGGTTATTAAATTTATGTTGCATTTTTCCTACCAATCAGTCGCTGTTTTGAAAAGGAGTGTACTATGCAGAAGAAATTTGGCATCTTGAGGTTCACAGCCAGCGTTTTAAAGGTGCTGGGGATCGTGGCGGGGATCTTCGCGGTGATTGCTTGCGGCCTGACCATCGTGGCAGCCTCCGCTGGTCCGCAGATGATGAGCAGCGTGATGGGGACCGGGAATTTTGTGGATATGGGTTCGGCAGGGTTCGCAGCCGGGTTGTTTGGAGCTCTGCTGGTGCTGGTGTTCGGATTGATCGGCGCGCTATGCATCTACGCGATCGGCGAGTTGATCAACCTGTTGATCGCAATGGAAGAGAATACCCGCGCCTCAGCGCTGGCAGCCATCCGGGAGCGGGGTTCCTCCCAAAACGGGTGAGAGTTGAAGGGGGTGCAACTTTTCGGCGCAAAAATCGCTATAATACCTGTCTGAAAACTTCATCATAAGGAAATCCGGGAGGAAGAAATGTCTGAGAATCAACAAGTGGTCGTTCAACCTGAACCAGTTGCTGCAACCCCGCAGACGAGTGGAAAGGCCGTGGTGAGCCTGGTATTTGGCATCCTTGGGTTCATCCTGCTACCGCTCATCGCCGGGATCGTGGCTGTTACGGTGGGCTACTCAGCAAAAGGTGATATTCGCAAAAGCGCCGGGGCATTAAAAGGCGAAGATATGGCTACCGCGGGGATCATCCTCGGGTGGGTCAACCTTGGCTTGACCGTCATCGGCATTTGCGTCGGGGTGGTGCTCGTGCTCGGTGTGATGGGCGCTATTGGCAGCCTGGGCTTCAACTCGTTCTAAGTGTTCGTTTTTTTTCAAGCGAATATGGCTCCCCTTTTAACCATTTTTTGAAAGGGGAACCTTCGCTTGACGATTCTGCCTGAGGGCGGTATATTTAGCGCGCTTCGAATGTCCCAGTAGCGCAATTGGATAGAGCGTTTGCTTGCGGAGCAAAAGGTTGCAGATTCGAGTTCTGCCTGGGACACACACCGCGCCTGCCCGTCGATTGGATGGGCAGATTTGTTTTGAAGAGAAGGTTTTGATCCCCATTGAGGGGACGATGTTCGAGTTCTGCCTGGGACACACTCCAAGACCCGCGAGGGTCTTTTCTGTTTTCCATATTGAACCCCCTCCCATTTCTTTCTATAATGAATGCATTCTGATTAGAAAGGTCTTCCATGCCGGATAAATCCATGATCATCATCGGGGCGGGTTTCGCCGGGCTTTCGGCTGGTATCTACGCGCGGCTCAACGGCTACCAGGCTCATATCTTCGAACTGCACGATAAACCGGGTGGCTTGTGCACCTCCTGGAAGCGCAAGGGCTACACCATCGATGGCTGCATCCACTGGCTGGTGGGCTCCAATCCGAAGAGCGGCATGAACCAGTACTGGCAGGAGGTGGGCCTGGCGCAAAACCGGGAATTCGTCGACGCGGAAGAATACGCGCGCTACGAAGCTGCCGACGGGCGAACGATCATTTTTTACTGCAACACCGACAGCCTGGAAGCGCACCTGCTGAAAATGTTCCCGGGAGATGAAAAAGCGATTCGCGAGCTGATCTCGGGCATCCGCATGGGTACGCGCATGTCCGCTTTCATGGATAGCCCTTCAGGGAGCCAGAACGTATTTAAAAAAATTCAAAGAGGGCTCTCTGCCGGGTGGTTCTTCCTGGTGAACGGCAGGAAGCTGAATTACTGGATGAAAACGACCACAGAGGAATACCTTCCGAAAATCAAGGACCCGGTTCTGCGGGACGCCTTTCGGGAATTGTGGATGCCGGATTTTCCGCTCTTCTTCATGCTGTTCACCTTCTCCTATCTAAACAATCAGAACGCAGGTTACCCCATCGGCGGGTCGCTGCCCATGTCTGAGGCGCTGGAAAAACGCTTCCTGGCACTTGGCGGGCAGATCACCTACAAGGCACGGGTGGAAAAGATCCTGGTAGAAAACGGGCGCGCGGTCGGCATCCGCCTGGCGGATGGCAACGAGCATCGCGCTGGCAGAGTCATCTCCGCGGCGGATGGGCACACGACCATCTACGAAATGCTGGAGGGAAAATATAAGGATGAATCCATCGATAAAATGTACCGCGAGTGGAAGCCCTTCCCCCCGCTGCTCTATGTGGGGATCGGGGTGAAGCGCTCTTTTGCCGAAGTGCCGGTGACCGTTTCCGGTTTCAGCACTCCGCTCAGGCATGCCATTGATATCGGCGGAACGTACTGTGGAACGCCTCCCCATTCATATCTTCAACCAGGATCCCTACCCTGGCGCCAAAAGGAAAGACCAGCATCGTGGTGATGCTGCCCTCCGACTACCAGTACTGGAAGGAACTCTCCGCGGACCGGGCTGCCTATGATGAAAAGAAGGGCCAGGTGGCGCGCGAGGTGGTTTCCGGGCTGGAGGAGCGCTTTCCGGGCATCGGAGCGGATGTGGAGATGGTGGATGTGGCCACGCCGCTTACCTTTGAGCGTTACACCGGCAACTGGCGGGGTTCCTTTGAGGGCTGGATGATCACCCGCGAGAATGCCGGCACGGTGATGAAGCCGCTTTCCCAAAAGCTGCCGGGGCTTGCGAATTTTTACCTGTGCGGTCAGTGGGTGGAACCGGGCGGCGGGCTGCCCACGGGGGTGATGTCGGCCAGGCGGCTCTTCCAGGCGATCTGCAAGGAGGATGGGGTAAAGTTCAAGACCGAAGAGCCGGCGTGATCCGTTGCGCCTCATCCAGATTTTGGAGTACAATTCATTAGTTATTCAATGAAAAAGCCTATCCAGGATAATAACCCGGTCCGCATCACCAGGGACCGTCCCCCGCGAGGTTGAGCTAAAGCTTATACCGCAAGGTAGTCCAACCCAGGGAACGGCGCCATCCGTTCCCTTTTGTTATCCCGGTGCAGAAAGCGAAGAACATGGAAAAGATATCCTACAAAATCTATAACGACAAGGTGATCCTGCGGACGGGTGACCGGCTGTGCGAAAATGCCGATGAGCTGCTTTCCAGCAAGCTCGCCAACCGCATCATCAGCCAGGCGATCCACAAGCTGGTGAAGCGCAACAGCCCCATGCTGCGGGTGTTCGACCGGCACCTCGTTGCCGAGAAGGATATCCAACGGCTGATTGAATTCATGAAGCTGGTGCTCAAGATCCCCCCCGAGATGGTCATCAAGATCATGCCGGAGGCTGAGCAATTCCTTCGCGACCGGCAGCTGCTCAACGATTTCATTGAATACCTCTATAACTACTGGCGCAGCCTGCAGCGCTTCATTATATGTGACTCGGCAGGTAATAGCTTCGACCGCCGTCCCTATCAGACCTTCAACAACACGGTGGAATCTCTCACCCACCTGGTGCGCAGCACCTACCGCGAATTGCAGGAGAACATCACCGGTACCCACCCGCGCATCTACCGCCAGGTCCGCGCGGCGGCAGAAGTGGCAGCCATTGCCCTGCCCAAGGATGCGGCTTACACCACGCAGCTATACCGGAAACTCAACGATATTGCCGTCATTCGCCAGATCCTGATCTACCCGCCGCTCATCTTCAACCCGCCCATGAACAAGCGCAGCGGAGTTTTTGAGCGCGTGGACAAAAACCCGCTCGAGGGATTGCAGCTTTCCAGCAAGGATTGGTTGTGCTACCCGGCCAAGGTGGGTCCGCTGCTCATCATGATCTATTTTTCGCTCAAATTTGCCGAGCTGGGGTTTTCTCTCTGCAACCTGTTTGAACTGGCGGATGAGAAGGACCTGCAGGGCCGCCCGGACGCTGCATATCTTTTCGGCGTGCCGGAGAAAGACTTTCCGGCTCTCGGCAAAGGGCAGACCATTTTCTACGACGACGAAAAGAACGACATGCTCATCGCCGCGGTGCCTGAATCCGATGTGTTTGGGTATTTCGGTTACCTGAAGAAAATGACCCTCACCCTGCACAATATCGTGATGATGAAACGCGGTCGGCTGCCCTTTCACGGTGCGATGGTCACGCTGCGCATTCACGAACGCGAGCCAATGACCGTTCTGATCATGGGCGATACCGGGGCGGGAAAATCCGAATCGCTGGAAGCCTTCCGCATCATCGGCAAGGACGAGATCGAAGAGATCACCATCATCGCCGACGACATGGGCTCGCTCACTGGCGCGCAGAACGGGCACATCCTGGGGTTCGGCACCGAAACCGGCGCATTCATCCGCCTGGATGACCTGCAGACCGGCTATGCCTTCGGCCAGATCGACCGCACCATCATCATGAGCCCGGACCAGACTAACGCGCGCGTGATCCTGCCGGTGACCACCTACCAGGTCATCACCCGCGGGGTACCGGTGGACCTGGTGCTCTATGCCAACAATTATGAGGCGGTTGATGCAGAGCATCCCACCTTGGAGTGGTTCAAGGAACCGGAAAGCGCGCTGGAGGTTTTCCGAGCCGGAAAGGTGATGAGCAAGGGCACCACCACGCTCACCGGGATGAACCAGACCTATTTTGCCAACGTTTTCGGCCCGGAACAATACCAGGAACTGCACGAGGAGCTGGCGAAGGAGTTCTTTGCGGGGTTCTTCCGGCAGGGAACCAGGGTCGGACAACTTCGCACCCAGCTTGGTATCGCGGGATTGGAGATGAAGGGTCCGGAGCATGCCGCGCGCGCGCTACTGGATTTTGCCAGGGGAAGCCGGGAGATCAAATAAGGCCTTTGGCATGTTTCAGCGCGGGATGTTTCGGAATAATTGCGGATAATAAAAAGCTGTCCTTTTCAGGACAGCTCAATATTTGTAGTACCTGAATGTTGATTACTGAGGGGGCAGAAGTACCGAGTCGATGACGTGGATCACACCATTGGCAGCCAACACATCGGTGAGCACAACCTGGCTGTCATTCACGTACACTTTACCGTCCATCACCTTGATCGTAACCGGCTTACCCAGAACTGTATCTGCGCTTTCCAGGGTTACCACCTGGTCGGCCATCACCTTGCCGCTCACCACATGGTAGAGCAGGATGGATTTCAGCTGTTCCAGGTTTTCCGGTTTCAACAGGGTTTCCACGGTTCCGGCAGGCAGCTTCGCGAAGGCATCATCGGTCGGGGCAAAGACGGTGAAGGGACCTTCCCCTTTGAGGGTTTCCACCAGCCCGGCAGCGCCAAGTGCGGCAGCCAGGGTCTTGAAGCGACCATCAGCGACTGCGGTGTCAACGATATCGGACATTTTTGCCGGGGGCAGCAGGACCGAGTCAATCACGTGAATGATGCCGTTGGAGGTTTCAATGTCGGTGATGATGATCTTGGCTTCATTGGCGTAGGCATTGCCCATATCCACCTTGAAGGCGATCTCGCTGCCTTCCAGGCTTTCCGCAGCGGACATGGAGGTGACATCGGAGGCCATCAATTTGCCGCCCACCACGTGGTAGAGCAGGATGGATTTCAACTGCTCGAGGTTCTCCGGCTTCAACAGGGTTTCCACGGTTCCGGCAGGGAGCATGGCAAAGGCATCATCGGTGGGGGCGAAAACGGTCAGGGGACCTTCACCCTTGAGGGCATCCACCAACCCGGCAGCCTGAACTGCGGCAACCAGGGTTCCGAAGCGGCCATCCGCAACAGCGGTATCGACAATATCTTTCAACTCCGGTTCGGGCATGGCGGTGGGTTCGGGAACCTTGGTGGGTTCAGGAACGGGGGTCATCGCCGGGGCACAGGCGGCCAGAATAAAGACCGCTGCCATCAACACACTTACGAATCCAAACTTTTTCATTTCATCTCTCCTTGGTTGTATATGGTTTGTACTACTTATAAATTGATAATACCCAAACAGTAATCCACGTACAACATTATGTACAATGTTATGAAAATGTACTGGTACATTTGAAAGGCGTACCATATGCGAACCTCATTCTCTATGATTGTCTATGAAAAAATAGTTTGGGTTGATGGTTATTTTATTTTTTCTTCCGAGATGCAACGTTACAACCGGTAATTACCGGTGGCGATGAATCCACAGGGAAAACCGCGACCTACAGTTCTGGTAAAGGTGATCCCCAAGACCTCCCTGCCATGAATACCACCCTCCCGACCCTGTTGTATACTATTGAAAACCTTCTGTGGAGTCTTCTTCGTGACAATTTCGGCCTCCCTGCTGGATGCGGATCTCATCCGCCTGATAAATGCCCTGGTAATTCTTGTCTTTGGGCTGTTTCTGGCGTTGGTCTTCTCGCGTCTCTTCGTCTGGCTGCTGCGCAAGGTTAAGTGGGATAAAAAGTTCACTCTTCATGGCGGGGTGGGGAAAGAGATCCAGGTGGATAAGATCGTCGGACGGTTCATCTTCTGGCTTTTCATTATTGCAGCCATTTTCATAACAGTAGGAGAAGTATCCGGCATCCAGGCTATCGTGAAAATCACCAGCGCGGTGGATCAATTTTTCATCGGCATGCAATCCAGCCTGCTGATCATGTTCCTCCTCCGCATCCTTGCCACATTCGTTCTCTCGCTTATCTTTGTTTTCCTATGGCGCAAGATTAAAACCTGGACTGTATCGTTCGCAGCATGGGTGGATCGCTACCGCCAACAAAGGCTGAAAAATCTCAAGATCCAGGACCTTGAGGTGCTTTCCCGCAGCAGAATCAGCCGGCTGATTCACGCGGTCATAAAATATCTGAGCTGGCTGGTCTATCTTTTCCTCACCATCATATATATCTCTATCATCGCAAGTATTTTCCCGGCAGCCCGTCCGCTCTTTTCAGTCCTCCTCACCCCCATTTGGGCCGAGATCACCAAGATAGTCTCCGCATTCATCGCCTGGTTGCCGAACCTGGTCAACCTAATCCTCATCAGCCTGGCTGGCTTTTACCTGACCCGCGTTGCCAGGTATTTCTTCCGTGAATTGGGAAAAGGCTCGATCCATATCAAGGGGTTCTACCCCGAGTGGGCAGAACCTACCTACCAGTTGGTACGGGTATTAATCATCGCCATTACGATTGTTTTCGCGTTCCCCTTCATTCCGGGCTCATCCTCACCAGCCTTCCAGGGTGTATCCGTTTTTCTTGGGCTGCTCATCTCTCTTGGCTCCACCTCGGTGATCGCGAATATCATGGCCGGGATCGTTCTCACCTACACGCACGCCTTCAGCATCGGCGACCGGGTGCAGATCGGCAGCACCACCGGGGATATTGTCAACCGCTCCCTGCTGGTCACCACCGTACGCACGATCAAGAACGAAGATGTCACTATCCCGAACAACATCGTCCTGGGAAACCACATCGTCAATTTCACCCAGGAAGCCAACCAGACCGGGTTGATCCTTTTCACTTCGGTGACCATCGGGTACGACACCCCCTGGCGGGAAGTGCACAAAGCCCTCATTGCTGCTGCTATTTCCACCGAGGGAATTGAGGAGACACCTGAGCCATTCGTCCTGCAGACAGCGCTCAACGATTTCTTTGTCTCGTACCAGATCAATGCCTACACCCGATCCCCGGCACAGATGGCACAAATCTATTCAGACCTGCACCAGAATATCCAGGATGAATTTAACGAAGCCGGGCTGGAGATCCTTTCCCCGCACTACACCCAGCTTAGGGACGGCAACAAGAAGGCTGTCCCGGATGAATATTTGCCCAAAGGGTACAAAACTCCCGGTTTGAAGATCCAAAAAGATTGACCCATAAAAATCGATCGATTCAATTGGGAAATCAAACACATGTCCCCGAAACTCTGCCCCAAGATCATCCTCGAAGGCACCCGTCTCACTTTTAAGACCGAAATTGCCTTTGCACTTAACGAGCATCCGCGGATCGTAGGTCCGAGGAAATACAGATACCATTCTCCGTTGATCTCCGCGGAGTGGTGTGCATTCACCAATTTCCCCTGGGGACGCGGGTTGATCAACTTCGATCCGGATGAAGAAGATTTGGCGATGGAGACTTACCGTACCTGGGTGCGGCTGTTCGAATTACAGCGGTATTATTCCTGGATCGTGGACCGCTTCCACCTCTCCACCCGCATGTACCAGCTCATGGCACATGGAAAGGATTACGATTTCCGCTGGCTGGAGGACCGCCTGCTGCCGCTGGGGTTCAGGCTGGTGTTCCTCACCCGCTCCCCACAATCCTTTTCCGCAGCGCGGGAGGAACGGTTGAAGGTTTCCGGGAACCCCAGCCAGTATGACGACCTGGAAAAATTCGTCCAGGAGCAAACCCTGCTGCGCCGGCTGGTTGCGGAATCCACCTTGCCCTGCCTGGAACTGGATATATCGGATAACAACATCCCCGCTGCAGTCGATTCCATCGCCGATTGGATGGAGGAAACGGGCGGGCTGTATATGACTGATGTTTAGTCCATCAAAATCTAACCAATATATATACTTCTGCATCCCTGCTGTGCGGTAGGCATGCTGATTCTCTCCAATTAATTATTCACGAAGCGTTTGCTCTCCCGAGGAAATCGCATAATTCAGAAGGGAGCTTCCTCTGCCATGCTGCCTCTGACAGCTTGCGATGATATAGGTTGATTGATTTTTATGGTTTCAACCCGATTGCTTCTCTGGCTTGGTAAAGCTGATCGAATAAAAATACCCCTTCCACATTGATTCCACTTTCAAGTCTTCCATATCTGCGGGGATAAGTTCCACCGGGGCGACCACCGAAGAGCGGCCGTCTTTGAACGAACTGGAAAATCCGGGCAGGGTACCCTCGTAGAACCTAGCACCCTTTTCGTTCTCATCGCCGATAAGCAGCCGCGTCCCACCCTTCGCCGCGCGAATCATTTCATTCACCGCCGCCTGTTTATCGTTGAAAAAGTTGATCCCGCCCACATGGAACACGGTATCAAACACTTCGTCCCGGAAGGGCAATTGCTCGGCTGTGCCCAGGAATAGCTCCACCTCCCAACCGCCTTTCCTGGCAAACGCCTGGCAGCGCTTCAATTGGCCGGGGGAGATATCCAACCCGTAAACCATCTCCACCCTACCGGTCTCGTAGAGATAGGGCAGATTTGGTCCTGGTCCGATGGATACCTCCAGCACCTTGCCCCCGTGCAGGTCCATGCGTTCCAACAGCCCGCGACGCAGGCGTTTCTCCCCTCCAAGGAAGGCGAATGCCGCCCGCGACCAGGGCAAATATACCGCGGAGAAGATATCATAGAGGTGCGAAAAGCGGCGGTTCAAGCCGGTCAACTCCTCAACCCGGATGAACTGCGGTATTCCTTCGATAATGGGATAGTTGCGCCCGCAGTCCCGGCATCTCAATTCCCCCCAATCTAAATTATCATCTGCCTCTTTGGAATAAAGTAACAACTCCGCCCGGCAATGCGGGCAGCACAACAGGTCCACCGTTTTGCGGTTCATGGGAAACCCCCGGGTACAGACCCCGAAGTGGCCTTTCGGCCGGATACCTTCTATCTTATGCCGTTTGAAGAGAATTTCAAGCTTTTCCCCGGATCTATTTTAATTGCTTCACCAGAGCGGACTTCCTGGTGCAGACTACCCCGGCTCATGAAACATAGATGAGCATGCACCCCGACCTGTTGTGATTTCAGGTAAAATCTAGTCCATGACCCAAAAACGAATCACCGATGACCTGCAGGCGCTGCTGGGGGTGCTCCCACCCGCGATCGCCGACGCTGTTAACCGAGCCGATAATTCCGATAACCTCCTGGAGATCATCCTGGATCTCGGGCGGGTGCCTGTGGCGCTCTTTGTTAATGGCGAGGTGCCGCTTTCCGAAATGGATATCACCCGCGCGGAAATCGATTATGTCGTCTCGCGCATCGGGGATTTTGACGCCGATAACCGCGCCGGGCTGGAGCGCACCCTTCACCGCATCTCCGCCATCCGTAACAGGCGCGGGCATATCGTGGGGCTCACCTGCCGCGTGGGGCGCGCGGTCTACGGCACCATCGATATCATCCAGGACCTGGTCGAATCCGGCAAGAGCCTGCTGCTGCTGGGTAAACCCGGCATCGGCAAGACCACCATGCTGCGCGAATCCGCCCGCATCCTGGCTGAATCCAAGCGCGTGGTCATTGTGGATACCTCCAACGAGATCGGCGGGGATGGCGATGTGCCCCACCCGGCGGTCGGGCGCGCCCGGCGCATGCAGGTGCGCCTGCCCACCCTGCAGCACGAGGTCATGATCGAGGCTGTGGAGAACCACAACCCCGAGGTGATCGTCATCGATGAGATCGGGCGCGAGCTGGAAGCCCTGGCAGCGCGTACCATCGCAGAGCGCGGCGTGCAGCTGGTTGCCACCGCCCACGGGCGCACGCTTGAAAACCTGCTGCTCAACCCAACCCTTTCCGACCTGATCGGCGGAATCGAATCCGTAACCCTCTCAGATGAAGAAGCCCGCCGCCGAGGCACGCAGAAGACCGTGCTCGAGCGCCGCGCCCCTCCCACCTTCGACGTGCTTGTGGAGATCCAGGAGCGCGACCGGCTGGTTGTCCACCCCGATGTGGCTGAGGCGGTGGATGAACTGGTGCGTGGCTACCCACTGCACCCCGAGATCCGTTCGCGCGATGCGGATGGCGGCATCCACACCGAAAAAACCTCCACGCCTCCCGTCCAGCGTCAGACCGTGCAGGGTCAGCGCCGCACTTTTGGGGTGGAGGGTGCCCCTCTTACCCCCGTCCGCGGAACCCGCCGCCGCGAGGAGGTGACCAACGGCGAGCAATACCCGGCCGAGGTGATCACCCTTCCGGAGATCCGCATCTACCCCTACGGCGTGGCGCGCAACCGCCTGCTGCAGGCCGCCAAACGCATGGGGGTGCCGGCCATCATCACCCGCGAAGCCGGCGATGCCGAGGTGCTCATCACTTTGCGCACCTACTACCGCAACCGCCAGCAGGTGATCCTGGAAGCTGAAGCGCGAGGGGTGACCATCTACGTACTGCGTGCCAACACCGTCACCCAGATGGAACAGGCACTGGGTGAACTCTTTAACCTGCCATCCGGCGCAGCCGTGAATGGCGATTATGAGTCCGCAGCCGAGCAAACCCAGGCTGCCATCCAGGCGGTGCTCAACGGCCAGCGTTTTGTGGACCTGCCCCCCGCCTCGCCCTCCATCCGCCGCCTGCAGCACGACCTGGCCCGCCAGGCGGAGCTTGTCTCGCACTCCTACGGCAAAGACCCGAACCGGCGGGTACGGATTTTCAAGGATTAAGGAAATTGTTGAGTGTTTGAAAAGTTGATTGGGTGATTTGTATGTTTATCACACTGGAAGGACCCGACGGAAGCGGAAAGACCAGCCAGATGCAACCCCTGGCTGATCATCTGCGCGCGCGGGGGTACACCGTCTTTACCACCCGCGAGCCAGGCGGCACAGAGATCGGGGACCAGGTGCGCGAGATCCTGATGAACATGCGTAACAAGGGCATGCATCCAAGCACCGAAACGCTGCTCTTCTGCTCCGCCCGCGCCCAGCTGGTGGCCGAGGTGATCCGACCCCGCCTGGAAAAAGGTGAGATCGTCATCTCCGACCGGTATGCCGATTCCACCCTGGCCTACCAGGGATATGGGCACGGCAACAACCTGGGGCAGCTAAGGCAGGTGCTGGCTTTTGCCACCGGGGGACTTGTGCCGGACCTGACCCTGCTGCTGGATATCGACGCCGCGGAAGGATTGAATCGCCGAAAAAGCGGTGGAGGCGAGTGGAACCGCATGGACGATTACCAGATTGAGCTGCACCAGCGGGTGCGGACTGGATACCTGGAACTCGCAGCTGCCGAACCCGAACGTTGGGTGGTGATCGATGCCAGCCAACCAGGTGCTGTGGTACAATCGCAGATTCTTGAAGCAGTCGATGCCAGGCTGCTCTCATTTTAACGAAAGGTAAATACATGAAAGATTATTACGATATTATTGGTGTGCCAAAAAACGCGAGTAAGAAAGCAATCGAGGAAAGATATAAATTCCTCACCCAGGCCTTCCACCCGGAAAAGTTCGAAGATCCGGCGCAGAAGAAAAAGGCTGAAAAGGATTTTGCGGCCATTGAAGAAGCCTACCAGGTTCTCTCCGACCCTACCCGGAGGGCGGATTACGATCGCTCAACTGCGATCGCAGCGGAACCTGCAGTTGAGCAGCCTCAAAAACCGAAGAACCGCACCTGGCTGTATGTTCTAGGCGGGGTTGTCGTTGTTCTTCTTATGATTGGTGCCGGGCTGCTGGGTAGATTTCTGCCTCTTGGCGACAAAAATACCGGTGAAACCACCGAACCCATTGCCGCGGTCAGTACCGAAGCGTCCTCCGCTGACACCGCCGCGCCAAATATTGTCGGCGTTAATCCAGGTGAGTGCCGGGTGACCGAATCCATCTTCCCACCCGAGAAAAGTGACGAGTGGAAGAAATACGCAGCCGTCGGGTCCGCAGATTACGTAAAGGGACCCGAAGATGCGCGGATGACGATCTACGAATATTCCGACTTTACCTGACCGTACTGCGCTCAGCTTGCTCCCGTGTTGGAGCAATTCTCCCGAAACAACCCAGAAGACGTCCGTTTTGTCTACCGCCACTTTCCTCTCAATCACGATAAATCTGACATCTCCACCCAGGCAGCGGAAGCTGCAGCCCTGCAGGGCAAGTTCTGGGAGATGTATGATGTGATGTTCAACAGTGCCGATTGGCAGACCTGGGCTCAGATGAACCCGGAAGACTTCGAAAAATGGATCACCACCAAAGCGGAGGAGATCGGCCTGGATGTCGATCAGTTCACTGCAGACCTCAAGAGCGAGGCTGTTCTGAAAAAGGTTGCCGAAGCCCGCGCCGCAGCGCAAGCCGCCGGTGTGAACGCCACGCCTTCCGTTTTCATCGAGATGGATGGCAAACTGATCTTCGCAGTGAATGTGGACCAGGCCGATGCCATCGGGCTCTCTTCCGAGAACCTGGACGCGATCCTGAATATGTGGAAACTGGAACAGGCTCAATTCGAGGAATGCCCGCCGATGGTGATTGACCCTTCCAAAAGTTATACTGCCACCATCGCAACCACCAAGGGCGATATCGTGCTGGAGCTTTTCGCCGAACAGGCGCCTCTCACCGTCAACAGCTTCGTCTACCTGGCTGGCAAGGGCTGGTTCGATAACGTTGCCTTCCACCGCGTGCTGGAAGGATTTGTGGCTCAGACGGGCGACCCCACCGGCACGGGGCTTGGCGGACCCGGGTATGAATTCGGGAATGAGATCAATTCCGAACTGAAATTCGACGCCGAGGGCGTGGTGGGGATGGCTAATTCCGGTGCAGGAACGAATGGCTCCCAATTTTTCATCACCATGGCTCCACAGCCCAACCTCGACGGAAATTACACCGTATTCGGCAGGGTACTATCGGGTATGGAAATCGTTAATGCGCTCCAAAAGCGTGACCCGGCTCAGGGAGGCGAGCTCCCCGATCCCGACAAGATCCTATCCGTAACCATCCAGGAAAACTGATCCCGACGGCAAACAAACCCGGTAAGAACCGACATGCGTGCTTGAGGTAACTCAAGCACGCATTTTTTCGAAGCGCAACGATTCAAGTTTGATATACTCAAGGAAGATCGAACAATTGGAGGCTAGGAAAGACATGGGCAAGCGGCAAATCCTGCGCAGTGTTGTGCATTTTCTGCTGAAAACCATCACGCACACCACCTTTGAAGGGCTGGAAACATCCCGGCTTCGGGTGGGGTGCTCATCGCCACCAATCACCTCAGCCGGCTCGATATTCCGGTGCTTTTTGATATCCCTGCCAGACCGGAAATTACCTGCGTGATCACAACCAAGTATAAGAAAAACTTACTCATCGCCCCGCTAGCCTGGATGGGGGAGGCGATCTGGATCGACCGGGATATCGCCGATTTCACAGCCATCCGGGCAGCAATTGATTTTTTGAAGCAGGGGAATGCGCTGGGGATATCACCCGAGGGTACCCGCAGCACCACCGGCGGGTTACTGCCGGGAAAATCCGGGATCATTTTCCTCGCGCTGCGCAGCGGGGCACCGATCGTCCCGGTGGCAATCACGGGCACAGCGACGGGGGTGCACGAACTGGTCCGCTTCCGAAAACCAAAAATGAAAGCCACCTTTGGCCCGGCTTTCACCATCCCGGAAATAGGGCGGGAAAATCGCGAGGAAGAAATGCAGCGCTGGACAGATGAAGTGATGTGCCGCATCGCAGTGCTGCTGCCGGAGGAGTACCGCGGGGTGTATAGGGGGCATCCGAGGGTGAGGGAGCTGGAAGAAGCGGGATTGGAAAAGGCGTGACGGGGAGCAAACAGGTATCGTACACCCGTCAGAGGGCGGAGCACTGGGATAAGATCGCCCGGGAAAACCAGCGTTGGTCAGCCGGGAAAGCTTATCACCGTCGGTTGGCGGAATTCTTTCGCTTTCTCATACCAGAAGGATTCGCGGGTTTTGGATATAGGCTGCGGAGGTGGCGATCTGCTGGCGGCGATGAATCCCTCCGGGGTGTGGGGATTGACTTCAGCCCGGAAATGATCGCGCTCGCCAGGAAACGCCATCCCGAATTGGAATTTCTCGAAATGGACGCCCACCAGCTTGATCTGGAGGGTACTTTTGATTACATCATCCTCTCCGACCTGGTCAATGACCTGTGGAACGTTCAGCAGGTGTTTGGGAAGATCCGCGCAGTTAGCAACCCCAGGACCCGCATCCTGATCAATTTCTACAGCAGGATGTGGTCTCCACTCCTGACCCTGGCTTCAACCCTGGGATTATCCAAGCCCAACCTGCCGCAAAACTGGCTGACCCCGGATGATATCCGCAATCTTCTTTTCCTGGAGGGATTCGAGTTCCTGCGTCACTGGCACGAGATCCTCTTCCCGCTGCCAATCCCGGTGCTCAACCCGTTCTTTAACAAATTCCTGGTCAAGATCTGGCCTTTTCACTACTTCGCGCTCACCAACATCATCATGGCGCGTCCTCTCGCCCTACCTTCCTCGCAGAAGCGCAGACCGAAGGTAACTGTGGTCGTCCCCGCCCGGAACGAAGCCGGCAACATCCCGGAGATCTTCCGCAGGGTACCGGAGATGGGCGGCGGAACTGAACTGGTATTTGTGGAGGGGCATTCTAAAGACGAGACGTACGATGTGATCGAAAAAGCAATTTCAGCGAACCCGGGGTGTAAGGCGAAGCTTCTCCGGCAAACCGGAACGGGGAAGGGAGATGCCGTCCGAACGGGTTTCCAGGCTGCGTCCGGCGATATCCTGATGATCCTGGACGCCGATCTGACAGTAGCCCCGGAGGACCTGCCGGCTTTTTACGAAGCCATCGCGAGCGGGAAGGGAGATTTCATCAATGGCGTGCGGCTGGTCTACCCGATGGAAGGCGGTGCCATGCGCCCGTTAAACCTGCTGGGCAACAAAGCCTTCAGCCTGGTCTTCCGCTGGGCGCTCGGGCAGCCGGTTAAGGATACGCTCTGCGGCACGAAGGTGCTCTGGAAAACCGATTATGAAAGGATCGCCGCCAACCGCGCCTATTTCGGGGAATTCGATCCGTTTGGAGATTACGACCTGCTGCTAGGCGCAGATAAACTGGGGTTGAAGATCGTGGACCTGCCCATCCGTTACCAGGAAAGAGTATATGGGACGACGAACATCCAGCGCTGGAAACACGGCTGGATGCTGCTCAAGATGGTCTTTTTCGCGATGGGGAAGGTCAAGTTTGTGTAATAAGTTCTATAGAGTGTAGATGTTTAAAAAATCCCCGTTATTTATTCCATTTTTTGCATGCTTTCCAGCTATATCATTGATGGGACAAAATACTAATCAGACCACAATCGACAACCTGATTAGGCCGATTATATTTTCAATCCTTCTTGCTATTCTAATATTTTCCTTCCTTTATCTCGTCACTCAGGATTTAAGTTTAGCAAGCTTAACCTCGGCATTATTGTTGTTCATCTTCTTTTTTTACGGTCACACCTTTGCTTTAATAGAAGAATATGAGCCTTACGGGATGAACCTCTCCAGAAATAGTATCCTCACATTCTTTTTTGCAGTAATTTTCATAATTGTGTTTATCATTTTAATTCAAAGAAAAAGAGAGTTGGTTTCGATATTCCCACTGGTGAATGTTATTTCCATCGCAATTTTGATTTTTCCGCTTTTTCAGATAGGGAGATATTATTATGAAAATTACCTGAATGAAATGAAAGTATTATTCAGGGTGAAGAAAACGGGGATATTTTAGCCATCCCTCAGGATTCGGATTTCCGTGATATATACTTTATTGTTTTAGATGGATACAACAGGGAAGATGTGTTGCACGATTATTTCGGTTACGATAATTCTGGTTTTATTTCGGAATTGGAAGAAATGGGGTTTGTTGTTACAGACTGTAGTTTGAGTAATTATAACCTAACCAGATTATCGTTAGGATCAGAACTAAACCTTGATTATATTGAGAATTTCTTTCCATTGGAAGCAAAATCTAATTACATATCAAAATTAAACAATCTACTAACAAATAACCTAGTTTTCAGGTCCTTAAAAAATGCAGGTTATATTAGTTATTCATTCCATAACGAGATATATCCTTTTCTAAATTGGAAAAATATCGATAATAATTTTCATAGCAACAGGGAGAATATCCTTACGAAAAAACTCTCCCCGTTCGAAGAATTGTTTATAAATTCAACCTACTTGAAGCCATTGACCCAACATTTCCCAGAGATCCTGCAGATTTTCAATAAGGGGAAAAAAGATAAATTCAATATAAAACCGATTCAGGATAATTATATTCTTGACTCATTACCCTGATTTCTCACTACCCTGGAAATAAATTTATCTATGCACATTAACCGTCACTCATGAGCCATTTTAATTTTCCCAGATGGGGAGGTTTTAGGGTGAGAATATCGTCAAAGACCAATTACAAATGATAAATTCATCGAAGGTTACATTTACCAATTGGAATATTTAAATAACAAACTTATACCTATCTGTAAGGCGTTTAATTTCATCACCGGAACAACCAATAATTATCTTACAATCAGACCACGGGAATAAGAATGAAATTTCCGGTTTAGTACAAAAACCAAACCAGATATTTAATGCCTTTTTTCTTCCTAATATTTCCAATCGTCCTCCCGAAAACATCACTCCAATCAATACTTTTAGATTTATCTTTAATAATTACTTTCATTCTAACTTACCTTATTTACCAAACAAAGTCTACGAAGTAAATGTCGGATGATTATTCATCATACGACATTACTGATGGTCAAGAAATTTGTAAAGGGAATTGGTGAATTCTTTATGGTGAAGGCTAATGCACATTCCCGGAGTGTAATCTTTGAAATGGTTTTCTCGATAATGTCAGGGCTGATTGTGGCATTAACAATTTTGGGTTTGTTCTTTGAAACAGCAATATGTGAGCAAGCGAGTTGTGATTTTCATTGTTTTATTACTTTCAATTCTTTCTCTATTTACTTATCATCTTTTTTCAAAACCAATTTTTCCTTCCTTTTGTAGGTATATAATAAAGACCGGTGGATCCTAATAATAATATCTATTCTACTTGGTTTCATAGTCGCAATTATTTCAAATCCTCCATCGGTTTGTCCCACTTTTACCAAAACACAAAATGAAGCGGTTTTTCCTGAAGATAATCCTTCGACGAGTGTTAATTCTCATCATATGCAACAACATCAATTCGAGATATTGAATTCGCTGAGTTCACTGAAGGGGTAAATAGCGGGCAGAGTGACTTGCACCGATACGATGGGGGTAATATTTCGTCGCTTTTTTGGGAAGGGCGAACTGGAGAAACAGCAACCCTGGTTTTTCGAAACTCAGGTGGTACCGAAAACGGGGAAATTATTTTTGATGGGGAATCAGTTCCTCTTTCCTCGTTACAATTGGTGAAGGATCAACTGCAAATCACCCATCAATTTCCTAAAAACTATGGGTCCGATTTTTTTTCTCGATTTCTGCTTGGTTATACCGTTGGTCTTTTGATTTTCATAATCACCATTATTCTCTTAAATACTGATTGATCAAGAACCCAAGCGTCCTCATAAAAAAAATTATTGGTTGGTTTATACGATACCTTTAATTGCTGTTTGGGGTGTTTTCGCTTCTAACATTTTTTCCGGGCATGATGACTAATATGTCATCGATCCAATGGGCCCAAATGCTTTCTTTTCAATTCGATGATATTCACCCCGTTCTTTACACTATACTTTTATGGGCTCTTACCCGGGTTTGGTATTCTCCTGCTTCGGTTGCAATTTTTCAAATTGCCTTTTTGAGTTTTTCTATCGCATGGGGTGTAAAAGTTCTTGATGAAAACGGTTTACCAAGATGGGCATCTTGGTTGGTTGTTGGGCTGTTTGCGTTATCTCCTATCAATGGCGAACTGGTTATTACACTTTGGAAGGATATTCCTTACGCAGCAGCATTTCTCTTGTTGTCGGTCTTAGCTTTAAAGATTGTGTTTTCAAATGGGGAATGGTTGAACCATAAAACAACGCCAATAATTATTAGCGTTGTGAGTTTATTTGTCATCCTGATGCGCCATAATGGTTTCCCAGTTCCGTTAATCTTGATCTTTTCGCTTTTCCTTTTATATCGAAACCACTGGAAAGCTTTACTTCAAGCTTTGGTGCTCACAATTGGGGTTTGGATGATTATTCAATTTCCATTATTCACAATATTAAAGGTTGAGCGTAACAACGGCATCAAGCAACATATCTTTCTCCACCATATAGCAGCCCATATTTCAAACGGGGGGGCTTTATCAAGGCCTGAACAAATCATTCTCGACCAAATAATCCCCTTGGAGAACTGGAGTTATGATTGTTGTACTGTAAATCGAACTATACAATCCATAGGATTTTCTGAAGAAAAAGCTGATGAAAATAAAAAGGCTATTCAGAAAATTGCAGCTTCTCTTGCGCTCAAAGAACCAAAAATTGATATTGACCATATGTTATGTTCAAGTTCGATAATTTGGAGTATACCGGCGAAATGTGAAGCGAGAATGTTTTTACCGATTTCAAAGCATCAATGGATCGCAAAAACCATTCCGATAGCCTCCATTAAAGAGAATAGTAAACTCCCAATTCTGGTTCCCTGGCTAGTAAATTTACTGATTGAAATAAAAGAAAACCCCGATTTTTCATTGATGATTACACCCGCCTTATATCTATTGATCGGCTTGTATTGTATTGTCTTTAGTGCAATTAGATTAAAAGAACTGAGAATTCTACTCTTCGGGGTTCCAACCATTACTCAAACCGCGGTCTTACTTGTTGTAAATATTTCGAACGAATTTCGATACCAATATCCAATTTATTTAATCGCAATTTATAGTATCGGCCTTGTTATCTTATCCTTGTGTTCACCAATTCCCTTTCGCCAAAAGGAATGAAAAGGGAATACCAAATGAATAAACCTTCTTTGCTCAGAGGGATCAAGTTCGTGTGTGTGAAAATTCTATCCGGTGGACTCGACACTTTCCGCGCGGTCGGTGAAGGAAAACACAACTCCCAAAACCATCATCAAGAATACTGCTAAAAAGTTATTCGCCAATAGAGGTGATTTCATCAGAATAGGAATACTGGGTGGAAAAATAGGCGAGCGAAAACAATATGACTGCCTCCATCAAGAAGCGCAGGGCGCCACATCATGCCCAGGGTTCTCGGCATCTCAGAGCTCATCAGAAGGATCGCAGCTGGACCGGCAAGCACGGGGAGCTTGTAGTCGTGGCTGATCGGCGGGATCACTAACGCCGCGGCAGTGCACAGGAACAACAAGTATGGATCGATTCCCTTCTTGTTCCGGCGGAACGTTTTGTAGATGCCCAACCCCAACAGAAGAAACACCAATCCCACCAGGAGCGCTTCGATCGCTCCTCTCCCATTTTCAATCCAGCCAGTGGCGATATCAAACCGCTTGAGAATGACCGGCAGCGTACGGTAGGTGAAGGACCGCACAGAAAAATTACCCACCCAGATACCCGGGTCGTTGTTCATGGCAAAGAGAATGTTCACGAATTCCAGGAATTTGCTCCAGCCGAGAATGAAGAACAAAGCAAAATTTGCCAGGCCTAACCCAAAGAATCCGGATAAGGTTTCCTCGCAAATCCCTCCAATCCCGAATAAAAAGAAATATTAAAAGCGCCGGGAACATTTTTAGCTGGATGGCGAGGGTAAAAAGGACATAGGCGACCCAGGAAAGCCTGGGATGACGGTGAAAAATGTAAACACCCGAAAAAGCCAGCGCGAACGCGAGAGTGTAAAATTGGCCGCGTTCGATCTCGAATTGAAATCCGTACGAGACGAGCGCGGTGGTGAAAACAAGAACCAACACCGGTTTAATGCCGCGGGGTGTTTGCTGGAGGTATAGGAAAAACGAAACCGGACCACAGCAAGCCCGCCAGGGTGATGAGGGTGATGATCGAATAAGCTGTTGGCAATGGTACCAGGGTGAAGGGGGTGAAGAGGAGTGTGGCGAAGGGCGGGAAATTATTGAAGGAGGCGAAGGGGGATACGGTATTGCTCAAGCCAGGCAGTGGCGTGACTGACCATCATCATCAAGTCATAACCGATCGGGTCCAGACGCCGGACCGTCTCGAAAACCATCATCACCCGGCTGGGATTGAAGAAAACGCTGCGAATAAAGAACCAGAAGAAAGAGAAGAGGAAAGCCCCAAACGCATACCAGAAAGGATCCAGCGAGCGAAAACCAGGTGTTCTTTCATCCTTATCGTGATCGTTCATAAATTTGAATCCATGGATGCAGGAATAATAATATATATTTTAATAGCTGACCGCCTGATATGAAAAGGATAATTTTGGGAGGACAGCCTCTTGATTAAGGTAAAATTTCATCGGGAATGCCGAGAGAGCGTGTAGATGTTATCCACTCCCATTTGCAAACGACCAGGAACCGCATGACAAATTCAAACCAAGGCACAAATCCTAAACCAGCAAAGGTCAAATGGTTCGATCGGATTTCAACACACCCGGTCTTTCATCCCCTTTTCCTGCTGTTCCTTTGCGTTCTCTCCTATGGTGTTCTGCTGCCGTGGTTAAACTTCTACGCTGATGATTGGATCATGCTCTGGACTTACCAGAAACTTGGCGCGTGGGGCGTGGATTATTACCATATCACCAACCGCCCCTTTCTTGCACCGCTTTACCAGCTCCTTATGCCTTTATTGGGTGCTGAACCCTGGCGCTGGCAGCTCTTCGCGGTACTGGCTCCGTGGATCACCAGCCTTTCAGGTTGGTGGTTGGTAAAAAACCTGTGGCCAACGAGGATCCGGTTTGCGGTGTTCGCGAGTATCCTGATCGCGGTTTTTCCGGGTTACCTTTCCCACGGCGTGGCGCTCACCACCGGGCATCGAAATATTATCCTTGCCATCTTCCTGCTATCACTTACTTTCACAGTTTTATCTCTGCGCAAACCTAAACGATTCTGGTTGTTTTATCTGCTTGCTCTCCTGACCAGCATTTACAACATGCTGGCGATGGAATATTTCCTATTCATGGAACTGATGCGTCCGTTCGTTATCTGGATCGTGCTCTCTGAAACAGAACTCTCGACCAAACAGAAACTGGGCAAAACCATCCGTCACTTTTTGCCGTTCTTCCTCGCCTTGTGTGCAATACTTTACTGGCGGACTTTTCTCTTTCCTTATCAGACATTCAATCACTCGCTTCGCCTGTTCAACATCTTCCGTGAGGACTGGCTTTCTGCGATTGTTTTGTTCACGAATCAGACTCTGATTTATTTTTGGATGGCGATGGTACGTGCCTGGACCCAGATCGTTAGTGTTATGGCTGAAAGGGTGGTATGGGGCTCGTTGTCATCCAATATTTACCTGATACTGGTTCTTATTTCAGCTGGAGCTACTTTCCTGGTGATGCGTGCATATCGGCTGCCAGAATCTCCCCGGGAAAAAACGAAAAGAATTCTGGGGATCCAGCTGCTGGAGTTGAGCTCAGTGCCCTGGTTGATCGGGGGAATTCCATTTATCTTGGTTGGGCTGGCGGCTGGTGTGGGTGGTTATGAAACCAGGTACCTGCTCCCATTCATGCTGGTTTCCTGCCTGTGGATGGCGTTCCTGATCCTTGCTCTATTCAAGCGGTACCTGACGCAGATTGTCATCCTCAGCGTGGTCGTGGGGTTAAGCGCAGGACTTCAATTCATTTCCTCAAACGAGCTGCGAGGTGTGGAAAAAAGACGGCAAAATTTCTTTTGGAATCTTTCTTATCGTATCCCCCGACTACAACCCGGTACGATGATCGTCACCAATGACATGCCCACCGGAGATGGTTCCACGGCCTGGACGTATATTTTCAACTGGCTCTATCAGCCGGATCTATCCACGAATGATTTCCCGTACTCGATTGTGTTGGGATCCCAACTTGGATCCCAACTATCAAGTGAGACCGGTTATATAGACTTGATCACGGCTCGTTTCACCCCCGATCTCTCAAAAACGGTCTTTTTATTTTACGATGGCCGGAATTGCCCTCAGGTGTTCAATCCCGAATTCCCAGAAGAATTACCAGAGATTGAATCGAGAGCTGCAAGGTGGCTGGAGTATGCCAGCCTCAAACCAATCCTGCCAGCAGAAGCAGGCCAGGCGATCGACCCATCCGCGATCAACCTGGGATCTGAGCCGGAAAGTGGATGGTGCTATTTTTACGAAAAAGCCGAGCTGGCCCGACAGATGCACGATTGGAAATTGGTGCGGGACCTGGGGGACGAAGCGATCTATCAGATGAAGTTTCAGTTTTTATCTGACTCGGAGCTTTTCCCATTTATCCTGGCATATGGTTTGGGCGAAGAGTGGGAGAAATCTCTTGAACTCATCCGAAAAGCCGTGGATCACAGGATTTCCGAGGACGGTCTACCGGATACCGATCTCGTTTTAAAAACCTGGAGATACCTGGACCAGCGCACACCTGCCTCCCCGGGAAAATTAAAATTCCAGAATTACATTAGTTCTATAATCTCACTAAATTGAAATCTCCACTCTATTTCAAATCTTCCATTATTGAAGTAGTAAGAAGGAGAAAATCCGGGAATTTCCTTTTGCGTAAAAATGGAAGCCAACCTGCGGATGCGGCAGGGGAGAATCGGCGATGTTTGTATCACCCGGCTTGGGGAGAAAAATCATGAAACGCCTTATTCCCCTCAAGAGAATAAACATCCCATTAGTCGTAATCGCGGTGATCGCAAGCCTCGTCCTCGCGTTCACGTGCTATCTCCTGGTCATCCAAACACCTCTGGTGAGAAAACGGGAAATGTTGACCGCGGTCCTTGTTTTTCTGGGCTTGGTCCCGGCAGTTTACCTGTTTTTGGCGAAGTTTGTCGCCCATCAATTCCAGGAATTCTCCCGCCGGAGAAAAATAATCCTTCTGGCTGCCTCAATATTATTCGGATTGTTCATCTCGCTCAGCGCATACCGCCCGCCATTTTATGTTTTGCTCCCCAGGCACACCCTGACAATTGCGGTTCCGGAATATTCCGGACCGGAGACCCAGGGAAGAAAAATTACCCTGACCTGGTTCAATAATGGATCCGAAGATGTCAGTTTCTTCCTGTTCAAGGAAACCGGAAACTGGCTAAGGGAGGAAGGCCGGTTATTCCTGGAGGGTTTTTCGGGTGGATCCCTGCGCTGGGAAGGCAGGATAGATACCATCGCGAAGCTTGAGTTTGAATCCAGCTCGGATGCAGGTGTGATCCAACTCATTTGGGATGGAACGACGCGGGAACTGGATCTTTCAGGTGCCGGGGGAAGCACCCCAGTAACCCTTTCCGAAGATCCGCTATGGGACCGGGGATGGCCCCTGGCAGCCATTCCTTACTTTCTAACTGCGTTCTTCCTGTTTTTTACCCTGACAACATTCTTTCTTACAATTCAGATACCGGAACCATCCACAAAACCCCGCAAATCGCTTTCCTGGCTGCTCTATTCACTACCAATGATCCTGTTCTGGGGATTCTTTCTCTTTGCCATTCAGCCCGGTTATGTTCCGGAAGACCCGATGGTTCAGTGGCAGCAGGTTTTATCCGGAAATTTCACCGATCAACATCCAATCCCTTTCGCTATATTCATGGATCTGGTTTCCCGGGTTTATCCATTCCCGGTTTCAGTGACGGTAAGCCAGGTCCTGATGGTAAGCCTGGCACTGGCCTGGGGATTGGCGGCATTGGAAGATATGGGGGTTTCACGTAAGGCGCTTTGGGGGTTGGCGGGCTTGTTTGCCCTTCTGCCGGTAAACAGCCTGAGCGTTGTCACCCTTTTAAAGGATGTCCCCTATTCGACCGCGTTCCTGGTTCTATCCATAATGATTTTAAAAACGATCCATTCGCGGGGTGATTGGCTTGGTGGCAGGTGGCATTGGATCGGGTTAGGCATTTCGCTTGGAGCAATTACCCTCTTCCGGATCAATGGTTTGCCGGTTGCCCTGGGATCAATCCTCATAATGTTGATCTTTTACCGCCACGCCTGGAAAAGTGTGGCAGCTGCGGTGGGTGTTTTTATCCTTTTGGTTGCGATATTATATGGTCCTGTATATTCGATGCTGAAAGTCAAACATGTACCCGAATTTGGGGCATCATTATTCCTAAATCACATTGCTGCGCATCTTAAAGGAGGGACGTCTCTGACATTGGACCAGAGTCCGTATTTAAATCAGCTGGCACCGATTTCTTCCTGGGGTTATAACTGCTGCGGGGATAACAGCACGAAATACTCTCTCTTTCCCAACGCCAGGAACGTGCAAAACTTTGAAAACCCTCTTCTCAGACAAGATATCAATAAACCTGCCCGAATTGCGCTGGATCTATTCCTTAAGAATCCTGGAGTGGATATTCGCCATATGGCATGTGCAAGCCAAATTGTGTGGAGCATCAATTCATCCTGCCCGGATCGGGAAAACATGGGGATCTACACACTTCTAATCGAGAAGAATATTTCGGAGGCGGAAGGGATTAAGGGCAGCGTGATGCGCCTTTCCAGGTTTTATTTCCCGGTCATCACTGCCCGGATCAACCACAACCTCAATTTGATCATGGCGCTGTACCTCTATTGCGCGGTTTACTGCGCAAGCATCCTTTCCATTCGCTCCAGGAACTGGAGGCTGATGCTTTTCCTCTCGCCGGCAGTCGTTCAATCCGTGATATTAATGCTGATCAATGTATCCCAGACGTACCGATATCAATACGGTGTTGCCCTGGTGGGAATGCTTTCCCTGGGGCTTCTACTGGTTCCGCTTTTTTCCGATAAGAATTTGCAAGAAAAAATTGTGGGTAAGGTGGAGAATAGGAATTAAACATCATTCCCATCCTACCTTTTTCGCATTCAGGAATTCGATCAACGGAAAATCAAATAATAATTATATGTAAATTTGAATTGAACGGATATTTTACCTCCCGCATAATAAAACCTTGAAGAAACCTCTAATGAACACAAATAAAAATCTCCCAAAAATTCAAATTAGCTTGCTCGTTGCCTCAGTTTTCTTTAGCCTGTGTATATCCCTGGCGGCATATTTATTTTTCCTTCAATCCCCCTTACTCAGTAAGCGCGAGATTATCTTCACCGCATTGATTTTCATTTTCCTTATTCCAGGGTTGTATATCCTTCTGAACAGATTCGTATTTCCCCGAATTCTCACATACCCCCCGAAACGAAGGATCTTTTTGATTCTTTTTTCAATCCTGTTTGGGGTTTTTCTGGTCCTTATTACCAACCAGCCAAGGGCGTACTTCCTTCTCCCCCGTCATTCCCTGACGATTCAGGTTCCCGCGAGTTCAGACCCATCAGGAGATGATCGAGTGGTCGCGATAACCGGATTTTCAAATGGGTGGGAGGATGTCAGCTTTTCGCAATTCAAACAGATCGGAAGCTGGCAAAGGGAACCCAACCGGATCTACCACGTTGGTTCCTCCCCCGCTTCGCTGCAATGGTCCGGAAGGGTTAATTCCATTCCCGCAATTATTTTTGAAAAATCCCCGGATGCCGGGAAAATCGAAATTATTTGGGACGGTCAAGCTGCCAGGTATAGTCTTTCCGGAAATGCCGGTGAATCGGAAACGATCTCCACGGTTTTTAAAGATAACCAGGGATACCTTCTTCCATCCATTCTCTACATTATTGTTACTTCCTTTCTTTTTCTTTGTTTAACGATTGTGTTACTTGAAATCAATATCGTTCAAAAAAATAAACCTTCCTCCTTGCGTTCCAGATATTCCTGGCTACTCTTTACTCTGCCGATGGTGGCGGTGTGGGGGATCTACCTGCTGACCTTCTGGCCCGGCATGATGAGCACGGATTCGAACGTTCAATGGGGTCAGATCCTCACGGGGCAATACAACGATGCCCACCCGGTCTTTCACACCTTATCGATGTGGCTGGTCACGAGGATCTGGTTATCCCCGGCAGCGGTCGTGATCTCCCAGATCCTTTTCCTGGGTCTTACCGTCGCCTGGGGGATCCGCCTGCTTGAGGAGCATGGTTTGCCAGGCTGGGCAGGATGGCTGCTGGCAGCCATTTTCGCACTGGCACCCCTCAACGGCAACATGGTCATCGTACTTTGGAAGGATATCCCCTATTCCACCAGTCTCTTTCTGCTTTCGTTGATGATCCTGAAGGTCGTGCTCACCAAAGGAGCCTGGCTGGAGAAACGATACACCTGGGTATGGCTGGGGCTGGTCAGCCTGTGCGTTGCCTCCTTCCGCCATAATGGATTTCCTGTACCGATAGCAGCATGGATCGCCGTGCTGATCCTCTATCGCAAATGGTGGAAACATGTAGTTCAGGCCGCGGTTTTATCGCTGGTATTATACGGGGTCATTCGAGGGCCGCTCTTCACGGCAATGAAGGTTGAACAGCCCGAATCAGGGACACTGCAGCACATCTTGATGCATCATATTGCCGCCCATATCAATACCGGACAACCACTCACGCCTTCCGAACAGGCCCTGGCAGATTTTATTGCTCCAGGATCCCGCTGGGGATATAACTGTTGCAGCGCCCTTTCCACATCAAAGACGACCGGGCTATTTGAAGTGGAGGCCTCCATTCCGGACTCTGCGGTTCAGAAATTGTTTGTTTCTTTGGCTGTAAAGGAACCGGGCGTCGAACTGGAGCATCTAAAGTGCGTCAGCTCCATTGTGTGGAGGTCTCCGGGGTATTGCGGAGCGAATACGCTACTGCCTTATAACTCCACTTTATGGATAGATCCTGGCGCGAAGGAAAACACCGAAGACAGTCTGATCCCCGCATTTCAACAACCGTTATCCGGCTTTCTGATCGCGTTACGGACCGATCCTGCGCTGACATTACTGGTTTCACCGGCAGTGTATCTATGGTTCGGAGTATATGCCACGGCGATATTCTCCATTCGCAGAAGGAACTGGAGGAGCATGCTGTTTATCCTGCCTATTTTTATACAGTCAGCAATGTATCTTTTTATAAACATTTCCGACCAATTCCGATACCATTACGCAGCTTATTTGATAGGATTGTTCGGTATTGGACTTTTGATCTTATCGTGGCATAAATCCACGGAGCAATAAATCTTGAATCGAAACATAACATCCAGAAAAGGTTTTTTGAAATCAGGTGTTTTGGCGATCATCTGCAGCTTCTCTGTGTCGCTCACGATATACCTTTTATTCTTACAGACCCCCTTGTTGAGCAAACGCGAGATTCTTTCAGCATTTCTCCTCTTCCTGGTTTGTATTTTTCCAAGCTACTATTTGATCGATCGATTTCTTTTACCTCAAATTAAACATTTTTCTCAACGCGCCAAAATCGTATTGATTATTTCATCTTTCATTTTTGGCATTTTTATTATTAGTACGACCAACTATCCCAATTTATATTTCGCATCACCGAACCGCACCGTAAAAATCCTGATTCCTGCTGATTCGAAGATAAGTAATGAGGAGCGAAATGTATCAGTTATCTGGATCACAACCAGCCTTGGCGATGTTAGCTTCTCTCAATTGCAGAAGGAGGGGGAATGGAGGGATATTGAAAGCGGGATCAGCCACACCGGACCGAATCCGGCCTCATTGATCTGGGAAGGAAATCCGGGTGATGAGATCAGGATTGAATTTCAAAAAACACCCTATTCAAATCCCGTCTTGATTGTCTGGGACGACCAGGAAACCCAAATCGATCTTGAGGGTTCCACAGGGTCAACCCAGACGGTCGCACATGTATATAGATCCATTAATAGCGGGTTGCTGCTTGCGATGGTTTCCATTGGGCTTTCCTCAGTTTTTTTCTTTCTCTTCGTTACAGTTTTTCTACTATCCCGGGAGTTAAAAAGTAACCCTTCCTTGCGTTCCAGATATTCCTGGCTACTCTTTACTCTGCCGATGGTGGCGGTGTGGGGGATCTACCTGCTGACCTTCTGGCCCGGCATGATGAGCACGGATTCGAACGTTCAATGGGGTCAGATCCTCACGGGGCAATACAACGATGCCCACCCGGTCTTTCACACCTTATCGATGTGGCTGGTCACGAGGATCTGGTTATCCCCGGCAGCGGTCGTGATCTCCCAGATCCTTTTCCTGGGTCTTACCGTCGCCTGGGGGATCCGCCTGCTTGAGGAGCATGGTTTGCCAGGCTGGGCAGGATGGCTGCTGGCAGCCATTTTCGCACTGGCACCCCTCAACGGCAACATGGTCATCGTACTTTGGAAGGATATCCCCTATTCCACCAGTCTCTTTCTGCTTTCGTTGATGATCCTGAAGGTCGTGCTCACCAAAGGAGCCTGGCTGGAGAAACGATACACCTGGGTATGGCTGGGGCTGGTCAGCCTGTGCGTTGCCTCCTTCCGCCATAATGGATTTCCTGTACCGATAGCAGCATGGATCGCCGTGCTGATCCTCTATCGCAAATGGTGGAAACATGTAGTTCAGGCCGCGGTTTTATCGCTGGTATTATACGGGGTCATTCGAGGGCCGCTCTTCACGGCAATGAAGGTTGAACAGCCCGAATCAGGGACACTGCAGCACATCTTGATGCATCATATTGCCGCCCATATCAATACCGGACAACCACTCACGCCTTCCGAACAGGCCCTGGCAGATTTTATTGCTCCAGGATCCCGCTGGGGATATAACTGTTGCAGCGCCCTTTCCACATCAAAGACGACCGGGCTATTTGAAGTGGAGGCCTCCATTCCGGACTCTGCGGTTCAGAAATTGTTTGTTTCTTTGGCTGTAAAGGAACCGGGCGTCGAACTGGAGCATCTAAAGTGCGTCAGCTCCATTGTGTGGAGGTCTCCGGGGTATTGCGGTGCCAATACGCTACTGCCGATTAATTCAAGTTCCTGGATAGGTGGTTTTCCCGAAAAATTTATCTCAGAAAAGGGTCTGATCCCCGCATTTCAACAACCGTTATCCGGCTTTCTGATCGCGTTACGGACCGATCCTGCGCTGACATTACTGGTTTCACCGGCAGTGTATCTATGGTTCGGAGTATATGCCACGGCGATATTCTCCATTCGCAGAAGGAACTGGAGGAGCATGCTGTTTATCCTCCTAGTGGTGACCCAGGAAGCGATCTATGGATTAATTAATCTATCCGACAACTACCGGTACCATTATGGCGTTTATCTCGTCGGGTTGTTTGGGATAGGATTGTTAATTCTCGGTACGCTATCACCTGGTCTTACAAAAATTGCCAGGAAGACTGAATGATAAAATTTCCAAACAATTTGTAAATGAAAATTCAACGATGAACTCACATTTCAAAACTCAAAAAGGAAATACCCCCCAATCTTTATCATGGAATTTGTCGATACTGATTAGCTTTGGATTGTCATATTCCACCTATATTTTTTTATTCAAACACCTATCATCGCCAAGCGCGAACTTGCTTTCACCCTCCTCCTCTGGCTCGCCCTAACCCCCTTAATTTACCTGCTTATTTCCCGATTCCTTCTTCCCCGTCTCCACTCATTTTCCCCCAAGACCAGGCGTAACTGGATCCTGCTTTCCGTGGGTGTCGGCATCCTCTTTGCCCTTGTCACCCGGCTGCCCCAGGTCCTCCTGTTCCTCCCATTCCATCACCTGCAGATCACCGTACCTGCGGGCAGCACGGATCGCTCTATCACGCTCGAATACGCAAAGATCTCGCTTCGGGATATCGGCTTCGGGGAATTTGTGCAGGAAGGGGAGTATGTTTTTTCATATCCTTCCGAAAGGTTATTGGCGGAGGATATGGTTTAAAACGCGAGCTTGCATATATCAGATGTGATTGAATCAGCTCTTTTTCCGTGGTCTATGCTCTCACAACCTGTTTTAATGGAAATCAACCTTATAAAATTAAAAACTTACGACATAATTAAGGGCAACATGAGGTGGTCACAAGCCCATTATCTTGCTTTTGCAAATTGGTATGCCGGATTTTTATTGGGTCTTGCCCTTGTAGTTTCGGTTTGGCTTGGAATAAATATCTCTATGAATCCTTCAGAAATATTCAAAGCTGGAACCTGATTGGTGTTGCTCTGGGCCGGATTTATGCACACCTACCAATTATATTCCTGTCGAATTTTATTACACCTGGATGGGAAGGAATTTAGGGTTATAAACATATGCTTTCTGTTGTTGGTGCCGGGATCTTGATCGCATGGGTTTTATGTAAAATCGATTTTTGGCTGAAAAGAAAGTTCTTATCGCCGCTTATTGATAATCAAAAGATGTATTGGGCAACCTTTTTATTATGATTTCTGGGATATCAACGTTCCTGATTAATAATAATTATGTAAAAATATAGATAACCTGGTATCTGCGTTCTCGAGGAATGCCTTGGTAGAATCTTCGAACAATTCTTTGGGTATTATTATCTAAATCATAAAGGAAAAAGGGTTCACCACATTTTATACAGATCATGACTAATAAGAATATTAAAATTATAAGAATGAGTCGAGAACACTCAAAAATTTGGTTCCGTGAAATTGCCGAGATCCACCACGCCGAACTGGTTGAAGGCACCCTGCGCAACTTGGGTGTGGAGGGATTGGAGGTCATTTACCGATCCTCAGTTTCCGTACCTAAAAGCGGTTTATGGTGCGCGGTCGAATCAAATCACGCAATCGGTTTCATCATCGGCTGCGCGGATATCCGTCGCTTTTATCGGTCGTTGTTATTAAATTCAGTACTGCCTTTAGCCTTTATTTCATTCCAGCAGATTCGAAAAACCCATTCTTTTAGGAACCTTTTTCAAGCATTGGTATATCCCTTTCAAAAATCCAGCTGGATTCACCCTCCTGAGGAAATTCATGAAACCAAGGCTGAATTGGTCGCCGTTGCAGTGAAAAAGGAATTTCATCACCAGGGGATCGGTCGGGATTTGCTGGCGCAGCTCGAGGAATCTTTTCGGGAATGGCAAATCGGACCTGTTTTCCATGTTGCCACTGATAGCCGGGACCCGCTCTCCAACGGTTTTTATCAGGGCATGGGTTTCGTGAAATATGGTGAGAAGAAATTCACGAATTTCTCACTGCAAATCTATGAAAAGAAACTGTAGAATGTACTAGAGGAAATATGGAGAACAACGATTTCCCGTGGGCGAAACCGGTTTTTTGGGGCCGGGAGAAAGAGTACCTCGTCCAGGCATTGGAATCCACCTGGATCTCGGGCGGCGCTTACGTCGATCGGCTTGAGTCCGAGTTCGCCCAATTCTGTGGCAAAAAATTCGCCGTGTCCTCATCCAACGGCACAACCTCGCTTCATCTGGCTTTCGTCGCCCTGGGGTTGGGCAGGCATGACGAGGTGATCGTACCCGGGTTCTGTTTCATGGCTGCACCGAATGTCCTTCTGCACCTTGGCGCCAAACCGGTTTTTGCCGATGTTGACCCCGCAACTTTCTGCATGACGGCCGAAACCATCGAGCCATTGATCACCTCCAGGACACGCGCTATCGTTCCCATTCATCCCTATGGGAACGTGTGTGAAATGGATGAAATACTCGCTTTGGGAAATCGCTATGGTATCCCGGTGATTGAGGACGCGGCTGAATCGTTCGCGTCCAAATACAAGGGCAAATATACCGGAACCATGGGACTGATGGGCTCGTTCAGCTTCCAGGCGGCAAAAACCATCACCACCGGTGAAGGCGGGATGATCATCACCAATGATGATACCCTGGCGAGAAAAATAGCTTTATACCGCAGCCACGGGTTGCTGCGTAAGAAACACTACTGGCACGAGGTGGCTGGGTACAACTTCCGGCTCACCAATTTACAGGCAGCCCTGGGGGTTGCCCAGCTGGAACGAATCAACGAGATCATCCCCAAGCGGAAACGGGTGCATTTGGATTACCAAAAATCACTCGGGGCACAGGAAGGGATAACGCTGCAGCTCTACCCTGCGAGCGTGGATCCGGTGTTATGGGCGATTGCATTGAAATTGGATCCCACGGCATATCCGCAGGGAAGGGATGCGGTTATGGAGCAGATGAGAGAAGCGAGTATAGAGACAAGACCCGGGTTCTACACTCCCAGCCAGATGCCGCATATTTATGCCTGCCCACCTTTGCCAAATGCTGAACGGATCGCAGCCTGGATCATCAGCCTGCCAACCTATCCCTCCCTGACTTCAGAACAAATCGAATATATCTCCACAAAACTGCTTGATCTGAGAGCATAAATTGCGCTTCAAACAAAATATCTTGTATGAATATCTCTGTATGGCGCCGTTTGCGCTGGCCATTGAGCGCTCGATCGAGAGCAACATCTATAAAAAAATTGTGCTCGTTGACCCGATATTGGATCTCGGCTGCGGGGATGGATTGTTCGCGCACCTGGTGTTCGATGAGAAGATCGATACGGGTGTTGACCCCAATCCACTCGAGCTTGTCCGAGCGGCTGAATTGGGCGGCTACCAGGAATTGATCCAATGTTATGGCAATTCCATTCCGCGCCCGGACGCATCCTATAATACCGTGATTTCTAACAGCGTCCTGGAGCACATTATTGATTTACCCCCGGTCTTCCTGGAAATTTCCAGGGTACTCAAACCTGGGGGGTTTTTATTTTTCACCGTTCCCACCCATATGTTTGAACGGTATTCGGTGATCAGCCGGTTCTTACGAGCGCTAAAATTGGAAAACCTCGCCTTGCGGTACGAGCGGTTATATAATAATTTCTGGCACCAGAATAATTGTTTTCCTCCGCAATCTTGGAAGGAATTGGTCGAATTACAGGGATTTGAAGTGACCGAAACATTTACCTATGACCCCCGCAAAATCTGTACACTCAATGATCTGCTGGTACCCTTCAGCATCTTTTCATTTTTGATGAAGAAAATCGTGAACCGCTGGATTTTGTTTCCCTCCCTGCGCCGAATCTGGGTTCCCCTGTTCTCCCCTGCGATCGCAAAATTGATCGAGGGGGCTGATCGATGCGACGACGGGGGATTGGTTTTTGTTTCGGCGAGAAAAAAGGGGGGGTGGTGAAGATCAGTGTCATTCTTCCAACCTACAATGAATCCGGCAATATTGTCAGGCTGATCTCTGCAGTTTTGGAAAATATCCCCAAAAGGTATGACGGGGAAATCATTCAGGTGGATGACAACAGCCCGGATCAAACACATCAAAAAGTGAAAGATACCTTTAAAAACGATCCGCGAGTCGTGCCGATTTTACGGACATCAGACAAAGGGTTGGCAAAATCCATACTCGACGGGATAAAGAATTCCAGCGGGGATTTGATCGTCATCATGGACACCGACTTCTCCCATAACCCGGAAGTGATCTCCACCATGATTCACATTGCAAAGATTTTTGATGTGGTCGTGGGTTCACGTTTTTGCGAGGGCGGGGATATGGATAGCAAACGCCACTATCTCGCCAGCTTGGTATTTAATTGGTGCATCCGGTTGATCCTCCGAACACAGATTCAGGATAATCTATCAGGGTTTTTCCTGATTCGCCGAGAGAGACTGATGAAATTACCCCTGAATACCATTTTCCAGGGTTACGGTGAGTACTTCTTCCGGCTGCTGCATTTTGCGCAAAAAGCTGGCTGCACCATCATTGAAGTACCAGTCATTTATAAAAAACGCCCCTGGGGCGAAAGTAAATCCAATTTTCTTAAAATGGTTTTTTCTTATACAAAGGCATTATTCAAGATAAAATTTTCAGCAAACAAAGCTTGACGTATTCATAACCAGGACTATCTACAAAAGTCAAATTCGCGGGTTCGAATTCTAGTAAGTATTCGAATCGGATCACTTTTCGAGTCTTTCGTTTGCGCCTACCTTATAAGGAATATTCTCCAGCAGCTTTCGATTGACCACCAATAGATCTGCAATGAAAGCTATCAGCAGGGATTGGAATCCCACTAATAGCAGAATAGAAGCCAGGATAAGGGATTGAATATGCCCGTCACCCAAACCCAATATGAAGAAATATAAAAATCGGATCCCAATCAATAGCCCAAGGGAAAAAAGAATCAGGCTAATCCAAGCGAAAAATTTAAACGGTTGGTAAATGACGAAAATGCGCAAAATCGTTACGATGGAACGATTTATATAAGTAAAAATGCTCTTGATCAAACGCGAAGGCCTCAGGTAGGGATTCACCCGGATGGGTACAGAAATGATAGCCATGTTCTTTTGACCAGCCTGGATGATCGTTTCAAGCGTGTAGGTGTAATCGGTGAAAACAACCATTTGTTTAGCTGCTTCCCGGCTGTAAGCCCGAAATCCACTGGTGGTATCAGCGATATCCGTTTTGCTCGCTATCCAACCACCCAGCTGCCGAATTTCTGCAGGAATTATTTTAAATGAGAGAAATGCTCAACTTTATCAATCGGTCGGGTTCCGATAACGATCTCCGCACGACCATCCAATATGGGGGTGATTATCAACGGTATGTCATCCGCGTTGTACTGGTTATCGGCATCCGTATTTACGATGACATCAACACCCAGCTGAACACAGGCTTCGATGCCGTTCATGAATGCCCTTGCCAAGCTGTGGTTACGGACATGATTCACAACAAAATCCACTCCGTTTTCCTGGGCGAACTCAATTGTTCGATCTGTACTCCCATCGTTAATTACAAGCTTTTTTACTGAGTAGAATCCCTTCAATTTACGCGGAAGGGCTGACAATGTGATCGATAATGTATCAGCCTCATTAAAAGCAAGGTATTTGAATAAAAAGGGTTTTCATCTTGGATTCCTTACCCCCAGTATCCTGGAGAGTGTTTAGGAGACCTTCTTTAGGTTTATAGCCTTTGAGTAAAACAGATTTTATGTGATTTTCATTTCTTATATTAAATTAGGTTCAAAATTTGGATCAATCCCGGAGGAAATTTCCAAGAAGGAATAAATGATATGATATTGCAAAAATGGATGCTTTAATAAAAACCGAATGAACATTCAAAAATCACCCAAATGGTTTCTCTCTACCAGCATTGGAGTTGTTTTTTCGCTTTTTATTTATATTATCTTTCTACAATCAACTTTCATTTCCAAACGCGAACCAGTCTTCATCCTCCTTCTCTGGTTCGTCCTCACCCCCCTAATATACCTGGTTCTTTCCCGGTTCCTCCTCCCCCGCCTCCACTCATTTTCCCCAAAAGCCAGGCGCAACTGGATCCTGCTTTCCGTGGGTGTCGGCATCCTCTTTGCCCTGGTCACCCGGCCGCCCCAGGTCCTCCTGCTCCTTCCGATCCATCACCTGCAGATCACCGTACCCGCGGGCAGCACGGATCGCTCGATCACACTCGAATACGCTAAGACCTCGCTCCGGGATATCGGCTTCGGGGAATTTGTGCAGGAAGGAGAGTGGAAGCGTACGGATACTGGACTGACACATACAGGTGCTGAGCCGGCATCGTTGACCTGGTCAGGTCGAACCGGGAAGGAGGCTTCGCTCGTATTCACCAACACCCCTGGCGTTGAGGGAGTGCAGGCGGGCTGGGACGGGAATCGCGCTGCGGTGGTCCTGGCTGGTTCACCCTCTGCACCTGTTATTGTTGCCAAAGCCTTAGCACAGGGTGGATGAGCGTACCATTCAGCCATCTAATCACCGGTTTCGTTTCGCGTTCCTTTTCCTTATCCTCACTTTGTTCCTCGTTGGTGTGCGCCTTACCCCTGGGCCGGCGATTGAACGAAAACAGGGGTATTGGCTTCTCTATGCCCTGCCGATGATCACCATTTGGGGTTTATACCTGCTGACCTTTTACCCGGCAATTATGACCCCCGATTCGATCCGCCAGTGGGGGCAGGTGGTGGATGGTCAGTTCAACGACGCCTTGCCGGTGGTCCACACATTGCTTGTGCTCTTACTTACCCGGGTATGGTTTTCTCCTGCAGCCGTGATCGTTTTCCAGGTGATCACGCTTGCCCTCACGGTGGCATGGGGTATTAAGCTGCTTTCCGGTCACGGTCTGCCCGCATGGGCAGGTTGGGGGTTATCCATCTTGTTTGCTATCTCCCCGGTCAATGGGAACATGGCAGCCACCCTTTGGAAGGATATCCCTTATTCCACCTGCCTGCTGCTCATGTCCCTGATGTTTTTAAAAATCGTCCTAAGCAGGGGCGAATGGTTGAAAAGAAGGTCCACCTGGCTGTGGCTTGTCCTGGTCAGCCTGGGAATCAGTTTGTTCCGCCTGAATGGGCTCCCGATCCCAGTTGTGAGCCTCATCGTCCTCGCCCTGGTTTACCGGGAACAATGGAAAAGGGTGATTTTCAGCCTCGGAATTTTCCTGGGGGTATGGCTCCTGATACAGGGTCCGGTTTATGATTATTTGAAGGTTGACCGCAATACAGGGTTTAAGCAGCAGGTGTTCATCCATCATATTGCCGCCCACGTCGCAACCGGGGTGCCGCTTACGGCGGAGGAAGCCAGTCTCGCATCCGGGATCCTACCGCTCGACCAATGGGATTATGATTGCTGCACCAATATCCCCATCTGGCGGCAGCCCGCGTATTCCGAGCCGCGCTTCACCGAAAAAGCCGCCGATATCCGCAAGCTGTTCATGGGTCTCGCGTTTAAGGAACCCGGCATCGAATTCCAGCACATGGTGTGTGTTAGTTCACTCATCTGGGAATTACCCAACCATTGCGCCCTCAAACAGGAGAAATTGGTCGCATGGCAGCCAACCTGGATCGAACCCAATGACCTGGGACTGAAGGATAACAGCCTTCTTCCCTCCCTCGTTGCATCATTATCAATGATAAAAGCTTTCACCAGCCGCCAGCCGTGGGACCTGCTTTTTTATACCCCTGCCGTTTTCCTTTACCTGGGATTGTACTGCACCGCACTTTTCGCGTACCGGGCAAAGCAGTCGCGCTATCTGCTATATTTCCTACCCGCTGCCGTACAATCGTTGGTCATGCTTCTTATAAATGTATCCCGCGATTTCCGTTATCAGTACGGCGTCTACCTGGTGGGTCTATTCAGCCTGGGGTTATTGGTCCTAGCACTCACTAAACCTATCAGAAAAGCGAACCCCACAGATACAGAGTTGAATAAATCTTGAAAAATGAAAATTCAAACAAGACAAATCCGCGTGTTGCCTATGTTTGGCTCGATCATTTCAGCAGCTTTAATTTCATTTTTTATATATCTCCTTTTCATTCAAACCCCCGTCCTCAGCCGCCGCGAACCGTTTTTTGTCTTGTTCCTATTCATTTTTCTGATCCTGCTTATTTACCTCCTTCTTACAAGATTCATTCTGATCAAACTCAATGAATACAACAGATCCGGGCGGATAGGCTGGCTCCTGCTTTCAGCGCTCATTGGGTTACTTGCTGTTTACTCAACCCAAAAAACACCTTTTTATATTCAACTGCTTCCGACGCATCAATTCAATGTTCAAATCCCTGGAGGTATTGCCGGGCGGTCAGTCACCTTACAATGGTTCAACTCCAGCTTGGGGGATATTGGATTTGGGCAATTGGAGAAGGAAGGAGAATGGGAGCAAACGCCGTCAGGGTTAACCTATTCGGGTGCGCAGCCCGCCGCTTTGGAATGGACTGGCCGCACCGGAGATTTCAGCCGTCTGGTTTTCACTGCTTCGTCAGTTCCAACAGAAGTTTCGATTATGGTGGACGAAAATCCAGAGCCATCGACTCTATTGGTTTCTACCGAATCCCCCGCGACCTTCGAGGTTGGTTTTCAGGTAGACGCTTACCATCGATTACCGGTCTGGCTTTCTTACTGGTTTTCGATTTCCTTCCTGTTCTTGACGATCACGCTATTCCTGGTGCATGTTTCGATAAAGCTGGGTGGCAGGAGTTTATGAATCGTTAAGGAAGTCGACGATAAACTTCACTTCCTTTCAGGACTCTCTCAAGATAATTCAAATGGGAAAATCTTGAATAGGCGCGACGGGTTTATCGTACTGTTCTTTTTTCTTTTATCCGTGCTTTTCTTCTTGGGTCGATGGAATGGATTATCCCCATTCAGCGATCTTCATAGTGATGCGGCCTATCTTTCAGCATACGCGGCTTCGCTGGATCATCCGGAAGCATTTGCCGAGGATTCCTTATTTAACTCGCCGGGGAATTTTGGGTATTACACCAGTCTGCAGGTGCCTATAATCAGGTTGCTCACAATATTCACGGGTGGGTACGGATTATCGTATATTCTTCTGATGATCCCGTACGTTTTTATTCAACTTACGGGATTCTATTTTTTAGGAAAGCTTGTCTATAAATCTAGATTCTTCTCATTATTATTAGGGTTGACCACAATTCTCATCATTTATACGCAAGCAGGGGATTATTGGGGGATCTGGTACGATCCCCAACCGCGCATGATGTTTCAGGCATTCTTTCCCTGGCTGCTTCTCCTGGTTTTTCTGTCCCTTTCAAAACCCCGCCTTCGTTGGCTGGTGATGATCGCAACGGCTTTGTTGATCTATGTTCACCCGGTTTCCACGCCGGCAATAGCATTCTCTGCCTGGCTGGGATATCTTGTGTTCAAACCCGCTGGGATTTCGTGGAAACACCATCTTCTGAACCAATTTCTCTATGCTTTCATTTTTGTACTGATCACGATTCCTTTTGTTTATCAATACAGTAATAACCGCGATTTTACTTCTGTGAGTTCAATAAATTATGAAGAAGCGACCGCTTTTTTAGAAAGAACATTCCCGTCGACTTTCCAGATCAGATTTACCTTTTCAAGATTTTTGTATACCGGACTGACATATTCATTAATTCCCATTGCGTATCTCGGATCCGCTCTGGTTTTCCGTCATCCGGGAGAAAGGCAAAGACTGGGACTGATCCTGTTATGGATTGCGGGAATATTAATTATCAGCGTGGGATTAAGCACATTCGAGATGTTTATTGAATCGAAATTACACCAACTTCCTATCTTTCTTGATCTGATTCGCGGATTACGCTATGTAATACCCTTGCTGGAAATATTGGTTTTCTGGCCTCTGGCGTTGTCTTGGAATAATTCTGAAACAGCATCAGGCCTTGGCAATTTGCGCAGAATTGGATCAGCAGGTCTCGCAATTTGCATAATCGTTGTTTTTTCGCTGATGTTCCCAAAAACTTACACGGATCAATTTCCGGGTTTTCGTTTTCCGAACTATCGATTACAGACACTCGAATGTCTAATTAATGGCAAGATCGTATGTCCGGGACAGGAAAAAAAGGACGAATCGGAAATAATCGAATATATTCGCAGCAACGTAGAAAAAAACACCGCAGTTATTTCCATCCCGCCACTTTATTTGGGAGGTGCGGTTCGTTTTCAAGCCCTTCACCCGGTCGCATTCGATCCAAATGATCTCACCCGGCTTGCGCCAGGCAATATTTCCCTCGCCATGAACATGGAAAAGGAATTGAAGGAATGGTCGAAGATTGATTTATTGCCGGGGGATCAAAAACTTGAGAAATACCTGGAGTTTGGCCGTCGAAATCAAGCCGGGATTGCAGTTGTCCGAAATCCTATTCCGGAATGGCTTCAAGCGAATATTGTTTTTGGCAACCAAACCTTTTCACTGGTCAGTCTTGAACAGTAACTTGTCAGAATCATTCAAACAATTATCTGGAATGGCCACTCGACCTGTTTTGCACCACATAATACACACAGGAATTGCCCCAGATCTCCGGCGCATTCTTCAACCGCATCGCCCTGCTGGTATTTCGGAAGAGACCCCCGTGCATTCTGCTATACTTCCTTCCGGTCACGCTCCGATCTGCAGCGAGCCTTTAATCCAAATTTCGCGCGGTCTCCTTTTGATGAACAACGTCTGTTTGGCGGACTTTTCAGAATGGTGATTTGATTTCTCGGTCTGATAAACCCCGGAATGGGAATATGAAAAATTCTTTCAGCAGATATCCCCCGAAATGGTACGGTGTTGGTATTTTTCTATTGGTTTGGGTGAGTTTATGGATATGCATATATTTAATTATGCTTCAACCTCTCGGCGGGGTCATAAGCCAAAAATATGCCGCTGTTTCTGGAGGAATTGGGCTGCTGCTGACCCTGCCGGTTTTTGGATTGATGTGGTTGCGCCCTGACATTATTGGAACGCCAAAACGAGAAACACTCGTTAGAATTATTTTTAAAACATTATTTTTTTGCCTGGTGGTGTGGTTTGTGCTTCCATTGACGAGGAATATTATTCTCGCCCCGATCACCCACATATCGCTTAATTTTCAAGGACAGAAAGACAGTTTTGTGGATATTATTTGGCTGAGAAGCGGCCTGGGCGATATACCTTTTGAGTCCCTCGCGATGGATCAAAATAGCCAAATTGAATCTGAATCCGTCCGGATAAAACTGGATAAAGACGGTCAAGCCGAACTCTCATGGAACGGGCGGGCGTGGAAACAAGTAAGCATGGTGATGGAAACCAGCCATCCAGTCAAAATCGCAACCACAATAGACAGCAAAACGATAACCTCCTTATTGGACCCAAAAACCCAACCAGAATTTGAGCTAGTTCTCCCGGTGAGGGAGGGGTTTTATTATGGTGTGATAAATTTTCTTTTACTCCCATTTTTCTTCATTGCGGTGGGATACATCATTTTTCTTTTTCACACCCTTTTGTGGGGTCGTTTCAGCCCGATCCGATACATGAACAATGTTGTTTCAAAGATCCCTCTCAAGCCACTTGTTAAATGGGCATGTATTTTAATTAGCATCGTATATGCGCTACTTGCGTTATTAATTATTGCAACCGGTTTTCTTAATCGGCTGTATTTAGATGATTTCTGTTACATCAATATTCTGCAGCGATACGGTTTCTTTGGGGCTATTTTTAATAACTATTTGGAAATCAATGGCCGATTTTCGAGCCATGTGCTTAACTATTTGGCATTCTCTTTTGGAAAAGCCAGCATACCTTTTGGCGCAATGATCGCTTTTCTGGGAGTAGGTGCGAGCCAATATTACTTTATCAGGCAACTGTTTATTGAAAAAGATAATAATGTGCCAAAAGCCAAATGGAATTCTCGTTTTATCGCCATCCTTTTTGCCTTGATCGTTTTAGTTACGACCTCGCTGATTGCGCCTGCTTTGTATGAATCCATTTATTGGACTCTTCACTCGCTAATCGTCACTGGAAGTCTGTTTCTATTAAACATCTTCATAGGTCTGGTTCTTGTTTTTACATCCGGGCGTTACGATGGTGTTGGACAACTTAAGCAAGCTCTCGTTTTTGCCCTGGTGGGTTTTTTTGCCATGGGTTTCAGCGAGGCGGCTTCTCTCTTTTTGTTCGCAGTTTATTGTCTGGTTGTACTTATCCTTATCGTAAATAAGAGATTTTACCCGGCATAGAGGGTTGGTTATCGGATTTCTCATTGGAATGATGGGGGGAATTTTAGTGGTTGCCAACGCCCCGGCTTCGGCCAATCGGGTGGGTCTTTTAGGTTTTTCAATAAACCCGATGGATATTTTCACCAATATTTTCAATCTCATTCAATCGAGTTTCCGCGTCATCTTCCTGGAAAAATCAGGTATTGGATTGGCAGCTTTCTTCATCGCCCTGCTGGCAGGGTACACGATTGGCCGGGTTGCCCCGACACCTCTTCGATTTGCGAAACATTTTCCCCGCACAGCTTTTGGTCAGTTTATCCTTCTTTTATTACCCATCATGCTCACCATAATCACGCTGCTACCATCCGCATTGGTGAATAATTACCTCCCCTTGCGAACCATGTTCATACCAATATATTTATTGGTGGTTCAATACTTCATAATTTCAATTTACTTTGGTCATCGAGATTCGATCAAGCGGGAATCCACACCCTTGATACTCATTTTTACTTCGATCTCAGTCCTGATAATTGGTGTTATAGGACTGGTATCCGTAGGTAACCTGACCAGGCAAATAAGCGTTTTTGCGACCGAATTTGATGCGCGGGAAGCGGAAATTATTTCAGGCTAAGAACTCCGGGCTGGATCAAATCCAACTGGCGCCATATAACAATCAAATCACTTTGGATATTCCTCCGGATCCCTTAAATTGGTATGTCGGCTGCCTGAATGAATATTATGGGATGAAATTTGTCTGTTGGGGAATGAAACTAATATTCACAAAATCTGAATCATTGGCTTTGTTGATTTTTACTAATTAATTATTCACTATAATATCCCCATGCCTCTGCTCTGGCTCTCCGCGGCATTCCTCGCAGGCATCTGGCTGGGCAGCGTAAGCGCCGTTCCCAAACCCCTGCTCTTCTCCGTTTTCATTCTCTGCTCCCTCCTCGCGTTCCTGGAAAAACGCCTCACTGCCCGCGTCGTGCTTCTCCAATCCTGGCGCGGGATAAGCCCCCTGCCGTTGGCGGTGCTTCTGGCCGCGCTCGCGCTTGGCGCCTGGCGGTATCCGCTCCCGCCTTCCGGGTTCTCACCGGATCATATCGCGTTCCATAATGACAAGGGGGAGATCACTTTTTCCGCGGTCGTTTCCAACCTGCCGGTCTCCAACGGAAGGACAACCTCATTCCGGGCAGAGGTCTCTCCGGGTGAGTCCGGCAGCGAGTCGCCTACCTCAGGAATGATCCAGGTTCAAACCTGGCCGGGAACGGATATTCGTTACGGCGACCTGGTCCGGATCACCGGAGAACCGGAAACCCCTCCGGAGGAAGAATCGTTTTCCTACCGCGATTACCTCGCGCGCCAGGGCATCCAGACCCTGGTCGCCTTCCCGAAGGTGGAAGTGATATCCCGCGGTCATGGAAACCCCGTGCTTTCAGCGCTTTATACCCTCCGGCTGCGGGGATACACAGTCATCAACCAGATCCTGCCCCAGCCGCAGGCAGCGCTGCTGGCGGGCATCCTGCTTGGCCTTGACCAGGACCTGCCCGAGAGCCTTACGGAGGCTTTCCAGGAGACCGGCACGGCACACATCATCGCCATTTCCGGGTTCAATATCGCCATCGTTTCCGCGTTTGTCTTTTGGGCGCTGCGGCTCTTCACCTCGCGCTGGAAGGCAGCGATCTTTTCGATCGTGGCGGTTTTCCTCTACGCGCTGCTGGTGGGCATGGAACCGGCGGTGATGCGGGCAGCCATCATGGGCGCCATGGCCATCCTGGGCACGCAGATCGGCAGGCGCGGTGCCGGGCTGAACACCCTGGTCTTTTCCGCCGCGGTCATGTGCCTCATCAATCCTTATCTCCTTTGGGATGTGAGCTTCCAGCTTTCATTTGCCGCAACCCTGGGGTTGATCGTGGTTGGCGGACCCCTGATGCACTGGTTTTCCAACTGGTTGGCAGGGCGGATGGCGCCGGGGAAAGCCCGAGCCATCGCAGAACCGGTGGGTGAATTTTTTCTGCTCACCCTGGCAGCCCAGATCGCGACCCTGCCGCTGATGGCCTGGCACTTTCACCAGTTTTCGCTCAGCGCCATCATCGCCAATCCCCTGATCCTGCCCGTTCAGCCCCTGGTGATGTCCCTGGGTGCGGTAGCCATGCTCGGGGGAATGATCGCGCTGCCCCTTGGACAGGTGCTGGGGTGGTTTACGCTTCCATTTCTAACCTACACCATCTCGGTGGTGCAGAGATTTTCGAATTTACCCGGATCGATCAGGATTTCCGAGTCTGGTTTCCTCTGGGTGCTGATCCTGCTTGCCGCTGCCGCTGGAATTTACCTGTTTGCCAGACGCTTCCCGGGGCAGGCGAAACCGGCGGTCCTGATAACCATTTGCGCGGCGGCTGCCATGGTCAGCTGGATGGGCGCGGCTGCCCGGCCGGATGGAAAACTGCACATCCTTCTGCCGGGATTGGAAAACAGCCACGCGGTGATCATACAAACGCCTCGCGGGCAGACGTACCTGATAAACGGCGCTGCCAGCGGGCGGGAGCTAGCCTCCCGGCTGGATGCGCGGTTTTCCCCGTTCGATCGAGGCCTGAACGGGCTGATCCTTACTGATTCTCAAGCCAAACCGCTGGCTGGTCTGCCATTCCTCGCCGAGCAGGTTGAGGTAAAAAGTGTTCTCTGGGGAGAAATGGTACCCGCCAATGCCGCCAACCGCAGGTTGGAGAATTCCCTTCGCCAGAATGGCGCGAAGAGCCACCTGTTGGAGAAGGGGCAGGAATACCTGCTGGAACCCGGGGTGACATTGAAGGTGATCGATTCCGGGGAGGAAGGAACTGCGCTCGCATTAGCGTATGGCGACTTTACACTGTTACTGCCCGGTGGTGTTTCTCCACCTGATCTAAAGAAGTTCCTGCGACGCTCTCCCCCATCGATCATCCTCCTGGATGGGAGCGACCTGACCGATACCCTGGCTTCGGATTGGCAAGTGCTTTCACCCCAAGGCATCTTCTGGAATGAATTGGCAGAATCCATCCCGGACGAATCCTGGATACATGCTGCGGAACAGGGGGAGGTGGAAATGATCACTGACGGAAGTGCGCTGTACCTGGTCCGACGGCATTGATCGGGAAGGCCGGCTCTCCTTCGCGATTGGTATAATACTTTAATAGCGAGGAAACGTATGAGCCCGAAAACCGGTTCGCCCTCAAAAAAAACAAAAGAAAAGCACAGCGATAAAGCCCCCCGAGTAGACCTGGTCATCCCGGTTTTCAACGAGGAAGCTGTTATTGCCGCGTTTCACGAGCGGCTTATCAGAGCCATTGACCCCTTGAAATATGATTTTGGGATCATCTATGTCAACGACGGTTCGGTGGATAAAACCCAGGAAAAACTGCAAGCGATCGCAAGGCAGGATAAGCGGGTGTCCGTTATTGAGCTCAGCCGCAACTTCGGACACCAGGCTGCCCTCACTGCCGGGCTGGATCACGCCGACGCGGATTTCGTCATTTCCCTGGATGGCGACGGGCAGCATCCCCCCGAGCTGATCGGGCAGATGCTGGAAATGGCAGAGCAGGGAGCGGAAGTGGTGCTCACCCGCCGTTTGGATCAGGAAAACCTATCAGCTTTCAAAAGGATGACCTCCGGGCTTTTCTATAAAATGGTCAACCGCATCGGGGATACCTACATCCTCCCCGGCGGGGCGGATTTCCGCCTGCTCACCCGGCAGGTGGTGCTCTCCTTGCGCCGCATGCCGGAATACCACCGCTTTCTGCGCGGCATGGTGGCCTGGAGCGGGTTCAAGACCGCCATCCTGGAATTTGCCCCCGCCGAGCGCATGGCGGGCGAATCCAAGTACACCACCCGCAAGATGATGAACCTGGCGGTCAACGCGACCTTCTCCTTCTCCCTGGTGCCGCTCTATATCAGCATCTCGATCGGGATCCTCTTTTTTGTGCTTGCCCTGATCGAGGTGATCTACGTGCTCAGCCTGTGGTTTGGCGGGCGGCAATCCACCCTGGAACCGGGCTGGAGCTCGCTCATGTTCATGCTGCTGATCATCGGCGGCTGTGTGCTCACCTCGCTGGGGATCATTGGCCTGTACATCGGCTACATATTCCAGGAAGTAAAGCACCGACCCGTTTATCTCATCCGTAGCTTCACCCATGAAGGATAGACCCTGATGAAATATCTCATCACCGGCGGAGCCGGATACATCGGCAGCACCATCTGCTCGGCCTTGGAGGATGAAGGCCACACCCCCGTCATCCTGGATTCGCTCATCACCGGGCGGGTCGAGTTCACCCGCGGGCGCGTCTTCTACCAGGCGGATATCGCCGATGCCGGCGCGGTGGAACGCATCTTCCGCGAGCATCCCGATATCCAGGCGGTGGTGCACTGCGCGGCGCTGATCGTGGTGCCCGAATCGATGGCGATGCCCTTCGAGTATTACCGCGAGAACGTGGCCAAATCGCTGGAGCTCTTCCGAAGCTTGCGAGACCTGGGCTGCAAGCGCGTCGTCTTCAGCTCCACCGCCGCGCTCTACGACGTGGTGCCCGGTTTCATGGTCACCGAGGATTCGCCGCTCAAACCCATCAGCCCCTATGCGCGCACCAAGCTGACCATGGAGATGATCCTCAAGGATTTCTGCGCTGCCTACGGCATGCGCGGAATCGCCCTGCGCTACTTCAACCCCATCGGCGCGGACCCGCAAGATGCGCTCCGGCATCCACGTGAAGGACCCCTCGCACATCATCGGCAAGCTGGTGGATACCGCCCTGGGCAATCAGCAAGTCTTCGAGATCACCGGCACCCATTACCCCACCCGGGATGGTACCGGCGTGCGGGATTACATCCACGTCTGGGATTTGGCCCGCGCGCACATCCGCGCCACGGTGAATTTTGATGAAACCTTTACCCGCGCCGGCAACCCGGCGGAAAACTACCTGGTGATCAACCTGGGCACCGGGCGGGGCGTGACCGTGCGCGAGCTGCTGACCGCCTTCGAGAAGGTCTACGGCAAGCCCGTACCCAGCCGCGAATCGCCCCCGCGCCCGGGGGATGTGGCCGGGTCGTTCGCCAACGCCGATACCGCCGAACGCCTGCTGGGCTGGAAAGCCGACCTGCCCATCGAGCTGGGCATCGCCGATTCGCTCAGGTGGGGCGAACTGCGAAAATCGATCTTGAATTTTGATTGAAGGGGGATCGCTCCGGATGGAATACGCGCCATTTCTTCTGGTGATCGGGGGTTACCTGCTGGGCGGGGTGATGCCGGCAGAGCTGGCGTTCCGCCTCAAATTTGGAAAACAGGCGTTTGAAACCGGGGAAAAACCCGGCACGTTCTCGGTCTTCCGCAAGATCGGTTTCATCCCGGCGCTGCTGGTGCTGATCTTCGATGCCGGCAAGGGTTTCCTGCCCGTCTGGCTGGCATTTCAATGGAACGTGAACCTCAACTGGCTGCCGCTTATCGCCGCCGCCCCGGCGGCGGGGCACAGCTGGCCGTTCCTGCGCTGGAAATATGGCGGCTGGGCGCTGGCCGCTGCCTGCGGCGCGATCTGGGCGCTTTCTGGCTGGGTGGCGTGGGTCGGCCTGGGGGTGGGGATCATCTCCGCGCGCATCTTCCGCAAGAACCCCGGACCCGCCCTGGCAGCCGCAGGTATCCCGGTGGTCCTGGCGCTGATGATCTGGCAGAACGAACCCTGGCAATCGCTCCTGGGGGTGGTCGCCGCCGCGGGGGTGGTTTTCATCAGGCGGGTGACCGGGGAACGAAATTCGCCGGAAGTGAAAGTACGTGAAGAGCAGAATTAGGATTCGATTGCCTTCCTTAATCTGGTGAAAAACAGACCCCCAAAGATTGAAGGAAATGAGGATGAAAACTGCTTTTTCCGGGTTAATTCAACTTCGCGTAGGGCGGGTACGGTTTTTGTACCCGCCATCAAGCATCCATATTCGGGATATTTCGGCGGGTGCGACGCACCCACCCTGCTTTTTCTGCCGATATTCTTTGGCAGGGATTGCAATGACAATTCCCACACCCCACCTTACAATTAACCTGCTTACCCTACGGCGTGGTTGCCAAGCTTCTGGATTTTTGCTATGATATAGTCATCAACCTTTGCTCTGCAGGCGGGTATGCCAGCAGAGGTCATCCGTATCATTGAACGTGCCAATTTCATATTTGATCCAGGAGGCCTGTAATGAAACCCTTCCGTATCCCCTTAATCACGCTTTCCATCAGCATCGCGCTCGTCTTTGCGTTCCTGCTCGCCGGGCCGGTCTTTGCCCAGGATGAGCTGCCCCCCGCGCCCGGAAGAACCCGCGGTGGTGGAAACCGTTCCCGCCGTGGAGGAAGCCGCCCCGGCGGAGGAGCCGCAGCCCGCCGAGGAACCCCTGGCGCTGCCGGTGGAAGAACCTGTTGAAGTGATCGTGGAAGAGGTTACCCCCCCTGTGGAGGAACCGGTGGAGGAAGCCGCGCCGGAGATCGTTGCCCTGGATGAGGGCGGTGCGGTGCTGCCCCTGGCAACCCAGGAAGCCGCCGAGGTAATGGCGGAACCGGATCCGTGGTTTACCTGTACCATCGACGACTTTGATGGATTGATCGACGGCAAATGCAGCTACACAGGCGTCAATGCTTTGAATAATGCCCTTACTGGCTATAACACCAAGGGTGGTAGTGGCGCGATCTATATAGAGGCAGGGACTCACACGGTATCCGCCTTGGTCATTGTGAATGGAGCCACTGTTCCAAATCTTACTGGAATTATTGGAAATGTGAATTTAGGCAGTCCAAAACCGATCCTAAGCCTTGGTGCATTTAATCTTCAAGTAACAAATACCACGAAGGGTTTCATCATCCAGGGTTTGGAGATCGAAGGAAACATCGCTGCACCTCTGGTAAATATTTACACTAACACTGGGAATCTAACACTCACAGACCTGGAAATTACAAACTCAAACAACTCTAGTATGGGTCTGCAAATTTCCGGTCAGACTGGAAATGTTACCCTCAACTCAGTAAAGATAGATCTCAATCAAGATCAAGGTGCTTCTATTTACGGAGTAAGCGGCAATGTGTCCATCAACAACAGTTCCTTCGATTCCAACAGCCAGGGGGGCAGCGGAACAGGTAAGAACAGCCTCAAGGTGGATGCGGCCGGTACGATCACCCTGAACGGGGTTTCCGCCAGCGGTTTCAGGAGAGGCAACGGTGCCTGGTTGGAATCTGACAAAGGCATCACAGTAAAGAATAGCCTGTTCAACAGTAACTCGGATAATGCCGGTAACCTCAACAATTGGGGAAATGGTTTATTTATCCCCGACACCTCAAAAGGTCCTGTTGTACTTGACCACGTATACGCTAATGAAAACTCCGGCGATCTGGGAATCAAAATATTAACGAACACAGGCGGAGCGGTCACCCTGAACACGGTGGAAGCCCGCAATAATCGCCAGGGTATTTGGATCGATACCTGTGCTGAATTGGGAGGGATATGCACGACCTCCAGCGCAGCTGTCAGCCTCACTACTCTAGACCTATACAACAACTATGGCAACCTTTACGTGAAGGCCAACGGGGCGATCACAGGCAACACGATCACTGCATCATATGCAAATAATTCTTCTGGTTTTGGAGGTCTCGTCCTGGATAACAGCACCGCCAAATCGGTGAGCGCGGTGACTCTGAACAATATCGACAACTTTTACAGCCAGGTTGTCGGCTTGATGATCCGATCTAGGGGCACAGTCACCCTGAACCACGTCACATCAAGTAATAGTTACTGGGCGGGCGTTAACGGGATTGATATCCAAACCCTGGGCGCAGTGACCTTCTCCAGCACCTTGGGTGCCAACGCCTCTGAGGGCAACGGTGGATATGGAGCGTACATCGTCACCAACGGAGCTGTTTCCGTCAGCAAACTGTCTGCCACCGACAACGATCTCGGCAACCTGTATATCGATAACGATGGCGGGACAGGTGCAGTCACCATTGCCGGTGGAAGCTATTCCAGCAGCTCCGCTGGCCGCGGGATCGTGGTGACCAGCAGGGGGGCGATCACCATCACCGATACTTCCGCAGGTTCAAATGGCGTTGATGGCATAAACCTTGATAACCACCTGGCCGCGAGCGCGCAACCGGTGACGGTGAAATCCACGGTCAGCGGCATCGCATTTAATATTTCCCAAAACGTCGGGTATGGGCTGAAGATCAACTCCAGGGGGAATATCACCCTGGCAGGGTTGTATGTCAACCAGGCGTCCAGCCCGGTACTGATCGATAACACCGCGGGTACGGGGACGGTGACGTTAAATAACGGAACTTTCCGGTACATGAATGACCCCCTCGATGTCGGCGCGGTGGTGATCAAATCGCACGGCGCGGTGACTATTAATGGTATCGAGGTTGCCCACAGCTCCGACCGGGGGTTGGTGGTGGATAACTGCATCGACCTGGGTGCGGGCTGCACCACCAGCGGAACCCCGGGTGTGACCATAAATGGGATCACCGCGGAAAATAACACGCTCACAGCGGTGGAGATCATCAGCAAAGGCGCGGTGAAGATCACCAATGCCACTACGCGGTATAACCTCTCCGGCGGGGAAGCTGTCATAAAGATCACAACAAAGACCACCTCGGGCTCCGTGACCCTGGATTCTACTACCGGGAATTACTTCAATGTCTACCAGAATTTAACCAATGGCGTATGGATCGATGCCCTTGGAGCGGTCACGATCAAGAAGGCGCAGATATTCAACAACAATTCCGGTGTTTTTGGGTATGGGGTAAGGATCACCAATAGCGCTTCGGCGGCGATTAGCGATACCTGGGTGTACAGCAATCCATCGTTTGGCATGAGCGTAACCAGCAGCGGGGCGATCAGCCTGGCGGGTGTCCAAATCTACACCAATGGTGCCTCCTATGGCGCATACCTGGATAACAGCAGCGGGAGCGCGGGTGTCACGATCAGCGGCTCGCCATCCATGGGCGGTTCGGAAATCTATTCCAACCCGGCATATAATCTGGAAATTCGCACAAATGGGTTCCTAAAATTAAGCGACCTCAGGGTTCGGTATGCCAATATCGGCGTCACCATTCCCCTGACGGTCGGGGATGTGACCCTGAATAATGTCACCGTGAATAATGGAACCGGAGGGGATGCGCTGAATATCGTCAGCAATGGGACCGTGATCGCATCCAATGTCTATACACTCTCCGACTCCGGCAGCGGCCTTGTGATCGATAACCGGACTGCCAGCGCGAAACCGGTCACGATCGCGAATTTCAATGATAGCAGTGATGTAAATGGGACCAGCGCATTGTATGTCCAATCCAAAGGCGCTATCAGCCTGACGGATTTCTATGTGCACGGCGGCGATACCCGGGATTTTGGGATCCGCCTGGATAATACCGCCAGCGACGCCAAGGCTCCGGTGACGATCAAGAAATCCACCTATTGGAGCAACCAGGCACTACGCTTTGATGGCACCGCGCTTGAGATCCTGAGCGACGGCCTGGTAACGATCGACTCGCTGTATTTTCAGTATAACGAAAACGGTGTCTCCGTGGTTTCCAACCAGGGCGGGGTTACCCTGACAAATGCAAATGTTCAATATGGCAATAATGGGGTCAACCTTACCGCGGGCGGGGCGATCACCCTCACCAACGTCTACGCCAGCTACAATGATGGCACTGCCGTCATTCTAAAAAATACCTCCCTGGCCGGCGCGCCGGTGACGGTGACCAGCCTGGAGGCGTACGGTTCAGGTGGCACCGGTACCGGCGGACTGGAAATTGATTCTCAGGGAGCTGTGACCATCACCGACCTGGATGCCGGGACGCAGGGAATCTCCGGGTACGGCCTGGATATTTCCACTACGGGTACGGTGACGATCAAGACGACTGGGTCAAACACAAATTACATCTCCGGAAATGCGGACTCGGGGGGAGTGATCAATGCAGGTGGGAATGTGAGCATTTCGAAGCTCATGGCCCAAAATTCGGTCACAGGCTCTGGATTAACGATCTCGACCAATGCGGGATCGGTTACTATCACGAACTCCTCATTCAACGGCAATTTGACCCATGGATTATCGGTGACGATCAGCGCGGGAGCGGGAGCGATCACCCTGACGAATGTGGAATCCGTGTCGAACGAAACGTTCGGTTTATCGCTGGATAACCACCTCGGCACAGGCGGGATCACCATCAATGGGAATGTAAGCGACTGGAGCAACTATAACGGGAACACCAACCAGAACATCATCATCAACACCCGCGGGGCGGTGACGATGAACTATGTGGAGGCGAGCGATTCTCATCAAGGGATCGTCTTCCCTGCCCTGGGCAGCCCGGTCGGGAATGTTACGATGAACGAGGTCCACGTTAACAACATCGACGCTTCCTATGGGATCAAGTTCGAGTCCAATGGAACGGTCTCGCTCTCCCATATCGAAGCCAATTACGTCACCGGGGATGCATTCTATATTGAAAATTCCAACTACACAGCCAAAAATGTCACCCTTTTGGATCTCTACTCACAGGAGGGAGCGGGTACCTATGGACTGTATGTGCATTCCAAAGGTGTGATCAGCATCAAGGATATCTACCTGACAAACGGCACCGATGGCATCCGCACCTACGGGGTATGGCTGGATAACACTCCCAGCACCGCTTCAGCTGGGATCACCCTGGGGCTCTCGAATTACTACCAGAACCAGGTATCGAGATTTTTCGACGTTGGCTTGCACGTCGAGAGCGATGGCGCGGTTTCGCTGAGCGGTATTAACGAATTCGACTCGACCTACGGCATCTGGCTGGATAACCAGGCGGGAGGCGCGGGAACCGGCTTGGTCACCATCACCAACACCTACGTCAATGAAAATGATTTTGACGGGATCCGCATCCGCACCAACGGCAACACGACCATCACCAATGTGAGTGCGACCAATAACGGAAACGCCTCCGGTATGGGGATCGACCTGGTGGTAGGGGAAACGCCGGCGCATTTCAGCGGAACGGTCACGTTGACGAATGTCGAAGCGTACTACAATAATGACCATGAGGTTAGGGTCGATGCCTTGCGGCAGGTCACGATCAAGGACCTGTACGCGTACGATTATAGTTACGACGGAATCGGAGCCTATATCACCACCGACGCCGGGGTCAGCTTCCTGGATCCGGGAGGAACGGTCTGGAACCAAATTTACTCAAATGAGGACGGCAATATCGTTATCAACGCCGTTGGGGATGTGATCCTGCAGAAGATTTCCGCGGGAGGCAGCAATTCCGGTTCCGGAGTGGAGGTGAATACGACTGGCAAGGTTACCGTCACCACAATGGAGGCGAACAATAATTACGGTGGGTACGGGTTGTATGTGGACACATCCGGAGCCATCAGCGCCAGCGGGTTGGATCTTTCCAACAATGCTTACAGCGGGGCGTACCTGATCAACACCTCAGGCGCATCCGCCGGGGTGACGGTCACTTCCAGTGTGTTCGATGATAATAACAGTGCTGCCCCTTACGGCGGGCTGGCGATCGAGACTAACGGCGCGGTCCTGCTCAGCCAGGTCACAAGCTCCTGGAACACGGGATACGGGGTCTACATCGTCAACACCGGCGCGACAGCCACCGTCACCGTGAATAAGAGTACCTTCCTGCAGAACTATAACGACGGGTTGTACGTGATCGGGCGCGGGAATATCACGATCAATGGGATCACGGCGAAATGGAATTACAGCCTCCATAACGGGGTTTTCCTGGATAACAGCGCCGGAACAGGTAAGGTGACTGTGCTTTCCACCCTGGGTGCGAACAACTTCCTTGAAAATACTGCATATGGGTTAAGGATCGCGAGCCGGGGTGTGGTCACCATCAGCAATGTCACCTCCAACTACAACCAAAGTGGAGGTATCAAGGTGGACAACCACCTGGCAATTGTCGCTGGCACTGGAACGGTCACGGTCACCAATGCGGTGGTGCTGCACAATAACAACGGGAACGGCGTGGAGGTAGACAGCAACGGCGCAATCACCCTGACAAGTATTCAGGCGATCACGAATGGGGTGAGTTCAAACTCGGCGGGGATCGACCTCAATACTGGCGGAAATTACAACGCCCTAGTGCAAAACAGCGTGGTCAGTGGGAATGGCTGGAACGGGATAAGAGCCGATGTTGGTACAGCTATGTTAACGGTTAAGAAAACGTATTATATGGGAAATAACCGCTCTTCACCTATGGATGCTTACCCGAATATTTTTGAAACCACGAATCGCATCACTATCGTAAATTAAACCCCTTCAATTTCAGAATCCTCCGCCCCGGCACTCCCCGGGGCGGTACTTTTGCCCTTCCTGCGCTATAATTTCGGGAAGGGAAAAACCGATTGGCGAAGAAATCTGCTCCAAAGAAAGCTGATAACGTTCTGCGGGTGAAGCCGGGGGATGCGCTCTCCATCTCCATTCATGTGGAAGCGCCGCCCGCCGCAAGCAAACCGCGCAGGGGAACTTGATAACGAACCGAAAACCGGGCTTCTTTGCCCGCCTGGCGGCATCCATCCGGGCGTTCTTCCGCCGCCCCAGGGTGAGCGCGTTCTTCAAGGCCGCCTTCTCCCCGATGGGGCTTTTCATCATCGGCTGCGCGCTCTTCACCCTCACCCGCTTCATCCGCCTGCCGGATTTCCCCATATACTTTGCCAGCGATGAGGCAATGACCGCCCAGCGAGCGCTTGACCTGGTCCGCGACGGCGGGTTCGATTACGACAAATACTTCCTTCCGCCCTTCTTCACCAATGACGGCCGCTACAGCCTGGGGACCATCGTCTACCTGCAGATCCTGCCGCTGCTTGCCTTTGGAAAATCGGTGTGGGTGGTGCGCGGGGTATCAGCGGTCATATCCATCATGGGCGTCTTCTGGTTTTGTTTCATCCTGCGGGATATTTTCAAGCTGAAGCTGTGGTGGGCGGGGGTGTTTCTCTTCGGGGTCATCCCTGCCTGGTTTCTCTTTTCACGCACAGCCTATGCCGCGGCCGAGATGACCGCCCTCTACACTGGCGCGCTGTATTATTACCTGCGTTACAGGACCGATAAACCCGTATTCATCTTCCCGGCAGTGGTCCTGGCGGTGATGGCTTTCTGTGCCTATCAGCCAGCCGAACTGCTGGTGGCTCTCACTCTGCTGGTCTTCGGCCTTGTCGATATCCGCTACCACATTAATAACTGGAAATTCGCTTTACCGGCATTGGGTGTTCTCCTGGTGTTCGCGCTTCTGATCGGGAACTTTTTCCGGGTCCATTTTGATCTGTATTCCGGTACGCTGCAGGCTTTCAATTCTTACCTCAACCATGACTTGCCTGTCATCCAAAAGGTGGAAAGATTTATCGGTTATTACATTACCGGTTTTAGTCCCCTGTACTGGTTTTCATCGATGGCGCGGGAGGAACCTTTCTACCAGATGAGAGGCTATAGTTATTTTCCACTCGTCCTTGCTCCCCTGGCAGTCTGGGGTGCCGTCTGGCTTATCCGAAGGCGCAGCAGGCTCGAGATCCTAACCGTGGCAGTGCCCTTATTCGCTGCTCCACTTTCGGCTGCGTTGATCGGCATCCAGGTAACCCGGGTGATCGCAGTGATCCTGCCCTACGCCCTGCTGATCATGCTGGGCATGGAAGCGGGTGCGAACTGGCTGGAAAGGCACCGGGTGCGTGCCGGCTGGATCATGGCGGGGATTGTAACAATTTTTTCCATCGGGCAGGTTTCTATGCTGGTTGATTCACTCACCCGCGGCCCGCTGTGGTGGAGCGATTACGGGATCAGCGGCATTCAATGGGGCAGCAACCAGGTATTCAAGGAAGCGTTGGATTATTCCAATGCCAACCCCAACACGAAGGTATACATCTCCGGCGGCTGGACCTTCAAGGCTGACGGGCTGCTGCTCTTTTTTATCCCAAAAGATGCTTCGGTTTTCATGGGATCACCGGATATCATGGCCATTAACCTGGCTAACGGTGAGGATCTGACCTTCGTGGTTACCCCGGAGGAACTGAAAAATCTGCAGGAATCTGGCAAATATGAATTGATCAAGCAAGAGAGGGTCATCCCCTGCCCGGATGGAAATCCATGTTTTATTTTTATTACCCTGCGACAGAACCCAAAATTCAGGGATGAATTGCTTACAGTCGCAGCGCAAAAATTAGAGCCGGTGGAGACCGGCGTGGTTTGGGAGGGAGAAGAGCTGGAGATTACGGTATCACCGCTGAGTGACGGCAAGATCGGCAACCTGTTCGATGGCCGGGAGGATTCCTTCATCCGCTCGGCGAATGTCAACCCGCTAATCATCGATACGAGTTTTCCGCAGGTCACACCCCTCAACGGTGTACGGGTAAGGGTGGGTTCCGAGCCGGTCACGGTGACCGTCACTGTCAACCCCGACGACCCGCAAACGAAGCAGGTTTTCACCCAGACCGCAGAAAGTTCTGAAGGATACAAGGAGATGCTGGTCGATTTCAGTGGTATCCAGCAGGTGAAAAAAATGCAGATCGCGGTGGAAAACATGCTCTCTCCGGATGAAGGCTTCGTGCACATCTGGGAATTGGAACTGCTTGCGGGAGAGGAAGATTAATGCCGGAAAAGAAAAAACAGATCCTGCTGACCAATGACGATGGCATCCAGTCGCCGGGGCTGTGGGCAGCGGCTGAAGCGCTGAGCCAGCTCGGGTATGTGACCGTCGCCGCGCCGCGCGAGCAATCCTCGGGCGCCGGGCGCAGCCTGCCGGTGGAGTTCGACGGACGCATCCAACCTTCGAAACTAGAGGTTGGCGATCAATGTTGGACGGTCTATGCCATCGGCGGAACCCCAACCGCCGCGGTGATGCACGCCGTGCTGGAGATCCTGCCCGAAAAACCGGACCTGGTCGTCTCGGGCATCAACTACGGGGAGAACCCGGGCACCGATATCACCATGTCCGGCACGGTGGGGGCGGCCATCGAAGGCGCGGCGCTGGGCATCCCTTCCATGGCGGTCTCGCTGCAGCTCAAGGATGTGCTCACCGATTACCTCAGCTATTCAAACACCGTGGATTTCAGCATTGCGGGGCACTTCACCTGGCTTGTCGCGGGCATGCTGCTGGAGAAGCGCTTCCCCAAAGGCGTGGACCTGGTGAACGTGAACGTCCCGCGCAGCGCCACCGTGGAAACCCCCTGGCGCATCACCTGCCTGGCGGATTTTCGATATTTCAAGCCGTACGTGGAACGCGAGGGCGGATACGATTCGAAGACGAAAGTACTGGCGGATATCACCATCCTCCCCGGCGATGTCTCCCCGGATTCGGATATCCACGCCTTCCTGTTCGATAAGGTTGTCTCAGTCACCCCGCTCACCCTGGATATGACTGCGCGGGTGGACTTGAAAGAGCTGGAGAGAGGGTTGAGGGCGGGATAAGGTGGCTCTGGAGGAGGCAGGCATGGATTCGATGAGGATCATCCTTTCGGGAAGCTGGGTGGCGCTGATGCTCACCTACCTGCTGGGCGATGTGCTGCGCATCTTCAGCGGGGATACCCAGCGGATGGGGAACGATCTCCAGAAGTTCACTGGCGGGATGTGGACTGGCATTGCCGCGCTGATGCTCATACCAATCCTGATGGTCTTCCTGACCCTGGTTGTGCCCTACCCGGTGATCCGCTGGGTGAATATCATCGCCGCCATCTTCTTTTTTGTATTCAATATCATCGGATTGCCCACCTACCCTTCCACCTACGACAAGTTCCTGATCGTTGTCGGGCTTGGCTTCAATGTGGTGACGGTCTGGTACGCCTGGAACTGGGTGTGAGCGGCCGGCAGGACGAATGAACCTGGTTTGGGAGAAACAAGCTCTCCCCCAGCAGGCGTTTGCATAATCGACCCCCTTGTTGCTTTGGCGACCGGTAATCCCGGTCGTTTTTTATTCTGTTTCCGGTAAATTGATGAAAAATCACATGTATAATAAACTTGACATTATGTAAAGTATAAGATATATTATGTATGTAATTAATTACATCAAGTAATTACTATCATACAAAAGGAGTTCGAAATGTCTTCACGAGAAAAACACATTGTCGTCACCCTGGCCTGTTTCAGCCTTCTGCTGGGGTATTACCTGGTCAACTGGATTAGGATGTATCAAACTGTTGGGCTGGATCAAACCACGATCTTCCGCCTGTGGGGAACAGTCATTATCGCCGGGATTGTGGTAACCATCGTCGGCACCATCCTCACCTATATTGGCTCCAATGTAGCCTATGCCATCAAAACCGGCCGGGATGACGGAGAGCCGATGGTCGAGGATGAACGCGACAAATTGATCGAGCTGAAGGGTGAGTACGCTTCCTACATCGTCTTTTCCCTGGGTGTGTTCGCCGCGATGCTCAGCTTCGTTTTTGGCCAGCCTGCCCTGATGATGTTCAGCCTGATCGTTTTCTTCTCGCTGCTGTCGCAGGTGGTGGGGGATATCTCCCAGCTCGTGCGCTACCGAAGGGGGGTCTGAGATGGAAAAGCGGCAGGTTCGCAACAATATCCGCAGGCTGCGTTTCTTCCAGAACGAAATGACCCAGGAGGAACTGGCGGAAAAAACAGGCGTCACGCGGCAGACGATCAACGCCATCGAAAGCGCCAAGTACTCCCCCTCACTGGAGCTGGCCTTCAAGATCGCCCTGGTATTCGGAGTCCCTTTGGAAGAAGTGTTTACCTACACTACCGGGGGCGAAACGCCCAAATAATTATCACCACCATAAAAAACAGGCAAAGGAAAAAGCAATGAAAGCTATCATCTACGAAGAATACGGGTCCCCGGATGTGCTCCGGGGGGCGGAAGTGGAAAAACCCTCCCCGAAAGATAATGAGATCCTGGTCCGTAACCATGCGTCCCCTGTGAGTTTTGGCGACCTGGCCGCGCGAAACTTCATCAACCTGCCGGCAGATAAATTCTATATGCTATCCATCCTAAAGATTGTGACGCGCTTCATGTTCGGTTACCGCAAACCAAAGAACCGGATCCTGGGCAGCGAATTTTGCGGTGAAGTTGTTGAAGTAGGCAGGGATGTAACCCGCTTCCGCAAGGGCGACCGGGTGTTCGGGTACCTGGGCAGCACATTTGGGGCGTATGCAGAGTACGTATGCATGCCGGAAAAAGGAACAGTTGCCATCAAACCTGGAAATATGACGTTTGAGGAAGCTGCCGCCGTCCCCTACGGGGTGATCATCGCCAGGAATCTGCTCAAAAAAGTGGAGATCAAACCCGGGCAGAAGGTCCTGGTGAACGGCGCCAGCGGGGGGATCGGGTCGGCAATGGTCCAGCTCGCAAAAAATTACGGGGCGGAAGTCACCGGCGTATGTGGCACGCCCAGGTTGGAGTATGTGAAAGCGTTAGGCGCCGACCACGTGATCGATTACACCCGCGAAGATTTCACCCAAAGCGGCAAGACCTACGATTTGATCATCGATATCCTGGGAAAAAGCACTTTTTCGAGCTGTAAAAAAGTACTCACGCCCAATGGAGTATATTTGCTGGCCAGCTTCAAAATGAAACCGGTCCTTCAAATGATGTGGACGTCCCTATTCGGGTCACAAAAAGTGATCTGTGCGTTTTCTTCCGAAAGCGCAAATGACCTCATCTTTGTGAAGGAACTAGCCGAAGCGGGTAAATACAAATCGATCGTGGATAAAGTCTTTCCCATGGAGCAGGCTGCTGAGGCGCATCGATACGCAGAATCGGGCTCGAAGAAAGGGAATGTGATCATCACCATGGCGGTGACAAAATGAAAGCCATCGTCTTTACCAAATCCGGCCCTCCGGAAGTCCTTAATCTACAGGAGTTACCAAAACCCGCTCCGAAGGCGGATGAGATCCTGGTCAAAGTTCACGCCGGGACGGTCACCGTCGGGGACGTCAAACTGCGCAGCATCCCCAAGTTCCTGCAGAAGATCTTCTTTCCCCTGTTTGGGATCGGCGCAAAGGACATCTGGGGAGTGGAAGTGGCGGGCGAGGTGGAGGAGACTGGAACAGAAGTGACGTTCTTCAAAAAGGGTGATCGGGTTTTTGGAACAACCACCGCCCAGAGTACAGGTGGTAACGCGGAGTATGTCTGCCTGCCGCAGCGAACCAAGAACCAGGTGGTGGGGCGCATGCCGGATGACCTTTCCTTCGGGGAGGCGGCGGCGCTGCCCGTTGGAGCCATGACCGCCCTGCAGCTTCTTCGCCGCGCCAACGCTGGTGCGGGCAGGAAGATCCTGGTCTACGGTGCATCGGGGTCGGTGGGCACCTACGCGGTTCAGATCGCCCGCCACCTGGGTGCGGAGGTTACCGGGGTGTGCAGCACTGCCAACCTGGAGCTGGTGCGCTCGCTCGGAGCCAGCAGGGTGATCGATTACACTCGGGCGGATCCCACCCCAGCCGGAGAGGAATACGACATTATCTTCGACGCAGTCGGAAAATTGCCCCAGTCAAAATGGAAGAAGGCGTTGAAACCGCAGGGTGTACGGGTTTCTGTCATCTCCCCAACGAAGGAGATTCCGGAAGAATTCGAATATCTCATCCAGTTGGCGGCAATCGGGAAAATAAAACCGGTGATTGACCGCGAATTTTCGCTCGAGCAGGTCCCCGAGGCGCACCGGTATGTGGAAACCGGTCGAAAAAGGGGGAATGTGGTTATTAAGGTAGTTTAACCCGAAGATCATTCACAACAAAAACCGGCGCACGCGCCGGTTTTTGCTTAACTTCAGGTCGTTTATTGGCCGTACCCGCGGCCTTCGATATAGTTCTCCAGGGTTGAGATGGTCGATTCCTGGCTGGCGATCAGTTCCTTGACCACGTCCCCGATGGAAATGATGCCGACAAGCTTGTCGTTTTCCATCACTGGCAGGTGTCTGATTTTCTTTGCGGACATCACCTGCATGCAGTCCTCAATGGAATTCGGCGGGGTGATGGTGAAGACCTTGGTGGTCATATACTCTTTCACCTCTGCGGTGATCACGCAGGTGCCGGTTTCAACGATCGCCCGGGCGAAATCCCTCTCCGAGAAAATTCCAACAAGCGATCCCGCTTCAAGCACCAGCAGCGCGCCAACATCCTTTTCATCCATCACCCTCAAGGCTTCCAGAACATTTGTGTTGGGTGATACAGACCAGATATCCGACCCCTTGGTTTTGAGCAGATCCTTTACTTGTGCCATGAACCAATTCTCCTTTCCCACAGATACTCTCTTGTTCCGATGTGACCCCGAAATTTCACGGGAAAAAACCGGAAGGGAATTATTGCCTCCCTTTCAATTTAATTATACGACATTGGTGTAAAAAGAGTTCGGAGTTTAAAGGTTGAAGCGGATGTGGACGATATCGCCTTCCTTGACGATATATTCCTTGCCCTCCAGGCGTAATTTGCCCTTGGCCTTGGCTTCGGTCATCCCGCCGCATTCGATCAGATCTGTATAATGCACAACCTCGGCACGAATGAAACCCTTTTGCAGGTCAGAGTGGATCTCACCCGCTGCTTCTGGGGCGGTGGCGCCCACATGCGTTGTCCAGGCGCGGCACTCGTCGGGTCCCACGGTGAAGAATGATTGCAGCCCGAGCAGGTCGTAGGATAGACGGATCATGCGGTTCAGGCTGGGCTCCTTGATATTATATTCCTTGAGAAATTCCGCCATTTCCTCCGGCGGGAGCTGGGCGATATCCATTTCCAGCTTTGCCTGGAGGGATACCACCTTGCTTTGCTTGTGGGGGTAATCCAGGCTTGGGTGCGGTCTGCCCCTCGGCAACATTTAATACCACTAACACCGGTTTGCGGGTGAGGAATCCGTACCCGGACATGGATTTTTCGTCCTCGGTGGTGATTGCAATATCCCGCAGCGGTTTTTCCTCTGATAAAACCTCGTGGAAGCGCTTGAAGAGTTCTATCTCCGTTTCGATCACACTCTTTTCACGCCCGCCGCCTTTTTTGTGCTCCTCATCCAGGCGCTCCAACTTGCGTTCCACAGCGATGAGGTCGTTGAGAATGAATTCGCTGTCCATCGCAGCCAGGTCGCGGGTGGGGTCGATGGTGACATGGATATGGGGGACGTTCTCGTCTTCGAAGCAGCGCACCACATGGATGAAGCCATCCAGTTGGGTGAGCTGGTTGAGCAAGGCACCGGAGATTCCGCTGGAGCTCGAGGAACCATCCAGCCCGGCGATATCCACGTAGGTCACCTTGGCGTAGATGGTCTTCTTGGGGTTGAACATCGCCGAAAGCTTATCCACGCGCGGGTCGGGTACATCCACCACGGCGGTGTGCATTTCGATCTTGCCGGCGGAATAACCCACGGGGGCGCTGCCGCGCGTTAGGGCATTGATGAGGGTGGTTTTTCCGCTCTGGGGGAGACCGATGATACCGAGTTTCATTTGGGATTCCTTGACCCTTCTGCTGAAATTGGATATACTCTTCGCACGATTGCCGGAGTGGCGGAATTGGCAGACGCGCACGACTCAAAATCGTGTACCCTCGGGTATGTGGGTTCGATTCCCACCTTCGGCACCTGATTCGAAAAAAATTATATCACGACGCTTCCTGCGTCGAAATCAGCAGACCTTGCCGGTCTGCTTTCAGTTAAAGGGTCATCCGCCTCTACACGCAAACAGAATCTCCGGTAAATTGTACAGAGGAGGAATACTGGTTGATTAATGTAACTTATTCGGATAGAATTTATCTAAATTTGCATATAAGGAATATATACATGAAAACCAAATCCCCTTTATTGATCGTACCCCTTTTATTGGTGTTCCTACTGGCAGCCTGCGCCCCGCAGGCAACACCGGAAGCGGCACCGGTTGCACCGGCGATGGAAGAACCCGCTGCCACAGAGGCTTCCGCTCCAGCCGAGATGACCAACCCGACGGCTGAAGAAAATCCGACCGATGCCGCCACCGTTGCCCCCCCTGCGCCTGCCCCAGCAGAGGTGGATGTGGAAGCGCTCATCGCAGAAAAAGTGGCCGGGAATCACCATCTTAACCGTATCTTCAACGCCCAGAAAACCCGCGAGGAGTGGAACGCCACTCTCGACAGGATGATCAAGTACGGGGCCATGATCAGCCCGGAGGAAAAAGAAATCATTATCAGCTTCCTGCTTAGCCGCCAATAATCCCAACCATATCTGGTTTCACGAAAAAAAAACCAACCAAAGCGCCCAGTCTGGAAAGAGCGCTCTTTAATTTTCCAGAATACCTCCCTCCGGCGTTGTATAATGAAAATATCCAAAACCGGGAGGTGGTAGGATGCCTGCAAATAATTCAGTCCGTCCGTCGCCAATTGCCGGGCGCTGGTATGAGGGTGACCCCATTCGCCTGGCGGAGGGAATCGACCAGTTCCTGGCTGACGCGAAGTTGCCGGTATTGGATGGTGAGATTGCTGGTTTGATTGCCCCCCACGCGGGTCATGTCTATTCGGGCGAGACGGCCGGGTACACCTTTGCTGCAGTGAAAGGCAAAAGCTACCCGCTCGTCGTAATTCTTTCCCCGCTACATACCTATCATTTCACTTCCTTCCTAACCACCTCCCACTCTGCCTACCGCACCCCGTTGGGGGATATCAATGTGGACGAAGAAATGGTCGCAGCCTTGGAAGAGAGACTAAATGCCGAAGGCATCGCACTCACCCACATCGCCTACGACCAGGAGCACTCCCTGGAGATCGAGCTCCCCTTCCTGCAACGCGCTCTCGATCGGGGATTTCAAGCTGTTGCCATTGATGGTGCGGAGCAACGATCCCGCGGAACTGGAATGCCTCGCGAGTGCCCTAGCTGACATGCTGGTGGGGGAACCCTGCTTGCTGGTGGCCAGCACGGATCTCTCCCACTTCCACTCCGAGGTACGCGCGGACGAATTGGATGCTGAAATGCTGCGCCAGGTGGAAGCCTTCTCTCCTGAAGGAGTGCTGCAGGCCGAAAAGTCAGGCAAGGGTTCCGCCTGCGGGGCTGGAGCGGTGGCCGCGGTGCTCTGGGCATGTAAAAAGTTGGGTGCCACCCGCGTCAAGGTACTGCACCACTCGACCTCCGGGAAAACCACTGGCGACCATGATTCCGTGGTTGGATATGGCGCTGCGGCGATCCTCAAATAACAAAGCCCCCTGAATAATTCATGACCAAATTCATCCAGGCAGCAGTTAACGCCCCAGGTATCCGGCGTTTTCGATTACCACCTGCCTGAAGAGTTGGAGGGAAACGTTCAACCCGGCTGCCTGGTGGCGGTTCCCTTTGGAAAACAGCTCGTCCAGGCGGTCGTCCTCCGCCAGGTGGCGGAGCCGCAGGTGATGGATACCAAACCAGTGGCTGCCCTGCTGGACCCACTGCCTGCTCTTACATCTACCCAGCTCGAGCTCGCCGCGGAACTTGCCGAAAAATTCCTGGCTCCACTTTCGACTTTTATCGATTTGATGCTCCCGCCCGGACTCAGCCAGCATGCGGATACACTTTTTCACGCAATCCTGGCGTGGATACGCCTGCTGTGAGTTCCATTCAAATGCGCATCCTTGCGGAAATCGAAAAACGCGGACCTCTGCGCGGCAGGCAGCTGGACGTAGCCATCCCGCGTATCGATTGGCGCCCTCCGCCGCTTCCCTGGTGAAGGCGGGTGTGCTTATCAACCAGCCTGTGCTGCCCCCGCCGTCGGTGCGCCCCAAGGTGGTGCGCACGGCGCAGCTTTCCCGCCCGTTGGAGCAGGCTCGCCAAGTTATGGAGTCCGAGCCTAGAATGGGTCCAGCAGTTCGCACGCGCAGGCTCTCAGCGCTTGAATTCCTGTCCCGCGAGGCAGTTCCGGTGAATGTCTCCTGGGTATATGCCGCGAGCGCTACAAAGCTGGCAGATCTGGAAAAACTGGCGGTGCTTGGGTTGGTCCAGCTTGGAGAAACCGAGATCTGGCGCGACCCGCTGCGCGATTTGCAAGCGCCGGCTTTTGATCCCCCGGTACTCACCCGCGCACAGGAGGAAGCCCTGGAAAAGATCGACCGCGGGTTGGAAGCTTCCTCCCGCGGAGGCACCCCCAAACCCGCCCTCCTGCACGGCGTGACCGGCTCGGGAAAGACCGAGATCTACCTCAAAGCCATCGAGCACACCCTGGCAAAGGGCAAGCAAGCAATTGTGCTGGTACCCGAGATCGCCCTCACACCCCAGACGGTACGCCGGCTGCTCGCCCGGTTTCCGGGCAGGGTGGGGCTGATCCACTCCCGGCTTTCTCCAGGGGAGCGTTACGATACCTGGCGGCGCGCGCGGGATGGTAACCTCGATGTGATCCTTGGACCGCGAAGCGCGCTTTTCACCCCCCTTCCCAACCTCGGGTTGATCGTGGTGGACGAGTGCCACGAAGGCTCCTACTACCAGGATGATCTCCCTCCCTCTTACCACGCGGTTGATGCCGCCCTGGCGCTTGCCCGACTGACCAGATCAGAGATCATCCTGGGATCAGCCACCCCTTCGGTCGAGATGGTGCAGCAGGCCAACCAGGAGGGTTGGGATCATTCATCTGTAGAGCGGGTTGTGTTTCCAGATGCGTTTATTGTGGCAGATTATGCTGCTCATCGTTTAAATGAATTATTGATGGGCCTCACGATTTGCCGAGAACAAATGCTTAAGAATGTAGAGCTTTCAAAAGGCCAACTCTTTAGTTCACATGTGCTTTTAGCTTTAGTAGACAAGGGCCTATCAAGAGAAGCGGCTTATAAAATTGTCCAAAGGTTGAGCCATTCTTTGGGGGAGCACGATCATCTTAAAGATGTTATTACCAAGGATGCAGAAGCCAAGAAACTTCTTTCGGCCAAAGAATTGAATGATATTTTCTCCGGAAAACGCCATTTGATGCACACTAAAAATATTATTAAAAACGCACTTAAAGTGCATTAAGGACTATTCATGAAATTATTATACGAAGGAAAAGCAAAAAAAATATTTGCAACTGCAGATCCACAAGTGGTGATGATAGAGTTCAAAGATAGTTTGACGGCATTTAATGCGCAAAAAAAAGGTTCATTTGTTGGCAAAGGGGCTATCAATCGGGATATCACAAGCCTAATTTTTAAGGTTTTAAAAGAAAAGGGTATTCCTTCGCACTTTATTGATGATGTCGATGATCATTCCATGCATACCCAGAAGGTAGAGATTATACCTTTAGAAGTGGTGATTCGTAATTTTCTAGCCGGTTCGACGGCAAAAAAAATGGGTAAAGACGAAGGCGAAAAATTACATCGTCCTTTAGTAGAATTCTACTTTAAAAAGGATGAACTCAATGATCCTTTTCTTAGTGATGATCAAATTTTAATTTTTGGAATTGCTAGAGAAGAAGAACTTAAAGCACTCAAATCCAAGGCGCTTAGAATCAACGATGTCTTAGTTGAACTATTTAATTCGATAGGCATCACTTTAGTTGATTTTAAAGTTGAATTCGGTAGAACTCCTAATGGCGAAGTTTTGTTGGCTGATGAGATTACGCCAGACAGTTGTCGTCTTTGGGATGTCAAAACCGGAGAAAAAATGGACAAAGATCGGTTTCGTCGCGATTTAGGAAAAGTTGAAAACTACTATGCCGAAGTATTAAAACGTCTTCAAGGAGTTAAGTAACATGATTAAAGTTGGTGTAAAAGTAATGCCGAGAGAAGTTATTTTGGATACTCAAGGTCGGGCTGTTGAGCAGATACTGCGTCAGCAAAAAATGCATGGCCATACCTGCTATAGTA
>CAVVEQ010000006.1:0-580628 GCA_963747315.1 uncultured Chloroflexia bacterium | reverse complement strand
CGGCGTTGACGGTCTCGGTGTCGGTGGGGGAGGTGACGGTGCCGTTGGTGGCGGAGGCGACGTTGGTGACGGAACCGGCGTTGAGGTCTGCCTGGGTGATGGTATAGGAGGCGGTGCAGGTGAGGGTTTCCCCGGGATCGAGGAAGCTATCCAGGTTGCCGACGGTAGTGACCGCAGGGCAGGACTCATTGGTGGCCTTATCGTCGGAGACGGTGAAGGGACCGCTCAAGCTGACGTTGCCGGGATTGGTGAGGTCGAAGCTGTAGCTGATCACGTCCCCGACGGAGTCGTAGGTTAGGGGGGAGGCGGTCTTGTCGATGGCCAGGGCGGGGGTCTGCAATGGACAGCCTTGAAAAGTTACGGTATCGAAAATAGCCGCTCTTGGATTTTGTGAACCCCCTGCGCCGCCGAAGGCATAAATTCTAAACGAAGAATTCGCATTGTTATCTAACGCGGCGTATGTTGAAAGATCCGTGGAAAGAACATTATTCCAGGTTGTTGTGATTGTCGTATCAGGAGAAGTATAGGAATACGTTGATCCATCGGATGAATACCCCCACCTCAACGTTGAAGGCGAATTATTTCCTGCCCGATTTGCGCCGTATTGGATATTGATGTCTTCATAACCAGTCGTGGGCACGCGAAACTGCAAATAACGGTTGGCGTCAAACGTTGCAGACCAATTTGTGTAGGAGATAGCGGGGTTATTCGGGTTCCCTGCCGGGTTCGAATAACCAACAAGGTTTATCGTATTTGTTGAAAAAGTTCCCGATCCGACAGGTGTGGGAGCCGTATTATTTGTGAATTGCCATTGTGCGATGGTTACCGGTGTAACCCCCGAGGCACAAACAACCTGAATATCTTCTCCGGTACTGGAAGCTGGGTCGTAATTAACATTCGCGGTCCCACCTGAAGTTGTTCTCATCGGGTCGGAGAAAGTTACTGCTACCGGGTTTTGAAATGTGCCATACACTCCAGCAGCGATATTTATGGTGAACGGAATTACAACAGACCCTCCACTGGGAATATTGAATACACCCCAGGAAGGTGTAGTAGTAGGGGCAATAGGATCAGTAATGGAGGTCCGGGTTGCACCCCCCGTGTAGGTAATGGTTCCTGTAGAGGAGTAGGAAAAACCAGCGGGTAGGGTATCCGAAATGTTCACTCCGATTGTTCCACCACTGGAGGATGGGTTCGAGACCGCTATGGAATAAGCCCCCGTTGTTCCTGTGGGAGATTGATTCACCTCCGGAGTACTGGTGGTTTTCGTCACATTCGTATTGGGCAGGCAGGTCGCTCCGGCGATCCCTCCGTTTAGGTTAGAAGGTGTTGTCCCTGTATTAGTGATCCCTGGATTCCCATTCTCAGAACCGAAAGTGCTGTTTGCGGTGGTTGTAGTACCATGAGCTCCGCCTGTTACCGTTAGGGTCCCTGCCGTGCTTGATAAGAATATGGCACCGCCGCCGCCACCTGCGCCAGGGCCATGCCGGGCGTTTGTACTTCCAGGGGTCAGTTCACCCGCGGTTCCAGGGGCTTGTGTTGGCCAGGCATCACCCCCGCGACCTCCGGTTGCGGTAATATTTAATCCAGCAGGAAGGGCAGCATTCTGAGCGAGCACCAGGACGCTGCCTCCAGCACCGCCACCACCACCGGAATCATTCAGAGGTTGGCCCGGCGCAGCATTTCCATTGGCATTGATCGTGCCAATTCCTGTTACCGTTCCAGCGCGAACCATCACGATCCCACCGCCGGTTCCGCCGCTGCTTAAAACCGCGCTGTTATTATTGATGGAACCTGCACCGCCGCCTCCACCCATTACGAGGCGATTAGCGGCTGCAGGAAAGGTAGCACCACCAAAACCACCCGCATCCAAAATGGTATTCCATGAATAGCCTCCTTTTCCGCCTGAACCACCGTTACTTCCGCCACCGCCGCCAGTATTCTGATCGTTTGCAGCGGGGTTGCCATCAGTTCCTCCGCCCCCCGCATTCCCTGGTGCTCCACGTGCCATGGCACCGTTGGGGTACCCTTCATTCCCTGCACCGCGATCAATCAAACTCCAACTTGCATACAGATATCGAGGAGTTCCTGCTATCCCTTCCCCTTTGGAAGCGTTCTGATTGACCGTCGATGAATTTGTACGAACATCGGTATTACTTCCTGATGCTGATCCTCCAATGGTTCGCCCGCCTCCTGCCCGGAACCCTTGACCGGCGACGTTGATAACCGTTCCACCTCCCAGCGAAAGGGTTCCGGTTACATCGAAGACAACAACACCACCGACCTTGGAGGTAACACCTGCGGCTGTGCTGGTCCAGGAATAAGCGGTTATGGATGCGTTGTTATTGATGGTTAGATTCGAGTATTGGGGAACCCGGATGACCTGAAAGGAGCGTTCACCGAGCGTGACTGTGGCAGCTGCGGTATCATAACCATAAATCAAAGGAGAACTGATCGAAATCGTCCCAGAGGTCGCCGCACTGGTCGCGACAACATACTCGTAGCGCCCTGCGGTGAAATTCGGATTGTTCAGTTGACCGGAAGCGGGTCCACCAGCAACGCCATCTCCATAGGAATTGCTTTGGGTGGAATTTATCTCCGCCCCCTGCATTTGGATTACCAGCAACAGATCGCCAGGCGCGACTTGGGAAGAAGAACCCTGCCGGTTTGAATCGTCCACTGTGATGGATGTTGCACCTGCTGCGACAGCTCCTGTCCCGGGGTAGTATGTATTAACGATGGTGTTTATTTCTGTGATTGTTACAGGGCCATCCTTGCCGGGGGTTGCGCATACACCTTTATCGGCTTGAACCGAACTCTGCGGCTGGGCTACCCCCACAACCAGGCCCAGCATAACACCCAGGATGGTGATCCCGCGGAAAATCTTTTCAAGACGTGTAGTTGCAATATTCAAGGGTCCTCTCAGAATTAAAAACAAAATTCACCAGCTTCCTCTCACCGGCTTCGATAATTACGATATTAACCTCGTCTTAATTATACAATTCTTATTCATTAATGGAAATATTCCTTTCAGGATTGTAAGGAAGGAATAACCATCTTCATCGATCATCCAGGAATGCAAAAAACTAACGTTGAAACCCTGATAGTTTTTGAAAGACCGGGGAAATTACGATTGACCCATGCGTGAACCAAAAAAGTTCTACGAGAAATCCATCTCCGAACGCCTGGAGGATATTTCCGCGCAAGCCGGTTTAACACGGGCGGAGACCGCCGCGATCTCCGGCGAAGTTGGCCTCACCCCCGCCCAGGCGGACCAAATGGTGGAGAATGCCATCGGAGTTTTCGCACTTCCGCTGGGAGTGGCGCGAAATTTCCTGATCAACGGTCGCGAAGTGCTCATCCCCATGGCGGTCGAGGAGCCTTCGGTGATCGCCGGGGCATCCTTCATGGCCAAACTGGCGCAGGCTGGCGGCGGATTCCGGGCGGAGGCCGATGCCCCACTGATGATCGGGCAAATGCAGATCCTGGATTGCCCGGACAAGGAAGAAAGCGCGCGAAGCGCTCCTGGCGCACCGGGAGGAGATCCTGGCTGAAGCATCTGCTGTGGATCCGCTTCTCGTGAAGTTAGGTGGCGGCCCCCGGGATATCGAAGTGCGCGAGATCGTGGAATCCTCAATAGGAGCCTTCCTTGTTCTTCATATAATAGTGGATGTGCGGGATGCAATGGGCGCCAACGCGATTAATACCGCCCTGGAACGGCTGACCCCCCTGATCGAGAGGCTCACCGGCGGGCGTGTGCTCCTGCGGATCCTCACAAACCTGGCCGATAAACGCCTGGCAAGGGCGAGGGTACGCATCCCGGTTTCCACGCTTGCTTTCGAAGGATTCAGCGGCGAAAATGTGCGGGATGGGATCATCTCCGCCTGGGCATTCGCCGCAGCGGACCCCTACCGGGCTGCCACGCACAACAAGGGCATCATGAACGGCATCGACGCGGTGGTGATCGCCACCGGAAACGACTGGCGCGCGGTGGAAGCCGGGGCGCATGCCTACGCGGCCCGCTCGGGGCGCTACACAAGCCTTTCCACCTGGGGTAGGAATGAAACCGGCGACCTGACAGGAACGCTTGAGATGCCCATGGCGGTGGGGATCGTGGGCGGGGCGACCAAAGCTCACCCCGGTGCGCAGGCAGCATTGAAATTAATGGGTGTAAAAATTGCCAGTGAGTTGGCTGAGATCATTGTCTCGGTCGGGCTGGCGCAGAACCTGGCCGCCCTGCGCGCGCTGGCCACCGAGGGCATCCAGCGCGGGCACATGGGGCTGCACGCCCGCAAAGATAAAACAAGGGATGGCAAATGAACGAATCAACCAATCCATCGAATCAAGCATCCCTTCTCCTCAAACCCGAGCGAGCAGTTGGCATTGTCGGCTACGGGGCTTATGTACCCCGCTACCGGCTGCCGGCCACCGAGGTGACCCGCATCTGGACCGGCGAGGCGGGCGGTGGACCGGTGAAGGAAAAATCGGTTCCGGGGCTGGATGAGGATGTGATCACCATGTCCATCGAGGCCGCCCGCAACGCCCTGGCGAGGGCCGGGATCGACCCGGGTGAGCTGCGTGCGGTGTGGATCGGCTCGGAATCGCACCCCTATTCCGTCAAACCCAGCGGCACGGTTGTGGCCGAAGCCATCGGCGCAGCACCGCACATCCAGGCTGCCGATATGGAATTTGCCTGCAAGGCGGGCACCGAGGCGGTGGTGATGGGTATGGGTCTGGTTGGCTCGGGAATGGGCAGGTATGCCCTTGCCATCGGCATGGATACCGCCCAGGGTAAACCGGGCGACGCGCTGGAATATACCGCCGCGGCCGGGGGGGCGGCTTTTATCATCGGCCCGGGGGAGGACTCGCTAGCCTTGATCCAATCCGCCTACTCCTACGTGACCGACACCCCCGATTTCTGGCGGCGGGCGGACGTGAAATACCCCGAGCACGGACAGCGTTTCACCGGCGAGCCGGCCTACTTCAAGCACATAACCGAATCCGCCACCACCCTGATGACCGAAAACGGCACCAGGACCGGGCGATTACCGTTACGCGGTCTTTCCACCAGCCGAACGCCAAGTTTCCCCAGAAGGTGGGTCGCGACCTGGGCTTCAGCGACGAGCAGCTCAAGCCGGGTTTGCTGGCGGGGGTGATCGGCAACACCTACGCGGGCGCCTGCCTGATCGGCCTGAGTGCAATCCTGGATATTGCCGAGCCGGGTGACCGGATCCTCGCGGCTTCCTACGGCTCGGGGGCAGGCTCGGATGCCTTCGATATCCTGGTGACGGAGCGCATCCGCGGGAGACAGGAGAAAGCTCCGACCACGCAGGCGTATATCGCCCGGCGCACCGAGATCGATTACGGCACCTACGCGCGCTACCGCGGCATCCTGGATATGGGGAACGGCTGAGATGCCCGAGGTCGTGATCGCCGGTATCGGCATGGTTCCCCCGGGGGAACACTGGGAGCTTTCGTTACGCTCGCTGGCTGCCAGGGCTATCCTGGCTGCGCGGAAGGAAGCCTCAAGGCTTCAACCGGAGGCGATGTATATCGGCAACTTCCTGGGTTCAAGCCTTTCGCGCCAGGCGAACCTGGGCGCGCTGCTTACCGATGATGTTGGGTTGGGCGGGATCGAGGGTCTGACCGTGGAAGCCGCGGAGGCATCCGCGGCGGGAGCCTTCCGGCTGGCATACCTGGCTATTCGCTCCGGCTTCGTCAAAACCGCCCTCGTGGTGGGGGTGGAGAAGTTCACCGACGTGGTGGGAAACCGGGCTGAATCGGCGGTCGCGGAAGGGCTGGATTACGACTACGAGAACATCAGCGGGCTGACGGCAACCGGCGCGGCAGCGCTGCTGATGCAGCGTTACCTGTACGAGTACGGGATTCCGCGCGATTCCTTCGGGGCCTTTGCCTGCCTGGCGCAGGGGAACGCGGTTGGCAACCCGAACGCCTATTTCCGAAAACCATTGAAGATGGATGCCTACCGCGATGCGCCGATCGTGTGCGACCCGCTGAACCTCTATGACTCCGCCCCGATGGTGGATGGCGCTGCGGCATTGCTTCTCACCCGCGCCGACCTTTTCGAAGGTAAACCTGACCACCCGCTTGTGAAGGTGAGCGGCTCGGCGGTAGCGGTTGATGCGCTTTCGTTGCATGACCGCCCCGAACCACTGGTTTTCCACAGCGCAGCAGAATCACTGCATCAGGCCTGCCGGCAGGCGGGTATCCAGCCCGGGGATGCCGACCTCTTCGAGCTTACAGATTCAGCCACGATCTACGCCGCGCTCACTTTGGAGGCAGCCGGGTTGGCTCCGCGCGGGGAAAGCTGCCGGATGGCCGAAGCGGGGGAGTTCGCCCGGGAGGGGCGCATGCCGATCTCGACCCTGGGCGGAATGAAGGGCAGGGGTAATCCGCTTGGTGCTGGAGGCGCCTACCAGCTCGCGGAAGCCGCGCTGCAGCTGCGCGGGGAGGCGGGAGAGTGCCAGGTGAAGGGTGCGCGCCTCGCGCTGGTGCAATCCCTGGGCGGACCGGCCGGCACGGCTATCACCCACGTGCTGGAAAGGGCTTGATCCGGTTCCGAAGCTTGATAGTTTCTGATAGTTTTATGCTAATAAACTATCCTCGCAAAGCTTAATAGTTGAATCGAGGAACAATAAATGGAAATACCACGCCATTGGCGATTGAAAAAACAACGATATGCCCTGGTGGGCGAGATCTGCCCGCACTGCCAGGGGAAGATCTTCCCCCCTCGGGATGTCTGCCCGCACTGCGGCGGTGAAGCCCGCGAGCCTTACGCCTTTAGCGGGCACGGCAAGGTCTCGAGGCATCCGCGGCGGATTCCGGCTGGCATACCTGGCTATTCGCTCCTGCTTCGTCAAAACTGCCCTGAGCTGGGAGAAGTTCACCGATGTGGTGGGAAACCGGCTGAATGGCGGTCGCGGAGGGGCTGGATTACGACTACGAGAACATCAGCGGGCTGGCAACCGGCGCGGCAGCGCTGCTGATGCAGCGTTACCTGTTCGTTTCACGGATTCCGCGCGATTCCTTCGCCTTTCCCTGCGCAGGGGAACGCGGTTGGCAACCCGAACGCCTACTTCCGAAAACCATTGAAGATGGATGCCTACCGCGATGCGCTGGAGCCCCGCTGAAAGTTTATACTCCGCCCCGATGGTGGATGGCGCTGCGGCACTCCTCACCCGCGCCGACCTTTTCGAAGGTAAATTTGACCACCCGCTTGTGAAGGTGAGCGGCTCGGCGGTAGCGGTTGGTGGCTTCGTTGCATGACCGCCCCGAACCACTGGTTTTCCACAGCGCAGCAGAATCACTGCATCAGGCCTGCCGGCAGGCGGTATCCAGCCGGGATGCCGACCTCTTCGAGCTTACAGATTCAGCCACGATTACGCCGCGCCTGGCTGGAGGCAGCCGGTAGCCACGCAGGAAGGCTGCCGGATGGCCGGAGCGGGGGAGTTGGCGGCGTGCCGATCTCGACCCTGGCGGAATGAAGGCAGGGGTAATCCGCTGAGGCGCCTACCAGCTCGCGGAAGCCGCGCTGCAGCTGCGCGGGGAGGCGGAGAGTGCCAGGTGAAGGGTGCGCGCCTCGCGCTGGTGCAATCCCTGGGCGGACCGGCCGGCACGGCTATCACCCACGTGCTGGCAAGGGCTTGATCCGGTTCCGAAGCTTGATAGTTTCTGATAGTTTTATGCTAATAAACTATCCTCGCAAAGCTTAATAGTTGAATCGAGGAACAATAAATGGAAATACCACGCCATTGGCGATTGAAAAAACAACGATACGCCCTGGTCGGCGAGATCTGCCCGCACTGCCAGGCGAAGATCTTCCCCCCTCGGGATGTCTGCCCGCACTGCGGCGGCGAAGCCCGCGAACCATACGCCTTCAGCGGGCACGGCAAGGTCTATTCCTATACCGTGGTCGCCGACCCCCCGGCTGGTTTTGAACGCAACGCCCCCTACGCGGTGGCGCTGGTGCAACTGGATGAAGGACCGATGGTGACCGCGCAGCTGACCGACCTGGGCGAACAGAAGGTGGAGATCGGCATGCCGGTGGAGATGGTCACCCGCCGCATCCGTTCGGACGGCGATGAGCGCGGGATGCTGGTGTACGGGTACAAGTTCAGGCCGGTGATGCAGGGGTAAGCTGATACTTGATTGATGAAGCGCCTTCCATGAATGGAAGGCGTTTTTGATTCATGGCATAATTGCCTCGCATCAGGAATCTGTATAATTAATAGATGGGTGGGCACAACGATATTTTGTAGCAATAATTCCTAGGAGCAGGATGATTTCAATCCGTAACTATAAAAAGAGTGACGCTGAGAGTGTTGGTAGACTCATTGCAGATACATACAGCGAGTTCAATTTGTCTTTCGTGTCATCGGAAGAATTAGGTCTTTTTTTGGGTCCGTTTCGGTATGCTAGATCAAAAGAGAAGGCTCATCAAGAATCGATTTCCCAGGTAATCAAGTCGGCTATGGTATTTGTAGCTGAAAATGATAGGGAGATTATAGGAGTACTGAGAGGCAGAAAGGTTCGATTGGGGAGTCTTTTTGTCAGAGCAGATCATCACAGGCAGGGAATTGGGCGGAAATTGGTTGAGCATTTTGAGCAAGAGTGCCTTCGAGAGGGGCCGACGGTAATCAAGGTTGCAGCAACACTCTATGCGGTTCCATTCTATCTGGCTATGGGTTATAAAAAGTCGACAGGGGTACGAATAGGGTGGAGTTTTGATGGGAGAGGGTTGAAAATACAACCGATGAGGAAGGTGCTGGAAAATAAATAATATTGATAATGCCACCCGTCAGCATGACAGAAATCAATTTGAAAATGTTATGGAGTAAATAGAAATACTAATGAAAGTTGATGAAATCATTAAGCGGATCCCCGCCTGGAAAGACGCGGACAATTTACAGGTTGAACCTTTAGCAGGCCTGAACAATACGAATTATTTGGTGACAGTCAATGAAAATCGATTTGTATTGCGGGTAAGCGGGCAGAACACTGTTCAACTGGGGATCAATCGCGAATATGAACTTGAAGTGCTTTCAGCCGTATCAAAGGCAGGGATCGGGGCACAAGTCGAGTACTCTTTGCTTCCTGAAGGGCATCTGGTGACAGGTTTTATCAACGGCCATCATTTGACTCTGGAAGAATATCGTAAACCTGAAAATATTCAGCGCATCGTAGAGACGTTGAAGCGTCTCCACAAATTACCTTTGCCCAAAGCCACCTTTTCCCCATTCCGCTGCGTAGAAAGATACGCCCAACTAGCCCGGTCTATGCGGGTTCCATTCCCTCAGGGCTTTGAAAAACTGCTTGAAAAGATGGAAATAATTGAGCAGGAACAAACCCGAGATACATCTCCCTGGCGAGGGTTTTGTCACAATGATCTATTCTGTGTGAATGTGATTGACGATGGGAAGATCCGATTTATTGATTGGGAATTTTCCGGGACGGGTGACATTTATTACGATCTGGCGACGCTAACATATGCCTACGATTCGCCAGACAGCTTGCCGCAAGCGCTTCAAGAATATATGCTTGAGTGCTACTTTGGCGACGTGAAGAAGGAGAACTGGACGCGGTTACAAGGCATGAAGTTCATGGTGATGTTTTTCACCGCCATGTGGGGTCTTTTGCAGCAGGGAATGCAAAATGAAGGCTTGATGCGAGAAGTCGAAGGATTTAATTATTTGGATTACGCCAATGTCACTTTTGAAGCTATGAAAAAAGTATTTAGTTGAATGCTGCCACAGAACAGCCCAGCACATCAGGAAGAGGATGGTTGGGCATCGCCTTGATTTTAGGTGTATTTTCATCTACGGGTTTTCACAGCCTGGTTAGAATACAAACCGACTCTAGCATCGATAACGAGAGAATCTAAGCAACTTTAAGGATAGAATGATTTATTAATGGCGTATTCCATAAAACTCTATTTAGTCACTCTTATTTGCATTCTTCGCTATTGATATGGTCTGGCTAGGCCTGGTTGCCAGATCATTCTATTACGAACAGCTTGGTTTTCTATTAAATCCCAACACCAACTGGGTCGCGGCGATGATCTTCTATTTGCTTTTCATCGCCGGGATCCTGGTATTTGTGGTCATACCAGGGTTGGAGAAAAACTCACTCAAAGCAACCATCCTGCACGCGGCCTTGTTTGGTCTCGTTACCTACGCAACCTATGATCTGACAAATCTCGCCACACTTATGAACTGGCCGCTTCTTTTGACGATTGTGGATATGGCATGGGGAACTGTCTTGACCATTGCAGTAAGTTGGATCAGTTACATTGCGGGTAAGCGGATGGCTGGCAAATGACTGGTGGTTTCCCTCCCGCTCCAGGCGGGAGTGGCAAACTCACAATTAAAATAGATTGCGAAAAAAATAAAAATTGTATATAATTAATAATAATCATTATTTGGTGAGAATTATTATAAAAACACAATGATAGATTCACAAACCCGCTTTAAAGAATTGATCACCGCACTAAAAGAGCGGGATTTCCGCCTGACCCCGCAGCGTATAGCGCTGGTGCGTCTCATCGCTTCCAGCGATGGGCATCCCAGTGCGGGTCAGCTCTATGACAGGATTAAACGTCAATTCCCCACCATGAGCCATGCTACGGTATATAAGACCCTGGCCATGCTTAAAGAGATGAACCAGGTTCTTGAGATCGACTTGAGGGATGACAGCCACTACGACGGCAACCGCCCAGAGCCACATCCCCATCTCATTTGTTCCAGGTGTAACCGGATCGTCGATGGAGAGCTTGCGATTGACCCTGGGATTATCCGGAACCTGGAAGAGGCATCAGGTTATACCATCCTCCATTCGCAGATCGCGTTCTATGGGGTGTGCCCGGATTGTAAATAACTATGAACGCACTCCTCTTTTTTTTAGATTAATGGATAATTATTATTATTTAGTAATGTTTATAAGGAGGTGATTTTCAAAAAACCGGGCATAAAATGCATCCGAAAATTAAAAGATGATATTTCAAATTTAACACAAACTGGACAAACTAAATATTCGGTGAAGACCTAGGATGTACCTAATAAGGTAAAAAAGAATTCTCATTCCATGAAAGGAGTAATTACGATGAGCGAAGAAAGTAAAAGCCTGATGCATAACCCCCACGCTGGAGGGGGCACCACCATCCAGGATTGGTGGCCAAACCGGTTGCGACTTGAGATTTTGCACCAGCATTCGACAAAGTCCAATCCGATGGGCGAGGACTTTGACTATGCAAAAGAGTTCAATAGTCTGGATCTGACAGCTGTAAAGAAAGACATCGCGGCGGTAATGACCAATTCACAGGATTGGTGGCCGGCTGACTTTGGCCACTACGGTCCCTTGTTCGTCCGCATGGCCTGGCACAGCGCGGGCACATACCGGGTGGGGGATGGTCGCGGCGGAGGAGGAAGAGGTCAGCAGCGTTTTGCGCCGTTGAACAGCTGGCCGGATAACGTCAGCCTGGATAAAGCCCGACGGCTGCTGTGGCCGGTCAAGCAAAAATACGGCCGGAAGATCTCCTGGGCTGACCTGATGATCCTTACCGGAAACGTGGCTCTGGAAACCATGGGATTTAAGACCTTCGGTTTTGGGGGCGGCCGTGAAGATGTTTGGGAACCCGACCAGGACGTTTATTGGGGCGCCGAGAATAAATGGCTGGATGATAAACGCTACAGTGGCAAACGCGACCTCGAAAATCCTCTGGCAGCCGTGCAGATGGGATTGATATACGTCAACCCGGAAGGCCCCAACGGCAACCCGGATCCGCTCGCTGCCGCGAAGGATATTCGCGAAACCTTTGCCCGCATGGCGATGAATGATGAGGAAACTGTCGCGCTTATCGCCGGCGGACACACATTCGGGAAGACGCATGGTGCCGGGGAAGCTACCCTGGTGGGACCCGAGCCGGAATCCGCCGATCTCGAGGATCAGGGTCTCGGCTGGAAGAGTAAATTTGGCAGCGGAAAGGGCGGCGATGCGATCACCAGTGGTCTGGAAGTCATCTGGACCACCACGCCAACCAAGTGGAGCAACAACTTCTTTTGGAATCTATTTGGATACGAATGGGAACTGACCAAAAGTCCGGCTGGCGCAAACCAGTGGGTGGCCAAGGGAGCTGGAGCCACCATTCCCGATGCGTTCGACACATCCAAGAAACATGTGCCCACCATGCTGACCACCGACCTGGCATTGCGCTTCGATCCGGAGTACGAGAAGATCTCGCGGCGGTTTATGGAAAACCCGGATCAATTTGCCGATGCTTTCGCCCGTGCATGGTTCAAGCTGACCCATCGCGATATGGGTCCGCGCAGCCGCTATCTGGGCCCCGAAGTTCCGGCTGAAGAATTGATCTGGCAGGATCCGATTCCCGCGGTTGATCATAAGTTGATCGAAGAAAAAGATATCGCCTTTTTGAAGAAAAAGGTTCTCGATTCCGGGTTGACCATTTCAGAGCTTGTTACCACCGCCTGGGCTTCCGCATCCACCTTCCGCGGATCTGATAAGCGCGGCGGTGCGAATGGAGCCCGCATCCGCCTTGGTCCCCAGAAGGATTGGGAAGTGAACCAGCCGGAAAAGCTGGCTCAGGTGCTGAAGGTCCTGGAGGGCATACAAAGCGGGTTCAACAAAGATCAAACCGGCGGCAAGAAAATATCGCTGGCTGATTTGATCGTCCTGGCAGGCTGCGCAGGGGTGGAAAAGGCAGTCAAAAACGCAGGCTACGATGTCACAGTTCCGTTCACCCCTGGCAGAACAGATGCTTCGCAGGAACAGACCGATGCGGCTTCCTTTGAGGCACTCAAACCGAAGGCGGATGGTTTCCGCAACTACCAAAAGGCAAGCTTTGCCGTTCCAGCTGAAGAGCTGCTCCTGGATAAGGCGCAGTTACTGACCCTCACCGCTCCTGAGATGACGGCGCTGATAGGTGGAATGCGCGTCCTTAATACCAATTTTGAAGGAACGAAGCACGGTGTCTTCACAAAAAAGACAGAGGCGCTGACCAACGATTTCTTTGTCAACCTGCTGGATATGAGCACGGTGTGGAAAGCCACCTCGGATGAGCGAGAATTATTTGAAGGTCACGATCGTGCTACCGGCGCGCTCAAGTGGACCGCCACCCGGGTTGATCTCATCTTTGGCTCTAATTCCCAACTGCGAGCCCTGGCGGAAGTATATGGCTGCGTGGATTCACAGGAGAAATTCGTCAAAGACTTCATCGCGGCTTGGAACAAGGTCATGAACCTGGATCGTTTTGACCTTTCCCAGAAATGAGAAGGGGAAAAATACCATATAAATCATTCAGAACACAACGAAAGAGACAATTATCCAAACAATAACCACCACAATTGCTGAGATTTCGAATAAGTGCACCCTCCATCCGGGGGGTGCTTCTTTATTGTACAATCATAATTCAGGGGCTTGTGGATGATCCATGTATTATCCTCCCAGAATGGCCACTGAAAAATAAACAAGAAGTTGAAATTGTCCGATTCCCTCCTATAAAGATACAAGAAAAGAACTCCAATCCATGAACCACGATTATTCCAAAATCCATCCAGACCTGCGACCCGTCGCCCAACGAACTCCCGCATTTCTATTCAGCCATAGGAATCTCTGGCTTACCAAATTATTGGCCAGCCTCACCCCGGCACCCCGTCCACCGGAAGATATCGTAATTCAAAACCGGTTTATTCCCTCTGACGACAACAAGGAAAAGATCAGGGTAAGGTTCTACCGGCTAAAATCTATGAATGCGCCTACCCCGGCTCTGGTATGGATGCACGGCGGAGGATATGTGATGGGAAAACCGGAAATGGACGATTGGCGCTGCGTCGGGTACGCCCGGGAGGCAGGGATTACCGTTGTTTCCGTCGAATACCGCCTTGCACCGAAACATCCATTTCCTGTCGGGTTGACGGATTGTTTCACGGCGCTAACCTGGGTGGATTCCCAATCACAGGAGCTGGGTATTGACCGGACCCGCATCGCGATCGGGGGAGCCAGCGCGGGAGGAGGATTGGCGGCTGCCCTGGCGCAGATGGCGTTTGATCGGCAGGAGGTTTCGCCTATTTTCCAACTGCTTATTTATCCCATGCTGGATGACCACACTGCACTGCGGGAGGACCTGAACGACAGCGATAACATCACCTGGAACCAGGAGAACAATCGATACGGTTGGGAATCCTACCTGGGGATGAAATGCGGTTCGGAAGCGGTGCCAGCCTTTGCCGTGCCTGCCCGCCGCGGGGATCTTTCTGGTTTACCGCCTGCCTGGATCGGGGTGGGCAGCCTGGATATCTTTCATGATGAGGTTGTGGAATATGGGAACAGGTTAAGAACGTGCGGAGTGGATTGTGAGACTTACCGGGTCCCAGGCGCCTTCCATGGTTTTGATGTTTTCGATCAGGATCTCGGCATCGTCCAGGAGTTCTGGAATTCACAATTAGTTTCACTGAAAAGAAATCTATCCGCGTAAAATCTGATTCGGAAAGTTGGTACTTGTAAATGAATGCAATCGTGTGTACTGCTTATGGTTCGCCGGATGTTCTGCAACTCCAGCAAGTTAAGAAACCGCAACCCAGGGATGATCAGATCCTGGTCCGCGTCCATGCCACGACAGTTTCGCGAGCGGATCTGGAGATCAGGAGTTTCCGTTTTTCCGGCCTGATATCAATCCCCCTGCGGTTGTATTTCGGCTTGTTCAAACCCAGGGTGCGCATTTTGGGGGAGGATTTCTCCGGAGTGGTGGAGCAGGTCGGAAAAAACACCACCACCTTTGCCATTGGCGACCGGGTCTGCGGAACGAGCGGGATTGGCCTGGGAGCCTACGCGGAATATATCTGCGTGGGCGGAGCGAATGCAACGAGCGTCCTGGCGAAAATTCCACCCAGCATGGATTTTACGGAAGCCGCCGCTATACCGTATGGAGGATTAGAGGCGCTTGGCTTCCTGCGCAAGGGAAATATCCAGAAGGGGCAAAAGATCCTGATCATCGGCGCGGGGGGGAGCTTTGGCACCTATGCGGTTCAACTGGCGAAATACTTCGGCGCGGAGGTAACCGCCGTGGATAGCAGAGGGAAGCTGGATATGCTGCGCGCCATCGGCGCTGATCATGTCATTGATTACACCCAGCAGGATTACACCGAGATGGGGGAAGCATATGACCTGGTCTTCGATGTGGTCTGCAAGATCCCGCTCGAACAGCATCTGCGCCTTCTTCGCCCGGGGGGTACCTGCCTGCTGGCCAATCCGCAAGACGACCATTTCCTGAAGGGATTCCGAGCGAATCGAAAAAAAGATAAAAAGGTGATCTTCGGGGTGGATAGCGGTTCTGAGGAGTATTTACAATTCCTCCTGGAGCTGATAGGAACCGGAAAGGTAAAACCCATCATCGACCGGACTTTCACCCTTGAAGAAATGGTTGAAGCCCATCGTTACGCGGAAACGGAACAGAAAAGAGGGAACATTGTGATCGCTGTCAGAGATGATAAAGATTGATTGAAAATCATTTGACCATAAACAGGCAGGGAAAAACTCATGACTAACCTCCAGGAGCATTTGAACGAATACCGAAAACAACTCGAAAAGGGGGAAATCCAGCAGGCGTATCGCGGCTTGATGGAGTACATGCTCTCCCTGAGGGCTTATTTTCAAAAGAAGTTTCCCGAATATGAAGTCCCCGGCAACCTCTACTTCGGGTACATGGACATGACCTATTTCGCCATTATTCCGCCGGAATTAAAACCGCGAAAGCTTAAGGTGGCGGTGGTTTTCCTCCACGAAGCATTTCGATTCGAGGTCTGGCTTTCGGGTGCAAACCGGCAGGTCCAGGTGGATTTTTCAAGCCAGCTACGGAGCAATGGTTGGACCAAGTACAAAGTTACCGCCGATCCGAAAGCCAGTGATTACATTTTGGTCCATATCCTGGTGGCAGAACCTGATTTTAGCGATCTGGATGCACTGACCAAAGCGATCGAAATCGGAACGGTCAAATTCATTGGAGATCTTGAGGATCTCCTTTCAGAACTTGGAAGCTGATCAATGAAAAAACTTGTCACCGGCGCAACAGGATTCATCGGCTCGGCCATCGTGCGGGAGCTGCTCCAGGATGGCGAGGACGTGAAGGTTTTCATCCGCGAAACCAGCAATACCCGCAATATTGATGTTTTGGAGGTCGAGCGGGCTTATGGGGATATCCGCGATCAGGAATCTATGAAGCAGGCACTCGCGGGCTGCGATACGCTCTACTTCACTGCCGCGTATTTTCACCACTGGACGCCAGACAAGAATCTGCCTTACGAGATCAATGTGGGGGGGACGAAAGCCTCGCTGCAGGCTGCCCTGGAGGCAGGCGTGGAAAAAGTGGTGTACACCAGCACGAACAACACCATGGGCGCGCACGGACCCGTACCGGTGGATGAAAGCGCCGAGTTCAACCACTGGAAGACCGGGGATAATTATTCTTTATCCAAATATTATGCGGAGATTGAGGCCAAGAAATTCGTGGAAAAAGGTCTACCCATTGTCATCGTCAACCCGACCCTGGTCATCGGTACGAACGATATCAAACCCACTCCTTCGGGACAGATGATCATAGATGTAGCCACCGGGAAGATGCCGGGGTTTATCGAGGGCGGCACCAACGTGATCGACGTGGATGATGTGGCGCGCGGGCACATCCTGGCCGCAAAGAAAGGCCGGATAGGGGAGCGATATCTCTTTGGGAACCGAAATATCCCGGTATCCGAATATTTCAACCTGATCGCGGATATTGCCGGGGTGAAGCCGCCGAATTTCCGCATCCCGTATCATCTTGCAGTTGCGATGGGCTATATCTTCGAATTTGGCTCACGTTTCACGAAAAAACCACCGGTGGTGACCGCTTCCGAGGTCCGCATCGGGAAAAAGCAGGAATTCTATGATTGCTCGAAGGCAGTTAAGGAGCTGGGTTTACCTCAAACGCCAATCGAGGAAGCGATCCGGAAAGCGTTGGATTGGTTCCGGGAGAATGGGTACCTGGGATAATTGAGCAAAAATTAGAACCTTAGGAGGCTCCATGATTCAATCTCAAACGCCCGGTTTTCTCGCTTCTCCTCCATCCGGTAAGGGACAAGGTGTGCTCGTCCTGCATGCCTGGTGGGGCTTGAACGACACGGTCAAGAATTTTTGTTCCCGCCTGGCGGGGGTGGGCTTCACGGCTTACGCGAAAAATTAACTTTGTTATTCAATCTCAAACGCCCGGTTTTCTTGCTTCTCCTCCATCCGGTAAGGGACAAGGTGTGCTCGTCCTGCATGCCTGGTGGGGCTTGAACGACACGGTCAAGAATTTTTGTTCCCGCCTGGTGGGGGTGGGCTTCACAGCTTACGCGCCTGATCTCTATCACGGCAAGCTCGCCGCCACCATCCCGGAGGCGGAAGCGCTGCGGGATGCGCTGGATTGGCAAAAAACCATCACCGAGGTCAGCATCGCGGCGGAGTTGCTGCAGGAACGAAGCGGTGAGCCGGAAAGAGCCCTGGCGGTGATCGGGTTCTCCCTGGGGGCATACTTTGCGCTGAACCTCTCCGCCTCCGAGCCGGAACGAATTGATAAAGTCGTTGTATTCTACGGCACCGGACCGGCAGATTTCTCCAACTCGCGGGCATCCTACCAGGGGCACTTCGCCGAAAACGATCCGTTCGAACCGGAATCAGAGGTTGCCGGGCTGGAGGAATCGTTGAAAGCGGCTGGTCGGCCGATCAACTTCTATAGTTACGCAGGAACAGGTCACTGGTTCTTCGAACCGGATCGGGTGGATGCTTACAATCTTGAATCAGCGAATCTTGCCTGGGAGAGAACGTTAGCTTTCTCAAGGTAAAGCCTTGGTTTGATATTGGATTTCGGTAACATCTCTTCATTAATGATCATTGAAGTGAGCATTCAAGAGTAGCGATATACGGGTCAAACACCAAGCTCTTGTCTTTTGAAAAAAAGGATAATAGTAATCATCTTATTGTGTATATAATGAAATATGGATAATGGGCTGGATTGAATCAGCAGCAGGGATTTTGAACGGATCGGTTAAGATCTCCATCATTGCTGCCGTCTTTTTATTGATCGCCAGTTGTAGTCCGCCTGCGCCGGAGGAGGAAAACCCGCCACCTGATCCGGAGGAACAAATTGTACCCACCCTGCCAATTGATCTCAGTGGTGCACAGGCCACTTTGACGGTGGTTCGCACCATGCAAACCGAGTTGGGGTATGTCACCATTACTGCGGCAATACCGTTGCTCTTTGCCATCGATGATAAAAACCCCGAAGAATCCGTGATCCTTTGGGGCGCGGGAACCGGCACTGCCACCCTGAATGGGATTGCCAAGGGAACCGGAGGAAGTTACACGGTGGAAGGAGATTGGCTAGTGGATTATGAGGTCAGGGGGGTTCTAACTCCCAGCCGGGAGGTTTGCAGTATCAACCTTAGCGTGGATGAAATCCTTCACCTTTCCAAAGAGGTCATTGTTCACGCTGGACCATTGGGCGATATCCCTATGTCCGGGGGTATGGATGAATTCACGACATTCACGGATCTTAAATTCACCGAGATCGACTCGAATGTGACAATTGGTACCGGATCGGTTGAGAGCAAATTCTCCATTGACGATTGGTGCATGCCAAAATCCACATTCTGCACCTACGGCTGCACCCCTTAGTTTTCCCGGGAAAAACTGGTATAATTCTCAAAGAAATCGCAACCCTGAGGCGAATGTCTTGGGTTGCGATTTTTTATTTAGAAAGGAGCTGAATATGGGCGAACGTGTATATACCCACCCGGAATTAAAATTGACAGCGATCCTCTATGCCCACAACCCCCAGGTGGTGGCGCATTTGAAGCGGACCGGGAAGCTTCCGGAGGTCATCCACGATGCCGGCTTTGCCACCGGATTACGAATAACCATCGAGACGCGCGGGCGTGACCCGGAGCTGGGCGAGGATGAGTACCTGGTTTATGAAGCCATCCTGCGGGAAGGCAGGCTGCCAGGCGGCGCGGTGAGGTTGGTGGATGCTCCTGACCCAAATTAAGGAAAAGTATTGTAGTCACCCGCTATTTGGAAATATGCATCTCGAGAAAGAGTTGCATATATTTCATCAAAAATATTTTCAAGAACCCCCATAATACCTGGAGCTTTTTATTTTCCGCCAAAGAGTCTAATATTGCCTATTGTTTATTCATTAATATATGATAATATGGATATAAATAGTATTAATTGAATACTCTTGGTATTGGCTATTTCCCGAGGTGGAAATGAAAAAACTACAGACCGTTTCATTTGGTGTAGTCACGATATTTATCCTGGTATCGTGCAGTCTGTTCACGCCGAAAGAATCACAAAACGATTCGAAATTGGGAAATGTCAATCTGAGCGTAACAGACCTCCCTCCTTTGGACCTGGAGGGATCCCTGCCTTCCCCCGGTGCAGCCTCACTGAGGGCTCTGGCGGTGGATGAGCCAGGCGTTGCCGCACTGGTGGACGACGTGGAGGCATCCGAACGTGCCGCCCTTCAAGCAGCCATCGAGGAACTTCAAGCTCAAACTCCCCCCCACCGGTTCCACCCTCGATCCTGCCCTTGTAGGCAATTCAATTTTCGAGACTTCGAGCTCAGTTCGCCCGGCTGTCAAGGGATTCTTTTCTAAACCAGTAATGGCCTCGGTGGTTTACAGCCCTCCGGCGACTGTTCGTTCAGCTGAAGGCGGTCTCAGCCCAGCGTCCATGATCGGGCTTCTCAGCAGCATGTTTTCCGATATGTTCTCTATACCGATCGGCCTTTCCTACTAAAAGTTTCACGCAAACCGAGAAGGAGGGCGATGTTACTACCAATATGAATATAGAGATCGGCAAATCAGAAGATGGGTCGAGTCATTTTGGAATGGGGATGAAATCCGAAGGCGCAAAAAACGGTACCTCTGCCAAGACAGAAATGTCAGCTATCATCGATGGCCAGCGCTGTCCCACGGCTGATGGCCAAGTAAGTTTCTCGGTCAAGGCGCGACTTGGCTCCGAATCAGGCGGGATGGGGACCACCCAGGATCTGACTACGTTCGTGCGGGCAACGGTAGGCGATGATGCCGAGATAACAAGCACCACATTCGATCTGATTCAGGGCACCCGGCAGGTCAAGGACGGGCGTCAGGTTTACATCGAGACAGGCATGACTTATAAATTCGGTCCGAACTATACTGGAGGAAAAGCATCCAACGGGCGGGTGATCCGCAATTCCCAGAATGCCACCCAGGAGGATGTCAACAATTTGGATGGTCCCGGTAGTCAAGCCGCACTTGATCTTGGAATATCTTCACTGGCCTCTGCTCAGAACGCCTGGCAAAGTGGAAAGTGCGTAAAGATCGAAGCTCCCTCTCCGGGTAAAGTGGAGCCTGGCTCAACCACCCCGATCCCGGTTAACGTCATTTCTATTTTCGACGGGTCCAACGCGCCATCGAAACTTACGGCAGCTCTGACAGGTGCGGAATCAATCGCTCCCACTACTCTAGCCAGGACGCCCGGAACGCTGACCTACACCGCTCCCGACGAGAAAGGCAAGAGCGCGACGATCCTCCTTACCGCAACCTCCAAACGAGGGAAGGCTACACTCGAGCTCAACGCCAACACCGGTGAGAAAAAGAAGACCTACCATGTGATCGAGACTCCCGGGATAGGCAGCAGTTGGAAGGGAGATTGCATCGAAGACCTTGCCCAACCTTTTTCTGTTTCTTTTACCGGGCCTGGCACAACTTCAACGTTCACCATATCACCCAGCAGTTCCACGAGCGGTACTCTGGTCGAGAAACAACATGTTGGGATGTCAGGTATCACGATGGATTACGAGGGGAGTGGCAGCTACACCATCATCCCGACGGATAAAGATCCCGAAGGGAATCTCGTTGGAATGGAGATAGACTACAGCACAACTGGCAATGCAATAAGCTGTGTTGAAGGAAAATGCTTCACGAACAAAATCGAAAGCGGTGAAGGTGTACAGATCCCGCTGCGGGTCCAGGATGAACCCTGCCCTTGATTTTGGATTGTTTCCCGGTTCGAAGCGCATAAAATCAATTTGGCCAATTATCGATAGTACTTTCCGGGTGGAAGGTACTTTTTTATGATTATCTTGAATCAATATCCATGCTGGATGGGCGTTCAGAATTGAAATTAAATCCCTTACACAATTATTATCATGATTTAGAATCCTAGTAAACCGAGATCGCTATCGCCATCCACCATTTTGCCTTTCAGAATTGAAAGTCGGATATTCTTGCCTTAATTCTTCTTTTCGAGGAGAGTTAATATCGAAATAATTATTTTTGGAGGAAAAATGGCGAGGATTATCAAATACCCAAAAATTGAAGCAACGATAAAAACAGGCGAGGAGAAATTTTATAGTTCATCGAAAAAAAAAGACGTTCACCCTAAAAGAATTTTGGCAGTGGAGTGCCTCAGATCTGGTCAGCAATGCCACCCGCGGGATGCTCGCAGAATTTATTGTTGCGAAAGCTTTAGGAATTGAGCTAAAGAATCCACGGGAAGAATGGGCGACCTGGGATTTGGAATTGCCGGAAAAAGTAAAGATCGAAGTTAAGTGCTCGGGGTATTTGCAAACATGGCCACAGAACGAATATTCAAAGATAAAATTTTCCATTGAAAAAACTCATGCTTGGGATGAGGAGAAAGGCGTTTATGAGGGTGAGAAAAAACGCCAAGCAGACTTATACATATTTTGTTTATTAAAAACCCAAGACCAGGAAATGTTAAATCCACTCGATTTGGATCAATGGGAATTCTATGTGGTTCCAACAAGGAAAATTGATGAAATATGTTCGGAAAACGACTCTATAACCCTAAAAAGTTGGGAGAATATGCAAATTAAAGGGATCCCTTTTGAGCGAATTAGAGAACAGGTGGAATCGTTAAAAATCAATAGCTAAGAGACACTAATTTGTAGAATTTTTCAATAAAGGAAGGATAAATTTATGATTGATTCTCGTGCTTTCCCAATTCAATTTCGGAGATCTGATTCGATACCACTGATCCTAAGTAATGGAAATGAGGTTTCTATCCCATCGGTACAAATCCAATTTGATCATTGGCGAGGTGAAATTCCTAAGGATACCTATGGCAAAAAACAGATTTTAAATTACAGGGTGGATAAATTCTTTTCAGAGCTCCTGATCCTAGAATTTTTCAAGGAAAACGGATGGGAGGGTGTATGGGTGGATACTTATAGAAGAAGATATGTATCCTCTTATTGGCCTCTCAAGACCAAACCCTTACCACCAAAACAAAAAATTTATTTGGAAGAAATTTATCGCATAAAAGGCAGTCGATCGGGTTGTTTTGATGTGTATTGTTGGAAACAAGACTCGTTGGTTTTTGCGGAATCGAAACGAAGAGGGCATGATCACATTCGGAAATCACAAAAGGAATGGATCAGTGCAGCATTACAAACCGGTATCACCGAGTTGGATCTGTTGATTGTTGAGTGGACGCTGGCAGATTAACGAAAAATCCCTTCAATCTTTTCTGGTTCAAAAGACCAGCATATCAACCATTTAACAACATAACTATTCAACCACTCAACTTCCTGCCGGCCTTCTCGCGATCACCATGAGTTCCATCTCGTCCAGGAAGGGCGGATCGAGCCGCCAGTTACCAGCCGTTCCGCCGGAAATTACATCCACCTGAAAACCCACCTGACGCAGCATCAGGCGCAGCTCGGTGGGGATGTAGGCACGCTCGCGGGTGGGGATGGATTGTTTTCCTGCGGGGGTATCGACCTCCATTCTCCCGTTTTCCACCATGTTAAAAGGATCAAAGCTGCCGGAACGGATATCGGTATCGCTGTAGGCGCGAATTATGCGCATGCCATTTAACACGGTGAAGAGCGCGGGGGCACCCGGTTTCAGCGCGGCGTAGATTCTGGCAAAAACCTGGACGTCGCGGTCGAAGGTGTCCTCCAGGCTGAGCAGGGAAAGCGCACCCTCGCAGACTGAGTAAGCGGCGTCGAAGGGCTGGTTTGCCACATAATCCTGGGCGGGGCTGCGCACCCATTCCACGGTTCACCCCGGCTCCACGTGGCGGCTTTGCGCGCTTCGGCTAGCATCCCATTGCTGATATCCACCCCGGTCACCCTGTACCCGCGCCTGGCAAGCTCCACCGCGTGCCGCCCCGTCCCGCAGCCCACATCCAGAATTCTCATCCCGGGTGAAAGATGAAGGTTTTCGATGAGGAAATCCACTTCGGCGAGGGTGGCTTTGACGAAAACCTCGTCCATGTATCGCGGAGCGTAATGATCGAAAAAGGTCTGCCAGTTATGAGGGGGCATGAGTTAATTCTCCTGCATAGATTGTATACCCGTACAGTCCAGATGGAAAATATTTGAGCTGAATCATTGCGAGCTTCCACCCGGGGAGAAAATTCCATTCTTGTAATTTCCCCGATTTCGGCATATAGTAATGATTATCGGATTGTCTCATCCCCCATCAGACGTTCTGCAAGGAGGCACGAATGAACGATTTATGGTTATCACTGTACTGGACGGGACCCATCGGGACTGGAGTATTCCTAATGGGATTGGGAGTGCTCTTCTGGGGTATCAGCAAGCTTACGACCAACAAAGATAAGAAATAAGTCCACTTACCCCGGCGAGAAATCAGTATCGTATCCCGTCGCTGGGGCAGGCTGAAAAAAATTCCGGGTTCAAAACCCACGGAATTGATGGGTATTTTTCTGGTTTTCTCCACCGGATTCGGATTCATTGCGGATAGTGTATTATGGCGGTTAGCTGTTTATGGATGAACTGGTTGCTTCGATCAGGCAATAAATGCGGATATCGGCCTAGTGTGGAAAAGGTGTGCAATAATCAGGGGTAAATATGATGATTTCTCCTAGTGCAGTTACACCTGCCAATATAACCGAAGTGATCCAAGCCTTGTCCACGAGGTTAAGAGAGGATTATGTATTTCCGAATGTCGCTGAGAAGATGTGTGATAACCTGCAAAATATATTACGATAGAGGGATATTTCACAGGAATAACGGAGGGGGAATCCCTGGCGAACTTATTGACCGGATTTCTACGGGATGCAACCAACGATAATCATTTGAAGGTGACCTATAAGAAAGATTTGATACCCGAGCAAGAAGGTTCACTGGGAGAGAACCAGGATTGGCAGGATGAATGGCATAAAAAAGCCAGGCTGGATAATTATGGTCTTCATAAAGTGGAAAGATTGCCTGGAAATGTCGGGTTCCTGGATATTCGCGAGTTCTACCCCCTGGATTGGGGTGGGGATACTGCCTCGGCGGCGATGAATTTCATTAATGAAACGAACGCGTTGATTATTGATTTACGGAAATGCAGGGGCGGAGATCCGGGAATGGTTTGCTTTCTTCTGACCTATCTATTCGGTGAAGAACAGCATGCACCTGAACGATTTTTACTGGCGAAAAGGGAGACTCAACCGAACAATACTGGACCCTTCCCGATGTGCCCGGCAAACGATTCACGGGTAAGCCGGTATATCATTCTAATAAGCGATGAGACTTTTTCAGGAGGCGAGGAATTTGCCTACGATCTAAAAGCACTGAAAAGGGCCACCCTGATTGGGGAAAAGACAGGTGGCGGGGCTAACATTGGCGCACCTTTCCGGTTAACATCCCATTTTGAGGCATTTATCCCTGTCGGCCGGCCGGTCAACCCGATCACCGGGACGAACTGGGAAGGCTGCGGGGTGATCCCCGACGTATCTGTGTCTGAGGAGCAGGCATTCAAAGTTGCGTACAAGTTTGCGCTAGATTCGATTTTGGCAAACTTGGGCGAGGAGCCTTCTGGACCGCTCCAATTTATTATTGGAAGAAGCACAAACAGCTCTCAAAGAGATTGACTTAACTATCTAGTTTCCTGATAATGTCCAATACAGAGGCGATAAACTTTTATTGATGTTCAAAAGCAATCAAAGACTCCCCCGTTTTTCCATCTTTTCAAGAGGTCAGTCCTTCGGAATTTTAATTCGTGAAGAATTTCTTGGAAATACTCCTCTATGACCCCATTCCGCCGCTGCTGGCCAGCGGTGACGAGGCTTTGATCTACTTCACCCGGCGGGACCTGCTGGGGGAGGAGGTTCCGGCCCGGTGGAGCGATTATGGCAGCTGCCGGGAGCATTGAAAATATTGAAAAAGCAGCAGCCGGATGGAAGCTGGCTGCGGCCCGGGGAGAACAAACATCCATCCATCAACCACGCGCTCATCGAGACCTGGCGGCAGTTCCGCTTTTTGATCGAACGCTACGGTATGACCCGCACCCACCCGCAGGTGGAGCGGGCTTCTGACTTTATCTTCTCGTGCCAGACCGAAGAGGGGGATATCCGCGGGTTTCTCGCCAACCAGTACGCCACCTACTACACCGGCGCGATCATGGCGCTGCTCATCCAGGCCGGCTACGCCGATGACCCGCGCATCGAAAAGGGGTTCCAGTGGCTGCTGGGCATGCGCCAGGATGACGGCGGCTGGTCCATCCCGATGATCACCCACAAGCTGGACCGGGCAACCCAGTACCGCCTGGCGAGCGAGTATGCCAAGCCTCTCGAGCCGGATCGGGCGAAGCCCTTTTCGCACTTGGCGACCGGGATGGTTCTGCGCGCCTTCGCCAGTTCATCCAATCTACCGCCACTGCGCCGGAGGCGCTCGCAGCGGGGGAACTACTGAAATCGCGCTTCTTCCAGCCGGGATGCCTATAGCTCCTACCGGTCACCTGGGTACTGGCTGCGCTTTGAGCACCCCTTCTGGTGGACGAACCTGCTGACCGCGCTGGACTCGCTGGGGCGCATGGGGTTTACCTCGCAGGACGGGCAAATCCAGGCAGGACTGGACTGGCTGCGGGAGCACCAGCAGCCGGGTGGGCTGTGGCGGGTTTCCTATATGAAGCCGGAAGAGAAGGAAAAGGAGACAGCGGAGGGCAGGGAAAGGAAGTTGTGGGTCGATCTGGCAATATGTAAGGTAATAATCCTGATATTTGGATGAGATAATACTGATATGCAAACCAATCTCGGGGCTATCATGATTATTTTCATGATTGGAATGGTGTCCGCGCGGGTGACCATGCTGCGCCGGCGCGGGATCGCGGCCATGCAGTTCGGCAGCCTACTTCCGAGGTTGGATGGTTATAAAGTGTGTCATAATTTCATATGTCATTGATGCATAAAGAAAAACCGCGCTTCGAACTGCTCCCCCGAATTCCCGAGAGGTGAATCCGTGAAATATAAAACCATCAACATCCTGGTCGGGGTTATCTTCGCTGTGGGGTCGATACTCTTCCTGACTGCAGGACTTGCGCTGGTCCGCCTCAGCACCTGGATCATGGCGGGGTTTCTCTTCCTGTCGTTTTTGTGCTGGCTGGTGTTCATCTTTCCGCAATTGCTAAAAGGCGCGAGAAGATTCGCCATTTCCCGGTTTGGCAGCCGCGCAGATGAGGAATTGCGCGTCCATTTCTCCGATGTGTTTTTTACCAGGCAGTTCGCAGGGAGGATCTCCACCCAGGTGAATATTCGGGACAGGGAGGATATGGAGGTCTTTGCGGTAAACTTGGTAAAAATATTCGCCCCGGAAGCAGTTCAGGAAGCGCAGGAATATTACCCGGAAATTCTCGGGCAATATTGGACCGATTGTTTCGAATCGCTCGCCAATGTTGAAAGAAGTGCAATGGAATTGGTCTGTTTTCCTGAGAAAGATGATGGAACTTACTTAAAAGAAACCGCCGGGGAGGTTCTGAGAACCTACCCGTTCGTTTCCAAAGCCATATGGGATCACCTGATCCGGTGGTGGATGGATTTCAAGGCCAAGATGGTGTGGCAGGACCGGATGGACGGCATTGAGCGGTAGAGGGTAGCGTTGGATCAAAGTAAAAAGACAACATCCGGGTGGGGATCGATACTACCACGCCCGGTTCCCTCGTGACCACGGGGGTGTTTGCCTTCAGCCGTAACCCGATCTTCACCGCCTTCGCCTTCATCCTTCCGGGCGAGTTCCTGATCTTTCCCAACTGGATCCTGCTGTTCTAACTGATCGCCGCACTGTGGCTTTTCCACCGCCAGGTGCTGCGCGAGGAGGAGTATATGAAGGGGCAGTACGGCGAGGAATACCAGGAGTATTGCCGCAAGGTGAAGAGATATCTCTAATTCCATTTTCGAGACTCCCTCCCTCAGGTATAATCAATCGTCTTTTGTGAAAAACATGGCGAAAACCTCTTCTGAACCCCAGCTCTCCATCATTGTCCCCGCCTTCAACGAGGATAAGACCATCCAGAATGTTCTGGAGGCGCTCGATAAATCTCTTCCAAAGGGCTCCGAGGTCATCGTGGTGGATGACGGCTCCTCCGATGGCACCGTTGCGATCGTGGAAAAATTCGCAGCCAAGCACAAGTCTGTGCGGCTCATTCGGCAACCGCAGAACCGGGGCAAAACAGCCGCGTTGGTCACCGGTTTTGCCCAGAGCCGCGGCGGCATCGTCATGGTGCAGGATGCCGACCTGGAATACGACCCGGCAGAGATCGCGGATGTGATCGCGCCCATCCTTTCCAACCGGGCGGATGTTGTCTACGGGTCGCGCTTCCTCATCCGCCGCGCTTCGCGGGTGCTCTATTACCGCCACTACCTGGCTAACCGCTTTCTCACCGGTTTTTCCAACCTGCTCACCGACCTCAATTTCACCGACGTGGAGACCTGTTATAAGGCCTTCCGCGGGGAGATCATCCGCAGCATGCTCATCACCTCCACACGCTTCGGTTTCGAGGTTGAGGTGACTGCCAAGATCGCCAAGCTGGGCTGCCGCACCTACGAGGTGCCCATCTCCTACTACGGGCGTACCTACCAGGAGGGCAAGAAGATCGGGCTGAAGGATGGCTTCCAGGCGCTCTGGTACATCTTTAAATACAACCTCTTCACCAGCCTGAAGGCATCCTACCGGGAAATCCCCGACCTGCGTCGAAATTCCTGACCCAACCGAAATTCCAATGACCGAAAACCCTTCTTCCCCCAGCGTTACCCGTGGCAGCGGCCTGCTGGAACCCTTCCTGGCTCGCATGCGCGCCCAGCGCGCAAACAGCCTGATCCCAATGGAACTGCGCCAGGGACGAATTCTGGATATCGGCTGCGGGTCCTATCCCTACTTCCTCTCTCATACATCCTTCACCGAGAAATTCTCCGTCGATCAGCAGCCACCCTCCCGGGAGTACGAAGAGATCAACTGGCTGGTGCTGGACCTGAATAAAGCGCCACAGCTGCCATTCGAAGAAAGTTTCTTCAATGTGGTCACCCTGCTGGCTGTTGTGGAGCACCTGAACCCGAAAATGCTGGTGGAGCTCCTGCGGGAAACAAACCGGGTGCTCAAACCCGGGGGGATCCTGCTTCTAACCACCCCGGCTTCCTGGACAGACGGCATCCTGAAACTGATGGCTGCATTGAACCTTGTCAGCAAGGAAGAGATCCACGAACATGTTTTCACCTACACCCTGCCGCTTCTCGGATGGTATTTTGGCGCGGCCGGCTTCCCGATGGAGAAAGTCCGCTTTGGGCATTTTGAATTCCGTATGAATTTGTGGGCGACGGCGCAAAAGTAGGGAAGCATGAAAAAACGAAATTTCTACATCATGGATGTCTTCACCGGTCAGAAATATGCCGGCAACCAGTTGGCAGTCTTCCGGGATGCCGCTGATATCCCTTCCGAGGAAATGCAGCAGCTGGCTAAGGAACTCAACTTCTCCGAGACCACTTTCATCCTTTCCGAGCAGGAGCGGGATGGAGGCTATGACGTACGCATCTTCACCCCAAAGGAGGAAGTACCCTTTGCAGGGCATCCCACCCTGGGGACGGCATTCCTCATCCGCAATGAGATGCTGAAGGGCAACACGGATAAGGTCACTCTAAACCTGAAGGTGGGGAAGATCCCGGTCACCTTTGACCTGGATGGCGCGGGGGAAATGAAGCAGAAGCAACCGACCTTTGGGGCGCAGCATGATCGCAGGACGCTGGCGAAAGTGCTGGGACTGGATATCGCCGAGATCGATGGGCATTATCCGATCCAGGAGGTTTCCACGGGGCTGCCGTTCTTTATCGTTCCGTTGGTCTCGCTGCAAGCCCTCAGGAAGGCGAAGGTCGACCTGGAAAAGTATTATCATCTGATCGCCCACACCGAGTCGAAGGGCATCCTGGTTTTCAGCCGCGAACCGCGCGAGCCCGGGGAGGACCTGAGCGTACGGGTTTTCGTGGATTACTTCGGCGTTCCAGAGGACCCGGCTACGGGCAGCGCCAATGGCTGTTTGGCAGCCTACCTGGCCGAGCACAATGTTCTCGGCGAGGGGGAAGTGGATGCTATTGTGGGGCAGGGACACGAGATAGAGCGGCCATCACGAATCCTCCTGCGCGCGCAAAAACACGCCAGCGGGATCGATGTGTTCGTGGGCGGGCAAGCTGTTATTGTGGCGCGGGGCGAATTTTTCTAACGGTTATTATTCCACAGGATTTATGCTCTGGATAATATTTATCGTCTGAAAATCGGTGCGAGCGGTCAAAGAACAACCATTAATAAGGATGTTTGGATCGATATGTTCGAACAAGCGGACATCCCCGAAATAAAAGGAAAGGTGTCCTTTTATTTCATCCTTGGCCGTAAATAACCGCATGGGTGTTCCCGCAGCTTCAACCTTTGAAATCAGGAATTGGTAATAATCGTCCCTGGGTTCAAACCCATTCAGCTTAAAATCTTCAAGGCTGACGTCGGGGACGATTCCCGAATTAAGGTTCTCCCCCGCGGCGAAATCCACGTAAGAATCTGTGCCAATGCGAACCTGAAAAGGCGCCTGCTCGATAGGGCAATCAGGGATCACCAGGGGTGGAACCTCACGGAAAAGCTTGAAAACGAGCGGTGTGAGGACCACAAGCGCCAAAATGATACCGGTGACCCAAACCAGGCTGCGGCTTAAACCGATATCATCATCCACCGGTTCATGTCTCTTGCGGAAAATGATACCCCCCAATCCAAAGGCAGGCAGAACAAGCAGGAAGGGGGCGATGTTCGCGTAGAATCGCGCCCCACCATCAATGGGCGGTAGAAACGGAACTGAAAGAAAAATCCCGAGCGTGGTGGCGAGGAGGAAGGAAGAAACTGGTTGCTGCCAGGTTCGAATTGCCTTAATAAGTCCCCAAATATAAAGAAAGAGGATGAACACCCATGGGAGCATGCCCAACCATTCCGTTTTTCTCCAGGGGTCTATTGGGATGAGGATCTGGTACCCAGGGGAGAGAAAATCTCGATACGCTTTGAATGTTCCGATCCCCAGGCTTAGGGGATTTTTAAAGATCACTTCCAATGTTTTCTTATATACAAGGTTGGGATCATATCCAATATCCGTGATAGCCCGGTAATATCCTGTCCCGCCCATGGCTTGTCCATAAATCGCATAGGCGAAATTACCCTGGGCGTGCGAACCGGGTTCCACCAGGATTTTCTGACTGAGAGTATTTAAGAGAAGGAAAGAGATCGCAATTACAAGGGTTGTGACTGCGAGGATCTTAAATGAGTAGCGTTTGGTTCCTCGAAACACCCATCCGCTCCACAGCGCGAGAAAGGGGAAAATGAAAAACGCGCTGGCGCGCATACATAACGATATCATGAGCAATATTAATCCGGCGAGCAACGATCGGATACTTTTCCTGCGCGTTGTTGATAATAGCAATGCGAATGCCAGGCAGGAAATTGCGGCGGCAGCCAGCTCAGAGGCTGTCATCCCAATGTAATAATTCACGTAAAGCGTCAGCAATATCAGGTATAACCCTGCCCCCCAGTTGCCGCCCACGTGGCGTACCTCCCGAGCGGAGATATAGCATGCCGTGGCGGAGAACAGAGTTAGCAATGCCAGGGACCATTTCAGGTTTGCGCCGGTTACGAAGAGCAGATTGGAAAAGAACGCCGGAAAAAGCGGCCGCCAAGTGGCCTGCAAAAAGTGGTTCGGGATCAGATTGCCGGACAGCACCTCCCGAGCACCGTGATAATAAAAAAATTGGTCCTTATAAGGGATCAATCCAGCGATAATCCTATTGTTCGAAAAACCAGATGTCCATTTAAAGGAAAGCATAAGAGCAAAAAAAATCACCACAACCGATAATCCCAGCAGCCAGCCTTTCCATCCACGCAAACGGAAAATTAGTGAAAATGTGATCCACCCTGCAAAAAAGAGCAGCGCTGAATCCCTGGTAAATAACACGGTCAAAGAATTCGGGATATTAATGGAAAGGATCAATCCAAATACAAGCAGAACGACAGCAACAATAATGATTGGTTTGAGCGCGCGATTTAATGAAAAGGCATTCATCTTTTACCCGAGAACATAAAACCGATTATAAGGCACGTCTTCGCGGGAACTCGAAGATAAACATACCCGAATTTAACTAATCTATGAAGAATAAATATTCGATGATCTCTTCCCGGGACGTTTAATTTTGCGCCCAAAGCTGTTCGCATAAAATCGGAGTAAGATTTTCGGATCTTGTAATGAAACCACGATCCTCCGGAGGGAGGGTATACACCCGGTTATCCTTCCATAATGTCCCGCTCATCATTTTTTCAAGAGCTGCAACACAGGAATGTGGAAATAGGTAGGCATTCCCGCTTAATCGACCAATGCAAGGTCAAGAACATCCCGGAATCTGCGAGGGAAGGACACGACTGCGGCGGAGATCTTAACGTGCGGAGTTAGCGAATTACTTCAGGCTCCCCGAGGTTGGGGCAGCCATCGCTCATTCACCTGCGGGCGTAAAAACACGCCAGCGGGATCGATGTGTTCGTTGGAGGGCAGGCGGTGATTGTGGCTTGAGGCGAATTCCTGTAATCCTTCCAGAAAAATGCCGCGCGATCCGCGCGGCGAGATTCTCTAGCCTTTGATGGGTAAATACAGGTCAAAGACGTACCTGCTGACATCCGGCTCCAACGGGTTGTGGAGACGCTCAAGCCACTGGTGACAGGCTTCCTGATAGGGGCTGCGCTCGCGCCACTGCACCAGTTCACCCCACACCCTGCCGATGTTTTCCAGGTTTTCAAAACGGGTGACAGCATATAACCCACCTTCGAACAACACAACCTTCAGGTCGTCTTCCGGCTGAACTTCGGGGGGCACTGCCGCCCAGATCTCGTAACCGTAGTTCGGGCTGCCGGACGAGGGCGAAGGGTTGTTGAAACCGTAATGCGGGATTATGGTCCCGTAACCCTCCAGGAGTCCCTTTGACCGTAAAAAAGCGGTCATTTTTTCCCCAGCCGCACTTTCCGGTGAGGAACCGAATCCATATGCGCTGATAACGCGCATGGGGGGAAGCGTTTCCAGACGGATCTCAATCTCGTTCATAACGTCTCCTTATTATTTCAGATTTATTCTTCGAAGAATAATCATATTTTATAAAGAATACTTGACAGCTATTGTCAGGTAATATGTTAGAATCTCCAATCAGGTACATTCCATGCGTGCAGACCGATTGCTGGCGATGTTGATGCTGTTGCAGACCCGGGGGACCCTCACCGCAGCAGAACTGGCTTCTGAACTGGAGGTAACCGAACGTACGATATACAGGGACGTGATCGCTCTTTCTTCGGCAGGCATCCCGGTTTACACCGAGCGCGGACCCGGAGGGGGCATCGCGCTTGTAGAGAATTATCGTACCGATCTCACCGGACTTCGGCCGGAGGAAGCCAGCGCGCTATCGATGCTTGAAATCCCCGAACCACTGATTCGCCTGGGGGTCGGCGCAGAATTGAAGACAGCGTTGCTCAAACTCTCTGCCTCCATCTCCTCAGCGGCGCGTGAGCAGCAAACACGCAGCCGCCAGCGCATCCACCTGGACGCAGCCTGGTGGTTTCAATCGGAAGAACACACCCCGCAGCTGGACACGCTGCAACAGGCTATTTGGCAGGATAAAATGCTGCGCACCATCCACAGGGGAATGTTTGATACTCCCATCGAAATGGTAGTTGCTCCTTTCGGGCTGGTTGCCAAGGCAAGTGTCTGGTATCTGGTATATAGATATGAAGGCAAGCTTCGTGCAAGGCGAGTTTCACAGATAATCGAAGCTGAGATCCTGCCGCAATCCTTCAATAGAGAGCTGGATTTCGATCTGGTTGGATTCTGGAGGCAATGGTGTGAGGAATACGAGAATGATCGCCCGCACTTTGAGGTTTCTGTTTTGGTCGCACCGGGACTCGCAGACCGTTTGCAGAGGATCCTTGCGGGAGAAATTGTGGATATGATTCCAACCCCACCGGATCAAAGGCGGGAGGGTTGGAGAGTGATGCAGCTCACCTTTGAAAGCTTTGAAGTTGCGCGCTCCCGTCTGCTTGGGTTCGGAAGCGCCTTGGAAGTGCTGGAACCGGTGGCACTGCGTTTGAGCATTATCGATTACGCAGACCAGATCCGCGGTTTATATCCGTAGCTTACCGGATCATCAACTTACCGGCAGGAAGTGACAACCTGATAGAATAGATACTCGGAGAAGCAAGAATATGGAACAATCCCCAGTCCTTTTCGCATTTTTACTTACCCTGTTTGCCGGTCTTTGCACCGGCATCGGCAGCCTTTTCGGGTTCATGTCCCGTAAATTCAACCCGAAATTCCTGGCCGGAGCGCTGGGTTTTTCAGCCGGCGTGATGATCTACGTGTCTTTTGTGGAGATACTTTCGAAGGCGAGAATGTCCCTGGTTGAAGGATTCGGGGCTAAGCAAGGTTATGTTCTCACGGTTGTCGCGTTCTTCATCGGCATCGCGGTGATCGCACTGATCGACAGGCTGGTACCCTCGGCGGAAAATCCGCATGAGTTGAAATATGCCCACGAAATGGTGGAAGAAGGTGAAAAGGCAGAGGCGAAGAAGGGCAGGCTGATCCGCATGGGTGTTTTTTCCGCCCTGGCCATCGCGATCCACAACTTCCCCGAAGGACTGGCAACTTTCATGGCAGCCCTGGCAAACCCACAGCTTGGCATCAGCATCGCCGTGGCGATCGCCATCCACAATATCCCGGAAGGCGTGGCGGTATCCGCTCCGGTGTTCTACGCCACGGGAAGCCGCATAAAGGCGTTCACCCTCTCCTTCCTTTCAGGCCTGGCGGAACCCATCGGAGCGCTCATCGGCTTCCTTTTACTGCGCCAGGTGGTCAACCCGGCTACCTTCGGGGTGATCTTTGCCGCTGTGGCGGGCATCATGGTCTATATATCGCTGGATGAACTCCTGCCCACCGCCGAGGAATACGGCCAACACCACATCGCCATTGGTGGATTGATCGCCGGGATGCTGGTGATGGCGGTCAGCCTGCTGTTATTCGTCTAGCAGATCGTCGACGTTAATTGAAAATTACCCCCCAATTTTCATGGGGTTGGATGCACACATACCAATCTGCGCGATTCGCAGAAAGCGCGGATTTCATCCAGCAATTCCTGCGGGGGAATTGGCGATTTCACCACAACGGGAAGGGACAGCAAAGTGACAAACTCGCCTTCGGAAGGGTTGAGAGCTGTTTCCCAAGACTCCATCCCTTTATTACCAAGTTTGGATCGGTAACCTCCACAACAGTTTTCGTACGGTTGGTGCCAGGAAGCAGCGAGAACAACCACCTCCCCTCCGATTGCCAGGCATAAAGCTCATAACCTTTCATGGAGTAGCCGTCCAGGAGAGCGACCACCTCGATCTGACCGACCACTTCTCCATTTACATTCACCGTGTATGCGCCTGGAGGGAATCCATCGAGGCTGACCGTTTCCTCGAAGGGTTCCAGAACCTGGATGCAAATTGTATTCGGATCGGCAAGGCTGAATACCTGCACAGCAATAACTCCCCGCGCATCCGGCACGGGAACCACCACTTCCAATTTATGGCAAGGATCGGGAAGGCTGCCTTTTAATAACAGGCGGTATTGCGGCGGAAAGGATTCGAGGATGAGCAAGTCCGCAGAATCCAGGTACACGGGGCCTTTGATGAGGTTTTCATCCAATGGCGTTTCTGGATAGGGGGATGCAACTGATCCACCGGGCTGGTTTGACACGGGAGAATCCGGAAGCAATGGGATTACCGTGGGAGGTTCCACCGGGGCGGGATCGATCAACCTGGAGGTACAGGCAGAGGTGAATATCAGGGTCATTAAAAGGGGGATCAAAATCAGATTTCTCATGGCAGGCTCCCGGTGACTCTTTCCTGTTCATAAGACGCTAAAAGGATTGGTTTGGTTCCCGGACTCCAGCCGGGTTTTGATAAAAACCATTCCTAAGTATAATTAGATTGTAATAACCCCCGGTGAGGGCGGAAATTGTAGAAACATCAAACCATCATAGGAGAACCAACGATGAAGGAAAACAGCGGGAGTGTGCAGGGCGTTGGCGGAATAAAACTCTATTACCGAACCTGGCTGCCGGATAAACCCGCCAGGGGAGTCGTTGCCATTGTGCACGGGGTGGGAGAACACACGGGCAGGTACCAGAACCTGGCGGAAGCACTGGTGCCCGCCGGGTACATCGTCACAGGCTTCGACCAGCGCGGGCACGGACAATCGGAAGGCCAGCGCGGGCACATCATGGCCTGGGAGGAATACCGCGAAGATATGCGTATCTACCTGGCAGAGGTTGCCAAGCTTGCCCCCGGGTTGCCGCTTTTCCTCTACGGGCACAGCATGGGTTCGCTGGTGATGCCGGATTATCTGCTGCATTATCCCGATGGATATGCCGGCGCGATCCTTTCCGGCACTGCCATCGAAACGAAGAATTCAGCTCCTGCCCACCTGGTTGCCCTGGCAAGGTTCATGTCGGGATTTTGGCCGACCTTTTCCCTGAAAGTGAAACTGGATGGGAGTTTTCTATCCCGAGATCCGCAGGTAGCAGCGGCTTATAATAATGATCCTCTGGTTCACTGGAATCGTTCGGCGCGCTGGGGAACAGAATTCCTTGATAAGATCGAGTGGCTTAAGGAGAACTTCAAGCGGATCGAGCTGCCGCTTCTCTTTCTGCACGGGGAGTGCGACCCGGTGGTTTCGGTGGAAGGCGCCCGGCGAATGCATGCAGATATCTGGTCGAAGGATAAGACCATCCATATCTACCCCGAAGGGCTGCACGAACCGCACAACGATATCCAGCACGAACAGGTGGGCGCCGATATCCGCGCCTGGCTGGATGGGCATGTGAAATAATAACCACATTACAACCAGTTTCACCACAAAGCAGGAGAATCAACAGGGATTTGGGTATAATTCCAATCCTTGGAGCATTTTGATTTGAAATCCCTGAATCGTAACCTTCTCATTGCTTGTGGGATCCTGTGCATCCTGCTTGGATTGGTTGGGATTATCCTGCCGGTGCTGCCCACCACGCCTTTCCTGCTCCTGGCTGCTTACTGTTTTGCGCGCAGCTCGGAGAGGTTCCACACCTGGCTGGTTACCAACAGGTTGTTTGGTCAATATATCCAGAATTTCCAGGCTGGACGGGGGATCCCCCGCAGGACAAAAGTGCTCGCGATCACCATGCTCTGGCTGATGATCAGTATCTCCGTTATCTTTTTCGTCTCGTCCTGGTGGTTGAGGGCAGCCCTGGTTGGGGTTGCCATCGGGGTCACCATCCACCTTCTTCGCAGGAAGACCGCTGATTCCGGTGCTCCCCCGGTGGTCGCGCTGACCGATTGTGAAGAACCGTAAAAATTGGTGGTATTCTGCTTTTATACTGGCTGCATGTTATGATTGTGCAGTCGGATCAACCCCGAATTCCCGGGGTTGATTATTCTTAAATAGGCAGTCGAAAATGAAACACATCGATCCTGATTTTCAATTGGAAAAGCTTAGTAGCTCACAACGGAGTGGGCTGTTACAACAAGCAGGAGAATACGCGGCGGAATACCTGGCTAGCTTGGATGAGCGCAGGGCATACCCTACCGCGGAGGCGATCGAAAACCTAGCAGTCTTCGACGAGCCCTTCCCGCAACTGCCAACTGGTGGAAGGGAGATCCTGAAAACTCTGCACAAGATCGGTTCTCCAGCCACCACCGCCTCGGCAGGCGGCAGATATTATGGCTTTGTCAACGGGGGCACGCTCCCGGTTGCTCTGGCTGCCCGGTGGCTGGCGGATTCCTGGGACCAGAACGCGGCCATGTTCGTCTCCTCACCGGTGGCTTCGCGCCTCGAAGCGGTGTGCGAAAAGTGGCTGGTCGAACTGCTGGGCTTGCCTGCAGGCACCGCGGCGGGATTTGTCAGTGGCAGTTCCACCGCCACGCTTTGCGCCCTGGCGGCTGCCAGGGATGAGCTCCTGCGGAGAAAGGGCTGGGACCCGGCTTCGCAAGGCCTCTTTTCCGCTCCGGCCATTCGGGTGATCCTAAGTGAGCAGGCGCATGCGTCGGTCTATAAAGCGCTTGCTATTCTGGGTCTGGGTCGCTCGCGGGTGGAAACAGTGCCATGCGATGCTCAGGGTAGGATGATCTCTGCCCGCATACCGGTCATGGATGGGACCTGCCTGGTGATCGCGCAGGCGGGGAACGTGAACAGCGGCGCTTTCGACCCGATCGTGGAAATTTGTGCACTTGCCCGGGCAACAGGAGCCTGGGTGCATGTGGACGGAGCTTTCGGGCTTTGGGCAGCCGCATCGCGGGTAAAAAAGCACCTGGCAGCCGGGATCGAAAAGGCTGATTCCTGGGCGGTGGACGCGCACAAGACCCTCAACGCGCCTTATGATTGCGGGATCGTGCTCTGCCGGGAGCGCGGCGCGCTCCTTTCGGCGATGCAGATCTCCGGCGCGTATATCCCTTCCACCGCGGAACGGGACGGGATGCAATACACGCCGGAGATGTCGAGGCGGGCACGGGCAGTGGATCTCTGGGCAGCGCTCAAGTCACTCGGCCGGGAAGGTGTGGAGGAACTGGTAGACCGCCTGTGCGGGCTCGCGGTCTGCTTTGCCAGCGAGCTAAAGGCGGAAAGATTCGAGATCATGAACGAGGTTGTCTTCAACCAGGTGCTCGTCCGTTGCGAAACGCCGGATCTGACCCGAAGAACCCTGGAAAACATCCAGCGTTCCGGTGAGTGCTGGTGTGGCGGGACCACCTGGATGGGTGAACCTGCCATCCGTATCAGCGTCTGCTCGTGGGTGACGACGGAATCGGATATCGACCGCTCGGTGCGAGCATTTGTACAAGCTAGGACCCTGGCAATTAAATGAAAATTGGTATGGATGGTTGTATAATCGGATAAGAAATACTCCGAATCTGTAGAACGAGGCAATTATGTCCATCCGCAGTACGCTCAATCCGGGCATGTATCATGGATGGGGGAAGAAACCGCCTTTCTTTGAAGGTTGGTACTTCAAGCTGGTCAGCGCTGATGGTAAGCAGAAGGTGGCAATCATTCCGGGGGTGATCCTTGGAAAGGATGCGCACGCATTCATCCAGGTGCTGGAGGGGGTGAGTGGAAAAACAGCTTATCATACCTTTCCCCTGGAAACCTTCCAGCCCGACCCCAGAAAATTTGCCTTCCTGGTTGGTCAAAATTGTTTCGATTCTCGTGGGTTGAGCCTGAATACCGAAAGCGCGGAGGGGGAAATCGCTGGTCAGATCCGCTTTGGCACGCTTAATCCCTGGCCGGTGACCCCACTTTCCCCGGGGATCATGGGCTGGTATTCCTGGGTTCCGCGCATGGAGTGTTACCACGGCGTTCTCAGCTTCGATCATCCCCTCGAAGGGGAATTGGTCCTGGACGGACAGCGCATGGATTTCAGTGGCGGGCACGGGTATATAGAAAAGGATTGGGGGCAAGCCTTCCCGGAAGCATGGATCTGGTTCCAGAGCAATCATTTCAAGGACGCCAGAGCTTGCATCACTGCCTCGGTGGCGATCATCCCCTGGATGAAAAGCGCTTTCCGCGGATTCATCGTAGGCTTCTGGTTGGATGGCAGCCTGCACCGCTTTGCCACCTACACCGGCGCGAAGATCGAATCCCTGGAAATCACCGATGGTGAGGTGGAGTGGGTTTTGCGGAACAGGACCCACCGGTTGACCCTGCGTCCGAAGCGGGTGGAGGGTGGACTGCTGCGCGGTCCGAGCCGGGTGGATATGGGCCGGCGGGTTCTGGAAACGCTGAACGCCCGGGTGGTGGTGCAGCTGGAAACGCTGGAAGGCAAGGTGGTCTTTGAGGGTACCGGGGAGCACTCCGGGCTGGAGGTGATGGGCGATCTACCGAGGCTGGTAAAGAGTTAAGAATTATCCAGCCAAGCTATATGTTGATATTATTGCAACGATATTAATTTCTACAAACTGAACAATCAGCACCCAACCAGGATGGGGAGAAAAACTAATTGAGGATTCCCCCTCTCCGATGCACCGATTTGTGTTATACTATTTGTCTTAGCCCGCAGAGGGCTTTCTTTTTCAGGGAATTGTTTTGGTGTAAACGGATGATTGCCCGACGAAGTGTCGGGCTATTTTATTGGCTGCGCGTGCCGATCCGTAAGGAGAGGCAGTCTAAAGCAAAGCTAAATGGGTAAGTCTGGATCATCAAAACACTCTGGCCACATTTTGATTAGGAGTTTTGATGATCACCGATTTTAATGATTTAAACCTGCAGCCGGAACTGGTGCAGGCAGTTACCGAACTGGGTTTCACTTCCCCCACCCCCATTCAATCCGGAGTCATCCCGCTCATGCTGGATGGCCGGGATATCATCGGGCAGGCGCAAACCGGCACCGGGAAAACCGCTGCCTTCGCGCTGCCCATGATCCAATCCATACAACCCGGGCAGAAACTGATCCAGGGGCTGGTCCTGGTGCCCACCCGCGAACTGGCCACCCAGGTGGCAGGGGCGATCTCCGAACTGGGACGCCACACCAAAGTAAATGTCCTGGCTGTCTACGGCGGGCAGGCATACGGGTCTCAGATGAGTCAACTCCGCCGCGGGGTGGATATCGTGGTGGGTACGCCCGGGCGATTGTTGGACCTCATCTACCGCTCGGTGCTCGACCTGGGCGGCATCCGCACGGTTGTGCTGGATGAAGCAGATGAAATGCTGAGCATGGGTTTCATTGAAGATATCGAATCTATCCTTTCCAATACCCCCACTGATCACCAGACCGCCCTTTTTTCCGCCACCCTCCCATCTGAAATCAGAAGACTGGCTGAAAAATACATGCGCGAACCGCAGCAGGTGAACATCCAGCGCGAGCAGGTGACAGTGGATGCGATCGAACAGCGCTATTACCTGGTAAGCACCCATGAAAAAACTGCAGCGCTCACCCGTCTTTTCGAGGTGGAGGAGATCACCAGCGCGTTGATCTTCGTCCGCACGCGGGCTGAAACGACCACCCTTGCTGCGGAGCTTTCCGCCCGCGGTTTTCCTGCGGAGGCACTCAGCGGAGACCTCATCCAGGAAGCCCGTGAAAGAACCCTGAACCGCTTCCGCCAGGGACAGGTGCAGGTGCTGGTGGCAACCGATGTGGCCGCGCGGGGATTGGATATCGACAACATTTCGCACGTGTTTAATTTCCAGCTTCCGGATGATCCTGAGATTTACGTCCACCGCATTGGGCGCACCGGACGGGCGGGGAAGACTGGCATCGCCATCACTTTCGTTTCCGCCTCCGAGCGCAGGCGCCTGGGGCGTGTGGAAGCCTTCACCCGCAGGAAGATACTGGTGGCAACCCTACCGACGGAAGAAGATATCCGCGTCAAGCGGGAAGCCAGCCTCACCGGAAAGCTACTGATCTGGTTGAAACGCGGGCGGTTCACGCGCGAGCGCGAGCTGGTGGAACAGATGACAGCCGAAGGGTACGATCCACTGGATATCGCCGCGGCTGCTCTTAAGGTAGCCCGAGGTGAGGAAAAACAGCGGCCGATCCACGCAGTCACAGTCATGACGGAGAGTGTCCCTCATTCTGAAAAACGGGGATTCGAGCGAAAATCCTACCAGGACCGCTCCGGAGATAACTCACATGAGTCGGGTATGGTGCGGCTTAAGATGAAAATGGGCAGGCAGCACGGATTGAGCCCGAACGAGATCGTGGGTTTGATCGCCTCGCGCGCGGAAATTCCCGGTCACGTCATCGGCAAGATCAGCATTCAGGCCAGCCGCTCATATGTGGATATCCCCGAAGATATGGTTCCCCAAGTACTGGCCAGGACGCGGGATGCCCGCATCCGCCGGTTGCCGATGGAGCTGCAGGTGGCGTGAACCGCTGCTGATCGGGAAGAAAGTTCAACTTTGGAAAATATTGGGATTTGATCCCTTTTGAATATAAATGCGTGTCCTTTTTGGATGCGCATTTCGTTTTCTACTCTGCCTATCAGGCGGGGAACAATGAATTGCTTGAAAGGGCAAGGAGTTCGGTGCGGCTCTCGCGGGATTGACAATTCAGCCGGGTTCGGATTCAATAACTCTTATGAACGAGACTCCCCGCTGGATTCCTATTCTTTTCGGCAGCGTGATGATCCTGATGGCGCTGATCATCCTCGGCGCATTCTACGGTTATATACCGGCCGAAGGCGAGTTTACAGCCCCACCAGCCATCATCCTCAGCATTGCCATCTGCCTCCTGGCTGCAGGCCTGGCGATCCTGATCCCACCGGGAGCACCCGCAATCCTGCGCACCGCGCTGGGGATCATCACATTCATCTCCGTGGCAGCGGTGTGCAATTGGACCGCCTTCGCGCCGGAGGTCACCTACACATCCTCCACCTCCATCGGACCTTTCTCGTTTGAGGGGGAGGACCAGGTGGGTGGGAGGATTATTTTCGGGTTCGTGGCGATTGTGGTGGATATCATCCTGATTTCCTCATTAATCCTTTGGATACGAAAAATTACCCGAAATTAACAATATTTCAATTTCCTCTGACGCCTTGACTTTTCTCTGCTGCCGTGCAAAGATTATTTTCGAAATTGCTATTTGATTTAACGAATACCGAGATCGGTGATGGACCAGTTAGCGAGGTGCCATGAGCGAAAAACCGACCTTTTTTGATTTCGCCGCTGAGGTGGGTCTCACCAAGCACATCGGGGGTGTGGGAGCCACGGAGGAACTGGCTGCCCTGTGTGGGATCGGACCCGATAGTTACATTCTCGATGTTGGCTGCGGGGTGGGCATCACCCCTTGTTTTCTGGCCAAACGCTATGGCTGCCGGGTTATGGGGGTGGATATCCTGCCCGGTATGGTCGAAAGATCAAAAGAGCGAGTCCGGCGCGAAGGACTTTCGCACCGGGTGGAGATACGTCAGGCAGACGCCCAGGACCTGCCTTTTGAGGATGAAACCTACGATACTGTTATAACCGAATCGGTGACCGCTTTCCCACCTGATAAGCAAAAGGCTGTAAATGAATATGCCCGGGTGGTGAAGCCGGGAGGAACGGTGGCGCTTAATGAATCTGTCTGGATCCAATATCCCCCGCCGGAGGAGATAGCCTTCTGGGCTTCCCAGGAGCTTGGGGCAAACATCGCCCCGCTCACGCCCGAGAGATGGAGGGAATTACTGGTGAATGCCGGCCTTCAAGAGATCAGGGCGAGCACCCGCAGGATCGAACTGCGCGATGAATCCCGCGGGCTGGTCTACCGCTATGGCTGCGGCGGGGCGATGGGTATCCTGGCGAGGATGATCAAACTCTACGCGGTCAACCCGGCGTACCGGGAATTCACAAAGCAAGTACGCCAGAAAGGTGTAACGCCCGCACATTTGGAAGATTATTTCGGGTATGGAATATTTTCAGGAAAAAAGCCACTGACGAAAAATTCATGAAAAGACAGACAGTTTCATTTCTAGCGGCCATCCTATTGATCATTTGCTTGTTAATTTCCTGCCAGCCGAAATTTTTGGATGTAAAAAAACCAACGCAGGGGGCTTTGCCAACCAATGTTGCGATCCCAAAGGGAACCAGAGTTGATATCGATTTACAACCAGACTTCACAAGGTTCCAGTTTCCCTCAATGATCAATGCTTCCGCGAAGTACCTTATATACTTGCACGGAAAGATAATCGAAGACCAGGGTATTCCCGCGGTAAGTCCTGAATTCGGTGAATACGAATATTTGGAGATCCTGGAAAAGCTAGAAAATTTCGGGTTCACAGTTATCAGCGAGGTTCGAGCAAAAAATACAGACGGGGTGGCATATGCAGAGAAAGTCAGTAAGCAGGTGAATACCTTGCTGGATGCCGGTGTCCAACCCCAGAACATAACCATTGTGGGGGCTTCCAAAGGCGGCGGGATCGCGATCTACGCATCCCACCAGATCAACAATCCGGAGATTCGGTATGTGATCATGGCCATCTGCAATCCCGAGGTAAACGCAGACTTGATTCAAAGCGGGATTTCCCTCACCGGGAATGTGCTTTCCATCTATGATTCGGAGGATACCTTCGCTGGATCGTGCCGTGAGCTTTTTGAATATTCAGAGGGCAAAGGATTATCGGGTTCCAAGGAAATCATCCTCAATGTAGGATCTGGTCACGGTATTCTCTATCAGGCACTGGAGGAATGGATACTGCCTGTGGTAACCTGGGCGAGAGAGAAATAACCCGGGGGATCAATTCTTTATATTCAATTTGATAGAACTGTATCCAGGTATCAAGGTGAGTAATTCGGTTCGATCTCACCCGTGGAGCTATCGAACAGGAAATCCTGGGTGCCTGAAGCAGAATTTTGATCCTGAAGGGTTTGGTAAAGGCTCCCGCCTCCATCCTTCAGCGTACCGGTGAGACTGATCACGCTCCCGGTCTGCGTGGTCCCCACCACACGGAAGAGCCCCCTGCCGCCGCCGGGGCAATCGTGGAATTTCAGGGTTCCCACCACCTGGTCGGTGGAGGGATCCTTCATCAAATCCAATGACCAGCGGTAGGCAAAAGCGCCTTCAGCCTCATCACAGGCTACCCCATGCCAGGCTCCAACAACGTTTGGAGGGATTGCTCCTATCGTTGCCGTCGGGACGGTCGGGGTGGCTTCTGCTTTAGTGGGTTGAGGTGTTTTTGGAGTGCGAGTTGGCCGAGGGGTGCGCGTATTGAAAAGCTGCCCCTCAATCCTCCAGGCGCGCTGATCAAGTTTGATCAGGTTGTACGCCCGCTCTCCAAAGAAGGGTCCCAGCCGGTCAATGAACTGGCCCTTAATGATCTCAAGCTGTCGGTTCAGGGCGACATCAAACGCATAACGGACCGGGTTTGCCAGGAACGCCCGGATCTCTTCGATATATGCCTCGAATCGAGTTTTGATACTCTCAGCGATATTTCGGATCGCAAAATCAAGTACCTGGCCGATCGCGCGGGTAAAACCCTTGATCCCTCGGCTGATGGCGGGAAAGAATCGATGCCTGCGCCGCCATTCCGCCCTTGCTTTTTCTAATTTTTCCGCCGCGGCAAGATGTTCCTGTGCCTTGCCGGTCCATTTATCATAGAGGACCTGGTTTCCAGACCGTTCCGCGGCAGCAGCAAGCCGCTGGTACTCCAGGGCAAGCGCCTTGTGCTGATTCAATTGCTCCAGGGTCGTGAGCAATCTTGGATCAAAGAATAACGAAGCCATCGCGGGCGATGAACCAGAATGCGAAGCGGTAATCTCCGGCGGTGTGTAAAGGTCGAGAAGCCCGCGGGAGGTTATCATCATCAGATGCGCCTGGTCGAAACTGGTTTGCCCGGGAGGATTGAAGAGCGGAAAATTGCAGGCAGAGAAAGTCATTCCGATCAGGGTGACCAGTGAAATCATCACGTATACTGTTCGCTGCCGCTTCATACTATTCCTCCCCCTCTTTCATGCTGATCGTTTCCACATAGACAAGCCGGTCATTAACGGTTCCAAAAGTCAGGCCAGGTGCATAATACAAACTCCCGTTTTCGATCAGCTCCTCTTCCAGGGGTAATTCGAAATAATCCTTGATGGCGGCGGTAGCGAGGATCGATTTGAGACTGGCATACGCCGTGAATTGATTGGGTTGGTACGGCAGGGGTACCCAGGAGGTGGGTGGATCGGGGATGGTCTCCTGGTTTACCAGGATACCTTCGTAAAAGGTTAGTGCGACCTCGTCGTTGTAATACCTCCAAATTTCATCTCTTACTTCGCCGGTGAAATCCGGGGAGAATTCCTCCTGGTAGAAAGTAATTGTGAAGGAATCGGGGTAACCGTATTTAGCAACTGCTGCGGTCTGATCGGGGGTGAGGGTATAGGTTGTCGCAGCAGAGGGATCAGCGTAAGCACCTTCAACCAGCTTGGGACTGACCAGGTATTCCTGGTATCCGAGGTACAGGATCAAGCCCAGGACAACACAGAGGATCAGACCAATGATGAGGGCAATTAGAATAAAAGTTTTCCCGGCAGAATTACGTTTCGGCGCGGAGGATGCGGTTTCGATTTCTGGAGTTTGCATGGTTTGCCTTTGCCCTTCCTTTATACGCAAACCGGACCCAAAAAACCAGGAGAGAAATTATTATCCCAAACCTGAATGCATTATTATTATAGCAAGCGGAAAAAAATTATAAATAGTCAGTTTTCAAGATGGTTGAAGCATTAATTCGAATTTGCTATACTGAGTAAAGTCAATGGGTCGGATCAGTACCTTTTTTAGGAGGGATGATGGGTACACGAGTCCGTTTTCTCAAGTTGGTCATACCAGTTTTCTTCCTGTACCTGGCAATTGCTGCCTGCGGGTTCAGTTCTTCAAAGTCCGATAAAGGTAATCCTTCAAATTCACCGAATTCAAGCCAGGAAACGGATCCCAATGCAACAATTGGACTGGGGCTAGGCAGGAATGCCCCGATCTCCATGGGAACCCAGATTTCCATCCCGGGTTGGGATGTGGAAGTGAGGGAATTCCTCCGCGGAGCCGACGCATTGAAGGTTATTAACACGGCGGACTGGCAGGCAGAGCCTTTACCGGAGGATCTGGAATATGCCCTGGTAAAAGTTTTCGTCCGCAACACTGCCCTGGATGAATCCCCGCACAGCCTGGGGATCTCGGAGTTATTCATCACTGGGGATCAATTCCTGGCGCATGGCGACACGATGGACGGTTGGCCGCAGCCAGAATTCCTGTTTGAAGATATGTATACTGCGGAAGCTGTGGAAGGATGGGTGGACGCCGTGGTTCCGATAAACGAGCAGAATTTGGAGCTGGTGTTGGATGTGGAAAAGGATGACAACCGCTATATCCGATTCTTTACTCTGGATAAGGGTGCCTCCATCTCCCTCCCTGAGGAATTCTCAAAACTGCATCCGAATGACCTGGGTTCGGCGATGGATTCCCCCGCTGGGATTGGCGACGTGGTGATCACTCCGGATTGGGAGGTGACCCTACTGGAAAGCATCCAGGGTGAGGAAGCGGAAAAAATATTGACCAAGGATAATCCGAATTACCAGGTTCCGGAAAGCGGTACTCAAAGGGTCCTGTTGAAGGTTCACCTGAAATACCTGAGCCAGAAGGATTTCCCCACATGGATCGGGTCCGATCAGTTCAGGGCGTTGGATAGCTCCGGCTACATCGTACAGGGGAACTGGATCTACACCCCGAAGGATCGCGAGTGGATCGGCAACACTGTGCTGCCTGGCGCCGAATTGGAAGGTTGGGTTGCGGTGACGATACAAGAGGGGGCAGGAAATACCCTCATTTCGTTCGACCCTGATATCAACATGGCGGGATCCCCCGATCAGGATCTCCGTTATTTCCAGTTGAATTAATCGATCTTTGTTATAAGGACTGATCAGTCCGACCGATTGATGTGAGATCTTGAAGCTCACACGGGCGGGGGTGATTCCTGCAAGTGTTGGGGAATCATTGGTACAATCAATTGGGTTCCCTCCAGAAATCGACCCTACCATCCCGATCGACTGAGGCATAAATGTCATGGAACAAGCCCCAAAATTTCCATACCCCTTCATTGATAAGATCATCGTTTCTGAGGAGGATATCAAGAACCGGGTGGCAGCCCTGGGCAGGCAGATCGCCAGCGATTATAAGGATTCGAAGAACCTGCTTCTCCTTGGGCTCCTGCGTGGCAGTGTAGTCTTTATCACCGATTTGATGCGCAACGTGCACCTTCCAATGGACATGGACTTCATGTCTGTCTCCTCCTATTCTGGTTCTGAATCGAGCGGTTTTGTGCGCATCGACCTGGACCATAAAACCAATATCCAGGGATGGGATGTGATCCTGGTCGACGATATCATCGACACAGGGTATACCGTTCAGACTGTTTCCAAGCTGCTTCTGGATCGTAAACCACACAGCTTGAAGGTTTGCGCATTGTTGGATAAGGAGGAGCGGCACAAAGTGGACCTGAAGATAGATTATTACGGGTTCAAGATCCCGGATTACTTCGTGGTCGGATACGGGCTGGATATCGATGAAAAAGGCCGCAACCTTCCCTATATCGCCTCGGTCGACCTCGCAGAAATACCAGGAATCCAAATAAAGATGCCCATTACCATTGTAGTCGGGATGCAGTGGGGGGATGAGGGCAAGGGCAGGGTAGTGGACCTGCTTTCGGAAAACGCGGATATCGTCGCGCGCTATAACGGGGGCGATAACGCCGGGCACACGGTCACCGTTGGGAGCGAGATTTTCAAGCTTCACCTGATCCCCTCAGGTATCATCCACTCGCACACCACCTGCGTGCTGGGGAACGGCGTGGTGCTCAACCCGTCCACTCTCCTGGAGGAAATGGAAATGCTCGGGAGGGCGGGCATTGCGATCACCCCTGAAAGGTTGTGGATCTCCGACGCCGCCCATCTGATCACCCCCGCGCACCGCCTGCTGGACCGCGCCAGGGAGGCGGCGCTCGGTAAGGCCCAGATCGGAACAACGGGCAGGGGCATTGGGCCGGCATATATGGATAAAACCGCGCGCAAGGGGCTTCGCTGCGGGGAACTGCTGGACCTGAATTCTTTCTCCGACCGGGTTCGGAGCCACTTTGAAGAAGCCACCCAGCAATTAACCGCGCTGTATCATCAACCTATTGAAGATACACGCACACTCGCAGATAAGTTCATAGCGCAAGCGACCAGCCTTGCCCCGTTCATTCGCCCTGTTGGCGCGCGTATCCGGGATGCACTCCATAAAGGTCAAGCCATCCTGGCAGAAGGCGCGCAGGGAACGTTGCTGGACCTGGACCAGGGCAGTTACCCTTTCGTGACCAGTTCCTGCACCACTGCCGCTGGTGTGTTCAGCGGTTTAGGGATAGGCATCCGCTCTGTTGATCACATAGTGGGGATTGCCAAGGCTTTCCAAACTCGTGTGGGGGGCGGACCATTCCCCACCGAGCTGGATGGCGAGACCGCCACCTTCCTTCGAGGTACAGGTGCGAATCCGTGGGATGAATTCGGCACAACTACCGGCAGACCCAGGCGGGTGGGTTGGCTGGACCTGGTGCTGCTCAAATACGCAGTTGAGATCAACGGCGCAACCGAGCTCTTCCTCACCAAACTGGATGTCCTTTCCGGGTTGGAGGAGATCCTGGTTTGCACCGGTTACCGCCTTGCAGGAACCGTCATCCCTCAGGAGGATTTCTCTGTTGAGGCGGGATTGATAGAAAAATGCGAACCTGTTTATGAGACCCTTTCCGGATGGCGGGAGGACCTGCGCCCAATGCGGAATTGGAAGGAATTGCCGGGGGAGGCTGTTGCGTATATCCGTTTCATCGAAAAAGCATGCGAAATCCCGGTCACCCACATCTCCGTGGGTCCCGAACGTTCCGCGGTGATCGTAAGGAAATGAATCCGAATGATTGATCCGCAAAACTACCAAAGCCCGTTCAGCTGGCGCTATGGATCCACGGAAATGCGCCGGCTGTGGAGCGAAGAGCACAAACGTCTCACCTGGCGCAGGTTATGGGTGGCGCTTGCTGAGGCGGAAAGCTCCTGGAACCTGGTCACCCGCGAACAGGTTGAGGATTTGAAAGACCACGTTGGGGAGATCGACCTGCAAAGATCACTCGAGATCGAATCCTCGGTGAAGCACGATCTGGTTTCTGAATTACGAGTCTTTGCCTCTCAATGCGCCACCGGCGGGGGGATCATCCATCTGGGGGCCACTTCGATGGATATCAAAGATAACGCGGACGCACTGCAGATCCGTGATTCCCTCGAAATTCTAACCGAACGGCTTCTAAGCCTACTTGCTGTTTTCGAGCCATTGATCGAGCGTACAGCCAGCCTGCCGGTGATGGCCTTCACCCACCTGCAGCCGGCCGAGCCGACCACCCTGGGCTATCGCCTGGCAGGTATCGCCCAGGATCTGATTGCCGAATATCGCTCTTTGATGGTACTGCGGGCAGACCTTAAGGGCAAGGGATTCAAAGGCGCGGTCGGGAATGCAGCCGCTTTTGTGGAAATGCTTGGAGAAGACCATTTTGAGGAATTCGAAGGCCGAATCAGCGCGATGATCGGACTGCCTTTCTTCCCGGTCGCCACGCAGACCTACCCGCGCCGGCAGGATTACCAGGTTCTTTCCACGCTTGCCAGCCTGGCGGGCTGCCTCGCTAAGTTTGCCCTGGATGTGCGCTTCCTGCAATCCCAGCCGATCGGGGAGCTCAGCGAACCATTCGGGGAGCGCCAGGTGGGTTCTTCGGCCATGCCATTTAAACGCAACCCGGTGGAGGCGGAAAAGATCGACTCGCTTGCCAGGTATGTCTCGGTTCTGCCGCAGATCGCCTGGCAGAATGCCGCCGGATCGGTGCTGGAGAGAACGCTGGACGACTCTGCCAACCGGCGGACCATTCTTCCCGAGGCTTTCCTGGCACTGGATGAAATGGTCACGTGCACGGACAGGATCGTGGAGGGACTGACGATCCGAGAGGAAGCCATCCAGCACACGATCAATATTTATAGTCCTTTTGCCGGGATCGAAAGGCTGCTGACCTGCGCAACCCGCAAGGGAGCGGACAGGCAGAAAATGCACGAGATCCTGCGGGGGCACAGCCTGGCAGCCTGGGGGGAAGTTGAAAAAGGTAACCCCAATCCGCTGGAGGAGCTGATCTGCGCGGATACCGTGATCGGACAATACCTAACAGATGGGGAAATTCGCGAGTTGTTGAAACCAGGCGCTTATTTCGGCATCGCTAAGAAGCGAGCGCTGGGGGTTGCGGCGGAAATTCGCTCCCTGACCACAGAGAAATAATCCTTGAATTGGAATTTATTACGAAATCGCCGGAGAGGGATACTCTCCCAGGCGGATCTCCAGCACCGTGTGCTTTTGTTTTCGCATTCCACCGGAAAGCCCGAAAAGCTTTTTCATCAAACCGTATTTCTTATTCATAAGTTTATCCACCCTGCTACCGGTATCCTCATCGGGTAACTCCCGGGCAAGCGCGGGAAACCACTCCCCGATGGGGGTGCCGTCCATTTTGCAGGGTGCGATGTTCACGCGCGGCTCCCGGCGGATGCGTTTGACCTTACCTGAATCGGCTATGGTGTAAATATAAACCGCCCCGCCTTCGCGGACAAACCAGACTGGTGTGCGAACGCCCTCCCCGCTCTTCCTAAAGGTCTCAATATTGATGTATTGTTGTTTTTCCAGCTTTTCGAATGTATCCATCAGTTCCTATCCGTTTACTTAAAGCAAATCAGTATCTCTACAACCTCAGTTTATCCTGTTTACTTCTCTTAGAGTTCGGTTGTAGAAGGTTAGAACCGGTGGAGTACCCTATCCGCCGGGTTCCAGAGATTTCGAACCCTTTGGACGGAAGAGCTCAAAATAGGCGATAAAAGCTATCGCCAGGTAGGCGCATGTCTTTGGGATCATGAGCATGCCCAGCAGTGGAACCCACTGAACCCAGAGAATAACCGGGGCGTAAAAAGCGAAAGAGAGCACAATCATGGCACCAATCCAGGTAAAAGCACGGTCGTGGGTTCTGATGGCATCCCGCAGGATCAGAAAGGTAACACCCACTCCCTGGATGACCAGCAAGCTGTTACGCAGCAGGCTCCAATCATAGGGGGCGACTACCTGCCCCCAGGCATTTTGAGGGAACAGAAGAATGACCAGTCGGACAGCTCCGGCAGCCAGCAGGAACCAGCCAATGAAACCAAAAGTTTTCCGGAAACCGCAGCCGCCATATATCCACCATCAGCATGTAAAAGATCGTCACGGTGAACGCTGTGGAAAACGCGCCTGCACCCACCAGGATAGGGTTGGCTTCCAGCCCGCCTAGCAGATAAGCAATAACCCGGAAGCCAACATGCCCGGTATCCCCGAGTGCAAGCAAAGCGAATGCCCAGGTGAAGCGCGTTGCCAGGGCACGGTTCTCCGGGGCAACCCGGTTTCGCCGCACGATCATCAGAATAACGAGGGTCCATACCACCACGAGGTAAGTGATATTAAAGATCACTTCCATCCATACACGCGACTGTTCTGACATACTCACTCCTAAAAAAAATTTTCAATACCCAATCAAAGGATTTGTTTGGTAAAGAAATGGAAATTAAATTCAGATTCTGCCAAAATTAATCAATGATTTATTACGGATGAAACAATTATCATCCCCCCATCGGTTTTATTAATGGGTCAGCATTTCAGATGTTGTTTATTTGATCTGGCGGGAAATTATATAACAAGATAATCAAAAACATAGTTCCAGCTTTCCGGATTTTATAATTTCATAGTCGATAACGCTCTCTTTGGATTATTGGAAATACTCACCAGGAAAAACCAATGTACAACGTATTGATGGAAATCGTATAACCATTGTAGTATGGTTGAGTTGAATGGAGATTAAAAATGACCGAATCCCCGAAATATGTTGTTGTCAGCATGGAAAACCGAATTGAAATCCGCGAATACTCCGGATATATCCAGGCGGAAGCGATCGTTCAGGGAACGAATTATAAGAGTGCGATGGAGGCGGGTTTCGATATTCTCGCCGGGTATATTTTTGGAAATAACACCACTCAGCAGAAAGTGGATATGACCACCCCGGTAAAGGTGAACCAATCTGAAAAGATCGCCATGACCACCCCGGTCACGGTGAAAGGTGGAGATGAATTTACTGTGGCGTTTGTCATGCCCTCCGCATACACCCTGGAAAGCCTTCCAGCACCGCGAGATGGAAGGATCCGGTTTGATTCGGTTCCCACTCACAGAATGGCAGCGATTCGTTTTTCCGGTTTTTTCAACCAGGGAAATATCGAAAAGAATAAGAACCGATTGCGGGAGTGGATGGCAGATAATAATCTGGAAGGTGAAGGGGACTTTGTGATTGCGGGATATAACCCACCCTGGATTCCCGGGTTCCTGGCTCGCAATGAAGTGATGATCAAAATCAAGGATGAAATCCCATAAACGACATAACCCTGTCAGGTGAACAGACAATTACGGGATTGATAAAACGGGATGAGTGCGTTATATGTTCACTGATTTCCCTTATCATTAAATAATTCTCTTGGACGTCAAAATTGGGATTATGATGGAATGTACTCTTGCCTATTTAATCGCGCTGTTTAGCGTTGTCACGATAGTTCCATGGAGGATGATATGCAGATCTAATTCGTCGAGCGTGTTCGTCTTAGACCAGGAAGCCGCGCTGCAGTTTTATACACAGCGTCCTTGGTTTCACAAAAATGGCGGATATCCCCCTCGGCGGAGGACCGCTGGCTGATCGTTGTTTCCCCGGATGGCGTCGAAGGGGTGGAACTGGTGCTCGAGCCAGTGAGGTTTCCTCCGGCAGCGAGTGTATCAAAAAGCCCTGTTTGATGCCGGAATCCCTGCCACCGCTCTGATCAGCCTCGATATCCAAAAGGACTACACCGAATTGAAGTCCAAGGGCGTCGTATTCCGCGGTGCACCGCAGAACGACGGAGTAATCATCAGTACCCTTTTTGAAGATACCTGCGGGAATTTGATCAATCTGGTCCAGCCTGACGCGATGGAAAAATAAACCGGTGGGGACCATATCGTCAGACCTCTCCTAATAGTCTAAAGTATTCCTAATCAAAAACGATTGTAATTCCCTGTCTCCGCGTGCTATTGTGAGTAATAACATCCGAATTCGCCGATTCGATGCAGGAATAGGAAGGCGCTCATGAACATACTAGGCAAAGTGTTTGTGGTGACCGGTGGCGGAAATGGTATCGCTCGCGAACTGGTGCTCCAATTCTTGAAAATAGGCGCTAGAGCGGCCGCCATTGATATCCGCGAAGAAGGGCTGCAGGAAACCGTCAGCCTGGCAGGCGAGCTGAAGTCCAGAATCTCCACCCACGTGGTCAATATCACCGACCGGACAGCTGTGACCGCGTTGCCTGAAAAGATCATCGCTGCTCACGGAGTTGTAGATGGACTGATCAATTGCGCCGGGATCATCCAACGCTTTGTGCTGGTGAAAGACCTGACCTTCGGAGATATCGACAGGGTGCTGAACGTCAATTTTTACGGCACGGTCAACATGACCAAGACTTTCCTGCCGCTCCTTTTAGACCCGCCCGGAGGGGCACATTGAGTCAACGTTTCCAGTCCATGGGCGGATTCCTGCCTGTCCCCGGGGCAGACGATCTACGGTGCCTCGAAGGCAGCGGTGAAGCTCTTCACCGAAGGACTCGTATTCCGAGCTGCTGGATACGAACGTTAAGATCACCGCGGTTTTCCCCGGGGCGATCGGAACGAACATCGCCGCAAATTCCGGAGTGACCACCCCCGGGGGTGAAACAGCGGAGACAAGCAAGATCAAAATGACCAGTCCCCAGGTAGCTGCGGAGTCGATTCTTAACGGGATCGAAAAGAACGCGTATCATGTTTCATCGGCAGCGACAGTAAAACGATGGACATTTTCGTCCGACTCATGCCAAAACGCGCGACAAAGATCATTTACAACCTGATGAAATCGATCATGCCTTCCTGCCTAAGGGAGGAATGTCATCCATCCATCGGTTTAATAGATGAGATACCTGGAATTCCTTCCTCAGAACGTGAAATGTGGGGTGACGGATAGCCATAGAAATTATGATCATAGATTTATTATTGGATTGAGTAATTGATTACACTAGGTGGTTTTGTCCTGCTCGGATTCGCCGTGATGTGCTTCCTGGTATATTTATCTTCTCGTAAGGAAATCCATTGATTCGGGTTACAGAACCATTTTTTTGCGGATCCCGGGTTTATTTTCTTTTATACACTCTTCCCTGTGAATCCTCGTATACCAGGATCCATTCTTTCTCCCATTGGAGGGTACCAGTCCGGGAAGCAAACGCATCGAAATTCTTATCAGGGAACTTTATAAACACAATATAGTCTGCTGGTTTCGAACGAGTGACGGAGATTGTGAATCCAGGATCATAAAGAAAAAAGGGTAATCCATTTTCCACGATCACCGTTGCGTTACGAACATTCTTTTGGATGTAATCGTAAGCGCTGTAATACCCCCCGGTACCCACAGGGTGATCGAATTGATCCTTCAGCAGGACGACTCTTTTTGGTTCAAATCGAAGCAGATCCCGTTGGCTCCATATTCCCCAGGCGCAAATAATTATTGCAAAGGATGGAATGATCCACTTTATTCCCCGACCGCTTTGGATATTCCCGAGCAATGGGGCAGCAAAATGATCGAAAATCTCCATTAATAGAATATATAGCAGGATAAGAAAGGCGACAGAAAACCTCCAGGCGACCTGGGTTCTTTCCAGAGTTGATCCGAAGAAACCGGATGCAGGAGAGAGAAAAAAGGTCATTAGAAAAATCAGGCCAAAAAGAATATCCAGCCAGCGGGTGATCCCGCGGATGGAGAAAAGAGCTGCCAGGACAAAGATTGCAAGTGAGAAATAAAGATGCTGAGGAATAAAATTATAGAAAAAGGGATTTAATAGATTATTGGCGATGCTCCAATCCGAAAGACTTAAGACTTCCGTACTAAAAATTGCGCCCTGGGTAAGGAAATTGCGAATCGTCCATAATCCCCCGGGGACAATGAGAAGGAAGGAGAGAAGGATCCGATTTTTCTGCTCCTTGAGCTTTCCTGATTTTGCGGCCATGATGAAATAGATCATCCACGCAAAAAGGATCACCAACCCAGAGGTGGGTTTAATACTTAGCGCAAGCATGGAAGCAACCGCGAGACCCAATGGAAGGTTAGGGCTTTTAACCGATCTCGGGGTAAAGTAGAAAACCCCCAGCAAGGAAGCTGCCAGAAAAAGGTCGTTTTTCCCAATGAGCGTGATCTGTGACCATAATATTCCCCATATATTGCTATCAAAATTTGGAAAAAGCTGGAAACTAATAAACAGGATACTTGTGAGGAAGATTATTATCCCTAATGGCATTTTTAGCCGTGAATCCAGGATCAGAACTAGGACAAGGAACAGGAACAATGCGATCAAGGCATGAGTGGAACCTATCAGGAATCCCGCATTGTTGAGTACAAGCGCAAAAGCAATCAGCGACTCATACCCAAAGGGATATTCCCCATAGGCGATCGAAAGATCCCAGGAGGAGCCGGTGGAGATCATTTCTACTGCCTTTGGGAAATGATACAACCCGGCATCCCAGGTCAATTGACTGGAAATTGGAGAATATGGCCAGCGGAAAAGAGGGAGTAAAACCAGGAAAAAAAATAACAATCCACCTGTAATTGCCAGAACAGCATTCGGTCCGCGAATGGGCTGTTTTTCGATAACCCTTCCCCCTGGATTTTCCCGAATACATTCATTGATCAACAGCCAGAGGATCAAAACCGTTAGCGTAGCGGTTAAAAGAATTATGATCGGTTGGTTGTAAATCCGAAGGAATCCGAGGATCGCTGTGCCTGCCACCACGCCGTAAAATATACTCAGCACAAAATAAAATAAAACAAACAGAAAGTTATTCCTTGCGAACATCATTAAAGAGTTTTTAGCCATTATGTATAATTTTACCTGTTCATCCAACGTCAGGGTTAATTCGATAACCAATAATTATAGGAATACCCCCGATTGGTTTGAATTTTCCAAAATGATGGAAAAGCAAATAAAAATAGGAATGACCATACATTATTGCATTCCTTTCTTATCTCAAAGAAAGCGTTCTGCCCTACAAAAACTATTAGGTCGGAGCAACAGAAAAAGGAGTACCATGTCTACCTCCCCGCTGATTGAAGACTGTAAGAAAGCGCTTAATCTTTATAACGGCAAGTGGAATGAAAAGAAGGGTTTGTGGGCTTTTTCGGCGGTCATCGCTGAACGCAAAACGTTTCTTTCCAGAAAGAAACTGACCTACTGCGTTGAAAATGCGGATCGACGAGGCGCGAAATTGGTGAAATTCTCGGAAATGCTCGACGGAGGCAGGTTCCGGATTTTCCTCCGGCGGGGATATGGATAGCGGTTTTGGTTTCAAAACTGAAACCTACAACACCTTCAGCGGTGCCCGAAAGGTACCATCAGTGGAACAATCCACGCTTTTTGGCAAGGACTATTCCTACACCTTTGATTACGCGGAGATCCGCAATAAGGTTCAGGCAATTACAGAGCAGGCAGGATATAAGTTCGAATACCAGGCGCTGCCGGTGAAGTGATTTAAACCATTTTATAGCCAGGCGCTCGCAAGAGCGCTTTTTTGTTTATTTGGTGGTTCTGAAGATTTGTTCTGCGTAACCGGCAAGTGGATGAGGGTTAATACTTTCATGTATTTATTTATTACTTCTCACTAACCCCGGAGAAACACTAATGTCTGAATCCACCCCATATGATTTCATTGTGATCGGTTCCGGTTTTGGCGGATCAGTCTCCGCACTGCGTCTTGCGCAAAAGGGTTATCGCGTGGCTGTGTTGGAAAAAGGGCGACGATACAGACCGTCCGATTTCCCGAAAACAAACTGGAACCTGCGGAAATCCGTGTGGATGCCATGGGCTGGCCTTTTCGGAATCCAGGCGCTCACCCTTCTGCGGCATGTGCTTGTTTTGCACGGGACCGGCGTGGGGGGTGGCAGCCTGGTCTATGCCAACCAGCTGATTGTCCCGGATGACGAGATCTTTGAGAAATCCGAATGGGGTCCGGGTGATTGGAAAAGCGTCCTTTCACCTTTCTTTAAAGAAGCAAATCGAATGCTAGGTGCAGTGGAATGTCCCAGTGTGGGTAATGCGGATCGGATACTGCGCGAAGTGGGCATAGAACTACGCGGAGAGGATACTTTTCATATCAACCCGGTGGGGGTTTTCTTTGGCGAACCGGAAAAGACCGTCCCGGATCCATTTTTCGGGGGTGAGGGACCCGAACGAACCGGCTGCAAACTCTGCGGCGCCTGCATGATCGGATGCCCGACCGGTGCAAAGAACACCCTGGACCTGAACTATCTGTACCTGGCCGAGAAACTGGGTGTTGAGATCTTCCCGGAGACGGAGGTAACAGGCGTTCTCCCTCTGGATAACGGTGGTTATGGGGTGCTTGCCCAAACCTCGCATGGATTAATTCGCAAGAAAACGAAATTTCAAGCGGGTGGCGTGGTCTTCAGCGGGGGAGTGATGGGAACGGTGGATCTGTTATTCCGATGTAAAGAATCCGGACTGCTTCCGGATTTATCAGATCGTCTCGGAGAAATGACAAGAACAAATTCAGAGGCCATCCTGGGAGTTGATTCGAATGATAATTCCACGGATTGGAACGACCATATTGCCATCACCTCTGGTATCTACCCGGATAAGAACACCCATATCGAGATCGTCCGCTACAACAAAGGTTCGGATGTGCTCTATGCGATCGCGACAGTCCTGACCGATGGAGGAGGATCCGTACCGCGCTGGTTGCGTTTCTTTGGGACTCTGATCCGGCATCCATATCAATTCCTGCGGGCGTTATGGATCCCCGGGCAAAGCGCGCGCACCTCAGTGGTGCTGGTGATGCAATCCACTGAGAATTACCTCCATTTGCGGAGAAAAATGTTTGGCCTTGCCTCTGAACTACCACCTGAAGGGAAACGAATTCCTTCGTATATCCCCGTTGCGAACCAGGTTACCCGGCGAATGGCGGAAAAGATGCTTGGCTACCCCAAGGGAAGCTGGTTCGAAGTGCTGCTGGATGCTCCAACCACCGCGCACATTCTGGGCGGGTGCGTGATGGGCGCGTCACCGGAAAAAGGTGTGGTTGACTGGGAGGGGCGGGTGTTTGGATACCCCGGACTTTTTGTGGCGGACGGATCCATTGTACCCGCCAACCTGAATGCCAATCCTGCGCTGACGATCACTGCCCTGGCTGAATACGTCATGGATAAAGTACCGGCAAAATCAACCTGAGTTAGATGGATTAAAAACCCTCTGAAAGTCGTACAATGATGAAAACGGTTCCTTTCATCCAGGACCGGAGATTGGGAGGGTGAAAAATGAACAGGTTTGAAAAATGGGCAAGCAAGGAATATCCTCTGTGGGCGCGAATCCTGTTTTCGGCGCTCGTGGGGGGAACCCTCTTTGTTTTCCTGATCCCCTATTTTTTGATCGTGGTTTTCCCCGGGTTGGACGTGAAATTCGGTTTTCCTCCGCTCGATTTTGGACCTTGGAATGAGATCCTCGGCATCCTGATGGCCATAACCGGGTTTGCGTTTGCTTTCAGCACTGTCTACTCCCAGTTCTCCAGGGCAAGTGGTACTCCCATACCGGTGATGGCCACTCAGAAGCTGCTGGTGGACGGGGTATATCAATATTGCCGCAACCCGATGGTCTTCGGGACCCTGCTGGGTTACCTGGGGATCGCGATCGTGGTTGGCTCGATTTCTTCGATCCTGGCTGTACTCATCTTTGGGGGACTTCTATTGACCTATGTCAAAAAGGTGGAAGAGCAGGAGCTGGAAGCCAGGTTCGGGCAGGCGTATGTTGATTACAAGTCACAGACACCTTTTCTTTTTCCAAGAATGCGCCGCATATCTCGAAAATAATCAAATTTATTGATAGAAGTATAGGCGACACCAATAAAGCAGGTTTCGTACCACATTCGCTTTACGAGTATGTTTACTCGATGGTCCATGCCGTACTCCAGTCATTATTAGTTGATCATCCAAATCAACAAATTACTGAAAAATGGTTTCACTGGCTCAAGATAAACTTATTTGTTATCGGTAGGCTTACCGGAAAAAAGATACTCGAGAAATTCGCTGCAGTTATGGAGAAAAGATGGATATCTATGAGACTATCGCAGCAAGGCAAACCATTCGTGATTTTGCCCCCAAGGAGATCCCTGGTGAAATCATATTGAAAATCCTGGAAGCAGGCTTGAAAGCACCAACGAATGATCATTTGCGCCGCTGGGAATTCATCCTGGTTCAGGATCCTGAGAAACGGGTTGAGATTGTGAAGCACATTCATGCCCCGGAAACGATCAAAGGCGCAACCAATATCGTCGATCGCTGGGGTATGGTGGAACCCTCCCAGCGGGAATGCTATATCGATGCCATACCGAAGCAGCATTCGATGCTCCTGAGCGCCAGCGTTTTGATCCTTCCCTGCTTTTATTCCCCCGGACCGCTCTTAAAACCTGAGGCTTTAAGCTCGTTGAACTGCCTGGCATCGATATGGTGCTGTATTGAAAACATCCTTCTTGCAGCAGCCAGCGAGGGAATCTTCGGAGTGACCCGCATCCCCTTTGAAAATGAACGGAAAAGCCTGCGGAAGATCCTGCATATCCCGGCTGGATATGAGGTTCCTTGCTACCTGGCTCTCGGTTTCCCGGCGGAAAGTGCAAGGCGGATCACGCAATACCCGATAGATGTGCAGAGGAAAATTCATAGGAATATTTGGTAAGAGAAAGAAATCACAAGCACCACTCATGGGATAATTAGACAAAATAAACCGGAGGGAAGATCATGCAATATCGTGAATTGGGAAGAACCGGCTGGAAAATCTCAGCTTTAAGCTTTGGCGCATGGGCGATTGGAAGTGCCTGGGGGCAGGTGGATGATAAGGAATCCCTGGCAGCGCTGCATAAATCCATCGAGACGGGAGTGAATTTCTTTGATACCGCTGACGTCTATGGAGACGGGCTGAGTGAACGCTTGTGCGCGAAGCTGCGCAAGGAGAGCCGCGAGAAGATCTTCATCGCCACCAAGGCCGGCCGCCGGTTGGATCCACACACCGCGGCTGGCTACAATCGCGACAACCTCACCGCCTTCGTTGAGCGCAGCCTGAAAAACCTGGATACAGATTGCATTGACCTCCTCCAGCTTCACTGCCCGCCTCCTTCTACCTTCTACCAACCTGAGCTCTACGGAATCCTGGATGACCTGGTGAAACAGGGCAAACTGCGCTTTTACGGGGTGAGTGTGGAAAAGGTGGAGGAAGCCCTGAAGGCGATCGAGTACCCCAACGTGCAGAGCATCCAGATCATCTTCAATATTTTCCGCCAGCGCCCCGCCGAGCTGTTTTTCGAGCAGGCGAAAAAACGGAAGGTCGGCATCCTGGCACGGGTTCCGTTAGCCTCGGGCATGCTTACCGGCAAGCTTAAACCGGATTCTGTGTTTGGCAAGGATGACCACCGTGATTTCAACCGGCATGGGGAATCATTCGATGTAGGAGAAACTTTCTCGGGGGTGGATTATGAAACCGGCCTCAAAGCGGTCGAAGATTTGAAAGCCATCTGCCCAGCGGGAATGACCCTGACCCAGTTCGCCCTGCGCTGGATCCTTATGTTCGACGCGGTCACCTGTGCCATCCCGGGCGCCAAACGCCCCTCCCAGGCGGAGGAGAACTTCGCCGCTGCCGATCTGCCCGCGCTTTCTGAAGAAGCCATGAAAACCACCCGTGCCATTTACGACCGGTATATTCGCGAACTGGTGCACCAGCGCTGGTAAAAAAACCAGTTTAGATGAAACAATTCGATAAACTCTCCAAGCGAGGGCGTGGAGCCAGGTTGCGCGCGCTCGCCCTGAACGCGCTGAATCTTTACAACCTTAATTTCCAACAGTTAAGATTACTCACCAACCACCTCAACGCAATCTTCAGAGTTGATACTCCCGACGATAGGTATATCCTGCGAGTTAGTTTGCCCGAGGGAGGTCATACACGCGATCATACCGAGGCTGAGATGGAATGGTTGGAGGCGCTAGCCCGGGATACCACTCTCAGTGTTCCCCGGCCGCTACTGGCACGCGATGGGAGACTTGTCACCAGTGCAATGGCACCCGGCGTTCCAGAAGAAAGAACCTGCGCCGTTTTCTCCTGGGTTCCGGGAGTGGACCTGGCATCCAGGCTTACGCATGAAAACATTTGTTTGCAGGGGCGGCTGATGGCGCAGTTGCACGAACAAGCCAGTAATTTTCAATTTGCCAGCGAACGAGATATTCTCCGGTTCGACCGGGTTTTTTACTTCCCTGAGCCGGTTGTGATCTTCGATGCGAGGACTTCGGGAATGATGACCCCCGGGCAACGCGAAAAGTTCCAATTTTGGAACCACCGTGCAGAATCTGCCATAAATCGTCTGGTTGAAAGCGGGGAGAAAACCAGGGTTATGCATGGTGATCTCCACCAATGGAATATCCGCGCATGGAAAGGTACATTATCCCCTATTGACTTCGAGGACCTGATCTTTGGTTGGCCGGTGCAGGATATTGCCATTTCGCTGTACTACTACCAGGACGAAGACGACTATCCCCGCATGCGTGCTGCTTTCGAAGAAGGCTACCGCGATATCTCCCCCTGGCCGGAACGGTGGGACGGTGAAATTGACGCATTTATTGCAGCACGCGGTCTTTCACTCCTGAATTTCGTGCTCCAGAATTGGAAAATGCTGGATATGGACCCGCAAAAGTTCTCCGACCGTAGTGAATGGCGGTTGGATAGATTGCGCAAAACCTGACCATTTTTCACTGTTCCTATTTTGAATGAGAACCGGTCGGCTTTTAACCCGGTCATTACTTGATTTCAATTCTTTAAATATGCTATATTCGGTGATGTTTATCCAATTAATTTCGCATGGAGGAAAAGATCATGCAGAAAATCACCACGCATCTTTGGTACGACGGGAAGGCAGAGGAAGCCGCCAGGCTTTACACTTCTCTTTTTAAGAATTCAAAAATAACATCAATAAGCCGCTACGCGGAGGGTACACCCGGGGAACCGGGATCGGTCATGACCGTCGCCTTTGAACTTGACGGGCAGGAATTCATAGCCCTAAACGGAGGCCCTGAATTTAAATTCACCGAAGCAATGTCCTTGTTGGTACATTGCGATTCCCAGGAGGAAGTGGACCGACTTTGGGAGAAATTGACCGCGGATGGCGGGGAAGAGAGTCAGTGCGGTTGGCTGAAGGATCGCTTTGGTGTTTCCTGGCAAATTGTCCTCAATGAATTTCTGGAGATGATGGATGGAAAGGACCTAGCCAAAACCCATAATATAATGCAAGCCATGTTGAAGATGAAAAAGCTGGATATGGGGATATTACGAAAAGCGTACGATGATGGGTGATTTGTTTAAATCGTAATAAAAGACCTGTCAAATCGACAGGTCATTTTTCTTGCGTATGGAGGGCAAAACTTTCGGATCTTTTGCATCAAACATTACCCGGCCAACCGAGGAGGTCTTTATTCAAGTTAAGATCGTAGATCCCGATTCCAATTAATAGAAGGCCAGCCCCGATGTTAATCCAGCGGTTGTACCGTACGAAAAAACCGGTCAGTGATTTCTGGGCTGCCCCCGCCATCAGGGAAAGGACGAGGAGGGGAATCCCAAAACCCAAACCGAACCAGAGAAAGGTGGATAACCGGCTTAGCACTTCCTGGTTGCTCAACGATATGGCAAAAATGCTGATCAGTAAGGCTCCTGAGCAGGGAAGCGAGATTGGCGCGTATAACATCCCGTAAATAAAAGCATTCACGTACGGATTTTTTAATACCGGGGATCGGATGGTACGGATCTGTTTAAATGGATTGACGTTGAAGAGCAGGAGGACCCCCAGGAAGATGATGACCAGGTCCACCACTGGTATCAAGTATTTCATCGCGCTTCCGATTGAGATACTCAGCAGGGCGATTAAGCCACCCAGGATGAGCATCATCAGGAGCACACCAGCCAGCACAAAAAAACCAAGATATTGGCGTTTCACCTGGATCCCGGCAGAAGATTGGGCTGCAAGATAGGCCAGGAAACCAGGATACAGCGGGATCACGCATGGGCTGCCGGCTGCGATCAGCCCAAGCGTGAAGCTGGTGATATTCTGTTCCATCTCGGTTTCACCTTTTCGATTTTCTTCGAATTAATCAATTAGGAAGGGTTGCAGCTGGGCAAGAAGATCGTTGGCTGATTTAACACCAAATGCCAAGGGGTGAGCGACCCCATCTTTATCAATGATCAGCATAGGCGCGGAGGACGGATTCAGGAATTGATTTCCGAACGTAGACGCGAGCCCCTTGCTTACTTCTGAGGTGGATACAGCGTAGATCCAATTAAACCCATTGTCGATGCTGTATTGTGCGAGCGATTTTGAATCTTCGTTGGGATCCACATCGAGAACCACGCTTACCAGATCATCCCTTTCGCCAAGGGTTTGATGAAGGGCAACAACTTCCTGCTGCTGGCGTTTACAAGTTGTGCACCACATTGCCATGGTCTCCAAAAGCACCACCTTTCCGGCAAAATCGGAAATCCGAAAATCCGATTGCGTATTCACATCAATTAAAACTTCATTCTGCCAGCCAGTGGCAACATTCGTCGATTCTGACGCAGGTTCTGAATCCGGGGGAGGAATAGTTTCAACCGGCTGCGGAGCTTGCTCAGCAGGGATAACCTCACTTGGAATTACTGGTGCTGCGCATGCGACAAGGAAAAGAGATGAGACTAAGACAAACACTGATAAAGTAAAAATTTTCATAGAGACCTCCACCTATAATATTATATAAATTAGATGATATTTATCTTAATATGTTACTAGAGAATTATTAGGATTTTAATAACAAAGGGTCGGGGGGAATGAAAAATGAGTCTACAGATGAAATAAAATGCGATAGTGAATGGGCAGTGTTTTCTTTTTTTCCTGGGTTGGTTTGTGATAATTATTCACGAATCCTTCGAAATCAAATGTTCAAAAAATAATATTGCCAGGAGAAATTCGTTGGATTTTTCACCTTTCATGCAACCCCCCCCACTTATTTGCTGTATTTTGAGGATTAAATCACTGTTTGGATAGAAAATTGCTTCGTTATTTCTTCCCCGTCACTGCTTTTCTTCCTCCGTCAGCTTATAAACTGAGAGGATCTTCGCATTCCCGATGATCGTGGAAAAAATCTCATTTGAGAAGGGATAAGGAAATCGTCTGATATCCTTGTAATTACCAAGGAAGTAATCCGCCTCACCCAGGTCGCCCGCGAGAAAAATGCGCTTTGATTCAGCTGGAGTAAGCAATCCAAGAGCTTGTTGTTGGCTTTCTACAAATATGGTGATTTTTGACCGATCATCCATCGAAAGGATCGCTTGAACCCCCTTCTGGTATGCTAATCCCCAGTAATCGAGTGGAAAACGCTGTTGAATAGTTTTCATATCCGCACCTGCCAGGCGGTTGAAATATACATTTTGGTATGGGTGGTACTTGACCATCCATGAGGCTGTTGGAAGAATCCCAATAAGGAGCAGGACCCCGCAAATTATCATTGCAAGGCGCTGCCGGGTATGTTCTTGCAGCCAATCGAAAAAACCCCTGAACCCGGAAAGCATCACCAAGAAGAAAGGAGTGTAAAGGAAGTACATCTGCCTCCAACCACTATAAAGGCTGGATTGTAAACAAATTACACTGATGAGCGGACCAAGGAAGGCGCAAACAATGATCAAGTCGTTTCTACGACCAGGATTGAACTGCTCAGGAGAATTCAAAAACGCTTTGATCATTCTGAGAAGAATGGCGATCAACCCGGCGAGAAAACCAACCAGGTATAGGATAGGTGTGGTGATCCCGATCCAAACCAGCACATAGTGCCAGGGCGGTGAGGAATCGGGAATCAACTTTCCGAGATAGAGCATCTCGCTATTATGTGGAAAGCGGCTCATGAAAACAAATGCCTCTTTGAATCCTGAGATCGGATTTAGCCAAAGTGCAGGCCAGAAGATAATCGTAAAAACCCCTGTGATCCCAAGATATATAAAGTAGGTACGGAGCGATGGTCTCCAGTTAACCCGCTTTGAGAGCACTTCGATCACCAACCCAAGCAGCGTGAGCGCAGGAATGGTCAAACCCGGAAGGCGAATAGCGAGTAATGCCGCGGTAAAAAGCCCGTGCAAGGCAGCCCTAAATGGGGTGGGTTTTTCCAATAACCAGAGGAGGGAAAACAGGCAGATAGTATAGGCTGCCAGGAAGGGAATATCTTTGGAGTTGTAAAATGCATCCGCGAATATACGCGGCGATAGGATGAAACACACAACACCGACCAATCCCAGCCAGCCGCTTCTAGTGTACTTTTTCGCCAACACGTAAAAAACAGCCAGACCGATAAAGAATGCCAGGAAGTTCAATAAATGCCGGCTGAGAAAGATCCGGTCTAGGCTTCCCCGGCTTTGCGCACCAACGAGGAAGATCTCAAAAAGCGGCCCATACCAGCGGTCTTTATTAACAAGTAGAGCGGGATCTCCTTTGAAGACATAGCGGAAATTCTCGATACCAAGCTGTAATTGCGTTGGCTCGTCCCAACTTAACCCGAAATGGGTATAAACGGAACACCCAAGACAAAAGAAAATGAAAAGAACTAGAATGGTAATCCAGTCTGGAAGGGTTAGCGACTTTCGAAAATGGAGGATATTCATTACCCGTTCAGGAAATCTGCGATCAGGTTATACAAAGAGGGATTGATATTTTCGAACCGGAATGGAGGTACCATAAATCCAGCCAGCAGCCCCAGGATGATCCCAGCCAGACCGAGAATTAGCACAATGAGGATCAAAAAATACCGCCACCCCGGTTTTTCCGCCAAGAATGTGAAAGTCCACCAAACGCTTAAACCGACCAGGAGGAAAAGAAGTGGAAGGATATCCACCAGGTATCGCATATTTGCTGCTTTGAAAACTGCCACGGAAGCAAGCAGGACCCCTGCTGAACCCAAGACCATTCCCCAGACCCATTTGAGTTCTGGGTCCGTGCGATTCTTTGGAACGGATTTCTCCTTTACCCAAGCCCAGACCATCTCCATCGGTTTAAGGACTGGGAGAAGAATTAGCCATAGGATGGGGATGGTCAGTAGAATTCCTGATATTTGTTTGGCGTCATAAACTCCAGTTGGTCGTGGAATATACCAGGGCCACATATCATCTTTAATGTAAGGAATGTCGATAAATGGAAATTCGCCAGGTTTGAAAACAAAAGGTCTCGCTAAGTAATTGTAAAGATTCGGAATCATGTGCAGCATGGAAGCCACCTTTCCATACTCTTCCGGCCGTCCAGCCCCTGTGAGTTGATAGCGATGGCCAGTTTCCAGAATGGACCCAAACCTGGCGAAGTTATATCCACCAAAAACAGCTGCCGATAGAACCAGGGGGAGAAACAGGGAGAACAGCGGTTGAAACCATGCCGAGGGTTTTTTTAATCGTATCAGGGAGAAGGCTGTGATCATCAGCACGAACCAAAAAACTGCCAGGGCATAATTCACCCTGCTATTAACCGTTGCTCCCCAAGCCACGCCGGCCAGAAAAAGCCACGTTGACCTCCTGGGTGAGGTCATTGAACGGATGGCACAGAATAGACCCAGTAGAAGGAAGAATTGGCCACTCGCGATTGCTGCTTCATACACCATCGCCCGATTGACGATCCAGATCAGAGGGAGACTGAGCAAGGCCGAAAGGCTGAAGAATCCGGCTGTCCAGGCGGGAGACTTGGAAAAAAACCTGCCCCGAAGAGAATGGAAGGTCGCAGAGAGCACGACTGTCAGACCAGCCAGAAAGAAAAAAACCAATTGCTGATCTTCAATCCGGGTTGCATGGAGCATCTTGAAGCCAGCAGCGAAAATCGCAGGAACAAAACCCCAGTACAGGTAATACTTACCGTTGTAATATGTTGCATCCCAGATGTAATCGATACCTCCCCGATTGATATAATCGTAAGGATTCTCAAGGTTCATGAGAGCTTGCGAGGGTTTTTCTAGCAGGGAGATGCTGCCCCGTAAAAATGCGTTTGCGAGCATATCATAGGAGCTGGAGTACTCGGTCCATGCCCACTTGGCTCCAGTAATGAACCAAAAGTAGATGAATATCACTAAAACTGCAGATATGACACCGTAAATCCAGGGATTTCGAACGAAACATTTATACAGCGTGGTCTTTTGGTAACTGTGTATCCGGGCAGTGAACCATTTCACCGGCTTGGAGCTAAGGAAAGAACCGGTCATTTTGGTGAAAAATTGCGCGGCAGCCCGGCTAAACCGCGATGAAGTTATCCTTTCCGAGAAGGCCAACCAAAACGCAAAAATCAGGCTCAATGCTCCCAGGATAGCGAGGAATTTACGGCTGTTCCCCATTATCTGAATTGTTATCGAGGTGCAGTTGGAATGCAAAGAACCGACGAGCAGTGCCAGACCGCCCAATACGAGCAGAGAAACAGCAGCAATAAGGCGTAATTTCTTGAAACGCATCCAGGATCCTGCGGATATTATTCCGAAAGGATTATACCCTGACGATCCTGGTGGTTCTTCACTCTCTAATCGGACAAGAGCCAATTGAAACCGGATATCAATCGCGTTTTCCGTTACACTGAAAAAACCTCATTTTACAATCTCTGAGAAATAATTGATTTGGCCCTATTTTATCTATTTCGAGATGATAGTCGATGGCATACTGCAGAACAAATGGAAAAAAACCAGATGTTTCACAGGCGAAGGGAAAATATTATAGTGGTCTAATGCTGCGAAAAAGAATTTGTTTTTGCCCGCGTATGAAATCAGATGGATACCTTTCAATGTAAAATGATATAAATTTAGGAGTATTTGCGGCACCATTCTTAGTTGAAAAACCTTCACGCGAAAAGCTAATTGACTAATCACAATTCCGGATTTGAATTCGAACTCAAGAATACTTGTATATCAGCAATACCCATGATAATCAATGGCGGAATATGTTTATAAAAATTTACTTCCCGAAATCTGATCCGGAAATGAACGAGAACTGATCCATGAAAAAGATACTTGCCCTTTTCCTGGTTTGCTTGCTCCTCAGCGCCTGCGCGCCTGACCCAACCCAGCAGATAACACCGCGGAATGTTTATTTTGCGGGGAGAATGGAGGGGTGAAGACTGCACTCGACCTGGCAGGGAATAAATTTGTGGAAGATCCCGCTGATGCGGATGTGATTGTCTTGAATGGGAAGATTCCATCCTCCGAAGCGATTGCTGATGCTGTCAGGAGAGGCACCGGGTTGATCATGATTACGGGGGCTGATACCTCACAGGATCAGATCCAATCCTTGCTGGGAGGGAATGTTTCCCTGACGGTCGAAGAGGAACCTCTCAGCCTGGTGGAAACCACAAGTGAAAACGCAGAAGGGTTAAACCTTTTTATATGGTTGGCCGCACTTTTTGGTACAAAACAGGATCCTGCAGTCATTCAGGTTCGGGATGTCAGTCAGCCCAAAGACCAGTTATTAACCGAGATAGTCTGGAACGGCGCGCCACAGATCCGCGAACGCTCCCGGGTGGATGGATTACCCTCCGGTGCAGAAGCGTTAGTGAGTGGGTATGAAGAACCGGAAGGCGTCCTGTGGTACCTGCCGCCAGGAACGATTTCCCCCTCCGCAGGTGGTGTATTTATCCTTACCGCATGGTTATCCGGGGAAGTGAATCCGCAGATCCAGGATTGGGGATATTTTAATTACCTGATCTATTCCCTGGTGGAGCGTTGGCGGGGGCCACCCCGCTTTCCTTTGCAGATTACCCGATTTCTCCTGTGCCGCATGGGCAGGAGCGTTCCACCCTGTTGATCTTTTTAGCTGCAATGATAGCAATTTTCTTCGGCACTTTTATCATTGTACGCCGCTGGAGCCTGCGGCACCCCGAAGCGTTGGATTCGATCGTAGCGGATAGAAAAAAATATATCACCCAAGAGGCAACCACAGATTGGGAAAAGGTCGGATTCCACCGACCACTCTCAGGATTGCTTGTGGGTATGGGTATTGGGATCATCCTGTTCATCCCTTTGATCATTTACCAAAACCTGATCCTGCCGCAATTTATCCTTCCCTCCGCCCAGGCGTTGGGTATGTGGGGACGCGTCGTTCAATTCTTCGGGCTCACGTGGGCTCTTTTCGACCTGGGTACATCTGTGGCGGCGATGAAATACCTCAGCCAGTACCGGGTTTCTGATCCCAGCCGGGGAATCAAGTATGTCCAGGTATATCTCTGGTGGCAGGCGCTCTCAGGTGCAATCCAGGTGGCGATCGTGGTGATGGCAACCTCTCTCGGGATCGTCCGCACTCCCTACGCACTTTTCGCCTGGAGCATCATCATGCATACCCTGATCCAGGTACCCGGTTTTTACGGGGTCTTCCGTACTACGCTGAACGGTCTGCAGCGTAATGATTATGCCCGCTACCTGGACGCAGCCTGGGCGATCGTCTGGCCAGTTCTCACCCAGCTGGCGCTGGTCCCAATCTTTTATGCCTGGGGGAAAGCCAACCCGCAAATGGGAGTTTCAATGGGCGGCGTTCTCGGGCCTGGGTGCCGCGGCATACGCGCTGGAATTATGTAATTTCCTTTTAGGCATGTGGCTATACCGGAGGATCGGTTACAAAGTCAGCATATTATTTATGGCGCACTTCGACTGGAAGATCATCAAAGAAACCTTCCGCTTCGGGTTTTTTGAGATGCTCGGCGGAATGACCGTGGCGGCCGGCAGTGCGCTAGAAATCTGGATCACGCAGAGTGGGCTGGTGAACTATTCCGAGGCCTGGGGGAACTGGATCCTGGCGGGAAATTTCCTGCTAGCTTTCACTGTTTCCACCAACCTTTTTGATGGCATCATGCCGGCAATTTCGGAAGCGATATCTAGCGGCTATAAGAAACTCAGCCAGTATTACAGCGTGCAATCCTACAAATGGGGCGCAATCATCAGCGCAGTGTTAGGGGCGATCCTGCTGGTTGTCGCTCCCAAGTTCATCCTGGGTTCATCCGGCACGGAATTCCAGCGAGCCGCGATTCTTGCCGTCCCACTCACCATTTTCGGAGCAATCCAGTTCTTCGGCTGGCTCGGGGACGCAATATTCCTGGGTGCGAACCGCCCATTCCTGCGGGCAGTTATGATCCTTCTTGAACAAATCATCCGAATTGTGCTGTTGGTGGCTCTGCTGGCCAGGTTTCAAATTGAGGCACTCGTCTTTGCCTACCTTATCGGTATCCTGGTCCGTGGTGTCGTCGCCTATTTTGTTGCAGACAGGTACTGTTTCCCACAGAAGATCTATTTCTGGCAGACCCTGGCCGCTCCTCTTATGGCAGCCGGACTACACTACCTGTTTCTCAGCCTGGTCGCAAAATTCGTTTGGCAGGGAGATGAAATATCCAGCATCATCCTCTTCTTTATCGGGCTTCTGCCTGCCATGCCGGTATTCTTCTTCTTTTATGCGCTCGCCGGTGGGTGGGATGACGCTGGATTGGAGGAAATCGATGAGGCGAGCCAGATGAGCGGTTTCCTGCGCCCGGTGATCAAGGTCGTATTCACCTATCCAAGCCGCTGGGGCGCTAAACTCAGCCCGTTGCACAACCGCTTCCCGATCAAGATGCGTCCGCTTGCGATGGAAGAAGCCGGGTTGCTGACCGAGCAGCGGGTGAAGCTGGTACAAGGTTAGAGAGTTACTAAGATTTTGAATATTTGTTAGATAAAATCAATTCTGAAAATCTAAACCGAGGTATAGGAAACCCAAAATGCCAGACCTTCAATTACGACAACTTTAATGGTGAAGAATTCATCGATATTTTTTATGAATTGGCATCCTATGCATTTCACCCCTCCCCGCCCATGACGAATAAGGAGGAGTGGAAGAAATGGGTCAGCACCCGGCTGGATTCCACCTGCCTTGCACTTTTCGCTGGCAGCCGTCCTATCGTCTGCATCCAATCCACTCCCATGGCTCAGAATGTACGCGGCGAGATCTTTATGATGTCTGCTTTCTGGGGGTTGGCAGCTGCGCCGGATATCCGCCGGAAGGGATATGCACGCCGGGTGTTCACGGCTTTACTCGAGGCGGGGCAGAAAGATGGGCAAGCGTTTTCCCAGCCTTTACCCTTTCCGCGAATCCTTTTATGAAAGACTCGGATACTGCACTTTTCCCTCTCCTATACTTGCCAGGTTTACCAACCGATGCTCTCGCACCAGTCTTAAAGTTCGAACCTCGGGGGCGAGATCCGCCTCGTACGCGTTGAAAAAGGACTGGATGATTACCGTAGTTTCATGAAGCGCCGGCTTGGCCGTACCCACGGGATGGCTTTTTATGATAATCCCGAAGCTATTTCTGAGAATCTCCAGAACCAATGGCTGGCTGAGGCCTGGTTCAACGGACGCCTGCAAGGGATCATGGTATATGAAATCCAGGGGACCGATGATGACCAGGGCAAATTCCAGTTCAGTGTCAGCCGGCTGGATTATGAAACGAGCGAAGCAAAATACAAACTTCTTCAATGGATAGCTATGCACATCGACCAGGCTGATCGGGCGTTGATCCTGCTGCCGCCAGGAGAGCGTCCGGAAACCTGGCTTCTTGATACGAAGCTGAAGACCGAGTTATACAATACCCCCATGGGAAGGATTTTGGATATCAGCCGGATCAATGGCTTGCATGTGGGTCCGGGCAAGTTCAGTGCGGTGGTTGATGACCCAGCCTGCCCCTGGAATGAGGGCGGTTGGCGATTTGAATCGTTTGACGGAAAGCTACGGGTTGAGAAGAATGTGAATGCCAGTGACAATTTAAGTATCCAGGGTTTGACCGCCCTGATCTTTGGCAGTCACGACCCCCGCGATTTCGCCTATCGTGGCTGGGGAAAACTTTCCCCCGCCTCCATTGAGCAGGCCGCTCGCATGTTTCCACCAGCAGCCCCCTATCTTGATGAGATGTTCTAACGGACTGGATAATTTTCAGAAAACACTAATTCTTTTCACAACGCTGAAATTCTGTGTCTCAGAATATTAATGAAGTCGAAGCCATGGAGGAAAACGAATGGTCAAAAAAACATCCAGGATTCCAGAAGTCACATCCTGGCTTGAAAGGGTGCGGTACTTATCCGAGGAGATCGGTCCGCGCAGACCCACGGGGGAGGGAGAGAGAAAAAGTGCCGAATACGCCCGTTTGGAATTCGCCAAATTTGGGCTGACCCCGGTGTGGGAGACCTTCAAGAGCGCGCATTCGATCTTCCAGCCGCACCTGATCGGCAGCATAGGAATGCTAATAGCATTTGTCATTTACCCTCTTGGTGGAACCACAACCGCTGTCATTGCCGCGCTGCTAAGCATCCTGGTGCTTGCGACCGAACTGCAAGAATTGGGTTTTCAGAATAACCTATACCGCCTGATCCTCCCCAAGGGGGAGAGCCAGAATGTGCATGCGGTGATCCCACCCGCCGGGAAGCGCACCAGTGACCTTGTGATTGTGGGCCACCTGGATAGCCAGCGCACGCCTTTCATCTTCCGAACACCGAAGCATGTGAAGTTCTACGATAGTTTTGTGACCCTGGTTTTTATCACCTTCATCATCCAAGTGTTGGTATATACGCTTTCAATCTTTTTTCCCTGGTCGTGGGCCTGGTATGCCAGCATCCCCACCGCCATCTGCGCGGTGCTGCTTGCTGCGATCTGCATCGAAGCGGATTCCACGCCCTTTACAGCAGGGGCAAACGATAACGCCACCGCAGCAGGGATGGTGCTGACCCTGGCGGAGCAATTCGCGAAAAAACCGCTGGAACACACGCGGGTTTGGGCAGTCTGTACCGGTTGTGAAGAGGTGCAGCACTACGGCATGATCGATTTCTACCGCCAGCACCTGGCTGATTTGAAGAGCCCGAAATCACTGGTTTTCGAAATGCTCGGATGCGCCGGCCCGGCCTGGCTGACGAGCGAAGGAATTGTTGTGCCGTTCAAGGCTGACCCAGAATTGGTGAGTACGGTGGAGCAACTTGCAGCGGAACACCCGGAGTGGGGCGCCTACCCGGCGAAGATCAGTGGCGGGAACAGTGAAATGGCTGATGCCATCCGCAACAAGATCCCGGCTATTGCGCTCTTCGGCTTGACCCGCGAGGGTGTTGCGCCTTACTGGCATCAGAAAGCCGATACATTTGACAAGATGGACGTAGATGTGATGGAACGAACCTGGGAATTTACCAACGAACTGATCCGCAGGATCGACACACCCTGAGTTCGGTGAATTTGATTCGGGGAGGAAAGTTCAAAATCATGAACGCAGATTTGGAAGAAAAAACGGTCGGAATCAAAGATCCATTTCTAGGCGAGCACACCAAGAGGGGCTACGGTTTGGAACGCCTGATCTTCTTCAGCGATGGGGTGTTCGCCATCGCCATCACCCTGCTGGCGCTGGATCTTCGCCTTCCCGAAGGCGCGGGGATGTTACCCCCACTGGAGCTTGTTGCTGCGCTAGGGACAATGTGGCAGAAATACCTGGCTTATGTGATCAGCTTCCTAGCTATCGGTTCATTCTGGATCTCGCACCACCGCAAGTTCCGCTACGTGATCGGCTATAACCGTTCGCTTCTGGTGCTCAACCTGCTCTTCCTTATGGTGATCGCGTTCATTCCCTTCCCCACCTCGCTCATCAGCGTCTCGAGCGATGCCTACGTGACGATATTCTACGCAGCAACGATGGTCGCCGGTTCGATCATGATGGCGCTCCTGTGGGGATATGCATCAGCGAAGCACCGCTTGATCGAACCGGGATTGAGTAAAAAAGTGATCCACTCTGAAACCATCCTGCCTTTGGCAACAGGTGGGATCTTTTTGGCGTCGATTGGGATCGCTTTCATCGATCCGGACCTGGCCAAGATCTCCTGGATCCTTGTCCTGTTCGTTTCCCTGCTTTCGCATCGGAATTAGATCTAAGTTCGTATTGGAGGGGACATAATGGAAGAAAACCAAAGCGGAAGGTCATACAGAAAGTTCCAGGTTACTTCAATACTTTTCGGCGTTTTCGGGCTGGCTGCCTTTCTTGCCAGCAAATTCACCAACGGCAGGCTGATCGTGATCCTCACGGTCGCAGGTCTCGTTGGTTTCCTGATCACTGCCGCGGTCCTGGCGGTTAAGATCAAACGTTTCTGGAAGGCGCTGGGTGTGCTGGCGCTGGATCTGCTTTTGGCGGTTGCGGGGGCCTACCTGCTGATGTTCATCACCCTTCTCTTTTTCCAGGATACCATCGCGGACCACACCAGCACGTTTTTCCAGCCCAGCACCCTTACGGCGGAAGCAGCAAAGAATGCTGCGACTGGAAATGTGGAAGCTCTCAACATCACCGCACCGGATGGAGTGGAACTGAACGGCTGGCTGGTGGATAATGCCGCTCCGAATCCTGCGCCACTGGTCATCATTTTCAATGGCAGCGGTTCGGAATCCTCGAGTTTGATCCCATATGTAAAGCAGTTGGACGGATGGAAGGTGGCGTTGATCAATTACCGGGGGTTTGGAACAAGCGAGGGCACACCGGGCAGGCAGAAGGTGCTGGATGACGCCCTGGTGGTCTACGATGCCCTGTCGAACCGGGAGGATATCGACCCCGGGAGGATCGTGAGTATGGGCTACAGCCTGGGGACTGGCGTGGCTGTATATTTATCCGCCGAGCGCCCAACTTCCGGAACGGTCCTGGTGGCACCTTACGATAAATTAACACTGATCGGTTTCAAAAAATCCCCCGTGTATGCGCCGTTTAACGGAATCATGCGCCCCTTGTTCGATTCTGTTTCGCGCGCACCTGGGATTGAAACCCCTCTGCTCGCGCTGGTAGGCAGCCTGGATACGAACGTTCCGCCGGAGCTCTCCAGACGCCTGGCCGATAATTGGGGCGGGGATACGATATGGAAGGAATTTTCCACCGAGGATCATGGGCTGCTATTTCACAGAAACAGCAGTTGGCGAGATATCCAGGATTTCCTTTCGGGTCTTTATTGATTCTTTTGAAAATAATAATCTCATTGAATTATCGAAACGTTCTCTATCATTTCCGGTTATAACAATCAGAATCCGTTTCTGGAAATCACGATATCGAGGTCAATTTGAAAAAATATCCTGCGATGGAAGAATTCGCTCCTGCAATCCTAGGCGTGTATCGAAAAAATAAAAAGGCATTCTGGGCAGCTGTTTTGGCGCCTTTCCTGGCAAGTCAATTTTCAATTGCCAATTGGGTGAGTCATCTTTCAGTGGATTTCCGCCTGATTTCCGCATTCAACGGGCTGGAAACGGACGCGCCAAAAAGTGCTTAAGGATTTCAGCAAACCGTTCGGTTTTGATATCACAAAGTGGAAGAGTAATCGCCTGCAGTATTTCAAAGATGCCTACCCGGTTTTCGCATTCCTGGCTGTCTGGATGGACGAAGCAAGGACTCGATAATCTTTTGGATAATTTTGGCAGGATCCTCGAGGCAGGGGTTTTCGCTGTTGCCGGTTATGGAATATTGGACGAAAACGTAGATTCAGACACACCCAACCCGGTGGAGGTATTGACCGCCCAAGCGCTAATCGCCGAATATGAAACCAGGGCGTTAGTAGATATTTGGGGTGAGCGAGGTCAATCTCATGGTTCTTCATAAAATGCGCAGCCTGTTCCTGGAGGCGGAGATAAAAGAAAAATCCTCTCGCTGGAAGGGCAGCCCTTACTCCCTCGATCATCCGGAACAGCTTGGAGCCAAGGGAGCCAATGCTGTTTCTCCGTTCATGCTTTGCCTGGAACAAATCGGGAAGGCTGATCGCCTGGATGAATATTGGCAGGTGTTTCTGCTTTTCGGTGCGGCGATCCAAATGATCGACGATTGGAAAGACCTGGAAAAAGACCTTGCTGCAGGGCATTACTCTTATGTAACATTGGGAAAAGATGAAGTCCGCCTGGGGAAGGATTCTGCCAGAGTAGCCGATATCCTGCGGAAGGATGGGGATCTGGTAGCTTCCACCTATAAGGAGTCCAAAGCGATGATCCAAAAATCCAAGGAAATCCTCGAAAATCTGGATGACAGGATCCTCCTGAAACTGGTGGAAGTGACCGAGGCGAGGGTGGAACGCTTTTTTCACAAGGAAATGACTTATAAATAAAAACCGAATCGGTTCTGATGAACCGATTCGTAATTGAAGTTCAGGCTTACCAGGCTGAGATTAATTTCCTGAACGGTACGAAGCTTCACCAGCTGCCAGATAGCCCCGATAAGAAATAAAGCAGATAGTAGAAACGACATGCTCATGCTTTGGATGTCGATCGCCAATCCGAACATCGGTTTGGCAAGTTCTCCCAGCCCAAGGGGGAAAATCACAAAGATCCCCAGGATGAACATAGCCGGGGTAAGGACATAACCAAGGGGATTCTTTTGGAATGTCATCACTGCGGTAATCACGAAGGAAGGCATCACGAAAACGAGGTCGAGCAGGTAGATCGAATAAAGGTTTTGGATCTGGTTTTTTGCAGCCATGAGAGGCAGTAAAGCGCTTATCCAGAGAAGCGAAAACAATCCTGCGATCAACAAGGAAAAAACCGCCGTGGTGTAACGCACACCTTTTTTGACAGACAATGTTTTCAGGACGTCCGGATTAAAGGAAGAGATCGAAAATACAACCGAGAAGAAAGAGGTGCCGAGGATCGCCAGGTAAACCAAATACAAAACGTTATAAACCCGTTCGATCGAGAATATCCCGTAAAGATAGGCAAGTGATCCCATGATGCCAATGATGATGATCGGGCGTTTAATGCTGTCTGGTTTTGTGGAAAAAATCAGGTAGGCAAGGAATAGACAGACGACGATCGTTAACCAATCCTGCGAGAATTGGGCAGCAATAAAATTCAACGGAAAAAGACCATCGTAGATGTTGTTGTCGATCAACCCATACACTGCTGCGAAAAATGCAAGCAGGGTAGTAATTCCCCAAAGAATCTTGTTGTACTTTAAATTGTTAATCATATGTTTACTCCATAAGGTGGCAAATTTCCGCAATTATATCTATACTTTCACGATAACAAAGGTAAAGGATGGGTTAACAACATGAAGGAAAAATTGCTGATTGCCTATGCCACCAAATGTGGCTCCACCCGTGAGATCGCTGAGTTTATGACCAAAACATTGCACGAAATGGGGTTTGAAGCAGATCTCGGAGAGATGAAGACGGTGAAATCCGTGAAGGATTACAGCGGGTTGGTTTTGGGGGCACCCATGTATATGTTCCGGATAATTGGGGATGCCCAAAACTTTTTGAAAAAGCATAAAAAAGATATTGAAAAAAAACCTACGGCTTTCTTCTCCCTTGGACCAACGCAGGACAAGGAGGAGGAATTGGAAGAATGTATGGGGAAATTTTGAAAAAGAATTATCAAAATATTCCTGGTTCCAGCCGATTGCGAAAGAGGTCTTCGGTGGAAGATTGGATTCAAGCAAGCTGGTATTCCCGTATAACCTTCTCCCCGGGAAGGATCAGCTTCCACAGGGTGATATCCGCGATTGGGAGAAGATCCGCGCCTGGACAGAAAGTTTGCCAGCGAAGTTGGTCTGAGCGTTTTCTGAAATCGTACGGGAAACATCCGGATCATGCAAAACCGGTCCGGGTTTCAAACAGGAAGGAGAGATGACAGGAATTGAGATCGCCGTCACGGTTTTCGGAGGGGTGTGCCTGGTTTCCGGGTTAATATTGCAAATCAAATTCCCGCCCGGGATTTGGGGCGGGGTTTTCTGGATGCCAAAACTCTGGGCCGATGCCTGGTCCCCGTTTCTTGCTCTCCTTGGTCTGGTGAGTAGCCTGTTTGGATGGGTCTCATGGAGCCCTTTCGCGATCGTTGCCGGCCTTTCCGGAGCAACTTTGTTGCTCCGTCACATTCTCCTTGTTTCCAAAGGCGAAGACCCATTAATCCCGGTTTTTGGTGTGGATCGGGTTCAACAAATTCGAACCGCGACAAAAAAATACCCGCTTGATCCAACTTGCTCCCCCTCCCGCCAAGAGAACGCGAAATATACTACTACAACCGGGGAAAGATGTTGTTCCGTCTCTGCTTGCCGACCTGTGGGAACCTGCAGATAACATTCCCCACAGCGGATTGGCAGTCATCTATCTCCATGGAGGTGCCTGGCAGGCTTTGGATAAGGATTTCCTGACGCAGCCTCTCTTTCGCCGTCTGGCGAACCAGGGACATGTGATCCTGGATGTGGCCTACCCGCTGGCTCCCCAGGCAAACCTGGAAATGATGCTTATCGGTGTGGGGCAGGCAGTTAATTGGATGAGAGAGCACGCAAAGGAATACCGGGTGAACCCGGAGCGGATCATATTGATGGGTGTTTCCGGTGGCGCGCACCTGGCCTTGCTGACGGCGTATTCACCCGGACCCCCCGCTTCTTCAAAAGCGGAGAGTCAATACCCTTCCATCCGTGCAGTAATTTCCATGTTTGGCATAACCGATATGGCTGCCTTTTTTGAAGAATACGGCCGCTCAACGAAAAGGCAGCCGGAGTTCAGCAGCCAGATCAGCGCTGACATGTTGCCCCGGACCCACGACCGGACCTGGTTGGATAGATTCATGACCAGAAACCGGGCTTTCCCCGCTTACCGATACGGAAATATCCCCGGCGGAGCGCTTTTACTGGTCGGGTTATTGGGGGGGACCTTGAAGGAAAAACCGGACAGATACCGGGCGGCTTCACCGATAGCGTACGCAGGTCCCAAATGCCCGACAACACTGCAGATATTTGCTGATAACGATTTCCTGATCGATGCCTCTCACGGTCGCCGCTTGCACAAAGCGCTTTGTGAAGCGGGAGCGAGATAAATCTTATTGAGTTTCCTCAGACAGTTCACGGATTTGATCAATATTTCGGGGTATCCAGGCGAATCTCCCCATCCTCGCAGGCAGCAACCTATGAGATCGAGCGGTTCCTGGCATTGATGGTGTGAATTTGAGGGAAAGAACCTTGAAAACTTTTCGAATGTATACCCAGGTTATAGCAACAGGTTTCATCTTTTTCTATTACTCCGAACTGCTTTTCTGGGCGCGCGTGCGGCCTGGAGATTCAATTGGTAATTGGCTTTCCACCTGGGTTGCTTATTCGCTAATGGCGTTGATTTTTCTTGTTCTGGTACGATATTTCAGGGTGAGGAGCATCTGGGCGTTGTTCCTGGCGGCATCAGCCTTTGGTTGGATCGGTGAAGGGATCGTTGTGCAAACCACATACGAGCAGTTGCCATTATCTATCTCATTCACCGGGCTAGCGTGGCACGCGCTCATCACGGTCTGGGTAGGCTGGTACGCGGTGAGGAAAAGCCTGCATTCCCCTGATCCCCTGGCTACCCTGAAGCTCTGCGCCTTGATCGGGTTGGTTTATGGCTTGTGGGCGATCAGCTGGTGGGGGGAACCGGATGGCGGTGTGTCCACCATCCTGGAATTTACGGTATTCTCGCTTATTGCGACAATCCTTGTCATCATCGCCTACAAGCTTTCAGACTGGAGTTCGGTTGAAACCTTCGCGCCAAACCGCTGGCCGATCATGATCATTGGCGGGTTGGTAATGCTTTATTTCTTTTTTGTGACCATTCCTGCCCAGCCGTTGGCTGCCCTCATCCTCCCCGTACTGTTAGGATTGGTCTATTTAGGATTGCGTTGGAATAGGCTATCAGAAACCGATGGATCGATTTTGGATTCGTTCAACAGTGTGATACCAGCCTGGAAATATGCCTGCCTGTTAAGCATCCCTTTTTGCGCGGTTGCAGTTTATGCGCTCGCAATGTACCTAGATCTCCAATGGAGAACCAACTGGGTGCTTTACCTAATCACCACACCGACGGGATTCATCCTGTTTGGTTTGAGTCTTATCAGGACCTGGCAGGCTCGAAAAAATGACAAACCTAAGTAACTGCAACTTCCAGTGGATGGAGGTGTTTCTGCAATTCCTGTTCAGCCTGTTCCGGGTGAACGCTCAACGCCAGGGCCATTTCGGACCGCAGCAGGCTTAGCGCCCGCTCCAGGATATTCTTATCGTCATCGTTTAGATTTTTCGTCCGGGCGCGGAAGGTTAGATCCCGCACCACCCGGAAGACGGATTCCGGTTTTCCATCCGCCATTTCCTGGCGAAGGGCTGCCTTTCGTTCGAAGCGGTTTTCAGCCAGCTCCGTTCCCGGTTGACTTAGGATTCCCAGCATTTTTTGAAAATCCCGTTTCGCGGATGGGGAGCGCAACCGGCACTCAGTCCCATTATCGGCTGGTACGAAAACCGTCAGATCCTTGATGCGCACAAGGTAATAGAGTGCGCTTTCCCCCGAAAGCGATCGCTCTTCCACCCCAACGACCTCGCCGAGGCCGAGGGTCCAATGTATCACCTGATTGCCAACCTGGAAGTGCATCACCTGCTCCTAACCCTGCCGGGCAGAAAGAAAAAAACCAATCCACGGAAGGATTGGCATCAGAAATCACGATCCTTGAATTCGTATTCATTATACCACCTATCTCCCCGGATGGTTTGCATGCCTGACCTTGGGGAGCACCTTGCCGTGCTGTTAAGGGTTATTAACCGTACTGTGAAGCATACAACCCTGCGGGTGTTTTGTGATAATAATGGAATGGAAAGTTCGAGGTAGCGCGATGGAATTCCTTCGTCAGGTGAAATTGATCCAGGGCGGGATGGGGGCGTATGTCTCCAACTGGCGGCTGGCCAGGGCGGTCGCGATTGAGCGGCCAGGAGTGACCGCTGGAACGGTTTCCGGGATCGGTCTGGATGTGGGTTATGCGCGAATCCTGGAGCTGGGCGATCCCGGCGGGCATGTTCGCCGAGCATTCCAAGCGTTTGATGAGAAATTCAATACGTCTCTCGGAAAAGACTTTTTCACCCGGTATTTCATCCAGGGTGGGAAGGCTCCCGGAGAGAAGTTCCGTCACTTCCCCATGCAGGCAGCCGGGTCGCGTAATGGTACCGATAAAATAATCGCTTCTGATAACCATGCAGGTATAGTGGGCCTATCCCTGCCGCAGGATGTGATCGAAAGGGTAATCCTGACTGCATTCGCCGAGGTTTGGCTGGCGAAGGTTGGGCACAGCGGGAAGATCTTCATTAATTTCCTCAAGAAGATCGAGCTGCCGCTGGTCTTTGCCATGTATGGCGCCATGCTGGCCGGAGTGGATGGCATTGTCGTCGGCGCCGGCAGCCCGGAAGGATTGCCTTTGATTTACCACCCAGTTGGCGCAGCATAAGCCGGTGAATATTGATATTCCCATGCTGTACCGGGAATCAGGCGAATCCTTTCAGATCGAGTTCGATCCCGAAAACCATCCTGGGTGGGCAGCCTCGCCCGGCAGCCCATCGCGCGTCCGGCATTCCTGGCAATAGCTTCGCTGGCACCGCTTGCCCTGGCCCTGGCGCAGAGCCCGACCGGCGCTCCGGACGGATTCATCATTGAACATCACACTGCCGGGGGGCACAACGCAGGTCCGCAGGGACCGATGTTAAAGGATGACCTCGGTCAGCCGCTATACGGGCTTGAGGATGAGCCCGACCTGGAAGCCATCCGTGGGGTGGGGCTGCCCTTCTGGCTGGCGGGAGGTTATGGCAGTCGGGAAGGGCTGCAAAAGGCGTTGGCTGCCGGGGCTGCGGGAGTGCAGGTGGGGACGAATTTCGCCCTGGCGATGGAATCCGGACTGCGACCGGACCTGCGCGTATGCCATCCTACGGAAGATCAGGGAAGGCGTGGATGAAGCTGACCTGGTGCGCACCACCCTGTTTTCCCCCACCGGGTACCCCTTCAAGGTGGTTCAACTTCCAGGAACTCTGGCGGATGAAAAGGTATACACAGACAGGCGCAGGATCTGCGATATTGGTCTGCTTCAGCAGCGTGGACTGTTGAAGGCGAATGAAACTGGTGAGCGTTATATCTTCCACCGCTGCCCCGCTGGACCGCTGGAAGCGTTCACCCGCGACCGCGGGCTGCCGCCGAACGCAGAGGGAAAACGCTGCCTGTGTAACGGGCTGCTCGCCACCGTCGGGTTGGGACAGGTGCTCACCCGCGATGGGGTGACTTCTGAGGAACCGCCAATCGTCACCCTTGGCAACCACATCGACGGGGTCCGCAGGCTTTCCAGCAATGGGCAGGTGGCTTATTGGGCGAAGGATGCGGTGGAGGATATCCTGGGGGAAGCAGCGTAATATATTTTTGAATCCTGCAAAACCTCATCAGGGGGATCGGTAACCTCTTGTCTCGGGGGATATAATTAATTTTAATGAATCCACCAATTAACTGGCTATTGGAAGGTGAACCTTTTATCGCCTACCGCACCCGGCTGGACCTGCTGGGTCAAACGGAGGATGATCCCACCGTCCTGGCTGCCAGATCGGGGATGCAGGCGGATCCAAAGGTGCAGAGCATCATCAGCGAACTGCAGGATTGGCCCTGGCAGGTGATCTCCAGCCATAAAAGCGCTGGGCAGCCGTTCCACAAGCTGACCTTTCTGGCGGACATCGGAGTGCACGCGGACGACCCCGGGATGGCACTGGTCATACAAAGGATCCTGGAAAACCAATCCGTGGAAGGCGCTTTTCGGCTCCCGATCAACGTCCCAATTCATTTTGGCGGGACTGGCGAGGACCAATCGGGCTGGGCGCTGTGCGATGCCCCTCTGCTGCTTTACGCCCTGGCAAGGATGGGCATGCAGGCACACCCGGCAGTGCAAAGATCAGCCGCTTTCCTGGCTGGTCTCGCACGGGAAAACGGTTGGCCGTGCGCGGTGTCGAAATCGCTGGGGAATTTCCGCGGACCCGGACGGAAGGATGATCCCTGCCCGTTCGCCACACTGGCTATGCTCAAATCCCTGGCAACGATGGATGACTGGCGGGATTCCCAGGTGTGTCGCGCGGGCACAGAGACCCTGCTGCGGTTATGGGCGCAGAGCCTTAGTGACCATCCCTATATCTTCTACATGGGTACGGATTTCCGCAAGCTCAAGGTGCCATTCATCTGGTACGACCTACTGCACGTGCTGGAGGTTTTATCGCACTTCCCCTGGGTGAGAAAAGATCCCCGTTATCTTGAAATGCTTTCGCTGCTTCAGGGGAAGGCAGATTCGGATGGACGCTTCACCCTGGAATCGGTCTGGCTGGCCTGGAAGGATTGGGAGTTCGGGCAGAAGAAGATTACCTCACGGTGGCTGACCCTGCTATCGATCAGGGTGCTGCAGAAACAAAACACAACGTGAAGGTTACGAGCTGATTCTTAAGGAGGAAGCATGGACCACGTGGTTTATCTTGACGCATCAGCCAGGGAAATGGAGCGAATCCTCAGCGGGGAGAAAACAATGATCATCCGCGGTGCAACTGGACGAAAGATGCCATATGGAAGGGTGAATGCCGGGGATACGCTGTATTTCCTGAATAACGACGCGGAGGGATTGATCCGGGCGAAATCAGTGGTGACCTCAGTCCTGAATTCGGACGCTATGACGGAGGAGGAATCCATTCGCCTGGTGGAGCAGTACCAGGGGCAGTTGCAACTGACCGAAAAGCAGCGAAGCCGTTGGGGTGGAAAACGGTACCTGGTGTTGATTGGGATCGACAAAGCCGAAACGCTATCCCCATTCGGTGTGGATAAGCGCGCTTATGGAAACATGGACGATTGGCTGATGGTGGAGGAGATCGAAAAGGTTAAACTGACTGTGTGATCTATCGGGCGGAAGTCCATTTCAATGGCAATCAGCCATGAACCGGGTACAAGTGGTTGTTCATGGGAGGGCAACATGAACAAAGAGAGAAAACCGGAGAGCCGCAACGTCTGGCCTTACGTGATCTGGCCGCCGATAGCTTTTAATATCGGCGCATTGATCCTCGTGAGCGTGATGTATATCGGGGTTTATGCTGCCGCCAAGGGGGTTGAGCCTGCACACTTTGAACTGGATTACGGACGCCTTCAACTTGGGATCAGTGCTTTGGTGTTCGCTCTGGAATGGTTCTTCGCGTTGGTATTGATCCTTCGCTACAAGCGCTCGGGGGATTCCATCCGGAAGCTTTTTTCCCAGGACGACTCTCCCTTTCGCTTTCGCTGGGGAGCAGCCATTCTGATGTTCATCTCTGTCAACGCGATTTGGATGGTCTATATCACTCTGCTTGCCAGACAAATGCCGGAACTCAGCTACCAGAGCCTTTCTGGTGGGCAAATGATCCTGCTGCTGGTACTCACCCCCGCCACCGCGGCCTTCACCGAGGAATTGATCTGGCGCGGGCACATCCTGACGGGGTTTGATCTGCGAGGGAAGAAACCCTGGGCAGCCCTGGTGATCTCGTCGGTTTCCTTCGCGCTGATCCACGGTGTGTTTTTTCCGGATAAGCTCCTTTTCACGTTTCTAATCGGGTTGATCCTTGGGTTTTATTACCAAAAGGAGCGGTTTCTTTTGCCTTTGATGATTACCCATTGGATCATGGACCTTTGGAGTTTCGGGATTTTTTATTTCCGGTAAGTCTTATAATTCCCACAAAGGATTAGTGATGGTTTATTGGCGACTTCAGCTGATGATCAGCTTGTTCGCCTCCGTTTGCGAGCGAATCCTGCTGATAATGGAGAAATGGCCTTGCACAAAACATTTGGATTAATCGCGTTGCTCGGTTCCGGGGAGACCTCTCTCGCCGGCGGCAGAATCTTCGAGACGATCGCCCAGAAATTGCCTTCTCCATTGCGAATCGCCATCCTGGAAACTCCAGCCGGGTTTGAGCCGAATTCACCGCAAGTGGCTGGGCGCATGGCGGATTTCCTGAAGACCCGGCTGCAGAATTACCAGCCGGTCATCGACCTTGTACCTGCGCGCAAACTCGGATCTCCGTTCAGTCCCGATGATCCCTCGATACTAAAACCACTACTTAGCGCCAATCTGATCGTAATGGGTCCTGGCAGCCCTACCTATGCCGTCCGGCAACTCAAGGGAACGCTGGCATGGGACCTGGTTCGGGCTCGCTTCCGCCAGGGAGCGGGACTTGTTTTTTCGAGCGCAGCGACGATTGCCGTAGGGTCGCACGTGGTTCCGGTCTATGAGATCTATAAGGTAGGTCAAGAAATCACCTGCCCACCCGGACTCGGCCTTTTCACTGATTTTGGGCTTTCGCTTTCCTGTGTCCCGCACTGGAACAACACCGATGGCGGTGCGGAGGTGGATACGAGCCGCTGTTTCATCGGTATGGATCGGTTCAAGGACTGGCTTGCTATGCTTCCCCCTGCTCATACCGTACTTGGCTTGGATGAGCATACCGGCCTAATCATCGATTTTTCCTCCGGCGTGTGTACGGTAACTGGGGTGAGCTCGGTAAGCTTGCTGCAGAATAGCGAACCTGAGATCCACCCAGCTGGCACTTCGTTTCCGGTCGATCGGCTCGGCCCCGTTCACTGTCCGGATACCATCGAGAAAGGCATCCCGGCAAGGATATGGAAGCACCTTCGGCACATTAAAGGTGGATACGGACTCCCACTCCATCCCGCATGAAATCCAGGACCTGGTTGAAGAACGCAAGATCGCCCGGGAAGCCGGGGATTGGGCGAAATCGGATAACCTGCGTCAAAGGATCCAGGATCTGGGATGGCAGGTACGGGACACGCCTGATGGTCAAACCATAACCCGTCAGTGATTTGACCTACCGGCTGATCATAACTGGTTAAAACTGGTGATTAATTAAAAAGATCAAGGTCAGAATGAAAAAATCAAATAAACAACCTTCATATTTCGTGGAGAATGACCAGATCACTTTTTCGGAGCGGATGCCGACTGGAGTGAGAATACCGGACTTAGATATTACTAATCGTATTCGGTTCATCCCATTTCTGGCCCCTTACGACCTTCTCATTCGCCCGGGTTGGACTAGTTTCAACCTGATGCTATTGTTTGCCATCATCATATCGCTTGGGGCCAGTTGCGGTTGGATTTCTTTTCATTTTCAGCGGCCTTTTCGGGTTAAACCAGGCATTGCATTTTGACGGTAGCACTCGAACAATCGATTATGCTTATGAAACCCCACTCATCCCGATCCGCCGGTTTCGGTATCAATTTGGGGACGTGTCGGATATGAAGGTAATTACACACGATTGGTCCGATGCACCGTCCACGTATGGAGTGCAGGTGATCTTTAGCGATAACCGGAAGACCGAAGTGGGCAGCTTCGCGAATGAAATTGAAGCGGCTGAAGCTTTAGAAAAGGTCAACCAGCTGATCGGGTGAACATGCAACGAAGGTATTCACAGCGAGGAGGTCGCAATGCGTAAGAACAATGTTATTACGAAAATCCTGGCAATAGCTGGGACGGTGCTCGCGTGGTTGCCTGTGCTCGCCCTGGTGATCATCACCGGGGCTGTGCTGATCCAACGGGGGGAATTCCACTTTGATTACCTGATCCCAGCAGAGCTGTTCCCGGTTTTCCTCGCCGGGGGGTTATTGCTCCTCTGGGCGTCCATCCGGGCCAAATGTTACCGGAGGTGGATAGGGGCGGGTTTGGGGGCAGCCGTGCTGTTCCTGGTCACTGGACAGGGAGCCGCGGTAGCGATGGGGCTGGCTTCTGGGGTAACCCAACCCGGCGGCTGGCAGTGGGCGTTGGTCCTCGGGGCGATCATCCTGTATGACCTGGCGACCATCGCGGTGGGGGTGGGGGGAATCTTGCTGATCCTAAGGATATTCCAGAACGGATCGAGCACAATAAACCAGGTCTGAGGCTACGAAGATCAAAGCGAACCAATGATTTCCTTGTGTGATTTTCGGATAGCATCGGCTTCCATTTTTTCCACTTTACGGTCGTAGGTTAGAAAACCGTTGACCTCGATCTCCACATCGGTAGTCTGGGTGTAAATGGCAGCGGTCAATCCCAGAGAGATGAGCGGCATGACTTGGGTTTCCAGCAATTCAACATAGGCAGCAGTGAGTGCTTCGCGGGATTCGTAAAAGCGGTAGCCAAATTTCTTCCCAGGGTCCCACATATGCCCCGGTAGCTGTCTGGGTGTATCCGCCAAACTCGGTGATCGCAAAAGACCGTCCGTCGGGTTTGGGTTGTTTCAATTTCTTCACATAGATATGCTTGCTTTGAAAATCACCGCCGCCCTGGTCGAACCAGCCTGAGGCGGCATCCACCAGGCGGGTGGGGTCATACCCGAGCACCCAGTCGGCGATCTCGCGGGATTGGAACTGACCCCAGCTTTCATTAAAGAGTACCCAACAGGCGATACAAGCGGTATTGTGCAGGAGGTCGATCATTCCCTTCAATTCAGCGCGAAATTCCTCCCGGTTTTCTGATTCCGCACGCCCGAAGCGCCCCAACCCGCGGGTATCGTTGCGGTGCCAGCCCACGCTCAGATTGAGAAAGGCGATCACCTCGCCATCAATTTTTCCCCCATTGGGCATATCCTGCCAGACGATCAATCCCAACCGGTCGCAGTGGTAGTACCAGCGTTGGGGCTCCACCTTGATGTGCTTGCGGATGAGGTTGCATCCGATGCGCTTGGTGTATTCGATATCGAAGAGCATCGCCTCTTCCGAGGGCGGGGTATAGAACCCATCCGGGAAAGTAACCCTGATCGAGCGGACCATACAGAAATAGGGGTTTGTCGTTGAGCGCAAATCGCGCGTGGTCTTCTTCATCTCTGACAAGGCTGAATTTTCGCATGGCGAAATAACTGCCCACGGCATCCTCGATTGCGCCATCCTTCACCAGCCGGACGATCAGGTCATACAGGAAAGGATCCTCCGGGTTCCACAACTCTCGGTTCAGGGATCGCGAGCGCGGTCATCTTTCCTGGCAGGGCGGAGCCGCCCGCAATGGTTTTTCCCTCGCGCAGGGCTTCGAATTCCAGCATGTACCCCTTGAAATCGCCATCTCCACGAAGGGCAACTTCGAGGATCAGACGCTGGTGGTCGAGGTCGGGAGTAATTTTGAGGGTTTCAATGCTAACTGGGGGCACCCCCTCCAGCCAGACCGTCTGCCAGATGCCCGAAATGGGGGTGTACCAGATGCCGTGCGGCTTGAGCACCTGCTTGCCGCGCTGCTGCATGCCGGTGTCGGTGGGGTCCCACACACTCACTACGAGTTCGTTCTCCCCATCCCGGAGCGAATCGGTGATATCCAGGGTGAAGGGCAGGTAGCCGCCGCGGTGCGATCCAACCGGGGAGCCATTTACCCAGATTTCGCAACAATAATCCACCGCCCCGAAGTGCAGCAGGATCCGGCTTCCAGCGATATGGTTATTTAATAACTCATGGCGGGGGTCAGAGAAAGTACGCCGATACCACAGGCGCTGATCGGGCAGAAGCGGTTTTTGCACACCCGAAAGCAGTGATTCCACCGGGTAGGGCACCAGGATGGTTCCCTGGTACTCCTCTGGCTGAGGGTTGGTTTCTGGCATGATGGCGTAATCCCATTTCCCATTTAGATTGATCCAGCCAGGCCGGGTGAGCTGGGGCCGCGGGTATTCCGGCAGCGGAATGGGGGAATCGGGAACCCAGGGGGTGCGAAGGTTTTCAGACATGGGTTGGCAGGCGCCTCATTTGTCCGTTTTCTGCTGGTGAAAAAGAGCGGGACAAGGGCAAGGAGTGATACCAGGGATCCGACCTGGAAAATGATCGGCACCGGGATGAACCCGGTTTCACCATTGGAGGTGGTCGGAATGCCGTATTGTTGGATCAACCAGGAACCAATTGCGGGGCCGATCACCATGGGAATTGCGATCCAGAAGATCATGCGGATGCCGAGGAACTTTCCGCGATTTTCCTCGGGCAGCAGATCCTTCAACCACGCCACGGAGGCAACCGAGACTGCCACCGCGAAACCCTGCCAGAGGAAGCCGGTGAGCGCAAGCAGGGGGAGGGTAGTTCACCAGGGAGAGGAGGATCCCCCCGATGCTGGAGATGATCAGGGCGGCTGCCATCATCAGCTTCTTGTTCCAGCGGTCGGCGAGGAGACCGAACGGGATGGCCACGAGCATGCTGCCCACCATCACTGCCCCGCCAATGATGCTGAACTCCGACTTTGTGACCCCGACGTAATTTTCCAAGTATACGATCATATACGGAAAAGAGATCTGCATGCCGATGCTGCTGATCATGATGAAAAGCAGCAGAATGAACAACTGGCGGTTCTTGCGAACGGTTTCGGTGCTGAACAGGCCGGTGAACTCGGACCAGAATGAACCTTTGGGGATGTCATTTTCCGGGATGGGTGGTTCTTTCAGCAGACCTCCCGCGATGGCACCGGTGAGTAATACGATCCCGCCCAGGGCGTAGAAGAAGGTGAAATACCCAAAAGTCTCGATGAGGATACCGGCGGCAACCAGCGAGACGATCTGGGCGAAGAAGAGACTGATGTTGAGGACACCCTCCACGCGGCCGCGTTTGTTGGTTGGAGCGATATCCGTTGTCCAGGCATTGAAAGCGGCATCATTGGCAGTGGAGCCAAAAAAGGTCATGATCGCGTCGGCAAGGACCACCATCATCACAGTCAGGCTGGCTACCTTAATGTACGCCACCGTTGGAAACAGGATCGTGGCGATACCCCAAAAGATATAACCAAATAGGATATATGGTCGGCGGCGGCCCCAGCGGGAGCGGGTACGGTCGCTGAGTGTGCCCATGAACAATGTGGTGAGCGTGGCGGTGATGGCGCTGCCAGCCACCATATAGGACACCGGCCTTGGATCGGGCGTGATGGTGTCGAAGACAAACGTGTTGAACCAGGTATTCTCCACCGCCCAGGCGATCTGACCGGTTACAGCCAGGGCAGCCATTACGAACCACGCGCGGGCATTGATACGGAAAGCAGGTTGAGAGTGCATTGGCTATTCTTTTCCTATTTGGATTTTCAGGATGGAAAGATAATACAGGAATTTTCAAAAAATGTAAAATCCGGAAATGACGATTTGAGGTGGCAGTGGATGCTTTTTTGCAATTCTCGTTCGCGTATGGTAGTATATGGAATAATTGGACAATACCAGTCCGATTAAGAATAAATATTTTAGATGTTGAAATGAGGCAGAGTTGCGAAAGCTTATTTTTCAAATGGCGCTATCAATAGATGGTTTTTATGAAGGTCCCAAGGGGGAGCTCGACTGGCATTTGGTGGACGAGGAATTTTATGCGGATGTTTATGAATTATTTGCATCCCTCGATGGCGAGATCATGGGTCGGAAGACCTACGAAACCATGGCTGCTTACTGGCCGACCGAAACGGCCTTACGGGAAGATCCGGTGACCGCGAAATGGATGAATTCAATGCGGAAATATGTGGTTTCCCGGACCCTGAAAACCGTACCCTGGGAGAATTCCAGTTTACTCGAGGGGGATGCAGAGGAGGCAATCACCCGGTTGAAAGCGCAACCCGGAAAGGATCTCGGAATTAGTGGGTCCGAACTAGTAGCCTCCCTGCGCAACCCCAAACTTGTGGATGAGTACCGCTTATTAGTTGTCCCGGTTGTTCTGGGAGCCGGAAAACCGATCTTTCAGGGCATCCGCCAGAGGTTGAACCTGAAATTGATCTCGACAAAAACATTTAAATCAGGCATGACCGGGTTGTACTACCGGCCGGCTGACTAATTCTGAATCATTCCGAATTAATAGGAGAAAAAATGTCAAAAATAACCCCATACCTGTTTTTCGACGGCACCTGCCGCGAAGCGTTGACCTTTTACCATGATTGCCTGGGCGGCGAGCTGAAAATGCAAACCATAGGCGAATCACCGGCAGCCGCGTCGCAACCTCCGGAAGCCGGGTGGCGGATCATGCACGCAACCCTTGTGAAAGGCGACCTGGCCTTGATGGCCTCGGATATGATGTTCGATGGGCTTTCGCATGGGAATTCAGTGCAATTAACCCTGGTTTGTGACTCACTTGAGGAGATCACTGCCTTTTTTGAAGCGCTCTCCCGGGGGGAAAGATCATCTCTCCTTTGAAGACAGAATTCTGGGGCGGAACTTTCGGGCAGATCGAAGATAAATTTGGATTCAAATGGATGCTGAATTTTGATAAATCACCAAACTAAATTATCTACCGATTCGTAAGGCGAAAAGATGAATGCTGAAAATAAAACAAAACCGACAAATAATGACGTTGGAAAATTCCTCAATAGCATTCCGGAGGAAGGAAAAAAACAGGACTGCCTCGTGCTACAGGAAATGATGGAATCCGTAACCGGGGAAAAAGCTGTGCTGTGGGGAGATGCCATTGTGGGATTTGGCTTCTACCACTATGTTTACGCCACTGGCAGGGAGGGGGATATGCCGAAGGTTGGTTTTTCGCCCCGAAAACAAGCGCTGACCGTTTATCTTTCCTACGGTTTCGAAAATTACGGTGACCTGTTGACAAAGTTGGGGAAACATAAAACTGGAAAGATTTGCCTGTATATCAACCGGCTGTCGGATGTAGACCTTGATGTATTACGAGAGCTGATCCTTCGCTCTTACAATGTATACGATAGCCTTTGATGTAAAAAGGTACCCATCATGGATACAGAGAAATTACTTACCCTTGATCAGGCGCATGAAAAGTTCGCCAAATCCCTGAACGGGAAAACCTGGGTTCTGTTGGGGAAAGAGAACCGCACCCGGGAGGATGATGAGATGATGGTCCTATCTGCCAGTGCTTCCCTCTATCACTGGCTTCAGATAGGCACGGCAGTGCATGCCCAGCGCGGGGAGTGGCTGCTGGCGCATGTCTTCACCATCCTTAAAAAAGCCCGAACCTGCAATGGAACATGCCATGATCTGCTTGGAGATCACCGCTGCGAATCCCGAGGAAATGAAGGATTTCGACCTCGCCTACGCAGAGGAGGTGATCGCAAGGGTTTATGCGCTTATGGGGGATGCAACCCTCGCCAAGGAATTCCATGGGAAGGCTATCTTGCTTGGGCGCGCGATTGCTGATCCTGAAGATCGGAAGATCTTTGAATCGGATCTGGCAGCGGAACCCTGGTTTGGCATGGTATAACTCACAAGATTTGACAATTTTGGAGGTGCATGATGCCACACCCGCTGGTCGATCAATTAATGTTTGCGCGCAGTGAGTTCATCCGCGGGATTGCATGGAATAGTGAAGAGGACGCGCGACAACGGATCCTGCCGATGAACTGCATCAGCTGGAATGTAGGGCACCTGGCCTGGCAGGAACAGAAATATTACCTCACCTATGCCCGGGGGATTACCCTGCGGGAGGATATTCAAAAGGATTTGGCCAAAGGCGCACCTGCTTGCACCCCTCCTTTAAAGGAAATGCTCGAAGCCTGGGATGCGATAACCCGGGAGGCTGATCTCTGGTTGAACGCAGTAACTTCCACCATATTGCTGCAGCGGGTTGAACTGGAGGGGAAACCCATGGAGTTCACCTACGGGAATGTGATCCTCCGAACCATCTATCATTACTGGTACCACGCAGGGGAGAATTCCGCCATCCGGCAAGTGCTGGGGCATAAAGATTTGCCCAGTTTTGTTGGAGATCTTGACGGCAAAGCTCCTTATCGCCCTGAACAATAATTATGCCCGCTTCTATATCGACAGTCTCCCTGCTCGTCCGGGATTATGACGAAGCGATCCGTTTTTTCACCGACTGCCTCCAGTTTACCCTTGTGGAGGATACTCCGATGGGCGGGGGGAAGCGCTGGGTGGTCGTTTCACCTCCCGGGGAGAAGGGAGCATCCCTGCTGCTCGCCAAGGCGGTGGGAGGTGAGCAGGAAGCCCGGATCGGGGATCAGACCGGGGGGAGGGTTTTCCTTTTTCTGCGGACAGATGATTTTTACCGGGATTATGAGTATATGAAAGCGAAGGGGGTTAGGTTTACAGAGGACCCCCGCCAGGAGGACTACGGGACGGTCGTGGTCTTTTTGGATCTTTATGGTAATAAGTGGGATCTGGTGCAACCCGCCTGATCCATTAGATTGGATCCCATCTGGCGCTTTCCTTGCACCACTATCTGCTGAGGAAACCGTACATGGCAACCAAGCCACAAAACAACATTTCAAAACAAATCGATTTGAATTGATGAACCGGGAGGAAAAAACCGCGCAGTTTTGTTGCTTTGCGCGCTGATCCTGGGGGCTTTCGTGCGTTTGCTGTACGTTGCAGGATCGATTTCCCCATCAACGACGGAGGGCTCTTCTACTCCATGACCCGAGACCTGCAGGCCAATCGATTCATCATCCCGGCTTCACGCAACTATAACAGCAGCGAACTGCCATTCGCTTATCCGCCCCTGGCTTTTTCCTGGCCGGATTGCTCAATTCTGCTTTCGGATTGGATCTCCTGGATCTTGATGCGGTGGCTTCCTCTGATCTTCAATCTACTTTGTATACCTGCCTTCTACCTCTTTGCCCGGCAATTCCTCGAATGATCCGATACGGCGGGAGCTGCCACCCTGTTTTTTGCTCTATTAAGACCGGGGTATGAATGGTTGATCATGGGTGGCGGGCTCACCCGCTCCCCTGCGATGCTCTTCTCTCTGTTAAGTTTCTATTTTGGTACCTGGTGTTGCTTGGCGCACCTTATCGGCGAGCACGGGATATCATCTTCGTTGCTGTTGCGCTTTCTCTGACTTTTCTCGTCACCTTGAGATCGGTTGGTTCACTGTGTACTCGCCTGCTTTGCTGTGGTTTTTTCGAGGCAGGAATTGGAGAAATTTTGTTTCATCTACACTCATCATCCTGCCGGAGCGTTATTATTGCTACCAGTCCTTACTGGGTCCAAGTCATCAATCATCACCGATTTCAACCATTCCTGGCGGGATTGGTTAGCGGTGGTTACAGTCCTTTTATGAGCGTCTTTGGTCTTTTATACTTTAACTTCACCGAAGAGCTTATCTTCCCCGTCCTCGAGCTGCGATTACCGTTTTGTGATCGCACTGATTAAGCGGGAGTTCGATTTCATGTCTGGCTTTTCCTGAATGCGCTAATTGCGCGATTATCTTCTCCCTATCTGGTTGATACTCAACGCCATTCTGGACGCGCGGAGTGTAAACCGCAGCGATGTTATCCCTGCAGCCATGCTCATCTCTGTGGGAATCGTTGAGGGGTTGTTTGAAATGATCTCGAAGTACATCTGGAGGAATGCTGATGGTGAAATCGATAAAGAGAAAGTCAATAGCATTTTCTCCCGAGCAGGGATACTGGTCCTGTATCTCCTCGGCGCTCAAGTGATGCTCACTGCCTATTTGATCCGTCCCAACGACCCCTCGCTGACCCATGTTCTAACCAGGGGGGATATCCAAGCGATGGAATGGGTCAAGGAAAATACCCCAGGAGATGCGGAGTTCTTTGTAGTTCCTTCCTCCACCTGGTGGGAGACCGACGCGGTCGGGGAATGGTTCCCGGCGCTTGCGGAGCGGAAAAACGTGTTGACTGTTCAGGGGACGGAATGGCTCCCGGATTATCAACAAAATATTTCTGATTTTAAAGAGTTGAATAAATCGATCCAATCTGGTTCTTTCAGCCTTGAGGTACTTCTGAAAAATTTCCCCGAGGTGAATTATTTTTATCTCCCCCTGGCATTTTACCGGGATACATCGGAATTTGCCGTATTAAATCAAGCACTAAAGGCTTTACCGGTAATATTTGAAAACTCCGATGTACGCATCTTCTTCCTGACTCAATAAAAAAAAGATAATTGTTTATCATAGTTGTCTGATACGAGGAATTCCGCTTGTTTTTACTTGAGAAGGTGTATTATTCTCGTATAGGTTGCTGTCGCAATTAAAGTAATCCAAGCCAATTTGAAAGAAATATTCAAAGGGAGGCATCATGATAAAAATTGTCGGATTGATCCTTCTCGCGATTCTAATCCTTACATCAATTCTGGTTCTTGTCAGAGGGGTCATGTACCGGCTGCGCCATCGTGTGATCCCTATTGAAGAGGGGGTGCCAGTTGACCCCCAGAACCTGGGTGAGAACCTGGCAGCATCCATCCGCTGCAAGACGGTACCCCTGGATGATAGTGGAACCCCAGAGCCGGAAGCCTTCCATCAGCTGCATTCCCTTCTTGAAAAAACTTACCCGCTGGTGCATGCGAACCTTAAGAAAGAAGTCATTGGCGGTTACAGTCTTTTATACGTTTGGGAGGGCACCAACCCAAAACTTGAACCTGTCCAGTTGATGGCCCACCAGGATGTTGTTTCTGCAAATCCAGCCGAGTGGACCCATCCACCCTTCGACGGGATGATCAAAGACGGGATAGTTTGGGGGCGCGGAACCCTGGATATTAAGAACCAGTTGATCGGGATCATGGAAGCTGCGGAAGAATTACTAAAGCAGGGCTTTCACCCGGAGCGAACAATTCACTTTGCATTCGGCCACGATGAGGAAACCGGGGGGGCAAATGGTGCAGCGGTTCTTGGCAAACTGCTGAAAGAACGAGGAATTCATCTAGCTGCCATCGTCGATGAAGGTGGAGGTATCTTGGATGGCGTCATCCCGTTCGTCAAGAAACCTGTGGCGCTTATCGGGAATGGCGAAAAGGGTTACCTTACGATGAAATATTACGTGAGAAGCAGCCCGGGGCATTCTTCGGCGCCGCCACGGGAAACGTCCATCAGTATCCTAGTGAAGGGATTGTCTCGATTGGCGTCTCATCGAATGCCGCCCCGGATTCGGACCGCAAAAATCCTTTATACAAGTATAGGCCCTGCAACTCCGTTCTGGCTTCAGGTGGCCTGGGCCAACGTCTGGCTTTTTGGGGGATATCTAAAAAGGATGATGGACAAGGATGACACAACCAGGGCGTATATACGCACCACGGGGGTGATGACCATTTTTAACGCCGGCACAGAAGATAACACCATTCCTGAAGAGGCAACCGCGTATGTTAATTACAGGATGCTTCCAGGTGTTACGATCGAAGATATTGTGAATCATTCCCGTAAATATATAGCTGATGAACGGGTGAAATTCAATCCGGTTGAAGGAAAAGCCAACGAAGTGGTGGGGCCATCACCCACTTCAGGTCCAGTTTATGATGGTCTACAACTGGCAATCCGTAAGATCTATGGAGATTACCCAGCCGCGCCATTTGTAATGCTCGGAGGTACAGACTGCGGGCACTATGTGGAGGTTTGCGAAAACATATATCGCTTTACCCCCCTTATCATGGACCCCAGCTATGCTGGATTGGAACATGGGGTGGATGAGCGAATTCCCATTTCCGAAATGGTGAAAACGGTCAAGTTCTACGCGAAGCTGATGCAAACCTGGGGAACGGAGAAAATGGCAGGGTAACAGGATTCACGGATATCTTTCCAGCCTTCCGCGTGTTATAATATTAGAAATATATTAATCTTGGAGGAAAGAAATGTCGTTTGAATTACTTTGTGGAGCGCTTATAGTCGTCCTGGTCGGACTTGCGATGGTATTAAATGGCTATCGCTGGTTCCTGATCATTCTGCCGATCATCGGTTTCTTCTTTGGATTCATGATCGGCGCACAGGCCATGACCGCCCTCTTTGGCGAGGCATTCCTTGCGACTGTCACAAGCTGGGTGGTAGGGTTCATCGTTGCGATCGTTTTCGCCGTGCTATCCTATTTCTTCTACTTCATTGGTGTGGCGATCTTCATCGGCTCCTTCGGCTACGCCCTGGGCTATGCCATTATGGGCTTGTTCAATGCTGAACTGACCGTCATCACCTTCCTGGTCGCTCTTGCGCTGGGTGTTGTCTTCGCCCTTGTTGCGTTCTTCCTCAACATCCAGAAGTACCTGATCATCATCGCCACCTCCTTCATCGGTGCCGGTGCGATCATCCTGGGTATCCTGTCTGCATTCGGTTTCCCGCCGGAAGCCCTTGGCAAGAATGCACTTGCCTTGGTGCTAAAGGACTCAGTCTGGTGGTTGATCGTCTTCCTTGTTTTAGGTATCGCTGGAACGGTCCTTCAGATTCGCCGCAATCGCAATTGGGAAGTCACCGTTGTCGAACGCAACTATTTCGACGACGCAAAACCCGCTGCTTAATCTAAGTATCCAAAAAATCGGGTGGCTTGCCACCCGATTTTTGTTTTAATCCGGATTATTTCTTAGAACAATATCTGCAATCGTCAGATTGTGCCGCGCACGCAGCTCGCCATTGATCATATCCACCTGCTTGCGGGGAGAGTAAAAGACTTCGCTCCAGCCGTAACCTGCGCAGGCGGTGGCGGCAATTTCGTTACCCGCCGAATCCATTCCCCACCATTTACGGTATTCCTTTTCCAGGTCTGGACGGATGTGAAGGTCCAGCTGGTCATAATGGGCGGAATAATAGTAATCGGGCGGCAAGGCGTTCAATACAGTTTCAAAAACGTGCACTCGGATCTTCGACCCTGGCTGCATATTGGCTTCCGCCACGCGGCAGAGACCGCGGATGGTCGCCAGGGGAGAGATCACCTCCACATGTTCGATATTCTCAAAACGTTTACGAATGTGAGAAATCACTTCACGCATGACAAGGCCGGAGGCAATACTGTCGGCGATGAAGGCGGCAGTGATGTTCTCGTGCTGAACGCGGTCGAGGTCCTTATCTTTAAAGATGCCAAGCTCAACCTTACGATTGTAGACCGGCACTGAGCTATCGAAAACATGGTGAGCATCCAGAAGCACTTCATCGCAGTAATACCCGCGTACGTGGTAGATGGATTCCGCCACACCATATTTCAGGCCTTCCCTGGCGATGGGAAAGATCGCGATATTCTGCTGCCTGCGGGTTGCCAGAACATCCTGCAGTTGGGGCGCATGGAAAACGGTGTCCGCGGCTGTATTTATCAGCTTTGACCGGCGGGATCCCATGCACAGCTGCCCCGGGAGGGTGATCGTCTTCTTTCCTTCGAGCGCATCTGCTGGCACACCCAGTAAGTCCATTAGTTCGCGATCAAACGGGTAGCGGTGCAGGTAAATGAATTCGGCAGTCGCAGGGTTGTGGTAGAGCACTAAATCCAGGGTGGTGCCGTTTTCAAGACGGATGCGCCCCAGGCGATAAAGAGCGCTCCCCTGAGTGCCTTTCGGGTAGGGGAGCGAATTTTCCAGTTCGAGGGAGCCGTTTATAGGGTGCTTGGGGTCCTCATTAAATGAAAAAGGATATTTGATCATGGGCAGCCCTCATCCTTAAGAATTATATTGAGATGGAAGGTTACAGCGGTTTTCTTAAAGTCGCGGCGCAGTGCAGCCATCCTTAATCCATTGTACACCAGGGTAGGGTAAAAAGGAAATACTATGGAACAGCTTTCCCCTGGATCATCTCCTCCAGGATTTCGGTGGTGAGCGATTTGGGACGCTCAATTGGTTTATTCAACGCCCGTGCCCAGACGGCGTGGGTGGAGAGCCCGAGGATGCGGCTTACCCCGAACAACACTGTGTAGAACTCGTACTGGGTCACTCCAAAGTGGTATTGAAGCGCGCCGTTGATGGCATCCACATTAGGCCATGGATTCTTAACCTTGCCGGTCTGTAATAGCAGAGGAGGGAGCACTTCATAAACCGACTTGACCAGGGTTATCAGGTCATCACCGGGCAGGTACTTATTGGCGAATTCCAGCTGGGCGGTGAAGCGGGGATCGGTGATGCGCAGCACGGCATGCCCGTAACCGGGAATGATCGCTCCGGCAGCGAGTTGACCAGATAAATATGCGGTCAGCTCCTCCCGGGCGGGGATGCGTCCAAAGTATTGGCGCACACCCAAAAGCCAGCGCAGGCATTCCTGGTTGGCCAGCCCGTGCAGCGGCCCAGCGAGCCCATCCATGCCCGCAGAGGAGGCCAGGTAGACATCGGATAACGCTGATGCCACCAGCCAGCTCGCATGGGCGGATACATTTGCGCCTTCATGGTCGGAGTGCAATATAAAGAAAAGCCGGCAGAGCTCCTTGTAATCTGCGTCTGCGCTTTTCCCGATCATATGGGCAAAGTTTGCGCTCCAATCCAGATCCGGGTCGGGTGGGATGTAGGAACCTCCGTTGTAGCGGTGGTTGTAGATGAAAGCTGCCAGGGCGGGCAGTTTGGCAGTCAGGCGAATGGCATCCTCCAGGTAGGATTCCCAGTAATCGCTCTTGACCAGTCCGCGGGCGTATTCCTGGGCGAAGATGGATTCCCGCTGCATTGCCAGGATACCCTGGGAAAAAAGGGTCATCGGGTGAGTGTCGGCTGGCATAGCACGGATCACCTTAAGGACATATTCGGGAATCCCGGCGTGCTTGCGCCACTCCGCTTCCAGAGCGGAGGCTTCCTCGAAGGTGGGTAATTCATCCACCATGAGCAGGTAATACAACCCTCCTGCCATCGGCAGCTCCGAGCCAGGCTGTTTCGGGAGCAGCTCCAGGACCTCAGGGACGGTGTAGCCGCGCAGGCGAATGCCCTCATTTGGATCCACGTAGGATACATCCGAAACCTGTACCATTACCCCGCGAATGCCGCTGTAGATCTGGTCCACGGTGACATCGCATACCTTGAAGTTGCTGTAATCCCGTTTAATGCGGTTCATCCGCTCGCGGATCTCGGGCAGTTTGGCAAATATCTTATCTTTGATGAGGTCCATTTTTTCTTCCCTTCGACGTGAAATCAGCGGGTATAACCCATCTGGCTTGAGATCATCCTGGTGACCTTGAGGATCCTGGCGGCGAAATCGTCGATCACTTCCGGGGTGTAACGCTGGATGGGACCGGAGATTGTCAGTGCGGCCTGGATCTCGGCACCAGCTCCCAAGGATGGGCGCGGCTACACCGGCAGCATCCGGCTGCCATTCCCCCATGCTCACCGCATACCCGCGCAGGCGGATGGCATCCAACTCGACGCTAAATGCAGCGGGGTCGATTACTGTGTTTCCTGTAAAACGGGTCCATTCCACCTTATTAAGGATTTCTTCCCGGCGGGTGGGCGACATAAAAGCCAAAAGTACCTTTCCCGCAGCACCGGCGGTGATCGGAAGACGCCTGCCCACCCTGGCGCTGAAATGGATTGCCCGCGTGCTTTCCAGGCGTTCAACACACAGGCGATCTCCACCTTCAACCACATAAAGGCTGATCGTCTCCTGGGTCGCGGAGAGGAGTTCCTCCATGTAGGGCAGGGCGAGGGTGCGGACATCGAGGCTGGAGCTGTACACGCCAGCCCAAGCCAGCACTTTGCCGCCCAGGGAGTATGCGCGGGTTGAAGGATTTTGATTGAGGACGTTCAGGTCTTTGAGCGAAGCCATTAAACGCCCGGCTGTGCTGGGGGAGAGGGCGGTTAGGCGGGCGATTTCGCGAACACCAAGTTCGGGTTTATCTGTAGAGAAGCAATCCAGGATCGAAATAGCCCGCTCAATCGATTGGGTTATGGCAGGCGAATCATCTGTCCTGAATAATGGCACAATGTCTCTGTACATGATACAATCATAGTGTTAAAATTTGTATCCGTCAAGCTTTTTCGGGTAGTGAATTTGAGGTCGAGATGGAAAATGATCTTCACGGATAAGGAGCAAGTCCTTAAAGATGGCCAAAATGGGTGAATTAATCACGATGGGTTCAAGCGGGCTGTCAGTGCCTGATCATCCCTTGATTCCCTACATCGAAGGAGATGGCATCGGTCCCGAGATCTGGACGGCTTCCCGGGAGGTTTTCGATGGGGCGGTCAAGCTAGCATACGGCGGAAAACGCGGGATCGTTTGGGAAGAGGTACTGGCTGGAGAAAAAGCCCGCCAGGCGACGGGAAAGGGGCTGCCTGAAGAGACGTTGAAGAGGATCGCTAATTCAAGAGTGGCCATTAAAGGGCCGCTCTCCACGGCGGTGGCGGTGGGGGGGCGCAGCCTGAATGTGGCCTTGCGGAAACTACTGGATCTCTATGCTTGTGTGCGCCCGGTGCGCTGGTTTGAGGGTGTACCTTCGCCGGTGCGCCATCCCGAGCGGGTGAACATGATTGTCTTCCGCGAAAACACCGAGGATGTTTATGCCGGCGTGGAATTCGAAGCAAAATCCACCGAGAAAATGATCCTGATGGAATTCCTGCAGCGCGCCTTCCCCGATGAATACCAGAAGATCCGCTTCCCGGAAAGCTCCGCGCTCGGGATCAAACCCATCTCGCGCGAAGGTTCAGAGCGCATCGTCCGGGCTGCCCTCCGCTGGGCAATTGCCAACAATCGCTCCCGGGTGACCCTCTTGCACAAGGGAAATATTATGAAATTCACCGAGGGGGGATTCATGACATGGGGGTATGATGTTGCCCGCATGGAATTCGGATCAGCGGTTTCCATTGGAATGCCCTCCCAGAGCAAGTTGATGGTGAACGACATGATCGTGGATGCTGCCCTCGCGCAGGTGCTGCTCACCCCCTGGGAATTTGACGTGATCGTCTGCACCAACCTGAACGGAGACTACATCAGCGATGCACTGGCCGCCCAGGTGGGTGGGTTGGGAATTGCACCAGGGGCGAATATTAATTATGAAACCGGAGCAGCTGTCTTTGAAGCCACGCATGGCACCGCGCCCAATATCGCCGGGCAAAATGCCGCCAATCCCTGTTCGCTGATCCTTTCCGGGGAAATGATGCTGCGATATTTGGGATGGGGCGAGGCAGCCGATCGGGTGCTTGCAGGCGTGGAGGGTGCTATTGCCTCGCGCAGGGTGACACCGGACTTTGCCGATATGATGCGCGGCGCGGTTCGCACCGGAACCCGGGAGTTCGCCCATGTCATCCTTGAGCACATGGAGAAATAATATTCAATGAATGACTTGCAAAAAAACCTGCGGTTCCTCGATTTGAACGGTGAAAAGATCGCCTTTTACAGTCTGCCCGCGCTGGCTGAGGAGAGGAAATTAGATATTTCCCACCTACCGTTTTCGATCCGTCTGCTGCTTGAAATGCTCCTGCGCCAGGAGGCCGAAGGGAACGGTTCAGACAGCGATCTATTAAAACTTGCAGCCTGGAAACCAGTGGAAAAAATCAGGTCATCCATTTCCATTTTCCCGCAACGGGTGGTGATGCAGGATCTCACCGGAGTGCCGGTTCTCAACGACCTTGCATCCCTGCGTGCTGCGGTCAACCGCGCAGGCGGCGATCCGGCCTGGGTAAACCCGGTAATCCCAGTAGACCTCGTGGTGGACCATTCCATCCAGGTGGACTACACCGGTATTCCGGATGCGTTTCAGAAGAACCTGGAGCTGGAATTCAAGCGTAACCGGGAACGCTACCAATTCCTGCACTGGGCACAAAAAGCCTTCCGGAATTTCAGGCTCATCCCGCCTGGCACCGGGATTGTACACCAGGTTAATTTGGAAGCGCTCTCCCCGGTGGTTTGGATCAAGGATACATCTGGAACGCCGCTGGTCGTACCCGATATGGTCATTGGCACCGATTCCCATACTCCCATGATCAACGGGCTCGGCGTCCTCGGCTGGGGGGTGGGCGGGATCGAGGCCATCGCCGCCATGCTGGGTAACCCGCTGGAGCTGATGGTCCCGGACGTGGTGGGGGTACGCCTTTCCGGCTCCCTTCCCCCGGGCACCACTCCCACTGACCTGACGTTGACGATTGTTCAAAAACTGCGCGCGCTGGGAGTGGTGGATAAATTTATCGAGTTTACCGGCCCTGCTTTGGACACCCTGGGTGTTCCGGAAAGGGCGATGATCGCGAACATGGCTCCGGAATACGGCGCAACCGCCAGCTATTTCCCAGTTGACCAACTCACCCTGAATTACCTTCGGCTTACCGGCAGACCGGAACAAACCATTCAGTTGGTGGAAGCTTTCTTCCGGGAGCAGCGACTATTCCGAACGGCAGAATCCCCCGAACCGGAATTCAGTACATTGATCGAATTTGACCTGGCGGAGATAGTACCTTCGATCGCAGGACCGAAAAAACCACAAAGCCGTGTGACGCTGGCTGAGGCCGGGCAGGACTTTAAGAACCTACTGATCAAGGAAGTCCCGGAGGGTGGGTATGGGTTGAGTGAGGAACAAGCGGATGCATCCGTTTCTGTTGAGGTCGGCGGGATACCAGTATCCCTTAAGCACGGTTCCGTCGTTCTGGCAGCTATCACCTCCTGTACCAACACCTCCGACCCCTTTGTGATGATCGCGGCCGGGCTGCTGGCCAGGAACGCGCTGGAACGGGGAATGAAGATAAACCCTGCGGTCAAGGCCAGTCTTTCACCCGGATCCAGGGTGGTTACGGATTACCTGGCTCAGGCGGGTTTGCTGGAAAAACTGGAGGAGATCGGGTTCACGTTGACCGGGTACGGCTGCATGACCTGTATCGGTAATTCCGGGCAGATCGACCCGCAGGTTGCTCGAGCCATCGAGGAATCGAAGCTGGTGGCGGCCGCGGTGATCTCCGGTAACCGCAATTTTGAAGGGAGGGTGCAGCCGCTGGTTAGGGCGAATTACCTGGCTTCTCCCCCACTTGTGGTGGCGTACGCACTAGCAGGAACAATTGATATTGACATGACCCGCGAACCGTTTGGGAGAGACGCAGACGGAAAACCGGTCCCCCTGGCTGAGGTCTGGCCTGCGGAGGATGAGATAAGGATGCTCATCGCTAAGTATGTGAACGGCGAAGCATTCCGGCGAAATGATATTCTCAATTCTACCGGCAGCATGGAATGGATGGAGATGGAAGGCGGTGATGGACTGGTTTATGAGTGGGATCCAGCATCCGATTATATAAAGGAACCGCCCTTTGCTACTCTCCCGGATGCGGTCTGGGGTGAAGATATCCATGCAGCCCGCGCTTTGGCAGTATTTGGGGATGCGATCACCACAGACCACATTTCCCCGGCCGGCTCGATTCACCCCAACAGCCCAGCAGGACGATACCTGCAGAGCAGGGGTGTTCCCCCTTCTGAATTCAATTCCTACGGTTCCCGCCGCGGAAATGACGAGGTGATGGTACGTGGTACGTTCGCGAATACCCGTTTGAAGAATAAACTGGCCCCCGGAGTGGAAGGGGGAAGGACCCTTCACCTTCCTGATGGTACCCAGATGGATGTTTACGATGCGGCTATGCGTTATCGAGAGGAACAAATTCCTCTCATCATTCTGGCAGGCAGGGAGTACGGAACTGGCTCCAGCCGGGATTGGGCTGCCAAGGGCGTGCTGCTGCTGGGGGTGCGGGCGGTTATCGCAGAGTCCTTTGAACGTATCCATCGATCCAACCTCGCGGGGATGGGAGTCCTTCCATTGCAATTTATGGAGGGGGAGGGTGTTCAACAGCTTGATTTAACTGGGAGAGAAGTATTCACCATCCCGGCAGTTTCCAGTCTTGACCCAGGCGCGATCCTCTCTGTCATCGCAGTAGGGGAGACCGGTGAACGAATTCAGTTCCAGGTGCGGCTTAGGGTGGATACACACTTGGAAATGGGAACCCTGCTGCAGGGCGGGATTCTGAAGAAAGCTTTCACGCAAACCCTCAGCAGGAATTCAAATTGAATCGGTCGGGTTCGAAGAGTTCTATAATAATCAAGGAACTCAATTGGAAATACAAGCATTTCTAATAATCCAAACTCATTATTGTTGGAGGAGCCATGCCTAAGTTAGAACAAGAAATAAAAGCAGCCGGGTGGATAGAAAGAACACGACCGTTAAAGAGATTGTTTTTATTTGATGTTTTACAAGACAAGGAATCCCGCCCCGTTTTCTTTTGGGCGGGAGGTGTCTTGGTGGGAGGTATGCTCCTTTTCCATTTTCTTGAAGGATGGAGCTTGCTCGATTCCCTATATTTTTGCGTGATAAGTGCCGCGACAATCGGGTATGGAGACCTGGTCCCAACCACGCCAATCGCCAAGGTGTTTACCATCCTCTATAACATTAATGCAATCGTGATGCTTCTGGCGCTATTTGATCGCGTCCGGGTTGTCCGCGGGCAAAAATCAAGGTTGGGCGAATAATTGCGCCACAGTTAGAACTTTGGTTTCAGGATCATGCGGCAGCTGATTCTTCCAGAGGGGTTTCGGTTTTTTCCGGTAATTTGAACTTGATCCAGATAATGGGTAGCACGAGTGCGGAAGCGATCGCGGTTGCGAAAAACGGCGAGCGCGGCCCCCAGTTTTCCCACATCTTCGCACCCAACCACGGGGCGGCAAGGGATATAAATCCAACACTGCTGTAAAAAATACCCGAAAAGGTCCCCAGCATCTTTGCCGGGACAACCTTGGAAATGAGTGCCTGGTAGGCGGGTCCAAGAAGCCCAACGCCCAATCCAAAAATCGCCCAGACGAATGCAAAGCCGATGAAATGCTGGGATGACAGGAAAATCCAGAGAGCGGCAAAGATTATTAGAAAACCGAAAAATATCGGCACACGCTCGCCGTAACGGTCAGAGAGTCTCCCCGAAAACATTGGCACGATCATCATCGCGATCGAAAAAATCGCACCCAGCAGACCGATCTGCTGGACAGTGATCCCAGCTACCTGTTCCAAATATAACGGCTGAAGATTATTGGTTAATTGGTTGGCAATATCATTTATCCCATCGGTGATGAAGATCCAGGTGATGATTCCGCCCCCGAAAAGCATGGCGAATACTGTGGTCATGCCGCTCCTGAATGATTTCATCGACATTGGTTGGCTCTGTTTCTCTTCGGGGGAGCGCATGGTGGTAGCCATCCAAATGCGCAGCCCGGCGGCAGCTGAATAGAGGATCCCGGCTACAAGAAGCATGGGTTTAAACCCATACGATCCGGCGATCAATCCGCCAAGCGGCGGGCCTACCACCCCGGTTACCTGGTAGATCGTCCCGGTGATGCCGTAGACCTTGCCGCGGTTATCCTCCGTGGAATTTTCGGCGATGAACGCGTTAAAACTGGGACCGACCAGGGCGAATGGGATCTGGTAGATGGCAAGCGCGATGATCATCCACTGCCAGGTTGGGGCGATGATGAGGGCGACAAACCCGATTATCCCGCCAATCGAACCGATGGCAATGGCGCGTAACCGCCCGATGGAATCTGAAACCCAGCCGCCAATGATCTGGAGCACCAGGATGGATACCGAGGTGATCGTGAAAACCATTCCAACCTGCCCCACGTTGGCACCCTGTTCGGTGAGGTATAGAGGCATAAGCAAAGGAGCCATTGACCCGGCGATGTTGGCCAGCACCATGGCCAGCATGAACCAGCGCATGATCGGGGAGAGCAGGGGAGGTTTCTTTTCGATAGTTTCCACGTCTTACTTCCTGAGTGAACACGAACAGCCAATAGTTTATAGCATTTTGTGGTCTTCGGCATTAGTCAATTGAAGGATTTCCATAGACAATGACCGCTAAAATCACATTCCATATTCGAAAAACCCATAAATTGATTATTGAAATTGGGAAATTTTCAGGTAAAATTAACCTTTGAACCGAAACTACGTATTCGGGATTATATTCTTGAGGAGAAATCCTCCAATTTTCAAAAGGAGAAGAAAGAAATGGCAACTGCAACAGATGTACAGGTTCGGCAGCGCCCCTGGTGGCTTACCCTGATTGGTGGGGTCACAGCCGTCATCCTCGGCGCACTTTTGCTTTGGGGTTCCCTGGGCGCAAGAGTACAGGTCTACCTGCTGGTCGTATATTTCATCGGGTTCTACTGGTTTGTGAGTGGTATTTTTGAGCTGGTCTACATGTTTGTGGATCACTCCCAGTGGGGCTGGAAGCTCTTCATGGGCATCGTCGGTATCTGGGCCGGTGGTTACGTCATCACCAACCCGATCCTCTCCGCTGTCGCCCTGCCCAAGATCGCCGTCCTCGTGCTCGGCATCTACGGTATCATGTACGGCATCATGCTGATCGTCATGGCCTTCAAAGGCGGCGGTTGGGGTGCTGGTCTGCTCGGCGCCCTCGGCCTGGTCCTGGGATTCGTCCTGGTTGGAAATTACTACCAGCCCGGTGTCGGGATCGCCTACGTGTGGGTTTCCGCCCTGTTCGCTTTCATCTTTGGGATCGTCGCCATCGTGCGCGCATTCCAGCAGAGAAAAGCCAACAAAGCGTAGTCCTTTCGTAAATACAAAAAAGAACCCGGAAAACCGGGTTCTTTTTGATTATCAAAATCAATTTTCACGGCGCACTGTTCACTTTTCCATCCGGTGCAGGAGCAGCCATTCTCCCACGGGTGGAGGAAACGATCATCCCGATGAACGCGATCCCTGCACCAACCAGGAATCCGTAGTGAACTGCCTCCGTGACCATATCCTCCCCCAGTGTTGCCAGTGCGCTGGAAAAGACAGCTCCGGCGATCCCAACTCCGATCACCATGCCCACATTGCGCGCTTCAGCCAAGTATTGCAGAGGCGATTCCCTGCCTGTCGCGGGGAGCACTGCCCAGCAGGGCGCTGTTATTGGGGGATACAAACATACCCGTTCCCAGGCCGCAGACTGCCAGACTGCCGATGATCACCACAGGAGGTGTGGCTTCGCCAAGTCTTGATAGCAGCAACAGTCCCAACGCGAGGATTCCCATCCCCAGGGTGGAGAGGATGCGCGAACCGATGCGGTCCGAGAGCCAGCCGCTGATCGGCGCGGTGATGACCATCACGAGAGGCTGGGCAGTGAGGAATAATCCTGCCTGGGCGGGAGTGAATCCGCGCCCCTGCAGCAGGTAAAAAGGCATGAGGAAGATGATGCTGAAAATGGCTATATAGTTAAGCATCGCGCTGGTTGTGCTGGTGGTGAATACCCGGTTGTGGAAGAGGGTCAGGTCCAGCATCGGGGAGGATGACCGCCTCTCGATGTAAACGAAGATCACCATGAGGATGGTGCTGACGGAAAGGCAGGCGATGAGAGGTAGCGAAGTCCAGCCCCAAGCGTGCCCCTGGTTTAGTCCCACCAGAAGGAGGATCAGTCCGGCTGAAAAGGTCACCGCACCCGGAATATCGAAGCGCTCGTTCGCCAGGGGTATGCGGCGGTCATCCCAGATAAAAACAGCGCTGATCACGCAGGCAATAATTCCCACTGGCAGGTTGATGTAATAAACAGCGCGCCACGAAAACGCCTGCGCCAGCCATCCTCCAAGGAGAGGTCCCGCCGTGGAACCCAGATAGGTCATCATACCCTGCAACCCGAGCACCTGTCCGCGTTGGCTGGCAGGGAAGGTGCGGGTGAGAATGGCAGGAGCGTTGGCAAAAAGCATGGCCGCGCCAATGGCTTGCAAAGCACGAGATCCCACCAGCATGGGAACGGAAACCGCTATGCCGCACAGCGCGGAGGCTATCACAAAAATGGCGAAGCCGGCAACATACACGCGCTTGTGCCCGCGCATATCTCCCAGTCTGCCAAAGGATAGCAGCAGGCTGCTGACGACAAGAAGATAAACCGTCACCACCCATTCAATGGCAGCGACATCGGATTGGAAATAGCTTCGTACCAATGGCAGGGTAACATTGACGACGCTGCCATCCAGGGCGGACATGAATGTACCCAGGCCGATGGCAAGGAACACCAACCATTTTCGGCTGCGCGCGGTTGGAACTGGGTGTGGAGTATCGGGGTTTGAGGCAGCCATTTACACCTGATCAGAGAATCGAATTATATCCCCACGATTATTTATTAATCGTTGAACCTTCCTATTGCCGGATAAAGGGGAGTATGTCAAAATCTATTTGATAACGAAAGGGCAGCCGGAGAAAACCTCTAAATGGAAGAGCTGTTGGTGATGTACTTGATCAGTGGAGCCATCCTGATCGGGATTTCGATCCCGCTCATCAAAGGACGAGTGGCACCGAACGCACTGTATGGTTTCAGGGTGAAAGATACCCTGGAGGATCCAAGAACCTGGTATGCAGCCAATACCTATTCCGGTAAGTGGCTGCTGGCGACAGGGTTGATCTTCACCGCGACATGCATCCTGACCTATTACATACCTGAAATTACGCTGGAAGCATACGCGCTGATCTGCCTTGCCGGTTTTGCGATTCCAATGACAATCGGGGTGATCTTCTCCTGGCGGAATATGAAAAAGTTCAGTTCAAGCAAATAAATCCAGGATCATGCCAACCCTTAATGATTTATGGACGCGTAAAAATCAAGTGCGGGAGCCCCGCACTTTCTTCATTATATTGAAAGAGCATTTAATACAACAGATGTGATCCTGAGTGAATGAAAAATGGAAACGGAGGCATCTAAAGAGATGCCTCCGGTAAAAAATGGTTGATTAAGAGTGAGATGGGATTGCTTGATCGACTGAAGCTTGTTGCTTGCTCTCTTTACGCACCGCTTTCATTCCAAAGCAGATGCGCAGGAAGTTAACCCGCCGGATTGCATATTCGTAGATCACCATGATGATCGAGAACGAGAGGATCATCACAATGGGCAGTTTGAGCCAGAGGGAGATCGGCAGCTGGATGATGAAGTAATCGATAAGCACGATCACGGATTGGTGCAGGATGTAGAAGGGCAGGACGGCTTCGCTGGCGTAAGCCAGGAAGGGGTTTTTGAAGTTGAGGTAGGTCATGCCCATTCCCATTGCAGTCAGAACGAGTGCCCAGGCAGCCAGGTCATCATGCTCACCAGTCGGAATATACCAGGCTGCCATACCGACGGCCAGGATGAGGGATACCCACCGCCATTTGCGGATGCTTGCCTGAAATTTCTCGCTACCCAGCATGAAGAAACCGAAGAAGAAGAAAGTGGCATAGATTCCCAGACCCCAGTTGAAGGAATCATCCAGCAGTCTGGCAGCCGGTTCGGTCCAACCCCAGACTGTGACGATAAGAAGTACGAGCACATAGATCAGGGCGGGAAGGGCGAAGAAATCGCCTATCTTTTCCATAATCCGGGCTCCGCGATTGGTCTTGAGCAGGAAGAATACCGGCAGAAAAACCACGCTGAAGAAGAGCAGCACCACGATATACCAGAGGTGCAGGCCGATCCAGCCGAAATTTCCACCAAATCCGTACCAACCCTCGAAGTAGTGCGGGATGAACTGCCAGAAGGATCCGCTGAACTCTCCGTGGGTCAACCGCTCGATATAGACCTGGATGGCAATGTGGGTGAAATCTGCGACCAGAAGGGGAATGAGCAACCGCATCATTTTGTCCTTCAGGAATTTCCCGGCTGCCTTCCAGGATGGTTGCTGCATGCTCAGGTAGACTGCGGCCCCGGAGACCACGAAAATGAGCGGCATTATCCAAAGGTCCATGAAATCCGTGAAGGTTGATAACGCCGCCGATGTGGCGGGATTCTTGACGTGCCAGGGCCAGAGGTTATAAGCCCGGCAGGAGTGGTAGACGAAGACAGAGAGGATCGATATGACCCTGATCCAATCCAGGTCGTACCTGCGAGAAACAACTTTTGGATCCATTTTCTTATCTCCTTTTCAAATCTGAATGTTTTTAAGCACCATTTCGATGGAGGTGCCTTTTTCAATGAAAAAATCAAAACCGCAAGCCGCTGCACGCTGCCGGTCCTGAGGCTGACCATGAATGGTGTGGGCAGCAAGCTTGCAGTCGATGTGCTTCGATTTGATGACGGCTGCCGCTTCATACCCAGTCAGACCGGGCATTTCCAGGTCCATCAGTATGAGGTCCGGTTGAAGTTTTTCAGCCAACCGGACTGCTTCCAACCCGTTGTCGGCTTTGCCAACGATCTCAAAGGCAGGTTCCAGCTCGAGCAGGATCCCCAGGTCATTCAGGACCTGGGGAATGTCATCCACGATTAGGATTCGCAGCCGGCTGGAAGTTTCTCGAACCGAAGTCATTGGAATCTCCTAAAACTCTTCCGCTTTTAGGTTTCAAGCCTGGCAGCGGTTGTATCCGTAAAGAATCTCGCCGCGGCGGGGTTCTGCGATCAGCAGGCTGCTCGAATCACGTGCGAAAACAGCTGGAACGCAAACACAATAGTTCTCGTTCATATCGCAGAGATTGGCCGGGATCCCGGCTTTTTCAAGCTGGTCGCAAACGGCGGCAGCCATCATCAAAAAGCTAGAGCGGTAAACGATGTTGCTGGTGTTGTTGCTGTTCAGGTTATTCATTTCTTCCTCCTAAATTCCTTTTGTTCGAATTTATTTTCAATGTCATGATAAATAATCCGAGCTGTTTTCACATCCGGCTCGGGTGGGAAATGGAGGACATCTTTGGTATGGATTTATTCACCCTCCCTTGGAATGGGGTCATCTAAGACTAAAGTCGTATGTGATTGAATGGTTAGGACGTTATTGGTTTTGGGGGCGCATCTGGGAGATCAAATTACGGATCTGGGCGAGGGCGTTTTCGCAGAGGGAGTGCAAGTTTTCGAGGTGATTGTGGATGAGGGATGGGTTATTTTTATTCAAGATTTGAATGGTGCGGACATTCAGAGAAATGCTGAACAATGTCTGCGATATGGAATCATGCAATTCGCGTGCAATACGGTTGCGTTCTTCGATGGTTGCCAGTTCTTCCACCTGCGCGGCAGATTCCTCAAGTTGGGAGTGAACGATCTTTAGCTCTTCGACCGAGAGGCGCTGTCGCGCCTGGGCGGACTCGATCTCCCGCAGGGCGATGTAATAAGCGAAGATGCTCACCTCGCCGGCGATATTTGAAAAGGACTTCCCCACACCTTCCAGCCCGCCCATCGAATAAGCCAGGGAAAGGCAGGTGATGGGGAGTAGGAGGATGATCCAGACAGCAAGAATCTTACCCTGGAAGATCAAGGCGACTTGAAAGGAAATGAGAACGAAAAGGATATTCGCGAAATCGTCCTCGGGAGACATGTTCTGAATCGATATGGTGAGGAGAACCTGCACCGATAGGAAAAGATGGATCAGCCAGGCAGGCAGCTTGTTCACCCAAAGAACGAGCGTCATGATCACAAGAAAAACTGCCAGTTGAATGAGAATCACCTCGACGGCATCCGATTCACCGGCTTCGGTGAAGGTGCGAGCGACAGCGGATAAAAAGAAGAAATAAACAGCCAGCGCACTGACCCAGCTTGGTTTTCGCCGGGATTCTATGCCCACATCTCTATGCGCGCTGATGATTTTTTGAGTCACTGATCAATCCTCTGCTGCCAATCCGTTTTTTATCGCGAAGATCGCTACCTGGGTACGATCCTCAAGTGCCAGTTTCGAAAGGATGCTGCTCATATGGGTTTTTACGGTTTTCTCGCTGATCACCAACTCGCGGGCGATATCCTGGTTGGAGAGGCCTTTTGCGACGAGGCGGATTACATCCATTTCCCGGTCAGTGATATCCCCGGGCACCCTGCTGTTTTGTACGCCTGGTGGCTTGGAGACTTGTTCCATAAGTTTTCGGGTCACTTCCGGGTGAAGACGGGATTCACCCCTGGCCGCTGCACGGATCGATTCCACCAGGTCGTCGGGGGTTACATCTTTCAATAGATAGCAGGAAGCGCCTGCCTGGATGGCTGGAATAACTTTGTCATCCTCTGTGAAACTGGTGAGCGCGATGATCTTTATCCCGGGGTGGGTTCCTTTGATCGCTGATGTGGCTGCGATCCCATCCATTCCAGGCATAACCAAATCCATGAGGATCACATCCGGTTTAAGTTGGGAAGCGGCGTTCTGAGCCGAAATCCCATCGCCAGCTTCCCCTACTACCTGAATATCCTCATTGAGCTCGAGGAAATTCCGCAATCCCTGACGGACGATCTGGTGATCGTCCACGATCAGCACCTTTATCTTTTCAGATTCAACCATCAGAACTTCCTTTCTCGTTTGCGGTCTTCTGTGCGATCACTCTTGTTCCTTCACCCGGGCTGCTGATGATATCCAATGACCAGCCGATTCCAGCGGCTCTTTCCTTCATCCCTGTCAGGCCTACACCAGTTTTTATTACGTTTGGATCAAATCCAGCGCCATTATCCCGGATTTCCATTTTTTGAGATGGGTGAAAATCCAATACCAGGGTGGCTGAGGTGGTGCCCGCATGTTTTATGATGTTGTTCAAGCTTTCCTGGGCGATCCGGAAGAGACACTGGATCTCATGAGGGGCCAGGTTCTCTTTCCCGCATAACCCGGATCGTCACCTGCAGGTTTTCCGCTTTGAGGCGCTCGCAGTGATCCTGCAGCAAGTTAACTAAAGAAATCTTATTTAAAGAGTCCGGTTTTAGCTCAAGCACCAACTTTTTCAGTTCCTCGAGAGCGCTGCGAACCAGTTGATCGAGATGATCCAATTGAACTGCCACACGAGGTGGATCTTGATCCAGCAGAATGATGGCGGCTCGTGTGGTGAGGGTCATGCTGAAAATAGTCTGGGTAACTGAATCATGCAGTTCGAGTGCCAGGCGGCTTCTTTCTTTGGCGATCGATAGTTGCCCGGCTTTTTGGGTTGATTCCAACAATTGCCGGTTGGCTTCCTGAAGTTCCAGCAGCAATCGGTTTTCCTTTTCCTTTTCCTCCATGGCTTTCCGGACTCCATAACCGCAGGCTCCCAGGAAAGCATTTGCGGCGGTGTAGATCACCGCGATGGGTATGGTCTTGACTATATCGTAGTATTGACGGACACCGATGATTGTCAGGGGTGTGAAAACTGCGATAATGGCGATACCCGTTTTGGGAGGAAGCCGGGACATGATCTGCATTGAAAGTCCGGCGTACAAAACAGCGATATTGTCGTTATCCGGATATGTGAAGAGAAGGGTAAAGATCAATATCGACTGAATGAGCAAATATATATAGAAGAATTGCACCCAACGCTTGCTTATATATGGTTCAACGATGAAGATCACCAACCAGACTGCAAGAAGCACCAGCGCATTCCGCAGGTCAGGGTAATCGGCGTATTGGATCAGGAAACGAAGAAAACAACCGCCAAAGAGAAATCCGATGGCGATTTGAACAACCCACTGCTGAACCCACCCGAGCAGGCGGCTCATGATCAGAATTCCTATTGGTAATTATATAGAATTATTCAAAACTGATATGCAGGAAATCATCAGAAAGGCAGCATTTGAGCCTAGCCTGAAATCGCCGCCGCAGATCTTCTCCCGGCAGCCACTGCGCGGATAACCGACCTTGGAAGGAGCTCCTGGGGTGGGCAAGCAAACCACCCCGGCAGCCTGGCAAGAGCACCGGATGCAGGGTCAATCGATTTCCAAAGGTTCTCCCCATTGAGATTCGATAACCGCCGGCGGGCGGGAGCGTCAAATTCGAGCGCGAGGAAAACCGGAACCCTGCTGGTAATCAGGTCCTCCGCCAGACGGGAATCCAAGCGTTGTTCCATGTGTAAAATGACCCCAGACTTCAAGAGTGTGGTGATCTCGCGATCCAGAGAATCCCGGGGGATCGAATTACCAAAAAATCCTGCAAGTGATTCTCCGGGGTTTTCCTCATCACTGTAATAATCCACATTGAAGCCAGCCAACCGGAGGTAATATGCTGTCGATAAACCCGAGGGACCGGAACCGACCACTGCAGCTCTCTTTTCCAAATTGGAGGATTTTGGTTTGATCCACCCCTCCTGGCCTGCATACGCGCAGACTTTGCGTTCCAGTTCGGCGATCCGCACCGTTCGGCCGGCAAAGCTGCGGCGGATGCAATGCACCTGGCAGGCAGGATGATCTCCGCAGGCAAACCCGCAGATCTCACCCAGGGGATTCTGCTCACGGATCAGGCGGGCAGCCCCAGTGATATTCCCTGCCTCCAGTCGGCGCATGAACCCGGGAATATCAATCCCGGCCGGGCAATCACGGGTGCAGGCAGGATGCTCACACCACTGACATTCAGCTGCAGCCAGCCAGGCATTCTCGCGGGTGATCTGCTGCCCGGTTTTAAATTCCGGTCGGGTGTACGGCAGGTCAACAAAATGGACATAAGATTTATTGAATTTTCTGGCGTCGTAATCCTTCTTTTTCATTTCCCGCAGGATCACATTGGCTGCCCCCACTCCGGAAACGACGACAGCCGGCGCGCCGGTGGCCATCACGGTGGAATCACCACAGAAATAGAGCTTCTTCCATTCGCTCCTGGCATGAAGCCGTTTAAGCATGTGCTGGCCGAGCATGTTTTTAGGTCCACCCACCTCGCCGCCGTTCTTCAGCAAATACCTCTCCAGGGTGGTGGGGCTGGCTATGATGAGGTTGCGAATATGCCGGCGGAAATTCGGGTAGTGGAATTCGATCTGGTCGATCATTTTATCCGCTTCAGCTTTTTTTAATTCCAAATACGCTTTTTTCTGGTATTGTGGATCTTTGGATCCCGGCCAGGGCGTCAGGTTTGGGCCGATTGCCATCACTTCCAGCTTCCCCCTGGGGCTCACAGAACGATCGACCAGGGAATTGATGTAGATGGTCAGATCGGTGCTGTCGATCTCACTGCTGTTTTCAATGAAGATCTCCCAGGGGTATGTACCGGGCGGGAATGCATCTTCATCCACCACCATGTAAAGCACCATACTGGGAAGGGTGGGGACCAATGCTTGAGCCCAACGCATACGGGCGGGGTCGATATGTTCCGGTTTTACGAGCGAACCGTAAATATTCCAGACCGTGGCATTTGCCACTACCCGGTCGGCCGCAATTTCCTGCCCTGACGAAAGACGCACACCGTAAGCCGAGCCTTCCCGGATGAGGATCTCCTCCACAAGGTGGCGGTATAAAACCTGCCCGCCATCACGCTCGAAGGCTTTTTCCATCCGACTGGTAAGCATATGCGCTCCGCCGGCTGGCGTGTACACCCCGCCAATATGGTTATCCAGGAACATGGTGGCAGCCAGTATTGCGGGGGTTTCTTCAGAAGTACAGTAGCAATAGGCAGAACAAAGCTTATCAAAGAAGTGGATCACTTCACTGGAGGTGAAAAACTGGTCCAGCAGGTCTTTTACGCTCATATCCAGCAGCTTGCGCATTTTGAGCATCGTGGTTGGCCCGCTCATCAAGCTTCGCAGCCCCTGTTTTGAGGAGAACTCTGAAGGAGGAACGACAACCTCATTTTTCAGGACGATGTTTTCGTAGAGTTTATAAAGATAGGCGTAGAATGCCCCAAGGGCTTCCCGCTGGCCTGGGAAGAGCTCGCCGAGCTCATCAAGGAATTGGTCGATATCTGAGTGGAAGATGATCTCGCGACCTTCAAAGGTCATCCGCGCAAGGGTCCGGTGAGCGATCATTTCCACCGGTTCCTCCAGCTCATTCAGAACGAAATGGAATGGATGGAAACCATTTTCACCGAAGCCATAGAGCATGGCTGTGCCGGTATCATAAACCACCCCCTTACGTTTAAATGAATTGCAGGATCCCCCGGGTTTATCCTGCTGATCGATCAACAGCACCGAAATCCCTCGTTTGGCTAACAGGCAGGCAGTGGTCAACCCTCCCAGCCCAGCCCCGACGACGATAACCTCGTAACGATCATTCAGGATGGTCTTTTCCAGGATCTTCATGGATCTGCCCTTGTATGTTATTGTCTTAAACCCGGGAAACGATTTAAGTTTTGAGTATTCTATCGGCAGCCAGCTTGGCGGTCAATACGGCGATGGGAGAACCGCCGGGAGAAAACGCCCAGTGACCGGCGTTATAAAGTCCGCGGATGGGGGTATCCACCGTTTTTGGCAGGTTCAAGAAGCTGACACGGTTGTAACTTTCCTTCTGGTGGTAACTCCATCCCATGATCGCCCCTTCCCAGTTTTCAGTGTGGTGCCAGATAGAATAAGGGGTTCCGGTGATGCACAGCTCCACTTTACCGGGAAGATCCGGGAAAAATGAGCTCAGACTCTGTATCATTTCTGAAGCGATGCGGCTTTTCAGCTCATGGTAGGCCGGTGTTGGTTTTCCTTCAACCAATCCCCAGTTGTTTGCAAATTCCCAGCTTGTCATGGCACTTAAGATCAGGCCGGTTTTTCCGGGTGGAGCAAGCTTTGGGTTATGCAAGCAGGGCACGCTGATCTCCTGCAAAACGTGTGAAAAATAATCCGGACGGGTAAGGCGCTCCTGCCCGATGATCCCGTCCAGATCCGGCATGAAAAAGAGGTGGTTGCATCCCTGCAGGTTCAAGTCTTCAACAGGTGCATTGACGCCCAGGAAAACATTCACCGCGGAGTGGGAAGGGCGGGCTTTGAGGATTTTCTTGAGAAATGAAGAAGGCAACGAGCCTTGCGGTAAAAGACCTGTGAAGGTCTGACGGGCATCTGCAGTGCTTATGATATTTCGGGCAGTGAATTCCCGGCCATCCTCCAACCGGATTCCTGCAGCAACACCTTCTCTCACAAGGATTCCGGCGACTCGGGTTCCCAACAGGATGGTCCCGCCCTTCTCTTCAATTAGAGAAGCGAGGGCATTGGGGACCGCCCCGATACCGTTTTCCGGGTAGGTGTAGTCCCGAAAGAGATGGAAGTACCCGAGACCAAAAAATGTTGTTGTTCCATCCGGGAAGACTCCGTTTATCATATTGACAAGTTTACGATCTGGCAGTCGTTTTTCCAGGTAAGTTTGAAGCGGTGTGTTGAGCAGCAGCATAGGCCTCAGTGCCTTCTTGAGGCTTCCGGAATTTTCCCGCAACCATTCAGACGCAAGGTTTCTCCCCGGCTCCTGAACAGCAATAAAAGGATTTGGGAATTTAAGCAGAGCACCCAGCAACTCATCGATCCGATGGATATCAGCAAGGACCTGTTCCAGACCCATGGCAGAGGAGGGAAAAAGCCCGGCAAGGAAGGAGAAATAAGCATCGATCTCCGCTGTATCACGCAATGGATGGAATTTCCCATCGGTAATGAATGCTGTTCGGGAAGGCTTAAGGGAGAGACCTTCTAGGATCCCAAGCCGGGCGAGCATGGGCAGTACGATCCCCGTATTGACCACGGCTTTGATTCCGCCATCGAAATGGTACCCATTTTTCTCGAATGAATTGAACAAGCCTCCGATTTTTACCGCCTGCTCACAAACGACCACCCTGGCACCAGAGGAGGCTAGAAAGGCGGCAGCGGTTAAACCTGAAATACCAGCGCCAATTACAATCGCATCAAATTCGGAAACGGATATATTTTTCAAATATTATTCCACCTCAAGTATATTATATATAGTTGAACGTCTGTTTATGGGAAAATGTCCAATGTTAAAAAGTAATCTTTTTTAAGACCTTAATTCATTGGATCGTCAGGGAAGCGAAGAGAGAATTCCACCGGGTTTTTAAGGCGTTTATTATTTTTTAGATTTTCGGCAAAGATTTTTCACCCATACCTTAAATTATTAAAATTAGTTTAGAGATTCATTCCAACGATCAAGGTGTGGGCATCACTGGTAGAATGAAATTTACTTGAGGAAGCTATGTCAAAACATTTCCGCGAACCTGTAAACGGTTTTACCCACATGGGGGCAGCCATCGCTGCTTTGATCGGCCTGGGATTGCTTTTATACCTCAGCAGAACCAGCCTGGTTCTCATGTCGGTTCTGTTGGTTTATGGATTAAGCCTGATCATGATGTTTACTGCTTCTTCCATTTACCATCTCGTGAAGGGTGGACCAACCGTGATGCAGCGCTTGCGAAAATTCGATCACACTGCCATCTATTTGCTCATTGCGGGCACTTATACTCCGATCTGCCTGTATTATTTCCAGGGAGTGTGGCGATGGGGTATCCTGGCTACGATCTGGGCATTGGCTATCGCCGGGATCATCGTGAAATTATTCGTGATCAATGCTCCGCGCTGGGTGACCGCCGGCATCTACCTGGTGATGGGCTGGCTCGCGGTGATCGGATTCCGCCAGATCATCACCAATATGCCTCCAGGGGCGATCACCTGGCTTATTGCCGGCGGGCTGTTTTTTTCCATAGGAGCTGTCGTCTATATCACCAAGAAACCGAATTTCTTCCCGAAAGTATTCGGATTCCACGAGATCTGGCACATTTTCGTGATCTTGGGTTGTCTGGCGCATTTCATCCTGATCGCTTTTTTCATCGCACCCTCTCCCCCACCTGTTTTTTAGGATTTTATTCGTCTCTCCTTGTAATTAATTAAAACCACCCGGAAATGGGCAAATAACTGGAGTGATACGATGACCCCCATTAATAAAATTGCATTTTTCAGTGTTGCGGTACTATTTCTTCTTGGATGCAACCTGATTTCAAATCTTGGCAGCCAGCCTCCAGTCGTTGAACCTACATCCTCGCCAGAAACCGCGCCAACGGATGTTGAAGCTGCTCCCACCGGCGATCCATTGGATGCCTGCCCTCAACCTATCGTTGGAACGCAGTTATACGTGAATCGCGAGGATGGGTATTGCCTGCTTTACCCGGATGGATTTTCGACCAAATCCGGCTTGGGCATTCCCGCGCTGCCTCTCCTGAGCATCACCGGTCCGCAGGTGATCACCCCCGGCCCCAAGCAGCAGGAGGGATTTTTCAATGCGGGCTTGACCATCAATCGCAACGGCCCGCCGGAGGGCATGGAATCCCAGGGGTACGCTTCGATGTGGCTGGAGCGGTTTGCACAGGGGATGAGTTTGCCCCAGGAACAAATAACCATCGGCGGTATCCCCGCTGTACGCGTTCGCAACCTTCCATCCTACGGGTCGGAAACCGGCGCATTCGTGGTCAGCCCCTTCGCGCGGTACACCATCAATCTCTCCCCGGAGCCAGAATACAGCGATCCCGCCCTTGCCGCCCAGGCGAACCTGCTGTGGGATACCGTAATTAATTCCCTGGTCTTTTTTGAACCCCAGGAGGATTTGGGCTATATATCTTCCGCCGCGGTTTGTCCCACCCCGGGCGATGGAGAGGCGGCTTTTATTAACCAAATCGATGGTTACTGCATGGTCTATCCCAGTGATTTCCGGGAGGATCCAACCTTTCCCGGCAGGATCATAGGGGGACCCGTCCTGGGAAGCACACCGGATTTTCCGGATGTGCAAACGAACCTGGTGGTGGGGACGTTTGGTGTTTCGGACGGAATGGCTCCGAGGGATTTTCTCGCGAGACTTCCAGATGGATACTATGATCCCGCCTCCGTTGTGGATATGACCATCGGTGGCGCACCGGCTGTAGTTTATAACAATCTTGCGGGTCCCTGGCGATCGCGCAACGCCTATATTGTGCTGCCCAGCGGTGATGTGTACACCATCGTTTCACAACCCGATGACCCGGTCCTTTTCCCGGAAGGAATCCCCTATCTCAACCAGCTCTTCAATCCTGTGGTTATGTCGTTGCAATTCTTCACTCCATGGCGGTAATCACTGCGAAAGAACGGGTATTGAAACAGTTCATATAGAATGCGTATAATATATTTTAAAGGTGGAGTATGATCACCATACGGGACTTATTGAAAACGCATACTGGACAGGTTTGCTCAGTCAGGCCAGATTCAACTGTTTTTCAAGCGCTGGAGTTAATGGCACGGGAAAACATCGGCGCCGTGCTGGTGATGGAGGGGGAAAAACTTGTGGGGATGATGACCGAGCGGGATTATGCTCGCAAAATCATCCTTAAAGACCGAGCTTCCAAGGACACCCGGATTAGCGAGATCATGTCCACTGAATTATTCCTGATGAATCCCGGTCAGAGTGTGGAGGAAGCGCTGGAAATGATGAGCGCTAAAGCTGTCCGCCATCTCCCGGTTGCGGACGGCGAAAAAGTTCTTGGAGTGATCACTATCCTGGAAGTGGTACATGCGATCATTCAGCAAAGGAATGAAACCATCCGATTTTATGAAGAAATGGATGGAGAACGATAATCGATCGAAAAGGAGAATGCAAATGAAAGGGAAGCCAGTTGTTATTGAAAAGTTGAATGAGCAGCTAGCCGATGAACTTACTGCGGTGGATCAGTACATGGTGCATGCCGCGCTCTGTGCCAATTGGGGATATAGCCAGTTACACGATGCTATCGAGAAGCGCGCGATAGATGAAATGAAACATGCCGAGAGCCTGATCGACCGTATCCTCTTTTTAGAAGGCACTCCCGTTGTTTCCAAATTGAATGTCATGCACATTGGCGCGGATGTAAAATCTCAACTGGAAAACGATCATGCTGCAGAAGATGGAGCAGTAAAAACCTATAATGAATGCATTAAGGTCTGTGTTGAGGTCGGAGATAACGGCAGCCGCGAGTTGTTTGAGTCAATTCTCAAAGATGAAGAAGTGCACATAGACTGGCTTGAAGCGCAACTTGACCAGATTGCCCAGATGGGAATCCAGGTTTACCTGGGCGAGCAGGCAGGTTAACCACCCGGATCTTACCTCTAGAAGGCGGCTGGCATTCCCAGCTGCCTTTTTTTGTTATCAAAACTGTAAACCCGAAAAAGGTTTTTTTGAGTGGTTATTGTGTAGAATTATGAAAGTGGGAACTCGGGATCGCCGATAGATCCCAAGAATACCAATCAAGCAACCATGTATGATTTTGAATTCATCTCCTTTGTTTTCTTCCTTTGCACAGGGCTGAATATATTTTCCGCAGCGCTGATGTGGCCACGCAGACGGATGAAGGCTGCGTTTACCCTGTTTGGATTGATGGTGGCGTTCATTATCTGGACCTTCTGCTCCGGGATGGAGATTTCTTCCACAACCCTTTCAGGGGATGTATTCTGGTCCAAGATCGCTTACTTCGGTTCAAGTTCAGTTCCAGTGCTTTTCTTCATTTTTGCACTGCAATTCACAGATCGGGATAAATATCTTACCCGAAACAGAACTCTGTTGCTCTGGGCCATACCCGTTGTTTCGATACTGTTGGTGCTCACCAATGAATACCATCATTTGATCTGGACAGCTGTTTTACCCAACCCTGCAATCAACCAGGTGCGATTTATTTACTATCACGGATTGTGGTTCTGGGTTTTAAATGTCTATTCCTATGTTTTGCTGGTGTTCGCCACCCTGCTGCTTGTCATGGAAGCCATTCGGCAACAAAAAGTCTACCGCAAACAAGCGCATGTGATCCTCGTGGGTATTCCGCTTCCCTGGATCGCAAACCTGCTCTATATTTCCGGATTCAGCCCGCTCATGGGATTCGATCTCACCCCGATCATGTTCACCATAACCGGTTTGCTCTACGCCCTGGGTCTCTACCGGTATGAACTGTTGGATGTGGTTCCAGTCGCACGCAACAAGATATTCGAGGATCTGGAAGACGGGCTTGTCGTTCTGGATACGCAGGGCAGGATCATCGATCTGAATCCGGCAGCCGCGCGCATGCTTGGTCTAATTGAAGACGAGGTGATCGGTTGCCCGATCAATATCCATGCTCCATTACTGAATAACCATCTATCAAGTGATACGATTCAAATAGAGATTCAATTAAAACCTGAATCAAATTCCTGGCAGGAATTACGGGTTTCCTCCCTGACAGACGGCAGGGGATTGGATTCAGGTAAACTGCTCATTTTGAGGGATATTTCCAACCGCAAACGAACGGAAGAGGAACTGCAAATAAAATCCAAAGAGCTGGCGATCCTCGCGGAGATGGACACTCTCACCCGCCTCTATAACCGCCGCTACGCGGAGCAAGCCCTGCAGCTTGAGATCGAACAATCCCTGAAAACCGGAGCGCCTCTTGCCATTGGTGAAATTGACCTCGATAACTTCAAGGGTATAAATGACCGGTATGGCCACATTCGCGGGGATAAAGTCCTCCAGGAAGTTGCCGAGGAGTTCACCTCCAGTATCCGAACCCAGGATATCATCGCCAGGATGGGCGGAGATGAATTTCTCTTCCTCTTTCGTAATACGCAGATCCCGGAAGCGATTCAAGCGATCGAGCGCTTGCGGCAGAAGGTGGAATTGCGGAAATTCAGCGGCGTCAAAGAACCGGTTACTTTCAGCGCTGGTGTGATCATGTGCCGCCCTGATGGAACGGCCGATGATGCTATGCGCAGGGTGGATAAACTGCTTTACCAGGCCAAGCGCGCCGGCCGAAACCGGGTTATCAGCGAAGTAAAATAAAACAAATACTGGCAGGAGGAAGCGATGATCGAATCCATCATCCCCATCCCGGAACTGATGTCAGCCCGGAGGGTGCTGGCCATACAACCGCACTATGACGATAATGATATCGGTGCAGGCGGCACGTTGGTGCTGCTGCATCAGAATGGTGCAGAAATTCATTACCTGACGGTGACAGACGATCTTGTGGGTGTATTGGATACCTCCCTTACCCCAGCCCAAGCCCGAAAAGTGCTGGAGCGCGAACAAGATCAGGCTGGGCAAGCCATTGGTGTCAGCACTCAAATCCGCCTGGGCTACCCTGATGCCGGTCGATACGATTACTTCCTCCTGCGCGCCGAGATGCTTAAACACATGCGTTTGATAAAACCGGACTTCATTTTTGCGCCCGACCCCTGGCTTGCGTATGAATCTCACCGCGATCATATCCAATGCGGGCTTGCAGCGGCATCCGCAGCCAACCTGGTCTCTCTACCCCGGATGGCAAGCAGCGATGCGCGAGGTGGATAAGGAGTATATCCCCCATGACCTTGTGGGGGTTGCGTTTTATTTCAGCGCCGACCCAAACACACCTGTGGATATCTCCACAGTGAATGACAAAAAAATCTCAGCGATCCGCTGCTACAGTGCGCAATTCCGGGATGAGGATATGGAAATGCTCCTTCAAGTGATGGAAGCCAAGGAATCCATCTTTGGCCGCAGCCAGGGTTTGCAGCTTGCTGAGGGATTCAAAGTGATGGCACCAATGGCGCTTCACTGCGGTTTATGAGATAAGCCAGAGCATCAAGGGAGCGAATCTGTTTCACCAGATTTGACGAATCGACCCGCTCGTGATACAAGAAGTTTCGAAAGGGAATCAATCCCACCATGAGAAAGAAAACCAAAGTCGCCGTCCTGCGCACATCCCCCGAGACTGTGCTGCAGGATTATGAACGAATTTTCGCAATGGCGGAGGTCCGCCAGGCGCTCGACTCGAAAGCGGTCACGATCCTGAAGGATAACATCAGCTGGCATTACCCCATGCCCAGTGCGAATACAACCCCCTGGCAGCTGGAGGGCTCAGTCCTCGGCCTGCACGCTCAAGGTTACAAAGACCTCGTTTGCGTGCAAAACCAGACCGTAGTGACGAACGCCTTCAAGGGCGAGGACCTGAACGGGTATGTGCCGATCTTCAAGCATTACGATGTTGAGGTTCGCTACAATTTCGAACCCAAGGACATGACCTGGGTACCCTTTAAACCCAAAGCAGAGATGCTTGCGCTGAACAATGTGTACCCAGATGGATTGTTTTTCCCGGATTATTTCTTCGGGAAAAATATCGTTCACCTGCCAACGGTGAAGTGCCATATGTACACCACCACCACCGGGGCAATGAAGAACGCTTTTGGCGGTTTGCTGACCAAGAATCGACATTACACCCACACCTGGATCCATGAAACCCTGGTGGACCTGCTTGCCATCCAGAAGGAGATTCACACCGGGCTCTGTTCGCGGTGATGGATGGGACGACTGCCGGAAATGGCCCGGGTCCGCGGTTGATGATCCCGGTGGAGAAAAATGTGATCCTTGCCTCCAGCGACCAGGTTGCCATTGATGCGGTGGCTGCCAGACTCATGGGTTTTGATCCCCTGAGCATCAAATATATCCGGCTGGCGCACGATCGTGGTTTGGGTGTGGGAGACCCCCGAGATATCGAGATACTTGGAGATGATATCAGCGGAGAAAACTGGGGTTTCAAAGTCGGCAGCAACTTCCACGGTTTCCTCGCCTGGCTGGCCTGGTACGGTCCCACGAAATCCCTACAGAAGTTCATTATGCATACCCCGATCGTGAACTTCCCGATCTTCATGTCGGAGCTCAACCACGATATTGTCGCCTGGCCGACCAAGTACCGCGGGATCTATGAGGACTGGCGGGTGAATACCTCCTGGGGACATTTATTCGACCGGTACATGCGGGAGGGTTACCTGGCAGGTAAGTAAACGCCAGTACCAGGCAGGGGATTTGAATCTATATATCGATGCTATAATTTTTTACGAAGCCTCGTCAGGATTCTTTCTCCATGCCATCTTCCAAGATCGAGATCATCACCGATAGTACCTGCGATATCCCCCAGAGCCTGATCGAGCAATATCGTATCCGGATCCTGCCCATCCCGGTTCTCTGGGGCGGAGACCAGTTTCAGGACCGGGTGGACTTAACCCCGGAGCGGTTTTATGAACGGCTGCAAACGGATCCCCTTTACCCTTCGACCTCTCAATTGACCGAAGAACGGTATGCAACCGCGTTTCAGCAAGCAATGAAGGACGGCGCGGACGAGATCATCATGATCTCCCTGACCGGAGCGCTCAGCAACACCATCGATAATGCCTTCAGAGCGACGAGTTCGGTGCCTATTCCTGTGCACGTGGTCGATTCTGGGTATGTATCGATGGGAGAGGGGTTCCAGGTGTTGGCTGCTGCCAGGCTTCGCGAGGCTGGTGAAAGTGCTGAGAGGATCATCGAAAAACTCCAATCAGTTCACCAAAACATGGTGCTGTTCGCAGCACTGGATACGGTCAAGTACATCCTGAAAGGCGGCCGTTTGGGCAAGGCTGCCAGGATGATCGAATCGGTGCTCGATATTAAACCGCTGGTCACGTTCAGCAACCAGGATGGCAAAGCATATCCCCACAGCTTTGCCAGGACCCGCAAACGCTCCATCGATCAGATGTACTCGCATTTTTTTGAAAATCTTGACCACAAAAAGGACGTTCATATCTGCGTGATGCATGGCGGGGCGGAGGAGGACGCGCTCCACCTGGTGGAAAAGATCCGCAGGGAGCACCAGCCGAAGGAATTGCTGATGAACTTTACCGGTACGGTGTTGGGAATGCATACCGGCCCGAGAGCGTTGGGGTTGATCGGTTACGCGGAAGGCTAATAATAAGCTTGAAAATATGACAGCAAAGATATTTTATGAAGAGATGAATTTTTCCGGGATCCCCTTGATCCTGTGCGCGCCGGAAGAAGCGCAAAAACTTCCGGTTGTGTTCTATATCCATGGGTATGGCGGCGATAAGCGTGGAGGGGTGGAACTGGCCTATAACCTGGCTTTACGGGGCATTGCCACTGTCAGCCTGGATGCCGCAATGCATGGCGGTCGTCTGGATTACCGGGTGGCAACCACCTGGGAAAGTCCTCAAAAAGGGGACCTTTACCCCTTCGCGACCGGACTGGACCGGTACTTCCTGATCATGAAGATCATCGAAGATACCCTTGGCGATATCAGTGTGCTCCAGGAAGCGTTCCGGGAGGATGCCCGGCTGGACATGGAGCGCATGGGGATCAGCGGTGCTTCCATGGGTGGATTTATCGCTTACTGTTACGCTGCTAAGAATCCTGCTGTGAAGGCGCTGGCAACCCTGATCAGCTTTCCCAGCCTCCTGCAGCGCTGGCAGGACAGTATTCTGGAGGCATCCCTGCAGCCCGCTTTCGCAGAACAGATGGCTGGTTTACTGGTGGAAACCGGGGAGCGCACGAAGGTGGTGGAGGCAATTGATCCGACGGAGAAACTGAAAAAATTTGCCCCGAAGCCGTTACTGATGATCTGCGGCGACCTGGATACCGATACACATAAATCCTACTCGCTGCGGTTCTTCGAACAGATGAAACCATTCTTTGATCAACTGCCCGGCAACCTGCAATATAAGGTTCATCCCGGGGCCGTTCACCGCGTGACCTCCAGCATGGTCAATGACGCGGTGGATTGGTTTGCCAAGCACCTGTAACCCAATTGGACTATGGTAAAATTCAAGCGCAAAGCCGGGAGGGATGGCCGAGTGGTTTAAGGCGCCTGTCTTGAAAACAGGTATGGCGAAAGTCATCGTGGGTTCGAATCCCTCTCCCTCCGCCTGCTGGGGGTTGCAAGAGCAGGTACAAAACCTGGGGAGGTGCCGGAGTGGCTGAACGGGATCGCCTGCTAAGTGATTGTCGGGACTTTACCTCGACCGAGGGTTCGAATCCCTCCCTCCCCGCTGATTGAATACTGGACCGAGCAGGTCCTTTTTTATTCCCGAGTCGTTTCACACTCTGGAAACCACCCTCCCGAATGAGAAGGCACCTTTACTGGGTATGGAATTTGTTAAGTGCCTGTATAGAGCAGAGGGGTGTTTCTTTGCTATAATTTTAGTGAGCCACCAGAATTTCAGCCTGGTGTTTATGGCTTTTTGAAAAAGCAAATAATTTGGGCAATGGATGAGGCGGCGATCGTAATGAGAGTTCAGGATTAAGGAATGACAGACGACAATATCGAGGAATTTCCGTCTCAGGATCCAGCGGATAAGCTCCGGGCTCCTTCGAATTCCCCTTTCAGCCTGCCCGGGGATGAAGAACCCCCCGCTGCCGGCCTGGAAGGCATGCTTGTTCAGGCAGAGATCGACGCGCACATCTTTGACCTGAAGACCCTCGAAAAGAATTCACAGAAGAAATCCATCCAGAAAATGGTGGACCTGGGTCCATCTGCTGTGGAGCCTTTATGCGTCTACCTGAAGCACCCGGACCGTTGGGCGCGCATGATGGCGGCAGAGGTACTCGGCAAGATCCACGACCCGCGTGCGATCCCGGCGTTGAAAGAAGCGCTGAATGACCAGCACCAGGGCGTTCGGTACATGTCTGAATTGGCGCTTAAGGAGATCGCGTCCTCAACCAACCTTGAACAGAGCACTTCCGTTAAGGGTAAGGAGCCACAAGGCAAACCACCCTTGCCGGCGAAGGTGACCGCCAAGCTTCACCCGGTGGAAGGCCGCAACCGCGGATCTTCGCAAAAACCAGCTGCTGCGGAAGCACAAAAAGCGGAAGAATTGGAAAAACCTGCAGCCAAGCCTGAATCGAAACCAGACCGAAACCAGATCCGAAACCCAAACCTTCCTCGGGTTTACCCGAACCATATATCCCCGATAACCTGCCCGAGATCAAATCCCTGGAACCCAGGGTGAATTCTGTCCCCCCAGCGGTAATCCCACCTGTAGTAAACCATCCGGTGCAAACCGTACTTCCTCCGGAGGCATTACCCCCTGCGGTTCAACCAAGGATTCCCCCGGAAAAACAAGCACTGCAAACACCGGGAATGGCGGAACCGGAACCTAAGTTACCCGATGATCTCTTCCCGTTCAATTCACCCGAGATCGCGGTTGTTGGCATTCAATCAGATCCGAACGTTTTAGATTCCATGGAGACGCCAGAATGGAGCCAGGTGCAGAGCTCTGCCTGCCCTGTTTGCCATCAGCAGATAAAGGCGGATACACGAGTCTGCCCGCACTGTCATGCAAAATTCGATGTTTCACTGAAAGGTTTCTGCCCCAACTGCCGCAAGTCGGTGGAGATTGATCCGTTTGACCATCACTGCCCACGCTGCGGCGATGATGTGATCGATCAGCGCTATGAATCGACCCTTGTGGCATTTGGCGATATTAACCCCGGCAGCATTCCGGTTCAAAAAACGGATGGTATCCAGACTGGGTCAGCGGAAGGTATTCTCCCTTCAATCGCTGGGATTGAGGAGTCCTCCTTTCCCGAGTTTACCGCAGCCGCTGCCACGCCAGAGCAGGGAGAATTCCCTCCCATCGAAGTACCCGCATTGCAGGAATTTGCGGAACGCTACCTTGGACCTGAATTTGAGAATGAATCAGTCGCGTCTGAAGCACGGGACAATCCAAACACCAATCCTTTCGGTGAAAAGACTCCTTTCTCGTTGGAAGACTCCTCATCTGATGAGGGGGTGGATTACATTCAACCCGGCGCTTTGGAGTTCCCACCCACTCCCGAAGTGCCGCCGTTGGTCACGGAATCCCCGTCTCCAGATCAGAACCCTCCCCCGGCCGGGAAACCCATGGAGGGATCTGCCCGCATCCGACCGATGTTCGCTGCGGCGGCTGTTTCCGAGCCGGGATTCCAGCAGGATGATTTCCAATCCCAACCGGTTGTACCGAACGTGCGCAGGTTCGCCCAGGAGGGCGGCACGCCTATTTATGTACCTGGACAGGATGATGGAATTACCAGTTATCCCGCGTACATTCCCGAGGAACCCGTTTCGCAACCAAAACAAAAGAGCCAGGCAAGCCCGAAAAAGCCAGAGGAAAAACCCAAACCGGTGCGAAAAAAACCTGCAATCAAACCGGTTGAGGAAGAGACGCAGCAACCAAAGAAGGTGGAAGCAGTCTTCACCTCGGAAGATTATTACCTCTATGGAAACAGTCTTATTCCGCCGGAAAAACCCCCGCCTCCCGGAAAAAAAGCAGAACCTGAAGAAACGGAAGGAAGAGGGTTCAACCCCTGGTTGATCGCCGTGCCGCTTTTCCTGATCGCAGCAGGTGTGATTTACCTTCTTTATTTCAAGGTGACCGGGAGAGAGGCACCATATATGCCAGCGATCCTGGCGACGGAATCTATCCCGACAGCCACTTTCACGCCGGAGCCGACTCCAGAACCGACGGTTGTGCTCCCGGATTGGGTTGCGGAGTTCTCCACGCCAATCCTTGAAGCTGTACAGGATAAGAAACCAGATTTCTTTGATAATTTTTCGATTCCTGATCCTCAATGGGGTTTCCGCGATGGCGATAAACCTGCCCTGGGTGCAGTGACCCTAGAAAATGAAGCTTTGTTGATGGCAATTCTGAAGGATTATGGGATGGCCAGGCAGAGAAAAGTGAATTTCAATCATTTTGCCGAGACGTACGATATCGAATTTGGACAGAATGACCAAAGTGTCTTTGAGGAAGTCTTTACAGGTAGTTTCGGAAGTTGGGCGGTACATTTGACCAACACTGGCGAGAATTGGGAAGGTACCATTATGCAGCAGGATCCTAAAACCGAAGAATGGCGGGCGCTTCATAGCGGCACCATCAAGGCGCAGGATACGCTGAAAGCAAGTCTGACCATCATCCGCAACGGTGACCGGATCGCGGTGTTGGTGGACGGGAATCCATTTATGTATTTTGAGGATCCTGCCCTCCCAAAAACCATGTTCCACGATTATTATTTTTACCGGGGAGCCTCCCAAGGAAAAGTTCAGATGCTGCTGGATAACATCCGCATCTGGAATCTCGATAAATACCAGGACATTCCGGGTTAGAGTTCAAACCTCCTTCATCCCCTGTTATGCGGTGGCATGGATTTTGCTACTACCTTGGGGTTAAGGAGATTTGGATGCTAAAATCAACCCATTACCCAACGCGGAATCCATCCATCGGAGAGCATTTGAGCCAGGCAACCCAACGCCCTGAAGATCATCCTCGACCGAAGACCTCTTCCAAAAAATCAGGCCACCCCAAGTTCTACACCATCCTGTTGGTGGTATTTCTTGGATTTACCACCATTTTTGTGATCGCCAGGATTTCGGAGATCCAAAACATGGGCAGGATGCTTGCAAGCATTTCGGCCAATTATCTGGTGCTTGCGCTTGCGTTCGAGGGGCTCTGGCTAATGATTGCCTCCTTGATCTATCAGCTGAACTTCAAGATAATCGGCATCCGTGAAACCTATAAGCATGTTTTTCTTCTGAGTACTTCTGCAAATTTCGCTAACGTTGTCACTCCATCCTATGGCATGGCCGGTCTCGCGGTTTTCTGGGCGGACGCGCAACACAGGGGGTATCCGAAGGGTTCTGCAACAGTTGTGGGTACGCTTTACATGATCTTCGAATACCTCTCTTTACTGCTGGTGATTACGCTGGGATTCTTCTCATTACTAAAGCGCAGCCTTTTGGGCTGGCCAATAATCTCCTCGGCTCTGGGATTGTTCGCATTTGTGATCTTCATGGTCTTTATGCTTTTCCTTGGATTCCGTCACCCGGATAAGTTCCGCGCGTTTTTTGTGGGTGCTTCCAAGTTGATCGACCGGCTGGTTCGCCGGGTGATCCGCCGTGAATTCCTGCCGCTAAGCAGCGCGGAAACCTTTTCGGATACTGCGATTGAATCGATCAGCCTGCTTCGCACCGAATGGCGAAAATTAATCATTCCATTTTCACTTGCGATGGTGAACAAGGTTGTACTCCTTATTATCCTGATGTTAATGTTCATCGCTTTCAAAGAACCCTTCACGCCCGGGATCCTCATAGCCAGTTTTAGTCTCTGTTATCTGTTTTACTATGCTTCCCCAACACCAGCCGGAATCGGCATCGTAGAAGGGGTGATGACCATCGCGCTGAAATCACTGGGTGTTCCGCTAAGCTCCGCCACTCTCATCACACTCAGCTTCCGCGGGTTCACCTTCTGGCTTCCGCTGCTGGTCGGATTCATCTCCTTCCGCTTTCTTGCGCAGGAAAAAGGCAAGGAAGCATTTCAGATCACCCCTGAGGATGAGATAACCGAGGATCTGGCAGAATCCCTGATCAAGGGCGAGTTATGATCCCCGAAGACCTTCCATTGATCGATCTGCACCGCCATCTGGATGGCAGCGTGCGTGTGCAGACGATCATTGATTTAGCCAACCAGCATAATCTGCAACTGCCTGCCTGGACGGTAGAAGAACTCCGCCCGGTAGTGCAGGTGACCGCGCCGCAACCGGGGATCCTGGCATTCTTTGAAAAATTCAAATGGCAAACCCTGGTGATGGTGGACGCGGACGCGATTCGCAGGATCGCTTTCGAAAATGTGGAGGATGCAGCCATGGGGGGGTTGGATTACGTGGAACTGCGCTTCAGCCCGCTTTTTATGGCAAAAGCTCACCAACTGGATGCAACCGCGGTCACCCATAGCCGTTGTGGAAGGTGTTCAGGATGGGGTGCGCTGTTTCGGCATACCGGTTGGATTGATCGGCATCCTCAGCCGTACTTATGGTGCGGATTCGGCCATGCGGGAATTGGATGCGATCCTTTCCTGCCGGGAGGATATCACCGGGCTGGACCTGGCGGGAGATGAAGTTAATTTCCCCGGCGATCTTTTCATCCCGCACTTCAAAAAAGCCCGCGATGCCGGGCTGCGCATCACCGTGCACGCCGGGGAGGCCGCAGGGGCGGACTCGGTTTGGCAGGCCGTGAAGGAGTTGGGAGCCGAGCGGATCGGGCATGCGGTGCACGCGCCTGAAGATCCGGCACTAATGGATTACCTTGTCGAAAAAGCGATTCCGATTGAATCCAACCTGACCAGCAACGTGCAGACCAGCACGGTTTCGGATTACGCCACTCATCCCCTGCGACAGTTCATGGAAAAAGGTATCCGCGCCACGATCAATACCGATGATCCCGGTATCAGCGGGATTGATCTTGCATACGAGCTGGATGTTGCAGCGCCACAGGCAGGTTTGAGCGTGGAACAGATCAAACAGGCCAGATGGAATTCGCTGGAGGCCGCCTTCCTGGATGGGAACGAAAAAGACCGCATTCGCAGCAAGTATTCCCGCTGACCACACTCATTAAAAAAGAAAGGCGAATCCATGACTGATACCATTCCCCCCCAGGCCTGGTCCAGGCGGCTGGATAAAATCCTCATGGATTATGGCCGACCAGCCCGGCTTGTTTCCTTATCGACGATTTTGAAAATGCTGCCAGTAGTTGCGCGGATCATCAACAACAATCGTAAAAAAACATCTGTTGGTTTTGACCCGATCAGCGCGATGAAAGCAGAACCCCCCGGGCCAAACCAGGGGGTGCCTTTGGGTGGAATCGGCGGGGGATCCATTGGTCGAGGGTGGAGAGGGGATTTCCGGCGTTGGTCGCTGCGACCGGGATTCATTCATGAGAAGGTAGTCAGTGCAGACCAATTTTCGCTATTTGTCCGGCGAGGAGAAGAAGTGCCGCGAGCAGTGACGCTTTCCCCGGTAAAACCCACTGACGGATCGCTTTCTGCCTGGAATTGGGGTCTGGATCCCGCCTGCGCCACCTACCACGCCCTTTTCCCGCGTGCCTGGACCGTTTATGAGGAACCATTACCGGGCATTCGCATGACCTGCAGGCAGGTTTCTCCGTTTATCCCCGGCAATTACCGGGAGAGCAGTTACCCGGTGGGAGTGTTCTCCTGGCAAGTGGAAAATACCGGGCAGCAGCCAGTTGAAGTCAGCCTGATGTTCACGTTTCAGAATGGAACGGGTTCTACCAATGATTCCGCAGGGGGGCATACCAACAGCCCGTTCACGCTACCGATGGCTGAAGGCGTCAACCTGCGCCATGTTCACCGCCAGCCTAAGACGGATCTTTCCGGGGGGAAAAATCCGGTGGAGATCATCGAAGACTCCTTAACCTTTGCAATTGCAGCCAGAAAAACCCCGGGAGTAAAACTGAGTAAACGAACTCACTTCTTCACCAACGGGGATGGTGGCGATATCTGGCAGGATTTTACATCGGACGGCGGTCTGGATGATTCAGGCAGTGAAGAAAGCTCAGCAAGCGGCGAAACGATAGGGGCGGCAATTGCAGCCAGGTTCAACCTTCCCCCTGGAGGATCGAAAGAGATCTCCTTCAGCCTGGCCTGGGATATGCCCCGCATCCATACCGGGATGGGTAGGGAATTCTTCCGCCATTACGCGGCTTATTATGGAACCAGCGGAAATTCAGCGCCGCGGATCGCTCGCGATGCGCTGCTTCATTACGAAGGTTGGGAGCGTAAGATCGCTGCCTGGCAAAAACCTGTTCTGGATGACCCGGACTTGCCGGATTGGTTTAAAAGCACTCTATTCAATGAACTGTATTACCTGGTGGAGGGTGGGGTTATCTGGGCGCACACTACAGATGAGGAACTTACTGCGGCTTCCATTGGGCACTTTGGTTACCTGGAAGGGCATGAATACCGCATGGTCAACACTTACGACGTGCATTTTTACTCATCAATTGCCCTGGCGATGCTCTTTCCAAAGATCGAGCTGAGCCTGCAGCGGGATTTCGCTGGTACTGTTGATATGTCTATCCCGCAGAAACGCAGGACCATGCTGGATAATGCCCTGCGTCCACGCAAGATCCGCGGTGCCCTCCCGCACGACCTGGGCTGGCCGCAGGAGGATCCCTTTTACCTGGTAAATGGATACGATTTCCACAACAGCGGCATCTGGAAGGACTTGAATCCCAAGTTTGTCCTGCAGGTTTATCGGGATTTCACCTTCACACGCGATAAGGCTTTTTTGGAACATTGCTGGGACGCGGTGGAACAGGCGGTGGAGTTCATGATCCGCTTTGACCGCGACGGCGATGGGCTGGTGGAGAACGATGGCTTTCCCGATCAAACTTACGACGCCTGGTCGGTGAAGGGACCCAGCGCTTATACTGGCTGCCTGTGGCTGGCCTGTCTGCAAGCCACCGAGGCGATGGCCACTAAACTTGGAAAAATCCGGAAAGCGGAATTTTATTCGAAAATGCTCGTGAGGGCTTCCGCTGCATATGAAAGCCGGTTATGGAACGGCGAGTATTACGATTACGATTGTTCCTCAAACCGCCAGCACAACAGCATCATGGCCGACGCTCTGGCGGGAGAATGGTACACACGGATGAGCAACCTGCAGGCTGTGATCCCCGAAGCGCATACCCGCTCGATGCTCGAGAAGATATTTGAGAAGAATGTGATGGGCATTAAGGGTGGCTCCATTGGTGCGATGAACGGTGTACGCCCGGATGGCAGCATCGACCGGACGAGCCTGCAATCGCAGGAAGTCTGGACGGGCTCAACCTACGCGCTGGCTGCGTTGATGATCCAGAACGGGATGGTGGAAGAGGCATTCAAAACAGCCCGGGGTGTTTTTAACATGACCTATGAAAAAATGGGTTACTGGTTCCAAACCCCGGAGGCGTGGAATGAAAATGGTGACTACCGCTCGATTGCCTACATGCGCCCGCTGGCCATCTGGGGTATGCTGCAAGCCTGGAAACAAAGTAAATCCACGAATTAATTATTGCTTTCGGGTTTTCCATCGTGGTATGCTATTAGTGATAGACAAGAAAGGCAGGTTAAGATGAAACAGAAAAAGCTTGAACTTAAAGTTATTGCCATTTTAATTCTATTGGTTACCTTCACCCTGGCATGTGCTTTGATCCCCAATTTCGACAATATCGGGGATCAAGTGAGAGAGCAGGTGCTCGAAACAGTCAGCAGCGTCTCCACAGAGGCTGTTGGAAATATCCAGCTGACCGCGGAAGTGATGATGGGTGAAATGGGACCGCAAATAGAAGCTACGCTTATGGCCATCCCTCCCGATATCAATATCGGTGAAGCTCCAACCGATATCCCTGTACTCCCCGACCCTTACGGATTTTTTGGAAGTGAGAGCCAGGTGCTTTTTATGACCACGGTCAGTCTTGAAGAGGCTGTGCGTTTTTACAGGCAGGAAATGCCTGCGAATGGCTGGCAGGAGACTGAGCCGAGCCTTGTGGTCCCGAAGATGGCCTATATCAACTTTGAGAATGCCACATCAAAGGCGACCATCAGCATGACCCCGGCGGGGGATAAACTGGCAATAGCCATCAATATTTCGGAAAAATAGGTTTCCCATGCCAAAGAAGCTAATTTTAGTTTGTGCTGCATCTCTCCTGGCTTCTCACGAGCCTGGCCTGCGCTCTGCCTTTCACGGTGACCATCGGGCAGCCCACCGAAGAGCCCACGCCTCAGTCTCCCCCGCCAACGCAGGAACCTGCTGTCATCCTTCCGACGGAAACTTCGCAGGTTGCCAATCCATTCGAACCCACCGAAGGCTTCCGCAACCTGGGAGCAATCCTGGTGGATCCGATGGACAAAAAGGGGGTCAACCTGCTTTCGCCGGATGGGGCTTTCCTGGCCGAGCTGACGCTGGGAAATGACCTCAGCCTGAGCCCGAATACAACTCTGCCTTCTTCGGATTACGCACTACCCAATGAATCCAACCGGGTAATGTTCTACACCTACCCGGAGTACGCACTTTCGGAGTATCGTAACCCTGGAGATATCCAATTACTAACCAACCTCCAAAATCTTGTGGCCATGGCTGGCGATGGCTGGTGTGACGCATTCTCCTACGCAACGACCGAATTTACCGCGGGCGGCACCCAGAACGCGCTCTACCTCTCGCAGGGAGCTGTAGTTGGGGGAGTGTCACCGGTGATCTCGGAACTCGACACGCGAGGATTTGCGATCTTCCCGGTGTCTGTTATCTGCGGAGAGGGGCAACCCGGCGGGGTGTGGTATGCGCACATACCCTACGGGATCGGCGGGGATATTGTATTTCCACCTTATAGCGGGCTCTACCGATTGGAAGCTGGTCAGCCAGCTGCCACACTGGTATTGGATGAAAATCAGCGCTTCAGCGGTATTTCTGATGACCAGGGCCTGGTTGCTTATTCGCACAGGGATGATCTTTCTAAACTCTTTATCCTGGACGTAAAAATGAACTCCCAGGTGGAAATTCCTATGCTTCCCGGTTCGGATCGCGGCGCGGGAGATGCGGTCTTCTCCCCGGATAATTCGCACTTGGCCTGGCTGGAGGGAAGTGGATTCCAGATGTCGGAGACTCCCAATTTTCATTCGGTCCTCCGCGTTGCGCCAGCAAGTGCCGATGTTCAACTGGTGAAGCAGAAAACAGACACCGAATTCGCTAATGCGGTGGGCCTTCCTAATTTGTGGATCAGGCCGGCCGCCTGGCTGGATAACACCAATCTCCTTGTGGAGGGTCGTGGAAACACATGGGAGGAGGCTTATTTGCTGAAGCTGAACACAGAAAGCGGAGCGATCACTCTTTTTGCGAAGGGTGTGTACCTGGGTAAATATTATTCCGGGGATTAATTCGAAAACTGCTCACAAAATTCTAATGTTTTCTTTCTTGACTTATGGTAATATTGACAACGTCGAACGCTTGGATGCCCCCCTCATCCAGGCGTTTGACGCTTAAATACCCCAGTACTTTTTTCACCGGGAAAAACCAGATCACTTCATTCTCCCATGAACACGATCCCCGAACTGCAGATAGGCTCCCTCCTGAAAGCGCGCAGCATGCGCCTGGCTGTGGCGGAATCCTGTACCGGCGGGCTGATCAGCAACCGGATCACCAACATCCCGGGCGCTTCGGATTACTTCCTTGGCGGGGTCATTTCCTACGCCAATGAATCCAAGCAGGCCTGGCTGGAAGTGCGCGAGGATTCGCTTCAGGCCGCCGGCGCAGTGAGCGGCGAGGTGGTGCTGGAAATGGCGCTGGGGGTGCGCAATTCCCTGCGTGGGTACTTTCCTGTGGCATCCATCCTCGGGCTGGCGGTGAGCGGGATCGCCGGACCTAGCGGAGGTTCACCTGAGAAGCCGGTGGGGTTGGTGTGGATCTCCATCAGCGCATCGGATGGCTGCTGGGCATGGCGGTTCCAATTCCCGGGTGATAGGCTGAGTGTGAAAGAAACCAGCGCAGAGGAAGCCCTGGGATTGCTGCAGGATTACCTGGAGCAAGGGTACCCCCGACCGGGATGGGAAATGGAACGCGGATGAGCGAAAAAAAGCGGCTGCTCATCCTGACGATCGACGCCGGCTTCGGGCACCGCTCGGCTGCCAACGCTGTGCGGGATGCCATCCTGGATAAATACCAGGAATGCTGTGAGCCGTTGGTGATCAACCCGCTGGATGAGGACCGGGCTTTCCTGCTGCGCCGGCTTGGGCAGGATGATTACGACCGTCTGGTCAAATACATTCCCCAGGACCTGTATCTATTCGGTTATGAAGCCATCAAGACCCGGCCGATCACTGCCCTCACCGCCACCACCACGGTGGTGCTGCTATACGATCTGATGCGTTTGATGGTGGAGAAATTCCAGCCGCATGCCATCCTGGCGACCAACCCGCTTTACCAGGCCCCGCTGCTCGAGCATTTTGATACCACCGGTGTGCACCCTCCGCTTTTCAATGTTGTAACGGATATGTCCTCCGCGCAAACGCTGTGGTTCAATAAGCGCCTGTCGGGCATCTGCGTTCCCAATGAAGATACCCGCAACCTGGCCCTGAGGCACGGCATTTTGGAACGAAGGCTGCACCTCACCGGTATCCCGGTGAGCCCAAGTATCGTGAAAGAGCAGCGTTCCCCCCAGGTGATCCGCCGCGAGCTGGGGCTGGAACCGGGACATGGTGACCATCCTGGCGGTGGGCTCGATCCGCGTGTTCAACCTGCTGCCATCCCTCCAGGCGGTGAACGCGTCCGGGCTCCCGGTGCAGGTGATTGCGGTGGCAGGAAAGAATGAGAAACTCTATAAGGAGCTGAAAGCACTGGATTGGCAGATCCCGGTGGTGGTTAAGAATTTTACTAGAAGATATGCCCGCCCTGATGCGGGCTGCGGATATCCTGGTCAGCAAAGCCGGCGGGTTGATCGTGACCGAATCGCTGGCAGCCGGGCTGCCGATGCTGCTATGCGAGGTGATCGAGGGGCAGGAATCGGGCAACGCGGACTTTATCATTTCCCAAGGAGCTGCGGTGCTGACAGCCGAACCCGTCGCAAGGCTGGTAAAGGAGCTTTCCCGCTGGTTGAAGGATGGAGGAAAAGAGCTTGCCGAGCGCAAGGCGAAGGCGCAGGCGATCGGGCTTGCCGGATGCCGCCTACAAGGTCGCCGACCTGCTGCAAAGGGCTGCAGCACGGGGACCCTATATCGGCAAAAGCCGCTCCAGGCGCATCCAGCAAAGGGTGGATGAGATCCTGAGCGAATCCGAGCTTTACCGCTGGCTTTTCCATGACCGCGAAGAATAAATTGGTTATGCTGATCTCGGCGGATGCCGAGTGGCAGGCTGTGCGGGAGCTGCTGCCCGGGCTGGCTGTGGATCGCACGCCGTACGGCGAGTGGTTCACCTGGCGGGTCGGTGAATGTGGAGATAGCGGTGATGCAGGCGGGCTGGGGAAAATCCGCTTCGGGGGGCGCAACGCAGTATGCCATCGACCGCTGGCAGCCGGAGGTGGTCGTGAACCTGGGCACCTGCGGCGGGTTCAAAGACTCCGTGGAACGGGGCGAGGTGATCCTGGCGGAGCGCACGGTGATCTACGACATCATCGAGATGATGACCGACCCGGCGGAAACAATAGCGCAAAGAATAGTTGATCTGGATCTGACCTGGTTAAAGCAGCCTTTCCCATTCCCGATCAGAAGCTCGGTGCTGGTCTCGGGTGATCGCGATATTCAGCCTGAGGAGATTCCCATGCTGGCGGAAAAATACGGTGCAGTCGCCGCAGACTGGGAATCCGGTTCAATTGCCTGGGTATGCGAGCGCAACGGGGTGAAGTGCCTGATCCTGCGTGGGGTCACCGATCTGGTGGGGGAAGCAGGCGGGGAAGCCTATGGGGATTACGGGTGGTTCGTGGAAAAGACCCGGGAGGTGACGAAGATGTTGGTGGAGGGGGTTGGGGAGTGGTTGAAAGGTTGAATTGATAATTAGTTGATTAATTGTTCGACCCCATGTGATTTGCGTTTGTGGGGAAATTATTGTGAATCGTGTAGGGGCGCACAGCTGTGCGCCACTACGGTAAAACCATTAGGAAGGTTTTCCCAGCCTGGCCCGTTCCCCCTCAATTATCGAAATATCCAGCTTCTTGAAGAGCGGTTCGGGGGGATTCAGCTTTGTTCCCGGTTTCAAGCTCCGAAGGCTGCCAGGCACCACGGGCGGTGGAGCCATCGTAGCGCAGCACGCGGTGCTCGCCGAGCGCATCCTTCACCACCTCGGTGAACTGGGTGCCGAAGATGGGCTCGGTATGACCGAGGAAACGGCTCAGCTTCTCCGAAGTGAACGGCAAGCACAGGCGCAAGCAGGATGCGCAGTGAGTCGATCGCGCGGAGGGCGACATAGACTGCGCGGGCAGCAGCCTGCCGGTCGGTCTTGATCGCGATCCAGGGGGCGGTGGTATCCAGGTACTTATTGACCTCGCCTGCCAGGCGCATGGCTTCAGCAAGCGCCGCGCGCAAATTCACGGCTTCATATTCCGCCGCGACGGTCTCGAAACCCTTTTCCACGGAGGCAAGCAATTCCTTGTCCATCGCGGTAAGCTCACCCGGGTCGGGCACGATCGCCCTCCCAGTTCTTATAAGTAAAGGCGAGCACACGGTTGGCCAGGTTACCCCAGGTGGCCAGCAGCTCGTCGTTGTTCTTGTGGTAAGAAATCCTCCCAGTCCCAATCGGAATCGCGGCGTCTCGGGCATGTTCACCGTCAGGTAATAGCGCAGGGGATCGGGGTCGTAGCGGGTGAGGAAATCCCTTCCCCAGACAGCCCAGTTGCGGCTGCCGGAGATCTTCTCGCCCTCCAGGTTCATGAACTCGTTGGCCGGGACGTTGTAGGGCAGGGTGAGGGTTGCCTGCGGGTCAAAATCAGTGCCCACCCCCAGCAGCTCCGCCGGCCAGATGATGGCGTGGAAGGGGATGTTATCCTTGCCGATGAAATAATAGGAGCGCGAGGCAGGCTCCTGCCACCATTTTCGCCAGGCTTCGGCATCGCCGGAAAGTTTCCCATGCTCAATGGCAGCCGAGAGATAGCCGATGACCGCCTCGAACCAGACGTAGAGGCACTTGCCCTGCCAGCCTTCCACCGGCACCGGGATGCCCCAATCCAGGTCGCGGGTGATGGCGCGCCCGTGCAACGCGTCGGCCTGCATCTGGCCCAGCGACTGGCGCAGCACGTTCTGGCGCCAGAAGGATTCCTTCGTCTTCAGGTATTCCTCCACCTGTCCCTGCAGGCGGCCGAGATCGAGGAAGAAGTGCTCGGTCTCGCGCAGCTCGGGGGTGGAGCCATCGATCTTGCAGCGCGGGTCGATCAGCTTGGCTGGCTCGAGCATGGTGCCGCATTTATCGCACTGATCGGAACGCGCACCGGTGAAACCGCAAATATAGCAGGTACCCTCCACATAGCGGTCGGGCAGAAAGCGCTTCAGGCTGGGGGAGTACCACTGCATCTGTTTTTCGGTGTAGAGGAAATTGTTCTTGCGGAGTGCCAGGAACATGCGCTGCGAAACCGAGAAATGGTTCTCGGTATGCGTGGTTGTGAAAAGATCGTAGGTGATGCCCACCTGCTGGAGCAGGTCAAGAAATCCCTCATGATAGCGGGAATAAACATCCAGCGCGGTTGTTCCTTCCGCATCAGCCTTGATGGTTACCGGGGTGCCGTGCGAGTCGGATCCCGAGACCATCGCCACCGCGCGTCCGCGCAGGCGGTTATAACGCGCGAAGATATCCCCCGGAAGATGTGAACCGGTGAGATTGCCGACGTGGATCTCGGCGTTGGCGTAAGGCCAGGCAATGGCCACCAGGATGTGTTCCGTCATGCTTCACCTCGATTAAGGATGGCTGAATTTTATCACGCCGGGATATAGAGGTTGAAGGCGTCCCCTTGGTCATTGGCCAGGCACCCGGCGGGTGCGCGGATGAGCCAGGCGGCCACAGCCATATCTCCCACCGATCCTGCGGCGTTGAGGGTCATCACTAAAAGTACGGCAGGGATCCAGGCAGGGGGAATGATCGCTATCAAAAGGAATCCCAGGATGGTTAGGATCAACAGGGGGGAGAGGCTGGCGACAAGGTATTGGGGGCGGGGAAAATACCAGCCGGGCATGGCGGCGTAGGCGTAGAGCCCCTTAAAGGCAAAAACAGGCCTGGTTTTGGTGAAAGCGTAGAAACAGGCGCCATGGACTCCTTCGTGAAGGACGATCATCACCACCTGCATAGCCAGAATGGCGAGGACAAGACAAATGACCGGCAGGATGCCGGATATCTCGATGACCGGAAAGATCCCACCAGCTTCCGGGCGGATTCGTAGCGCGATTCCGGCGAACATCCAACCGAAGAGGAAAAACAACCCGATACCGATGAGGTTCAGCCAAAGCAGAGCGCGGGTGTTCGAAGAGAGATCAAGAGAGTTTTTAAGAATATACCCTTCCGGGAGGATTTTGAGGGGATTCATGTAACCATTATAATTCTGGCAGTAGACAACAACCTTTCAGGAGAAAACTCATGCGAGCGAGACGCGCGTTGATGTATGTGCCGGGTGATGACTGGCGGAAGATCGAAAAAGCCTCCGGTCTGGGAGTGGATACGGTCATTTTGGATATCGAGGACGGGGTGGCCTTGAACCGCAAGGAGGAGGCTGCGAGCCTGATCCTGGAAGCGCTATGTAAGGTGGAATTTGGGCACAGCGAGTGCCTGGTACGCATCAACCCTCTACGCGATAACCGCGGTATGCGCGACCTGGAGGTCATCCTCCCGGCGATGCCTAGCGGACTGGTGATCCCCAAGGTGGAGTCCCCTGGCGATCTGAGGGAGGTTTGCGACCTGGTGGCGGAAGAGGAGCGTAGTGCAAGCATCCCCGTTGGCAGTGTGAAACTGCTTGCGCTTATCGAGACCCCGCAGGCGTTTATGAACCTCAGAGAGATCTGCACTGCCTGCGAACGATTGGAAGGATTGATCTTCGGCGCAGAGGACCTGGCGGCGGCGATCGGCGCCACGCGCACACCGGAAGCGACCGAGTTCCTCTTTGCCCGCGAGAGCCTCGTGATGGCGGCTGCGGCTTACGGGCTGCAAGCGGTGGATATGGTCACTGTGGAGTTCCGCGATCCAGCTGTTCTGGAACGCGAATCGCTGGCCGGGGCGCAGCTTGGGTTCACTGGCAAGCAGATCATCCACCCGGCGCAGGTTGGCCCGGTCCAGGCTGCTTTCACGCCATCCGCGGAGGATACTGATAAAGCCAAGGCATTGATCGAGGCATTTAAATCAAACCAGTCCGCGGGGAAGGGCGCGTTCGAATTTGAGGGGAAAATGGTGGATATGCCCGTCATCCGAAGGGCGGAGAACATTCTCAACAGGGCTGGAATTGAAACCAACCTGGATATTTAAAAAATTTTAAGCACACATCAAGTAAGGCTGCCAGGTTAACTCCGCGGGGGCAGCTAGCGAGATCCCTGGAAATTAATCAGAAGGGATTTCCAGCAGGATGATCGATATGTTGTCCAACCCGCCCCGCCCGTTGGCTAGCTCTACCAGCGCATCCAGTGCCTGGCTGATGGGCACACCGGTGACGGCGGACTTTATTTCAGCATCTGCAACGAGGTCGGTCAGCCCATCGGTGCAGAGCAGCAATTTATCCCCGGGCAGTAAATCCGTGCCCTGGTTTTGGATAGACACATAATCACTTTCGGTGAGTGAAAGCCGCATGCGCAGGTCCACTTCCGGGGGATTGGCGCTGCCGACAAAGCGGCGGATAACATGCGAATTTGGATGGCCAACTGCCTGCTCGGGGGAGATCAGGCGGCGGTCGAGCATCTCGCGCACCCAGGTGTGGTCCTCGCTGAGCTGCAGGATGCGCCTATCGCGGATCAGGTAGATGCGGCTATCGCCCACGCTGGCGGTAAAGAGCTGCCTGCCGACGATCAGGACGCAGGCGATGGTGGTTCCCATCCCCAGCTGCCCGGGATGATTGAGCCCGTGGTTCAGGATCTCGCGGCTGGCAGACCGAATTGAATTCGCGAGCGTTTTCGCCCGGTCAGAGCCCAGCCTGCGCGATACGCGGCGGGTTATGGAATCCACAGCCATCTGGGCGGCCACTTCCCCGGCCGGATGCCCGCCGATGCCATCAGCCATAACAGCCAGTATGGCGGGTGTTTGTTTGAGGCCGGTTCGAAAGGGAGTAACCTTCAGGCGATCCTCATTCTGTTTGCGCACTCTGCCTGGATTGGTGATGGCTGCAACGGGAAGGTGGGGGGAGTGAGGGGAATCCATCAGGACCCTAAAATTCCTCGCTAGATTTATCCGCCCTGGTTGCCTGGAAGCGGAAGCTCATTGTGCCGATGCGTACCAGGTCGCCATCCTCCAGGCGGACCCCCGTGGAAGAAATGGGCGTGTAATTCACCCAGGTACCCGCCACCGAGCCGAGGTCGCTGAGGAAGACGGCGCCTTCCGCGTCCAGGGTGATCCGGGCATGCAAGGGATCGATGGAGGGGGAATCCAGCCAGATCTGCGCCTGCCTGCGGTCCGAGCCCAGGGTTATATCGTCTTCGTCCAATGAAATGAAGGGGGGACTTCCTTCTCCCTGCAATACCAGGCGCGGTGTTGCATCAGGTTTACCCGTTTCATCCACACCTGGCGCAGTGGGATGGCGTAAAAGGGAAGGCTCCTGGCGGATCGTCACAGGTTGTGTGACGGGATCCGAATCCTCCTTGCGCTTTCTGCGGCGGGATTCCGATCCCCAACCCCTGCGGCCCATGAAGATCAACACCATCACCAGGGCAGCCGTTGCCAGCAGAATGACGAACAGGATGGACAGGCGGTCGAGGCTGGCAGGAGCCAGAAGCGAAGGCCGGTAGCGGACCTCCAATTCCACCGGTGTGCTGATGGTGCTGCGGGAGAGGCCGAGAGTATCGGTCACCTCCACCCGCAGGGTATGGGATCCGCTCTCCTCGTAGGGGGTAAGGTCCCAGGTGAACTGGTTGAATGGTTCCATGCGGTTCTCCTGCGCAAGCTCGCCATCCACAAAGAGACGGGAGGAAGCAAGCTTGCGCTCGTGCCCATCGGGGAATTCCACTGCCACGACGACAGGCTGATTGAGGGGGATGAGCAGGTATTTTTTCTGATCCGAGACGCGGGTTTCGGCGCGGGTGATCTTGCCGGGCAGAGAAAGCAGCACTGGGTTGGGCGGCAGAACGGTCAGATCCAGGGGGAAATCTGCAGAGGAGGTTTCAACCCCGTTTTCCGTGTGGCGGATGGCGATCGATTGGCTGCCGCTGGCATTGATGCGCGAAGTGTAATCCAGCCTGTAGATACCCCGAAGGGGTTCCAGGTAAGAGGTAAGCGAAGGCAGCTTTTCCACCCCGGAAAAGATGAACAAGTCGCCGCCGGTGGCTTCCGCCAGGCCGCGCAGGGATTGCGTCTCCAGCGAATTCCCGGCGAAGCTGGGTCCCACCAGCCAGATGTGGATGCGCACACCCAATTCCCCGGCCTGCTGGCTGACTCCGGGAACGAGCTTTAACTGATCCGCGGAAAGCATGGGGGTGATCCAGAGAACTACCTGCTGCATGTAGGGGCGCGGATTGGCTCCGGCGGTGAGATCGAGCGCCTGGGTGAGGCTGTTGAACCCCGCGGCGGGTTTGGTCAGGTTCGGGGTAAACTGCTCGAGCAGCGCGGACCACTGCTTGATGTTCGGGTCGCGGGAGGTGAGGATGCCATTGGAGGTGATCAGGCTGTAATCATCGAGGGGGGCGCTCAACGCAACAGCGGATTCCAGCAAGGATTTGCGGATGGAATTGAAGCGAGTTGCGCCGCCAGCATACAGCGCCATACCAGGACCGGGGTTGAACGCCACCGTCAGGCGGATACCGGGATCCTCGAAGGCGAGCCGCCGGGACTGGAAGGGCTTGCCGTTTTCGATCACCTGGAGCTGGATGGCGGAAAGATTCGGGTTGACCACCCCAGTGGGATCTGCAGCAGTGAAGTAGATGCTCATCTCAGGGAAGCGGGAGGAATCCACACCCAGGATGGTGATAACCGCAGGGGATTCGGCATGGACGTTCTGCTTCGGGTTCGGGAAAATTATTGTCATTTCAACTGCAAGAACCGCGAAGAGAGCGATTATTCTCCCGAATTGGAGAGCGATCTCGTTCTCATGAAGTTATTGTAATTCAACGGATTGAAATTAAGGAGAAATCCGGAGCAGGTTGAAATGGGTTATCTAATTCCTATCATTCCCACTCAATAGTCGCCGGTGGCTTGCCGGTGATATCGTAGACCACCCGGTTGACCCCGCGCACTTCATTAATGATGCGGTTTGATATCCGCGCAAGCAGCCTATGGGGCAGGGGGTACCACTCTGCGGTCATGAAATCGGAGGTTTGCACGGCGCGCAGGGCAACCACCTCCTGGTAGGTGCGCCCGTCGCCCATCACCCCCACTGAGCGCACAGGCAGCAGCACCGCAAAAGCCTGCGAAACCGTTTTTTTCGCACCGGTTTTACCCAGCAATCCTGCGCGGGCAAGCTCAGCCGTGAAGATCGCATCCGCTTCTTGTAAGATGGCGACTCTTTCAGGTGTGACCTCTCCCAGGCAGCGCACCGCCAGACCCGGCCCCGGGAAGGGCTGCCGCCAGACCATCGCCTCCGGCAAACCCAGCTCCTCGCCCACCCTGCGGACCTCATCCTTGAACAGCCTGCGCAGCGGCTCCACCACCTGGAAGGGCATATCCTCCGGCAGGCCGCCCACGTTGTGATGGGATTTGATCCGCTCCGAGGATTTGCTGCCGGATCCGCTGGATTCGATCACGTCCGGGTAGATGGTGCCCTGCACCAGGAAGGGGAAATCCCCCAGGCTGACCGCGGTTTTGCGAAAGGTCTCGATGAACAAGGCCGCCGATGCGTTTGCGCTTCGTCTCCGGATCAGAAACCCCTTTCAGGACACCGAAGAAATCAGCGGAGGCATCCACAACCACCAGGTTCTCCCCGAGGATAGGGCGGAAAACGGCTTCCACAGCCTGGGGCTCACCCTTGCGCAGCAGGCCGGTATCCACGAATACCGCGGCGAGCTGATTTCCGACCGCTTCCCGCACCAGGGCGGTGGCGACGGCGGAATCCACTCCGCCGGAAAGCGCTGAAAGCACTCTGGCCTTCCCCACCTGTTCCCGTATGGAGGCAACTGCTTCAGAGATGATTGAGGCAGGCTGCCAATCGCCGCGACAGCGGCAGATCTCCAGGGCGAAACGGCGCAGGATCTCCCCGCCGTGCAGGGTCTGCTCCACCTCAGGGTGGAATTGAATGGCGTAGATGCGCCGTGTTTCATCCGCCATGGCGGCGATGGGGCAGGTGGCACTTTTTCCAAGAACGTGGAAGCCAGGGGGCAGGGTTACGACCTGGTCGCCGTGTGACATCCAAACCGGCAGGATACCCCACGGCAGGAGCGGATTATCAGAAGCCACCTTGACCCTGGCGCGCCCGTATTCCCGCGCGGAAGCTTTTTCGACATGACCGCCCAACGCCTGGGCGATCGACTGCATCCCGTAGCAAATACCCAGTACAGGTACGCCTATGTCCAGCAGCGAGGCATCCAGGGCGGGAGCGCCAGGCTCGTATATTGAGCGGGGGCCTCCGGAGAGGATGATGCCCTTAAGGCAGTCTCTTTTCACGTTTATAGCCCGTCGTGGATGCGGGTAGGAGCTCGGAATATATGCCCAGTTCCCGCAAACGGCGGGTAATTAGGGCCGAGTACTGCGACCCAAAGTCGATGATGGCTATCCATTCGTCCATGGATTGTGGCGCTCTTCCTAATCCCCGATCTCGATGCCGCCATCTTCCATGCTGGTGATTCGCACCAGGGATTCGATGGGAATCCTCATCCCTGAAAGGTTCTCGCGCCCTTTTTCGAAGGATTTCTCGATCAGCGCGCCAATGCCCACGACCTCCGCTCCGGCGGCTTCTGCCAGGCGGGCAAGACCCAGGATGGTCATCCCCGAGGCCAGAAAGTCGTCGATGATCACCAGTTTTTCGCCGCGAGTGATGTTTTCGGGCGAGAGGATCAGCTCCACCATGCGTCCTTTTGTGTGGGAGGGCGCCAGGGTCAGAAAAACCTGGTCGGGCATCGTGACCGGCTTGACCTTGCGGGCATAAATGACCGGGATACCGAGGTGCAGGGCGGTCATCAGCGCCGGAGCGATGCCCGAGATCTCGGCGGTGAGGATGTGCACCGGGTTGAGATGGCGAAAGCGGTTGGCAAGCTCGGCTCCGCAGGCATCCATCAGCATGGGGTCCACCTGGTGGTTGATAAAACTATCCACCTTGAGGATGCCATTGCCGAGGTTCTTCCCTTCTTCGCGGATTCGATCCTTTAATACCTGCATACGTTCCTCCTGCGTCGTTTCAAAGATAGATAATATTAGATTTCTTTAAGGGAAACGTCAACCAAAAAGCGCTGTGTTAGAATGATTTTCATGTTTTTTCCACCACTAGCCCTGGCCTCCAAATCTCCAAGACGCCGGGAGATGCTTTCCTGGCTGGGAATGACTTTCGAATGCCTGGATGGTTCGATCGATGAAACTCCCCTGCAGGGAGAGGACCCGCGCGGGCACGCGCTGCGTGTGGCGGAGGAAAAGGTACTGGCTGCAGCCAGGAATCTGGAAGGGAACTGGACGATCATCTCCGCCGATACCATCGTGGTCGATGGGGGAGATATCCTGGGAAAACCGGTCGATTCGGAGGATGCTGCCAGGATGCTGGAGCAACTGAGCGGCCGGCAGCACTTTGTCGACACAGGCCTTATCATCTATAATCTTGACGACTGCAGCCAAAAAAAGGTTTTGTGCGAATCCCGGGTGCAGATGAGACCGCTCACTTCAGAGCAGATCCTGGATTACGTTCGCAGCGGTGACCCGCTGGATAAAGCCGGCGCCTATGCCATTCAGAACCGTGATTTCAACCCTGTACCCGAATTCTCCGGGTGCATGGCCAACGTGATGGGACTACCGCTCTGCCACCTACTGAGGGAATTGAAAGATCGAAAGGTTCTCCTCAAGAAAAATCCCCCGGATATATGCAGGGCACAACTTGGTTACGATTGCCCCATCTGGGAAAAGGTGCTGGCCGGAGAAGAAATCGGATGAAAACTTGGCAGCTATGCCAGGAGGAATCATGAAGGTCTTATCGATTATTTATCCTAATACCGCTGATATCTAGCCGCCTGCGGAGGCGGAAAAACCCCCACTGGAACAGAAGGGCCGCAACCGACCGCCACTTCCAGCCTGCCAACGCCGGTGGTGGATATCACCGATACACCCAACGCGCAGGATGCCGCGGCGGCATTCCTGACCGCCTGGCAGAACAACAATTTTGACGGGATGTACGAATTTCTCAGCGGAGCAAGCCGGGATGCCATCTCAAAAGAGGAATTTACCAAAAAGTACCAGGAATTCGCCCGCAGCCTTACCCTGCAAAAACTCGATTTTTCGATCCCTTCTTCGCTGACCAATCCTTCCTCGGCACAAGTGGGTTACAACGTGGACTTCACCACGGCACTGCTGGGTGACCTGAACCGTCAAATGGTGATGAACCTGGTGCTGGAGGGCGGTGCCTGGAAGGTGCAGTGGAACGACGGGCTGATGATGCCAGAGCTGGAAGGCGGCAACCAGCTTTCGCTGGATGTGAAATGGCCTTCCCGCGGGAATATCTACGATCGCAAGGGGGAGGTTTTAGCCACCAACGCGGATGCCTACGCCCTGGGCGTGGTGCCCGGGCAGGTGGCAGAAGGCATGATGCCCGAAGTGGTGGCGCAACTGGCGCTGCTCACCGGACGCACAGCGCAATCCATCGATGCCGATATCCAGGCTTCCCAGGCGGACTGGTACGTACCAATTGGTGAAGTCAACCGCTCGATCGTGGATCGAAAATTCGATTACCTTACCACCCTGGAAGGTTTGAAGATCTCGCTTTATAACGGCCGTTTCTACCCGGATTCCCTCGCGCCACAGACTGTCGGATATGTGCAATCCATATTTCCGGAGCAGATCGACGAATACCGGTTGAAGGGTTACGCCGGGGACGAAACCGTCGGTCAATTCGGTCTGGAGCAGTGGGGAGAGGATATCCTGGCCGGAAAACCGAGCGCTTCACTCTACGTGATCCGCCCGGACGGGTCCGTTGTTACCCGATTGATCGAAATGGAATCAAAGCCCCCCAAGGATATTTACACCACCCTGGATGGTCCCCTGCAGGAAGTCGCCCAGAAATCTCTGGATGGATTTTCAGGAGCGATCATCGTGCTTGAGAAGAACTCCGGCCGGGTACTGGCCATGGCTTCCTCCCCCAATATGGATTCCAACCTGTTCGTCGCCGGAAATGTCAATAACAGTCAGTTGGGCAACCTGCTGAACGATGGCAGCAACCGGCTGCTCAACCGTGCAGCGCAGGGTGTATATCCGCTCGGATCGGTCTATAAGATCATCACAATGGCAGCTGCGTTGGAAAGCGAAGTTTTCAAACCGGATTCAAAATATGATTGCCAGAATGTCTGGACTGAAATCCCCAATCTAACCCTTGAAAACTGGACCCTGGCAAAAGGACTGCCTCCGGATGGGATCCTGACTCTAGTGGAAGGATTGATGCGCTCCTGCAATCCGTGGTTCTATCACGCCGGGTTGGAGCTTTTCCGGCAGAAGGGTGCATTTTACCTATCCAATATCGCCAGCGGATTTGGGCTGGGGAGCCTGACCGGCATCGAAGCCATTGCGGATGATGCAGGGCAGAACCCCACCCCGCAGGATGACGGTGCGGCTGCCCAGCAGGGGATCGGCCAGGGCGAGATGCTGGTCACCCCGCTTCAAACGGCAAAATTCATCGAAGCGGTCAGTAACGGCGGCAAACTCCATGTGCCGCAGATCATCGAAAAGATCGTTTCCCCGGATGGAAGTGCAGAAAATGTACTGAAGCCGCAGGAATCCGGCGAGCTGCCGGTTTCCAAGGAAACACTGGAAACAGTCCAATCTGCCATGCGCATGGTAGTTAAAGAGCAGCGTGGTACCGCCCACCGCGCGATGATGGGTCTATCCATTCCTGTCTTTGGAAAGACGGGAACCGCGCAAAACCCGGGCGGGGAAGCCCACGCCTGGTTTGGCGGGTACACCGCGGCGAATATCGAGAACCAGCCGGATATCATCGTGGTTGTGATCGTGGAGAACGCCGGACAGGGTTCGGAAATTGCCGCGCCGATCTTCCGCCGCGTGGTGGAAAAATACTTTGGGCTGCCGCTGGCGCTCTTCCCGTGGGAATCCGCTTATTATGTGACGCGCACGCCCACCCCCGAAGGGGGGGCGGTGGAAACGCCGCAGCCATAACCCCGGAACCCGTGGAAACCATTTCCGGCCGGGTGATCCGGCTGCAATCCGGTTTTTACACTGTCCAGACGGATCAGGGTGTGATCGTCTGCGGATTGCGGGGAAGGCTGAAACGGCGCACCATCCAGGAGGAAGTCATCTCCGTGGGCGACCGGGTGGAGATCATGCGCCTGCCCGAAGGCAGCGGCATGATCGAAGCCATCCTCCCGCGGGGGAAGTGCCTTTCCCGTTTAGATCCCCAACCGAAGGGTTTTTACCGCCAGATCCTCCTGGCCAATGCGGACCAGGTGGTATTGGTGTTTGCCTGCACCCAGCCCGAGCCGCATCTGCGCATGCTGGACCGCTTCCTGGTGGTGGCGGAGAAGAACGCCATCCCGGCGGTTATCGTTGGCAACAAGGTCGACCTGACCGGTTTGGACCAGGCGCACGAGATTTTTTCCGCCTATCCCCCCCTCGGTTACACGGTGCTGTTCACCTCCACTTACACCGGAGAGGGTATTGAAACCTTGAAGGAATTTCTTGCCAATAAGGTCTCTGCGCTGGCAGGCCCCTCTGGCGTGGGAAAAACCAGCCTGCTGAACCATATCCAACCCGGGCTGGGATTGAAGGTACGCGAGGTGCACGCGAGCCAGGACCAAAAAGGGCGCCACACGACGAATGTGCGGGAGATGTTTCCGATCACGGGCGGTGGTTACGTGGCGGATCTGCCCGGCTTGCGCAGCCTGGCGCTTTGGGATACCCAGCCGGAGGAATTGGACGGTTACTTCCCCGAGCTGCGCGGCCTCGTTTCGGACTGCCAGTTCAACGATTGCACCCACCGGGATGAACCCGGGTGTGCCGTCATTAAGGCAGTGGAGGAGGGGAGGGTTGACCCCGATCGATATGAATCCTACCTGCGCCTGCGCTTTGGTTGATGCCTAAGATATAATCTATGACCATGCATAAGATAAGAACCCGCACTCTAATCTTCCTAATCCTCGCCGCAGCGATGCTTGCGGCTTGTTCGCAACAGGGTTTATTCTCTCCGCCCGCCACGCCCACTCCGGAACCGACAGCCACAGCTACGCCAATCCCTGAGCGGCTGTTGACCATCTGCCTGGGGCAGGAACCCTCTTCCCTTTATATGTACAACGGGAACGGGCGCGCGATGTGGTCTGTGCTGGAGGCGATTTACGACGGCCCGATCGATACCCGCGGCTACGAATCCTTCCCGGTGATCCTGGATAAACTGCCATCGCTCGCCGATGGCGACGCCTCCGCCCAACCGATGCCGCTGCAGGCAGGAGATATGGTGGTTGATGTTGATGGCCGGCTGGTACCCCTGGAAAAGGGCGTGACCGTTTACCCCTCCGGCTGCATGGAAAGCTCCTGTGTGGTCACCTGGGATGGCAGCTCACCGCTATCCGTAGACCGGCTGATCGCGACCTACCGGCTTAAATCCGGGATCAAATGGTCGGACGGTGAACCGGTGAAAGCAACTGATTCGGTCTTTTCATATAATGTTGCAGCGAACCCTGATACACCAACGCTCAAACAATCCACTGATCTCACCGATGTTTACGAAGCGATTGATGAGCGCACCGTACGCTGGATAGGTAAACCCGGACTGCAGGTAAACGACCTTGCTGATTTTTTCTGGTTACCCCTACCGGAGCATATCCTGGGAGAGATGACTGCCGCCGAACTACTGACAGCTGCTGAGACCAATCAGCAACCGATCGGCTGGGGTCCGTACAAGATCGATGAATGGGTCAAGGGGGACCACATCCGCCTGGTGAAGAACCCTGATTATTTCCGGGCGGGAGAGGGATTGCCCAAGTTCGATGTCCTGGTTTTCCGCTTCCTGGGGGATATTGCCGATAACAACGTGGCGGCACAACTGACCGGGGTATGCGATATCGTGGACCAGACCACCCGCCTTGAGGAGCAAACCCAGATCATCCGCGACGCGGAGCTGAAGAATAAGACCGCTGTCTACAGCGGGCTTGGCCCCGAATGGGAACATTTGGCGATAGGGATAAAACCCTCCACCTATGACGACGGCATCCAAACCAGCCAGGGGGACCGGCCGGATTTCTTCGGAGATATCCGCACCCGCCAGGCTATTGCCTATTGCCTGGACCGCGACAAGGCTGTGGTTGAGGCATACAACAATCTCACTAAAACCGCCAACAGTTACCTCCCCCCTACACACCCGCTCTTTGATCCCAACCTGACAAATTATGGCTTTGATCCAGCGGCTGGGATGAAACTGCTGGATGAAGCTGGTTGGAAGGATCTGGATGGTGATCCGGTCACTCCGCGCACAGCACAGGGCATTCCCAGTGTTCCGGATGGAACCCCATTCAGTATTTCATATGTCACCACCGATTCAGCGCAACATATCAAAGCCGCGGAGGTTTTTCGGGCTTCCCTGGCGGAATGCGGTATTGAGGTTACCGTGAATCCCCTGTCGCCCGATCAACTTTATGATACCGGGCCGGAAGGGGTGATGTTCGGACGAAACTTCGACCTGGCTCAATTTGCCTGGGCTGTCGGAGAGATCCCTCCCTGCTTCCTTTACCTGAGTTCAGAGATACCGTCTTCAGCGAATAACTGGCTGGGGGAGGAATTCGGCGGTGCCAATATCACCGGGTATGCAAATGTCGAATTCGATACAGCGTGCAAGCTTTCGTTGGGTGCGGGTTTGACTGCTGTCGTGAACAAGGAATCGGCTCAGAAAGCCATGGGGATTCTCGCTGCGGAACTGGCGGACATTCCGCTTTTCTACCAACCGAAGATCGCGATCTCCCGCCCGGATCTGTGCGGGTTGGAGGTGGATATCAGCTCGCGAAGTGAATTCTGGAATCTGGAAAACCTGGACTACGGGTTGAATTGCCCGCCGAAGTAGTCCAGACAATTCGAAATTCCGGATAGAAAATCCAAAAAAGTGATGTATACTTGGAAAACTCTCGGTCAATTTATCTGGTCTGCACCACACCGGCGTTAACATCACAGCTGGCGAAAATACTCGATCAAGGACAGGTGACTGCTTGACTTTGGTTTTTTGATATGCTACACTTTTTTTGCTCTCTAGAGGTTTTTTTGGTGAGAAATAGTCGCATCCCTGTTCGGCAAGCGAAGGAGGTGGTTTCCTAAAGCTCAGTTTTTCGATTTAAGCAAGAAGTTAAGCAATACCAAAACATTTTGATGGAGGAGATTGATCATGAAGAAACTTATGACCGTTTTGGGCCTCCTGGTTGTCGCAAGCATGATTCTCAATGCCTGCGCCCAGGCGACCCCGGCCGCGACCGAAGCTCCCGCTGAACCAGCGGAACCTGTTGCGACCGAAGCACCCACTGCGGTGCCCGCTTCCACCCGCACCGGCGCGTGGGTTGATGAAGTCGTGTTCAGCGCGATCCCCGATTGCGCCCCGGCCATCGCCCAGATCTCTGCCGGTGCCGTGGACATGTACCCGGTGACCTGCGATAAAGCAGAGGACCTGGCGACCGTCAAGGCTGACCCCAACCTGCAGTATGTAACCGCGGTTGGTGGCTTCAACCAGTTGATGGTCAACGTGGCTGCCTGTAAAGACACCACGGTCCTGAATCCTTTCACCAGTGCCAAGATGCGCGCTGCCATGAACTATATGATCGACCGCGATTATATTGTTCAGGAGATCTTTGCCGGTCTCGCCACCCCGCGCTACACCGTGCTGGATACCTACGTGCCGGATTATGCCCGCTATGCACCCTGCCATCGGCAAGGTCATCGCGGAATACGGCTACAACATGGAAAAAGCCCAGATGGTAGTCGATGAAGAAATGACTGCCCTCGGCGCCACCAAGGATGCCAATGGAAAATGGCAGTACCAGGGCAAACCCGTCACCATCATCGGCCTCATCCGCACCGAAGACAAACGCAAAGAGGTTGGTGAATACTTCGCCAACCAACTCGATGCCCTCGGCTTCACCACGGATCGCCAGCTGAAAATTCGCTCAGAAGCAGCCCCGATCTGGCAGGGTTCCGACCTCGATGCCTGCAAATTCCACTACTACACCGCCGGCTGGATCAGCACCGCCATCTCCCGCGATAACGGCAACATGTTCGCGCAATACAACACCGACCGCATCCAGCTGATCCCCCTGTTCTCGCTCTATAAACCCACCCCAGAATATGACGAAGTTTTATCCAAATTGATGACGAACAACTTCGCCAATCTGGACGAGCGCGATGCCCTGTTCAACCAGGCCATCCCGATGCACATGGTGGAATCCTGGCACGGCGCCATGACCAACGACAACACCACCTTCAGCCCCTTCAGTACGAAGCTCAGTGTTGCCTCTGACCTGGCTGCCGGCATCGCCGGGACCACTTTCTGGCCGTACACCCTGAAGATCAACGGTCAGGAAGGCGGACAGGTCAAGATCGCCCAATCCGCAATCCTCGTGGATGCCTGGAATCCGGTTTCCGGTTCCAACTGGATCGACGATTCCATGCCGCAGAAAGGCACCCAGGACTTCGCTGTTATGTTCGACCCCTACACCGGCCTGGCTCTGCCCCAACGGCTTGAGAGCGCCACCCTGGTTGCGCAAAAAGGTCTGCCCATCGTTAAGAACCTCGATTGGGTGAACCTTGAATTCGTCGACAGCATCACCGTCCCCGGCGAGTGCTGGGCAGATTGGGATGCCGTGAACCAGAAGTGGATCACCGTCGCCGAGAAATATCCCGAAGGCCTCACCGCCAAGACCAAGAGCACGGTTGTGTATCCTGCCAGCCTGTTCGATACCAAATGGCACGATGGCAGCAGCATGTCCGTGGCTGACTTCGTCATGCACATGATCCTGACCTTCGACCTCGGCAAAGCCGACTCGAAAGCCCTGGATACCGAGTACCAGGCTTCCTTCGACACTTTGATGACTCACTTCAAGGGCGTCTGCATCACCTCCACCAACCCGCTGACCATCGACACCTACGATGACCTGTATGCCCTGGATGCTGAGAACAGCATCACGACCTGGTATCCTTCCCAGAACGTTTCGGGCTATGCCTACTCCTATGGCACCGCCCCCTGGCACGGGATCACCCCGGCGTACCTTGCCCAGGTGGACGGCGCGCTCAAATTCAGCACCACCGATTCCGATGGCGCTGCCGTTCCGAAGACCAGCCTGATCGCTGGCGAGAGCCTGGAAATCCAGAAGCAGTACCTGGATAAAGCCGCAGCAGAGAAATACATCCCGTTCCCCGAAGTCATGGGACAGTACGTGACCGCGGACGAAGCGGCTGCCCGCTATGCCAACCTGGCTGCCTTCTACGATACCCACAAACACATGTGGGTTGGCACCGGCCCGTTCTACATCGACCAGGTCTTCCCCGTGGAAGGCTCGATGGTCCTCAAGTACTTCGCGGACTATCCTGATCTGGCCGAAAAATGGTCCGGCTTCAGCCAGGCCAAGGTTTCCACCGTTGTGGTTGATGGTCCCGCGACCGTCACCCAGGGTCAACCTGCCACCTTCAACCTGGCGATCACCTTCAACGGTGAACCTTATCCCGCGGACGAACTGGCTGGCGTTTCCTACCTGGTGGTGGATGCCAACGGTGCAGTCGCTGTGGATGGGGCGATGCCACTGTCTACCGGTGACGGCGCAGCTGTAATTGAGCTGACCGCCGACCAGACCACTGCCCTGGCTGCCGGCGCGAGCAAGCTCTCCGTCGCGGTTGCCTCCAAGGTTGTGGCTCTGCCCACCTTCGTCAACTTCGAGTTCGTCGTTGTTGCCCCATAATTAATAGTTGAAAGACCCGGCAGGGACGGGGTCCCCGTCCCTGCCGGGTATCTCCTTAAGAAAGTCGAGTGGACCCCATGTCTGAAGCTAACCCTCCTCTGGAAACAGGTGAATTAACCGAACAACAAGTGAAGGTCAGGAGCGGCGGCGGCACCTTTACACGGGTTGCCAAATATACTGCCGTCCGGATTCTGACCCTCTTCTTCACGGTTGTTGTCGCCTTGTATTTAACCGTGTTGATCGCGAACATGGGCGGCTATGTGGATGAGATCCGCCGCGCGCAGATTCGCGAGGACGTGAACATGCGGGTAGCCAATGACCCTGCCATGCGCAATGTATCCCAGGAGGCAAGGGAAACGAAAATCAACGAAATGATTTCCATCCAGGAAAAACGTTTCGGCATGGATAAACCCTTTATCGTGCGAAGCGGTCAGTATTTATTGAATGCCATCACCCTTGATCTTGGCCGCGCAACCCAGATGACCAGCAACAGCGGTTCCACCGCGGTGCGAATCATCATTCTCGAAAGATTACCAACAACTCTGCTATTATTCGGGGTGGAAGCCCTGCTTCTCTTTTTTATCGCCCTGTTCTTTTCCCTTATTCTTTCCAGAAAATACGGCAGCGTTTGGGATAAGATCCTGATCGCCCTCACGCCGCTTTCCTCTGCACCGGGATGGTTTTACGGCATCTTCCTGGTATTGATATTTTCAGCGATTCTGAAGGTCCTACCCTTCTCCGGGATGGTGGATTCTCCGCCTCCAAGCGACCCGCTTTCATATATCGCCAGCCTTGGCCGGCATATGGTTCTCCCGGTCTCCGCTTTGCTTATTGCAGGGATTTTCATCGAAATTTTCACCTGGCGAACATTTTTCCTGATCTATTCCAGTGAGGATTACGTGGATATGGCCAAAGCCAAGGGGTTAACCTCACGGGAGATCGAACGGAAATACATCCTTCGCCCGACCCTTCCGACGATCATTACCAGTTTTGCCTTATTGATGATCACCATCATCGTGGGAGGGCCGATCATCGAAACCCTCTTTGTCTGGCCTGGCATCGGCCGAGCACAATTCCAGGCGATCGGGCTTTTCGATACGCCGGTGATCCTGGGTATCACTGTGGTTTATGCCTATCTACTGGCGCTCACCGTGTTCATTCTTGATTTTGTCTACGCCATTGTTGATCCGCGGGTGAAGATCGGCGGCGGGGAGTCCAAGGCATGAAAGCAATTGGCAAGAGGTTTTAAAGAGCTGTTGAAATACCCCTCCGCGGTTGTTGGTCTTGGCATGATCGCGCTATTGATCATCCTTTCCATAACTGCCATTGTGCGTTACCCCTATACGGATGCCATCCGGTTGTGGCGGGGCACCGAGCAGGACTGGAAAGATTCTCCAAAATTCGCCCAACCCGCCTGGACCAACATCTTCCGACTAAATAAGTTATCAGAAACGATCCAGCTGGATAGCAGCCAGCACCCGGAATATAAGGTGGTGGATAACAAATCCGATGGTTCCTCGGTCATTAAGATCTCGCTGCCGTTTACATTTAATACTGATAGTTACCAGAACGACCTGGTGATCTATTTCACCGCCAAATTCACAGAAAAGCACCCATTCGCGGCAGTATCCTTGCGAACTCCTGATGGAAGAAACATTCGATTAAGAAACCTGGCAATCGGACAAACTGAAACCTACCGTATCTCGCAGGACAAAGCATTGATCCAGAAACTTGGAGGAGAGGTGCCGGAGGTGGCTCTCTTCCAGGATCCGGAATCGAATCCTCCCCAACCTCTGAAAGGGGATTACGTCCTAGAAATCGAAGGGGTTACTTTTGAACCGGGGTCGGATATTGATGCAGAATTCATTGCCTTTGGAGATGTGAGCGGCATCGCGGGGACAGACCACCTGAGGAGGGATTTATTGATCCCGTTACTCTGGGGTGCCCCGGTGGCGCTTCTTTTTGGATTATTGGCGGCTGTCGGAACCACGATCATTTCCATGTCCATCGCCGCGGTGAGCACCTGGTACGGGGGGTGGCTGGATAACGTCACCCAGCGCATCGTCGAGATCAACATGATCCTGCCCTTCCTACCGATCCTCATCATGGTGGGAACTTTCTATTCCCGCAGTATTGGTACGATTCTGGGTACGGTGATCATTCTGGGAATTTTCGGTTCGCAGATTAAAACCTTCCGGGCGATGTTCCTGCAGACCAAGGAATCACCCTATATCGAAGCGGCAAAAGCATACGGAGCGGGGGATTCCCGGATCATTTTCCAATACATGCTGCCTCGTGTGATCCCGGTGCTCATTCCCCAGTTTATCCTCCTGATCCCCAGTTACGTGTTCCTTGAAGCCTCCCTGGCGATCCTGGGCCTTGGCGACCCGATCCTGCCCACCTGGGGCAAGATCATTAATGATTCCTATGCCAATGGAGCGCTCTACAATGGCTGGTATTACTGGGTGCTGGAACCCAGCGTCCTGCTGATGTTCACCGGTTTGGCCTTCGCAATGGTGGGCTTCGCTCTCGACCGCATCTTCAACCCCCGCCTGCGAGGTCAATAATGCCAAAGAATGATGCTCCCCTCCTTAAAATTGAAGATCTGGTTTTACACTTTAAAGTAGGAAAAACAGGAGTTGTACGTGCTGTTGATGGCGTGAATTTCAACCTGGGATTCAAAGAAGCAGTCGTCGTACTGGGTGAATCCGGTTGCGGGAAGACCTCCCTGGCAAAAGCCATCCTGCGTTTGCTCCCCAAGAATATTGAACGCTATAGCGGTAAAGTGATCCTGAACGGCGTGGATACCATGGCACTGGATGACGAAGCCTATCGTAAAGATGTGCGCTGGGTGAAGATGTCTATGGTTCCCCAGGCAGCCATGAATTCGCTTAACCCGGTGATGAAAGTCGGTGAGCAGGTGGCGGAACCGGTGATCGTTCACAACGGCGCATCCAAAGAGGATGCCTTCAAACAGGCCCGCAAAATGTTCGCCCATGTGGGTGTACCAAACCAATTCATCGACCGGTATGCGTTCGAACTAAGCGGCGGGATGCGGCAGCGCTCGGCGATCGCGATGGCATTGGTAACCGCGCCAGACCTGATCATCCTCGATGAACCCACCTCTGCGCTGGATGTGCTCACCCAGGCAAATATTTTCAATGTCCTTAAACGAATTAAAAACGAACTGGAAACGAGCTTCATCCTGATCACACACGATATTGCCACCTCCAGTGAATTGGCGGATAAAGTGGCGGTGATGTACGCCGGGCAGATCGTGGAGGTAAGCGACGCGGAAAGGTTCTTCCATGAGCCGCTGCATCCCTATGCGAAGAAGCTGATGGCAAGCGTGCCAAAGCTGCGAGCGACCGTGGAACCCGATTTTATTATAGGACAGCCACCCAGCCTGCTCGATCCCCCCAAGGGCTGCCGTTTTGCGGAACGATGTCACAAAAAATTCGATCTATGCTCAGATGAGCCTCCGGTTGAAGAGCGTGATGGCCGGTTGGTGAAATGCTGGTTATACGTATAGGCAGGAGATCCTTAATGGCAAAAATGAAAACCAACGCGGTGAATGTGATCGAGAAAATCGACTCTCCTGCAGGCTCAGATCCGCAAAATCAATCTCTTATATCCTTCCAGGACCTTCACGTCTGGTTCGAATTGCGGAAATTCGGTTTTGGACATGCCGGGTACGTCCGCGCGGTGGATGGTGTGACCTTCGACCTGCACAAGGGGGAGGCGATCGCGGTTGTTGGAGAAAGCGGTTGCGGAAAATCCAGCCTGATGAAAACCATCCTGGGGCTGAATCGTCCGATCAAGGGGAGGGTGGTATTTGAAGGGAAGGATATCAGCAAGATGGAACCGAAGGACCTAAAATGGTACCGGTCCCAGGTAGGCTACATCCAGCAGGATCCCTATGGTGCGATGCCGCCCTTTATGGACGTGACCCGCATCCTGAGCGAACCGATGATGATCAACTCCAAAAAATCGGAGGAGGAACGGAACGATCGCATACGGAAGGTGCTTGAAGAAGTAAAAGTATTCCCCATTGAAGATTTCCTGCCCAAGTTTCCGCATATGCTCAGCGGCGGCCAGCAGCAGCGCATTGTCATCGCCAGGGCGATGGTGCTTGAACCCAAGCTGATCGTGGCTGACGAGCCAGTCTCGATGCTGGATGCCTCGGTGCGCGTGGAGATACTTAACCTGCTGCGCAACCTGCAGGAAAAATACAACCTGGGTGTTATCTATATCACGCACGATCTCTCCACGGTGCGCTATTTTTCACGCCGAATCTTTGTGATGTACGCCGGCAAGATCGTCGAACAGGCGAAGGTACAAGACCTGCTATTTAATCCTTCACACCCTTATACGCTCGCGCTCCTGGCCGCCACCTCCGATCCTGATGCCGCCAACGCCAAAGTCTATAAGGACATTCCCGACCGGCGAGCCACCCAGCCTGATCACCCCCCCACCGGGATGCCGTTTCCATCCGCGCTGTCCCAAAAAGATAAATGGACTCTGCGAAGTGGAAGTACCACCTGATTTTGAGATCAACCCGGAACACAAGGTTGCCTGCTGGTTGTATAAATAAATGCCATCCCGCATTAACCCAAAAATGATGATATTGATCGCCTTCGTGATGCTCCTCACCGGGGTGATTCTGCCATTGCTAATGGTCATGCAAGTGATCCCATCCACATTTTTCTTAAACTTCCTGGCATATCTTTGTTCTTTTTTCGGGATCGTGATCGGCTTTATCGGGGCGGTTTGGCTCTCAAAAGACAAACCTCGATGATGCAATATGTTGGAATCCCAACCCTGCCAGATTACATCCCGGCAGGGTTTTTTTGGCTATAATAGCGGTATGAGCAAGCCCATTAATATTCTGATTGTGGAAGACGCAACCGAACTTGGCCGCGATTTAAAGACCGCCATCCAGGATCTGGCAGCTGAACTCACTATCACAGCGGTTCCATCGGCTGAGGAGGGTATCCTCGAAATGGGCAGGCATGCGGTTGACATGCTGATCACGGATTTCCGCCTGCCGGGGATTTCGGGGTTGGAGCTTGTCCGGCGTGTCCAACGAAAGCATCCCGGGGTGAAGGTCCTGCTCACAACGGCAATTGTGGATGCCCAGTTGGAAAAGGAAGCTGAGGACCTGCAGGTATTGCAGGTATTACAAAAACCTGTTGACCTGGATGAATTCCGAAATACGGTTGCGGTGATCATTGGGATGGAGTCTGCTCCTGCTGCCAAGAATAATCTTCCCCCAACTAAGGCGGAAACGCAGAAAGTCAGCCAGGCTGACACGGAAAAAGACGAAGATCAATTAAGTAAGGCTTTGCATAAGCTGCATCAATCCTTGAAAGCCCGATGCACCTTGTGGATGGACCAGGATGGGGTGATCGAAAAAGCTTTTGGAGACCTTCCCGCGGACCTGCCAAGGGATGTTATCCGCCAGGCAGGGAAGAAGGTGTCCGCAGCATCCCGTGAAATGGGGTCATTGATACTTTCGCGCGAAAAGGTTTCGATCCATTATTTACCAGGCATGAGCTCCGATTTCCTGGCGGCATCCGGAGGGGAGGAGGTTATTGCTGCTTTGTTTTCTCCGGTGCTGGACCCCTCCGTTATAGCAGAAAAAATAAACTTTCTCATGAATGGCTATAAAAACCTAAGGATTCATGCCACGAACAGTGAAGCGAAGCCTCCGGTGGGCGGGGTTGCGGGTGGAAAGAACTCTCCTGCTGGAGAAAAAAGAATCCGGAGGAGATGGAGAACTGGAAAAACTGCTGGGTGCGCCCGGGAATGTTAGCCGCAGCGATGCGGATGATTTCTGGGAGAATGCCAGCGCTCAGGCGAAGCCGGACCTGGGCAACCCGGACCTGCTTACATTTGAGCAGGCTCAAAAATTGGGTTTGAAAGTTAAAAAGTAATCAAAATCGGGTGCAAAACGCCTGAAAATCATCCAACGAAATTAATCGTTTATAATAGAGCCCGAATTCTGGGGCGTAGTGCAATGGCAGCACACCAGACTTTGGATCTGTGGATCTTGGTTCGAATCCAGGCGCCCCAGCCTTCCCAAATCCCGGGGAGGTGCAAGAAAGCCGCAATACCACCCGAGCTTTACAACCTGAGTTCCAGAGTAAGGCTCTTTTTATCCCGAAAAATGGATGGGAGATAGAAAAAATGGATGTCTCGGTTGTGATCCTGGCTGCCGGCCAGGGAACCCGCATGAAATCGTCGCTCCCCAAGATCCTGCATCCCCTGGCAGGTAAGCCCATGGTGGAATACGCCCTGGCGCTTGCCGCCGGGGTATCCAGCGAGCCGCCTGTGCTGGTCGTGGGGCACGGCGCGGAACAGGTGCGCCAGATGGTTGGAGACCGCGCCAGGTACGCCGTGCAGGATGAACAGCTGGGGACGGCACACGCAGTTGCCTGCACCGAAGAATTACTGAGAGGCAGGCAGGGGCTTGTGCTGGTTTTTTACGCGGATATGCCCCTGCTGAGAAGCGAGACCTTCGAAAGAATGGTGGAAGTCCAATTAAAAAACACTGGTCCGCTGACGATCCTCACCGTGCAGGCCGTAGACCCGCGCGGTTTTGGCAGAATCGTCCGCGACCCGTCAGGAAACATCCAGGCAATCGTCGAAGAAGCTTGCGCTACGCTGGAGCAACAATTGATCCGCGAATTGAATGCAGGCGTGTATTGCTGCCGTGCAGAGTGGCTCTGGCAGGCTTTGAAACAGGTAAAAGTCTCCCCAAAGGGAGAGTATTACCTCACAGACCTGGTGGAGATTGCATCCACGGAAGGGAAACAAGTGGAAGCTTTGAAAACCGAAGACGAAAGCGAAGCAATAGGCATCAACAACCGCGTGCACCTGGCAGAAGCTGGAGCGGTGCTGCGCAAGCGCATCAACGAGAAATGGATGTTGAATGGTGTCAGCATGGTTCAACCTGAATCCGTTTTTATCGATGAAACCGTGACTATCGGCGAGGATACCACTATCCTGCCGAATACCTACCTGAGGGGGAACACAAAAATAGGAAGTGGTTGCGAGGTAGGCCCCGATACGATCATAACGGATTGCCAGGTTTCCGATAATTGCCGCATCCAAATGGCGGTAATGGAAGGGGCGGTGCTGGAGGAAGGCGTGATCATGGGGCCGTTTGCCCGGCTGCGCAAAGGAGCTCACCTGGGTAAAGGCATGCATATGGGTAACTTCGGCGAGGTAAAGAATTCCACCATCGGTGCAGATTCCCGCATGGGTCATTTTTCCTATATCGGGGATGCGACCATCGGGGAGGGAGTGAATATCGGCGCGGGCACGGTGACCTGCAACTTCGACGGTGTAAACAAGAATCCGACCATCATCGAGGATGGTGTGTTCATCGGCAGTGACACGATGCTGGTTGCCCCGGTAAGGATCGGCCGGAACTCCAAGACCGGTGCAGGCGCGGTGGTCACGAAAGATGTCCCCCCCAACAAGATAGTGGTGGGTGTACCTGCCAGGGAATTAAAGAGCCTGAAGGAAGAATAATCCATGACGAATGATAATGAAATGAGAGAGCAATTGATCCAGCGTGCCCTGATTGCCAGGCGCTGGTCGTATTCCCCCTATTCCCACTACGCGGTCGGGGCAGCGCTGTTGACCCGCTCGGGCAGGATATATGATGGAGTGAACATTGAAAATGCCGCATTCCCCTCCACAATCTGTGCGGAACGGGTGGCGGTTTTCAAAGCGGTGTCCGAGGGAGAGCGCGATTTCCTGACCATTGCCGTAGCCACAGAGAACGGCGGCTCCCCCTGCGGAGGCTGCCGGCAGGTGCTTGCGGAATTTGGACTGGAAACCCTCGTGATCCTTGCAGATGCCTCTGGCAGGGTGACGGGTGAATTTCCGCTTCGAGATATTCTTCCGGATGCATTCACACCGGATAAACTGACGGGTTAACCTCCGGGAACGCATATGCCCGACCGCGAGCGGTCCATCCGGGTGGAAGCGGTGGTGATCCGGCACTCCAATTGGGGCGAAGCCGACCGCCTTTTGGTATTATTTACTAGAGAGCGGGGGAAAATCCGGGCTATTGCCAAGGGGGTGCGTAAAATGCATTCCCGGAAGGCTGGGCACCTGGAGCCGTTCACGAGAGTAAGCCTCCAGCTTGCGCGCGGGCGGGATCTGTGGATCGTGACTCAAGCGGAATCCATCGATTCATTTCTTAATATCCGGGAAGACCTGGTTCGTACAGCGTACGCATCGTATGTTGTAGAACTGGTGGAACGATTTACTTACGAAGATGGCGCTTCCATCCCGCTTTACCAATTGCTGCAGGACACACTAAAGCGCATCTCCGCGGAGGAAGATTGTTTCCTCGCAGTGCGGTTCTTCGAGATCCATACCCTGGATCTGGTAGGTTTTCGCCCAGAGCTCTTCCGCTGTGTTGGCTGCAGTGCAGAGATCAAACCGCAGGACCAGTTCTTCGATGCCGGCATGGGAGGTGTGCTCTGCCCGGATTGCGGGTTGAAAACGAACTCCTCGCTGCCAGTTTCGCTGGAAGGTCTGAAATTCATGCGCCACCTCCAGAGGAGCAGCTACCGCGAAGCCTCCAGGGCCAAGATCCCCGAGGGCGTACGCAGGGAGATGGAATCCCTGCTGCAGCGCTATATCACTTACCTGCTGGAAAGAAGCCTCAACTCGCCGGAATTCCTTCATAAGGTTCGCCGCGGGACCCAGGTCCCACAAGCGGAACCGGATTAATCTCCACTTTTTCACGTCATATAATTTTGATATTTCCGTCACCTGCCGGTATGAGGAAAATCCGCGATTTTGGGAATTTCGCCACTACACTGGGTTATATCGGCGGATTAATATATTGTCTATGCAAGCACAGGACCTGCGGCGTATCCCGCTTTTTGAAGGCATGGACGATACAGACATCCAGGTTATCCTTCCCATGGTAGATGAAGTACTATTCCCGGAAAACACTGTGATCTTCGACCAGGATCAATATGCGGATTTCTTCTATATGCTTCGCCGGGGCGAGGTGGAGATCCGTTACAAGCCCTACGATGGCCCTTTCCTTAAAGTGGCAACCCTTACCGAGGGTGAAGTGTTTGGCTGGTCGTCGGTGCTGCGACATGAGTGTTATACTTCGGCTGCAATCTCGGTGATGGAAAGTTGCACCTACCGGATCGCTGGAGCAGCGCTGGCAAGCCTTTGCGGGGATCACCCGGCGACGGGTTTGATCCTCCTCGAGAGGCTCTCCCAGGTGATCAGTTCCCGATTGAACGCCACCCAATCCGAGGTGATCCGAATGATCCAGAACGGGGTTTACCCGGAGCAAGGTGATAATGGAAGGGAGAACGGCGATGAGTGACCAAAGGCCACAGTATTCCCAGGAACAGCAACTGCGCGGTTTGATCGAGCAGCTGGATGCGTATATTGAAGAATATCACGGGGGTTCCGTGGAACTTGTTTCCTACGATGGTAAAGTGGTGCGCGTGAGGCTTGGGGGAGCCTGCCAAGACTGTCCGCTTTCTCCCAGCACTTTAAAAGGATGGGTTGAAGGAACCGTAAAACAATTCTTCCCGGATGTAGATTCCGTGGAAGATGCCGGCTAGATGAGTAGTTATTGATAAGGTTTATACACGCCCACGGGGGGGTGTTGCGGCAGTGGATTGCTGGTGGTAAACTTATCCCGCTTTTTAAAGACTAACACAGGAATTTTCTCATGCCCGTGATTTATCCGTTTACTGCCATTGTCGGACAGGACCGCATGCGCCGCGCGCTGGTTCTAAACGCTGTGGATCCGCGTATTGGCGGCGTGCTGATTCGAGGGGAACGCGGAACTGCAAAATCAACCGCCGCGCGCGCCCTGGCTGCGCTTTTACCAAACGTGCGAGTGGTGGATGATTGCCGCTTCGGATGCGACCCCGAAAACCCGGCCGGCTGGTGCACAGAGTGCCGCGAGCGGCATGCCCGAGGCGAAAAGCTGCCGGTTTCCAACAAGCCAACCTCCTTCATTAACTTACCGGTCTCTGCCACGGAAGACCGCGTGGTGGGAACCCTGGATATCGAACGCGCCATTCAGAAGGGCGAACGGCATTTTGAACCGGGCGTTTTGGCGGCTGCGAACCGCGGGCTGCTTTATATTGATGAAGTCAACCTGCTGGATGATCATGTTGTGGATATCCTCCTGGATTCCGCGGCGATGGGGATGAACATTGTGGAACGGGAGGGCATCTCGTTTACCCACCCTGCGCGCTTTATCCTGGTGGGCACGATGAACCCCGAGGAGGGCGATCTGCGCCCGCAGCTGCTGGACCGTTTTGCACTCTCGGTGGAAATTCTGGGCATTCGCAATCCGCGTGAACGTGTGGAGATCATGGAACGCAATCTTACCTTCGAGCGGGACGCGGATCACTTCCGCGAAGGTTGGTTGAAGAAGGAAGAGGAACTTTCCACCCAGATCGGCCAGGCACGGCTGCTGGTGGACCGGGTGACCTACAGCCGCCGCGATATGCTATCAATCGCCTCTCTGACCGCTTCGCTCAATGTGGAAGGCCACCGGGCAGACTTGGTTATCTTAAAGGCAGCCCGGGCGCACGCAGCCTTCGAAGGACGCAGCGAGATCAACGATCACGATATTGCCATCGCTGCTGAGCTTGCCCTTCCGCACCGCATTCGGCGGGGTCCCTTCCAGGATTCGGAAGTGAGCATGGAAGAGCTGGCGGAACGCATCGATGCCCTGCAAGGAGCTACAGAGGGCGAGGACGCTGAGTGTACTTCTGAGCCGGCGGAAGCTGCCGAGAAAAGCACCCCCCCAAAAGTGTAAGCGCGGGTGAGGCAGGCGAGCCTCAGCCCGAACAGGATCGCGTTGAAGTAGACCAGCACGATGTCTTCAGCCAGACATCCGCCAATTGGTGGGATGGCGGGGATAAGATCCGCCCGGGCGCGGAGTTTACCACCCGGCGGCTTTCCACCCCCCTGGATAAGATTCTCCGTTCACAGACTGGCAGGCGCTCGCAGACGCGCACAGAGCTTAAACGCGGGCGTTATGTGCAATCCCGCCCCTCTCCAGATCAACCCTACGACCTAGCGCTGGATGCCACTCTGCGAGCCGCAGCCCCATTCCAGAAAGAACGTCACGAGAACCCGACGAAAACCGCGTTTGTGATCCATTCCCAGGATTACATGCGTAAAGTTCGTGTTCGCCGAGCAGCCAACCTGGTGCTCTTCCTGGTGGATGCCTCGTGGTCGATGGCGGTGGCTGAGCGCATGGCTGCTACGAAGGGGGCGATTCTATCCCTGCTGACCGATGCCTATCAGCGGCGCGACCGGGTGGGTTTGATCGTTTTCCAGAAGGACCGCGCCACCCTGGTTTTGCGACCGACCAATTCAGTCAACCTGGCCAAGACCGCCCTGGCGGATATTCCCGTGGGCGGCAAGACGCCTCTTTCGGCCGGGCTGCAGCTGGCGCATGATATCCTCCGCAGGGAAAAGATGCTGCATCCCGATGTAATGCCGCTGTTGATCGTGCTGACGGATGGGGCGGGCAATGTGGCCATGGGACACAAACCCCCGCAGGAGGAGGCGCACGAGATCGCGCGGAAGATCGCCGACGAGCACATTCACAGCATAGTAATCAATATGGAGCATGCCGCCTTCGACCAGGGATTGGCCAACGCCCTGGCGGAGCAACTGGGATGCGAGTGCTTCTCGATCACCGATCTGAAAGCGGAAAGCCTCTACCTTACCGTACGACGGGAGATGCACCAGTTGAAACCTCAGCCTTGAAGTCTGCCAGGAGCCTGCTCCCATGTTCTATGATAAACTTTACCGCGATGAATCTATCCGAACGGTGGGCAACCCGGCGGGGACGAATACAGATCATCCTGGTTGCCCTAATCCTGGCTGCCATTCCCTGCTACTGCGCCGGCTTGATCATCCTGATGATCGACCCCCAACCGGGTGGCATTCAAACACCCACCGCGGTTCTCCAGACCGGAACAATCACCGTTACCTCCACAACAACACCGCCAACCTTGGTTTATTTCCAATCTCCCACGGTTACCGGTACCGGGACGATCACCCAAACGTCCACCGCGAGCAAAACCTATGCGCTCCCGGCTACCTTTACACCTACGATTTCACCCATCCCAAGCAGCACGCCAACCCTTGAACCAAGCCTGACGGATTTCCCCACGCAAACGGAAACTCCAGTCATTACTGATACCGATACTCCCAGCCCCACCCCCTGAGTGAAGTGAAGATGAAAACGACAAAAGAGCATCTGAAAGAAATGATACGCCTACCCGGACTTTCCGGGTTTGAAGCACCGATTCGGGAGGCGATTCGGGCAGCCTGGGAACCCCTGGTTGATGAGGTTTCCATCAGCCCTCTGGGAAGTTTGCACGCCTTGCGCAAAGCGCGGAAAACCGGGCAGGGATCTGCTCCGGCGATCCTGGCTGCGGCACACATGGACGCGATCGGTTTGATGGTGCGCGGTATAGAGCAGGGTTTCCTGCAGGTGACTGAGATAGGTGGGATCGATCCGCGGGTGATGCCGGGTCAATTGGTAACCGTGCACGGCACCCGCGACTTGCCAGGGGTGGTCACATGCCTCCCCGACCGGCTGCGACCCGCGGCAAAGGAAAAGGCTCCCCCTGCGCTGGAGGACCTCCTTGTCGATACCGGGCTCTCCCAGCGGGATCTGGAGCGAATAGTCCGCATTGGCGATCCGGTTTCCTTTGTTCAGGAACCGATCGAGCTGGGCGAGAGTATGCTCGCTGGCCACACCATGGATAACCGCGCTTCAGTGGCTGCGCTCACTGCCTGCCTGCGGGAGCTGCAGTATATCAATCACGGCTGGGATGTTTGGGTGGCAGCCACGACCCAGGAAGAGGAAACCCTTGCCGGTGGATTTACCACTCCTTTCTTGATCCGTCCGACCATCGCGGTAGCAGTGGATGTGACCTTTGGTCGTATGCCGGGAGTATCGGATTACCGTTCCTTCCCCCTTGGAAAAGGTCCCACCATCGGCCTTGGCCCGAATATTCACCCGGCTCTTCAAAAAAGATTCAAAAAAGCAGCCGAAGACCTGGATATACCTTTCACAATGGAGGTGATGCCCCAACACTCCGGTACCGATGCTTATGCCATGCAAGTCGTTGCTGAGGGCATTCCCACTGCGGTGCTTGGCATCCCTCTGCGGAATATGCATACCCCGGTGGAATGCGGGGCGATCAAGGATATCGAGCGTACGGGGCACCTGCTGGCGCAATTCATCGCCAGGCTGGCAGCAGAACCATCTGAGATCTTTGAGAAGGAGGAGAAGGAATGAAGACCGGCTCTTCCCAATCCCTGTCCCGGGTATTCATCGGGCGATCGCAATTAAAGCTTCTGGAGAGGTTGTGCCTGGCAAGCGGTGTATCCGGCGCTGAGGAAGAAGTCCGGGATATCATTCTTGAGGAAATCAAGCCGTATGCCAGCGATGTGCGGGTGGATGCACTGGGAAATGTGCTCGCCCTGTGCGGATCAACTGATCGGAAAGCGCCGAAGGTGATGGTGGCGGCTCACATGGACGAAGTGGGCTTCATCCTGGTGGAGAGCGAAGAGGGAGGCTTCTTTCATTTTCGAACAGTGGGTGGTGTGGATATTCGCCAGGTGCCGGGAAAGGCAGTCTGGATCGGCGCAAAGCACATCCCAGGGATCATTGGTGCAAAACCCATACACCTGCAGGAAAGTGATGAGAGCAAACACAACTTCAGTTTGGAATCGATGCGGATCGACATCGGTGGGGATGGCGGCGCGGGTTTGAAACCCGGCGACCGAGCTGTTTTCGCAACACCATTTCGTCGTTCCGGTGGGGTGATATTCGCAAAGGCGCTTGATAACCGCCTTGGGGTGGCTACCCTGATCGAATTAATCAAGACAGCTCCGAGCGGGATCGCGCTGCAAGCAGCTTTTACTGTTCAGGAGGAAGTTGGTTTGCGCGGCGCACGGGTGGCTGCGTATGCGCTTCAACCTGATCTGGCCATCGCGCTGGATTCCACACCTGCGTATGACCTCCCTGACCCCGAAGGGATGGAAAACGCGGTATATAATACCCGGCTGGGACAAGGACCCGCGGTTTATCTATCCGATTCCGGTACGCTCTCTGATCCGCGCCTGGTCAGTTTTATTGCGCGCACAGCGGAGAAACATCAAATTCCATTCCAGTATCGCCAACCTGGGGGCGGGGGGACGGATGCGTCTGCCATCCACAAGCAGCGGGGAGGTATTCCCTCTCTTTCCATCTCCATTCCCCACCGTTACAGCCACACCGCAGTTTCGGTAGCCTGCGTAGAGGATTGGCAGAATACACTACGTTTGATGAAAGCAGCACTCGCAGAGATTACCTTGGAAATCATTCGCGAACCGCGCCCCTGAGGTAAATTGAATACAGAGGAGAATTCGATGAAAGCTGTGATCCAGAAACTCGCCGAATCCCACGGACCCTCCGGGTTCGAAGGTCCAGTTCGGGAAATCATCCGTGAACTCATCAAACCCCTGGAAGGTACGGTGGATGCGATGGGTAACCTGCTGGTTAGAATGGGTAACAAACAAAAGAACGGGATGCGGATCATGGTTGCCGCTCACATGGATGAGATCGGCGTGATGATCTCTCATATCGACGAAAACGGCTTTGCGAGATTCAGCCCGATTGGCGGGGTTTATGCGCGGAACTGCGTGGGCGCCCGGGTGCGCTTCATGGATGGGACGATAGGTGTGATCGGAATGGAAAAGCAGGAATCCGCTGATAAGCTACCCACGCTTGAAAAATATTACATAGATACCGGAGCTTCCAATCGGAAGAGTTGCAAGGTGAAGGTCGGGGACGCAGCCAGTTTTGATCGGCCCTACTCCCAAACAGGTTCCCGCCTGGTGGCCAAGGCCATGGATGACCGGATTGGCTGCGCAGTGATGGTGGAAGCGCTTAAACTCATCCGGGAGACCCCCCACGAACTGCTTTTTGTTTTCAGCACTCAGGAGGAAGTTGGTCTGCGGGGTGCGACTACAGCAGCCTATGCCCTGGATGCGGAGATTGGCATTTCGGTGGATGTAGCTCCCACGGGTGACACACCGCGGGCGAACCACATCGCTTTACGGCTCGGAGACGGCCCGGCGATCAAGGTGCGCGACAGCGGCATGATCTCGGATCCCCGTCTGGTGAAAGCGATGACCCAGGCTGCCGAAAAGGCACGCATACCCTATCAACTGGAAGTGTTGGAAGGCGGCACCACGGATGCCCGGGTGATGCAAATCTCGCGGGCTGGGATGCCGGCAGGATGCATTTCCATCCCCTGCCGCTATGTGCATACGCCTTCGGAGATGGTGGATTACAATGATGTCGAGAACGCGGTCAAGCTGCTGGTGGCGATACTAAGCCACCCGATCAAACTATGACCGGATGAACTGGGATAAGTGGCCAAGCTAAGGGAAAGAATCCGTAAATTCGCCGAACGTCTGCAGGCCTCCCGCTGGGTGAACCTGCAGACAGTGATGATCGCACTGGTTGTGATCCTATTCGTGATGGCGATATTCAGCGGGGAAGCCATCGCAAGGATGGTTGCTCCTGTTGGTTTAGGCGCGATCCCGCCATCCACCGCCACGCCCAGGCCGAACGTGGAAGTTCAGATAGACCCGGAGCTGCTGCAGACCGCCAACCAGACCAACGCGATCACCATTGGGGCGGCTATCTTGGTGCTGATCATTGTCTTTGGTGTTATTCTGCACCTGCGGCAGCGTCGTTTGAAACCTTAATCATTTCCCTGCGTATTTATAACAAGTATTTATTTCAAAAGGAGTAAGCTATGAAAAAGCGAAATGCAAAATCGCTGGCAAAGCTGGGTATGGGGCTTTGCCTATTATCGGTGCTATTGTTTTCCGCTGTCCTCCCGGTAAACGCCGCAGAGTTCAGTGAAAGCGGCAATATCGGCCCAGGAAAGACGGTGAATGACGATCTTTTCCTCGCCGGGGAGAATGTTGTTATGGCCGGTACCGTGAACGGAAACCTGTTCGTCTCTGGAAGCACCGTCACCATCAGCGGTAAGGTCAACGGGGATGTCTTCGCGGGCGGCAGGACCGTAACGATCACAAAGGACGCGATGATCTCCGGCAGCCTTTTTGTCGGCGCTGCGCGCATCCAGATTGATGGCGAGGTCGAGGGTACCATTTTTGCTGGTTCGGCAGAAATGATCCTGGCGAATGGTTCAGTGATTGGCCGGAATGTGTTCTACGGAGGTTTCTCTTATGAAATGCTGGAGAACACCCTGGTCAGGATTGATCAGTTCATCGGCGCACGGCAGGTGGTTCTAAATGGCACGACCGGCCGAGATGTCAATATTGGCGCTGTGGCGGTCGAAATCAATGGAACCGTGGGCGGGGATGCAAATATTGAAGTCTCCGAACCCGGTATCCCAAGCACTCCCCGGTTCGACTGGGGTCAGGGCACTTCCATCGTCACCATTCCTTCCGGGCTGCGCATTGGACCGGATGCAAATATCGAAGGCGGCCTGACCTATACCAGTTCTGTAAACCAGGGGAAAGCCATCCAAGGGAACCTGGCTCAGCCGCCGGTTTTTCAGACTCCGGTGCCGGAAAACAGGAACCAATATAATCCTCCAAGCGATCTGTCGAAGGGAGTTGTCGAGACCGTTGCACCACTGACCGCAGGCGCGTTAACATTCGGGATCTGGTTCTATAGGCTATTGCGCGAGTTCTTGACCCTGTTCATCCTGGGGTGCCTGGCGATATGGCTGCTGCCGCGCATGAGTGCCAAGGTGATCTCAGTATTTCGAAAGCAACTTTGGCCTTCCTTTGGCTGGGGCATCCTGGTTACAATGATCGGGTTCATCGCGATGTTCGTCGTCCCTGTATTGTTCATCGCGCTGGGTATTTTCCTCTCGGCCATTTCGCTGGGCGGACTGGCACCGGCTTACTTTTGGCTTGTTGGGCTTGTCCTCGCCCTCATCGCCGGTTTGTTCCTCTTTCTGGTGTTTACCGGGAGTATGGTGGCAGGTTCCTACGCCATCGGCGAAGCGATGCTCAGCAAGTCTGCTCCCTTGAGCGGCGGGAAACGATTCCTGGCCTTGTTCCTGGGGGTGCTCCTCATCAGCGTTACCACGGCTATCCCCTTCCTGGGGGGTGTGTGGGGGATCCTGGTGGCAATGGCAGGGATGGGGGCTTTCTGGCGCGCATTCCTGCAGAGGCAAAAGCTGGAGGCAATTTCCTGATCCTCCAAATAATGATTGCGGCGGGGAGAACCCCCGCCGTTTTGTTTTAAAGAGTGCAGAGCAGCAATGGGATCAGCATCTCCTCCGGGCTCAACCCTCCGTGGCGGCTTACCTGGCGGTTCTCGCGGTTGCTCCACCACCAGTAAGCCTCGCCGAGGGCAACCGCGACCAGGTCGCCCACACGATCGGAAAGCGCTGGATGCAGGCTGCCTCTTCCAAAAAGCCCGGATTGGACAGCCTCGGTTGAGGGAATCAATAAGTAATCCTCCCCCCAGGTTGACTGTACGTAGTCCCTCAGAGTTGGCTCTTTGCCCGGGCGAAGGTAGAGAAACGCGAGGCGGTTTTCACAGGTTGGCTGCATCGCCAGGCATTTCTTTAATTCAGGGTGACGTGCAAGTTCGCGGTCTGCCGCCTGCGGAGTAGGGATCTGACCGTGATCGGCAGCGAAGAGAAAGAGGGTGTTGCGGCGGCTGGTGGAAGAAAGACCAGAAATAAAATCCCCAAGCTGGCGGCTGAACTGGATGAATTCGTACTCGGCGCGCGGGTTGGTGGAAGAAAAGCGATGCTGCAGCAGGTCAAAATCTGACCAGTAGACATAGGTGTAAAGCGGCTCCTGCTGCCAGTTTTCAAGCAGATCCCGCAGAGAAATCCAAAGGTCTGCCAGGGTGAGATAGGGATAGATTTCCACGCCTTCCATCAGCATGCTGGAAAGTCCGGAGTGGGTGAGGGTATGGTGCTGAAAAACGCGAGTTTCAACTCCGTGACGGGCAAGGTGAGCGCCCAGGGTGGGGACAGGCAGGAAGTTCTCAGGGCGGAATCCTGCCCGGCGCAGACTGCCGGGATCACCGGGGAATGCGGAAGGAGAGTGATTAACCATATTGACAACCATTCCGAATTCCTTGAGCCACATCTCGTAACCGATCACCCCATGCTCGGCGGGGGTCACGCCGGTCCACAGGCTGGTGAGCGCGCTGGAAGTGGTACTGGGACAGGTGCTCGAAAGCGCGTGGACTTCACCCAGGCCTGCCAGATGATTCCAGATCGGTGCCTGCCTGGATAGATCTCCATCCCTCAGACAGCGTTGCAGGAAGCGCATTCCCATCCCGTCGATCAGAAAGAACACAATCTTTTCAAATTTTCCGGGAAAACGCGTATGGTATTCGGGATCCAACCCGGATGAACCAAGCGGGGGTACTCCCAGCCAGTTGCAGATGGAAGCAGGGAGGTTTGCCAGATTGCGGCCTTCATAATTCGGGTAGGTTAGCCCATTCCCGGTTGGGAGTCCGGAGAAATGATGCGAAGTCAGGGTAGCGATCTGTTTTTCGTAGGGGTGAATCATGAGCGTTCCTAGGTTTTTAAATGGTGAAAGGATCAAACGGGCAGCAGCACTTCCAGGTATTTTCGCACCATCGCATTGAGGCTGAAAAACGACTCAGCCCGGAAACGGGCAGCTTTACTGCTTTGTTCCCAAGAGTCGAGAACGCGCAAAGCGGATCCTGCCAGCGGATCGGGATCAGCCGGTTGAAGCCGGGTGAAGTCGGTACCGTATGGCTGGATGGAACCTGCCCTTTCTCCCACCAGTTCCAGGAGCGCGCCGGTATCGTATCCGGCGACTGGCAGGCCGCAAGCCAGGGCTTCGATGACCGAGTTGGGACAGGAAGCGCGGATATCGGCAGAGAAAAGCAGGTGGGCAGAACGATAAAGTAAGGGAAGGTCCTTCCTGGCGACAATACCCTTCCAGTCGAGAAAGTCCAGGTGGCTGTTTTTCGCGGGCAACGATTTTCCGGGATCGCCCGCAAGGATGAGCTGTACTTCCTTCTCTCCCTTTCGTTCAATGCCTGCGAGAACCGCACCGCGTTCTCGAGCCCCACCTCGTATCCGCCCCCAAAGCGGCCTTCCACTACGAGCAACCTGATCGAATCTGCGGGAAGGGCTGCTTTCGGTGATGGGGAGTATTCCTCAAGGTCCACGCCGTTGTGGATTACCGTGAATGGATAGGGAGTTTTCCCGAATGCGCCAGTCCACCATTCCGCGGTAAATGCACTCTGATAAACGATATGATCGGCGAGCCTGCCGCGGATCGTGGCGAGAATCCAGTTATTCACCTCGCTGCGGAGGTAATGACGCAGTCCCGTGCGGGTTTTACGGTGAACCCAGTTAATGCCGTTCAACCGCTGAACGATGCGGGTGCCTTTGCGGCGTGCCTGCCAAAGCTGGTCCAGACGGCGGGTGCCGCCGATCACCAGGATGGCTGCAATTCCGGCTTCGAGCGGGTCGGTGACGACCTGGCATCCCTCCCGGGATAACCCTGAAATGATCCGCTCACGGAAGGAAGCCGGACCGCCTACTCCACGGTGCTCGGGCAGAATGCAGATCTTATGGTTCATTAGCTGGATGCGGATTGATCGCGGAATGCCAGAAGGGCAGCCAGGATCTTTTCAGCAGCATGCCCATCTCCGAAGGGGTTGGATGCCCGCGCCATGTGCAAGTAAGCCTCCCGATCTTCCAATAATCGTCCGGTTTCGGCAACGATCCGTGCACGGTCGGTACCCACCAAAAGGAGCACGCCTGCCTCCAGCCCTTCCGGTCGCTCGGTGACCTCGCGCAGAACCAGGGTAGGTTTTCCCAGCCCAGTGGCCTCCTCCTGGATACCGCCGGAATCGGTCAGCACAAGCTCCGCGGCTTTCATCAGGTGCACCAGGGAGAGGTATTCCACCGGAGGAAGCAGGGTGATATTGGGAATACCAGCCAGCAGGCGGTGAACCGGTTCCTGGATGTTCGGGTTGAGGTGCACAGGGTAAACCAGTTCCAGATCCGCGGGATAAGCCGATGCAATATCGCGGATGGCCAGGCAGATGGATTCGATCCCGCTGCCGAAGTTCTCCCGCCGGTGCGCGGTGATAAGGATCATACGTTTCCCGCCCGGACCGATGTTCTTGGATTCCAGGAAGTCCGTGACGACCGGGGGTGATGGTTTACCACTTATCTCATTGAGTGCATCGATTACAGGATTGCCGGTTAGGGCGATCCGCCAATTTGCGATGACTTCAGCGCGCAGGTTCTCCACAGCCCGGGAGGTGGGTGCAAAGTGCAGGTCGGCAACCACACCTGCCACCCGCCGGTTGATCTCCTCCGGGAATGGTTGGGAACGGTCGCCGGTGCGCAAACCGGCCTCCACGTGACCCACCCGGATACGGCGGTAAAAAGCGTTCAAAGCGGCAGCCATCACTGTGGTGGTATCGCCCTGGACGAGCACCCAGTCCCAGGGTTCACCGGAAAGTACCGGATCCAGACGGGTGAAGATCTCGGCGGTCAGCCCGGCCAGGGTTTGGTCGTGGCGCATGAGATCCAGGTCGTAATCCGGGTGAAGGTCAAAGATTTCCAGCACCTGGTCGAGCATTTCCCTGTGCTGGGCTGTGACGCATATGCGAGATTCGACCCCAGGGTGTGCCTGGAGCGCGCGGATCACGGGAGCCATCTTCACTGCTTCCGGCCGGGTGCCGAAGATCGAAAGAACGCGCAGCATCAGTCTTTCCCCGATCCAAGTCGAAAAACCTTGAATCCGGCGTCTTCCCAGACGGTTTTATCCCAGCCGTTGACAGTATCCAGGACGACACGGGCGGAGGTGATGGGGAGAAGTTCGCGTGGGTTAATCTGGTGAAAAGCGGAGTGATTGACCAAGAGCAGGACCAGATTTGCGGTTTGCACGGTTTCTGCCACGGTCGCGAAGGTTTTGATCCCGGGCAAGTCACCTTTCAGGAATGGATCGTGGACACGAACTCTCGCGCCAGCTTTCTGAAGCAGGTCCACGATGTGAACTGCAGGGCTCTCGCGGAAATCATCCACATCGGGTTTGTAGGCTAACCCAAATGCAGCGACTGTTTTTCCTTCCACTGATCCAAGGATCTTTTGAACCTGGTTGAGGACGAACCCAGGCTGTGAATCATTCACTTCGCGGGCGGCGCGGATGAGGGGGGTGAGATCCGGGGCGGACTCGACCAGGAACCAGGGATCGACAGAAATGCAGTGCCCTCCCACCCCGGGGCCGGGGGAGAGGATCCTCACCCTCGGGTGCAGGTTGGCAATGCGGATGGCTTCCCAGATATCGATACTGAAGCGCTCCGCCAGGCGGGAAAACTCGTTGGCGACCGCAATGTTCACATCCCGGTAGGTATTTTCCATCAGCTTGACCATTTCGGCGGTTGTGGCATCGGTTTGGATGATCTGGCCTTTGACGATGATACGGTAAAGATCAGAACCAGCCTGAGCCGAGGCGGCATCGATCCCGCCTATAACGCGCGCATTCTCCACAAGCTCATGCAAAATCCTGCCGGGCAGGACGCGCTCGGGGGAATAAGCCAGGAGGAAATCCGATCCTGCCTGCAATCCGGAGCCTTCCAGGATCGGCAAAGCAAGGTCGGAGGTCGTGCGCGGCGGAGAGGTGGATTCCAGAACCACCAGGCTGCCCTTGCGCAGATGCGGGGTGATCGATTCACAAGCGGAGCGGACGAAACGCATATCCGCCTTCTTGCCGGCGTGAAAGGGGGTGGGTACGGCAACGATGAATGCGTCGGCGGATTCCGGCTGGCTGCTCACTCGCAGCTTACCTGTGGCTAAAACCCGCTGAACCAACTCCTCCAGGCCGGGCTCGAAAAGATGCAGTTTTCCCTGCTTCAGGCCGGTGATTATCTCCGGATTGTTATCGACACCGATCACCTCAATCCCCCGGTCTGCGAAGGTACAGGCGGTGGGCAACCCGATATAACCAAGCCCGATCACACAGATTTTTCGGTATTCCACAATGATCCCTCGATGTATATTCCTTGAGGGATTATATCCCATTCGATCTGCCAGCCGGGAGTCTGGCGACCTGCCGTTCTTTGCTTGCCTCGCATTCAAGGGCGTGATAAACTCACCATATGGCCAAATACATTCTGGCAGCCTCCCCTGATACCGCCTTCGGCGAAACGCTGCGCACGGGGCTTCAGGATACGGGCGGTTTCACCGTGCAATTGGCCGCCAGCGGTGCCGATGTGCTGGCTTCGATTGGGAACCTGTCCTTCGATGTTGCCATTATCGACTCGCTGATCTCAGACCTGCCGCTGTCGTCCCTGGTGGATGCGATCCGATTGAAACATCCCGATGTGAGGGTCCTTGTCATTCCACCCACCGATCCTTTCTCGACGCTCACTCTGGCGGATTGCGGCGCAGATAACTTCATTAATAAACCGGTATTTATCCCGGACCTGCTGGATATCATCCGTGATTTACTCCGACCAGCAGCGCCAGGCACCTCAGAACCCAGCGAAACACCTTTCCAGGAGGAATCTCCCAATCAATTTCAGCGATATCATGGGGGAAGAGATCGCGAAGATAGATTGGGATTCCGATAATCTTCCAGCTGGTATGGGGGATGATTTCCCCGATACCCTGGTGCTCCCGCTGGAGGATGTGGTTGCCAAAACCCAGTCCCAGATCAGCGTCCAGACCGGACCCAAGAAGAACACCGGCGCCCTGCAGGAAATCCCGCCGGAGCAATTCCTCGAAATGGAGGAGCTGGCAAAATGGTTCTCCGAATCGACTGCCCGTTCCGCCATCCTTATCAGCAGGGGAGAGGTGATCGCCACCAGCGGGGAGATCGATGGCGAAAGGCAGAAAAAATTCGCCCGTGAAGTATCCGAACGATTCCAGGCCAGTGAGGCGCGCGAGTTGATTCGTTACATTCCGCCGCAGCAAGGCACAGGCAATGAGCTGCTCTTTGCTTCCGGGGTCGATACTGACAAATTCCTCGTTTTGACCTATGACGCGGACTCTTCGTATTCCGTGATCCGTGAGCAGGCAGAGCGTCTGCGCAAGCAGCTGGCGGAAAGTCGCCGTAACCCGCCGGTTAAACCCGAGGAGGTCACGCAAGCCTGGTGGCCGGAAGCAGGCGATGTGGTTGGAGTAGAATCCAACCCACCAGGAGAGATCGTGGAACCTGGTGATGCGGCCACACCAGAAGAGTTGGCCACCCCTCCCCTCCCGGAAGAGGAAACCGGGATGGAAATCCCGGCAGCAATCACCGAACAGGCGATGCCAGAAACCGGGGTGGTGATGGAATCCCTCCCGGGAGTGATGCCGTCTGAATTAAATATTGAAGAGGATTTTCCGCTTTCTGACCCGGGACTAGATAGTGAAACCCCCGGCGAGGCGGAAGAGTACCCCTGGCTTGCTGCCGGGGCGGTAGCCATGGCTGGCGGCGTATCCGAAGCGTCCCGCGAGGCGATAACAGATGGGAACCCCTCAACATTTCCCTGGGACGAGTCTGCCGGAAAAACTGAGACATCAACCGCTTCCAGCGAAGTGGAACCGGAGGTGGCTGGTTCATTGGAGGGTTCGCCGGTTGATGAGCCGATGGTCGCCGAGTCGAATCCGGATGAAATCCAGGTCGACCAGGAAGCTGCCCAAAACGTCACCACCGCAGAGCTGGAGTTGAAGGGCACCCCTGAGGGGGGAACTGGCGACCTGCGGGTGTTCCTGCTTGTTCCCGCTGACCCGCGTGTATTCCTGACCGGGAAACTCGCCGCTGAACTGGGAACCTGGATCCCGCAGGTGTGTCAATCGATGAACTGGGAAGTGGACGCGCTGGCAGTCCGGCCGGAGTTCGTGCGCATAGGATTGATCGCCGCACCGGACCAAAAGGACGATCTGATCGTGGTCGCCCTGCAGGATGCCACCACCCGCCTTGTGGCGGCCAATTACCCTCAAATGGCGCTGGATCCGGAAAAACCACTATTCTGGGCGGATGATTTCCTGAAAATCAACCCGAATGACCCGCCAGACCAGAACGAGCTGAACGCTTTCATCCGGCACCTTCGCCGTTGATTTTTTCCCGAAAAGAGATCCCAATGCCTCCCACCCTTTATCTGATCGATGGGCATGCTCTTGCCTACCGCACTTACTTTGCTCTTTCCACCACCGGTTCGCGCTTCCAAACTGCGGCCGGTGAGCCCACAGCCGGGATCTACGGATTTGCCTCAGTGCTGCTGCGAATCCTCTACCAGTGGAAGCCGGAATACCTGGCGGTGGCTTTCGACACGGGTAAAACCTTCCGGAACGAGCTCTACCCGGATTACAAAGCCACCCGGGCGAAAATGCCCGACGAACTCCGCCAACAGATCGAGCGCATCCGACAGATGGTGGATGCCTTCCATATTCCGCGCCTGGAAAAAGAGGGCGTGGAGGCGGACGATATCCTTGGGAGTTTGGCTATACAGGCCGTGGAAAAAGGGTTGGGGGTCAAGATCATCACCGGGGATAAGGATTTGCTGCAACTGGTCAATGACCGGGTTGTGGTTTCCCTCCCCGGCAAAAGCCTCTCCGAATCCAGGGATTTTTTTGAAAAGGACGTGGTGGAGTTGCTGGGGGTGACCCCCAAGCAGGTGATCGATTACAAGGCGCTGGTGGGGGATACCTCGGATAACTACCCGGGAGTGAAAGGTGTGGGGGAAAAAACCGCGGTCGGTCTGCTACAGGATTATCCCAGCCTGGATGAGATCTACGCAAACCTGGATCAGATCAAGGAACGTACCCGAGAGCTGCTGGTAAAAGGCAAAGAGAATGCCTACCTGAGCCAGGACCTGGCGACAATCCGCACGGATATTACCATTTCCCTGGATCTGGATCATGCCCGCACGGACCAATTGGGCATAAGCGCGGTGGAAGCGCTGTTCCGCGAGCTGGAATTTCGCTCATTGATCCCGGAATTGCACCGCCTGAAGAACACCAACGGGGTGACCGAACCGAAGGGCAGCCAGATGGAACTGTTCGGGCAACCGGTGACCAAGGTGGGCAAACCGGGAACCTATTTCCCCGAAGTGATCACAGTGCGGAGCGAAGCTGCCATGGCTGCCATGCTTGGCGATCTTGCTAAAAGCCCGATGATCGCATTGGATACCGAAACCACTTCCCTGGACCCGATGTCCGCTAAACTGGTGGGAATCTCCCTCTCAGGTGCTGAGGGAAAGGGGTATTACATTCCTGTTGGGCATGCTGCCGGGGATCAGCTCCCGCTTCAGACCGTGATTACCGCCCTTACCCCGTTGATGACCGATCTTGGCAAGGCCAAGACCGGGCACAATCTCAAGTTCGATTGCCTGGTGCTCATGCGCCACGGTCTTTCGCCATCCATGCTTGCCTACGACACCATGTTGGCCGAATGGATCTCTGATCCCGATTCTCATAACCTTGGCTTGAAGGAAATGGCGGAGACCTACCTGGATATCTCCATGACGCATATCCAGGAGCTGATCGGCACGGGGAAAAACCAAAAAACCATGGACCTGGTTCCCATTGAGCAAGCGGCTCCCTATGCTGCCGCGGATGCCGAGGTGAGCCTGAGGTTGGTTCCGGTTATGCAGAAACGGCTGGAGAACCGCGGACGCAGCAGCCAGGTGCTCTGCGAGTTGGAGGTTCCGCTGGTTCCTGTTCTGGCTCAAATGGAAATGAACGGCATCCGCCTGGACCGGGAATTCCTGAAGAACATGTCCGACGAGATCCAGGTTCGGCTGGGAGAACTGGATGGAAAGATTCAGGAGCTGGCCGGGCACCCGTTGAACATCAATTCCACGCAGCAGCTATCCAAGGTGCTATTTGAGGAATTGAAGCTTCCCGCCGACCCGCGCTGGCGCACGGCGACGGGCTTTTATTCCACCTCGGCGGATATCCTCGAAGAGCTGCGCGGCAGCCACGCGATCATCGAAGCCATATTGGAATACCGCGAGCTCGCAAAGCTGCAATCCACCTACCTCCTGGCGCTGCCGCAGCAGGTAAATCCATTTACGGGGCGAATCCACACTTCGTATTCTCAAACTGGCGCGGTGACGGGGAGGCTTTCCTCGAATAACCCGAACCTGCAGAATATTCCCACCCGCACCGAGATCGGACGCAAGGTGCGCTGTGGGTTCATAGCTGATGAAGGCTGCTACCTGCTTTCGGTGGATTATTCCCAGATCGAGCTGCGCATCGTGGCGGATATGTCTGGCGATGAAGCCATGCTCGAGGCGTTCCGTGCCGGAGAGGATATCCATGCCGCCACCGCGGCGGCCATCCTGGGCATCCCATTGGAACAGGTCACCAAGGATCAGCGCCGGCATGCCAAGGCGGTGAACTTTGGTCTGATCTACGGTATGAGCGCCTTTGGTTTGACACGCAGCACCGATCTTACCCTGGCGGAAGCGGAAAACTTCGTGCGGGAATATTTTGAACATTTCCCGGGAGTGAAAAAATACCTGGATGGCATCCGCCGCTCGGCCACTCAGGATGGCTACACCGAGACCAAGCTGGGCAGACGGCGCTACTTCCCGCAGCTAAAAAGTGGCGGAAACCAGAATATCCGCGCCCGGGCTGAGCGGGAGGCGATCAACTCCCCCATCCAGGGAACTGCTGCGGATATCCTGAAGCTTGCCATGATCCGGATGCCCTCTGCGCTGCAGGAGGCAGGATTGGCCGCCAAGATGCTGCTGCAAGTACACGATGAGCTGTTGTTGGAGTGCCCCAAGAAGGAATTGAACCGGACAGCGGAAGTTGTGCAGGGTGTTATGGAGAGTGCTTACTCGTTGAGCATCCCGTTGACCACGGACGCGCGCTGGGGGTTGAACTGGGGTGAGATGAAACCCGTATCGGAATACCGGGAATGAAGTAAAATTAACGCCAGCATAGGGCTTGGAGTGACAGGCAACCAGGAAATATTTCAACGTATGATGAACCAGGGGCATACCGCCGCCTGGGACCAGAACTGGGATCAGGCATCCCAGTTTTATCAACGCGCATTGGAAGAGGTCCCCGACCATCCTCAGGCGATCTCCAACCTGGGGTTATCCTATTACGAACAGAAACGATACGATGAAGCGCTTTCCTGCTACACCAGGGCATTCGCGCTAAATCCCAACGACGCCGTCTCGCTTGAAAAGATGGCGCGCATCTGCGAAAAGACTGGTCAGACCAAAGCTGCCATTCAACACTACATGGATGCAGCAGAGCTATTCCTTAAAGCGCGTAACGTGGATAAGACGATCGAGAATTGGATGAAGGTATCCGAACTTGACCCGATCAACCTGATGGCGCACTCCCGCCTTGCCACGATCTACGACCGCCTTGGCCGAAAGGCCAACGCAGTGGAGGAGTACATCGCCTCCGCAGCGATCATGCAATCGCAGGGGGACATGGTCAAGGCATACCAGGTGATCCAATACGTTCAGAAAATGGTCCCCGAGTACGAAGAAGTTGGCCAGATGCTGCAGATGCTGGATCGAAACGAACAATTGCCTCTGCCGATGGCCGAACCGGTTCAGATCCAGGCAGAGGTTGAACCCCCCACGGGACCACGGCAATTACCAAAGTCCAGTTCCACCTCACCGCTCAAGATCGACCCGGTTATGGAAGCGCGGCAGCGGGCAATGGCCCGGCTGGCGGCGCAATTATTCGATCTCAGCGAAGATAACTCGCCGGAAGGTTTGATCTACCGCCGGGGAGTAGGCGGCACCTCGAGGGGTTCGGGCGGGCTCTCGCAGGAAAGCGCTGACCGGGCTCGTATTCAGCTATACCTGGGGCAGGCCATCCAACTGCAGAGCGCGGGGGATGACCTGGGAGCGGTGAAACCCCTGGAACAGGCGCTTGAAATTGGCTTGCAAACCCCTGATATTTATTTTGACCTTGGATTCATCCTGAGCACCCAGGATGGACAGAAATCCTTCCGCTACCTGCAGGAATCGGTTAAGCACCCTGATTACGCGCTTGGGTCCTACCTGCTCATTGCCCAACTCTACGAAGCCTCGGATCAATTTGCCGAAGCCTCACTCTCCTATCTCAACGCGCTGCGCCTGGCGGATATGGAACTGGTCAGTCCTGAGGAAGCTGAAGAGCTCAGCCAGGGGTATGAGCCCATCCTCGAAGACCAGGTGAACCTTACAGATCTGAACGCGCAGAAAAAACTCTGCGAGGTGATCCGCGGTCAGCTCCTGCGCGCCGATTGGCGCCAGTTCCTGACCATGGCGCGCCAGCAACTCCCCCCCCAACCGGAAGGCGTTCCACCTTTGACCCTGGCCAGCATGATGCTGGAAACCAGCGGCAGTCAGATCGTGGATTCCATGTCGCTCATCCGTCAACACACCACGCGCGGTTACTACCGCACTGCCATGGAAGAAGCTTTCAATGCGATGTCCTACGCGCCAACCTACCTTCCTCTTCATATCCAGATGGGCGAAATCCTGGTTAAGGAAGGACGAACCCAGGATGCCGTCCACAAGTTTATGACCACGGCTGAGGTCTATTCCCTGCGCGGAGATGCCGGGCAGGCTATCCGCCTGCTCACCCGCATCACCCAAATGGCCTCTATGGACCTATCTGTTCGCAGCCGGCTGATTGAGCTCCTGGCTGAACAGCACCGTGTGGATGAAGCCCTGCAGCAGTATGTGGACCTTGCCGGTATCTATTACCAGCTGGCGGAATTTGAAATGGCTAAGCGTACCTACATGGCCGCAGTCAAACTGGCACAGCAGAATGGCGCAGACCGCAAGTGGGTGGTGGATATTCTCTACAAAGTGGCAGATATTGATATGCAGCGTCTCGATTGGCGCAGCGCGATTAAGAGTCTACGAGCAGGTAAAAGCCATGCAGCCGGAGGCTGATACTCCCCGCTCGAGGTTGGTCGATCTCTACTTTCGGCTGGGGCAACCCACAGAAGCGCTTGCCGAGGTTGATGCTTACACATCGCTGCTGGAAAGCACCGATCAGCGCCCCAAGGCGATCGGATTTATCAAGGATTTGATCCAGGAACATGTGGAAGTGCCCGATCTATATTACAAACTCGCTGACTTGATGATCCGCCTGGGACAGACTAACAAAGCGGTGGAGGTTCTGGGTACCGGAGCTGACGCGCTCACCCTGGCAGGGAAGAAGACCGAGGCGATTGAGATGCTTCAAAAGGCGATCTCGCTCAACCCGCCAAACGTCGCCGATTACCAGAAAACCCTCCGTCAGCTGCAAATGCAGCCCTGACAATTAATAATTCAACCACATATGGCTCCGGTAAATATCCGGAGTTTTTTTATTGCCCGGTTGGATCCGCGAGCTTGTTCCGGCATTGAAGGATGGTGAACATTGCAGCCATGTAACCCCAGAACGCTGCCACTTCCATTAACGCGGGCGCCTGGCGATAACTGAAAAGCGTGGAAAGCAGCGTGCCTAGGGTGGAGGATTCCGGAAGGATGGAGGAAAGGTCGTAAAGCGGCTCCACCAACGCAGGCAACAGGTGAAGCTCTATGAGCTCGTGAATTCCCATGGCAAATAACCCGGCTGCGAAGAGCAGTAATAGGATATTTGTGACCTGAAAAAACCTGCGCAGGGCGAGGCGGTTGGAGGACCGGAACCAGATCACCCCTGTGATAACAGCAGCAGCTAGCCCAAGCAGCGCACCAGAGAGCACCTGCCGGCTGTCTACTGCGAATCCAACTGCGAGGAGGAATAGCGCCAATTCCACACCCTCGCGAAGAACGGCAAGGAAGCAAATCAGAAATACCTGCCAACGGCCCTGACCCTGGTTCAGCTTGGATTCCAGGTTGGAACGAAGGCTAACCGAGTTTCGCTGCATCCATAAAACCATCCAGGTGAGCACACCCGCAGCAAGCAGCATTGTGACCGCTTCAAAAACTTCTTCGCGCGCCCCTTCAAATTCCAGGCCGGCCCGGGCAAGGGCGATTGCGATCACCATGCTGAGGATTGCACCCGAAGCGGTACCCAACCACACGGATGGCACGAGCCGCCGGCGGTCAAGCCGGATTACAACCCCTAAAACGATGGAAATGATCAGGACGGCTTCCAGCCCTTCCCGGAACGCAAGCACAAAACCAGATACCATGGCACCTCTTGATTAGCCACGCGAAGGCGCAGTTCGAATATAAATCGGATAAATTATATCCGAATTATATCGATATGTATATCAATTATTTACTTTTCGATCGGGAATTGCCGTGGCGGTAGGTGGGCGCGGTGATGGCGATGGCGGTGCTGATATGGCTGTCACTCAGGCGGCTCTGGACCCGCGGATCGATCTCATCCGGTTTTGCCGAGGTGGTTATCACGGTTGGCAGTTTGGCTTCATAACGGTAGTTCAGAAGCTGGAATAATTTTTCCTTAGCCCAGGGACTGGAGGTTTGGGTGCCCAGGTCATCCAGAATGAGCAGACGGCAGGTGCGGATCTGCTCGAAGAGGTGATCATAAGTGATGGTGCTTGAAGGGCTGAATGTGGAGCGCAGGTGATCTAGCAGGTCCGGGACGACGATAAAGATCGGTTCATCGCCTTCCGCCGCGCGGAAATTTCCGATTGCGGCAGCAAGGTGAGTCTTCCCGCAACCATAAGTGCCGGTGACAATCAGCCAGCCTTTGGGCTTTTCGGCGTACTGCTGGGTGATTCGGAATGCACGCTCCAGGCTTTTCTGTTCGTCTGCAGGCAGTTTTTCGTTTTCGCGCAGGCTGAAATTTCCAAAGGTGTGACCGCTGAGCAGCGGCAGCGTGCCGATCCCGGATATGGTGGAATCTGCGGTGGCATTACGGAAATCAGGAGCGGCGATCTTCACTGAAGTCACCAGGTCGCTATCCTGCAGGCGGGAGCGCACCCTGCCATCCAATTCGATCAAATCCAGATTGGTGGTGATGATGGTGGGGAGCTTGAGCGTATAGCGGTGGTTGATGATCTGGTAGAGCTTTTCCTCCGCCCAGGGGGTGGCGTTCTGGGTACCCAGGTCATCCAATACCAGCAGGCGGACGTTGCGGATCTCTTCGAAGCGGGTCTCAAAGGAGGTTTCGGTGCTGTCGTAGGAGTACCGCAGCCAATCCAGCAAATCCGGGACAGTGAGAAAGAGCGTGGGCACACCGAACCCAACCACAAAGTTCGCTACCGCCGCTGCCAGGTGGGTTTTCCCACAACCAAAGCCCCCGGTGAGCAGCAGCCACCCTGAGAGCTTCTGGGCAAACTGGCGGGACTGGTTGAAGGCCAACTCGAGCGAGTGTCAACTGGGTTTCGCCCAAGCCCAGCCTGCCGCGGGTATTGAAGGACTCAAAGGTCATATCCCTGAAGGCATCGAGGTTGCTCAAGCGGTAGAGACGGGACTGGTCCTGCTGGGCGCGGGAGCGCTCGCGGCAGGAACAAAGGATCAATCTTCCGAAATTGGGATCGGTGACGGGCAGGTCCTGCCGGAGGTACCCGGTGCCGCCACAGATGGGGCAATCGGGGTCGGCATCCAGCGTGGAGTGCTTACTGGCAGGCGGAAGAGGTTTATTCATTTTCCCACTCGGTGTAGCTCTGGCGATCCTGCCGGCTACCGTTTTGATCTCGGCCATCCCTACCCTCCTCTTTCCAGCGTTTTAAAACTGCGTCGATATAGCGCCAGGAACGGGCATTGCGCTGTACCGCCAGGTGAAAAGCCTCTTCGATCCAGCTTTCCGGGTATTCCTGCTCGGCAGCCCGAAGGTCTTCGGCGATAAGTGGTGTGAGCGGACCGATATTCTCCTCGTACAGGCGGAAAATATTGGGTTTATCCCTGATTGTCTGAGGGGAGAGATTGGCAGGAAGCGAGCCGACCTTGCCGCTCTGCAGGGCACGCAAGCCTGCCTGTCCGCGCGGGGAATTCAGGAAGAAAATCGGTTCAACTTCCGCGGAAGCCGATTTCAAAAATGTGCCTCGCACGACCGCTCTTTCCAGCGCTGCGTCAAGGATCTTCCGCGCATTAGCGACATCCCCGGAAAAAGAATTCATCAGGTTTGCATCGGAGGCGAGCTCGGAAGCGCGGAATTGCAGGAAGGTGGATTCCTGGCGTACGAGAAACCATAGCGCGTAGAGTGTGACGCGCATTTCTTCCAGGGTGTCGATCCCGGTTAGAAGGTGCTCAAAGAACTCCGCCGGGACGGACGTTGGTTTGGAGCGGCCTTCCGAAAAACCAGCAAAGGATCTCATGCGGATTTCGCCGGGATCAGCGGTTGAGGATGGCATTTTCGAAACGTGCGAGATTGTTAAAGAAGATCAATTCGATGCCGGAGTGCGTAGGCCCGTTGCGGTGCTTGGCAACGATTAGCTCGATCATTTCTGTCTGGGTGGTGGCGCGAGGCGCTTCCTTTTCAGCGGCGTTGGGACGATGGATGAACATGACCACGTCCGCGTCCTGCTCCAGCGAGCCGGATTCGCGAAGGTCGGAGAGCATGGGACGCTTATCAGCGCGCTGCTCCACCGCACGCGAAAGCTGGGCGGCAGCCAGCACGGGAACGTTCAGTTCGCGCGCCAGGATCTTAAGGTTGCGGGTGATATACGAGACCTCCTGGACGCGGTTTTCGGTTCGCGTATCGGAGGACATAAGCTGGATGTAATCGATGACCACCAGGTCGAGGTTGTATTCAATGTGCAGCCGGCGGCATTTGGTGCGCAGCTGGATGGGCGTGATGGCGGGGGTGTCATCCAGGAACATGACTGTATCGCCCATCACTTCGATGGCGTGTGTGAATAGCGGCCATTCCTCCTCATCCAATTTTCCGCTGCGCAACCGCTGGGAATCGATCTTGGTCTCCTGGGCGATCAGGCGCTGAACGAGCTGCTCGTTGGACATTTCGAGTGAAAAGAAGGCCACATGCTTGCGGTGTTTCTGGGCGGCGTTCTTGGCCGCCGAGAGGAGGAACCCGGTCTTGCCTGATGCCGGACGCCCGGCCACAATTAGCAGATCGGATTTTTGCAGGCCACCGAGGAGCTTATCCAGGTCTGTCAACCCGGTGGGAACTCCGTATATCTCCTCCGGGCGGCGGGCCATCTCGTCTACGTGGTCGTAATAATCGCTGAGCACCGAGCGGATGGGCTGGATATCGTGATGGATTCGCCGCTCGCTCATGGCGAAGACTGCCTTCTCAGCTTCGTCGATGATATTATCCACGTTGCGATCGCGATCGGTGGCCAGCTGCGCCATCTGGTTGGCCGAGGCCAGCATTCGCCGGCGAATGGCTTCCTGTTCCACGATCTGGGCGTATGCCTCTGCGTGTAATGAGGAGGGCGTCTGGCTGGCCAGGGCGGTAATGTAGGACGGGCCGCCCAGTTCGAGCAACTGGTTAGATTGCTCCAGCTCTTGAGTGATCGTTATGTAGTCGATGGGGATTCGCCGCTCGTGCAGCCGGGTGAACGCTTCCCAGATCCAGCGGTTGCGGACGATGTAGAAATCATCCGGCTGGAGGATCTGGGCAATATCGAAATAGACTTCGGGATTGATTAGCACCGCGCCGAGGACGGCTTCTTCCGATTCGCGGCTGTGCGGTTGGGTGACTATGGAGGGCGCGGACCTTTCCTCCAGGGGAGGCATATCGCTCATTTATCATCCTCCTCAGGGGGTTCAGGGTCGGCGGGGGGTGGTTCGGTTTCGTCGTCATCAAGCTGCTCAAGAAAATCCTCGAATACCGAAAGACGGTCGGCGCCGTCAGTGGAATCTTCAACCATTGGCGTCTCCCCTTCGATAATTCCCCCGTCCTGGATATCGTCCTCGGGATGGATCGCCGCTTGTTCCAATACTTCCACAGCCACCAGGATGGGCACGTGGTAACGAACGGCCAGGGCGAGGGCGTCGGACGGGCGGGAATCCACCATCACGATCTCCTCGTTCACCTCGATCACCAGGTTGCCGTAATACACGTCCTCGCGGAGGGAGGTGACTTCCACCCTCATCAGGCGGGCTTTGAGGCCGGCCAGGATGTTGCGGATCAGGTCGTGAGTCTGAGGACGGGCGACTTCGAGCTCCTGAAGCGCCAAGGTAATGGCCTCGGCTTCATAAGGCCCGATCCAGATCGGCAGGAATCTTTCTGCGGCTTTTTCTTTTAATACAATAATGCGCTGCTGGTTGGTCAGGCTGACCCGCACGCTATCTACGACCATCTCGATCATTTCAGGCATCTGTGCCTCACTGGGATTCTCTGGTTGAATTCTAACATGGAGGGGGATGCGTTGGAAAGGTCGATTTGGTCGAATGTTGAATTGTTGACAAGTTGATTGGTACGGTTGGGAGGTAGACGTGGTTGCGAGAATGCCGGTAGAGACGCAGAGTGTCGGGTCTCTACCGGTATGATATGCTTTTGCAGATCCGTTGCGTTATTCTTTTTACGCAACTTAAATACACCCGCACAATTTGACCGGTTTGGGGGAAGGTATAATTTTATAGATGATTCATCGATATTTAATTTTTGGCTTGATTTTCGCTCTTATCCTGGTGCTGGCTTCATGTTCGCCTGAAACAGGATCGAACCAGCCTGAATCATCCACGCCTACCTTCGAATATTTCCGCACCGATACGCCCATGCCTTCCCGGACGCCCACCTTGCCGGGAACCTCCACGCCGCTGCCTTCGCCTTCTCCCACACCGCGCACGCATCCGATCGCCAGGGGCGACACCTTTTCGGGTATTGCTTTCCGGTACGGGGTGAGCATTCCCGCGTTGCAGGCTGCCAACCCGGGGTTGAACCCGAACATCCTCAGCGTGGGGACTGTGGTATTTATTCCCCCTCCCGGCACGCCCGCTTCGGGTACGCCTTCGATCCCTTCGCCCACACCGGTCAGCCTGCAAGTCGCCAAACCGGTCTGTTACCGCTCCGGGGAAGGCGGTCTGTGGTGCTTTGCCGATGTGACCAATCCTCAGGCGTTTGGCGTGGAGAGTGTTTCCGGCTCCATCCGCGTTGCCGGCCAGGATGGCGAAGTCCACAGCCAGGATGTCACCTTGATCCTGGATACGTTGCCGGCTGGAGAGAACTTCCCGCTTGCGGTGTATTTTCCTGCTCCCATACCCGAACCGTTGGAAACGGATGCCGAGATCAGGATGGTACTGCCTTTAAATGATTCCTCAGGACGATACCCAAAAGTTGAAATCGAAAATTTGGTGGTAGGTATTGCCCCTGGGGGAAAATCCGCCGAGGTGAGCGGGGAGATTTTCCTGGAAGACACTGCAGCGCAGGCATCAGGTGTGTGGCTTGGGCTGGCTGCTTACGACGCTCTGGGCAATCCGACCGGAGTTCGCCGGGTGGAGATCAACCAGCCGCTCTCCGGAGGAGCGAGGATACCCTTCAAAGGCGTGGTCTATGCCGCCGGTGACCCGATCAACCAGGTGCGGCTGCTCGCGGAGGCGCGCAAGTGAGAAACAACTGGAGGAAAATATGACCGACGCAGTGATCATCGATGCCGTACGGACACCTATCGGAGCGCTGGGGGGCAGCCTGGCTGCAATCCGCCCGGATGACCTGGCAGCGCATGTTCTGAAGTCACTTGTCGAACGGGCAGGAATTGATCCCGCACTTTTCGATGAAGTCTATCTGGGCTGCGCGAATGGGGCGGGCGAGGATAATCGCAATGTGGCCCGCATGGCAACATTGCTGGCGGGTTTCCCAGTTACAGTGCCTGCGGTGACGGTCAACCGGTTGTGTGCCTCGGGGCTCAGCGCAGTCACGATGGCTGCGCGCGCCATCCGCGTCGGGGAGGGCGAGGTTTTCATCGCCGGGGGGGTGGAGAGCATGTCGCGTGCGCCGTATTCAATTCCGAAAGCTGAGCAGGGTTATTCATTTGGAAATCTGACTGCCTGGGATACCGCCCTGGGCTGGCGCTACCCGAACCCTAAGATGCAGGCGCTGTATGGCACCGAAGCGATGGGTGAAACGGCGGAGAATATTGCCACTCAAACCGGGATCACCCGCGAAGAGCAGGACGCCTTTGCCGCGCAAAGCCACCATCGGGCGGTGGCAGCCATCGACTCTGGTAAATATGCGGAGGAGATCGCCCCGGTCAGCCTGCCACAGAAGAAGGGCGAAGATGTGCTGGTGAGTGTGGATGAGCGCCCCCGGCGGGATACCACCGTGGAATCCCTGGCGAAGCTGAAACCGGCTTTCCGCAAAGAAGGCGGTACGGTGACTGCGGGCAACTCCTCGGGGATGAACGATGGAGCAGCAGCGCTGCTGCTGATGAGCGCGGAAAAAGCCCGGGGGCTGGGGTATAAGCCACTCGCGCGGGTGGTGGCATCCGCCACTGCAGGCGTGGAGCCGCGGGTGATGGGCATGGGTCCTGTGCCGGCGGTACTCAAGGCGTTGGAGCGAGCCGGGCTGCGGATCGAAGATATCGGGTTGATTGAGCTGAATGAAGCCTTCGCCGTGCAGGCCCTGGCAGTGATGCGCGAGCTGGGAATGCGTGAGGAGATCACCAATGTGAACGGAGGGGCGATCGCTTTGGGGCACCCGCTGGGCTGCTCGGGCGCGCGCCTCCTGACCACGCTGGTGAAGGAGATGAAGCGGCGAGCTCCGCAGGAGAAGCGCCCATTTTACGGGCTGGCCACTTTGTGCGTGGGGGTGGGGCAGGGTGAGGCGTTGATCGTGGAGTGGACTGGAGGATAGTTGAATCGTTGATTCGTGATTCTTGTGGTGTTTGTAGGGCGGGCTCATGCCCGCCTTTTTATTAATTTTTCTTCGCGAGGAGCGCCGACGACGATCGGCGCGACGCGGCGATCTGAATCGTCGAATTGAAATGGAATTGTGATTTACCCATCCCGGCCTTCGACCACTCCCTTCGGGAGTTTTTATCCATCATCTTGCAAATAGAACAAAAGTTCTGTATAATCGAGATATGAACCAATCCCTTTTCTCTCCTGGCGCGGCGGGCGGGATCAGCCTGCCGCTGGGACGCAGCACGCTGCTGGTGGTTGCGCCGCACGCCGCAGCTCCCTTGATGCTGGAACTGGCTGCCCGGCTTTCCACCGCCGGGGCGGTGCGCGTGCTGGATGGCGGCAACCGCTTTAATGTGTACCCGGTCTCGCAGGGCATCCGTAGGCTGACCGGCAACGTCTACCCCTGCCTGGAGCGGATCAGCTTGGCGCGCGCCTTCACCTGCTACCAGATGCTGGCGCTGCTTGAGGAGACCCCGGCCATCGATGCCCCCACACTGCTGATGGACTTTTTGGCCACCTTCAATGATGAGAGCGTGCCGCTGCCCGAGAGCCTGCGCCTCCTGGAGGTGTGCCTGCCGCATTTCCGCCGGCTCTCCGCGCGGGCGCCGCTAGTGATCAGCGCCAAGCCGGTGCCTGCGGTGACTCCAGAGCGCGTTGCATTACTTGAGCGGCTGCAGGAGATTGCCGATCAGCACTGGGAATTGGAGCCTGCCCGCCCGGTGCGGCTGCAACCCACGTTGTGGGAGGGAGTCTAATAATAAATAATGTGGAAATTACGAAATAATATCAATCCAAACCCAACCGTATAGCTATTTCGGGATCTGAAGGGAGATAAACAGTTTCCAAAGGGGTAATCAATTCACCAAAACGATCTTTACTTACATTTTGCTTTTGTTCAGAGACAAAGCTGGACATATCCAATATCTCAAGGATTTCGTACTTACCATAATTAATTAGAGATTTCCCGCGTAAACCAAGTTGAAGAGCCCTGCGTTGCAACGGGGTTCCTGAAGGGGCATGATCGGGATCCCATTGGTATCGAACAGACGATTTTTTAACTGCTTTCTCCCATTCTGCATAAGAGGAATAACCATTTTCATGGAATATTGATTCAACACATTGCATAAGGAGATCATCAAAAAACGAACATTTCAACCTGATCGCTAGGATTATTTCCTGCCCTGGCTTGGTCCCCCATCCAGAGCGATACATCATCCAAAGGAAACCGGGTTTGACCCAACTCATCCGGGAAAAACTGAATCCATCCCCAAAACGTTGGTTTTTTATAGCATAATCACCAATGGATGGATTAAATGCCTGATACACAATAATTGATTCATTATCAGATTGAGCGAGTATATGTTTTCCTGATTTTGGCCAGATATCTTTCTGAATTGAATAACTTTCTATGTGAAGCATAATGCGACTCGAATTGTTTAAGTTAATTATTATCCCATTGCCTGATCCAGGTCTGCGATGATATCCTCCACGTTCTCGATGCCCACTGATAGGCGCACCAGCCCATCGGTGAGACCCATCTCCTGGCGCACTTCAGGAGCAAGGGTGGAATGGGTCATACTTGCGGGGTGCTGGATGAGCGTGTCGGTATTACCCAGCGATACTGCCAGGGTGGCAAACCGGACGCGGTTCATCATGCGCTTTCCGGCTTCCAGACCGCCCTTGAGCTCGAATGAAATCATCCCGCTAAAACCGTTCATCTGTTTTTTCGCCAGCTCGTGATCCGGGTGGCTGGGTAGCCCGGGGTACCAGACACGTGCGACCGCCGGGTGTGATTCCAGGAATTCCGCCACGATCTGGGCGTTGGCGCAGTGACGCTCCATGCGCAGCTCAAGCGTCTTCAACCCCGTGTTTGCCAGCCACGCTTCGAAGGGACTGACGTTGGCTCCCAGGTTCTTGAGGATTCCATTTAAATCATTCTTCATGAAATCAAGATGGGTGCTGACTACTGCGCCACCCACCAGCAATCCGTGCCCGGCCAGGTACTTGGTGGTGGAGTGCACCACGATATCCGCGCCGAGGGTGAGCGGGCGCTGGCAGACCGGTGAGGCGAAGGTGTTATCCACTGCCAGCCAGGCGCCGTGCGCGTGGGCGATCCGCGCGGCTTCGCGCAGGTCTACGATGGCCATGGTGGGGTTGACGGGCGATTCCGCGTAGGCCAGCACCGCGCCGGGATTAGCTTGGAATGAAGCCTCCCAGGCTTGCGGGGTCGGATCTTTCACAAAAATAGTGTGGATGCCATAGCGAGGGGCGATGGTATCCAAAAAAATGTGGGTGGCACTGTAGAGCGCGGACTGGGCGATAATGGTATCCCCGGCTTTGCAGCGCGCCAGGAAAACCGCCGTGATGGCGGCCATGCCGGAGGCGAACACCATCCCGCTTACGATCTCCTCCGGTTTTTTTTCCGGGTGTGCATTGATCAGGTCATACCCTTCGAGGCAGGCATATTTATAAGCGAGCAGGTCCAGGTTCGGATTCTTGATGCGCGTATAGTAATAGCCGGGCGTCTCCCCCTTGAAGATGCCTGCTCCGAAATCGACATCCGGGAAGACAAAGGCCGAAGACTGGTATATGGGGGTCACATGCGCGTGGCGGGGATCCTGGAACTCACCGGCGTGATTCACCATGGATCCGATCCCCATTTTGGCTGGTTTTTGAGACATTCTTGCTCCTGAAAATTGAATATTACGATTATACGGGAAGATTCTTTCCGGCGAGCTGCAACTGAAAACGGGTAAAATCAGGGCATGACAACAGCCAACCCACCCCGCGTACCTATGTCCAGCCCCGATCTCAGCCAGGCCGAAATAGATGCTGTTCTTTCCGTACTGGGCACTCCTGATCTGAGCATGGGGCCCTGGATTGACCGCTTTGAAGCGGCTTTCCGTCAGTTCAGCGGCTGCCGGCATGCCATCGGGGTCAATTCCGGGACGGCCGGTCTGCACCTGCTGGTGCGCGCTGCGGGCATCGAACCCGGCGACCTGGCGATCACCACGCCTTTCTCTTTTGTGGCCTCAACCAACGTCTTCCTCTTTGAGCAGGCTGTGCCTGTCTTTGTGGACGTGGACCCTCAAACCGGCAACATCGACCCTGCCCTGGTGGAGCAGGCGGCGGCCGATCTGAAAACCGGCGGATCAGACAGCAAAGCGCTGGCTGCCGCGCAAGGGTGTGGATGAGCGCGCCCAGGTGAAAGCGCTGCTGGCGGTGGATGTCTTCGGGCAGCCCTCCGAGCTGGATACGCTTGAAAAGATCGCGCAGAAGTACGACCTGAAGTTGATCGAGGATTCCTGCGAGGCGCTGGGGGCAGAATTCAAAGGCAGGAAAGCCGGCACCTTCGGTCTCGGGGGCGTGTTTGCCTTCTACCCCAACAAGCAGATCACCACCGGCGAGGGCGGGGTGATCATCACCAACGATGATGAAGCCGCGGCGCTGATGCGCGCGCTGCGCAACCAGGGGCGCGCCCCGGGTGATACCTGGCTTTCGCACACCTACCTGGGCTATAACTACCGCCTGGATGAAATGAGCGCGGCGTTGGGAGCCGCCCAGATGCAGCGCTTCGAAGAGCTCTCCCGCAAACGCCAGCAGGTTGCGGATTGGTACGCCGAGCGTCTGGCAGAGATCCCCGGCGTGGAGACTCCCATCGTCACCCCCTCCACTACACGCATGAGCTGGTTCGTGTATGTGATCCGCCTACGTAAAGGTTTAGACCGAGGGATGATCGCCGCCAAATTGGCGGAACGCGGTATCCCCGTCCGGCCGTATTTCCTGCCCATCCACCTGCAGCCCTACATGGTGGAGCGCTTCGGTTACCGCAGGGGGGATTTCCCCGTCACCGAGGACCTTGGTGAGCGCGGGCTGGCGGTGCCTTTCTCGGGGGTGATGACCGAAGCGCAGGTGGACCTGGTCTGCGCCGAACTACGGAGCGCTCTTGGCGGATAGCCGGCGTTTCCTGCCTCCCCGCAGGCGGGGTGTGATCATCCACGCCGTGGCGGGCAGCCTGCTGCTGCTTTCCAGCGCCACGCTCTTCTTCCTGGCGCTGCAGGAGCAATTCGGCACCTACTTTGTCGTTTTCCTGCTCGCTTCGCTTCTGCTGCTCATCCCGCTCACCATGGTTCTCTACCGCGGGTACGCCCTGCTGCGCGCCTACTACGACCTGGAGCGCGACGGACTGCACCTGCGCTGGGGCTTGCGCAGTGAGGATATTCCCCTGGCGAATATAGACTGGGTGCGCCCGGCCAGCGACCTGGTGGAGGAACTGCCCCAGCGGCTGCTGGCTTACCCGGGCGCGATCCTGGGGGTGGTGAATGCCCCGGGGCTGGGCAGGGTGGAATATCTGGCCTCCGAGGATGACGACCTGGTGCTGGTCTGCACCCCTGGCAAAACCTACGCGCTATCCCCCACCGAACCCGAGGCTTTCATCTCCGCTTTCCAGCACGCCTTCGAGCTGGGCAGTTTGGCGGAGCTCGCTCCGGTCTCGGTTCAGCCGGCTGCCTACCTGCGGCGGGTGTGGGATACCGCGGCGGCTCGCTGGCTACTGCTTGCCGGATTGGTGGTCACACTTGGGCTACTGGTTGTCGTTGCGCTGCAGATTCCCCTGCATTCAACAGTAACCCTGGATTTCAATCTTCGCGGCGACCCGCTGGAGGGGGTGCCGGCGACGATGCTGCTGCTCCTGCCCGTGCTGGCCATGATTTTCTTCTTCATCGACCTGATCGGCGGGTTGTATTTCTTCCGCAAGGAGGAGCAGCGCATGATCGCTTTCCTCCTTTGGGGAACGGCCATCCTGCTGCCGCTGATGATGTTCATCGCGCTACCCTTCATCCTTCAGACCTGAGCCACAAATGCCCCAGCCGTACCAGCTTCTTGCCGGGCTACTGCTTGCCATCCTGATTGCCGGGGGGGCTTATCTTTCTGGCGCGCTCAGCCGCAGCGGGACTGTCGCGGCGATACTTCTTGGAACGGTCGTTTTCGGGCTGGGAGGTCTTCCCTGGGCGGTGCTGCTCATCGCTTTTTTTATGTCCTCCAGCTTGCTCTCCCGCCTGTTTTCCCGGCGCAAGGAAAGATGGAGGAGAAATTCTCCAAGGGTCACCAGCGGGATGCCGCCCAGGTGCTGGCCAACGGCGGGATCGCCGGGCTGTGCGTGCTGCTGGGGCAGGCGTTTCCAGGCGCTCTCTGGCCCTGGCTGGCGTTTGCCGGGGCGCTGGCGGCAGCCAACGCGGATACCTGGGCGACCGAGCTTGGCGTGCTGAGCAAGACGCCACCGCGCAGCATTCGCACGGGGAGGATGGTGGAACCGGGTGATTCGGGCGGGGTGAGCTGGATGGGAATCCTGGCTGCCACCGGAGGAAGTTTGCTCATCGCGCTGCTGGCGGTCCTCCCCTGGCCGGGGATCCCGGCGGAGTTTGGTCTGGCGACTCACGGTCTGGTTATTCTGCTCATCACCCTGGCGGGGCTGGGCGGCAGCCTGGTGGATTCGCTCCTGGGCGCCACAGCGCAGGTGATCTACACCTGCCCGGCCTGCGGCAAGGAAACCGAGCGGCACCCACTGCATCGCTGCGGCACACAAACGATCTATAATGCGCGGTTGGCGCTGGATGAACAACGACGCGGTCAACGCATTCTGCACGGTGAGTGGTGTTATCATCGTGTTGGCGGGAGCGTTGCTCCTGCCCCGCTTGGGTTCCAAAGGTACAGGAGGTGAGCTGATGAATACCATACCGCTTTCCAGCCCCGCTTTCGCACCGGGGCAGCCGATCCCGTCCAAATTCACCTGCGAGGGGGAAAACATCTCCCCGGAATTAAAGTGGGGAAACCCGCCGGCGTCGACAAAAAGCCTGGTCTTGATCATGGATGACCCGGATGCCCCGATGGGCACCTACGTGCACTGGGTGGTCTACAACATTCCTACCGCCCTCACCGGGCTTCCGGAAGGGGTAAGCAAGGATCCAACAGTGGAAGGCATTGGCACCCAGGGGATCAATAGTGCCAGAAAAACGGGTTACACCGGTCCCTGCCCGCCGCCGGGGAAACCGCACCGCTATTTCTTCACCCTGTATGCCCTGGATATTTGGACGATCTTTGACCCGGGGTTCAGCAAGGAACAGGTGCTTCAGCAGATCGAGGGGCACGTCCTGGCGCAGGGTCAGGTGATGGGGACGTACCAGAGGTAAATGGTTCACCTTTGTGCAAAAAGCGACTTAAAACATTTTATTTTCAAGAATTCTTGAATGGATTAGGAAAATGTCATGAATTCCCATGGAATTAAGATAATCATTTTTATTGGCTGTAATACTTGTTCTGTTCGCTTCCTTTGGATGTTCAGGATCAGCCTACACTGAAAATGATTCCACCTGACAAAAACGCGGTACCCCGATTTTCGCCAAGCCATACATTCCGAATCAAAAACGAAACTCGAAGAATCATTTTCTAAAATCGCCAACGACGGTAACAATACCCGGACAGGATTCCAGCCAAAAAACTGGCCGCTAAGTCTTGGCCAAAACAGAGATTTCGGATAAGGCTACAAAAGAAGCAACCGAAAATCCAAAAAGTGAAAACGACACTAGTTTCTAATGAGTGCAACCAATTGAATATCATCCAGTGAAATTTCTCCCCCGATGGGAATTGGTATGTTTGTCAAGCGCCTTACAATCATTTACCTGATAGAACATCGTAATTTGGCAAGGAAGTCGTATTCGAGTCTCCGGGGATAAACAAAATTGATCGACCGATTTGGTTTTCCCCTGGAATGTGCCGCTGGAGCAGCGATGGCAGATTTATCTGCGTTGGCGCTGGCGAAACGGGGGATTTGCGGAGGAATTACTGCGATCCAGCTCAACCGTATCTTGGGGAATGGTCTTTTCAGAATCGATACGACAACAGGGAATGACAACAGCAATACCACTTCCGGTCTTTCAAAACATGGTGATTAATTAGAATTCTCCCCGTCCGGAGGTACTTGGATATATCCAGGCGAACCAGGCTTACTAGTCACTCGATATCATCATCAGGTAAAACAATGGGGATATATGACTTCGGATCAACTTGAGAGGATTATTTGGTCCCCCGATAGTAGATATTTGGCTTATTCCACTGCGAGTTGTGACGATACAAGTGTTTTGTCATCCACTGTGTATATATGGGATTCATTGAGAAATGCAAGCATGTTGTTTTAAAAATTCTGGAATAATTCAACCGGAGTTGTGGAACAATTCCGATCGAGATCCTGGAGAATGCAATTACATTGATTTTTTCACTTTTTGGACATGAACTGACCTGATAAAGTGGAAACTTTCGATACAGTACCCCGATACATCTGCAACCATAGATATCCAAAATAGAACTGTTACAGATTACTCAACCCTGAATTATTGGAATTATTGGGAAAAGGTTTGAGTTGAATCCAAAATAATTTTCTCTCTGTCATTCATTCGCGCTTTTTCTGCGCTTGCACTGTGGGAGAGCCATCCATTCCGACACTCGGTGCCTGAACACAACGACTGGATTCCGTAGTATTCCCACACTGACCTCCCCGGAGAATACACCCACCCTTCCGCCCACCGAGACTGCCGCCCCACCGGTCAACCCGATCCAGCACCTGCCTGCGGGTACCGAAGTGACCATCACCACCATTCAGATGGCTGATCTGAACCGGGGCTGGGCGATCGGCACCGCCGCGACCGACCCGAACGACCATATCCTGCTCACCGCCGATGGCGGCACGAAATGGAAGGACGTCACCCCACCCGAGGGGATGGATGCTGCTGGCGGCAAGGTGGCGACCGCTCTTTTTCAAAGGCGCGGATACCGCCTGGGTGATCTACAGCAGTAACGTCCTGCAATCCCCGCCGGCGGGAGTGACGATCTGGAAGACGACCAACGCTGGGGAGGATTGGACCGCCAGCCAGCCCATTGTGCCCCCGGGAAACATGGAATTCTTCAGCCCGGGGTACTTCAGCTTTCCGGATGACCAGCACGGCTGGCTGCTGGTGCACGGCGGGGCTGGCATGAGCCACGATTATATTTACGTTTACGGCACCGCCGATGGCGGCGCGAGCTGGTTTTCGCAGGTAGATCCCATAAACAGCGATGCAACAGGCGCATTCCCAAGCATGGGTCTTTGGAAGACAGGCATGACCTTCGCAGACGCGCAGAAGGGCTGGATCACCTACGAGAACGGCGGGGTGGCGCCCGGGCTGACGCTTTATGGCACAACGAATGGCGGTTACTCCTGGGCGGAGCAAACCCTTCCCGCGCCGGATTCACAGCCGGATCTCTTTACCAACCAGAATTACTCCTGCGGCTCCTATAACCTGGCCTTTCTGGATGCCCAGCAGGGCAGCATGGTGGTCACCTGCCTGATGGGTGCGGGAGACCTGAAGAAAAGCTGGCTATACCGTACCAGTGATGCGGGCGCGAGCTGGCGATCCAGCCCGCTGCCGGCGGCGGGGGGCGAACTGCAGATGATCGATAAAAACAATGGCTATTACGTGGGTGGAAATATCTTTCAAACCACAGATTCAGGTAATAGTTGGGTAACTGATATTCCCGTTAAATGGAGCGGGCAGCCGGAATTCGTGGATTTGACCAACGGCTGGATCGTGGCGGAGAAGGATTCCGAGAAAGCGCTGGTGCAGACCAAGAACGCTGCGGTCAATTGGTCTATTCTCAAAACGGTCATCAATCCTTAAACCGGTTTCATGTAGTACCGGTTGTATTAATCCTTCCGAGTGTAATTTTCACCCTCTTTCTCGAAAACCTGGAAAGAGGGTGATCACAAATACAGGATGAATATCATTCAAAAGAGGTTGTTTAATTCAATCTTAATATAACCCGCAAAGGCGTACAATGATGCGGGGAAATGTCATACATTTGTACGATTCTGCATTTCCTGTTTGAGTATCACCATCTCAAATCTATAGAGGAATAAAAATGCCTGAAGAAGATCCCCGAATTCTCGAATTGCGCGAAAAGCGCGCCAAACTTAAACTTGCCGGTGGAGAGGATCGTATTGCCAAGCAGCACGCCAAGGGCAAACTGACCGCCCGCGAACGCCTGGAGATACTGCTCGACCCCGGTACCTTCCAGGAACTGGAGCCGTTTGTCACCCAGCGAGCAGACCTGGCTGGAGGCGACGAGCGGAACTTTTCCGACGGTGTGGTTACAGGTTTCGGTCTGATCGACGGGCGCACAGTCTACGCATACGCGCAGGATTTCACCATTGGCGGTGGTGCACTGGGCGAAATGACCAGCCACAAAATCTGCCGGGTGATGGACCTGGCAGTGCGCAATGGCACTCCCATCGTGGGACTCATCGATTCCGGCGGCGCGCGAATCCAGGAAGGCATCTACTCCCTTGCAGGGTATGCCGAGATCTTCCGCAGGAACGCAATGTACTCAGGGATCGTCCCGCAGATCAGCGTCATTATGGGACCCTGCGCTGGTGGCGCATCCTATTCCCCGGCGCTCACCGACGTGATCATCATGGTCGAAAAACAATCCTACATGTTCCTCACCGGCCCGGAGGTGATCAAATCTGTCACCGGCGAGATCGTGGATTCCGAATCGCTGGGCGGCGCGGATGTTCACCTGTCAACCAGCGGCACGGCGCACCTGACCGCCAAGAAGGACGAGGATGCGCTCAAGCTCGTTCGCAGGGTACTTTCCTACCTGCCTTCCAATAACGTGGATAACGCACCAGTGGTCGAGACCAAGGACTCAGCGAGGCGCATGGATGCCGCGCTCAATAAGATCGTTCCGATTGACCCCGGCATGGCCTACAGCATGCACGAGGTGATTTCCCATATCGTTGATAAGGATTCATTCCTCGAGCTTCAGACCGGATTCGCCCAGAACGTAGTTGTCGGACTGGCCCGCATGGGCGGGCAGAGCGTGGGTATCATCGGCCAGGAACCTTCGGTGATGGCCGGGGTGATCGATATCGACGCCACCGACAAGATCTGCCGCTTTGTGCGCTTCTGCGATTGTTACAACATTCCCCTGGTCACCTTCACCGATTCACCCGGATTTTTACCCGGGGTGGGCCAGGAACATCGCGGGATCATCCGCCATGGTGCCAAAGTCCTTTTTGCCTACACTGAAGCGAGCGTACCGAAGATCAGCATTGTCACCCGCAAAGCGTATGGCGGCGCGTATATCGTGATGAGCAGCAAACCGCTGGGCGCGGACGTGGCCTTTGCCTGGCCTTCAGCGGAGATCGCCGTGATGGGTCCGGAAGGAGCAGCGAACATCCTCTACCGCAAGGAGATTGATGCCGCCGCTGACCCTGCCGCAAAACGGGCGGAGAAGGTAAAGGAATTCCGCGACCAGTTCCTGAATCCGTATGTTTCCGCCTCGGCCGGGTATATCGACGATGTGATCGAGCCCAAGGAAACCAGGCCGCGCGTGATCGCTGCCCTGGCAGCCCTGCGTGATAAATTCACTCCCAGCTTGCCCCGCAAGCATGGCAATAATCCCTTCTAGGAGGCGGTCATGAGCAATTTGCAGATCGCGTTGACCATGACCGTTGTTGGCATGGGGATCGTATTCATCGGCATTCTTATCCTCTGGGGTGTAATGGCGCTGATGGTACGCATTTGGCCTGACAAAACCGGGGTAAGCGAGGCTGTACAGGCAGGATCCGAAGATTCCAAAGGGGAAGAATCCGGTCTGAAGGAAAAGGCTGCAGCTGCTGCGGTTGCAGTAGCCATAAGCCTGCGCCAGGGAATATTCTCCATGCCAACCGGGGGGGCGCCGCTATCCGCTGGTAGCTCCTGGCAGGCAACGACCAGGGCTTTGGAAATCAGCCAGAGCACACAATCATTTAATAGAAAACCACGAGGGAGTGGGCGATGAAAATCCAGGTAAAAATTGCAGACCAATCGTTTGATGTTGAAGTAGGGGATACTAACGCTAGACCGGTGATCGCCGAGATCGATGGGCTGAAATTCGAAGTCTGGCCGGAGGAGCAGGCGGTGGTTGAAGTTGCGGCAACGCCAGAAGCAGTCTCTGCCCCCAGGGCTGCGGCCGCACCGGTGAAAGTGCCGGTGGCAACCAGCAGCGCGAAAGTGGTTATTGCCCCACTGCCCGGTGTGATCGATTCGGTGAAAGCAAAGGTTGGCGATTCCGTCAACCCCGGCCAGGAATTGCTGGTCATTGAAGCCATGAAAATGAAAAACTCGATCAAAGCCACCCGGGCTGGAAAGATCGCTGCGGTTCTCGTTTCCGCGGGCGATCATGTGCCGCACGGCGCAGCTTTGGTGGAATTCGCGGACTGAGGATAATCCATGGATCTTTCCAGCCTATACAATTGGGTTACTGCCATCAACCCGCTACAGATGGCCGGCAGCGTCTTAATGATCGCAGTGGGTTGCGTCCTGATCTATCTCGCGATCGCCAAGGAATTTGAGCCGGTGCTGCTTCTGCCTATCGGGTTTGGCTGCATCCTGGCCAACCTGGGCATGTCTGCTTATAACGAAGGCAGCCTGTTTTACTACCTCTACAAAGCAGGGATCGAAACAGAGATCTTCCCACTGCTTATTTTTGTAGGTGTTGGTGCCATGATCGATTTTCGCCCACTCATTGCCCAACCAAAAATGGTGCTTCTTGGTGCTGCAGGCCAGTTTGGCATCTATGGGGTACTGATCCTGGCTGTGCTTATCGGCCTGCCTCTCAATGAGGCTGCAGCCATCGGTTCCATTGGCGCTATCGACGGACCAACAGCCATTTTTGTTTCATCCAAGTTGGCACCGGATCTTATGGCTGCGATCGCCGTGGCGGCGTACTCCTATATGAGCCTGATCCCCATCATTCAGCCGCCGATCATGAGGGCATTGACAACCAAAAAGGAACGGCTTGTGCGGATGGAGTATTCTCCATTTCCCGTCTCTAAAAAAGTCGTTATGATGTTCCCCATCGTGGTCACAGTTGTGATCAGCCTGATCGCTCCTTCCGCTGCACCGTTGATTGCCACCCTGATGCTGGGTAACCTGCTCAAGGAAAGCGGTGTTGTGGACCGGTTGAACAAGGCTGCCCAGAACGAAATCATCAATATCACCACCCTTTTCCTTGGGTTATCCATTGGCGCAACGATGGTTGCTGCAAAGTTCCTCAATACGACCACATTAGCGATCCTGGGACTGGGACTGTTAGCGTTTGTTTTGGATACAGTGGCGGGCACCCTTTTTGGCAAACTGATGTGCGTGCTGTCGGGTTTCAAGATCAATCCCTTGATCGGGGCGTGCGGCATCAGCGCGTTCCCGATGGCTGCCCGTATTTCCGCAAAGATGGCTCAGGAAGAGGATTACGACAACTTTATCCTGATGCATGCCATGGGCTCCAACACTGCCGGGCAGCTTGGGATCCGTACTGGCAGGCGGACTGCTTATCACCCTTGTCGCGATTTTCCAATAAAACTCTTTGAATAGTTAATTAAAAAGAGCGGCAGGATATCTGCCGCTCTCCTTTTTTTATCTATTGTTCTAAGGAACAATCATCGTGAACCAGAATGGGCAATTCACTGGTTGATCCGGGAGGTTCTGGATAATCGCCCAGAGTTCCCCGTAGGAACCGGAGCTTGTGGGGGCTAACCCGTTCCCGGTGATGGTGAGGGTCTGCCCGGGGTTGACTGTCTGGGGGACATCAAAGACATCGTACCCCTGGCTGAGGCGGACATTATTGATCGCCCCCTGGAAAGCAATATCCGCTTCCCCCATCATCCATGGATTTTGGCCTGTATTTTTCAATACCCATGTCACAGAAAAAGCTGTGCCAGCGGCATAGGAACCACCATCCGCAGGGGTTTGTGAAACGAGTGCGCAATCCGCCGTGGTGGTCGATGAGCTGGGTGGGGTGGTGGGGGCAGGTGGAGGTGGCGGAGCATTAACAACGGGAAGATTGGCAGTATTGATCGCCACCACAAAACTGGAAGACACCCACAGGAAACCTGCCGGGAAAAATGAGGTCGGAACTGCAAACTGGAACCATCCGCCATCCGCGCTGATCCCAGTCGGCGTGGTGGAAGCTCCCGGCGCTGCGTTACCAATCACAGGATAATTAGTTCCCGGACCCGACCGCAAATTGACATAATCTGTGGTTGTGATCAACGGCGCACCAGGTACAGGAGCGGGAGGAACAACCATCGAGGGGGGGAGAGTCTCGCTGCCCGTTACTTGCACAACCGGAACGGAATCGGTATTGGATGTGCTGACAAATGCCGCTTCGATCCATCCATTTCCAGCACCAACCTTGGCAGGATCAATCCGTATCATCCACCAAAGACCATCTTCACTCCTGCCAAGTACCAGAGCCGTTTGGCCTGCTTGGGCAAAACCGAATGCAGGGTAGGTATTCCCTGGACCGGATCGAACCATGGACTCGATCAGCGCAGTCGCCTGAGGATCATTTGGACCAGGAGGCACCAAGGCAACAGAAGGGGGGGGAGGAGGTGCTGTATATACCGGCAGCTCGCCCGCGTTAGTGACAGTCACCGCAGAACCAGCTACCCAGCCGATCCCGTTGGGGGCGACCGGGACGCTGATGACGAACCATTGTTTGGTGGAATCCACGCCAACAACAAGAGCCTGGGTTCCCCCGTTCATTGCAGCATAAACCACGTAATTCGTTCCCGGGCCGGAGTAGATCCAGGTGTTGGAATTCGCCGTGGCGGTTGGCTGTCCGGCAGCTGGAGCAGGCAGGACTGCCACAGGTGCTCCGGAATAGACTTCAGGCACGTCAATGGGGGCAAGTGTGGGGGTGGGGGTAGAGGAGGCAACAGTTGGAATTGGTTCCGGTGTGTTGGTGCTTTCCACCGGGGTGGGGGCGGGAGTTGGTTGTGCGCAGGCGACAAGTAAAAGCATGGCTGCCAGAATTAGAACTCCGTTCGACACAATTTTGTTGAATATTTTCATCAGATCTCCTTTAATTTTAATCTCCAGCACTTCTGGAGATTATCAGCAATGATAATACATGTTGGTAGTTTTTATCCTATCAAGATGTTGATCAAAAAACTAAGAATATATTAAGAAATTATTGGAAAAAAGCGGTAAGGAAATATTACCGAATCTCGTTGGGATCGCCAGTATCGAGCCGGTATCCTTTATTGCGTATGGTTATCAGGTATTTGGGGTGCCGCGGGTCGGCTTCCAGGATCTTGCGCAGCCAGGAAACATGCACATCCAGCGTGCGGGTATCACCTGTGTAACTGGTTTCCCAAACTTTGCTGAAGAGCTCTTCCCTTCCGATGACCTCGCCAGGCTTTTCCAGGAATGCCTTGAGTAAAAGCACAAGGTGGGGAGTGAGCCTGCCCTGGCGCCCTTCGCAATAGACCATGCGGTGCTTGGCATCCAGTTCGATATCCCCCACGAGGATGGAGTCCTTTTGAGGTACGGGGATGAACGGACGCATCCTGTTCACCAGCTTTTGAACAGTAAAGGGCAGAACAAGGACGACATCCGCAGGCACCTTTCCCTGGGGAAGGTATTCATCATCCAGGATCAGCATGATGGGGAGAAGAGGATAGGATTCGCGGATGGCCATGCAAATGCGCTTTCCGCTTGTTCGCATGGAGGCTCCATCTACAATAGTGATATGGGGCTGTTCTTCCACCAGGCGCTGTAAGGCTGCGTTCCCGTTGGGATAGCTCTCCACCAGGTAACCCTTCTTGATCAGCCCATTAAAAAAGGATGGCCGGTCGTTGCGTTTTCCTTCGATAAGATAGATCCTGGTTTTCATCTTGCCTGCCGATTGAGCAGCGATTACCCCTTTTTATGGGATGACTTTGCTTGTGTGTAATCTAACCAGTAAATATCCCCCGGGGTATCGGTGCTGGGACAGGGGAAGCGGCTTGCTTGCCTGTTTATAGAATCCTGATTATATCTTAAATCTTAAATAATCCAAATTCAATCATTAACATTTATTCAACCCACACTTGCCCTCTAAAATGTGCTGTGCTAAACTCTTTTCTATGGCAGTTGAAACAGATCCCTTACAGCCTGTACTGGCAGCTATCGAAAAAGGCGAGGAAAATCGCGCCCGGGAAATGCTGGCAGAATTGATCCGCAGGGAGCCCAACAACCCCCGATACTATATGTGGATGAGCACCCTCGCGGAAACCAAGCGTGAACGGGTTGCAGCGCTCAAGGAAGCGTTGCGACTGGATCCAAATAACGCCACCATTCGCCGGGGGTTGGTGTTGATGGGGGAGCTGCAGGGGGATACGCGCATCCCGCCTGTGCAAATGAAGGATCGCCGGGATTGGGAGAGAGAGCTCCGCCGGGAGATGACCAGTGCGAAGGTCGCGCCAGCGAAAAAGAAGGCAGCTACTTCGACCAACCGGATCATCCTTGCCGCAGCTTCACTCTTTGCCCTGCTGGTGATGGCGGGGACGCTGATCTTCTGGCCAAGGAACCGGGTAGCCTCCCCGACCGGCTTCCGGATCATGGGTGCGACAGCCACTGCCTCCCTGATGCCTGCCACAGATACACCACGTCCCACGTCGGTTGAGTACCAGGCTCCAACCCCTACCAACCCTGCCCAAACCCCGTTGTGGATGCTCCTGGAATCCACATACACACCGACACCCTACGTCGCATTTACTCCTCATCCCGAATTTGAAGCATTTCAGCTTGCCATGGCTGCGTATTCAAATAATGATTGGAGCGCGGCGGTGGATTATTTCCAACAGGTTATCGATTCTCAGCAGGATAGCACAATCCCGGACATCCTTTATTACCAGGCGGAATCCTATCGTAACCTGGGATACACCAAACCAGCTCTTGATGTTTATAACCGCATCATCAAAAGCAGACCTGAGTTTGCACCCGCCTATATGGGCAGGGGCTTGACCCGGAAAATGGTGGCTCCCCAGGATTATCCCACTGTCATCAGGGAGTTGAACGAGGCGATCCGGCTTGGACCCAAACCTCCTCCAGGCTTACCTGGAGGCAGCGGAGACATATATCTCCGTCCGCCAGGATAAAAAAGCTGTTGGATATATCGACGATGCCATCGCGCTTGCGCCGGAATCTCCCGAGACCTTATTACCTGAAAGCCGTGATCGACGTCAATATCAGGGCAACTTGATCAAGCTCTGGTTGATGCGCAAAAATCAAATCAGATGGATATCACCTTCCTGCCAGCCTACCGGCTGATTGGTGAAATCCACCAGAATATGGGAAATCTGGAAGCATTCGATCTCCCCATTAGAAACATACACGCAATATGTTCAATCAGATTACCGCCCCTACATCTGGCTAGGGTTGGCTTATGCTGAAAAGGGAAATTACCAGGATGCGATTAATGCTTTTACCAAAGCGCTTGCCCTGGAGGATGCTTTGTATGAAGCTAACTTGGGTAGAGCGATGGCATTCTACAACATCGGTGAATTTGTCAATTCGGAAGTGGATTTCAAGACTACTATTAGAATTCAACCAAAGACATTCGAAGGGCATGCGGGTTATGCGAAAACGCTTTTTGCCCTTGAGAGATTTGCAGACGCTTATACCGAAATCAACATTTCTGATGCTTATGACAAATCCCCTGAAGAAAAAGCCCAGGTCTTCTACTGGAGAGCGCTCTCGCTTGAAAAATTGAACCGTCCGGAAACAGCCGCAAAGGATTGGGTGGCACTGATCGCGCTTCCCGCGCGACGCGGTTCCGCCCGAATGGCTAGAGGAAGCCTACCAGCATCTCGCTGCCATGGGCGTGGATTCTTCCACCATTACCCCCGGGGTCACCCGCACACCAACACGCACTCCCACTCCATAGAGTTTGCCTGTGGGCTCATTTCACACCTACCAGATCATCCGCCGGAGGCGTCACGGCTTCCGCAGCAGCGGGGGGGAGGCAGACCGCCTGCTCCCAGCATGGGCGATCGTTACTATTTTCCTGGCGATTATCACACTTTCCGCTGCATTTGTTCAGGCAGGGCTGCTGTTCACTGCCATTACCAGGGATCTCCCTTCGATCGAAAGAATTGGCATCTGGCTCGATCGGGAAAACGGAACCTTACTGGAGCCAACCCGTTTTTATGATCGAAGCGGAAATTCCGTCTTGTTTACGCTGGGCAATCCGGGAATTGATCGAAAAATGTTGGCGGTGGATCCTTCCCAACCCGACCACTTCAGTCCCCAACTGATCCGTGCCTGGGTGGCAATGAAGCAGAGGGATTTTTGGAGCAGTAACGGGATCGATACGAGCGACATATTGAATCCGAAACCCATTACGATCGCCGAAAAGCTGGCTGCGACCCTGCTGCTTGAGAAAGAACCTGAAGGAACGAAAAAAGCGATCCGGATGCGATTGCTTGCGTCTCAGATGGTCCGCAACTACGGTTCAAGCCAGGTGCTGGAATGGTATTTGAACAGCGCGAATTTTGGACACCAGGCGTATGGGGTGGAAAGTGCCTCCCAGCTCTATTTTGGAAAATCCGCAGCCGACCTGGATCTGTTCGAAGCTGCAATGCTGGTCGTGATTTCAGAATCCCCCGCTCTAAATCCCATTGACGCGCCAAGTCATATTGAAGTACTCCACAAAGAGGCTTTGAATCGCCTTTTATTGGCTGGTTTAATTGGAAGCGAAGAATATATCCGGCGAGCAGCATCGATCCCGGAATTTACACCAGTACCTAACTCAGCGCGATCAAATTACTCCGCATTTATTGAAGTTGTTCGAGATCAACTGGAAGATGAGATCGGTCAGGAAACCCTGGAGAGAGGTGGTTTGAATGTGATCACCACCCTGGACATGGAGCTTCAATCGCAGGTAGCTTGCACGCTGCGCACTCAATTGGAACGAATGCAGGCTCCTGATTCTCCGGTGGTGTCGGCTGCCGATTGCCCGGCGGGAAGGCTCCTTCCCAGGCTGGAGTCGCAAACCAGCTCCGACCGTGTTTATTTGAGGGCTGAAGGTGCAATCCTTGATCCGCAGACCGGGGAAGTGCTGGCCATGCTGGAAGAGCTTGGTTCGGACGGCCTCATTACTTCTACCACCCCTCATGAACCAGGCAGCCTGCTTACTCCTTTTGTGGGGATCAGCGCTTTTGCGCGTGGTTATTCTCCTGCCAGCCTCCTGTGGGATATACCTGATGAACGCATGGATCCAACCAATTTATCGCGAAACCCGGATGGAGATTTTCATGGACCCGTCAGCCTGCGCGCAGCTTTGGCGAACGATTACCTTGCACCAATTAGCAGGATTTACGAGGAGATCGGAAGCCAAACTCTTGCCCAATTGTGGATTCCCTTTGGTCTGGGGCAGGTGAGCTCAACTGAACCGGAGACCAGCATGCTGGAACGCGGAGGTTTTTGGACCCTCCTTCAGGCAGCAAGGGCTTATGGTATTCTCGCGGCTGGCGGGCAAAGTCATGGAGTAACCACTGGCAGTGGTGAGGTAGTTGAACCAAAAACCATCCGCGCGGTGGAAGATAACCAAGGATCCTTGATCCCGGCAACCCCCGCGGAAGAATCCCAGCAAGTTCTCAGCGAGCCCCTGGCGTACCTGATCAATCATGTGCTTTCTGACGAATCTGCCCGCGAACGAAGCATGGGCAGATCGAACCCGTTTGAGATCGGTCGCCCGGCAGGGGGGAAGATCGGCCGCACCGCTGATGAAAATTCTCTCTGGGCAGTAGGATACACTCCCCAGCGTCTGGCGATTACGTGGCTTGGTCAGGATTCCATGGAAGGAAGCCAACCGCTTGATATCCGCGCCGCAACCGGCATTGCTCACGCCCTTCTGCAATACGCGGTCCGTACAATGCCGGAAGAGGGTTGGAGGCAACCGGCGGGGATTTCGGAGGTGAGTGTTTGCGACCCTTCCGGCAAGTTGCCTACGCGTGATTGTCCCACGATCGTGAAGGAGGTCTTCCTGACCGGGAGCGAGCCAACTTCCGCAGATACCATGTATCAGCGTCTTTCTGTTAACCGCGAAACCGGTCGTCTTGCAACCGTTTTCACTCCTCCTGAGCTGCAGATGGAAAAAGTTTTTCTTGTGGTTCCGATGGAATACCGCTCATGGGCTGAAAAAGCAGGTTTTAACCTGGTCCCAACTGGAATATGACACCATCCAGGTTTCAACGGTCAACCCCGATGTAATTATCACCAGCCCGGCAGGCTTCGCTTACATCCGGGGACGAACCCAGATTCTGGGAACAGCCAGGGGAGCGGATTTCGAACAGTACCGCCTGGAGATTGGCCAGGGAGTGAACCCTGTTGAATGGTTCCAGATCGGAGGTGGTAATTTCGCGGTTGAAAACGGAGTACTTGGAGAGTGGGATACTCTTGGCAGAGAAGGGCTCTATACCGTGCGTCTGATCGTGGTGGATACTGAGCAGAAATACCGAACGGCGGTCGTGCAGGTAGCAGTGGATAACACTCCTCCAGAGGTCAGGATTTCCAATCCGCTACAAGGTGAGACCTTGGAGATAAAAGCTGGCAATCCGATCACTTTGAGGGCGGAAGCTAGTGATAATATCGGGATCAACCGGGTGGAATGGTGGCTGAATAACGTCCGCATTGGCAGCCGCGGTCAACCTCCATTTGCACTTCCCTGGAGTCCAGAATCAGGGGAGCACACACTGGTTGTCCGCGCTTTCGATCTTGCGGGAAATATGGGCGAATCGGAACCGGTGGAATTTACCGTAGAGTAACTAGCTCATCACTCGATCCCGATTCAACTTTTCAAGAAATTCAGCAATTTTTTCCGAATGGTATAATTCCGCATCCAGTTTCGATTGAACGGAGGCTCCATGCCTGATTCCACTCATTTCCAGGATATCATCATCAACCTGCAGAACTTCTGGGCGCGACGCGGCTGCCTGATCTGGCAGCCGTATTACTCCCAGGTGGGTGCCGGGACCTATAACCCGGCGACATTTCTGCGGGTGCTTGGGCCGGAACCCTGGAATGTGGCCTATGTGGAACCATCCATCCGCCCAGACGATGCCCGATACGGCGAAAACCCCAACCGCCTGCAGCAACACTACCAGTACCAGGTGATCCTTAAACCCGATCCGGGCAATCCGCAGGAAATCTACCTGGAATCACTTGAGGCGATCGGGATCGACCCGCACCGGCACGATATCCGCTTCGTGGAGGATAACTGGCATTCTCCTGCGCTGGGTGCCTGGGGACTGGGCTGGGAAGTCTGGCTGGATGGGCAGGAGATCACCCAGTTCACCTATTTTCAACAATCCGGTGGGCAGGTTCTGGACCCGCCATCGGTGGAGATCACCTACGGTTTGGAACGGATCGCCATGCCGCTACAGCGGGTACGCAACTTCCGTGAGATCCGCTGGACGGACGCGCGCACCTATGGCGATGTGAACCTGCAGGGCGAACAGGAACACAGCAGGTACTATTTCGAAACCGCGGATATTGAGCGCAATCAGAAGCTCTATGCGCTTTATCTGCAGGAAGCAGAATCCGCCCTCGATAAGGGACTTATCCTTCCTGCGTATGACCAGATCCTGAAATGCTCGCAGACTTTCAACATCCTGGATTCGCGCGGCGCGATTGGCGTAACCGAACGGCAGGCAATGTTCGGCAAAATGCGAGATCTTTCCCGCAGGGTTTCCGAGATGTACATCGCCAGCCGGGAGGCATTGGGCTTTCCCTGGTTGAAAAACGAAAATGCTGCGACCGCAGGTGCGAAGATTAAATCTTTCCCGGCAGTCAAACCTTCCAGCAAGGCGGCGGATTTCCTGCTGGAGATCGGAACAGAGGAACTGCCGGTTTCAGACCTGGATTCAGCACTGAGTCAGCTTCGGGAAATGATCCCCGCGCTACTGGAAGAGCAGCGCTTGGAGCATGGAACCGTGAGCGTTATGGGTACACCCCGCCGCCTGATTGTGAAAGTGGAGAAGCTGGCTGCCAGACAACCGGACCGCGAAATTGTGGTCAAAGGTCCGCCTGCCGCACGGGCATTCGACCCACAGGGCAAACCCACCCCCGCCGCGGAAGGATTCGCCCGCAGTAAGGGGTTAAGCGCGGATAAGCTTCAAGTTCGAGACATGGCGGATGGCACTTACGTGGTGGCGGAAGTTCACGAACCCGGTATGCCTACGGTGGACGTTTTAATGAAATCTCTACCCGAGATCGCGGCAGGCATCAAATTCGAAAAATCGATCCGCTGGAACAGCTCGGGCGCAGTTTTCTCCCGTCCAGTGCGCTGGTTATTAGCACTGCATGGCGAGCAGGTTATCCCCTTCGAATTCGCCAACCTGACTGCCGGGAATATCACCCGCGGACTTCGGGGTAGAACCCCGGAAGAGATTTCCGTGAAAGGTTGGAAGGATTATTCAACATCCCTGGCGAGCCAGGGAATCATCCTGGATGAAGCTGAACGGCGGGACGCGATTGCCTCTCAGGTGAAAAAGGTGATGGCCGCAGCCGGGGGCGAGGCCATTCTTTCGGAGCAGATCCTGGATGAGGTGACCAACCTGGTTGAAGCCCCGCAAGCGTTTTTAGGGAGTTTCAACCAGGACTTCCTGCGCCTACCGGCGGAAGTGCTGACCTCGGTGATGGAAAAACATCAGCGCTATTTCACCATACGCAAGGGCGACGGCAGCCTGCTGCCAAACTTTGTAGGTGTGCGCAATGGCGATGGGCAATTTCTGGATACAGTCGCCGATGGGAATGCGCAGGTTATCACCGCCCGCTTCAGCGACGCAGATTTCTTTATCCAGCAGGATTTGCACCATAAACTTGAAGATTTACTGCCACGCCTGGCCACGCTTACCTTCCAGGTGAAGCTGGGTTCCATGCTGGATAAAAGCCGTCGCATAGAAAGGTTGGTTAATGAGCTGGCCGAACCACTGGAATTGGAAGGGCAGGAAAAAGAAACTGCCCTGCGGGCAGCCATGCTCTGCAAGGCGGATTTGGTGAGCAAAATGGTAGTGGAGATGACCTCCCTGCAGGGAATCATGGGCAGATTCTACGCCTTGAAATCCGGAGAAGAGGAAGCGGTAGCGGATACGATCCGCGACCATTACAGTCCGCGCTACGGCGGAGATGCCTCCCCTTCTACCAAAGCAGCGCTGGCCATCAGCCTGGCGGATCGTTTTGACAGCCTGGCGGGGCTCTTCGGCGTTGGGCTTGCCCCCAGCGGTACAAAGGACCCCTACGCCCAGCGCCGGGCGGCCATCGGGCTGGTGCAGGCGCTCATCGACTGGAATCTCGATTTCGATATCAACCGCGGGTTATTCATGGCCGCCACGGGGCTGGCAATGCTGGCCGGGGATGAAAGCCTGATCGCCTGCCGGGATTTCATCACCGGGCGGTTGCAGAGCATCCTGTTGGAACAGGGATACCGCTACGATGTGGTGGCTGCGGTGCTGGCCGAACAGGGCAGCAACCCGGCCAAAGCCGCCCGCGCAGTGAAGGAATTGACAGAATGGGTGAACCGCCCGGATTGGCAGCAAATTTTACCCGCCTACGCGCGCTGCGTGCGCATCACCCGCGACCAAACCGAGGTTTACCAGGTGGAGGAAGGCGCGTTTGTAGAACAGGCGGAGAACGACCTCTTCACGGCGGTAAAGGCGATGGAAGACGCTTCCAGGGCAGCCGGTTCGGTAAATGATCTGCTCAGGTCCTTTGAACCGCATATTCCGGTGATCAACACTTTCTTCGAAAAAGTGATGGTGATGGCGGAGGATACCCGTCTTCGGCAAAACCGGTTAGGATTGTTGCAGCGGATCGCAGTCCTGGCAACGGGTGCTGCGGATCTGAGCCAGTTGGAAGGCTTTCTAACCCAAATCAACCAATCATCGAATCAACAACTCAACTAACCCAGGGAGGAAATAATGAACAAAATTGCATCCTGTTTGCTCGGTGCCGTTGCCGGGGATATCATTGGTTCCGCCTACGAATGGGACCCGGTGGATACGCTGGATTTCCCGCTTTTCGGACCCAAAACAAAATTCACTGATGATTCCGTCCTGACCGTGGCAGTTGCCGATCATTTCGTCAGCGGTCTGCCGTATGCAGAGGTGATCCATAAATACGGGAACGACTTCCCCCATCGGGGTTATGGCGGCAATTTTTATCACTGGCTGCAAACCCCAGAGAAAAAACCTTATAACAGCTTTGGGAATGGCTCTGCGATGCGGGTCAGCCCTGTGGGCTGGGTGCACAGCACCCTGGAAGAGACCCTGGCGGAGGCGGCAGCGAGCGCGGAGGTAACCCACAATCACCCCGAGGGCATCAAGGGAGCCCAGGCGGTCGCGTTGGCGATTTTCCTGGCGCGCATGGGGAAAACGAAAATAGAGATAAAAACCTCGGTTGAGGAATTAAGCGGATATGACCTCAACCGAACACTGGCAGGCATCCGCCCGGACTATCAGTGGAACGAGATCTGCCAGACCTCCGTGCCCGAGTCGATCATAGCCTTCCTGGAATCCACCGATTTCGAAAGCGCCATCCGCGGCGCCATCTGGCTGCGCGGGGATGCCGATACCATGGCTGCCATCGCTGGCTCGATCGCAGAGGCGTTTTACGGGGGTGTGCCGGAAGAGATCGTGCTGGAAATGACGAAGCTACCTGGACCCCAGGTTGCTGAAAACGCTAACGGATTTTGGTGCGAAGTATATGGGGAAAATGGAAAACCGAAAGCTTAATCCTTATCCTGGCGGCCGACGAAAAGGCCGAAACCGATCAATCCAACCGCTGCGAGGATGGCAGCCAGGACGATCGCGAACTCGCTGCTCACCCCACTCTCCCTTTCGGACACGGGAGTTGGACTAGTCTGTATTCCGAACCCGCTGCTGATCAAAAACTCCGTTTCAGTAACCCCCGGTTGGGTTGCGGACGGCTTTTCTGGAGGTGGGGTGTCAGTGCGATCGGATTACCCCGCTTATCGGGATCACCAGCTGCTGGCCTTCGGATAGATCCACCATGTCGGCAGTCATCCCGTTTGCACGCTGGATATCCAGGATATGGGTTCCGTAAGCAATGGCGATTGCCCAGAGCGTCTGCCCGTGCTTGACTAGATGAACGGTTTTTCCTTCTGCGTCGGGGGTGGCCTTTGACACTGGGAACATCACCTGCGATATGGGTGCGGTGAGGGTCTGCCCGGGTAGGGCGGTAGCACCGGGTTTATAGATACGGTTTGAGGTATAGCCAGCAATAAAGATATAGTAAACATCGCCGTTGTATTCAGAGATCCCCACCCCGCAATGGGCATACCAATGGTTGTTGGCTCCGCGCATGTGGTCCGCATCCGACCAGACCATCATCAATTCCTCCAGGCTCATCGGCCCAATGGCAAAGTTCTCTGTCAGCCAGGGGATATCTCCCGCGCCGTACCCGGCTGCGATGGCCCTATCGCGCACCCCGCCGATATGACCGCTCATCCCATTGATCGCCATAATATCCGCGGTCTGCTGGGCGAGCCCGGCCAGGATGGGATCCACGATCAGGGAGCGCATGTTTTGCCTGCGGCGGATGGCATTAAAAGAATCAATGATTCCCTGGGCGGTCACGGGCGTGCCGGTGGGCGTGATGGTGGGTGTCTCATCCTGAGCGTATGCAAGGCTCACTGAGAATGGCGATAACCCCTGGATCAGGAAAACTGCCAGAAAAAAAGAGACTCGAAAGATTCGGTCAAAAAACTTTTTATGAAAATTCAACATTGAAGGAGCGATTCCTTGTGATCCCTATAAAATTGTATCCTGCATGGATTTGGGATCTTCCACCGGTTCGATATGGGTGACGATCTTTGTATTGGGGACGGCCTTTTTTACCCTGGTTTCGATCTCATCCGCCACCTGGTGCCCGTGAGAGACCGTCCATTTTCCGGGAACAAGAACATGCAGCGCGACATAATTGACCGCCGCAGCCTGGCGGGTGCGCAGGGCGTGGTAGCGCAGCCCCTCAGGCTGGTAGGTTTCCAAAATACCCTCGATCTTCTCCAGGTCACCTGGCGGTATGGCAAGATCCATGAGACCAAATGTCGATCGTTTGAGAAGTTTGATCCCGGTGAATATAATATTTGCAGCCACCAAGAGGGCGACCAGTGGATCCAGGCGGAGGTAGCCTGTGATCTGGACGAGCGCGATCCCAACCAAAACACCCACCGTCGTCCAAACATCCGTGAGGAGGTGACGGGCGTCTGCTTCGAGGGTGATCGAGTTATACTGCTTGCCGGCTCTTAAGAGGACCAGGGCAACCCCCAGGTTTATGAGGGAGGCGATCACTGAGATTATCAACCCGAGGCCGACCTGTTCTAGTGGGACGGGGTTGATCAGGCGGGGAATCGCAGAGACAATAATTGCAACGGCTGCCAGGAGGATCATCCCACCCTCAAATCCGCTGGCGAAATACTCTGCCTTGGAAAACCCGAAATTGAACCTTTCATCCGCGGGTCGCTGGATCAGCCTGAGAGCGTATAAAGCTACCAGGGCGGCAGCGAGATTGACTACTGATTCAAGCGCATCGGATAACAACCCGACCGAGCCGGTGATCGTGTAGGCACTGAATTTTAGGAGGATGGTTATAACCGCTGCAGCGATGGATAACCAGGCAAAGCGGGTAAGATTTGGAGCTGCTTTTTGGGTTTTTTTCATAGGGGATATTATAGCGGAGGATTCTTTAAGACCCGGCGTTGGGAGCACTCCCCAATATTGATATATAATCTTTGGAAACCCGGTTATAATTATTTTCATAAAATGAAACACAGTTTCACTCTGCGGAGCACTGCATGCCTCAAACTTACGACGTGATCATCATCGGCGGCGGGATCATCGGCTCGATGGCCGCCCGATACCTATCCCGCTACCAGCTCTCAATCCTTATTATCGACCGTGAAACGGATATTTGTATGGGCGCCACGGCTGGTAACTCTGCGTTTGTGCACGCGGGCTACGACCCTGTCCCCGGCAGCCTGAAAGCCATTACCAATGTGGAGGGCAACGCGCTCTACGAGCAGCTTTCACAGGAGCTTGGCTTTGATTTCCAGCGCAATGGGGATTATGTGGTGGCCATCGGTGAAGAAGAGATCCCAGCCCTAAAGCGATTGATGGAGCAGGGAAATAAGAATGGCGTTCCCGGACTGGAGATGATCTCCGGGGAGGATCTCCTGCGCCGCGAACCGCTGATCAACCCCGAAGCCAGCCTGGCTATGTGGGCTCCCTCGGGAGGCACCTGCGATCCATTTGGGGCTAATATCGCTGCCTGCGAGAACGCCATCCAGAACGGGGTGGTCGTGATGCTGGAAACCGAATTCCTGGATTTCATCCAGGAAGGTACACGAATCACCGGAATCCGCACCAACCGTGGAGATTTTTCCTGCCGGTGGGTGATCAATGCAGCCGGCCTTTATGCCGACGACGTGATGCACAAAGCCGGGGTGCGCCCGGAATTCAAGATCCAACCGCGGCGGGGAGAATACTATGTGCTGGATGAAGCTGAGATAAAACTAAAACCCTGCTTTTTCCCAACCCCCTCGGCAGCTGGCAAGGGAATCCTGGTAGCAGGGACGGTGCACGGCAACGTGATCATCGGGCCGAATGCCGAGGTGACCAGCGATAAAGAAGACCGGGCGGTCACAGCAGCCGGGCTGCAGGAGATCATCTGCGGCGCGAAAAAGCTGGTACCCTCGCTCACCCTGCGGCCGGTCATTTCGCTCTTTGCGGGTCTGCGCGCCTACGGCAACGCCCCCTGCGAGATCCCCGGCGTGGACTATGGGCACGATTTCATCATCGAAATCCCCAAAAAAGTGCAGGGTCTGGTCAACCTGGGCGGGATCGAATCGCCGGGGCTTACTGCCGCGCCTGCCATCGCCCTGCGGATCATTGGCCTGCTGAAGGATGCAGGAGAAAAGCTGGTGGAGAAGCGGGACTGGAACCCTATCCGCGAGAGGCGTCCGCGCTTCAAGCATCTTTCAATGGAGGAACGGGCGGATCTGATCCGTAAGGATGAACGCTACGGGCGTGTCGTCTGCCGCTGCGAGACGGTCACCGAGGGCGAGATCGTGGCCGAGATCCACGCCCCGCTCGGAGCCCGTACCTACGACGCGATCAAGCGCCGCACCTGGTTGGGGACCGGGCGCTGCCTGGGAGGATTTGATCTGCCGCGTGTGGTGGATATCCTGGCCCGCGAACTGGAAATTTCCCCCCTGGAGGTCTCGAAAAAAGGACCCGGTTCGGAATTCCTGAGCGGCACCACCAAACCCGGTATGTTCGAGGGGGAGGGTTGAGATGACGATCAAAGACCTCTATGATGTGGTGGTGATTGGCGCCGGTCCTGGCGGGCTGGCGGCAGCCATTTCTGCCAAACAGAATGGCGCGGGCGACGTGCTCATCATCGAGCGCGACCTGGAACCGGGCGGAATCCTGCTGCAGTGCATCCACAACGGATTCGGGCTGGAGATCTTCAAGCAGGACCTGCCTGGGCCAAGTTACGCCCAGAAATTCATCAACGAAGCGCTAACCTCGGGGGTGGATCTGTTGCTGGATACGATGGTGCTGGATATTACCCCCGACAGGAAAATATTCACCGCCAGCCGCAGGGGGGGAATCCGTGAGATTCGCGCAAAGGCACTGGTGCTTGCCATGGGTTGCCGTGAACGAACCCGCGCCCAGGTGCGCCTGCCCGGAACGCGCCCGGCGGGAGTCTATACTGCCGGCACCGCCCAGCGCTGGGTGAACGTGGAGGGCTTCATGCCCGGGAAGAGATTCGTTATCCTCGGCTCGGGGGATATCGGCATGATCATGGCGCGCAGGCTGACCTTTGAGGGTGCGAAGGTGGAGCGCGTGCTGGAGGTGATGCCTTTCCTCACCGGGCTCACCCGCAATTACGTGCAGTGCCTGCTGGATTATGATATCGAGCTGCAGCTGCAGCATACCGTAAAGCGCATCATCGGCAACAACCGCGTGGAGGCCATCGAGGCGGTGGCGGTGGATGAGAAATGGGAACCCATCCCCGGCAGCGAGGAGATCATCCCCTGCGACACGCTTCTGCTCTCAGTGGGCTTAATTCCCGAAAACGAGCTCTCGCGCAAGGCAGGGGTGGCGCTCGACCCGCTTACAGCCGGTCCCTTCGTTGATGATCGCTTTGAAACCAGCGTTCCGGGCGTTTTTGCCGCCGGGAACGTGGTGCATGTCTACGACCTGGTGGATTGGGTCACGCAAGCCGGATTGGTTTCCGGCAAGGCTGCGGCGCAATTTGCGCTTGCTCCAAAGGCGGAAGCGGAGAAAAAGATCCCCATCCGCAGCGGGGATAACGTCCACCACGTGGTACCGCAGCAGATCTGCCCGGGGAGCTTACAGGAAGCAGATATCAAGCTGCAGCTGCGGGTGAAGCAGCCGGTGGAGGATCCGGTGTGGGTGGAGGTGCGCAAAGGCGCAAACCTGGTTGGGCGAAGGGCGGAGCGCTATGCCCGCCCGGGTGAGATGATCACCGTGACGCTGCCGGTGAAGGCGTATGAAGAAGTTGCGAGCGCGGATGAACTGACTGTGGCAGTCGTGAAGCGCTAGTACTGTGTCCAACTAAAAAATAAGGTAGGACACAGTAGGAGGAGAATAGAATGCCAGAGCAAACCAAAGTGATCTGCATTACCTGCCCAAAGGGCTGCCGCCTGGATGTAAGCCGTGAGGGGGATACCATCCTGCAAGTGGATAACTGCGGCTGCAAGCGCGGCGAGGAGTACGTGAAGGCTGAGCTGACCGATCCGCGGCGGATGGTGGCGACAACAGTGAAAATCAAAGGCGCCCTGCACCCTCTTCTGCCGGTCTACACTGCCAAACCCTTCCCCAAACCTCGCATCCGCGAGCTGCTGGAGGCATTGCAGGGGGTGGAGCTGCGCGTGCCGGTGGGGATGGGCGAGGCGGTGCTGAAGGACGCGCTGGGCACGGGCATCGATATCCTTGCCAGCCGGGAAATGAAACCAGCTTCCTGATATACAATTAACTGATGAAACCTAATCCGCAGGTGCTGGATTGGCTGCTGGAACCGGAGAACCCGGGTGCACGGCTTGCCGCGCTGCGCGGCTTGTGCGGATTGGGGGAGGATTCTCCCGAAGTGAAGGCAACCCGGCAGGCACTGATGGCGGGGGAGCAGGTTCAGAAACTCCTATCCGATCAAAAACCGGAGGGAAATTGGGGCAAACCCGAGGATTTCTACGAGCGTTCCAAATACAGGGGCACGGTCTGGAGGGTGATCCTGCTTGCGGAAATGGGCGGGGATGGCAGCGATGACCGCATCCAGAAGGCCTGTAATTTTCTGCTGGAATGGTCGCAGGACCCCGTTAGCGGTGGTTTCTCCTTTTATGAAAGCGCAAGGGATCCAAGCCGTGGGTATATTGGCCCCTGCCTGACCGGAAACATGGTGTGGAGCATGCTCCGTTTTGGCATGGTGGATGACCCGCGGGTATTGAAGGGATTGGATTGGATCACCACCTATCAGCGCGCGGATGACGGTACGAAGCCTCCCGCGGACTGGCCGTACGCGCGATATCAAAACTGCTGGGGGCGGCACACTTGCATGATGGGGGTCGTCAAGGGGTTGAAGGCGCTGGCTGAATACCCGGCGGAGAAACGAACCCCGCAGATGAATGCGAAGATCGCGGAGCTGGTTGAATTCATGTTGATTCACCAGTTATTCCGTCGCAGCCGAAAGCCTGATAAGGTCGCCAATGAGCGCTGGGTTGCCCTGGGCTTCCCGCGGTTCTGGTGGACGGATGCATTGGAAATGCTCTCCGTGCTCGTGAAGCTGGGTGTACGCGACGCGCGCATGCAGGCTGCGATTGATCTGGTATTATCCAAACAGGGATCGGATGGCCGCTGGCTGCAGGAGCGGGATGCGTTTAATGGACGCATGCTGGTGCGGTTTGAGGAGACAGGGGAAGCGAGCAAGTGGGTGACGGGGGAGGCATTTAAGGCGCTCCAAAAAGAGGATTGATTTAGTTGCAATTGATCACGGTATTGTGACTGCCACATCACTACCTCTGCAAGCCTTCGCGGTCGTCGCCGTGAGGGCGTGGTAATCAGGATCGGATTCTTATGAGATCGCCACGTCGGGCTATGCCCTCCTCGCGATGACTAGAAAAGGCGGGCATGTGCCCGCCCTACAAAGTAAATCCCGATTCATCCAGGAACAATTCTGACAAAAAAACACCTTAATTACTGATGTATCGAACGTCCGAGGGCATCCTCGGCGGCTTCCTGGATGGCCTCGCTAAGGGTGGGGTGGGCGTGCACGTTGTGGGCGATCTCTTCAATGGTCAGCTCGTTGCGCCGGGCGAGGGTGAATTCGGGCAGCAGCTCCGAGACGGATTCTCCGATCATGGCACCGCCCAGGATCTCGCCGAATTTGGCATCCACGATCACCTTGACAAAACCGCTGTAGTTGCCAAGTCCCAGCGCCTTGCCGTTGGCCTGGAAATTAAAGCGCCCGGTCTTCACTTCATACCCCTTTTCCTTCGCCTGGGCTTCCGAAAGCCCGAAGGAACCCACCTGCGGCTCGCAATAAGTGGCGCGCGGGATGAGGTTGATATCGAAGGGTTCCGGGTTCAACCCCGCCAGCTTTTCGGCGCAAATGATACCCATGCTGGAGGCGACGTGCGCCAAAAGCAGCTTGCCGGTCACATCCCCGATGGCCCACACGCCTGGCACATTGGTGGCGCCGCAATCATCCACCTGGATGAATCCGCGCTCGCTGAGCGCAATCCCGGCTTCCTTCAAACCCATATCCTCGGTGTTCGGGCGGAACCCGGTGGCCAGCAGCACCTGCTCCACCTCCACGGTCTTCGCGCCTTCCGGCGTCTCAAGCGTTACCTCCACTTTGCCCTTGCCGGGTTTCACCCCGGTCACCTTGGAGCTGGTGAAGATCTGCATGCCGCGCTTCTTGAAGGATTTTTCCAACTCTTTGCTGACGTCCTCATCCTCCAGGGGCACGATACGCGGGAGCATCTCCACCAGGGTCACGGCAGCTCCGTAGGAATTCCAGACGGTGGAAAATTCCACCCCCATCGCGCCTGCGCCGATCACCAGCGCGGATTTGGGCAGCGTCTCCTGCAGGATGGCTTCCCAGAAGGTGATCACCTGCTTGCCATCCACCGGGACGGTGGGCAGCGAGGCGAAGTGCGAGCCGGTGGCCAGGACGATATCCTTGGCTTTGAGGGTTTCGCTCTTGCCCTCCGCGTTCGTGACCGAGACCGAATTTTTGGAGGTGAGTCTGGCGCTGCCCATGAAGACGGTGATATTGTTCTTCTTCATCAGGAAGCCGACGCCCTTTACCAGCCGATCCGAGACTGTGCGGGAGCGTTTGACAGCCGCGGCATAATCCAGGGTGAGGTTATCGAAACTCACGCCGAATTCCTTGGCGCGCTCGCGCAGGGTGTGCGCCAGGGCGGCGTTCGAGAGCAGGGATTTGGTGGGGATGCAGCCGACATTGAGACACACACCGCCGAGGAACTGCTTTTCCACGATGGCCACTTTTTTACCAAGCTGCGCGGCGCGGATGGCACAGACGTACCCGCCCGGACCGGCACCGATAACAATGACATCAAATTCGTTCATATATGACTCCAATTTAATGAAGGATGTTACGCAGGAAATTACCTTCTGACAATCGCGTCGGTCATGCGTGCCACGCGCACCATGGCCTGCACGTCGTGCACGCGGACGAGATCCGCGCCGTGGGCGATGCCGATGGCAACGGTGGCGGCAGTACCCTCCATGCGCTGGTTGGGCGGCAGGTCGAGGGTATAACCGATAAAGGACTTACGCGAGGGTCCCAGCAGTACCGGGTAGCCCAGGGCTTTGATCTCTGCCAGGCGGTCGATCAGCTCCAGGTTCTGTGCGACGGTTTTACCAAAGCCGATGCCGGGATCGAGGATGATGCGATCGTTTTCGATGCCTGCCTGGTGCGCGCGCTGAACGGCCTCCAGCAGCTCGGTCTTGACCTCACCGATCAGGTCCTTATAGTCGGTGCCCACGTAGCGGTTGCCCAGCTTCTCGTTCAGCTCCACATTGGCGGGCTTGCTGCGGTTATGCATCAGGATGACCGGAACACCTTCGCGGGCGGCGAGCTTGCCCAGTTTGGGATCTGCCCGCAGCGCCCAGCCGTCGTTGATCCAATCCGCGCCGGCTTCCAGGGCAGCCTGGGCCACCTTGGATTTATAGGTATCGATGGAGATGAGCACATCCACATCCGCGTGGCGCAGGGCTTTGATCACCGGCAGGACGCGCGAAAGCTCCTCCTCCTCGCTGACGGGGGTGGAGCCGGGGCGGGTGCTCTCGCCGCCGATATCCAGGATATCCGCGCCGGCATCCATAAACTTGTGAGCCTGTTCGATGGCGCACTGGGTCAGCTCGCCGCAGTTCATCAGGCCGTCGCCGGAGAAGCTATCGGGGGTCACGTTCAGAATACCCATGATGTACGTTCTGGAACCGAATGGTAGGGGTTTCATCTTTTCCTCAATATTAATGGTGTCTAACGATGGTCACGGACAGTCCCGGTAGACGGGTACAATTTTACCCCACTGGCATCCACTTTTTCCAGTAGACATTTCACGTCGATGTGTAATTCCGGGTGGACCCAGCCGGGGGCGATCTCAGCCAGGGGTACCAGCACAAAGGCGCGTTCCTGCAGGCGCGGGTGGGGGATGACCAGCTCGGGGGTTTCCAGCACCAGGCTGCCGATGGAGAGGATGTCAATATCGATCAGGCGCGGCCCGTAGCGGAAGGTGGGCTCGCGCCCCAGTCCGGTTTCAATGCGCTTGATCAGCGCATGGATGGCCTGCGGTTCCAGTGGAGTGAAACCCGCGATCACCTGGTTTAAGAAGGCGGGCTGGTCGGCGTAACCCCAGGGTTCGGTCTCGTAAACGCTCGAAACCGCCGTAATCGAGATGACATCAGAGAGGGCGGCCAGGGCACTGGCAAGGTTCTGCTCGCGGTTGTCCAGGTTGGCACCGGTGGATAGATAGATCAACCCCTGCTCGCTCACAACCCCTCCAGAAGGGTGATCAAGATCGGTTCGTCTGAAGCCGCGCTGCACAAGGCGCTTAATGTACTGTGCCCTTTTGAGAGCATCTCGGAGGCAGCGTTAAACGCGCGCACTAACCCGGTTGCATCCGACCAGGTCACCCCATTCAGCCAGGCAGCCTGAGGTGAAGAAATGGCTTCAGGCAGAGGGGGAAGGCTGGATTTTTCCAGGAATTGCACCTGCTCCGCTCTACTGGCATCCGGTCGGGGTTGCGGGAAAACCCTGGTTTCTGTGACCATAACCGCAGGGATGCGGTTACGGGACCCGAAGAAAGCCGGGGTGGCCAGGAGGGCGGCGTTCCAGCCGGAGTGGTCTTTTTCCAGTATCAACGCCAATTCATGCTCACCAGCGCGCAGTTCCCGGCAGAGCGCAGCGAGGATGAAGTGAGACTGGCTGCAGCGCGCCTATCCAGGTGAATGGTACGATCGGGAGGTTCCAAACTGAATTGATTATCACTTTTCCGGGCTGGATGATGTGTACTGCGCTGATCCATTCCGGGCGAATGGCAGATTCCGACAGGAAACGATCCAGCCAGGCGCGTTGGGTTTCGCGTGAGTACAGCGAGAGGGAGGTTCCTGAAAGCCAGATCGCTTCGCTCATTGTTTAATTTTCTTTAAACGCCCGAATGAGGTCCGCGAGCAGCCCAAAGGCGGTGGTCTCCGGGCTGGGGTTCATCTCCAGGATACCCAACCCGGGCAGGACGTCGGTTTCGAATTTCACCATCGAGCTGGTGCCTTCGACGGTAAAAAATGGTGAGGTGGTATCGATCAACTCCGGGCGGATGGAGGTGATCAGCTTCCCTCCTTCGCGGTTAGCCTGACAGATCAGCTTCCAGCGCTCGCCGCAGGCGCGCGCGGAGCGGATCTCCTCCGCTGAAAGGGAGCGAATTCCGGCGCGGGGGATATCGCTTGGCTTGAGATCCGCGCCCATCAGCACGTTGCAGAGCGCGGCAACCTTCACGGCGGCATCCCAGCCATCCAGGTCGGCTGTGGGGTCGGTTTCGGCGATGCCGATGGACTGTGCTTTTTTTATGGCATCTTCCAGGGATTCGCCCTGCTCCAGCAAGCCGAGAATGAAGTTGGTGCAGGAATTGAGGATGCCGGTGAAGCCGCGCAGCTCCGCCGCGGGCAGGGTCTCGCGGAAAAGTGAGAAAATGGGTGCGCCATCCATCACGGCGGATTCGAAGAGGAAGCGCTTGCCCTTTTCAGAAGCCAGCCGGGTGAGCTCGCGATGGGCGAAAACCACCGGTCCCTTGTTGGCGGTGATGGCGTGCATGCCAAGTCTTAGGGCTGCGCGCAGGTGCTCAGCAGCTGGTTCACCAGTCTGGTGGTTGACCGGGGAATTCTCCAGCAGGGCATCGGCGGAGCACGCTGAGATGAAATCCAGGGTATTGGTATGGGTTTTCCCGAACAAACTGCCGGAAAACCCCGCAGAGGCTTCCGCGAGCGCCTGGTCCAGGTCGATCCCGCCCGGGTCAATCACTGATCCATGCCTGCCGGTGGCGATACCCGTAACAATGAATTCCAGGTTGTATTTATCACTCAGGATTTTTCCCTTGCGTAGCAGCAGCCGGGCGAGCGCCTGCCCGACATTGCCAAAACCAATCAGTTCGAGACGGTATTCTTTCATCTTTTAATCCTAGAGCGGTGGATACGGGAAGGGACGGTCCTTACCGCGCGGGGATGGGAAAACGCCTTCCGCGAGCAGCTGTTCTGACCGCCGCCGGAGGGCATTCACTTCCCCGGGCAGCAGCCAATCCTGCAGGAGCCCGGACGGCGTGCCAGGATCACCCAACAATGGGCAGAAAAGTGCGGATATCCTCCAGGAATTCCTGCGGTATGGGCTGACCGATGAAATCCCAGATCACCGTGCGCAGCTTGTAGTCGCGGTGAAAGCAGATCCCGTGATCGATAGCCCAGAGGTGTCCGCTTTCATCCCAAAGGATATGGCTGCCCTTGCGGTCAGCATTATTGATCAACAGGTCGAAGACGGTGACCACTTTCAGTGATTCCTTTTCGGCATCGGTCATGCTGAAGTAATGCCTATTTGGGTCATGGGGAATGAAAAGCTGGAGCGAGCCCTTTCCAAAGGGTCCCTTGCGGCGGTAGACGGTGGGAGGGACGAGCTGCCAGCCCAACGCCTGGCTGACCATCCAGGCAGCTACCTCGCGCTTTGCCAGGCTTGAGGCTGGGGAAATCATAGAGCGGGCGCTCGCCGCGGGAGGGTTTGTAGATGGCTGGTAGTCTGAGATCGGGCGTGACGACATGCACCAGGAAGGTGGAATTGGAGCCCCAGACGAACTGCCCCTGCAGGTCGATCTCCCCCCCGGTCAGGGCGGCGAGGATCGATTCCTGGGTGACATCCGGTGCAGAGAGGGGGTCCATGGTTTGAAGCGGGTTATTTCTTGCTGTGCCCGTTCTTCTTGGGGCAGAGGTGGCCCTCGGGATCCATCGGCTGCCCGCAGGTGGGGCAGATCTTCAAGCCGCGTCCGGCCAGCTCCACGATCCACTCAGCCAGGGCTTGCAGCTGGGCGCGGGTACACCAGAAGCGCACAATGCCCAGGTCCTCGGGCAGGCTGTCGTCCCGCAGGATCTCTCGACAGACCAACCCCGCCAGGTCAGGGTCGGGGTCGTAAACCAGGTCGATCTCGCCCACGCGGAAGAGCGGATCCATCGGCGGGGCAAGCCGGAATTCCTTTTCGTTCCATTCCATCGCAGCGGGCGGAAGATCGGGCTTTTCGGTGGAAAGCTCGTTGAAGAATTTTTGCACACCCTGAGCCAGCACCTGGAGCTGGATCTTTTCCACCAGCAGGGTGGCTTTTTGACCGTCCTTTTCGCCCTGCATATAGAATACCCGCTTGCCGGGCTTGCCGATCGCATCCGCGCGCAGCGCGTCGACGGGGTTCATTTCGAGATCAATTCGGGGCATGGGTGATTTTCCTTTGGGCAAGTATAACAGGGGGGAGGGTTAGAGTAGGTGATTGGTTGATTTGTTGGATGGGAAGATAGTGCAAATTTCGGCAGGCTAATTGTGTTTGAAAAATCAGAATAGCTGGCCGTTGATGTCCCAGGAGATCTGCTGGACATTCCCATTCTCTCCCAACAGCAGAGGAAGCAGCCTTTTAAATTCTGTAGAGGAACCGCTGGTGAAATATCGGACGTCGGACTTAAAATCCGCAAGCTGGACAATGCCGAGCGAATCCAGAACGCGGCCGGCCTGGCGTGCGATGGCGGGGGCGGGGTCGATCACATTCACGCCTTCCCCGGCGATCTCGCGGATGAGGGGGATGACGAAGGGGTAATGGGTGCAGCCGAGGACAATGGTATCGATATTTTTTTCCAGCATGGGTAGGACGGCTTCACGAAGGATACGTCGTGTTTCGGCTCCTTCCAGGTTGCCCTTCTCGATCTCAGCCACCAACCCCGGGCAGGTATCCTGGATGAGGGTAACCCCGCTGGCGAAGCGCTCGACCACCGAGGAATAGAGCCTGCCCTGGAAGGTGGCAGGGGTGGCCAGCACGCCCACCACGCCGGTGTGGGTCTGCTCAGCGGCGGGTTTGACCGCCGGTTCCATACCCACGAAGCGGGTTTGTGGAAACTCGGCGCGCAGCTCCTGGAGGGCGGCAGCTGAGGCGGTGTTGCAGGCTACCACGATCACGGCAGAGCCGAGGTTGAGCAGGAATTCGGTGATTTTTGAGGAAAAGGTGCGAACTTCTTCCAGGCTGCGCGAGCCGTAGGGGACGTGCGCCTGGTCGGCAAAGTAGAAGACCGGCTGGGCGGGCAACTGGGCGCGGATGGCTTTGAGGACGGAAAGCCCGCCCACGCCGGAATCGAAGACCCCGATGGGGGGTGGGTTAACGAGCCCGGTCATGGTATTTTCCCGCGGCCTCAACGAGGGCATTGAATAATGCCGCCATCTCAGGCCGGTCGGTCAGGTGTTCCGGATGCCACTGCACACCAAGACCGAAAGGATGCGCGCGCAGCTCGACCCCTTCCACCAAGCCATCCGGCGCGCAGGCGGTGGGGATGAGCGCTGGCGCGACCGTGGAGATGCCCTGGTGATGAAGGCTATTAACCGCCATTTCGTTCGTTCCTGTGATGCATTCCAGCAAGGAATCGGGATCGATGCTGACAAAGTGGTGCTCCTCGCGGAATTTTTCATGGCTGTGCTCAAGTGCGCCGGGAAGCTGATCGCTGATGTGGGTGTAGAGGCTGCCACCGTAAGCCACATTCATCACCTGGCAGCCGCGGCAGATGCCGAGGAGGGGGATGCGAAGGTCGCGCGCGCGGAGGGCGAGCGTGATCTCGGTGGCATCCCGGCTTTCTGAAATTCCATAGACGCGCGGATGGGGGAGGCCATTGAAACGGGCGGGGTCGATGTCGCCGCCGCCGGTGAGGAGGATGCCATCCAACTTTGCGATAAGGGCTTCCAGTTCTTCCTGCGGAAGGTTGGCTGGGATCAGTTCGGGTGAGCCGCCGGCCATTTCCACAGCGCGGGTATAGGCTTCCTTATCGTTCCGGGTTATCGGGGTAAATTCAGCGGAGGTGACACCGATGAAGGGAGAGGGCATACCGACCATTCTAATTTAAAAAAGAAGCGGGTGCAACCTCGAATGAAGCTGCACCCAAAAAACAAAGGAGAGAGGAGATTAGGAAAATTTCTGTTTTAGGCGCGCGCTCTTGCCGGTGCGGTCGCGCAGGAAGTAGAGACGGGAGCGGCGGGTCTGGTTGTGGCGCTCGACCACCACCTTGTCGATGCGCGGGGAGCGGAGCAGGAAGCTGCGCTCGACGCCCACGCCGTTGGAGGCCAGGCGGCGGACGGTGAAGGTGGAGTTCTGCCCGCGGCGGTGCATATAAAGGACGGTGCCTTTAAATTCCTGGATACGCTCGCGGTTGCCTTCCTTGATCTTGACGTGCACACTGACAGTATCGCCGGTGCGCAGTTCGGGAATATTCGGGTTTACGGGAGACTCAACAGCTTTGATATCGACACTCATGATGGACACCTTGCTTTATTCTAAGATCAGCGCTTCTTGACGCGAGGGCGGATTATAACACGGGGATTCGGGAGATGCAAGGAGATTTTCACGGATTATTTTTTAAAGAAACAAATATCCGTCCGCCTTTTCATTTCAGTTTTTGAGCTGAATCAATAATTACCGGTGAGATTGCTTAATTGCCCTTCGGGCTCCTCGCAATGACGGCTGTGGATCTCAATACTGAATACTAGAAATGCTATCCAACCGGCTGAGCTGGTGGGTGGCGGTGATGTGGCGGATGGTACCGGTGAGCCCGCGCATCACCAGGCTGTCGGTCTGGGCGATCCCGGCGGAATATTCCACACCCTTCAGGAGCTCCCCGCCGGTGATGCCAGTGGCAGCAAAAAAGACATCCTGCGACCCGACCAGGTCATCAAGGGTGAGCACTTTTTCAAAATCCACCCCTGCCGCTTTACCGCGGATTTCCTCCTCCGGCGTACGCGCATAAAGCCTGCCCTGGATGGAGCCGCCCATGCAGCGCAGCGCGGCGGCGGCGATCACCCCCTCCGGCGTGCCGCCAACCCCATCAACGCGTCGATATGCGATTCCGGCCAGGCGGTCATGAGCGCCCCGGCCACATCGCCATCGTGGATCAGGCGAATGCGCGCCCCGCAGGCACGCACCTCACGTACCAGGGTTTCGTTGCGTGGCCGGTCGAGGATCACCACGGTGAGATCTTCCAGTTTATCCCCTTTGGCGCGGGCGATCTTCTCGAGGTTAACCCGCACCGGTGCCTGGATATCGATCACAGAGGCGGCGGAGGGTCCAACCACCAGCTTGTCCATGTAGACAAACGGTCCGGGATCGAACATGGTTCCGCGCGGGGCGAGGGCTACCACGGCGATGGTGTTATCCAAACCGTTAGCCAGAGGGCGGGTGCCGTCGATGGGGTCCACGGCGATATCCACTGCCGGAGCGGCGCCGGTGCCGAGCCGCTCGCCATTGAAGAGCATGGGTGCTTCGTCCTTTTCCCCCTCGCCGATAACGATCACGCCGTCCATCTGGATGGAATTCATCACCAGGCGCATCGCGTCCACGGCAGCTTTATCCGCTGCGTTTTTATCCCCCCGGCCGACAAAACGACCGGCGGCGAGTGCAGCTGCTTCGGTAACGCGAACAAGCTCCAACGCAAGGTTGCGGGTGGGCTCAGTGGTCATTAATTTCCTCTTTCAAGTACTGTTATGTCAGGATCAGGGTCAGATAATATCCAAGCACGGCTGCCCAAAGAAAGGCATCGATCCTATCCAGGAAGCCGCCGTGCCCCGGGATGAGGTCGCTGGAATCCTTAATGCCAAAGGGGCGTTTGAGCATGCTTTCGCCGAAATCCCCTAGCGGGGCTAGGATGGAAATGACCAGCCCCATCACAAATCCACCGAGGATCGATACAGCGGGGATAAAAAGGTGTATCCCCCAGGCGATCAACGTGGTGAGGAGCATGGAGACGACCACCCCGCCGATATACCCCTCCCAGGACTTATTGGGGCTGACACGGGTCATCATCTTATGCCGGCCGATCTTGCGCCCGATGAGGAAGGCGCCCATATCGGAGAACATGCTGGCCAGGAATGCCAGGGCGATCCACCAGAAACCGTTCTCCAGGTTGCGCAGGGAGACGAAATATCCCATCATCCATCCCAGATAAACGGTACCTGCCAGCGAAATACCGAAATCCACAGCAGCGGTTTCCACTCCGCGCTGGTATGCAAAGACGTGGAAGATCATGAACCCCATTATCAGCGCGACAAGAACAAGACTGCTGCCGTCGAACCCGTAAAGCTGACGTGCCACAACCAGGGTGACGCTGCCTGCCACGATCAATGCAGTGCTGGGTTGATATTTTCCCGATTTGAATAACCCGGCGTATTCCCAGGCTGCCATACCTGTGAAGATCGCCACCAGGATGGTGGTCGTCCAGGACCCCAGCCAGACGGAGATAATCACGATGGGGAGCAGAACGACGATGGTGAGGACGCGTTTAGCCATGGTAGCCGCTATCCTGGGGATGGCACCCCTGCCGGCCGCCGAAACGCCGGTTGCGCTGCCCAAATTCAACGATGGCTTTGCGCAGCTCCTCCTTATCGAAATCCGGCCAAAGAACTGGAGTGAAGTACCACTCGGAGTAGGCGGATTGCCAGATGAGAAAATTGCTGCCGCGAATCTCGCCCGAGGTGCGGATGATCAGGTCGGGGTCAGGAGTACCGGTGGTGAAGAGTCGCTGGCAGATATGATCCTCGGTGACATCATCCGGCGGGATGCCTTCGCGCATGAGTTGCTGCACCGCGTAAACGATCTCGTCCCTGCCGCCATAATTCCATGCGATCGTAAAAACCAGGCGGTCATTTTGCTTCGTAATTTCGACCGCGTGAATCACTTTCTTCCGCAGGGAGGGTGTCAACTTTTCCAGGCGGCCGATGTGGCGCAGCTGCACTCCCTGGGCATTCAACTCCTTCAGTTCGCGGTCGATCACTGAACCGAGGATATGCAAAAGCCCCTGCACTTCGTCTTTGGGGCGGGACCAATTCTCGGTTGAAAAGGCGTATACGGTGAGGTATTTGACCCCGAAATCCACGCAGCCTTTGATCACCCGGCGCAGGTTCTCGGTACCCGCACGGTGCCCTTCGATGCGCGGCACGCCGTGGTTCTGCGCCCAGCGTCCGTTGCCATCCATGATGACGGCAATATGGGTGGGGATGATCTCAAGGCTGGATTGGTCTACAGATTCAGGCATTTGCGCCTAGACCTCCATGATCTCTTTTTCTTTGCGCTGCCCGATGGCATCGATCTCTTCGACCTTCTTATCGGTGAGCTTCTGGAGCTCCTCCTCACCAGTCTTCAGGTCATCCTCCGAGATCATCTTTTCGTGCTCGAAATCCTTCAGATCCTTGATCATATCCCGACGGACGTTGCGTACTGCGATGCGGGATTCTTCCAGACGGTGGTGGACGATCTTCACCAGTTCCCGGCGGCGCTCCTCGGTGAGCGGCGGGATGTTGAGACGGATGGCCTTTCCGTCGTTATTTGGGGTGAGTCCCAGTTCGGATGCCAGGATAGCTTTTTCGATGGCTTTGAGCGTGGTCGGGTCGAAGGGACGGATGAGCAGCTGGCGGGGTTCCGGTGCGCTGATGGTTGCGAGTTGTAAGAGCGGGGTGGGAGCGCCATAATACTCCACCTGCAGGCGTTCCACCAGGGCTGGGCTGGCATGCCCGGTGCGGATCCCGGAAAGGTCGGTTTCCAATGCCAGGATGGCACCATTCATCTTGGTTTCGGCTTCCTTCATGGTCTCTTTGATCACGGCTTATCCTCCAAAGTTGGGGTTTTCCCTGCCCGGAACGGGGGGATTGGCATGAAGTTTGCTATGATATGATCAGTAGGTTAAGCATACCAAAAAAAGAAAAAAAAAGCTATCAAAAGCAGATCGAACCATATTGACAATAGAATAAATGTTCTATATAATTCAATTATGGTTCAAAATGGAGAGGAATACATGGATACTGGCATGCTCTGGTTCGATAACGACCCGCGTAAAGATCTTGTCACCAAGATCAACCTTGCGTCCGATTATTACTTTAAGAAATACGGGCGGAAACCGGACCTGTGTTTTGTGCACCCGAGCATGCTCTCGGCTGATCCGACCAATGCGATGGGGGTGGAAGTTCGCTCCAACCGCATGGTAATGCCCAATCACTTCTGGTTGGGTCTGCAATCCATCTGATCGAAATTTCCTGCAGGTAATACCCCGGTTAACCCCGGCGTATTCTGAAATTATTTCAACCTGAGAAGTCCTCGGAGTCTCACAGCGAAGGCCGTGAGTGCCCGGGCGAGCGGTCCCCGCTTGAAACGGTCGGCAAAATCGCGGGAAGCCAGTTCCAGGCTAATGGGTGAGTTTAATTCCTCCTGCAGGTACCAGCGGTGCTCGATTATCCAGAGGTAAAGGTCAGCTTCGGTGCGCTCGGGAAAATCGCGCAAGATCTTCTGCTTGCGGATGATCTCCACAAGCGGAAGATACACAGCATCGTACCAATCCACCACCGCTTCCTGTTCCGAAACAAAGCCTTTCGTCTTCTCACCCATAAACCAGCGATGAACCCGGATATGATCCAGAAGATTGGCATACATCCCCGGAATGGTGAGCCGCACTTCCGCCTGGGGTCGGAATTCCTTCAAGTGGGTTTTTTCCAGGAACTCGCCTTCCTCCTGCTTGAGGATCAGGCTGTTCAGATCCAGGTCGGGCTCAATTTCCACGGGAACATCCAGCCGGATCACATAGGCATCAATATAGGCCTGTCCTTTCATCCGGGCGACCGAGACTCGGTGATTGCCATCCTTTACAAAGAATGCATCCCCGATCTGGTAAACCTCGATGGGTGGAAGAATGATATCCTGCAGATGGGCGGTATCCACGTTCTCCCAGCGATCGCGGGTGTGCGTCTGACGGGGGAGAAATGCCCGGTCAAAATCGTGATACCTGCTGACACTGCCAATTATGGCATCCAGGGGAACCTCGCGCATACCGATATAATGCTGCCCTTTCACCGGAAGACGGGTGCGAACTTCATCAAATGGCAGCAATTCCACCTGGTTACGGGTGACCCATGCGAGGATGCTTCGCCAGGAACTTTTTCGGCGAGCGGAATCAAAATCCGAGCGCGCTTCTTTTCGAATGAGGTCGGGGGCTTGCTGGCTGTTGGAGGAATTCATCAGCGCTTCTTTCCTGCGACGGTTTTGCGGAGTTATATCGATCTCCTTGTATCCGTACACATTGATAACCCGCGTTTGATGAAAAAGCGTTTCCCTCACCGTTCGGGTGTTATAGATGTGGATATGACCATGAAGGTGGAAAGCCGGCTGGAAGGTTTTCAGGATCCAACGAAAGGCTTTGATCCCGCGATGAGGCAGATCGTCCTGGTCGTGGATCATCCAGGGCGGGGCGTGGGATACGAATACATCCAGGTAGCGCCCATAGCGAAGCCGATTCAGAACCAAGCCTGGAACCAGGCTAAAGGCTTTCGTCCACATGTCCGCCTGTGAATACTGGTGCGGGCCGTAGTTATAAACCAGGCAGCCTTCAAGACCCGCCAGCAGCAAGCCGGTTTCATCCCGGCGGGTGCGCCCATCCAGGTCGAAAGCTCCCCAGGGAATCTGGTCCCGTTCTTTTTCGCCTTTTTCCGCAGTGTGGGTATGATTTCCGAAAACAAAATACAGGGGTATTTCCAGCGTATTAATGACGTATTCCAGGTAACCAAAAGGAAGGTCGCCGCAGCTGATGGCCAGGCGGGCATCCTTGAACCGTTCGCGGCTGGACTGGCTGTAGATCAACCCGTTTTCTACATCGCTGAGGGCAAGGATCTTCATGCCGGTTCTACCGTTTTCTATCCACCCGGGTTGTTTGCGCCGCTTCCAACAGCCGCTGCCACTGCCATCACCAGGTCCCCGGAGTCGCTGATACTTACTGACCAGGCTTCCAACCCGATCAAATCTGCGATCGTCTGGGCTCTTCCATAGAGGATCAGGATGGGTTCGCCCATTGCGCCATCCAAAGTTTCCACATCCCGCCAGGAGATGGGCCCGATGCCCGTGCCGAGGGCTTTCGAGACAGCTTCCTTGACCGCGAAGCGCCCGGCGAGTTTCTGGTTGGAATCCTGGCAGATGCGAAGCTCCTCAGGAGTGAAGACCCGCTGCAGGAAACGGGCGCGGATTCGGGGGTTCACCTCTACCAAACGGTGCACTTCAACCAGGTCGATCCCGGTGCGGATGATCATTTTTTACCCCGCTTTTTAACCAGGGGGGGTCCGGAACTGACCACGATCATTTTTTCGGGATGCAGATAAGTACGCGCGGTTTCCAGCACCTGCTCAACGTTGACGGCATTGACGAGGGATGGATAGCGGCGGTAATAATCTAACCCCAGTTTGAACCGTTCCAGGTTGATAAGCGCGGCTGCAACCCCGGAATTGGATTCCATTGAAAGCGGCAGGCGGCCGATATAGTTAGATTTGCTATCGGCGAGCTCTTCCTCTGTGACCGGTTCCCCGATGAACCGCCGCAGCTCAGCGTAGATCAAGTCGATGGCGCGATCGAGATTCTTCGGGTTCACACCCGCGGTCACCTCCCAGGTACCGGTTTCCACTCCGGCGTTTAGGCTTGTGGAGGCGTGGTAGGCCAACCCGGCCTGCTCGCGAACCACATCCCCGATGCGCCCCATCATTCCGAATTGACCCAAAACGCTGTTACCCAGTGACGCTGCGAAATAATCCGGCGAAGCGCGCCTGGGGCCGAGAACACCCATGATCAGGTCGGTCTGGGATTTTCCAGGCAAGGGTATGTGCTCCCTGATCTTTTCTTCCAACGGTTTCACCGCTGCAATGGAGGGGAGGATTTCCTGCTCAGGGTTTTGCCAATCCCCCAATGCGTTCTGGACAAGTTCAACAGCTTCCTGATGGCTGATCGCCCCAACCAGCACCATGACCATTCCACGGGGACCGTAATGCTTTTTATGGAACGCTGCCAGGTCTTGCGGTGAGATGGTCGAAACAGTTTCCGGGTAACCATCCTCGGGTCGGGCGAATGGATGGTCGTGGAATATGAGCTCGTCGAACTTTAACGCAGCCATGGCGCCGGTATCCTGGGCGCGGATGGCCAACCCGGTCATGAATTGGGCGCGCAACCGCTCGACCTCCTGGGGCGGGAAAACGGGTTTTTGCAGGCATTCGGAGAGGGTGGCGAGAATGAGGGGGAGATCTTCACACAGCGAGCGACCGCTGAATGCACCGGTGAGGGTGCTGGCGCTGAATCCCAACCCGGCGCCAACGCTTTCCAGGCTGTCATAGATCTGGTGAAAAGTGCGCTCCTGTGTCCCGCGCATGACCGATACGGCGGTATAGTAGGCAAGGCCGAGTTTTTCAGGGGGATCGAAAATACTTCCCGCGTTAAAAATATCCGCTGAGCACCACCGAGGGGCTGTTGAAATTGCTGCGGGAAAGCAGGGTGATCCCGTTGGGCAGCTCGCTGCGCCCGATGTCATCCGGTCCGGGGAGGGATTTGATATCGCCATTCTGCAAACTTTTCATTTCGCCTCCTTTCCATTGCCTGGTTGGTACGATCCGACCACGCGGCGGCCAGGGATGAGGTAGCCTGCGGCAAGCTCCTGGATATCCGTTGGGGATGTTTTCTCCAGATTTTCCAGGTAATTCTGGAACCAATCATAGTTGGCGAACATTTCCGCGTAACCCAGCCAGAAAGCCTGGTTGGTGATATTCTCGCTTCCGTATGCAAAAAGCGCCCGTGCTTGTTTGATGGCCCGATGAATTTCCTCCTCCCGCACCTTCCGAGATTGAAGTTTTTCGATTTCGCCATCGATCACTGACAGCACTTCCTCAACCGTATGCTCGGGATTGATGGTTGTGGTGATCTCATACAGGTAGGGATCAATGGTGGCCTGCAAACCGCCGGAAATTCCTGTGGCGAGCCCGGTATCCACAAGCTTCTGGTAGAGGATGCTGGTCTTGTTGGAAATACCGCCTCCCCCGAACATATTGAGCGAGCTTGGACCGCAGAGGAGTGAATCCAGGACAGAAAATGTGAAGAAATCTGCTGAACTGGCGCGGGGAGCCCGGTAGGCGAGGAGGAGGTAGGTGGTCTCGCCGTGCCCGTTTATGGAAATGCGGCGTTCGCCTTCAAGCTGCCGCTCCTCGTGCACATTCACAGATGGGATCTCGCCAGAAGGTAAGACAGAATAGAGATCCTCGATCCTGCGCAGCATTTCCGCGGCGTCGAAATCACCCGCCATGCAAAGCAGTGCATTGGAGGGGGAATAGTACCGACGGTAATGCCCGTATAGGTCATCGCGGGTGATGGACTGCAGGTCGGCGAGCTCGCCGATGATCTCATTACGGTACGGATGGGAATCAAAGGAAGCGGTCTGAACCGCTTCACTGAGTTTAAAGAGTGGCTCGTTTTCACTTCCTTCCCGTTCAGATATGATGACCGTGCGCTCGGCCTCCACCTCGGCAGGGCTGAACAGGCTATTGGTCATGCGATCCACTTCGAGCTGCAGGCCCAGGTCGATTTTATCGGCGGGCATGGTCTCAAAATAAGTGGTCCAATCCAGGTAGGTGAAAGCGTTCCAAACCCCGCCTTCGCGGGAGATGGCTTTATCCAGTGTTGATGCCGGGAAGTTTGGTGTACCCTTAAACTGCATGTGCTCCACCCAATGGGAAAGACCGGTTTTGCCGGGGATCTCATTGCGCGAGCCCACCCGGTACCAGACCCAGTGGCTGATGATCGGTGCGGTATGGATCTCCTTGAGGTGGATGTTCAATCCGTTGTCGAGCTTATGTTTGAGTATTACTGATGTTTCAGGCATGGAAGGTGGTTTTCCATTCTCCGATCGTTAGACGTGTTTCCTGCGAGTCCGGCGGTTTCACCGTATCCTGCCCTGTTGGGATACTCCGTTGTCAGGGAGGTATCCGCTTGGTATAAACGATTGGCGGATCGCGGCAAGGAAGCCAGATGGTAAACTATAATCTGACCTGGTTACTAATCCTATCAGAAATTATACATGGAGAGAAAAGATGGAGCGAGCCGTCCAGAATTATGTGGCAGTTATCGGGGCAGGTCCGGCAGGGCTTTTTGGAGCGTTTGAGCTTGCCAGCCAGGGGGCGGAAGTGGTGATCTTCAACCGGGATATCAAACCGGGCGGCCTGGCGGAATATGGCATCTACCCGACCAAGTACCGGCTGCGCCAGGGCTTGCGCGCGCAGTTCCGCACCATCCTCTCCATGCAGGGAATCGATTATTTCGGCAATATCGCCATCGGGGATCATGCCGATATCAGTCTCAAGGAGATCCAGGAATTGGGGTTTCACGCAGTTTTGGTGACCTCCGGGGCGCAGGGGATCAAATGGCTGGGCATTCCCGGAGAAAGGGGAGGAGGTGTTCATCACGCAAAGGATATTGTCTATCATTACAACAACCTGCCGCCTTTTTCGACGCATTCCTTTGATATCGGTGACCGGGTGGCGATCATCGGGATGGGTAACGTAATGGTGGATGTAGCCCGCTGGTTAATTACCGAGCGAAATGTGAAAGAGGTGATCGCTATTGGCAGGCGCGGACCCAACGAGGCGAAATTTGATAAGAAAGAGTTCTCCGAGATCGTCTCGTATATGGATATTGCCGAATACCATCGCCAGGTGAACGGACTGGCTGACTTGATGTCATCACTGGGGGAGGATCCGGCGGATGCGAGGGAGATGGCGGAAGGAGCCAGGGAACTGGCTGACCCGCCCCAGGGCGACGCCAGGTTTTCGATACTCTTTCTTCATTCCCCCAGGGAAGTCCTTCGGGATTCGGATGGCAAGGTGATGGGTTTAGTTTTGGAGGAGAACACGCTTACCCGCGTAGACGGGGAGATGCGGGCAAAAGGTACAGGAAAGCAGACCCGCCTGGCGGTGGATACCGTTATCCTTGCCATTGGCGATAAAGTTGATGAAGACCTGGGGCTGCCTGTGGATGGGATCGAATTCCTAAAAAACCCCGACCCTTTGTATCCTGTGGATGGACAATCCTTTGAAATGGTTGATCCTGCCAACGGCCAACCAATGAATGGAATTTTCCTTGCAGGTTGGTCCCGGACGGTGAGCAAGGGACAGGTGGGCATTGCCCACAAGGATGGGGTCAACGCAGCCCGTTCTATTCTGCAATATCTGGATTCGCGGAAGGACTGGCCGCAATGGTCCTACGCAGGGTTGAATGCAAGGCTGGCAGAAATGGGAAAATTCGCGGTTCGACCCTACGATCTGGTCAAGCTGGAACGCGCGGAGAGCCGGGAGGCTGAAACCAAGGGATTGCCGGAATATAAATTCAGGACAAACGAGGAAATGCTGCGGGTGATGGGTTACGCGTTCTAATCGGTTGGGAGGGTATTCGCTCCGCGGTAAACCGGGGTTGGAATGAGCATGATCAGGCCTATGGCGATGATCAATTCCCCCACCAGCACCCCCATCGACTGTAAAGGTCCAAAATATGGTATGCCAGGCAGCAGGTGGCTGCCAAAACCAAAGATATCCGCCATACCGGTAAAAACACAGATCAGGTAACCGGTGGCGACGAACCTGATGCCAAAATCGGCCATGATGCTGGGTTGATCCCTGCGCCAGAGCGCCATCAGGCTGATATACCCGCCCAGGCAGATGATCGCCAGCCCGATCTCAAAAACGGCGATCTGTATGAACCCAATCACTGGCGAGCGATCGAGGGAAAAAATATCCGGCTTGGCGCCGATGACGAACAACACCAAGCCGATCATGGTGGTGATCAATCCGGTACGGATACGCCGCAGAGAATAGGGCTGCGGGATGCTTTCGGCAGCCTGGGAGTGCGGCTCAGCAGCTTTCTCAGGGGTTTTCTTTTTCAAGATAGCGAATCTTCCAGAAATCGTTTCCAGTTATTCCCGAGTATAGCAGTAATATCCGCTTCAGAATAACCTTTTCCTGCAAGTAGCGGAATTAATTTTTGCAGATCGGCGATGGAATCCAATCCTTCGGGGGCGGATTGTAGCCCGAAACCGCCATCAAAATCGGTGCCGATGCCCACATGGCGGGTATTCCCGGCCAACTGGCAGATATGGTCGATCTGGGCGAAAACGGTATCCAGTGTGGCAGCGCTGCGGGGATCGCCTTTTTTCCAATCAGAAACAAGCATGGGGATCATCGGCAGGATCCCGATCACACCATTCCTTTGGATGATAAGGCGAATTGTTTCTTCGGTCAGGTGTCGGTTTCTGAGGATAGGACTGCTGATCCCGGGGATCAGGCTGAGCGCATTCGCGTGACTGGCTGCCACTGGACCGGGATAATAATCCAAAGCCTGTAAGGCGGATTCGGGAGACATATGAGAAATATCCAGTATCAACCCCAGCGCAGCCATGCGGTCGAGGAGCCGAAAACCCTCGGGGGTGAACCTACCCGGCTCGCGTGTACCACCGCACCAGCGGGTACCAGCCCAGACCGGACCCACCATTCGCACACCAACCTGCCACCATTCTTCGATCTCTTCGGGATCCTTCAAACCTTCCACGCCTTCCATCAGGATCATCAATCCCACCGGGTGTGTTGTGGCGGGAAAATTGGCAGGTGCGGATTCCCATGGTTCGAGAGCGGTAGCGAGGGAGGATTGGTCTGTAACCAGACGAAACATATCCGGCGCATCATGGGTAAGTTCGCGATAAGCATCCATCTGTTTGGAGCAAACTGTTCGGGCAGAAGATGGGTTGTTGAAGGTGGTGACATCCCATCCTGCGAGGCGATATTTTTCGTGCGCTGAGAATATGGTGGCAAACACCAGGGCAACCTGCCCCCGCTGGTAATCCTCCCAACCCAACATAGTGTCCCCGTTATCGCCAGGGGTGGGTGTGCCGGCTTCCCTGGCGCGAGTTTCCGCAGAGGAACGGCGGTAATCGCGGTCGAAAGTGATGATATTGGTTGCCAGGTCTTCGTGGCTGTCGATGATGAAGGTCATTTTAAAAGAAAGCGCACCTGACTAGGTGCGCAAGCCTTATTTAGGGGGGTTATTCTTTTTCAGGTTCAGCGGATTCGGGTTCCATGTTTTCAGTTTCTGCGACGGTGGGTTCAGCAGATTCGGGGACCACAGGTTCCGATTTGGTTTCGGTGGGTTCAGCGGTTGGTGCTTCGACCGGGGTCTCGCCATCTTCCTGCAGGGATTCGTTAAGGGTTTGCCAATCCATATCGGCGTAGGCCATCGAATCCACCTTGCGCAGGCTCAGGCCTATGCGGTGGTTGGCTGGATCGATCTTGATTACGCGCAGGGTGAGCTCATCACCTTCGTGTAAAACCTCGCGGGGATGATCGATGCGTTTTTCGCTGATCTCGGAGATATGGATCAGACCCTCGATATCGTCATCCAGGCGGGCGAATGCACCAAATTTGGTTAATTGGGTGATCTTGCCTTCCACTAGCTGACCGACAATATATTTTGCGGCTTTATCAGACCAGGGGTCATCCTGAAGCTGGCGAATGGAAAGACCGATGCGTTTCTTATCGCGATCTATGCTGATGACCTTGACTTTGACTTCCTGGCCCACTTTGAGGACTTCTGCGGGGTTTTGAATATGTTCCCAGGATATTTCGGAAAGGTGAACAAGTCCATCAGCGCCATTGATATTTACAAAGGCGCCAAAATCCGCCAGGCTGGTAACCCTGCCAGTATAGGCTTCACCTTCAACGAGGTTATCAATAACGCGAGATTTGACCGAGTCATGTGTTTCGGTGCTGGCGGCGCGTTCAGAAAGGATCAGGCGGTGGCGTTCGCGATCGATCTCGATCAGGCAGACATCGATCTCCTGCCCGATCATCTTGCCCCAGCGCTGTTCGGGGGTATCGCCGGTGGAGCCGGCCCGTCGGGTTAGGCTGATCTGGGAGGCGGGTACAAAACCGCGCAGCCCGGCAACGGGCACGATCAGACCGCCTTTGTTGTATCCAATGATCGAGGAATGAATCGGTTTCTTGGAAGCCAGAAGCTCTTCAGCTTCCTGCCAGCCCACTTCCTCGCGCGCGCGGACATAGGAAAGCACCGTGTTGGCGCTGCCTTCATCATGGCTGATTACGTAGACAGGGATTTCCTGGCCTACCTTTAGGGCGGCCAGCTCTTCCGCAGGGATGGAGTCAAACTCGCGGCCGCTGATCACGCCTTCGGATTTTCCACCGATCCCCACCAGGACCTGGCCGGGGGTTATGCTGGCGATCATGCCCTGCTTGATCTCGCCGGCCTTGGGGAAATCGATATCCAGACCTTCCTGTTCCAGCAGGGATGCCATATTGTTCTGGCTGTCATTCAAATTGTTTTCAGGCAGGCTGCCTGAAATTGCGTTGTTATCCATAGATGCGATTATCTCCAGGAAGGTTTGATGCTCAATTATATCTATAAAGAGGGGTATTGACAAGCAAAGTGGTTTCCCCCGCTGCATCTATGAAACGGATGATCAGATTCAGTCTGTGGTAACTATTTTAATGCCTGTGGCGCTTCCGTTTTTTATCTCCGCCTTGCGACTGGGTTTGCGCTTCGCGGGCGGGTTGAGAAACCTGCGCCTCCACTGCGGGCTGGGGGGTTGGCGCGGGAAGGTTTTTTTCGCGCGTCTCGGTTGTTACAGAAGCCCGGCGCGGCTGCAGCAGAAACATCCGGCTGATCACTGCCAGGCGGACATCGGTGAGCAGGTTTTGGAACAGTTCGGTGGCTTTACTTTTGTAGGTCACCAGGGGGTCCTTCTGGGCGTAGGCTTCCAGTCCGATGGAAACGCGCAGCGCCTCCACGCGGGTGAGATAATCGATCCACAGCTCCGAGATGGCTCCCAGGAGGATCTGTCGGTAGATCTCATTTTGGGTCTTCGCTCCGAGGAGGGGAACCAGCTCTTGCTTGATCTCATCCGGCAGGGAGAATACGGCCATCTGCCCGAAAGGGGCGAGATCGCTCGTGAACCGGGTGGCGAGGGAGGTTTGTACCTGCGAATCCAGCTGGGCAAGCGAGGATTGCATCTGGGCCTGTCTCTCCAATTCCATTCTGCCCCACAAACCTCGCAAAGTTTCCTGGATTCGTTCCAGATGGTCGAGGATCTCATCCGCGATGGTTTCCTGGCGTAAACCGCCCAAAAGCCGGGCAGCCAGGTAGAAGTAATTCAGGAGTGTAACGCGGCGCACCAAGCGGCGCTTGGTGCGCGGATCGATCTCCAGGCGGGAACCCTGGGTGGTGGCAAGGAGCAGCCGGAGGAGAGAATCCTTGTTGAAGCCATCCTGCTCCGCCCGCTCCACATTGTTGGAAATGGTCTGAGAAATGATGCCGCCTTCACCCGCCAGGCGCTGGATGCGTTTATCAAACACAACCTCCACCTGGGAGAGGAGGTCGGCGGAGATGGCACCCCACGACCCCGCCTGGCTGTCATTCACCCGCAAGGTTAGAGAATCGCCCAGGCGCCGCTCAAAGGTGAGAAGCATGCGATTGTAGTTGACCGCAACAAGGTTGCTCTGGATCTGGGCAGCCAGCTCCTCCTTGATCTCCCCGGAGTCCTCGGGGAGCCTGCGCAGGGAATCCCCGGATAGTCGTAGAGGGATATGCACCAACCCACTCAGCTCTTCCAGCAGTTCCTGCGGGCGACGCTGCGGTTGACCTTCCTCTTCCATGCTGATTCCCTCAAACCATGTATCGAGCGTATCCAACCGGTCGCGCAGGGCTTCATCAAGCGCGTCCCCGGTGCGATCCAGGATCTCCCGTGCGCTGCGAAGGATATGATCCTTTTCGGCTTCCAAGGCCTGGTGGGCGGTTTCGAACACCAAGCGCAGATACCGATTGACGGGTGCGCGGCTGCTTTTCCAGTTTTGCGTCCAGCTCATCCACTGCCAACTTCATCGGGAAGGAAGGGGTGATCACACCCTCAGGGTCGAAGACCATTGTGGGCTGGATCTCTTCCAGGAAAGCAAGCAGCTTCCAGGGACCTTCTTCGTCATCCAACCCCTCCGGGATGCGCCGTTCCAGCTCGGTGTGAAGCATCTCCAGCACGTCCTCCTGGAGATCGGGCTTACTAAAGACCTGGTCACGCTCGCCGTAGATGATCTTGCGCTGTTTGTTGAGCACATCATCATATTCCAGCAGGTGCTTGCGAATATCAAAGTTGTTGCCCTCCACCCGCTCCTGGGCTTGTTCGACGATCCGACCGAGCATGCCGCTTTCGATGGGCAGTGAGACATCCAGGTTAAACACACGCATGAGGTTCTCGGCCTGGTTGCCACCGAAGAGGCGCATCAGCTCATCTTCCAGGGAAAGGTAAAAACGCGAGGAACCGGGATCCCCCTGGCGGGCGGCGCGGCCGCGCAGCTGGTTATCGATGCGGCGCGCTTCGTGGCGCTCGGAGCCGATGACGTGCAGTCCTCCCAACTGGCGCACGCGGACGGCATCATCCAGAAACCGGAAAAACTCATCCACGGCTGTTTCATAAATACCATATTCTTCGCGGGGGACCTGCTCCAGCGCTGCCCGCATTTGCGGTAAGGTCATATCGTAGGGATCGATGCCGGCTTTGCTAAGCACGCGGACGACATCCGCGTAGATCTCATCCTGCAGCTCGCCGCCCAGCTTGATATCCACACCGCGGCCGGCCATATTGGTGGCGATGGTCACAGCGCCGAAGGTACCGGCGCGGGCAATGATGAGGGCTTCTTCATCGTGTTTACGGGCATTTAACACCTGGTGGGGGATGCCGCCCTGCATCGCGGAGACCAGGCGGGGGGCTAGCTCCTCATCCAGATTAAGATATTTCAGCAGTGTTTCGATATTTGCGGGATCATCCGGGTTGAATGCAGAGAGTCCCAGATTTCGCCCGATCTGGCGCATTTCCCCGATATTGAGTTCCTTGACCGGACTATTCATGAATTCAAGTTCGGAGATGGCGCGCTCGCCTCCGTGATCGGGATGAGCTTTCAACCAGGCTTCTCGTAAGAGTACCGTCTGCGCCACGCGGCGGATCGGCTCAGCGGAGAGACGATCTGAAAGGATCTCGGAATGTTCGACCGATGTGGTACCCACCAGCTGCGGGCGGCCGAGTGTATAGTAGCGCAGGATCTCCAGGCAGATGGCGCGCAGTTTTGCTTCGGCAGTGCGATAAACCACATCCGGGAAATCCTTGCGTTTCCAGTATCGAGGTGCGCGCTCAGGATCAGCCTTTTGGGCGTAATATTTATATTTGTAACCATCCGAATCGCGGCCTTCGATCTCCACAAGCTCCGCGTTGGTTAATGCGGCTGAGTATTCCAGGTTTGTGGGGATGGGCAGCACTTCCAGTTTGTAGATCTTATGGAATTCTTCCGCCTCGGTAAGGGCGGTACCGGTCATACCCGCCAGCTTCTCGTACATGCGGAAGTAGTTCTGCAGGGTGATGGTGGCGTAGGTGATATTCTCCGGCTCGACCTTAACGCCTTCCTTGGCTTCCACCGCCTGGTGAAGCCCCTCGGACCAGCGCCTGCCGGGCATTAACCGCCCGGTGAACTCATCCACAATGACCACTTTGCCAGCCTGGACGAGGTAATCCTTGTTGCGGCGGAAGAGAAACTGCGCGCGCAAACCCTGTTCCAGGTAACCCAGGGTGCGGGCTTGCTCGGGGGTGATATCCTCTGGCCGCTCGGGATCGCGAAGGGGCATGGCGAGGATCTCCTCCACATGGGCTTCGCCGATCTCGGTCAGGTTGACGGTGCGGTCTTTTTCATTGACCTCATAATCCTCAGGCCTTAGCTGACGCACCACCTGGGACATGCGAATGTACCATTCGGCTTCATCCTGGGCAGGACCGGAGATAATAAGCGGGGTGCGGGCTTCATCGATGAGAATGTTGTCGACCTCATCCACAATAGCGAAAAAGTGGCCACGCTGAACGCGGTCGGCCAGGCTCATTGTCAGGTTATCACGCAGGTAATCGAATCCGAATTCAGCGTTTGTTCCATAGGTGATGTCCGCGCGATAAGCTTCAGCCCGGCTCACCAGGCAGAGTTGGTGCTGGTCTTCGTGAGGGGATTCCTTTTCGAGATCGATTATGAATGCTTTGGTGCCATTCTCGGTGCGGGCAGCCATTTGAAGAACCCCGACGGTCAAGCCAAGGGTAGCATAGATGGGTGCCATCCAGCGTGCATCGCGGCGGGCGAGGTAATCATTCACCGTCACCAGGTGCACACCGCGCTCCGCGATGGCGTTGAGATAGAGCGGAAGGGTGGCAACCAGGGTCTTGCCTTCGCCAGTGCGCATCTCAGCGATCTTTCCAGAGTGCAGGGTCATGCCACCTACCATCTGAACATCGTAATGTCGCAGGCCGATGGTGCGCTTGCCAGCTTCGCGCACGGCAGCAAAGGCTTCGGGGAGGAGGTCATCCAGGGTCTCGCCGGTTCCCAAACGCGCGCGGAACTCGGCGGTCTTGCCCAGCAAGGCCCCATCCGTCAGGGCTTCAAACGAAGGTTCAAGATCATTGATCTTCGCGACGGTTTCGGTTAATTTTTGGACTTCGCGTTTGTGGGAGTCGCCGCCCAGCGCCTGGACGAATTTATTGAGCATATCGGTTTCCTCTGGGCGGAAATTATACCCGAGGGGAGGAGGGAGAAATTAAGGGGAAGATGAGATGTGCAGAAATTGAACGGTGAAAAGGTTGAATAGAAAACCGGAATAACGATTAAACATTACGGCTGGTAAATATACACCCGCCAGCCACCCCAATAGGGGGAACCATCGGCAAAGGTGCATTTCCCGGCTGAGATCGGTCCGATCACCTCACCGGCATCGCCTGCCTGCAGGGAATACTCCACCTCCTCCTGCATGCGGAAATCTGCATAACCCCGGTTGATCTCAGGGTACATCCCGGTGAAGAATGTGTCGCTGCCATCCGCCCAGGTGACGATGATCTTCATCCCGGCAACGCCCTTTCCGCCGGCATCGCTGACAAAGATGCGCATCAGCAGCGGCTCTTCGGGGTCGCAAATCTGCTCCATGGTCTTGAGTGAAAACGGGGCACCCATGGTTGGCTCGGGGGTGCCGGTGGGCAGCGGGGTAAAGGTGATCAGGGGTGTGGAGCTCGGTTTCGTGAACGCCAACTGGGTGGCAGTTCCTGCGCTGATCGCGTAGGTAGCGGTTTGTGTCTCGCGGAATCCCGGGATCCCAGCGGTAACGGTAGCTGCCGCGGCAGTCTGGAGGAAATCGATCCCGCGGGCGGAAATGGCTGAGGAAAGCAGGGCAATGGCACGCACTTCCTGGTAGGGCTGCCCGCCCACCTGGTAGCGCTGGGCCTGTTCGGCCAGCGCGGCGGATGGATCAACATCGCCAAGCAGCTCCAGGCGGGAGAGTGCCCGTCCCAGGTCGCCATTGGATGCGTATGCCAGCGCGATCATTGCCCGGTAACGGTCGCGTTCAGAAAGGGAAAGGCTGGCGGGGGAAGTACCGGCATAATTCACCGGGGCGATCAGCCATGTGTAGACAAGGGCGACAGTCAACCCGACCAGCAGGCCGGTGATCAGGTACCAGGGAAAGCGGCGCTTACTCACCGGTTCACCACCGTGGGGACAGTCTGCCAGGAGAGCATGGCGGCGGCCAGGTCGGCGAGCAGGGTAATATCGGTGTTGTTGTAGCCGTTCTCCTGGGCGGTGAGTATGGCCTCCTGCACCGGGCGAAGGGGATCATGCGGGTCGAGCGCCAGCAAACGCACTGCTGCTGATGCAGGGTCTTTATCCACCCTGAAGATCTCGGCAGTCATCAGGACGTAATCGGTCTTGTAATCGGCGCGAAGCTGCGGGAGGGTGGTCTGGGAAGGCAGAGTGGGGTTACCCCACCAGCCGTAAACAAGCCCAACGGCAAGGCCGATGAGAATGCAGATTATGAACCAAAAGACGCGGGTCTGGCGCAAATCAATGCTCCCCAAGCATGGGTATCTTGATCTTGTGACGGCTGGCCGCGTTGACAGCCTCCGGGTAACCGGCATCCGCGTGACGGATGACACCCATTCCGGGGTCGGCGTTGAGCACACGCTCAAGCCGGCGGGCGGCTTCAGGCGTGCCATCTGCTACGATCACCATTCCTGCGTGCTGGGAATAGCCAATGCCCACTCCGCCGCCGTGGTGAAAGCTGACCCAGGTGGCGCCACTGGCGGTGTTGACCAGTGCGTTGAGGATGGGCCAGTCACTGACCGCGTCGGTGCCATCGCGCATGGCTTCGGTCTCACGGTTGGGGCTGGCTACCGAACCGGAATCCAAATGGTCACGGCCGATCACAATCGGGGCTTTAAGGATTCCCCTGGCTACCATCTCGTTGAACTTCAGTCCAGCCCTGGCGCGATCGCCATATCCCAGCCAGCAGATGCGGGCGGGCAGCCCCTGGAAGGGGACCTTCTCACGTGCCATCCTCAGCCAGCGTTGCAGGTGGTCATCTTCTGGAAATAGCTCCGCCACGGCTGTATCGGTGCGGTATATATCCTCCGGGTCTCCGGAAAGCGCAACCCAGCGGAAGGGCCCTTTGCCCTCGCAGAAAAGCGGGCGGATATAGGCGGGGACGAAACCCGGGAATTCGAAGGCATCCAGCACGCCACCATCGAAGGCGCGTTGACGGATATTGTTGCCGTAATCGAATACCTCCGTGCCCTGCGCTTTGAAAGCAAGCATGGCGCGTACGTGTGCGGCCATCGATGCAACGCTGCGTTTGGCATATTCTGCCGGATCAACGCGGCGTAATTCAGAAGCCTGATCCAGACCCAAACCAGCGGGTATATACATGGAAATATCGTGGGCGGGGGTCTGGTCGGTGACAATATCGGGGATCACCCCGCGCAGCACCAGCTCGGGGTAGATATCAGCAGCATTGGCTACCAGGGCGATGGATTTTGGCTCTTCCTTTTCGCGCGACTCCTCCACCAGGGTCATGGCTTCCTCCAAGGAATCCACAACAACATCCACATACCCGATCTGCTGCCTGCGGCGGGCGCGGGCAGGATCCACCTCCACGATCAATCCAACACCTTCGTTCATGGTGATGGCTAATGGCTGGGCGCCGCCCATGCCCCCCAGCCCGGCGGTCAGGACGAATTTGCCTTTAAGAGATGGCCAGCCTTTTTTTACTGCCAGGGCAGCCAGGGTTTCATAAGTGCCCTGCAGAATGCCCTGCGTGCCGATATAGATCCACGAGCCGGCGGTCATCTGCCCGTACATCATCAAACCGCGGGCAGCCAGTTCGTCAAAATGCTCCTGGGTAGCCCAATGCGGCACAAGGTTGGAATTGGCGATCAATACACGCGGGCAATCGGTGTGGGTGCGAAAAACGGCAACAGGTTTGCCGGATTGCACCAAAAGTGTTTCATCCGGTTCCAGGTTTATCAGGGTTTCGAGGATGGCGTCGTAGGCCTCCCAGGAACGGGCAGCCTGACCCCGGCCACCGTAGACCACAAGATCCTCGGGGCGCTCGGCCACCTCCGCATCCAGATTATTCTGGATCATGCGAAAGGCGGCTTCGATCTGCCAATTCTTGCATGTCAGTCTGGTTCCACGCGGAGCGCGGATCGTACGGGCAGGAGTCATCCATCCTCCGAAGGAAAATCGTTGGATAAATTATAAACCGTATCGGATGGGCAGGCTTATTCTGCGTTATTTTGGATATTCTTCTTCTGGCGGCCCAGCTCTTTGGCACGGTGGCGGTGGGTACCATCGCAGAGCGGCTTGTTGGTCGATTTTCCGCAGTTGCAGAGCGTCACCCGGTTGCGGGTTTCGAATGGCTGTCCATCGGACCGCTCCACCGGGATACCACCCATCACCCACAAAGAACCCAGGATCGGTCCTTCCGAGGTTACCTCGGTGGTGTCAGCGATCACCTGGGGCAGATCCGGCTCGATATCAGGTTCGCCCGGTTCGATGCTGTAGGTAAGCGATCCCGCCGGGCAGCGTTCGACCATTGCCATTGCCAGAGAGCGTTTCTGAGTATCCGCGGATTCAGCCAGAAAGGATGAAAGAGGTGCCTTGTAAAACCCGCAAAATCCGGAGGTCATACAAAGCGAGGGATCCTTCTTGATAAAGAGGTGAACCCCTTTCTTTAAAGGCCGCTGACGCTTAGTAGTGGGACCTGAGTCAGCTGTTTCGGTGCCATCGAATTCGATAGATCTTATGGGTTTCATCGCAGAAGGGCATGTTGGCGGATTTCCCGCAGCGGCATAACTTGTACTCCTCCCCCTCAACCGGGATTAAGCCATCATTTTTCCAGGTGAGAGGTTCGCCGAATTCGGATACCACCTGGCTTTTACGCAGAAGCGGTATCCCTCCTTTGACGATGTAGGGGCCATTTTTTCGAATGATAATTTTCTTTGGATTGTTGTTCGGGGAGTTCTCATCGTCAGTCATCAAGTTGGTCTCCTCAAGGTAATGAATTCGTAAAAGTATAACCGATTGGAGGTGCAAGAAAAAACCCGGCTGCCAAGAAGCAGCCGGGTTAGGTGGAGTCGCTTAGATTACCTGAAAAATGGACCAGGTCCGATTATTTTGAACGCCGGACTTTCTGACCACAATGAGGACAGACAGACCAATCATCCTGAACAGGCTTTCCGCATTTGACACAAGGTTGGACAGGATTCTCAACCACATCTCCAATAGGGGTCGTTTTGACAGAACCAGACCGATTCAGCAGAGCGACGATCCCATAAACGGCCAAGCCTAGAATTCCGATCGAGACCAGGCAGAAGAGTCCAAAGAAGGGGATCATCATGAATCCCCCAAAGGGCTTTATGAATCCGTGATGCATGGGCATCCCGTAATATCCTTCGCGTTGGTAAGGGTTGCCATCGAAATCACCGCGGAAGGAAGGACCATCCTGGAAATATTGCTGTTGCATCATCGGATACGCCCCAAAACGGGAGACAGAATGCATCACGAATGGAGTGGCTATCAAACCAATAAGTACGATAACGCCGACGACGACCAAAAACCATTTCCAAAAACCATTCATTTCGACCTCCGCTCAAACCTTTGAATCTCTTCGGGGACGGGAACATATTTCAATTGCCGTGTAGAAAAGATCAGGATTAACCACAGAAAAAAATCTTGAATACCATCAATTATTTTCATAGGAACCTTTCCAGTGATAGTTATATCATCCATGGATTAACGCCAGGTGAGAGAGGTATGAAAAATGCGAATGTATCCTGTGAAATTATTGATCCAGGGAATATTCGGAAACTATTTGCAAGCGGTTACTGACTCGACGCCGATCCCGAAGAGGGAAAAAGTCCGGCGGTACACCGGGGTAAAACCAGCTTCCTCAATAAGATAGAATTAAATTGATGGGGGCACAATCCACCACCTGTGGGAATGCCCGGTGAAGGCTTTCATAAAGAAGGATCATCCATTTCCATCCGCCAGACCTGGAAACAGCGACCGCTCCCAGGCGGGCACCGGGTTTGAGCACCCGACTGCATTCCGCCAACACAACACGAATCTCCGGTAGGCTGAATAATTCCAGGGTGAAGCTTAAAAATATGATATCAAAGAGATCATCGGCAAACGGGAGCAACACGGCGTCTGCCTGTGTGAGAAAAGCATTTGAAGTGGTTTCATCACGAAAAAGGCGCGATCCTGACTGGCGCAGCATACCCGCGGAAAGATCGATGCCATACACACAACCATTTTTTCCTGCCTTCTTCGATAGATCTCCCAGTGAATTACCGGTTCCGCAACCGATCTCCAGGATCCTTGCTCCAGGAGCAGCTTCCAGGCTGGCAAGCGTTGTCTCGCGCGGTTTTCGCTCCCAGCTGCTCTCCAGGAGGTCGTACCAGCGGCTCAACCGGTCATAATTCCGCCGGGTGAGCGCATGGTCCAGCTTCCCTGGGGGCTCTCTACCTGTGGCAGCCACAGTTAGCCTCATTCCAGTTTCTCAGTCCTCGGGGTCGATGGAGGCGTTTCACACTTGTTCGCTGAACAGGTCCCGCTTGACGAAAGGGGCTCGCAGGAAACGCAGCGCGGTCTTGAATGTGGACATATAGCGGAACCGGGCACCATTGCGGGTGTTGGTGAGCATCTTCTCCGCTAGCCAGGGAGTCACATCCTCTACACGGTTGCCGATGATGTTGGTGATCCATTTGACGCGTTCAAAATCTGCAGCATCGGAAGTTTTTTGTGCGGTGATGAGGTCTGTGACAACCATCCCAGGTTGCAACGCGCCTGCTATCACCGATTTGCCCTCCAATTCTTTGAAGAGGGAATCATTAAAATAGCGCAAGCCGGCTTTGGTCAGGCCATACACCGACAATCCGGGAATCATTCGACCTTTCTCGCTCCCCATGCCTTCCATGTTGTAGACAGCTCCGAAACCCTGGGTGAGCATCCCACGCACGGCAACGCTGGTACCGTAAAAAGCGCCTTTTAGATTGGTGTCTATCACATGCTCGATATCCTCGCATTCAACCAGCCAGGATTCTGAAACCGGGCTGGCAATTCCTGCGTTATTGATCCAGATATCCACCCTGCCGAATTTTTCGAATAGCCTGATTCCAAAGTGCTTGCACTTCCATCAGGTTCCGGGTATCGCAAGGAACCCCGCAAATCCGCTCCGGAGGGTTTTTACTACCCAGTTTACCCAGCGCGAGGTCCACTGCGTCGCGTTTGCGCCCGCTGATGACAACGCTGCAACCGGAGGCGAGAAAAGCGTCTGCCAGTCCATAACCAATCCCGCGGGTGCTGCCAGTGATTACGATTGTTTTCATGTTGGCCTCAATGAATTCGGTGTTTAATAAGAAAAGGCGCGCTACGGCATCCAACGCGGATGCTGCGGATTTTTGGGAGTATTCGGCACAACCATCTTCCCGGTCCCATCAGAATTAATGATAGAAATCGTTGTTTGACCATTAAGTTCCGAAATGTAAACGATTCGAGAAAAATCTCGAAACCAATCAGGAGACATATTATTGCCCTCATTTGTTAATAACAATGAATTGAGGTTCCGGGGAAGCGATACCGGTAATAATATTCCAACCACTGGAATCGTTGATGAAATGCTAAATGAAAACCCATCGGATTTGAAATCCACGCATTCGAAAGAAACCTTCAATAACCTGTGCGGAAAGAGCGAAATCAGGAGTTTTGTAAAACAATCCATTTTGCCCTGGAATCTGGCATATTCTGCAGGATAAAGTAAACGCCAGACTTATTTCTTGCTAATGCCGGACAATGCTCCTGGCTCGACAGATGTGGTCAATTGTTGTAAGTTTTCACCATTTGGAATCTATCTTGAACAAATCAACCATATCATCTTTGACATCCCGGTAAACGATGTAAGAATTCATCCGGCGACCAAACCGCCTGAGCATCAAGCTCACTATTCAATAGTTTTATTAATCGACCAATCGGTTCCATCAGGACGGATCTTTGAAAGCACATTTCCTTCCTGGATAAGCAACCACTCGGCATCCGGGGACCAATCCCAGAATTTCGCATCATTGGTTTCCTGGATAACGGTTACCAATGAGGTCCCGTCCGGATTGATTGTATAAACACCTGTTTTTCCATCCTCACCAATGTCTGTCTGCCGTAAATGCAATTCGTTCCGGCAGTGGGGTCGGGGTGATGGTGTGGGTCATGGTAAGCGTGGCGGTGGGGGTTTGTGTAATTGTACGGGTAACGGTTACAGTGCGAGTGATCGTCACCGTACGGGTGATCGTAGCCGTACGGGTCCAGGTTCGCCAGGGCACAAGGGTGGCAGAGGGGAAGGAGGTAAGGAACCAGGTTGCCGTTCTGGTGGGGGTGGTGGTGACTGTTGTGGTGGTTGTGGGTGAAACCTGGGTTGGTGGGTAAGGGTGAAGCGGATCGAAGGTGGGGGATAGTGTTGGAGTCAGCGGGGTGAGCGTGAGGGGGAAGGTGGGGAAAACCACCGTCGAAGTGACCGTGAGGGTGGAGGTGGAGGTCGGCTCTAAAGGTGGGGGTTGCATAGAAACCAGCGCAATCCCGAGGACGATGACCAGCAGGAAAATGGTTACCCCTACTGCCAGGATCAACTCGAATTTACGAGCTGGAGGCAATTTCTTGAAACGTTCCCAGTATTCACTCATCCTATTTTCCTTAAAAGATTATATCCGATGGCTCAATAAAGGTAAAAATCAACCGAATGCCTTACACGGCGCTGTAAGATCGCAATCCAGGCGGCATTGAAAACAATCATTCAAAAAGGTATACTCCAATGAGCAGAAAGGGCAAAGATTTACGTCCTTTCACACCGATTTATCGTACCAAAAGGAGATAAGAATGCCTGAAAAACAGTGGAATCAGCCGCCTGCGCTTCAGCTTGACCCTGCTAAATCCTATATGGCCACCATCCGAACAGAAAAAGGAGATATCGTTGTTGAATTGTTCTCAAAAACCACTCCTTATACCGTGAATAACTTCGTGTTTCTCGCCAGGGAGGGATTCTACGATGGAACTATTTTCCACCGTGTGATCACCAACTTCATGGCCCAGGGTGGCGATCCTACAGGCACAGGTATGGGCGGTCCCGGATATCACTTCGGTGATGAGTTCGATCCTTCACTCAGACACGACAAACCGGGGATCCTCTCGATGGCTAATGCCGGACCGAAAACGAACGGCTCGCAGTTCTTCATCACCCACGTCCCGACACCCTGGCTGGACCAGAAACACACTGTTTTTGGCGAGGTGGTGAAAGGTATGGATGTTGTCCTCTCCATTCCTGCCAGAGATCCCCAGCAACGCAACAGCCCGGCTGTGAAAATCCTTGAGGTTGTTATTGACGAGCAATAATTGGGTGTTGATTTTCCGTTTGTGATATGATAAGTAATCGGATAAAAGTTGTCGTTTTTACACCTGAAAGGAAGGTACGAATGAAAAAGACAAGTTTATTTGGTATCCTGACCATGGCGGTCATCATTCTCGTTGGATGCAACCTTCCCGGAGCAGAAGTGCAAGCTCCAACTCCTGATCAAGCGTTCCTGAATACGGCTGTAGCCCAAACAGTGGATGCGGTCAATGCGGCAGCCACTGCAGCTGCCCCGGCGAATTCGCCAACGTCACCTCCACCGACCAATACTCCCCTTCCGCCACCCACAGCCACGAACACACCAGGGCCAACCATCACCCCTCCGCCTCCACCCACAACAACCATTGTGCCGGGTGTTCCGATGATTACTGCGGTAGAAGACACGAACTGCCGTTTTGGCCCAGGACCGGATTACGGTGCGATTGGTTATTTTTTAAAGGATGATGGCAAAGCTCCCGTAAAGGGCAGGAACAATAGTAACTCCTGGTGGTTTGTTGCAATCCCGAAATACAATTACCCTTGCTGGGCTTGGGGAGGATCAACCTCTGTTGAAGGGGATGTAAGCACTCTGCCAGTTGTCAAACCACCATCAATAACCCTCAGCGTGGGAGCAACCCCCAGCGATTACACTGGAGCCTGCCCGGTTGTGATCACATTCTCAGGAACATTCACTGCCAATGGGCCGATTACCTACACATATCGTTTCGAAACCGAAAGCGGTTATAACTCTGCACAGGGAACTGTGAGTAGCACAGGTGCGGGATCAGTTAGCACCAGTGCCACCAAATCCATTAGTGCGGATACGACCGATAAGGTGCGGGTTCATTTGCTAGCACCCCAAAATATCTATTCCGGCTGGAAGAGTTTTAAAGTAGATTGCCCGTAACCTGACCAGTCAACCAATGAGATCGGCGGGGATTTTACCGCCGATCTCTTGTTTAAAAATTCAAAATTAAACCACCTGATCGAAAATTCGTTCGTCAATCCCTTTTCCACTGATTGAAGCGATGGGAGGGAGTGCTCGTTTAAAGCGATTTTTCCTCGCCCGGGAAAAAACCGAGCGAATGAACTCCTTTGAGAATCCTGCCTTTAAACAATCATCAACCGACTTTCCCTCATCGATCAGCATGTAGAGAAGATTATCCACCTCTTCATAGGTGATCCCCATTTCGCCTTCATCGGTTTGTCCCAGCCACAGGTCTGCGGAGGGGGGTTTTTGAATGATCACATCCGGAACGCCTAAATGGGCTGCCAAGTTGCGCACATGGGTTTTATACAGATCGCCGATCGGGTTTAGCGCACAGGCGGAATCGCCATACAGTGTGGTGTAACCCAGAACTATTTCGGTCTTGTTCCCGGTACCGACGACGAGCGCCTGGGTGGCAGCGGATTGATCATAAAGAACAATCATGCGCTGCCTTGCCATGATATTCCCTTTGCGAAATGCGTTCATTTCCGGAAATTTTTCTATCAGCGCATCCACCATGGGGGTGATCTCTATGGTAAGAGAATTTATCTTGAGTTGATCAATAACCAGTTGGGCATGATCCAGGGATTCCCGGGAGGAGGTTTTGTAGGGCATTCGAATCCCCAGAACGTTTTCGCGCCCCAGGGCGGCAACCGCAAGAAAGCACGAAACCGTGGAATCGATACCGCCGGAAAGACCCACGACAGCATGGCTCAGACCAGCGGACTTGAAGCCTTCACGCAGAAAATCCACCAGCAATTGTGTAGTGGATTCAACTTCCAGATTGATCTTTTGCATTCTTACTCCTGATTTTCACATTTAATAACGCAAATAATAACCCAGATTCTTTTGGATAGGATAGTTCCACCGGTCAGCTCTTTTTGTGGGTTGTTTTGGAATTTGTGCCGGTGATGCCGGGGAGGACATCCTTGATGAAGACATCCACGATCTCCGGGTCAAAGGCCTGTCCGGCAGCCCGCTGAATGTGCATCTTGACTTTTTCTTCCGCCCAGGATTTCCGGTAGGGGCGATCCGAGCGGAGCGCATCCCAAACATCCACGATCGTGAAGATGCGGGCGTAGAGGGGAATCTCTTTCCCTTTCAGACCCTGGGGATAACCACTGCCATCCCATTGTTCATGATGACAGTATGGTATATCCAGGGCCGGGCGCAGGTAGGAGATGGGTGAGAGCAGCTGCCGGGCGAAGGTGGGGTGTTGCTTCATGATGCGGATTTCATCCGGAGTGAGAGGCCCTTGTTTGAAAAGGATGCTATCCGGGATAGCCATTTTCCCAATATCGTGTAAAAGAGCGCCTCTTCGGACGTGCTCAAGCGATTCCTCCGGTACTCCCACTACCCGGGCCAGACTGATGGTGATATCCACCACCCGCTCTGCATGCCCCTCCGTTTCCTGGTCACGAAGTTCCAGGGCTTTGGACCAGCCTTCGATCGTTGCGTCGTAGGCGGTGGTAAGTTCAAGGTTGGAGACGCGCAATTTTTCGAAGAGTTCCAGGTTATCCAAAGTTATCGCAAGCTGGCTGGCGATGCTGGAAAGGAAATCGGTCCATTCCGCATCTGCGGAAGGCGGATCCAGATAGAACAATTCCAGGACGCCTTTTGGCATCCCCTGAGAGATGAGGGGAATAGCTTCATAGTGGTGGTAATCTTTGAGTGAAGCCTTCCAGCTCCGGCTGAAACCATCCAGGAGGTTCTGCTCGCGGGTGACGGAAACGATCTGGTTGGCAGTGATGGATTTGCCGGCATAATCACGCGCGATCGCAATACCGGACCCAACAGCGGGGGCAGGTTGGATATCCTTGCCGGCTGCGTATTTCAGAGAACCACTTTCAGAGTCGAACAATAAAACATCTGCCGCAGAAACCTGGAGCTTATCAGTCACCAGGCTGAGCAGCTTCTCCAGCACAGTCTTCATATCCAGGCTGGTGCTGATTGTGAGGTTGATATCCCGCTGGGCTGAAAGCCGGTTCAGGCTCAATTCTGTTTTTTGCAACAAGGTAGCTCGTTGCAGCGCGCTTGCAGCGATATCGGCGGCGGCGGTGAGCAGGCGAACCTCATCCGCGCCGGGTGGAATTACAGTTTGGGATTCCGTGGAATCCCTACCCAGCCAGACCACACCGATCGTCTTCTCGTGGGTTATCAACGGCAGGCAAAGAACGGTCTGCGAAAGGGGAATAAAATCCGGAAATGCGAGGTTTGGATCATCCCCGGCTTTTAAACTGAGGTAATGCCGGCCTGTTTCAAACACCTTGCGGCTGACCTCGCTAAGGGAGGGATGCGAGCTTCCCTGCCAGGAGGACCAGCCTCCGGAGCTGAATTCAAAGGGAAAACTCTTTTTGGTTGAGTCTTTAACCGCCAGGGCTGACCCCTGGCCTTTGAATAAGCCGCACATGGTATCGAGGATGATCCCGGCGACTTCGGAACGGGTGTCGGCATCACGCAAGGCATTTGCCATGCGGGTTATTGCCTCCAGCTCGCGCTCCTTTAGCCGCCGCGAAGTGATATCGGTCACGATGGCCATCAGGCCTTTCCAGCGGTGGCGCTCATCTGTGAATGGGGCAGTGTGAATGGAAGTGATCACCAGCTTTCCCTTCCGATGGGTGAACTCACAATCCAATTCGATGGCCTTTGATTGGCGCAGGCGGGGGATATCCTTGCGAAAACTGGCAGATTGGCTCTCGGACATGAAATCCAAGATTGACTTGCCGGGCATTTCTTCGATGGAGGAACCGATCATATCCGCCATGGATTGATTGGCGTAAGTTGTATGCAAGGTTTCGTCCAGGATCCAGATGCCATCCTGCACCGTTTCTAACAACTGGCGGTACCTCTTTTCGCTCTTGCCGAGGGTGATCTCCGACTTTTTGTTGATGGTGATATCTTCCAGGGTAAGGATCACCGATTCCACATCGCCGTCTGGATCCAGCAAGGGTGCGCCGTTCACCAGCACCCAACGGGTATCGTGAGGGCTTACTTCAAGCTGGAGGATGCGGTTATAGAGCGGCAAACCGCTGTTGATGATCTGATTGTAGGGTAGATCGTCCTCGCTTACCGGCAGGTTTTGATCGTCAAGGGCTTTCCAGAGAGAAGAATTATCGGTCAGGTTTTCAGTCGGGGCGCCGGGTGCGCCGAAGATCTCTCTGGCGCGATTGTTGAAAAAAGTAATCCGGTTGGTACCATCTACCACGAGCACGCCGGAAGGACTGGTTTCCATCAAGCGCTGGAACATATCCCGTTCGCGGCGCAGGGATATTTCCGTGGATCGTTTCGCCTGGCGTGTATGCAATGCTGTTAGCCCGAAGGCAATATCATTTGCCAGGCTGGATAACAACGCGACCTGTGTTTTATTAAAAACCGCGGGAGATCCAGCGTGCACAGCCAGATATCCGATTGGATTTTTATTATCCAGGATTGGCAACAGCAGCACCGTGCGGATCGGGAAAACGCCGGGGAGGCTCTTCCATTGTGACATGAACTCAACTTCTTCGAGGTTATCGATTCGCAGTGGTTTTTCGCCACGCGGGTCTGATTCCCCGCTGCCCTGACGGTAGGATTCCATTTCATATCGGGAGATGGATGGTAGGTCCACGAGGGAACGCTGGTTTCCGTGGCAGGCTCTGGGGATGATCAATCCCGGGTAACGGTCATCCAGGACACCCACCCAGGCGAAGGGATACTGCCCAATATTAACGATCACCTGGCAGATCTTCTCCAGCATTTCATCTTCACTCTGAATCCGCACGAGGGCTTCATTGCACTGGCTAAGGAGTAACGCTGAGCGGTTCGCGCTGGTCAGCTCCCTGGTACGCTGAGTGACCGCTGTGGTCAGATTGGATCGCTGGTTGATCACCCCGTAGAGCATGAGACTGATCAGGACGATCATTGAAATACCGATGAGGCGGAGAACATTAAAATCCTTAAGCGCTTTCACTCCGAATGCCTGGTTCGGTTGGACTACCAGCGAGTAATCCAACCTTGGATCCGGAGAGGAAATCCGGATTACGGGTTGGGAGGTATCCAACGAAGTGCCGGCTACGTGCATACCAGTTGAATCTGTCAGCTCGAATCGGTAACCGGGAAATGCATTCTCTATTAACCCCAGCCTGGCAGAAAGCGCTTGTGGATCAATTATTACGGACACCAGCCCCCAGGTATGCGCGTCCTTGATTACCGGTGTATGGGCGGCGATCACCCACCAACCTTCCGATATCTCGAATGGTTGGCTTATGGCAGGTTTACCCGTCTGGTAGGCAAGTTTTGCGGATCGGGAAATGGCCGGGTCGAAAGAATACCAATCAACCCCGGGGGGGAATAGCGACTCGAGCGCTGGGCTACTGTATTTAATGATGTGATCAGGTGAAATCACAACCCCCAGCGTACCGATAGCCCTGGAGGCTGCGGGTCCAGTGAATTGATCCAGGTCTTGCGGATTTAGCTGCTCTCCCTGAATGAGATCGGCGGAGATCATCCCTGCCAGGTCAGCGGAAACCGTCTCCCCGGTATTTATATTGTGGATGAACGAGAAAAGCAGGGGTTTAAAATCCCTTTCCACCGAGACGCGGTCCGCCTCCAATTGGAGCTGCAGGTACTGGCGGGTAAGGTATTCTTCTACCGGGACGAGAAAAATGGCTACCAGAAGGATGCTGACCAAACCAATCATGCGTCCTGAGGTCAGGTGTTTTGAAAATCCCTTCTGGCTGGTTGGTTGATGATCCAACGGTCTAATCCGATCCGAACATTAGATGGAATAACTTCCGAATAACCGGATTAACTGTAGATAATAAGTCCCTGGATGTCAATAGACGGGAGACACCCGACCTAGTGATACCCAAAAAGGACCTTAAAGGTATCTTTCTGCGAAATGACAGGCGGCAAAATGCCCCGGCTGTAATTCCCGAAGCTCGGGTTCCTGCTGCGAGCAGACCGTTTCCGCGATGGGACAGCGGGGGTGAAAGCGGCATCCGGATGGTGGATTCAAGGGGCTGGGTACATCCCCGGTAATAACAGTTCTTTCCTTCTTTAGATCAGGTGTTGCTGCAGGGATCGCCTGTAATAACGCCTGGGTGTAAGGATGAAGAGGTTTTTTGTATAAGGACTCGCGATCGGTGATCTCAGCAATTTTACCCAGGTACATCACCGCTACGCGGTCAGAAATATGTTCGACAACCCCTAAATTATGTGCAACGAACAAATAGGTGAGATTTAAATCTCGTTGGAGGTCTTTCAGCAGGTTCAATACTTGTGCCTGGACTGAAACATCCAGAGCAGACACCGGTTCATCTAGTATAAGGAATTTTGGTTGAAGAACCAACGCCCGCGCAATTCCAATTCTCTGCCTTTGTCCACCGGAGAACTCATGGGGATACCTCATGGCATGATAATCTTCGAGGCCGACCTTTTTCATAACTGCCATTACCATCTCAAAACGTTCTTGCTTCGTACCAATGTTATGGATTACCAAACCTTCTGCAATCGATTCACCAACGGGAAGCCTTGGATCAAGTGATGAATATGGATCTTGAAAAACGATCTGCATATTTCTCCGCATTTTTTTTAATTCATCACCTTTGAGCAGAAAAACATCTTTTCTCTCAAAAAGAACCGATCCCTTTGTGTGGGGAATAAGACGGATCATTGTTTGGCTAATGGTTGATTTCCCGCAACCAGACTCACCAACCAAGCCAAGGGTTTCACCTTTGCGGATTTTGAATGAAACCCCGTCCACAGCTTTAACCTGCGCTACCACCCTTTTAAATACTCCTCCGTAGACAGGAAAATATTTGACAAGGTCAATAACTTCAATCAAAGGGTCATCGGTGGTGATCGAATTTGTCAACTGAGTAACTCCTGGTTAATCTTCACATAAAGGTGCTTGATGCACATCGCTACTTTCATATAACCAGCAACGGATTTTATGGGCATTATTCTTTATGGAAATCAGGTTAGGTTCGCGTTGTTCGCATATTTCCAACCCAAATTCATGCCTTCTCTCGCACCTGGTTTTAAACCTGCACCCAGGGGGAAGACCGATTAAATTCGGCACATTACCCGGAATTGTGCTCAACGATTCCTTGATTTGACCTAATACTGGGACGCTGGCAATTAATCCAACTGTGTACGGATGCATCGGATTTTTGAAAAGCGAAGTCACGCTTGTTTCTTCCACGACCTTACCGGCATACATCACCGCAACGCGATCAGCCATTTCGGAAATGACTCCAAGGTCATGGGTGATCAGAATGATCGATGTATTAAATTTTGTGCGTAAATCGGCAAGAAGAAGAAGAATCTGCGCTTGGATGGTCACATCCAATGCCGTGGTAGGTTCATCTGCGATTAGTAATTTTGGATTTAATGCCAATGCCATGGCGATCATGACCCGTTGAGCCTGACCACCAGAAAGTTCATGTGGATATGCATTGGCTTTCTTCTCGGGATCAGGAATACCGACAATTCGCAGCAGATCTATCGATTTACGCCACGCTTCTTTTTTTGATATCTTTTCATGGATTTCAAAGACTTCAACAATTTGCGAGCCGACGGTAAAAACAGGATTGAGGCAGCTCTGCGGTTGTTGAAAAATCATCGAAATCTTATTTCCGCGAACCTCCTGCATCTTGTCATCGGATAATTTCAGGAGATCTTTTCCTTCAAAAAGTATCCTGCCACCAATAATCTTGCCAGGTGGATCTACAAGACCGATTATCGAAAAAGACGTGACGCTTTTGCCGCATCCGGATTCCCCAACTAATCCGATAATTTCACCGGGGAACACCTTTAAATCCACGCCATCGACGGCTTTAACTATCCCATCATCTGTGAAAAAATGGGTTACCAATCCTTGGACTTCTAATAAAGGTTGATTTGATTCCATTGGATTACTCGGCAGACCTCAACCTGGGGTCGATAGCATCCCTTAAACCATCCCCCAATAGATTAAAGGCTAGAACGGTGATCATGATCGCTATCCCGGGAAAGATCACAAGATGTGGGGCGGTAAAAACCTGATTTCGTTCCTGACCCAACATAGTTCCCCACTCGGCCAAAGGTGGTTGTGCCCCTAATCCAATAAAGGATAAGGCAGCCGCTTCCAGTATAGCAACTCCAATTCCAAGCGTCCCTCGAACAATTAGCGGAGGAAAGGAATTGGGAAGGATCCTTCGGAAAAGGATGTGCGTTTGACTTCCACCCATAGCCCGGGATGCTGCCACGTAAGCATTTTCTTTCACAGAAAGCACACTTGACCTAACTACACGTGCGTAAACAGGTATTGAAACAATCGCGATCGCGAGTAAAGCATTTTGAATCCCTTTCCCCAGAAATGACACGATTGCGATAGCCAGAAGAAGGGAAGGAAAAGCGAGCAATACATCCAATGATCTCATGATGAAATTGTCAGATGAACCACCGAAATACCCAGCCAGCGCTCCCAGTACCGTACCAACTAGAATCGCAAATCCGACCGTGGTAATTCCAACTATTAGGGAGATTCGGGATCCATAGATAATTCTGCTAAATACATCTCGTACATTCCCGTCAGTACCCATAATATGTTGCGGCTGGTCTTTAGGGCACCCCAGGATGTGAATGCAGGGCGGTGATCGTTTCTCAACATCTTCAATCCCGATCAAAACCTGGTCTGGTTCATAAGGTGCTATCAAAGGCGCGAATACTGCACTGAAAATCAATAAACCTAATAGGATCATACCAATGATGGCCGACTTCTGTTGGAAAAGCCGCCGCATGGTCAGCCGCCATAAGCTATTTGCTCGATAGTCCTTAACCGGGACATCTTTTGATGTGCTACCAGAATTATCCATCTACTCACTCCAACTTTATTCTTGGGTCTATGAAGGCATAAGAAATATCGACAATAAGGTTTACGATTACATAACCGGCTGCAATCACTAAAGTAAAACCTTGAATAATCGGAAAATCGCGTGCAGTAATGGCGTCATAAAGCATTCTGCCAACGCCCGAAAGTCCGAATATAGTTTCGGTTAGCAAAGCACCGGCAAAAATCAAACCAAATTCAAGACCAATGATCGTAACGATTGGTAAAAGTGCATTTCTAAGCGCATGGCGGAAAATTACCAACTGGTTTTTAAGTCCTTTCGCCTTGGCAGTGCGAATATAGTCTTGCTTTGAAACCTCCAACATAGATGAACGCGTCATACGTGCAATTATCGCTAACGGAATCGTCGCGAGAGCAATTGCAGGGAGGATTAAATGTTTAGCGGCATCCTGGAACACCTTCCAGTCACCAGTAATGATCGAATTTAGAAAATATAGATTTGAGAAAAATTCCAAAACATAATACTTAGCCGTTTCCGGTTCTGCAACAATTCCCCATACTTCATAAAAAGGAATTGATGCAACCCCAGCAGTTAATCGGCCGGAAGGTGGCAACCAGAATGGAGTATCTTTTAGAAGAAAAAATGCGTACGCAAGCATTAAACCCAGCCAATAAACCGGCATGGACACACCGATATTAGCGACAGTCATCGTAGATACATCAAGAGGGGAGTTCCGCTTTATTGCAGAAAAGATGCCCAATGGAATACCAATAAGTGTTGCGAACAAAATCGCGAGTGCGCCAAGCTCAATTGTGGTAGGTAATCGTTCAATCAGGATCAGAGCAACCGGGCGGCTGAACCGGATTGAATCCCCGAAATCACCTTTTAAAACCTGGCTCATGTAAATGCCAAATTGGACGGGTATCGGTTTGTCCAACCCGAATTTTTCGGTGAATCTCTCGCAGACCTCTGCTGTGGCTTTCTCTCCAAGCATGGCTCTACATGGATCCCCTGGGATCATTCGTCCGAGTGCGAAGGTGACGACTAAAATTCCCAATAGTACGGGAATAGCTAATAGAATTCGTCTTATGATGTATTTAAACATAGATCATTCCCATTAAGGTTGCGCGGGAAACAGCAATATTGATTTTACTGCTGTTCCCGCGCTTTAATGAAATTACACAGGGAGTTGCTGATTACTCAGCGTTCAGAAGTGCTCCCCAGAGTGTTGCGAAGTACTCAAACGAACCGGTGTTACCAATATGAAGCGGATTTGCTGCATCCCAGCCAACAATCCAGGACATGGCGACATCGTTTGCATCCAGGCTGGAGCCATCCTGGAATTTGACACCCTGCCGGAGGTTGCAAGTCCAAACAGTCAGGTCTTCGTTGGGTTCGCAGGATTCAGCCAGCGCGGGTTGGACTGCAGTACCGCCAACCTCGTAGGTGTAGAGGGATTCCACAACCTGCTCGCAGGCTCGCAGCGATTCGCCGTCGGTTTCATCCGCGCAGTACAAAGAAATTGGTTCTGCGTTCTGCATCCAAACGAATGTAGTCCGGTCGCCGGGCTTCATTCCTGCAAACGTTTCGTTTGTGAGGGGGCTGGCATGGGCGCCTTCAACATCAGCCAAGAACGCTGTTGCGGAACCACCATTTGCGACGGGGACCAGGGGAACATTGGCTTTGATCGCATTATTGGCGGCAATATAGTACTGCTCCGCTTCCTTGGGATCAGCAATGGCAGCGCCTTTTTCCAATTGTGTATAAATATCTTCGTATGGGGTACCAAATTGAGCCTGGCTCTTACCAAAGTGGTAATCCAGGAAGTTGGTGACGTGCGGATAATCTGCACCCCAGCCCAATAGGTGGAACCCATTTAGGCGACCCTGAGAGGAATCATCGATGAAGGCACCAGATTCCATCACGGTGATCTCGAGGTCGATGTTCAGGTTCTCTTTAAGCTGAGCTTGAATGTCGGTGGCAACCACACCAGGTTCGGGGAGGTAACCACGCACAACATCGCGGTAGAAAAGGGTGGATTTAAACCCATCGGGGAAACCGGCTTCGGCGAGAAGTGCCTTGGCGGCCTGCGGGATCAAATTCGTACCAATCCTCACCAACACAGGCATTGGGGATAGAACAAGGGGTAAAGTGGCTCGCGACTCCAGAACCTTCTGTATAGAAATTGTCAACTATACGCTGACGATCGATCGCCATGCCAATCGCTTGCCGTACTTTCTGATTATCGAAGGGCGGGTAAGTATTGGTCATACCAATATAGAAGATATTCAAGGCTTCGCGATTTTTCAACTGCAAATTGGCGTCATTCATGATCGTCTCGAAATCATCCGGTGTGGGGTTATCAATTCCATCGACTGTACCGGACTGAAGTTCGAGCAAGCGGGCAGCGCCTTCAGGTACCCATTTGAAGATCAGGGTGTCGGTTTTAGCGGGCTCACCCCAGTAACCATCAAATCTTTTGAAAACGATGCTGTCACCGCGGTTCCAGGCTTCGACCATGTAAGGGCCAGTTCCGATTGGTTTCTCAAGAATTTCTCTTGACTCCATTGCCGATTCGATCCATTCCTTGGGTTGAATCCCGAATGGAGAGAATGCAGCCTTTGAGAGGAAGGCGGGATCGGGTGCGCACAAGCTGAACTGGACGGTGAATTCATCCACTGCAGCGATCTCTTTGATCAAGCCGCCATACTCACAATCAGGCGCAGCCAGGGACATTCCTTCAAATGGTGGACCGGCCGGTTCTTCCGTGGCTACAGGTTCTTCCGGAGCGACAGGTGCTTCGGTTGGGGCAGCGGTGGGCGTGGCGCAGGCTGAAAGCAACATGCTGGCCATTACCACCAGGGACAAAACGATCAATAATTTACTTGACTTCATTTCTATCTCCTCTTGAAATATTTTGAACAACTTGCACTTAAGATAGCATTCGGCGTTGATGCTTGAAACCACCTCCTTTCAAAGCGGAAAGGAATTAATGATAAATTGGAAGCGTGATGAAGGGGTGCGATAGAGTTAACAAAATACAAATTTTCCGCTGGATTTATCTAAACATTATAGGGTGAAAATGTTAAAAGTCAATACACCAATTTTCTTGAAATGGGATATTGCCAATTAATTGCTGGCGGTGATCTCTGGTGACAGCTATCGTTATTGCATAGGATTGCTGGCTGCCCAATCGTTGCCGACTATGATCACGATATCCGCCTCCGCGTTGGGATCGAAGCTATTCCAAACCCGGTTGCTATCCACCCCGAATAGACCGGAAAGGAATTGAAGGGTATACGGTTTCGCGTTGTAGAGATAGATGGCAGATCGATCATATCCCTGGCCGGCGTTGCCCTCCTGGATAACATTCACTCCCTGACCTTTGAGGTACTCCGCAGTTTTGCCAGCCAACCCTTCCACCCCGGTTCCGTTTTGGACAACCACCCGGGCTTCCTCAGTGGTCATGCTGCCTGCCGGGTCGGTTGCCTGGGCGAGAGGGGAGGGTGAATCCGCTGTGGCGAAAACCTGATCACGGATCACACGGATCTCTTCTGGAATGGGAAGCAGGATATCCTGTCCATCCCACGACCAGCTATTGGTGATCTGTTCCGACCCAATCGCGGCGCGGGTTATGTTTTCCGGCCGGATCTGAATCGCGATTTGTGCAAGTTGAACGAGTTGCGGGAGACTCAAACCTGTGTGGATCCCCGATGATAGATTTTGATAAAGTGCTGGCGCTTTCATGATCAATTGCGGCATCATGTCGAACCGAAGGAGCCGATCGCGAATGGACATGATCACTTCCTGCTGGCGTTGAGCGCGGTCGAAATCGCCTCCACTGGTACTACGATCACGGGCGTATGAAAGTATCAGCGCTCCATCCAGGCGGACTTGAACCCCAGCTTTTAAAGATTCTTCATACCCTGATTGGCCGATTCTTTCCAATTCCATATCTTCAGTGGGGGTTACGATTACGCCACCCAATTCGTCGATAATCTTAACAAATGTATTGAAATCCAACTGGACATATTCATTCACCGGAACGCCAAGAAAATTCGAAACAGTCTGCATTGCCAGTGCCGGTCCACCACCGGGCAGATGATAAGCCTCCCCGTAGTGGTAGGCGGTGTTTATCTTGTTTGAACCATTTCCCGGAATTTCCACCCACAAGTCGCGGGGGATGGAAAGCATCCCCGCAGTGCGGGCGATGGGGTCAATGGTGAAAAGAATCATCGTGTCTGTGCGGGGAACATCGCCACCTTGCCAATCGCGGAGATCCAATCCCATGAAAAGTATATTGACACGACCTTTTCCGTCCCAGGGTTTTGATTGAACGTTCTCCATTGGCTGCATCACAGGGCTGGATTCCCCAGTGACCGGGTCGATTATCGGGCTATTATTTACGATCGGGGCACCTGGCAGGTAGTTGAACGATCCACCCATCACCAGGTTGCGGATCATGATGAACGCCATGGTGGTGGTAACGCCGGCAAGCAGAACAAACCCGATAATGATCCCAATGGCAACGCCATCCGGGCGATGTTTTCTCTGTTGATTATTAATAGTTCTCGAGATGGGCATAAATACCTGTGGGTGTGAGAATGAAAAAATAGATTTCCCCACCTATGTTGCAAGGAATATACCAGCCGAATATTCGTGGCTTATACATACAAACGAAAAAATTCACTCCCGCTATTTGGGGATTGAACAGTTTCGCGATTTATCCAGTGAGCAATTTAGGGAGTTATGCCAGCCCAATCCGCACCGATAAACAAGGTGACGTCGGATTGAGATGCTGGATCGAGAGCAAGTTGAACTCGCGAACTATCGATGTTGAAAAGCGTTGCGATTGCCTGGATCGCATACGGTTTTGAATTGTTGATATAGAGCGATGATTGCTGTTGATAATTACCATTCTCATTCACAGCAGCGATCGTCATCCCCCGCGCAGCCAGGGCGTCGGCAGCCTGTTGGCCGCGCCCAGATGTTCCTGAGGTGTTGATCACGCTAATCCGGGCACCTTCCTGGCGAAAGACGTCATCCCCGGTTAAGGTTCCGCTCAATGGCGATGCTGACCCGGAGGTGGAAAAAACTGTTTGCTGGATGGCGCGGATATCATCCGGTATCGGGATAAGGATGGACAAGCCGTCAGGTGAAGTGCCCGCAGAAACCTCCGCGGGGCTGATCGCAAATTGCTTAAGGTTTTCCTTCGGTAAATTGACGATCGTTGATCCGAGTTGGATCATCTGTTGAAGGTCGAGATTGGTTTTTATCCCGGACGAGAATTCGTTATAGAGCGCGGGAGCGCGGGAAATTAATTTGGGCAGGTTATTGAATTGCAGCAACCTGTTCCGGATGGCCATGATCACTTCCTGCTGACGGCGGGAGCGGTCAAAATCATCCATTGATGTATGGCGTTCTCGAGCATAGGAGAGAGTAAGAGCGCCATCCAGGGTGACCTGCTGCCCCGCTTTCAAGATTTGCTGGGAATTCGCGTTGCCAATGCGCTCCACTTTGACATCCTGATCTGGTGTGACGATGACACCACCGATCAAGTCTATCATTTTTACAAAAGTATTGAAATCAACTTGAACGAAATAATCAACAGGTACTCCGAGGAATTGCGATACCGTTTGCATGGCTTCTGCAGGTCCGCCGCCAGGCAAATGGTAGCTTTCCCCGAGGTAATATGCGGTGTTTATCTTTCCAAATTCAAAATTCGGGATGTTGACCCATAAGTCGCGCGGGATGGTAAGGGTGGTGGCCAACCCCTGGACAGGATCGTAACTGAAAAGGATCATCGTGTCGGTGCGGGGAGTACTGCCAGCTTCCCAGTCACGGAAATCAAGCCCCAGGAAGAGGATATTTACCCTGCTTTTCCCGTCCCAGGGTTTTACTGAGGGTTTCTCTGATGAGGGACCAGGTATGGGGGTTTCTCCTTCAACCGGCTGATCGTTTTCAAGGGGAACCGGTTCACCGGGCAGGCTGGAAATGGACCAGCTGCTCACCAGCTGTCGGACGGTGGTAAACGTAAACGCGGAAAGCGCGATTGCCAGAACAATGAATCCTCCCAGGATAATCCAGGGAAGTGTACGGTTTGACCGTGACGTTTTGGGGTTTTGAGAAGTCATAGATTATTTCGGAAAATCCCCGATTGATTTAATCGGGCTTGGGAGGAGGAATGGGAAGAGAATCCTTCTGTGTTGCTTTCCACTTATCACCTTCATCGATTAGCATCACAGGGATATCTTCCACGACGGGATATTTCCTATCGCAATCTTTACAGATCAACCAGGACTCCTTATAGAATTCCAGCAGACCTTCAGTCTCGCGAACACAAGCCGGGCAGCGTAATATTTCCAATAGATCAGGATGAACCATGGCTCCTCCGTTGATTAGTGTTTGAATTCTACCATAACGAAAAATCCTAACGCCTCAAGGCGAGGGCGTGGGGGTGGGCAGCTCGGTACCGGGGCCATACTCGAATATGGCTTGCCAGGGTTGATAATGGGTGAAGAAGGAATCGCTGAAATACAGCCCGCCATTTCGAACCACTTCGCGACTGACGGTAACATCAGCACCATCAGCGCGGTACTCCACCTGCTTGATCTCCCCCTGGGGTAAATCGGGGTTTTCCCGATATAGATCATCGGGGGGTTGAACGACGTTCTGGGGACCTGTAGTGGACCATTGCACATTACGCCCGTCCTTGGTGGAATAGAATTTCCACGTCAGCGAACCGTATGTCGGGCTTGTGTAGGTTTCCATCAGGATCCAATTGGGTGTGTCATTGGTGAATTTAAAATCCACTAGGGGCACATACACCGTGGCGTCGAGACCGGCAAGGCTGGCGCTATGGCCGCCCGCAGATTGTTCGTAATAACCAACCCGGTAGGCGTGGGGGTGTCTTTCCGAAATGGGCAAGCCGGCAAAAAAGGCTGTTCGAAAGAGGGTGGAGCTCACCTGGCAAACCCCGCCGCCTACCCCCTTGATCGTTTTATCCCCGACAATGATCAGAGCTTCCGCGTAGCCGTTATCCAGGCTGATGTTGCCCAGCTCGGAGGCCATGGAAAATGTCTGCCCGGGAGCGATCAACAATCCATGGAAGCGACTTGCAGCTGTTTTGATATTCTGAATTCGCTGCGCAGATGAGCCGCGAAAATAGGAAGTCTGCTCCTGCAGGAGCTCCGTGATGCCCAATTGCGTGCCGGTCATTTCATCGGTCACAGCAGGGTTGGAGAAGTTGAACACCAGCTCCGCGGAGTGTTCACCCTTTCCGACCTTCTCCTGAATGGTTTGCATGCTTTTCACCAGATCCAGTTCACGGCCGATCACAGCAGGCTGGATCACTTCCAACCGGCGGGTTGAATCATTGAATACGAAACGGGTATTGACCGGCGCAAGTTTTAATTTTCCGGCGAGCTGCGATAAGTAAAAAGTAAGCTTCCCCGGGTCAAGGGAGAGTGTGTACACCGGATTTTCTTTATCTGAACCCATGCCAAAGGCAAGCATCCCTGCTAATTCCGCGGGTTCGAGTGAATAAGTTTGAGGGTCATCCGGTTGATTTGCGGGAACAACCAGATCGAAAGGTTCAGCGAGAAGAGAACGGGCTGCATTTGCCTGATTCCCTACATCCACCACAAGCGGTTTGATGTCGGTGACGGTCAGGGGGACGGTGCCATCGCTAAGCGTATTTAATTGGTTGGCGAGCGCTTGTAATGTAGCCTCGCGATCTAAATGAATACCTGTAACCGCGCTGGTGACGATCACTTCGGTGCCGCGGATGGATACGCTGGCATCCGCTGCAGGCACATCGATCTGCTCTGCCAGTTCGGTTAAATAGTTGAACGCCATCCTTTGATCAAATATTACCGAGAGAGCTACGGGGTGCCCATAATACGCTGATCCAAATTGCTCCGCCAGGCGGGTTAATATATTGCCTGATCTGCCAACCGAGAAAGCATTCTCGGCGGTACCGTCCAGGTCGAGAAACAATCCGATTTGGGCGGGGGCAACCTGCCAGGACCGCCCATCATATTCAAAGGTCAACTTCCCAGTCTGGGGATAGGTGGTTTTTTCACCGATAAGTTTGGCGACCTCAGAGGGGAACAGCCCGCCAACATCAATACCTGAAATTGTTACGCCTGGAAAAATTCGCCCGGCGTTGAAGATCTGATAGGATACGATCACCAGAACTATCAGCGCGAAAAACCCAATAAACCCAAAGATGACGGAACGTATAAACAGCTTCATGAATACCAAAAATTATAATTGCGCGGGACTTTTTGTGGTTTAAGATCAAGTGAGAAAATCCGGTGAACCTGAAATCGGTATCGAAGCTTGTCGTTAAGCGACTCCGATCAGAATCAATCCGGGGGATCCCTGCATGGTAAAATGCGAGGAAATCCCTAAAAGATATGTTAATCCTTTCCATCCTAATTTACGCCTATACAACATTACTGGTCAGCAGATGGGTTTTTAAAGAAATTTCACCCGGAAAATTCCTGATAGCTTTCTATCTCACCGTCTACTCGGTGAATGTCCTGGTTTTCGAATTTCTTGCGTTGATCCACAGGCTTAACGAAAAGCTGCTATTCATACTGGTACAGGCGATGATATGCGGCCTGATCGTGTTGGTTTTGAAGTTTTGGGGAGAGGTATCCTTACTGCCTCGGTTTTCCTTAAAACGGGTAAATTGGGGCGCTGGAGAGTACATTCTTTTCTCGTTCATCGCATTGATAATGGGCGGTTTTTTCATCGTGGGAATCATGACCAGCCCAAATAACCTGGATAGCCTGGCAACCCATATATTACGGATCTATTACTGGCTTCAGCACGGTTCGCTGGAAAGTTGGCCAGCATCGACGTTTTTCCAGTTGTATTATCCTGTAAACGCGCACTTTCAAGGAACCTGGTTATTTCTGTTGGGGGGTTCAGAAAAACTATTCTTTCTTGTGCAATGGTTCTCGTACCTGCATCACCCTGATCCTGACCTACGAAATCGGCATCTTCCTCAGGAGCCAAGCGGGTGGTGGCGATGTTCTGCGCGCTGGTATGCCTGGGTCTGCCGGTGGCATTGCTGCAGATGTATTCCTTTCAGGGAGATCTGACGGTGGCGACCTTGATCCTGGCAGGGATATATTTTCTGTATACCTACCGGTACGCGGGCGAATCGCCGCTGCTCTTTGCAGCGCTGCTTTCATTGACACTGGCTATGGGGACCAAGCAAACAGCATATTTTACACTGCCTGTGTTGATCGGCTTTGGGACCTATTGGTTGAAGGACACCAGGCTGAAGGTCAGAACGTGGGTCGTGATCGTCGTAACCATCGCGATGATTGGTCTTTTTTCGGTGAACAAAAATATTCAAAACATCCAGGAAACCGGTAAGATGTTTGGACGGGTGGCACCTTTTTACATCAAGGAGAATCCATTCGGTGTGGCGCGCAAAGCTTCGTTCACAATCTTCCCAGATACATATATCAGTTTGATCAGCTTTGATGGACTTCCACTTGATATTCGCTCCAAAATAACTAGTGCAAAAGCAATCCTGGCAAGGGAGATCGATACCAGAGTTGAATCTTCAATTGGAAGATGGGCGCTTCCTGCCACCCGGGTATGACGAGAATGAGGCATTTTCATACAATTCATTACCCCCCTTAACTGAGGATACTTCGTGGATTGGCCTGGTTGGTTTTCTCATCATCCCCGCTGGATTGGTGACTAGTCTTTTCAGCAAGGATAAGCGGATCAAGGATTACGCGGTATTTTCGGGCATGTTCGGCCTTGTGTATATGTTGTTTGTAATCGCGCAACGGGCATCCTGGGATCCTTACCAGGGGAGATATTTTATTATGGGACTCATCCCGGCGATACCGCTGATTTCTGGTATTGTGCCTAATAAAAAACCATTCGATGGATTGGTGATGGCAACGATAACCATTTTGGTAGTTGGAGTCGCACTGAACACGTTTATTTTCAATGAATCCAAAACCATTCTTTCGAAATATCAAATTTCTTTAGGGTTGAACCAGAATTTGGAAAAAATACCCAAAACCGGCTGGGTCAATCAAAATATACGTCGTGTATTAGGGTTTGGGTTTGGATATTTGCACAGTATTGCTCCGGAAGACGAAATGATATTTACAAGACCGCGGTATTTTCAGGTGTACAACTCCAATCTAAGCACGGTCAAAAAGCTAGTTTTTGTGGATCAAGTTATCCCTGAGGGAGAGAGTATATATTTATTAAAACCCAGCTACACCTTGGAGTTTGGGCTTTTTGGAGAGAACATTACCAGAAAGTTGTTCCCAATTAAATCCCTTGATCAATTTAGAGGCGATTCATTCCTTATCACCCATTCCAAGATCAAAGCACCCGAGGAGCTTGGATTGAGTCTGATCGGGAAATTTGATCGAATTTATATATATCGTTAGCTTAGTTTAATTCTTCTCAAAACGTAATCAAGCCGAAAACCCCGCCATTTTTTGGTGACATTTAATCGGTTGATTATTATTAGGGCTTTTGCGGATCACACCTTTGGCGGGGTGATTCCTTCGCTGGAGAGAGGTTTTTTGGGAATCTGGTTGATATCAAGGACCAGGAACTGGGTTAAAAATTGGATAGCAACGATAATTGGCAATACAGCTATCAGCACCGTCCCGGTTGTCGCCGGGATGCCTGATGAGATTGACTGACCCCACTTCACAAGTCCCCATATAAATCCAAAGCCAAACAAGATCATACCAAATAGAAGAAGGAATGAACCTGCGTTGAAATCGTACCAGTAGTATTCGCGGTAGATTCCGATTGAAAAATCCCCTCACAAGCCGTAAGGGAAACGTGACCAATACTTTCTGGATGGAAAGTGAGCTTTTTTCGCTTCCATACCGAGAAGGAATCGGAATATCCTTGACGACGGCTCGAATCCGCCTCAATTCAAGAAGCATGTTCGACTCAAAAAAATAATCTTTGGAAAGTTTATCTTTTGAGAGCAAAATATATGCGGAACGCTCAAGCGCAGTATAGCCGTTGGTCGGGTCGAATATATCCCAGTAACCGGAAGCGACTTTGACAAAAAACGTCAGAGCTACATTTCCAACCCTGCGCAGAAAGGGCATCTGCAACAATTCGGTTGAGTGAATGAAGCGATTCCCTTTTACGTAATCCGCTTCCCCTTGGAGGATGGGAGAAACTAACGCAGGGAGATAGGCGGGATCCATTTGGCCATCTCCATCCATTTTCACTGCGATCTCAGCACCAAGCGAGAAGGCTTTGCTGTAGCCGCTCAGCACAGCTCCGCCCACGCCCTGGTTCTTTTCGTGGGAGATAATATGAAGGCGGCGGTCCTTACATTTCTTCAAGGCCTCAGTAGTGTTATCCGGGCTGGCGTCATTTACAACTACAATATATTTCACCCAGTCGGGGATTCCTTCCAATACGCCAAGGATATGGTCCTGGACTTTATAGGCGGGGATCACGACTGCGATTGGATTAATTATTGTCACTTTTTTGTCAGGTTTATTTACCATCTATGTGGTAATTTTACTTGAGAAAAGAAAATAATAACAACGAAGGAGAGGGATTCACAAGATGAAACCTTGACAATACTCTTCTCTCGCATATAATCGCACCCTGTTGCCTGCGTCTGGTAGGGCTACAAGTATCAAGGGAAAATGAAAATACCCCCTTGACAAAAAGGCGCGAAACATCTAAAATAAGTAGCCGTTTGTGAAGTGAAGATCTTGCTCCAAATGGGGCGGATCGCTAACAACTGAAGATGGTGGCTTGAAGCACCGGCCCCGAGGACACCGCAACGTCATGCCGATGTTGACCGGAAAGACTGCAAGAGAGGTTACCATCGGTTAATTTTGTCAGTAAGTCTTGACAGGATTGCGGGAAGTGGTAAAATCCTGCCCTCGGAAACAAGCTGAACCTTGACAACTGAATAGTGATAGGAAACAGTAACCTGATTGATCCAGTCAATTTAATTTCCGTACTATACACCTGTAAAGGTGTTCTTTTTGCGGAGAGTTTGATCCTGGCTCAGGATGAACGCTGGCGGCGTGCCTAATACATGCAAGTCGAACGGAGTTGTTGTAGCAATACGGCAACTTAGTGGCGAACGGGTGAGTAACGCGTTGGTGACCTGCCCCGAAGAGGGGGATAACAGTCCGAAAGGATTGCTAATACCCCATGTGGTTACCGGTTTTAGAATCCGGCAACTAAAGTCGTAAGACACTTTGGGAGGGACCTGCGTCCCATCAGCTAGTTGGTAAGGTAACGGCTTACCAAGGCGACGACGGGTAGGGGACCTGAGAGGGTGGACCCCCACAATGGCACTGAAACACGGGCCATACACCTACGGGTGGCAGCAGTAGGGAATATTGCTTAATGTGCGAAAGCGCGAAGCAGCAACGCCGCGTGTGCGATGAAGGCCTTCGGGTCGTAAAGCACTTTTTAGAGGGATGAGAAAGGACAGTACCTCTAGAATAAGCCTCGGCTAACTACGTGCCAGCAGCCGCGGTAAAACGTAGGAGGCGAGCGTTATCCGGAATTACTGGGCGTAAAGCGCGTGCAGGCGGTTCGGTTAGTTGGATGTGAAAGCTCCTGGCTTAACTGGGAGAGGTCGTTCAATACTGCCGGACTTGAGAGTGGTAGAGGGAGATGGAATTCCGCATGTAGTGGTGAAATGCGTAGATATGCGGAGGAACACCAGTGGCGAAAGCGGTCTCCTGGCCCACTTCTGACGCTCAGACGCGAAAGCTAGGGTAGCAAACGGGATTAGAGACCCCGGTAGTCCTAGCTGTAAACGATGTTAACTTGGCGTCGGAGGCTTCAAAACCTTCGGTGCCGTAGCAAACGCGATAAGTTAACCGCCTGAGGACTACGGCCGCAAGGTTAAAACTCAAAGGAATTGACGGGTCCCCGCACAAGCAGCGGAGCGTGTGGTTTAATTCGATGCTACACGAAGAACCTTACCAAGGCTTGACATGCAAGTAGTAGGAAACCGAAAGGCAACCGATCCTTCGGGAAGCTTGCACAGGTGCTGCATGGCTGTCGTCAGCTCGTGTCGTGAGATGTTCGGTTAAGTCCGCTAACGAGCGCAACCCTCACTGTGTGTTATACGTGTCACATGGGACTGCCTGTCTTAAACAGGAGGAAGGTGGGGATGACGTCAAGTCAGCATGGCCTTTATACCTTGGGCTACACACACGCTACAATGGCCAACACAATAGGTAGCCAACCCGCGAGGGGGAGCCAATCCTTAAAGTTGGTCTCAGTTCAGATTGTAGGCTGCAACTCGCCTGCATGAAGACGGAGTTGCTAGTAACCGCAGGTCAGCTATACTGCGGTGAATACGTTCCCGGGGATTGTACACACCGCCCGTCACGTCATGGGAGTTGGCAACACCTGAAGCCGGTATCCTAACCGCAAGGAAGGAGCTGTCGAGGGTGGGGTCGATGACTGGGACGAAGTCGTAACAAGGTAGGCGTACCGGAAGGTGCACCTGGATCACCTCCTTTCTATGGAGCTCCGAGCAGCTGCCTATGGGCAGCGGCTCTACTCCTTGTTCAAATTGCCCTGACGCGGTGTCGGGGCAGCTGGGTCAGCCAGATAATGGTTTCCTGTCACTATTGAGTTGTCAAGTGAATGCGGGCCTTTAGCTCAGTTGGTTAGAGCGCGCCTCTGATAAGGGCGAGGTCTCAGGTTCGAGCCCTGAAAGGCCCATTGCCTTAAAAGGACGGGGATGTAGCTCAGTTGGGAGAGCGCCGCCTTTGCAAGGCGGATGCCACGGGTTCGAGTCCCGTCATCTCCACTGAGATGCCTGATTGGACTGGAGAATTGGTGCAAATAGTTTTGAACGATTGATCAAGCAAGAGGCTGTACCGCACGGATCGATTCCCGACCCGACGGAAAGCCGAGTCGGGTTTTTACTTAACAAAAGAACAGGTTGACAGTCTCTGAATGGTTCTGATCGCGAATGAGAATCATCCAGAGCCGGTCAACCGGCGAAGGCCGAAAGCAGGCCGAAGCACCTTACCAACTGAATAGCATGTAGGCCAAGCATCTAATTACTAAAATTATTTTGGATCTGAGTATTAAATTTGTAGAACAATGAGAATCTCGAAAGAGTTCCGTGTTCTCCGCATCACGCGAAGATACTAAGAGCTTATGGTGGATGCCTTGGCGTCAAGTGCCGATGAAGGACGTGGGTCACTGCGATAAGCCTCGGGGAGCCGTGAACAGGCATCGATCCGGGGATTTCCGAATGGGGAAACCCATTGACGAGAACCGTCAATATCACCTTTTGAATATATAGATTGGTGAGGGGCACCTGGTGAACTGAAACATCTAAGTAACCAGAGGAAAAGAGAGAATTCCCTGAGTAGTGGCGAGCGAAAGGGGAAAAGCCCAAACCGCGTCAGCTTGCTGCCGCGGGGTTGTAGGGCCTGGCATATGGAAGTTACAAAATTATTCGCTAGCAGAATGGTGTGGGAAAGCCAACCAAAGAGGGTAACAGTCCCGTACGCGAAAGTGAGTGATCTTCCGTCAGGTACCTGAGTACTGCCGTGCACGCTAATACGGCAGGAATCTGGGAGGTCCACCTTCCAAGGCTAAATACACTTGACGACCGATAGTGAACAAGTACCGCGAGGGAAAGGTGAAAAGTACCCCGGTTAGGGGAGTGAAATAGAACCTGAAACCGTAAGCTTACAAGCAGTTGGAGGGCTAATGGCGGGTCTGTGCTCCGGTGAAAGCCGGGTGCGCGCCGCTATGCCTAACAGCGTGCCTCTTGGAGAATGAGCCTGCGAGTTAATTTTTGTGGCAAGGTTAAGGGAGTTATACCCGGAGCCGTAGCGAAAGCGAGTCTTAATAGGGCGTTTAGTCGCAAGGATTAGACCCGAAACCGGGTGATCTACCCATGACCAGGGTGAAGCGAGTGTAAAAGCTCGTGGAGGCCCGAACCTACTAATGTTGCAAAATTAGGGGATGAGTTGTGGGTAGTGGTGATATGCCAACCGAACTCGGATATAGCTGGTTCTCCCCGAAGTAGCTTTCGGGCTAGCGCAATGCGTTTAGTAACGGAGGTAGAGCACTGAATGAGCTAGGGGGCTTAATGCTTACCGAACTCAATCAAACTCCGAATGCCGTTACTCCAGAGCATTGCAGTCGGACTACGGGAGATGAGTTTCGTGGTCGAGAGGGAAACAGCCCAGATCATCGGCTAAGGTCCCAAAATTCAAGCTAAGTGGGAAACGATGTGGGGTTACTGTAACAACCAGGAGGTTGGCTCAGAAGCAGCCACCCTTTAAAGAGTGCGTAACAGCTCACTGGTCAAGTGATCCTGCGCGGAAAACTTAACGGGGCTAAGCTTGATACCGAAGCCATGGGTCTCTGCGTAAGCAGGGGCGGTAGGGGAGCGTTCTGTTTGCAGTGAAGGTCGACCGTAAGGACGGCTGGAGCGGACAGAAGTGAGAATGCAGGCATGAGTAGCGTGAAACATGTGAGAACCATGTTCGCCGTAAATCTAAGGTTTCCGACGCCAGGTCATTCCGCGTCGGGTTAGTCGAGGCCTTAGCCGAGGCCGAAAGGCGTAGGTGATGGACAGCCGGTCAACATTCCGGCACCACTTTGATGGAGCGATGCGGGGACGCAGCGAGGTAGGCCAGCCCGCGATTGGTTGTGCGGGTGCATGCGGTGTCAGGCGTTGAGGATGGTAGGAAAATCCGCCGTCCGAGCTGAGACCGTGTGGCGCGCCATAAGGCATAAGTGAGTTGAGCCTTGCTGCCGAGAAAAGCCGCTAAGCGTTGAAGTCAGAGTGCTCGTACCGCAATCCGACACCGGTAGATGGGTAGAGTATACCAAGGCGAACGGGGAAACCCTCGTTAAGGAACTAGGCAAATTGACCCCGTAACTTCGGGAGAAGGGGTGCCTCTTGATGTGAATGCATAATGAGCGTTGAGAGGTCGCAGTGAAATGGTTGTAGTGACTGTTTAACAAAAACACAGGTCTCTGCTAAGCCGAAAGGCGAAGTATAGGGGCTGACACCTGCCCAGTGCCGGAAGGTTAAAGGGAGAGGTTAGCGCAAGCGAAGCTTTGAACTGAAGCCCCGGTGAACGGCGGCCGTAACTATAACGGTCCTAAGGTAGCGAAATTCCTTGTCGGGCAAGTTCCGACCCGCACGAACGGTGTAACAACTACAACAGTGTCTCAACGAGGGACCCGGCGAAATTGAAATGGCTGTGAAGATGCGGCCTACCCGCAGCAGGACAAAAAGACCCCGTGGAGCTTTACTGCATCCTGGCATTGAATTTGGACATGATCTGTGTAGAATAGGTGGGAGGCTGTGAAACTGGAGCGCTAGCTTCGGTGGAGCCGCCAGTGAAATACCACCCTGATCTTGTTTAGATCCTAACCCCATACCGTAATCCGGATGGGGAACCGTGCCAGGTGGGCAGTTTGACTGGGGCGGTCGCCTCCCAAAGAGTAACGGAGGCGCCCAAAGGTTCCCTCAGGCAGAATGGAAACCTGCCAAAGAGTGTAAAAGCATAAGGGAGCTTGACTGCAAGACCAACGCGTCGAGCAGGGACGAAAGTCGGGTTTAGTGATCCCACGGTACTGAGTGGAAGGGCCGTGGCTTACCGGATAAAAGCTACCCCGGGGATAACAGGCTGGTGAAGTCCAAGAGTTCACATCGACGACTTCGCTCGGCACCTCGATGTCGGCTCATCGCATCCTGGGGCTGTACAAGGTCCCAAGGGTCGGGCTGTTCGCCCGTTAAAGCGGTACGCGAGCTGGGTTCAGACCGTCGTGAGACAGGTCGGTCTCTATCCGCTGTGGGCGTAAGGGATTTGAGAGGAGCTGCCCCTAGTACGAGAGGACCGGGGTGGACTGACCTCTGGTGTGTCAGTTGTCGTGCCAACGGCATCGCTGAGTAGCTAAGTCAGGCAGAGATAACCGCTGAAAGCATCTAAGCGGGAAACTTGCCTCAAGATTAGATCCCTTCCCGTAAGGGTAAGGTCCCAGGTAGACTACCTGGTTGATAGGCGGCAAGTGTAAGCGCAGTAATGTGTTAAGCTAAGCCGTACTAATGACCGATCTCTTCGTGTGGTGTGGAGAACAAGGCACTCTTTCGATTCTTATAAAAAAAACCTGCATGCTATTCAGTTCGTAAGATTAACAATGGAATAAATCCTCTTGGTGATCTGAGCGACGGTGGTACACCCGGTTACATCTCGAACCCGGAAGTTAAGGCCGTCAGCGCCGATGGTACTTGGGGGGCGACCCCCTGGGAGAGTAGGTCGTTGCCAAGAGGATTTTTTATTTAACATACAGACCGAGTCTTGTCAAGAAGAACTCAACGGGTGTATAATTTATTTGTTCGACCGGTTGCGCGTGGGTTTGATTTATCGGACAGGAGGAAAATGAGTTTTTTCTAGATGAGATCGAAGTGTCCCATCAAGTCATTTCCCGGTTGACCGCGCGAACGGCAGCCGTTTTTTTATCCCCATCCCAACGAGAGGGGAGGTGAGAAATAATGACGACAGTAGTATTACGACCAAATGAATCGCAGGATATGCTGCTGAAACGCTTCCGTAAGAAAGTAGTGAAGAGCGGAGTTCTCAGCACGATCCGGCGAAAACGATGGTTCATCTCCAAGAGCGAAATGCGCCGGGTGGAGAAGAAGAAATCCATCCGCCGGATCAAGAGGCGCCAGTATTCGATGCATTCGACGGATTAAGGCATGGCTGATTATTCATCCAGCCAGGAGGCAAGGTATGGCGAAAGAGGAAGATAAGATCCAGGTTGAGGGAAGGATCGTGGAAGCACTCCCAGGTACCCAATTCCGGGTGAAGCTGGAGAACGGTCATGAAGTCCTGGCATATTTATCCGGTAGAATGCGCAAGTATTACATTCGGATTCTGCTGGGTGATCACGTTCGCGTGGAAATGTCGCCCTACGATCTCACCCGTGGGCGGATCGTCTACCGGGCCAAAAAACCCAACGAACCAGCAATTGTTGAAGCTTCATAATAAATAAAACAGAACCGCTGAATTTTCAGCGGTTCTGCGTTTTAAAAGATCCGATAGATTTATGGTCGTTTATCCAATGTCACCTGAAGATCAATTTTTTCTCCATCACGCACCACGGTGATCGTAGCGGTTTCACCAGGTTGTTTATTCATGATGAGATAGTTCAGAAATTCACCGAAGTCATCCACGGGTTGACCATCGATCGCCACGATCCAGTCGCCGCCCTTATTCAAACCCTGGATGGAGGTAGCTTCAGATCCCGCAATAATTCCAGCCTGTTCAGCAGGGCCACCAGACGCCACGCTTGTCACATAAGCACCTTTACCGTTCTCAATTCCCAGGGCTTTCAGGAAGCGTAAGGACATGTTATCCAGGCTGCTCAATCCCAAATACGGGTAATCGAATTTACCTTCCTCGATCAGAAACGGTACAACACGTTTGACGATGTTGATCGGTACCGCGAAACCAATCCCGATATTACCCGGCTCGCTGGAAAGAATGGTCTGGCTGGTTTGAATCGCCCGGTTGATACCGACCACCGATCCCAGCGTATCCAGAAGCGGGCCGCCGGAATTCCCAGGGTTGATGGCTGCATCGGTCTGGATGAGACCCGAAGCGGTGAAAAAGCTGCCCCCCGGTGCCTGACGCATGGACTCCATCGTGCGGCCGAGCGCAGAGACGATGCCGGTGGTCATGGTGCTGGTCAGACCGAAGGGATTGCCGATCGCGATCACCTGCTGCCCGACTTTGAGTTGATCAGAGTCGCCCAGCGCCAATGGAACCAGTTCCTCGGTTTGAACATTCACTTTAATAACTGCCAGATCCGAATCGGGATCCTTTGCGATCACATTTCCTTCCACCTTCAAACCGGAAGGGAAATCAACCTCCAGGGCTGTAGCCCCATCGACAACATGAAAGTTGGTAATGACATGGCCTTCCCGGTCATAAACAAATCCCGAACCCTGGCCTGCCACCCTGATCGGTGATCGTTTGAATTGAAACCACGCCTGGGTTAACCTGCTGAAAGAGCACGGTCAGGTCGGATTGGATTTCGGCGGGGGGAAGGGCTGGCGGAACCGCCCCGTTCTGGGATGGTGCGGACTGCGGGGTGGGTTTTTCCAACTGGGGGAGGTTCAGCAATCCCAACGGTTGGCAGGCAGCTAGTATGACCGCAGTGATCACCAACAACCAAAGTTGCACAGGTCTACGAATAATGCTTTTCATTTTTTCTTCTCCTTTTTTCTATCAACCGGGTTTTTCTTATTTCCCGGACGGACGCAATTGTTCAAACGCCTTTCTCTGTTGATCGGTGAGATTGCGCGGAATGATCACTTTAACTTTAACGAACAGGTCGCCATGCTGCTGAGGGCTGCGAAGGTGAGGCATGCCCCGGCTCGCCAGACGGAAGGTCTGACCGGGCTGTGTGCCAGCCGGAATAGTGAGGAGTACATCGCCTCCCGGGGTTGGTACAGAAACCTGCCCGCCGACCGCGGCGATATATAGATCGATGGCAACCTCCATAAAGAGGTCATCCCCCCGCCGTTCGTATGTGGGGTGCGGAGAGACTTCGATCACCAGGTAGATATCCGATGCCTGCCCGCTTGCGCCTGCCGGACCGGCTCCGCGAACCCGTACCTTGGTTCCGGTTTTTGCCCCGGCAGGGATTTTAATCTCGATCCTTCGCTGCCCGATCTGCAGGACCCGGGTAGTGCCTTGATAGGCTTCCATCAAGTCAATCGGGGCGCTCTGCTGCAGCGCAGGAGGCTGGCGGGTGGAGCGGGTGGCGTACGCTCCCGCAGAGGGCATACCACCACCAAAGATAGCCCGAAAAAAATCAGAAAATCCCCCGAAGACATCACCAAAGTCATTAACTTCAACGCGCCGCGTCTGATAATAACCACCTGGCTGCCCGGTCCACTGAGACCAGTTGAAGTTCCCCGGGGCACCGTTCTTCTGCCATTGCGAGTAAGAGCTGCCGAGCTGGTCGTAGCGGGATCGTTTTTCCGGGTCCTTTAATACCTCGTAGGCTTCGTTGATCTCTTTGAACTTCTGTTCAGCAGATTTATCACCGGGGTTTTTGTCGGGATGGTGCTTTTTTGCCAGGTTGCGATATGCTTTCTTAATATCCGCATCACCGGCTTTACGGTCCACGCCCAGAATCTGGTAATAGTCTTTATAATCCACGCGCAAGATTGTAAGGCTTTTAGAAGGCCATTTCAAGAGAATTAATGAAATCTTATACAACTCTAACGATAAGGTAACTGTTACCCGGAAATCTCAACTTGCGAAAAACGCTGCAGTTGCGGAGGAAAAATTTCGAGAATAAAATATAGTTAAAGGTTTTAGGAGATCATTTATGAATAACCTGGTACAGAAAATCGAACAAGCAGCGTTGGAAACTGGATTTTCTGGTGTCCTGTCGATATTCAAAGATGCTTCACCTGTTTATAACAAGGCCTTTGGATATAGGGATATTAAAAATCAATTACTTAATACAACAAGCACATTATTCAGCATCGCCTCGGGGACAAAAGCCTTCACCGCTTTGGGGATTGGCAAGCTCATCGACCAGGGTCTAATTGCACTGGACACAACTGTTGGAGCAATTGATGAATCGTATAAAGGTTTTATCGACGAAAACGCAACGATTCGACAATTACTGACGCATACATCAGGTATTTTTGATTACTACGATGAAGAAATCGAACAAGATTTCGATCACTTCTCTGTGGAGATTCCATGGTGTGAACTGGAAACTTCGTCCGATTATTACCCTTTGTTCAAAGGGCAAACCATGAAGTTTTCGCCGGGAAAACGGTTTTCCTATTCCAATGGGGGATATATATTTTTGGGAATATTGATCGAAAAATTAACAGGAGGGCTTTATAGAGACTTTATCCACGAGCATATTCTTCAAAAAGCGGAAATGAAAAGATCTGGATTTTATGCATTCAATGACCTCCCTGAAAACACTGCAAACGGATATCTTGTGAACCGCAGAACAACCAACATCTATCAGCTCCCACTTCGAGGTGCCGGAGATGGCGGGATGTATACAACGACGACTGATCTATGTGTTTTTTGGAATAACCTGTTTTCAAACAGAATCCTTTCCAATCAACTCACAGAAACAATCTTGACAACCCAATATACCTTAAATGAAAAAATGGGATATGGTTTTGGTTTGTATAAACGACTCGATGGCAGTATGTATTCAATTGTGGGTAGTGATGCCGGGGTCGGCTTCGACTCCAGGTTTATTGTGAAAGAAAGACTGACCTTCAATGTTTTGTCAAATATTACAAACGGAGAGAACGACATCGTTGAGATAATCCTGGACAACCTATAGGATTCTATGGATTATTTTAGATATTGGGCATTTCTTCGTTCTGAAGTGCGCGGGAGTCACAATAAAAACTCCATTTCCAGTGGCAACAACTTGCGGTTTTCAACGGAGGTTTTTTGAGCTTTTTATGGTTTTCTCGCATACGTGGTCACCACTCGACCGAAATGAAGGAGAAACCAAAGCATAACAAGTTCAGGAAAATTCACAACCGATAATTTCACAAAAAGGAGTAACTATGGGATTAAAACATTTTATTGATACGCAGGATTTTTCCAAACAGGAACTTTTAGAATTGATAGAGTTGATCCGCTTGATAAAAACCGCAGATAAAGAGGGAGCTACCCCCCGATTGCTGGAAGACGCTTCACTCGGGATGCTCTTTGAGGAACCTTCCACCCGAACCAGGATCTCCTTCGAAGTGGGGATGACAGAGTTGGGCGGTCAGGCGCTTTACCTGAAACCGGGTGAGATCCATCTTGGAGTACGGGAATCGCTCGGCGACACCGCCCAGGTGATCTCCCGATATGTGGATGTGATCATGGCCCGCACGCTAAAACATGAAACCATGCTTGGACTGGCAAAATTCGCCACGGTGCCGGTGATCAACGGGCTAACCGATTACAACCATCCAACCCAGGTTGTTTGCGATGTGCTTACGATGATCGAGCATGCCCCAGCTGGAAAGAAACTCGAAGATTTCAATGTCACTTTTGTTGGCGACGCGACAAATGTCCTCAGCTCGTTGATGTTGATCTGCACCAGGCTGGGGATGAATTTTACCCAGGCTGCTCCGCGCAAATACCAGGCTCCCCGGGAATGGGTAACCATGGCTGAGGAGAATTGCAGGGTGTCCGGTGGAACGCTGCGGCTGACCGAAGATCCGGTGGAAGCGGTGAAAGAGGCTGACTTTGTCTATACAGATCTGTGGTGGTGGGTCGGACAGGAAGCGGAAATCCCGGAACGGCGGGAGGCATTCATGCCAAAATACCAGGTGAACAGTGAACTGATGGAACACGCGCCGGCATACTGCAAATTCATGCACTGCCTGCCTGCTTCCCGCGGCGTGGAAGCCACCGATGAGGTGATGGATTCCGATAGATCCGTGATTTTCGACCAGGCGGAGAACCGACTGCACACCGAAAAAGGGTTGCTGGTCTGGCTTGTGTACCCGCGCATGAAACATCCCAGCCAGGAACGGCAGGATTATCATAAAAACCGCATCCTGGGATTGGTGGAAAAATATTAATCCTTATTTATATTCCGAAATCCATTTGACAGGGTGAACCTCTTCCTGAGGGGAGCGATAATGAAGAATATATTGTCCAATACACCGCGCGAGGACGGGTTTCGGATGCCGGGGGAATTCGAACCCCACAGGCAAACCTGGATGCTGTGGCCGGAACGCACCGATAACTGGCGCCTGGACGCAAAACCCGCCCAGGCTGCGTTCGCCTCTGTCGCCAGTGCGATCGCCAGCTTTGAACCGGTGACCATGGGCGTATCGCAGGCGCAATACGCCAACGCGCGCGACCTCCTTCCGGAGTCGATCCGGGTGGTGGAATTATCCTGCAACGATTCCTGGATGCGCGATTGTGGGCCAACGTTTCTTAAGCAAGGTGAGGAGATACGCGCCGTTGATTGGGATTTCAATGCGTGGGGCGGCCTGGATGGAGGATTGTATTTTCCCTGGGACCTCGATGACCTTGTGGCCCAAAAAGTTGCTGATCTGGAGCGCGTGGGCAGATATAAAGCACCCCTTGTGCTGGAGGGTGGCTCGATCCATGTGGATGGGCAGGGTACCTTGCTCACAACGCGGGAATGCCTGTTGAATCCCAATCGCAATCCAGGATTGACCCAGGGGGAGATTGAAAAAATGCTGGCGGATTATCTGAATGTGGATTCCATATTGTGGCTGAACCGCGGGATTTTTAACGACGAAACCAACGGGCACGTGGATAATATTTGTTGTTTCATTCGCCCGGGGGTTGTTGCGCTTTCCTGGACCGATAACAAGCAGGATCCCCAATATGAGATAAGCCACGAAAACCTGGAAATTCTCTCAACCTCCAGGGATGCCTGCGGACGAAATCTTGAGGTCCATAAAATCCATCAGCCAAACCCCGTATTGATCACCAGGGAGGAAAGCCAGGGTGTCGATGTGGTTGAAGGCACGCTGCCGAGGGAGGAGGGGGACCGGATGGCAGCATCATACATTAACTTCTATTTTTGCAACGGGGCAGCGATTGTTCCCACGTTCAATGATCCATACGATGAACCCGCACTGGACCAGCTGCAGAGGATGATGCCTGAAAGGCGGGTGGTTGGTGTGCCGGCACGGGAGATCATCCTTGGCGGTGGCAACATCCATTGTATTACTCAACAGCAACCAGTTTAAGTTCGGTTAAAAATATTTATTCTACATGAGGGGAATAATAATCAAAATGAACCTGCGGGGGAATTGCGCAATATTTATGTTTCGTGCTATATTTTAAGTCAATGGCAGCGCGAGAACGGATTCTTGTAGTTGAGAGTGATCCGGTCATCAGCGACCTGGTTGCACGCCAGGCCTTACAGATGGCAGGATTTCAAACGTTGGTGGTCACCGACGCGAACTCTGCTATTGGCAAAGCCATGCAATTCGCTCCGGATGTCATCATTGTCAATGAGAACCTTCGCGGGCTGAGCGGCAAGGATCTTCTGGTCGCGCTTACCTCACAAGGGATAGAAACCCCGGTCATTATGCTTGCCCCACGGGGAAGTGAAACGGAGATCATCCAGGCTTTCCGCCTGGGTGCCACTGATTACCTGCTCTGGCCGGTTAGAGAAGCCGAGGTGATCAATGCGGTCGAACGCGTGCTTAAACAGGTGCGCGACCGCCGCGAGCGTGAACGCTTAACCTTGCAGTTGCAACAAATCAACACCGAGCTGCAGCAACGCGCGAGGGAGCTCACCACCATTTTCGCGGTTGGCAAGGCAGTCATCTCCATCACGGATGTTAATATCCTCTTCAAGAATATTCTTGAAGGAGCAGCGCGGGTGACGCAGGCAGATCTTGGCTGGCTGATGCTGCGTGATGATGCTTCAAAGAATTTCGTAGTTGCAGCCATCCACAACCTGCCCGCTTCACTGCCTGTTGAGATAAACAAAACCTGGGATGACGGCATCAGTGGGCTGGTTGCCATGTCGGGTGAGAGTCTCAGCATTTACGGTGAACCCATCCGGCGATTCAAGATCGCCGCCTTGGGCCAATCCGTCCTGGTAGTCCCGATCAAAGTGCAGCGCAAGGTGATCGGCATCCTGGTGGTGATGCGGAGCCAGTCGCTCCCGTTCAAGGGGACTGAGCAGAACCTGGTGGAGGCTGTGGCAGATTACCTCTCCATTTATATGGTCAATGTACGACTTTTCAAAGTGGTCGAAGACCGTGCCCGTTACCTGCAGGTGATGGTGGATAATGCCCAAACCGGTGAAAAGGTCATCAATGGGATCCTGCAATCGGTTAAAAAGGAGATAGCGGCACCCATCAAAGATGCGCGCAGCGCGCTTTCGCGATTGGAGGGGGATACCTCGATCCGCTGGAACCCCAGCCAGCGCGAGTGGATCATCACCCTGCAGGATAAATTGATCCTCCTGGACCAGATCGCGGAGGCCATTTCTCCGTTGGAAGGATTCAAAGCAGTTCCGGATGCTTCCCGCACCAACCTGAACGAGATACTGAGAAGATCGATCAAACATTTCCAGCCTTTTGCCCGCCAGAGCAGCCTGATGCTGGTCGCAGAGCTGCCAGAGGAACCGCTGGTTGCCAGAGCGGATCCCGCCCAGGTTTCCGCGGCGGTGGAGGGGATCCTATCCACTGCAATCAAGAATTCCAACCCGGGGGGAGAGATCAATATCCGGCTCGGGAAGACAGCCGAAGGCCAGATCCTGCTCAGTATTGAGGATAACGGCGATGGTTTTTCTCCCGAACAGGTGAAACGTCTGCTAACCGATTCTTTACCTCCAGCACCCGGGAAGATGCAACGATTCGGCGGGCTGGCGGTAGGGATGCAACAAGCACAGGAGCTTATCCTGCGGCAAAATGGGCAATTGAATATAGAAAGCTACCAGGGTAAAGGCACCGTATACCGCATCACCATCCCGATAGGTGGATTGAAAATAATCCCGCCAGAGAAAAATTAATTCATGACAGCATCCAAAGAAAAGATCCTCATTATCACTTCAAATCCGCAATTGGACTATCTGTTGGACAGGGTTTTAAAGAGCGGGGGTTACACGGTCACACTTTGCCCCGAGCGGGAAACGGTTATCGGTACTCTTGAAAAAAATCCGCACGATCTGGTGATCGTCAGCGAGGAGATCAACGGCTCCACCTGGATCCGCTTTGGTGAATCACTCAATACAAAATTCCCAGCCACGCCGGTGATCCTTCTTGTAAGGGCACGCACCCCCGAGATCCTGCAACAGGCACTTATGATCGGGGTCGCCGGAACGCTCTGCCTTCCGCTGAAATCGGAGGATGTACTGGACGCGGTGGAATCCGGGTTGGAACGCTCCCGGCAACGTAAGACATGGGTACTACAGGAAGCCAAACGGGCAACCGCCAGCCTGCAGCAGAAAATCGATGAATTGGAAACACTCACCAAACTTGGTCAATCGATTACCAGTAAGCTGGAGGTGGATGCGGTTTTAACCTCGGTTGTGGAGGCCGCCGTTCAGCTTACCAATGCCGAGGAAGGCAGCCTGCTTCTGCTCGATGAGGTCACAGGCGAGCTCTACATGCGCGCCTCCAGGAACTTCCAGGAGGATTTCATTAACACCTTCCGTCTGCCGGTCAAGGACACCCTGGCAGGCTCGGTGATCAACAGCGGCAAACCTGTTCTCCTGGATGAAAATACACCCAAGAAGATCAAAACTGCCTATTTGGTACACAGCCTGGTATATGTGCCTATGATCCTCGAAAAACGCACCATCGGGGTTCTTGGGGTGGATAACCGCAAGGCAATGGAGGGGGGGTTCAAACCCAGGGATATCAAGGTGCTCAGCATCCTGGCGGAATATGCGGTCATTGCCATCGAAAACGCCCGTCTCTATACCGAAGTATCCTCCGAACGCAACAAGCTTGAGACCATCCTAAAAAAGATCCAGGACGGCGTCCTGGTGGTGGATGTCGACCGGCGGGTGATGCTGGTGAACCAGGCAGCACAGAATATTCTGGAGGTAGTTGAGCCTTATTTCAACCGCCCGCTTCGCGACGTGGTGAGCCAGCCAGAAGTACTGGATATGGCGGACAATTCGGGTAAAAACATTCCCCAGCAGAAGGAAATGACTGTGCCGGATGGGCAGATCTACCTTGCGCAGCTCACGCCAATCCCGGAAGTAGGTCTTGCCTTTACATTTAATGACATTACCCATCTGAAAAAACTTGACCGCTTGAAAAGCGAGTTTGTCAGCACTGTTTCGCATGATCTCAGGTCTCCACTTACCGCAATTTTGGCCTACATTGATCTTTTCGAGCGTTCGGGTCCCATCAATGACACCCAGCGTGATTTTATTAATCGTATGCAGGCCAGCATTCATAACATCACCCACCTGGTGGATGATCTTCTTGACCTTGGGAGGATCGAAGCCGGTTTTGACACTCACCGCGAGAATGTGCGCCTGGACCAATTGATCCGCTATTCTGCCGATGGCTTCAAGATGCGCCTGAGCGAGAAGAACTACAACTTTCAGCTGCTGTTGCCGGAGAATTTTCCGGTGATCCGTGGGAATCCCACCGAGCTGCGCCAGATGCTGGATAACATGTTGGATAACATGATCAAATACACGCCTAAGGGCGGGGACCTGACCATTCAATGCAAACTGGACGACCGGAAATTGATGATCATGTTCATCGATTCCGGTGTGGGTATCCCTTCTGCGGATATTCCCTTTATCTTTGATAAATTCTACCGGGCGAGCAACGCCCACAATGAAACCCCCGGCACCGGGCTGGGTCTGGCGATCGTAAAATCCATTGTGGAGAATCACCAGGGTAGGATCTGGGCGGAATCCAAACTGGGCAAGGGCACCACATTTACCATTCTGCTGCCCATCGCGGATTGATCCCGGATCAACCGGTTTGAAATTCCTTTAAGGAAACCTCGACTTTGGCGAGCAATTCTTCCTGGTTTGCGTAGGGGAGCAATCGCAGGGTCGGCATGTCGTTGCCGGTGATCATTTTTGAGACTTTACGTCCTTTCTGGTAGCAGCACAGCACGGGTTTCTTGAGGATCAGCGCCAGGGCGATCTCGTAACCCACGCCGTGCGACGGTGTGCTCACCTCCGCGATGAGTGCGTCGCAATCTTCCACCCATTTCACATCCCGTTTAAAAACAGCATTCGGCGCGGATGAATTTTCATAATCCTGCACATTCGGGCTGGCCAGGATGGCAGTGGGTACTTCGTGACCCCATGCCGCCAGTTGGTCCACAAGCACCTTGTAGATATCCTGATCGGTCCGACCACCCGTGATGGAGCATGAAAAGTAGATGTTCATCTGGATTCCTCCGAAGGCATAATTTTAACATGCGAACAGCAAAGGTTTTAATGCAAACCTGGCATAGAAAATGCATCCTTTGCCGTGAGCGACATGACGTTTCCCATAATCAATAATCCGCTGGGAGACAATTAAGGAGATTCAAATGAAAAAGACTGCTTTGTTATTCACTCTGGTTATTGTATTGACCCTGGTATTAAGCGCGTGCAATTTGCCCGCATCCCAGCCTCCTGAGCAATCACCCACCCAGGGACGCCCGACCCCCGTGGCCACCAACCAGACGCTGCATGAGATCGTCAGCCAAACCCAAACGGCGATTGCCAAAGCGGGCGGCGGCGCTCCGACCCAGTCCCTGCCGACCGTGCAGGAAACCATGAGCCCGTCTCAGAACACCAACACTCCCGCAGCAGTAATGGTCACAACCCAACCCACCTCGAATGTGGTCGTTCCCACCCAGGCTCCGGTAATCACGGTACCTAGCCCAACACCTGGTTTGCCGACTACTTATATGATCCACGAAGGTGAATGGTGCTACTGCATCGCCCGCCGTTTTAATATCCTGGCTGGAGCACTCCTGCAGGCGAATACAGCCTGCCAGAATAATAGCGTGGCGCCCGGCACAAACCTCACCATCCCGCAGAATGCCCCACCATGGGAAGGGGAACGTTCCCTTGTCGCGCACCCGGCCACCTACACAGTGCGCCCCAATGACACTATTTTCACTATCGCTTGCTATTATGGGGCGGTCGATCCGAATGCGATCATTTTCGCGAACAATCTAACTGCTCCGTACACCCTGGTGCCTGGGCAGATCCTCAACATACCGTAGACCTCATTTCGTTGGTTATTGTATACTTACGGGCGGAAGTCGACTTCCGCCCATTTTGTTATAAAGGACGTCAAATTGGAACACAAAATCAAGCAGCGAGAGGTGATCTATACCGGAAAAGCATTCAAAGTGGAGAAAGTAAACCTTGCGTTGCCGGACGGGCGTGATAGCCGCTATGACCTCTTGACCCATGTTGGGTCAGTCACCATATTGCCCCAGGATGAGGACGGCAATATCCTTTTCGTGAAGCAATACAGGATTGGAGCGGAATGCGTGCTTCTGGAGCTGCCTGCCGGTACTTTGAATCCCGATGAGGACCCGTTGGAATGTGCAATGCGCGAGCTCCAGGAGGAGACCAGTATGGGGGCGAGAGAGTTCATCCTGCTGGGGGATATGTTCCTGGCTCCGGGTTATGCCAGCGAGCACATGTTCGTTTACCTTGCCAGGGATCTGTTCCCATCCAATGCGGAAGGGGATGAGGATGAGTTCATCCAAGTGGAAAGTATCCCGGCAAAACTAGCTTATGAAATGGCTGCCTCAAACCAGATCCACGATAGCAAGACCCTGGCGGCGATGCTGCTGGCAAGGCCTTACCTGGTGGATTTCATTGCGTGATCCTTGAACCCTGCTGAATGAGGGAGTATGGGGACTTTGGGAAAGTGACAAATATCACCCCTGCAGTACAATTATCCTCCTGCGGATGTCCAGACAGTTGTCGTATAATTGACGGCGGAAAATCATTTCCCGGCGGGCAGCCTGCCCGACGGGAATATTTTGAAACCCTGTTCTGATATGGAGCCACAATCATGCCACGACAAAAAGTAACGATCGATGCCAATGAGGCTGTAGCCTACGTCGCCTACCGGGTGAACGAAGTGATCGCGATCTACCCGATCACCCCCTCCTCCACCATGGGCGAACATGCTGATGCCTGGTCAGCCGCGCGCATCCCCAATATCTGGGGCACAGTGCCGCACGTGATGGAAATGCAATCCGAAGGCGGCGCGGCTGGTGCGGTGCACGGCGCGCTGCAGTCCGGTTCGATGACCACCACCTTCACCGCGTCGCAGGGTCTTCTGCTGATGATTCCGAATATGTATAAGATCGCCGGTGAGCTGACCCCCACGGTCTTCCATGTTTCCGCACGCGCCTTGGCCGCGCATGCACTCTCTATCTTTGGCGATCATTCCGACGTGATGGCCACCCGGCAGACCGGCTTTGCCATGCTGGCAAGCAATTCACCGCAGGAAGCGCACGATACCGCCCTGATCGCAGAAGCCAGCACGCTTCAATCGCGTGTTCCCTTCGTGCACTTTTTTGATGGCTTCCGCACCTCTGCGGAAGTGAACAAGATCGAGCAGCTGGATGTGGAGGATATCCGCAGCATGATCCCGGATGAGAAGGTTGCAGAGATGCGTACCCGCGCACTCACCCCCGATCACCCCGTCCTGCGAGGCTCCGCCCAGAACCCGGATGTTTACTTCCAGGCTCGAGAAGCTGGCAATCAATACTATCTGGATACCCCCGAGATCGTTCAAAAAGAGATGGACCGCTTCGCGAAGTTGACCGGGCGCCAGTATCACCTATTTGATTACTTCGGCGCTTCGGATGCCGAGAATATCGTTGTGCTCATGGGTTCGGGCGCTGAGACTGCAGTTGAAACCGCTGCCTACCTGAACCAAAAAGGAAGCAAGGTGGGAGTTGTTTCGGTACGCCTGTTCAGACCTTTTTCGGTGGAGCATATGTTGAAAGTCCTCCCAGCCACGACCAAAAAGATCGCCGTGCTGGACCGCACCAAGGAACCTGGATCTGCCGGAGAACCGCTTTACCAGGATGTGATCACCGCCATTGCAGAGGGTTTGGGCAACGGCAGCGCTCCTTTCAAAACCATGCCTGTGATCATCGGAGGGCGCTACGGCCTGGCTTCCAAGGAATTCACCCCCGCGATGGTCAAGTCGATCTTCGATGAGCTGGAAAAAAGCTCTCCCAAGAATCACTTCACCATCGGCATCCATGACGATGTCACCGGCACCAGCCTGGATTTCGATCCCTCCTTCTCTATCCTGGGTGAAGAAACCCGCTGCTGTGTGTTCTTCGGCCTGGGCGCGGATGGCACGGTGGGAGCCAACAAGAACTCGATCAAGATCATTGGTGAGGAAACCAACAACTTCGCCCAGGGATACTTCGTCTACGATTCGAAGAAATCTGGAACGGTTACCATTTCGCACCTCCGCTTTGGAACTAAACCGATCCGTGCGCCTTACCTGATTGGCAAGGACGAAGCCCAATTCGTGGCGTGTCACCAATTCGTTTTTCTCGAACGGGTGGAAATGCTCAAATACGCCGCCCCCGGCGCCACCTTCCTGCTCAACAGCATCTACGGACCCAATGAGGTCTGGGATAAGCTACCACGCGAGGTGCAGCAGGGGATCATAGCCAAGAAACTCAAATTCTACGTGATCGACGCCTACGACATCGCCGAAAAGACCGGAATGGGCGGGCGCGTGAACACGATCATGCAGACCTGTTTCTTTGCCATCTCGGGTGTGCTCCCGCGTGATGAAGCCATCTATGAGATCAAGAAAAGCATCCAGAAGACCTACGGGAAACGCGGCGAAGCAGTGGTGAACCAGAACAACGCTGCAGTGGATGCTACCCTGGCGAACCTCTTTGAGGTGAAAGTACCCGCCGAAGTATCCAGCGATATCACCCGGCGTGACCCGATGCCGAAGGAAGCTCCCGTTTTCGTGCGTGATGTGCTCGGAAAGATCATCGCCTTCGAAGGCGACGACCTGCCGGTGAGCGCCATGCCCATTGATGGAACTTTCCCGACCGCCACCAGCCGCTGGGAGAAACGCAACATCGCCCTGGAGATCCCGGTGTGGGAACCGGACCTTTGCATCCAATGCGGGAAATGCGCATTCGTTTGCCCGCACGCGGTCATCCGTACCAAGGTCTATGATAGCAAGTACCTTGAAAAAGCGCCTGCCACATTCAAGTCTCTGGAGGCGAAGTTCAAGGAATTTCCGGGCATGAAATACACCGTACAGGTTGCGCCGGAAGATTGCACCGGCTGTGAGCTGTGCGTGGAAGCCTGCCCCTCCAAAGATAAAACCCAACCCAGCCGCAAGGCCATCAACATGGCTCCACAGCTCCCTTTGCGCGAAGTGGAAGGCAGAAATTGGGATTTCTTCCTCGGACTGCCCGATCCAGAACGTTCTGCGTTTGATCCATCTTCGGTGAAGAATTCACAGCTGCTCACCCCGCTCTTCGAGTTCTCGGGTGCCTGCGCCGGCTGTGGCGAGACGCCCTATATCAAGCTGCTTACCCAGCTTTTTGGCGACCGCATGCTGGTTGCCAATGCCACCGGCTGCACTTCCATCTACGGCGGCAATCTGCCCACCACACCCTGGGCGCAGAATAAAGAGGGGCGCGGGCCATCCTGGTCCAACTCGCTGTTCGAAGATAACGCCGAGTTCGGGCTGGGCATGCGCCTGACCCTGGATAAGCAGAACGAATTTGCGCTCGAGCTTGTGAAAAACCTATCCGCTCAAGTTGGCGAAACGCTTGCTGGCGAGATCCTCGCAGCAGATCAATCGACCGAAGAGGGCATCAAGCTTCAGCGTGACCGCATAGTTCAGCTTAAGAAGAAACTGGCCGGGATCAAGGATCCCAAAGCTGCGCAGCTGGCTGCGATTGCCGACAACCTGGTGAAAAAATCCGTGTGGATTATCGGCGGCGATGGCTGGGCATACGATATCGGTTACGGCGGGTTGGATCATGTGCTCGCCACCGGGCGGAATGTCAAGATGCTGGTGCTGGATACCGAAGTGTATTCCAATACTGGCGGTCAATCCTCCAAAGCCACCCCGCGCGCTGCGGTGGCGAAATTCGCCGCCAATGGCAAGGGATTGCCCAAAAAAGACCTGGGGATGATCGCGATGAGTTACGGGTATATCTACGTTGCCCGCATCGCTTTTGGCTCCAGTGATGTTCAGACCCTGCGCGCGCTGATCGAGGCGGATGCCTTCGATGGACCTGCGCTGATCATCGCCTACTCGCACTGCATCAACCAGGGTATCGATACCAAGTATGGTCTTGAGCAGCAGAAACTGGCTGTCCAAAGCGGGATCTGGCCGCTCTACCGGTACAATCCCGATCTGGCAAAGGATGGCAAGAATCCCCTGCAGCTTGATTCCAAGGATCCCACAATCAAGGTCGAAGATTATGCCTATAAAGAGTCCCGTTACCGTATGCTCGTCCAGAGTGACGAAAAGCGGGCGGAAATGCTGATGAAATTGGCAAACGAAGATGTAGTTTCACGCTGGAATCTCTACAAGCAGATGGCGCAGATGCAATATGGCTCTGATGAAGCAGCCAAAGAGTAAAGAAAACCATACGAGCAGGAAGGTCTAAAAATGCCTGAATTAAAAACTACCTACCTTGGTTTGAATCTCCGCAACCCGCTGGTTGCTTCCGCAAGTCCATTCACAAAGAAAGTTGAAAAAGCGAAGGAATTGGCGGATGCCGGGATCGGTGCGATCGTAATGCACTCACTTTTTGAGGAACAGATCAACCACGAGAGCCGGGAACTCGATCATTTCTTGAACCAGGGCACAGAGTCCTTTGCGGAAGCCCTCACCTACTTTCCGGAAATGGACCATTACGATGTGGGACCGGAAAAATATCTCAAGCTGATCGGTGACCTCAAGCAATCCCTCCCCATCCCGGTGATTGCCAGCCTGAACGGCGTATCCAGCGGCGGCTGGGTGGATTACTCCCGGCGGATGCAGGATGCCGGCGCGGATGCCCTGGAGCTGAACGTCTATTTCCTTTCAACTAACCTGGAACAAACCGCGGCGGATCTGGAAAAGACCCAGCTGGAGCTGGTACAGAATATCTGCGCAGCGGTGCGCATTCCGGTCTCCGTAAAGCTGAACCCGTTCTATACCAGCCTACCGAACTTTGCAGCGCAGCTTGTAAGCGCCGGTGTGAAAGGGTTGGTGTTCTTCAACCGCTTCTATCAACCTGACCTGGATATCGAAGCCCTGGAAGTGGTGCCGACCTTGAATCTGAGCTCTTCGGAAGAGCTGCGCATGCCATTGCGCTGGGTGGCGATCCTATACGGAAAGCTGAAAGCCGACCTTGCGCTTTCCAGCGGAGTGCACAGCGGCACGGATGCGGTCAAAGCGCTGATGGCCGGGAGCCAGGCGGTGATGATGGCCAGCACTCTGGTTCATAACGGCGCCGGGAAAGCCGCGCAGGTGCTTGGGGAGCTTGAAAGCTGGATGGCTGCGCACGAGTATGCCTCGGTGGATCAGATGCGCGGAACCCTCAGCCAAAAGGGTGTGGCGAACCCGGCCGCTTTCGAGCGGGCGAACTACCTGCAGGTGCTCACCAGTTTTGATAACAAATTAAAGTAATAAACCAGAAATCACACCGCCTCGAATCTCGAGGCGGTGTTTTTTATTATAGCCTATTGAGCCGCGGAGGTCATTTTCTCTGCCGCAGCCCGGTCGGGAGCGATAACCCACCAGATATCTCCATCCTGGCGGAAGATGCTCACAAATTTATCCGAGGTGTTTTCCCAGGAAAGCTCATCTCCGGATTTCGAGGCGGGTTTTCCCCAGCGCTTCTGCCCGTAATCGGAAAGGGCTTTCCAGAATTCATCTGCATCTCTGGCGCTATCCCAGCGGCTTCGCAGGATGACTGCCAGCTGGCTGGTGGATTCGTTCCAGTTTACCGTGTAAGTATCGCCTGCCCAACCCGCTGCTGCTGCGGCGGCAGTTTCTTCATCCAACCGGGAAAAAGCATTATCTCCGGCTGAAAGGATCAGGTGTAGGTACCACTCACCCATTGAATTGCGCGTGATTTCCTCCCAACCTTCACCGAGTACGGAAGTGACATCCTTAAGGGGAATATCCACCTGGACATCGGAGGGATATTTCTCCGGGTGCAGGATCATCTCGGTGGAGGATGGCGGGTTCTCGTAGGCTTTATCCACTGCAGACCACCCGCCGCCATCGTAAAGGTATTGTACGAAACTTAAACCCTTGTCGTAAGGGAAAATGAAATCCTTTTGCAGGTAATATGGTGTTGAATCAAAAATCGGGCTTGAATAACTGCTGTAGAATTCCTGGACGTCTATCTGGTCCTGCTCGGTGGCCTCCTGGAAAAACCAGAACTGCTCGGTCAGGGAAGCATCGCCCTCCACCAGCGCTTGGACCCCGGCGCAGTACTCCGTATGGGCTTCGCAATATTCATCGTTGGATTTCAACCCGTTTTCCATATCCCAGGTTTGGTCCTGGAGGACGTGGGTGTACTCATGGGCGTAGGTCATCTTCTCGGTGCCGGTAAGTTTATCGGCCTGGATGACGAACATCTCCTTGGTCTCCGGATCGTAATAACCAGCAACCTGCTCCGAATACAAGTTAATGAAGAGACTGTAAAGGTCATAACCCGGTGGTAGGAGTCCAAAGGCGGCCAATTCGCGTACATCCGCCCGGGATTCCTCCTGGGTGTAATCCTTGAAAAAGTCGTTCTTGACGTTCTCCTCCAGCTCGGCAGGTGTAAGTGTATCCTGTTTGAGCTCTTTTACCGTGGGTTGCAATCCACGAAGTTCGATCACTTGCTGCTGGATCTCCGCGAAAAGCGAATTGTCATCCAGGGCAGAGGTTTGTGAGGGCTCATCTTGTGTCGGAGCCACCTGGGAGGTGGCTGTTTCGGCTGGGATTGGAGGAAGGGTCGGTGATGCTGGCGTGGGATCACTGGAAACGATCTCTCCCAGGGCGGGCAGGCTGCAGGCTGCAGTAATGAGCAGAATGAGGGAAAGGAAGGCGATTTTTTTCATAATGTATCCTCGATCTTAAAAAGATAGAACCTGTAACGGAAAGATTAAAGGGTCACCAGATGGGCAAACTTCGAGCCCAATAGGGCTTTTTCCAATATCTTTCCCGCGTAATGTGCGAATTATCCCAGCAATTACAGGGTTTGTCGACAAGATTAGCAATTTCTAAGGATGAAAATGGACGAATTCTCTCCGATTACTGGGTATAATTCGCGCGATGAAATACCATGTCTGGACCGAAGGCTGCCAGATGAATGTGGCTGATTCCCAGCGCCTTTCCACAGCGTTGGAAAACCTGGGGTATGAGCCATCGTCCCGTGCCGAAGAAGCGGATGTGGTGGTTTTGAATACCTGTGTCGTTCGGCAGAGCGCGGAGGATAAAGCCTACGGAAGACTCACTTCGCTGCAGCCTATCAAAACCAAACATCCGGAGCGCGTGTTCGCACTCATGGGATGCCTGGTGGGGGTGAAGGATAATCCCAAATTGCGTTCCCGCTTTCCTTATGTGGATGTCTTCGCGCCGCCTTCCAATCCGGAACCACTGATCCGTTTCCTCCTGGAAAGGGACGGGAAATTACTGAGCGATTCGGATACAGATGCCAGGTATTCGTTGCTGGATGAAGCCGGTATTATGCCCCCCAGCCAGGTTGGAAAGGCAGTAAGCGCCAACATCCCCATCGTGTTGGGCTGCTCGCATGCCTGTACCTACTGCGTCATCCCCTACCGCCGGGGCACGGAAGTCAGCCGCGCGCCGGAGGAGATCCTGGCAGAGGCAAGGCAACTGGCCGGGTGCGGGGTCAAGGAGGTCACCCTGCTGGGGCAGATCGTAGACCGCTACGGCAAGGACAACCCGGAATACCCCACGCTCTCCGGGCTTCTAAGGCGATTACACATGATCGAGGGGTTGGAGCGCATCCGCTTCCTGACCTCTCATCCCAACTGGATGACCGATGAGCTGCTGGGCGCCGCGGCTGAGCTGCCCAAGGTGATGCCGCATATCGAAGTGCCGGTGCAGGCAGGGGATGATGAAGTTCTCCTGCGCATGCGCAGGGGGTATTCTGTGGGCGAGTTCCGCGACCTGATCGGGCGGATACGCGAGTTCATTCCCGGGGTATCCATCGGCACGGACATCATCGTCGGTTTTCCCGGAGAAACGGAGATCCAGTTCCAGCACACTTTCGACCTGCTGGATGAACTGCGCATGGATGTTGCCCACCTGGCGCGTTATTCCCCCAGACCGGGTACCTGGGCGGAGCGTAATTTGACCGATGACATCCCGGATGAGGAGAAATGGCGCCGTTTCCGCCTGCTGGAAGAATTGCAGGAGCGGATCGCCTCGGAGATCCACACGCGGCTGATGGGGCAGGCTGTGGAGGTTCTTTTCGAGGGCATCCACAAGAACCGCTGGAAGGGGCGCAGCGAAACCAACAAACTGGTTTTTACCGAAAGCCCCAACGACCTGCACGGCAAAATCCGCCGAGTGCGGGTCGAGCGCGCTGGGGCGTGGTCGCTTTCCGGTTCGCTCGTGGATCCCGGTTAAATGCGCAAAACCCTGGTTCCCATCCTGATCGCAGGCCTGGTGATCGGTACCGGGCTTTATTTCCTTATCCTGCGGAAACCCTCCGGTATCCGGCGCAGCCTGAATGTGGTTGAATGGATCCGCAACGCAGATCGCCACGCGGAATGGTCGATCCAGGCGCTCAACCGGTGCGGGGATGCTCCTTTTCTCTATCCCACAGATGGATTCATCGGTTTCCTGTGGGATGATTCCTTCCGCCCGGGTCACCGCCACCAGGGGATCGATATTTTCGGGGGCTCCCAACCGGGTGTAACACCTGTTTACGCCGCCTATGATGGCTACCTGACCCGTCTTGCCGACTGGAAATCCACTGTGATCATGCGCGTACCGGAGGATCCTCTTCAACCAGAGCGGCAGATATGGCTCTATTACACCCATTTGGCCGGTCCAACTGGCGACTCCTTTGTTTCAAAGGAGTTTCCGCGAGGCGTGAGCGAGGTGGAGGTGAAAGCCGGAACCCTGCTGGGTTACCAGGGCAATTATTCCGGAACTTCGGGGAATCCGGTGGGGGTACACCTGCATTTTTCGATCGTTCAGGATGACGGGCAGGGAAAATTCCTCAACGAGCTCCGAATTGAGAACACGATCGATCCTTCCCCCTATTTCGGACTCCAATTGAATGCTTCGGGTACCCCGGGAGGCATCCCGCTTTGTCCGCCGGGCACCTGATCCGGCGAACCTGATCCAGTGAACCCCTGCGAAAAGTAAATATGCTATACTTTTCTTGCTCCTCGCAAGGCGCTGGATTAATGAATCTTGTCCGTGAGCGGAAATCACATGGTACTTGACAGAACCAAAGCATCCCTGGAATTGCTGCTGAGCATCAGCCGGCAGCTGGTAACATCACTCGATCTGGGCACTGTGCTGGATCGGGTGTTGATGCTTTCAATCGATAACGTCGGCGCAGAGCGCGGCACCCTGATCGTACTTGATGAAAACCAGAATCCGGTAAATGCCGCCGTGATCTACAACGATGTTATCCACGAGTATACGATCGACCAACTGAAAGACACACTTACCCGCGGTTTGGCAGGCTGGGTTCTCACCCATAAACAGGCTGTCCTGGTGGATGACACCAGCGCGGACGACCGCTGGGTGCGCCGCCCGGATGATTCGGTGGATCGCAGCGGGGCTAAATCCGCGATCTGTGTTCCATTAATGACCCGCGAGCGCCTTGTGGGGGTGCTGACCATGGTTCACCCCGCGCCGGGTTATTTTATCCAGGAAAACCTTGCCCTCCTGCAGGCGATCGCCGACCTGGCAGCCATGGCCATCCGCAACGCGCAATACTATGAATCCATGCAGATCGCCCATAACCGCTACTATCAACTATTTGAAGATAGCGTTTACCCGATCCTGATCACTTCCTGGACAGGAACGATCCTGGAAGCTAACCGGCAAGCCAGCCTTTCCAGCGGGTATAGCAACGAACAACTGCTCACCCAAAACTTCCTTGGCATGCACACCTTAAGCAGTGAGGAAAGCCGGGAATACATGCGCATGCTAAAAAAGAACCAGCCGGTCACCTACGAGTCAGAGCTGATCTCGCATTCGGGGACCCACATTCCGGTCGAAGTACATGTCCACAGGATCGAATTCCAGGGAGTTGATTCGCTACAGTGGATCCTGCGGGATATCCGCGAGCGTAAGGAGCTGGATTCCCTGCGCGAGGATCTGACCGCAACCATTTACCATGACCTGCGAGCCCCGCTGGCGAATATCATCTCCAGCCTGGATATCCTCCAGCGTATGATTCCGATCGAAACCACCGAATCGATGCGCACGATCTTCGAGATCACCAACCGCTCGACCGAGCGAATGCAGCGGTTGATCAGTTCGCTGTTGGATATCAACCGCCTGGAGAACGGGCAGGCCATCACCAATCGCAAGACCGCAGATGTATCCGAGATCATCGAGGATGCGGTGGAGGTAATTCTGCCCAATTCACAGCCGAAGATGCAGACTATCACCCGCGATATCCAAACCGGGCTGCCTACCGTGTTCGTGGATGTGGATATGATCAGAAGGGTGGTGATCAACCTGATGGAAAACGCAGTGAAATTCACCCCCATCAATGGATCCATCGAAATAGGCGCAGGGATGCGCGAGGAAGGCCTGGCGATCTGGATCTCCGATAGCGGTCCCGGGATTCCGGAGGAGTTTAAAGACGCCATATTCCAGAAATTTACCCGGATCAAGTATGAGAACGCACCCAAGGGGGTCGGGCTCGGCCTGGCTTTCTGCCGCCTGGCGGTCAACGCGCATGGCGGAAAGATCTGGGTGGAGAGCGAAGCCGGGAAGGGCAGTAAATTCATCTTCACCCTGCCGGTAAAACTGGAATCCCAGTTTTGAATTCATAGGAGAAAACATGCAGGAAATCGCCCCCAAGTTTTTCATCGAAACATCTTATCCTGGCGTGACTGTGGCAGGCTTGTCCTGGTCGCATGGGATGATCCTGGTCGACGCACCTCTTCGCCAGGAGGATACCCGCACCTGGCGCTCAGCGCTGCTTTCGCTGCGCAGCGGGCCGGAACGCTGGCTGATCAGCCTGGATACGCATCTGGACCGCACCCTGGGTATCCGCTCGATGGACAGCACAGTGATCGCCCAGGAAAAAGTGATCGATATCTTCAAGTCGCGACCTGTTTCTTTCAAACCGCAGGCATCCGAGACCGGCTCGGAATGGGAGCAGTATGAAAATTTAACCAGCGTGCGCTGGATCCCCCCGGAGATCACATTCAACCAGAGCCTGCAACTGCATTCGGATGATAACGAGATTCAGCTTGAATCCAAGCCTGCCAGCAGCAGCGGGGCGATCTGGGTAACGATCAAAAACGAAGGGGTAGTCTTCCTGGGGGACGCAGTGGTTGTGGATCAGCCACCATTCCTGGCGGGAGGCAACCTGCCGGAGTGGATCGAGAGCCTGCACGAGTTAACCGCGCCAGCTTTTAAAAACCGCATTCTGATCAGCGGGAGGGGCGGGATCATCAACCAGGACAAGGTGAAGGCGCAGATCAAGTTCCTGGAGAAAGCGGATGCGGGATTGCGCAACCTATCCAATCACCAGGCAGTAACTGCAGAGATCGAAAAGCTTTCGCATTCGCTGCTTAAATCGTTCCATGTGCCTGCGGGCAAGGAAAAAATGTTCAGCCACCGGCTGCGCTGGGGATTGCAGCAAGTCTACCTGCGGCACTATTCTCCCCCCGGCGGGCATCCCCTGGAATAATGCCACCAATTCATAAGGAAGCTGATCTTCCGGGAAATGACCTCATTCTGCTGGCGACCCGGATTTCCTGCGCTTTGGAGCAATCCTATGGGGTTCCATCCTGGGGAACTGCCACAGAACCTCTCGATGAACTGGTTAATACCATCCTTTCACAGAATACGAACGACCGAAACCGCGACCGTGCCTACCAGTCGCTGCGAAGCAGATATCCCACCTGGGAGGAGGTGCGGGATGCCCCCGAAGGGGAGGTTATCGAGTCCATCCGTCCGGCGGGTTTGGCTCCAAAAAAGGGTCCGCGAATCCAGGCGATCCTTAAGCAGATCACAGCAGAGAGGGGGGATCTGGACCTGAACTTCTTGCGGGAGTTGCCACCGGATGAAGCACGTGCCTGGTTGTTGAAATTCAATGGGGTGGGACCGAAAACCGCAGCGATCGTGCTGCAATTCTCGCTGGCAAAAGACGCCTTCCCGGTGGATACCCATATTTATAGGGTGACCGAAAGGCTTGGTCTGCGCCCGGCTGCGATGACCCGCGAAGCTTCGCATGTGTGGCTGGAGCAGGTTTTCGACCCCCGCGTTTACGGACCAGCCCATCTGAACCTGATCCGTTTGGGCAGGGAAACCTGCCATCCCCGTAAACCGGATTGCACCGTTTGCCCGGTGCAGAAACTCTGTGTTTACTACCTTCACCAAAGCGAGTAATTAAAAACCGCTCCGGATGGAGCGGTTAATAGTAAAGGTGGATTTTTCTATTTTTCGATTTTCGGTGTGTAGAATACAACCGCCCAGTGACCGGACCCCGGTTCCTTCTTATTGAGCATTTCGATGATCTTCCAGGAATCCACGGTTTCATAGAAGGGGGTGTATGTCGGGACCACCATCAGCCAAGTCTGCCCGGGTTTAAGCGCTACCGGGTTTCCGGATTTATCCACAAAGCGGGGCGGGCGCAGCTTGCCAGTGGATCGTTCGTAATCACTATTTACCGTTGTCCAGTCTATCTCATACATTTTTCCATCCCGGAAGAGCAGCGCTGGACGCTTCATACTCAGATAGTCAATGTCAATCAGGGTATCCGCTTTGGCGTGATGATCAGCGAACATGACGATCACGTTCTCGTATGTCAGGGGATTTTCATTAAGTCGGTCACCGGCAATCTCGAAGTTGGTACCTTCCTTGGTGTCATTGTTGTAGCGGTTATACGCACCGCTTTCGGGGTCGAAACGCCACATCACCTGGTTGAGCATTGAATATCGCACCCACAGGCTTTCAGCGGGTTTGCCGCCTGCGGGGGGATTCACGTTGTAAGAATTGCCGGTGAGCTGGAAGGCGCCAAGCTTTTTGGCGGTGGTTTTGGAGATCTGGTCCAGTTTGGTCACATCCACCATGGCGCTATTTACATTGCTGTCATCTGATCCGAAGACGTTGGAGTATTGGCTCAACTGGGAAGAAACACCGCTCCAGGCTGAAGCCATGACGATGAAACCGTTGAATAACTTGCGGATGTCCTCGTACCAGATCCTGCCGGAGCGGATGGGGCCAATCTGACCAGCGAAAGCCGAATTCGGGTCGGATGCTCCCGGTTGGTTGGTGATAACCTCGGGGTGCTCCGGGTAATCGCAATAAAAGATTGCCAGGAAGCGGGTCATCCCTTCACCGATGTAAGCTTCCACCACCACGTTGGAGAAATCCAGCCCAGCCTGGGGGCGGGCGGAAGCGGGAAAGTTGGTGATGGAGATGACCGCGGGAGGATTTTTCAGGCATTCGGGGTCATCCACCGGAAGACCCGTGAGAGGATTGAGAACCTGTGAGCCGGTTCCCGAAGGTACCGGAGTGGGAGTGGGGGTGGGATTCTCTGATCCAGAAGGTGACTTGGCTTCTGCGATTCCGATGGAAAATGGCGCATTGAAAGCGCTGATGAGAAGGCAGATTACAGCAAGAAATGGAATGATTCTTTTCATGATTTGATCCTATAAGAGTATGATTTCAATCTAATCATACCGAAAACATAGCATTATTACCCCTACGATTCCCTATCAGAATTGTCAGGCGAGCGTAGGGTTATGAAAGGTGGGAAATGAGGATGCGCACCCCGATGGAAATCAATATAGCGCCCCCGATGATCTCCATCTTCTTTCCAAAAGCGGTTCCCAGGGTTTTCCCGAGGAATCCTCCCGCAAGGGAAAGTAGAAAACTCACCAGGGCGATGATCAGACTGGCGGTGAGGATATTTCCATGCATCAGGGAAAAACCTATGCCCACCGCGAGAGCATCCAAACTGGTAGCCAGGGAGAGCATGACCAGGTATTTACCCCGCGAGGGATCAGGGAGGAGGGTTTCCTCGGTTTTCCCCAACCCGCTGCGGATCATGCGGATACCGATCCAAAGAAGTAACCCAAATATGACCCAGTGATCGAAACTGGTGATATAGCGAGCGACGAAACTGCCTGCCACCCAGCCAATAAAGGTCATCAAACCCTGAAAGATGCCAAAATGGAATGCCAGCCGGAAAATGGAACGCCGGCTGATGCCTGCCTGGGTACCAACCCCCAAGTTGACGGCTAGCGTATCCATAGCCAAACCAATCGCGATAAAAAATACGGTTAGTGTATCCAAGCTATTCCTTGTGGTCGACGGATTATATCAAACTCCAGGGAGAAGACCTGAATTGACCCGGATTCGTTGGATGCTTGCAGGCAGGAAATGAAATGAATATAATCAAACAAATGTTCGAAAGATTTGAGGGGTCATGCCGGTAGATTTTCAACAGGTGCGTAAGCAGGTTGGGGAGATGGGGAAAAAAGCTCCGGAGCAGATGCAGCGCTCCAGAACTAGGCTGCAAAATGCGCTTGAGGTGTTCGAATCTCTTGGAGATCGCCCTGACGAGATTCGTGAAAGGGTGGAAAAAGCAGCCAGGGCGGACGAAAAACTGCGCTGTGCAATACCTGCCCTTGAACCGATCCTGCGTCCAGTTTCCGAACCAGATTGCCTGCCCGCGGAAGTTACACTTGCTGCGGATGGCTCGCAGATCAACCCCAGCCGACATGAAGCTGCGGATTTCGGAGTGATCAACTGTGGGGCACTGCGAATCGCCAGGGGGGATCCGCCGAGGGAGTTTGTGAGATCGGATCTCCTGTATTTTGAAGATCTTGAAGGAAAAAGCGAGGAAGTCATCGCGCTGATGCGCGATGTGGGCGAGCGGCAATTACTGGTGGACCTGGCGAAAGAGGGAAGCGGTTCTGTAGTTGCCTTGACGGACGGCATGCTGGATATTTACCGGGAACCCCGCCAGGACGCAGAATTTACCCGGCGATTTGACGAATATCTCGCCTCCCTCCGCGAGCTGGCAGGATTGAAAACGATTGTTGCTGGATATGTGGATAAACCCCGCGCTGACTTGCTGGTGCGAATGCTGGAGCTGATGGACGGCAGCGAAGAGGAAATGCTGCAGCGGGTGCGCGAGCGTCCGCTGGGCGGGGTGACGGATGCCATGCTGCTGAACGGGCAGCTCATGCCGGGGATGCGCTCGGCGGTATTTGGGATTCAATCCAGTTCAGGTAAACAATTTAGCGGACCGCTGCGGCTGCATTTCTTTTACCTCAATGTCGGATTTGATAACCAACCCCAACTGGCCAGGGTGGAGATCCCGGCCTGGGTTGCGGAGGATCAAGCGCTGGTGGAATCGCTGCATACCACACTGCTCTTTCAATGCCGGATGACCGGCAGTGTCCCGTATCCCTATATCTTGCATAGGGCACATGAGATAGCTGTGGTGGGCATGACAGAGCGGGAGCAGATCGGCGCAATGATCGATATCGAATTACGCCGAAACGGCGTGGACCCGGGAATTCGATCCTCTAAACAATTCATGAAAGATTTGGCTGGAAAAGCGAGGTATGAATGATGGCAGGAATTGAGATCGGAAGGGCGCTGCGTTCCAGTATTACCGGCTGCGTGGTGGGTTGCCGCGTTTCACAGATCGATGCGCCCGAATTCGGTGGAATGGTCAGCATCCCGTTGGATGACGGCAGCAAGATCTTTGGGCTGATCACCGATATTCATATCGATGATGATGGCCTGGTTAGGCAGCTTGTAACCGCGGAGAACATCTCCAGAGAGGTGATCGAAGATAACCGCCTGAACCGCAACGTACCGGTGGAGATCAGCGTCCTGTTCATTGGATTTGAAAAAGATGGTGAATACTCCCACCTTCTGCCGCCGCGTCCGCCGCTCTCACTTTTAGCGATCTACCCCTGCGGCGACAAGGAAATTGGCGGGTTCACCAATGCAGGCAGGCTGGGATACCTGCGCCACGTACTTCGGGCAGTTGATCTACCGGTGGCGGAGATCCTCGCAGCCCACCTACGCCAGGCAGGCATGGTCCAACTGAAAAATGGCAACGGGGATTGGATCGAGGAAACTACGCGGGAATTGATCACCCTTCTTCGCGATGATTACGCCACGTTGAACACGGTTCTCGGGTCGCTCGCGGATACCCATCTCTACCTGCAGGGAGGAAGCCATGACTGAAAACCCGGAGATGGAAGGTAAAAATATTGGTTATATCGTCGGCGGCGGCCTGAGGGAAAGCCTGCGCGTCCGCCTGACCGTTGACCCGCAGGAGGTGCAGGAGGGGGCGTTTGTCGTTATCGAAAGTGGCGGCTGGTTCTTTTACGGCCTGGCTACCGACCTTGCGCTCGGCGCAACCGACCCACGATTCGCTGATGAACAGAGTGAGGTGAGACTTCCCCCCACGCTCGCCAAACTCCTGCACGGCCAAACGCTCTACACCACCCTGGAGATGCTGCCGGCATTGATGATGGAGACCGGACCGGAACCGGATTCGCCGGGTTACGTTGCCTGGGCGGAAACGCACCAGGGGGAGGAAATCGGCGTTTTGCCGGTGAAAACCATCCCCTCCCACCATGCCATTGCACGCCTGGCGAAGGCCAGCGATGTAGCCCAGATCTTCGGCGCACCGGGGCAGGAAGGTAATTTTGTGGTGGGAACCACCCGCGAACAGGCGTTACCGGTCTGTGTTAACCTCAAGAAAATGATCCAGCGCTCAGCGGGGATCTTCGGCGCCACGGGTTCGGGGAAATCGTTCCTAACACGCATCGTCCTTGCAGGCCTGATCCATCACGACCTGGCTTCCACGCTGATCTTCGACATGCACAACGAGTATGGCTGGGACGATACTTCATCCGATACCAACCAGAAGGTGAGCGGGTTGCGGACCAAATTCGGCACGAAGGTGCGTATTGTCGGCCTGGGTAGGGATAACACCGTGCGGGGGCAAAACCCCGACCTTTACCTGGAGATCGGCGAGGAAGATATCACCGCGGAGGATATTGAACTTCTCAGCCGAACCCTCAACCTGCGCGAAACCACCCCCACCACGCTGGAAGCACTTCAGCAGTCATTTGGAAAGAATTGGTTCACCGAATTTCGGGCGATGAAGGTAGGCTCCCTGGTAGAAAACGAGGATGGGAAACGGGTGCCTGCTCCTGATAGCGTGGCTTTCTGGGCGAATGCAAACGGGGTTAACGTGGCCGCAGCGGAAGGACTGCGAAGCAAGTTGAACCGTCTTTATGGCTTGCCGTATCTTGTGAATGAACCGATGAAGAACGCCCTGGAAACAATCATTACCGATCTGAGCCAGGGCAAACACGTGGTGCTTTCTTTTGGAAAACACGAGAGCGACCTGGATTACCTGCTGGTGACCAATATCCTCACCCGCCGCATCCGCGAGACCTGGGAAGCAAAAGTGAACGAGTTTCGCAGCAACCCCGGCACCACGAAGGAACCGCGCCAACTGGTGGTGGTGGTGGAGGAAGCTCATAAGCTTTTAAACCGCGAAATGGCCGGTCAAACCACATTCAGCACCATTGCACGCGAGATGCGTAAGTACTATGTCACCCTCTTGGTCATTGACCAGCGTCCCTCGCAGATCTACGACGAGGTCATGTCGCAGCTTGGTACGCGCATTTCCGGCTGGCTGGGCGACGAGGACGATATCCACGCCGTGCTCAGCGGGCTGGCCGGCAGGGACGCCCTGCGCGGTATGCTGGCCCACCTGCAGCCGAAAGAGGAAGTGCTCATGCTCGGTTGGGGGGTACCGATGCCCATCCTGTTGCGCACCAGGCGCTATAACGACGGGTTCTGGAAGGAATTATTGGGGAAGGAAGCGGAAAAGAAGGATCCGGAAGAAATTGTGAAGACGCTGGGATTCTAAACTGAAAAAGCAAGCCCCGGAGTATTTTCCGGAGTTTGTTCGTTTAAAATATTTAAAATACCCAGATAAAAAGCGCGGTCAACAAACCAACCCCCACCCCCGCGGCAACCTCGAAAGGCGTGTGCCCTAGCACTTCCTTCAAGTCCTTTTCGGAGAGGGCGTGCCCGGCCAGCAGGTCATCGAAAATGATATTGATTCGCACCGCCTGCATTCCTGCCTGCCTTCGGATGGTGACGGCATCGTGGAGGACAATGCTCGCCAGTACCATTGAAATGGCAAAGCTGGCGGAATCGAACCCCACATTGAGTCCCACCGCCAACGCCAGTGCACTGACCGTGGCGGAATGCGAGCTGGGCATCCCGCCGGTGGAGGTGATCAGACCCCATTTCCACTCGTGATCGGTCAAGCGGTGAATCGGAACCTTCAACAGACCTGCGATCCAGAAGGCAATGAACGGGGAAAGGATCATATCGTACGTCATGAGGTCATTCCCCCTTTTCCACGTCCTGCTCTAAAACAGTTACTTTGAGGCGAGCTTGCTCCAGGAGGTTTGCGCAGTGTTTCGCCAGGGCTTGCCCCCGTTGGAAAAGCTCCACGGATTCATCCAGGGTCGCCTGGCCATCTTCCAGCGAGCTTACGACCTTTTCCAATTCGGCAAAGGCTTGTTCATAGGTCAGCGATTCAATTTGGGAAGTATCCTTCTTTGTCATTGGGAAATTCTCACCATGAAGAAATTATACATTCAATTCTATAGGGTCAATGCTCCTGGGGAGTTGAATTCACCTTCGCGCCAAAGGTTCCATCAACGATTTTAATCTCCAATTGCTGACCCTGCACCACCTGCCGGATGGAACGAATGCTGGAGCCACCTTCCGCGCGGATCACAGCGTACCCGCGCTGCAGCACGCTGGCGGGGTCGAGAGCAGATAAACGACCAGCCAGATTCGAGAAATTGGCTGCCCGGAGCACTATCCGCGTGCTTGTAAGCTGTCTGCCAGCGCGTTGAGAGCTCATCCAGCCGGCGGGTATCATTCTCGATCCGGGCGCGCGGGGATTCACGTACAAGGAGACCGGAAATCGAGGACAGCAAGTCCTCCTGCCTTTCCAGGAACTGATCCATGACGAGTGAGAGCGATTCCACCCCTTCCGCAAGCTGGATTCTAATATCGGCGATATCCGGCGAGACCAATTCAGCGGCGGCAGTGGGGGTGGGCGCGCGCAGGTCGGCGGCGAAATCGCAGAGGGTGAAATCCGTTTCGTGACCAATTCCGGTGATGATGGGCACGGGACAATCAGAAACCGCACGGACCACGCCTTCATCGTTGAATGCCCAGAGGTCCTCAAGCGACCCACCCCCGCGCGCAAGGATGATCACATCCGGAGGATTTCCGCGGGTGATCCTTTGAAGCGCAGCCAAGATCTCCTGCGGAGCCTTCTCGCCCTGCACGGTGGCCGGCGAGAGGATCACCTCCGCCAGCGGGTAGCGGCGGCCGAGGGTATTAAGGATATCCTGCAGGGCGGCGCCGGTTGGGGAGGTGACTACACCGATCCGCACCGGGGCTTGGGGCAACGGGCGCTTGCGGTCAAGATCGAACAGGCCTTCAGCTTCGAGCAGCGCTTTGCGCCGCAGGAACTCCTGGAAAAGAGCGCCTTCACCCGCCAGGCGCAGCGCATCGACGATGAGCTGGCATTCACCGCGGGCCTCATAGATGGAAACCGCCCCGTGAGCCTCTACTGACATGCCATCCCGCAGGTTCATGCGCAAGCGCATGGCATTGCCCTTCCAGATGGCACACTTTAATGAAGCCGATTGATCTTTGAGGGTGAAATATAGATGCCCGGAGGTGGCGCGGGTGAAATTGGAGATCTCGCCCGCGATCCAGATATCCTGGAGCAGCTGCTCATTCTCGATGAGCTCGCGCAGCAGCCGGTTGAGCTGCGAAACCTGCAGTACGGGAGGAGTGAGCTGCCCGAAGGCATCCATCTTACTTTTTTGCACCCGCTTCGATCTTCGCCCAGCTATCGCGCAGCGGCACGGTCAGGTTGAAGACCAGCGCGCCGGGTTTTGAATCGAGATCGACGCAGAAAAAGCCCTTACGTTCGAACTGGAATCGGTCGCCCACGTTTACGTTTGCCAGCCCCGGTTCCACTTTGCATCCGCTCAACACCTTCAAGCTCTCCGGATTGAGATCATCCATAAAGCTGGCGCCTTCGGTATCCTTCCCCGGGGTGGGGGAGGTGAAGAGCCGGTCGTACATGCGCACCTCGGCATCCACGGCGTGCGCCGCGGAGACCCAATGGATTGTGCCCTGCACCTTGCGACCGTCGGGGGCATATCCGCCGCTGGTTGCCGGGTCGTAAGGTGCAAATGACTTCGATAACTTCTCCCGTGTTCGGGTCCTTGACGAAATCTTCGCATTTAATGATGTATCCGTAACGCAGGCGTACCTCTTTGCCGGGAGCCAGGCGGAAATACTTGGGGGGGGGTTCCTCGCGGAAATCATCCTTCTCGATGTAGATCTCACTGGAGAATGGCAGCTTGCGCGTCCCGGCGGAGGGATCTTCGGGATTGTTGATCGCTTCCAGTTCCTCGGTCTTGCCTTCGGGGTAATTACGGATGGTCACTTTCAACGGTTCGAGAACAGCGAGCACCCGTAGGGTGGTCTTATTGAGGTCCTCGCGGATGAGGTGCTCGAGCAGGGAGATATCCACCAGGTTCTCGCGCTTGGCCACGCCCACCTGGTCGATGAATTCGCGGATGGCGGCAGCGGTGTAGCCCCGGCGGCGCATCCCGCACAGGGTGGGCATGCGCGGATCGTCCCAGCCGCGCACAACCCCGGCATCCACCATCTGCTTCAGGTAGCGCTTGCTGAGGATGGTGTAGGAGACATTCAGGCGGGCGAACTCGATCTGGCGGGTGTGGAAAATTCCCAGTTCCTTGATGAACCAGTCATACAGCGGGCGGTGGATCTCGTAGGCGATATCGCAGAGGGAGTGGGTGACGCCCTCCATCGAGTCGCTCTGACCGTGGGCAAAATCGTACATCGGGTAGATACACCAGGCATCCCCGGTGCGGTGGTGGGTGGAATGCAGGATGCGGTACATGACCGGGTCGCGCAGGTTGATATTTCCGGAAGCCATGTCGATCTTCGCCCGCAGCACCCGCGCGCCATCCGGGAATTCCCCGGCGCGCATGCGGCGGAAGAGATCCAGATTTTCATCGATCGCTGCGGTTCCGGTAGGGGCTTTCTCTGCCCGGCTCGGTGAGGGTGCCGCGATACTCGCGGATCTCATCGGCGGAGAGGTCATCGATGTAGGCTTTGCCTTTTAGGATTAACTGTTCAGCGAACTGGTAGAGCTGCTCAAAGTAATCGGAGGCGTAGAATTCACGGGTCCTCCCAGTCGAACCCCAGCCAGCGGATATCCTCCTTGATGGCATCCACGTACTCCACATCCTCTTTGACGGGGTTGGTATCGTCGAAACGAAGGTTGGTCTTGCCGCCGAAAGCCTGGGCCATGCCGAAATCGATGCAGATGGCCTTGGCGTGGCCGATATGCAGGTACCCGTTGGGCTCGGGGGGAAAGCGGGTGTGAACGTGGTCGAACCTGCCGGTGCGCAGATCCTCCTCGATGGCTTCGCGGATGAAATTGGATGACTCAACAGCGGGGTCGGCGGTCATAATCAAGGCTCCTGATAATAATCACCCGCCGCTGCTTACCCGCGGCGTGGTTGGGCAATTCTATCATGGAAGCACGATGGAGCCGCCGGAGGGTCAGATGGCGGGCATCACATTGCCGCCGCTGACGGGGATATAAACCCCGGTGATGAAGCTTGCCAGGTCGGATGCTAAAAAGGAAATACTCTCAATTCTATTCACATTGTCCTCAGAAATATTATATAAAGCTGCTGCAATTTCTGATTTAAGTTCTATTACCCATGTCTCTTTTCCAAGTTCCGGATTAGGAGGTAACCAATATTTCCATCTATCTCCAAGCGGCACGGTATTAACATCTGGCTCATTTGCAAAGATTGATTCCAAAGGTATCCCTGTTGGTTTTTTTACCTGTACCGGTTCACTAATATCATTCATAGATTCCTCACTGGTTTTATAAGGATATACAAACCAAAACTATGTCTTTGCTGGTGAAATTTGAAGATCCATAGTATGTTTCGTCAGGTTTAGAACAGCCTTAGGGAAAATCACCCACGTAAAAACCGGAGCAGAACAGCATGGGAATTATAGCATGGCTAACTTTATAGTTGGCATGATGGTTAGATGGATGGCATAACGTTCCCACCGTTTACTGGAATATAGGCACCGGTGATGAAGCTGGCAAGATCGGAGGCAAGGAAAGCGACCACATTGGCTACCTCGCGGGCGGTGCCGCGGCGGCGGAGGGGAACTGCGGCGATATAGGAGCCATCTTCCTGGTCATGCCCTGCGCTGGAATTTTCGGTGATCGTCCAACCCGGAGCTACCTGGTTGACCGTGATGCCGAATTCACCCACCTCGCGCGCCAACACGCGCAGCACCCCATCCATGCCGCGCTTGCCGGCGGTGTAGGCGGATTGATCGGGGAAATTCTGCATGGCACATTCGGTATTGATGGCGATCACCCGGCCCCAGCGTTTCTGCTGCATATCCGGCACAAATGCCTTTGCCATGAGGACGTTTTGCAACACGCAGGAGCGGAACTGGCTTTCGTAATCCTCAAGACCCTGTTCCAGCACCGGCTTCCAGTTGTATTGGATCACGGCATTGTTGACGATGATATCCGGGCTGCCAAGTTCCTTGCGGATGAGCGCTGCCATTTTTTCAACCGACTCCGCATCGGTCACATCTGCCTGAACGTTGATGGCTTTCACCCCCAGCGCCAAGGGCTGCTTTCTTGACCCTTTCAGCCTGGTCAGCCTGTTTAAAATAATGTATGGCGACATTTGCCCCGCATTCTGCAAGCGCACGAACCATCTCGCGGCCCAGTTCACCTGATCCGCCGGTAACGACAGCTACCTTACCGGAAAGGTCGATATTCATTTTGCCTCCAGGCTGCGCAGAATATTTATGGAATTACGGATACGCACGGTCGAGGATTAATCGTGTGCACCGCCTCTAACCAGCTTCATGATTTCTTCATGAGTGGAAAGAATTTGAACCAGCTTACCATCCTGCATCAGCAAAACCCGGTCCACAAATTCGACCATACGGAGGTCATGGGTCACCATGATCCCGGCACGGTTCTGCTCGTGGATCAATCCGGCGAAGGTTTCCACCACTTGGTAGGCCCGTTCGGTATCCAAACTTGCGGTAGGCTCATCGGCCAGCACCAGGCTGGGGTTGTGGATGAGCGCACGGGCGATGGCCACCCGCTGCTGCTGCCCGCCGGACATCTGCCCCGGGTAGTTGTGCAGCCGCTCGCCCAGGCCCAGGCGGGCGAGGAGCTCGCGCGCACGCAGTTTGCCGGTTTTATCCAGCTTGTTATTGAGACGCAGCATCAGTTCCACGTTTTCGACCGCGTTGAGGTAGGGAACCAGGTTATTCGCCTGGAAGGTGAAACCGATCTTCTCGCGGCGCATTTTGACCCGCTCTTTTTCACCCATGCTGGCAAGGTCGATACCATCCAGGAGGATCCTGCCCGCACTGGGCTTCAGCAGGGCGGCAAGGATGGAGAGCATGGTGGTCTTGCCGGATCCGCTGGGCCCGACCAGGGCGACAAACTCCCCGGCGGCTACGTGCAGCGAGACATCGTCCACCGCGTGGATGATCCCATAATCGGTGTCGTAGGTTTTGACCACCGAGCGGGTTTCGAGTGGGTAACTTTCGTTGGTTGGCGGATTCATGATGACAACCCCAGGGCTTTCAGCGGCTCAATGCGTACTGCGTAGCGGATGGAGACCAACCCTCCCAGGGGTCCGATGATCATCAGCGCGGCGAGCGCAACCGCGGAGGTGGTGCCGTTGAAAACGATGGGCACCGTTGGTGGAAAGGTAAGTGAAAATAAGTAGGAGAATAACCCGCCGATCACCACCCCGATGAAGGTGATGATTATGATCTGTATAATTGCAGCCCAGGCGACCACCGGATTGGAGGTACCAATAGCTTTGAGCACACCGATCTGTGGAACCTTCTGCAGCACCTGAATCTGGAAGAATCCCCCGATCACCAGGATACCAATAAAAAGAGTGAAACCGCCCTGGGTATTCAGGGTGCTCTGCTGGGCGGAATACCCGGGCAGCGCCTGGATAGCCTGGTTGATGGTGGCAACTTCTACGTTGTTCACCTCGGCGGTGATGCGTTGACGGACCTGTTCAAGGGCGTTGGGATCAGCCAGTTTTACCAGGACGACATTGGCGATCGGGTTGCTTAAATTCAGTTCAGCCTCGGATTTGGGTCGGACCTTGTCCCAGGTGTTGAAAGGGACGAAAATGGATGGCTGCAGGGAATACTGCTGCCCATCAGTTATTCCGGCCACGGTCAGATCATGAAATTTATCGTCGGTACCCTGGGTAGTACGGATCACCAGGTTATCCCCCACCTTCAACCCGCTGCGCAGCGCTGTGTTGCGGTCGATGATGGCTTCCTTGGCAGTATTGGAGCGTAATTGACTGCCCTGGCGAACAACCGGTTCTCCAGTTCGCCCGGGGTCCACCCCTAAAAGAGCAATCTTCAATGGTTCGGGTTTATCGGCGAGGATGATGCTGGCGTTTGAGGTGCCCAGACGGCCGACATCTGCAACCCCGTTCACTCTTCCGATATCAGCAATGCGGTTACGGGGCAGGCGGCTGGCACCGATGAGGAAATCTGACTTGGCCTGGTAGACGATCATTTCAGCCGTAAGTTTGGAGATATACTCACGATTACCGTTCCCCAGGCCTTCCCCAAGTGCGGCGATGAACAGAACCAGGAGGGTGATCAGTCCGATCACCATGCTGACCAGCAGGAAACGCCATTTGTTATGCCAGATTTCTTTGATCGCCAGGTATCCGGCCATAGAAAATAATTGTTTCATAGGGCACCTACCGAACCCGAGGTTTCATTTCCGCCCGGTCCCACCGGGCCATCGAATTTCTGATCCCAGCGGGAGGAGAGCACACCACTTAAAAGCAGTTCAAGCGGAGGGTGGTCGGAAATGTCATCGTAATAATAAGGAAGCTCTATCCTGCCTTCAGTGTTGATGATAAACGTGCCTGATAACAACATGGCATCCTGACCTTCCGGGGGAGGTTCCACCTTGTAGCCCTTTTTTCGAGAGCGGGAAACAGCAGACCAGACTTTTGGGTTCAAAAATGTCTGGAATAGATTACCCCGTTCCAAGCCATATGCAGAATACGCAAGCCGTTCCGGGTCTGCAAGCACTTTTAACCCCGGGGCGAATTCCTTGGCAAATTTTGCAGATTCTTCGGGAGTACCCTGCATGATGATCGCGATCCCCAATCCGGCTGCCTGGATGCGGGATTTTCCCTCTACGATCTCTGCCAACATCTCCTTGCATTGGGTACAACCAAAATGGCGTGCAAACCCTAATAAAAGCGGTTTTTTCGACCATAAGCTTGAAAGCTTCACAGGTTTCCCGGATGTATCGCTTAGTTTTAGATCTGGAGCAAGGTTATTAAAATTCAATTGCCTGTTTTTGGGCATGTTTCTCCTAAATTCTCTCAAGCATGAATATTATCAAATTCCATTATAAGAAGTGCGCATCGTATAAGGTATGAGCGAATCTTTTCTTGCTGCTGATTTCATTCTAACCCGGTCTTGATCGCCTGCGCAAGGTCGGGGGTAATACCGGGAATAGCGGCAATCTCCTCCACGCTTGCTGCCAGGATTCCTTCGATCGAGCCGAATTTACCTAAGAGAGTCTTGCGCCGGGCGGGTCCTACCCCGGGGATGGTCTCCAGGCGGGAAGCCAGCCCTTTTTTGGAGCGGGCGGTCCGGTGGGCGGTGATGGCAAAGCGGTGGGCTTCATCGCGGATGCGCTGCACCAGGTAGAGCCCCTGGGAGTGACGCGGCAGCAGGATGGAATTTTGCCGGTCGGGCAGGAATAGCTCCTCCTCCTGTTTGGCCAACCCCACCACGGGAACTTCGGCGGTAAGCCCATATTGTTCCAGCACATCAACTGCCCGGCCGAGCTGGCCTTTGCCGCCATCGACGATCAGCAGGTCTGGCAGGAGCGCGAAGGATTCATCCTCTTTTTTACCAACCGTTTGGTCCTCATGGGCTCCCTGCCAGCGGCGGAAGCGGCGGGTGAGAACCTCTTGCATGCTGGCAAAATCGTCCGGGCCTTCCACGGTCTTGATATTGAATCGCCGGTAATGCCGGCGGGCGGGCACACCCTGCTCGAAGACCACCATGCTTCCCACCGAAGCGACTCCCTGAGTGTTCGAAATATCGAAACATTCTATACGGTTGGGGGGTTCTTCCAATCCCAGCGCGGTTTGCAGCTCGGTGAGCGCTTCGCTTTGCCGGTTGGTATCCATTTCCCACTGTTTGCGTAATGAGCGCAGGGTTTCGGTGGCATTCTCGGCGGCCATTTTCACCAGGTCGCGGGAGGATCCCCTCCGCGGGACGCGCAGGTCCACCTTGGGTCCTCCGCGCGAGGATTCCAGCCACTGCTTGATGATCTGGGCTTCCTCCACATCATTCGGAAGCAGCACTTCATTGGGGATATTGGCAGCCTCGGAGTAGAACTGCTTGACGAACTGGGTGACCACCTCCGAATCAGCGGCTTCCTCGGTTCCCTCGAGGATGAAATACTCGCGGCCGATCAGTTTCCCACTGCGGATAAAGAAGATCTGCACGCAGGCTTCACCATCGGCGCGCGCCATGGCGATCACGTCCGAGTCCTTTTCGGTGGAGGAGATCACCTTCTGCTTTTCAACCACCCGCTCAATGGAGTTGATCCGGTCGCGGATGGCTGCGGCTTTTTCAAATTGAAGACCATCCGATGCCTCCTGCATCTCCTGCGTCAGTCGCTGGACGATGGGTTCCGTCTTGCCTTCCAGGAAATTGCACAGGTCGTCGATCGCCTGGCGGTACTCGGCCTGCTTGATCGCCCCGATGCAGGGTCCGCTGCACAGCTTGATATCGTAATAGAGGCAGGGGCGCTCATCCAGCCCGGTGATCACCCGGTCGCAGGTGAGATAAGTGAAGATACGCCGGATCACATCCAGGGTCTGGTGGACCGCCCAGACGGAGGTGTAGGGACCAAAGTAGCGCGAGCCATCGGTCACCATCTGGCGGGTGACGGTCACTTTGGGGAAGGGATCCGCCCAGTGGACTTTGATATAGGGGTAGCGCTTGTCATCCTTGAGGCGGATGTTGTAGCGCGGGCGGTGCTTCTTGATGAGGTTCATCTCGAGGATGAGCGCTTCGAGCTCCGAACCCACCAGGATCCATTCCAGATCGGCGATGTTCTGCACCAGCTTGCGGGTCTTGAAATCCTTATCGGAGCGCTCCTGGAAATAGGAGCGTACCCGGTTCTTCAGGTTGACCGCCTTACCAACATAAATGACCTGTCCCTCCCGTTGTGATAGATGTAACAACCCGGCTTGGAGGGAAGGGTATCGAGCTTTTGCTGGAGCGCTTCTGGAATTTCCATTGCTGGGCGGGATTGTATCACGCGGTCGGGTTCACAACCCCATCGCGCAGCCATCCGCGCGCGGGTCACTGCCGCCGCAAAGCACACCGGTGGCGGGGTCGCGCAGGATGACCTGCCCGCGTCCGAAAGAGCGCGCGGTTCATGCCCCTGACGGTCTCCACGGGATGCTGCATCGCTTCCAGAGCGGTAACCGTCTCGGCTGGGATGCCTTCTTCGAGGGAAATACTGTGGTTATCCTTTTCCACGTCGATGCAGAAACGCGGCAAGTCCAGCGCGAATTGCGGATCTAGGTTGTTATCCAGCATGCGGGTGAGCACCTGCACGTGTCCCTGGGGCTGCATGAAACCGCCCATCACCCCGAAGGGTACGAATAGGGATCCGTCGCTTTCGCGGGTGGCCATACCGGGGATAATGGTGTGGTAGGGGCGCTTCCCTGGCTCCAGGTGATTGGGGTGGGAGGGTTCCAGGCTGAAGTTCGCCCCGCGGTTCTGCAGGGAAAATCCCCACCCGCGCGGGACAATGCCGGTGCCGAAACCCATGTAATTGCTGTTGATAAAGGAGCAGGCATTTCCCTCCCCGTCCACCACGCAGAAATAGACGGTGTCGCGACCGGCCTGGGGGAAGCCATGGATGTTTTCCAGCAGGGCAAATTGCGGGCTGATCCCCCGCCGGCGCTCGTCGGCATAGGCCGGGCTGAGCAGGTCCTCGAGCGGGATGGGGGAAAAAGAGGGGTCGGAAACGAACCAGCGCGCATCGGCAAAGGCGATACGCAGGGCTTCAATTTCCAGGTGCAGCCGCATGGGGGAAAGGGGCGGCAGGATGGAGAGATCGTATTTTTCAAGCAGGTTCAGGGCGAGTAACGCAGCCAGCCCCTGCCCATTTGGCGGGCATTCCCAGACGCGAACTCCCCGGTATACGACCGAGATCGGCGCCACCCAGCTCGCTCGCGTGGGAGGCAAGATCCTCGAGCCGCATGGACCCGCCGGCTTCGCGCAGGATGGAGACGATGGCTTCGGCGATCTCGCCCTCATAGAAGGCTTTTTTCCCGCCTTCGGCGATGGTCTTGAGGGTGCCTGCCAGGCCGGGGTTGCGGAAAATTTCGCCGGGGTTGGGACCGCGCCCATCGATGGTGAGCTCAACGCCGTTCACAGCCTGTGCAAGCTGGCCTAGAAGCCGCCCGCTGCCAGAAATACGAGGTGATCAGGCGCCACCGGGAAGCCCTCCTCTGCCAGGCGGATTGCTGGTGCAAGGGTGGTGGCAGAGGGGAAGTTTGCCCAACCGGGTGGCTCAGATCGCACCACATGGCGCAGGCGCCCGGCACGGTGACGTTGTAGGGGTGATAAGGGGGAAGCTGGTCTTTGAACCCTTCGCGGGAGAGGCGTTCGATCGAAAGCGAGCGCGGCGCTCGCCCGGAGCCGTTGATTGCCGAGACGCTTTTCGTCTCCGCATCAAAATAAAGCGCGAAGGCATCTCCCCCCAGGCCGGTGGAGGTTGGCTCCGTGACGTTTAGCGCGGCAGCCACCGCCACCGCCGCATCCGCGGCATTCCCACCCGCGGAGAGGATCTCCAACCCGGCGGCAACCGCCAGCGGCTGCGAGGCAGCCACCATGCCGCGGGTGGAATAGACCGGGGAACGGTGGGAGGAGAAGGGGAAATCGGTTATGGGCATAATATCGAGATTAATATATCATAGGGCAAGGCGTGTTGATTGTGTTGGTTTGTATTGTAGATTTGAACGTTTTCACAGGCGGTCGTAATGACACATAACGAGACCAGGGATGCAATGATTAGCGTAACTAAGGAGTGGATTCGGTTATGGAACCCTCCGGTGGATTGGGATATGTTCGCCGAAATTCACGCGGAGGATTTCAAGGATTGTTCTCCCGCAGGAAGGGCGGGGACGAAAGAAGGCTTTGCCTTAGGTTTAGAGGAGTTCACTTCAGCATTCCCTGATTTGCAAACCAGGATCGAGGACATTGTTGTGGATGAATCCAGAAACATGGCTGCGGTGCGCTGGTCAGCGACAGGCACGAACCGAAAGAATTACCTTGGAGTGGGTCCGACGAACGAGAAAACCACGATCACCGGGATCGAGATCGTTGAGATCCGCTGGGGGAGGATCACCCGCCGCTGGGGGGAATGGGATATCAGCAATCATTACAAACCGGATTGAATGAGAGGTTAACCGTGAATCATCAATTACCTGAGGGTATGGGCAGCCCGGCGCGGAGGGCACTGGCTGCTGCCGGGATCGAAACGCTTGAAGATCTCACCAAAATAAGTGAAGAGGAGCTTTTGAAATTGCACGGTATGGGGCCAAAAGCGCTTGGGGTTCTCCGTGAATCCATGAAAGCCCATAGATTGGGCTTCGCGAGTGACGAGAATAGCGATCATGTCAGCCTCGCGGCAAACCAAAAGTTGCCCCGGTGTGTTCCGGAAAGGAAGGTAAAGTAAAACATCAGGATGTACCCGAAAATGGGGGTTTTCATTAATTACAGCTGCTCATTAAATATCAGGTATCTATCCCCCAGAAATTGGCGGATATGAAACCGATACCTGCCCTTCAAAAACCCTGAGAATTACGAGTTGGCACTCTTTTTGTAACTAATATTCCTTACCCACCCAATTAAGGAGGTGAGTATGGACATTTTCGGAAGGAAAATTGAATATACGGTTGTGCTCGGGTTCGGTCCCACCGATCTGGAGCGCAAGGTGAACGAGCTTGCAATCCAGGGATGGAAACCTCTCGGAAGCAGGTTCTCCTCCGGCGGGAAGCTGGCGAAATACGGCTCGCAACAGGCAATGATTCGCATCACCAGGGGGTAGCTGACGCGCTGCAAGGAGACCGAAAAAAATGCGGAGGCATTTCAAATGCTCCGCTAATTATTTCCTAGCGAAATAACAGGATAACGATGACGATGATCACCACCAGAAGTACAATGACGCCGCCGATCATCGCCCGGCGGGATAATTTGGTCGCCAGGGCTGGGGCACCAGCTTCCCACTTCAGGGCGGTGTGGCAATTCGGGCATTCGGCCACATCGGCAGTAATCTCTGCTTTGCAGGACGGGCATTTCAAATCACTCATTTCAATTCTCCTATTTGGTCAGTATTATTGATCGGATCTTAAACGACCCGGATTCCACTTCCTGAAACAACTTCGCCAATTTCCCAAATCTCCTGGTTGATCTCCCGAGCTCTTTCCTTTAGGGCTTCCAACCTGGAAGCCGGGACGGACATCAACAGACCGCCGCTGGTCTGGGGGTCGTATAGCAGCATCTCAGAGGCTTCATCCAGGTTGGCTTTGATCTGTAATTCCTTTGAATAGAAATGTTTGTTATCGAATGCGCCGCCGGGGAAGGCTCCCAAATGGGCGTATTTCTGCGCGCAGGTGACGAAAGGCAGTTTATTGAAATTGATCTGAAAACCCACACCACTGGCGCGGGCAAGCTCTAGTCCGTGGCCCGCCAAACTAAAGCCGGTGATATCGGTGCAGGCTTTCACCCCGAATTCACCTGCCAGGAGGGAGGCTTTGTCGTTCAGCCGGGTCATCCAGCCGACCACTTCTTTCACATCCTGCGGGTCAGCCTTCTGCTGCTTGAGCGCGGTGGTGGTGGTCCCGAACCCCAGCGGCTTTGTCAGCACCAGGACATCCCCAACCACCGCGCCGGATTTGGCGAGGATCCGTTTCGGGTCTACAAATCCAAGTGCCACCAGCCCATATTTGGGCTCTTTATCCTGCACGGTGTGCCCGCCGGCGATGACCACCCCCGCTTCGCGGGCTTTCTCGGCGCCACCGCGGAAGATCTCGGCACCAATTTCAGGGGGAAGGTCTGGCGGAAGGGCAGCGATATTGAGCGCCAAGAATGGCTTGCCGCCCATGGCGTAAATATCCGAAAGCGAATTGGCAGCCGCTATCGCGCCGTAATCGTAGGCGTCATCCACCACGGGGGTGAAGAAATCGGTGGTGAGAACGATCGCCCGCTCCGCATCCAGCTTCCAGATGGCGGCATCGTCCGGCGGCTCAAGCCCGACCAGCAGGTCGGGGTAATCACCGGGTTTAAAGGTTCCAGCCAGGGGGCGCAGCACCTGCGCCAGCGTTTCCGCGTTGAGCTTGGAAGCTCAGCCCGCGCAGCTGGAAAGGCTGGTCAGGCGGATCTGCCTGCCTGAGGGAGCGGAGGAAATTTGCGACATAAAGTTATTATACCCAGTGTGGTTAAACAAATCAGGGCAGACTTGCTGCCCTGATCGTAAATACAATCAGCGAACTACTGGTTCGGTCAACCCCATGTTGGGCAGGTTCATAATAAAGGGGGAATTGCTGGGTAGCAGCATGGCCTGGATGTTGGGAGCCAGCTTGGTAATATATTGGTAAGTGAGCAATTCCGGGTTACCCTGCAACGCCTGCTGGATCAGCTCCAGCGCTTTGGCTTCGGCTTCCGCATTGATGAGACGCGATTTCGCGTTCCCTTCCGCCACCGTTACGGCTGCATCCGCCTGACCTTTGGCCACTTCACGCGCCTGCTGGGCTTCCTGCTGCTTCTGCTGCACCACAAAGGCAGCCTGCTGGGCTAACTGCTCGGCGATCTGTTTTTGTTCCACCGAAGCCGCATATTCCGGGGAGAACTGGATATTGCGCAGGACGAATTCGACAAGTTCCACACCATTTGCGCCCAATTGTGAGGCCAGGCTCTCGGTGATCATCGTGGAAACCAACCCTCTTTTCGTGCTGTAGACATCCTGGACGCTGAATTGCGAGATCGCATCCCGGATCACCCCGCGGGCAACGGGACGGACGAGATCATTGCGGTAGCGATCCTGCCACTGGATATGAACCTGGGGGACCTCGTCGGGATTGATCTTGTAGATCACCGAAGCATCCACCAGCACTTCCTGCCCATCGGAGGTGCGGGCGGAGATGGAATCATCCCCACGGACTTCCCCTTCGTTGGTGGCGATGGACATGGTGTAGGTTTGCTTGGAGATCGGGTAGAGCACAACGTTCTCCGCGAACGGGACGATGAAGTGCAAACCGGGGTCAAGTGCCTCAGTGCGGTAGCCCTGCGGTTCCAGGGCGGAGATGACCATTCCGCGCTCCTGCGGATTGACCCAAACAAGCCCGGCGCTGAGCAGGCTGGTGGCGATGGCGACAGCGCCGATCACCAGGATGATGAGCGCGCCTTTCTTGATCGGCCGGCCGCGCCAGGCGGCCACGACCACCAGGATGAGAACCACCACAAATCCCACCCAGAGGAAAACTGCAAACGTGGAAACAAGACTGGCTATGTTCATTTTTCACTCCTTAGAATTATCTGAATTATACATTCCAGGTATTAGAATTGCATAAGAACCGGTTCCAACGGCTGGAAAAACCTTCTACATTTCCAAAAGGATCGTGACCGGGCCGTCATTCACCAGATTCACCTGCATGTGCGCCCCGAATTCCCCGGTCTGGGATGGGACACCTTCCGCCACCAGGTATTCCACGAACCGGTCGCAAAGCGGACTGGCCAGCTCCGGCGCGGCAGCCCCGATAAAAGACGGTCGGTTGCCCTTGCGGGTATCGGCGTAGAGGGTGAACTGCGAAACGACAATTGCGGCACCGCCAATATCTCGAACGCAGAGGTTCATTTTTTCCTCCGAATCCGGGAAGATGCGCATCGCGGCGATCTTTTTTGTCAGCTGCTGAGCGATCGCTTCGGAATCGTCAGGCCCCACCCCCAGCAGGATCAAGAGTCCTTGATCGATGGAGGAGATGGTTTTCCCATCCACCACAACAGAAGCTGAAGAAACCCGCTGAATGACAGCGCGCATTGGATATCGTTATGGAAGCCCGATGACGGTGCGGACTTCTTCCATGGTTTTCTCGGCGATCACGCTGGCGCGTTTTGCGCCATCGTTCAGCGTGTCCCAGACCTCATCCGGCTTGCGGGCGAACTCCTCCCGCCTGGCGCGGAAGGGCACCAGCGAGGCGTTGAGGTTCTTGGCCATCAGCTTTTTACAATCCACGCAGCCAATCCCAGCCCGGCGGCACTCGGTGTTGACCATCGCGATCTCATCGGCGCTGGAGAACATCCTGTGGAAGGAGAACACATTGCACACATCCGGGTTACCGGGGTCGGTGCGGCGGATGCGGGCGGGGTCGGTGACCATGGTGAGAACGCGTTTTTCGGTTTCCTCCGGGGTGGCAGCCAGCTCGATATGGTTATTCAGGCTCTTGCTCATCTTTTGGACGCCATCGGTACCCAGCACCTTTGGGAAACTCAGTGGCTTTCATCTTTGGTTCGATGAGCACCTGGGTGTGATAGGTGTGGTTGAAGGAGCGCACCGTCTCGCGGGCGAACTCGATATGCGGCGCCTGGTCCACGCCCACCGGAACGACGTCGGTTTTATACAGGACGATATCGGCGGTCATCAGAACGGGGTAGCCCACCAGCCCGAAGTTGACGTTGTGGGGCTGCTCGCGAACTTTTTCCTTGAAGGTGGGCAGATCGGTCAATTTCCCAGCGGGCTGACCATGGAAAGGATCGTATTGAGCTCATTCACCTGGCGAACGTGGGATTGAATGAACATGATCGATTCCGCCGGGCGAATCCCGGCTGCCAGCCAATCCAGGGCCATTTCCAGGGTGTTGGCGCGCAGGTTTTCGGTGGTATCCAGGGTGGTCAGCGCGTGCAGGTCCACGATGCAATAGACACAGTCGTAATCTTCCTGCAGCGCCACATAGTTTTTAATGGCGCCCAGGTAATTCCCCAGGTGCTGGCGGCCGGTGGGACGGGCGCCGGAAAAAACGCGGCCTTTCTTGGGCATACGAACCTTTCCGATCAGAGTTTGCGGATCAAATCTTCCACCTCCCCCGGGCGGGGGAAGCGGCCGTTGGCCAGCTTGGAATAGATCAACTTGTCATCCACGCTCACCTCGAAGCGGCCGCCATCCGACGGCAGCAGGGTGAGGGATTCCAGGCGGGATTCAAAATTCTTCAGGATCTCGGCTGCCAGACCGGCAGCTTTATCGGTATACGCTCAAACCATGCAGTACTGGATGGTGATCTTCATTTCATTTGCCTCCTGAAGTGACTGCCGGAATTATACCCGATGGTGGATGTCCCATTTTTTGCATCGCTGGTATTCTGTACCTCTTCGTTGGTGCACTATTTAGCTTCGCTAGCACGTTGTGCCGCTACGCTGGCACAATGTGTCGCTTCGCTGATAAAATAATTTCATGACCGCCCTTCTGCTGCCTAAGGGTATGCCCCTGCGAAAGCGGATCTTTGACCTGCTGCTGACCATCCCCGGCGCGATCGTCATCTCGCCCTTCGTGTTGGTCATTGCCATCATTCTTTGGATCAAACAGGGCTGGCCGCTGATCTTCACCCAGGAGCGCCCGGGCTACCGGGGGAAGATCTTCCGCATCTACAAATTTCGCACCATGCGCGACGAGCGCGACACGCAGGGGAATCTGCTACCGGATAAGGACCGCCTGACCGGGATCGGGAAATTCCTGCGCTCCACCAGCCTGGATGAGCTGCCCGAGTTGATCAATGTGCTGCGCGGGGAGATGAGCCTGGTGGGTCCGCGCCCGCTGCTGATCCAATACCTTCCGCGTTATTCCGCCGAGCAGGCACGCCGCCATGATGTGCTGCCGGGGATGGCGGGCTGGGCGCAGGTGAACGGGCGCAACGCCATCAGCTGGGAGGAGAAATTCCGCCTGGATGTGTGGTACGTGGATCACTGGAGCATGCGGCTGGATATCAAGATCCTGGCGATGACCTTCGGAAAGGTGCTGCGCCGGGAGGGGATTTCCGCGCCGGGAGAGGCTACCGCACGGGAGTTCATGGGCAGCGAAAATGAATAGAATTGAGCTCCCTTCGTCATTGCGAGGAGACCGAAGGGTGACGAAGCAATCTCACAATAATGGATTCTTCCGGTCATGGGATTAAGGTGGTGGGCACAAATCCGATACCCACCAATTGACTATAATGATCACAAGTTGATAGAATCTCAACCGCGCAAACCCAAAATATTAGAGGATCAATAATGACAAACATCCAATCTTACGACGATTTCTCCTTAGATGAGTTATTAAAACTAAATAAACGGAATATTTCCAAAGAAGACATGCAAAAATATCAAGATTACATGGCTGAAATATTTTCAGCTTTTGGCATGGATATCACAACTCCCTCAACAAAAGAAACACCGCGCCGGTTCATTGAAGCCCTTTATGAATCCACCAATGGTTATGAAGGCGACCCAAAATTGATCAAAGCTTTTCCAAGAGAATGCCGCGGCGAGCCGGATTGCCGTTTAAGCCAGGTGATCGAAGGACCGATCAATTTTCATTCGCTATGCGAGCACCACGTCTTTCCGTTTTACGGAGAGGCCTATGTCGGTTATGTGGCAAATGACTCCATTCTAGGTATCTCAAAATTAACCCGCCTGGTGCGGCTATACACAAAACGGTTTGCAGTGCAGGAACGCATTGGTTATGAGATAGCGGATACATTGGAAACGTTGATGGCACCGCACGGAGTGGCGGTGTTTATCCGGGCCAAGCATATGTGCGTGGAAATGCGCGGAGTGCGCGAGATCTCACCAGCCACGCGCACCACCGTTTTTCGCGGGGTTTATTCTGAGGATCCTGCTTTGCGGTCTGAGTTCCTGAATATTTGCGGATTGAATAAACAAGCCGCGTAAACAATTCTTTTTGTCAGATTTGGTTGTTCACCGAAAATATACTGTCAGCTGTAGGTTAGTGACTGTTATTTCTCCGACACCAATCAGTCACAATATATATTCTTTGGGGCCGATCTCATTTCAAGGATTCCGGGTCAGAATCAAACCATCCCGCAATTGTGCAATCAACTCTTCGGCCTGGTGCTGGCGGCCTTCGCTGAAGAGCCCGGGATTCACATGGGTGAAGAGCAGATCCGCGGCCACTGTGCTGCCGCCCTTCCCGGAGGTCAGATCCGGCCAAAGCGTCTCGATGGGGGTGATTGGATCCTGGATCACCGAGCCGGCGTAACGCGAAGCCGCGGATTCAGGTGGGGTGCCCGAACCAAGGATCACCATATTCTGGCTCACCAGAAAATTATATAGCTCCGGGCTGGCGGCTTCCGGCGAAACGTACATCACATTCAGCCGGTTGGCGAGGAGTTGGTTGGCCATGCCGATCCAGGTGTTCGCATCGCTCCCCGCGGGCAGCGCGCCCTGGATGGGGAAGTTCATATAGGGAGGATAGAGGGGGGAGCAGGTTCCACAGAAATATGCACCGCCGTTCACAAAGGATTGCTGCAGCTGATCGTTCTCCGGTGTCCCACCCGGCAGCAGCCCGCCCGCGCGCCAATCGTTGGAAAGCAGAATGGCGGTATAACCCGCCAGGAAGGACTGGTACTCGGGGTTGGAAAGGATCACGCTGAGGTTGACTGCCTGGGGCAATTCTGCGGGGCTGACGACCACGAATTGGGCTTGCGGGGCGGAACTGAGAAGCGCTGGCAGGTCTGAGGGCGGCGCGAGGAAGACCGCGACCACAACCTGCGCGCCGAGATCGGCGGGGGTGGCTGAAGGCAGCACCTTGAGGGTATAACCGGAGCCGCTAGCCAGGCGGGTGAGGGTCTCCTGCGCGGAGGAAAGGAGGGTGGGATCAGAAACCCCACTTGTGACCAGCAGAACCTCCCCCGGCAACGGTGTGGATGTGGCGGCGGGGGTGAGGGTTGGTGCAGGCGTGGGCGTGGCAGCCGGGGTGGGTGTGCCGCAGCCGGCAGCCAGAAAGAGCAGTATGGTCAAAGCCAGGGAAGCGAACCGCATGGGGGTACCTCGATCCAGGAATTGCCTAATTTTACCCTCTTCCAGCAAAGTCTTTTCAAAGGAATGTATAATCAATTTAAGGATTTTCTTCTCAGCACATGCACCCAGGAATAAAACCATGAGCCTGCCGATGAACGAACCCCTCCCTCCTCCCGGTTCAACCCTGCCACCCGCACGCCGAAGGCGCACCAAGCGGCAGCTTTTCCCTTACGAGAATGGTGAGCGCGAGGTCTTCCTAACCGACCTGGCGCGTCGGATCGTTCCTACAGGGGATTTCTTCATTTTCTCCCTGCTGGCGGGCATCGTCCTGGTGGTGGCCATTTTCACCGATGCCCCCGCCATCTTCATCCTGGCAGCGCTGCTTTCCCCTTTCATGGGACCTGCGCTCGGGCTGGGGCTGGCCACGGTGGTCGGCTCGGGGAGGTTCTTCCTGCAGTGCCTGGTCGGCATCCTGCTGGGAAGCCTGATCGTCTTTGGCTGCGCGGCGCTCGGCGGGCTGGCCAGTCGTTTTTTCCCGGATCTGATCCTCACCAATTCTCTCTTTCACACCTATTTTGCCTGGCCGGATTTCCTACTGCTCACTGTTGGGGCGGCGCTTTCCACCTACCTGTTGGTGCGGAATCCCAACACCCGCCCGCTGGTGGCCAGCGTGGCCATTGCCTACGAGCTCTACATCCCCATCGCGGTGGCGGGGTTCGGCATTACCAGCAGGGTGGCGGGCATGTGGCCGGATGGGTTGATCGTCTACCTGGTCAACCTGGCCTGGACTGCGCTGGTGGTCACCATCGTTTTGGTGCTTATGCGACTGCGGCCGCAAACCCCCTTTGGGTATGGGTTGGCCTTGTCCATTGTTCTCATCTGCATTGTGATCCTGATCGCACTGCTCGGATTCGGTTCAACGGTTTCCACGCAGTTGGCGCTGCCCACGCCGGTCCCATCGGGGACCCCGGTACCGACAGTGACAGAAACTCCCACGCTTGCGCCTACAGGAACAGAAACACCCACCCCCACACTCATCCCCACCAGCACCGAGACGCCCACGCTGACAGTGGAACCAACTTTGGCGCAAGCCTATATCAAAGCGCCGGATAGCACCGGCGCGATCATCCGCGAATCCCCTAACTTTGGTGCAAAAGTGATCGCCAGTTTACTCAATGGCTACCTGGTGGTGATCCTGCCAGATTCATTTGACGACGGTACCACCTCCTGGACTCACGTCCGGTTGAATGACGGTCGGGATGGTTGGATCGTGCGCGATCTGCTTTCCACCGCCACCCCGGCTCCGGGGTGGTAAAATAGGCGTCCCGGCGTTCACCCGGAAAATCATTGCGGAGTAATCTATGACCATACATTTTGGGACTGACGGCTGGCGCGCCGTTATTTCAGACACATTCACCTTCACAAATCTGCGGCTTGTCAGCCAGGCTATCGCCGACGCGGTGGCTTCTGATACCTGGATCAACGGCGTAAAGCTGGAAAAACGTCCGAACCCGAAAAAGATGGTAGTGGGTTTCGATACCCGCTTTCTTTCGGACCGCTATGCCAGCGAGGCCGCCCGCGTACTGGCGGCAAACGGATTTACCGTCTACCTGGCTCAGGCAGATGCGCCCACCCCGGTCATCTCCTACGCCGTGCGGGAAATGAATGCCATCGCTGGGATCATGATCACCGCCTCGCACAACGCGCCGCGTTATAACGGGGTCAAGCTCAAATCCGCGGGAGCCAATTCGGCCTCCCCCGAACAGTGCAAGCGTGTTGAAATTTATTTAAACGACAACGAGGAGCGCGCGCGCGGTCCGAACCTGATGGATTTCGAGCACGCACGAGAGGCTGGTCTTATCCAGCGCTTCAATCCCACCCCGGCATATTACGATCATATTCGCAGCCTGATCGATTTTGATAAGATCGCCGACCATCCCATGAGGGTTGTTGTGGATTCGATGTATGGCTCGGGGAGGGGGATGATCAAGGGTATTCTGCAGGGCTGCGGCACCGAAGTGACAGAAATCCGCAGCGAAATGAACCCCGGATTTGGAGGAGTGCACCCCGAACCAATCGCACGCTATCTGGGTTCTTTATCGGGGGCAATCGCCACCGGGTTGGGTGATTTTGGACTGGCAACCGACGGCGACGCAGATCGGATCGGCGCGATGGACGAACGCGGGAATTTCATCGATCCGCACAAGATCATGGCTCTCGCACTTCGCTACCTGGTGGAGAAAAAGGGCTGGAAGGGTTCGGTGGTGCGAACTGTCTCCACCACGCGTATGATCGACCGGCTTGCCGTGCGTTACGGGTTGACCCTGCATGAAACCCCTGTTGGATTCAACCACATCGCCGATTATATGCTGAAGGAAGATGTGCTCATCGGTGGGGAAGAATCCGGTGGGATCTCATTCCGCGGCCATATCCCAGAGGGGGATGGCGTCATCCTGGGTCTGCTGATTCTGGAGATGGTGGCAGATGCGAAGGTCCCCTTCCACGAACTTGTGGAAAATCTGCTTCACGATGTGGGTCCGGCGTTTTATGAACGCAAAGATGTGCGCTTGAAATACCCCGTGGCGAAGGAAAAAATGACCTCCAAGCTGACCGCGGAAGCCCCAACCTCTATCGGCGGTGAAAAAGTGGCCAACGTGGTCTCTTTCGATGGGATCAAGTACATCCTGGCCGATGACTCCTGGCTGCTGATCAGACCCTCTGGAACAGAACCTGTGCTTCGGGTATATGCGGAGGGCAGGTCGAAGGAAATGGTTAAAGCCTTGCTGGATTATGGGGCGAAATTAAGCTCAGAATTCGTTTAGAGACTCAAAAGAAAGCCAAGTAACGCAGCGAACATTATGGGAGATACCCGGTATTTAAACGGCTTACGCGGTTTAGCAGCCTTTATGGTGATCAATTCCCATTTCCTGCAGTATTTTCTACCTTCCATCTCTTCGGGCAATCCCGCCGAATCTGTTCTGCCTGGCAAACTGGAGGTGACCCTTTATAACCTTCCATTGAATATTTTCAACAATGGGCGGGCAGCAATCGCCCTTTTCTTTGTCTTAAGCGGATTTGTGATGACTTACAAATATTTCCGGAATCGAAAGGAAGAGATCCTGGTCTCTCAGCGCTATCCGACGATACCCCCGCCTGGCAATCCCGATTTATGTACTAATTGTTATCACCTTCATTATGATCCAGTTTTCAGCGTTCCAGTTCGCGAGCAAAATGGCATTGGATCGACCCAATCCTTCGGTTATTCTGACGATGTGGGATCATCAGGATAGCATTGTTGCGATGCTTCGCGAGGGTTTAGTGGATTCTTTTTTTTAATTACACAGCAGACTATACAGTTATTCTCTGGGTGATGACATATGAATTGCTGGGATCATTTATTGCGCTTGCTCTCGCATATCTTGCGGTCCGTATCCGGAACCGTTGGATAATCTACGTAGTATTTATCTTGGCATTGCTGTTTGGCGGGTATAAATCCCAGTATTATTCGCGATTCATTATTGGGGTTGCACTAGCGGACCTTTTTGTGACCTTTCCTAAGATTAAATACCAACTCGCTTTAGTAATATTTACTGGTTTGGTAGGGATTTTTCTATTGACATACCCCCGCAACGGATTGACGCCTGGGCAGCCATCCATTTATAATATTCTGCCCTTGGTTCAGTCTATCAAACCAACCATTTTCTGGCAGACCATTGGCGGTGGGTTGGTTACATTTACCATCCTCTATTCCAGCGTACTTCAAAAAATATTGGATACTCGCCCACTCCAGTTCTTATCACGTATCTCATATTCAGCATTTATCCTCCACTTGATTATTATTGGATCCTTTTCAACCTGGTTTTTTCACTGGCTTAAAACAGTCCAAAGTATGTCTTTTGGTACCACCTTTACTATCGCCTACCTATCAACCCTGGGATTAATCCTGTGTTTCGCTTATGTCTTCACCCGCCTTGTGGATGAGCCCGGCATACGTTTGAGCAAGTGGATCTATATCAGGTTTTTCCAAAAAGGTTAATTAAATTTTCAATTTGTTTTCCTGCTAATTCAAACGAAACCGCCCTCGCAAGAGGGCGATTTCGCTGCAACGGAGGTAAAAAGGAGACTCAGAACCCTGACGCTTGGAGGCGGGATCAGGCAGAAGAAGAGGAGCGCAGCTTGCGTGAGAGAAGAATTATTCCAATAAAAATTGCGGTCAGGCCGATCATCAGGGGAACACCGTAATCATCGGCGAAACCAGTGTTAGGCAAATTCGCAGGTGTGGCTGTGGAGGTTGGCCCTCCCGCAGCCTGGGTTAGCATGGCATCAACCGTTGCGGTTTGCGCAGCTTGCTCGGCTGAAAGAGTTTCTGCAATTGGAGTGCCCAATGCCAAAACCGGGGTAGCGGTTGGTGGAGGCGGATTGGTGGGGGTCGGGGTGATGCTGGGAGTGAGCAGGAATTGTTCAGTAGCCGCCCGTGCAGTGGCTGCAATGGAGGTTGCAGTGTTAGCCGCGTAGATCTGGGCAGCTTCAGCGTTTCGTTTGGCATTTTGGGCGGGTACCACCATGGTCGCCACGATCACCAGAACGACCAGGATGACAACGGTCATGAAGCCAATAATCCCTATGGCTATGTAAAAATTCCGGTTATTCGGTGGTTTTGGTGACGGTTCTTCTATGAAATCTTCAAACTGGCTGTCATCATGAAGGGGGGTGGTCATAGGCTCTACTCCTATCGCTTATAGATGCAAGAATCATTCCAGAATATCAAGGTTGCTGACCGGAAACGAGGTTGCCGGCAACCGGTCGAACTTAACCTCGGCGCAAACCCCGCGTAAACCGCTGTGCATGGTTGTCTCGCCATCACGGATCTGGGTTACCGTTCCCACCGCCCCGGTATATGGAGGCACTTTCACCCGTACCCGGCTACCCTGGCGGACATGCCCGCCTTCACGTGGGTCATTTCCTGTTCCCGGCAGGGGGATCACCACTTCCGGACGGTTACCGGTGTACACGTCCCATTCACAGGCATTGAGACAGGCATTATGGCGGTCGTACTGGTTGAGCAGATTGGCAGCCATCGGATTCATGGGGATGGATCCAAATCCTTCCAATAGGATGACTGGAACCTCCATATTTAGCGCGTAAGCGACCAATGAAGAGGACATGCTGGAAAGGATCAAACCGCGTAGTGAAAAATCCACCGCAGCTTCCAGTGCTTCCTGGCGGCAGCAGTAGCTGCCAGCCACAATTGCACCGCGCATGGTCACATCCACGCTGGCGCGGTTGAATTCATCGTTTTCGGTTTTAACGGTATTGACCAGCAAACCGGAGGAAATCCGTCCATTTCCCCACACGCCCTGCAAAAGACAGCCGAAGGATTCCACCACTACCGACCAGTTGGGACTCACCTCGCGTATCACACCATCCAGTCCGGATTTCAATTCAAATGCGGGATTAAGGATCTCCAGAAGGACTTTCCCATCCTCAATGGACTCGATATAACAATCCGCTGGTGCACGGACGATCTTCTTGATCACCCTGCCGGTCTTTGCCAGGATATCCCCTTTTTGCAGGGTTTCCCCCGCGGTACGGTCGGTGATCGCTTCCAGGGGGACTTTCCGGGAGGCTCCAAGCAATTGGTAGAGATCGATCACTTCATGTTTACCGGGGAGGTAACAGTTCCCCAGCGTATCCATCGCTCCTACCTTTTGATCCCTGCGGACGATGATTTCACCTTCATAGGGAAGGCTGCGAGTACGCCGAATGCGCGCTTGTTGCGTGAAATGAGAAATCGGCATTACCATGTCCGCCGATTCGATGCAGGAAGTATGCCACCGGTCAAGCGCCCAGTATCGATGCCCAATGTTGGAGAGTTTGGTTCCTTAGGTCGTTTTCCTGGGGAAGGGAAAGCGGGCGCCCGCGGGCATCGATCACCACACCGCAAAGCCCGCCAAATACTTTGAATCCATTGGCTTTGCGCATCGGATCGATAACCACCCCCCGGGCGGGTTCCATGAGGATGTTAGCGGTTTGCCCGGGCGGCAGGGGGAAAGCTACCAGGCTGCCCATTTTGATATCCAGGCGGGTCACACTGCTCTGTCCGTAATCGATTGAAACCCTGAGGATGGGAGTCCCAAGTTTGGCTTTTGTTACGGGTGAGATAACCGTGGCCAGGTTTGTGAAAGCGTTGGAATCGATCACCTGGACGGGGATCAGCGGATTGATCACTGCGGATGCGCCCAGCAGGGATGCGAGGTTATTCTTATCCAGGATGATCGAGGTTATCCCCACCGGTTGGATGCCATCCAGGATCATCATCAGGGCTTCGCCCGGCTGGGGTGTGCGGGTTAGCGTCGATCCTGATACCAGGATCGATTCGTAGCAGGCGAATGAGACCCCGGTCTGTTTGAGGTGCGGTTCAAGGCAAACCTGAAGGATCTCCCTGGCTGCTGCTTGTTCGATATCCAATGTCTCCGCGGTGGCTGGGACGGATAAGGGATAAAGATTCTTTTGCCATAGGTAATCAGCAGCAGCATCCGCGGCGCTTTGTTCCGCCAGCCATTTTGTGATAGTTTCCGCTGGATGGTTCTGCAGAAAGGATTTCAAACCCTGACCCAAGCCGAAGGCGGTGACGGATATTTCGGAAATTCCCTGACGCGCACTCACCAGGGTCGTGGAGGCAGCGCCGAGATCCACACCGAGAACCCCTTTTATGGATGGATATCGCAGGCTCAAATAACGGACAACACGGTCGAAACCGATGGAGGTTGGAATTGGCGGGGTGGAACAAATCTTCTGCAGATTCCTGAATCCTTCGTATTGACCCGCGCGGATCCCTGTTACGACTCCGCTAAGCACTTCCAGCGCGGGAGTGAAATCCTCAATGTCGATCTGCGGGCGGAGGTTCGAGGAAGGATAGAACCTGGCTACATTCTCGAAGTGCTCTTCCATCTCTTTCGCAAGGATCGAATTCCCCGCATAAATCACTGCGGGTACTCGTTCTGCTGGGAATGATTTACATGCCTGGAGGATCACATCTTCGAGCTTTTGTATGGCAATCACCGAGCCGTGGTCAGTCCCTCCGGCAAAAAGTATGATCTCCGGTTCGCTGGATATGATCGCATCCAGTTGATCCACCCGTCGTGGTGTGCTGGCCGGATCCAGACTGGTTACATGGCACCCCGGGATGGTGGAGGCTAGTTTCAGCGCACTTTTAGCGGAAAAATCCGGGAGCAGCCCGATGGTGAGGACGCGGATGGGCTTACCGGCAGAATGGGCGACTACCAGGCCATCCACTCCCGCACCATCGGCGAGCGAAGGCAGGATCAGGTGGGAGGTGTCATCCAGGAGAGAGCGTGAGGAGGCTGACTGCAACCCCATTAAAGCCTGCAGAAGGGCATCATTGATATTGCGGAAGGGGTGGATAACGGAGGTGGGTGCACTGGAAGCTGAAAGGAAATGAAAATGCCCGGCTGCCTGATCGAAGAGCACTGCCCGTGTGTTGCAGGAGCCAATCTCGACCCCCAGGAGGGATGTCACTCTGGTAAATGGAATGGCCATGAATTACCCGATCAATGTTCGGACAGATTCCCAAATAAAGGCTAGCCGCGATACCAGCGCGGTTAAGGAAGCGCTGAACACCCCGGCGAATACTGCGCCAAGGGTGACCACGATGAAAAACTTGCCTGCCGGGCGCATCCACTCAAACATCCCTTTCGAAGCCTTGGTGGAATCCTCCTTCCGCCGAATTGTGAATTGGAAATACAACAAGCTGGTTACCGTGCCAAATAGGATCAAGCCCGCTTCCAGAAATTTGATCATTCCTACCGGGTTGGTAAGGGACCGCCAAGAGGAGAATTGCCTGATAGATGCGCTTACTTGTGGGAGCAAAGTGCCGAAGATCGCGCCTCCGATGATCACCGCGGCGCCTGCCCCAAGGAGGAAACCCATGGAAATATTCCCCAGCTGTGAGTATCTCGGGAAGAGGCGAAGCAACAAAAGAATTCCCAGGATCAAAGGAACCGCTGCCAGCTGGTAACTGCCGGATTGGAGAGATTGAAGAATCCGGGGACCGAGAAATTGCTGCAATAGGATAACCGCGAAATAGCCGGTACTGCAACCCACCAGGAGGGCGAGGGTGAAGCGGAATACAGGGTTATCCCCGAAGATAAAGCTGAATACCAGCAGGGTGAGGATGAAGCTCACCAGCGTCCATACCAGGTCTTGGGTCACCAAGCTTTACCCCTCCCTACCAGGAGGATTTTTTCTGTCATGGGTTACCCGAAAAACCAAACCCAAGAGAATGACAAGGACAGCCAGAAGCTGTCCTGCAAGATACAACACCCACAATTTGGAGCCTTCGGATGGTTTTCCAAGAATGTTCTCATAGGCAGCAGCGCCGGAAATCCCGGCTACCAATCCCTTTACCTGACCGGAAGCTGTGAAGGGTTCAAGCAACGGTCCTGTTTGCGCGCTGGTTGCGATCAATAGCGGAACATTACCCAATCTTGGTTGAACCTGCTCGATCCAATCCCTGGAAATATCTGCATTTTCAGAAAGAACAAAAACCGCGGCGAATTGATCCAGGCTTGAGATACCCTCAAGCGCAGGTTTGCTCCAGGCTGGCTGCCCGTCCCAGCCTTTCCGGATCACAATCGCAGGATGGAGGGCAAATCCCAGAAGCCCTGTGGAACCCCCTGCGAGGTAGCCAAGATTCTCAGTTTTTTGGGATAGATCATAGGTAGGGAATTCCTCGTGAGTCTGCTGGAGGAGTTGCTCTGCGAGGATTGGTCCGGCTGCCTGGGTGGAGATGAAGGTTACGTTAGCATCCTTCAAGGCAAGCTGCTGCATAATTGTCGTACTGATTGGCTGCATCTCGGCAGCGAAGGCAGGGGAATACTCCAGGCCAACCAGCACCGGAGCACCAGCCGGAAGCGCTTCAACGGCTCCGTGGAAGCTGACGGTTTCCGCAGAAAAGAGCTGAGGAAGGGGAAGGAATCCCAATCCTACGGCAGCGAGGAAGAGCAGGATGATCAACACCAATCCCACGATGAACCCCCAAAGCAGCTTTTTTGAGCGTTTCTTCGGATTCTGTGCCTGGGAGGTGGGGGCAGGACCGCGGGTGAGCACCTGTTCCATCATTGCTGCATACTGCTGCTGTGTTTCGGTTTTGGCCGCGGTTGGCGGTGCAGGGGAAAGCTGGGCGGTGCTTGGCGTAACGGGTTTTCCTGGGAGTGAACCGGTTGTTGGTTTCAATGAACCGGTTGCGGGTGCGGATTGTTTTGGAGGTTGTTGCGACCCGGCTAGGGCTGCTTTCACCAGGCCAATTGGTTTAAGGGCTTCTAACCAGCCTGGCATTTCCGCCTGGGCAAGGGCGGGTTGATCTCCAGACGCATCCGAATTTTCCCCATCACCAGATTCAGCTGAAATCCAATCCGGCAGGGATTCCATTCCGAATGGAACAGCTGAGCTGGGTGGGGCGGCAGGACTTAATGGTTTCTGGCTGGCAACCTGGCTCGCCACGCTCATTCCGGCCATGGCAGCGGGGGACAAACTTACCTTTTCTACGCTCGGCGGGGCAGGCTTGGACGGTACAGGCTGTTCTTGCTCCTGCATGGAGGGCAAACCGCTTAACCAATCCGGTTGAGGCTCGGCTTCTCCACCTGATGATGTAGATTTGAAAAAGTCCTGAGGCGGGTTGCCAGGATCCCCCATGGAGGGTGCTGGGCGTATTTGGGCTGCTTCCTGGGAGAAGTCGGCGGCCTGGAAAAGGTCACCCGGCGGGATTCCCAGGCTCTCGAGGTTTGGAATGCTAGACGAGGAGACTGTGTCAGGTTTCCCCTGCGCTGGCGTGGGGCTCAGTTCGGGAACGGCCACTTCCGGTGGAGCGGATACGAATAGATCGGGGATGGGCTCCTCTGCGACTGCGGGAACCTGGGCTGATGAGGATTTCCCTTCCTGGTCACCTTCCAACTCCTGGAGCCAATCCGGCAACGGACCGGTGAAACCGGAATGCTGGCCGGGTTCCATCACCCAGGCGACAGGTTTGGAATCACCTGCTGCAAGATCGGGAGAAGCCTCCTCGCGGGGGGCAAAGCGTGGCTCTTCCACATCCTTGAACAGATCCACCGGGGAGGCAGGTGTTTCGTTGATGACTGTGTTCAGCCAATCCTGGTTCTGGATTTCCGCGGCAATGGGGACAACCGGTTTGGATTCGGAAGAAGTGAAATCCTGTAAACCAGGCAGATCCTGAGCAGGTTGGTCAATAAGAGTAGGTTCAGCCGGGGGATAAGATTGTGCTGAACCGAACTCCGCCGGAGGTTCCTGACTGAGAGATTCCTGGCTGGGAAAAAGGGAACTCTGGGCATCGTCAAGATTTAATTCACCCGCGTATTGTTTGAGCCAGTCGGGGGTGTCTTCCGAGATCTTGATGGATTCGAGATCTACCGGTTCAACATCTGCTGCGGCTTCCAACGGTGAAGGGGTTTCCGGGATTAGATCAGACGATGGCCTGAAGAGAGAATCAGCGACGCTGCTTGGGGAAGGCGGATGCCTGCTGAGTAACGGAGGGTTCCAGCTTTGTAGCAAATTGAGGTCCTTCCTGGATCGATGGGGAAGGGGATACCTCCTCGATCGGTGGAAGGATTTGCCCCTGCACCGGAGGAACGAATTCAGGAACCGCCGCAGGTGGGATTGGTTGGGGTGGAGCGGCGGATGGTTCTTGCGCACCATCGGGAGGTAGGATACCCTCCATTTCCAAACCGGCGATCGAATCGCTGTTCAACAGGCCTGTCAAACCGGTGGAAGAAAAACCAGGCAGGTTTTTCAGGTCCTGGGGTGGCTGGGGGGGTGGGGATGCAGCTGGAACTGCACTCATCGCGGCAGGAACCACAAATTCGTTCAATAACCGGGCGTCCAGTTCTTCCTGGCTTATCTGCAAAGGAGGAGCAGGGGCTTCGTTTGGCTGAGCAGGAGGTTCTTCAATGTTGGCAGGAATCGACGGAAATTCCTCTTTAATCGTCCCAGATTTGAAGGATGTCTCTGCGGCTGGAGGAGGCTCCGCTGAAGGAGGCATCGGAACATCTTGTGATTTCATGGAACCGGGTGCTGAGGGGGATTCAGGCGCACTCTGCAGGTCCTGCAGCCAGGAAAGGGATGGTTCAGGTTGCGGGATCGAAGCAGGTTGTTCAGTAAATTGCGAGATATTCGGTGGGAGGGTAGTACCATCCGTTTCTTGGGATGCTTTTTCTCCGCCTGATGGAGCGGTCAGCACAGAATCCAGAAAAGCTAGATCAAGGCCGGAAGCCGGTTGAGGAGCAGAGGGTGAAGCGGGCGCTTCTGCAACCGATTCGTCTGCCTGTCTGGCTGAGGGTTCCGCAGGAGGTTCGGCAATTGGAGGCTGCATTTCCGGAGCGATGGGCACTGCTGCTTCGCCATCCTGGGCTTTTCCCAGTGAACCGGTCGCCCGCTCGATATCATAATTGATCACCTGGTCAACATTTCCCGGGGGGGCGCCAAAACTTTCCTCGAATCCGGGTTTTAGCTGATCATCTTCGCCGATGGCACCCAATTTATCCAACCAGTCGGACGCTGACCCCGGGATGGATGAACGCGGAGTAAGCTGCTGGGTCTCCCCCAGATTTTCAGTCTCCTCCAATTTCTCCTGATGCTTCGCAAAGGCTGCAGCTGCCAGTACCTCGGCTGCGGTGGTGGGCACCTCCGGCGGAGGGCCGAGGCTGCCGGTTGATGCCCGTAGATCATTCAACCAACTCAAATCCTCCACTGCCTGCGCTTCGGGAACCGGCTTCTGAGCAGAGGTGAGGTCGCGGGTATTGTAGAGCCAATCCGGATTTTCAACCGCGGGTTCGGGATCCGGAGTGGGAACCGGCTTGGGAGCGCTGGCGGCGGGAGGCACCCCGCCATTTTTTGCGATTTGATCCATTGCATTCAAAGCTCTCACCCGTTCGAGCCAATCGAGGTTTTCCTGATCCACCTCCGGTTGATCGGAGGGGGATTCCAGGGATTGCGTTTTCCCTGGCGGAGGACCAAGCCTTGAATGGCACATGGAGCAAATAACCGCATCCGGTTGATTTGGGGTCCCGCAGATCTGGCAAATTAATTCAGGCATGTTTTATCCACTGTACGGCCGGTCGATGCCGGTCAGAATGCGCAAGCCGGTAACAAGGCTGCCCAGCGAAATACCAATGAGGACGCCACGGGAACCAGCCAGGGGGATTTTCTGGATGGCTGAAATGATCTCGCCCAGGACCGGAATTGATTGGCCCCACACCAGGAACCAGCTGTTGGCAAGAAGAAAGAATAAAACCGAGACGATAAAAACCGTATTTACCCAACCTTTGCGCTGGCGAATAAAGAGGAAGGCTGCATAAGCCAGGGAGATGCTGATGATACCGAAGAGGGTGGTTTCGATCGGGATCTGGATATTCGTGATGATGCGTTGAAAGAGTGGATCGGTGTAGCCACGGATAAGTCCAGCTACGAGAGTGATTAAAAAGGAAACGCTCACAATAATGCTGAAAAACCTCGAAGGGGATTGCTTCACAACTTTACTGAAGTGACCAGTGGCAAGGTTGATGATTGCGACCAGCGCTGCCACCGCGGCGATGAACATCGCCCAATCCAGGAGTTGAAACCTCACAGCCTGGAAGAGTGGATTAGGAATGAAATAACCAGCCAGCACGATCAACCCAGTGGCAATGGCAAACGCTGCGGCAACCGGAGATCTCATAACACCCCCATGATCACCAGGATCGCCCCGATCAACATACCGAAAACGATCATCAACCGCAGAAGATCTTGAACCATCAGGCTGGCAACGTTGGATCGTTTGTCATCCATATACGCCGGGAGGGCAAATGTTTCTTCCCCGAAAAGTGTGTTTTCGGTGGATGAAAAGAATACCGCCTGAGCTGGAAGGGAGTCAGAACCAGCGAACGATTCCTTTTCTAGATTTGAATCTGTCGGAATCATCAAGCCGGATTCGACCCCAAAATGACCGACAAAGATATTCGCTCCGGTATCCGGGGAGGCGATAATTGGAATAGTGCCAGCTGCGAAAGCCAACGGTGTGACGCCTGCAAGCAGGCTGTTAGCTGCGGGAACGCGATCCAACGTGGAATCCCGCCTGTAAACTGCCCGAACCACATCCTCACCCAGGAGACTGGTTGCGCTATTTCCGCTCGTGGCAACCGGGGTCTGGTCTGCTGTGAGCGTGGAGCGGGTGATTAATTCAAGGGTGTTCAAGCCTGCCAGGGTGGAGGCGTAATTTGGATCCCCTGGGTGCGAACGACCAAGGCTAAAATGCATCCGAGTCCCCTTCTCCATGGATCCCCCGAGAATGCAGCGTAGGTTTTCCACGGCTGGAATTTTGCGAAGGGTAACAGGGGCGCGTTTTTTATTAGGCCGGATGAAAATAAGCAACATGCCGGTGGAAAGGATCAGTATCGCTACCCCGAGCACAGTGTTCCCCAGGTTCAAGAAATCCACTCCTCCTTCAAGTATGCAGCGAACGCTTTCGCCTGTGCAGGATCCTCGAGCATTCCAGCCAGGGCTTCCCAATCTGCTTGCTTTTTCGAACCATCAAGCAAAGGTTGACCCAAATAGATAAACTGGGCGAGCAGAATGGTTAGCGGACCGGCTGCTTCCAGAAGTAATGCTGCCGGTCTTTCCATTGCATAGCGGTGCAAGAAACATGCCCACGGTTCCCATTGTTCCTGAAAGGTCGACATAAAATCAGTATAGCACGATGCCATTAAAGCTTTAGTAAACCTGCTGGATGTCCTCCGGGCCGGCTGTGATGTGGTGTATGCCTTAAAATGGTGAAATACGAACTTGGGGTGATAAAATTATTCCAGGTGAATAATTATGGGATTTTTATCCGATCTTTTCTCCAAACCATTTCCTGCCGATCGCTCCCGGGAGGTGGATAAACTGCTGAACGAGCTGTTCCAGATCGGAGTTGAACAGGATTATTTATCAGAACGTCCGGGAGGTGCTTTTAACCATCAGTGCCGGCATGTGCGCACACGGGAGATCGGCAGGCGGTTGGATGAAATTGGGGGATTAGCTTTGATGAAATGGACTCATCGGAAAGTAAAGAAAAAGATTAGCAAAAATAAAGCTGAACATCTTGAATATGCCTGGGACGGGGTCGGACCCTGGCAGGCATGAACTTCTAATTCAATTTATGTCGCTTTTTCCGCGCATCGAGGATAAATCCAATCGCGATGACCAGCAGGGCGGCGATCGCGACCAACCCAAAATTCAAATAAAAACTAATCCGGATACCTAGATCCGTATACCTGGTCAAATAAAGATTTGTGATCAGGAGGACTGCCAATCCTTCGATCAGGTAAATCCTTCCCAGCCATGGATTGCGACGGCTGGTCGCCCAAACCCAAGCCCAACCGGCGATGAGAGCGAGCCAGGGGAGGAGGATCGTCCGGTATCGGGGATTATCCCAGGTATCCCCTCCAGCCCGGTAAGAGGAGACCACCACCCATACCAGGCTGAAACATGTTAGCCAGATCAGCAACCTTCGATCGCGCGCAGGTTTGGCTTTCCACGATGAGAAGAACCCGAAGATCAGCGCTGGGGCGAGGAGGTACCATCCCAGTGAACGAAAAATTGCAATTGCGCTGGCAAGAGGATTGGAAAGTGCAACCAACGCAGCGGGGAGCAGCGGCTGAGTGAGGCCATAAGTGGTGACCACAGGCAGCTGATATTTGGCGCCGATCTGGCGAAAAACATACTGTAGAATCCCGGAGGATTGCACACTGAGATAGGAATCATAAACTGCTGTTTCACGAATCCACGGATATATTAATCGTGCAAACACCAGACAGATTGCGATTATTGATAACCAACCCCAAATCCGGTGGGAGGGTTTCCATTTTTCCATGATCTCGTCCACGAAAAGCCATCCCAGCAGAAGGCCGATTATGACTACGCCGGAGCGCCACGAAATGAGCAGGATAGCCAGAGAACAAATTGTCAGAACAGTGATGGAAACCTTGCGGTTTAGCCCCCAAACAGCAACCGCCCATGTTGCGATTGCGCCCAGACCCAGGAGGATCGGCTCCCGCATGTGCGCGCTGCCGAGAAGAATTCCTTCAGGGTAGAAGACGAACACCAGTATGGCGATGGTCGCCACACGCTTGTTCCAACGACCATTAAGTGTTTTCCAAAGAAAAGGAACCGCGATCATGAAAAAAGTTGCAGAAATGATGAGCGGCAGCATCTGTCTATGTGTATCCGGACTGAAATAGCGGTACTCCAGCGCCAATATGGCCAGCAATCCCCCATACTGGTCAGAAATGTATTGATTTTCGAAAGATGTTAAAATCGGTGCGCTCGAGGCAGCCAAAGACCATGCCTGGGTATCGCGATCGAATGAGTCAGCGAAAATATAACCGGCATTGTGTTCCTCATTGTCATATCCGACCACCGGCAGCACAAGGGTCAATCCCACGCTGATTGCCAAGCGAAGAACCAAACCTCCGGCTACGATCCAGATGAGGATTTTCTCTCCGCCTGCCCAGCGGGTCGCCAGGGCAAGCAGAAAGAAACCTGTAGAAATAACCAGACCCGCAAAGAGCCAGGTTTGGGATCTCCACCCGCCTTTTCCAAGTGCAATTACCAGCGCGGTGAGGCAAAAACCCGCGAGCAACGAAAACAAGGCAAAGAAAAGGAGTCTTCTTCTTTCTGGTGTCATGGTTCAATCCGGAAAGGAATCCAACGCTTTCCTTTCCCGCTCTTTCCAGGAATAATTCTGTGCATCCCTCCTGGCATTTTTTGCCAATCTGTCCATCCTCCCGGGATCATTGAAAAGGTTAGAGAGAGCATTTTTCCATGCCAGAAGATCTTCAGGGGGTGCGAAGCACGCGTTGGATTCATCCAGCACCTCTCGAATCACCGGCAGCTCGCTGGTAAGAATGGCACGTCCGGTAGCCATGTATTCAAATAATTTCATCGGGCTGCAAATATCCACACTGTTGCCCCCGCTGGAGCCTTCGATGCGGCGTTCAAACGGGATCATCAGAACCTCTGCGGCGGCTAGGTGCAGCGGCAGACGGCTGTTTTCTATAAATCCGGTAAGCACAACATTTTGGACCGCTTCCGCCTGAAGTCGATTTCTCCAATGATCAATATCCTCCTGACGGCCACCAATCCAGAGGAATTGTATCTCAGGTAAAGCTTGAGCAAGGGTAAAAAGAAGGTTGGTCCCCCTGCCGGGATAAAAGTGACCGGAAAAGGCGGCTGTTTGTTTTTCCTGGATGCCCAGGCTCGCGCGCGCCTCCCTTGGTCCCGGTTGATTGGCGAATCTATCCCATTCCACCCCGTTGGGAGTGATCGCCACTTCCTCCACCGGAAGATGAATGCCGTTTTCGGTTTCGAGAACCTTTAAAAGTGCGTTGGTGATGACTGCCAGGCGCTTGCGTCCGCGATGGTGGCAGAACCTGGAGAACACCCACGGTCCCAGTGATCCCTTGATCCGGTCGTGAACTTCCAGAACCGAGGGTAAACCACGTTCCAGGCCAAAGAGCCCGGCTTGCGGTAGCCAGGTATAAACCACCTCCGCACCCCAGGCTTGTCCTTTCTGGATTGCGCTAAATGAAAATTCATAGCGCCGGAGGAGCTTGCGGCTTCTCAACCAGGTGATCTGGAACTCCGTTTCCAAGCCATATGGACCCGCGAGAGTTTCCCAGCCTACCTGCTCCTCACCCGGAAGAAAGAGGCGCACTTCGTGACCGTTTTGTGCCAATCCATGGCAGGCTTTCATGGCTTGAATGGAGTTGGCTGTCCGGGAGGGAACCCGGGAGGGGGAAATACAGGCGATCTTCATACTTCCAATGGCCGTGGAAAGAGAATCTGCTGCTTGCGGATTTCCCTAAGACCTTCCCAAACAATGATGATCGCAGCAAGGAAGAAATATCCAGAAAGCAATCCAGCCTGAACCAGGTAACCAGAGGTGGGAACGAGAAGGAACATTAAAGCAATTTTAACCGCACCGAGCGTGGCATTGACGACGAGTGGAAAATTCGGTTTCCCCAATGAGAGCAGAAGCGGGCGGTTCCAAAACAATATTCCCTGGGCGGCAAATCCTGGTAAAAGGATGAACATCCCCGGGAGGGTGGGCAGAAAAGCTCCATCTTTGTAGTTGATGAAAAAAAGCGGTCCCAGAAGAAGCATACCTACCGCGCAGAATGCGATCCAGACTGCGGCGATGGCTGAGGTGCGCCGCAGCAGGCGTTTGAGGGTGGACCACTCATGGCGGGCGGCGGATTTGCTGATGTGCGGGAAGGTTGTGGAGATGATCTGGCTGACGGGGATGGCGGTCAGGTTCATCAGCGCCAGGGCAAGTTTGTAATACCCCGCTGCGGTGGGATTGAGAAAAAATCCCACCCAGAGGATTTCGCTATCGCGAATGATCATATTGATCGACCCGCTTAAGTTGGTGCTGAAGGCGAAGTGGCCGAGTTCCTTCCGGTTCTCTATCAGGCTGAATGGTTGATGAATCCAATCCTCACCAATCAGAGGCTTGACCCAGCGGAAGGCAAGGATGGTTGTGCCCACGCCCTGAACAACTTTTCCCAGCAGGTAGGCGATCAGAACAAAATAAATGGTGCCCTGGAAGAGGATGGCAATCGCCAGGAGCACTGTCACCAGGATGCTCTGTGCCAGGTTCAAAACAGCCTGGTACTTGAAATGGTTTCCAAGCTGAAGGACTGCCGTGGAGGTCTCGAAGACGATATCCGCCAGGAGCGAGATACCGAAAATTACGATCCAGGGAGCAGCCTGGGGTACTTTTATGATGGTCGTGGCTGCCCAGCTTGCCGTCAGCATCAGGATCAGAAAAGCGACCAACGATGTGACCGCTTCCGTCAGACCGGCGGCCTTGATGATGGCAGCAGCTTTGTCTTTCCTGCCGAGCGCGAGCTGACCACCGGCATGCTTGATGACCAGTTCTCCCATGCGGAAGGAAAGAAGGCGGTTAACGCTCGAGGCGTAGGACGTGACGAGGCCAAGGATTCCGTAGAATGTTGGACCGAGCAGAAAGGTGGCAATAAGAGTTTGAAGGGTGTTTAGACCAAGGGTCACCGTGTTGCTGCTGAACAGGTAACCGGTATTGCGGATCACTCCCCCCAGGATCTCGTCTTTTTTCCAGCGCTGCCAGATGCTTGCGGGGGTGATTCTCATTCCGTGATGATCTGGTTTGCCCAGCTGCGTTCCTGCAGGTACCAATCCACCATGCGGGGGATGCCTTCTTCGAGTGAAACACTTGGGTCCCAACCAAGTAGGGTTTGGGCTTTGCTTGTATCCGCACAGCTGGCACGAATATCCGCGCAGTTCACAGGCTGGTACTGAATTTTTGCGGGTTTACCCGTGATTTTGGAAACCCTATCGATCAGCTCATTAACTCGTAACGGTCTGATGTCCACCCAGGTTGATGATCTCGTACCCCAGAGTTTTCAATCCCAGGAGGGTTCCGCGGGCGATATCATCGAGGTGGGTGAACCCCCTTGATTGGGTGCCATCTCCATTGACCAGCACCGGGCGGTTTTCGACAATCCATTGGATGAAGCGGAAGAGAGCCAGGTCGGGCCTTCCGGCGGGGCCGTAAACGGTGAAATAGCGGAAAACGGTGATATCCAAGCCGTGAAGGTGGTGGTATGAATGCGCCAGTACTTCGGAAGATTTTTTAGAAGCTGCATACGGCTGCAACGGGCAGCTCGAATCCGCGTCTTCAGTGGTGGGTAGGGGTGGGTTCTTACCGTAAACCCCCGAGGTGGATGCCAGGACAAATTTACGGATCCCATTCCTGCGGCTGAGTTCCAGCAGGTTGAGTGTGCCGGTAATGTTTGAGTCCACAAAGGACCAGGGGTCCTCGACAGAATAGCGCACGCCTGCGCGAGCAGCCAGGTGAATGATCGCTTCGAAGGGTTGGTGGCGGGATTGAATTTCTTCAAGACGCGGCCGGTCGCAGATATCGGCGTGATAGAAGGTGAAACCGCTCCTGGGAGTCAACTGTTCCAGCCGCCAGTGCTTGATACGCGGGTCATATGCATTGTTGAGGTTATCCACGCCAATAACCTGATGGCCTTCATCCAGCAGTAGATCGATCACTTTGAAAGCGATAAAACCGGCTGCGCCGGTGACAAGATACGCGGACATTAGAGCTTGATCACCTTCGGATTACCTGGCCCCATTTTTCCCAAGGCATTACGCGCATCGAAGATGAGGGAGGCATTTTCCAGGATGGCCGGGTAATCGTAGACAGAATGGTTGGTAATGATCGCCACGCAATCCGCTTTTTTCACCTCGCCCATCAAGTCGGTGACGGATGAATATGCCCTGCCATCATGTTGAAAACTCGAAACGAATGGATCATGGTATTGAACGGTTGCGCCTTTTTGCTGCAGCAGGTGGATCACATCCAAAGCGGGAGATTCACGCAGGTCGTCAATATCGGGTTTATATGCAGCACCAAGCACTAGTACGCGGCTGCCTTTGAGCGCTTTAGATTGGGTATTCAGCGCGTCCTGGATACGGCTGACCACATAGCGCGGCATGCCGGTATTGATCTCGGAGGCCAGCTCGATGAAGCGGGCGGTGTAGTTTAGGGTCTTGAGCTTCCAGGAAAGGTAGAGGGGATCGATCGGGATGCAGTGTCCACCCAGACCTGGACCGGGGGTGAACTTCATGAAGCCGAAGGGTTTTGTGGCGGCGGCATCGATCACCTCCCACACATCCACGCCAAGGCGGTCGCACATGAGGGAAAGTTCGTTTACCAGCCCGATGTTGATCATACGGAATGTGTTCTCCAGCAGTTTAGCCATTTCAGCCACTTCCGCAGAGGAAACCGGCACGACAATTTGAATCGCCTGTTGGTACCAGGCAGTGGCCACCTCGCCGCAATCAGCTGTGATACCCCCAATTACTTTGGGGGTGTTGATGGTTGTGAAATCCTTGCGGCCTGGATCCACACGCTCGGGCGAGAATGCCAGGAAGAAATCCTACCCCGGCCTTCATTCCGCTCACTTCCTCCAGGCGGGATTGCACCATTTCGCGGGTGGTACCCGGGTAGGTGGTGGATTCAAGCACGATCACCATCCCGGGGTGAATATATTTGGCCAACTCCTCTGTAGCGGAGATGATGAAAGATAAATCGGGATCGCCAGTCTTGCGAAGCGGAGTGGGGACGCAGATAGAAACCGCATCCACCTCACGCAAGCGGCTGAAATCAGCGGAGGCTACAAAAGCACCAGATCTGACATGCTTTTCGATCGATTCGGTGGGGACGTCGATAATATAGCTTTTCCCCTGGTTGAGTTCGTCCACTTTGGATCTGAATGGGATCAATGCCGATCACTTTGAAACCAGCATCTGCAAACACTACCGCCAGAGGTAGTCCCACATACCCCAGGCCGAGGATACCAACCACTGCGGTGCGATCGGCGAATTTCTTCAGGGATCCTTCTTTGTTATTCATCAATAACCTCTTCAAGATTCAGAATAAGCTTAATTGTTCTGCGCCACTCTGTTCCACCGCACCAGAAGGTCGAATCAATTTTTTGGAGCGGCTTGTTGCGGCACAGGGGATTCCCCCACCTTTTTTGCTCCGCTGCGAATCAACTCCGGTAGTTGAAGGAAATCCTTTTGAAGAGCGGGTTTAAGCGATGGCTGGTGCAGCGCAGCAGCCGGATGATACATGGGCACGATCAACCGCCCATTCACTTCTACCGGACGGCCGTGCGCTTCGCTGATCTTAACAAAGGGCAGGAATTTCGCCATCGAAAAACGTCCAAGGGTGATAATGACCGGTGGGTTCGAGGGCTTCGATCTGGCGGTTTAGGTATTCCGCGCAGGCAGCCAGCTCATCCGGCATCGGGTCGCGGTTGCCGGGGGGGCGGCATTTAACCACATTTGTTATGAAGACTTCCTCGCGTTTTACCCCGATGCTTCCCAGCAGATCTTCCAGCAGTTTCCCGGCCTGGCCGACGAAAGGCCTGCCCTGCTCGTTTTCATGGAAGCCGGGCCCTTCGCCAATTAACAGCATGGCTGCATTTGGCGGGCCTTCACCCGGAACCGCATTTTTTCTTGAAAAATGTAAATTGCATCGCAGGCAGGTGGAAACTTGTTGTGAAACCTCAATTAAAGTAGCTGGTCCGTCCAAGATCGCTCCAAAATCGTATCAAGAATTGTCTTCTAGAAAAGCCCGAAGCTGGATTGGATCCAGAGCTTCAAGCGTCATCATCAGGGCATCTTCATGATTGTCAGAATAATAACCAGCCCGGACCCCGGTGGTTTTGAAACCTAACTTTTCATACATGTGGATCGCTACCAGGTTGCTTCGCCGGACTTCCAAGTATACCAATTCTACCCCCTCACGGGTGGCTTCAAGCAGAGCTGTTCCCAGCAACCTGGTGGCCAGGCCTTTCCGGCGGAAATCCGGGTGGATCGCGAAGGTAGCGATATGCCCTTCCCCTTCGATCACCCACGTGCAGATCATGCCTGCTATGCGTCTGCCTTCACCACCATCCTCAGCCTCTATCACCCACAGGCGAGATACCGGGTTGCGAAGCTCGTATTCAAATGATTTCTTTGGCCAGGGAAGACTGAAGGATACCGAATCAATCTCAGCCACCGGATCGAGGTCGGCGGCGGTCATTCGGCGGAGCTGAAAATTTTGGGTCACTGCCGGAAAACTCATGCAATGATCTCTCCAGCGATATGGAGGTAGATTGGTGCAAGCGTTGCGGGGTCTGAAACCTGGCCGGCTTTCCAGCGATCCCAGGCGAGCTCTGCCAGAAATGAAGGACGCCGCACGGATCTTGCCGGGCTGGCAATGACCACGTTTTTCCATTTCCGGGCCAGCACCTGACGTTCATCGGTTGTAAGTTCCCCGCAAATCAGAGTAGGCTTCTTGATCTCGGAAGCAAGGGCTTCCGCCGTTGTGATTTTGGCTGGTGAGATTGGTTTCCAGCCATTTTCAAAAGCATCATACCAGCCAACAGCAAGGCGGCCTCTACCCGCCTGCAGCACGGCAGCCAGGAGAGAATCCTGGCGTGGCTGGGCAGCTGCGAGAATATCCAGCGAGGGTATGCCGACCAACGGGATATGGCACGCCAGCGCCAGGCCTTTAACCACAGCCAGGCTGATGCGCAGACTTGTGAAGGACCCGGGTCCTGTTGCGACTGCAAGCGCTTGGAGATCAGCAGGAGATGCCTTGCAGCGCCGGAGCAGGTTTTCTATCGAAGGAACCAGTTCGATGGTGTGGTGATTTTCGGAACGCCATATGGTCTCGGCCAGCACTCGGCTTTCATCGTAGAGCGCGAGTCCGATCCAAAGGGTGGAAGAATCGACAGCCAGAAGCATTCAGCCTCCAAGCACCATCAGTTTGAATTGATTAAGCATTTCGTTGTAGCGCTGTCCTTTGGCGGTGATTACCATCCCGCGTTGCTCATCTGCCATCCAGGTCATTTTTATCAAAATACAATCAACAGGCAGGGCTGGCTGGATATTTTCCGGCCATTCCACCATCAGTGGCTTTCCATCCAGAAGCTCATCAATATCCAGATCTTCGCCATCGGCAGCATTTGCCAGCCGATAGGCATCCAGGTGGTTCATTTGCATGCCATCCGATCTCCGGTAAACATTTACGAGAACGAATGTCGGGCTGGTCACCTGGTCCACTGAACCCCAGCCGCGGGCGATCCCCTGGACCAGGGTGGTCTTCCCAGAGCCAAGATCGCCGGAAAGACAGATCAGGTCGCCGGGTTTAATGAGGCTGCCAAGACGGGTACCAAGCCGCTGGGTCTGCTCCGCACTGCGGCTGAAGAATTCGAATGCATCCCGGGCAAGAATGGGCATGGACGAATTATAAGTCAGAGGGATGGAGAGGACAAGCAGAGTGTAACGGAGCGACTCAGGAGACCATGCTCATCAACCGCCGGGCAATCTGGCGGGTGGCTTCAGGACGGGCAAGGTGGCTCGAGCCGGCTGCAAAGCGGTTCAAAACCTCACTATCCTCCAACCAGGTACGCAGCGCTCCCACGATTTGATCTGGATCCGGCGCCCAGATCCCAGCGCCATTATTGACGACGTAATCCACATTTCCTTTTTCCTGCCCCGGCAGGTAATGGTAAAGGATGATCGGCAACCCGGCGAGGAATCCTTCACTGATCGAACCCGGACCGGCTTTCGTGATCAGGATATCCGCAGCGCGCATGAATTCCGGCATGGTTTTTACATACCCGTACACCTTGACAGGGATATTCCAGGGGGTTTGGGTGAGTTGATCGCGGAGTTCTGCATTCTTTCCAGCGATCACCACCAGGCTGGCATTCAGTCGCGCATCGCTCACTCTCCGAACCACTGCTTCCAACGGCCCCATGCCTTCCCCGCCGCCAACGATCAAAATGGTGGGTTTGCCTTCCGGCCAGCCAAGTTGAGCCCGGTTGGCTGCCCTGTCACCCACCGGGCGGCAGAATCGATCTGCCACGGGCATTCCGATCACTTCCATGCGGTCCGCTGGCATACCCAATTCCAAACCAACCTCAAAAGCAGTTAGCGTTGGCACGATGACAAGGTCTGCTTTGGGTTCAAACCAAAGGGCGTGGGTGGAAACCATATCGGTGACAACGGTGGCGTAGGGGCGGTGTTTCTTTCCCATTGCACGAAGCATGGCCATATTCGGTAGAGGGTGAACCGAAACAATAAGATCGCTGGGATGATCGGTGAGGAGTTTATGCAGGGAGCGTCGCAACGCTGGCCAGAGCGCATCCGAAATTGTGCGAACACGCCAAGGTTTATTCAGAATATCGTAGCTTGCCTCCCAGACAAGAGGTGCTTTAACAATATACGGGTATTGTATTGGCGCGTATTTGAAAAGCATGGTTCCATATTCTCTCAGGATATCGATCATCACAATCTCGAGCGGCACTTCCGGGTATTCCAACTGCAAGGCTTCCGAGATCGCCTCAGCAGCACTGCGGTGACCACCCCCCGTATCCGAGAAAAGGAAAAGGAACCGCTTACTCTTTTGTTTGGGAATCATCTTGTGGTTTAGGAAGAAATTTCTTGATGCGATGGTTCAATTCGCGGCGGGTTAGCATCACTCGATGACCGCAGGTTAGGCATTCGATCCCGATATCCGCCCCGAGGCGAACGACTTTCCAATCATATCCACCGCAAGGGTGCGGCTTGCGCAGGCGCAGCCTGTCATCGATCTGCAGGTCGGGAAGCACGATGAGATTATATCGCATGTTATAATCCCATCAGGCGGGTGTACGCCTGACCTGGATTTTCCTCCCAATGCTCGGATTAGACCCCATCACCCTCGTTTCACGACTGATCACACTGGTGATCGCGCTTACATTCCATGAATTTGCCCATGCGTGGACTGCTACGAGGTATGGTGATGACACTCCGTATATCATGGGGCGTCTAACCTTGAATCCCCTCCGCCACCTGGATATTGTCGGTAGTCTGATGCTGGTGGTGGCTGGTTTTGGATGGGCAAAACCTGTCCCGGTCAACCCGGTCGCCCTTGAAAGAAGATCACATTCTGCGTTTTTGTGGGTTTCACTGGCCGGTCCTTTTTCCAACTTTCTGCTGGCGATCGCAGCATCGCTGATATTCAGATTGTTGGTGGGATCTTCTGGCGAATGGTTTATTTATTTCCTGTACGAGTTCATCACTATTAACCTGCTCCTTTGGATCTTCAACCTGATCCCAATACCCCCACTGGACGGAGAAAAGGTTCTGCTTTATTTCCTGCCAGGTTCAGCAGCCCCGTTTTATGCAAAATATCGCCAATTCGGTCCACTTCTACTCATCGCCCTTGTAGTTTTGCTGCCCATTATCGGTCTGGACATTTTTGGGTCTGTTATTTCCCCGTTTATCAATCAATTCACATTATTTCTGATAGGAGCGTGATCATGACGCGGAGGATTGCAGTCATCGGATTGGGTAAACTGGGAATTTCCATTGGTTTAGCACTGGGTGAAAAGAAAGATCAATTTATTACTGCAGGGCTCGACCGCAATGCGGATATGACCAGGGAAGTCGGCAAGCTGAAGATCTTCGATTTCCTGACCAACCGGTTACCGGAAGTGATCAAAGAAGCGGATGCCGTTATCCTGGCTGTACCGTTTGACGAGGTGGAGATTACCCTGAAGTCAATCGCTCCGCTTGTCACCTTAAACATGCTCATCCTGGATACATCGGTGGTCAAAAAAGCGACCTATGCATGGGCGGAGCAATACTCTTCCTGCAGGTACGCAATTCCTCTCGTTTACACCCATCCTCAACCCCAGGCATTTAATGGATACAGAAACCGGCCCGAGAGCAGCGGCGGAGGATCTGTTCGAGAACGGGCTCTTTCTGACCTGCGGGACTGAAACCACCACTGTTGAATCCACTCATTTTGCCGCAGAGCTGGCAACCGCCCTGGGGGGAGAATTGTATTACGGGGAACCAGCCGAGCTGGATGGAATTATTGCGGCAAATGAACTTCTGCCTGAGCTGATTGCGGCCGCATTTATTAATTCGGTATCCCGCGAAGGCGGATGGCACTACAGCGCAAAGATCACCAACAGCGACTTTTTTGCACTAACCAGACCACTCGCCGAGCTTAACGAAAGAGAGAGCTTGGGTGCTGCGGTTATGGAGAACAAGGAAAATACCCTGCGGGTTCTTGATAATTTCCTTCAAGAACTGCATTATTTCCGCGAAGCGCTCAACGAAAACCGGGAGCGGGATCTCCGGGAGAAGATCAGAGAAGCCTCCAGTGCGCACGCTGATTGGTTGCAGTCCCGCCAGAGCGGAAAATGGGATCAAAATGGAAAAAGTGACCTACGGGGGGACGACGGTTTTTTCACCGCAGCTTTGGGGATTCCACCCTTAAAGAAGAAAAAATGAGCTCCCCTGAATTCTTTTGCTACATGGTTCGCTGCCATGATGGGAGTTACTATACCGGTTGGACACTTGACCCCGAACGCCGGGTAAAACAGCACAACGCTGGCCGAGGCGCAGCCTACACCCGCCTGCACCGGCCGGTGGAACTGGTCTATATAGAACTCCAACCAGATCGAAGCAGTGCCATGCGCAGGGAGCGAAGAATCAAAATGATGACCCACGCACAGAAGGAAACCATGGCGGAGTCCTATCAAAAGGCAAAGGTGGAAAATGGATAATCTTCTTTCCACGCATCCCCTGATGGAATCTCCCCAGTTTGTTTCCTTTGCCCCCGGTAGGGTTAATCTGCTGGGGGAGCATGTGGATTACAACGGTGGGGCAGTTCTGCCGATGGCGATCGACCGGTACGTTCGAATCGAGTCGAGGATGCTGGAAGGCGGGATGATTCGCATAGATGCCAGGGATCTTGGCAGTACCATTGAGTTTTCTCTTGAGTCTCTGGAGGAAAAAAAGGATGGAAAGGGAAATAACCTGCCTTCCTGGGCGCTTTACCCGGCCGGGGTAGCCTGGGCATTGCTTCAACACGGATTTGAAGTGCGGGGTATCCAGGCAGTCTTCAGCTCAAGCATACCGGTGGGAGCCGGGTTGAGCAGCTCAGCGGCAGTGGAGGTTGCATTTGCATCTCTCTGGCAGGTGATTGCGGGATTTCCCCTTTCTCCTCTCGAACTGGCGAAGATCTGTCAACACGCCGAGAACAAATACGTTGGGGTGAATTGCGGATTGATGGACCAATTCGCGAGTGCCTGCGGGGAAGCAGGCAGCGCGGTATGGTTCGACACGCGAACTCATGAATCCAAGCCAATCAAATTACCGGAAAACACCGTTGTCATCGTGGCTGATACCGGTGTGCGCCGCGGGTTGGCCGGATCGGCTTATAACGAAAGGCGGGCTTCCTGCGAAGAGGCATTGCGTCACTTTCAGAGATTTCTTCCAGGCATTGAAAGCCTGCGGGAAGTAACACCTGCTGATTTTGAAAAGCTCTCGGATGGATTAGGAGAAGTCCCTTTGAAGCGATCCAGGTATATTGTGCAGGAATGTGCCAGGATGGACAAGGCGGTGGAGGTTCTTTCCCGTCGGGATGCAGCCGAGTTTGGGCTACTTATGAATGAAACCCATATCGGGCTGAGAGATGATTATGAAGTAAGCTGCCCTGAACTGGACGTAATGGCGGAGCTTGCCTGGAAGCTGCCCGGGTGCTACGGCTCCCGTCTAACCGGTGCAGGTTTTGGCGGCTGTACCGTCAGCCTGGTTCAGCGTGAGAAAGCAGAACAGTTTGAGGCCTCCTTGAAGGCAGGCTATTTCGGGAGTACCGGTAGAAAGGCAGAGGTTTACATTTGCGAAGCCGTGGGAGGAGCGAGCGTTGTGCGGGTTTAACCCATCCCCATAATTTATAAATATGAAAAATCTGATTCCACGCGAACATTTCAGCTGGAAATTGGTAAAGGAATACACCTTTATCATCCTGGGAGCTTTGATTCAAGCCCTATCCATGAGGCTATTCCTGATCCCAGGGCAACTTGTTTCCGGCGGGATCAGCGGGGCAGCCCAGATTATCAATAATTACACCGGATGGCCAATCGGTTTAATGGTCTTCATTGGTAACATCCCGCTTTTCCTCCTTGGCTGGCGATTCCTGGGTGGGTCCCGTTTTGCGATTCGGACTGCTTTGGCGATCGCGGCGTTTTCATTCCTAACGGATTTTCTGGCGTTTTTGATCCCTTCCCAGGGAATCACCCAGGATAACTTTTTAAACGCGCTGTTCGGAGGGGTTCTACTGGGCGTTGGCCTCGGTCTGGTTTATCGCGGCAGGGGAACAAGCGGGGGAAGCGATATCCTCGGCAGGATCCTGAATTCAAAGTTCGCCATCCCAATATCGCAATCCTATCTGATCACGGATACGATCGTGGTGCTGGCAAGTGGTTTCGCTTTCGGATGGGAAAAAGCTTTGTATGGGATGGTGGTTATTTACGTTAGCGGACTTGCTGCGGAGATGGCATCGGAAGGATCAAGTATATTCAGAACCGCAATCATCATCACATCAGCCCCTGAAGCAGTCATCACCGAGATCACAAAGACCCTGGAACGGGGTGTGACTGTATTGGAGGGAAAAGGAGGATACACGGGAGCAGACCGGCCAGTTTTATACTGCGTTGTGACCCGTTCTGAGGTGAACCAATTGAAAGAATTGGTGCATGAAGCTGATCCGGCTGCGTTCATGGTTATTGGTACGGCGCATGAAGCGCTGGGTGAAGGTTTTCGTCCGCTTAAATCCTAGGGGTGTCTGCCAACTTGGCGGATCTTATTTGATTTGAAAAAATCAGTGCTACCAGAAGCATGATCAATCCAACCGCATCGAAAAGTATGAACCTTTCAAGGCTGGAAGGAGTATTTTCCAATCCAGCAGGCAGCCTCAGGTACAAGATCGACTCACCTACTAATCCGATGGACTGCATTATGCAGGCTTCGATCAAAGAGACCCTATAACGCACCGGGTTCAGTGTGGCAAAAAAATATGGCACGCACCACATCAGGAAAAGGATCCCAATACTGCGAATGGCGATGATGGCAGCGGAACCTGCAAGATCAAAGGCTGCTGCGAAGGTACCTGGTTTGTTCAAGAATAGGATGGCTGCTTGAAGGTTATCCAGCAGCACCAATCCAATTAAAATCCTGCTGATCCACAATTTTATATTTGTCATCCTAGGTATTGTAGAATTGCCCCGGTTGTGAGGAACAATTGCCCCAGAAAATAGGTGATCATCACCAACACCCCTCCGAATTTCGCAGGTCGGACGAATTTCTCGCGAGCCAGAAGCGAGTCGGAGGCGAAGAAAAGGCTGCTGCCTGAAACAACAAGCAGGACAGAAGCTCCCTGCCAGGTGCTGCGAGAAATGGTCAGCCAGGCAGAAAAAAGCATCACACTTAGGAGGATTGCATAGAAAAGTACAGGCAGCAAAAGATTGCGCGATGAAGGTCGCCTCCGGATCCTGCGGAGGAGCGGGTTGAAATCAAGAAATGCGATTATAACGACAATGACAAGGATCATTAACGCGGATGGATTTATCGAACCTCCTGTTGAGTTCAACCCGATAATATAAAATATCTGAGCCAGAGAAAATGCCACCAACCCGGCGATGAACAGGCGGAAAGGGAAAAGCAGGAAGATATCTCCGAGGAGTGAAAAGACCAACGCGATTCCGAACCAGATCAACCCCCCCTGCCAGAGACCGGTCATACTGAACCAAACGATCAGAGCGATCATAGGTGCTGGTTTAGTGAAGACTCTCCAGCGTGCGTGGTGGGTTCCGACAGCCACACAATCCAACGCCATCAGGCAAATGGTAAGTAGATAGATGGCTGTGGCAGTCATCATTTTTCCATGGAATAGCCAAAGCGTTTTAGCGCCGCGGGATCGTTGCGCCAATTGGGAGCAACTTTAACATGGAGGTCAAGGTAGATATTTCGCCCAGTCATGGTCTCAATCCGGCTCCGGGCGAGGGTGCCGATCTTTTTAAGCATCTCGCCCCCTTTTCCGATCACAATTCCCTTTTGTGATTCCCGTTCTACAAAAAGTGTTGCATCAATGTATGAGTTTTGCTCATCCCTATCAATGAAATCTTCCACATGGACTGCCACCGAATATGGCACTTCCTCCCGGAGCGAATCCAATACTGCGGTGCGGATAAGATCCGCGGCGATCTCTTTTTCATACAGGTCGGTAACCTGGTCGCTTTCGAAGAATAATTCACCCTCGGGGAGGGCGTCAACGATCCTTTGGAGCAGTTCCTCCCGGCCTGTGCCGGTGAGGGCTGAAACCTGGATGAGTTCTGCACCGGGAAGAAGTTGGGAATATTGTTTTATTCGGGAGGAGAGAACCTGAGGATTTATTTGATCGTTTTTATTGAGCGCCATCACGACAGAGGGCAGTCGATTAATGGCAGCCAATTTCTCTGCGATCAATTTATCCTCGGGGTGCGGGGGTTCATCCGCGGCCACAAGCCAGAGGATCACATCCGCATCCAGAAGCGCAGATTCAGCAACTGAATTCATGTATCCACCGAGGCGATCCACCTGCCGGTGCAGCCCGGGGGTATCCATGAATACGATTTGGGCGTTTGGCAAGGTGAGGATGCCCAATTGTTTTCGGCGGGTGGTCTGCGGGCGGGGAGAAACCGGGGCGACCAGCTGTCCGAGATAGGCATTGACCAGGGTGGATTTGCCCACATTTGGACGGCCAACCACCGCGATAAAACCTGAATGAAAAACCGGTTGTTTATTCATTCTTTCATTTTATACCCAGGTTTGAGAATTGGGTTTACCGGATGTTATCTAATTTGGTGAATATGTAGCCGGGTGCCGTAATTTACCCAAAGCACCCCGCCAACGATCATAAGTGCGCCGATGAATAAATTCCAGCTGAGACTTTCACCCATGAACAAGATGCCAAGGATAACTCCGACAAGCGGGATGAAATACGCCACCAGCGAAGTGCGTGTGGAACCTACCGAATTAAGCAGAGAGAAAAACAACCAGGTCGCCACAGCAGTATTCAGTAATCCCAGAAGGACGAGCGCGAACCAGGTGATCGGCTCATTGGGAAGGGTGAATGCCGGATCGAAAATAATGGACATCGGGATGATGAATAGAAAAGCAGCTGTGAGCTGCCCGAAAGCCTGGGCATTCGGTTCCAAACCTTTTGTTTTGATCCGTCCGAAGACATTCGCAGCTCCGTAGCAGGCGGAAGCAATTACTGAAACAAACACACCAATCTGCATGTTTCCAAGACCGCTGCCGATGTCATCCAGACTAATAACTACCACTCCAGCAAAACCCAGGATGACACCAAATGCTTTTAGCCAGGTCATCTTTTCCTCTGCGATGAAGAAGGATGCGAAAAGGAATGTGAAGAGTGTTACTGTGCTGTTGAGAATGGATGCCATCCCAGAAGTTATGTATTGTTCGCTCCAGGAGATCAGTAGAAATGGGAGAGTCACGTTGAAAAAACCAAGAAATGCAAATACCCCGATCCAGCGCTTCTCCATCGGGAATTTCCCGCGTGTGACGAGGATGATTGCGAGGATGCCTAATACGGCGAAAAAGACCCGGAAGGTGACCAGGACGAAGGGGCTCACATCCACGACGGCGACTTTGATCCACATGAAAGAGGAACCCCAGATAAATGCGAGGATTAGGAACTTGGTCCAATCCCGGGAGGACATGGAAGACATGAAAAGATCCTAGCTATGAATTTGATTCTCCGAAAGGGGAATCAGGTTGAGGGGCTAATTTTACTCTTTATTGAGCTTGGAAGCACCGGGCTTTTTCCCCACGATCAAAAAACCAATTAACCCCAGGATAACTTCGGTGATCGTATAGAGCATTCGGTGGACAATTGAAATGATCGCTATTTGTTCGGGTGAGGCAATGGGGGAGAAAACGAAAACCTGGACTGCTTCCCGGACCCCAATTCCACCGGGAGCGAAAGGTACCAAATAACCTGTCACCCAGCTCAGAGCATAACCACCCATGATATGCCATATATTCTGTATGCCTGCAGATTGAAAGAGAAGAAAATAACTTGCTCCAAGCGTAAACCAGATCCCCAGCTGAATAACGATCAATTGCGCTATCCTTCCAGCAACCGAGACAGATCGTTTGATCGGGTATCTCCGGTCTATGATGATCAATCCAACGATCCAGGCGATCATCGTCGCCCAGGGTAAAAGGGCCCAGAATAATTCCGTTGTGGAGATACCTGTGAAAATCTCGGCACCCGTGAAAGTATGCTGGATTGAAAACATGAAGGCGACGAACGCGACGGAACCAGAAACCATCCATAAACTTTCAATGACCATTGTTTGAAAGACGTTGGCATTCGATAGATTGTTTTCTTTATATGAGTTTATCCGTGCCGCAAAATGCCACACACCCCCTGGAATATATTTACCCAATTGTGAAATACTGAAGATGGAAAACATTTGACCATATGTCGGGTGCCAGTCACTTGTTTTTACGGATTGGATTGCGAGAAAGACAATAAATAACCTGCCGATGAATAGTAATACGATTGACAATAATATCGAGCCAGGGGGAATAGTTTGAAAGTATTGGATTGTTTCAGGGAGATGATCGATAAAAGTAAACAATAAGGAAACCAATTACAGCGATCACCCAAACCCATTTGAAATAATATAAAAACCGGTTTTTAGTCATGTGGTTATCACTTTGAACTCATTTATTTAAATTTCCCGCTTGGATTATAGCCTCGATATTCATTGGAACAGGTCCCCCAATCCGAATATGGGCAAACTCCGATTTATTAATCAATTCGATTTGGGTTACCTTAAAATGATGGGTTATTGCATGGTGTGGACTGGTTCCCATTTTCAGGTATTTTTTCCACCACCCAATTAAGATATACGAAATGGATCACCATGCAGCATCTCGCAGATACCTGGCGGCTTCCTGGAACAAACTTAACTGGATAAAACCAAAATGAATGGATGGTTTGTAAGAAAGAAATGGAGAACACGCTGTATTAATGCCTGGAAATGGCAAGATCGAGCCGCTACTTCCGGTTTTTCTTCAATAAATAAAGTTGGCGCTCCCCTGTAAGCCGTATCCCCACGAGGATATCTGCCAGGAAGCCGATGATGATCAGAATGATCCCCAAAGAGAACAAGTAGATCCCCGTGAAGGCTACAAATTTATAAGGGGAAAAGTCACCGGTTTCCACGAAATGGATCAGTGTAAATAATAACGAAAAACCTCCCAGTATCAATGGCAAAGCCGCGATCAATGAGAAGAAATAGAGTGGGCGATAATCGCGAAATGCCTTGAATATGATACGCAACGCCCGATTCGTATAAACCATGAGGTTTCCGGCGACTCTGGACTTTCTTTCCGGATAATACTTCACCTGGATGGGAATGGAGACCAAGCGAAGATTTTTCATCGCAAGATCGATGATGGTTTCGTGGGTGTAGGTGTATTTTCCGGAGAGGTTCAGGTTCAATATCGCCTCCCGGTTGATCGCTCGAAATCCGCTGGATACATCCCCCAACTTGGTACCAGCGAGCCAATTAACCAGCTTGGTCATTTGCTGATTCCCCCAGTAATTCATCCCAGGCATTTCCGAAGGTTGCGCTATTTTCCCTTCCGACTGGGTGAACCTATCGGCGGTCACAAAATCCGCTTTCTTCTCCATAATGGGCTTGATAAGAAGCCGGATATCTTCTGGCGCGTATTGCAAGTCTGCGTCAATATTTACCAGAATATCCGCCTCCTCATCCAAAGCATATTCCAACCCGTCATGAAAAGATTTTCCTACGCCCTGATTGGTACCATGGCTGATCACTACTGCCCCGCTACCCCGGGCAAATTCCGCTGTGCGGTCTGTAGAGCCGTCATCTATCACGACAGGGATGAGTTTAACACCTTCCTTGGTGAGGTTCGGCATTCGCGAGAGAATCTCTCGGATGGTTAGTTCTTCATTATAGGCAGGGATTATCACTATCAATTTCAACATGGCATATCTCTCAATCGGTTGTTACTTTGGTTTCCAAAAATATTATAGGAGATTATTTGGATATAGAGAAGATTCATCCAAAGGTATTTATACTGGATGGCGGCCTCGCCCGGGATTGAGTCAATGAAGGGATGAGACATATTTTGCCCAAAATCTGAGCAGGTACAATGATAATTTATATACGCCAAAATTTCTCCATACCCAACTTGACCGCAACTGCCGAATCAACCAACACTCCCATATTTTTACGTAACCAAAAATGCTTACTCTAGGGGATCCGGAAAAGCTTCTATTTCGATCGAGTCAATAGTTCGAAGTCCAGTCGATCAGGCCCTGTTCGCGGGCGCTGTGGTCACAGATCCGCCAAACAATAATCGAGATCACCCCGTAGATGACCGTCAAAGCGACCAGGATGAAGAACAGCTGCGTTTCTGTATAGCTGCTGAAGGTCGGGAAGGCGTCTGCGATCTGGCCGACCATGGCGCGGCGCACCAGCTCGATCCAATACGTGACGGGGAGTAAGCGGCCAATCGTCTGCAGCGCGGGCGGGAGAAGTTCGATCGGAAAAATAACCCCGCAGAACAGGAAAAACACGCCCGCCACCACATCACCGATGAAAAAGGACTGCCTGACTGTCAGCAATGTGATTCCTGCGAGGAGGACGCCGATCAATGAGAGCATCACCACGCCAACGAATATACTCAAAATGAGCAGCGGCCATTGGATGGTTTGCATCTGGATGGGAAGATGCAGGAAGATCACTCCGAAAACGATCGTGACGACCACAGAAAATGTGGCGATCAGGAACCGCGAAACCCCGCGCCCGAGCAGGTACCAGGGCACGCTCACAGGGGCGGTGTAGATGTATTTCAGGGTTTTATAGTGCTCGCGGTCGTCGATCACCGCCCAGGAAACCCCGGTCATCACCATGGCAACATACTGGTAAAACGCATTGCCGATATAGATATAGGTAAACAGAGGTGTATCGTAATTCCCTTTTGAGATCACACCGTACATGACGATGATGATGCCGGCACCCGCCAGGGGTTTTACGATCGAATAGACCAGGAACAGGAATGGATCCGCCCAGTTGGATTCGATCTGCCACCCCAGCCAGGTGGAGGTGAGAAAGGAGCGCATAGAGGTGGACCTGTTCATGAAATTCTCTATTTCCTTGTATCGGTCAATCGACCTTCGCGGCGGGCAAGGCGCTCCATGCGATCCAGCATCAACTTCGCCCCCCAGATGAATCCGATCGAGAGCAGGATGAGCAGTAAGATCTCAACCTGTACACTTAGAAAACCCAGGCTGGCGCCGGTTGGAAAGACCAGTTGACGCATGGCATCCAATCCGAGGGTGAGGGGGATGAGCGAAGCGCCCGCGGCGATCCAGAAGGGAAAGCTGCGGATGGGAAAGTAGAATCCCGAAGCCAGGTAGACCGGTTCCTGAGCCAGGTTGGCCAGGTGCCAGGCTTCCCGGTTGAGCAGCAGGAAGATGGATGATGTCATCATCCCCAACCCGTAAAGCGCTGCCATTGTCAGGATGAAAACCAGGAAGAGCAGACCCAAAGGATGTGACCTCGTAGCTTACATTGAACAGCCAGCTGCAGAAAACGATCACCCCCAGTGCGCGCAGGGAACTGGAAAAGATGCCCCCGATCGCCATCCCGAGCAGAAGGGACATCATCGGCGCAGGCGCGATGATATAGAGCGCCAGGTTGCCGGTTTCCTTCTCCCAGTAGAGCTGGCTGGACATCCCCCAAAGCACATTCAACCAGTAGGCGGTCATCGCCCCGCCAACCACCACGAACCCGATGTAATCCTGCGGCGCGCCGACCGCCTGGTAGATCAGCACGTAGGCGGCGACGGTGCCGATGGGCATGAGCACATCGAAAATCAGCCAGGTCACATCCCGCTGCATGCCGATGATGCGCGGGTAGGACCTGCCGCGGACAGACATGAGGAAAAGCCGCCAGCCGGCGAACCGTTGCTTAACCGGTTGGATCATCATCTTCGACCTTCTCCGCTTCTTCCATGCTCAACCCTGTGAGCCGGACGAAGACATCCTCCAGGGTTGGCTCGTGCTTCTGCAGGCTGAGGATGCGCGCGTTCTGGGAGGTCAGGCTGGCAATGATGTTCGCGAGCAATGCCTCTTCAGTCAACCCCAGCTCCAGGCGGCTGAAGCCATCCTCAACGGTGATGCTGCAGGATTCAACCCCGGTGATCTGGGTAAGAGAATTCTTTTCGAGGGGAGTGGGAGATTCCACTTTGATCTCGAAGAGCGCGCTTTTCCGCAATTGTTGTTTCAAGGCGGCAGGAGTGTCGCAGGCGAGCACCTTGCCCTGATTGATGATCGCCACCCGGTTGCACATTTCATCCGCCTCGACCATGTAGTGGGTGGTCAGCAGCAGGGTGCGGGTGGGATCTTCATCCACCCATTGGCGGACGAAATGGCGCACGTCGCGCGAAGCGCCCACATCCAGCCCCAGGGTGGGCTCATCCAGGAAGAGCACCCTCGGATCGGTGAGGAAACCGCGCACGATATTCATCTTCTGGCGCAGCCCGGTGGAGAGATCCGACGAACGGGTATTCATCCGGTCCGCTAGCCCGACGATCTCGAGCAGTTTTTTTATCCGCGCATTAGCCTCATCCGAAGGGATCCCATAGAACTGGGCGAACATCCACAGGTTCTCGCGCACGGTCAGCAGCCCGTAACCGGAAGCCTCCCCACCGGAAACCATGTTGATCACCTGGCGAACCTTCTCCGGCTGTTTCTCGGCATCCAGACCCGCCACGAAAGCCGACCCGGAACTGGGGGAGAGCAGGGTGGTGAGGATCTTGATCAGGGTCGTTTTCCCCGCCCCGTTCGGGCCCAACAGGCCGAACAGCTCCCCGGGATGGACGGTGAGGTTGATATCCTTCAGCGCGACCAGCGTCTTGGATTCGCCCTTTTTCGCGCCGCGCACCTTATAGACGCGGCCGAGTTGGCGGGTTTCGATGGAATAGTCTGTGGAAGGCATGTTACTGGACTCCTGAAGGTTGAAAAACGGCGCCTTCTAACGATAATTGTTATGCCAGCGTAGGGTAAGCGTAGGGTAACCGTCAAGCATTATTCCGGGGAGGAGGTATTATATAGACACAGGGCGACTTCTCTTCTTCTCCTCCTTTAATCACTTGCCAGGGTCGGCGTCCCCGGCAAGTGATGATTTTAACACAAGCACCACCCCTCCTGTTTTCCAACAAATCCAATATTACTTCTGAGAATTCCAGCGGTCAATCCGCCATCTGACCAGTTTCTCATTTATGATAAACTTTTAACTGTTCATTCCATCATTGGAGGCGCAGCCATGTCCAACGAGCGTAAGGTATATCCCATCGAGATCGCGGGGGTCAAGCGCGACCTGGTCCTATTCCAGATCAAACCGGGGTTATCCATTGCCATATTAAATATCCTGGGGGATACCGAGCTGGTGCAAGCCTGCGCAAAGGCGCTCAACGAAAAGCTCAAATCTACCAATTACGATGTGGTGGTCACCTCGGAGTCGAAAAGCATCCCGCTGGCGCACGCGCTTTCGGTGGAAAACGGCAAACCGTATGTGATCTTCCGCAAGACCTACAAGCCTTACATGGGGGAAGCATTGAAAGCCGAGACGCTTTCCATCACCACCGGGGAACCCCAGACGCTTTACTTGGATGAGAAGGACCTGAAAGTGCTCAAAGGCAAGCGGGCGGTGATCCTGGATGATGTGATCAGCACCGGTTCCACTTTGCAGGGCATGCGCCTGATCCTGCAGCACGCGGGGGCGGCCATCGCCGCGGAGGCCGCGATCCTCACCGAGGGAGAACGGGCGAAATGGTCCAGCATCATTTCGCTGGGGCATTTGCCGGTTTTTTCGGATTAAATTGCCCTCCCTGCCTTCCTCTCCGGGCTTGCATCCTTTATGGAACCATGCTAAAATAATTCTTGCAAGTCCGCAGGTCATCGTTATCGATCGCAATGAGAAGTGGGTTCCCCCCACTTTTCTGTTTAGAATGGACAGTCAATTTTGGAGAGAGTAAGAGCATGAAAAACGAGTTTACGCTGGCATTCAATGAAGTTCTGGAGGAGAAAGGTCTTCCCCAGGAGGTCATCCTCACCGCGCTGGAAAACGCGATGGCTTCCGCCTACCGCAAGGCAGTCAATGCCTCCACCGCCCAGGAAGTGCAGGCCAAGGTGGACCTGGAAACCGGCAAGGTGACCATCTCCGCCGAAAAAGAAGTTGTCGAGGACGTGATGGAGGACCTCACCGAGGTCACCCTGGAACGGGCGCGCGAGGTCAATCCCGAGGCTCAGCTTGGCGATATGGTCATCGTGGAATGCACCCCCAAGGATTTTGGCCGCGTTGCTGCCCAGACAGCCCGCCAGGTGATCCAGCAGCGCATCCGCGATGCTGAACGCTCGGCGCAGCTGACCCATTTTGAAAAACAGGTGGGCGAGATCGTCTCCGGCATCATCCAGGCCATGGGCGCGATCGGTATGACCGTGGGGCTGGATATGAAAGCCGAGGGCACCCTGCCGCGCAAGGAAACCATCCCCGGCGAGCGCTTCCGCATTCACGACCGCGTGCGCGCGCTCATCGCCGAGGTCAAGGATTCGCCCCGCGGACCGCAGATCATCCTCTCCCGCACGCACCGCAACTTCCTGCGCCGCCTGCTGGAAAACGAAGTTCCCGAGATCTACCACGGCGTGGTGGAGATCCGCTCCATCGCCCGCGAACCCGGGCAGCGCGCCAAGGTGGCCGTCAGCGCCTCGCAGCAGGGCATCGACCCGGTCGGCGCCTGCGTGGGTATCCGCGGCGTGCGCATCCAGACGATCGTGCGCGAGCTGCACGACGAAAAGATCGACGTCATCGAGTGGAATCCCGACGCCAATGTTTTCATTGCCAAAGCCATCAGCCCAGCCCGCGTGAGCGGCGTTTTCCTGAACGAGCACTCCGAGAACGGCAAAACCGCCACGGTGGTGGTCCCCGAAGATCAGCTCAGCCTGGCCATCGGCCGGGATGGGCAGAACGCCCGCCTGGCAGCCAAACTGACCGGCTGGCGGATCGATATCAAGAGCCTGCCCGAGGCGGCCGCCGATGCGCTTGGCAAGCTGCAGAGCGACGAAAGCCTGGCTGAACTTGCGGAAAAAGAGAAAGAGAATTCCACAAGAATCGAAGATATGCTCGCCCGCAAGGCGGAAGGCAAACCGCTGACACCCGAAGAATATGACCTGATGGCGCGTTTCGTGGACCGCGTGGAGCGGCGCACGATCGCCCAAATGGAACCCGAGCAGAAAGCCATCGAACAGGGTCTCACCACCGAACTGCGCCAGATCATTCCGGCCGAACTGTATGACAAGAATATCCTCGATTGCGGCCTGCCCGAGCATGTGGCTTATATATTACAGGAAGCTGGCTACTCCACTGTCGGCGAGCTGGCCATGCAAAGCAAACGCAACCCGGATGCGATCTTCAAGCTGCAGGGCATTGGACCCAAAGCCATGCAGGAGATCGACGCGTTGATGGAATCCGTCCTGAATCCGGTCGAACCTCCCGCTGTCGATGAAGTGGCCGTTGAATCTGCCGTTGAACCTGCCGAGGTTGTAGAAGCCGCGCCGGTTCCTGAAGTGGTTGCACCGGTGGTGGAGGAACTCCCGGCGGAAATTGCGGATATCCCCCTGGTTGTCGAAGAGCCAGTCAAACCAGGCAAACAGGAAGAAAGAAGAGGAAGAAGAGGAAGAAGAAGGCGAAATTTCCTTCGAGGAACTTTTCTCGCTCAAATCCGCCCTTGAACAATCCCGCGGAGCGCCGACCGGTGATGACGCAGTCACGGATGCGGACAAGAAGGCCAAGAAAAAGGGCAGCAAGTATGTCGAGATCGAATACGATCCCGACCGCGACCTGACCATCACCCGCAAGAAGCACAAACGCGGGGATGACGAGACCTGGAGCGGTTAGCCCCTCACTGCAACATCGGAGCAGGTGTTTAAAAAGAATTTGGTAAAGTGTGTCATGACTAAGAAAGCGAAACCGCGCGTTAAGCATGTTCCCCAGCGAACCTGCGTGGGGTGCCGGGAGGTGCTGGAAAAACGATCGCTTACCCGCATTGTGCGCACCCCCGATGGGGTCAGGATCGATCCCACCGGCAAGCTGAATGGCAGAGGCGCGTATCTGCATGACCAGCGCTCCTGTTGGGAAACCGGGCTGAAAGGCTCCCTGGCGCACGCGCTCAAGGTGGAGATGTCGGAGCAGGATCGAGCGCTCCTTCAGGAACACCTGGAAAAGATGCCTGCAGGGGAAGGGTAGGGGGCACAATTGAATTGATAAAATCCCCGGCTGGAATTTAGCCCGGGGTTGGCAGGATAAAAGGGGACAAGGAAGGATTGGAGGTGACGTATGGCCGAGAGCACAGGAAAGATCATTGAACTGCCGGCGAATATCGTTGTTCGAGACCTGGCTTCTGCACTGGAGGTTAGCTCGATACAGATCATCAAAGTTCTGATGGCAAACGGGGTGATGGCCAACATCAACCAGTTGATCGATTTCGAAACCGCTGCCGTGGTGGCATCCGAGCTGGGCTTCGAAGCCCGCATTCTGGATACCCAGGTTGAAAAAGTAGCCGACGAGGGCGAGATCCCCGAATGGCGCAAGAAGATCATGGATGAAGACCCGTCCAACCTGGTCAACCGGCCCCCGGTCGTGACCATCCTTGGACACGTGGACCACGGTAAAACCACCCTGCTGGATGCCATCCGCCACACCGATGTGGCGGGGGGCGAAGCCGGCGGGATCACCCAGCACATAGGCGCCTACCAGGTGGAACACAAGGGCAGGACGATCACCTTCCTGGATACCCCCGGTCACGCCGCTTTCACCGCCATGCGCGCCCGCGGTGCCCAGGGAGCGGATATTGTCATCCTGGTTGTGGCGGCTGATGACGGCGTTATGCCGCAGACCAAGGAAGCCATCGCGCATGCCAAGGCAGCCCAGGTGCCGATCATCGTGGCCATGAACAAGATCGATAAATCCAATGCCAACCCGGATTTCGTCAAACACCAGCTCGCGGATAACGGGCTGCAGCCGGATGAATGGGAAGGCGATACGATGGTCGTACCGGTCTCCGCCAAACAGCGGCTTGGACTGGAAGACCTGCTGGAAGCGATCACTGCTTGTGGCCGATCACATCGAGATCAAAGCCAATCCGCAGGGGACTGTCGTTGGGACCGTCATTGAGGCTGAGATGGACAAGGCCAAAGGCGTGGTTTCCACCTTCCTGGTTCAGAATGGAACTCTTCAGATGGGTGATGCAGTGGTGGCGGGCACCTCGCACGGCAAGCTGCGGGCGATGCTCGACCATCGCGGCAAAGCCATCCACAAGGCCGGACCCTCCACCCCGGTTCGCATCATGGGGTTGAGCGAGGTGCCGGCGGCTGGCGATATATTCAGTGTTTACGAATCCGATAAAGAAGCCAGGACTGCCGCAGAGGAAAACCGCGCCAGGTTAAAGGAAGCGCCGGAACAGGCTCCCAAGACGACCCTGGAGGATATCTTCGAGAAATTCAAGGCAGGCGAGGTCCGCGAGCTGCGTCTGATCATTAAGGCAGACGTACAGGGATCCCTGGAACCGATCATCAACTCGCTCGAAGATCTAAACTGCGAAGAGATCAAGATCAATATCCTGCACAGCGGCACGGGCGAGATCACCGAAACCGATGTTAATCTTGCGGAAGCCTCCACGGCGATCATCATCGGATTCAATGTATCTGCTGACCCCTCCATCCAGCGCCTGGCAGATTCCAAGGGTGTTTCCATTCGCAAGTACGAAATCATCTACCGCCTCATCGAGGATGTGGATAAAGCCCTCAAGGGCATGCTCGCTCCTGAATTTAAAGAAATTATTACCGGAACGGCGCAGGTATTGGCGGTGTTCAATATCTCAAAGCTGGGAAATATCGCCGGCTGCAGGGTACTGAAGGGCGAGATCCGCAGGAATGGAAAAATGCGGGTCAAACGGGGTGATAAGGTCATCCACGAAAATGAAGTTTCCTCCCTGAAACATGAGAAGGAAGATGTCCGCGAAGTGCGGCAGGGTTTTGAGTGCGGCATTGGGGTGCGCAATTTCGACGCTTTCGAGGTGGGGGATCAGCTGGAATGTTTCATCTTGGAGAAGGTCGGGTAATTCACCCTGGCGGGAAGGAAGTTGACATAATGCCCTCAGAGGTTAGAATACAACGCATCTCCGACCGCATGCAGCAGGACTTTTCCGAAATGCTGGTCGGGAACCGCATCCACGACCCGCGTTTGAGCGGGATATTCGTCACCGATGTGACCGTGGACCGCGAGTTATCCTACGCAGATATCTATGTCTCCGCCATCGAAGGCAGCGTCCGCTCGAAGGAAGTGCTGAAAGGCTTGGAAAGTGCTTCCGGTTTCATTCGGCGCGAGCTTTCCGCGCAGATCAAATTGCGAATATTTCCAAAACTTAAGGTTTCACTGGGATGTCACCCCGGAGAACGCGGATAAGATCGAACGCATCCTGGCGGATATCCGCAACGAACAGAAACCGGCATCCAAAAAAGGAAAGAATGTCAAAACCGCTCAATAACCAGCTTAAGGAATCCTTTGCCCGGGCTCAAAAGGTGGTGGTCCTATCCCATATTCGCCCGGACGGGGATTCGATCGGCTCGATGCTCGGTTTGGCCTTTGCCCTGGAAGCTGCCGGAAAAACAGTGCAGCGGCTGAATGCGGATGGCGTTCCTTCGGTCTTCCGGCATCTGCCCGGCGCGGACCTGATCCGCAAGAAGCTGGATGGGGATTTCGACCTGGTTGTCAGCCTGGATTGCTCGGACCTGATGCGCACCGGTGGTATTATGGGTGAAACCCCCATCGATATCAATATCGACCACCACATCACCAACCCGCACTTTGCCCGCATCAACTATGTCGATCCCGAGGCAGTGGCCACTTCAGCCATCCTGGCGGAGCACCTGGGGGATTGGGGACTGCAGATCAATCAGAATGCTGCCATCACGCTGCTCAGCGGGATCGTCAGCGATACCATTGGTTTCCGCACCCCCAACGTCACCCCGCACACGCTGCGGCTGGCAGCGGATTTGATGGAAAACGGGATCAACCTCTCGGATATTTATTCCCGTGCCCTCGTGCGGCGCCCTGTGGAAGCCGCCCGGTACTGGGGGCGCGGATTGAATGCCCTCACCCAGGAAGGCCGCATGGTGTGGACTGTGCTGACCCTTAAAGACCGCGGCGAGGTGGGATACCCCGGCAATGACGACGCGGATCTGAACAACGTTATTTCCAACCTGGACGGGGTCGATATATCCATCCTGTTTGTGGAGCAGCGGGCAGGCCACTGGAAGATCAGCTGGCGCGCCCAGCAGGGAATCGATGTGGCAAGCCTGGCGCAATCCTTTGGTGGCGGTGGGCATCCCCCGGCGGCCGGGGCAGAGATGGACGGCAGTTTTGAGGAAGTTATCTGATCAAGTGCTGCCAGCCACCCGTGCGTTGCTGGAAAAAGTCGTTGAAACTGAACGGGTAAAACCCGAAAACCGGTAGGGAAATATTATAGGAATTTGGAGCGGGAACCATGGAAAAATCCAAATATGACGTGAATAATGCCATCTCCGGAGTCCTCGTTGTGGATAAACCGGTGGGGCTCACTTCCCACGACGTCGTGGAGATCATCCGCAAGGGAACCAACATCCGCAGGGCGGGTCACACCGGCACGCTCGACCCGCGGGCTTCCGGCGTATTGGTGGTGCTGATCGGACCAGCGGTACGGTTGAGCGAATACGTTTCCGCTTCGGATAAACGCTACCAGGCGATCATCCGCCTGGGCACGGTCACCGATACGTACGACGGCGACGGACAGGTTCTCCGTTCCTCCGAGGTAAATGTCACCGAAGATCAATTTCAAAGCGAGTTGGAGAAATTCGTCGGTGAGATCGAGCAAGTACCGCCCGCCATACTCGGCTGTGAAGGTTCACGGTCGCAAAGCGTACGAAATGGCGCGCAAGGGCGAAGAGGTGGACCTTGCCCCGCGCAAGATCAAGGTTTACAGCCTTGAACTGCTGGAATGGGCTCCCCCGGATGCCGTTGTGGATGTGTATTGCTCTTCAGGCACCTATGTGCGCTCCCTGGCGCATGATCTGGGAAACAACCTGGGCTGCGGTGCGAACCTGACCGGCCTGCGCCGCACCAAGAGCGGACGCTTTACCCTTCGGGATGCAGTTCCCCTGCGCAAACTTCGAGATGCTTTCATCGACGGTACCTGGTACCAGCACCTGATCCCGGCCGCCGAAGCGCTTTCGGATTGGCAATCGGTCGAATTGACCAACGACCAGGTGGATGCCATCCGCCACGGTCACCGCATACCCGGAGATCCGGCGCTGGGTGCCATGGTTCGCGGGATCAGCGAAGCGGGCGAACTGGTGGCGCTGCTGGAATTTGACCCGGCTGCGAATGAATGGCAGCCCAAGAAGGTGTTCTTTTCGTAGATGCCTGATCCAGCCATGCTGCAGGAATGGAATTTACGCGATGCCCGGGTGACCATCGGCTCCTTTGATGGGGTCCACCGCGGGCATCAGACTTATCATCACGCAGGCTGGTGGAACTCCGCCAGGCAGGCTGGCGCGCCTGCGGTGGTGATCACTTTTTACCCGCACCCGGCGGTCGTTCTGGGGAAAAAGGCGAACCATTATTACCTTTCCGATCCCGGGGAACGCGAAGAGATGCTTGCCGAGCTGGGAGTCGATGAAGTCATCACCCTGGCCTTTTCCCGCGAGTTGGCAGCCTTATCCCCGGAAGAGTTTCTCTCTCCGCTGAAAGATCACCTGGGAATGAAGGAATTGTGGGTGGGGCATGATTTTGCGCTTGGCCAGAAACCGTTCGGGCAATGTGCAGCGCCTTGCTGGAGTTGGGCAAATGAATTCGGTTATGAACTGATAAGCTCTGAATCCCATTCAGCAGGGGGACCGGGTGGTTTCCTCCAGCCTGATCCGCGAATGTCTGGCGTCTGGCGCGATGGAAACCGCGAACGAGATGCTGGGAAGGCTCTACTCGGTGACAGGCGAGGTGGTTATCGGAGACGGGCGCGGAAAACAGATCGGGTTTCCGACCGCGAATTTATCTGTTTGGGAGGATAAACTGATCCCACGGAACGGCATCTATGCCGGCTGGGCGTGGGTGGGTGGCCGCAGGTATGGCGCAGCGATAAATATTGGCCTGCGCCCCACTTTTGGGGATGATCTGTTTCATCCACGGGTGGAACCCTTCATTCTGGATTTTGATCGCGATATCTACGGGGAGGAGATCCGTGTGGACTTTGTGAAATTCCTTCGCCCGGAGGTGCGTTACGACTACATCGATCAGCTCATCACGCAGATCGATCCGCTGATGTGCAAAATACGAGAGAGGTGCTCGCCAATGCCGCCTGAAAGACAGGTTTACCTGCTGGATCCACGCAAATACACCCCCGAGGTGATCGCGGTGGCATTCGCGAAGACATCCCGTTCCCCGGAGACCTTCCGGCAGATAGCGGATGAGTTGACGGATGAAAAAAGTGCCCAATTCCACGAAAAATGGGTGGTGGGTTACGGGCATTCCTCGGTCGCGGAACACGCCGTTTTGCACATTGCCGCGGAAAATATCTCCCGGCTGGCAGTCGAGTGCCTGGAATCCAACCGCCTGGCATCCTATACTGAAAAATCCACCCGCTACCAGAAGTGGGATCCCGAGAACTTTCATATCCCCGAAGAACTGAAAGGGCATGCTCTGCTGGATGATCTACCTGGATACCTGCCGGTTGCTCTTTTCAACCTATGCGACGGCGATGGACAAGGTGAGCCAGCTTGCGGAAAGGGATGAGCCCAGGAAAGAGGGCGAACCGGATAGCTTTACGCCAGAACCGCATCCGCGCCCGAAGCGCGGATGTCTGCCGTTTTCTTCTTCCTGCTGCTGCCCTTGCCAATGTGGGCATGACCATCAACGCGCGGGCATTGGAGCATGCGGTGACCAAAATGCTTTCGGACCCTCTGGCGGAAGTGCGCTCGCTAGGCATTGGAGATCAAGGCAGCTGCGCAGGCAGAAGTCCCCACCCTCGTGAAATACGCGGATGCAGACCCGGCGCTGCGGGAACAGGCAGCAGTTGTTTGCGATCGGCAGGTACTACGGCGACAGTTCCAGCGGGGATTGGTGCAGGCTTGATCCGCTATGACCCGGACGCAGAGGAAATAATCCTGGCAGCAGCATTTTTTCGAAACGGGAATAGCACCTGGACAGGAAGCGGAGCGAAGGGTTAGTTCCCTTTCTCCGGCGGGAAAGGGATCACCTGCTCGAACGCATCTTCGAGTGCCGTGGACGTCGCCAGTCGCTGCCGCGCGAAGTGGAATACGCTGTTACACATTTGAATTAATTGTTGACCAGGGAGCGTATTTTGAACTAAAGCGCCACCGCATGATGACCCAAACCGCCCAACCGCTCAGCACCTCGCTGGGGTACACGACTCCCGCGCTGGATCAGCGTGTCCGGGCTGGAAAGGGATTATCGGGCTGCGATGCAACTGCCGCACAAACATTTACTGAAATCCAGGCTGTTTTTCCGCAGGTTGCATCCATACGTGGTGCCGAATGCCTTCCGACGAAGGGTGCTGCTCGAATTCAATCTGCGCAGCGGGATGCACATGCTCGCCCTGCGCAGCGCCCCGAACGCGCATTTTTCCATGCGCCGGGCCGCAAGGCGTATGATAGAGGAAATCAACCAGGCACAGCCCCACCTGGGACGATATTTTCCGGTCGATTCCAATGAAACCTGGCGATCGATTGAGAGTGCTTTTTTTGCGGAAGCATAAGGTACCCATAATGAATCCATTCTGGAATTCCACAGAGCGCCGATTGAGATCACTGCTGCGAATCGGGCTGCAGCTTGTGCTTTACCTGCTCTTCGCGCTTGGGCTGGTTTTCGTGATGAGCGACCTGATCATGCCCTTACTGCCGGCGATTCCCCGCTTCTGGCAATAAGAATCAGGAATAACTTTCTTCTCGGGGAACTGACCAGTCCCCTGATCGCACTGGGTGCAACCCTGTTGAGCATGTTCCTGGCAGCTAGGTACCTGGATCGACGTCCTTTCAGAGATTTCGGTTTTCACCGGGGAAGCGGCTGGTGGCGGGATTTCTTTGTTGGCCTGGGGCTGGGCGCGCTGCTGATGGCGTTGATCTTCCTCGTGGAGATGAGCCTGGGGTGGCTGCGGATCACCGGGTTTCTCACCGCGCGGGACGGGAATCCTTTCTGGCTGGGGATAGTTGTGGACCTGATCACCTTTATAAGCGTGGGTATCTACGAGGAGATGCTGATGCGCGGTTACATTTTGCACAACCTTGCGGAAGGATTCAACCTGCGCAGGATCAAGCCGGTTACTGCAGTGATCCTGGCAACCCTGGTTTCATCGATCATTTTCAGCGTGCTGCATCTGGTCAATCCGGGTGCGAACCTGATGAGTTTTATAAATATCTTCCTGGCAGGAGTTTTCCTTAGCGTTGGGTTCATCCTCACGGGTGAGTTGGCGCTGCCAATCGGGCTGCATATTGCCTGGAATTTCTTCCAGGGGGCAGTCTTTGGGTTCCCGGTAAGCGGTGTAGCCGGCGTTAATCCTCTCATTTCAATCGAGCAGGTCAACAATGGCTGGATGACCGGCGGATATTTTGGCCCGGAAGCCGGGGGGATCGGCATCCTCGCCATGCTGCTGGGCACGATCTTGATCCTCGCCTGGGTAAAGAAGACGAGGGGGCGATTGAGCATAAAAGAAGATCTCGCCAAATATGTTCGCCCGGGTGAACCCGAGAGCATCAGTGAATCCTAGCCCCTAAAAGATCGGAAGCACTGGTCCCCTTCCAACGGAGGGGGCTTTTATTTTGCCTGACAGTTCACTATACTATTTTTACATGCGAACCCAGGTGTTTCTTCCAGGAAGCGGGACGGATCCCCGATCTCCCGCTCAGCCGCTATCTGCCGCCACTACCGGAAGGCATCATCGCGGATTGGCTGACCAGCGGAATTACAAAGGGGTCCTGGGTGCTGGATCCGCTGGGATCAACGCCGCAGGTTCCCTTGGAGGCAGCCCGCGCGGGGTACCGCGTGCTCTGTGCCTGCAACAACCCGGTGCTGGCTTTGATGCTGCAAGTTTTGGCCGACGCACCCGCCCGGGAGGATTTTCAGGCCGAGATATCCAACCTGGCGGATTCCCGCAGGGCGGGGGAACGGCTGGAGATGCATCTAGCCGCACTTTATGAAACCGTATGCCCCGGATGTAAACGGACAATTCAGGCGGATGCATACTTGTGGAAAAAGGGGGATGCCAATCCCTATGCTCGTGTGGTGGAATGCCCGCACTGCCGTTCGGCGGGGGAATTTTCTCTAGAAAACGAGGATACGGAAGCCCTGAAGCGCCCCGGAAGCCTGGGTCTGCTGCGTTCGCGTGCGCTCGAACGGATCGGGATAACCCATGCGGGAGAAAACCCGGTCATCAGCGAGGTGCTGGAATCCTACACCGAAAGAGCTTTTTATGCACTTTTCAATTTGATCAACCGGATCGAAGGTCTGCCGGTTCCGGACTACCGACGCAGGCTGCTGCAGGCATTACTGCTCTCCGCTTGCGATGCGGGTAATATGCTTTGGCCACACCCGCCAACCCGGAACCGGCCGAGATTGATCAATCCACCGATGGAATTCCGGGAGGTGAATCTCTGGAAAGTGTTTCAGGATGGAGTTGATGCCTGGGTGGCTGAGAAGAAACGGATCGAATTCACCATTTTCCCGGAGCTGCCGAGCGGGGAGACCGGGATCTGCCTTTTCCCCGGGCGGATGGCTTCCCTGGGAGAGATCCCCGACCAGGCAAATCCGGCAGCGGCATTTGGAGTGGTTCCCTACCCCAACCAGGCATTCTGGAGCTTCAGCGCGGTCTGGTCGGGGTGGATTTGGGGAAAGGAAACAGCCTCTGCCCTGCATGGCGTGCTGGCAAGGCAGCGTTTTGATAGCCGCTGGGTAGGCGCAGTACTGACCGGATCCTTCAGCCGGCTGCCGAAGGGAATCCCTTTCCACGCCGAGATCCCGGAGGTCACCCCGGGTTTGCTCACTGCCACACTGGCGGCGGGACTGGCCGGCGGATTAAAACTTGAGGGTATCGCTTGCGAACAAGAATCGAACCTTGCCCAGGTCAATTGGATCAGCGGCCAGTCCAATCCGTTTCCAATACCCGGTTCGGTTGTTTGGGTTCAAAGGGATATGATGACCGATGCGCTGCTGGAACGCGGCGAACCCGCCACCTACCTGCAACTGGCAGGCGCGGGAATGGAGCGAATGTTCCAACTGGATCTGCTGCCTCGCGGAAATCCCCGAGAGTACGACGAGTTACTTAACCGCCTGCAACAGGCTCAGAAGGAGAATTTTGAGAATCCCACCCTTTTCAAAGCTTACGGAAGCAGGGCAGCGGATAGCCAGGGCCTCTGGTGGTTTCAGAAAGAGGAATCCTCCCCGGTAAGCCTGGCTGACCGGTTGGAGCGAATGATCCTGGAGGCTTTTAATGTCCGGAACGAGATCTCATCCAGGCAACTCCTGGGCCTGGTAAACGCTGGATTCCCTGGTTTTCTAACCCCTCTGCCGGTTTGATCGGAAAAATCCTCGATTCCTATACCACACCTGAAACGGATCAGCCGGGACTTTTGCGGATGGATGCCAGGAAATCGGCTGCAGGCTTCCAGGCGGAAGTGGAGGGATTGGAAAAGGTTTTATCGGAGATAGCCCGTGCGCTGGGATTGGATCAAATAAATGATGGCTGAAATCACCTGGCAGGCTGGCGGGAAAACACTCTATCGAATATTCATCGCCTGTGATGGCTGCCTGAGCCAGTGGTTGGATCAATTCAAGCAAGGGGGGGCGGCGAATATTATTCTCAGCCCCGAGTTGCGACACGACCTGATCTTTTTCAAGATCGACCGCGATCCACAGCTGCTGGAAGCGCTGGGAACCTGGCGGTTGATCGGGTTTGATCAAATGCGCCGGATCGCTATCAATACCGATCCGCAATGGGCATTCCGGGACGCCATGAGCGATCCGGGCAGGATGCCGGATGGCAAAGAGGCGCAAATTTCATTCCTTACCTGAAAGGTCCCGATCAGGGGGTGGAACTGGGTTCTGGGGTGGAAGTCTGCGTAGGTACAGGTGTGGAAGTTTGCGTCGGGCTGGGTAAGCAATGTCTCCGTTGGGGTTGACTGTGGGTGTCGGGGTGGGGATCAGGTTATTGAACACGATCTTTTTCACGGCATTGTGCCCATCTTTGCTGTAGACGGTCAAACGCAGGGCGATCTTCCCGCTAGGAATTTCCTTTAGGTCCCAGGTATGGATGAGTCCTGGATTGGGATGCTGTTCTTTTGAGGATGCAACCAGGGGGATCCATTTTTTCGGGCTGCTGCCAACACCGTAATCGAGGCGCCATTCTTTGAATTTATCACTGGCTTTGATGACAGCGGCGATATCCAGGGGGCTGGTTGATATTCCCTGCCCGTCGGTGGGGTTGACGAAGACGATCTCCACGCGTGGATCTTCATCCCGGCATTCCCTGGAGGGCGTGAAAACTATCGGATCTTCGAACCCCATTTTTGCAGCCCAATTCTGCCCATCCTGAGATTCGAGGACCCACTTCCGGGCGGATTCGTCTTTCAAATTAAGGGTATCGATATCCTTGACGAAATCCCCACAAGCCGCAGAGGAGATCAAACCGGTCCAGGTATCCACCCGCACGCGCTTCCACAGGTCCTGGCTTGAATCCAGCGGAGGCTGGTCGAAGGCAAAGATCTCCTGTTTTTCTGAGGGGCAGAATTCGGAAGGTTTGGTTCCGGAAACGGAACAAATGGTCTCATCCACCACGCCAGCCGGTCGGCTGAAGGAAGTCGGAGCGTTGTTGGATACCAGCATTTCCGCGGCCTGCATGAACTGCGACCAGATGGGCGCGGCTCCGGTGAGGCCGGTGGAATTGATCATCGGGGAGTTATCTGCGTTACCCACCCAGACACCTACAGCGAGATCAGGTGTGTATCCCAGTGTCCAGTTATCGCGGAAGTCGTTGGTCGTACCCGTTTTGACCGCTGCCTGGAAGGGCATGTTGAGCACCGAATTTGCGCCGAAGGCAGGGGTGCGGGCTTCATTATCCGAGAGGATGGAACTGATCAGGTAGGCATGCTCCGGGCGGACGACCTGCTCGCCAACCGACGGGGTATGGGTGAAGATTCTATTTCCGGCGTAATCTTCGATGCGCGTGATCGCCACGGGAGGCACTTTCAATCCGCTGTTGGCAAATATTGAATAAGCTGAGGTCATTTCCAGCAGGGGAATTTCTCCACCGCCCAGCCCGAGCGCCAGGCCGTACCAGGGTTGGGTGAGGCTGGTGATGCCCATCTTCTTTGCGAAAGCCAGGAACCCATCCTCCCGGGGAGTTTTCGGGTCATCCTGTATGCCCACAAAATCCATGGCTTTTACAGCGGGGATATTGTAGGAATTAGCCAGCGCGCTGCGCAGAAGAACCGGACCATGAAAACGCCCGTCGTAATTAACCGGTTTGTAAGGGGGGTTGGGATCATTCGGGTCGCTGGAGGGGGCGAACTCCGAGGGGACATCCCAGATCAAGGTTGATGGCGTCCAGCCCTTCTCGAAGGCAGCAGTGTAGGTAAGTGGTTTAATGCTTGAGCCGGGCTGGCGGGGGGCGAGTGCCATGTTTACCTGGCCGGAGATGGCCGCATTATCAAAATCCGCCGAACCGACCATGGCGAGGATCTCGCCAGTGGAAGGCTGGATGGCCACCAGGGCTCCATCGGTCACGTTCTGCGCCGCCAGGTTCTGCACCTGCTGGGTGACCGTCTGCTGCGCGAGGGTCTGTAAAACAGGATCGAGGGTGGTGTAGACTTTCATCCCTTTTCTGTAGATGGTATCAGCTCCATATTTCTCTACAAGCAGAGCGCGGATGTACATCACCCAATGGGGGTAAGGGATCTGATTTTCCGGCGGTTGAAACGGGTAATTCTGGAGATTTTGCGCACCTGTTGTGAATTCTTCCAAAGTGACGCACACCGGGGCGCGATCTGCTCCAATGGGAATGCAGCCGTTGTTATCCTTGGTGAGCTCATACATCAGAGAAAGCACCTGGAGCGAGCGATCCAGGGTGACTTCCCGATTAGTGTAGATGTCATACACTCCGGGTGCCTGCGGCAATCCAGCCAGGAAAGCTGCTTCCGCCAGGTTTAGCCTGCTGGCAGTCGTTTCAAAATAGGTATTTGCGGCTGCTTCCGACCCGTAGGAAATATTTCCGTAATTGATCTCGTTCAGGTAAAGCTCGAGGATCTGGTCCTTGGTGTATTTACGGGTGATCTCGCGCGCCAGGATGATCTCCCTGGCTTTGCGTTCCACGGTCTGTTCATAGCGTTCATCCGGGCCGAGGAGCAGGATGCGGGCGAGTTGCTGGGTGATGGTGGAGGCACCGGAAACCACCTCGCCGGTGGTGTAGTTCTGCCAGAGGGCCCGGAACATGGCCGGCAGGTCGAACCCGGGGTTGGTGTAGAAATTCTTGTCTTCAGTTGCCAGCGTAGCGGCGATCAGGTAGGGCGACATATCTTCCAGTGGGATGTTGGTGCGCTTGCCCGCATTGGGGTCCACGATCTCGTACAATTTATCGCCGTTACGGTCGTAAATGGTGGTGGTTTCAAATTGGGAGGATCGGGCGCGAAGCTCATCCACGCTGGGTAAAGTGGCTGAAACCCGGAAGTACTGGAAAATGAGGAAGGAGAGCACGGCGAACCCGGCCAGGACCACAAGTGAAAGCGCTGCCAAGAAGCCAAGCAGCAGGCACCCGCCAGGGGTTAATTTCCGCGGCACACGAGGGGAATTTCCCGGCGGGATCTTGCGATAGGTCCTTCTGGACTGATACGTGCTGCCGGGGGGAATAGTCCGGTCCAATTCATCCCGGAATGCGACCGGTGTGGCACGGGTGCCATCCAGATCGACAGATTCCGCCGGTTGTGGCAGGTTTGGGTCAGGCGGCGAGGCGATCGGAGGGAGCGTGGATTGCTCGGCAGAGACGCGGGGCGCGCGTTTTCTTCCGCGGGGAGCTGCGGGGTTTTTTACCGGCTGGGTGGGGATCTCGTCCCCGGCGGAACGCTGCGGATTCATGGATTTGCTGGTTAACTCCCATTCGGGGCAATTTTACCCTAATTGACCCGGCTGACCCTTCCCGTTAGAATCAATCCGTGCGTTCCTGGAAGCTTACCTTGAATGATCCCCTGAACCTAGTCATTTGCGCTGATGCAGTGGCCGGCACGGTGGACCCGCTTGATGACCAGGTTTGGGAGATAGCCCCCGGTAGCGGCGAGCCGCCGGCGTTCGCCATCCGAAGCCAGTTTGGAATGCGGGCAGCGGAAGCGCGCTATTTTCCGGTTTTTATGCGCGGGAATGAAATGGTGATCGATCCGCGCGATTTCCATTCCCCCCCCGTAATCAAGCGCATGCTTGCCAACTACCTGGAAATTATTTTTTCACCCCTGGAAGGTGTGGACGTGGTATTGGAGTATTGGATCCCGGGTTCCCGGATCCTGGCTGGGAGAATTGCGATCCTCAATCGCGACCCGGGAGTTGGAAAGCTGGAAGTGGATTGGGTGGGGCAGCTCACTCCGGTGGGAGAGGGAGATGCGATGATGCCGGAGACCGTCGATCTCAACACGGTCCTGACGGGAAGATGCGCGGGGGCGGAAATGGTTTGTTTTATCAGCGGCGGGTGCGGGATGGGAAGCTTCCGTATACCCCGGGCTTTCGCTGCAGATAAACCCCCGAAGCGCCAAAACCCAGTTCTTCACCTGGGCGTCCGCGGCATACGATGAAAAAAGTGCATCGTATCATGCCGCCCGGAATAACGCATTTCGTGGCTGGGAGGCGGAGATAAGCCGTGTCGAAAGTGTAAATGAAAGCAGGTGGGTGGAAATTTATACCACCAGAGAGGATTGGGACGCAGTTCTGCATGCCTCTCAAAAAACAGGATTCAGCCTGGTTTTTCCGATAGAAAATAGTCTGCCTGGATTCCTGCGGACACGTACGCCGCAGGATGGGTTCGAGGGAAGGGGAAGCAACAGGTTCCTAGGAAACGCGCGGAGCGGGCAAACAGCCTGGGATAGCCTTCACATGGCAGGTTTGCTGCTTCCCGGCGGCGTGGATCTGGTGCGCGGTTTCCTGGAAAACCTGCTGAAGCGCCAGCAAAAGGATGGCAGGCTGGCGTGGAGTTGCGGCACTGGCGCGGGATCGGGGAAGCTAAACGCCCAACCTGTGGTAGCGCAAATCGCCCTTGCGCTGGAGCCTTACCTGGATGATACCGATTGGCTGGCTTGCCATTCTGCCGTCCCTCGAACGGTTCTTCCTGAGCTGGTTTCTGCCCTCCGCTGACCGGGATTACGACGGTTTTCCAGAATGGCGGGCGAACGGTCAGAGCGGCTGGGCGGAAGAGGATCTGCCCTGGATCGGGGAACTGGAATCCCCGGGGTTGGCCGCCACGCTGTTAAAGGAAGCGGAAGCTATCCGCATGCTCAACGCTCGGATAGGAAGGTCAGATCCTGCGGAGATGGAAGCGATCACCACCAGGCTGACAGGCGCTTTGCTGCAATCCTGGGATAAAAGTGAAGGGCTATTTCGTTATAGGGATCATGAGACTCACCAAACATCTGGCAGCGAGATCCTGGTCGAGGCGGATAAAGATGGGAATTATCCCCTGAAGCGGAAGTTCACGGATCCCGTGCGCCTGGTATTGAAGGTGGATTGCGGAAGCGGATTGCGCAAGCATCTCCAGATTTCCCTGCGGGGAAATTTCCGTGGCGAGCCATACTCGACAGAATTGAAAAGCCGTGATTTTACCTGGAGGCCTGGAGGCGCGGTTGCCGTTGCCCGGGGGATATTCAGCCGGTTGGATCGGATGATCATTCGTGGATTAGCGGAAGGGGATACCTTGCGGCTGGAAACCTGTGACTCCGGGAGGCAGGACTTCAGCCTCGTCCTGCCAGTTGTGGCGAACGAGGTTCCCTCTGAGATATCTGAGATCATTCTTCGAGAGACGCTAAGCGGAAAATTTCTATTTGAAAAAGGGTTGAGAGCTTTCCCGGGCAGCAACCAACCCGCTCCGATACAGTTCTGTGCCTACCTGGCTGAGGGATTGCTGGCAAAGGGGAAGCGCAACCTTGCTGCCGGCATATTCCGAGGCCTTCTGGATGCATTAGCAGAACGATTAAGGGATCGCATGCTTCCAGCTGCCAATTCACTGGAAAATACCGCCCCGGTATCCACTTTCCTAAAGATCTGCGGTGTGGAAGCGATCACACCTCGCGAGGTGATTCTGAACGGATTCAATTCCTTTCCAGGGTTGGTGGAGGTGCGTTACCGGAATGTAAGAATCTTGCTTCATGCACAAAAAAGTGTTGTATTATTGGATCAGGAAGAACCGAAGGTGCTCACCAGCCCGGAGAGGATTTCCATTTCTCTCGGGCATTCCAGCAGGAGGAATTGAAGAAATGGCGGAGAAAAAACCTGGCAAAATCGATTTGATGATGATGGCCATCGTCCAGGCGCAGGACGCATCGAGCGCCGAGGAGGTGCTGTGCGGGGAGGGTTTCTCTGTCACCCGCCTGCCGAGCGTTGGCGGTTTCCTCGGGCAGCGCAACTGCACCCTGCTGATCGGCCTGCCGCACGCTGAAGTTGACAAAGCCATGGACGCACTGCGCACGGTTTGCCGGGAACGCACGGAATACATTGCCGTACCTCTGGAAAGCGCGCCTCTGCCGATGCCAACCCCAACCCCGGTGACCGTTGGCGGGGCGATCGTCTTCACCTTCCGGGTGGAACACTTCGAGGAGGTGTAAGTTGAAGCTGGTCCTTGCCATCCTGCGAGATAAAGCCGAGGAAAGCGCGACCAGGGCGCTCACCTCGGCAGGATTCCGCGTAACCACCATAGCTTCCACCGGAGGTTTCCTGAAGCAAGGAATAACCACCCTGATCACCGGTGTGGAAGATGCGCAGCTGGAAACCGCGCTTTCAACGCTGCGCAGCGCATGCGCCGGGATCACGCCCGGTAAAAAGACCGTAAAAATATTTGTGATGAAGATCGAAGATTCGATCCATTTTTAACTTATTCGTGGAATTCTTCCACCTGGTAAACCAGAACCCCCAGTTTTTTCGTTCGCCATAGATCAGCGGATGCTCCCATCTTCATGCAAAGGTGGGAAAGGAATTCCTCCTTTTCCGGAACCTGCTCCCAAACCTGGGGTAGGAAGGTCGCCCGTCGAACTCCATCCCGCAAAATGACGCCATCCTCTCCCGGCCGGAGTTTAGCCAGCAGGTCCTCCGCGTTTTCGTAATCAAGCGGGCGGGCGGGGGTTAAGCGCGAGATCTCGATCCGGAGATTCTGCAACTTCACCCGGCTCAACAGGAGGAAAGCGGTAATCCTCGAGGGCGGCAGCGACAGCGTGCTCGCGAACATCTTCAGCCAGGGGCTGGTAGGCTTCCAGCGCGCCGATGCAGCCCCGCAGTCTGCCGTTGATCGTCAGGGTCACGAATGAAGCCCCGGCTCTCTGAAGATCCGGTGGAAAGCTGTGCCAGGTTGAGATCCGGCAGTGGTTTATTCGCTACCGCGCGCGTGATGGATTCCCGGGCTAGTTCCAGTAAAAAGATGCGGTCCTCCATTGTTAGTTTGCTTGTTTCCATCAACTCAACCCTTTCAGAAAAGGTCCCGGAGGGATTCCCCCGGGACCGATGGATTCACGAAAGCCCAAGCACCTGCCCGGTGAGCGGGTCAAGGTCGATATCGTTGAAAACCGGGCGGGTGGGCAGCCCGGGCATGGTGCTCATGGTGCCCAGCAAGCGGGTAGAGAAAGCCGGCGCCGACCGAGGCGCGGATATCCCGCACCGGGATGCGGAAGCCTTTCGGCACGCCTTTCAGGGTGGCATCGTGGCTGAGGCTGAGATGGGTCTTGGCCATGCAGATGGGCAGCTTATCGAACCCCAGGCGGGTGTATTCCTCGATGCGCGCCTCGGCCTCGGGCAGGTAATCCACGCCATCCGCGCCGTAGATCTCCGCGGCGATAGCTTCGATCTTCTGCTTGATGCCCCAATCCAGCGGGTACAGGAACTGGAAGTTGGATGGTTTTTCGCACGCTCGTGACCACCGCGCGGGCAAGATCCACCGCGCCTTCCCCGCCCAGCTCCCAGTGCCGGCAGACGAGGGCATCCTCCGCGCCGCCTTCCTCGATGGAAGCCTTGCGGATCAGCTCAAGCTCGGCAGGGGTATCGGTGGCGAAGGAGTTGACCGCCACCACCACCGGGATGCCATACTTGCGGGCGATGCGGATGTGGTGCAGCAGGTTGGGCAGCCCGGCGCGCAGAAGATCCAGGTTTTCGCTGGTGTAAGCCGGGTCGAGCGGTTTGCCTGCCACCACCTTGGGCCCGCCGCCGTGCATCTTGAGCGCGCGCACGGTGGCAACCAGAACCACCGCAGCTCGGGATGAGGCCGGAGTAGCGGCACTTGATATCGAAGAATTTCTCCATGCCCATATCCGCGCCGAAGCCGGATTCGGTGATCACGTAATCCGCCAGCTTGAGGCCGATCCGATCCGCCAGGATGGAGCTGTTGCCGTGGGCGATATTGGCGAAGGGTCCGGCATGAACGATGGCAGGGGTGCCTTCGAGGGTCTGCATCAGGTTGGGTTTGATCGCGTCGCGCATCAGCACGGCCATCGCGCCGGCCACGCCCAGGTCGTCGGCGTTGATCGCCTCCCCGCTGCGGCTGAGACCGATGACCATCTGCCCCAGGCGGGCGCGCATATCCGCAAGACTGGTGGTGAGGGCCAGCACCGCCATGATCTCGGAGGCCACGGTGATATCGAATCCCGTGGCGCGGGCGATACTCCTGTTCCTCGGTGCCAGTGCCGACGGTGACCCCGCGCAGGAAGCGGTCGGATGTATCCAGCACGCGCCGCCAGGTGATGGAGGCGGGGTCGATATCCAGCCGGCAGTAGCGGCGGCGCTCCTCGGGGGTCATTTCATCCGGATCGGTTGTCTTTAATTCCAAGCTTTTTCGCCCTGCCCAGCATGGCGCGCCCGAAACGGCGTTTGCCCTGTTTATCGGCGGGGAAGAGGCGGTTGAAAAGCTGCTCGTCGGTGGCATCCGCTTCGTGCAGGATGCGCACGTCGATGGCGGCAGCCAGCAGGTTGTTGGCAGCGGTGATGGCGTGGATATCGCCGGTGAGGTGCAGGTTGAATTCCTCCATGGGGATCACCTGGCTGTAACCGCCCCCGGCAGCCCCGCCCTTGATGCCGAAGGTGGGTCCCTGGCTGGGCTGGCGGATGCAGGTCATCACCCGCTTGCCCAGGTGTGCGCCCAGCGCCTGGCTGAGCCCGACGGTGGTGGTGGTCTTGCCCTCTCCCAGCGGGGTGGGGGTGATGGCGGTCACATCGATATACTTGCCGTCCGGGGTATCCTTCAGCCGATCCAGAACCTCGAGTTTGATCTTGGCTTTATAGGGGCCGTAGAGCTCCAGCTCATCCGGGAGCAAGTCCAATTCCTCACCTACCTGGGTGATGGGTTTGAGTAGGGCTGCCTGGGCGATATCGATATCGGAGGGTACCGGTTTTTGGCGGTTGAGGGGGGTGGGGGTGAATGCGCGCGGCATGTATTGCTCCTTGGGAGGGATGATTACATCCTGATTATCAATCTATTGGAGTCGAAAATCAAGGCGAATGGAAAAGAGACCTACCGGATTTGAATACGGATTCCTTGTTGTAACTTCATCCAAATTGACTATAATTGAACTTGTAGCACCAAGTTCCCTCGCAATCTGAGAAAGGAGATACGGATGGCTGAACAAGGTTATTGCATGAAATGCAAGGAAAAACGCGACATGAAGGACACTGCGGAAGTGACGATGAAGAACGGCCGCAAGGCGATGAAGGGGAAATGCACCGTTTGCGGGACCGGGATGTATAAGATCCTGGGCACGAAAAAATAATCCCCGGATCGTTTCAGGAACAAAAAAAGACACTTGTGAAAACAGGTGTCTTTTTTTGCTATTAATTGATATCTCGTTTATTAAAAATAATTCTTTCGAATAATTCGATTTGAATTTTCGAAGAACTGACCGATAATAAATATTCCTTATTCTTTTGGTTTACTCGAGAACCTAGAAATTATTCATATCCACATTGGTTGGGTAGAACCTGAAAAGAACCTGTAAGGTGTAAAGATTCATTTGTGTCATACAATTATCGTGACATGAAAAAAATGTAAGTAACAAGAGTGGGGTCTTTTATAGGGAATTATTTATATATTTATTCTTTTCAAAAGAAATCTCAAGGAGACTCATGAAATTAATGATCGCGTCATCTAACCAAGAATTTTGGGCTCGAGCCATACCAATCTTCATTGTTTTTGCGATACTTTTTACTACCATACCGATTCCGTCTGTTACGGCTGCAGGTGGCGTCCAGGTTTTACAGCCTTGGCCTGATTCACCAACTGTCACAGGCACAACATCTCCAATAAATACCACTTACTCTGTTTCCCCTGGCTCAAACCGCTTTATGATGGTTGCAGTGGACTTTAGTACTAACTCAACCATCCCCTCCCCCGGTATTTCAGTTTCTGCTATTTATGGCCAAGGAAGTGATCGTTATACATATTTAGCCGCTATTACCAATCACCCCTCTTCGGACCGTATCGAAAAGAGGTCTTCTTGGTTGTTCTGTCTCTACGAACCTGATATTGCTTCCGCTGGAAATAATAACCTCCAAGTCATAGTTGAAGGTATGCCAGAAGGGGCTGGTGTCGTAAATGGAATTAATGTTTACGTTTCTACTTATACAGGGGTTGATCAAAGCGGGTCTCACCCACCACCTTTTTTTACTGACACCAGAAATAACTATACCAGTGGTACAACTTCAATAGGTTGGAGTGATCTATCTGTCGCAGCAGGCGGTATGGTGGTTTTCACTTTGGCAGTCGATGGTAACACTGCCGGAACATTGACAGAACCAGGGTATACCCAGACGATCTTATCGCAAATAGCCACAAATGGAGATTATTCCTACCAAGGTTACAAGGCGTATTCTAGTGCAGCAACCTCTACTCAAACTTTTACTTGGGATCTGCCCCAGACAAAGGGGGTTGTTGTTGCTGCGCTCAAACCTGTAATAATTTCAACCGCAACAACTTTAGATGAGCTGAGTCCGGTGAAATATGGCACGCGAGTCACCTTAACTGCCCATGTTTCCCCAGTTCCAACTCTTGGTAGTACGGTAAATTTCCAAGACGGGGTTGGTATTATCGGGTCAGGATTAACAGACAGTTCCGGCACAGCAACCTATCAAACCTCAGCGAACCAGCTGACAATAGGATCGCACCCTATTACTGCCAACTTTCTGGGTGATCTTACATATGCAGCAAGTACATCCTCATTAAGGACACAGGATGTTACGAAGAGCGAGGAATGGATAATCACCAGTTCGATGAATCATCCCCGGTGGACGCATACTGCAACACTCCTGACCGATGGAAAAGTCTTGGTTGCTGGAGGAACTAGTTCAGGTGGACCTACCGTCACCGCAGAATTATTTGATCCAACTACGGGGTTATGGACTACAACTGGTTCAATGAATATCGCAAGGTATGATCACTCAGCCACGCTATTACCAAATGGTAAAGTGCTGGTTGTGGGTGGATTGAACAGCGCGGCGACTGCCACTGCAGAATTATATGACCCAGCGACAGGGATTTGGACGCCCACAGGTTCAATGAATACCGCAAGATACACTCACAAAGCCAATCTCCTCCAAAATGGCAGCGTCCTTATTGAGGGTGGAACTGATGGAAATGTTGCGCATAGCAGTGCTGAATTGTTTGACCCGAATTCAGGCTTGTGGACCAACACAGGATCTATGAGCACTGCAAGGTTTGTACATACCGCCACAATTCTTCCCGATGGAAAAGTGCTGGTAGCGGGAGGTGTAAAGGGTTATTTGGCGGATGATTTCCTGTCGAGCGCAGAATTGTATGATCCGTCTACGGGCACTTGGTCTTCCACCGATCCAATGAATACTGCTCATTGTTTTCACACCGCTACACTCCTTCGAAACGGTAAGGTATTGGTTGCAGGTGCGATAGAAACTGGTAGCACGGAATTGTATGACCCGATAACGAATTCATGGACCGCAACCGATTCGATGAGTGTTATCAGGAGAAATGGGGTTAGTTCTTTGCTTCCCGATGGCAAAGTGCTTGTGGCGGGAGGCGATGTGTTTTCCGGACCCCAAGGCACAACCAGTGCAGAATTATATAACCCAACCACCGGACTATGGGTTTCCACTGAATCGATGAATTACGATAGGGAATTACAGAAAGCTACGTTGCTACGCAATGGTCAAGTACTTGTCACTGGTGGATATCCTATAAGCTCTTCTTCAACCACAGAAGTTTTTAAAATTTCCGGTTCAGAAAATTATAAATCCACCATTTCAGGCAACACCGGGGTGGGTGAGGTAGAGTTAGGCTATATGGACGGCACACCTAAAACCGTCATGTCGGACAGTGAAGGAAATTACTCGTTCTCTGTGCCATACGATTGGTCTGGAACGGTTACACCGTCCAAAGAAGGTTACTCCTTCCTGCCGGAAAGCCGGGCATACACAGGGGTGTTGGGAGATTTGGTTGATCAGGATTATTTCTTCAGGAAACCATCGGATTATTCAAATGTCTATAATTTGAAACCAACCTTCCAGTGGTCAGAATTTCCTGGGGCAGATGAATACCAAATTCAGGTATCCGTATACAACAATTTCCAAACGAACATTATCGACAAGGTCACACAAACATCAAGTTACGAAGTTGTTGAAAACCTTCCGACTTGGAGTTACCTCTACTGGCGCTATCGACCGATAACGGGGACGAGCAATGGAGCGTGGTCTTCGACCTGGTCCTTCATCATTCCATCGCCGGAATTGGATCCTCCGGTGTTGAGTACCCCAGCGAGCGGGTTGCTCACCAAAGAGAATGACATTACTTTTGGGTGGGCTACTGTGCATGGTGGTGCCAAATATGAACTGATGATCAGTAAGAGCTCAACCTTTTCTTCTGTGGAAAGAAACATAAACGGACTTACTCCGCTGCATCCCACGGACCTGAGCATGAGTTATCTCACCAACGATTTGCCAGACGGCAAATACTACTGGAGGGTAAGGGCATTCAACCCGCTGAATGTTCCAGGAAAATGGTCATTGAGCAGGTATATCACCGTAGATACCACCAGTCCTACGATCCCGAACATGAATGCACCGACGAATAATGCAGTTGTTCTGACAGCCACCCCTACTTTTATAGTTAGCACTGTTTCAGGAGCCAAGTATTACCAGTTCCAGGTGAATATTGCTGACGACTTTACCACACCCCTTGTGGATGTAACAAAAACAACCACATCCTACACTCTTACTGCTGGTCAAGCCCTTCCGTTTGGTACCGCATATTGGCGGGCACGGGCAATTGATGCAGCTGGGAATCCATCCGGATGGTCAGCATCAAGACCGTTCGTGGTTAAACATCCTCAAGACACCGGCGAATGGATCTTATACGACCAACACCAAACCAGCGTTCACCTGGGGAGCTGCTTCTGGGGCACTGGAATACAGGATCCAGGTGGATGATTCCAGTTTGTTTGATTCAACCGCAATTGATCTGAACCGTCCAGTTTCAACCAGCTATACCCCGATAACTGCCCTTGGGTACGGGAAATACTACTGGCGCATGCTGGTGAGGACTGCTGGCGGGTGGGGGAACTGGACCCCTGCTTACTTGTTCACGGTCACCCCGGCTTTACCCGTGGCTCCAGCGTTGACATCACCGGCCTCGGGGCTCATCACGAACGATACTACCCCTACACTCAACTGGAATTCGGTGACGAACGGAGTGAAATACCAGTTATGGATCAGCAAGACAAGCTCGTTCAGCACCCTGGAACAAAACGTAACGCTTGACCCGGGTGTGCTAACCTACACTGCGGAACTTCTCCCCGACGGGTTACATTACTGGAAGGTGAGGGCGATCAACTATTTAGATATACCTGGTGCCTGGTCGACCTACCGGTCATTCACTGTGGATACAGCCCCACCAGCATTACCCAGCCTTCAACTACCATCAAACGGCGGTACGGTGAATACCACGATTCCTAAACTAATAGTTAGCACTGTTTCAGGAGCCAAGTATTACCAGTTCCAGGTGAATATTGCTGACGACTTTACCACACCCCTTGTGGATGTAACAAAAACAACCACATCCTACACTCTTACTGCTGGTCAAGCCCTTCCGTTTGGTACCGCATATTGGCGGGCACGGGCAATTGATGCAGCTGGGAATCCATCCGGATGGTCAGCATCAAGACCGTTCGTGGTTAACATCCTCAAGACACCGGCGAATGGATCTTATACGACCAACACCAAACCAGCGTTCACCTGGGGAGCTGCTTCTGGGGCACTGGAATACAGGATCCAGGTGGATGATTCCAGTTTGTTTGATTCAACCGCAATTGATCTGAACCGTCCAGTTTCAACCAGCTATACCCCGATAACTGCCCTTGGGTACGGGAAATACTACTGGCGCATGCTGGTGAGGACTGCTGGCGGGTGGGGGAACTGGACCCCTGCTTACTTGTTCACGGTCACCCCGGCTTTACCCGTGGCTCCAGCGTTGACATCACCGGCCTCGGGGCTCATCACGAACGATACTACCCCTACACTCAATTGGAATTCGGTGACGAACGGAGTGAAATACCAGTTATGGATCAGCAAGACAAGCTCGTTCAGCACCCTGGAACAAAACGTAACGCTTGACCCGGGTGTGCTAACCTACACTGCGGAACTTCTCCCCGACGGGTTACATTACTGGAAGGTGAGGGCGATCAACTATTTAGATATACCTGGTGCCTGGTCGACCTACCGGTCATTCACTGTGGATACAGCCCCACCCTCACCTCCAGCAATAAATTCTCCAGGCAACAACGCATTTTATACACTCACTACACCGACATTCAGCTGGAAGGCTTCAGTAGGTGCAAATGCATATCAATATAAATATTTTGATGGTAACGGTAACACCTATCTCTCTCCGGTGCTAACAGTTCTCAATTACAAACCTACCCCTGATATGAATATCGGCACCTGGTTCTGGCAGGTGAGAGCAAGAGATGCAGCTTCGAACTGGGGAGAGTGGAGTGCCTCGCGAGTCATCACTATCCTACCACCTCCCCGTAACGGTAGTTTTGAAAATGGCATGGCTTATTGGAATTGGACAACCGATTCAGGTTTGAGTGGAATTTGTACAGGCGCAAATGCCCATAGCGGCAATAATTACGTCTGTATGATTGATAGATTAAATCACTATCATTATTATCTCCGCCAATCAAATATTGAGATTTCAGGAGAATTTCGAAAATTATCCTTCTGGTATTGGATTGACTCAGAGGAAGAAGAATGTGGATACGATTATGCGTATGTAATAGTTAATGATGATCCCATCTTGACGTTTGACCTATGTCAAGACAATAATACGGGTGGTTGGGTTCAACGTGAAATGGATCTGGTCGATTATCTTGGTCAAAATATCGAATTAGAATTCGTATCAGATATGATCAATACTAATTATAGCAACTTCTACTTGGACGATGTTTCAATTACGCCATAAATCGAATAATCGACAAATAAACCAAAGAAAATCCCCACAATCCTTCATAAGATTTTTGGGGATTTTTCTATAACAACTATCGATTTCTTTCGACTTTTGTATGGAGACGTTCCAGCATCGAGATCTTTTTGAGGGGTTACAACCAACCTCTTTTGGTATTATTTGACTATGAAATCTAGCAAGGTGTTTAAAAAAAAGTAAATGCTTAGAGATTTCTACCCTAAATAATCTAGTACACCTGAGCCAGGTGAATAGTTTTTCTCCGTGATTGAGTTATTATTAGGGAATCATTATCGGAGAGTAAGGATTCTCAACTACATAGATATTCCAGCAAAGTGGTTATCTGGTAGGACATATCAATCATTACACAAAAGCCTAAAGGGGAAACGCACAGTTCGCGGAACCGGGATGAATATTATCCCGGGCACAAAAAATACTCCCCGGGTCGATTCTGGATCAAAAAAAGACGCGATGGTCTCGCGTCTTTTTGATTGTGTGGGGCGGGTGGGAATTGAACCCACAAGACCTCACGGCCGGCGGATTTTAAGTCCGCTGCGTCTGCCAGTTCCGCCACCGCCCCGTGCATTCTATTTTATCGCATCAACGGAAATCGTCAATTCCCGGTTTGCGTTTTTTCTTCGCGCGAGCGGCGCCAGGCTTTCTTCATGTGGGCATAGCGGGAAGCAAAGTGGATCAACGGCGTGGATAGCCTCGTCTCGGCCGTGGCGGTCTTTAACGCCTGCGCGCAGGCTCTCCGCGTCGTGGAATGCGGGCAGGCTCAGGGTGGCGCGGCCCATTTCCCAGGGGATGTGCGCATCCGAACCGACCATTCCCGGGATGTCCAGCTTACGGGCGAAATCCGCGGCATGCCGGTTGGGTTCCCGGCCCATGCAACGGGAGTTGAAGACTTCGATCGCATCCAGGTAGGGGAGGTAGCGCTCGATCTCCTCCTCGGTCCAGTGTTCGCGCTGGGTATCGAACGGGTGCGAGAGGCTGATGAACGCGCCCTGATCCTTGAGCCGTTTGAAAGCCTCCTCCGGGTTGATCCCCTTGGGCAGCCTCTCGGTCAGGTAGTAGGCCAGTATCTCCCCGCGATTGGTCTTGACCTCCTCGCCCACCACGATCAGTTCAGGGTCCATTTTTTTGGCGATCAGTGCGCCTTCCATATTGGAGTGGTCGGTGATCGCAAGGCGTTGGATGCCCTTTTTCCGCGCTTCAGCGATAAGTGTTTCGAGGGTGGTGAGCGAATCGGAGGAATATATCGAATGACAGTGAAATTCAGCTTTAACCAGGTCGGGCATTAATGTATGGCTCCCTTGACTTTTCTGTTGACGTTTTTTCGCCTATGCTATAATGATATCGCACAACCATTTAATTCACAGGAGGAGAACGTGAAAAGAACCAGTTTGATCATTGTTTCTGTGTTGGTCCTGGCAGGCATCCTGCTTTCGGCCTGCGGTCAATCCGCATCCGATACCGTCAAGGTCGCCACCGATGCAACATTCCCACCCTTCGAGATCGTGGACGAAGCGACCAATGAACTAACCGGCTTCGACGTGGAACTGATGAAGGCGATCGCCGACAAGGCAGGCATGAAGATCGAATTCGTAAATACCCCGTTCGATTCGGTCATCGCCGGCGTGACCAACTGCACCTACGATGTTGCCATTGCGGCGATCTCAGCAAGTGATGAACGCAAAGCGGTCATGAACTTCTCTGATCCATACATCAACGCAGGGCAGATCGTGGTCATCCGTAAGGATGCGTCCGGCATCACCAGCAAGGACGATCTGGCAGGCAAGACCGTGGCAGCCCAGCTTGGAACCACCGGCGAGATCGAAGCCAAGAAGATCCCCAATGTGGAATACAAGCCCTACGATTCCTACGAACTGGCTTTCCTCGATCTTTCCAACGCGCAGATCGATGCAGTCATTGCCGATTACCCGACCGCCCTGGCCTACATCGGCAGCAACCCGGAAATGCTGACTACGACCGGCTCCGTCTTCACCGATGAAAGCTACGCCATCGCCTTCTGCAAATCCAAGACCGAACTGCTCGATAAGGTCAATACTGCGCTCAAGGCAGTCATCGCCGACGGCACAGTGACCGCCCTCGAACAGAAGTGGCTGGCGGGTCAATAAATCCAATAAAAGGGAATACCTGCGGGCGAACCTCGCAGGTATTTTTTTATTCCCCGGAAGGATATCATGGCTAAAAAACAAAAGAATTCCGATCCAAAGGAAGGGGCTCAAAGAAAGGTGAAGCGCCATTTCGACTCTGGATGGTACCTACTATTCGCGGTAGTTTTCATCATCTTGTTCCTCGTAATTACCCAGCCGGATCCCTACCTGAACATGTTAAAGTTCTTCAAAGAGGGTATTTGGATCACGATCTATGTGACGGTGATCTCCTTCATCCTTGTGATTTTCGTCGGCCTGGTCGGCGGTCTGGGAAGGGTCTCGGGCAACAAGGTCGTTCGAGGGATCGCCACCACCTATGTCGAGATCATCCGCGGCATCCCGCTGCTGGTGCAACTGCTGTTCTGGTACTTTGCCATGCCGGCGCTCATCCAGCAGATCGGCCGCGCGACCGGGAATGAAGCGCTTTCCAACTACCAGACGAACGCGATCGCCATGGCCATCGTCGGGCTCACCATTGGCTACGGCGCGTATATGAGCGAGGTCGTCCGGGCGGGCATTGAGAGCATCCCCAAGGGGCAGATGGAAGCCGCCCGCAGCCTGGGATTGACTTATTTTCAGGCCATGCGCCACATTATCCTGCCGCAGGCTTTCCGCGTGATCCTGCCGGCCATTGGTAACGAGTTCATCACCCTGCTCAAGGATTCTTCACTGGTTTCGGTGGTTGCGGTGGCGGATCTCACCCGGCGCGGCCGGGAATACTCGGCCATCCACTTCAACACCCTGCAAACCTGGTCGATGGTAGCTTTGGTTTACCTGGTGATGACCCTGCTTTCTGCACGCCTGGTGGCCTATACTGAACGCAAGACGAAGTCGGAGAGGTGAGCCATGGCTGAAGCGATCATTCAAATAAAGAATATTCATAAACATTTCGGAGATTGCCATGCCCTTCAGGGCGTCAGCCTTGATATCAAAAAGGGTGAAGTTGTTGTGGTCATTGGCCCTTCCGGATCCGGAAAATCCACGCTTCTGCGCTGCATTAACCGCCTGGAGGAGTTCGACTCGGGCAGTATCATCGTGGATGGCATCCCGTTGGCTGGAGCCAAGAACATCAACCTCGTTCGAACAGAAGTAGGCATGGTGTTCCAACAATTCAACCTGTTCCCGCACCTCAGCGTCCTGGAAAATATCTGCCTGGCACAGCGCATCATCCGCCACCGCAGCAAACAGGAAGCCAGGGAAGTATCCATAAAACTGCTGGAAAAGGTGGGCATCCCTGAAAAGGCTGATATGCGCCCGCCGCAGCTTTCCGGCGGGCAGCAGCAGCGGGTGGCCATCGCCAGGGCGCTGGCGATGAATCCCAAGATCATGTTGTTCGACGAACCCACCAGCGCATTGGACCCGGAAATGATCCAGGAGGTGCTGGATGTGATGCTCGGGCTGGCGAAAGAGGGCATGACCATGGTTGTGGTCTCGCACGAGATCGGCTTCGCCAAGGCGGCTGCAGACCGGGCTATCCTGATGGACGGCGGCAAGATCATCGAGGAGGCTCCTCCCAAGGTCCTTTTCGAGAATCCCAAGCACGCCCGAACCAAGGCCTTCCTCAGCAAGGTTCTTTAACCCTTCTTTCATCCGGTAAAAGGGCATTCTGCACCGTGTAGAATGCCCTTTTTTGACTTTTAACTGCGAGTGTGCTATCCTCACAGCATATAATTTTATTCAGGTGGTTGCATGCATCGAGAACGTGTTTCGGATAATGTTTACTGGTTTCAGAGCGAGATCTACGCCCAGGTAACCGCCGGGGCGATCACCGGTCCCCAGTGGGCGGTTGTTATCGATACCCTGGCTTTACCCGAGGAAACGCAGGAAATGCGCGATTTTCTTGAGGATGAACTTGGCATCCCGGTGCGATATGTGATCAACACCCATTCTCACGCCGATCATTCCTGGGGCAACTGTTTCTTTCCCGGCGCCACGATCATCTCTCACCTGGAATGTAGAAACCTGATGGCAGCCCACGGGACCAAAGCCCTGGAAGCTGCCCGGCAGAATAATCCAGCGTACAAGAATATCAAGCTGGTGCAGCCCAGCCTGACCTTCGACCAGGGGACGCTTTCTCTGCGCGTGGGCAAAAAGAACCTGATCCTTCACATCACCCCCGGGCACTCCGCGGATGGCATTTCGGTGCTGGTGGAGGAGGACCGGGTGCTCTTTGCCGGTGATGCGTTCATGCCGCTTCCATACATCGTCGGGGGGGATGCGGAGGAGATGGCTACCACCATCCGCAAGATCGGAAAAATGAGCCTGGAAAATATCATCCAGGGACACGGAGATATCATCCTGCGCGGGGAGATCGACGAAGCTGTTAAAAACAACCTGGCTTACCTGGCCGCGGTGAAAAAGGCAGTCAAAGCCGCAGCCCGAAAGCGATACCCCGAGGAGGCTTTGGAAGCGATCGACCTGGTATCCTGCGGAAAAAGCCGCGTGCTTTTGGGAGGGCTGGCCTCGGAGCTGCACCGGCGCAATGTGAACTTCCTGTTCAAGCAGGCTTCGCTTGAAAGCGTGGAGTTGGAATCCGCCGAGGAAATTTGATCGCTTTGAGAGATTTTAAAGTTTAGCTGGTTGGGGGCTTGAGCTTGCTCATCCCGGGAGGCATGTTTCGCCTCCCGCTTTTTTTCCAGGTAGCGGCGCAAACCCACAGAACGCTCGGTGCCATTCTTCAGGCGCTTCAGATTGGGTTGAAGGGCGATGGCGGTGAGGATAAGCGCTCCTGCACCATAGAGCACATAAACGGGGGGAGTGATACCCATATATGGCAGTGACCGCAAAAATGACGATGCAGAAAAAACCTACAGAGAGGGTCATGACTGAAGCGAACCCTATCAGGAGGTAGACAATCACCAGCAGCGGCAGCAGGATCATCCAGATGGGGGACCAGAGCGCCACCGCGCCGCCAAAGGCCGTCGCTCCCCCGGCTCCGCCTTCTAGGGCGAGTTTGCCTGCATTATTGCGTTTGATCAAAAAGATCGAATAATTATGACCTACGATGGCCAGCAGGACGGCCAGAACCTTGACCCACGGTTCGCCGGGTAAGAAGTACATCCGCCAGCCAGCCGCTAACCAAGCCTTTGAGGATATCCCCAAGCGCGGTGAGGATGCCGGCTGCGAGACCTGCCGCGCGCATGGCGTTGGTGCCGCCGGTGCGGCCGCTGCCCACCTCGCGCACGTCCTTGCCGGTGAAGGTTTTGACGATGATCAAACCGAAGGGGATGGAACCGACCAGGTAGGAAAGAACAATAACAAGAAAAAGGTTAAGGTAATTCATCACCAAATTTGCCCACAAGTTTAACACACAACCGGATCATGCGTTGCTGGTTTGATCCAATGCGATTGGGATCTCAGCGTACCCTTCCCTGGTGATATCAAATGCCCGCAGGGAGGAGGGAGTCCAGATCAGGGAGGCTACACCCGGGTAAAAGAATTCAGAGATATCGGTGGTTGAAGGGGTTTGGGGACCATCTGGGTGGCTGTGAAAGATTGCTAGCAGGTCCAGGTTTTGAGATTCCATCCACAGGAAAGCATTCAATTGTTCCTGGGGGTTCATGCGGAAGGCGGTGGGGCTTTCCAGCTCATTGGCTACCGGCAGGAACGCGGTTGCGCGCTCTTCGATGCCGGCGATCAATCCACAAGCTTCCATAGGCAGGCAGGTGCGGGCATAACCGCCAACCTGGACCACAAGATCATCGGAGATGATGATTTTCGAGAGCATGGTCACCGGAAGATAATTGCGAGCAGCAACATCACGCCCCCGATTATTGCCGGCTCCACCCAGACCAGCCGCCAGGGCCGACGCTCGATGACTGATCCGGCAACGCTGGTGAGGGCGTAGGCGATTCCAAGGAGGATCAACCCGTAAGCCAGAGGGGAAAGAGGTAAATAATGAAGACCAAGTGCCACCTGGGAGATGATGACCGCGATGGCTGCCGCCCAGACGTAATTCCAGCTTCCACCAAGGCGAAAATATAAGGCGCGTAGGCTCACCAGGAAGACTGTGGGGGAGAGGATGGCCAGCACCAGGTAAAAGCGCATGCCCGCAGCGCTCACTGAAATGGCAACGATAAGGAAGAGCACCCAGGAGACAGCGGTGAGTGTGACCGCGGCGAGGGCGTGGCGGCTATCGTGGTTATCCAGGGCGATATATTCCGAGGCGATCACCAGGACGAAAAGGGTCCCGCCGAAGGCGAAAACCACCCACCAGAACTGGCTGGCCTGCAGGGTGCTGAGGGGCAGACCGATGATCATTGCCGTGAGGGCGGGCAGGAGCAGGTGAGGGATGGATGCGCGCGGGGTGAATTCCGGGTGAGCGCTAAGGAGCCAGTGTGCGCCGGAGGCAGCCAGCGCGGCTGTGGCAACCCCAACCAGGGTGTTGATCGATATGGGCAGCTGCAGCAGAAAAGCCGGAAGCTGGATGCTGATGGCTTCCGCGGGTAATTTAATGAAAGAAGCCAATGCGTACGAGAGCAGCACCATTCCGGAAACAATGCTCAGCCGGTCGGAATCCGGCAGGTGGCGGTGAGCGTCCATCCTTTTCATTGTACCAAGAATCCAACCGTTCTCCACTGCTAGCGCTCGGTGGGAAGCGGGATGAACAAGCGCCTATGGTAAAATACAAGGCTGTATGGAAGCTCTCCCGAAGGAAAAAATCGAAACGCCGCCACCGCTCATCGGGACCTTGATCAAAGGTTTCAACACCATCGCCGGGCGGGTGTGGCTGATCCTCCCACCGGTGCTCCTGGACCTATTCCTTTGGTTCGGTCCGCATCTCAGCCTCAAGGATCTTCTCACTCCGCTCTTCACCCAGGTGACCACCGACATGATCAATACGGCTGGAGCTGCGCTGCCTGCGAACTTCAAGACAGCCAGCGACCTGACCCAGGCGATGCTGGAGGGCAGCAACCTGATGACCGCGCTGCGCTCCTACCCGATCGGCATTCCCAGCCTGATGGCAATGACCAGCCCGCTGGTGAATCCGCTGGGCATCCCGATGGTCTACCAGGTACCCAGTGCCGAAACCGCCCTGCTGGGTTGGCTTGGGCTCACGCTCCTGGGTGTGCTGCTGGGCAGCCTTTATTTTTCCACGCTCGCCAGAGCAGCAGGCAAATCGGTTCCGGGATCCGCAGAAGTAAGCCCTGGAACACCGATCGGACAGGTGCTTCTATTCACCCTGCTGTTCTACGCAGCGATCCTCGTGGTCGGCATCCCGGTGATGATGATGGTCGGGCTGGTTAGCTTCCTCAGCCCTGCGGTCGGACAGATCGTTTTCATGGTTGGTTTCTTCCTGGTGCTGTGGTTCCTGATGCCGCTGGTTTTTTCGCCATTTGGCATTTTCACCGCTAGGCAGAAGGTGTTCCCTTCCATCGCGGTCAGCTTCAAACTGGTGCGCGGCTACCTGCGGGGTACCGGCCTCTTCATTCTTCTGGTGATCTTGGTTGAGATCCTCCTGGACCTGCTTTGGATGAGTGCCCCGGTAAATTCCTGGCTGATGCTGGTGAGTATCGGCGGGCATGCGTTCATCAGCACAGCGCTGATCACTTCTACATTTATCTACTATCTTCACGGGATGCGCTGGATGCAGATCCGCACGGTTGCAACACAGACGATCACAGCCGCATAAAAATATGAATATCATCCGCGCAGGCGGGTGGGAGGAAATTGTGGGATTGATGGGACCTGAAAACTCAAGTTACGGCGCCAAGGATATCCAGGTTTTGGAAGGCCTGGAGGCAGTTCGCCGCCGGCCGGGCATGTATGTGGGCGGCACGGACCTGAAAGCGCTGCATCACCTGGTCTACGAGGTGGTGGATAACTCCATTGATGAAGCCCTGGCAGGGGTGTGCAACCAGATCATCGTCACCATCCACGCCGATAGCTCCGTGACCGTGGAGGATAACGGGCGCGGCATCCCGGTGGATATCCATCCCGAAAAGAAAAAAAGCGCCCTCGAGGTGGTGATGACCACCCTGCACGCGGGCGGCAAGTTCGGCGGCGGCTCCTATAAGGTCTCTGGCGGCCTGCACGGCGTGGGGGTCTCGGCGGTCAACGCGCTTTCCTCCTGGTGCGAGGTGCATGTGCACCGCGACGGCAACGAATATATGCAGCGTTACGAGCGCGGTATTCCGCAGGACGCGGTTAAGATGATCGGCAAATCCAACCGCAAGGAAACCGGCACGGTCACCACCTTCCGCTTTGACCCCGATATCTTCAAAGGCGATCTGGATTTCAAATTCGAGACGCTCACCCAGCGCTTCCGAGAGATGGCCTTTGTCACCCGCCAGGTGCTGATCAAGCTGATCGACGAACGGACCCCCCAGCACGAAATGAGCTTCTATTTCGAGGGTGGGATCAATTCATTCGTCCGGTACCTGAACCGCAACCGCGATACCCTGCACCCGGTCTTCTACGTGGAAAAGGAGATCGAGCACGTGGGTATTGAGGTGGCTGTTCAGTACACCGATGCCTACTCCGAATCGGTCTATTCCTTTGCCAACACGATCAACACCATCGATGGCGGCACGCACCTCACCGGGCTGCGCATTGCTGTCACCCGCCTGGTCAACGATTACGCCCGGCGTACCAGCCTGCTGAAGGAAGCCGATACCAACTTCACCGGGGATGACACCCGCGAGGGTATGACCGCCATCGTGAGCATCAAGCACCCCGACCCGCAGTTCGAAAGCCAGACGAAAGTGAAGCTGATGAACCCCGAGGTGCAGACCTACGTCCAGCAGGTGGTGGGCGAGGCTTTCAGCGCCTTCCTGGATGAGAACCCTCAAGCAGCGCGCGCCATTGTGCAAAAGTGCCTCACCTCCGCCCGCGCGAGGGATGCCGCCCGCAAGGCGCGCGACCTGGTCATCCGCAAATCCGCGCTGGAAAGCCTGACCCTGCCCGGAAAGCTGGCGGATTGCTCGGAACGCGACCCGCAGCGCACCGAGCTTTATATTGTTGAAGGTGAATCCGCAGGTGGTTCCGCCAAGCAGGGACGCGACAGGCACTTTCAGGCGATCCTGCCGCTCAAGGGCAAGATCCTCAACACCGAACGTGCCCGCCTGGATAAGATGCTGGGCAACGAGGAGATCCGTGCGCTAATATCCGCACTCGGCACTGGCATCGGCGATAACTTTGATGTGGATAATCTGCGCTACGGGCGGATCATCCTGATGAGCGATGCCGACGTGGACGGATCACACATCCGCACCCTGCTGCTCACCTTCTTCTTCCGCTATATGCAGCCGTTGATCGAGCAGGGACACATGTTCATCGCCCAGCCGCCGCTCTATCGCATCCAGCACCGCCAGAATATCAAGTATGCCTACACGGATGAGGATAAGGAACGGGTGCTGAAGGAGATGGGAGCCACCGCCGAAAAAGCCGATATCAGCCGCTACAAAGGCCTGGGCGAGATGAACCCCGAGCAGCTCTGGGAGACGACCATGAACCCCGAATTCCGCACCCTGCTGCTGGTCAATATCGACGATGCTGCCGAAGCTGACCGCACGTTCGATATGCTCATGGGGGATGCCGTCCCGCCGCGCACGAAGTTCATCCAGACCCACGCCAAGGCTGTGCGGAACCTGGATGTGTAGGTATTCGTAAGGCGGGCTCATGCCCGCCATTTTACGTCAATATGAGATTTGTAGGGCAGGAGCGTGCTCCTGCCTTTTCGTTTGTAATAAGGAAAAAGATGGCGGGTACAAAACCGGTGCCCACCCTGCGCAAAATTCGCACAAAACCGGTACCCGCCCTGCGCAAAATTAGAACAGGCTGATCACATACACAATCAGCGGCGCGATCAAAAGCGCGGGCAGCAAATTCCCCACGCGGATCTTTTTGATCTCCAGGATGCTGCTGACGCCAATACCCATCAAAAGCACTCCTCCCGGTGGCGGTGAGCTCGTTCATCATGCTGGATGTCACGATCGAATTCAATTGACCTGCCAGCAGGGTGATGCTGCCCTGGTAGACCAGGACTGGCAGGGCGGAAAATGCCACCCCGATACCCATGGTGGAGGCAAAGGCGACGCAGATCAATCCATCCATCACGGATTTGATGATCAGGGTGAGCGAATCCCCCTGCAGGCCATCGCTGATCGAGCCCAGCACCGCCATGGGACCCGTGCAGAACAGGACCGTGGTTGCCAGAAAGGCACGCACAAAACGGCTGGAACTGCCCTCGGACCCGCGGGTGAATTTCTTTTCCAGCCAGGCGCCAAGCGTCATAAATGCGTCCTCCAGCCTGGCCCATTCTCCAAGCACTGCTCCGACCACAATGGCGCCAAGAACGATCAGGGCGTTTTCGGTCTTGAGGAACATCTGCAGCCCGATGCCCACGATGAACAGCCCCATGCCTGCCAGGACGGTATCCTTCAGCTTTCCGGGGAGGCGCGAACCGAAGAAGATGCCGATCAGGCTGCCGAGGATGATGGCGATGACGTTGATGATCGTTCCGGTCATGATATTTCTTTCATGGTGATGAATTCCCTGGGACAGCCCGACGGGTTAATAACGGGGAATTATACCTGAGGGAGGAATCGTAAGCCTGAAGTGATCGATCGGAAATTTATCGCGACAGATTGCCGCGTCGCGCCGGTCGCCGCCGGTGCTCCTTCCCGAAGATACAACGGGAGTGTAAAAACCACATCGCAAAGGTCGTAACTACGGTTCGCTGATCAGGAGATTATCAAACTCCACTGTCACCGGTTCGGGCTCGAAACTGACTGCGATCAGGGCGATATCGCCCGTGGAATATTCGGCATCCGTCACCTCTGCCAACAGCGTCCCATTGGCGAAAAGCCTCAGGGCATCTCCCACGCACTCCGCGCGCAGGCGGTTCACCGCGGGCGGAGGCAGGATCGCATCCGATTGGATCCACTCCAGCAGGAATTCGTAATCCCCGCCGGTGGATTTCTGGATGCTGTAGATAGCCATCCCCGGAGATGAGCAGGGCATAACCGGTGCTGGTTTCCTCCGTCTCGTTGCGGCGGCAGAAGAATCCGTACCCGGTATTATTGGATTCGGGTCCGGAAACCTGGGCGGCATCGACCTCCATCACCATATCGCTGAACTTCATGTATGGCTCACCCCACATGAACCAGGCATCGCCCAGGGCGGTCACCCGGTATTTGCCATCGGCATACTCCACCGATCCGCGCTCCCACGAGCCGCTCTCCCAGCCCGAGGAGGAATCGCTGAAATCGTCGCTGTGGGGCAGTGGCCAGGGGGGATCGAACGCGGTTGTGGGTAAGGGAGCGGGCGTGGGGATCGCAGCGGGCAAAGGAAATGCGGTTGCGGCGGGGTCGTAGGTGGGGATGAGCATGGAATGATAATCCTCAGCTCGGATGGCCGGGGAACAGGCGGCGGCGAGGAGGACGAGCAGGCAAAGGGTGGTGATGGTTCTCATGGCTTTCCTCTCCCTGATTTTAGCAGATGGATGACAAAGCGCTGCGCATCAGGTACACTGTGAACATGGATAGATACGTAAAAGTGGAATTTCTCAAATTCGGGTATGGCGGTGAAACGTTGGGCAGGCTGCCGGATGGCAGGACGATCTTTGTGCCCTTCGCGCTGCCCGGCGAGATCGCGCGGGTGGAAGTGCTGGAAGAGAAGCAGGGATTCGCCCGGGGGCGGCTGGCGGAACTGCTTTCTCCCGCCTCGGAGCGCATCAAGCCGCGTTGCCCGCATTTTGGCGATTGCGGCGGCTGCCACTACCAGATGATGTCCTACCAGATGCAGCTGGAAACCAAGCGCGCTGTTCTGCGGGATCAACTCATCCGCCTGGGTGGGATTGCCGATCCGCCGGTTGCGGATTGCATCCCCTCGCCGCTGGAGTGGAATTACCGCAACGCGGTGCAGTTCCACCTGGATCCGCTGGGGAAACCCGGCTACCAGGCATCCAGTTCGCACCGGGTGGTACCCATCCGCGAGTGCCACCTGCCCGAGCCGGCCATCAACGAGATCTGGCCGCTGCTGGAGTTCGATCCCCAGCCGGGATTGGAGCGCATCCAGCTGCGCGCGGGCAGGGATGGCGATGTGCTGCTGATGCTCGAGACCGGCGCCGGCGAAGACGCCCGAGGTGGAGATCTCGCTGCCCATCTCGGTGGTCAGCCAGGGCGTTGGCGAGGCGGTGACCCTGGCGGGTGAGGATCACCTGATACTCGAGGTGAAAGATCAGAAATTCCTCGTCTCCGCGGATTCCTTCTTCCAGGTCAACCTCCCCCAGGCGGAGCGAATGGTGGATTGGCTGCTTGGGGCGCTTTCGCTGCAGGGCGGGGAATCGATCCTGGATCTTTACTGCGGGGTGGGGCTCTTCAGCCGCTTTTTGGCTCCGCTTGCGGAGAGGGTGGTTGGGGTGGAGGTGAACACCTCGGCCTGCGAGGATTACGCCGAGAACCTGGATGAATTCGACAACGTGGAGCTCTATATCGGCGCGGCGGGCAGCATACTACCATCGTTTGATGTAAGGGCGGATATCATCGTGGCCGATCCTCCCAGGGCGGGGATCGAGAAGAAAGCCATGGAACCCATCCTCAAAATGAAACCGGATCAGATTGCCTATATCTCCTGTGACCCGGCCACCCTGGCACGGGATGCGAAGGTGCTGCTGGCTGAGGGCTACCTGCTGAAATCCGTGCTTCCCATCGACATGTTCCCGCAGACCTATCACATCGAAAGCCTCAGCCTCTTCACGCTGGCGTGATAATTGCAACCTTTTCCCTGATATTTCGTCTGGTATGCAGGAGGCATCCATGAACAAACGAACCACTCTCGTCCTCGTTCCCATTCTTTTGCTCGGAGTGATCCTGGCGGGCTGCAACTTCCCCATGTTCGGCGGGGGCAGCGGCGCCGCACCAACCCCCGATCTCACCCTGACGGCGCTCTTCCTGCCGCTGGTTTCCACCGCCACCCCGCCGCCTGTGCCCACACTGGTGCCGCCCACCGAGGCTGCATCCGCCACACCCACCGAGTTGCCCACCATTACCCCCGAGCCGTCCACTCCCACACCGACGATCACTGCCACGCTGCCCAGCCGGCCGGGACCGCAATCGAATGCCTGGCTGCTGGCCACACCACCGGTGATGGATGGCAACTGGGGCGATTGGGTGCAGAACGCCACCCAGTACGGGGTGGATTACGTCGTCTTCGGCAAGAGCAACTGGACCGGTACAAGCGACCTCAGTGCTTCCTATGCCCTCGGCTGGGACTTCAACAACTTCTACATCGGGGTGAAGGTGCATGATGACAAGTACGTTCAGAATGCCAGCGGTTCGGAGATGTGGCAGGGTGATGGAGTGGAACTGCAGCTGGATACCAACCTCTTCGGCGATTTCTATGTCAACACCATGAATATCGACGATTTCCAGATGGGCTTTTCGCCCGGGCTTGGCTCCATCGGTGGTGCACCCGAGGCCACACTCTACATGCCGCGATCGATCGGCGGGACGAAACCGAATGTGCAGATCGCCTCCGTTGCCGAGGATGGACTCTACCGGGTGGAGATCGCCATTCCCTGGAGCATCTTCAACCTCACCCATCCCTACCTGGGCATGTACAGCGGTTTCACCCTGTGCGTCAATGACAACGACGACCCAGTGTACCAATGCCCAACAAACCATGATGTGCTCGAGCGGGTACCGTAAGTTGATGGACCCGACCACCTGGGGACAGGTGTGGTTCGTGAGGTAGATTTTTTCAGTTGAGAAACAAGCCGGGGCGCGAAAGCGCCCCGGCTTTTAAATTCACCTTACAGATACTTTGCAATATCAAGAATATGTAAAAAATCACTTGGCGATTTGATATTGATTTGCTAAAATTATCCCGGCGTTGATTCATAGACGGGGGAATTTCCACCCAGCCAACGCCGTAAACCATTCACATCCATATATGGAGGGACGCATGATCCGTAAAGGTTTTCTGACCTCGCTGCCTGTCTGCGCGTTGATCGCGCTGCTGGCAGCTTTTTTGTTTGTCTCGCCTGCCTTCGCGCAGGATGAGGTTCCACCGGAGGTGGTCCCCACCGAGGCACCTGTTGAAATGGTACCTACCGAGGTAACCCCTGCGGAGGTAACCCCAACCGAGGTGGCATCGGCGGATGGACTGCCGGCTGAACCGGAAGTGGTGGTGGGAGCCCCGGTGGAGGAACCCAGCCTGGCGGAAGTTTTGAATGAAGCGGATGTTGTTCTGGCGGATGCTGCCGGGGAGCAGCTTTCTTTCGCAGCACGCGGGACATTGGCCGCGGCGACTTCGGGAGATCCATATTTTGATGTTGGATCGACCAGATATAGCTTTTATAAAACGGGTACTTTTGACTGCGGTACTGCCCTAAACGTTACCTGTTTTTTGTCTGACACTCCGATTTCAAGAGCATTACAAATCATGGAGGAAAGAACTCTTACACCAACCGATCGGAAGCTCTATATCCAACCGGATACTTATAACGAAACCGTTTACTTAGATGGTTCTGCCGATGGGGTGAAAGGGTTGGTAGGAATCAAGGGGATTGATGGAACTGCCGACCAGGTGGTGATCAATGGACATCTTTACATCGTCAATTTCCTGACCGGATTTTCCGTTGAAAACCTTAGCGTTTATAACTCGACTAGCAGCAATGATGCCGCGATCTGGGCAGCATTGAACTTGGGAACGCTCAAATTCACGGATGTAAATGCCCAGGCAACCGGCGAAGATATGTACGGGATGCTCATCGACCACACCGGACCCGTGGAGTTGAACCGGGTGAATTCCGACAATAATGGTTATATGGGTGCCCGAATAATCAATGCGACATCTGTAAAGATAACGAATAGTACCTTCGATAATAACCTGCAGAATGTCAACGATGGCGATGGCATGTACGACTCGGTCGCTAATTACACAGGCTTGTATTTAGATAACGTCCAATTTGGACCAGTAACCATCAATGGCGTTTCTGTTTCAAACAACATCGGTGATGGCTTTGGGATCGAAGCCTACAACAGCGCGGTCTCCGTTAAGAACAGTGTTTTTGATAATAACGATGAAGCCGGGTTGGTAGATGATTATGGAGACGGTCTTTATATCGACAGCAACTCAGTCACCCTGGAGAACATCCAGGCGAATAACAACGACTTGCGTGGCATCAAGAGCTATGCCAACGTCTCATTTACCGGAACACACCTTCACACAGAAAGCAACGTTGGATCCGGGATTGAGGTGAACACCTGCTTCGACTGGGATGACGGTGACTCTATGTGTGATACCCCCGGCGCAGGCACGGTGACCATCAAGAATTCGGGCATATCCGGGAATGGCGGAAGCGGTCTTGACATCTACGCTAAGGGCGCTGTGACAGTGACCAGCCTCTATTCCGGATGGAATGGCGATGATGGTTTACATATTGTCACATACGATTCACCCGGTTCTCCGGCTATAGTATTGAAAGCGCTCGAGACCCCCGGAAATGATTACGGGATTTATATTGATGGTCGTGGCGCAACTACGCTGACAGATTTTAAAAGCAACGACAACCGGATGGATGGCGTGGGTATTTCAAATATGAGCACCAGCGCTATTATATTTACCAATGCCAGCGGAATCTTCAATGAAACCCGTAATAACGGCGGGAACGGGTTCTATATCTGGACCATGGGACCAGTGACCGTTACCAACCTGGATAGCCACGATAACGGACTTCTGGGCGGGTACATTGATAACTCCTTTGTGCCGACGACTGCACTCCCAGCTGTGATGGTGAACGTGCTTGCACCAGCTGGTTTTGTAAATGGTTATTGGAATAACGGCACTGGCGGGCTGCAGGTGCTCTCGCGCGGCGCGGTTACGATCAGCAAAATTTCAGTGACCGATAACCGGGGAGCTGGTTTGGATATCAACAATATCCCGCCTGGGTTGGTTGCCGGCGCGGCAGTCACGATCACGGATGCAAATATCAACCATAATCGGAATGGCCATTGGGATGATATCCTCGAAGAATGGGTGGATGATGATTCGAATAATGACGAGGATGGTTTGCGGATTTTAAGCAAGGGCTTGATCACCCTTTCAAACGTCAGCTCGAACAATAACGATGGTTATGGGGCAACTCTTACAAATACTGCCGGTACTGCAGGCGTGACCATCAACGCGACAACCGGCAAGGGTAACGAGTTCCAGTGGAACTCGTTGGACGGGCTGCGGGTCCTGACCAACGGCGCGGTTGCCCTTACAAATGTCTATTCATCCAACAACCTCTATGATGATGGGGTTAATCCCATCCTCGGCGGTTACGGATTGTATATTGATAATCACACAGGCACAGCAGCCGTGACGATCAAGCAGGTTGGGTCATGGTGCGGAAACAACTTTTGTACTGAAGGGAATAACTTCTCAAATAACCTCAATGACGGCCTTTCTATCAGCTCACGGGGAGTTGTTACTGTAGCGTTCTTCCAGGCACGGGGCAACAGGGGCACAGGAATATATATTGATGCCAGCGGTGGTGCAGGCGCGGTAACGGTAAACGGCACGCAAAATTATTGGGAAAGCCTGATTGATAACGGGGTGGATGGGCTCCACGTCAGCGCGAAAGGCAATATCACGATTTCCAAAATCCGTGCAGGCGGAAGTGGCCACAATGGCGCTATGCTGCAAAATAATATTGGTACAGGCAATGTGACCCTGACCGATGCGTATTTTGACTGGAATAACAATTATGGATTGGAAATTATCAGCAGTGGCGTTGTGACCTGGAAAAACGGGTTTGCGAGCGAAAACTTCTATAATGGTGCTCGCATTGTTAATCTTCCTAGTCTCGTCGGTGCAACCGGCAAGGCAGTCACAATAACCAATGTGGAAACCAGCAGAAATGGGCTCACCGGGCTGTACATTGAGAGCAAGGGCGCTGTGACAATCACTGACAGCCAGTCGGACACAAACTCGCCGAACTACTTTACCGCCGGATATGACCAATTGGTGAGGGATAACCTCAACGATGACCAGGTGTGGGTTTTTAATGGTCTCGCAGGAGAGGATGTGACCATCGAAGTCTTCTCCAGCCGCTTCAATCCCTGGATCAATTTGACCGATCCGAATGGGGATTCGATCAGTTACATGGATGACGCAGACGAAGATGGAACCGTCATTCTGACTTTCACCGATCTAACCATGGACGGCCAATACCAGATCCACCTCGGATCAATGTACGATTGGAACGGATATGGTTATGAAATGAAACTGTATGAAGGTGAAGCGCCAATCATTTTCAGTGAACCGGATCTCTCCGCTAACGGCATCTATGTGGATAACCATACCGGCACCGGAGCGGTGACAATTACCAACACATACAATCGCTGGAACAGCAACAATAGTGGTACGAATGTGGCGGTCCTCTCCTCCGGGGTAGTATCCCTGAAGGGTATGGATTTGAACGACAGCGGTGATGACGGGCTTCTCGTAAATAACACGACGGCAATTGCAGGTTCACCTGGTGTGACACTGACCGGGGTCAACTACAGCAATAATGACGGTGACGCGACCTATATCATTACCAAAGGCGCAGTGGTTGTGAAAACTGCAGACTTGAACAATAACTGGGGTCGCGGTTTCTATGTGGATAATAAAAATTTCGGGTCCGCTCTCTCCCCTATCACCTTTACCAATGTGAATATGAACGGCTGGGGCTCAAGTGAACCGGGTATCTACCTGCGTTCGAGAGGCATTGTGACTTTCACTAATATCACGAGTGACGGAAACGGTGGAGCGGGGATGGATATCGACACCCTGGGAGCAGTAACATTCACCAACACCAGCGCCTGGGGTAACAGCGGGTACGGCGCCCATGTGGTCACGCCGGGCATCTTCACCCTCAATGCTCCAGTTGAAGGGTTTAACTGGTTCGGAAATAACCAGGATAACGGATTGTTTGTAGAAGCTGGCGGAAAGATCACCTTGAACAAAGTCAAAGCCCAGAACAACGGGAAAGACTGGGGAAATAATTACGTCTCGGATGCTTATGGCATTTATCTGGTAAATACAAACGGATTAGGACTTTCGCCCATCGTTTTTACCGACATAACCACAATTGGTAACACGATGGATGGTCTGAAGATAATTACCAATGGTGCGGTCACGATCAATACGATGGAAGCCAGGGATAATACCCGCTATGGTATTTATATCGACCAGACGGGAGCTCCGGATAGCACCAAGGCGATCATCCTCAACAAAATCACAGCCAATAACAACGGTTACGATGCAGCACGAGCCGAAGCTCTGGATGGTCTTTATGTGAATGCGAAGGGTTCGATCACCACCAATTTCCTGGTAGTGAATAGCAACGCAATGAACGGCGCGAACCTGCTAAACAACAACGGGGCCAGCACAGGCACTGTGACGATGTTGAACACGCTAGGCAAGAACCTCGCCATTGGCAACAATAAAGGTGTGGGTGTCAACATTGTGTCCTTTGGGGCAGTCACCGTCACCGACCTCGAAGCCATTTACAACAAACTTGACGGGCTGGTCGTGAATAACATGAACGTGGCGGCGGTTGTAAAGCCAGCTGTTACGCTCAATACGATCATCAGCCGGTTCAATGAGAACGGGATCCATGTGACCTCCTCCGGCGTCGTCACAATAAATGGTTCATGGTCAGCAAGCAACCGCCAGGACGGTATCGGCATTCACACCGCTGGTAACGTGTTCATCAACAACACAACCTCGATCATGAACGATTGGGCTGGGATTTGGGCGGAGGCCACATCGGGCACGCCTGCCTTCAAGCTGACCAATTCGACATGGTTTGGCAACTTGCGCAACTCCATCCCCGGGGATAAGAACTTGATGCTTAGCCCAAGCTGGGTACTGACGATTATCTAAATCAACCAGACTGATTAAAAAGCAAGCTAGAAATTGCCGGGGTGCCGCGAAGCGCCCCGGATTTCTATTTTGTAGGGAGGACTCCTGTCCGCCTTTTCTTAAAGAATGGAAAATTGGTATTAGATTGCCGAGCTTTCACGGTCATTTCCGCGAAAGCTCGCGATGACAATTCATTCTCTAATACAGCACTGACATCAGCTCCGTGCGGTACGCCCGGGATTGCGGGTCGTTCGGTCCCAGGATCTCGAGCAGCGCGAGGATCACCTGCTTTGCCTTATCATCCCGGTAGCGCTTATCCTGCCGCAGGATATCCAGCAGGCCATCCAGCGCCAGGTCGAAGGAGCTTTTGGATGCCAGCCGAATGGAATTGGCGAAAGCTGCGTCCAGGTCGGTTTCCTGCAGGAGGGAGTTCTCCTTAAAGGCGATCAGCGCATCGGCGTAAGGGATCAGCGACTCGGCGCGGGTGAACTCTTTGCTGGCGGGGAAATTATAGAGGTGCAACCTGCCCTCGGATGCCTTCCCCAGCGCGAGCTGGGCAATGGAAAGCCCCAGCAGGCAGGCCGGAATATCGTTCTCTTTGGAGAGGATCTGGCGGAATTCTGTCTCAGCTTCCACCCAATTGTGGGCTTCCAGCAGCCCGTTGGCTTTCTCGATGGCCAGGATGGTCGGGCTGGGCGGGACGATGGCCTCCAAAAAGGCGCGCAGGCGCTGCTCGGATTGCAGGCCGATGAGCTGTTCGCGCGGGGTGGAATCTGTGAAGGCGATAACGGTTGGGATGGAGCGCACGTTGAAGCGCGCCGCCAGGTTGGGGTTGGCGTCCACGTCCACCTTGGCCAGGCGGAAGCTGCCGCCCAGCTCTCCCACCAGCTTTTCCAGCAGGGGGGTGAGCACCTTGCAGGGCTGGCACCAGGCGGCCCAAAAATCCACGACCACGGGTGTGTTCTTCGAGTAGGCGATCACCTCGAATTCAAAATCGGCTTCCGTAACATTAATGATTTCCCTGCCGGGCATTTCAGTACCTCTTCCCCCAATTTTACCAGAAGCGAGTTTTACTCGTCCCCATCACCTTTCGTGTCCGGCGCGGAGGGCTGGTCCACGCGAAGCACCTCTCCGTGCACGTTGATCACCACGCGGAAACCGAGCATGCCCAGGTAGGCGAGGGCATCCTCAGGGATCCCAGCCTCGAGCAGTTTATCGAACTGGCCGCCCATGTTCTTGACCTGGTTGAGCATGATCGCGCGGGTGAAGAGGTCCTCCTGGCCGAGCATTTTGGCGGTCTGCTCGGTGATGGCTTCTTCATTGCCCTCCACCTGCTGCTTGAGGAATTCCAGCACCTGCCGATCCACTTCCTCGGAGGGGATGTGGCGTTTGAAGCCAGCATCATCCACCACGTAGAAGGATTCCTCTCCCACGGCGGTCACCTGCACGGGGAGGTCGTTTTCATCGATGACCAGTCCTTTGAAGAGCGCTTTTTTCGGCATGATTCCAACCTGTCAGAAGATATCCACGCGGGTGCCGGGGTCGGTCCACACGAGGTCCTCCCCGAAGGATACCACAGGCGCCGTCCAGCGGTAGATCCACTGGGCGGAGGAGATGGGTAAGTTTATACAACCGTGACTGCGAGGGTGGCCAAAATCGTTGTGCCAATAGGTGCCGTGGAAGGAGATGCCCTTGTCGTTGATATAAGAGACCCAGGGCACGCCGGGCAGGTCATAGCCCACCGGGTTTTCAGGGGATCCCGAAGTCATGTGGCGGGAGGGGCGCTTATGGTGGATATAGTGCCTTCCCAGGGGGGTGTAGAAAACCCCGTGCTTCCACTCCGCGCCAGTGGCCACCCGGCTGACGAATACGGGCTGGTCTTTTTCGTAGGCGATGACCACCTGGTCACCGAGCAGAACTTCGATGCGCTTCTGATCTCTGGGGAGAAAGGGGGAGATCGGTGCAATTTCCTCGGGGGTATAGAGGTGCAGGTGGCGGGCATTCACGAAATAGTATTTATCTTTGTAATAATCGTCTTTGAGCATGTACCAGGCCTGCCGGGAATCGTCCATGAGGGCTTTGACCACCCAGTAGGTGGTGCCGTAGTACAGGCGGTAGATGACCGTCCCGGGTTTGGTGTAATCTTCCACCGCATCGGTGAAGGGAACGGTGACATTCGCCAGGCGGCCTTCAGGCAGGATGGTGAAATCGGGGTCGTTGAGGGTGACCCCCACTGGCTGCACCTTGCCGGAGGGAACGTAACCCTCATTATTCACCCGGTACCAGACGCGGTTGTAGGAATCCTCGTCATCGCCCACAGTCAGTGCACTGATGGGCAGAATTAGGTCCTTGTAATAGGTCTTGAGCTGTTTGGAGAACACGGAAGGCCGGTCGTAGAGCCCGGTGTTGTTATCGGTCACCCGTCCCTGGGTTGGGACTTCCTCGCGGTCGGCAGTGAGAGCTGGGTGATACAGGGCATTCAAACCCGGCAGAAAGGCGACGGAGAGCATACCGCTGCCGGAGATCCTGAGAAAATCCCGGCGTGAAGCAGGGGTGGAAAGGAAACGGTCGAAGCTACCAGGTTCAATCATGGACGTTCACCGTGGTACCGATCTCCGCCCATTCATAGAGCCATTTTGCGTCCGGGGTATACATATTGAGGCAGCCGTGGCTCATGGGGGTGCCGAAGTTACTGTGCCAGTAGGTGCCGTGGAACGAGTATCCCTTATAGAAATACATCACCCAGGGTACGCCGGGAAGGTAATAGTCCTCTCCCGCCATCAGCGTGGAGGGATACTTGGCGTAGATCTGGTAGGTTCCAGTGACGGTGGGGTGCTGCCACAACCCGGAGGAAACCAGGAAAGAATTTACCATCGCATCGCCTTCGTAGGCATAGACCATCTGGGTGGAAAGGTCCACGTCGATCCACCGGTTTGGGTCCAAAGGGAACGGCGCTTCGTAGGCATTATCCTTCCCACAATAGGGTGGCGGGCAGGCGTTGTAGGTGGCGGTGGGGATGGGTGTCGCTGTGGGAATCGGGGTCGGGGTCTCAGTGGGGGTGAGTGTTGGGCTGGGCGAAGGCGAAGGGGTGTAGGTGGCTGTAGCGGTTGGCGTAAGGGTGGGTTTTTCCAGCAGGTCTGCCGGGCGCGACGCGGAGGAGGGGTTGGCACGGGCGGTGAGCTGGGGGAGCGCCAGAAAGTAGATCGCGGTGGCGCAGATGAGGGTGACAAGAAGCGCGGGGATTAAAATAAGCGCCCCGGATAATCCCTTCTGCACTTTTGGCTTTGGTTTGGGTTTCACCACCTTCACCGGCTGGGTATCCCCAACCGCGGCAGGCGGCTTGAGCGGGGAGGTTCGTAGTGGTTGGGTATCGCTCACCTTGCGCGCGCTGATCGGTTTGAGCTGAGGTGTGGGCGCGGCGGATACCGGTTGGTTCTGACGCGCCGCAGCCCACTCCAATCCACGCCGGGCCTGTTCGCTCTGCGGGTTGATCTGCAGGGCGCGCTGCAGGTATTCCACGCTGGCCTGCGGGCTGGCAACGGCCGCCAGGAGCAGCCAGGGTTCCTCGATGCCCGGATCTAGTCGGGCAGCTTTAGCCGCCCAATCCCGCGCAGCGGTACGGTCGCCCTGCTGGAAGGCGGCCTGCGCTCGTTCGAGCGCTTCGCGAGCCCTGATGTCAGCGGAAGGGGTCATTGGGTGGGGTTTTCCACCTTTTCATCGTTCAGGTAGCAGATGATCCCGTCAACGACCCCCTGCGCAACCCGGTCAGTCTGCTCAGTGAGGAACTGGCGGTCGAGGTTGAGGAAGCCGGTCTCGATGATGGCTGCCGGGGTGTTGCTGTTGATCTCGTTGAAGGTGTGGTACTCGGTCATATCGTTGGTGATGGTGTTGTAGTGGAAGATCATATCGGTATTGCGCTGGTAGCGGTCGATCAGGCAGTTGGTGAGCTGCCCGGCAGCTTCCGGGTAGGCGTTGCGGACAGCGGAGGCAACCTTGAAGCCGGTGGCCTGGTCGCCCTGGTACTCGCAGGAGTCGTTGTGGATGGAAACCAGCACCTGTCCGCGGTAACCGGTCAGGAGCGGGTCGAATTCCTGCAAGATATCCACCTGGTACCCCATCCCGGTCAATTTCTGACTCACCAGGGTGGCAATGCGGAAGTTCACCGATTGCTCGGTGAGCCCATCCTCGCATACTGCACCCGGGTCATAATTGTTCTTATCCTTGTTGTAGTGCCCGGCGACGATGCCGATATGCTCGGAAGGCTGGGCAGTGATGGTGGGGAAGAATTGCCCCCCGCTCCCGGGGTTGTTGGATTGCATCTGCCAGGCGAGCAGCGCCTGCGCCATGGTCTGGTTGTTGAACAGGTTGGCCGGGTTCCAGAGGGTGAAGACCGTGGCGATCACCACCGCGGCGCTCAGGATCACCTGCAGACTGCCAAGCAGCATTGCCCGCTGCGGGGAGGGGAACCCGGGCGCAGGGCGCGGGGTACGTGGTGGCAGGTTTTGCGCGGGCGGTTCCGATGGGGAAACCGGCTCGGTGAAGGGCGGGACGTGCGGGGTATCATCCATGCGGTGTATGGTCCTTAATCATTAAATTCCTTGCAAGTATTGTACCAACCCCTTTCGCGCAGGTGGTTAAGAGCAAGACGGTTTCGGTGTAGAATGAGTTCCCGGAGAAATACTGACCATGAGCGTATTCCTTTCGAAATTCCTGCCGCAATTCATTTATCCCACCGGCCTGATCTTCCTGCTTTTGCTTCTGGCGCTCGTCTTTCACCGCCGCAGACGGCTGCGGAACGGGTTGTTGATCGCGTCCGTGCTCATCCTGTTCCTGGCGGGAAACCGCTGGGTCTCCACCAGCCTGGCACGCTCGCTGGAGTGGCAATACCAGCCGCTTACAGTGGGGGAGAAAGCGCCGGTGATGATCGTCCTGGCGGGCGGAACCGAACCGCTGGAAGATCCGCGCCCGACCGTTGAATTCAATGGCGCTGGGGACCGGGTCCTATACGCAGCGCATCTTTATAAAGCGGGCGTTGCGCCGCTCCTGCTGCTCTGCGGGGGGGATATTCCCTGGATGGATACCTCCGCGGCATCCCCGGCGGAGGATATGCAGTTGCTGCTGCTGGAGATGGGCATCCCGCAGGAGGCGTTGATCCTGGAGACACGCTCGCAGAATACCAGCGAGAATGCCGCCAACTGTGCCGGGATGTTGAAGGAACGGGGGATCGATGAAGCCATCCTGGTCACCTCGGCGGCGCACATGCCGCGCGCGATGATGATGTTCGCCGACCAGGGATTGGATTTGATCCCGGCTCCCACCGATTACGCGGTCACGGAAGAAGGCTGGGCAGCAGCTCTGGCAAGCACCGGGGGCGAACCTGCTCACGAACCTGATGCCCTCCGCCAGCGCGCTGGGGCAAACCACCAACGCGCTGAAGGAATATATTGGGATGCTGTGGTACCGGTTGGGCGGTTGATCAAAATGACCTCTTATCCGTAGGTCGGGGACCGGTTTTGTCCCCGATATCCAAATCCAAATATATATATTAAATAATCCCCTCCCAAGATACGAGAAGCACGGAGTGACGAAAGCAGCGGATTAGGGTTGGTTGATGGCAGTCGCGAAATCGGTGACCGCCCTACGACTCGAGCGTGCAAAATTCAAGACCATCACCACGATTGTTACAATCCAAACTATTTCGATTTTACACGTGCATAAAGAACAAGGAGGTCGGGCATTAAACCGGTTCCAGATTCTAACGCAGATTTACTCTAGCGTTTTTATGACTATCTTCTTGCCAATTTTCTCTCTGATGCCCTTAATTATCCTGGCTGTTCCTGCATGTAATCCAGAAAAATGAGTGAACAGAATACCAAGAATGCTTAAACCAATTGCATAATAAAATATCCGCTGATTATCTGATAATTCTCTTGACATTAATGCGCCAACTGCTGGCGCGAAACATAATAGGATCCAGCCTATCGCGAGTATCTTTTCATCTTTAGATTTATCAGAATCCTTGGATGAGTAAACGAAATCCTTTTGTAGATCTAAAATGCCTGACTTTGTATCTAATGCATGATCTGGTTCGTCTTCGAGGGCTTTTTGCAATCTCATTTGTTGGTAAAAAAAGGAAATCCACCATTCAACTACCACAATTAATAAGTAACCAATAAACACTTCTTTCTTTATGATATTGCTATTTACTGTTATTACAACACTCGTTCCGTAAACAATTGCAGACACGATACAAAGTAATCCAACCGCGCGCACAACGTAAAACATTTCAGCATTCTTTGCTACTACCATTGCGTAAACTACCCAAGTCCCAAAAATAAAGTTCATTAGGAAAAGAAATTGCCATACTTCTTTACTCGAACGGAAAAAATTGGTTATGAAATATACAAAAGATACACTGAGAAGTGGCGCGATAAGATTGCCAATAATCATCACCCATTTCTTATGTAGAATATTAGGATTAAGAAACCACATGTTATCCTCAGAAAGGTCTACACTTCTCAAAAAATCTCTGTAGGTCCGCCATCGGTTTTGTGTCAGAAATTACATATGGTGGGTGAAGCATATTTCGGGTCTTTCGTGTTATTTATGGACAATCAGAAACGGCAGGCATGAGCCTTCCCTACATTCAAGTTAAAGATTCAGCCATCGTTTGGCGACCGCGGGCAGGTCGTCCATCCTGCCGTCCATCTTTTTACAGTCCGGCAAGGATTCCAGGAACAAATTCTTGTAGGATTTGGTCAGCAGGCGCCGGTCGAGCACGACCACCATCCCGCGGTCGGATTGGGTGCGGATCAGCCGTCCGAACCCCTGGCGGAAGCGCAGCACGGCCTCGGGGATGTTGTACTCGTTGAAGGGATTCTCATAGGTTTCCGCGCGGGCAGAGATGATCGGGTCAGAGGGCACATCGAAGGGCAGCTTGACGATCACCACCACCGAGAGCGACTCGCCGGGCACATCCACGCCCTCCCAGAAGGAGCGCGTGCCCAGCAGCACCGCTTTCTCGGTATCCTTGAAGGTATCCAGCAGCGCGCTTGCTGAAGCGCCCTCCCCCTGTTCATAGACGTAGATCTCATCCCGGCTGAGCGCGGGCGAAAGCCGGGCGGAGGTATTTTTCAACTGGGCGTAGGAGGTGAAAAGCACCAGCATCCTGCCGCCGGTGGCACGCGCAAGCTGGATCAGGGTGTTATCCACCGCGTTCTGGAATTGGGTTGCGACCGATGGCTCGGGGATATCATTCACCAGGTAAAGCAGGGCGGAATTCTCATAATCGAAGGGCGAGCCGAGCATAAGCTCGTTGGCTTCGCGCGCATTCAGGCGGTTGCGCAGGTAATCGAAGGTGTTCCAGGTGGTGAGCGTGGCGGAAGTGAGGATGACGCTGCTCTTTTCAAACCAGAGGTATTTTTCCAACAGGTCACCCACGTGCAGGGGGGCGGTGTTGAGCGCCAGCTTTTGGGTGCCGTTGTAGGTGGACTGGATCTCCGCCCAGTAGATGGCGTTCGAATCGGGCTTGGCCACCAGGCTATCCAAATTAAACGAGATCTCATTCAACCTGCGGGTCAGGTTTGCCACTGCGCTGAGGGCATCCTGCAGGTCTTCATCGGTGGTCTCCCCGGTTTCACCCACGCCTTTCTGCAGGCGGGTGAGCTGGTCGATCAACAGGCTGAGCGAGTCCCCGGTCTCGTCCCAGATCATATCCACGCCTGCCCAGGCTGGCAAGGTGCGGGTGGCGGGTGTGACGCGGGCTTGCTGCCCGTAGGAGCCGACCGGGTTGCCCTCGCGGATGTTTTCGAGGAACTCATCCAGGGTCTGGAAGAACTCGTGGAAGCGCTGTTCGAGGTTGAAAGCATGGTCGGTGGATTTTTGGATGATATCCTGGAAGGCGGCCAGGTCGGATGGACGCAGGCGGGAGGTGAGCACCTTCAGCAGGGTGCCCAGCACGCCGGAGGAGGTGCCGCCCAGCTCGCGCAGCAGGCGGGAGATCTCCGTCTCGGTGACACGGAACCCAAGCGCGCTGGTGGAGGCATCCTCCAGGTGATGGGCTTCATCCACGATCAGGTGCTGATATTCGGGCAGAACCCGGTTGCCGGTGACCACATCCGCCAGAAGCAGGGCGTGATTGACGATGATGATATGCGCGGATTGTGCCGCCTGGCGGGCACGAAAGAAGGGGCAGGCGCCTCCCATGCGGCTCAGGCAGGATGTGCCGTCACAGCCTTCATCATCCGCGGAGAGTTTGGTCGACCACACCTCGCGCTCGCCGGGACCATTCAGGGTCAGGTCGCTGCGGTCGCCGGTCCCGGATTCATGCAGCCAGACCAGCACCTTGCCCAGAACACGCACAGCTTCCGCCGAATCGGGGCCGCGCTGGCGCAGGGTTTCCAGCCGGCGCGGGCAGAGGTAGTTGGAGCGCCCTTTGAGCACCACCGCGCGCAGGTCCAACTCCAGGGCTTTGCGCAGGTCGGGGATATCCTTTTGGATCAATTGATCCTGCAGGTTGATCGTATTGGTGGAGATGACCACGCGGGCGTTGTTTCGGGTTGAAAAAATGGCAGCGGGGAGAAGGTATGCCATCGATTTACCCGTGCCGGTGCCAGCTTCCACCAAAAGGTGCTGGCCTTCGGAGAGCGCGCGGGTGACCTCGCGCAGCATTTCCAGCTGCTGGGGGCGCTGTTCGAACCCTTCGAACTTCTGGGCAAACGCGCCGCCATGCTCCAGCATGGCACTCACTTCCTCCACGTTCAGCGGTTCGATCTCCTTATTGGGTTCCAGAGGCTGGCTGAGGATATCTACCCCGCCAAAGATCGTACCGTAATCCAGCTTGGAACCGGACATGGCTCCAAGCGGTTCGCGGATGCGCGCGCGCAGGATCTGGCGGAAGATCCAGCGTCCGTCCCAATCCACATCGTCCCCCTGGCGGACGATCTCGGCCAGGATATCCACTGGCAGCGAGATTGCTCTTTCGTATAGTTTGAAATAGACTGCGTGGGTGAGCTTGGCGTCATCCAGTGCGCGGTGGGAATTGGGCAGGGTCAGCAGAAGCTCCTTGCCCAGGGTACCCAGGTTGTAACGCGGGCTGGCGGGCAGGAGTACCGCCGCCATATCGTAAGTATCGATGACCTCGTTGAGCTTGAGAATTCCCCGTTTTTGCAGAAAACCAAGGTCGAAGCGGACGTTGTGGCCGATGACCGGGTCGTTCCCCGCGAATTTCACCAGTTCCGGCAGGACCTGCTCCAGGCGGGGGGCATTGCGGACCATGTTGTCGTCGATCCCTGTAAGCTGGGAGATATAGGGAGGAATCTTCATCCCCGGATTGACCAGGGAAGACCATTCCGCCTCCACCCGTTTGCCCTCGAACTTAACAGCGCCAATCTCGGTGATGGCGTCTTTTTTGGGATCCAACCCGGTGGTTTCGATATCTATGGCGATAATGGGGGACATGCAGGGGATTATATCAGAGGGGGTTCTGAGATAAAAAAATCCCTGGAAGGTGTTGCCTTCCAGGGATGATTTCGAGCTTGTGCGTTTATTTCTTTTCGCTTGAAGGGATCTCCGCCGGTTTCTCCGGGGCGGGGCTTGTTTTCACCGGTCGCCAGCCCTTCCAAACCCAGCCGCGGCGCTTCATCGACCGCCAGATGAGCCAGAGCGGCAGCCAGATCAGCACAAGCACCGGCAGGATGCACAGGCCGACCCAGATGAGCACGTTTACCAGACCCTGCAGGAAGTGAACCAACGCCTGGATGGCTTCGAGAGCCACACCGCCTGGCTGCCAGCCGGCGATGGTGACCGGGGCAAGCGGTTGGCGTTCTGTGAGGCTGAGGGTGATGGCGGACATGGCGGCTGTCTCGCGGTAGTACTTGATCTGTCCCTTGAGGATCTCGATCTGCTCCTGGTAATAGATGATCTGGTTGAAAACGTTCAGGGCGTCTTCAGTCTTTTTGGCTTCATCCATCAGTTCGTACAGCTTGACGACAACTTTTTCATAGTTGCGCAGCCGGGATTCCAGGTCAACAACGATCGCGGTGACATCCTCTCCGGTCACGTTCTCGGAGGTGATATCCACTTTGGGGTCCTTCACCAGGCCGCGGATCTTGGCCAGGGTCTCCTCCAAGCGCTCCACCGGAACGCGAATGGTGATGTTGGCGTCGGTGTAAGTTTGGCCATCCTCCCCCGTGGATTTATACAGGTATGAGGTGACCACATAACCCTTCATCAATTTGGCCAGATCGGTGACCTGCTGCATGGCGACAGTGGAATTGGGTACGATCATGGAAAGGTTGGCGTTCTTGACGATGAGCTGTTCGGATGTCCCGCTGGAACCCGCGCCAGGGCTGGCAGGGGCTTCCTGGACAAAATCGCCCTCCATGGGAGCCGGCGCGGCGTTGCCGATTCCCCCGACCTGGCTGACACCCTTATCGAGCATGGCCTCAGTCATGGGCGCAACGGATTCCTCGCGGCTGGAACTCATCAGGCTGGCAGCAGGGGCGCAGGCTGCCAGTGCCAGGGCGGCAACGAGAATCAAAACGATCGATATTCTTTTCATTTCTCCTCCAGGTGATCTTGAATTTTCAATCCACCTATAAGACGAGGAAGCGGAGTGATTTGTTCCGCCCTACCAACCCTCGGTCAGGCGGGAGGCGTGCCGGGAGGGCAATCCATTCCCGGTGATGGCCGCCTGGACTTTTTCAATATCATAAGGAACCCGGTGAAACTCCCAGCTCATTCGGCGGGGGTAAAAGATGGCATATGCAGCCCGGGGGTCGTGGTCGCGCGGCTGGCCGACGCTGCCGGGGTTCAAGATGGCGCGATGTTCCAGTTTTACCGGCTTTCCCAGTTTCCCGAGCGTCCATTCGGTTTCGTTGAGGTCCTCAAAATAGTGGTATGCGATCGGCAGATGCGTATGGCCGACCATTGCCACATGCGTATCGAAACTTTCGAAATTATCGCGGGCGATGCCGGGGTCAAGGATGTATTCCCAGATGGCATTGCGCGGGCTTCCGTGAACCAGGGTGACTTTTTCCTCCACCACGATCTCCGGTACCTGGCGCAGAAATTCCCAGTTGGATTCGGTGATGACTGTTTTGACCCACTTCAAGGATACCTGGGCATCGTGATTGAACATTCCCAGGCTGATGCGCCCGAGCATGCCGGCATCGTGGTTGCCCAGCACGCAGCGCAGGTCCGGCTGTTGGCGGACGAGGTCGATGCATTCATTGGGGAAGGGTCCGTAACCCACAAGATCCCCCAGGCACCAGACGGCATCCACTTCACCTGCATCCTGCAGGACGGACTGCAATGCGGGGAGGTTGCCATGGATATCGGAGAGGACGAGGATGCGCTTCGATCGGGATGTCATGTTTTTATTCTTCTACAAACGGAGATTGTGGATCACAAAATCCATGATCTTTTCGGCCACTTCGGTCTTGGTGAGGGTGGGCAGGCTTTGCGCCCGACCCTTTTTATCGATCATGGTGATGGCGTTGGTATCTACCTCAAAGCCGGCATCGCTGCGGGTGATATCGTTGGCGATGATCAGATCCAGGCTCTTGGCGGCCAGTTTTTCCCTGGCATTCTCGAGCAGGTCCTGGCTTTCTGCAGCGAAACCGATGGTCAGGACTGGGAACCCGCTTTTTCCTTTTGCCTTTGCCACAAGTTTAAGGATATCCTCGGTGGGCTCAAGTTTGATCTCGGGGATCCCGCCGCCTTTCTTGATCTTCTGGGCTTCCGCGTGGATGGGTCGGAAATCCGCCACGGCAGCGGCCATGATCAGCGCGTCCGCGCCTTCGCAGGCGGATAATACCGCATCCTTCATTTCAGCGGCAGTATGTACCCGAACCTGGATTGCTCCGAAGGGTGTTTCCAGGGCGTTGGGAGCGGCGATGAGCGTCACCTCCGCGCCGGCATCCAGCGCTGCCTGCGCCAGGGCGTATCCCTGCTTGCCAGAGGAATTGTTGGTGATTATCCTCACCGGGTCGATCGGTTCCTGGGTTCCGCCGGCTGTAATGACGACCTTTTTACCCTTCAGGCGGCCGCTGCGGGTCATCAGGTAACGCAGCTCGGCCATGATGTCACCGGTTCCACAAAGCGGCCCTTTCCGACCGCGCCAGAAGCAAGATGCCCTTCTGCCGGTCCAAGAATTGCAGCTCCTCGCCGGGTAAGTATCTGTATGTTTTCTTGGGTGGCAGTATTCGCAAACATGTGGGATTCCATGGCCGGGGAGATGACCAGTGGGCAAGTGGAAACCAACACAGAATCGGTGAGCAGGTTATCGGCGATCCCGTGTGCCAGCTTGGCGATGGTATTGGCCGTGGCAGGCGCGATCAGCACCAGGTCTGCAGATTGCCCGAGGCTGACATGCAGCACGTGTCCTTCCCCTCCCCAGAGGTCCTCGTCGGTGTAGGCTTTGCGTCCGGTTACGGATTGGAATGAAATGGGTGAGACGAATTTGGCTGCCCCGGCGGTAAGAACGACATCCACAAACGCGCCAGACTGCTTCAAACGGGAAGCCAATTCGCAGGCTTTATAACATGCGATCGATCCTGTCACCCCCAGCAGGATGCGTTTATTCTCAAAAGGATTGCTCATTTTTTGTTCATCTCCCAGATCATGCGAAGGCCATCCAGGGTGAGCCAGGGGGCGATGTGAGTGATCACGTTCGTCTCGGCGGCGATGATATCGACCAACCCGCCGGTCCCGATCACGCGCATCTCGTCACCCAGCTCATGGCGGAATCTGGAAACCATACCTTCCACCAGGGCGATATACCCGAAGAGCAATCCCGATTGCATGGCATGGATGGTGTTGCGGCCGATGACGTTCGGCGGGCGTTCCAGGTCCACGCGCGGAAGCTTGGCGGTACGCTGGACGAGGGCATCCGCGGCGATGCCGATACCCGGGGTGATGGCGCCTCCCAGGTATTCCCCCCGGTCATTCAGAGCGTCGAAGGTGGTGGCAGTGCCAAAATCGACGATGCAGGCCGGGCAGCCATAAAGTGCCCGGGTGGCCACAGCATCCACGATGCGGTCGGCGCCGACCGAAGAGGGATCTTCATAAAGAATGGTCAGGTCTGTTCGTGTGGTTTGATCAACGACTAGCGGATCCAGACCGAGGTAATCCCGACAGGCCTGCCGAATACGGCTGCCAACCAGGGGGACTACTGTAGCGAGTGAAATGCCTTCCAGGTTCGAGGCAAGGCAATTTGCGTTTTGTAATAATCCGAGAAGCTGCAACCCGTATTCATCCGGCATGCGTTCATGGTCGGTGGCCAGGCGCCAGTGCGAACCAAGAACTGTGCCCTGGTAAAGCCCCAGCGTGATGTTGGTATTGCCGATGTCGATGGCGAGAAGCATTTTTTCGTTTACCCCGATCATCCCTCAAAAAGGTCAGCCAACCCGATCCTTAGTATTCTAGCCATTCCGTGCCTTTTAAACAAGCCAAAAACAGCTTATTTACTGGCTTCGATGATCCCGGCGGTGATATCGTAACGATTAAATGCAGGCATCAAATACACACCCTGAATAAGGGATCGAAGCTCCTGGATAAGACCAGATGCAATCTCTGCGCCAATTTGCGGGCTCTTTTCTCCCGCGGTTTCCATTTTCTCCATAATAAATGGCGGGATCTCCACTCCCGGTACTTCCTGGTGCAGGAAATTGGCGTGGCGGAAGGTATGCAGCGGCAGGATCCCCAGAAGCAGGGGTGTGGAGAGGGTGCCGTATTCTTTTTCGTAAATCTTCAGAAAATCAAGCGCATGAGAGGCTTCAAACACCGGTTGGGTGAGAATGAAATCGGCTCCCGCGGTCACCTTTCGATGAAGGTTTCGAGCTTCCTGCCTGGCATCCGCGGGATTCAGATTTAATGCGCAACCCACGAAGAAGGAAGTGGGTTGACCGATCTCGCTCCCGGAATGATCCAACCCGGAATTGAATCCTTCCTTGATCAGGCGGATCAATCCCGAAGGGACGAGGTCGAAGTTATCGGCGGCGTTGGGATAATCGCCAATGGCGGTTGGATCGCCCATGATGACGAAGATATTGCGCACCCCGATGGCATGGGTGGCGAGCAGATCTCCCTGCACGCGCAACAGGTTCCTTCCGCGGGTGGGGAAATGCAGCACGGTTTCCACCCCGACGGTCTTCTGGATCAAGGAACACACTGCCCAGGGACTCATGCGCATGCGTGCCATGGGGCTGTCAGCCACATCGATGACATCCGCGCCGGATTCGGCGAGCAGGCTCGCCCCGGCCAGGAGCTTCTGGGTGGCCAGACCGCGGGGAGGATCCATCTCCACTGCAAAGACGAACTGTCCGGAGGCCAGCTTCTGCGCCAGCCCCGTGGGCTGCTCGCAGTTATCGCAGGGTTCCTCGGATTCGCTGATCACCTGGATGGATTGGGTGGTGATGGTTTCTATCGGGGCGGAATCCACTGCGCCACGCATCTGGGTAATGTGGGTAGGAGTGGTTCCGCAGCAACCGCCGATCACGCGCGCGCCGGACTCCCAGAAGGAAATGGCATAATCACCGAAATATTCCGGCGTCGCAGGGTAGAAAATGCGCCCGCTCACCTGCTCCGGCCAGCCGGCGTTGGGCATCACGGAAAAACGCCCATCCGGAAGCGCCTGGCGCATAGATTTGAGAATGCGCAGAATCTGGTCCGGGCCGCCGGAGCAATTGACGCCGATGATATCCGCACCCGCTTCCTTCATTTTTACCGCGACTTTTTCGGGAGTGTCGCCCAACAAGGTGCGGTCATCGCGGGTGAAGGTCATGGATGCCAGGATGGGCAGGGTTTCATCCACCTCGCGGGCTGCCAGGATGGCTTCCCGGACTTCATAGAGGTCGGTCATCGTCTCAATGATGACCAGATCGATGCCGCTATCGGCAAGGGAAGAGATCTGCTCGCGAAAGACCTCCCGGGCGTCTTCCGGTTGAACACGACCAAAAGGTGCCAGGCGCACTCCCAGGGGGCCGACATCCCCGGCTATAAAAATCTTTTTAAATGATGCCAGTACCACCCGCCGGGCAAGCTCCACCGCAGCGGTATTGATCTCCACCAAGCGCGATTCCAACTCGTGCTTGGAAAGCTTGAAGCGGTTTGCGCCAAAAGTGTTTGTCTGGATGATCTGTGCCCCGGCATCGATATATTCGTGGTGAATATCCGCCACGAGGCTGGGCTGGGTCAGGTTGAGTAGATCAAAGCAGTGCTCGAAGCCCTGCCCGCGCTGATGAAGCATGGTACCCATGGCTCCGTCGGCGATGAATGGCCGGGGTGAGGAATCCAGATCTTCAAGAAATGTATATGGAGCAGTCATGGAGCACCTTCTTATTTCATTCCTGCCGTCCGGCAGCGACGTTGTAATAGCTTGCCGCCGGATGGTGAACGATGATCGCGGCGGTGGATTGCTCGGGGATGAGCTGGTAGGCGCTGGTGAGGTGCATGCCCAATTCGTTCTCCACCGGCAGCAGGTCAAAGACTTTCTGATGGTCGGACAGATCGGGTATGGCAGGATACCCCCAGGAATAGCGTTTACCCTGTTCCTTTTCGAGACCTAGTTCACGGCGGATGTGGGCATGCAGGTAGTTGGCTGCAGCTTCCGCCATTTGCACCGCCAACCCGTGGGTAAAATAAGCTTCGGTGATCTCACCCGCGGAATTCAATTCCTCGATCCTTTGGGTGGCTGCCCGACCGACCGTGACCACCTGGAGGGCGACCACATCCATTTTCGGCGATCCAAGAGGCAGGAAGTAATCGGCGAGGCAGAGATGTTCCTGGTCGGCCTGGCGCGGGAAGGAAAAACGGTTCATTTCCACGCGGGCGGCAGCAGCCAGACTGCCGGGATCAAACAGCACCAGGTCGTTGCCGTCCGCCTGGCAGGGAAAGTAGCCATATACGCCTTGCGGCAGGATCCAACCGGTACGCATGGCTTCCTTTTTCATCTCTTCCAGCCGCAAGGTGAATTTTTCCTCCATTTTTTTCCAGGCATCCCCATGTGCATTTTTGGCACCCCAAGAGAGCCGGAACAATTCTTTCAGGGAGAGATGTTCAAAAACTTCCTCCAGCGGCATTTTGTGCACCACCCGCGGTCCCCAGGTGGGCGGTTGTGGTAGAAAATCCGCAGGCGGGGTATCGGATCGGGTGTACGCGGCAGTTTCGGGTGATTTAGCATGGGACTCGCGTTGAAGCTCCTGCCGGGATTCGGCCAGGTTCTCCGCAAGGATTTCCTGCCTTCCTTGAGGGTTGGTGAGGCGGTCCATTGTGTCCAGACCTTCGAAGGCGTCCTTACAATAGAAAACCCCACCCGGGTAGAAACTGCCGTCCTCCACCTGCAGGATGCGCCTGCCAAAACGGCGGTTGATGGCAGCCCCGCCGATCAGGACAGGGAAATTCAACTTGCGCAGAGAAAGCTCGTTGACAATAGCAGGCATCTGCCGGCTGGTGCTGACGAGCAACGCGCTCAATCCGATCGCATCAGCGTTCAATTCAACGGCTTTCGAGATAATCTGATCGGCAGGCACCTGTTTCCCAAGGTCGAACACCTCATAACCGTTGTTGGAAAGAATAGTCTTGACGAGGTTTTTACCGATATCGTGCACATCACCATAAACCGTGGCCAGCACAACCCTGCCCTTGGAAGTGCCTTCTTTCCTCTCCAGGTATTTTTCCAGGTGGGTGACCGAAGCCTTCATAACTTCAGCGGATTGCAGCACGAAGGGCAGGATCAATTCCCCGGTACCGAAGCGGTCGCCGACCTCCTTCATGGCGGGGAGGAGGACGGTATTGAGGACGTCAATCGCTGCTGAGTGACGCTCGACGGGCGCGAAGGGAGTGATGATCTCATCGATTTCAGATTCCACACCTTCTTTGATCCGGTGAAGGATCTTGTAGTGCAGCCGCTCGCGTGGATTCATTCCCGCCAGCTCCGATTGCTGCTGCTCCACGCTTCCGGTCCCAACGGGGAGAGACTGAAAGTGATTGATCAGGTTCTGGAGTGCATCGGGTTTACGGTTGAGGATGAGATCTTCCCCTAAATCGCGCTCCTCTTCGGAGAGATCTATATATGGGGTGATCTGGGCCGGATTCACGATAGCCATATCCAACCCCGCCTTGACAGAATGGTAGAGCATCAGGCTGTTTAATACCCCTCGGGCACGGGGATCCAACCCGAAGGACACATTGCTGACCCCCAAAGAGGTGAGCACGCCCGGCAGGTTGGTTTTGATTAGCCGGATGCCCTCAAAGGTATCCAGGGCGGATCGGGAATATTCAGGATCACCGGTGGCCAGGGTGAAGGTCAACGCATCGAAGACCAGGTCCTGTGGACGCAAACCGAATTTCTCCACTGCAAGGGAGTGGATGCGGCGGGCGACCTCCAGCTTCCGGGCGGCGGTTTTGGCCATACCATTTTCATCGATGGTCAGGGCAATGACTGCGGCATTGTATTTTTTCGCCAGTGCGAGAATTCTTCCGGCTTTCTCTTCGCCGGCTTCCAGATTGATGGAGTTCAGCAGGCAGCGGCCGGGGTAATTCTTGAGGGCGGTTTCCATCACCTCGGGCTCGGTGCTGTCGATCACCAGCGGGATGCGCAGGACCGGGGCGAGCACCTTGATGGCTTTTTTGATTGATTCCGACTCGTCGCTGCGCTCGGTGAGTGCCACGCAGAGATCCAGCCCGTGCGCTCCGCTATTGACCTGCTGGCGGGCGATGGAAAGAATGGCATCGTAATTTTCGTCCAGAATGATCTGCTTGAACTTGGCGCTCCCCTGGGTGTTCAACCGCTCTCCGATCAGGAATGGGCGGGGTTCCTGCTGCATGGGCTGCGCCTGGATGCTGGAAGCAAGAAGCGCCGATTGGATAACTGGGCGAGGCGGATTGGCATGCAAATTAATGCGCTCGACAAGTTTGCGGAGATGCTCGGGCGTGGTTCCGCAGCAACCACCAACCACATTTACATGGTACTTTTCCACAAATTCACCCATAGAGGAGGCAAACTCCTCCGGCGTAAGGGGGTAAACTGCCTCCCCATCCACATTAAGGGGTAAACCGGCATTGGGGATGCAGGATACCGGTAGAGGCGATTGAGCGCCGAGCGCCTGGATGGGTTCGCGCATGTGCTCCGGACCGGTGGAGCAGTTCAACCCGATCACATCAATGGGAAGCCCTTCGAGAATGGCGAGTACCGCAGTGATATCCGTTCCCAGCAGCATTCTGCCGGTTGTATCAAGGGTCACCTGCGCCTGAATGGGCAGGTAAACCCCGGTCTTTTGGAATGCGTCCTGGATACCGTGAATGGCTGCTCTCACCTCAAGAATATCCTGCGAGGTTTCGATCAAAAGCAGGTCCACCCCGCCAGCGATCAATCCCTCTGCCTGCTCCCGGAAGACATCCGAAAGCTCCTCCACGGTGATGTTGGAAAGCTCGGGATCGTTCATCGAGGGCAGCTTGCCGGATGGCCCGATTGACCCGGCGACGAAACGGGGATGATCTGCGGTGGAAAATTCATCCGCAGCATTCCGGGCAAGCTCAGCAGCGGCGCGGTTGATCTTCAACACCAGGTCTGCAAGGCCATACTCAGCCAGGGTGATGCGGTTGGAGCGGAAGGTGCAGGTTTCTATAATATCTACACCAACTTCGAGGAAGGAACGGTGCACTGTGAGGGGTGCCTGCGGGTAACTGAGGACGAGGTAGTCATTGCAACCCTCTGTCTTTTCTCCGCCGAATTCCTTCGCGGTCAGGTTCATCTTTTGCAGGTTGGTACCCATGGCACCATCGAAGACCAAAACTCGCTGTTTTAGCGCATCCAGATACTTGCGGTTCGCATATTTTCTTTCCATGTGCGCCTCCTGCCGGTCACATCCCGGTAAGATATTAAAAATCCTCTCTGGATGGAGAGGGTAGCGTTCTTTCTGCCTGCCTCATCTTCCAGAATATCCGCGCTTGCGGATTCTGCCGGATTTGGCACCAGCTTTTTTTCGTGGTTGCCGAGGCTTCGCAGGGCCGGTCCCTCCGCCTCTCTGGATGAGTGAAAACCAGTTCGTTGCGTATTCTACCATAAAGCAAGATGGTATGAATCCTGCTTGAAATTGGGGATAAAATAATATCGTGACAGGAAGGATACATTGAAGAAATTTCCCTCGGTTCAATCCATATTCATTCTCAGCGGCATTTTGGCTGGCAGCGGGTTCCTGGGTCTGGTGATCCTCATCTTCGCCACCTTGCCCACTCTGGGTCCGCGCTGGTTTTTCTTCTTCTTCCTGACCCTGCTCGCCATCGGGGTCTCACTGCCGCTCATCCACTTCCTGCACCGCCGGTTTCCGAGCGATCCTCAGGTAAACACCGGGATTCTACTACGCCAGGCGATCTGGGTGGGAGTATATACGGACCTGCTTGTCTGGCTCCAGCTGGGGCGTGCCCTGGATACTGCCCGGGCGGTTTTTATCGCCATCGGGCTGATCGTGATCGAATTCCTGCTGCGCATGCGCGAGCGCAGTGAGTTTCAGCCTCCCAAACCCACGAATGAGTGATCTACGTTCCCTTCCCTCAGTGGACAAGCTTTTACGCCAGGCAACCGCCGAACACCTGATCGGAGAATACGGCCGACCCCTTACCTTAGAGGCGATCCGCCAGACCCTGGAGGATGCCCGGAACCGCAGGGATCTTCCCCGAGAAGAGTGGACAGAAGAAATATTCCTGAAAAACGCTGAAAAAAAACTTGCGAATTGGCTTATCCCTACGCTGAAACCGGTGATCAATGCTACGGGGGTCATCCTTCACACGAACTTGGGACGCGCTCCTTTTAATCCTTGGATCGTAGACACGGCCAGCCTGGCCGGGTATTCCTCGCTTGAATATGACCTGGATGAGGGTGAGCGCGGTTCCCGGTCGGATCACGCGGAACGTCTGCTAACCCGACTAACCGGTGCAGAGGCTGCGCTGGTGGTTAATAATAATGCCGCGGCTGTGATGCTTGTACTGACCGTGCTCTGTAAACGAAAACGGGTGATCATTTCCCGTACCCAGCTGGTGGAGATCGGCGGGGGGTTCCGGGTGCCGGAGGTGCTGGCTCAATCCGGCGCGAAAATGGTGGAAATCGGCACCACCAATCGGGTTCATCCCTCGGATTACGAAGAAGCCTTTCAAGAAGGCGCAGGCGCGATCCTGCGTGCCCATCATTCCAATTACCGCCTCACCGGCTTCACCAGCGAGCCCTCCTTGAAGGAATTGGGAAATATTACCCGGAGTAACGAAGCGCTATTAATCGATGATCTGGGTTCAGGTGCGTTGTTGGATACTGCTAAATTCGGACTTGCCCATGAACCCATGGTGCAGGAATCTCTGGCTGATGGAGCCGACCTGGTCTGTTTTTCAGCGGATAAGCTCTTAGGCGGGCCGCAGGCGGGCATAATCCTCGGCAAAACCGGGCTGATCGCCAAAATCAAAAAACACCCACTTGCCCGCGCAGTACGCATCGACAAGATAAATCTGGCTGTTCTCTGCCGGGTGTTGGATCTTTACCTTCGGGATAAAACCCTGGAGATTCCGGTCTGGAATATGATCGCCCGGAGCGAAGCGGATTTGGAGAAGACCGCGCTGCGCTGGCAGAAATTCCTGGGCACGGGTGAAATTGTGGAAGGTCTTTCCACAATAGGCGGAGGGAGCCTTCCCGGAGAGACCCTGCCAACCCGGTTGCTGTCGTTGAAGATGGCGAAACTGGAAAAAGCGCTCAGCCAGCTCCGCGCCAATGATCCGCCGATCATCGCCCGCATCGAACGCGACCGGATCGTCTGTGACCCACGGACAGTATTCCCGCAGGAAGAGGAAAGCTTGCTCGCCGGGTTGCGGAGAATTCTTTCTTAGAGTATCCGATTTCGACTATCAATAAGAATTGGGAGGGATGAGCATGAGAAGTGATCTGGATGCCCTGATGAAAAAACAAAAGATCGATGCCCTGCTTGTTTCCGGACCCGCCCAGCACAACGCGTCGATGGTTTATTTCACTGGTCTCGCTCATATCACGACCGCCTACCTGATTAAAAAGCGGGGAAAAACGCCGCTATTGATCCACCCTCCCATGGAACGGGACGAAGCCGCGCTTACAGGTCTGAAGCTGAAAAGCTTCAACGACTATCCCGCTACCAGCTTTCAAAAAGAGGCGGGCGGGGATACTTCCAGGCTGGCAGCTCTTCGGCTGAAAAAAATGCTGATGGATGCAGGCATCACCAAGGGCAGCCTGGCACTTTACGGGCAAAACGACCTTGGCAGTGGGTGGTCGATTTTTTCCGCGCTGCAAAAGGAAGTGCCGGAGCTGACTCTGGCCGGATTCACGCAGGATGAACTATTAATGCAGGCGATGATGACCAAGGAGGAGGATGAGATCGAGCGGATCCGAAAAATGGGACGCATCACTACCGAAGTAGTGGCAGAGGCTGCCGATTACCTTTCCAGCCGGAAGGTCAAGAAGGGCATTCTTCATAAAAAAAACGGGGATCCCCTCAGAATTCGGGATGTAAAACGCAAGATCGATCTTTGGCTGGCAGAGCGCGGGGCTGAAAATCCGGAATCCACCATATTTGCGATCGGTAAGGATGCGGGCGTACCGCATTCCTCAGGGAACCCCGAGGATATTCTCAAAACCGGGGAAACGATCGTTTTTGATATTTTCCCCTGCGAGGCTGGTGGAGGTTATTTTTATGATTTTACGCGTACCTGGTGCCTCGGATACGCGACCGATTCCGCCCTGCGCTTGTATTACGATGTCCGTTCTGCTTACCAGCAGGTGATGGCAGCTTTAAGGCCGGGGGCATTGTTTTCGGATAGCCAGGCGCTGACCTGCGATATCTTTGAAAAGCAGGGTCATCCTACCATTCGGGAGGACGCAGCCGCTGAAAAAGGATACGTTCACAGCGTGGGTCATGGGATCGGGCTGCGGGTGCACGAGAAACCCTGGAGCGGATCGAACGCCACAGATACCGACCGTCTGCTCCCGGGAAGCGTCTTCACGGTTGAGCCCGGATTATATTACCCGGATGAGGGAATGGGGGTCCGGCTGGAAGACTCGGTGCTGGGAAAATCTGACGGGTCCTTCGAGATCCTCGCACCATACCCGCTGGATCTTGTGATCCCGGTCAGGAAGTGATGAAGCCTGAGCCGCCCTCATTCAGGGATGATAATGAAAGACACGAACTCGAGACTTACGTACTGGAGGAGCTTAAGAAGCGCCGAAAATCGGATGATGAGCTGACCTGGGATCTTTGCCAGAGAGGCGACTGGAATTGGGCTACTAGTCAAATTTTTATCGCCTCAGTCAGGGAAAAATATTCCTCCGAATTACTTAAACACGGTTCCCGGTTCTTCCTGTTTTTCTATGCGTTTCTTGCCGTGTTGGGATTGACAATTTTTTTGGCTAGCCTGGATCGCGGGGCGGAATCATCAAAGATCAATAGCTGCCTTGAGATCACCCTCACGGCTGAGCTGCAAAAAGTTTTGGGCACGGAGAAAGTTACCCAATGCTACGCGTTGGCGGCGTCCGACTTTTTCAACGATCTGGTTCAAGGTGGTTACCAGAGCCTGCTGATCCTGGTGGGGGGTATTGGATTGCTCATTTTAATCCTTTCACTAATTGGATTAATCGTCACCCTGGTCCGCAGCCGAAGGGCGACCAAAGATCACACCCAGCGGATCAAGTATTTCAGTTGAGCCTGTGAAGGAAAAAGTAATCCGCACCTGGGCGGTTAATCCAGAATATCAGGAATTTCTCCCTGAAGGTGAGACCTGGAAATCGCTGGAGGAATTCACCCTGGCGGAGATGCGCAGAGGGCGGGGAGATGAAGATCAGCTCATTCCTCGATTGTGTGAGCGAACAGGCTGGGATTGGGAACAAAGCCGGCATTTTCTATTGAGTGTAGAAAACCAGAATAGTATCCAGATCAAGCTTGACCGGAGCCGTTTATACCTTATAACGGCGTTCATCCTGGGAATCGTTGGTGCAGGATTCATTGTGCTGGCCTATGAGTTCCAGCGCGGGTCGGGAAACCTTGCACCCTGTCTGTCCTTCGAATTCACCCAGGCTTGGCAGCAGATCGTAGGCGAACGGGAGTTCAAGCCTTGCCTGGCCTGGAATTCCACCTGGTTCGTAGACCCACTGCTACTGGCTCTGATCGGGATCATGATGTTGACAGGCAGCATTTTTGGTGCGCTGCAGGCGATCCAGGGACGGGAATGATCTCGCCTGGCGGGGCAAATAATTCGTAAACACGGTAAAATGGGGAGAATGAGCGCACAGCTTCCACTCAGCAGCGAGAAACCCAATAAACCGATCAACGCCAGGATTCTCGGGATCGAGACATCCTGCGATGAAACTGCCGCCTCAGTTGTGGAAAACGGACGTCAGGTGCTTTCCAGTATTGTGGCCAGCCAGGCGGAGATGCACGCCAAGTTTGGCGGTGTCTTCCCCGAGGTGGCCTCCCGGCAGCACATCCGTACGATCCATCCCGTGATCGACCAGGCACTGGTGCAGGCGCACCTGGGGATCGGGTGATATCGATGCCATCGCAGTCACCCGCGGACCGGGATTGGCTGGTTCGCTGGTGGTGGGGGTGAACGCCGCCAAGGGGATGGCATTGGGAGGAAACCTGCCTTTGATGGGTGTCAATCACCTGGAAGGCCATATCTATTCTGCGTGGGCGATCCCGGAAGGAACCCAGGAAGCACCCAAGCCGCCAAATTTCCCCCTGATGGCGCTCCTCGTTTCCGGGGGGCATACCGAGCTGAACCTGATGACCGATCACCTCACCTATAAACGGCTGGGGGGTACAACGGACGACGCAGCAGGTGAAGCATTTGATAAGGTCGCCCGTCTGCTGTCTCTGCCTTACCCTGGGGGACCATCAATCCAGAAAGTATCCGTTATTGGCGACCCAAAGGCCTTTACCTTTCCGCGGGCGCGCCTGGAGGGCACCTGGGATTTCTCCTTCAGCGGAATAAAAACCGCCGTGTTGCGGGTTGTGCGTAAATTGGAAGAGGAAAACCAACCCCTGCCCATCGAAGACTTGGCGGCCAGCTTCCAGGCTGCGGTGGTGGATACGCTTTTTTCAAAAACCATGGATGCTGCGCGGAAGTACCAGGTGAAGGAAATCGTTGTAGCGGGAGGCGTCTCAGCAAACAAAGCCCTGCGCGAGGCATTCCTGGGGCAGTCCGAATTCAAAGTACACATCCCGCCATTATCGCTCTGCACCGACAACGCCGTGATGATCGCGACGGCGGGTTATTACCACTTTCTCCGCGGCGATCGCTCTCCGCTGGATTTCGATGTTTTGCCAAATTGGCCTCTTTCCTGATTCGAAAAATCTGTAACCAATTCCGCATGGGATCATCTAATGAATGAAATCAACATGAAGGCTGAGAACCTCTCTCTGGATGCTTTACGCAGCGGGGAGAGAGCGGAAATTGCAGCCTTGGTGGAAATCTTCATGGACCCGGTTTACCGGCTGGGATTGCGCATGACCGGAAATGAGCAGGATGCCGAGGATATCACCCAGGAAACCTTCATCAAGGTGATCAGGGCTCTACCGGAATTTGAAGGAAGATCGCAACTTGCCACCTGGATCTACCGGATCGCGATGAACGAGTCATTGATGAGCCTGCGGCGCAGAAAACCACTGGACAGCACTGTGGAGATCGACGCTGATGAGGATGAGGAGGAAGGCAGCGAGATCGAGATCATCGATTGGGCTGCCCAACCCGAAGCGGAGCTTATGAACCTGGAAGGGAAGAAAGAGCTGGATCTTGCCATTGCCCGCCTTCCGGAGAACCTGCGAGGCGTGTTCACCTTGCGTGATTTGCAAGGGCTTTCCATCGAAGAAACATCCTCTGTGTTAGGGATAAGTATTCCCAATGTGAAAACCAGGTTGCTGCGGGCGCGCTTGAAATTGCGCCAGGACCTCAGCCTTTATCATCGTGAACGGTTGGAAAGGAGCGAATAGAATGAGTCCAACAACGGAATGCCAGAAATTGCTGGGGGAGCTTTCCAACCTGATCGACGGAACACTCAGCCCGGAACTTTGCTCCGAACTGGAAGCGCATTTGAAAGAGTGCACGAACTGCCGGATTGTGGTGAATACTACCCGGAAAACCATAGAGCTGTATCACATGGATGAATCACAGGTGGAGATGCCTGAAGCCGCGCGTGAAAAACTATGGAAGCGGTTGGAACTCGGCGACTTCACCTCACACGGTAAGTCTGTGTAACTTTTATCACAACCAGTCATCAAAATAGGGATTAACCAACGAAAAGGACAGTTTTATGGGTAATTTTCTAGACGATAACATTTCCACCCAGATAAAGGAAGTATTTTCCAATCTGGTGAATCCGGTCGATATTCTTGTTTTCACTTCGGAACAAGAACTGTGAATACTGCGAGGATACTCGCCTTCTGCTGGAGGAAGTCTGCAATTTATCTGAAAAACTCCATTTCCAGCCGATTAGTATTGAGGCAGATGCGATTATAGCGGAGCAATACCATATCGATCGCACCCCGGCAGTTGCCGTGCTTGGAGTGGTGGATGGCAAGCAAACAGATTACGGGATCCGTTTTTCAGGAATTCCTGCGGGTCATGAATTTTCTGCCCTGATCCACAGCATCGTTTCAATTTCCCGGCAGGAACCAGGGATCAGCGAACAAACCCAGGCTTTTCTGGATTCGCTAAAATTGCCAATTCACCTGGAGATCTTTACCACGCCCACCTGACCATACTGTCCGCAAGCCGTGGTGCTTGCTCACCGCATGGCGCTGGCCAGCCCAATGGTCACATCGGACGCGATCGAAGCAACCGAATTCCCGGAGCTTTCTGATAAGTACAGGGTTTCCGGAGTACCGCATACCGTTATTAATTTAGGTGCAGGTAACTTGATCGGAGCCGCACCGGAGGAAATGCTGGTGGCGGAGATCCAGAAAACCTTGAAGCAATAAAAACCGAAGGAGGAAAGCGTATGGATGCCAAAGTAACCTGGAAGAGCGGTCTTGCTTTTGATGGTACCTCGGATAGCGGCTTTATCGTACCCCTGGATGGTTTTGCGGCAGTTGGCGGCGAGGGCAAAGGGTTTCGCCCGCTTGAATTAATGGCGGTAAGTCTTGGAGGCTGCACTGCCATGGATGTGATCTCCATCCTCCAGAAAATGAAACAGGAAGTGTCGAAGTTCGAGGTCAAAGTGCACGCGGAACGGGCGGAAGAACATCCCAAAGTGTTCACCAGTATTTCTCTTGAATATATCGTTACCGGGAAGAATATCGACCGCATCGCGGTGGAGAAGGCGGTGAACCTTTCTGAAACCCGTTACTGCTCCGCCCAGGCGATGCTGCGCCAGGCGGTCCCCATCGAAAGCCGGATAACCATCAAAGAGGATTAGAAGAAATAGAGTCTCAGGACCCTGCCGCGATTGCTTCACCGGCAGGGTCTTTTTTTATCGATTCATCGAAATCGGGCAGAAGGGTTTCCACCCGGTAGACGCGGTCGATGAAAAATCCCGAAATGCCCACCAGGCCAATGATCAGTCCGGCGAGGGCTATCATCAAGGCGATCCCTGAGCCGGCGGAATCCCCAAAATATGGACCAAAGATCGCGGATAATGTGGAGTTAGTCTGCATGGCGGGCTCAAAAACGCGGTCTGCCAGGGGTCCGGCAAGCAATATCCCTACCGGACCGGTCATCTGGGCGATGATCCGGCGCACGGAAAAAACCTTGCCCTGAATATCCGGTGGAACTTTGGATTGCCAGATGGCCTGGTTTGAACTGTTGATCACCGGTCCGAAGAATGAGCCAAAGAAAGAACCGATAAGCCAGAAGGGGAGGCTTTTCCCCAACCCGAGGATGAAATAGCCGGCGAAACCACACAAAGCCCAGCCGGCCAGAACTCCTATGATCTTCTTCTTTGGGCCTCCCCAGGCGGTAATAACGCTGCTGCCAACGATCCCGCCGAGTGCTCCGGCTGATTCCACCAACCCGAATGTCGTGGAGTTGTTATTTGTTTTGGAGAGGATCAACGGTGCAATCAGGATTGCACACCAGCTTGCCATCAGGTTTCCAGCTGCGAAGATCAATTGAAGTAGGAACAAGCTAGTTTTTTGATAAATGTATTTAAACCCGAACAGGGCTTCCTGCCAGAGGTTCTCGGGGACCTGCTCGCCCTCCGCCGAAACGGGTGTAGGGGGGATATAAATGAATAAAAGGGTGGAAACAGCGAAAATGAAAGTGATGATATCGATCAGCAGAATCCCCTGCAGCCCGATAGTTACAATGAGCGCGCCAGCCAGAACAGGCGCGAGGATGCCTGACCCCCATTCCGCCATAGACATCATTCCGCTGGCACGGGCGAAATGTTTTTTAGGGATCATTACGGAGATTGCCGCGGAATACGCCGGCCATTGGAAGGCCTGGAAGACCCCAGAGATCGCCCCCGCCACACACAGCTGCCAGATCTCCAGGTTCCCATTGAGATAAATGATCAGGATACCAACCGTTGTCAACCCGGAAACCAGGTCAGAGAGCATCATCACCAGCTTGCGATTCCAACGGTCCACCAGGGCTCCGGCGAACGGACCAAAGATCAATCCCGGAACCCAGGTGCAGACCCCAACGATCGCCAAAACCGTGGCAGAGTTATATTCCTGCCAGGCCCAAACGGTTATGGCAAAGCCGCTCATGGCGCTGCCCATCAGTGAAATGACTTGGCCGAACCAGATCAATACGAATGCAGCCATTCCAGCAGGGCGCTTAACCGGGTTGGTGTTATTCTTGGATGCGGTCATCGAATTCCTGCAGTTATCCGGGATTCCGTGTTGGAGCAAACGCAGGCAGTGACAACTTTCTCCTGCTTCTGAAGAAATCCTTCATAGGGAGCATCGCCATTTCGAGCGACCCAGCCTTCCAAATCGAAGGGCAGAGCTCCACCTGCGGGGATCCATTCGCCATTATATTTACGCGCGATGTGCACATGGGAGCCGGTGGCGTCACCGCCTTCGCAGGAAGGTCTACCCACCGGGTCACCGGTTTTTAGTCGGGCTCCTTCGAATTGCTGATCAGAACTGGCCAGGTGCAGGTAGAAGATATTCCACCCTGTACGTTCATCTCCATCCCCATCCAGATCCAGAACGACAATTGCCGGTTCAGATCGGGCAACCACACCATCTGCCACTGCGGTGGACCATTCCGCAGATTCCTGGCAGCCTTTCACAACATTGGGAGGAGCAAAATCGAGGGCGGAAAGCGGTTCCCCAGTTCCCCAACCGGTATGCGGTCCACCAGTGAAAGTCCAGGAAGAGCCCTCAGAGAAAGGCAGCCGAAGGGGGGGTTGTTCGAGGCTGCCGGGGATCGCTGCGTAGAAGGCTTCCCAAGGGTCACCAAACAGTGAGGTATAAGTTTTCTGGAGACCTTCGCTACTGATGGCACGAAGATACGCGTCATGATCGAGAACCTGTGAAAGATAATACTGCAGTCCCACTGTCGCAGCGTTTTGCCAGGGGTCAGGTACCTCCAGGGTGCCATCCAGCCGGGTGAATTGGCGCAGATCACCTGTTCGCCATCCATAGAAGCCGTTATTAAGTGAATTGGCTGCCCAGACAAACTGGTTATTCAACCCTTTATGGTACATATCCTCGTACCCGAGGGGATATTCACCACCTGGAGGCCCATTAGGGTCGCTGAGCGCTCCGGTCTGGTACTCCAGGATCACCAGCAGTAACCGGGGGCTGATGCTGAATTTGGTGGCGATATTATCTATATATTCCGCACCAGTACGCCACCGACCCCCGGCATATTCCCGATGGTTTTTCAACCACCCTGGCTGTTGATTGATAAATTCCCGGGTGTCGAATCCAATATCGGAGGGTCCATTAACGAAAAGGTTATCCGGCAGGATCTGGAAAGGGCTACCCCACAGGGATTGGTAATAGATCGGGATGCGCATTGGCAATCCATATGGCAGGGTGGTCACCCGCCTGGGCAGAACCGGGTTTGCTTCGCGGATCTCGGCTTCGGATGTGTTGAAATGTGCAGCCACCGCGGGGAGGGTATCGCCGGGCTGGGCGGTGTAATCCACCAATTCGCCGGGTTCATAGAGGGGACGGGTGGGCATTGGCGTGGGCAGCCAAGCAGCAGGGGTGGGTGTGCCGGGGGTAAGCTCGAGAAGCAGCGTGCCCTCTTTTTGAGGCTGGCAGGCAGAAATGATCCCCGCGAGGAGGATCAAGAAGAAAGAAACTCTTATCGGTATCGTGCGGGTATGTGCCACGGGATAATTTTAAGGGATTTCTTCGTCGTGATGAATGAGGGAATCATGAGAACCGTTGGGTTGCGCCACTGATACCAAACCTTCGCGGGTCATTGTGCCCTCATAGATCTTAGAACCAGCGTGAGCGATCCACCCGCTGAGATCAAATGGTAACGGTCCATCGGCAAGGATCCACTCGCCGTTGTACTTGCGGGCAACGTGCACGTGCGTACCGGTGACGATCCCGCCTTCACAGGAGGGGTGCCCGAGACGGTCCCCGGTATTTACGAATGATCCTTTCGGAATGCGATCGCGGGATGAAACATGCAGGTAGAGCATGCTCCAGCCGGTTTGTTCCCGCCCATCTCCGTCCATATCCACAACCACCTGACCGCCCTCGGAGCGAATCACCTGGCCAGGTGCAGCAGCGGTGACCCAATCCTCCGAGGTTGCGCAGCCGGATATGCTGGCGGGAGGGGCAAAATCGAGTGCAGCCCGGGCGCCATCGGGACCCCAGGCGGAATGCGGTCCTCCGGTGAAGCTCCAGGTGCGGCCGGGGAGGAAGGGCAGCTCCAGCACAGGTTGCACAAGGTTGGGGGGGTATAACGGTTCCACCGTCTGCGCCCTGGCCCACGGATCGCCAAACATACGTTTGTATAATTCCGGAAGGCTCTTTTGACCGTAAAGTGATTCCACCCAGCGGTTGCGGTCATCGTTGATGCGGGAAAACAGGTACTGCAAGGCAACTGTGCCAGCATTCAATTCAGGGGATATCCGAACTCGATCGCCTTCCTGCAGGGTGACATCATTCAAGAATCCGCCCCGCCAGTCGTAATATCCGACCGAGAGCTGCGAGACAGCCCAGGACAGCTGCTGGTAGAGCCCCTTTTTATTAAAGTCCACATACCCCATGGGGTAATCGGTCTTCGAAAGGCTATCCGGGGTGCCGTAAACCCAGTGACTCTTGTATTCAAGAATGGCCAGCAACAGACGCGGGTTGATGGAGTTTTCGATGGCCACCCGGTCGATGATCTGGGCACCTGTCTGCCAACCGGTTACAAGGTATTCGCGGTAGTTGGAAAGGTACCCCCCGGCATTTTCTACGAAGCCCCTGGTGTCGAAATCGAGCGCAGAGGGGGAGAACACCACCTCGCTATCCGGCATGGCAATACCATCCGGGCCGGTATCCGTCAGGACACTGGGGATCACCAGCAGGGTGCCGGGTTGAAGCAGCTCGGTGGGGGAAAAGGCCTGAGGAGAAGTGATCGAATTTGCATCCACCCCGAAGCGAAAGGCGATGGAGGGCAGGGTATCGCCGGATTGGGTGTAATAGACGATGGGCGGTACCGGGGTGGGGGTACCCGCAGCAGGCTCTTCCGTTGGGGATGAAGCCGGAGCTGGCGATGTGGGCGGTAGCGCGGTGGATGTGGCGGTTGGTGGTGGTTGGGTGCGCGTTGGGGGCGGGAGGGTTGGGGCAGGGGTGTCCGTTTCCGTGGGCTGAAGTGTGGCGGTTGCGTGCAGCGGGTCAGCCTCGACGGTGGCAGTTAGATCTGCCGCGCTGTAATAACTGCGCGAACAGGCAAGCTGGCTCAGAAATACCACCAGCAGGGGAATGGTCAACGCCAGCAGATCAGCGCTGGATCTGGTTTTCCGGTAATCGCGCATCCCAGGCTTCCACAGATAAATTTTCTTTTACGAGGTAACCGTCATACTGAACCCCTGTCCCGCTGGAGATCCATCCATCCAGGTTGAAGGGCAGGGAGCCATCGGCTGAAATCCACTCGCCATTATAACGCCGGGCAAGATGAACATGCGTTCCGTTCGAAAAACCGCCTTCGCAGGAAGGGTGCCCGATCCTCTCTCCGGCTTTCACCATCGTTCCCTGTGCCACCCGGTCGCGGGATTCGACGTGCATGTAAACCACCGTCCAGCCGGTTTGCTCGTACCCGTCGCCATCCAGGTCCTGGATCACCAGACCATCCTGCGCGCGAGTTACCAAACCATCGGCAACGGCGGTAACCCATTCCTCGCTTGGCACGCAGCCCAGGGCATTGCCGGGCGGGGCAAAATCCAGGGCAGCCCAGGCAGCGCCATCCCCCCAGCCGCCGTGCGGACCGCTGGTGAAAGACCAAACTTTTCCCGGCTCGAATGGTAGCTGCATGGTTGGTTGGGAAAGATCCAGGCGGCAGTAAGGGTTCAAAGGAATAATCGAAAGGAAATCCGAATAGATCGGAGATAAGCCTGATCGATGCCACCCGCTTTGACGCCCGGTTCCAGGCATCCAGCCCGGCCAGGCGGCCCAGGGCTAGCTGAATTCCGGCAGTGGCAGCGTTGATCTCCGGGGTGGCACGCACGACGCTGCCATCGGCAAGGACGTAATGGGAAAGGCCGTTGATGCGCCACAGGTAATATCCGCGGTTCAACTCGTTGGCGGCCTGGGAAAGCTGCAGGAATAACCCTTTATAGGCGGGATGAAAATAGCGCAGGGGGTATTCCAGGGTTTCACCCGCGGGAGAGAGCGAAGATACCCAGCCGCTTTGGTAATCCAGAAGAGCCAGCAGGAAACGGGGGTTGACCGAATTCTCCCGGCTGACGCGTTCCACGATCTCCGCGCCATTCAGCACCGCGTTATCCACTTCCTCGGTATAGCGGGCGAGGTAACCTCCCCGCTGTTGGATAAAGCCCGCGATATCGAATCCAAGCGATGAGGGGCTAAAAACCAGTTCCGAATCGGGGATGATCTTGAAATCGGGGGCATCCTGCACCGGAACGGGAGGGGGGATCTGCAGCAGGCGGCCGACTTCAAGCATTTCAGGATCCATCGGCTGGTTAGCCTCGATAAGCGCGTTTACGTCCACTCCAAAGTAGAGCGCGATGGCGTTGAGCGTATCCCCGTATTGCACGATGTGCTGGGTGTAATCACTCCTCATAGGGGGCAGAACCCGCTCCGCGTCCGGCGAAGGGCTGAGAAGCGGTGAACCCGGTACGCGGGTGGGCAGACGGTAGGCGGAAAGATCAGGGGTTTGTGTGACCAATGGACTACTGTCAACGGGATTCAACTCATCCGGGTGCTGCGGCGTTTGGAGGCGCATGCAACCGCTGAGGAGTACCGCTATGGCAGAGATGAAAACCAGTGAATTGGGCACCCGTTTATTAATCATTGCGGATCAAATCGAAAAGGCATATGCCTGCCACCGATCACATGCAGGTGGAGGTGAAAGACCGATTGTCCGGCATCCGGACCGGTGTTGATCACCAATCGGTACCCGTCAGCTTGGAGCCCGGCTTCGGCGGCAAGGCGGCGGGCGGTGAGAAGCATGTGCCCGATCAGGTTTTGGTGGCGGGGCATGGCGGCATTCATGGATTCGATGTGCTCCAGCGGCACCACCAGGATGTGCACGGGAGTGACCGGGTGGGCATCCTGTAAGCAGATAAGCGAATCGTCCCGGAAAAGGATCTCCGCAGGCAACTCGCCGCGGATAATCCGGCAGAAAGGGCAGGTAGGGGCATCCATCAGGGAAAGAGGTGCAAGATTCATGCAATGGGGGAGGAAAAAACAACCGGAGAGGTTAACCCTCCCCGGTTTCATTTACTTCAAGAATGCTACTGATTATTCTTTCTTTTCCTCGCCCTGGATGAAGGCTTCGGTCATCTCGCGGCAGATATTATCCTTGAACTGCTTGGGAGGGGTTTTCATGAAGTACGAGGAGGGTGCGATCAGTTGTCCCTTCAGTCCGCGATCGAGGCCCAGCTTGGCGCAGCGAACTGCGTCGATGATCACCCCGGCAGAGTTGGGGGAATCCCACACTTCCAGCTTGGCTTCCAGGTTGAGGGGCACTTCGCCGAAGGTGGTGCCTTCCATGCGGACGTAGCACCACTTGCGGTCGGTGAGCCAGGGAACGTAATCCGAGGGTCCCACGTGCACATTATCGGGGTCGAGTTTATACGGGAGCATGCTGGTGACTGCGCCGGTTTTGGAGATCTTCTTGGATTCCAGGCGTTCGCGTTCAAGCATGTTCATGAAGTCGGTGTTGCCGCCGAAATTGAGCTGGTAGGTGCGGTCCAGGCGCACGCCGCGATCGACGAACAAACTGGTGAGCACGCGGTGCAGGATGGTGGCGCCCACCTGGCTCTTGATATCGTCGCCGATGATCGGCAGGCCGCGTTCCTCGAAGCGTTTGTTCCAATACTCCGAGCTGGCGATGAACACCGGGATGGCGTTCACGAAGGCGCAACCGGCTTCCAGCACCTGCTCCACGTACCATTTGGTGGCCATCTCGGAGCCGACCGGGAGGTAGTTGACCACCACATCGGTTTTGGTGTCTTTCAGTATTTTGACAATATCTGCGGTGGGACCGGGGGCTTTCTTGAGGATCTGGGATAGATACTTGCCCAGGCCGTCGTGGGTCATTCCGCGCACCACCGGCACGCCCATCTTGGGAACATCGCAGAATTTGAAGGTGTTATTGGGGTAGGAAAAAATCGCCTCAGAAAGATCCTTGCCCACTTTGGTATCGACGATATCGATGGCGGCAGAGAATTCCACGTCGCGGATATGGTAACCGCCCAGGTTGACGTGCATCAAACCCGGGATCCGGTCGGAATCCTTGGCATTCTTGTAAAATTCGACGCCCTGAACGAGCGAGGAGGCGCAGTTACCCACGCCGATAATTGCAACGCGCACTTTTTTCTTTTCAGCCATTGCAGGTAAGTCTCCTTGGATGATTTTTAAGCCCCTGGCGGAGAGAATCCCTCTAAAAGCTGCCTATGCTATAATCATTTCAGCCAAAGTCGGGAAAATCATGCCAATTGCGTACTCCGATTATACCAGCCGGCTGGAACGTCTGCTGGAAATCTGTAAAAATCTAAGCTCAAATTTAGAATTAGAGCCCTTGCTCCATTCCATCATCGAGAGCGCGGCCGAGCTTACCTACAGCGAATCAAGCTCAATCCTCGTTCTGGATGAAGAGAACAATTTCCTCAAATTTTTAGCGGCTCCCTGGTTTATGATGGAGTCGCTAAAAACCATCAACGTTCCGCTGGATAGAAGCGTGGCTGGCTGGGTTTTTACCAATGGCCAACCGATGGCCATCCAGCACGCTGAAAAGGACGAGCGTATCTTTCGCCTGGTGGATAAGCAGCTAACCGACAATACCACCTCCATCCTGGCTGTGCCGCTCGTCTCGAAGGGCGAGGTGATCGGGGTGATGGAGTGCATCAACAAGAGCAACAACGCCCAATACACCGAAGAGGATGTGACAATCGTGGAGACGCTTGCCGCCCAGGCGGCGGTGGCCATCCAGAATAACTGGCTGCTGGATGAAACCCAGACAGCTTATGAAAAGATGATGCAGCTTGACCGCATGAAAAGCGACTTTATGGCCATTGTCTCCCACGAGCTGCGCACGCCCCTGGGGCTGGTGCTGGGGCACTCCTCGCTGTTAATGGATACGGTTAGCGAGGATCAAAAACAGGACCTGATGGTCATTGCCTCCAGCGCGAACCGGATGAAGGAGATCATCGAGCAGTTCTCCGATTCGGACACGCTGGAGCACGACCTGGCGGAGCTGCGCCGGCAGCGGCTGAGCGTTACGGCACTGGTGAAGGATATTGTCGATTCCTTCCGCGAGATGGCGGAAATCCGCCGGATCGGGCTTATCCTTGACCTGCCCGGCTCGGATATGGTGGTTGAGGGCGACATGGATAAGATCGGCATCGCCCTGCGCAACCTGATCCAGAATGCGCTGACCTTCACCAACGAGGGCGGCAAGGTGAAGGTGAAGGGCGAGGTGGTGCCGGGATATGTGAAGATCACGGTCATGGATAACGGCATCGGCATCCCACCCGAAGAGCTGGATAAGATCTTCACCCGGTTTTACCAGGTGGAAAAACACCTCACCCGCAAGCATGGCGGGGTGGGATTGGGGCTTTCGATCGCGAAGGAAATGGTGGAGCTGCATGGGGGAACCATATCAGTGGAAAGCGTGGAGGGGATGGGCAGCAAATTCTCCTTCAGGCTGCCTTCCAGCGCAGCCCAGGCCAGCGCGGCGCACCGGGTTTTTCAAACAGGACCGCTTTCAGGAAAAGCGCTCGCGCAGCCCTCTAAGGCAGTCACCGGCACCCTGGGTAAGCCTCCCGCGCTGCCGCTCACCGGCAGCCTGAAACCGCGGCCAGTAAACCCCGCGGATACTACCCCGGCAGAAAACAAATAGAATAACCCTCGCGTGAAGGCGGTGGACAGGGTATAATCAGAAACGCCGCGGGGCGTGGCTCAGTCCGGCTAGAGCGCACGGTTCGGGACCGTGAGGTCGGCGGTTCAAATCCGCCCGCCCCGACAAAACGACCTCAAAAAAAGACCCATTTTGTGTTGATGTTCTTACACAATTTGGGTTCTTTTGATTCTAGACTTACTTTTACCTTGTTGTATTCAAACAATAACAATGCTATCCTTTTATTAGTGTTGTGGCTCATTCAACAAAAAGTTGGTTGTCATATTGCTTTATGGCCATGCCTTCTGCGTCAAAAAAGCCATTCAAAATCTGATCTAGCCGAGTCAAAAAAAGGATGCCCACATGAAATCAAAAGTAACTGCTCTTTTCACACTGATTTTGATTCTTAGTTCAGGTTGTACAAATAACTCAGAAAGCACCGTGAAAATCAACAAAACCCTTCCTGCACCTATGCAAGGAACCCCCAAACCGACCGAGTCGGGTCCATCTCACACTTATACACCGACCGAGTCAGATCCATTTCACACTTCTACGCCGACCGAGTCAGGTCCATCTCACACTTTTACGCCGACCGAATCAGGCCCATCTCACACTATTACGCCGACCGAGTCAGGCCCATCTCACACTTTTACGCCGACCGAGTCGGGACCGTCTCACACTTTTACGCCGACCGAGTCAGGTCCATCACACACTTTTACACCGACCCCCGTAGGTATGTATTTCATCCCGAACGCAAATGTCAACTGCCGCTCGGGTCCTGATAGGATATTTAACATAATTGATATTGCCATAAAGGGACAATCTTATGTGATCAACGGACGCAATTATGCCAATGACTGGTATTACCTAAAATTCACTTCGAATAAATATTGTTATGTATTAGCGACCACCGGTGCCGCTTCAGGAGATACATCGAAGGTAAGGGTAATGTTACCCATTCCCACCCCAACCTTTGTTGTATCCTCCTCCACCTCTTGCTCTGATTTCACCAGTGAGGCAACCTGTAATGCGAATTCAAACTGTAAGTGGAATTTACCGGTTACCCGTCCTGGTTTTTGTGATAAGAAATAACGAAGTAAATACTTTCTAATTATTAAGAATCGCTAAACACGAAAGGATGATCATTGCCTTGAATTTGATAGGATGAATGGTGAAACTTCGCGCATCCGCTGTTGGGAACTCAAAAAGTCCGTGAGGTCGGCGGTTTCCCTTAAGAAGCAAGGGACTTCGTCCTACCTAAACCGTAGGATAAACAAATCTGCCCGCCCCGACCATTGATGAAAACCCTGATTCCCAACAGGGTTTTTTGTTATCTCCCTTTATAATAACCTGTATGCCCGAATCAAGGAATCCAATGAAACCCGTCTCTCCAAAGCTCATCCTGGCACTTAACTACCTCGTCTTCCTCTGCTTCGGCATGTTCATGGGCGGGATCGGTACGGTTTTTAACGAGCTTGCCCTCCAGACCTCGTCCACGCTCACCGCCATTGGGGGGATCATCACTTTCCTCTTCCTGGGTTCGCTGCTGGCTCAGATCGTCGCCGGGCCGCTCACCGATCACTTTGGGCACAGCAACATCCTGGTGGCAGCGCTGATCATCCTCGGGCTGGGGATCATCGGGTTCACCTTCGCCCGCAGCCTGCCGGTCATGTTCACCCTGGTGTTCATCGCCGGCATGGGACAGGGCGGGGTGGATATTGGCGCCAACCTGGTCGTTTCCGATTCTGCGCCTGAGGACAATACCTCGGTTCTGAATCTCCTGCACTTTTTCTTTGGGGTTGGCGCTTTCCTGGGTCCGGCACTAATTGGGCTGGCCATCGCATCCACCGGTTCTGGGCTGCTGGTGGAACGGCTGTCTGCCGGAGCTCTCGTACTGCTGGGGATCACGATCTATTTCCTGCTCAGAGACCAACAATCCAGAGCTGAGGCCGGACCATCCGCGGTCCCGCAAAAAAATCAGGGTTATCGGGTATATCTTTCCCCGCTGCTCTGGCTTCTGGGGATTTTGATGGTTGCCTACGTGGGATTGGAATTCGGGCTTGGCAGCTGGATCAGCAACTATATGCGCATCACCACCGGCGTCGCGCTCCAATACGGCGCGCTTGCCACCTCCGCTTTCTGGGGGGCGCTGGCACTTGGCCGCCTGGCTGGGGCTGCAGCCAGCCCGCGGATAACCCGCATGAGGCTTATGGCAATCGCCCTTTTCTCCAGCCTGGTGGGGGCGGTGGGCATGGTCTTCAGTCAGGGAGCGGTCTGGCCGACAGTGATCTGCATCGCCTGGATCAGCTTTTCCTTCGGAACGGTTTATCCCACCACCGTGGCCTATGCGATCTCGGAATTCCCCACCGAACAGGGTAAGGCGGTGGGTTTCCTGGTGGCTCTGGGGAATATCGGCGGAATCGCCCTGCCCTGGTTGGCCGGCATCCTGCTTGTCAATTCTGCAAAATTGGGTTATTTGGGTTTTATCCTGCTTTCCATCCTGGCGATGCTGGCAATTCTTTTCCTAATCAAGCGCAGGAACGCTTCAAGTGCCGTTAAAACAGCGGTTGATTAGCCCTGGATTTCGATCCTTTCCCCAGTCTTTAATGTTGAATACCCTGGGATCTGGGATATGATATTTTTGACTTCCGCGGACGCAGCCCAGTGGAAGAGCTTTTTTAATGCCCCTGATTCCAACGTTTCAGCACGGGCAGCCAGTTGGTAACTTTCCAACGTGAGGGGAATGAATTCAAGCCCAAGCGCGCGCGAAGAGGCTTCCAGCCCAATTCCGGCGTTCGCGCCTCCCTCCGCGATAGCCTGGGCGATCTCCGAATGGGTTGATCTCTCATTATCGAACCCGACGATTTTTGCCGTATCCAAACCGATCGATCTTAATTGGTTTTCCAGCCAAACGCGCGTCCCGGAACCTGACTGCCGGTTGATGAACACTATTCCCTGTTTCCAAAGGTCCTTCAGTCCTGCAACTTTGAGTGGATTTCCCGGGGGCAGGATCAACCCCAGGCTGCGCTCCGCCAGGGTGAGCAGGGTGACGCACTTGCCGGGCAGCAGGCGACGAATGAAGGGAATGTTGTAGGTTCCGGTTTCGGCATCCCAGAGGTGACAGCCGGCGAAATCAGCTTTACCTTCCCCCAGCGCGATCAACCCCCCCAGGCTGCCGCAGAAAGATAACTCTATCCGCAGGGATGGATGCAGCACCTCAAATCGTGATGAGATACGGGCGACCGCCAGGTCGTGGCTGCCCCGGAAGCGCAGCTCGTCTGCATGCGGTTCCTCAATCCCGGCTTCCGTTACCCGGAAGCGGTCCAGTGCATGCAAAAATGCCTGCTCGGTCTCGGCTGGTGTGAAACCGGAATTGACCGCTTCCAGAATGAAAGATTCAGCCTTGTGGATGAGCGTGGTGCGGCGCAGGGGGATATCCGCCCTGGAGGTTGGTACCGATGCCACGCGGGTTCCAAGACCGGAACGGCTGGTGATCAACCCCTCGCGGGCAAGCTCCTGGTACGCACGCTGGACTGTTCCCTGGGTGCAGCCCCAGGTTTCGGTTAGCTGGCGGATGGTTGGAAGCTGGTCTCCCGATCTGAGTTTGCCCTCCAGAATATCCAGTTTGATCGAATTGGCGATCTTGAGATATAAGGGTTCTTCCATAAGATTTCCTGATTAATTATAGCAGGGGTATTGCGACTATCTTGATGAAAGTATACTTCATGCGGTACAATAATACATGCAACCATGAACAATGACTTCGCAGAGATCGTTACCCTAACTTTCTATATTTCCGGTTCCGCTTTATTGATCAGTGCGTTTCTCGGCATTCCCCTGGGAGCATGGTGGGGGTTTCATCCCTTCCGTGGCAGGAAGATGACCACAGCCCTGCTCTACACCGGTATGGGGCTTCCGCCTGTTGTTGTGGGTTTGTTTGTGTACCTGCTTCTATCGCGCAGCGGACCAGTGGGGGGGTTGAACTCCCCGCTATTGCCGCGCCTTTTCACCCCCGGCGCGATGATCCTGGCGCAGGTGATCATTGCCTTTCCGGTGGTGGCAGGGTTGACCATGGCTTCAGTGATGGGGATTTCTCAGCCCATGCGCTGGCAGATTCGAGCCCTTGGCGCAGATAAAGCCCAGACCATCCGCGCTGTGCTTTGGGAAGCCCGGAGGGGTGTGGTTCTGGCGCTTGTGGCGGGTTTCGGCGCGATCATCTCCGAGGTTGGTGCAGTGATGCTGGTGGGCGGGAATATCGCCGGTAAGACGCGCGTGCTCACCACCGCGATCGTCCTGGAAACCCGCCAGGGGAATTTCCTGTTCGCCCTGCAATTGGGGATAGCCCTTTTGATCATCGCTTTCATCATCAATTTCGCAGTAGTGCTCATCCAGGAAAAGAACGGGTAATGATGGGCACTGAGATATATTGCCTGGAAAAAGTCGTTCGGCAGTATGACCTAAGGTTCTCGCTTGTTGTGGATTCCCTGCGGATCCACAAGGGTGACCGCCTTGTGCTGGTGGGTCCCAGTGGTGCAGGCAAGAGCACTTTGTTGCGCTTGTTGAATTTCATCGAGCCTCCCACCGCGGGGAAAATTACCTTTGAGGGAAGAGCTTTCGGCAGAGAGAAAATGCCACCGCTGGATGTGACCCGCAAGGTGACGACAGTTTTCCAGAGCCCGCTCCTGATGAGCATGAGTGTGCTGGATAACGTCTGTTGGGGATTGAAACTTCGCAGAGTGCCGGACCCCGAATTGCAGGCGATGGAAGCGTTGAAACTGGTTGGGATGGCTTCCTTTGCCCGGAATCATGTGCGATCACTTTCCGGCGGTGAAGCGCAGCGGGTGGCATTGGCCAGGGCAATTGTACTATCCACCGATGTGCTGCTCCTGGATGAACCCACTGCCAACCTGGATCCCTACAACGTAAGCCTGATCGAAAACATCGTGCAGACATTGAACCAGGAAAAAGGAACAACGATCGTGATGGTCACCCACAATGTTTTCCAGGCGCACCGGCTTGGAACGCATGCCGTATTGATCCTGGATGGCAGGATCGTAGAGAATGGACCGGTGGAGAAATTCTTCACCAATCCCGAGGATACACGCACCTCCGCGTTCACCCGCGGTGAAATGGTGTATTAAATCATTATTTGGAGGATATGATGAAAAGCAAGGTTCTAGCTTTTAATGTCCATAGGTATGCTCTGTACGCTTGTGTTGGCTGCCTGCGCGCCGGCTGCCACGCCCACTGCAGCCCCCGCGACCGAAGCGCCCGCCCCCACAGAGGTTCCAAAACCGACCGAAGCGCCGACCGAGGTGCCTATCACCGCCACATTGATGCTGGCGACCACCACGAGCACCCAGGATTCCGGGCTGCTGGATTACCTGTTGCCCATGTTCACGGGGGAAACCGGGATCGATTTCGAGGTCGTGGCGGTTGGTTCCGGGCAGGCATTGCAGCTCGGTAAGGATGGAAACGCGGATGTGCTGCTTGTCCATTCCCCCGCGGCGGAAAAGGAATTCATGGAAGCTGGAGATGGCGTCCGGCGGGAAGACGTGATGTATAACGATTTTGTCATCATTGGACCTGCCTCCGATCCGGCTGGCGTGAAGGATGCTGCAAGCTCGCAGGAAGCCTTTACCAAGATCTCCGAAGCGAAACCCCCCTTCGTTTCCCGCGGAGATAAATCCGGGACACACTCCAAGGAACTGGCCATCTGGAAGCTGGCGGAGATCGATACCGCGAACTTGGGTGATTGGTATATTTCCTCCGGACAGGGGATGGGTGAGACGCTTACCATGGCGGAAGAGCAGGAAGCCTATACGCTGAGCGACCGTGCTACTTACCTGACCCGCAAACAAAACGGCCTCAAATTGGAAATCCTTAAAGAAGGTGATAAAGCACTGCTCAACCCCTATGGGGTAATCGCTGTCGATCCGGCCAAGAATCCCGCCATTCAGAATGAACTGGCAAACCAGTTCATAGACTGGCTGATCTCGGTCCCAACTCAGGAATTGATCGCCCTCTTTGGCGTTGAAGAATACGGGCAGACGCTATTCAACCCCAGTTCCATGGCGTATAAGGAAGCCAAAGGATTACTGCCGACGCCGACACCGTAAGTGGTTGATAGGTTGATTAGTTAGTTTATTTGTTTAGAAAAACCGCCCGGTGAACCGGGCGGTTTTTTTGGCGGAGAGGGAGGGATTTGAACCCTCGACACCTTTCGATGTACACGCTTTCCAAGCGTGCGCGCTAAGCCAGACTACGCGACCTCTCCCTGAAGCTATCCAGTTATCCAGAAGCGCGAAGATTATACCATAGCGTTTTTTCTAACCAGTGATGAGAAGCAAATAAACCATCAATTTTTGAATGCTTTTGATGGGCAAAGAGGATTGAAAAATTTCCAGATGGGTGTAAACTAAAGTAAATATTAAAAAGGAGATAAAACATGCCAGCAATTATTGATGTTGAAGGTATTGGTCCAAAATACGCAGAAAAACTGAAGTCTGTTGGAATTCGGACCACTGACAAGCTGTTGAAGGTTGGAGCTACTCCCAAAGGACGCAAGGATCTGGAGGAGAAATCTGGAATTGGACACGAACTAATTCTCAAGTGGGTCAATAATGCCGATCTGTACCGGATCAAAGGAGTGGGTTCCGAATACGCGGAATTGCTTGAAAAATCGGGTGTTGATACGGTTGTTGAGCTTGCCAAGCGTGTTCCCCAGAACCTGGTGGATGCCTTTGCCGAGACCAATAAAAAGCACAAGGTGGTCCGCCGCCTCCCGGTACTCAAGGAAGTGACCAAGTGGATTGATCAAGCCAAAAAGCTGCCCAGGGTCATTTCTTACTAATTCGAAAATGTCGGTTTTCAAACGGGAACCTGGTCTCCGGGTTCCCGGTGATCGTTTTATTGTCGATTTAACTTTTTCCGTTTATAATTGCAAATCTTCGGGCGGTTAGCTCAGTTGGTTAGAGCGCTGCGTTGACATCGCAGAGGTCGTAGGTTCGAGTCCTATACCGCCCACCTGGGAAGTTGGTGACATCCCAGCCCCATCGAGGGGTGCTAAGGTCCAGGGTTCGAGTCCTACGTGCAGCGCACACACCGGGGAAGTTGGTGACATCCCAGCCCCATCGAGGGGTGCTAAGGTCCAGGGTTCGAGTCCTATACTGCCTACCAAAAGCTTAGATCAGGACGAGTAACCGGAATAACCTGACAGAAAACGGGAGCGAGGCTGAGACTCCCCCCAGCAAAAAACCGGCGAAAACCCCCTGAGAGCCTGATCCCCAAAGGGTAAGCCCGAGTAAGGAAAACGGTTTGGCCCCGTTACCGGCCGCTGGAGATGATCCCGTTGGGGTCAAATCCGGGTGGAACCGCGTGATCGATATCCCGCCCCGGAACGGTGCGGGTTTTTGTTTTAAGGAGGATACCATGTCACAGTCAGAGCAAGTCGCATATCACGATTCGATGCTTTACCGAATTCGCCACTCCACGGCGCACGTCATGGCCGAGGCGGTGCTGGATGCGTTCCCCACTGCCAAGATAGCGATCGGTCCTGCGATCGATGAAGGCTTTTATTACGATTTTGATCTTCCCAGATCATTGACCCCGGAGGACCTGGAAAGTATCGAAAAACGGATGAAGGAGATCCTGCAGAAGAATGTTTCCTTTATTCGCGAGGAGCTCAGCGCAGAGGCTGCCCGCACGCTATTCGAAGGGCAGGATTACAAACTGGAACTGATCGACGGACTTGAAAAAGGTGGCTTCGACGAGCACGGAGACCCCATCACGGAAAAGCCGGTAATCTCCATCTATAAATCCGATACCTTCACCGATCTCTGCCGCGGTCCGCACGTGGAGAACACCCGCCAGATCAATCCGCGGGCGGTGAAGCTGATGAGCATCGCTGGCGCATACTGGCGCGGGGATGAAAAGCGCCCCATGCTGCAGCGCATCTACGGCACGGCCTGGGAGAGCCCTGAGGACCTGGAGCAATATCTCTGGAAGCTGGAGGAAGCCAAAAAGCGTGATCACCGTAAGCTGGGCAAGGACCTGGATCTTTTCTCCATCAACCAGGAGGTTGGCCCGGGGTTGATCCTCTGGCATCCCAAAGGTGCGATGGTTCGCTACCTGGCAGAAAACTACTGCAAGGAGGAGCACCTGCAGAACGGGTACGATTTCGTCCTCTCCCCGCACATCGGGCGGGCGAACCTGTGGCAGATCAGCGGTCACCTCGATTGGTATCGCGAGAATATGTACGCGGCCATGAAGGTCGATGAGGAGGAGTATTTCGCCAAACCGATGAACTGCCCCTTCCATATCCAGATCTACAAGAGCCGTATTCGTTCCTACCGCGACCTGCCCATCCGTTACGCTGAATGGGGAACGGTCTACCGCTACGAACGTGCCGGTGTGCTGCACGGGCTGCTGCGTGTTCGCGGTTTCACCCAGGATGACGCCCATATCTTCTGCCGCCCGGACCAGATGGACGAGGAGATCGACCGCACGCTCAAATTCTGCCTGCACATCCTGCGTCATTTCGGCATGACTGAATTCCACGCCTACCTGAGCACGCGCAACCCGGAGAAATTTGCCGGGGAGGTGCAGGATTGGGATTCTGCCACCGAAGCCCTGCGTAAAGCCCTGGAGCGGGCCGGAATCGGGTTCGATATTGATGAAGGTGGGGCGGCGTTCTACGGGCCAAAGATCGACCTGAAGATGATCGACGCGCTCGGACGCGAATGGCAGCTCAGCACGATCCAGTTCGATTTCAATCTGAGCGCGCGCTTCGAACTTGAATATGCTGCTGAGGATGGAACTCTTGCCCGACCCTATATGGTTCACCGCGCCCTGCTGGGTTCAATGGAACGCTTTATGGGTGTACTGATCGAGCATTACGCCGGGGCGTTCCCCGTCTGGCTCGCACCGGTGCAGGCGGTTCTGATCCCCATCGCGGACCGGCACGTGGATTACGCACAGGAAGTGGCTAAAAAGCTCAGGGATGCCGGCCTGCGGGTGGATGTGGATGCCCGCGGGGAGCGCATGAACGCCAAGATCCGGGATGCCCAGAACCAGAAGGTTCCCTACATGCTGGTGGTCGGCGATAAGGAAATGGAATTCTCCCAGGTGGCACTGCGCCTACGCAGCGGGGAGAACCCCGGGCCGGTGAGTCTGGAGGACTTCCTGAAAAAGGCGAATGAAGATATTGAGGCGCTGATCTGAGCGGAGGGTTTCGCTTTTTTCACTTGCGCCTTTCAGTTATAATATGGTATCGGATCAAATCAATATCATTCGTACTGGTTGATCCAGCATAGTCATTTAGGAGGAATTCGCCATCAGTAATAATACTTTAAGGGTCAATGAAGCTATCCGGTCCTCGCAGGTGCAGGTGATCGGGCCTAACAAGGAGAATATCGGGGTCGTTCCAATCGAAAAAGCACTGCAGCTTGCCGCCCAGGCAGGACTGGACCTGATCGAGGTTGCCCCCGATCGTGAACCACCGGTTTGCCGAATTCTCGATTTTGGAAAATTTAATTTTGAGCGCGAAAAGAAGGAACGCGAGGCCCGTAAGGCACAGACGAAGATCGAAGTAAAAGAAATCCGCCTGCGCCCCAAGACCAGCGCAGCCGACAGGCACTTTAAAACCAAGCGTGCCAGGGAGTGGATAAAAACCGGCAATAAAGTCCGCGTGACCATCCGTTTCCGCGGCCGTGAGATCGATTACCTGGATATTGCTTTAGAGGATTTGAAGGAGATCGCCCAGGAATTGGAAGATATTACTGTGGTGGAAGCTGCCCCGGGAGTTGAAGGGCGCACGATGACCATGGTTCTGGCGCCCGGAAAGCCGAAATCCAAGGCTGCAGCACAAGCCAAACCTGCCACGGAAGTTGAAGATAAAACAGCTGTAAAACAGGAAGAAAAACCGGCTGCAATACCCGAAGAAAAGCCGGCCGAAAAAGCTGCAATCTCTGCAGCAGCGAAAGAATAAGCAACTCTACGAAGTTTCTGGTATAATAGGCGGCTGCGTAAGCAGCCGTTTTTTATTATTTTTGAAGGAGTTCGTTGTGCCCAGAAAGCCAAAAGCAGGCAAGATCAAACTGAAGACCCACAAGGCAACCTCCAAGCGGTTTCGCCTGACCGGGTCGGGCATGCTGGTGCGAACCAAAGGTGGCAAGAGCCATCTACGCCGCCGTACATCCAAACGCACCAAGGCCCTGCTGAGCGAGATGATCCCCGTGAAGGGTGATTCCATCATTCAGCGCGTCAAACGGCTCAATCCCAACATGGGATAGCAGCCCATCGTACCCATTCTTTAGTGCAGCTGTTGGGTGCTCGCAACTGGTGAAAACCGGCGCCCAGGGGTTCGCAAAGGAGTAAATGCATGTCACGAGTAAAAGGCGGCCCGCACGGGCACCTGAGACATAAGAAAATATTAAAGCAAGCCAAGGGATTCCGCGGCACCCGGCATATCCTGATCCGCCGAGCCAATGAATCCATGTTGAAAAGCATGTGGTACGCCACGCGCGACCGCCGCGTTCGCCGCCGCGATCTGCGCAAGTTGTGGATCACCCGCATCAACGCTGCCGCACGGCTGAACGGGTTATCCTACAGCCAGTTCATCCATGCGATGAAAGTATCCAATATTGAATTGAACCGGAAAATGCTGGCCGATTTGGCTGTGCGGGATCCGCAGGCTTTCTCGGCAGTGGTCGCACAGGCTAAAGCCGGATAATCACCTTCGAAGCTCAATAACGGGATGACCTCAACAGGCATCCCGTTTTTTTGTTCTGTATAATAGACCTGAGATTCGAATCACAGGAGGTGAGCGTTGAGCAATTTATGGTTCCAGGATGGAATAGCGATAAGCATTGTTCAGGGAGATATCACCTCCCAGCAGGTAGATGCGATCGTCAATGCGGCGAATCCCATGTTGCAGCACGGCGGCGGACTGGCGGGGATGATCTCCCGTCGCGGCGGGCTGGTGATAGACCAGGAAAGCACAGCCTGGATCGCAAAATACGGCAGCGTCTCGCATTCAAACCCAGCCTATACTCATGGGGGCGATCTGCCCTGCAAATACGTCATTCACGCGGTCGGCCCGATATGGGGAGATGGGGACGAAATGGAAAAACTCAGCACCTGCACCACAGCCTGCCTGAACCTGGTAGCGAAACTGGGCCTCTCCTCCATCGCTTTTCCGGCGATATCAACCGGGATCTACTGCGTGCCGTACGTAATTGCTGCGCAGGGCATGTTTAGCGCGATCCTTGACTACTGCCGGACACATCCTGGTGGGCAGGTCAATGAAATCCGCCTCGTTTTGTATGAAAAAAAGGCATTGGAAATATTCCTGGACGAAAAAGCGAAATTATCTATTTGAAATGATCTCATCCAAAAGTAATCCAAAGATCGCACATATCCGCGACCTGCTCAACCAGCGGAAAACCAGGGTTGAAAGCAGGGAATTTGTAGTGGAAGGTGTGCGGCTATGCGAGGAGGCGGAAGCGACCGGTGCCCGGCCGCGGCTTGTTCTGTTCACCCCACTGGTCTCGGAAAGAGGAAGATTATTGGCAGATCGCTTTAGAGAAGTTGGTTGTGAATCGGAAGAGATCCCCGAACATCTGATGGCATACCTCAGCGATACCGATAATTCACAGGGCATCCTGGCGATTGTTGCCTTTCCCGAGCCTTGCGCATCCTAAGGAAAGAACCTTCACTGTGATTGCCGATGGGATCCGCGACCCTGGCAACCTGGGCACCCTTATGCGCTCCGCGGCAGCGGCCGGGGTGGATGAATTGATCGTTACGCCGGGCACGGTGGACCCATTCTCCCCCAAGGTGGTACGCTCGGGGATGGGCGCGCATTTTCACCTTCCCATCCGGGAACAAAATTGGGCGGCGATCCAAGAAGATTATTCCGCGGAACCGGAAAGTAGCCCATTGATACTCCTCGCCGATATGAGGGGCAACCCCATGTGGGAAACGAACCTCACCCGATCGCTCGCGCTGATCATCGGTGGTGAGGCAGAAGGCGCATCCGAAGGGGCGCGGAGACTCGCGACTGCCAGGATAAGCATTCCCATGCCCGGTAAGTCCGAATCGTTGAACGCGGCGGTTGCCGGCAGCATCCTGATCTTTGAGGTAATAAGGCAAAGGCGAAAATGAAGATTCGATCGATCACCTGTTTTTACGATCCCGGGGCTAGCGGGGCGGGGGATATGCTGGATATGCTCGGCAGGTTCTCAGAAAGAGCAATAAAGCGATTTGGAGAGGCTGGTTTTGAGGTTCAATCCCGCCGGCTGGCAACTATCCCATTCGCCGAAATGTGCCCCAGCGGTTGTTTGGAAAGCGGCGTCCTGCTGGCGCAAAAGCTGGAGGAAAAGGCGCTTTCACGGGGGTTTGCTTATGTTTCCATGGGTCCTGCCCTGCCCGAAAATCCGGAAAGCTACGCCATGATCCCCGAGATGCTGGCAGAAACGAGATCGGTATTCTTCTCAGCGAACCTTTTACAAAGGACGGGAAGATCGCGCCTGCCGCGATCCGAGCGTCAGCAGAGATCATCCACCGGACTGCCATGGTCGAAAAAGGTGGATTTGCCAACCTGCGCTTTGCCGCCCTGGCAGGCGTTAAGCCATTCACGCCTTTCTTCCCGGCAGCTTACGGCCAGGGGTCTGAACCTGCTTTCAGCATCGCGGTGGAATGTGCGGATGTTTTCGTAGTCTCATTCCGGGAAGCTCGGAGCGTTGAAGATGCTCGCAGGACCTCTTTGGCTGTGCTGGAAGAAGCCGCTTCCCGCATGGCCGCGATCTGTAAGGAATTGATGCGGGAATTCCCCATCGTTTTCAAAGGATTCGATTTTTCCCCTGCACCCTACCCAGGAGAAATGAGCTCCATCGGTTATGCACTTGAATCGCTGGGCGTCCCATCGCTCGGGAAAAATGGTTCCGCAGCCGCGGCAGCGATCCTGGCGGGGATCCTGGATGAAGGAAAATGGTTCAAGGCAGGGTTCAACGGGCTCATGCTGCCGGTTCTGGAAGATACCGGACTGGCGGAGCGTGCCGGTGAGGGCAGCCTGGTGATTGGCGACCTGCTGCTCTATTCCTGTTTGTGCGGAACCGGACTGGATACGGTTCCCCTGGCTGGAGATACCACTCCGGAGCAAATCGCCGCGATTCTAATGGACCTGGCGGGGATATCAGCCAGGCTTTCCAAACCGCTTACGGCCAGGCTCATGCCCATCCCAGGGAAAAAAGCCGGCGATGAAGTCCGATTTGATTTCGAATACTTCGCACCCTCCAGAGTGATGGAACTGCGTTCGCAGGAAACGAAAAGGTTCTTCGCCGGGGAAGAACCTTTTGGAATATTTCCGCGAAAAACAGATTGATTGCTTAGCGAACTTGTTTGTAGTTCACCAACACCAGGTTTTTGGCGCAATCGTTGAAAGTGTCGAAATAAGTCTTATCCGAGATCGGGATATCCTGCTGGTCGTACAGCCGGATCCAGAGTGCACTCGTTGAGGCGATGGGTTGATCGGCAAGCTTGAACTCGTAACCGGATTCCCCATATGCCCGGGCAAGCCCCGTCAGGGTGGTGCGCTCGGGTGTTATCGATTTACCGTTTAACACACCGCCCAGGCGGACCTTAAGCCCGATAACCGGGCGTCCCTGCAGGTCATACACATTCCCTGCGACTCCCATCCATTTACAGTCGCTGGTCCCCCGAAATAGACCATCCGCGACTGCCATGGGGGCTCCCTGAAGCACGAAAGGCGCAGAAGCCGAAAGATCGCGGGTGGGGGTGGGTTCCGTGGTGCCCAGTGGCAGGGTTGCCTGAATTCCTGTGGTGGGGGTGACTGATGGGGTGACCGTGACGACTGTGGGGGTCCACGTGGCTGGCAGCGCGCGCTGGGTGGCGGTGGAGGTTGGCAGGACGATAAGCACAGGCATTGTGGGTGGAGGGGCAGGATTAAGAGGTGATTCCGGGTCTGTATAGATCATGAAGAAAACAGCGCACAAACCGATCATCAGTACCAGTAACAGGATGGTGAAAATGTTCCAAAGACGGTCGGATCTCCGACGTTTTTCATCCACCAGGATGTCTTCGGGAAATTCTTGAATATAGGACGATGGATCTTGCTGCAAAAGGTTCCTCCCCTTGCCGGGTTTGGATCAGGGAACCTGCACAGATATGCTGGCGGAGGCTTTTTTCTGAGCGACCCAGTCGAGAAGTGCTTGCTGCTGGGCGTTCAGGAGTGCCTCGGGTGCGAGCGGGTGGGCAGGGTCCCTGTCGATGACCTGCACGATCTGGTAACCGTAGCTGGTGGGGATCACAGCGCTGAATTCCCCGGGTTGCAGGGAAAATGCCGCTTCCTCCACCGCGGGCTGAGTCAGAACCCCGCGGGGGAACCAACCCAGGTCACCGCCAGTGAGCGGGTCGTATCGATAAGCAAGGGTTGCAAAATCTGCGCCAGCTTGCAACTGGGAGTATAGATCATTTGCAGTCTGCTCCCGCAGGACAAGGATCTGCCGGGCATGAACCTGCTCGGCGGTGACGGGGACAGCCGCCAGGAGCTGATCCCGCTGCCAGGCGGCAAGCATGGATCTTCGCAGGGTGGAGCGGAAGGAGCTGTCATCGTAACCGTTGCGGATGATCCAATCTGCGAGCGTTTCCTGACCGCCAAGTGCGGCAGATAACTCATCCATCGCGGGCTTGCAGGGTGGCATCATCCACCGCATGACCGGACTCGATGGCTGCCTGTGCCAGGAGCGTCTGGGCGATAAGGTCATCCAGCACCAATTGTTTCTGCTCTTCGGGCGTGGCGGTTTTGCCGGTTTCCTGCTGGGCGGCCTGGAGCTGCTGGAGGGAGGCGTTGAAATCCACAAGGGGGATGATCTCCCCGTTCACGATGGCTGCCGCGGGGATCGGCGTGGGGGTTGGCGGCTCGGGGGTTGCGGTGGGGGTGGCTGTGGGCTGCAGGGAGGAAACCACCGAACAGCCGGCGAGCATGAGCGCCAGGAGCAGGATAATTATTTTTGGAAATCGCATGGGGCTGATTATACCTGAGGGGAGAGCCGGTTTTGGTAAGCGGGAAAACGCTTGATTCGGGTGTTTTGAACGATTTCTCTTTATTAGAAATTAGCTAAACAGTTAACTGATCTGTTAGGTGGAAAATGGGGGAAAAATTGTATACTATTTACGGGTGGAATATTATAAAAAACCAATTCGCCCTTCTGGAGGAGCCATGAAAACAAAATTCACGGTTATTTTTCTTTCAGCGTTTTTGCTGGGAGCATTTGTTCTATTTGGCGCGGTAAGCGCGGTTCACGCCGAAGATGTGACACCCACACCGGAGGCGACGCCAACGGAAACTTCCACGCCGGCGCCTACCGAAGCAACTCCGAACCCACCTCCCCCACGCCGGAGCCAACCCTTACAGAAACACCGGAACCGGTATTGGAAGCCATGGCTGCTTTTGCCAGCCCCATGCTGCTGGCAGCGACACCGACGAAAGCTGTTTGGTTCAATTCAAGCATTGGAGTTCAAAGTTATGATACTTTTACCGAGGCTTTCGATGCGATTGATTTGAATTTAATACCTTCCGATGGATTAATCCATGTCGAGAGTATATATGCCGGGGGTGAAACAGATCCTGTTCTAAGTCTATATTATGACGGATCAAAACCATACTCTTCAACAGCCATCAAGGGGATTGTTGGTGGAAACCTTAATCCTGATACCCTGTTACCCCAAATCACGATTTATCAGCCGATGGAATTCATGAATTTCACCGGGGGTTTTACGATAAGCAATATCTGTATTGATACAACTCGAAGTGGCGCAAGTTACGGGGCGTTAACCCTTTCAAACATGAGTGGAACCCAGACCCTTAAGAATCTGGTGGTGAACAACGACGATTCAACGAGTTCCGGTATAGTTGTTGAGACACTTAATGGTTCGATCATTGTCACGAACGTAGATTCTAGTGGGAATGCGGGTGGTGGTGCGTATTTAAGAACCGGAACATCCGGCTCGATCACCGTGACCAACAGCTCCTTTGATGAAAATGGTGTTGTGGATTCAGGTGGAACCATCATATCTGGTTTGGTTGTCGAAACAATTAATTCCAACAGCCCAGTCACACTTAACGGTGTTTCCGCAAGCGGAAATACATCGCCCGATGCACCAGGCGTCCTGATCAAGAAAAGCGGCTCACTTACGGTCAAGAACAGCATGTTCAATAATAATCTCGGTGGCGGACTGGCTAACAAGCAGGATCCGGTTAAACCCACCATCCAGGGAGCGACCGTGCTTGATAATGTAACTGCCAGCGACAATCATAGTGACGACTTTGTGCATGGCGGCAGCGGGATCGAGCTCTTCACGAATGGAGCGATCACTGCGAACAATATCTACGCGACGGGAAATTTGAAATACGGGATGAAGGTGGATAACTGCAACCTTATATCGGTGCAGCCTGCACCTCTACCACAAGCGGGGCGATTAATATCACCAATAGTGAGTTTTCCGATAACATCGAAAAAAGCGGGCTGGAAATCACCTCTCGTGGAGTAGTGACACTGAAAAAGGTGGTTGCAAATGAAAACCTGAACTCGAGCGCTTATGGGGTCAAAATTGACAATACATACGGAACATGCAGGTGTGACTATCACCGGGACGGTTGCTGGGGATAACCAGTTTACCCATAACGGGAACGCATGGATTACAGGTGGCATCGAAATAAATTCAAAAGGCAATATTCTGATCAATTATGTTACCAGCGAGGAAAACACAGGTGATGGCGCATGGTTAGTGAACATGCAGGGAAAAGGCACAATCTCTGTTACAAACTCCAGCTTCAATACTAATTCCTCGCAACGGTTTGATGCTAGAATCCAAAAAGAATAGTCACCTTCTGAATATTCTTTCGCGGAAAACTACGAACGGAAGTGGGGTCAAGATCTGGATAATAGTATTCTGGCAGCTGGGAGTTCGGGCAATGTTATGATCAACAAACCTAACCACGATCCGGAACGGCCATCTGGGGTTGGATGTGCTCTCCAAGGAACGATAACACCGGTACCAGGATTACTCGAACGAGAATCCCGATGGGGGAGCGCAACCTGAACAACCGACGCCCCGTGTCGCAAAATAGCGTCGCGATCAGTAAAAGCGTTTTCAATTCCAACAATGGTGGTGGCGAGTTGGGACCAGGTTACGATCGTGCTTTCCAAGGTGCGATCACTCTCACTGCGGTAGGGGCAAATAATAATGGTCTGGGGGGAATAATCCTGGATTCCGACTTCACGGGAGCCGTCACGATCAACAATTCTCTAAACCCAACCCTCTATTCTGTAAAAGGGAATGGAGAAGAGGGATTCGTGATCACCACCATGGGAGCGGTAACAGTCTGACCGGTGTATTACGCGGATGCAAACTCAATTTCGGGCGGAGCGGTGATCAATAATTATGTCATCGGAGAAGCTCCCCCGGTAACCACATCCGCAAGTCACTTTCAATAAAAACACTGGCGGGGATGGTTTGTATGTGAATTCCAGTGGCAAAATCACGCTGACGAAAACCAGCGCAAGCGGAAATTCTGGTTGGGGCGAAATTAGCCTCCAAAATGGTCAGGCAGTTCGATTCCGCGATAACCATTATCAATGATGTTCTCAAAATCGGCACTGAATTAAACGGGTTTAGTGATAACGATGGAGGCGGGTTGAAAATTGATGCCAGAGGCGTGGTAACCCTTACGAATGTAGAGGCATCATGAGAATACTGGAAATGGTCGGATTTATTACAATAATTTTGCCGGCAGTCCTGCGGATGTAAAAATATCTAATTCATTTTTTAATAACAACATGATATGGAGCTGGTGGCGGATATGGTTTGATTGTTGAGTCGATGGGCAACATTACCTTAAACGGAGGCAGCGCCAATAACAATTATCTATACGGAGCAAAACTGGATAATCAAAGAGGGCAACGCATTTCCAATTAAAAATATCACGATCACCAAATTTGAATTCAACAATAATGAAACCAGCTTCGGGTTGGAAGCGCACGCCAACGGTACCATTACGCATCACCAGTATCAAAGCAGATGGAAATGACACCTATCGGCGCCCACCTGGATAACCGGCTTGAAGATACCTTACTGAAGGATTCGGGCATGGGATTAGTGGTGAAATCAAGTTCCTTCAGCTTGAATCACGCCGGGATCGGATTGGATATCCTGACCGCGGGCAGCGTCCTGATGGATGGGGTTACCGCAAATAGCAATATTGGGGGTGAAGGTATCAAAATCACATCGGAACCATTGCTTCTTTCCTTAAAACCCGTAACCGTCAACAGGACCAGCGCGAATGGCAACAGCCTGGATGGATTGAAAGTCGGTGCGGTAGGTTTGATCACCTTAAATGGCGTCACCGCGAACGGGAACCTGCTTTCCGGCGCAGTGCTGGATAATTCAAGCGCGACGACTACCACAAAGCCGGCTGTCACAATTCTGGCAACACTGGGTACCAATAATTTCAATGGAAATAGACAGGGGTTGACAATAAATTCGCGTGGACCGGTGTCTTTAACCTCAGTCACTGCAAATTTCAGCACCCACAATTCCGGGATCTATATCAACAACCAATAATTGTTCTGGTGATTGCCCAAGATCTAATGTGAACCTCAACAAGGTGACCACACGTGGGAATTATGGGGATGGCGTGTACATCTTTGAAACAAACGCCGCCTCAATCACCATGACAGGATTGATCTCACTCTCAAATGGTGGTTCCGGGGTGTACATCCACAGCTTTTTTGACCTTGCGAAAATTTCCATCCTCAGCGGTCTATTTCATGGGAAATAGTGGATATGGGATTGACATTGATAGAACCGGCTCGAATTACCCGATCCTAACCGGCACCAGCTATTTTGGGAATGATACAGGTAACCTGTTCATCCATTAACATTAATTACTCAAAACCAGTCTATGGTCCCGGGGTGAAACCCCGGGATCTTTTTGCCTTGACCATGCCTGCCGGCGAGGGTAAAATAACCAGCGCGCGGGAGTCGCCAAGTGGTAAGGCGTCAGCCTTCCAAGCTGATATTCGCGGGTTTTGAAATCTAAAACCGAAATAAAGACGACCAACCTAGGCTAATTTAGTAGGCTACTCTACTCCAACACAGACGAAAGGATGAAAAGGAGGTGCAGTAGCCTATGATTTTAAGCAAAGCTGTAGAAGGGTACTTGCTGGACATTTCAGCAACCTACTCAAAGAATACCGTTGTGTTGTACAGAGGAAATCTGCAACAGTTAGTAGATTTTCTCCAGGACCCGGAACTGGGGGAGATTACGCATGGCGAGCTAACGCAATTCATATCCTTCCTGAGAAATGAATATCATCCTCGAAGGTTGTTTGAAAGCTCAGCCTTACTTAGTCCATCGGCTGTAGATAATTACTGGAAGAGTGTTCGTTCGTTTTTTGGTTGGTGCAACAAGGTCCTAGTGTTGCCAAGACCGGATGAACACTTGTCCCGGCCGCGCTTCAAACCACCAGTAGTATCTGCTTTTAGCCAGGACGAAGTTAAGCGTATTTTGGATATGTGTGACAGCACGGTTGAAATCACCGTAGAAGGAAAGCGGCCTTATCGCAGAAAACGAATAACAGCCAGCCGGGATCGTGCGATGATCCTTTTCTTGCTCGATACAGGCTTGAGGCTTGGCGAAGTCAGCCGTTTGACAGTGGGCGATGTTGATCTGGCAACCGGCGAAGTCATCGTTGCGCCGTTTGGAACTGGCCAAAAGACAAAGCCAAGAATGGTTTATCTCGGAAAAGCAGTTAAACGAGCTATGTGGGTATATCTCTCGAAAGAGAACCTGGATACCTCTGATCCCCTCTTCTCATCAAGTCCGAAATATATACGCGGGATCGTTCGATCCTTGGGGACCCGGGCGAAAGTTGCTCATTGCCACCCGCATCGCTTCCGCCATACTTTCGCAACAGAATTCCTCCGAAACAGAGGAGACCCATTCACACTGCAGCGTTTACTAGGTCATAGCACTCTTGAGATGGTTCGCCACTACCTTGATATTGTAGAGGCTGATAAGAAAGCGGCGCATCAACGATCAAGTCCTGCCGATAATTGGAAACTTTGAAATAAGGATAAAAAATGGATAACAAGCTCGAGTTCGATATGGTTCAGTTTACTCAATGGGGAAAGGACCACGGGTTTTCGGATGAGACTACCCTTGTCTATTCTGAAATCCTTCCCTGGTTTGTTCGATTTGTGAAAGGGAAGAGTGAAGATGGGACTTTAGATGACCAGGTAAGCGAGTTTGTAAACCACGTATCCCAAGACCCTGTGATACAAGACCAGAAAGGAGAAAGCTATATCTCCATGGTCAGACTGGTCCTGGATAACTTCAAGGCATGGGACCTGTATACGAAGGAGGAATTCAAAGTATTTCAAGCGGCGCACCCTTTGAAGGGTTCCAAGGATGTAACTCTGAAACGCATGAAATCAGGAATAAATGGAGATCAGTGAGATATCGCATCCTCATCACTCTTCAAGTTCGATGGCTGCACAGTAATTTAATAGGAACCTTCCTCGGGCAATTCTAATCCCGCGAATTGCCCGAGGTCTTGCTATTCGTTACCCATAGTTCTTTCTTGTTTGAGACCTGGAAGGCGGAAATGCAATAAATGCCAGGATCTCATCCATGTCATTTAGTCTCGATGCCCCCGTTTTCCAAAGAGTTCATACCGTAATCAATACTTCGGCTAATCTGGGGATTTCTTTCGATCAGAACAGCGAGTTTCGATGAAAGACTGGTTTTCTCCCATTCTGTCTATATCCAGGACCGATAGGGGGTCAACACTCAACCAAATACAAACGAGCCTGAGCGTTTCGAGATCAATCTGATGACCATCCATAATTCGCATTATGGTTGTGTGTGCTACGCGTATTTGCCGCGCCGCCTCCCTGACACTAATGTTTCGGGTATTTAGCTCGTCAGTCCAAAATCTTTTGCAACATTTTTTACTCCACTTCAAAAAAGGATTTGATAAAATCCTGAAGCCGTAAGGCTTTTTTCATGTGGGTTTTACCTCGAAGTGGGGGGAGAGGGGGATGCAAGTAACCTATGGTACGGTGAGAAGAAAGAGGGGGGTGGGTAGCTCACATTTATTAATTCTGAAGTATGACTTATGACACTTATTCCCCCAAGGATCAATTCTCATTTCTGAAATCCGAACAGTTGCGATGATAAATTCTTGTCACTGTCCTATAAGGACAAGGATTGGCAATCATTCTTGAAATTTAACGTAGGCTTCTTATCTTTTTCGAAGCAAACTGCCATATTTGGCTTTCTGTTTGTGTCATTATCTCCTCTTTTTATTGAGCCGGCGTTGAAATATTAGGCAGCGCATAATCACTTTTTCTGTTCATTTGATAACCCTAAATAACGCACTTCCGACATCGGAAGTTAAATAAGCAGTTGACAAAAAAAACTCTTGGGCTAAACTGACATTATGCTTAAAGACGTTGTGGAATTTAGAATGAAGAATGAAAAGTTATCGGTGCGGGCTGCTGCCAAACAGATTGGAATTGCACACACTTCCTTGGCCCGGTTCCTAAATGGGAGCAGGATTGACATCTCAACTATGGAGAAACTTTCCAAGTGGGCTAACGTACCCATGACAAGTGTGATCCAATCGGCGGATCTGGTTACCGGAGATCCTCTTGCGGCGAAGCTTTCCATGTTGCTCAATGCCAATCCCTCCATGCGTCAGGTTCTCCAGGACGCGATGGATAGGATGGAAAGCGGGACTATCTCTCCCCAGGTGCTAACCGACATCCTGGACTACACGGCCTTCAAGTTATCGACCATGCCGCGCCGCTAATCTTCTTTGAACGACCGGGATTGCTTTCCAATCGTATCATTGTCGTAGGCCAACTTTACGTTCCCAGGACCGATAAAAGGGAATTTCCTTTATGGTCTGCTCTGTGCTTGTAACCTTCAAAGCAATGCCTTGATAACTCCGATCTTCTTCTGTATTCCAGTGACAGCTCTTTCTTTTCAGTCCTGGAGATAAGGTCTCCCGTCTATTAGCGTCCCCAGGACCATGAATAGCCGTGTTTCTTTGCGGCGTCTGTGCTTTTCTCTTTGTTTTAATCAGCTGCACGCCGAAGGCGTGGGGCCGCTTCGGCCCTCTTAAAAAGAACACTCCCCTTAGCTTGGGGAGTATCGCTAAATACTATGATCGTTGCGGGATCTTCCTTCCATTCTGGAAGCAGACATAGTACGAGCCGGCGGGGTTTGCTCTGTCGCGCCTTGTTCGCTCTCAACGAGAGAGGAGAATTGTGGCGGGCGCCCTTTGGGCGCGCTGCTTCGTTTTTTCTTCTGCTGCTTTTGAGGAGCTTTGTTCTTCGAGCTTCACCGTCGTCGCTTTTTCTTTCTTCTTTGTCTTTTGTTTGGCGTGCTTGAAGCGGTTTTCTCCCTTGCAGCCACAGACCATATTTTGGGAAGATCTGTGAGCAAGGGAAGAGATGGTTCTCTGCGTCAGGTGGCCTGTGTGATGCTAGGAAAGGTCACTATCCCCGTACACGACGCTACTCGGGAGTGTCTTGAGTTAATTACTGCTTTATCCTTTTGGTACGCCAACTCCGTGCCCTTAGTTACGCAGTGGGGCTGCGATTACCGCCGATATTATAATGGGGAACCTAACGGAGGGACTTCGGTTCCTTGGTTGATTTCCTTCTATTTTAACATAAGAAGGCAGAATAGTCAAGCAAATGGAGCACAAATGTACCATTATTGAGGAACTCTAATCATCTGGGGAATTGGATTAGTAGAGGTTTTTTTCGAGTATTTGAGTAACCAGTTTCCACAAATTAATGACGATAAATTAATATTCTTTCGGAATTTACCGAATTAGAAAATATTATATTAAACACTTCCGACGTCGGAAGTAAGAAATGTCGGAGAGGGAAATTAACAATTAGAAAACGTCTTGAAAAACGATTTTATAGTTATTGATATTCTCTAAGTCGAACTCAAGTAATACTACAAGAGATTTATGTTCAGGAAATCTTTTCTGCAATTTTCTCCAATTCTTGATTAGATAATAAGCAGCAGCAGCTGTGGTTAATTCGCATAAGCCGGCTATGTAAAACAACGAACAATTGTGTTCGTGATCGACAATTCTTTCTACAAATCCATATTTAGCTTCCTCATAAGGTCCTCGTCCAGGAATAATTATTGCTGGTGAATGTTCTACTTCTTTAGTTTTTTGTTTTTGTTTCTCACTTGAAGTATCCCATTCCATACCTTCAACAGACACGATTGAACCTGATGTAAGTGGATGGACATCAGAATAAAGAACTACTGGTTGGGTGGAAAACGCTGTTGGTGACATAATAAATTGACCAGAATTATTCAAATCACTTCTGGGTCCTGGTCCCCAACGAAATGTAGCCAAAGGTTTATATTTCTTTTCAACGTAATCAGAAATAGCGTTATAAGCCGGTGAACCTAATGTGATTAATGACACCTCAGGATCTATCTTGTTTATATTATTTGGAAAAGCAGTTTCGTATTTGATATCTGAGAATAAGAGATGTTTTAGGAAACCTGGTTGTTCAGTAAATGATGGAAGAATTACATTAAACAACTTTGATATTTCACTTGCGGCTTTCATTTCTTCAAACGCAACTGTAACTCCTTGATATGCTCTTCTTACCTCATCAATACCAATTGACCCCCCTTTAAGGACTTTTATGTTAGAAACATACACCTTGATTTTTTTTGTTCGGCTAATTCCAAAAAATGAAAGAAGGTGCTTTCGACTAGCAAATTTATAAATCAACCAACCAATAGCAAAAAGTAAAAGAATAGTGACGAGATTTGAAATCACGCCTATTAAATATGGATAGAGATTGGTAAGTATCGTATTCCAAATTGCCATGAAATTATCATTATTCATTTCGAATTCCTTATGTTTCAACTTTTCCCAACAAATCTAGTGAAGTATATAATTAATCATTCATCTCAACTTTAAGTCGTTACATAATGATGTATTGTACAGAAAGTACAGAATAATTGTTACGCGCCAATAATTCTCTATAATTTCGTCTCCCGAATGGTAAATATTGGGAGACCTAAAACTAAAGGAACCTCATAATGCGACTTGAAGACCTGAAACCTAACGCATCAGTCCTGGGAATTCTCCCGAACACCCAGGTAACCGTGGTCAGTGTTCAGTGGTTTGGCTCAGAAGCGCTGGAGCTGACCTACAAGACACCTGCGGGAAAAGTAGCCAATGAATTGCTTTACAGACACGATGAACCACGGCTGGAGATCGTGGAAATGGGTCGCCCATGGAGCTTCGATGGGGATGGAGCCTTATTCCGCCTTGTCTCTGAAGCCCAACGAATTCATCTGGCTTACCTGTTCGATCCGGTCCTGGCAGTCCACACTTCTCTAATAGACCCCCTTCCTCACCAGATTACAGCGGTCTACGAAGTTATGTTACCTCGGCAACCGCTTCGCTTCTTGTTGGCTGATGATCCTGGTGCGGGGAAAACCATCATGGCTGGACTGCTTATTAAGGAACTGATTGCCCGAGGTGACCTTCAACGCTGCCTTGTGGTTTGTCCTGGAAGTTTAGCCGAACAATGGCAGGATGAACTTTACAGGCGCTTCCATTTGCCCTTTGAAATCCTCACCAACGACAAGCTTGAAGCGGCGAGAACGGGTAACTGGTTCTTGGAAACCAATCTTGTTATCGCCCGCCTGGATAAACTTTCCCGTAATGAGGATGTGCAGGAGAAACTCAAGGCTAAGGACTGCTGCTGGGACCTGATCGTCTGCGATGAGGCTCACAAAATGTCAGCCTCTTATTTCGGGGGTGAGATCAAATATACAAAGCGCTATCACCTCGGAGAGTTACTTTCCACCCTGACCCGTCATTTCTTGTTGATGACAGCAACGCCACATAATGGAAAAGAAGAAGACTTTCAACTCTTCATGGCATTGATCGACGGGGACCGTTTTGAAGGCCGCTTCCGGGATGGTACCCATACGTCGGACGTATCGGATATGATGCGCCGCATGGTAAAAGAAAACCTGCTCAAGTTTGATGGCACGCCACTTTTTCCTCAACGCATGGCTTATACCGTTCCATACAAGCTCTCAGATCCAGAAGCGCAACTCTATAAAAGGGTCACCGATTATGTGCGCGAGGAGTTCAACCGCGCTGAAGCACTTCAAAACGGTAAACAAGCAGGGACTGTTGGTTTTGCGCTCACCATCCTTCAGCGGCGCCTAGCTTCCTCCCCGGAAGCCATATATCAATCGTTGCGGAGAAGACGGGAGCGTTTAGAGAGCCGATTGCGGGAGCTTGAAGTCCTTCAACGTGGCGCCCAGGCAAAACCAATTCTCCCCCCGGAACTTCCCGTCCTGGACCCCGAGACTTTGGAAGACCTGGATGAAGCACCTGATCAAGAAGCAGAGGTGGTTGAGGATGAAATTCTTGACCAGGCCACTGCAGCTGGTTCCATCGCTGAGTTAAAAGCAGAAATTAAAACTCTTACTGATCTCGAAGCGCTTGCCTTGGCAGTAAGGCGAAGCGGTACCGATACCAAGTGGTGTGAGCTGGCAACCCTGCTAAATGTAATATTTGCTAACCGGCAGGGTCCAATTCAAGTACCCAACCCCAAGGTAGTTCCCGGAAATGCCCAAGTTCCACCCCCTGAAGCATCCCCGCACCAAAAACTGATCGTCTTCACCGAGCATAGGGATACGCTCTCCTACTTGCATGATCGTGCCGCCACGCTGCTGGGCCGTAAAGAAGCGGTGGTGATAATCCATGGTGGGATGGGACGGGAAGAACGTATGAAAACGCAGGAAGCGTTCCAATACGATCCCCAAGTGCAACTCCTCCTGGCGACGGACGCTGCAGGGGAGGGCATCAACTTGCAACGTGCCCACCTGATGGTGAACTACGACCTACCCTGGAACCCGAACCGTATTGAACAACGATTTGGTCGCATCCACCGCATTGGTCAAACAGAAGTATGCCATCTTTGGAACCTGGTCGCTGAGGAGACACGCGAAGGGGATGTGTATCTACGGCTTCTTCAGAAATTAGAATTCGCCAGGCAAGCACTAGGTGGACAGGTATTCGATGTCCTTGGTAAGCTCCAGTTTGAGGGAAAATCCTTACGAGAGCTATTGATCGAGGCTATTCGTTATGGTGACCTTCCCGAAGTACGCGCACACCTCACTACGGTCTTGGATGATGCCCTGGACCGAGACCATTTACAGAACATATTAGAAGAACATGCCCTTGCCCATGATGTGATGGATGCCAGCCGTGTGCAACGGATCCGCGAAGACATGGAGCGGGCTGACGCGAGACGATTGCAGCCTCAATATATTGAGGCATTTTTCCAGGAGGCATTCAAACAACTTGGTGGTTCAACGAAGCAGCGTGAGCCGCTCCGTTTTGAGATAACCCATGTGCCGGCTCCCATCCGCAACCGAGACCGCATCATCGGTACCGGCGAACCTGTTCTACCTCGTTATGAGCGTGTAGCGTTTGAAAAAGACCTTGTCGCTCCTCAGGGACAACCCCTGGCAGCATTTATCTGTCCTGGTCACCCTTTGCTTGACTCGATCATTGACCTGACCCTTGAACGCCACCGAGACCTTCTGAAACGTGGAACGGTACTTGTGGATGAACGTGACCCCGGAACCCAGCCACGCATCCTTTTTTACCTGGAGCACGCCATCCAGGACGCCAGCCATACCCGTTCGGGTGAGCGGAGAGTGATTTCAAAGCGGATGCTTTATGTTGAGGTTGATGCGGACAATACGGTCAGCCAAATGCATTTTGCACCTTACCTGGATTACCGCCCTTTAAGTGCGGATGAACCAGGAATTGAGGCAATTCTCAGCCGGCCAGAATGCAGCTGGATCACCCATGACCTGGAACAGCAAGCACAAGGATACGCCGTCCAACATATGGTCCCCGAGCACTTGGAAGATATTCGTAAAGGGAAACTTGAGCTGATCGCCAAGACCGAAGCTGCTGTTAAGGACCGCCTTACCAAGGAAATTATGTATTGGGACCATCGCGCTGAGGTGTTGAAGTTGGAAGAGCAAGCCGGTAAACCCAATGCAAAGGTAAACTCAGGCGAAGCACGCAAGAATGCGGATAACCTTCAAGCGCGTCTTGAGAAACGCATGGAAGAACTGAAGCTTGAGGCGCAGATTTCGCCTCTCCCTCCTGTGGTCCTGGGAGGGTTCCTGGTTGTACCTGCCGGCTTGATCGCAGCCATGACAGGAAAGGATATCCCTGCGGAGGCACTCACTACCGATACTCAAAGTGCAGATGCGCTGGCAGCTGCCGCACGGGCTCGGGAAATTGTCATGGAGATCGAACGCAGGCTGGGTTTCGTGCCGATCGACCGTGAGTTGGAAAAGGTCGGGTACGATATCGAGAGTAGCGTACCGGATAGCGGCAGGCTGCGTTTTATCGAGGTAAAGGGGCGTATACAGGGCGCGGGTGTGCTGACCGTGACCCGCAACGAAATCCTATATTCGCTGAACAAACCGGAAGATTACATCCTTGCCATGGTAGAGTTCCACTCGGATGGAACTCATCAAGTCTTCTACCTGCGCGAACCCTTCCGGCGTGAACCGGATTTTGGCGTGACCAGCGTGAATTACAATTTTTCAGAACTGCTTGCACGTGCAAGCGAACCTTCATAACTCGCAATAGAGGTCTAATGAAAACACGGAAGAAACTCATCGAAGTTGCCTTGCCACTTGAAGCTATTAACAAAGCAGCTAAAGAGGAAAAAGCTGTTCCAAGACGCGGTCATCCGCAAACACTCCATTATTGGTGGGCGCGCCGCCCACTTGCAGCTGCCCGGGCTGTTATTTTTTCTCAGATGGTAGATGATCCTTCAGAATATGTTGAAGAACTGTTGTCTGACCCAACCACTCGGCGACAAGCGGAAAATTCTTTCCGTTTGCAGGCGAAGGAATGGGCAAGCTTTAAAATTGCATATGATAAAGCTCACGCCGCAGGGATGTCTGCCACTTCCAACCCCGATCCTGGCTCTCAACCGACCTTGGAGGAAACAGCTGCGATGCTGGAGCGGCAACGATTGTTTGGTATTTTAGAAAAACTGGTCAGATGGGAAAACACCACCAACGAGGGGGTTTTACAGGCGGCGCGAGAAGAGATCCAGAAGAGTTGGTTAAGGACATGCAAGGACAATGAGGATAATTCCCGAGCAAAAGAGAATTTCGACCCACATAAATTACCAAATTTCCATGATCCCTTCTCTGGGGGTGGTGCCCTGCCACTTGAGGCTCAACGATTAGGGCTAGTAAGTTATGCCAGCGACTTAAACCCGGTTGCAGTGTTGATCAATAAAGCGATGATCGAAATACCACATAAATTCGCTGGTCAATCGCCGATTTATCCTGAAGCTCGAAAACAGAAATCTCTTTTAGCTAGCGAGTGGCATGGATTACAGGGTTTGGCTGACGATGTACGCTACTTCGGCCAATGGATACATGATGAGGCCGAAAAACGAATTGGAAACCTTTACCCGAAGGTAGAAGTTACAACAGAGATGGCAGTCGAGCGCCCCGATTTAGAACCATATATTGGGAAGAAACTTACAGTGATAGCGTATTTTTGGGCGCGTACCGTAAAAAGCCCTAACCCCGCCTTTGCTCAGGTGAATGTACCGCTAGTTTCAACATTTATTCTTTCATTGAGCGCTGATAAGGATGTTTACGCCGAACCTGTGATCGAAGAAGGAGATTATCGTTTTATAGTGAAAGTAGGGAAACCAGGTGAAGGTGAACATGTGAAAAAGGGGACCAAATTAACCCGGGCAAATTTTCATTGTGTAATGTCAGGTTCACCTATTGCGGGAGACTACATCAAATACGAGGCCAAAGCTGGAAGAATGGGTGTACGGATGATGGCAATCGTTGCTGAAGGCTTACATGGGCGCCTTTACCTTCCTCCTACGCATGAGATTGAAAACATAGCTAATCAAATCAAACCAAACTGGTTACCTGATAATGAACTTCTTGGAAAATGCCGAGATCAATTGCCACTTTACGGAATAGACACTTTTTCTGACTTATTCAACTCGCGGCAACTCGTAGCGCTGACAACCTTCACTGATCTAGTACAAGAAGTGCGAGAGCGAGTGAGGCAAGTTGCCATTTCCGCTGGATTAACCGATGATGGCATATCCCTTTCATCTGGTGGCACTGGCGCAGTTGCTTATGCAGATGCAATAAGCGTCTATTTGGGGTGTGCTCTGAGTCGCCTCGCGAGTTATAACAACACAATTTGTCATTGGAATATCATCGGAGGCAGCGTCGCTCAAATTTTTTCTCGGCAAGCAATCCCGATGTCTTGGGATTTCATTGAAATCAGTCCCCTCCAAAAGATGAGCGGCAATTGGATGGGAGGAGTTGAATGGGTAAGCGACGTCTTTTCAAATATCGAAGTATCTATGCACCCAGGTTTTAGTTACCAATTAGATGCGTCTCAGCAAGTACTTTCTCGCAATTGTATAGTTTCTACCGATCCACCTTATTATGACAACATAAACTATGCGGATTTATCAGACTTTTTTTATGTTTGGTTGCGTCACGCGCTTCAACCGATTTTTCCAGAATTATTTTCAACAATGGCTGTACCTAAATCTGAGGAATTAGTTGCTTCTCCATATCGCCATAGTAGTAAGGAAAAGGCGGAGACCTTTTTTCTCGATGGCATGACACATGCTATGAACCGCCTAGCAGAGCAAGCTCACCCGGCTTTCCCAGTTACGATATATTATGCCTTCAAGCAATCTGAAAGTGAGATTGATGTTGGCACCGCTAGCACCGGATGGGAAACCTTCCTTGACGCAGTAATCAATGCTGGATTTGCTATAAGCGGTACCTGGCCTATCCGAACTGAGAAGCAGGGACGAATGGCGAGCTTTGAGACTAATGCTCTCGCTTCTAGTATTGTATTAGTCTGTCGAAGACGTTCAAATGATGCCCCAATTGCTACTCGCCGTGAGTTTATAGATACTCTGAATAACGAGCTTCCTACCGCTCTAGCTCATCTACAAGCTGGTAACATCGCCCCAGTAGATTTAGCACAAGCAGCAATTGGTCCTGGTATGTCAATTTTCACTCGTTATTCCAAAGTACTTGATGCTGAAGGTAAACCATTGTCAGTTAGGCATGCTCTATCACTAATAAATGAAATCCTTGATGTAGCTCTGGCAAAGCAAGAGGGCGATTTTGATGCCGATACACGTTGGGCGTTAACATGGTTTGAACAATCGGGTTTTACCGAAGGGGAGTTTGGTACTGCGGAGACGCTTTCGAAGGCGAAAGATACGAGCGTAGCAGGTATGGTCGAAGCCGGTATTGTGGCTTCAGGCCGCGGAAAGGTGCGCCTGCTTAAACCCTCAGAATTACCTGATAACTGGGATCCTGCCACCGACTGGAGACTGACGGCATGGGAAATGGTGCACCAGTTAATCCGCGCCTTGGAAACCGGCGGTGAAAGTGAAGCAGCTCAAATGATGACCAAACTGGGAGGAAAAGCTGAGATTGCGCGCGAACTGTGTTACCGCCTATATACAATGTGCGAACGAAGGAAGCGCGCGCCTGAAGCCCAATCTTATAACGCCCTTGTTCAAAGCTGGCCGGAGATCCTGCACCTGGCACGTGAAATAAAAGCAGAAGGTGAAACTCAACCCTCACTATTTTAGGATAAGGAGTACTACATGGCAATCACCAATTACGAACGGGTCGGGAAAGCCCTCGAACTTCTCCGCGATGGATTACGCCCATTCATCGAGCGCGAGCTAAGCGCGAAATATGGAAAATACTGGATTACAAAGGTTACTGAAAGCTGGTCGCATGACCTAAATTGGCCTGAAGGGGCTGATCTTCCCAACATGGATGCAGCCCTTCTGCTACGTGTTATGTGGGATCAGTGGAATGAAGTTTTCCGGGTAACGCTGGGGCATGCCGAACGAAGCCTTGTGAGCGAACTACGTGAGGTCCGCAACCAGTGGGCGCACCAAAACACTTTTTCATCAGACGATGCCTACCGGGCGCTCGACTCTTCAGCCAGGCTGCTTACAGCTATTTCCGCTACTCAAGTGGAAGAACTTGAGAAAATGAAGTTGGAATTACTCCGCTTGCGGTTTGATGAACAAGTTCGCGGTGAAAAGCGTAAAAGCTCTGGCACAACCATCGAAGGCATAGTTTCAGGCAACCTCAAACCCTGGCGAGAAGTGGTAACACCTCACAAGGATGTGGCTAGTGGGCGCTTCCAACAGGCAGAATTTGCTGCAGATCTTTGGCAAGTTCACCTGGGAGAAGGGACTGATGAATACCGAGATCCTATTGAATTTTTTCGCCGAACCTATCTGACAGAGAGTTTGAAAGGTTTGCTTGCGGGTGCGATCCTTCGCCTTTCGGGTAAAGGTGGTGATCCCATCGTACAGCTGCAAACTAACTTTGGGGGTGGGAAAACGCATTCGATGCTGGCACTCTATCACCTATTCTCAAATATCAGCCCGACGAAATTGTCAGGGATCGATGCCATCATGCAAAAGGCTGAAGTCACCTCTCTGCCAACTGTCAGAAAGGTGGTGTTGGTGGGCAACAAGATCTCACCTGGTAACCCCAGTACCAAATCCGATGGGACAAAGATTTGTACATTGTGGGGCGAGCTGGCCTGGCAGTTGGGTGGCAAAGCAGCATTTGAACGGATCAGGGCTGATGACGAAAAAGCTACCAGTCCTGGCGACGTGTTGCGCGAGTTGTTCGTTGAGTTGGGTCCTTGCTTGATCTTGATAGATGAATGGGTAGCCTACGCCCGACAACTCCATGACCAAAGCGACCTGCCAGCAGGTAGTTTTGAAACACAGTTCAGTTTTGCCCAGGTGCTCACCGAGTCCGCGAAGGCTGCAAAGAACTGCCTGCTCGTGATAAGTTTGCCTGCTTCGGATACCACTGGATCACCGCATACACAGGCGGATGACGCAGAAGTGGGTGGCCAGCGTGGTCGCGAAGCACTCGACCGGTTGAGGAACGTTGTCGGACGGGTGGAAGCTTCGTGGCGGCCGGCCAGCGCCGAAGAAGGATTTGAAATCGTGCGCCGGCGCTTGTTTGAGCCGTTATCAGATCCAGCACATTTCAAAGATAGGGATGTGGTGGCACGGAATTTTGCAGACTTATATCGCGCTCAATCTGCTGAGTTTCCGCCCGAATGCCATGAAGCTGATTATGAAAACCGTATTCAGGCAGCTTATCCCATCCACCCAGAGATCTTTGATAGGCTCTACACGGACTGGTCCACGCTGGTCAAGTTCCAACGCACGCGTGGTGTGCTGCGTCTGATGGCTGCAGTGATCCACAGCCTATGGGAAAAGGGGGATCGCAATCCGCTCATCCTTCCGGCAAATATTCCAATAGATGATCCTTCTGTCCAATTTGAACTAACCCGCTACCTTTCTGATAACTGGGTACCCGTTATAGAGAAGGACGTGGATGGTCATAATTCACTACCCAACCGGATTGATGGCGAAGTACCAAACCTTGGTAAATTCTTTGCTTGCAGACGGGTGGCCAGAACAATTTATATGGGATCAGCCCCGCTTACGCAAGCTGCTCATCGTGGCCTTGAGGATAGACGGGTAAAGCTGGGTTGTGTGATGCCGGGGGAGTCGCCGGCAGTTTTCGGGGATGCATTGCGCCGCCTTGCAGGAGCTGCCACCTACCTATATCAGGATGGGCAACGCTACTGGTATTCCACCCAACCAACGGTGAAAAAACTCGCCGAAGACCGTGCCGAACAATTCAAGCGAGATCCTGATAAAGTTGTCAGGGAACTGGAAAAACGCCTTCGTACTGACCTGGCTCAGAAAGGTGATTTCGTCCGTATCCATCCCATTCCGCAATCCGGGCAGGATATTCCGGATGACTATGATGCCCGGTTGGTGGTCCTGGGAATTGATCATCCATACAGCAAAGAGGAAGGAAACCTTGCGGAAGTGGCTGCAAGAGCCATTCTGGAATTCCGGGGCAATACACCCCGCCTCTTTCAAAACACACTGGTCTTCCTAGCAGCTGATAAAACCCGGCTCCAGGACCTGGATGAGGCAACCCGTCAATACCTTGCGTGGGAAACAATTCTTGAAGATAGTCAGACATTGAACCTTGACCCGCAACAGGTAAAACAGGCTCAAACCCAAAAGACTTCCTCCGATACCATTGTGACATCAAGGATACCGGAAACTTACCAGTGGCTGCTGGTTCCGATCCAAGCAACTCCCCAATCTTCGGTCACCTGGCAGGCTACCCGGCTGGCAGGTCAGGAAGCGCTGGCGGTGCGTGCGAGTAAAAAGTTAAGGAGTGATGAGTTATTGCTAACCAGTTTCGCCGGAACGCGCTTGCGGATGGAGCTTGACCGGGTCCCCCTTTGGCGAGGGGACTTTGTTGCCTTGAAAACGATCATGGAGGACTTTTCCCGATATATCTACTTACCTAGGTTAAAAGAACCCTCGGTACTGCTCGAAGCTGTCCGGGGAGGTGTCTCTTTACTGACCTGGCAAAAGGAGGGGTTCGCTTTCGCTGATGGCTATGATGAGGAGGCAACGCGATATCGCGGCTTGCGTTGCGGGGAGCAGATTTCCCTATTCGATCCGAATTCACCCGGACTCTTGGTAAAAGGAGATGTTGCTCGGGCTCAATTTGATGCAGAAATACCGCCGCCAATTCCAGGTACTGTACCTACTCCTCCGGTAACCGGTTCAACTCCTCCTGAACCAGTTCCACCTCCTGTGAAAACCCAACCGAAGCGTTTCCACGGAACAACCACTTTGGATGCTACCCGAATGGGGCGGGACGCTGGCAATATTGCTGAAGAAGTGATCGCGCACCTCTCGGGATTGGTGGGGGCTGAGGTGAAGGTAACTTTAGAGATTGAGGCCAAGGTTCCCTCTGGTGTGCCGGATAATGTTGTTCGTACGGTCACTGAAAATTGCCGAACGCTTAAATTCGACAGCCAGGGATTTGAGAAGGAATGAAGTAAATTTTACCGTCCTGGTGGTTTATAGAAATTGCGGACAAAACTGAGTATAATAAGCGCGCAAAGTTGCTCGATATATTTCTCTGGAGATGTTGTTAGCGACTATCAGCCTAGATGAAAACAATCGAGAGACAGCGCAGAGCAGCCTCCTAAAAAGGCATAGGCTTATCGCGGGAGTCGCCAAGTGGTAAGGCGTCAGCCTTCCAAGCTGATATTCGCGGGTTCGAATCCCGTCTCCCGCTCCAAAAAGAGTCGGACAGAGGTCCTTTGTCCGACTTATGTTTTAATCTCGAATTCATGCGATAATTCGAGGATATTAAATAATGAGGTAAGAAAAATGAAAAAATCGATCATGCTCATCGCACTTTTCAGCAGCCTGGTTATCATCCTGACCGCCTGCCAGCAATCCCCCGCGACTGATGTCGCGGAGGAATCCCCGATCGAATTAAAAGGAGATTTCACCTACTCCAACGACTTTGCTGTCGAGACTTACTACACCGAGCAGGCAGTCGCACTGAATGATATGCGCGGTTACGTGCTGCGCGATAAACTCTGGGAACTGCCCCTGGACGGTCAGGTGCTTGGTTACCTGAAGATCGACCGGGATAATAACAAGGGCGAATATGATATCAACCTGCCCGTTCAACCCCAGGGCACCTTCAATGATGTGGATAACAACGGTAAGGAAGACACCGGGGTGCAGATCTACGCAGCGGCTTATTCCCCAAACCTGACAGGTGGTCCCTTCTCCGAGGGTGATGACCGCTCCTTTGGCTGGCCGGGATATCTGGCTTCGGTCAAGGTCGATGCCGAAAATGACGACGAGGTGACCGGCGGCAAACTGGTCATCTGGTCCCCCGATGACAACCAGAAATTTCCTTCGGATTTTGGCGCAGATGGGCTGCTATTCACAGAGGATGACCCGGCGATGAGCGTCCCGGCAGGATGGTCGGTTATCGACCTGGACCAGAAACCATTTGCTGTCATCCGCACAGAAACCCCTGATCTTACCCTCTACGAGCCGCAGGATGTGGCGATCAAGGATTTCTCAACCTTGAGCTACACGGAAGCCTTCCAGAAAATGTTCGACCAGGTAAAAAAGGAATACGCGTTCAACGGGATAATCGGCAAGGAACCGGCTTGGGACGCGGTCTATGACAAAGTTTTCCCGTTGGTGACCAAAGCCGAAATGGATAAAGATGCGGTGGCTTATTACAAGGCGTTGCGCGAGTTCATCACAGCTTTCAATGATGGGCATGTGGGGATCGAAGGCGGGGATATTGCCAACCAGGTGTTCAGCGAGTCGGTCTCCGGCGGGTACGGTATATCGATCCGCGAACTGGATGACGGCAGGGTGATCGCTTCCAGCATCGTCACCGGAGGCCCCGCCGGCCAGGCAGGTATAAAAGCAGGAGATGAGATCACGAAATTCAACGGGAAACCGATCAAGGAAGCCTTGCGGAATTTAAAACCCTTCTCGGCGCCGCATTCCACCGATTTCTCCCTTTTCTATCAGCAGGATCGCTACCTGACCCGCGCTCCGCTTGGCACCAAGGCTGATTTTACCTATATCGACCAGTTGAGCAAAATGGAAAAGACGGCAAACCTCACCGCAGTGAATGAAACCCAAAGCTGGTCGGATTCATCAGTTTACAGGGGATACGATCCGAACGCGCTGCCGGTCGTGTTCCAGGTCGTGGAAACCGATCTTGGATTGGTGGGTGTGGTGAAGATCAATTCGAATTACGATGACTTGAACCTCGTCATCCGACTTTTCGAACGGGCACTAAAGACATTCCGGGATAACGACGTGGCAGGGATTGTCATCGACATGCGCCAGAACAGCGGTGGAGCAAACCTCGGATTGGCGGGTTTTCTGACCGATCAGGAGATACCCCTGGGTCAGCTGGAATATTTCAGTGATAAGACTGGCAAGTTCGAACCGGAAGGTCCGCGCGATAGGGTTCTACCCAACCAGGAGCAGTACACTTTCCCAAAGATGGTCCTCCTTGTGGGGCAGGGGTGCGCCAGTGCGTGCGAATTGGAATCCTACGGATTCAGCCAGGTGCCGGGGATGCAGGTGATCGGAATGTATCCGACTGCCGGGGTGGAAGCTGAAGTTGCCCGAGGGCAGTACCAGCTGCCGGAGAATTTCTCGGCGCAGTTCCCCACAGGCCGCTTCACGAACGAAGATGGCAGCATTTTCCTCGAAGGTGAGGGTGTGATCCCGGATATCGAGATCCCGATCGACGAAGCCACCGTCACCTCCAGCGAGGATGTTGAATTAAACACCGCGCTGCAATTCATCCTCCAGCCTGAAGGAGCCGGCCAGACACCGACCACCGACCCGGTGCTTTCGGACCTTGCCGCCGTGGAGAAAATCTTTAATGAAGGCAAAGTAGGGTATCTGGAACAATATGCGAAGGAGCAATATCCGAACAGTCTGGAAGTGGGAAAGATCTTCCCGTATACCATCGTTCTCAAAGAATCCACCCCCATGGTCTGGGGTTTTGGCTGGTGCTCAACTTCTGAGGAGATCCTGGAACAAAACCTGAGCCAGATCCTGATCAAATTCTCGATGAACGGTCAGGTGGTTCCTGCGGATGCGATCGCAGTGGTCAATCAAACCGGCCAGGATGCGAACGGGAAGGACGTCTGGTGCCGTTCAGCCGCATTGGTACCGGACAAATGGCCTTCCGGAGAGCATCACCTGGAAACCGAGATAACATTCAAGTCGAAGATCAATGACGGAATGGTGGATTACCCTGCTGGATCAATAAAGAACGAATACACGATTTTTGTGCCCTAAAATTAATTCGGAACAAAAAAAGCAACCGGGCGAAGTATCTTCCGCCCGGTTGCTTTTTTACTCTGATGCAGGATTTCTGGAAGCGATGATATTGCGTTTCTGGAATCTGGCTGTAAAAATGCGGTAAAAGGTTAGAAATAGCACCACAGTTCCGGTGAGGTAATAAACGAAGAACATTCCTGGGGTCATGGTATCCGAACCTGCTGCCAACCCGTGGATCAAGACGGCAAAAAAGGTTAAAAAACTGAGGTAGTGGATCAGGCGCCATAGTTTCTGACCGATGGCCTGGCGAAAATAGAAACTTACAACGATCAGCACCAGGAAATAAAGGGAGATCTGTCCCAGTCCAACCCACCCGGGACGGTAGGATTGCATAGAAAACGGAATAAGAACCTGTGCGAGGGACAAATTCATGTATTTGTCTCCCATCAGGATCAGTCCATGCAGGGCGGCTAAGCTCAACCCTAAAATGGAGATGAATTTATGCAGGTCGGCAGTCGTTGCCGGCCCAGGCCAGATGCGGGAAAGTCTGGTGGTCATGAGCAAACCCCAAACGACTGAAATCCAGATCAAGAGGTAGGACATGATCGCCAGCCCCCGGGATAGATACCAGAAAGCTTTGATATCCGCGCCAAAAATGGATTGAACCAGCCCGGGCAGGATCCAGGGGAGGGCAACCGCTGAAAGCGCCAAACCCAAAGCACCCCCGATCAGGTAAATTGCGAAAGAACTCTTTTTCCGAACCGGTTCAAAAGAAAGGGATGAAGATTTCATAAAACTCTCCAAATGTGATCATTAAAAGTTATTCACGATCCGATAATCCCCGTTTTCGAGGAAGATCAATCCTGCGTACCGGGGGTGAGTTCCCAACCAGGACTCGCCGCCCCGGCTGCCTTTGATGAAAACGGTTTTCGCAGCAAGTTCAGCTTCCATCACAGTGGGTGCCAGGATGGTTGCTGAGAGAATATCGGTCATAGCAGGACGCCCCGTGCGTGGATCGATGATGTGGTGTTGCCATGAGCCTCCTGCCATCCAGCGGCGGTGATCCCGCCCTGATGTGGCTACCCCGTTGCGTTGAATTGCCAGAATACGTGTAGCCAAACCCCTTTCGAAGGGAGCTTCGACACCCACTGGCCACGCACTATGATTAAGCAAAGGCCCGCTGGCTGCCACATCACCTCCAGCATTTACCAGGGCGGAGCCGTAGCGTTTTAATCGACGCATGGCCTTATCGGCAGCCCAGCCTTTACCGAATCCACCAAAATCCAACCGCATACCGGTTGGGAGGGTGACCGTACGGTTGGCGGGTTCCAGCTGAATTTCATAAAGGCGGGAGGTGACTGGTGCGAATTCACCCAAATTGACCGGGGTTGAAGAGATTTGATCAAATGTGCGGTCGTACCCTATCGCTTCCATGGAGTCCAACACTTCGGGGGTGACGGTCGCTTCCGATTCCACTGCCCCGCGAAGGCTGAGCTGAAGCACCTCCCAGAATGTTTTTGAGATCTGTACGGGTTTTCCGGAAGACGCGTTGACCCGGTTCAATTCGCTGCCCGGACGAAAACGGCTGAGGGCATCCTCCCATTCATTAAACCAGCCTGGAACGCGTTCTAGGATTCGGGCATTGGTTTCGCTGGTATCCAGCATGGCCATCACCTCTGATCCCATCGCGCGGAATTCGATCTTAAAGACCATCAGAAGTTCACCAGGCTAGGATGTTTTGGTATTGGTCACAGGCGCGGGAGCAGACGCACTACTGGAAGAACCACCAGCAGAGCCGGATGTGGAACCCGAACCGCCGGTTTCGATCACGATCCGCTGGATCTGTGGCTGGATTGGAACAGGCGCGCCATCAAAACTGATATTCACTTCCCTCAAAGTTGGTGCGGCGGTAGCAGTGGGGGTGGGATCAGGCTGGAAAGGTGTATTCACCACCAGCGGCTGGGAAGCGGAGGTAACCCCGCCAGATAATTGTCCCTCGATCATTTTCTCGTTGGCGATTGCGATCGATTTGTTGGAAAACATTCCCCACAGTCCGATTGAGCCTGCCACAGCGCCTGCGGCGGCAATGACTTTAATGGCGCCAGCGGGAGAGGATTTTTTATTCTGATTCATTTGAATTCCTTATCTATCTTTTTCTCAGCATTGCTCAATCATCTTCACCTTCAGGTTCGTCTTCGTCCTCGTGCTCTGATTCTCCGTTATTGTTGGAAGACGACCCTGTTGAAGCGCCGGAAGTGCCGGCACCTGAGGTTGTGTTGTTCGTATATTGGATGTACTGTACAGCCAGGATGGTTCCCGCTCGATCCACGAAGACATTCGCGCCGTTCCAGAAACGGATGAAGTAAGCCAGCTTCCCTTCGTAATCCTTCGAGGTTATTGAAACGGGTTGATAATAATTAATGTAATCCGCGGCGATGATCAGAGCCTGCTCCGAAGAAACAGAAGGTTTATTGCTTTCGGTGATTGAGTTGTATTTCAAGGTCCCATCGTATGCGCCGATATAGACAAAGTTGCCATCCTCAAACTTCACTTCATATGCGGTTTCCCCATTGAAGGTCACGAGCTCAGGCTGCGCAGCCAGTCTTGCCTCTTCTCCTGCAGCTTGCAGGGCTAATAATGAAGCTTGCTCTGCGGGAATGACTGCCTGGGTGGCAGTTGCTGCCACTGGAACTGGCTGGGCTTCGCTGGCAGGGGCACTGGATACATAAGTTGTCTCAGAGATCGCTGCAGGTTGAGCCACAGCAACTTCCTGCGGTTTTGTGATCGCCATGGCAGCCCTGGCAACGCCGCCGATCAATCCCAGGGTAAAAACCGTCAATACAAGAGCTAAAATTCCGGCTTTAGTGTTCATTCTTTCTCCTTATGCATATTACTGGCTAAAGGATACACAGCCCTGCTTGGAACAGCCTTAAATCTTGGCGGGTGTTTTCCAAGCATTTTCCAATCTATGTGGGATACCATTCTCATATGTAAGGTGAACAAAAACTGCCTAATCCCGAATTGATTTGGGGATAAAATCATTTGAAAGGTAACTACCACTTACGGGAATAATATGCGCGTATTAGTGATCGAGGATGATAAACGGCTTGCAGAAATGATCCGGAAAATGCTGGTTACCGAGCGATATACCGTCGATCTCATCCATGATGGTGCGGAGGGCATGGAGCTTGCGCTGCGGGGTATCCACGAGCTGGCTGTGATCGATTGGATGCTGCCTGGCCGGGATGGACCCTCGATCGTCCGCGCGGTGAGAAATAACCACATTCCAATGGGTATCCTGATGCTCACAGCGCGCAGCCAGGTGGAGGATCGGGTGAAAGGGCTGGAGAGCGGAGCGGATGATTACCTGGTAAAGCCTTTTGCCATGGATGAGCTGCTGGCGCGTCTGCGTTCATTAAGCCGGCGTTTCAACCCGGAAGCTGCAGACGTGATGGAGCTTCGGGTGGGTAATTTGGTGATGGACATGCGCATGCACACGCTCAGACGTGGAGAAACAGCCATCGATCTAAGCCGCACGGAGTGGGATTTGCTGGAATACCTCATGCTGCATCCAAAACAAACCCTAACGCGGCAGAATATCCTCGATCATGTCTGGTCCTATGAGGGCGGGGTTAAGGAGGACCTTGTGGATGTATATATTTCCTACCTGCGCCAAAAGCTGAACGTGCCCGGCATGGGGGATCCTATCTTCACGGTTCGGGGGGTGGGTTACCGGCTGGATCTGGACCATGCTTAGGAGTTTGCGGGTAAGGCTCACCCTGCTTTATCTGGGTTTTTCATTCGTCTTTGTCCTTATTATCGGTGCAGGGTTGTATTTTTTCCTGGCGCGCTATTTTCAAACCACCACCGATCGGGCTCTACAGTTCCGGCTGGTACAGCAACTGGATTTCCTGGGTTTGCCTATCCCGGCGGATCTGGCGGAGGTTCGATTCGTCTGGCTTGGGGAGGATGAGGAGAGGAGCAGGCCTTACCAACCTTTCACACCGTTACCCGCCATTCTGCCCCCCGGGGAGCGCACCCCGGGTCCGGGAGAACAGGAAAACGAACCACCTGAAACCGACGAGGAAGAGATCGAGGATCAATGGCCAACACCGGCGCCCACGCTCACCGGCAGGGAGGGTTACGGGCCAACCGGGTTCCGGGGTGAAAGTGGGGATGTTCTGCAGGATTACGATGGGGAGCTCTCCTCGATCTTCTTCATGCAGTTGGATCCTGAGGGGAATTTGATCGCCGGTGATGATTCTTCGCCTGCGCCGATCGAACCGGTGCTGGATTCTGCTACTTCCCTTTCCCCTGGCTCCTTCAGGCTTTTAACCACTCAGGATGCATCGGGGGAACAGTACCGGCTGCTTACCTTCGCCCTGCCGCAAGGAGCCCCGGCTGGTTACTTTCAATTTGGACGGCCAATCGCCGATCAGAACAGGTTGATGCGCGAATACCTGATGGGGCTATTGATCATTGGGGGGATAAGCCTGATGTTGATGGCGTGGGGAAGCTGGGTGGTAGCGGGCAGGTCCATCCAACCGGTGCAAGTGGCTCTCGAAAAGCAGCAGGGCTTCGTTGCAAATGCCAGCCACGAACTGCGCACCCCCCTGACGCTGATCCGGGGAACGGCGGAGCTGGCAGTCAAGGGAACGCGGGATAAGGAAGTAAAAACTGCGCTGGGCGAGATCATCCAGGATACCGATTACATGTCCGGAATGGTGGAGGATTTACTCCTGCTTTCTCGGATCGACAGCGGCGCACTCCAGTTTAACCTCGAACCGGTGGATTTATTCGATGTTTTGGTTGAGATGGAAGGAAAAGCAGGCAGTCTTTGCGATAAACGGAATATCCAGCTTATTAATAAGGGTGACCATCTTATTGTGCTGGCCGATCCCCAGCGGTTGAGACAGGTGCTCTGGATTTTGGTGGATAACGCCATGGAGTACACCGGGGAGAACGGCGAGATCCTGCTGGAGACCCTGGCGAAAGGCGATCAGGCCAAGCTAAGCGTGTGTGATTCCGGAAGGGGTATCCCGGATGAGCATTTACCCCATGTTTTTGAAAGGTTCTACCGCGCGGATGACCGCGGCAGCCGGGAGGGGGCGGGGTTGGGTCTTTCGCTCGCCCGGTCTCTTGTTGAAGGTATGGGCGGCAGGATCGATCTCCGCAGCAAGGAGGGGAAAGGTACCCGCGTAATTATCACTCTGGAACGTGCGTGATATAATCGCGGTGAAATGCGGCCCGGTAGCTCAGTGGTCGCGAAGCAAGCGAGCGGGCTGTTTCACAATTGCACAGGGGGCCCGTAGCTCAGTGGTCGCGAAGCACCCCCGAAGGGGGTAGGAGCGAGCGGGCTGTTTCACAATTGTACAGGGGGCCCGTAGCTCAGTGGTTAGAGCGAGCGGCTCATAACCGCCAGGTCGCTGGTTCGATCCCAGCCGGGCCCACACCAAATCAGGTCTTGGTCCCCATTGAGGGGATGATATTCGATCCCAGCCGGGCCCACTCCTCCGTAATGTTGATTGATTTTTCCACAGTAATTTGTAACAATGTGAATAATTCATCACTGCAAGCAATATTCTTCCCAATATATCAATCATTTTTCGTATCCTGGTGAAGGAGGACCTATGCGAAAATACTTGTTTCACGGGAAATACACCCCGGAGGGGTATAAAGGACTATTAAAAGAAGGCGGTTCTGTTCGCATTGACGTGGCAAAACAAACTCTTGGAAGCGTCGGCGGATCCCTGGAAGCCTTCTATTATTCCTGTGACGAGGAAGATTTTTACATCATCGTGAATCTTCCGGATTACATCTCTGCCACGGCTGTCACCCTGGCAGGCAATGCCAGCGGAACATTCAGTATCCGCGCCACAGAACTATTGACTCCCGAGCAGATGGATGAAGCTGTTAAAAAACAGGTGGATTTTCGTCCTCCGGGATATTAATTTTTTTTCGTTGACTGTTTTTTCTGATTCACACTTAATTATTAATCATTAAAAATTCACCGATTCATCTATCGGTGCTGGGATATTCAGTTATCTATATATGCCTCGAGAAAACTAAATATCATTTCCGCTTGACTTATTTTTCCCTTGCCTTCCAAAGAAACTGCGGTAGAATTCGTTGGTTCGGCTGTTGCCGAACCCCATTTCTTTAATTGGGATTTTGGCTCGAAAAATTCTTGGTTAATATAACGAGTTTAGATGGAACTATCTGACCTGAAACATTTCTTCATCGGCGAACCCTTTCCTTCCAGCCGGGAAAGCCATGAGCGGCTGGATAAAATCCGCGGACTGGCGATCTTCGCATCCGATACGATCTCTTCCAACGCCTACGCCACCGAAGCGATCATGACGGTGCTGATCATCCTCGGCAGCGGTGCTCTGTTTATGACCCTGCCGATCGCGCTTGCAGTCGCCGGGCTGGTGATCCTGGTCGCTGCCAGCTACGTGCAGACGATCCTGCACTACCCTGAAGGCGGCGGATCCTACACGGTTGCCAAGGATAACCTCGGGGAGCTCCCAGCTTTGATGGCTGCCGCAGCCCTGCTGGTGGATTACGTGATGACCGTTTCGGTTTCCACCGCGGCGGGGGTTCGGGCGGTGACTTCCGCCTTCCCGGAAGCTTACCCGTACCGGGTCATTATTGCTCTTGTTGCTGTCGGGTTGATAGCCTGGCTGAACTTGAGAGGGGTTCGCGAGAGCGGGGCGATTTTCGCCATTCCCACATATGGTTTTGTGTTCGGGGTGCTCGTAATGCTGGTGATCGGTATGGCCCGATATTTTGGATTTTTTAATTTGCCACCCCTCACTGTAAGCGCTGAGACAATTCAACCGACGGTAAACCTGGCAGGCTTCGCCTTCATCTGGCTTATCCTGAGGGCATTTTCAGGTGGCTGTACTGCGCTGACAGGGATCGAAGCGATCAGCAATGGCGTGAAGGCTTTTAAAAAGCCGGAATCCAAAAATGCCGCCACAGTCATGGTTGCGATGGCACTGATCGCGATCGTGCTGCTCATCGGTATCTCCTTCCTTTCGACTAAGCTGCACCTGGTCCCGGAAGAAAGCGAATCCATCCTTTCTCAATTAACCCGCGATGTTACCGGAACAGGATTTATTTATTTCTGGGTGCAGATCTTCACCGCGGGCATCCTCTTCATGGCAGCCAACACCGGGTTCCAGGATTTTCCGCGCCTTTCCCATTTCCTGGCAAGGGATAATTACCTGCCGCGCTGGTTCCAGAACCGGGGTGACCGGTTGGTCTACAGCTCCGGGATCGCTGCGCTGACGCTGCTATCTGCGATGATGCTGATCATCTTCCAGGCAGACGAAATCAAGATGCTGCCCCTCTACGCACTCGGCGTCATGATGGCTTTCAGTCTGTCGCAGAGCGGTATGTTCCGCCTGATGGGGAGGATCGCGCATCTCAAACCCGGGGAAAATATCAAGACACAAGTAACGACGATCCATTATGAAAAGGGCGTTCACTGGAAAAGGGCAATCAACGCTGTCGGCGCGGTTGTCACTTTCATAGTTTTCCTGGTTTTTCTCTTTACGAAATTCCTGGAAGGAGCCTGGATCATCGCCATCATCATCCCCTTGGTGATATCCTTTTTCTATTCGGTTAACAAGCATTACGAGCGTGTCTCAAATGCTCTCAGTACCCATGATCTGGACCCCCGGAAGTTCACCGGGGTGGCGGATGTGGTGATCGTGCCGATTGCGGATATCCATCGCGGTTCTCTGCTTGCTTTGGAATACGCGAAGCGGCTTTCCAAGGATGTGCGTGTGCTTTCCATCGTCACCGATGAGGCTTCCCGCGAGCACATCATGGAACGCTGGGAGCGATTTTCAGCCTGCACCGACTGCACAAAACTGGAATTGGTCGATTACGATTACAGAAACGTGCTCACCCCGATCGTCGATTACATCATCCACGTTAATACCGTCGAATTCCCGCATAAACTTATCACAGTTGTGATCCCGGAATTCATCCCCGAGCGGTGGATTGCGCGCTTTTTCCATAACCAGACGGCTTCGCAGCTTCGCTGGCGATTGCGGCAGCATAAAGACATCATCATCATCGAGGTACCATTCAAGATCGATATGGATGTAGAAATTGATAATTGATCTTGGGGAATGAAAAGAGAAATTATCGAAAACTTAAGCCGGGGCAACCCGGTTTTTGTTTTTTACCCGCAGGATGGCTATCTTGGTCGGATGGTTGAATGGTGCCGCGTTGACGGGTGGTTCTCGTACGATGGTTTGCGGCATACCGGTGATATCCTCAGGCACCGGGATGATATCCTCCACTTCCAGGCACCCGTCCCTACCTAGGGTTTCCAGTGAATCCAGGTAATCCTTTCCACTCAGGAAAAGTGAGTTATTGATGGTTACCAGGCAGCCGCCGTCCCTGACGAGCGGCCTGACCTTGTTGATCAGGCGGGCAGTATCCTGCTGGGTATTAATGGTTGAGCGGGTCCCGGAGGAGAAGAACGGCGCATCCAGGATCACACAGTCGAATTTATCTGTTCCCCTGCGCAGCTTGCTGGCCAGACGGAAAAAATCCCCCACGAGGAAATCTCTTTCCGCAACCGGAAAACCGTTCAAGCGGTACGACTTTTTTGCAACAGAAAGGAACTTATTGGAGAGATCGAGCTGTCTAACCCGGGCTGCACCTCCGGCGAGGGCAGCCGCCCCCAGGCTGCCTGTATAAGCAAAACAATTAAGGACGTGCCAGTCGGCTGCGCGATCCTTCAGCCAGGTTCGCAAATTGCGCGTGTCAAGATAAAAGGAGGCATCCTGGTTCAGTAGCAGGTCCAGAGAGTAACGAACCCCATTTTCAACGATCGATTCCGCAGGGTGATCCCCAAAGGTGACCCTGCCCTGCCTTTCGGAGGGGTCCGCTGATCTGCGGGTTTTAATCAGGATACAGGAGATGCCGGGGAGGTTTTTTAACAAGGCGGCTTGAATCTCCCGGATCGAATCCCACTGGTTTTCCGGCGGATAACCGTGATTGAAAATGACAATAGTGGAGGAAAACCGGTCGATAACCAGGTCCTCCTGCGCCTCGTAAAAACCATTGAACAGGCGCAAGGCTCCGTCCGGTTCAGCGTGCAGGAGTTCTTGCCTGCACTCGAGAGCGAGCATTACCCGTGATAATTAGATCGTTGTGCATGGTGAAGGTCCCTGCGAGTTCAGTTATACCCGATTCCCCGAGGGAAGGGCAGGAAATGACTTTTTCCGGGGATGGGGTAGAATGTAGCGTTCGTTGCGTTCGGACATTGACTACCATGAAGGACACTCAAACCCTCGAGCTGGATCACCACGGCAGCCGTATCCATTACCGGTGGCGGAAATCGTCCCGTGCCAGCAGGTTTCGGGTCACCGTCAGTCCGGACGGTGTGGAGCTGATCACCCCGGCAGCAGCGAGTCAACGGGACGCAGAGCGCTTCCTAAGGCTGTACGCGGATTGGGTGCTGGCACAGCAGGAGAGAGTCCGCCACCTGGAGGCAAAACGACGCCCGCCAGGGGCGGCCATGGCAGGTTTACCCCCCGGAACGATCTATTATCGGGGAAAGAAAGTTAACCTGGAGATCCGAGCAACCACAGAAAAAAGTAAAAAACCGGGAGTATCGGTTTTGGGCGGGATGCTGAAGATCACAACACCTTCTACCGATCCCAGGTCTGCTGAAGCCATCTTGGAGAAATTCTTGAAAAATCAAGCAAAAGAATTGATTGCCGCCAGGGTGTCTGAGATTGCTACGAGTCTGGGGAAGAATCCAACGAGGGTTTCGGTCCGCAGCCAGAAATCCAGGTGGGGGAGCTGCTCGAGCAGGAAAACGCTTTCATTTAACTGGCGATTGGTGATGGTTCCGCCGGAGATCCTGGATTATGTAATATTCCATGAGTTGGTTCATCTTGAAGAACCGAACCACTCTCCGCGATTCTGGAAAAAACTGGCAGCCCACGATCCGGGCTGCCAGCAACACAGGCGATGGCTGCGGGAAAACCAATCCTATCTCTATGACCCGCTGGTGCGATAGGATCAGGGTTTATAGGTGATCACGAAGGGAGCGGTTTGGGGGAGCTCCACCTCGGAGGACATGCTCGAAAACGTTCCCTGGTATTCGCAGTTTGCGTCCACGATCGGGCTATCGCAGTAAATACCCACGATATCTGCAATCCACGTTCCGCCGGAACCCGGCGGGAGGAAAGCATAATAAATACCAAGCGCGTCTGTTTTGGCATCCACGCGCCGGCCAAGATTTTCCGCGCCCTGGTGTACGGCAAAGGACACCCCGGGGATGGGAACGTCATCCGGGCCAACCACCTTTCCGGTGACCAGGTAGCCCTGATCGGTGCTGAATACGGGCAGATCCGTGGTTTTAGATTCTGATTGCGTGAATTCCGCGGCGACCCAGCCAACCAAATCGTTTTCCGTCCGGACAAGCAGCCATTCCCCGCCGGGTGCCTGACCGTAGGCAACCATCGGAGAATCCTTTGGATATGTTTCCACCTTGTCAAAAAGGCGTCCGGGACCCTTTCGCAGATTAATCTGATCCACGCCCACCACCAGGGTCACCGGCGAAATTGGGGAGGGAGTGCCAGTTGCAGTGGGGATGGGGGTTTCGGTGGGTGTCGGTTTGGGTGGAACTGGAGTTTCCGTTGGTACAGGTTGCGTGGAGGTCGGGGGGATGGCGATGGTCGGGGTGGGTTCCGGCGTCGTCAACGAGACACAGCCAGCGAGAAGAATGGTAAAGCTGAGGATGAGGGGGAGGAATGGTAATGTTTTCATCTTTTCGCAAAATTCCTGGATTGGCTGGCCAATCGCCAACGATTGACCAGGCCGTTGAATTCAATGGTGAAATGGGAGAGATCCGTGGCGTCGGATTTCCTGGTTTTGGGTCCGGCCAACTTCTTGTGAATCGTATCCGCCAGCTCCTGGGAGAATCCGGTGGCGCGGATCTGCTCGCTCCAGATTTTTTTATCCTTCGCAGGGAAGGGGACTTTTTCGATAAATTTTAAAATTTGTTTTTCTTCAGGCAGATTATGAGCAGCCAACCTCAACCTCCTTCTTCCCGGATCGGGGGATTCCAATTCTGAATGTTACCATACCTTTGCTTCATGGCTGTGCAATCGGCTGCTTAATACGTGAACGGTTGGATCCCGCCTTCCATTTGCTGGAGAGCCGGGGCTAGGGCGGCGAATATCACAGCAAAGAGAATGCCGCCAATTATGATCAATACAACAAGCGGGATGAGGACGACTGCTGCGGCTTTTCCACCGCCGATTGCGTGGACAGCATTAATCGCGAAGCCGAATAGGACGAGCATATAGACAGTTACAGGAAAAACAAGGAACGGCCCCGCCACCGGCAAACTCCCCAGAACTGCCATAATGACGGTGAGGGGCACATAGAACGTGGAAGCTGCAAAGGCGACCTGGCTAAAGGTTCCACTTCCACCAAACATTTTTGCCAGCAGGTGATAAATGCCGCAGGAGATGATGAATCCAAGCACCCCCAGGAGCGCAGCGAACGGGGCGCAGCAAACCAAAGACATCAGGGAGGCTGTGCCGAGGAAAGGTCCGAGTCCACCGAACTGGTTTTCCATTTGTGATGTGAGGTTTTCAAATGAAGAAACCCCGAAAAGAGCCTGCAATCCGATCTGGATCAGGTAGGAAAGCAGCAATGCCATGCCAACCCAAAGGTATGGGGTACGCTGGGATTTGGGATCCTGAAGTAATTCACGAAAGGTCGATACAGATGGTTTGGAGATGGCGTAACCCCAGATATCCAGCCAGCTCATCTGCTCTTCAGGTATTGGATCGACCGGTGGGGGTGGAGATTCGAAGGGGGTGTCGTTCATGATAAGTGAATCCTCCCAGTTGAACAGGATTTTGATAATATTATAAGGTTTGGAGGATAAATATCAACCGGAAAAGGGACTCTAAACCCACTTGACATGTGTCGATGAGTTTGCTACATTATTACTTGGCAGTTGACGTATGTTTGTGTTGGGTATTACCAAGTAACAGCAGCGCTCTGCCGAATATCAGGAAAAGAGGAGAAGGAGAAGAAATGGCAGAGCGTGAGACCGGTACGGTCAAATGGTTTAATGCAACCAAGGGTTACGGATTCATCGAGCGCGATAAAGGTGGAGATGTTTTCGTGCACTATAGCGAAATCCAAACCCAGGGTTATCGGACGCTGACTGAAGGCCAGAAAGTGGAATTCGCAGTAGTCGATGGCCCCAAAGGCCCCCAAGCCCAGGGTGTCACAATAGCCTAAACCAGAAAAAACAGCGTCGCGAGACGCTGTTTTTTTATTTAATTAACTTGCAGGTTTTTCTTTTGAAAATGCATCTCCGGGATGCCAGGGTGTACCCAACTTAGGCAGCAGCCAGCGGTCCACGCCGTAATACCCGGCAACCTTCCAGGCCAAGATCAGCAGGATGGTAATGAGGAACATTAGAGGATTAACCCCTGCGGAACCCGCCATCATGAAGTTCCAGTTCATGAAACCGGCAAAGAATGCGGCGATTCCGGTGAACATACCGATGATCAGGGCGATCCCGATCAGGAACTCTCCAATTGCGATCATCTTGGCGAACCAGACGAAAGAACCGCTATCCAGTAGAAGCTGGAGGAAACCGCGGTACCAATCGTAGGCGACAGCCGGATGCGGATTGTTCGGATCGACAGCGGTGGCATATTTCCAGAACCCTTCCAGCGCTGCGCCGCCCTGCATCCATGCCGGGCTGTTGATCTTTTCCCAGCCGGCAATCAGCCACTGGTAACCGATGTAGAGCCTGGCGATCAACCACAACCAGGAAAGCTTGGTTGTATCGAACATCACTTTGGCGAATCTTGGGATCCTCGACAACATAATACGACGATTTTTTGTCAGACATAAAATACTCCTAATAAGATAGTATATTATCTTATTATAACACTTATTTCCGTAAATACAAGCAGGAACTTGACGGATGGATGGCACCCGTTTATAATTCAGTCGTTGAATATTGGAATCCAAATGGAACTTTATTCAGAGCGCAATCCCGATCTCCCCATCCTTGAAATCATCGAAAATGACCCGGATGCCACCCAGGCCACCCTGGCTGACCGGCTGGACGTGGCTATTGGAACAATCAACTGGCATCTCAAACGACTGATCGAAAAGGGATACGTGAAGGTAAAGCGCGCCGAACGAAAAAAACTGAAGTACATCATTACTCCCGAAGGTATTTCTCTACGCGCGCGATTAACAATGGACTACATCCAAAATTCCTTTCATTTGTACCGGTTGATGCGGAAACGAATGATCGACACGCTTGAACAGGTCCGCGCTTCTGGCTTCGACCAGGTTCGCATTGATGGGGAGGGTGACCTGGCAGAGGTCTGTCGCCTGACGTGCATGGAACAGGGAATCGAGATCACCGAGGATCCCAAAGCCCCGCTGCTGGTGATCCAGGGATTGAAAATCTTTATTGATGGGAAGGAACCGCAAAATGCCTGAGCAAAACGGATATTGGGAATCACGGCGTGTTTGCGTGACCGGCGGAGCAGGTTTTCTCGGTTCTTACATAATTGAAAAATTACAGCAGCGCAATGCCGGAACGGTTTTTATTCCCAAGATCGAAGATTACGACCTGACCGATCCCGCGTCCATCAGCCGCATGCTGGAAGCTTCCCGCCCGGATATCATCCTGCACCTGGCAGCCCAGGTTGGCGGGATTGGTGCCAACCGCGAGCACCCGGCGGAATTCTTTTATAACAACCTGATGATGGGTGTGCAGCTCATGCACCAGGCCTGGCAGAGCGGAGTGGAGAAATTCGTGGCTCTCGGGACAGTCTGCGCTTACCCGAAATTCACCCCCGTCCCATTTAAAGAAGATGACCTATGGAACGGTTACCCCGAAGAAACAAACGCACCGTACGGGTTGGCGAAGAAAATGCTGCTTGTCCAAGCCCAATCCTACCGGCAACAGTACGGTTATAACGCCATCTTCCTTCTACCGGTCAATCTTTACGGTCCTAGGGATAATTTTGACCTGCATTCCTCGCATGTTATCCCGGCTTTGATCCGCAAATGCATCGAAGCACGCGAAGCTGGCTTGAGCGAGGTGGTTGTCTGGGGGGATGGCAGTCCCTCTCGTGAATTTATTTACGCTGAAGACGCAGCGGAAGGCATCCTCCTGGCATCCGAAAAATACAATGGCGCTGAGCCGGTCAATATTGGATCCGGTTTTGAGATCCGCATCAAGGACCTGGCCGGGTTGATCTCCCGGCTTTCAGGCTTCAAAGGAAAGATCGTTTTTGACCCCACCAAGCCCAACGGCCAACCTCGCCGCGCGCTGGATGTTAGCCGGGCGGAGCAGGAATTCGGTTTCAAAGCCCGAGTGGGTTTTGAGGAAGGCCTGCGCCGGACGATCGAATGGTACGAGCAGCACCGAAAGGAAGCGAAAGAGTGAGCCTCACTTCACCTGAATCCGTTCAGTTGACCGCTACTCCCCATGAGATCCGCACGGTCGTTATCAAACCCAGCAAGGGCATGGGGTCACTCAACCTGGGTGACCTCTGGACTTATCGTGAGCTGATCGGTTTTATGACCTGGCGGGATGTGATCGTGCGTTACAAGCAGACCTTCCTCGGTGTTGCCTGGGCGATCCTGCGCCCGTTTCTTTCGATGGTCGTATTCACGATCTTCTTCGGCAATCTTGCCCAGGTGCCCTCCGATGGCATTCCCTACCCGATCTTTTCCTTCGCCGCCTTATTGCCCTGGGAGCTTTTCTCGAAGGCGCTTTCGGATGCTAGCCGTTCCCTTGTTCAGAATAGCAACATGATCACCAAGATCTATTTTCCGCGCATGATCCTGCCGTTGGCATCGGTGATCGCGGGTGTGGTGGATTTCGCCATCGCATTCATCGTTTTGATCGGGATGATGTTTTACTACAACATCAGTCCAACCTCCAATATTATTTTTCTGCCGCTTTTCATCCTGCTGGCGCTGGTGACTTCGTTCGGCACCGGGTTGTGGCTTTCGGCGGCCAATGTGGCTTACCGCGATGTGAACTACGTTTTGCCCTTCCTGACCCAAATGTGGATGTTCATCACGCCCATTGTTTATCCTTCCAGCATGGTTCCTGAGCAGTGGCAGGTGATCTATTCTCTCAACCCGATGGCTGGCGTGGTCAACGGCTTCCGATGGGCGCTTCTGGGAACCGAACCACCCGCGCAAACGATGTGGATCTCAGTGGGTGTGGCGATCATATTATTGATCAGCGGATTGTTCTATTTCAAGAAGATGGAACGGCAATTCGCCGATCTGGTGTAACGAATCATGGCAGATTTTGCGATCCGGGTCGAAAAACTTGGCAAGCGCTACCACATCGGAGGTGCGGCGGTGAAATACCGCACCCTTAGGGAAACGATGACCGAGGCAGCCCGCAAACCCTTCAGCCGGTCCGCCAGCAGGGAACCTTCCGACGCTTTCTGGGCGTTGCGGGATGTGTCCTTTGAGGTGAAACAGGGTCAGGTGCTGGGTGTGATCGGCCGCAATGGCGCCGGAAAAAGCACATTGCTCAAGATCCTGGCGCGGGTGACCGAGCCTACAGAAGGCAGCGCCATCATAAACGGACGGGTGGGGTCGCTGCTGGAGGTGGGAACCGGATTTCATCCCGAACTGACTGGTCGGGAAAATATCTTTTTAAACGGTGCCGTCCTGGGGATGCATCGGACGGAGATCACCCGCAAATTTGACGAGATCGTCAGCTTTGCCGAGGTGGAGCAGTTCATCGATACTCCCGTGAAACGCTATTCCAGCGGGATGTACCTGCGCCTGGCGTTTGCCGTTGCTGCACACCTGGAGCCGGAGATCCTGGTTGTGGATGAGGTGCTGGCGGTAGGGGATGCCGAGTTCCAGCGCAAGTGCCTGGGTAAGATGGGCGATGTTGCCCGCCAGGGTCGGACGGTGATGTTCGTCAGCCATAACATGTCGGCCATCCTGCGCCTCACCGAGGAATCCCTGGTCATTCAGAAGGGCAACCTGGTGCTCCGTGCGCCTTCTGCGGAAGCGGTCAGCTACTACCTTACCAGTGGATTCTCTCAGGAAGGGCAAAAATATTGGTTGCAGGAAGAGATCCCTGCGGATGCAGCACCCTTCAAGCCCATCGCCATCCGCATCCAGAGCGAAGCTGGCACGATCAACGAAACAATGCGTTCGACAGAGAAAAACTTTGTGGAGATTGAGTACGAACTGGCTCAGCCCATCGCCGGGTTGAGGGTTGGCCTTTACCTCAACACCAGCCTTGGGGAGGTCGTATTCACCACTTTCGATACTGATGAACCCCAAAAATTCGAGAAGCTAGCCACCCGCCCGGCAGGGCATTACATCAGCCGGTGCGCCATTCCCCGGGACATCTTGAATGAAGGTCGCTACATCCTGGGAGTGAATGCCAGTTCTTACCGGGTGAAACGTTATTTTCAGGATGAGCAAGCCCTCACATTTACTGTGGATTCAACCGGCGCTCCCGGAAAGCAATGGCCGGAACCACGGCTTGGACCCATTCGACCCCGCCTAGATTGGAGTATAGAAACGGTAAAAAATGGCACCTAACGGTAAAGAAACGATCAAAAACATCCTGGGGGAGATCCCCTATACGGCTGAACTATATTGGATCCTGCGACAGCGGGGTGAAGCACCCAGAACCCGTTTTTCGCTGAAGAACCTGCAGGTGATCCTGCCTGAGGTGGCAGAACAAGCCCGCGCTCTTCGCGCAGAAGCCAAACCGGGAAGGAAAATATTCCTGTTTGCCTCTTTGCATTACTGGATCGACAGCATGGCCATGCTGGGATTGGCATTTTCTGCGATGGGACACGAAGTTACATTGGGGTACCTGCCATTCGCAGATTATCGTTTTCCCATTAACAGGTTCGACCTTCGGAGACAGAATATTTATGCCCAGCGGGTGTTGCAAAAATCCGATGGATTGCTCAACTCTTTTTCTTTCCTGAATTGCAAACGTTGCGAGGAGACCCTGCCTGCGGAGATAAAGAAAGCCGTGGAAGAGGTCACGCTGTTTGACGTTCAATACACCACCGAGGTGGAGGAAGTCGATTTAAAAAGCGCTTTGTATCAGATGCGCTTCCGACGGAATGAAGATGCTGCCCGTGTGGCCTGGAATTATTTCCACCTCAACCGGCCGGACCTGGTGGTGGTACCGAACGGCACCATCCAGGAATTCGGGATCATTTATCGCGTTGCACAACTCCTCAAGATCCCGCGGGTAACTTATGAATTCAGCGACCGCAAGGAAAATATCTGGATGGCGCAGAACTCTGAAGTGATGCTGCAGGAGACCGATAACCTTTGGAAGGCGCGAGCGGACCTTAAGCTCACCCCCGAGCAGTCCAAGCGTATCCGCGACCTCTATGCAGCCCGTAAGAATGCCCGCGTGGTGGAGAATTTTTCGCGTCAGTGGCAGGGCGAATCCACTCAGGGAGGAGAAAAGGTGCGCAAGGAGCTGAAACTGGATAACCGTCCGGTGGTGCTGCTGCCGACCAACGTGCTTGGCGATAGCCTCGCCTTGGGGCGCCAGGTATACACAAAAACCATGACGGAGTGGTTGATCCGCACAGTTCAATATTTTTCCGGGCGGCCGGACGTGCAATTGGTCATCCGTATTCACCCCGGCGAAAGCCTGCTAAAGGGTAGTATCGGTGTGGCGGATGTGATTCACCGTGAGCAATCCCGGTTACCTGAACACATCCATCTGATCGCGCCCAAAGATCCGGTAAACACCTACGACCTGATCTCCATTACCGACCTCGGTTTGGTCTATACCACCACGGTTGGTTTGGAAATGGCTTTTGGCGGCGTTCCGGTGATCGTGAACGGTAGAACCCATTATCGAAACCGGGGTTTCACTTACGACCCCGATTCTTATGTTTCCTACTTCAAATTCCTCGGGACGATCCTGGCAGATCCAAAGAAACACCGCTTGACCCTGGAGCAGGTGGAGGAAGCCTGGCGTTATGCCTATTATTTCTTCTTCGAGTACCCCCGGCCGTACCCCTGGCACCTCTATCAGCAGGCTGTGGATTTCAAAACCCGCCCGCTTGATTACGTGTTTTCGGCCGACGGGCAGAAAATCTACGGTGATACCCTGAAATATCTTTCAGGTGAGGTAATGGATTGGGAGAAGATCCAGGTTGATTGAAATGGCTGATTCATCACGCACGAACGAGGTGAAGGATTTTTACAACCAGGTCGGTTGGCAGCGGATCAGCGATGAACTGTATCAGAACGCCATCTATGAGGATCTGCGGCCGGTTTCCCGAGAATACATCGAACGCTGCCATCTGCGGGTCAACCGGCACATCATCCGGGAAGGTAAATATCTCCTCGATGCGGGCTCTGGCCCTGTGCAATGGCCTGCCTACCTGACATATTCGGAAGACTACCAGTACCGGGTGTGCATGGATATTTCTTTGGTCGCTTTGCAGGAAGCCCGCCACCGCCTGGGAGACAAAGGCCTTTATGTAGTGGGAGACATCTCGCGGATGCCATTTAAAAATGGCGTGTTCGGTAGTACTGTTTCGATGCATACCCTGCATCACCTTTCCAGTGATGAACAGAAACGCGGTTACGACGAAATGTTCCGTACACTGGCTGTCAAGGGAAGTATGGTTGTGGTCAATGGAGCATCCTCTTCACGGTTGATGCAAAAATGGCTCTGGCTGATCAAGGTGGCGGAACGGCTGGGTGTGAAAACCAGCGTGGAGGCGAAAACAGCCAAGCCATCCACCCCAAATCCAGTAAACGACAATGATACGAACAAGGAAGCCCGGGGGACATACACCCGGAAAAACTCCATTGCCTGGATCGAAACCGAATTAAAGGACTATAATCCCGAGCTTTTGCCCTGGCGCAGTGTGAGCGTGCGCTTTCTTGCGGGCATTGATCCACCCCTGGCTGGCAGGAAAATACTGGCTGCGTTTGTTGTTCTGGCGGGAGGAACAGGATCCCCGCTGGTATGCAGAAAATGGCCAGTACCCCATGATCGTGATCGAAAAGGAATAAGATATGGACTGGACGAAAAGCGTTGTACTGATTACCGGTGGCACCGGTTCCTTCGGCAAGAAAATGGTCAGCCTGATGCTAAAGGAGGTTCACCCGGCCAAGATCATCGTTTTCAGCCGGGATGAGTTAAAACAGCATGAAATGAGGGTTGCTGGTTATGACCATTCCAGCTTGAGGTATTTTATCGGCGATATCCGCGACCGAGACCGCCTGGTGCGTGCCTTCGAGGGCGTGGATGTGGTTGTTCACGCCGCCGCGTTAAAACAGGTGCCAGCTTGTGAATACAACCCGATGGAAGCCATCAAGACAAATATCCTGGGCAGCAGCAATGTGGTGGATGCTGCTCTTGACGTTGGCGTGCAGAAAGTGATCGCGCTCAGCACCGATAAAGCGGTGAACCCGGTCAACCTTTACGGCGCGACCAAGCTGGCTGCGGAGAAACTGCTGATCCAGAGCAACGCCTATGCAGCGGGCAAGAAAACCCGCATTAGCTGCGTGCGCTACGGCAATGTGGTTGGCAGCCGGGGCAGTGTTGTGCCTGTTTTTATAAAACAACGCGAAACAGGGAAGCTGACCATCACAGACGAACGCATGACGCGCTTCTGGATCTCGCTGGAGCACGGGGTGCGCTTCGTGATCGCCTGCGCCGAACAGATGCACGGCGGGGAGGTCTTTGTACCGAAGATCCCCAGCATGCGGGTCTCCGACCTGGCCAGGGCGATCGCCCCCGAAGCGAAGATCGATGTGGTTGGAATACGACCTGGCGAGAAACTTCACGAAGTGCTGATCTCGGAGGATGAAGCCCGCACGACCATCGACCTGGGCGACCGTTATGCGGTGCTCCCTCCAGAGCCTTTCTGGTTCGTGAAGGAATACGCGAAAAATGCCACCCTGGAGGATGGGTTCCGGTATGCTTCGAATACCAATAATGAGTGGCTCACGATCGCGCAGATCCAGGAAATCATCGCTCCGATCGAAGCCGGTTTATCGCACGGAGATGCTGAGTGACACGTTACCTGATCACCGGGGCGAGCGGGCTGCTCGGGCTAAACCTGGCGTTAAAGCTGGCTGAAACGCACCCGGTCACCGGGGTGATCCACCAACCTGAGCTGGAGGGAACGCCATTTGAGGTGCTCGTGACCGATCTCTCCCTGCCTGGAGAGGCGGAGTGGGTGCTGGAACATTCCCTGCCGGAGGTAATCATCCACTGCGCCGCGATGGCGATTGTGGATGATTGCGAGAAGGACCCAACCAGGGCGATGAGCGTGAATGGTGATCTTCCGGGAAAATTGGCGCGCCTGGCAGCTGAAATGAGTGCAAAATTCGTGCATATTTCCACCGATGCGGTTTTTGATGGCGTCAAGGGTGACTATCAAGAAGAGGATGCTCCCAACCCGCTCAGCACCTATGCGCGCACCAAGCTGGCCGGAGAGATCGCGGTGATGGCGGAGAACCCGGATGCGCTGGTGGTGCGGGTGAATTTCTATGGATGGAGCCTGCGAGGAGAACGCAGCTTGGCTGAATTCTTTTATAACAACCTCTCCAATGGAAAACCTGTGAACGGATTCACAGATGTGATTTTCTGCCCGCTGCTCGTGAATGACCTGGCGGATTTGCTGATCCGTATGGCAGAAATGAACCTGAGCGGTTTGTATCACACGGTCAGCCGGGAGAAAGTCAGCAAATATGATTTCGGAGTGCAGCTAGCCAGGCAATTCGGGTATGACCCGGAACATGTAAAACCGGTGAAAGTCAGTGAAGGTGGTCTGTTGGCTGCCCGATCACCAAACCTGAATTTAAACACCACGAAACTGGCGCAGGCGTTGGGGATCACACTCCCGGGCATCCTGCCCGGTCTGAAAAAATTCCACGAACTATCCGAATGCCATTACCCGGAGATGCTGCACGGATTTTTACCAGGGTAGCGAAGGTTAAAAGAGAGGAGCGGCCATGGAAATCAATATCGGCAATAAAGTGATCGGTGCGAGTCAACCCGTCTACTTCATCGCGGATATTGCTGCCAACCATGATGGTGATCTGGAACGCGCCAAACGGCTGATCGACCTGGCGAAGGAATCCGGAGCTGACGCTGCCAAATTCCAGAATTTCCACGCCCCCGGGATTGTCTCCGATTACGGTTTCAGGAACCTGGGTGGGCAGCAATCCCACCAGGCAAGCTGGAAGCGCTCCGTTTTCGAGGTCTACCAATCTGCCTCGGTGCCGGATGATTGGACGCCCATTCTCAAGGAATACTGCGATAACGCCGGGATCGAATATTTTTCCTCGCCCTACGATTTTGCTGCCACCGACCTGTTGGATGATTACGTCCGCGCGCACAAAATTGGTTCCGGAGAGATCGATTGGATCGAAACCCTGGAATACATCGCAGCCAAGGGAAAACCCGTTTTACTTGCCACCGGGGCGTGTGATATCGGCGAAGTGCAGAGGGCTGTGCATGCCATCCTGCACCTGAATCCCCAACTTGTGCTGATGCAGTGCAATACCAATTACACCGCTTCTGCGGAGAATTTCAAGCACATCAACCTAAATGTAATCAAGACCTACGCGCAGATGTTTCCGGAGGTGATCCTGGGCTTATCCGACCATACCACCGGTCACACCACCGTGCTGGGTGCCGTTGCGCTGGGCGCGAAGGTGATCGAAAAACATTTCACCGACGATAACCACCGCGAGGGTCCAGACCATCACTTTGCGATGAACCCGGTCACCTGGCGGGCGATGGTGGATGCCACCCGCGAGCTGGAATACGCGCTTGGCAGCAGTGACAAGGTGGTGGCGGAAAACGAACGCGAGACCGTGATCATTCAGCGACGCTGCCTGCGGGCAGCCAGGGATCTGAAAGCAGGCGAGACCCTAACTCGAGAGATGATCGATGTGCTGCGTCCTGCCACACCGGGGGCGATCCTGCCCGCAGCGCTGCCGCAGATTCTTGGAACCAAAGTGTTGAACGATATTCCCGCCGGAAAAGAATTGACCTGGATGGACCTGGGCAAGTGAGACTGATCTACTTTACCCGCGATTATTCCCCGCACGACGAACGTTTTTTGAGAGTGCTATCGAAAAGCGATCATGAAGTATTCCTGCTCCGGCTGGAGGGAGAAAGCCTCGAATCCCGTAACATCGTCTTGCCGGAAAAGATCAAGGAACTTGCGTGGAAATCCTCTTTGGAGTCCAGAAAGAACGGGGAAATCGAGGAACTTTGCAAGGAACTCGCGGACATTTTTCTAAAGGTGAAACCGGATCTGGTGCATGCCGGTCCGCTACCGGATTGTGCCTATTTGGTTTCCCTGACGGGTTTTAAGCCTCTCACGGCCATGTCCTGGGGGTTTGACCTGATGCAGGATGTCGATCTATCCAATGAAACATGGCAGAAGGCGCAAAAAGCGCTTAATGAGAGCGGATCTCTGCTGGTGGACTGCAGGGCGACTGCAAAAAAAGCCATCGAGATGGGGTTTCCAGAAGAAAGTATAGTAAATTTTCCCTGGGGCGTAGATCTGGAATATTTTTCGCCTGGCGATGGATCTGCACTACGCGAAAAGCTGGGATGGGAGAACAATTTCATCCTGCTCTGCAACCGCGCCTGGGAACCGCGCTACGGGGTGGATATCGTTTTGGAAGCTTTCTTCAAGGCGATCAAGGAAAACCCTGCCCTGCGACTGATGCTGGTGGGAGACGGGTCGCTGGCGGAAAAATTCGCTACATTGATAGATGAAGCTGGGGCTGGAAAATGGATCCACCGACCCGGGAGGATCGGATTGCAGGATTTACCGGGTACCTACCGCGCGGCAGATCTTTATGTGAGCGCTTCACACGTGGATGGATCTTCCGTTTCCCTCCTGGAAGCGATGGCTTGCGGAAAGCCGGTCGCGGTTTCTGATATTCCTGCCAACCTTGAGTGGGTGCGGGATGGAACCAATGGCTGGATTTTCCGCGATGGTGACGCAAATGGTTTGGCACGCGTGATGGTTCAATCATCCGCTTCGATCTCCCGACTGGTTGAGTTGGGCAGCCAAAACCGGGAGCTCGCTGAGCAGAAAGCTGATTGGAATAAGAATTCATTACAACTTTTCGAAGCATACAAGATTGCCCGGGATGGTTCGCAGTGATCGAAACCCTGGCCATCATACAGGCACGCATGTCCTCCAGCCGCCTTCCGGGAAAGGTGCTACTGGATATCTGCGGCAAGCCTATGCTGGAACGCGTGCTGGACCGCGTAAGCCTTGCACGGCAGATTGACCATGTCCTGGTTGCGACAACTGCAGATCCAAGTGATGATTCACTGGTAATGTGGTGCGAAAGGCATGGTGTGGATTGCTTCCGCGGCTCGATGCAAGATGTGCTTGACCGCTATTATCAGGCAGCCCTCCTGCACAAACCGCAATTTATTACTCGTATCACTGCGGATTGCCCGGTGATCGATCCTGGATTGATCGATGAAACGATTCAGGCTTGCCGGGAAGATGGAGTTGATTTCTCCGCCACGCGGCTACCGCCGCCCTTCCACCGCACCTACCCGATCGGCCTGGATGTGGAAGTGAGTACTTTTTCAGCGCTTGAGCGCGCCTGGCGGGAAGCTTCAAATCCCGCTGAGCGGGAACATGTATTCCCCTACCTTTACGACCAGCCAGGCAGGTTCAATTTGAAAATCCTGAACCACGACCCGGACTTTGGCGGCTTGCGCTGGACGGTGGACACAGCCGAAGACCTGGAGCTGATCCAAAAGATCTATAGCCATTTCCTCCCCCGGGAAGATTTTCGGTGGGAAGAAGTGCTGGAATTGGTGGAATCCCACCCGGAATTGATGAACATCAATGCCGCCACTGCGCATAAAAGCTACCTGGATGTTGATGAGCGTGGAGTGAAGAAATGACACCGCTCGTCACGATCTTTACAGCTCCCAAGCCGTTTCGCGAGGCGCATATCGACTTGATCCAACGCAATGCCATTCGAACCTGGACAACACTTGGAAAGGATGTGGAGATCGCGCTGATCGGTGGAGAGGAGGGCATCGGGAAAACGGCTGCTGATCTTGGCGTCAGGCATCTTCCCGAAGTGAAAACCAACAAGGAAGGCACTCCGCTTATCTCTTCGATCTTTGAACTGGGCAGGAACATCAATGCAAGCCAGCTTCTTGCCTATGTCAACGCTGATATTCTTCTGCTGCCGGATTTCCTCGAAAGCGCTCGAATAACCCTGGAACTGGCAGAGCGATTCCTGGTCGTTGGGCAGCGCTGGGACCTGGATGTACGCGAATCCATAGGTGAATCGAACGGATGGGAAGGCCAAATCATGGAAGAGGTACAAACCAAAGGAAAGCTTCATCCCCCGATGGGGAGCGATTATTTCCTGTTTCCGCGTTCCTGCTTTCAAGAGATTCCCGATTTCGCAGTGGGGCGCGCCGGCTGGGATAATTGGATGATCTACCAAGGCCGCCGGGAAGGATGGAAGGTGGTTGATGCCACAGCTTCGATCACGGTCATCCATCAGGACCATGATTACAATCATCTGCCGGGCGGAAAACCGCATTACCGCCTTCCAGAATCTGGAGAAAATATCCGGCTCGCTGGTGGAAAGCGTACAATTTTCCACCTGGAGGATTGTGACTGGCTCCTCTTGGATGGGGAATTGAGGAGGAAAAAGAGAACTTTCGCGTCCACTGCCCGGGAAGTGGAAACCTGGCCGGTACGAAAGCTGAATTCCAATTTGCTCAACCAGGTGTTTTTTACAATTTTTCACCCGGTCAAAGCCTACCGGGAATTCCGCCCAGCTTTTAGAAAATTGGGAAAATCCTCCGCTTAATCGCGGATGCATAATGAACAAAGAGGATTTGAAAGAATGAGGATCGGTCAAAATCCAGCAAAATTCGTGAAGGACGTAGCCCGCCCGGCAAGAATTACGGTTGCGGTGTTAAAGTTACATCCCATTCCTCAGCGGGTATTACGCAGACATGCTGAATGTCCTCGATGCCTGTCTGACGAGCATCTGGGAGAACACCCCAGAAGAATACGACCTGCTGGTGTTTGATAACGGCTCCTGCGAGGAGGTCGTCACCTATCTTCGTGCAACCCAGGAGGCCGGTAAGATCCAGTACCTGATCCTTTCAGAAAAGAACCTGGGCAAGGGCGGCGCATGGAACATCATCCTTTCCAGCGCTCCGGGTGAGATCATCGCATATACGGATAACGATTGCCGTTTTGCCGCAGGTTGGTTGGGCGAATCCGTCAGAATTTTGGAAACCTACCCGAACACGGGCATGGTCACCGCGCGACCTTTTCAAACGAATCCGGATTACTACTCAAAGACAATTGCCTGGGCTGAAAGGGAAAATGGCGTTAAGCTCGAACGTGGGCACCTGGTTCCATTCCAGACGCTCCACGAGTTCAACCTTAGCCTGGGGCAAACCGAAGAGTACAGCCGCAGCCTGATCGAGAACGCTGAAGATATCCGTCTTACATACAAAGGGTTGCAGGTCTATGCAGGTGGCTCCCATTGGCAATTCGCTGCCCGCAAATCTGTCCTGGCTGAATTCCTACCCTTTGAAATGGACCGCCCGATGGGGCAGGTGAAAGAACTGGACCGGCGGATGAACGATGCTGGTTACCTGCGCTTGATGACTGTCCAGCCGTTGGCGATGAATCTCAGCAATACAATGTTGCCTAATGATCGGGAACGAAAACGCAGCGTACGAAAAGAACACAGATTTTTTGACGCAAAACCGGTAAAATCCCTGCTCCTCGGGATTTACAACCGAATTTTCAATATTTATTACCGGGATTGAGAGATTTTTGATGCCAAAACGAGTTTTCATCAGTGCGGATCATGGGTTGGCAGTGGTTTACTTCCTGCAAAGTGACGTTGTACCGACACTGCTCAATTCGGGGATCGAAGTGATCCTGATGACGGATGACGGCTTGATCGACCAGATCACCAGGCGTTTTGGAAAGCCTGGATTGAAAGTGGAGGGACTGCGACTTAAGGAAGCCCATGCTTATGCCGAGAACGTTCAACCCGGCAGGCAGTGGTGGCTGCAATTCCTGCGGCGGGTGGGAGCCTCTGGCAGTATCAATTTGGAAGCGCTTACCAGCCATATCCGCCAGGTCCAGGCGGAGGCGGAAGGAAAACGACGACTTCTGATGCCTTTCATGAAGGCTTTCGTTTGGTTGATGAGAAGGTCGAAAAGCGCCCGGAATTGGGTGCGGAATGCTCAGCTTCGATATTCCCCCGAACTCTACCATGACCTCTTCGAAAAATACGGTCCGGACATGGTCATCGCAAGCACTCCCGGGTGGCGGTTGGATCGCTATCTGCTTCGGGAGGCGCACCGGAGGGGAATCCAGACTGCCGCGGTGGTCGTTGGCTGGGATAATCCCTCCAGTTACTCGTTGCCAGGTGCACCGGTGGATTGGATCACCTGCTGGTCTGAAAAGCAGGTTCAGGAGCTGGTCGACGGCGACGATTGGGATCCACGCAGGGTGCATATCGGAGGGATCCCCTCCTACGATGGTTACTTCCGCAAGGAATGGCTCCTTGATCGCGAAGAGTACTTCCGTTTGCACAAGTTGGATCCTACGCGGAAATTGCTCGGGTACGCCTGCAGTTTCATAACATTTTCCCCGAATTTCCAGAATGTGGAGGCTTTGGCGAAATTGGTTGGATCGGAGAAATTATCCGAACCCTGCCAGCTGCTTATCCGCCTGCACCCGAATCACTTTTTAAGCGATCCTCTTTTTGCGGGGGAACGGGAAAAGATCCGCAGCCTGGCAGTAGAGTATCCGCACGTACATGTCGTGGAACCGGTACCCCTAGGTGGAGAATTGGGTTATTATTCCGGTGAGGACATGCCCGAGAAGACTTCCATGATGGCGTATTCGGATGTATTCCTGACGGTCTATTCCACCATGGTTGTGGAGGCAGCCATTCATGACCGACCAATTATCAGCATGTGTATCGATGCACCGGGCGGCTGGAACCGCAAGGATCATTTTTCCCTGGCGCTGTCTGAGATCGGTGAATGGCCCACCCATCAACGCTTCCGCAATGCGGGTGCAGGCAAGGTGATCTTTAACACTAATCAACTGAAAACAGCTATTGAAGAATACCTAAAGGATCCCAAAGGCGGCAGTGTCACCAGAATGAAATTCATTCAAGAAGAAGTCACTTTCACCAATGGGAGTGCAGGCAAACGCACCGGTGATTTCCTTGTATCGCTTCTGAATAATACTTACGAAGAGGTGCGTTCGGCATGAAATTCATGATCGCCGGGTTGGGTTCCATCGGCCGCCGCCATCTTCGAAATCTGATCGCTCTGGGTGAGCGGGATATCATTCTTTACCGGACAAATCACAGCACTCTGGATCTGGAAGAATTCTCTGATTTGCCTGTATTTTTTGACCTCAACGCTGCACTCGCCGAAAGACCGCATGGGGTTGTCATCTCCAACCCGACGGCATTGCACCTGGATGTGGCTATCCCGGCTGCCCGGGCTGGATACGCGATTCTGATGGAAAAACCGGTCTCTCACAATTTTGACCGCATAGATGAGCTAAAATCCGCGTTGAAAACGGGTGAGAGCAGGTTGTTGATGGGTTTCCAGTTTCGCTTTCACCCAACATTACTAAAGGTCGCGGAGTGGGTTCAAAAAGGGATTATTGGTACGCCGCTCAGCTTCATTTGCCAGTGGGGCGAATACCTGCCTGGGTGGCATCCCTGGGAGGATTACCGCCAAAGTTACGCTGCCCGGACAGACCTGGGGGGTGGGGTGGTACGGACGCTCTGCCATCCGTTGGATTATCTGGGATGGATCTTCGGTGATGCAGCCCTGCGATGGGCATTTACCGGCAAGGTCAGCCCGCTCGAGATCGATGTGGAAGACCTGGCCAAAGCCCACTTGAAATACCCTTCAGGGGTCGAGGGCAGCCTGGTCCTGGATTATTTCCGCCAGCCACCGCTTCACATGCTGGAGATCACCGGGAGCGAAGGGTTGATCGAATGGAAAAATAACACCGGGGCTGCCAGGCTTTTCCGGACGTCCACCGGGAATTGGGAGACCACCCTGCCGCCCGAAGGATTTGATCGAAATGATCTATTCCTGGATGAGATGCGTCACTTTATCCGGGTGGCGCACGGCGAGGAAGAGCCTATCTGCACTCTGGAGGATGGGATCCGAACCCAGCAGTTGGTTCAGCAAATCTATGATATTTCCGCGAAGAACTGCGGGTAGAAAAAGGATGATTCATGGATAGCATTTTTGACAAATTCAACCTCAAAGGTCGCTCGGCAATTATTACCGGGGGGGCAGGGCTACTGGGACGACAATTCTGCATGACGCTTGCCCAGGCAGGCGCAGCGGTTATCGTGGCTGATTTCAACCAGGAGGCTGCCGAAGGAACCGCACTTTCCATTACCGCACGGGGAATGCTGGCAGCCGCCGTCAAAGTGGATGTCACTGACCCGGATTCTGTGAAACACATGGTTGCGGAGTGCGATGAAAAGTTTGGTGGACCGGATATCCTGGTTTGTTCCGCAGCCAAAGACCCGAAATTCGATGAAACCCATCACGAGCAAGCTTCGAATGCCTTCGAAACTTTTCCCCTGGATGCCTGGAGGCAAGCACTGGATGTTAACCTTACAGGTATGTTCCTCTGTGCCCAGGCGGCAACCGGGAAAATGGTAGAGAGGGAACAGGGAGTCATCATCAATATTTGCTCCACATATGGCCTGGTGGGTCCGGATCAGCGAATCTATAAGAAACCTGGAAAACCAGATCAATTCAAACCGGTGTATTACTCGGTAACCAAAGCCGGTGTGCTAGGGCTCACCCGCTACCTGGCTACTTATTATGCCGGGAAAAATATCCGCGCGAATGCGCTCACCCCAGGCGGAGTCTATAACAACCATGATGAGGTGTTCAACCAGAACTATTCCGCCCGTACCGTGCTCGGTAGGATGGCGAAACAGGATGAGATGAACGGCGCATTGTTGTTTTTGGCGTCGGATGCCTCGTCATATATGACCGGCTCCAACGTAGTTGTGGATGGAGGCTGGACGGCATGGTAAAGAAACCAGAAGTCCTGGCGATCATTCCTGCGCGTGGCGGTTCCAAGGGTATCCCGCGGAAGAACATTCGCCTTTTTGCTGGCTACCCTCTGATCGCCTACAGTATCGAAGCCGGGCTGCAGGCAGAAACCGTCACCCGGGTTATCGTTTCCACGGATGATGAGGAAATAGCGGTAGTTGCCAGGCAATTCGGTGCGGAGACACCCTTCCTGCGTCCGGCGGCATTTGCCCGGGATGATTCCACCGATCTACCTGTATTTGTTCAGGCTTTGGATTGGTTGAAGGAACACGAAGGTTATGAGCCGGAGATTGTGGTTCAGCTTCGTCCTACATCTCCTTTCCGCCCATTGGATTGCGTGGATAATGCTGTCCGAAAGTTGATCGATCACCCCGATGCGGATTCGGTCCGCGGGGTCGTACCAGCAGGTCAGAATCCTCATAAAATGTGGGTTCTTGATGGGGACAAAAAACCGATGAAGCCACTCCTGCATGTCCCTGGGCTCTCCGAACCCTACAATGCCCCCCGCCAGGTTTTACCACCAATATTTTGGCAGACTGGGCACATAGATGCGATCCGGGTGGCGACAATCCGCAGGCAGAATTCACTTAGCGGTGACATCGTCCTTCCGCTAATATTGGATGCACGATACACAAGCGATATCGATTCGCCCTTTGATTGGAAGCGATATGAATATCTGGTACTGAACAGCGGCATGGAGTTCGTGGATCCGGCAAAGAAACGACGCGGGATTCCCTCAAAAGTCTCCCTGCTTGTGATGGATTTCGATGGCGTCCTTACTGATAACCGCGTGTGGGTGGATGAAGGAGGGCGCGAACGTGTGGCGGGCAATCGTAGTGATAGCCTGGGTTTATCATTGTTGCGTCAGAAGACCAGCGTCCATCCCGTGGTGATCTCACAGGAAACAAACCCGGTGGTGACCGCTCGTTGCAAGAAAATGAACGTTGAAGTTTTCCAGGGAATCATGGATAAAGCCTCCCTTCTGAAACAGATCCTTGTGGAGCGCGGGATCGATCCCAGAGAAGCGATTTATATGGGTAACGACATCAATGATTTACCCTGCCAGCCCATCGTGGGCTGCTTCATTGCTCCGGCGGATTCCCAGCCAGCGGTACTGCGCGCGGCTGACCGTGTACTCAGTTTCAAGGGCGGGCATGGTGCAGTTCGCGAACTGTGCGATATTCTGATGGAAAATGCTTCGAATTAAGACAAATAGAGGTGATTGAATGCAAAAAGAATTCAAGATCAATGATCGCAAGCTGGGGGACGGATTCCCAGCGTATATCGTGGCGGAGATCGGGATCAACCACAATGGTGATCTGGAGTTGGCGAAAAAAATGATCGCCGCCGCCGCCCAGGCTGGAGTGGATGCGGTGAAATTTCAAAAACGCACCCCGGAGATCTGCGTACCCCCGGAACAACGCGGGCAAATGCGCGAAACACCCTGGGGATACATCTCCTACCTGGAATACCGCGAGAGAGTTGAGTTTTCAAAGGAACAGTACAAGGAGATCGATCGTTGCTGCTCTGAAACCGGGATCACCTGGTTTGCCTCTGTTTGGGATGAGCCTTCGGTGGATTTTCTGGAAACGTTTCACCCGAGCTGTTATAAGATCCCTTCCGCTTCACTCACCGATCATAGTCTCTTAAAGCATCTTCGGAAAACCAGCAGACCGTTGATCCTTTCCACGGGGATGTCTACGATGCAAGAGATAGAGGCCGCGGTGAAATTGCTTGGAACTGAAAATCTTAGTATCACTCACGCCACAAGCACTTACCCTTGTGAACCGGATGAACTTAACTTGAAAAATGATCCCAACTTTGAAAGAAAAGTTTCCCTGTCCGGTGGGGTACTCCGGGCATGAAGTAGGTTTGATCCCTTCGGTTGTGGCGGTCGCGCTGGGAGCAAACCTGGTGGAACGGCACATCACCCTTGACCGCGCACTCTGGGGAACTGACCAGGCAGCCTCGGTGGAGCCTGGCGGCTTCGAGCGATTAGTGAAATACATCCGTGTGACGGAACAAGCGATGGGCGATGGGGTCAAGAAAGTCTATGACTCCGAACTTTCATCACTTCGAAAACTTCGCCGGGTACAAAAATCCAATTAATAATGGAGATATGAAGCATGAATCAAATCTTAGATTTCTTTGCTCCACTGGCTCGCGATAGGATGTATCTTGATCCAGGATCCGGAAGCATCCTGCTGCAAATGGTGATAGCAGCTGCGCTGGGTGCTGCATTTGCAGTGAAGGTTTATTGGAAAAAAATCAAAGGTGCATTGTCAAAAAAGAAAATTGATCCTGAATCTTCAGGGCAGACAGATTCACCGGAATCAATACCAGGGGAAAAACCAGAATAAATTTTCAGGAATATTTGGCTATCCTAATAAAATGGCATATCCTAACCAGATTGAGTCGGACGGATGAAAATGAAACACACAGCTTCCTTTCGTGATCCGAGCGGATTTCTTTTCTTTGAAAAGGACAAACTCTACCGGCAGGTAAATCTTGATTACCAAAAACATTATGAAAAAATGATGGAGTCCGGCCTATACAAAGCATTGTTAGACTGTCACCTATTAATTCCGCATGAAGAAGTAAACATTGATCCAGTAGAGAAATCCCTGGCATATAAGGTCATCCGCCCGGAGCGAATTCCTTTCATTTCCTACCCTTATGAATGGTCGTTCTCACAATTTAAAGATGCTGCTCTGGCAACCCTCGAGATCGAGATGCTGGCTTTGGAAAAGGGAATGACGTTGAAGGATGCAAGCGTGTATAACATCCAATTTCTGGATGGGCAACCATTACTTATTGATACACTTTCTTTCGAAATCTATGAAGAAGGTACTCCGTGGGTCGCCTACAGGCAATTCTGCCAGCATTTCCTGGCTCCGCTTAGTTTAATGGCGTTCACCGATATCCGCATGCAGCAATTGATGCGGGTTTATATCGACGGCATCCCCCTTGATCTGGCCAGCAGTTTGCTTCCTGGTAAGACGCATTTCAACATGGGTTTGGAACTGCATATTCATCGCCACGCTGTCTCGCAGAAAAAATATGCCGGCAAGGGTGAAGTGGCAAAGGCAAAAGAGGCAAAAATAAGCAAGATATCTTTCCAGGGGTTGGTCGATAATCTGCAGAGCACGATCAAAAGCCTGAACTGGGTTGGAGCTAGCACAGAATGGGCTGACTATTACGATATCACCAATTACACTCCCGAGGCTTTTGAGCGCAAACGGGAGCTAGTTAGCCAATTCATCGAAGAGGTAAAACCTGCGTCGATATGGGACCTGGGTGCCAATAACGGGGAATTTTCCCGGATCGGATCACATAAAGGAATCTTCACGGTATCCTCGGATATCGACCCGGTTGCAGTTGAGAAGAATTACCAGGAATGCAGGAAAGGAAATGATACAAACATCCTCCCGCTTTTGATCGATCTAACCAACCCCAGCCCGGGGATTGGATGGGAAAACAGCGAGCGAGCTGCGTTCATCGAGCGGGGTCCGGTGGACCTGGTGATGTCGCTGGCGCTAATCCATCACCTGGCGATATCGAATAACCTGCCACTGGAACGCATCGCGGATTTCTGTGCGAAAGTCGGTGAATGGTTGATCATCGAATTCGTACCCAAGGAGGATAGTCAGGTGCAACGGCTGCTAAGCAGTCGCAAGGATATCTTCCCTGGATACACGGAATCGGGATTCGAAGCCTGTTTTAAGGAAAAATTCAAGTTGATACACAAGGAACCCATTATGGGCACCCGGCGGACTATGTACTTATTTCGACGGAAATGAGCATGCAAAAACTTTTGTAACTTCCTGAAACTGGAATTGTAAATAAATCACATTGAGTTACCAGAATGAATTAATTGTGAAAAAGGCATCGAACAAAAGATGAGCCCATCTCTTGAAGCAAGGGTGAGGTCCAAACTATCCCGTTTTCACGCCAATCAGAGATTGAACGCGATCTCGGACAGGGTTTTTCATTTAGCGGGAGATTCAGCTCCAGGAGCACCGATTCTTTTTTTCAATTCCTCCACCCGGCTAACCCAGGTCAGTCAGAACGCTGCCTTTTCGCTGCTCACTGCCTGGTCGCTTGCGCTGGACGGGCACCCGGTGCGATTCTTAACATGCAAGGCTGGAATGACCCGCTGCCTCCTGGGTACAAATTCAGAAAGCCCGGCACGGAAACCTCCCTGCACAAACTGTTTCACGCAATCCCGGATGATGTTCCAACCATCTTGGATGGTCCCGTTTACCTTTCTTCCGGATGAGGACCTTGAAAAAGAAATCAATTCTCTCAGCCTGGCGGAATTATTGCGTTTTACCAATAAAAAAAACCTACCCTTGGGAGAAATAGTACTGCCATCCCTGCGCTGGATCCTGCGAAGGCATAACCTCGAAGACTTGGAGACCACCCGCATGATCTGCAGGGATTACATCCGCTCAGCAAACAACCTGTCAGACGTGGTTGAGGGCACACTGAAGGATCAGCTACCTGCGGCTGTGCTCGTTTTCAACGGCCAATTCTTTCCCGAGGCTATCGTAAAAAACCTGGCAAGGCAGCGAGGAATCAGGGTGATCTCGCACGAGGTGGCACTGCAGCCTCTCTCCGCCTTCTTTACCGAAGGGGAAGCAACAGCTTACCCGATCCAGGTTCCTTCTGGGATGAAACTCACGGAGGGTCAAAATCGCAAGCTGGATGAAGTGCTGGAAAAACGATTTCAGGGCAATTTCAGCATGGCCGGCATCAAATTTTGGGGCGAGATGAAACCTTTCGATGAAGCGTTTTTACAAAAAGCCAAGGAATTTCAGCAAATCGTTCCCATTTTCACCAATGTAATATTTGATACAAGCCAGGCGCATGCCAACTCTATCTATCTCGATATGTTCTCCTGGCTGGAGGATGTTGCTTCTCTAATTAAGGAGAATCCCCGGACGTTATTTGTCATTCGGGCGCATCCGGATGAAATCCGCCCGGGAAAGGAATCGCGCGAAACTGTAAGCGACTGGGTGAAGATGCGTGGATTGGATCGCCTGACAAATGTGGTCCTGATCGACCCGGGAGAAAACTTTAGCTCCTATCAACTGATTCAGAAATCGAAATTCGTGATGGTCTACAACTCCACCATCGGATTGGAAGCCTCCATTTTAGGAGCGGCTGTGATCTGCGCGGGAAGAGCCCGGTTTACGCAGGTGAAATCTGTTTTCCTACCGGAGAGCCACCTGGAGCATCAGCGGATGGTGCGGAAATTTCTTCAATCGGAGCGGATCGATGTTCCAGTTGAATTCCGTTTGAATGCAAGGTATTTTCTCTACTATCAACTTTTTCGAACCTCGATTCCTTTTGGCGAATTCATAGAAGAAAGCGATACCTGGAAGGGTTACGTAAAGTTGAAAGACTTTCCCCTTGAGAACCTGAAGGCTGAAAACTCGCTGACGATGAGGATCATCCAAAAGGGTATCCTGGAAGGAGCCGATTTTACCTACCCGGATCAAAAAGAGTAGGAAAGAATGCTGACTAACTTGAAATATAAATCGTAAGGAAAACAAGCCTATGACTCCAAAGATAACTGCCTTGGTTCCCATGCGTCATCACTCCCAGCGTGTCCCGGGAAAAAATTACCGCCTGATCGCAGGAAAACCGCTTTATCATCACGTGATTGAAAACTTGAACCAGGTACCAGCGATAGAACAGATCATCGTAGATACCGACAGTGAGGAGATCAAGACGGGATTGGCCAAAAGCTTTCCAGATGTCAAAGTAATCGAACGTCCGGCTGCGTTAAGGGCAGACGATCTCTCCATGAACGAGATCCTGATCCACGATATTAATCAACTTCCAGGAGAGCATTTCCTGCAGACTCACAGCACAAATCCATTGGTCTCGCCGAAGACGATCATCCGGGCGATAGAAACATATTTTGAAAAACTTGGGGCTTATGATTCTCTTTTCGCAGTGACCAGGCTGCAGGTACGTTTGTGGGATTCTAAAGGCATGCCTATCAACCACGATCCGTCGGTTTTGCTGCAAACGCAGGACCTGCCGCCGATTTATGAGGAGAATTCCTGTTTCTATATTTTCTCCAAAACCAACCTGCTCACCCGGCGCAACCGGCTGGGTGAAAGGCCGCAGATGTTTGAAATCTCCCGGGATGAAGCTTGGGATATCGATGAGGAAATCGATTTTCAAATTGCGGAGTTATTGTTGCAGAACCGCAGATCACACGCAGATTCGTCTGGTAATGTCGGTTAGAATTTACTGGTTATGGACTCGATGAATCGTAAATTCAAGTTTCCTTTCGAGATCGTCATCATCCTGACGGTCATTTTGCCGCATCTCTACGCAGCCTATTCTCCGCCAGCAAGCTTGATGAACTGGTACCGCACAGATGATGCTTATTATTATTTCATCGTGGCAAGGAACGCGGCGGAAGGGCACGGATTCACCTTTGACCTCATCAATCGCACAAACGGATTCCACCCCCTCTGGTTGTTCGTAAACATCCCAATTTTTGCCTTTTCTGATGCGGACCGCATCCTTTCGCTGCGCATCATCCTGATGGTGTTGGCTGCCTTGAATGCCGCCACCGGCGTTGTACTCTATCGTTTGCTAAAAAAATATTTCCTGTTCGGTACAGCTGCATTTATCTCGATGGTCTGGGTACTTTTACCGGCAATTCACCAGGTGACCGCCGAAGACGGTCTGGAAGCCGGGTTGAATGCTTTTGCATTAACGGCATTGCTGCTGGGCGGCTCCTGGTTTATGGACCGGGTCCTGGGGACAAAAATCCAAAAATGGGACCTCGTAGTGGTGGGTTTCCTGGGTGCATTTGTTTTATTCAGCCGCCTGGATAATATTTTTACTTTTATTGCTGTTGGGGTGTGGCTGGTTCTGAGGAAATTTCCCTTTCCAAGGTATCTGTTTTGGGATGAATTTTCTTGTAGTTACCAGCGTGTTTGGTGCTTCGATCTTTCGTTTCGGTTTTAGTGACTATTATGAGGTTGCGCTTTTTGCGATTTTACAACTCTGCTTTCCCTAGCGATGGCGATCAAACCTGCCTTCTACCTCATTTTCGGTTTGTACAAAAAGATTCCAGAGCAAAACCGAACCAAGGATTTTTTCCAGATCCTGCTTGCGGTTACATTTGCCAGCCTGGTCGTGGGGGGAGTGATGCTGGTCCTGAACTCCCTACGGGATCTTTCGTGCTTTCCCAGGATGTTATCTTTTACGATTGGGTGATTACGCTAATATTATTCTGGGCTCCCGCCTTTTCTTTCCCGAAGTTTTTTCAGAAAAAGGAAATCAGTTTCCCAAAATTTGGATGATTGGCTTCGGAGTCGCTGGAAGCTGTAGCTTCGCGACGGATTCAAATATTTCCTACCCGGAACACTGTTGATGATCGTCTATATGGGTTGGAATGAAGATGTATTTTGGCACTGCCATGCCGATCAGCGGGCAGGTGAAGCACTGGTGGTCCACCCTGCCGAATACGGTCTACGGGCATGATTTCAATCTTGGCGTTTTCCTGAGCCTTTCCCCAGGCAACAATTTGGGCCGTGGTCTCTTCGTGACCGTCAGATTGAATGATATCGTCACCAGGCTGTTGGAGCCGTACAAACTGTCTTACGAGCCCAAATTACTGGATCAGTGTAACCATTATCCTTGGGTTGATCTTCTGGGGTTTGAGTCTTGTTGTTCAAAGCTTCCAGGATTCGATTGGAGGGAAAGTACCCGGCGGATTGGTTTGCACGCTCTCTCTGCGGGATGTCTTCTGCAGATATCCTACTATCTAGCAACTACCTATCCGAATCCGCGCTCATGGTATTGGGTAGGGTGAGATGCTGTGCATTGTACTTTTCCTTGCGATAGTGGTCGAAGGGTTATCCAGGTTACTATATGAAATGGAAGGTGCCGATTACTGCCATCCGGTTTGTGGAGTTCATCCTGATCATCTGGCTGGTAGTGATCAATACTCGGTATATTACTTCACTAACCCCGTGGCAGGTGGCCAAAGGAAATGAAGAAAGATACCTGGCGGATGCTCGCGGTCTTGGAACAGCTAACCCCACCCGGCTCGATAATCGGGATGACTGGAGGAGGTACCGTTCATATTTCCTGCATGATCGAACGATCGTCAACCTGGACGGTCTGATGAATAGTGCGGAATATCTGCAGGCCCTGCAGGCTAATCGAGGCGCCGAATTCCTGGACCGGATGGGGTTGACCTTTATTAATGCGAGTGAATGAATTGTCACCGGCAGCGATCCTTACATGGGATTATTGAAAGACCGGCTTAAGAAAGATCGGCCTTATCCCCGGAGGAGAGCAATTCACCCTGTTTAATACCTGAACCCAATGCTGGAGAACAAATGATGACTGGAGTCCCAAGCAAACGCTCCTGCTTGACCAGCTCCATATATGCGTCCGTTCCGGGATCAGATTCCTCCAGTGTGGAACCATTATGGGCTGCTAGTTATTGCTCCAGACGTAGATGAGCGCTTAGAGGAAAATGACATCCTCGAATTTGCTGGTAAATTCGATGGAACCATCTGCGGTGATGACCGGTATACCCCCAAGGTTCTGGATGCCTGCAGCCCAAGATTGAAGGTGATCTCAAAATGGGGAACCGGTATCGATTCCATCGATAAGGACCATGCGGAAAGGTTGGGAATCCAGGTCTTTCGCACCCCGAACGCTTTTACGCTTCCTGTGGCGGATACCGTTTTAGGTTATATTCTGACATTCGCCAGGAAGTTCCCCTGGATGGATAGGGAAATGAAAGCCGGTATCTGGCAGAAGATCCCCGGTCGGTCGCTTAGTGAATGCACGCTAGGGGTGATCGGGGTTGGGAATATTGGAAAGGCTGTGCTGCGCCGCGCCTGTCCTTTTGAAATGAAACTCCTGGGGAACGATATCCAACCGATCGCGCCGGAATTCCTTGCCGAAACCGGGATGGAGATGACCGGCCTGGAGGATTTGATGTCCAGGTCCGATTTCATCAGCGTCAATGCGGACCTCAACCCCACCAGCAGGCACCTGATAAATGACAACACCCTGGCAAAATGCCGCCCTGGTGCGGTGCTGATCAACACCGCTCGCGGACCGATCGTGGACGAGCCTGCGCTTATCCGCGCGCTTCAATCCGGGAGACTCGCTGGGGCTGCGCTTGATGTTTTTGAGGTGGAACCGTTACCCATGGATTCACCTCTCCGGAAAATGGACCAGGTGCTGCTTGCGCCGCACAATTCCAATAGCAGCCCCTCCGCCTGGGAGCAGGTGCACTGGAACACCATTCGCAACTTGTTGATCGGGTTGAATATCCCTTGCGATGATCTTGATTCGTTAATGGAGAAAACGCGATGAGCGAATCTAAAAAAGTCGTTTTGATCACTGGGGCAGCGGGCGGGATCGGTCGCGCAACCGTGCAATATTTTGCAACGCACGGCTGGCAGCGTGATCGGTGTGGACCGACACTCGTTCGGCGAAGAGTATCCCCGGCATGGTCTTATTCATCCAGGCGGATATTGCCAACCCGGCTGATTTTGAAACCATCTTCGAAAAAACCGAAAAGTTCACCTCTGTGCTGCACGCCATCGTCAACAATGCTGCCGTGCAGATCGCCAAGCCGCTGGTGGAGACCACCACCGAGGAATGGGATGAAGTGATGGCCAGCAATCTGCGTTCGATCTTTCTGGCTTGCAAGCTGGCTTTTCCTCTCCTGAAGTCCTCCGGTAATGGTGCGATTGTGAATGTCTCCTCGGTGCACGCGGTGGCCACTTCCGCTAACATCGGCGCCTACGCCGCGAGCAAGGGCGGGGTGATGGCTCTCACCCGTGCGATGGCCATCGAATTCGCCCCACAGAACATCCGCGTCAACGCCATTCTGCCAGGCGCGGTGGATACGCCCATGCTGCGGGCTGGTTTGCAGCGCGGGCATGTTAGCGGGGGAACCATCGTGGATAGACTCGAGAACCTGGCAAGGAAAACCGTCAATGGCAGGGTGGGCCAACCGGAGGAGATTGCCAGCGCGATCTTTTTCCTCGCGGATAACTCCCAATCCTCCTTCATGACCGGCCAGGCGCTGGTGGTGGATGGCGGGGCGACCTGCCGGTTGAGCACGGAGTAAGCGCGCGCCTCATGAAATCCCGGTTGAAGAGTTCAATTCCCGAGCCCGCCTGGAATGCGCTACGAAACGGGTACGATTGGGTTATTCGTCTACCCGATCTGCCCAGCGCCTATATGCACCCCTGGCGGCGGCAGAGCATCCATGGGCTGGCTGCATTGAAGGATTCTCATGTTGGCGAACGGGCTTTCATCATTGGGAACGGTCCCAGCCTGAAAAATACCGATCTAGCGAAGATGAAGGATGAATTCACATTCGGTCTTAACCGTATTTACCTGATGTTTCCGGAACTTGGATTCCAGACCTCTTGCCTGGTGTCGATCAATGACCTGGTTATCGAACAGTGCGCTATGGAAATGATTTCGCTTAAGATCCCGAGGTTCTTCGCATGGCATTCCCACCGCCATTTTTCGAAATTCTCCCCGCAGAAGGAAAGCTTACCCATCTTTCTATATACAACCTTCACCGGTCCGGGATTTGCGAGGGACGTTCGCGGCAGGGTCTGGGAAGGGGCAACGGTCACCAATGTAGCCTTGCAGCTCGCCTTCCATATGGGCTTCAAGGAGGTGATCCTGGTGGGGGTGGATCACAATTTCACAACCAAAGGTCCGGCAAATGCTACGATCACCTCCACTGGGGATGACCCGAACCACTTCTCCCCGGCGTATTTTGGTAAGGGATTCCGTTGGCAATTGCCTGACTTGGAGACCTCGGAGATAGGGTATCGCATGGCTAGGCAGGTGTATGAATCTGCGGGCAGGCGGGTGATCGATGCCACCGTAGGGGGTAAGCTGACCATTTTCCCCAAGGTGGAGTATGAAAGCCTGTTTGCATGAAACGACCGCTAGTTTCCATTATCACTCCCTCCTACAACCAGGCGGCATTCCTGGAAGAAACCCTTCGCTCGGTGATCGCGCAGGATTACCCCTCTGTGGAATACCTGGTGGTGGATGGTGGTTCGACCGACGGATCAGTGGAGATCATCAGAACGCACGAAAAAGATATTACCTGGTGGGTGTCGGAAAAGGACAAAGGCCAGGCGGAGGCGATCAACAAGGGTTTCAATCGGGCGAGGGGTGAGATAGTCGGTTGGTTGAATTCGGACGATACCTACCTGGAAAATACTCTGCAGGAAGTCGTCGATGTTTTTAAATCAAATCCCTCGATTTTTCTTGTCTTTGGCGATGTGCGTGCTATCAACGAGACCGGAGAAGTGATCAACCACATCCGCTACGGCGATTGGAACCTTGGCGACCTCATGGAATTCAACATCATCGGTCAGCCAGCGGTTTTCTTTCGCAGGGAAGCTCTCCAGATGGCCGGATTCCTGGATCCAGCTTACCACCTGCTCCTCGATCATCATCTCTGGCTGCGGATCGCTCAGCATGGGAAAATGCACCACATTCCGCGTGAATTAGCCTGCGCCCGGTTCCACCCAGAGGCGAAGAACATCGCAAGCGCATCTTTATTCGGCGAGGAAGCCTACCGCATTTTAAATTGGATGGAGCAGGACCTTGGATTGAGCGACAAATTCACTCGCAACCGCCGGAAATGTGTTGCCGGTGCGCACCGGATCAATGCCCGCTACCTGCTGGATGGCGGTCAGCCGGCGGAAGCGCTTAAGGCATACACAAATGCATTTGTTGTATTTCCACCCACCGCGCTGAAGGAGTGGCTTCGTATCCTGTATTGTTTCCCAGCGATGATTGGCTTCACCGGCTCTCGTTCCGCTTATAATCGCTGGCGGAAGAAGAAAAATAACCCGGACAAGAGGACCTGACCTGCATGGCAAAGAACCTTTCCGCGATGCTGACCAAATCGATCGAATACCTGTCACTCCCCTATCAATTTCCAGGACATTTCTGGGAGCTGAACCGAGCGATCTTCACCCGCCGGGAGTTGACCCATGAGCTGGCTCGCCTGGCGCCGTACCAGACCTGGCTGAGGGGATTGGGGATAAGAACAGTGCTGGATATCGGTGCGTATATCGGTTCGTTCGCTTTCGCCATGCGCAGGATCCTGCCAGATGCCCGAATCATTTCGTTCGATCCGCTGGATAAGAATATCCGCGCGCTGAACGAAAATCTCAAGGGTGACCCAAATTTCCATGTGATTCAAACCGCCATTGGAGATAAAAACGGGACGATCGACTTTTGGGAGAGCGATTTTACCGCTTCCTCCTCAGCCCTGGAGATGGCCGAAACCCACAAAGATCAATTTCCGTCCTCCTCTGGGAACCGCAGGATCACGGTACCTCTGAAAACGCTGGATGATTGCCTGCGGGATGTGCAGGTGGAAACCCCGATGCTCTTGAAGGTGGACGTGCAGGGGTTTGAGAAAGCGGTTTTTGCTGGCGGGAAGAAGACACTCAAAAAAACGGATATCATCATCAGCGAGGTTTCCTTCCGGCAACTCTACAAGGATCAGCCGCTGTTCGAGGAGATCCACGACCTGCTTCGGCAGGAGGGTTTCGCCTTTGCCGGGCTGCTGGATACGCTGTGTTCCCCTCTGGATGGTTCCATCCTGCAGGCGGATGCGCTGTTCACCCGGAAAGCCGGAAAATGAGTCAAATCACAACCGAACCAATGGATCAATCAATTGGAAAAGCACCCGGTAAATGGACCATTCTCCTCCTGGTGGGTTTGTTCATCCTGGCGCTAGCGATCCGGCTGTACGATATCACCGACCTGCCTTTCGATTTCCACCCCACCCGGCAGCTTTACACCGCTGTGGTCGCCAGGGGGTTGTACTACCAATCCCAACCGGATGACCCGGCAGGGAAACGGGTGCTTGCGCTGGATGCGCTCAGACGCGAGGAACGCGAGCCTCCCTCCATTGATGGGCTTGCCGCGCTGAGCTATGAGTTGATCGGGAAAGAAGTCCTCTGGCTCCCACGGGCGATGAGCGCGCTCTTTTGGGTGCTGGGAGGGATCGCGGTTTTCCTACTTTCCCGGCAGCTCACCAGCGATAACGGCGGGGTGGCAGCCACGGCAGTTTATCTCTTTTTGCCCTATGGCGTCATTGCCAGCCGCAGCTTTCAACCCGACCCCTTAATGACAGCCTTGATCGTGTTCGGCTGGTGGGGAATCTACAACTGGATGAAGCGGGCCGGGTGGAGATGGGTGTTTGTTGCGGGCATCGCCGCAGGTCTGGCCATCTACTTCAAATCGCTTGCAGCTTTCTCGATCCTGGGAGCCTACCTGGGAATGCTCATGGTTCTGGGTTTCAGGAAGCTTCTCCGTTCCAAGCAGTTCTGGATGATGGCACTTCTCACAGTGCTGCCCACCCTTGGTTACATGATCGATGGTTTCTTTATTTCCAAGGGTCTTTCAAGTCTTTTTGGATTGCGCTTTTTCCCCTCCCTGTGGGTTCAGCCCTATTTCTACCTGCAGTGGCTTGGGAAAGTCCAGGCAGTGGTCACACTCGGTTTCCTAATCCTGGGGCTGATCGGTATTTTCTATTTCAAACAACGCGAAGATCGCCGATTCGTGATCGGCCTGTGGCTGGGGTACATTATCTTCGGGTTCGTATTCGCCTATTACTTCGGAACCCATGATTACTATCACCTTAGCCTGGTACCGATCGTGGCGATCTCCATCGGGCCAGTTGCCGACGCACTCTGGCAAAAGTTAAATGAAATTCAAAACAACCGCTTCGCCCGGATCGCGGTTGGTTTGCTGCTCACCTTTGGGCTGGCAGTGAACCTGTGGAACATCCGCACGATCTTCCATAAAGTGGATTACCGCCTGCAGCAAGCGGATTGGGAACAGATCCAGGATGTGGTGGGAAGCAATTCCTCGATCATCGCGCTCACCCAGGATTATGGGTACCGCTTGGAAATCTTCAGTTGGATCAATCCGGCGGGATACTGGCCTTACCGGGGAGATATCAACCTGCGCGAGCTGGCCGGCATACCGCAACCTGATTTCGCCACTAGGTTTGCAGATCAGATCCGGGGAATGGATTTCTTCGTGGTCACCGACCTGGAGGAATTCGCCGCCCAGCCTGAGCTTAAGGAATTCCTGACCGCGAATTACCCCGTTTTTGCCGAAGGCCCGACCTATATCATATTCGATCTTCGGAAGGGAAGTTAGGAAGCATGTCCCTGAAGATCTCGGTCGTCACGCCCTCCTTCAATCACGCCCGGTTCCTGGAACGTACCATGCTTTCGGTGCTCAGCCAATCTTACCCGAGCCTGGAATACCTGGTGGTGGATGGAGGCTCGCAGGATGGCAGCGTGGATATCATCCGCAAATATGCTGACCGGCTGGCCTATTGGGTATCCGAGAAGGACCAGGGGCAGACGGATGCGATCAACAAGGGGTTTGCCCGGGCAAGCGGTGATATTTTCGCCTGGCTGAACTCCGACGATACCTACCTGTCGGGGATCCTGCCACAGGTTGCGGAAATCTTCACCAAAAACCCAAACGCAGCCGCGATCTACGCTAACGCCAATTTCATCGATGAGGATGACCACGTCATCGGCCGCTTTCCGGCTGCACAAACTAATGAACGTAGGCTTAAGCAGGGTTACGTGCACATCCCGCAGCAGGCGTGTTTTTTCCGTGCCGATCTGTGGCACAAGGTGGGTCCGCTGGATCCATCCTTCTATTTCGCCATGGATTACGACCTGTGGGTGCGCCTGAGCCGCGAGGGGGAGCTGATCTACCTCCCCGACCGCACCTGGGCGAACTTCCGCCTGCACCCCGACGCGAAGACCATTGCCGCGGATGACCGCTGCTGGCCGGAGATGATCCGGATCCATAAACGGGATGGCGGGTCGGTTTTTTCTATCATCATGTTAAAATATGGGTTGCGTATTCTGGCAGGCCCTTACCTGCGATGGAAACGCAAAAAGATGATCGGGAAACCCGTTGAATCCACAAACATGAAAGGCAGCACCTCCGAATGATCGAAAAACTTGTCCTCAACCTGAAATTGGTCCTGAGGCTCCTCCGCGACCGCAGGGTGAACCCGCTGCTGAAGCTGATCCCGTTATTCACGGTGCTTTATTTTGTTATTCCCGACCCGCTTCCGCTACCTTTCGCGCTGGATGATTTTGGGGTGCTGATCGTCGGGTTATATTTGTTCGTGCAGCTCTGCCCGCCAGAAATTGTGGCCGAAAACCTGGAGATCCTCCGGAAAGGTACCATCCCGGGGAGCTGGAAGGAACCGGGTCAGAGCGGGGATGTGGTGGATGTTGACTTTAAAGAATTGGATCCCAAGCAGGAAGCGGATAAAAAACCTCCTGAGGGAAGTTGATCTTATCGAGACTATTTGAGGAGCACCTATGGCGACAAAACAATGGGAACGGGTGCAGGTGCGAACCTGCGCGAAAGTGACCAAACCGATCGAAGTGGACCAATTAGTGATCTACCCGATCGATTACCTGCCCGATCCTCCCCGGGTGGTGGATTTCCGTTGCTCGGGCGAAGAGGAATGCAAAAAACAGGCGAATGTGAATTGCATCGTCCCGGAGGAGACCATCCGGGAATCAAATAAGTCCTGATCCCGCCGCGAACTGTACTTATTTGGCCGTTACTTTTTCCAATCCGTAATACCGCGCGAAACACTGGTTGACCCAGAAATCCGGATCAGTTTGCAGCTCAATGATACCGTGCTGCGAGTTGATTGCTTTTAATTCCAAAAGTTCTTTCCCGGAAACCCGGTAGGTCTGCACAACCCGGTCGCGTTCATCCCAGGCTTGCGAATACGCACGTGCCTGGAGCAAATCCCCATTGAGCGAGCTGCCCGCCCGCAGAGGATAAATACAGGCCAGGATGAGCCCGAGGATGATGAAAGAATCGTAGGATAGTTTCCACACCCTGGTTTTTCCGTTTTCCGGCAGGACGATTATGAACCCGGCCAGAAATACCGTTGCAAAGAAACCGGATACCAGGATGTAACTGGCCGGGAACAATGCTCGCGGCTCGGGATAGACGGATTGCGCGTAAACAGATGGGGCAAAGGTGCTGATGATCATCACCAGCGTGGCGAACGCAGTTATTCCCGCGGCTATCCAGAGATTCCTCCTGTGGGATATTTTTAGGGGTAATGCCGGGCTCAGGCTGCGGGCAAGCAGGATACCCATCATCCCTGCTACAAGAGCGCCGAACAGGAACGGGACCGGGTAGGCGATCAATGTATGATAGATGAAGGCGAGTGCGTATCTGAACGAAAACCAGACAAGGGTGAAAAGACCCGGAGGTTCGGGGAAGAGCGCCTGGCGGATGTGGTTGCCGGGGGAGACCAGGAAGATCAGCATGGCAGCCATAGAGAAGCCAACCCCCAGGCCGGTGATCACCAGGGTGCGGCGGGGTGCTTTTAGGGCTATAAACAGGATGAAGAAGAAGCGCGAACACCGAGAACTGCAGTGCAGCGGTGGTCTCGGAGAATCCGCCCGAGATCAGCACTGCCAGGCTGAACAACCCGAGCAGGAAGGGGGAGGGCTCCTTTTGCTTCCAGGTCATTCGCAGTCCCCAGAAAAGCAGGGCGGTGAGCGTAACCAGGGGAACCGTGTAGGTAAAGGTCCCATTCAGCCAGTAAAGCACCTGGAATCGGTTGGGCGCTACCAGGCAGGTTAGGAAGAGCACCACTGCCGCAGAGACCCAGGCCAGTGAACGTGGAAATTCCCCAATCATTTTTTGAATGACCGTAACCATCAGCCCGATCAAAGAAAGGAGCCAGGCCAGCAGAATTATCCCCGGGGCAGCCTGCGCCAGGGAGCGATTGAGCGGTTCAAGCAGCATGCTCAGGGCGATCGCGGCGTAACGCCCGGACCAGGTGGTGTAGATATTTACCAATCCGTTCCAGATGCCCAAATCTTTGGCGTTGGCGAAGTAGCAGAAATCATCCGCGAGCATCCTGGAGAAGGTCCCCAGGAAGGCGAAAAGCAGCAACCCAAATAGAAGGGAAACAAACAGGAGCAGGACCAGCGCCCCCTGCACTCTGGGAAGCCTGGGAGCCTCTATGCCGGTTGCCTGCTCCCCGGTTTCGGGATTGCCTGGAACGACGCTCAGGAGATCACCCCCAGCGCTTTACCCACCTTGGAAAAGGATTCCAGCCCCCGATCGAGGTCGGTGTTGGAATGGGCGGCAGAGATCATCACCCGGATGCGGGCCTTGCCGCGCGGGACGGTGGGGAAGCCCAGCGCCATGGCGAAGACGCCCTGCTCGAAGAGCGAGCGGCTGAACTGCTGCGCCAGGGGTGCCTCGCCCAGCATGACCGGGGTGATGGGCGTGGTGCTGAGTCCCAGGTCAAACCCGAGCGCGCGCATTTCCTTCTTGAAGTACCCGGCGTTCGCCCACAGTCTTTCCACCAGCTCGGTGGATTCCTCGAGGATCTTCACCGCCTCCAGGCAGGCGCCCGCATCTGCGGGGGTGACGGCGGAGGAAAAGAGGAAGGGCCGCCCGCGCTGGCGCAGCCATTCCACGATCTCGGCCTTGCCGGCAACCACGCCCCCGACAACACCGAAGGCCTTGGAAAGCGTGCCCACCTCGATATCCACTTTGCCGTGCAGACCGAAGTGATCCACGATCCCGCGCCCGCCGCGCCCAAGCACGCCTTCGCCGTGGGCGTCATCCACCATCAGGATCACGTCGTGTTTTTCGGTGACCGCCAGGATCTTATCCAGCGGGGCGATATCGCCATCCATGCTGAATACCCCGTCGGTGACCACCAACAGTCGGCGGTACTTCCCTATGTTCTCCACGATGACCTTCTCCAGGTCAGCCGGGTCGCAGTGGGCATAGCGCAAGATGGCTGCACCCGAAAGCCGGCTGCCATCGATGATGCTGGCGTGGTTGAGCTCGTCGGAGATGATCGCGTCCTCCTTGCCAACAAGCGCAGGCAGGGTGGCGCCGTTGGCGCTGAAACCGGATTGGAACAGGATGGCAGCCGGGACGCCCTTGAACTCCGCCAGGCGCTGCTCCAGCTCCAGGTGCAGGGAGAGCGTGCCGGCGATGGTGCGCACCGCGGCCGGCCCGGCGCCGAATTTGGCGAGCGCATCCTGCCCGGCTTTCACCAGGCGGGGATGGTTGGCGAGCCCGAGGTAATTATTGGAGCAGAAGTTCAACACCTGCTTGCCATCCACCACCAGGGTGGCGCCCTGCGGGGAGCTGATGGTGCGGATGCGGTTATACAGCCCGGCTTCCTTAAGCTGGGCGAGCTCTTCTTCGATCCAGTTCAATCGGTTGGGCATGGAAAGTTCTCCGGGAAAGAGGGGATTTTGTGCTTGAGCAGACCCATTATACATCCAGGCGCGATTCCGCCAGGTAACCCAGGCGGGCGAGCTGGTCGAGCACGGGCTGCTCCCTGCCGGGCTTGACCAGGATGGTCTCGGAGTTCAACCGTTCCCCCAGCGATGAGGCAGCCGGGGAGGCGAGGAGCTCATCCAGGATACGAGCGCGGGTGACCCGCAGGAGAACCTGGCGCTCGAAACGCGCCTGCGGACCGAACTTCTCCCAGTTCTGGATGAAATTCAGCACCGCGGGCGGGATGGGCGAGGCCCCGCCGGATTCCAGAACAGCGGGCAGTTTGCGGGCGTTCAACCCCTGAGCGCGGGCGCGGGCAAGCGAGGCGGCGGTGACGCGGTAGCGGCAGCCGCGCTCATCCTCGCGGCCCCACTGGCAGTAACGCGCGAGCTGGTAATGGGCAACCCGCGGGGCCAATGGGGCGACCAGGATCTGCCCGGTGGAGGCCACCGCGATCTTGCCGTTTTCCTTTGGGCGAGGGGAAGACGGACTTTCCCGCCAGGCGGTCATCAAGATCGGCGCACAGGCGAAAGGCGCTGATAGGCTCGCCCGGGGAGGGGCTGCCGAGATCAACCATCCCGAAGGCGTTCAGGAGAGAAGCGAAAAAACGCAAGCAGGCTGCCCTCCACCTGCATCCAGGAATCGAAGCCGTGGAATTCGGTTCCGGATTCATCGCGGATAAGTGGGCGGTCGTAATCCCCGCCCTCGCGCAGGATATCCGGCTCCCGGGAGCGCACCGCGGAGATGAAGGACTCCAGGTCCCACCAGGTGCCGCGGGGCAGGGCGGCAAACAGGTCCAGGATCCTGCGGCGGGCGCGCAGGGGATCAGCGCCCCAGGTGCCGGAAAGGGTGATACCGGGCAGGAACTTCCATTCGGCTATGGTCGGGAGATTCCAGCCAGGTTTTGATCAGCAGGGAAAGCGCTTCCGCGCGGGGGGCAGCCAGGAAGGCGCGCGTCTTTTCCGGGTGCGGGCTGGCATTCGGGTCAAGGATGCCGGCAGCGGTGAGCAGGGATTGCAGAATGGGATATCAGCAGCCCAGGGGCGATCCGCGAGCGTGCTGACCGGGATGCCGGAACGCAGGGCAGCCAGCAGCACCGTGGCGTGATCCAGGATGCGATCGGAGGCGGGCTGGGCAAAGGCGTGCATTCCCGGGTGCGGCTGGCTTTCCGAGGGGCATGCTGGAGGTTTCGCCTCCTTTGCCCACCTTCGGGCAGGAGTTCCGCGGGGACGCAGACGAATTCGCGCAGCACGCCGCCCTCCGGCAGGAAGATGCGCCCGATCAACCCGCGGTAATGGAGCGCTTCACTGATGGACGCGGGGTTTTGGTGAGGACGCTCGCGGTCGCGTTTGCCGGCGCCCATCTCGCGGATCTCGCCGAACTCGCGCGCAAACTCCGGCCAGGAGCGGATTCCCTGCCGGGAAACCAGGTCCTGGAAGGCAGCCAGCGTCTGGGGGGGAGCGATTCCAGCACCTCCGCGCGGGCTTCGGATCCCTCCATGGCAGCGGAGATTTGCTCCACCCAGGCATGTGGGTTCTCGCCCTGGAGGTCAAGGTGCCAGAAACCCGCCACGATGCGCAGGAGGTCCGGGTCCTGGGGGGGGAAGAGCTGGAGGAAATCTGGCATGGGATGGATATGGATATTCTACAAGAAAATTGGGATGGCATGAATTGAATCATTGAAATGAGACTGTCAGGGAAAAAACGGTTCCTGACCTAAGACTGTCTAAGGGAGAATTACAAAAAGACTTTGTTTTTTTCCATCATTTCCTGAATATCCATTTTGAGTTGGCTTAAAAGTATTTCCGGATCAATTCCTTCCCGCCCAACTGACCAACCCCAACGATTAATCCCAATTACTCGATAATGACTTTGAGATAACTCGTCAATTTTAAAAAACCAACCCTCGACTATTCCCGTTATGGGATAACCTTTCAACTCATCTTCTGTAAGTTCATGACTTTTTTTAATCAATGAACCTCTCAATCGATACTAATAAATTTCCGTCGTAGGACGAGCAATGGTTTGGAAACTGGGATTTTCTGCATCATTACCTAAAATATATTTATACACGATATCCATCGTAGGAAACACAAACCTTCCCAAGCCAAATCGATAAATGGACTCCAATCTATTAGGACCTTTCAAAATTGTGAACGCCGGGATGAAGATAAATTAAACCTCCCCGGTCATTTTTTAGTATAATGATTTCACACCTTAAAGGGAATGACATCTGAGCATTTATGGCATTAAAAGGCAACCTGCGCGATTTCACGTTTTCGCAGCTTCTCAACCTGATCAACCTGGCAGCCAAGACCGGAACCCTGGTCATCGAGGGCTCCAGCGATATTGCCCGGGTCTTCTTCCGCGAGGGCAAGCTCTCCTACGCGCAGATCGGCGCCGAGGATAGCGGGCTGGCGGCCATCCTGCAGCGCACCAACCGCATCAGCACCAGCCAGTACCGCATCCTGGCCGAGCGCGCGCGGATGATGTCTGATAAGGAGCTGGGGCTGCTGCTGATCAACGCCGGGTACCTTTCCCAGCAGGATATCCTCGACAGCCTGACCCAGTATATCGTCGAGGTCGTCCGCCAGCTCTTTACCTGGGCGGAGGGCTTCTTCCATTTCGAGCCGGACGAGGTCTCGCCCAACGGCAAGATCCCGGTGCGCATCGACCTGGAGAACCTGATCATCGAAGGCACCCGCCAGCTGCAGGAATGGGAAGCGCTCCAGGAGGAGATCCCCAGCCTGGATATGGCGCTGAAGTTCACCGAACGACCCGGGGCGAACATCTCCAACATGAACCTGAACGTGGAGGAATGGCGCGTGGTTTCCTACGTGAACCCGCAGAACACCATCCGGCAGATCGCCCAGGCAACCCACCTGACCGACCTTGAGGTGCGCAGGGTGGTCTTCAGCCTGCTGCAGGCGGGGCTGGTGGAGATCATCCGCCCGGGCGGCGGCCCGGTGATCACCAGCAAGATGTTCCCCACCGAGAACCCCGACGAACAAAAATCGCTTGTCAACCGGTTGATCGACCGGATCCGGACCATTTAAGATCGCACCAGGGAAAACGATATGCAAACAGTAAAGATCGTGGTGACAGGACCATTCAACGCAGGCAAGACGGAGTTCATCCGCTCGGTGAGCGAGATCGACGTGGTCTCCACCGAGCGCAAGATCTCGCTTGAGGAGGAGAAGGTCAAGGAAACCACCACGGTGGCCATGGATTTCGGGCGCATCACGGTGGATGAAGACCTGGTGCTGTATCTCTTCGGCACGCCCGGGCAGAAACGCTTCGATTTCATGTGGGAGATCCTTTCCGAGGGCATGCTGGGGTTTATTGTCATGGTGGATAGCACCCGCTCGGAGACCTTCCGCGAGGCGCGCAGCATTCTGGAGACCTTCCATGCTTACGCCCCCACGCCCTACGTGGTGGCCGCCAACAAGCAGGATAAGGAAGGCGCCTGGGAGATCGAGGACATGCGCCTGGCATTGCGACTGGACCCAAGCGTGAAGTTACTGCCCTGCAGCGCCAATTCCAAGGAAAAGGTGAAATCCGTACTCCTGGAGCTGCTCTACGGCATCCTGGCTGAGATGGACAAGGGCCAGCCCGGCAAACCGGGATAACCCGACACGATCCCAACCCCTCATTTTTCACACCATCGATGACATCAACCCCACAATCCTTGCCTGATTTTGCCCGGAAGGGCCTCATCGAGATCCTCGGTGAGGAAGTCTGGGAGAAGCTTTGCCGCAGCCTGGGAGAGGGCATTGGGGCTGAGCCAGGTTCTGACGGCCCTGCGCGGAGAGTATGGCGAAAACGCGGGCCTCGGGCTGGCACAGCGGGCGGGCGGAGCCTCGTTTAAATATTTTCAAACGCAATTTTCCGATCAATTGAATCTGACCTCGCTTGAAATGCGCACCCGGCCGCTGCACGCGCGGCTGCGCGAGGGTTTGAAATCGATGGCGGTGTGCCTGAAGCGCGAATTTGGGATGGATGTGACATTCGAGGAGCGCGGGGGGGATTGGTTTTGGAAAGCGAATGCCTGCCCGGAATGTGCCGAGTAGCAAATCGCAGGAACCCATCTGTTATTTCACCGTGGGCTTGATCCAGGAGTACCTGGGCTGGAGCGCGGGGAGCAAGTTCTACCCGGTGGAGGAGACCGCCTGCATCGCCAGGGGGGATGCATCCTGCGAGTTCCGCATCTCCCGGGAGCCCATCGATTGACCCCTTGACAAGACCCTAAAGGGTTTTATACTCAAATTACCGAATAAACGGGGAGCCTGGAGGCGCCAGGCTGAGAAAAGGAACGATCCCTCCTTGACCCTTGAACCTGATCCGGGTAATGCCGGCGGAGGGAGAATACCACCCACTCAAAACCTCCACCGGGGAGGTTTTTTATTTTGAAAACGAAACGGGCAGTGATCTTTGCCAACGGGAAAATAGCGGATTGGAGCGCCGCGTCTGATCTAATCCGCGCTGGCGACCTGCTCATCGCGGCTGATGGCGGTGCGCGAGTCGCCCGAAAGCTCGGCTTCACCCCGGATGTGCTGATCGGTGATCTCGATTCGCTTCCGGCGCGGGAGGTGAAACGGCTGGAGGATGGCGGGACGCGGGTGATCCGCCACCCGGTGGAGAAGGACGAGACCGATCTGGAGCTGGCGCTGGATTTCGCCCTGGGCGAGGGCGCGGGGGAGATCCTCATCCTGGCGCCCTTCGGCGGGCGGCTGGACCAGACTCTCGGTAATTTGAGCCTCTTGAACCGGGATGACCTGCGCGGGATCCAGGTGCGGATGGATGACGGGCGGGATGAGCTCGTGCTGATCCATGCCCACGCCAACATCGTTGGCAGCGCGGGGGATATCGTCTCGCTCCTCCCGCTGGCAGGGGAAGCCGGGGGGGTGACCACTCATGGTCTGGATTACCCATTAAAACATGAAACACTTTACCCGCAAAAAACTCGCGGAATCAGCAACCGTATGAGCGGGGGGAGTGCCGGCGTCAGCCTGGAGACCGGCACACTGATCTGCATCCACACCAGGCAGGGAATATGAAATGAAAATAAGAATATTCTTACTGATCACAGCTATTGCGCTGCTGGCGGCATGCTCCCCGGAGCCCAAACCAGGCCAACCAGAAACTCTGACGGTCGTCACCCACGATTCCTTCTCGGTCAGCGAGGCAGTGATTTCCGCATTTGAGCAGGAGAATAATGCCAAAGTCGTCTTCCTGAAGAGCGGCGACGCCGGCGCCGCACTCAACAAGGCCATCCTCACCAAAGGCGCACCGCTGGGGGATGTGTTCTTCGGGGTGGATAACACCTTTTTATCCCGCGCGCTGGAGGAGGATCTTTTCATCCCCTACACCTCACCCCTGTTCGAGTCCATTCCAGCCGATTTCAAACTGGACGGATCGAACCGGGCGACACCGGTGGATTACGGGGACGTGTGCATAAATTACGATATCGCCTGGTTCGAGTCCAGGGGCTTGAAGGTGCCGCAATCCCTCGAAGAGCTGGCTGATCCCGCCTATAAGGATCTGCTGGTCGTGGAAAACCCGGCCACCTCCTCGCCCGGGCTGGCCTTCCTGCTGGCCACGGTGGCGCACTTTGGCGAGCAGGGTTACCTGGATTACTGGCAGCAGCTCAAGGAGAACGGAGTGGTGATCGCCAATGACTGGAACTCCGCCTACTACACCAGCTTCAGCGGCTCCTCCGGGAAGGGCAGCCAGCCGATGGTGGTTTCCTATTCCAGCAGCCCAGCTGCCGAGGTGATCTTCGCCGATCCGCCGCGCACGGATGCCCCCACGGCATCGATCACAGGGCCAGATACCTGCTTCCGCCAGGTCGAATTTGCCGGCATCCTGAAGGGTACGAAGACCGAGGTGCTTGCGGGAAAATTCATTGACTTTCTGCTTTCGCGGAGCTTCCAGGAGGATATCCCGTTGCAGATGTTCATGTACCCGGTGGACCCGGGCGCGAAGCTGCCGGAGGAATTCACCAAATTCGCGCAAACTTCCAGTGAGCCCGCCCAAATGGACCCGCAGACGATCGCCGCCAACCGCGATAAGTGGATCCGCGCCTGGTCGCAGGTGATGCTGCCCTGATGACACCTGCCGGGAAGAGCGAAAGACGGAAAACAGGTTGGTGGAAGCAGGCGGCACTGCTCGCGCTGCCGCTGCTCTTCCTGGCTGTCTTTTTCTACCTGCCGCTGCTGACCACCTTTCGCATGGCCTGGGTAAGCGCGCGGGAACCGGCTTTCAGCACCTGCGGACCTGGCTTCGATCTGGCGACCGCTTTCCTTCACGTTCTACCAGGCAACTCTATCCACCGCGCTCACCCTGGTGGTGGGGCTGCCTGCCGCCTACCTCTTCTCGCGTTACCTGTTCCGCGGCAAACGGCTGCTGCGCGCGCTGGTGATGGTGCCCTTCATCCTGCCCACGGTGGTGGTGGCGGCGGGCTTCAACGCGCTGCTGGGTCCGCGCGGCTGGCTGAACCTGGCGCTCATGTCGCTCTTCGATCTTTCCGCTCCTCCCATCGACCTGATCTACACCCTGGCTGCCATCCTGCTGGCGCACCTCTTCTACAACACCTCGGTGATCATCCGCCTGGTGGGCAGCGCCTGGTCCAGGCTGGATATCAATCTTGGAGCAGGCCGGGAGGGTGCTGGGTGCGGGCAGGTGGCAGGTCTTCCGTGAGATCACCCTGCCGCTGCTGAAGCCCGTGATCCTCTCTGCCAGCCTACTGGTCTTCCTGTTCGATTTCACCAGCTTCGGGGTGATCCTGCTGCTGGGGGGGCCAAAATACGCGACCCTGGAGGTGAGCATCTACCTGCAGTCGATGCAATTCCTCAACTTCCCGCTGGCGGCGGTGCTTTCGGTGATCCAGCTCGCCTGCACATTCACCCTCATCACCCTGGTCTCGCGTCTTACCGGGCAGGCGGTCACCCCGATTGCCCCTGCTCTCAAGGAGGAGGGCATGGCACGCCCTCGAACAACTTTGGAGAAGTGGTTCGTGGGTTTGATGGGCAGCGCGCTCTTCGTGGTTTTTCTCTCACCGCTCCTGGCGCTGGCGCTGCGCTCGGTCACCCGCCTGGAGGCAGACCCGGCAGGCGGGGGAGGGTTCCAGACCGCGTGGACAGGCGCCTACTACCGGGAGCTCTTCATCAACAGGCGGGGTTCGCTCTTTTATGTTCCCCCCGTGGAGGCGATGCGTAACTCACTGATATATGCCGGTGTAGCTGTCTTGATCACGCTTGTCCTGGGGATGCTGATCGCAGCGGCGATGGAACGGCGAAGGGAACGGGGAGCGCTGACCGAGGTACTGGTTACGCTTGCCGCTGGGGGCTTCGGCGGTATCGTTGGGGTTGGGCTTGCTGCTGCTTTCCAGCGGGATACCCGGCGGTGCACTGCTTGCGATCCTCCTCGTACCCATTGCCCACAGCGTGGTGGCGCTGCCTTTTTTCACGCGCACGGTCCAGCCGGCGCTCGCTTCCATACCACTCGCGCTAACGGAATCTGCTGCGGTACTGGGCGCCTCCACCGGGCGCATCTGGCGGGAGATCACCCTGCCGATCCTCTGGCGGCCGATCCTGGCGGGGATGCTCTTCGCCTTCACGATCTCGCTGGGCGAATTCGGGGCAACCTCGTTCCTGGCCAGGCCGGAGTTTCCGACCGTGCCGATCGCCATATCGCGCTACCTGACCGTGCCGGGGGTGCTCAATTACGGCCAGGCAATGGCCATGTCCACCCTGCTGATGCTGGTTTGCGCCGGGTGCGTGTTTGTGATCGATTCGCTGGAGTGACCCCTCCCTCAGTCCCTCCCCAGCAACAAGCGCTGGGGAGGGAGGAAAACAGGCGGGCATGAGGCCACCTTGCTGTAAAACCAACCTCTCCCTCAATCCCTACCAAGCAAAAACCGCTGGAGAGTGAGGGAAACCACTCAACCATTCAACAAATCAACATCTCGATAAAAAACCGCTTGTAATCCCATCCCAGCAGGTTATAATAATCGCATATATCCAACCCGGGGATTATTGCAGCCCCTTCCAGAGAACCGGACCAGGTGAGAACCGGTGACCGCTGCGAATCCACCCCGGTCGTCCATTGGGACGGGATTCCCCCGCAGGGCTTTTCAGCGTAAGGGGGACGGAGGCAGCCGTTACCGCCCAACAAGGCTGAATTTTCAGCGAAAGCAGGTGGCACCACGGATCCCTCACCCGTCCTGCAGCGGTGGGGGATTTTCTATTCATCAAGACCAAGGAAGAGAGGTGCGAAGTGCTGGATATCAATTTGATCCGAGAAAACCCGGATGTCGTGCGGGAATCCCTGCGAAAGCGGCAGATGGACGCGGGGGTTGTGGACGCGCTTCTGGAGCTGGATAAGGAACGCCGTGGGTTGCTGGCCGAGACCGAAACCCTGAAGGCGGAGCGTAACCGGGTCTCCAGGGAGATCAGCCAGATGAAGGATGCCGCCGAGCGTCAGGCGCGGATCGAATCCACGCGCGAGCTGGGTGATAAGATCAGCGCGCTGGACGCGCAGGTGGCGGTGGTGGAGGAGAAGCTGCAGGCACTCACCCAGGTCATTCCCAATATCCCGGATGAAAAAACCCCGCTGGGAAAAGACGAGCACGATAACGTTGTGATGAGCACCTACGGGAAGATGCCCGAATTTGATTTCACCCCCGAACCGCACTGGGATCTGGGTCCTAAATTGGGGATGATCGATTTCGAGAGCGGCGTCAAGCTGACTGGCTCGCGCTTTTACGTGCTGTCCGGTGCTGGTGCGCGGCTGCAGCGGGCGCTGATTGCCTGGATGCTCGACCTGCATATCCGCCAGGGTTATACCGAGAAATACACCCCCTTCATGGTGAAGGCTGATGTGCTCTACGCGGCTGGGCAATTACCCAAGTTTGCCGATAACCTCTACCACGATATCGAAGAGGATTTCTGGATGGTCCCGACCGCCGAAGTGCCCCTGACAGGCATACATATGGGTGATACCCTGGATGAAGCCGAGCTGCCGAAGCGCTACACCGCCTACACCCCCTGTTTCCGACGGGAGAAGATGAGCGCCGGGCGGGATGTGCGCGGGATCAAGCGCGGGCACCAGTTCGACAAGGTGGAAATGTACATTTTCTGTCAGCCGGAAGAATCGGACGCCGAGCTGGAAAGGATGCTCGAAAACGCCCGTCAGACTGCTGAGCTGCTGGGGCTGCACCACCGCGTGATCCAGCTCTGCACCGGCGACCTCGGGTTCAACTCTCGGATCACCTATGACCTGGAGGTCTGGGCTCCGGGCTGCGGTGAATGGCTGGAGGTCTCCTCGGTTTCGAACGTGGGCGATTTCCAGGCCAGGCGGGCAGGCATCAAATACAAACCTGCCGACGGATCGAAATCCCGTCTAGTGCACACCCTGAATGGCTCCGGCCTGGGGCTGCCGCGCACGTTGATTGCCGTGATGGAAAACTACCAGCAGGCGGATGGATCGATCATCGTTCCGGAAGTGCTGCGTCCGTGGATGGGCGACTTTGAAGTGATCGGGAAATAGATATTATATTAATAAACTACCCCGGGATGTGATCTCACTCCCGGGGTTTTTCTTTGGCTTCATTCTGGCGGGCTTCGAGTGCCAGGTAGAGCACCACAGATCCGGCCACCGCTGCGTTGAGTGAGGCGATCTTCCCGACCATCGGCAGCCGCAGGAGGTGATCGCAGGAGGAGCGCACCAAGGAGCGGATACCCTCGCCCTCGCTGCCGACCACGATCGCAAGGGGGCCAGTGAGTGAGATATCATCAGGTGATTTCGCCTCCGGGCTGCCCTCCAGTCCGACAACCCAGGCACCTGCTTCCTTGAGACGGGTCAATCCTTGCGCCAGATTGGATTGAGCCACCAGCAGGTGCTCGGACGCACCGGCTGAGGCGCTTACCACTGCGGGGGTCACCTCCACCGTGCGCGCCAAGGGAATGACGATGCCGTGCACGCCAACTGCCTCAGCAGTGCGCATGAGCGTCCCCAGGTTCTGCGGGTTCTGCATGGTATCCAGAACGAGCACGAAAAGCGGTTCAGCCCGGGATTCAGCCACGGCGAGGATATCGGCGATCTCTGCGTAGGGATAAGAGGAGGTTTCCAGCGCCATCCCCTGGTGGTTATCCCCAAGGTTATCCAACTGCCCGCGCAGCACCTTCTGGATATTCAGCTTCTTTTCACGAGCAATGCTGAGGATCTCCACCAGGCGGCCTTTTTCCTCCACGCCGCTGGCCACCAGCAGGCGAAAGGAATGCCGGCGGCCTGCCCGGAGGCACTCATAAACGGGGTTACGACCGAGGATCCATTCTTTCATGTCACATCCTCCGCCAGATGAATTGAGGAAGGATTGCCTCCCTCCAGATTTTTACTTCCAGCGCCAGCTGGTGCCCTCTTTGCTGTCTTCGATGATCACGCCTAGCTCCGCCAGGCGGTCGCGGATTAAATCCGATAACTGCCAGAGCTTCTGGGCGCGGATCTCGGTGCGGACTTCCACTAGCAGGCTGATGAACTCATCGGAGGTATTCCCGCTGGAGCGATCTTTATCCAGTTCCAGCCCCAAAACCCCGGTCAGCTCAGCCAGCAGCGCTTGCGCGAAATTAATTTCCGCATCCGTCGCGCCATCCGCGCGCGCCTGGTTGATCACGCGCACCAGCTCGAAGAGATACCCCATGGCTCCGGCGGAATTGAAGTCGTCATCCATGGAATCGATAAAACCGGCTTTGGAAGCTTCCGCCTGTTTTTGAAGTGCTTCGAGGCTGGCAGCGGGTGCACCTTTCGCGCCTGGTAAGGCGGGGCGCAGCGCGGAGCGGAACCGATCCAAGGCGCGCTCGGATTGCTCGATGACCTCGTCGCTGAAGGTGAGCGGGTTGCGGTAACCGGAGTTGAGGATCATGAAGCGCAGCGCATCGGCGGGGTGGCGGCTGAGGAAATCCTCAATGGAGACCACGTTGCCGATCGACTTGGACATTTTCTCGCCGGTGAACTGCATCATGCCGTTGTGCACCCAGTAGCGGGCGAAGGGCTTGCCGGTGAAGGATTCGGACTGGGCGATCTCGTTCTCGTGGTGCGGGAAGATCAGGTCGTTCCCGCCGCCGTGGATATCGATCTGCTCGCCCAGGTGATGCAAATTCATGGCGGAGCACTCGATGTGCCAGCCAGGTCGGCCAAGCCCCCAGGGGCTTTCCCAGGCGGGCTCGCCGGGTTTGGCGGATTTCCACAGGGCAAAATCCATGGGGTGCACCTTGCGCTCATCCACCTCGATGCGCGACCCGGCCTGCATATCCTCCAGCTTGCGCGCCGAGAGCTTGCCGTAATCGGGGTCGCGCTCCACGCGGAAATACACATCCCCGTCCACCGCATAGGCATAACCCTTTTCGATCAGCCCGGCAATCATCTCGATGATCTGCCCCATCTCCTGGGTGGCGCGAGGATTGACTGAGGCGGGCAGCACATTGAGGTCGATCATGTTCTGGGCGTATTGCTGAATGTAATCCTCGGCCAATTTGAAGGGATCCACGCCCTGCTCGTTGGCGCGGCGGATGATCTTATCATCCACGTCGGTGTAGTTCATTACGAATTTGACATCGTAGCCGCGGTAGGCGAAATAGCGCCGGATGATATCGAACACCAGGGCGGACATGGCATGCCCGACGTGGGCGTTGGAATAGACGGTGGGACCGCAGACGTACATGCCCACCTTGCCGGCAATAAGCGGCTGAAAATCCTCCTTCTTGCGGGTGAGGGTATTGTAGATCTTAATGCTCATGCAGGCCTCTTTCAGGGATTTGTTTCCGGGCGGGCGAAGATCATCCGCCCGGCCGCTGTTTGCAGCACTTTGGTGACGGTGACGAGGATCTCCTCATCGATGTGGTCGCGCCCGTTTTCGATCACCACCATGGTGCCATCATCCATGTAGCCAACCCCCTGGGTCTGTTCCTTGCCTTCCTGGATGACGCGGATGCTCATCTGCTCGCCGGGCAGGAGCACGGACTTGACCGCGTTGGTGAGCTCGTTGATATTGAGCACGGTGACGCCCTGCAGCTCGGCCACGCGGTTGAGGTTGTAATCGTTGGTGAGGATCGGGCAGCGCATTTGGCGGGCGAGGATGATCAGCTTTTCGTCCACGTCTTTCACGCCCTCCACGTCGATATCGCTGAGGCGCACGCGGATGGACGTTTCCTTTTGAAGGGTTGAAAGCACCTCCAGCCCGCGGCGGCCGCGCTGTCGGCGGAGGCTATCGGGCGAGTCGGCGATATATTGCAGCTCAGTGAGCACAAAGCGCGGGATGAGCATCGTACCGGGCAGGAACCCGGTGCGGGAAATATCGGCGATGCGACCGTCGATGATCACGCTGGTATCCAGCAGGAGCGTGCGGCTTTCCGCCCAGCCGGGACCGGAGCCTTCCACAGCGGGCTGACCCGAAGTCCGGCTGAAGGAATGAAAAAGGTTGAAGATATCCGACTGGCGGGTGACGAAGACCGCCACGCCCAGGTAGGCGAAGAGGACCGCCCCGACGAAGGGCAGGATGGAACCGAAGGGTTCCGGCAGCAGCGAGAATGGGAAAGCCATCAGCGCCGCGATGAGCAAGCCGGCGATGAGCCCGATGAGCCCGGCGGTGAGCGTCTGCGCCGAAACGCGCCCCAGCACTGCGCGCAGCGCGCGGACGGGACGGGTGGTGAAATAGGGGGTCAGGATCAAGCCGAAGAGAGCCCCGACCAGGCCGATGGTGAACGAGTACTGCGCGATGGGAACGGTGGGGACCACGTCGTTTTTGGTAGCCAATGCCCCGATCTGCGTTCCCCAGTAGGTGCCGAGAATGGCGAATACGACCATCCCGACCAGGCGAGCGATAAAATCTGCGCTCATGAATAATTCCTCCAATAAAAAAATGAATGACGGGTTGTTAAAGTACGGGAAAAAAATGAATAATGATGAGCAGATAATATCATAGGAGAGAAGGCAAGTCAATTAAGGGAAAAAGACCAGGCGCCGGGGAGGCGCCTGGTAACTTTGAAAACGCTTGAATAAATTCCACCGGATTCTAATAAACACTTAAGTTGTATCCAATTCCATCGTTATCGGAATCATTCCCAAAATAGAACACTCCGCTCAGGGTATACAACTTATTAGGGGCAATATTCAACAAGATCCCATGGTCGGTATTGCTGGAAATTAATCCTGTCGTGATCGTTACTTTCGCAGTAGTTGTATCTTTTGTGTTAATGTAGAGACCGGCATAATTTCCTGTGTTCGTATTGAACATGGCGGTGATTCCTTTGATCGTTACATTTCCATTTGTCCACAGATTAAACCCGTTATGCGAGTTGAGATTAGCGGTTACGTTCGTAAGGGTGATGGTACCTATTCCGCTGTCGTTATCGATATCGATGCCATCATTGGCGATGGACTGGTTGCCAGTCACGCTGGTCAAAGCAACCGAGCCATTGCTTACAATAACGATGTTGTCATTGAAGTTTTGGATGAATTTATTTGCACCATATGAGGCAAGGACGGTTACCGGTTTACCGAGTCCGTAATCGTTATTGATATCCACCCCGGCGGCATCATTCTCACTGGCCTCCACAGTATTAAGGATCACTATACCACGTGTCCGTAGATATAAGCCTTCAAGGGTATTACCAAAGAATTTGCTTTTCGTAACATTGATGCCCTTTGATCCACTCATATCATTTATGTTGTCCAGGTATGCGCCTTGATATCCGTTCAAATTATTAGAGGCTTCAATCCCGTTCAATGAGATGATCCCACGACTAAAAATTCTTAATCCATTACCGTTTTTATTTTCGCTGAAGGCGCCGCTAGTAATTGTGACGTTGGCAGGTTTTAATGGATCTGCTGAATTATTGGTAATCAATGCACCGTACTGTGAATTTATGTTGGCAGCAATATTGTTCACCACAACAGCGCCAAAGGTGTTTATCCGCAAGCCGTAACCGCCAATGTTGCCTGAAAAATCGTTTATGTTATTTCCTGTCTTCAGAATGTTTACAAGGCAGGGGGTGGTAGTCCCGCAGAGGGTGTTATCCAGGAACAGCCCATTTCCCGCAGTGTTGCTGGACGAGCTAACGTTTGTGAGGGTTATGGGACCCTGGTTGAATACTTCAGCGCCATATCCATCGTTATTATAAATGTATAGGTCCGAGAGAACCACAGCTTTAGGTCTGACTCCTGGTACGGAGTAGAGCTCGATCCCATTACCATGATTGTATTTAACTTCACCAACTTTGTACACTAATGCGCCATTGGTTTCAATGTGGATGCCTGCATCCCCACTGTAATAGGAATACACCTTGTTCAGCGTGACGCCAGCAGTGCCCTGGTAATTACTGATATTAATTCCAATACCGAATAGGTCATCATTATCCATGACTGTGATGCTGGTCAGGCTGACCGCGCCGTAAGAATCGATCTCGAACCCTCCGTTGGCATTATCCATAGCCATGGAATTGCTCATGGTAATTGGTTTAGGCGAGGCGATACCCGAATAGGTATTATCGAAATGAGCAGCGATGCCATTATTCGTAAAGTCAGTGCTGGTCACCACGATGGGACCCAGGCTTCGAATTGATGCACCAGCCCCATCGTTGTCGTTTAAGCGGCAATTGGTGAGCGTCACACCTTTATTGGCATGGAGGGGAATTTCCACCCCGTTGAGATCGTTGCTGATGGCATTCACATTTGTCAGGGTTACGGTTCCATTGGTGCTGATCATTATTCCATGACCGCTGTTCTGGTCAAAACCCTTCAGGTAAGCTGACCCGACGCTGGGTAAATTCGTGATTTTAACGAACCCGGTGCCTGCTACGTTGCTTATGAATGCTCCCATGGCACCCGCGTTGAAATCATTGCTCCAACTTGCCGTGTTTGACAGGGTGATGTTTCCCTTGGAATAGATGGAAAGCCCGGTATCATCGTTATTGAAGAAAGTGCCGTTGATGATACTCACATTCGCGGGTAAGGAAAAGGCATTGTACACAGAAGCCCCAAGGCCATCCCAATTATTACTGGCTTCTATTGTTGTGGCGGTAACAGCTCCCTTAGAATTGATGGCCAAACCTGATCCGGAATGATTATTATTAAATTTTACATTTTTGAGGGTTATACCCGCGGTTCCGAGGGAATTATCCATTCGTGCGCCATCATTATTGTTCAAGCTTGCACTCACATCCGAGAGGTTGATTGATCCATTTGTGTCGACGATCAATCCAGCGTCTAATGTTAAAGTTCCGACGTTTCCATCGAAGGATGATTTTGATATTGTCACCCCCCCGGTCCCCGATGTGTTGTTGATGTCAGCGCCAATGGAGTTGTGATAGGTGATAATGCCGGTAATCGTAATATTGCCTTTCCCGGTGATGTTCAATCCTGACAGGTCATTGTAACTATAGTAACCCCCATTGACTGTTATTGTGCCGGATGTGCCATGCAACAAGATCCTCGCGCCGTCGCTACTGTAGTTATAGATTGCATCCACCCGGGTCAGGGAAACGCTTCCATTGGTATTTACGATCAAACCCGAGACAGCATTTCCGCTTGAATCATCTCCAAATCTTGAATCGCTGATGGTCACGCCTGCCGTGGCTCCTGTGTGGAAATTATTCAGATCAGCACCGGAACCAGCCAGGCTTTGATTCGCATAGGTATACTTGATCGTGATAGCGCCTTTGGTATCGATTTCCAGGTTATTTAAGCGGTTGCTGTTAAACTGGTTATCACCGGCTGCAGTGCCGGTGATCGTAACCGCGCCTGTTCCCAGGCACTTCGCAAGACCGCCATCATATAGGCAGTTATCGATATAAACTCCGTACCCTTCGGAGTTGCTGTTCGCCTGGACCTTGGATAAAGTGACCGTGCCTTTTGTATAAATCCTCACTCCATCCTGGTCGTTTTGATTGAAATTACTGGAGGTGATCGTCACGGGAACAGTCAGCTGGGAATACCCATTATCCAGGTACGCACCGCTTGGTGAGAGACTAATATCTGCATTCAGGCTGGCAGATACGTTGGACAGGGAGATTGGCCCCCGCGCGATTACAAAAAGAGTGAAGTTGTCGGTGTTATTTCTCTCGAAAGTGCTGTCCTTTATGGTGACCACACCGGTGCCGGACCAGGTGCAAATCCCGCCACTGTATCCGCAAGTATCCAGGAAAGCACCCCGGCCGTCATTTTTATCCGCGTGCACCCCGGTGAGGGTGATATTACCCTTAGTGTACAATCGTAATCCATCCGCGGAATTGTTATGGTCTGTGGCGTAAACATTTGAAATGATGATGGCACCGGTGGGCACAATCGTGGAAACAGACCAGTCATTGGTCAGTCCTAGCCCATCGTTATTGTTGAATACGCTATTCTTGACGGTGAGGGCACCACTCTGGCGGATAAATACAGCTGATTCTCCCCCGGTGAGATTACTGGCGGTGATGCCGTCGATGCTCACCGCTCCTTTGGAAGCGATGGTCAACCCGCTGACGTGGTCTGTTACGTTGCTTCCATTATTATCAAAACTGCTGTTGGTGATGGTCACACCTGCGGTACCTACACCCAGAGTGTTATCGATCAAAGCACCACCGCCGGGGTTGCCATTCACCTTTGCGCGGTTGATGGTGACCAACCCGTTGACATTGATGATCTCAATACCATGACCAATAACATTTGAATCCACAACAACTACATCTTCAATCTTGATTGGACCCTGGCTGTTGTAAATCGCGATTGACGCACTGCTCGCTGCGGAGCTTATATCAAAACCTGTGATGGTAAAACCTTTGGTAACCCCTGTCACAAAGATTCTCCCGGTATGAACCGCAGGGGTTCCATCAACGACATTGCCAATAAGACCTTTTAATCCTGAGAGGATCGGGTAGCTTGCGGCATCCACCGTGGGGCTATCGGGGTATGTATCTGCCTCAACATAGATCAACCCATTACTGGGAAGACCGCTGGTCGGGATGTAATCGATCGCGGCCTGGATTGGTGCCGCGTTCACGGTGCAGTACACCGTACCCACCGGGAGTGGAACTGGGCAGGGACCGATCCGGAGGAACATGAATTTACCAGCGGCGGTTGTGTAATATGGGTCTCCGGATGAAATAGTTTGCATTGCTTCATCCGTAGAAAGTTCGAGCGCACTCCCGGTTTCATCGACGAGCACAATCCCAGAATCCGCAGCGGCTTCCAGCGCGGGGGCAAGCTCCGGCTGGTTTTCAGATGGAGGTTCTACCACCGATTCTTCCAACACCGGGGCTTCTTCAACGGCTTGATCCACCGGGGTAGGATCAATTGCTGGCACCTCCTCCGTTGGGATCACCTCGGTGGGTAGTGGTTCTGAAACTGGATTTTGATCAACCAGGGGAGCTTTTTCGGTGGGGACTGGCGCTTCGGGCGGGAGCTCGTCCTGCGCGAATACCGGGGCGGTGATCATAAAGGCTGCCAGCAGTGGGAGGGCGATGATGAAGGGCAGCAACGGGAACGCAATACGTTGCTTCATAATACTCCTCCTTAAAAAAGGCTATGATCGATTTTGGTATTTATGGAAACTTACAGAAGAATGACTCACCACCCCCCTTCCATGGGGAAAAGTCCAGACAAGTATTGACACATCCATTATAGGTCGGGAAATGGAATAATCAAGTAGGAGATGGATATCGTAGGATAACTGAAAGGTCGGAAATACTGACCAGACGAGTAAAAGAGTTTGAGTGATTCTCCGGGAATGGATAAGGAAAAAGACCAGGCGCCGGGAAGGCGCCTGGTGATTGCGATTTTATATATATTATTTCCAAATAGTTATTCGATGAGCAGATTTACCTCTGACCCCAAACCATCAAAGTTGTTACCGAAGAAGAAAACACCGGTCAAAGTGTAGAGCTTTGAAGGTCCAAGATCCAACCTGATCCCATGGTCAAGATTGCCAGAAACCAAACCGTTTGTGAATGTGACTTTTGCGGTCGGGTGTTCATTTGTGATTATATAAATCCCGGCAAATGATCCGGTACCCTGACCGTTGAACATGCTGGTCACGCTCGTTAGGGTGACATTCGCGTAAGTGTCAATGTGTATGCCATCCTGGGCGTTGTAGCGGGTGGAAACGCTGTTTAAACTGACCGGATTACCACCGTATGAATTGAAGATTTCAATTCCATTTCCATTCATGCTCTGATCAGCATTTACCTTGGTAAGGCTGACAATCCCATAGGAATTTATCACCAGGTTTGATTGGTTATTGGCGTTGAAATTGTTCGTGCCGTAGGAGGCAAGGATGGTGACGGGTTTTTTAAGATTGGCATCACGGTTATCCACGAATACCCCATAATCAAGATTGTTTTCAGATGCTTGAATGGTATTGAGAACCACCGCACCGCGGGATTGGATATACAGACCAAGTGTATTCCGATCAAAGGTGCTTTTTGTCACCGCCACGCCCTTCGTGCCGCTACTATCAAAATCATTGCGCACGAATGCCCCGTAATCACTGAAGATCTCTCCATTGTCATTCACTTCGATGCCAGTGATGCTGACCGCTCCCCTGTTGAAAATGTACAATCCGTAGGTTTTATTCTCGCTGAACTTTCCTCCTGAAATGGTGATATTCGCGGGGACGAAAGCATCCCGGCTATCCACAGATACACCGCTACCCAAATCGTTACTAACTGCGTTTACCTTATTTAGTATCACTGTTCCATAGGTGAAAATGGTCAGTCCAAACAATTCGTTATTACTGAATTCGTTGATCCCGCTGCCGGAGGTTAGTATGCTAACTGGACAGGGGGTGGCGGTGGTGCAATCCCGGTTATCGATCTGCAAGCCAAAGCTGGTAAGACTAGAGCTGAAATTTACATTGGTCAAATTGACCGCGCCTTTGTTGTCAATTACCATGCCATAACCGGAATTCGAATGTATCTGAAGATTACTCATCGTTACAGCTTTAGCTTGCGCTGTCCCCAGGTTGTTCAGTTGAATTGCGTTGCTTGTATTCACCTCGACAGTCGCGGTTTTGAGGGAGAATGCGCCGTTCGTCCGTATGTCCATACCAATGACATTTTTGTACACGGTCACATTGGACAAGGAAACGCCTGCAGCCAGGAGCTGGTTATCCAGGAAAATCCCGGCCGTGCCAACCGTATTATCGTGGGCTACGACGTTCGACAGGCTGATCGCTCCTTTGGAGAGGACGTAGATGCCATACCCCTGGTTGTTATTTGTTTTAAAATTACTGATTGTGACCGGCTTTGCAAGGGGATCCAGGGCATAACTGTTATCCACCCGTAATCCGGTTGCAGCATTATTATTATTGGAGTATCCTCCATTGATCACCACTGGCCCGATGGTATCGATCAGGATGGCTGCGGTGCCTGAAGCGATGTTGTTCCCGTCCAGGCGGCAATTGGTCAGGGTAGCACCTTTGTTCAACTCCTGCCAAATCCGTACGCCTTCTGCCGCGTTCCCCATCATGTTCACGTTGGTCAGGGTCACCAGGCCGTTGGTGAAGATCTCCAGCCCCAAACCTTCATTACTATCAAATCCTGGCTTCAGGTCGGTATCCGTGCTCGCCAGGTTCGTGATCTTGACGTAACCCAGACCTGCGGAATTATCGAGGGTGGCGCCATTCGAGCCGGCTAATGAATTGTTTAAATCACTGGTCACATTCGTAAGGGTGATATTGCCTTTCGAAATGACCTCAAGCCCTGTGGTGAAATTATCCTGAAATGTGCCGTTGGTGATCGTGACGTTGGTTGCGAGAGACCCTGCATTATCAATTACCGCGCCTTTCGCTCCTGCGCCGTTGTTTTCGCTCGCGGAAATGGTGCTAATATTGACCGTACCATTGGTTGTAATCTGTATTCCCGTACTGGCATTGTTGGTGAAGAATGAAGATGATACGCTGATACCTGAAGTACCACCCGTATTATCAATCCATGCACCGATCCCGTCATTAAATTTGGCATCCAATTTTGTCAGGGTGACCATGCCATTTGTCTGAATGATCAATCCTCCATCCGGGTCCACACCAAAACCAGACATAAAATCTGAATTTGTTACCAGTACACTACCGCTTCCAGAATCATTTTCCAATCTGGCACCGGTGAGTAAATTAAAACTTGATTCCACGTTAGATATGGTGATGGTTCCCTTGCAGGTGATCGATAAACCATCGCCCTGGTTGCGATAAATATCAGAGTCTTTCACCGAGACAGCCGCGGTTGCTCCTTGAGAAGTGATTTCCACGCCAGTTCCACCCTGGTTCCAAGCTGCGAGGATCCCGCTGAGCGTGACGCTGCCATTGGTGGAAATGAACAGGCCTGCACCACCATTTGCGTTGTAAAGCTTTCCAAATGTTGAATTTGTTACGGTAACACCGGCTGTTGCACCAGAAAAATTATTAAGCAGAGAGGCGGCATCCTGAAAGGCGATCAGGTAAGAATCAACATACTTTAACGAAATTGCACCTTTGGATTGAATGCGGATACCATTGTATTGATTTCCATTAAACTGGTTATCACCTGGAGCAGACCCGGTAATGGTCACCGTACCTGTCCCGGCGCATTTCAATCCGTCCCAGCGGCAATTATCGATCTCTAATCCAGCTCCGTTGCTGTTATTGTTTGATTGAACTTTCGTAAGGATAACCGGACCTTTTGTGTAAATCGTTAATCCATTGTAGACATTGTCGTTAAATTGGCTGTTGGTTACAGTAACTTTGTTCATGAGGGGAGAGTAATGCGCATATAGCAAGGCTCCCGCTGGATATCCTGTGGCATGGGTGTTATCGCTTGCAGAAACATTGGTGAGGGTGATCGCCCCGCGTGAAGTCACAAGAAGACCATAATCACTCGCTGTTCCAAAACCATTGCCATCGAAGGTGCTATCCTTAATTGTGATCACCCCGGTTCCTGCCCAAGTGCACAGAGTGCCAGCTGCATTGCATGTATCCAGGTCAGCGCCACGATCGGAATTCCTATCGGTGTGAATTCCGGTCAGGGTAATGTTTCCCTTGGTATGCAGGTACAAGCCCTGCCTGTTATCCGTGAGATACACATTGGATAATGTGATATTCGGGGAAGGCCTACCATCCCAATAATCGAAAGCAATTCCGCGTCCGTTTGTGTTGTGACTGAAGTTGCTGTTCTTGATGGTGATGGAGCTTGCTGATGTGATTCCCAGTGCCGAGAAATTTCCGGCATTATGGCTTGAGGTTACCCCGTCAATCAGTACCGCACCACCTGCAGATAACTTCAATCCGCCGAAGACCTCATCATAATTCGGGTCATTCCTATCAAAACTGCTGTTTATGATGGTGATATTACTATTTGATTTAATTAAAGCTCCACCTTCAGCGTTGTAACCCGATTTGACCCGGTTGAGGATGACCGCGCCTTCAAGTGTCTGAATATCGATCCCCGGCCCACTATCCTGGTTATGGAAAATGGAATCCTCGATTGTGATTGTTCCCTTTGTATTTCCTATTATCAAGTTGCCATCGACAAGATTAAAACCTTTGATGGTGAAGCCCAGGTCAATATTTTGTATCGCAATGTCACCCGTCAGCCTGACTTTGGGGTCGTAATCCACCACTTCGCCGATCAGTCCTTTGAGACCTTTCAGGATGGCGGTTGATGTCCCATTAATGACAATGTTTTCAGTGTATTCATCTCCTTCAATATAGATCATGCCGTTCGATGGCAGACCGCTGGTGGGTATGTAATTAATGGCTGCTTGGATGGGAGTTGCGCTAACTTCACAATAAACTGTACCTGCAGGTAGGGTGCCGGGGCAGGTGGCGGGGGAAAGGACGAACATATATTTCCCCGCGGCTGTGGTGTAATACGGGTCCCCGGCGGAAAGGGTTTGCGCTGTCTCTTCAGTAGAAAGGGCAAGCGGTACACCGGTTTCATTTGCCAGGACCAGTCCGGCATCTGCCACTGCTTCCAGAACAGGGGCAAGGTCTGCCGCGGGTGTCTCTACAATAGAAACATCCGCCGCTCCCTCAGCAGGAGCCGGCGCATCCACCAAAGGTTCCTGCCCCGGGTCGGCGGCTGGTTCCTCTACCGTTTCCACTGGAGCCACTTCGGTGGGAATTGGTTCTGTTATTGGGTTTTCTTCAACTATGGGAATTTCTTTTGTGGGAACCGGCGCTTCGGGCGGGAGCTCGTCCTGCGCGAAGACCGGGGTGGCGATCAAAAACGCTGCCAGCAGTGGGAGGGCGATGATGAAGGGCAGCATGGGGAACGCATTTCCATGCTTCATGGTACTCCTCCTCAATTATTTATGAATGAGTGTTTTTTGGAACTTGTTGCTCTAAAACGCGATCCCACCACCCCCTTTCCCCGGGGTTTTTGATCAGACAACCAGAGATACATCCATTATAGGGAGAGAAAAAATTTATACAAGGGGGTGGGGAGACGGCGTAGGATAACTGTAATGTTTACAATTTCGGCAGCATGACCCCCTGCTGTTTCTGGTACTTGCCCTTCTTATCCGCGTAGGAAACCTCGCAGGGTTCGTCGCCTTCGAAGAACAGCACCTGGGCGATGCCTTCGTTGGAATAGATGCGGGCGGGCAGGGGGGTGGTGTTGGAGATCTCCAAGGTCACAAAGCCCTCCCATTCCGGTTCGAAGGGGGTCACGTTGACGATGATCCCGCAGCGGGCGTAGGTGCTCTTGCCCAGGCAGATGGTCAGCACCGAGCGCGGGATGCGGAAATACTCCACCGTGCGCGCCAGGGCAAAGGAGTTGGGCGGGATGACGCAGATATCGCCCTTGAAATCCACCATTGAGCGGGTATCGAAGTCCTTCGGGTCCACCACCGCGGAATAGACGTTGGTGAAGATCTTGTATTCATCCGCCACGCGGATATCGTAACCGTATGAGGAAAGCCCGTAGGAGATCACCCCGTCGCGTTTCTGCCCGTCTGTGAAAGGTTCGATCATTTTTTGCTCCAGCGCCATCCTGCGGATCCAGCCGTCTGATTTCAGTCCCATCGGGATATCCTCCAAAAAAGATTAGGGTTTCGCGGTGATCACCAGATTGGTGATTCGCCCGGGTAATACCTGTACGAACCTTTCGAACACGCGGTTGTAGGCGATGAACGCCAGGCGGTAATGTCCTTCCGGCAGTCCTGCCAGCATGAAATTCTCATCAAAAGTGGCGCTTCCTTTCGCGCCGTTGCCGTAGAGCTCGGGGTACCAAATGCTGCCTTCTGAAGAATCAGAAGTGATACGCTGCACGGCGAGCGCAACACTCAGCGGCTCACCCTGCTCACTCTCGATCCGCCCGACCAGGATACCGGTTGGTGTGCCACTGGATGGTTCTGGCAAAGGGGCAAAATAGAGCTCCGGGTTGACCGCGCTCGCATAATCGTTGCGATACTCGCGTACTTCAAAATGAAGGTGGGAACCGATTGCTACTCCGGTTTTCCCGACTGCGCCGATCATTTCGCCGCGCTGGACGTGCTCCCCGGCAACCACGCTCACTTCAGAAAGATGCCCGTAGAGTGTGAAAAGGGGTTCCACCTCTCCAGGCAGGTGGTGCTCAATGATCACCAAGTTGCCATAATACCCGGCGAAAGGTCCAAAGATCTCGCTGTCATCGCTGCTTGCGAAGATAACCACGCCATCCGCGGCGGCATGCACGGGGGTCCCAATGGGGTTGTTGAACTCTATCCCGTGATGGACATCGCGAGCACCACCTTGCGTGCCACCGAAGGGGTACTGCGCTTCAGAGCGGTTATTGCCCGGAGGAAGGATGGGGCGTGCAAGGGAAAAATTGCTTGTGCGGATGCAAAAATCTGGTTGGCATTCAATCTCCTGTTTGGGGGCAGAGGTCGGCTTAGGGATGGAGCTCGGGATTGGGGCAGGGGATTCATACGCGAGAGGCAACGGCGTGTTGGTATCAAATGGGTTGATACTGGCGGGCGAGTCCGAAACAGGCGCGCAGGCATAGAGGATAAGCATAGTGAACGCGAAAAGGAAAGGATACTGGTGAGAAACGATTTTCATGCGAGGTCGAATCCCCCGCGCTCGCTAAGGACCTTTTGGATGGAGGTTTGGAACTCGGCGGCTTGTGCCTGGATCGCTTGAAGGTCGGAAATGAACGCATCGGCTCGCTGCTGGTCCTGCAATCCCTGGCAGTTGATGCGGATGTTGTATCCCGCGCCGGTGATGGCGGCCTGGGCGAGTGCAGCCCCTGTGGCGCCATCCGATATCGCGTTCAGGTTCCCCTCACAGCAGACCTGCATGCAGAGCTTCATTGCTTCCAGGGAGAGGCGGGCAACCCGGGCGGGGATTTTAATGGCTTTGAGGGTGGCATCTTCGACGGCTTCCGCGCGGATGGAGATTTGTTCTTCCGAATCTTTCGGCAACCGCATGGCAGCCATCAGATCGTCGAAGGCAGCCGAATCCTCCACCACACATGAGGCAAGCTCCGCGCGGAGAGAATCCGCTTTGGAGATGACCTCCCACATTTGCGGTTCAACGGCAGCGTATTTCTTCTTCCCCACAGTCAGGCGGGCCACCATGGCTGCCAGGGCGGCTGCTTCCGCACCGGTGTGCGCCGAGGCAGACCCGCCGCCGGGGGTGGGGGTTCCCGCGGCCAGGCGATCAATAAAGGAGGGTAACACTACCTGATTGTGTCCATCGGAATCCGCCTGGGTTGTGAATAACTTCGTTTCCAGGATCTGCTCCGGTTCGAACTGGTCCAGCTGCAGGTACCAGACCGCCGCATCAATCAATGATTCCTGCGGGGCGAGTCCAACCAGCTCCGTGTGATGGATGTTTACCCCGTAACGTGCAGCTTCCCTGCGGACCATCTCCACTACCCGCGCGATGGGGGTTTGGCGGAAATTGGTCAGGTTCATTGAAACTTGCGCGCGCCTGTCCACCAGGAGACCCATGGCTTTCAAATAGCGCATCCCTCCCGAGGACTGGCGGATGGCGCGGGCGATCTTCTGGGCGATAGGCACCTCATCTGTTGTGAGATAGACGTTGAAGGCGATCAGCGGCTGGCGCGCGCCAATCACGGTTGCGCCGGCGGCGCCCAGTTTCGCAGGCCCGAAATCGGGTGTTCTGGCGGGATCGGTTTCGATCTCAGCCTTCAAACCTTCGTATTGTCCCTTGCGGATGTTCTCCAGGTTCTGCCGCTCCGGGCGGGCGGCGGCTTCTTCATACAAGTAAACAGGGATCTGTAAATCCTCACCCACGCGTTTCCCCAGGCGGCGGGCCATTTCCACACACTCCTTCATGGTCACCCCGGCGATGGGTACGAAAGGGACAACATCCGTTGCGCCGATGCGCGGATGCGCACCGGTGTGTTCTTCCAGGTTGATGCGTTCCGAGGCGGTGCGGATCGCCTGGAATGCGGCTTCCTCAACGGCAGCAGGCGCGCCGACATACGTGACCACGGTACGGTTGTGATCGAGATCGGAGTGGTGGTCGAGCACGCGTACACCCGGAACCTGGCGGATGGAGCCAAGGATCGCCTCCACCAACTCGGGGCGGCGGGCTTCACTGAAATTGGGAATGCATTCAACCAGGGGTGCGGGCATATGGTCCTCGGAGATTTGGATAGTGGTATTATAACCTTGCAAGTTTTTGATTGTGGGAAGGAGCAAGCCATGTGCGGAAGGTTCACCCTGGGCGTGGAGCCCGTGGAACTGCAGGAAGCCTTTGACCTGAGTGAAGCACCCGGCGATTGGGTGCTGCGCGAGAATATCGCCCCCACCCAACCGGTGGCGGTGCTTGCATTTGCCGATAATCGCAAGATCGAATATATGCGTTGGGGTCTGATCCCCTCCTGGGCGAAGGATATCAGCATCGGCAGCAAGCTTTTTAACGCCCGCGCCGAAACGATCCAGGAAAAACCTTCGTTCCGAACGGCATTTGCCCGGCGCCGGTGCCTGATCCCGGCTGATGGGTTCTACGAATGGCAGAAACAGGAGCGCGGACCTTCGCGTCCATTCCGGTTTCAGCTGCTGGAGAAAAAACCCTTTGCCTTCGCGGGGTTGTGGGAGCTCTGGCGATCTCCGGAAGGAGATGAACTCAAGACTTGCACGATCATCACCACCGAAGCCAATTCGCTGGTCGCACAAGTGCATCCCCGCATGCCGGTGATACTGGATACGAAGACCTGCTGGCGGTGGATCGAGGGCAGGGATCTAGCCATCCTGCAGGCGATGCTCCAGCCATATGCGGTTGAGAGAATGGAATCCTTCGCAGTTGAACGCATGCCGAAAGATCCGGCGTGATATTCTTGACCGGAGCGGAGAGGTACGGTAAAATTCCTCGCGTTGCCCCCATGGTCTAGTGGTTAGGACACGGCCCTTTCAAGGCCATAACAGGAGTTCGAGTCTCCTTGGGGGCACACACCCGCAGTTTATGCGGGTTTTTTTTATTTTCAACAAGATATAACCATCGAAATTTGACATAGCATAATATGAGTCCCCGAATGGGGACGATATTCGAGTCCCCCTGCACCCTGCTGGTATGCAAAAATCGCGAGGGGCACCAAGAACCACCCAATGGTGGTTTTTTATCCGCCGCTTTCTTCCATTTGTAAAGGTATCTGTTAGGAAAAAATATAGTGAATTCTGTACGGGTTGAGAATGAAAAACTGTACGATTGAACAACAACCATTCACGATTCCTAATCGTATATTCAGTAAGAAAATGAAGATCAAAGGCTGAGCGGTTAAAGATGGAATTAATATTGACCTTTTCAAAATTCAATCCGAAAGCGACAGTGTAATGAAGTTGATTTTTCGATATTAAATGTTTTTGGTTAGGAGATTAAAATGAACTCTAAAACCCTGGAAAGAAAAGTTAAAACCATTGGGACTCGCAAACTGATCTTCCTCTTCCTCGTTGTCGCCCTGCTCCTCCCTGCTTGCACAAAGCCACCTCAACCGGCAAGGATCGAGGAGATCACCTTCCAGTCCGGGGATTTCACCCTTGTTGGCGATCTACGCACGCCTGGCGGAACTGGTCCTTTTCCGCTGGTTATTTTTGTGCATGGCGACGCGCCAAACGCGAACCGAACAATGTTTGGAATGTACCTGCCGATCATGGAGCGGATGCTACAAGCCGGCTACGCCGTTTTTTCCTGGGACAATCCAGGGGCTGGCGAATCGATGGACACGACCTCCAGTTCTTCGCGCACTCAGCAGCATGCGCAGATCGTCCTGGACGCGATCAAGACCATGAAAACCTCTCCAGGCATCGACCCAGACCGGATTGGCATGTGGGGAGTCAGCATGGCAGGCTGGGTGATGCCGCGCGTGCTTATGGAAAGCGACGACGTTGCTTTCATGATCTGTCAAAGCTGTGGGAGCATGTCAGGACAGGATGAATTTGTTTTCCTGACCGTCGCGCAGCATTACTGCGGAGGAGTCCCGGAAGAGGTTACCGGTCAATTGGATATCCTGCTCGCTGAGCTCAATGAGGCGCGGACCTTCGAAACATACGAGGGCTATCTGCACTACCGGGAGATCCTGGATGAGCTGGCTGCCCTGGGGTCGGTGACGGCACCTAATACAGTGATATCCGAGGCGTTCTGGCTGGCAAACGATGCCGATTCAATGGCATGGTCTCCTGTCCATGTATTCGAGCAGGTCCGCATCCCAGTGTTGGCTATCTGGGGCGAACGGGATACCAAGGTTGATTCAATCCGAGCCGCTCATGCCTACCGGGATGCGTTGGAACAGGCGGGAAACTCCAACTACCGGGTCGAGGTCATCCCGGGCGCTGACCATACCCTCGCTCCCTCGGAGACCGGTTGCATCTCCGAAGAGGGACAAACTAATTGAACGGGTATTGGCAGAAAAGGGATTAACCTTCGAAGACCTGGAAAAATTGGAACCGAAAGACCCGGTATTGCTCACTCTTGCGAGCGACTGGCCTTACACGCCTGAGTACCTGGACCTGATCGAGGAGTGGCTCAAGAACTTACCGGAATCGTCGCGTGGTATATAGCACCTAACATTGTATGGCAATTTCAATGATTATTCACTCACTCGACTTTGAAGCATCCGAGGTTTCAGCACCCCTTTGCTTTGAGGGCTACCTAAGACTGCCTTCCGGTAGTTTCTTATCTATTTCCCCTTGCGGACTTTCTTCAAATTTTCTTCCACCCGGAATTTCACGATTCGGCTAATAAGGTCATAGGGGATGGGTTGATCCAGGGGGAACTGCACCGAACCCTTGCCCTGCTTATATATGGATAATTCTGCCTTGAATTTCTCAATTCCCGATGGGACCGGGTAAAAACCGATGTGGTTTTGATATGCGGCAAAATGAACCAGGTTACCTTCAACTTTGAAGGTCGGCATCTGGTAGGAGATGGCTTCCTGGGCTTCCGGTGCTGCTTCCTTTATGACCTGGCGAATCTTCTGAAGGATCACCTGTATTTCTTCCGGAAAACCAGCGATATATTCATCGATGGTTAGGGGTGTTTTTGAATTTGATTGCATATTGACCATCCTTTAAATTTATAGATTCGATCGAACGGGATGAAGTTCAAGATCCGCTCGTATTCATTTTCGTTACCTTGTGAACTCTTCCATCGCGGTCATAGGTTATCCACTCACCAACCTGCTTCCCTTCGAGGAAACTGCCTGACCGCATGATCGTCTCATCCTTGCGGAACCACTCCCAGTAGCCCTCCTGTACGCCATCCAGCATCTGACCCTTTGCCCAGACGCTTCCATCCCGGTGGTATTTGATATAGGGTTCAGCTTTCGAAGAATGCGTATACAAGGCAGTTCCTTTGAATGCTGGGCATCATACCTTATTGAGTTTTGGTTTTCAATAGCTAAACTTTTTTGAATAGGTTGAGGAAATTGATCCGGCTCTGCGGGTTTCTGGCACCCGGCAGGAGCTCCACCATGCACAATCCGACTTGTTTCCCGGCGGGGTTGTAAATTCCCGCAAGGAGCTCAAAATATGCGAGATTGAGCTGGCCTTCGGTGAGCGGGCGGATCTGGTACCTTTCCTCTTTTACCCCGGGCATCACCAGTTCCCACAGGTTGGAGAATTTCATGCCCGTCGCCTCGGTGAAACTTTTCGCTGTCAAGGTGTAATCCCGGACGAGGCGGCGCTCCTTATCTTTAGTGACGTACGTGCCATCGTAATAAGGGCATTGAGGAAAGGCAAACAGCATCACCTCCTCGTTATCAAAGAACCGCAGGGAAAACCACTCCCAATGCGTGTTTGCTTTAATGAGCGCGTACGGTCCCCATTGCCGGTCGAACCAGGATTTGCCTTTGACCGTGAAGGACCTCGATTTTCCGGTATCACCGCGCAGGGTCGCGGTACCGGTGGTGGGCATGTTGGTGTAGGAGTAATACACGGTGCGTCGCTTTGGATCCTCCACGCCGCCCATCACCAGAACACCATTATCCCCGTGCCAGAATGCGCCTTTGCCTTTTTCCAGGCTCAGGTCAAGATCGAAGGAATCAGCGCGGACAGACAAATCCATGCGGTCATTTTCCCGCTTCAGGTGAGCCAGAGAGAGGTACTGGACAGTGTCCTCTGTCACGTAAATCTCCTTCGCTGAAAGAGTCATTCGTTGGGTGAAATCATGTTTGCCGGTCTGCACATCGGTGATCGCAAGTTGCAGGATCCAGGGGGAGAACCCGAAAACCCGTGGTTTCACCACAGTGAACTGGTAGGAGAAGAGTTGGTCGGGGGTGGCTGGATCCGAAAAATAACCGGTGATATACCACCACCCCGATATCTTTCGGTGAAGCGGCCATTCTTCATCGAAGCTGCCGTGGTTTTCCTGGCGGTAAGGGATCGTCACACTTTTCAATCCCATTCCTCCTATTGATAGTTCGCTTTCTGAATTCCTTCAGCAGCCAATTTGGCCGCCTGCTGACCGGTCTTCAAGGCTCCTTCTGTGCAGGCAAAGAGGAACAGGTACTCCCCGGCGAGGTATAAACCTTCCACATCGTTGTAGTGGTTTTTTAGAAGATCCTGAATGGCTGAGTACTGCCCCGGGGCTTCCAGGTTGACCGCACGGTCCCAGCGGAAGACCCGGGTTTTTACCGGTTCATCGGGAAAAGCCGGGCAAATCTTCTGGATATCCGAGATAACCAGCCTGCGACGTTCATCTTCGTCCAGAACTGAAAGCTTTTCATCCTCCCAGCCGCGGGTTGGTGCGATCACTACCGGTTTTTCATTGGAATAGCTCCCCAGCGAGACGAAATCAAGGATGGTATCCGCGCTGGGTGGGATCATGACCACATGAAAGGGTGTCTGCCGGGTATTCACGACCGGTTTCTCCAAACCGAACTGGTAATAATAGGTGGAGCTGTATTTGCAAGTTTCCAGCGCCTTTCTCATCTTCACCGGCAGGTCGGGCATAAGCAGGCGGGCGTGGAAGGCATCCGTGGCGCAGATCACCCGGTCGGCTGCCACAAAGCCCGCACCCGTTTGTACTCCGGTTATCTTATTCTTTTCGATGACGATCTTTTTTACTGGCGTGTTCAATCGGACACAATCTTTCACTTTTTCATAAAGTGCAGCAGTAATAGATCCAAGCCCACCCTCCATCGAGCACATCCCCTTCATCAGGGAGAAGATCGCGATTGGGTGGGCGATTGAGATCTCCCTGGGGCGACCAAGGACCATGGTTGCCAGGAAGGGATGAAAATGCCATTCCAGGGCTTCCGGACCTCCATACTTTAGGACAAAGTCCTCCGTACTTATGTTTGATATCTCTTCAAGCGCTTCAAACCTCTGGTTTTTGGTATCCACCAACTTCGTATATTTATCGAGTTCCTCATTTACTTTCTTTACCTGAGCAAAGGTTTGCCTGGGCATGGCGGTGAGATAAAAGCGAAGGTTCTCCGGAAGAGATTTGACCATGTCCCATTTGGATCCGCCGGATAAGGCTGTGCGGACTTTGCCATTGCGATACATACCGAAGCGTTGTTTTTGAATGGAATACACCCGATCCTTTAACCCGAGCTCGTCCAGGTATTGAAAGGTTGTTGCCCACTGCGGCTCAGTGCTGCCAGCCCCGGCGATGAATTCGTATCCATCTTCAACGATCGTCCGGCATCTTCCACCCGCCATGGTGCAGGCTTCAAAAACCTGAACTTCCACTCCAATATTCTTAAGCGTATACGCTGCAGAAAGCCCTGCGCAGCCCGCCCCGACGATCACAACCTTCTTTGTTGACATGGAATCTCCCGAATTCAAATTGTAATGCAACGATGTAAGTATAAATGATAGCCGTTTGCCCAGTTCAGGAAAGAATTGAGGCAAGTGATTTATGTTGGGGCATAATTATAATGAATGGATTTCGGGAGTACCTTATACCAACCAGGTTTTTCCCTTTCCCATCAAGTAAAATAGATTGATTTTTTGAACTTGAAAAATAATTTGATCTGGCAAATCCATGTTGCAAAGGAAATTTTATGAGCCTCACCACAAGCCATAAGCAAAGCTCATTACCACCATTATCGAAAGAACTTATCCTAGATCTGTGGTCAAAAACCTACAACACCGAGGGGAAACCGGATTGGTCCCACCTCTTTCCGTATTACCACGAGGAGATCGTGTTTGAAGACAGCGTCCAGCGGGTTGAAGGAATAGAGAATTTCAAAGCCATGTGCGGCAGGCTGGCGAATCGATGCGAACAACTCAACATGGAGATCTCCTCCATATTGATGGATTCACAGGATGTTTTCTTACAATGGAAAATGACGATGATGTTCAAAAAGTTCCCTTCCACACCGCTCTACGGCTGCAGTAAACTGACCCTGGCTGAAGATGGCCGGATCATCGCGCAGCGGGATTATTTTGACCTTTGGGGTACCATCCTGAATGGCATCCCGTACCTGCGAAAACCATATTGGAAATTCATGCATAGGTATTTCGGTTGAGAGCCTCCAAATGAAGCTGCCCGAAGAACTTCAATTCATCGAAAATGCCCGCAAACCGCAAAAAACCACCGCCGACAGGATGGATGGGAAGTGGTGCATCATCACTGGGGCAACATCCGGTGTTGGCTACCAGGCAGCATGCTGCCTTGCGCGGGGCGGAGCCAATCTGATCCTGGTCTGCAGGAATACCAAAAAAGCGGATTCGTTGAAAACCGAATTAGTTAACCGATTCGGTATCACCGTGGAAATCGTCATATCCGATTTTTCCAGGCTGAAGGAAGTTCGGGATGCGGCAAACAGCATCCTGGAGAGCCATTCCCGGGTGGATGTCCTGATCAATAACGCCGGAGTGCATTACACGCACAGAGAGTTAACCGCGGAAGGCTTTGAGATGGTTTTCGCAGTCAACCACCTGGCACCTTTTCTGTTTACCCGTTTGCTCCTTCCCTATAATGATCACCTCCGCTCCTTCCAGGATCATCCAGGTCAACTCGCAGGGACACCGCTTTGGCGGCCTGGATCTGACCGACCTGGACTGGAGCCAACGGAAATACAACGGCTACAAAGCCTACGGTGCAGCAAAAACAGCGCAATTATTGACCACATGGGAGTTTGCAGACCAATTTCAAGGGACCGGTGTGACGATCAACGCCATGCACCCCGGGGAAGTGCGCACGAATATCGGCATGAATAATGGGTGGCTATACCGGGCGTATCAAAAATATCTTCTCAGGTGGTTTCTTTCAGATCCTGAGATAAGCGGTATGGCGATTTATTACCTGGCATGTGCGCCGGAGATGCAAGAAATATCGGGTAAATACTTTAATAGGACGATCGAGGAAGTTCCTTCTCCTCATTCTTTGGATAGAAGTTTAGGTAAAAAAACCTGGGAAATCTCCCAGGATATGGTCAGCTCCTACTTGAAATAAATACCTGGGATTATGGAAATCACAGCGGGATAATTTTCCCTGCTTTCATTTGAGCTTCGATAATGTCGGTCATTCCCCCCACGATCCCAACCTTAACTTTGTCGGAAAGGTTGAAGAAATTTAAACAGGTACTACAAAGAATCAATCGAACTCCCTTGGATTCCAGAGATTTTAGAGAGTCAAGGACCGGAGAACCTTCCACGACCAATTTGACCCCGTCTGTGTAAAAACAGATAGCCGCTGGAAGGATATTGTTCTCGTCCAGCAACTTGAAATAGGTGGAAGCCAGCTTGATTTGCAATTCCGACTCCGCGTCCCCCATACCATTGTGGGTGATAAGTACAACTGTGTCTGAATCAGGAACGGTCATGGATTTCCTCCGTGGTTTACTGCATCCCTGTGTCAATCCCTTGGAATTAGGACAAGATTTCTTCCTCCCGCTGTTCAACGAATTGTTCATTTTCATGATCGGGAGAAATATAGGCTGGGACCTTAAAGGTAAAAATGCAGAAAATATACTCAATAAATGAGTATATTAATTATAGCATAAGAAAAATACCGGTGAGGGGAAGTGAATGTAAATAACTAGCTTGTTGGAGGTAAGCTTTTGCTACTGGAAAGTAGAAGGATTTTCCCCAATCATTGCCATCCCCTTATCTGTCAGGCACCAGGTTTGGTCGGTGCGGATGCAACCCGTAGAGACCGCGCAACCGGAACAGGAATGATCCTGCGTTCCACAATCGACTCCCAATTTCTGCAGGTATCCCATCCGGGTAAGGTCCTCTGCTATCCGGGCTGCCATAAGAGGAGATATATCCATCTCTCTGGCAACCTCTGTCAGGTTCCTGGATCGACCATCCGATAGTTCCTTCAGGAACTGATGCAGCATCTAGAATAGTCTCCCCACCTGATAGACGACAATCGCCAGGCTTGTGGATATCACCAGCTGCATCCCAATATTCCCAAATGTCCATTTCCAGGATTTGGTTTCCTGCTTGATGGCTGCGACGGTACCCACGCAGGGGATGAAAAGTACCAGAAAAACCATGAAGGCCAACGCGGCAGCCAACGGCAGCGAAGCAGCAAGTACCGCCACGCTACCATAAAGGACCGCGAGGGTGGCAACCGCATTTTCCTTGGCGATGATGCTGGCCAGCAACGCCACAAGCACAGGCCAGGGGAGTCCCATTAAGCTGCCGGCTGGTTCCAGGAATCTGCCCACCATACCCAGGTAACTGGTTTGAATACTGCCGGTAGGGAAATACGCGAGTGACCAAATGACCATGGTCGCGATAAAAATGGTTGTTCCTGCTTTTTTCAGGAACCCAAGGATATTCTCCCAGGTGTACATTCCGATAGTACGGGGATTCGGCAGGTGATAGAGAGGCAATTCCATGATGAAAGGAACGTGCTCATTTTCGAAAACGAAATGGTGCAGGAAAAATCCGACCAGGATCATGATCCCCAGACTCAGTCCGACCAACCCCCAGGAGATCCAAAACGCGTATTGACCGAAGAACGCCGCTGCAAGGACTGTGATCACCGCCATGCGTGCAGTGCAGGGGATGAGGGGAATCAACAGGGTGGTCAATAAGCGGGAGCGGCGGGATTCGATGATTCTGGTTCCCAGCACCGCTGGAACGTTGCATCCGAAGCCTAGCAGCATGGGCATGAAGCTTTTTCCGTGCAGACCCATTTTGTGCATCCAGCGATCGGAAAGAAATGCTGCCCTGGCCAGGTAGCCGGTATCCTCCAGGAATCCCAGGCTGGCGAAGAATATTACCAATATGGGTAGGAAGGTCAGGATCATGCCCAAACCGCCCAGTACTCCCCCGGCTAGGAATTCCAGAACCCAGCCTGCCTGGAAAGGCCAAACCGCGCGGAGACCCAGCGCGAGTTGATTGATCCATTCACTCAAACCCACCTGGATCGGGCTGCCAATCCGGTATGTAAGCCAGAAAACCGCCCCCAGGATAAGCAGCAGACTGGCGGTACCCCAGAAAGGGTGGGTAAACACCCTGTCCAGGTTGGAGGTCAAACTGGCGCGGGTCACTTTGGGCTCTTCCACTGCTGCGCGCATGATCCGCGCAGCCCATTCGTAGCGTGCCCCGGCGATATCCAGGATGGCATCCTCGTGACGGTATAGGAGCGATTCAACAGAGGCCCACTCATGCTTCGGGATGCTCGCTTTCATCAATGCGGTTATCTCTTCATCTCCTTCGAGGAGCTTGAGAGTCAGCCAAAGTGGGGGATAACCGGAGGGGATATAAGGGTCAAGTCTTCTCATTAATTCATCCAGGATCGCCTGGTGAGCTGGAAGGATGGATGGCGCTTTTGGTTCATATGGAATTGCCCGGTCGTATAACCTCAGGATCGTCTCCTGAAGTCCCTTAAGCCCGGTGCCCTTTGCGGCCACCATTGGAACAACCGGTATGCCGAGGGCGGCTTCCAGGATACGTGGTTCAACTTTTACACCTTCCTGCTCGGCAACGTCAGTCATGTTCAACACCATTATGAGCGGTACGGGGAGCAACAAGAGCTCAGCTACCAGGAAAAGGCTGTGCTCAAGAGAGGCCGCATTTACCACAACCACTACCAGATCCGGGCACCCCTGCAGAAGATAATTGCGGGCGATCCGTTCCTCCTCCGAGCTGGCTGTTAGGCTGTAAGTTCCGGGGAGATCAACCACATTAAAACTCGCATCCGCATAGCGGAATTTGCCGACTTTGTTTTCGACAGTCTTCCCGGTCCAATTGCCAACGTGCTGGTTCATGCCTGTCAGCAGATTGAAGACGGAAGATTTCCCGACGTTTGGTTGACCGGTGAGCGCGACGGTTATCTCGCAGCCGCACTGCTTCTCCACAACAGGTGTGATAATCTCATCGGTAATTGAAACCAAAATATGCGAGGCCTCTCCTTTGCCGATGGCCACCCGTGATCCCCGCAGGCAGACGAGCAGCGGACCGCCATCGGCGCCGCGCACAACCGATAGACTGCCTCCGGGGGTGAAACCCATCGCAACCAGGCGGGAAACGACAGACCGCCCGCCATCCAGGTGACGGATGACGGCATTTGTGCCGGGTTGCAGGTCGGTGAGCTGGATCATGGGATGGAACTCAGGCAGGGATTCTTTCTACAAACAGATATTGGGCTGCGGGGAACCCCAGGGAGATTTCTTTATCTCCCATCCTCAGGCTCATGGTCTGATTGAAATCCAACACTTCGCGCACTTCAGCCCTTGTACCCGGGACAACTCTATTTGCTTCCAGAAAACGAAGCAGGTCGCGGTTATCTTCAGCGGTTTCATGAATCCTGCGGATGATTACGATTTCTCCGGGGTGGATGCTGGTGAGCGGGAGCCAGGCAGAGGCGATGTGTTCAAAACCGGGAAGTGGATTACCGTGGGGGCACTGACGCGGGTCATCGAGGTTGCTGCGCATTTTATCTTCAATCTCCGCTGATATGGTGTGCTCGATCTGGTCGGCTTCAGCATGCAGCTCGGACCAGGGGACATCGAGCATTCGCGCAAGCATCCATTCAGTGAGCATATGCCTTCTGATCACGGAACTGGCTGCATCAATGCCGGATTTAGTGAGATGTATGCCGCTTTCAGGGTCATGCCTGATCCAACCGTCTCTTTCCATTCTTTTCAGCGTGATCGTCACCGTCGGAGCAGCCACATCCAGTGACCTGGCCAGATGCGCTGGTACGATCTCCTCGCCATCACGCTCGAGAATGAAGATGATCGCCAGGTAATCCTCAATTGTGGGGGTGGGTCGGATTTCATCAGGGCTCGAATCATTCCTGCTCATGTCTTCCTGCTTTCATATCAGTATTGATAATATTAGTATATACTAACATATATACAATTGCAATACTAACTGTGTATATAAATAGATGATAAAAAGCACCCATTCACAATGCTTTTTAACAACTATAGCCACAAAACCTGGAACTTAATTCAGCGGAGAACGCCGCGATTTGGGAAAATTACTTGATACCCGCGAGATATTCCAACCCTTTTTTCGCAGCGGTATCTGCATCCGGCTCCGGTAAAAACTCTCCTGAAACCCATCCCTTATACCCGGTAGAGAGAAGCGAAGCAAGAATTGAATTGAAATCAAGGTGACCTGCACCTGGATACCAGCGGTTGGAATCCGCGACATGAAAATGGAAAATTCGGTCTCCACAGGTTTTAATCGAGGCTTCAATTTCTGATTCCTCGATATTCATATGGAAGGTATCCAGCAGCAAACCAAAATTATCCGCCCCGACCTTTTCAACCAAGATCAGCCCCTGGTCGGTATTATTGATCAGTGTAGTTTCATAACGATTGATCGGTTCCAAGGCGAGACGAATACCAGATGCTGACGCCGCATCGCTGCATTCTTTAAGTGCATCTATGAGCCAGCCCATCGAGACCGACGGATCCACACCTTTCTTTACGATGCCACGGATCAAACCAATAATTATGATCGCATTGACTCTGGATGCGATCGGGATGTGACTCTTTATCCGACTGATCGCAGCTCTCCGAATGGAAGGATCCGGATCTGTGAAGGATAAGCCCTCCTCGCCCCATGCCTGCCCGGTTCCGATTGCCGGTACGTCAAGGTGATATTTTGTTATCAAATCGATTAATTGATTGACATTCACAAGTCCAGGATCGCGGATGGCGAGCTCGACGCCAGCGTAACCGTAAGAGACTATGCGAGTCATATTCGCTTCCAGGTCACCCTTAAAGGTGGCTGCCTGAAACTGTGCTGGTTGGGTGGAAAGAACGATCGAGTATTTCATCTGGTTTTTCCTGAGCGGCAGCCCCGTTCCTGGGAGCTGCCGCTTTCCTCATTTTTTTTACTTCGCGATGTAAGTGACCTTGCATTCGGAACGGTCGGTCTGCAACTTGATGATATTATCAGCAATCTCGTTGAACCTGATCTTCTTTGTGCTCATGGAAGTCACGTCCATTCCGGAAGCCATGCACTCGATCACCCGCGGGAAGTTACCATGGCCTGAGTGTCCCTGCGCTCCGATGATCCGGGCACGGCGGACCTGCAGCACCTCGCCCATGACAGGCATGCGGGCTTCCGCCCGGGCGGTGACCACAACCGTACTGTTCAGGGTCCGACCTTCCCAGATCACCTTTTCAATGCCCGGGTAAACCACTTCGGGGAGGCCGGTGGCTTCCATGAATAAATCTGCGCCCATGCCACCCGTGATCTCCAACACACTGGTCGCGAAATCCTCCTTCGAGGGATCCACATGAGCATCTGCACCCAGCTTCAATGCCATGGCAGCCCGTTCGGGTTGTGTTTCGGAAATGATGACCTTGGACGCACCGGCACGCTTCAATATCGCGCAGGCGGCGATCCCCACAGGGCCGGCTCCGAGAATCACCACCCGGTCGCCCGGGCGAATGCCACCGCCGCGTTCAATAACCGCGTTATAAGCCACTGCGGTCGGCTCAACCAGGCTGCCGGCGACAAATAGATCGTTCCCCGAATAGCGTTCGCGCAGAGATTCCAAACTCCAAACAGTTCTGGATGGCAGGACCATGTATTTGGTATAAGCCCCGTTGAAATTAAATCCAACTTCATCCAGCTGTTCACAATGATTCGGCTGCCCGTCAGCGCAAGGTTTGCACTGCCCGCACCAGAGCATTTCCTCGGAGGTGACCGCTTCGCCGCCTTTGAACGGCTTGTTAGTACGCTTGTCGCGTGCTTTCTTCCCGGCTTCCACCACCACACCGGAAAATTCGTGACCGAGGATACTTGGAAAACCGGTCAGGCCGGGGTAAAAGATATACCCGTCCTTGGTCGCTTGAGCCATGTGAACATCCGATCCGCAGATCCCGCAGGCTTTGACTTCCAGCAGGACTTCTTCCGGGCCAGGAGTGGGGATATCATATTCCCGGATCTCAAAACGGGGGTTTCGCCAGACCTGGCTGCCAAGATAGGTTTGCTTGCCTTCGATATCTTTTGCGCCAAGTGTAAAACCGGGTTTTGGATCCCAATCAGCTACCAGGGTAACACCTTTCATTTTTCCGTTCATTTTCTTCATCTCCTCAATGATGAAATCACAAATATGGTTAGTTTCAGAAAATCAATAAATGTTCGGCTTAAACTTCTGAACTTTGACCGATCTTCGGTAAACCGTAAACTGTTTTCCAGCCTTTGCTCAGCGGTTCGCGCAGATAGGGTTCCATGTCTTTCTCGTTCCGCAACGTGACTTCTTCAACGGGAGGTACTTTCCCTGCCGGAAATGCATCCAGAACGTCGTCATGCCAAAGGGTCAAGTATTTCAGGATGGCAGCCATGGGGCGTTTCGCTTTCTGCGCTGTTCCCGATTTGGCCTTTCCCACCACACCTTCGGGTGTAGCGGCGATTTCGATGGCAAAATGCCCTTCGCCTTCGGACCATCTGCTGGGGCGGCCGAAAGGATCGACGGATTTATCGAAATGCCCCTCGGGTAGGTAGCTCTTGCCTTCGGTATCGACTGCATATTTCATATCGACCATTTCCGGATGGAGAAGAAGGCTTAGAGAAGTCTCGGATTCATCCGCATGCACAAAATTGGTCCCCATCTGCCCGCCGCGATCGACTGGTCGGAAGAATTCACGCACCCCACGGTGCCAGTCAATTACGCGGAAGATCCCCGGAAGCTGGTAGCGTTTCTGAAATTCCTGAACTGCCGCTTCGAGCATCCATAACTGCCCGTGGTTGTTGACAATCAATTGTTTGCGGAATCCGTCATTCCACAGACCCAACATTACGTCGATCATCATCTCGCGCACGACATGTTCCCGAACGATAACCGTTCCCGGCATACCCAGGTGATGGTATGGGTGCCCGCCATAATTTAGCGGAGGCAGTGCCAGGTTGACCGGGGCACCACGTTTGGCGGTGAACCGACGAACGCCTTCGCAGATGGCACTAACGTAAAGAGTATCTGCGGCGCTGGGAAGGTGCTGACCGTGAAGTTCTGTGCATCCGACTGGGATGAAAACAACATCATTCTTCTTGCGGTTTGCCTCCACCTGCCAACGGGTTGTAGTCTGGATATATGAACCAGGTTTCGCCCATTCCACCGGGGAGGGGATGCCGTAGTCCGCGAGGATCGCATCGATCTTTTCATCGCTGGCTTCCCAGACTTCCTTTTTCATGCGGCCGACCGGGTTATCTTCAAAAAAGAGATCCGGTTGATTTGAGGGTAAAAAGCCCTTAGGCGGATTTGTTGTCATGCTTCAATCTCCTTTATAAGTTGTTTGATGGTATAGATGGTCACACTTACCCGATTTCCGAAATCTTGACCGGGCGATTTTCCCGAAGTGATTTCACAGCGGCGTACCCCAGGACCACAGCAGCCCGTCCATCGGCTCCGGTGGTAGGGGTGGGGGTGTTCTCCCGAACGCATTCGATGAATTTCCGAACTTCATCTACATAGCACGGGGCATACCGCTGCATGAAAAAGTGAGGCGGCTTAGCGCTCAGGAATCCTTCCTGGGTGCCTTTTCGGATCGTGGTTTCCATTTCGTTCTCCGCCATGGCAGTACCGTTGGAGCAAAAAACTTCCAGGCGTTGATCGTACCCATATACAGCTTTGCGGCTGTTATCGATCGCCCCCACCGCGCCATTGGTGAATTTAAGCGTCACGATGTTAGTATCAGTGTCGCCAAATTCCTTCAATTTTGGCTCGAGAAGCACATTACCAATTGCAAATACCTCATCCACTTCTCCAACCTGGAAGCGGGCCATGTCAAAATCGTGAATGGTGAGATCGAGAAATATGCCCCCTGATACACGCAGAAATTCCATTGCCGGAAAATCTGGATCCCGGTCTGTAATTCGCAGGATGCAGGGTCGGCCGATCTCACCTGAAGAGACGATCTCGCGGACTTTTTGAAAGCTCTTATCAAACCTCCGGTTGAATCCCACCATAAGTTTGACACCTTTCAAAGCGACAACCTCAAGTGCGGCATCGATCTTATCCAGCTCCAGCGCTAGCGGTTTTTCACAGAAAATATGCTTTCCGGCATTGGCGCAATCCTGGATGATCTGCGCGTGGGTATTGGTGCTTGTCGCAATGAGCACCGCTTCCACCGCTGGATCCTGGAGGAGTTCCCGGTAATCCTGGACCACCCGCTCAACGCCGCATTCCCTGGCTACAGTTTTCGCCACTTCCAGCCGGATATCACAGATTGCGACCAGGTTCGCTTCGGGAATTTGCTGCACTATGTTACGGACGTGCACGCTCCCCATTCTGCCTGTGCCAATAACTGCCAGGTTTATTTTTTGGTTCATTGCCACTCCCTTTATGCAAAACCTACATTGTCATCACGATCTTCATCGCGCACTTTGGCTGGTGTTTCATCGTGCGGGGATCCAGCCCCAGGCAGCTGAAAGCATCCAATCCTTCTTCCAGAGGTATGGTACGGGTGAAGAATGGTTTCATATTTAATCGGTTTTCCTGGAAAATCCGGATGGCCGGTACCATCGTATTTTGACCCAGGTAGAGACCGATGATCTTGGTTGCCCAGCGGGTGATCTCATTGGGGATAATACTGGCCGTGATGGAAGAATCCATGCCGAAGGGCAGGACTTTTCCGCCGGGGGTGACGCACTGGAGTGCCTGCTCGATTGCGTTTCCGGTTGCTTCCACCACGATATCCGCTTTCCGCCCATAATGTGAACTCGGTGATCTTCTTTTCGATATCTTCTTCCTGAGGGTTCCAGACGGTTAATCCGCACTCCTTGGCTACGCTAATACGGAAGGGGTCGATCTCCGTTACCGGAACCTTTGCGGCGATATTCTTGGCGAACTGGCAAAAAGATAGCCAATGGGACCGAAGCCCAGGATGAGGACATAATCATAGGGCAGCATCTGCAAGTGGTTCATCCCATTTACCACTGTTGCGAGCGTCTCGACCTGCTGATCCGAGGGTATCATCCAGGATGTCGGGAAGCACGTAGCACTGTTTTTCAGGAACCAGGCAGTATTCCGCGTACCCGCCGTCGCGCATGACACCGATCGCGTTCTGTTTGATCTCCACGCATTGGCTGGTGAGTCCCATGCGGCAGAAGGTGCAGAACCCGCAGCGAATGTTATTATCCACAGCCACGCGATCGCCGATCTTCATGTGGTGAACGTGAGAGCCCACCTCGACGATCTCGCCGCAGAACTCATGGCCAAGGACTGTATCCGGTTTGAAGTGATGTTTGCCTTCCATGATCTTAACGTCCGTGCCGCAGATTCCCACCCGTTTGACCTTAATGATCACATCGTCCGGATCCTTGATCTTTGGGACAGGTCTTTGCTCGAGAACCAGCTTGCCAACTTCCTTAAGAAACCAGCGCTTTCATCGTTTCCATCCGTTCCTCCTTAATTTGATAGTGCACACGTGTGCATAAAAAGAAAAATTAATATACCAATACACCACGGGGTGATTCTCATCGTTGAACCCTGGCGGAACAACCCTTGGCTAGCGCTTCCACCTGTTCCAGGGTAGCCATGGTGGTATCGCCCGGAAAAGAGGTGATCAATGCCCCATGCGCCCAACCCAGGCGGACAGCTTGCTCGGGGTCTGCGCCTGAGAGCAGACCGTAGAAAAAACCAGCTGCAAAACCATCACCCCCACCAATCCGGTCATAAACATCCAGTTCGCAAGTGGGGGTGGTATAAGGTTTCCCATCGATCCACGCGACCGCTCCCCAGGAATGACGGTTGGTTGAATGCACCTCCCGAAGGGTTGTTGCGATGACCTTAACCGAAGGGAATTTCTCGATCACCTCGCCAATTGTCCCGAGGAAAGCAACGGGGTCAAGCTTGGATATGGAGACAACCTCCGGACCTTTGACTCCCAACCCGAGCTGAAGGTCCTCTTCGTTGCCGACGAGTACATCCACATTCTCCACGATCCAATGCAAAACGGTACGCGCTTTTGCTTCGCCACCCCAGATATTCCACAACTTCGCCCGGAAATTGAGATCGAAGGAAGTTACAGCGCCAGCTTTCTTTGCCGCCTTCATCGCTTCAATAATCAATTCGCCGGTCGTTTCCGATAGGGCCGCGAAAATCCCGCCTGAGTGGAACCATCGTACTCCACAGGAAAAGATCTGCTCCCAATCAAAATCCCCGGGTTTGAGCATAGCCCCGGCTTCATTGGCTCGGTTATAAAACACCACCGGGGCGCGCATGCCATACCCGCGATCGCTGTAAATCGTTGCCATGTTGGGTCCATTCACGCCGTTGTGCTTGAAGTGTTTGTAAAAGGGTTTGATTCCCATAGCCTGGACTCGCTCCGCTATCAGATCTCCGATGGGGTAATCCACCATGGCAGAGACCAATCCTGTTCTCATACGAAAACAATCGGAAAGGTCGGCGGCCACGTTGTATTCGCCACCGCTGGGATGCACCTGCCAGGCGGTTGCCTTTCGAAAAGGTACGGTTCCAGGATCCACCCTGTGGTTCAAAGCTCCCAGCGAAAGGAAATCGAGTGCGCCGTTTTGCTTTATGTTGAGTCCGTATTTCATAAGTTCTCCTTCTGCCTGGGGAAAGCGGGGTGATTTGGGCAAGCCCGCTCTTCCCTGCGCTGGAACTAACCCTTTTTCCACGGTCGAGGTGACATCGCCACCGCGCCCGGTCCAATTGGTGTGGAAGTATTCGCCGCGCGGTCCAGGCGCTGGTAAGTATGCGCGCCGAAGTAATCGCGCTGGGCTTGCAGCAGGTTGGCGGGCAGGAACTCGTGGCGATAACCATCGAAGAAAGCCAGCGCGCTGGACATGGCTGGAACTGGGATGCCTTTCTCAACCGCCGCCGCCACCACCCGCCGCCAACCAGTCTGTGCGGCCAGAACCTGCTCGGTGAAATATGGATCCAGCAAAAGATTGGTGAGATTGGGATTCTTATCAAAGGCTTCTTTGATCTTGCCCAGGAAGGCGGACCTGATAATGCACCCCCCGCGCCACATAAGCGCGATCCCACCGTAGTTGAGGTTCCATTGATATTCTTTCGCAGCTGCCCGAAACAGCATGTACCCCTGGGTGTAGGACATGAGCTCGGATGCGTAAACAGCTTGCTCGAGGTCCGCGAGGAACGCGTTCTGTTCGATGGTGAGTCTGTGATCTGGCCCCGAAGAACCTTGGAGGCAGCCACACGTTCGTCTTTCAATGAAGAAAGCGACCGGCCGGACAGCTTCGACCACCATCGTTAGCGGGACACCCATTTCCAGCGCCGAGATGCCGGTCCACTTACCGGTGCCTTTTTGTTCGGCCATATCGAGAATCTTGTCCACCATCGGTTTGCCATCTTCGTCTTTGTAGCCCAGGATGTCACGCGTGATCTCGATAAGGTATGAGTCCAGCTTGCCGGTATTCCAGCGGGTGAAAACGGTGTTCATCTGGTCGGGGTCATCCCAAGGCCATCGCGCATCAACTGGTAGGCTTCGCAAATCAACTGCATGTCGCCATATTCGATGCCGTTGTGAACCATCTTGACGTAGTGCGCCATTTTCACCTACCCAGTCACAGCAGGGGTCATTGCCGCCATCGGGACGATCGACCTTGGCTGCCACTGCCTGGAAAATGGGTTTGACGTGCGGCCGGCGCCGGCGCAACCGCCAGGCATGACGGACGGACCTCGGTGAGCACCCTCTTCGCCACCGGAAACGCCTGTACCGATATAAAGCAACCCCGTGGGATTCTGACATAAGCCGTCCGACGGATGCTGTCGCTGCAATTGAATTACCGCCGTCGATTATGATATCGCCAGGTTCAAGGTGCTGGAGCAACAGTTCAAGATCATCATCCACAGGTTTCCCGCCTGGATCATCAGCATGACGCGCCGAGGCCGCTTGAGAAACTTGTGCCAGTTCCCCGAGGGAATGAACTCGATCACGTCGTTCCTTTAGCGCCGCTGGCAAGAAAATCGTCCACCGTGGAGACGGTGTGGGTAAAACGGCTACGGTAAACCCGTGATCGTTCATATTCAGACCAGGTTCTGTCCCATAACCCCCAGTCCGATCAAGCCGATGTCTGCTTTGTTCATATCGCTTTCCCTTTCAAAAGACTGGTTTATTACCTTTTATGCTTTTGTTTTCACCCGGAGAGCATTTCTCCAGCCCGGGGGACGATACCCCTTCGGATTCGCGGCCTTTCCATTCATCCGGGTTTATCGTTGCTGAATGAAGATAGCCAAGGTTGATTGTTTGCAAGAGTTCCTCGGGGATGCCGGTTGCAAGGGTTACCCTTATTCTGGGGACTTCCACGTCAAGTCTCAGCATCGTAGCTCCCCAGCCCTTTCAAATGCGTGGAATGGGCCAGCACCCCCGCCCGGGTGCATTTACCCAATTTGTTCCATTTGGCTCAGGAAGATAATCGCAGCAGTGATACCCAATTTCATCCAGGCTCTTCCGCGGCTGTAATGATACGGCGATAGCGGCGCATAAATAATACCTTCTCCTCATCAATAACAGCCGTTCCAGCTTATACATCCCCTTTGCCGCTGTCCAGAGGTCATCATACTCTGCGGCATGAAGACAGTGCTCTTTTATAAGGTTCGTCGAGATAGATGATATGTTTCTGCGCGAGAGGCGTCAGCTCGCCAGGCTGCCTCCGGATTTCCAAAAAAAAATACCGTAAACCCCGCCACACACCACCAAAGCTGAAGCATGATTTCGGTCGATCGATCATTCCTGCAGCCCGGTCGATCACAGCCCGAACGGGTGTATACCCTGAACCTATGACCCGGCTGCTGGTCATCAACGCGCCCAGCCAGTGGGTAAAGTTTATGATCCCCGCGCCGGCGATTCCGGGAAAGAAATACTTATGCGACCGAGAAACCCACCACCTCATGGGGAAAGACCGGACCGCAGATGATGAGGTGATCATATTCAAAAATGATTCTATTAAGTTCCACCTGTACGTCTTTCGAAAGCAATCCTTCCGAAGAAGGGTTAATATCTCGTTCGCAGGTATTGTGCCGATTGTTGTAAATGCAGTAGGATCCTGCCAGAGGTGGTTCATCACGCGGTGTTCACCGTCGCCCGCGCACTTCCCTTCCAAGCAGCCTGCCAAGCTGCTCATCCGTCATGGCTGGATGAGTTCCCAGGGCGACCAAAAAATCGAGGGCACTGGCAGTGCTGCCAAGAGCCTCCGAATCAAATCGAACATCATTGGCATCGGCATGCTGCGGGTTGAATCCGGGATGATCACCAGCACCTTTTTCCCTTGAATAGATAATGAATCTATCG
>CAVVEQ010000005.1:0-215177 GCA_963747315.1 uncultured Chloroflexia bacterium | reverse complement strand
CGGGCAGGACGAGGGTGCGGTGGGCGATTCCACGCCGCTGGCGCACGAGCTGGAGAACCCGCGCCGGGATGCCACCGCTCTGACCATCATCGAGGTGGATCTTTCCACCCTGGCCGATGAGCTGATCTGCCGCCCCACCTACCGCGCGTGCGCGCGGCGTCTGTGGGTGGGGGTGAGGCACACGCGGCTTTTCGCCGAGCTGAAAGCCCTGGCAGGCCTCTGGCGCCCGCGCTGCGTGGTAGTGGATGCCACCGGGGTGGGTGCGGGGCTGGCCGCCTTTTTGGAAAAGGCGCTGCCCGGGCGGGTGATCCCTTTCACCTTCAATTCTGCAAGCAAATCACGCCTGGGGTGGGACTTTTTGGGCATTGTGGATACCGGGCGCTGGAAGGAAGGCGGGCACTCTCCCGAGAGCGAATTGTTCTACCGCCAGCTTTCCTTCTGCCAGTATGAGATCCAGCCCGGGCCGGAAAAGCGCATGAGCTGGGGCGTGCCGGATGGCGCCCGCGATACCGAGAGCGGCGAGCTGGTGCACGACGACCTGGTGATCTCGGCGGCGCTCTGCGCTGTGCTGGAGGACCAGGACTGGCCGCCCGGGCAGCCGACCGCCATCATCCGCGGGCGCGACCCGCTGGCGGAAATGGACAAGGGATTTTAATACTTTATCAAACCTAAAAAACAGGTTTGACACAGCACACGGAAAGAGGACGCATGAACATCCGCAACAGCCTGGCACAGATGCTATTTCGAGACACGATCCGCTCGCAGGTGCGCGCGGCACTGGCCGCCGAGACCGACGCCACCTTCTCTTTGGGCGCGCGCCAGTTCAACACGCCGGAACGCGACCGCTACGACTACGACCGCGAGACGCTGCAGCAGCAGGCCCTGCTGGCCTGGCGCAGCAATCCAATCGCGCGGCGCATCGTGGAGCTCACCTCGCAGTACGTGGTGGGCGGCGGGATCAGCCTTTCCAGCCGCGAGACAGGCGCGCACGCCTTTTTGCAGCAGTGGTGGAACCATCCCCTCAACCAGTGCCCCGTGCGGGTGGTGGAGTGGTGCGATGAACTCACCCGCTCGGGGGAGCTTTTCTTCCTGATCTCCACCGACGCGGGCGGGATGAGCTACATCCGCGCGGTGCCTTCGGGGGAGATCGCCGGGATTGAGCATGCCGCCAACGATCTGCAGCAGGAGACCGCTTTCATCCAAAAAGTACCCGGCGGGGTGGGGGAGGATATCCGCTGGGCTGCCTCGCAGCCGCTTGAGGATGAACCCGGCGCCGATGGGCGCTTCCCGACTGTGATGGCACACTATGCCATCAACCGTCCGGTGGGCGCGCTGCGCGGAGAAAGCGACCTGGCCCCGCTCCTGCGCTGGCTCAGCCGCTACGCCGCCTGGCTGGAAGACCGCGCCCGGCTGAACCACTTCCGCACCGCCTTCCTCTACGTGGTCAAGGCGCGCTACGCTGGCGAGGCCGAGCGGATCGCGCGCCAGAACAGCCTGAACGCGAACCCGCCCAACCCGGGCTCCATCCTGGTCACCGATGAGAGCGAGGCCTGGGAGGTGCTGAACCCCGAGCTCGAATCGGGCGATGCCGCCACCGACGGGCTGGCGCTGAAGAAGATGATCGCTGCCGGGGCGGGGCTGCCGCTGCACTTTCTGGCGGAGCCGGAATCGGCGACCCGCACCACGGCCGAGGCGGCCGGAGGGCCCACCTTTCGGCGCTTCGAGCAGCGCCAGCAGTTCTTCCTCTGGATGCTGGGCGACCTGGCGAGAGTGGCACTGCACCGACGGGCGCGGCTGGATGCCCGTCTGCGGGCGGATGCGGAGGTGGAAGTGCGCGGCGCGGACCTGAGCGCCCGCGATAACGCCGCGCTGGCGCTGGCCTCCTCCACCGTGATCAGCGCTTTTGCCCAGCTCTACGAGCGCGGGCTGATCGACGCCGAGGAACTGCTGCGGCTGGCCTACCGCTTTTGCGGCGAAACGGCCGATATCCCCTCGCTTCTCGCGCGCGGTCGCGCAGGGAGCGATAAAACGGAGCCCGGCTCCTGGCAGGAGAGACCGCGGGGGCTGCGGGTGAACCCCGAAAGCGGGGAAGTATCGACAGGAAAGGAGGAGCTTTGGAAGAAATTGCAGTAAAAGAGGAGCGCGTTCGGCTGGCGGCAACCGCCAATGTGACCGCTTCGGGTGAGTTCGAGGTGCTGGCCATCAACGCCGGCGAGGGCAACGGCTGGCAGTTCAGCCCGGAGGCGCTGCGCGGCTCGCTGCCGCTCTGGGAAGGGGTGGAGACCTTCGTGGACCACACCCCCGAACCGAGAGTGGGGCACTCGCTGCGCGACCTGGCGGGCATCTGCACGGGGCCCTGCTACGACGAAGAACGAAAGGGGGTGGTGGTGCGCCTGCGCCCCAGCGGGCCCAGCGCCGCGCTGCTGCAGGAACTGGGCAGGCAGTGGCTGGAGGAGCCCGAGCCGCGCCCGCGGGTGGGCTTTTCGGCCGACCTGGTCTTCACCGCCAAGGAGAAACGCGTGGAGCGCATCCTGCGCGTGCTCTCGCTGGATGCGGTGTTCAACCCGGCGCGCGGGGGGTCGTTCCTGCGCGCGCTCAATGCCAACAAGGAGGTTTGGATGACAGAAAGTGGATTGGAAACCGTTTCAACCCCGGCAGGCGAGGCAGCCGTCGAGCTGGAGAAAGCGCGCGAGGCAAGGGCGCAGATGTGCGCCTGTTTGCTCGATTCTTCGCTCGCTTCGGCACACTTGCCCGCCCCGCTTACGGAACGTATCCGCGCCCGCTTTGCCGGGAAAGCCTATGAACCGGGCGAGCTGCAGGCGGCCATTGAGGATGCCCGCAAGCTGGCCGGGGAGCTGACCGCCCCCGCCTCCATCCGCGGCGCGACGGCGGCGCTCTCCATGTACGATCCCAAAGATCAATTAAGCGCCGCCCTGCACGATCTGCTGGGAGCCCCGCGCCCCGAGGGACTGGAGGGATTGAAGACCGCGCACCTTTCCGGCATCCGCGAGTTCTATACCCTGACCACCGGCGACACTGATTTTTCCGGCGGTTACCACGCCGAGCGCGCCCGCTTTGCCGCTACCAGCGACCTGCCGGGCGTGCTGAAGAACGCGCTCAACAAGCTGATCCTGGCGCAGTGGGAGGAACTGGGGCGCGCTGGCTACCGCTGGTGGGAGGCGCTGGTGAGCGTGGAGCACTTCAGCAGCCTGCACGATATCACCGGCGTGCTGGTGGGCGAGATCACCGTGCTGCCTTCCGTCTCGGAAGGCGCCGCCTACACTTCGCTTGCGATCAGCGATTCGGCCGAGGTGGGCAGCTGGGGCAAGTACGGCGGCTATGTGGGGCTGACGCTCGAGATGTTCGAGCGCGACGAGACCCACAAGCTGCGCCAGTACCCCGGAAGCTGGCGAGCGCGGCGCTGCGGCGCATTTCAGCGCTGGTGGGGGCGGTCTTCACCGGCTCCAGCGGCACAGGCCCGGCGATGGCGGATACCTACCACGTCTTTGAATCCGCCCACCACGGCAACTTGGGCACCACCGCGCTCTCCTCCGCTGCCTGGGAGGCGGCCGGCAAGGCCATCTACTCGCAGCCGATGCTCGTGGGTTCGGGCGGGACCGCACCGAAGCTGGCGCTGGACGCGAAATACCTGGTGGTGCCGCGCGACCTGCGCCTGACCGCCATGCGCATCCTCTACCCCAGCTTCGAGCGCGAGGCGACCATCTTCTCGGAGAACCTGCAGCGCGGCGAGATGGGCGACGTGGTCACCTGCCCCGAGTTCAGCGACGCCAACGACTGGGCGGCGGTGGCCGACCCGCGCCTGGCGCCGGGGATCATCCTGGGCGAGCGCTTCGGGCTGCTGCCCGAGATCTTCCTCGCCGATGGCGAGCTGAACGGCGCGCTCTTCACCAACGATGAGCTGCGCATGAAGGTGCGCCACTGGGTGAGCGTCTTCGTGGCCGATTACCGCCCGCTCTACAAGGCCAACGTGGCCTAGCGGGAAGGTTGTGGGCTGACGCTTGGCGTACCGTGCCAAGCGTCAGCCCGGAACACATTCAATTCTGTGTGGAGGTGAAAATGTCTGTTCTGGAGCAAGTTGGAAAGATCCTGCGCTCGCGCAAGTTCTGGGTGCTCATCGCGGCGCTTGCGGCTGTGGCGGGCACGTATTTCGGCGGCAAGGTGGATGCCTGGCAGGCGCTGCAGGCGGTGATCGCCGCCTTGGCGGTCTATTCCACCGGCGTGGCCGTGGAGGATATCAACAAGAAGATGCAGAAGCCATAAATGACAACCCGTACGGGGCGCACGGCTGTGCGCCCCTACAACAGAACGGTGTTGGAGGGCGGATACGGTTCGCGACAACCCTGCCGGAACAAAAAACAGATTCGCTTCGTCGCACCGGTCGTTGCCGGTGCTCCTCGCAAAGACAGGATGATTTAGAAGGAGAAAAAATGACCGAATACCAGGCGCTGGATGGGCGCATCGCCAATCACCTGATCAACGGGATGGCGCTATCGTACCGGAGGCTGGCGAACGGGAGCATGATCGTCATCGCCCCCAACGGCATGAAGCTGATCTTCGGCCCCGAGAAGGTGAAGGTGGCCGAGGCGCAATTGCATTCCGCCGAGTTGCCGCGGCGACCGGGGAAGGGAAGTGCGGCGTAAGCCACCCCTCCCTACCCTCCCCAAATCAAAAACCGATTTGGAGAGGGCAAAACAGTAGGGGCCGTGAAGAACACGCGGCCGTGCGCCCCTACAAGGAACGATGTTGTAGGGCGGGCTCCTGCCCGCCGAAATAGAAAACCTACGAAAAACCAGATTGCCGCGTCGCGCCGATCTTCGTTGGCGCTCCCTCCGCACATGCAGCGGAGTGCACAAACCGCGATCGCAAAGGATAAAAATGGCAGTAAGGGCGGACGGCCGTCCGCCCCTACAGAAGACGAATAGGAAACAACCATGACCGATTACTCAACCCTCAAATCCCGCGCGCTGCAGCTGCTGGGCGACCCCGACGGCACGCGCTACGACGACGCCACCCTGCAGGAGGCCTTCCGGCAGGCGCTGGCTACCTACACCCGCACCTGCCCCCAGGTGCGCGCGGAGGTGATCACCTTTGCCAGGCGGGCGCGGAGCAGCCCCTGGAGGGACTGGAATGCCCTCCGCTCTACCTGCTGGAGGTGAATTATCCCTATCCGCCCTCGGATGGTACCCGACCGGTGCACCCCGCGCACTTAGCGTGCACGCTGGCCTATATCGATGGCAGCGCGGTGCTGCGCTTTGCGGATGGTACGAACCCCGCGGCGGGGGAGCAGGCGCGGCTGACCTACGCCGCCCGCCACACCCTGGCCGGGCTGGATGGCGCCGAGGCGGGCAGCATCCCGCCCGGGCACGAAGGGGTGATCGCGCTGGGGGCGGCGGTCTTCGCCGCGCTGCAGCGCATCCACCGCCTGGCCGGCAGCATCGGCGCCCCGCCGGCCGAGCCGGAACGCCTGCGCGAGCTGGCGGAGAAATACCTGGAGCGCTTCAACCTGGAGCTCTTCAGCCTGAGGAGCGTCCAGCCCGCTGCAGGGCTTCCCGGTGGGCTTCAACCTGGACGAGTGGGATTAGCCATGGCCACGCTCGGAGAGGACTGCCACGTCACCATCGCCCACGCCGGGATCAACGGCGGCGCGCCCAGCGGCTTCATCGCCGCGCTCGAAGGCAGCATCCGCGCCGGGGGAGCGCAGGTGCGGCGCGAGGTCTATTCCGACGGCACGCTGAAGCTGACCCTCTACGTGGATATTTTGCTCGCCGATGCGCCTGGTGAACCCGGATGGCTCCCCGCGCTCCGGCAGCCGTGCCGCGGATTACGCCCTGCTTTCCAGCTATCTGGAGCGGCGCTCGGGGCTGGAGGTGGGCACGCCGGTGGGCGTCTTTGCCAATCTTGGGCGCGCTGGGGCACGCCGCGAACGAGATCCACCTGCCCACGCAGTCGCTGGTGCGCTGCCAGTTCAACAACGCCGGCACCTACTGGCCGCCGGTCGACCCCGCCCTGCTCGGGCTTTCCACCTGGGATGGCACGCTCAGCTGGGCGACGAGCTTCTGGCGCTAGCCGCACTTTACGTGCTGGCGTTAGCCACACTTAAAAAATGGAGGTAAAAAGATGACCTACCCGCTTTCCACCGATGTTTCCGCCGGGCAGCCCACCGCGGTGGCCCACTACAACACCCTGCGCGCCGACGCGCTGCGCCTGGGCCAGGCGGAGGGCGACTGCGTGACCACCGGGGTGATGCTGCGCCGCTACGCGCGCGGGGTGCGGCTGCAATACCTGGCAACCAACCGCCTGCGCGTGCCCTTCGTGACCACCGATCCCGCCACGCTCATGATCAACGGCTTCATGTGCCAGGCGGGCGCCAACGTCGATCTTCCCGCGGGGCTCTTCAGCGGCGGGGCGGCCACCTGGTACGTCTTCGCCAACCGCACGGCCGGCAGCACCACCTTCACCCTCTCGGTGAATACCTCCGGCTCGGAGGGCACCGACCAGCGCGTGATCGGCGAGGTGAGCTACGACGGCGCGAACATCATCTCGATCAAGGACTATTTCGCCAGCCCCCTGGGGGATGCCGACTACTCGAGCGGCTGGTTCGCCGCCGCCTACAACAACACCTATACGAAAGCGCACGGGCTGAGCCAGCACCCGCGCCTGGTGGTGGTGGAGCACTCGGCCAACGCCGCCGGGACGGGCGAGATCGTGCCGGTCGATGGTCAACTCGGCCAGCGCGGTGATGAGCTGCGTGGGCTACGACGCGGTCAATATCTACATCACCACGGCCAACAACGCCACCAACGGGGTGGTCTTTTCCACCCGCAGGGCCTCCGCCGGCGGCTACCTGCGCATCCAGGCCTGGCGATAGCTGTTCAATGGAGGGGAGGGGGACCTCCGCCTTATTAATTGAAAGGAGTACCTTATGGGACGCACACTGCCTTCGATCACGATGGCCTTCCTCCAGGAGGAGGAATCCTTCTCGCGCTTCCGGCGCGCCCTGCGGCGCAGCGACCAGATGGCGCTGGATGAGCTCTTCGCCGCCGCGCGCGGTCACCTGGCCGCGGCTGCCTACGCCGCCAACGCGCTGCCGATGGAGACCTTCCTGCTGGCCATGCTCCTCGAGGAGCACAAGGAGGTGCTGCGCCTGCGCAACCTGCTGGAACGGCTGGAGGCGCGCATGGACCAATTGACCCCGGAGCGGGATGGCTGAATTTACCGGCTGGCTGCTCGATCTCTACGAGGATGCGCGCGACGGCGTGGTGCTGTGGCTGATCGGCGAGGATGGCACGCGTCACCGGCTTCATCAGAACTTCCCGGTCAGCTTCTATGCCGCGGGGCCGCCCGCAAGCCTGCGCGCGCTCTGGCGCTGGCTGGAAAAGCAGCCCGAGGGGGTGAAGCTCGCGCGCGAGGAGCGGCGCGACCTCTTCCTGCCGGAGCCCGTGACGGTGCTCGCCGCCGAAGTCCCCAACCCCGCCGCGCAGGTGCAGCTCTTCAAGCGCGTTTCGCAGGCCTTCCCCGCGCTCACCTACTACGATGCCGACCTGCAGCTTTCGCTGCGCTTCGCCGCCCGCACGGGCGCCTACCCGATGGCGCGCTGCCGGGTGGATTCTGATGACGATGGCCGGGTCCGCGCCATCGAGGCGCTGGATTCGCCCTGGGACCTGGATCCCGAGCCCGCGCCCCTGCGCGTCCTCTATATGGAACCGGACTGCGACCCGAACCACTCCGTGCCCCACGCGCTCTGCCTGCGCCACGAGAAGCACGAGTACCGCCTGCCCTTCGAGCCGGTGCGCCCGCTTCTGATCAACCTGCGCGCGCTGCTCGCGCGCTACGACCCCGACCTGATCCTCTCGCCGCTTCGGGGATACCTGGCTGCTGCCGCACTTATGGGAGCTGGCCGCGCAGCACGGCTTCACCCTGCCGCTCAACCGCGAGGAGGGCCGGGCGCCGATCATCAAGAAGGAGCACACCTATTTTTCATACGGGCAGATCATCCACCGCGGCAAACAGATGCACCTCTTCGGGCGCTGCCACATCGACCAGCGCAACGCCATGCTGTGGGGCGATTACGGGCTGGAGGGCACCATCGAATCGGCGCGGGTGACCTGCCTGCCGCTGCAGGTGGCGGCGCGCGTCTCGCCCGGCACGGGGATATCCTCGATGGAGTCGCTCACCGCGCTGCGCACGGGGGTGCTGGTGCCCTGGCACAAGCAGCAGGCCGAAAAGCCCAAGACCGCGCTGGATCTGATCCACGCCGACCAGGGCGGGATGGTCTACGCGCCCATCGCCGGGCTGCACGCCAACGTGGGCATGGTGGATTTCGTCTCGATGTACCCCAGCATCATGGTGCACTGCAACATCTCGCCCGAGGTGCCCGCGCCCACCGAGCTCGGTGTTTCCGACTACCCCCCGGGGCTGGTGCCGCAGACGCTGGGACCCCTGCTGAAAAAGCGCATCGCGCTCAAGCAGCGCGCGCTCAGCCTGCCGCTCTGGGACCCGCGCCGCGAGTACGACAAGGCCCGCTCGCAGGCCTACAAGTGGCTGCTGGTGACCTGCTTCGGCTATTTGGGCTACAAGAACGCGCGCTTCGGGCGGATCGAATCGCACGAGGCGGTGACCACCTGGGGGCGCGAGGCGCTGCTCGAGCGCCAAGGAGGCCGCCGAGGACCTGGGCTTCACCGTGCTGCACATGTACGTGGATGGGCTGTGGGTGCAGAAGGAGGGCTGCGAATCCCCGGCCGATTTCAACGACCTGCTGGTGGAGATCTCGGCGCGCACGCACCTGCCGGTGGGGCTGGATGGGGTCTACCGCTGGGTGGCCTTTTTGGCATCCCGGGTGGATGCGCGCGTGGCGGTGCCCAACCGCTACTTCGGCGCCTTCCAGGATGGCTCGCTCAAGGTGCGCGGCATCGACGTGCGCCGGCACGATACGCCCGTTTTCATCGGGGATACCCAGATGGCGATCCTGGAGTGCTTTGCCGGCGCGCCGGATGCCGGGCAGCCTGCACGGGCTGGTGCCGCAGGCGGTGGGGATTCTGCGCAGGCGGCTGAAAAAGCTGAAGGAGGGCTCGGTGCCCCTGGAGGACCTGCTGGTGACCCAGCGGCTCAGCCGCGAGATCGCGCAGTATAAGGACCCCTCCCCGGCGGCGCGCGCCGCGGCGCAGTTGGAGGCGATCGGTCAGCACGTGCGCCCGGGGCAGAAGGTGCGCTTTTTGCTTCTCAGGGGTGAGCGCGCGGTGCACGCCTGGAATCTGCCCGCCTCGCCCGAGCCGCAGCAGCTGGATTTTGCCCGCTACCGCGAGCTGACCATCAGGGCGGCCAGCAACATCTTCGCGCCGCTGGGGATCAGCGAGGGGTTATTGAATAACCTGGTGGGCGGGGAGGGGGTGGCGATGGAGTTGGAGGGCATGGAACCTGTAGGGCGGGCTCTTACCCGCCGGGCAGGGGAGTTGCGCGGCGAATGGCTGGCGCTGCCGGAGGGGGAGGATCTTGTAGGGCGGGCTGATGCCCGCCTTGAGGGGATCTCAGAAGCCAGTCGGAAAGCTGTGTTGGAAAGGGTGGGGTTTTAATCTTTGTAGGGCGGGCACATGCCCGCCATTTTCCGTGCATTTTGAATCCGCAGGGCGGGCACATGCCCGCCGAATTCGAATCTGGCAGACAGACTTCGCTTGTCCGCCTACCATTCCATGGGTGGCAAAATCTTGTAGAGCGAGCTCCTGCCCGCCGTAAAAATATTATAAAATCGTTCTATGCCCGATTACCGCCGCTATTACCTCTCCGGTCTACCGGTATTCATCACCTCTGTTACTTATAAACGCGAGCGCATTTTCTCCCATCCTGAAAATTGCGATCTTCTTTGGAAGGTTACCCGTGAAGTCCAGAAAAACAAACCCTTCGACTTGCTTGCCTATGTGGTCATGCCGGATCATTTCCATTGGCTGATTGTGCTGCCGGAATCCCGCCCTAATTTTTCAGAAATCATGCAAAAGATCAAGTGGACTTTCACGCTGGAATACAAACAGATGCATAAAATAAACGATCCGGTTAAGATCTGGCAACGCGGATTTTGGGATCATGTCATCCGGAATGAAGATGATTTGGCAAAACATCTGGACTATATCCATTGGAACCCTGTAAAACACGGGCTTGCGGAGAAGCCGGAAGGCTGGCGAGAATCATCATTTTCGAGTTGGATCGAGAAAGGGTATTATGAAAAGGGGTGGGGGAGTGAAAAAGATATAAAACGGATTGAAAAATTGAATTTTGAATGATTCCTGTAGGGCGGGCTTATGCCCGCCGATTTTAGTTTTGGCGGGCAGACTTCGCTTGCCCGCCCTACTTTTTCAGATCGGCCAAGTGCTCTTCCACCGCCTGGACTTCCAGCTTCAGGTCCATGAGATAGGATTCCAGATCGGCGATCTTTTCCGCCTTGGTCTGGTAGCGCCGCTCAAAGTGCCCGCCGTGACAGCCGCAATCACAACCGCCCTCGGAGTGGCAATCGCAACCGCATGTCTCGCCGGTTTGGCAATTACATTCTTCACACATATTGAATCTCCTTTATTTTCGGAATACTCTATTGTAATCCGATAAAGTCCATCCCAACGACTGCTGCCAGCAGGAAGGCCGTGGCGGAGAGGGTGGGGTATTAACAATCATGAAGATTGTATTACAAAAGGTTATTGATTCTGTTTTTTGCATTAAGTCTTATTAAGGAAATACTTTTGATATCCTGCAAGACGATTTATATCATCTTGATGAGGAAAAATATTCCATTTTTTCAAAGTTAGCTCATATGCTTGTGGTTCAGCCTGTTTCTCAATATAAATAATTTCGTCTTTCAATTCTTTCTTATATCCAAGTTTTGGGTGGTTATAGAAAACATGGGCTAACTCATGTGCCAAAATATGAACGATCGTTTCTCGTTTCAAATCACTAAAAAATGGATCAAAAATAATGAAACAACGCTGACTTATATTACATAACAAGGTGCAAGCAGGCGTTTCATTCCTCCATATATCTTCAACTCTTTTACAAATGATAAACTCAAGATTATTCTCAATTTGCGTTTTATCAGCAGTTGGAATATAACTCCATGTTTCAATAATAATTTTTTTACAATATTGTTGATGTGTTTCTGAATAATTATTAGAAAAATATAGTAAACGTTCAAATACCGCCTTATCAATGTTGTTGATATTTTCCATCAAGTAAATCCCTTGAGATGACCATATATTCGCGAAAAACTTATTTCGGTATCACATTACAAGTTAATTTCTGGAACAATTAAGTTTTCACTTTTTTTCAGCTAAATATAAAGATAAAATATCCCCTACGATTAAATATGTATAAATTACATACCTATCGGCTTCCTCACGACGTGTTATCTCTGTATGGGATCCTTTTTGTGAAGCTTTGAAAGTACTATCGAGCCTATCACCTAAATATGATAAATTGGAACCAACTAATTCCTCGAATCTTTCTGAATTACTTTTCTCTTCTACGAACGCAATAATCCGATTTATATATTGATCTTTTCCTATTAATATTTCCTTTTTTTCTCCACCTATCACCACCATGCGTGGTTTATCGGATGCAGGAAAAATTACATCCGCTAAATCTTGAAGAATTCGTCGGCAACTGTGAACCGCATTAGCCCAATCTTCGGGATTATCTGACTGTAAATTTTCATACACCGATGTAAATTTTTTAACTGCATCGGGTATTAATTTCCCTATTTGTTCGTCAACCTTTTGGCTTGTTCGAGTAAAAATATCATCTGCAATCCCGGATAGTTTTAATTCATAATGTCTTCTAACTGTATATTGATATAAAAGGCTACGACTTCTAGCTAATTTGTTTGCACAATAACTTGCTCTTACTTGAATTGAATTTCTTTCTCGGCTATTCCCCATTGATGTGGAAACATATTGATTTGGATTTGCAGATGACAATGACACGTCTGGATCGCGTGCAGCCGCTAACGCAACATCTGTTAATTGAAGTTGCTTTTCAAGCGATTCTATGCTTTCACAATCCATAGTCTCTTTGACAATTTTCGATTTGGGCTCCTTGTGTTTTTCAACCCTACCGGCAATAGCACCCAACCTCCATATTTCAGGAGGAACTCCATCAGGACCACTGGGATAACCACTTGCTTCATATAAAAAAACTTGTTGATAATTAAAATCATTAAGTAACCGCGCCAATCTACTCGCCTTTAATGCAATATTTTTTAATGGAATATCACTTAATTCGATATTCTTTAAGATCTCTGTTGATAAATCCAAAGCTTCAGCTATTGCTTTTTTCGTTGGGGGAATATAGTCAGTATTATCCATTTTATGTGCCCGTTTTTTTCTTTAGTCGTAGGTCGGTCACCGTTCTTGTGACCGATATATTATCTACCTTCATTTTTATCAACAAACCGATGCAACTCCAGCTTGAATTTCTCTTCTAATCTTAAAGCCATTGAGAAGTGATTCTATACCTCTAAACCCTCACCAGATAATGAATTGGCATTAATAATCGGAGGGGGCGGGTCATTCGCTAAACGGGCATCCTCCTCTCGCACTCCTGCCTGGCGTGGAGGTCTTCTTTTTGGTGGAGGTTTCAAAGGAGCCATAGCAAAAGACGAACCCCACAATCCCCCTCCAGGAATTTTCGGAACAGGTGAATCAAGTCCTAACCAACCATATGAAGGTCCGCAATCCCGGCATTGATAAATTATCGAAATCATTTGTGCTTCTAATTCCATCCTTTTTTTCTTATCTGGAATTTCCAACACAACAAACGAGATTCTCTTCTGGATGTAATCGGTGACTTGACGCTCAACTGATGCTTGCTTTTCTGGATCAAATTTCTCCTCATTTTTAATTCTTTCTTCTTTGCTTGTAAGGTCCAACTCCCAAAATCCTAGGAATGGATCCTCATCTTTATTAAGTAATGCCCGACCGATATTTTTTCGAAAAATACTCCGGTCTTTGTTTTCCTTGGTGAAATGTTCTTCAAGTCTATTCCTGAGATTATTTGGCCCTGTATGAGTTCCAACCCTCACAATCCGTTTCCCGCCATGTGCGAACTCACCATATTCAAACATAATATATATCCCATTTAAAGGAATATCCTTTGGGTTGAATGGATAATCAAATATTTTCAAACTATTTGCTAAATTGTGTAAAAACTGGCAAGTTTCACTCATCTGTCCTCCAAATAAATGGACCAAGCAGACGCAAGTCGATCATCAAACATTTTACTTACAAAAATATTCTATATCATTTGCATTTTTTCTTTGTTATCAGTTGGTCATTGTTTATATGGCCGACATTTTCCCCTTCTCCTCAAAATTTACCCCGCATACCCGTTCCACTCCGGTGCGAAGGCTTTGACCAGGGAATCAAAGAGACCCGCGGCCAGATTCACCCGGTAGCCCTGGTATTCCATCTCTTCCGGGTAGAAAGCCCAGATCTCCACCGCTTCGCCCCCTTCCAGCGCGAATCAGGATCTTCTCCCGCAGGCGCTTGTTCATGGGCTGGAAGGTACCCGCGTAGCGGTGATCGGTGTGCTTGTAGGCATCCATGCGCGCCTCGAGCGGCAGGCGGGAATATTCCATGAACTTGATCTTATCCCCAATGACGAAGGTATAGATGAAATTCCCGCGCGGATCCCTCCGAGCCAGCTCGAAAGCCAGCGCGCCGTTCTGCAGCTTCCACGCCCCCATTTTTTCAAATCCCAGCTCGCGGAAGCGGGAAAAGAGATCTTGATCGCTCATGTGCGCCTCCGGTTTTCATTATAGGGGAGTTGCCGTGCCGCGCAAGCTCCACCTACAACCTCTCCCCTCCGCTTGCGAGGGTATAATTACAATATATCCACTCCCACGGAGGGACTATGCCAGAAAAGAAGATCCGAATCCTGATCGCCAAACCCGGCCTGGATGGGCACGATCGCGGCGCCAAAGTGGTGGCGCGCGCCCTGCGCGACGCCGGCATGGAGGTGATCTACACCGGCCTGCGCCAGACCCCCGAGATGGTGGCCGAAGCCGCCCTGCAGGAAGATGTGGACGCGGTGGGGCTCTCGATCCTTTCGGGAGCGCACATGGGCTTGGTGCCGCGCATCATGGAGCTGCTCAAGGCGGAGGGCATGAGCTCGGTGCACGTCTTTCTGGGCGGGATCATCCCCGAGGAGGATATCCCCGCGCTAAAGGCGTGCGGCGTGGCCGAGATCTACGGCCCCGGCACCTCCACCGAGAAGATCGCCGCGGACGTGCGCGCCGCCATAATGCCGGCGTAAGCAGTCATGGTTTCGGTCAAATCCATCCTGGAAGGCGACCGGCGGGCACTCGCCCGCTTGCTGACCCTGGTGGAGAACGACGACCCCGCGGGCAGGGCGGCGCTCAATGAACTCTACCCCCGCACCGGGCAGGCCCACTGGTGGGCATCACCGGCGCGCCGGGGACGGGCAAATCGTCCTTTACCAACCAGCTCGCGCGGGTCTACCGCACCCCCGCATCGGGCGAGCCCAAGCGGGTGGCGATCGTGGCGGTGGATCCTTCCAGCCCGTTCACGGGCGGGGCGCTGCTGGGCGACCGGGTGCGCATGAAGGACCACGCCGGGGATGCGGGCGTCTTCATCCGCTCGATGGCCTCGCGCGGGGCGGTGGGGGGCATTGCCCGCGCCACCGCGGCCGTCACCCAGGTGCTGGATGCGGCCGGGTTCGACATGGTCCTGGTGGAAACGGTTGGGGCGGGCCAGTCGGAGGTGGAGATCGCGCGCCTGGCGCACACCACCATCGTGGTGGAAGCGCCCGGCATGGGCGACGATATCCAGGCCATCAAGGCGGGCATCCTTGAGATCGCCGATATCCTGGTGGTGAACAAGGCCGATCTGCCCGGCGCGGATCGTACCGAGCAGGTGCTGCGCGCCAACCTGGAAATGGGCGCGGGAACGCGCCGACCGGCGCTGGATGGCGCGGAGGTGTGGACGCCCCCGGTGATCAAGGTGCAGTCGCTCAACCCGGTGGGCATCATCGAGACCTGCGACCTGATCCAGGATCACCGCGCCTACCTGGAGCGCACCGGCGAATGGCAGCTTCGGGATCGGGAGCGGCTGGATAGCGAGCTGGAGGACCTGCTGAAAGAGGAGCTCTTCCACCGCTGGGTGAAGCAAAAATCGGAAAATCACTGGCAGGCGGCGATGGACGCGCTTTACGCGCGCGAACGCTCGCCCTACCAGACAGTGGAAGATTTATTGAAGCAATCATCAGATCAATCTTAGGAGAAGGCAAATGGAACGAACTTTAATCGCGGAGCTGCGCAATTCGGTCGGGAAGCAGGTGAAGGTGCAGGGCTTCCTGCAAACCCTGCGCGACCAGAAGAAAATGCAGTTCCTCATCCTGCGCGACCCGACCGGGCTGGTGCAGGTGGCGCATTACCGCCCGAACAACGAGGAGCTGGCCAACCAGATCTCCGCGCTTTCGGTGGAATCAGCGCTCACCATCACCGGCACGGTGGTGGATAACCCCATCGTCAAGCTGGGCGGGCTGGAGGTGCAGCTCGAATCGCTGAAGGTGGAAAGCGCCGCGGAGATCCCCGTGCCGTTCGATCCCTTTGCCGAGACCCTGCCGATGATCGACCTGCGCATGGACTGGCGCTTTATGGACCTGCGCCGCCCCGAAGCCGCGCTGATCTTCAAGGTGCAGACCACCGCTGAGCATGCCATGCGCGAATACTGGCTCAAGCACAACTTCATCGAGATCCACTCACCCAAGATCATGGGCGCGCCCAGCGAGAGCGGTGCCGAGCTCTTTGAGATGAAATATTTCGAACGCAAGGCCTACCTGGCGCAGTCGCCGCAGTTCTACAAGCAGATGGGCATGGCAGCCGGTTTCGACCGCGTGTTCGAGATCGGCCCGGTCTTCCGCGCCGACCCCTCCTTCACCTCGCGCCACATGACCGAGTTCACCGGCATCGACATGGAGATGAGCTGGGTGGACAGCCACGAGGACGTGATGGCTTTCATGGAGCGCTGGCTGCAATATACCTTGCAGAAGGTGCAGGAGCTGCACGGCGAGGAGATCAAGGAGCGGCTGGGCTTCGACCTGGTGGTGCCGGAGGTGCCCTTCCCGCGCATCACCATGAAGGATGCCGTGGAGATCCTCAAAGAGCGCGGCTACAAGCTGCCGCCCGAGAAGAAGGGCGATATCGACCCGGCCGGCGAGCGCGAGCTGGGCAACTACGTGAAGGAAAAATACAACCACGATTACGTGTTCCTGACCGACTGGCCGATCGGCGTGCGCCCGTTCTACCACATGCGCCATCCCGACGCGCCCACCCTCACGCGCAGCTTTGACCTGATCGGCTGCGGGTTGGAGATCACCACCGGCGCGCAGCGCGAGCACCGCTACGAGGTGCTGGCTGCCCAGGCGCTGGAAAAAGGACTGACACTCGAGCCGATCCAGTTCTACCTGGATTTCTTCAAATACGGCTGCCCGCCGCACGGTGGGTTCGGACTGGGGCTTTCCCGCCTGCTGATGATCATGCTCGGGCTGAATAACATCCGCGAGGCGGTCTACATCTTCCGCGGACCGACGCGGCTGAACCCGTAGAGGAAAAATGCCCGAAGAGAGACGATTCAATGACCCCGGATACCTCGCAAGTCCGCCTGCGCCCCCTGGAACGCGAGGACCTGCACTGGTTTGTGGAATGGTTCGCCGATCCAGAGGTGCTGGAATTCCTGGGGCTGCATAACCCGCTCTCGCAGGCGCGCGAGGAAAAATGGTTCGATAAGATCCTGGAAGGACCCGAGGATGAGCACCCCTTCGCCATTGAGGTCAATGAAGGCGGCGTTTGGCGGGTGATCGGCAACATCGCTTTCTTTGGGATGCACACCACCTTCCGCAGCGCCGAGATCGGCATCGTGCTGGGCGATAAGAGCGCCTGGGGCAAGGGATACGGCACCGAGGCGATGCGGCAGATGGTGGATCACGGCTTCAACGATCTGGGACTGCACCGCCTCCACCTGCAGGTGGTTGCCGAAAATACCCGCGGCATCCGCTGCTACGAAAAGGTCGGATTCAAACATGAAGGCCGCCAGCGGGATGATATCTGGAAAAACGGAAGATTTCACGATGTGCTCCGTATGAGCATACTTTTCCCGGAATGGGAACGATCACGGAAAGGTGAATGATGGCACAAACACACATCGCACATAACCGCATGATGTATGGAGATATCAAACTCTATGCGGGTACTGCCTGCCCGGACCTGGCCAAAGGGATTGCCAGCCACCTGGGAACCGAACTTTGCGATCGGGATATCATCCAGTTCCCCAACGACAACCTGTTCGTCAAGCTGCGCTCCAGCGTGCGCGGTCAGGATTGCTACGTGATCCAGACAACGTCCAACCCGGTGCACCGCAACCTGATGGAGCTGCTCATCCTGATCCAGACCCTGCGGCTGGATTCCGCGGCGCGCATCACCGCCGTGGTGCCCTACCTCTGCTACGCCCGATCGGATAAAAAGGATCAGCCGCGAGTGCCCATCACCGCCCGCCTGGTGGCGGATATGATCGAGGTAGCCGGCGCGGACCGCTATATCACCCTCGACCTGCACGCCGGGCAGATCCAGGGTTTCTTCTCCATACCCGGGGATGTGCTCACCTCTTTCCACATGCTGGTGGATTACCTGAAGGGCATCCAGAACAAGATGACCAACCCGGTTGTGGTCACCGTGGACCTGGGGTTTGCCAAGAAAGCGCGCAATTTTGCCGCCGAGATGAAGGTTCCCATGGCATTTATCGAAAAACGGCGCAGCAGCAACGATTCCAACGCTGAAGCGCTGACCATGATCGGAGAGGTCGCCAATCGCGATGTGATCATTGTGGATGACGAGATCGATACTGGCGGATCGATGGTCCAGGCGGTGCAACCTGGTGAAGGAATGCGGCGCGCGCGATGTGTATATGACCTTCGTGCACGGCATCTTCTCCCTGGATGCCGCCAAGCGCCTTGCCGCGCTGCCGGTGAAGCAGTTCGTGGGCACCGATACCATTCCCATCCCGCCGGAAAAAGCAAAACTCTTCGGTGACCGGTTAAAAATTCTCTCTGTCGCGTCTCTGCTCGGCGAGGTGATCTGCCGGGCGAACGAAGGCCGCAGCGTGGGCGAGCTCTTCCACGAATGATCTAACCCGGAGGGACTGAAATACCCCTCCGGGTTTCTTATTCAATCACCATGCCAGAATTACCGGAAGTTGAGACCATCGCGCGCAGCCTGCAGCTAGGCGGGCGCGGGCAACCATCCATCCGCGGAAGGGTGATCATTTCCGCGCAGCTTTTATGGTCGCGCACACTGGCAGAACCCGGCAAGGCTGAATTTTTGAAGCGCCTGCCCGGGCAGCGGGTGGAGGAGGTGGGCAGACGCGGGAAGTTCATCGTCATTCGCCTGGAGCGGGACTGGCTGCTCATCCACCTGCGCATGAGCGGCGACCTGCGTGTGGAACAGATGGTAGATATACTATCCCCGCAGACCCATGACCGGTTAACCATTCTCTTTAATGAAGGATTCTCGCTGTATTTCAACGACACGCGCAAGTTCGGGCGGGTCTGGCTGCTCGCTGATCCGCAATCAGTCCTGGGAGGGCTTGGTCCCGAGCCTTTGGACGAGGCGTTTACCGCGAGTGAATTCCACACCCGGCTGACTGCCCGTAAGCGGCAGCTCAAGCCGCTGCTGCTGGATCAAACCTTCCTGGCGGGGCTGGGCAATATTTACACCGATGAAGCCCTTTTCCTTGCCGGGCTGCATCCTCTTTTTCCATCTAATAAGTTATCGATTGAGCAATCGACCAGGCTGCTGGCATCCATCCGCGAGGTGCTGCAGGAGGGTATCCTCCATAACGGCGCGAGCATCGACTGGGTCTACCGCGGCGGTGATTTCCAGAACCACTTCCGCACCTACCAGCGCACCGGCGAGCCCTGCCCGGTGTGCGGCGCGCCGATTCAACGCATCCTGGTGGGGCAGCGCAGTAGCCATTTTTGCCCGGTGTGCCAGCCCATGTGATCCCGGCGGCCTGCTAGACATTTTTGTGGGCTTTTCATTTGCTGGGAATCAGCTACAATAAATTCACCATTTCGGATTTTCCTGCAGGGAGGACTTATGTCGCCTTTGACAATGCAATTACTGGCAGCATTTGCCTGCGCCATCGTCGGTTTCATCGCCGGGGTGCTGGTCACCCTGCTCTGGTCGGAAAAGGAAAAGAAGATCGCGGGCGAGGCCTCTGCCCAGCAGCAACCGGAAGATAAAAGCCGTATCGAGGTGGCGCGCATCTGGCGGGATAAAAAGACAGGCGACCTGCTGACCGAAGTTGAGGGGAAGGTATACAAAGATGAAGGTGAGTTGAGCAAGACCCAGCGTACCGAGCTGAAATACACCGCCATGGCCTGGGCAGGCTGGGTGCTGGGCAATGAGGAGGAACCAAAGCCAAAAGCGGAAGTTCAACCTGCTGTTGCTGCGCCAGCCGTGGTCACTGCCCAACCGGCGCCGCTGCCGCCTGTACCCGCCCCGCCGGCTCGTCCGGCTGCCGCGGAGGCCAAGGCGGAAAAGGGTGGGAACAAAAAAGGCAAGGCTGAGGAACCGCCCCGACCGAAGACAATGGTGGAGCAGATCGACGAGATCCTGGCGGAGCAGATCAAGGGCACCCCGCTGGAAAGCCGCGGTCTGCGCATCGTTCAGGATAATATCGGGGTCACCGTTTGGGTGGGGCTGGATCACTTCGATGGCATCGAGGCGGTATCAGATCCGGAGATAAAAGCGGCTGTCCGCAGGGCGGTGGAGACGTGGGAGAAACAAGCCGAACAGATCAAATGATCATTTCCCCCGGGAAATATTCATATCCAATATTAATCCAGCCGGTTTATAATCACTTTTGATATGTTAATTATTCAAGGAGTTAGTCATGAGCCTGGGATTGCCTGAGATCCTTATCGTGCTGGTCATCATCCTGCTGCTTTTCGGCCCGGGGCGCATTTCCAAGATCGCAGGCGAAATGGGAAACAGCATCCGATCCTTTCGGGATGGTTTGAAGGATGATAAAAAAGAAAATCCTCCCGGGGATGACAACGACGAAAAACCGTCCTCCTGAACCTTTTCGCTTTCCTTGTGGTTAATCCATTAATCCGATGGATTTCTTAGGCGTCGGTCCACTCGAACTTCTCCTGGTCTTTGTGCTTGCGCTGATCCTGCTGGGACCCAGGGAGATGGTCAGCACTGCCCGCAAGGCGGCAGGGGCGATCCGCAGGATGACGCAATCCGATTTCTGGCGCGATGCGGTCGATTCCTCGCGCGAATTCAGAAACCTGCCCACCCAGATAATGAAGGAGACCGGCTTGGATGAGGAACTTCGCAAGATCAACCGCGACCTCAGCCGCAACCAGGACCAGGTGAAATGGGAAAAAGACCTGGAAAAAATCCAGCCGGGCACCCAAACCATCGCACAGCCACCGAGAACTGAAGAAGAGCCAGGCAAGGAGGGCAGCGATGACCGAACCTGAGCGCACCATGCCGCTCTCCGGCCATATCGAAGAACTTCGCAAGCGGCTGCTTTATGCGCTGATCGCCTTGGGGGTGGGCACTCTGATAAGTTTTTCGTATTCTAATTACTTTATCAGTTTCCTGGCGCAACCGATCGGGGGTTTGGAATATTTGCAATCCATCGAGATCACAGAGAACCTCGGCGTGTTCATGCGGGTTTCATTGCTGTGCGGCTTTGTGATCGCCCTGCCAGTTATTCTCTATGAACTTCTAGCGTTCATCCTGCCCGGACTGCAGCCCAAGGAGCGTCGCTGGGTTTTCTGGACCATCCCGGCAGTGACAATCATGTTCCTGCTTGGGGCAGCATTCGCCTATTACGTGATGCTGCCAGCTGCCATCCCCTTCCTGACCGGTTTCCTGGGGGTTAAAACCGTTCCACGGCTCTCCAACTATATCAGCTTTGTCACCAGCCTTTTATTCTGGATTGGCATCAGCTTCCAGGTGCCGCTGGTGATCTTCTTCCTCGCAAAGCTGAAATTGGTGGACGCGGGAACGCTGGTTCGTCATTGGAAGCTGGCGCTGGTGCTGATCGCGCTGATCGCGGCGATGGTCACCCCCACGGTGGACCCGGTGAACATGGCCCTGCTGATGCTGCCGCTGGTGCTGCTCTACTGGATAAGTGTGCTGCTGGCCTATATCGCCCGGCGTAAATAAACCTGTTTAAAACTATTTAAACGGAAACACCTTTTCCAGCACTTCCGGGCAGAATCGCTCCACCACCTGCGTAGTGATCCCGTTTTCAAGGCAGATTTCCTTATACAGTTCGGCACTTTTCCTGGGTGTGCGTTTCTGCGTGATGGTATCCAACTCCCACAACCCGAAGCGGTTCTGCCAGCCGTCCGTCCACTCGAAGTTATCCACCAGCGACCAGTGGTAATAACCCCGAACGGGGAAGCTCATATTCACTGCCCGCCAAACCTGGTGCAGATTCTGGACGAGGTACCTGCGGCGCAGGCTATCCTTGCGGTCCTCGATGCCGTTTTCGGTGATATAGATGGGAAGGTTGAAGCTTTTAGCCCATTTGAGCGCGGCATACATACCCCGCGGGGTGTTGCCGAACTTACCGCTCGGGCTGGGCTCGCCTTCCTCTTCATAAGAGATCCTGGAATACAACCCGTTCTTCTCGAAAGGGGCCACCTCCATGACCTGGCGGTAGTAATAGTTCAAGCCGAAATAATCCAGGCTGCCGCGGATGGCAGGGATGCGGCGCTTTTTGCCCAGGAGCTTGAGGACACCGGTCTGGAAAGGCCGCATGAAGGCGTCCCCGCTGATCCAGTTGGCCATGTGGGTCATCCAGCGGTCCGCCAGGTTCCAGCGCCTGCCGGCTACCAGCAGCGAGCGGTTGATGGCCAGCCCAACCTGCGCCTCGGGCTGCAGTTCATGGATCGCCTGGTAAGCCAGGGTATGGGCTATGAGAAGATTCTCGTAGACGGTGAATAACGCACCAAAATCCCCGCGTCTGCCGGGAGGAAAGTTGCCTGCCACGTATCCCAGCAGGGCATAGAGATTGGGCTCGTTGATCGTGCACCACAGATCGCACCTGTCTCTCAATGCGGTCATTACCATTCGTACGTATCCAGCGAAGAGTGCAGGGGGTTTCATCATTCAGCCATCCGCCCATTTTGGCGAGCCAGAGGGGATCGGTGAAATGATGCAGGGTGATCATGGGTTTGATCCCGCGCTCATTCAAACCCGAGAGGATATCGCGGTAATACGCCAGGCTGCTCTCATCCCAGCGGTCGCGGGTGGGCTGAATGCGACTCCATTCGATGGAAAGCCGGTGGGAGGTCTGCCCGCCCTCCGCGGCATGATCGAAATCCTCCTGCCAACGCCCGCCCCACCAATCGCAAGCCTGGCCGGCCTTCTCTCCGTTTACGATCCTGCCCGGGAGGATTCTCCCAGGCGGACCAGTTATTGTTTGTGTTGCCCCCCTCCACCTGGTGCGAGGAGGTTGCAGTGCCCCACAGGAATCCATGGGGAAAATGGTAGGATGCTTTCATCGTTTCAGATTCTCCAATATAAAAATTGTAATCGTGTTCCGGACTGAAATCCAACGGAAATTATCGCAAAATCAGGTGCTAAACGCTTGCATAACTGTTAGGTGGCACTTGTTCTTGCCTTCTTGCGGCAATTTTACGCTTTCGTTATACTATTAGTGCTATTAATGGAAATAGCAGGAGATGAATAACATGAAAAAATTGCTCTATTCCTTTTTTGTGATGACTTTGTTGTTAGGACTGGTCGTGATCCCGGCAGGGGCATCTTCGATAGGGTTTTACATCACATCGGTTGACCCGAATTCATCCGTCACGATCCACACCTATGGATTCCCGGAAGGGGCGAACATGACCGTAACGATGGGTCCGGCCGGCTCGGCTGGACTTGGGTATTACGTTACCACCACCTACACAGGCGAAGGCGGGGTTCTGGATAGAACTTTTGCCATTCCTGCTGCGTTGAGCGGATTGAATTCCATCGTCCTCCGCTTGGAAACTGCGGATGGAGAATACGTGGCATACGGCCCCTTCGTGAATCAGGTGGGGGGTACTTCCAAACCGGCCTCGGGAACAGTGGCGCCTTCCGGCTCCAGTAAAAGCACATCCGATCTCCAACTCTATGTGGAAAGCGTTGCCCCGGATGAATTGGTTTCCGTCCGCACCAAGAACTTTCCCCAGGGGACCTACTTCGACGTCTATATGGGCAAGCACGGCACCAACGGGGTGAACGGCGTGCTGGTTGCGCGAACCTTCTCCGGAGATGGCGATACCTTCGGGGTGGATTACGCGATTCCCTCGCAGCTCTACGGGCAGAGCATCATCGACCTATTAATGGTGGGGGATGATGGCGCTGGATCCGTTTCGGTCGCCTTCTATAACTAAGTCCGGCGGCGGAGCTGCGCCTTCTGCGGGCAGCGGCACTTCAGGATCGGTGGCACTCGGGTTCGACCGGTGGAAGTTACGTTTCCTACGTTCCCACCTTCTCGATCGTCTCGGTAAAACCCGGCGAATCGGTCACCATTCGCACCTATAATTTCCCGCCTGCCCAGGCGTTCACCGTCCGCATGGGACCGTATGGCACCTACGGGATCAATGGCGAGATCGTTGGCACCACCGATTCGGGTACGGGCGGCTCTTTTGAGGCCACCTATTCGATCCCGGCATCATTGAAGATCCGCCGATGCGATCGCGATCCGCATGGATAGCGCCCAGGGCTATTATGCCTACAACTGGTTCACCAACATGGGCACTTCCTCCGCGCCTGTACCGGAATCCACTCCCGCCACCGGATCCACCCCCGTTCCGGCATCACCCCCGCCTTCCGGGTACACCGGGTATCCATATTTCTTCATAAATTCTGTGGTTGCCAACAGCACGGTCACCATCACCGGGTATAACTTCCCGCCAAACCAGAGTTTCGTGGTCACAATGGGACCGTACGGCGGATTTGGGATAGGCGGCACGGCGGTGGGCACCACAGAAACTGGCGCCGGTGGAACCATCACTGCCACGTACACCATCCCGGCAGACCTTGCGGGCAGCCACCGGATCGCCATTCGCATGGAAAGTCCCTACAATTACGCCTACAACTGGTTCTACAACGTCACTGCCCCCTAATCGACTCATTAATGCACAAGGCGGTCTGCGAGGGCCGCCTTTTTTGTTTTCGGAATTTGCAAAGATTTATGGAGAACGCTCAACTAACCGACGCCTGGTTAATACTCCCGAACGAAAATCAATAATTCACTGCCTAAAGGTGAACCCCTGACTATGTTAAAATCATGCCCATGTATCAAAAATTGATCCCATTCCTGCTCACGTTATTTATATTGGCCGGCTGTGCAGCCCCCACTACAACGCCATTCACCCCAACTCCTCCAGAAAAGATCTTTCCCGAAGCGATTGTTCAGCAGTTCCTCACCGACTACCAGGAGGCTCCCCACCAGCTTGGCGGATACCTGGGAGAGACCCTGCGAAACAACACCTCCGTCGAGGAATATTCAAAGCTGCTTCCGTTGGATGGGATGATCGAAGGTTTCGCGGTGCAATCCGTTTCCCGCTCCGGCCCAGAGGCAGTGGTGACCGTTGCCATCCGGGCGGGGGGAGCTGAAACCGCCGTCCTCTTCAACCTGGTCCAGCAGAACCAGAACTGGTTCATTGATTCCATCAGCAACGCTCCCTGAATGGGGGGAGTGATATAATCGTTCGGTTTTCAATTAATGCAATTCAAGGAATACTTACCGGATGACAGTCATCAACCGCAAACCAGTCTCAAACCATTTCAGCCTTCCACACCGGATTCAACGTCTGGGAGAATTGGCTTTCAACCTCTGGTGGGTTTGGAACCCTGAAGCCCAAAACCTGTTTGGACAAATCGATAAATTCCTTTGGGAAAAGACCAACCATAATCCGGTTGCGTTCCTTCACCAGGTTCAGCGTGCCCAACTAAACGCTGTCACATCCGGTAAAGCATTCCTCGAGACATACGACCGTATCATGTCGGCGTTCGATGAATATATGCGGGCGGAGAAAACATGGTTCCAGGATAACCATCTGGAGCTGAGAAAAAAAACTGCCGCATATTTTTCCTTTGAATTCGGTCTGCATGAATCCCTGCCGGTCTATGCCGGCGGACTGGGTGTGCTTGCAGGCGACCATCTGAAAGAAGCCAGTGACCTGGGTATCCCGCTGGTGGCGGTGGGTTTCATCTACAACCAGGGTTACTTCGTGCAAAAAATCTCTGAGGATGGTTGGCAGGAGACCCGCAACCAGATCCTTGATTTTCAGCAGATGCCCATTTTGGAGCTCACAGACGAAAAGGGCAAACCAGTCAAGATCACCCTGGAGTTGACCGGCCGATTGATCGCCGCGCGCATCTGGCAGGTGCAGGTGGGCCGCATTCCGCTCTACCTGCTGGATACGAACCTGGGAGAAAACAGCCCCGCCGACCGCGACCTGACTGCCCGCCTTTACACCAACGATCCCGAAACCCGCATTGTCCAGGAGATCCTCCTGGGTATTGGCGGGGTGCGCGCGCTGCGTGTGTTGGGTGAGGATCCTTCCATCTGGCATATGAACGAAGGGCACTCGGCATTCCTGACCCTGGAGCGCCTGAGAGAGCAGATCAGCCAGGGAGTGCCATTTGAACAGGCAAAGGACGTTGTCCGCAAGGGCAATATCTTCACCACCCACACACCAGTTCCAGCTGGAAATGACGTATTTCAGAGCTGGCTGGTTGAAAAGTATTTCTCCCAGTTCTGGACAGACATGAAGATCACCCGTGACCAGTTTGTCGGGTTGGGCAGCCAGCAGGAAAGCTGGGGACAATCCTTCAGTATGCCTGTCCTGGCACTCAAGCTTTCCAGCCGTGCTAATGCGGTTTCCGAATTGCACGGAAGGGTTTCGCGCCAGATGTGGCATTTTCTCTGGCCGGAAACCGAGGAAAATGACGTTCCCATCAGCCATGTGACCAATGGCGTCCATGTTGGATCCTGGTTGGCGCGGCGGCAGCGGGTGCTCTACGACCGTTACCTGGGACCGCAATGGTGGGGCAGGATGGATGACCCGGATGCTTGGGCGGCGATCGAGAACATCCCCGCTGGCGAGCTCTGGGCGGTCAGGCGGCACCTGCGCCGCAAGCTGCTCACCTTCATCGAAGACCGCGCCCGCAAGCAGTGGTTGAGCGGAACGATCTCGCCGGTGCAGGTGGTGGCGGGTGGAGTGCTGCTCGACCCGTACGCGCTTACCATCGGTTTCGCAAGGCGCTTTGCCACCTATAAGCGCGGAAACCTGGCGTTTTCAGATTTTGACCGGCTGCTGCGCATCATCAACAACACCAACATGCCCGTGCAGATCATCTTCGCCGGCAAAGCGCACCCGGCCGACGAACCCGGGAAGATGGTCATCCAGCAGGTATACCGTGCAGTCAAGGATTCCCGCTCGGGTGGGCGGCTTGTTTTCCTGGAAGATTATGATATGAACATGGCCCGCTACCTGGTGCAGGGAGTGGATGTGTGGATGAACACGCCCCGCCGTCCGAATGAGGCTTCGGGAACCTCCGGGATGAAAGCTGCCATGAACGGGGTCTTGAATTTCTCGGTTCTGGATGGCTGGTGGCGGGAGGGATACAACGGGCAGGAATGGCTGGGCGATCGGCCAGGATGGGGATATGCCCGACCTCGGCGAACAGGATGCTGCAGACGCGGAGAGCCTGTTATCCGTGTTGGAAAATGAGATCATCCCCTGCTTCTACGGAAGCCGATCCTCGGATAATTTACCGATCGAATGGATAGCCCGGATCAAGGAATCCATCCGTACCCTGGCTCCCCAGTTCAGCACCCGGCGAATGGTCAAGGAATACCTTGGGAATTTCTATCTGCCCATCTTGCTGGGCGAGGATGGACGTTAGCGTTTTATCCTGGTAGAAGCAATGATCGGTTCAAAATCCGGGAGAGAGCAACCAGCACTCCCGGTTTTTTTATTCAGTCAACCGATAAAAAAATGGAGTATAAATAATACTGGGTTAGAATAATCGACTGATCTGGATGGATGCAGGAGAATAAACATGGATTTCACTTTTACCTGGGGTGCACTTTTCGGCGGGCTGCTCATTTTTGGCCTGCGCGTCGTGGATATGTCGCTGGATACCCTGAGAGTCCTCTTTGTGATGCGCGGCCGCAAAGGGTTGGCCTGGATACTCGGCTTCTTTCAATCACTCGTTTTCATTATCGCCATCAGCTCCGTGCTCACAAACCTGGGGAATGTATACAATATCATTGGTTACGCGGCAGGGTTTGCGACAGGCAACGTGGTGGGGATGAAGATCGAAGAACGGCTGGCTGTTGGGCACTCCCTGATGACCATCATCAGCTCGATGCGCGGAGCAGCCATCGCTGCCTCGCTGCGCAAGGATGGATATGCAGTCACCGAGATCCCCGCCAGGGGCAAGGACGGAACCGTAACGGTGCTGCACTGCAGCGTGCTTCGCAAGGATGTAGGCAACGTCGATACCATTGTGCTTGAGGCGGATCCGAGCGCATTTGTGACCGTGGAGGATATGCGCCCGGTCCGGCGCGGATTCTGGCGGGCTTGAACCGGGAGTGATCTCTCTGATTTGTATCTCATTAACCGGTCTCGCGCCGGTTTTTTTTACCAAAAACAAACAATTTTTAGCTTGACATGCGCCTCGAAGAATTCTATTATCTTTATGATGGAATGACGATTCCAGCAGTGGAAGTATTTCCATCAGGGCTGGGAAAAGGAGCATTGCATGTCCGATTTGAACACCGCAGTAACCCTGATCACGGACGGGTCAAAAAGAGGATGCCCAGGCGATCCTCAAAGAGATCATCCGCACAGATCCGCATAATATCCCCGCATGGTTCTGGATGGTGGAAACCCTCGAGACCAATGAGGATAAGATGAGGGTTTTAGAAGTCTGTCGGAAGCTCAACCCCGAGGATTCCAAGGTCCAAAAAGCGTATGAGATGCTGAAGGAAGTCCAGGCAGCCGAAAGCGGGGAAAGCGCACCCGATACCAGCGCCGCGGATTCGCCCGCTCCGGCTTCCGCACAAAAACCAGAAGAAGGGATTGAGAAGGAGCTGCCGGCTGCGCCATTCGCGACTGTAGCCGTTATCCAGGCAGCCCCGGAATCCTTTAATCTACCGGAAGCAGAACCGGAAGTAGAAGCTCCAAAGGAGAAAGAAGGGATGTCCGCGGCAGCCTTCGCTGCCATCCCGGCCATCGGGGCGACTGTCGAAAAAATCAATCCTCCCCCTCCAACTCCGCCCGCTCCGGTGGAAGAAAAATCGGCCGCATCTCCCTTCGTTGCGGAAGCAGCCGTGGTGGCCGCAGCCGGATCCATGCCGGCAACACCTTCGCCAGCTTTCGAACCCGCACCAGTGGAGCCTCCCGCGCAAAAACAACGCCGTAAACGAAGCTGGAAGTGGCTGCTGCCAGCGATTTTAATCTCGTTTGTGGTCTTCCTATGTGCAGGTGTCAGCTTTATTTACATTCGCCAGCTGTTCCCCTAAACGAAGACCGCTTGCCATGGATAACCTCCTGCATCATCGACCAGGAGGTTTTTTCATCTAGAATTCAGAATTTCGTCAATAAAAATAAATCTTGTTATAATCTTTTTCATGCTTAAAAAAATATTTATTGGTATCGGCGCGTTTCTCCTAATAATGATCCTGGTCCTGGTTTTAATTCCCTCCACGCGTAACTCTCTTTCCTGGAGGTTCGACCAGGCAGTCATCCAGTTGCGCTCGCTGATCGCGCCTCCGCAGGACGTATCCTTTGAGGCAAATCAGACCTCTGATTTCAACCTGGATGCCACCCTCACCGCCCTTGCGCCCAGCTCCACGCCTCCGGCTACCCCCACGCAGCAAAATACTGCCATCCCCACGCAGACTCCTTCGCCCACCTCCACGCCGCTTCCAGAAACGGCTAACATTAATGGTGGGAAATATTTCTCGCAGCATAATTATTTCAACTACTGCGCTCCTGCGAACCTGGCGATGGCGATGTCTTACTGGGGCTGGGACGGAAATATCACTGATGTTGGTTCCGCGGTTAAACCCTATCCGCAGGATAAGAACGTGATGCCCTACGAGATGGAAGAATATGCCCGCGCCCAGGGGCTTGGCGCAGTGACCCGCGTGGGTGGCGATATGGATACTATCCGGAGATTCGTCGCGGCGGGCTTTCCCATCATGCTTGAAAAGGGCGTATTTTTTCACGACCTGCAGGGATCTTTAAGCTGGATGGGGCATTACCAGGTCGTCACCGGCTATGACGACGACCGTCAGGTGATCACCGCCCAGGACTCCTTTATCCGCCCGAATTATGAACAATCCTATGAAAAATTGATGGGAGAATGGAAAGGATTCAACCATACCTATACGATCCTGTATTCCCCCGACCGGGAGCAGGAGGTAATGAACCTGCTGGGGGAGGACGCGGACGAGATCCAGAATTACAAGAATGCCTACCTCGCGGTTTCCGAGCTGGTTTACCGGGAAAGCGGCATCGACCAGTTCTTCGACTGGTACAATATTGGAACCAACCTGGTGAAGCTTCAGGATTACAACGGCGCCGCCCAGGCTTATGACGAAGCTTTCACAGTCTATAACAACCTTCCCCGGGATTTGAACAGCCGGCCGTACCGCATTCTTTGGTACCAAACCGGGCCATTCTTCGCCTATTACTACACGGGTCGGTACATGGATGTGATCAATTACGCCACTGAGAATTCCATAAAATTGGTGCGCGATAACGAGCCCGCCCTGGAGGAAAGTTATTACTGGAGAGGCCTGGCACGCTATGCCATCGGGGATACCGAAGGCGGCATCCAGGACCTGCGCCAGGCGTTGATCTATCACGAAGGATTCGCTCCGGCGCTTCAAATGCTGCAATCCTGGGGGGTGAATCCGTAGCACGATGATTCGTATCCTGCATTTTGCTGATGCGCATATCGACATGGCAGCCGGCCAGGGTCGGCACGACCCCCAAACCGGCCTGCCCGTGCGCGTGCTGGATTTCCTCCACGCCCTGGATACGATCATAGACACCGCGATCAGCGAAAAAGTACAACTGGTGATCTTCGCCGGGGATGCCTACAAGGACCGCAATCCCTCCCCGACTTACCAGCGCGAATGGGGGCGCCGGATGATGCGCCTATCGCAGGCGCAGATTCCCACCCTGCTGGTGGTGGGTAATCACGACCTCTCGCCTGCCGCCGGGAGGGCGAACACCCTGCACGAGTTCGATACCCTCCAGGTACCCTTTATCCGCGTCATTTCCAAGCCTGAACTGCTGGGTCCGGAGGATCTTTGGGACCTGCCCCTCCAGGTTATCGGCCTGCCCTGGATCACGCGATCCGGGTTCCTGGCTGCGCGGGGGACGAGCGCGATGGAAACCGAAATAATAAACACTGAACTGGAATCGCTAATCGACCAGCTCGTTGGGGAATGGATCATCCAGGCAAAAACTGAATACCCGCTCATCCTGGTGGCGCACGCCTCGGTTCAGAATGCGGTCTATGGCAACGAACGCAGCGTGATGCTGGGCTCGGATCTTGTTCTTCCCGGTGGATTGGTCAGGAACCCACGCCTCGATTACGTCGCCCTCGGACACATTCACCACGCGCAGGACGTGAACGAGGGAAGACACCCACCGGTTATCTATCCCGGCTCGATTGAGCGGGTGGATTTTGGCGAAGCGCAGGACAAGAAGTATTTCGTGATCGCCGAGGTGGAGAAGGGGAAAACCGCCTTCGAATTCCGGGAGCTTCAGGGACGCAGGTTCTTCGACCGGTTCCTGCGCTTTGAAATGGAAGAAAGCATGCCTTCAGCGGAAGCCTTTCGCGCCAGGCTCACGGCTGCACTGCCTACCCCGCTGGAAATGCAAGATGCCGTCGTGCGCCTGGTGCTGGAATACCCGCGCTCCTGGGAAGGTTTGATCGATGAAGGGGAACTGCGCGATTATACTTCTGGAGCGTTGGAATTCCATTTCATCCGCCGGCCGCAGGTGGAAGCCCGCATCCGCCTTAGCGGGAATGATACGATCACGAATCTGCCCCACGATGAATTGATGGTGGAATACCTTAAAATGATGAAGACTCCAGAAGAAGATGTTTCCCGATTAAAACCTTTGATTGAGGAAGTGATCCGGCGCAGCCGGACGGAAGAGGAAAATTGAAATGACCGATTCGCTGGTCCAGATTGCGATCATCCTCCTGCTTATCCTGGCTAATGGCTTCTTTTCCATGGCGGAGATCTCGCTGCTATCCGTCCGCCGGGGGCGATTGGAACAGCTAGAGGAGGATGGCGACAAACGTGCCAGAACGGCTCTGGAGGTTTCTTCGTCGCACAACCGTCTGCTTTCCACCGTTCAGATCGGCATCACCCTGGTGGCCATTCTCACGGGTGCCATCGGTTCTGCGGCATTGGGGAATAACCTGGCAGCGCTGCTAAGTCAGGTGGAATTCCTGGAACCAATTGCAGATGAGCTATCGATCTTCCTGGTGGTGCTGATCATCACCTACCTGACCCTCGTGATCGGGGAATTAATTCCCAAACGTCTGGCGTTGAACACCCCTGAAAAAATCGCACTGCGTGTTTCAGCGATCATGAAGGTGATCGAAACGATCACCCGGCCGGTGGTTTACCTTTTGGGGAAATCCACCGAGTTGGGATTGAAGATCCTGCGAATAAAACCCTCCAATGAGCCGGCTGTTACCGAGGACGAGATCATGAGCCTGATCTATCAGGGCATCGAGGAGGGCATCGTCGAAGAAAGCGAACAGGACATGGTGGAGGGCATCTTCCGCTTTGGCGACCGCACCGCTGATGGAATCATGACGCCGCGAACGGAAATTGAATGGATCGACCTGGAAGACACCGTGGATCAGATCATCAGCCAGGTGGCCAATGGCCGCTATGCCCGCTACCCGGTCAGTCGCGGAGACCTGGACCAGATCCAGGGAATTCTGGTTTCCAAGGAACTGTTGGCAGGCTGCGTTCGTGATGAACCCATCGATTTTTCCACGCTGCTTAAACCCGCCTTATTCATCCCGGAGAGCATGTCTGCGCTGACCATGCTGGAACAATTCAAGCAAAAAGCTGCCGATTTTGCGGTTGTCATCGATGAATACGGCGGGGTGTTGGGCATCGTCACCATGCACGATGTACTCACCGATATCATTGGTGAAATTTCCGACCAGGGTGGCCCCGCCGAGCCGGAAGTGCTGGAGCGCGAGGATGGTTCCTGGCTCCTGGACGGCATGCTGCCGGTGGAGGAGCTTAAGGAATTGATCGCCATCAAGGAACTCCCGGATGAAGACCGGGCAGGTTACCAGACCGCGGGTGGTTTTGTAATGTCCACGCTGGGCGGAGTGCCCTCCAGCGGTGAGCATTTCGAATTGCTGGGCTACAGGTTCGAAGTGGTGGATATGGATAACCGGCGGGTGGATAAGATCCTGGTAAACAAACTGCCGCCTTCTCTGGAAGATGATCCGTTGATATGATCCCCCGAGTTCTGCGTATCTCCGGATTCCTTTCCTACCAGGAACCGTGTGAGATCGACCTTACACCGGTGGAGCTTGCCTGCATCTCGGGGTTGAACGGTGCCGGGAAGAGCTCACTCCTGGATGCAATCACCTGGGTGCTTTTTGGTGAAGCCCGCCGGCGGGATGACAAGGTGATCAATTCCCATGCCCAGGCGGCGGAAGTTAGCCTGGAATTTGAATACGAAGACTTGCGCTACCGCGTGCAGCGCATCCTCCCGCGCGGAAAAACGACCCAGCTCGAATTCTTCATCCAGACCGCAGAGGGGGAGTGGAAACCGTTGACCGAGGCGAAGGTCAGCCGCACGCAGGAGCAGATCGTCCGCACCCTGCGGTTGGATTATGAAACATTCATCAACGCCTCCTTCTTCCTGCAGGGCAGGGCGGACCAATTTGCCCAGCAGACCCCCGGCGAGCGCAAGAAGATCCTCTCCGCCATCCTTGGCCTGGAGGAATGGGAACGCTACCGGGAGACAGCCGGTGCGATGATCCGGGAGTTGGAAAGGGAGAGATCCGGCCAAAACGCGATCCTGAACGAGGTGCTTGCTGAGCTGGGAGAAGAATCCGGGCGGCGTGAGAAACTCGAGCAGCTCAATACAAGTCTGTCCCAGGCCAGGGAGCTGCGCCAATCGCGGCAGAAATCGTTCGAGACCGCGGGTAAACTGGCGGCAGTGCTTGCCGGGCAGAAGCAAAAAGTGGACATGCTGGCAGCGCAGGCGGATAAGACAGGCAGCGAGTTGGAATCTGCACAGGTCCATTTGGCAGAACGCCGGGCACAGCTGACGGAGCTGGATGCAATAATCAACCGCGCTGAGGAGATCGAGGCCGGCTACGCCGCCTGGCAAAAATCCCGGGGTGAATTGGAAACCTGGGATCACCTTGCCGAGAAATTCCATGAATTGGATGAAAAACGTACCGTCCCACGGATGGAGATCGAAACTGAGCGTGCGGCGCTGCTGACCGAGCAGAAGCAATTGCAGGAACAACAACGCCAGATCAACGAGGCGGAAAAAACTCTTCCCACCCTGGAAACCCAACTGAAAGAGCAGGTTGCCAGGTTGGAGATGCTGGCTGCCCGGTTGGAGGACCGCGTGCGGATTGACGCGGACCTTGCTGAACGGGTGGAAAAACGCGGTACCCTGGTTGCGCAAAACGACCATCTGCGCGAACAGATGGATGAGATCAAAACCAGGCTGGAGACGCTTCAGGATCTGCGAGGAGCGAAATGCCCCACCTGCGGAAAGGACCTGGCACTCACCGAACGGGACGGGATGGTGGCAGTGCTGGAAAAGGAAGGGAAGGAACTGGGGGACCGCTTCCGCGCGAACAAGGCGGAGATTGAAACCTGTGCCAGCCAGATCGCCGCGCTGGAAAAAGAACAGAAGGAATTGATCACTGCTGCTGCCGAGCGCGAAACCCTGCAGCTTGCCCACAGCCGGGTGGAGACAGAACACGCCGCAAAAATCGAGCTGGTGAATAGTTGGGTTTCAGCAGGCGAAAAACGCCTGGTGGAGGTGAACGACCTGCTGCAAAGTGGTAAATTTGCGGAGAAAGCCCGCAGGAATCTCGAAAAGCTCGATGCGCAGATTGAAGACCTGGGATACGATTCCGAGAAACACCGCGCTGCCCGCCAGGCGGAATTTGAGGGACGAAATTTCGAGGAAGAGCGCAATTCGCTGGGTAAAGCCCGCGCTGCGCAGGAGCAGTTGGCGCGCGAGACCGAAACCTTGCAGGAGCGCATCTCCTCGCTCGAAACTGACCTGGCTGTGCAGCAGGAGCAAGCTTCTTTGGCTGCCCGCGAATACGCGCAGGACTCGGCCGGTTTGGCCGACCTGGATGACCCTGGATGCGGAGGTTCGCCAGGCCAGGGAGGAGGAGGCCAGGCTGACCCGGGAGACCGGTGCGGCGCAGCAGAACGTGGACGTGCTGGAGACCCAAAAAATTCGCCGGGTGAGCCTTCAGGGGGAGATCGACGAAATAACCGAAAAGGTCTCGCGCCTGAAAGTGCTGGATCGGGCGTTCAGCCGGGAGGGTTTGCCTGCCATGCTCATCGAACAGGCGCTGCCCGAAATAGAATCCCGGGCGGGTGATCTGTTGGATCGCCTGACGAACGGCAGCATGACCATACGGTTTGACACCCAGAAAGATTACAAGGATAAAAAACGCGAGGATAAGAAGGAAACCCTGGATATCCTCATCAGCGATGCGGCCGGGACGCGGGAATACGAGCTCTATTCCGGCGGAGAAGCCTTCCGCATCAATTTCGCCATCCGCCTGGCGCTCTCGCACGTGCTGGCTCAACGCGCTGGTGCACGCCTGCGCACCCTGGTGATCGACGAGGGTTTTGGCAGCCAGGACGCGGAAGGCCGCCAGCGATTGGTGGAGGCCATCAACCTGGTGCGGCCGGATTTCGCGCTCATCCTCGTGATCACCCACCTCGAAGAATTAAAGGATGCTTTTCCAACCCGCATTGAGGTGGAAAAGACCTCGAAGGGTTCCCGGGCAAGGGTATTGACTGAATGAGTTCTATCCAAGCCCGCGTTGGCATACAGCAGCGTATCCTGCCCGCTTACCGGGTCCCATTCTTCGACATGCTTGCCGGCGAGTGCAAAGGGGGGCTGTGTGTGTACGCCGGGGATCCGCTTCCCGGTGAAAGTGTTCTCATTGGGAAAACAGAAGTCTCCCGGTTTGAACATGCAAAAAACCGCCGCCTGCCATTTAACCTGGGGGGGATGCTCTGGCAAACCAACATCCTTGAATGGGTCAATGAGTGGAAACCGGATATCCTGATCTGCGAGGCGAACCCGCGCACCCGCACCACTCCGGCTGCAGTTAGGGCGGTGAAAAGCGAGGGCGGGAAAGTGATCGGCTGGGGGCTGGGCGCGCCGGAATTCCACGGGATCCTGACGCCGCTGCTGGAATCCTACCGAAGGAAGGTGCTATTCGAATACGATGCGCTCATCGCCTACTCTCAGACCGGCGCAGCGCAATATGCCCGCCTCGGCTTCCCGGAGGAGTGCATCTTCACCGCCTGCAATGCGGTCGTTCCCCGGCCTGTCCATCCCGCTCCGCAGCGAAAACCGTCTGCCACGGCTGCCGAGCTGCGGCTGCTCTTCGTTGGCCGGCTGCAGGAACGCAAGAGAGTGGACCTCCTTCTTGATGCCTGCGCCAGGCAGCCGGAGGGCATGCAGCCCGATCTCTGGATTGTGGGGGATGGACCTGCACTGGAAACCCTTAAAGAGAGATCCAGGTCTGTGTATCCGCGCGCGGTTTTCTTCGGCGCGCTGCAGGGCAGGGAACTGAATGAAAAATTTTCCACTGCCGATATTTTCATCCTGCCAGGCACCGGCGGGCTGGCAGTGCAGCAGGCGATGAGCTTCGCCCTCCCTGTGATCGTAGCCGAAGCGGATGGCACCCAGGAGGATCTCGTTCGGCCCGAAAACGGCTGGCGGGTGACCCCTGGGCACCTCGACGAACTGACCAAGACGATCACCCTGGCGCTGCGGGATATTTCCCTCCTGCGAACGATGGGGTTGGAATCCTACCGGATCGTTTCAAATGAGATCAACCTGGAACGAATGGTGGAGGGTTTTAAGCAGGCGATCCATTTTGTTCTTTCCGGGGAAAGCGGAAAGGCGGATTAGAGATTGCGCGTCCTGCTGGTTGCAGATGGACGTTCCCCCATCACCCGCGGCTGGGTGCGAATGCTCGCTTCTGCCGGGGTGGAGGCGGACCTGGCAAGCACGTTCCCCTGCGCGGAAATTCGAAGACGTGCGCATGCTGGAGATCTTCCCCGTTGCCTTCGCGGCACTCTCCGGCAGCCAGGTGGATTCCGGCAAGGCAGCATCTGCGAATCCTTCGAAGGTGCGTTCCCTGGTGGGGCGCTTTCGTTCACTGTTGATGTCTGGCAGATATGCGCTCGGTCCCGCTACGATCCCCTTTTATGAGAAGAAATACCTGAACTTTTTGGAGCGATCCGATCCCGATCTTGTGCACGGGATGCGCATCCCCTTTGAAGGCATGCTGGCAACCTGCACCCCTGCCAATATTCCTCTCGCTATTTCCATTTGGGGAAATGACCTGACGTTTCACACGCAAGGATCAAGCAGCATGGCTAAACACACGCGCATGGTGTTGACGCGCGCCGACGCTCTGCTGGCGGATGCGCACCGCGATATCCGCCTGGGTACTGAATGGGGGTTCAGGGAGGGTAAACCAAACCTGGTGGTCCCCGGGGGCGGGGGGATCGATTTGGCGGAGATCGCAGACGCTTTGAAGAAACCTGATCCCTTTCCCGAAATGCTGCCACTGGGACGACAGCTTGTGGTCAATCCACGCGGACTCCGCCCGGGCAGCGTGCGCAACGATACATTCTTTCAATCTATACCCCTGGTTCTCCAAAAAGCGCCCGAGACGCTCTTTGCCTGCGCCGGGATGCAGGAGCAGAAGGAAGCCCTGGACTGGGTGGATCGGCTGGGGATCGCGGAGAACGTCCGCTTGTTGCCGTTTCTCCCCCAGCAGCAGCTCTGGAAGCTCTTCCAACGCGCGCTGGTTACTGTTTCCGTATCCCAACATGACGGTACGCCGAACTCGCTGCTTGAAGCTATGGCCATCGGCTGCCTGCCGGTTGTCGGGGATATCGAATCCACCCGCGAGTGGGTGGAGGATGGTCGGAACGGGTTCGTGGTCGACCCGGGTGACCCGGCAGCGCTGGCCGAAGCCATCCTGAAAGGGTTGGGGGATAATGCTTTGCGAGAAAAAGTAGCCAAGATGAATGCGGGGATTATCCGCGAACGAGCAGAGCGGGGAAAAGTAGCGGGATTGGTCTTTGAATTCTATTCAAAACTCACCCGTTTAAAATGATATATTTTTTTACTGATTAGATCGGTATCTTAGAATTATTAATCTTCGTGGAATTCGACCAGAATTCACTCCTTCATCGAAATATCCGAAGCGGTTAGTAATAAACCATGAGGGGAAGGAAAACAGGTAAAAACCGCGATAGTAAATTTAATTTTTCAATCTTCGACTGGTTTATCTCGATTAGCCCAATAATTCGTCACCCCCTAACTAGCTTTCTACTAATTTGAACGATCAACTCATTTTGCTATCTCCCCCGAATGGCGGAGTGCGATAACCCCTGCTTGCTGGATGTGTTCTTTGGATGGAAAACCGTAAGATGGTAAGTAGTCGGCATGGGATTCCAGTTCATTTTTTTGCGTAGACCTGGTATTCCTTATGGCAAAGAAATCAAACCTGGAGGTGCTAAATGAAGAAAGTCCTTTCGATTTTCGTTTTCATGATTGTGATGACAGTAATGATTGCAGGATGCACCACTGGATCCTCCGCGCAAATTAATACGCCTGTTCCAAGCTCTCAGAACGGCGAAGTAAATGTCCCCGGCGTAAGCATAAAGATCAACGTACCCGGTCCAAACCCTATGGTAAATACGGCTGGTTCGAATGGTCAAATTGCCGGCACTTTACTGGGTATCTGGCATGGGGTCATTTCCCCGGTAACCCTCGTGTGGTCTTTCATTGACCCAAATATTCAAATGTACGAAGTACATAACGATGGAAGCCAATATAACCTGGGTTTCCTGCTGGGAGTGGCAATTGTGTTTGTGCTTATAGGGCTATTTGCCGGCCGGAGACGCTGATCAGGTAGGGCTTGGAGTTTATAAATTCCAATATGGAAAATTAATAATTATCTGGCAGGTTGTCCAGCCCTGCTTTTCCCGGACCAAGCGTTGGACCACATTTAAGAAGAAATAATAAGAAAGGAGAAATACCATGAAACTAACCCCCCCAAAAACAATAACCTGGTGGATCGCTCTAATCCTTGGTGCCCTAGGGTTCCTTGGTTACACGGGTACCATCGCCGCTTTGAGCCCATTTGCTTTCTTTCTCGTCTTGGCTGGGCTTATCTTATTGCTCGTTGCGTGCTTCGTTAAGAACCTTTAATGGTTTAGTTGTCAAATGCCCTGGGGTTGAGAACCGGTCCAGACACCCCCAGGGATTTTGATATTATTTGCGGTGTCTTGGATCGAAAACGATTTCGAGGGAAAAAGAAATAAAAACGGTATTATTGGATGGGAAATTAAAATTTCATTCCCGGTAGAAATGAGAAAGCAGAAGAATCCGAAACGCCATGAATTATTCAGACTCTTTTTCATTTCGGAGCTTGGATTTTCAGGTGAGATCTTGGCTAAATGAATTCTGCGGATCGCAGATTCTAATTCTTTATGTGTCTGAACCTGACGCGGTTTTTGTTGGGGGAAATTTTCCTTGAAAGTTCTCCATGCTCATTTACCTTGAGAATCGGTTCAGCTTTCTCTATTAAGTCGGATAGTTGTTCCAAACCGCTGTCGATCAAAGGTATTGGTGGATCTTCCAAGGCTGCAACAGTTTCTCTGATCCGCAGTAAACGATCTTTCAGATCTGAAATCTGCGCCGCTTCTCCTTCAAGAGCCCGATGAGTTACCAACCGGCGCCAAAGGATCTGGCATACGACAGATATTGGCGGGGCGAGAATAAGACCAATAATTCCAAAAGCATCACCAAGCACAAGCAGTAAAACGATGGTTAGGATCGGATTATCCCATTTACGATTGCCGAGCCGTGGTTTAACCCACACTTGTAAAGCAATGAGTACAACAATTGCATAAAAGGTCGTTATTGCGCTCAGGGGTACACTGGTGAGCAACCCGATTAGGAAGGTTGGAATTACCGCCAGAAAAGGACCCACCACCGGGATCAGGCATGCAAGTGCCCCAACCACCGCAAGTAATACCGGATAAGGTGATCCCAACAGCCAATAACCAAGACCTAAAAGCAGACCGGCTAGAAGACTCAGATAACCCTGGCCGCGAATATATGCCCCCAGGTCAGGTTCGATCACGCGCCAGATACCGCGTGCCTGTCTCCGCTGACCGGAAGGAAGTAAGGAGAGCCATAAGCGTTCGAAATGAACTTGATTTATGCTCCAATAGATACTCAAGAATAGTATGATGAGCAATGCGGCAATAATCCCGCCCAAACCCTTTACGAAACCAAGGATGGATGGCAAAACAAGCTGTCCATTTTCTCCGGTGATCGCCTTTAATAATGTGCTTGGGGGTGGCAGCCATGAAACCAACGTCTTCTGGAACGTAGTCCCTTCCAACCAGGGGGGCAGGGTCCAGGCATCCTGTGTTGAAATTCCCGCGCTAAAAACCTGTACTTCAGATACGAAAGCCTTACCCGTCAGGAAGATTATGAAGATGAATCCTGCCAGAACAACCAGGTAGATCAGGATCCACCCGATTCGGACGATGATCTTTTGGCCAACCAGGCGATTTGCCAGGGGACGTAACGCTGCTGCAAGGATCAGTGAAATTAGAATATATGCGATGATCACCCTAAACTGCCATAACACAACCAACGCCAGAAGCGTGGCTAGAACAGCGATTCCGATGCGGATAATCTGCTTTGTCATGGTTTGCCTGCAGGGGGAACCTGAGCCAAAAGAGCGTCCAGATCCGTTGTTATGGTTTCGAGCTCATCCATCACCTTATCCACCTGCTTAACCCTTTGGGTGGATCCACCTTTTTTAAACCTTGCCTGCCGACGCAGCCCGAGGGCCAGGTTTTGTGCGTCATAACGCAGTCGGCTGGCAGCATCGCGCCTGGTTGAATCCTCAGGTTCGACTGTACCGGGGCGAAAGAGGAATCGATCCAATAAGATCTGGATTATGGCGGCCAGAGGAATTGCCACAAGCGCGCCAATAACCCCGAAAAAGGTGCTGAAGGTGAATATTGCCAGCAGCGAGACGAACGGATTAACCCCAACCGCTTTGCGCATGACGCGTGGAACGAGGAGGTTATTTTCCAATTGTTGAATGATCACCGTCGCGAGGATCACCCAGATCAGCTTGGTAGGCGAAATAGATAAAGCGATGAAAGCCGCCGGGATCGCGCCCAGGAACGGGCCGATCATGGGTACTACTTCCATCACGCCTGCTATGAGGGCCAGGATAAGGGCATTCGGCAATCCAATTATCAGGTACGCGATCAAAGCCATGATACCGATGGACAGACAAAGAACACCCTGCCCTGCCAGAAAGGAACCCACCTTGGTTTCCATGGCAGAAATCATCTCGCCAATGTTGTCGCGTTGATCCTTCGGAAGGAGAAGCAACCAGGATTGAATTGTTTGCGATCCGTCAAGCGTCCAATGAAAGGCCAATAATAAAATCGCCAGAAAAATAAAAATTAACCTCACTCCGGAGGTCAAATACCCCATCGCTTGTTCTGCAGAAGCAAGCACTTGCAGTCCAGTTTGTTGTGTTGGTGTTAGCTTTGGAAGCGTTGCAGGAAGAAAATCCCCCAATTCCAAAATCATTGGATTTTCTGTATTTGAAAGCCACAATCGTAGATTATGGTAGTAATCCGGAATATCTGCGACAATCGCTGAACCCTGGTCCATGACCAATGGAAAAAGTAACAGCATGAAACCAACAAAAAGTAACAACAGCAGGATGGAAATAAAAATAAATCCTGCAACCCGATGGATTCCCCTTTTATTCAACCAGTTGATAACCGGCCTGATGACCGTTCCCATCAGGATGGCGATGAACACGATAAAAATTACCTGGTAAAACCGGTATAAAAGCCAGAAACCCAAAGCGATAAAAACCAGGAGCAGCGTTGCCCACATCACCCGGCGAAAAGTCCAGGATTCCAGTTTGGATGGAGGAAGTGAATCCATGTTTTTGTTACCCTCCCATAATCACCACGGGTATATTCAAGAGCAAATGGAAATCGTTGATGACGAATATGGAGTGATTCATCAAGTGCCTAGAGGTTGCGGAAATTTGAGAATGACGAGTGTTTTCATGCCGTTTCGACTTTCATATTGATTGGTTTCCCGGTTTTCATTTCAACATTCTTTATCGAAGAAAACGATCCCGAACCTTGGCTGCGATTTGAGGATTCGTCATCTTGTCCACGGTTTCGACACCAACAATGCGATCACCGAGGTTTTCATGTTTGAGGCGTGTCTCAAATTCGATCTTCGCCTCCCCCGGACCAAAAATCCAGATCGAATCAGCATCCCGGAGGAAGGGAATAATCGCTCTATAAAATTTCCCGATATGGTCTCCATACTGTCTATCGCGCATATCCTCTGCGGTTGAACCCTGCGGATTATTGGATGCTTTCGAATTCGTTCCGCTTGAAAACCGGACATGCTTCTCCAGGTTCGACTTGATTTCAAGTAGAATTTCTTCGTCATTTTCAATGGTCACTATGACTACCTTACGGTGGTCGATCCAGAGACCTACATCTTTACTCATATTAATTTCCTTTAGAACTTGCTAATTTCTTTCTGAGATAATTTCCATTTCAACGGTGAGTTAAAAATTCATAATGAAATCTTTTAGAATTTATGATTTGGTTTATCGGTTTAATATGATAAAAACCCCGGCAGCGACGGCAAGAATTGCCAGGATCACAGTAAGGCCTCCCAGGGCGGGGATTAGCGCAAACAGACCCCAGGCGATTAACCAAATGGCCAGCAAAAGCATGCCAATATTCTTTGTAAACCTCTTCATTTTAGAATTCCTTTCTTTTAGGTCAGAAGAGTATGTTGTGAATCGTTCTTCTGTTTTGAATTCAGGGGTGCTTCATCGGCACCCCTGATCCCCGAACTATTTCTAAGGATAGTGGTTTATCGTCTGCGGCGGATAAAATGTACTACTGCCAGCAGGATGATAGAACCGGCGAGTGACACCAGCAGGGAGGGTAGACTGAAGCTTCCCTGGTTAATCGTAGGGATGCCGAGAAGGGGAGTCAGTAACCAACCCGCGATGAATGCTCCCACCACGGCCACAACGATATTGATCAACAGGTTCGAGCGGTCATGCATGATCTCAGTAGCCACCCAACCAATTACTGCAGCAACAACAAGATATATTAAGATAGTCATTTAATAATCCTAAGCAAAAGTGTTTTTTCACGGAATACCGTGCGTTTTTGTAGATCCACCCATTTTCTTACAAGAGAAAGCGGATTCCAAAATTGGATTAGGATGCCACTTTTTTAAGACTTGCTTCATACTCAGTCATGCGCTTATCAAGTTCATTGGCCGCTGCCTCGCGGCTGTAGCCGTACTTTTCCTGGAGGATGCCAACCATGACGTCGTACTTGCCGGCCGCCCGATCCAGGTCATCGTCGGTGAGTTTTCCCCACCAACCTTTTGCGTGACCCCGAACTTGTTTCCACTGGCCTTCAAAAATATCTTTGTTCATTGTTTCGTCTCCTTTCCTTTCTGATAGCTGCCCCAAGTTTCGCCGGCGCTCGGGACAGCGCTGTGCGCCGGTTTCTTTTGTCCTTCCGATCAGCCTGTTGATAATTTAAACAGGGATACTCGCAGCGACATTTCGCAGGCGTTCAGCCACACGTTCTGGCGTTTCCCCCTTGCTGATAAATGCATCTGCGCCAGCTGAGAGTGCGGCTTGTTGCCGGGCATCCAGATGGCTGATAAGGACGATGACCAGCGCGGCCGGGCAGGCTTCTCGAAGTTTTTCAAGCGCAGCGGTGGGCGATTCGGGAAGCAGGTCCCAATCCACCAAAAGCATATCTGCGTGGCTGACTGGTGCCTGAGCTAATGTGGTCAACCAATCAGCTGCTTCGCCAACTACTTCCATCTTTAAATCAAGAAGCAGGAGGCGCAGGGCGGAGCGCTCGTCGAGTCTTGCATCGGCTAAATATACGCGGGTCATGTTTTCATCGTACGAAAAAGACTCCCCGGCGAAAACCATCAGCCGGGGAGTCTTTCCATCCGCCACTTGGGGGAAGAGTAATTCTGGATCAGATGACTATGCCGTGCCGTAATGCCAGGGTGACAGCTTCTGTTCGGCTGGAAACCCCCAACTTGGAGAGAATATTACTGACATGAGATTTGATGGTGGATGGGCTAACCGAAAGCCTGCCAGCGATTTGGGTATTATTCAGACCTTCCACCATCAAGGCAAGCACTTCCCGTTCGCGCTCAGTCAGGTCTAGCCCGGGCTCGGGGGGTTGTCCTGCTGTTAGGACGATAACCTGGGCAACATCCGGGGATAACGTGGCACGCCCGATATAAGCAGCCCGGATGGCCCGGGCAAGTTCATCGGCAGTAACATCTTTCAATAAATACCCGATAGCTCCAGCTTCCAGCGCGTTTTTGATCAGATCCTTATCCTTATAACTGGTGAGGGCGATTACCTGAACATTTGGAAAACGTTGCCGGATGGCGCGGGTCGCTGCTGCCCCATCCATTGCAGGCAGGACCATATCCATAAGGACCACATCCGGTAGAACTTCACCGCACATTTGAATGGAATCTTCGCCGCTCTCCGCTTCACCTGCTAGCTGCAGATCATCATAAACCATCAGAAAGACCGCCAATCCGCGGCGGACCATGGCGTGGTCATCCACCAGCATGACGCGAATGGGTTTGGATACACTTTCGGTCATAAACCCTCCTGTTTTCCCCAGCAGATCATGATATCCGTTCCCTGACCTGGTTGGCTGGTGATTGTCAATAATGCCCCCGCTTCTTTTACGCGTTCACGCATCATAACCAATCCGTAATGTCCTGAGGGAATTTGCATGGATGGATCAAAACCGCATCCGTCATCAAGGATATGAAGCACCATCCCTGAAGATGTCTGCTTCAATCCGATTTTCACTCGGCTGGCTTTGGCATGCTTGGAAATATTGTTTAATACTTCCTGGCAAATCCGATAAATAGCTACCTGCGTCTCAGCAGGAAGATTGCCTTCTCCATTTATCGTTACGTCAACCGGAATGTTAGTCCGACCGGCAAATGCGTTTCCAAGCAGGCGCAGCAAGTCTCCTAATTCTGAATCCGTCAAAGTGGATGGCTTCAGCTCGGCAAGCAAAGCCCGCATTTCAGCCATGGCTCCCCGGGTGAGCCTGCGGAGATCCTCCAACGCCTTGCGAGCCTCCCCGGGATTCCGATCCCAGAGCTGGGGCAGGACTTCGGCGATCAGCCCAGCCGAAAATAGGGATTGGTTGACGGCATCGTGCAGGTTTTGCGCAAAGCGCTGGCGTTCCTGCAGCGCTGCCAGGGTTTGGGCATGCTCATATAACTCAGTATTGGCCAGGGTCACTGCTGCCTGGTTGGCGATAGTCATCGCCAGCTTGGCATGGTGCGGGGTAAAATAATCCGGCTCCGAGTGACCAAGACCAATCCCACCGATGATCCTGTTTTTAACCGCCAGGGGCACCCACATCCAGGACCGCATGCCTTGTAAAAGAATTGCGGAATCCTTAACTAAAAGTGATCGAAGGAATATTGCTGAAGGATCATTACTCGATAATTCCGCAATACGGATAGGGCTGTGCCCATTGAAAAGTGACTCCATGGTCCCTTTTGCATTCAACTGGATGTGGAAAGGCACAGACTTCTCAAGCTGTTTAGTCCCCCGGGCTGCTACCGCGCACAGGCTTGATTCATCCATCGTGAATAAACCTGCGTGGGTATATTTGATCAGCACTCCCAGTTGAACGAGGATAGATCCCGGTTTCAATTCCAACGTAGAAGCGAGATTCTGTGATATCTCCAGCAAGGTGTCTTGTTCATTTGCGCGCACTTCCACCTGCTGTTGAAGCTGTTGTTCCGCATGGACCCGTTTGCTGACATCGCGCAAGAGGACCAAAGCACAAAATTTGCCCTGAAAATCAAATCCCACTGCGCGCCATTCGGCACTAAAGAACGTACCATTAAGGCGGACATGCTTAGCTATCATTTCAAATATACCGCCCTGCTTTATCATCTGAGAAAAACCAATCAAAGAGGTCCGGTCCTTGGTTTTGACTAATCTTATTAATGGAAGCTTATAAAAAGCCTCAAGCGAGTAGCCATGCATCTCGGCTGCCTCTGGGTTGGCCATTAATAAAGCGCCAGTTTCCAGGTCGGTGATCAATATTCCGTCACTGGCGGCTTCAAAAATTCTTTGGAAGATCGGGTCATTTTTAGGGATCATAGTATTTTCCATTAGTGTTCTTTAAAGTGTAATATATAAATCAAAACACACATACTTCATTCTTTAAAATAGATACTGTGAAGTATTCATTGCCACCATATGGGTGGAGATGTCGATTATTTGATCCCCAAAGGACACTGCGGAATTATGAGGATCCATATCGAATCACTCTCTGATTTTCTATTACGGGCTGGTTGGCTTTTTCGATAAAACCCAATCCAAAAAACCGTCATGTATTTCATTTGTAATTATTCTTGTTATTGTTTAAGGATACATCTTTAGCGTGTTTGTCAGAAGGTCGAAGAGGCCATCCGAATCCAGCCGCATCCCCACATTGACGTTCGGTTCCAGTCCCTGGCGGACCGGGGAAACAACATTCGTGATCTCTTCGCCGGGATCCGAGCCGATCAAACAGCGGTAATCGCAGACCGTCATCCCGCGGGTGTGTTCCCCATTCAGTTCGATAGCCACATGGAGATTTTGTGCGTGCACCAGCTCCGGCTGGATCAACCAGGCAATCGCGCAGGGATCGTAGAGGAAAACGGCTGGATGCCCATCGAGCAGGTAACAGGCATTGCTGAACCAGTTGATGAGGTCAGCCATCGTCCGGCCGGTTTTATTCCCCAGGTTCCGGATGCGTTCGATCCTCTCCGGGGTTGCGGGTGCCTGCCTGGTCAGGTTCAACCCCACCATACGTTTGGGGATGGGGCTGCTGAAAACGACATGCGCAGCCTCGGGGTCGGCCCAGATGTTATATTCAGCCGCAGCTGTCCAATTACCGGCGGTCACCGAACCACCCATTAGGCTGATCTCCCGCACCCGTCCGGTGATCCTGGGTTCGCGATGTATGGCAGCCGCGATGTTGGTCAACGGTCCGGTTGCTGTCAAAGTTACATCATCCGTGGACATGACCGTATCGATGATGAAATCCACCGCGTGCCCCCGCTGCACCTGGATGGATGGCTCGGGTAGGGCGGCGCCCTCCAGCCCGGATTCACCGTGGCACTCGGGGGCGTGGGTCATCGCCTGAACGCTGGGTTTCGCGTGTCCTTTGTATACCGGGATGTGGGTGATCCCTCCCAGCTCCAACACCTTCAGCGCGTTTTTTGTCACTTTTTCGAGGGCCTGGTTCCCGCCCACGGTCGTGATCCCGATCACATCGAGGTGTTTTGCGGCGAGGAGGATCGCCAGCGCATCGTCATGCCCGGGATCGCAATCCATGATCACTTTTTGAGCCATAGAGTTTTCCTTTCTTCAATTTCCAACGAAGTAATCTGCATACCCATCACGACTTGTGAGGATCAAACTGTGAATGCGGATGAAACACAAAGACTGGAAGGTGAAACTAACAATTAATCCTGCTTCCATCGTTTTTGTTTTTTTAGTATACCCGATGCAAATCTCTTCGAAAAATTGTTTAGCGGAGGTTCCAAAGGAAGTAATCAAGGAGTGAAAAAGTTGAGAGGGGACTTGAGCGGTAACCTACCTGCAATCCGGAATGATATTCAATATATTGAAATAACTTGAAGGTAACATAAAAGGGAGAAATAAAAATAATAAAAGCAGCCCGGATATGATTTCCCCGGGCTGCTTTGATTTAAAAAAGGCGGCTTTATACGCCAGCTTGTTTCTCTCGACGGCTAATTAATGCATTCATGATGACTACTACCAGCAGATACACCAGGCCTGAGGCGATCAACATAAAATTGAACGACGGTAGTTTGTCAACGATTATGAGAGGGTTCCCTTGTAAAAGATCAACATTGGCTTTCTCGCCGACAAGTACGACAAGCGCGAAGTTATTCGCCCAGTGAAAGCCAATTGGCATCCACAATGATCGGGATCGCCAGGCAAGCCATCCATAAACCAAACCATCAAACAAGTAGATGAGGATCCCGTACCAGGGCATTCCATTTTGAATAACATTGCCGTAGTGAATGGCAGCAAACGCCAGGCTCGAAATACCGATGATCAGAACCGGTTTGGCAGTCAAACGCCGCATGAACTGCATGGTGTACCCCCGGTAAAGCAGCTCTTCGGCGGTGACCTGGATGAAGATCGTGATCGCGCCAACGATCAATAGGGGAAGATAAGATGAAAGATCAGGCGCCACAAAAGAAATCTGGCTGCCTGCGAATAAACCACCGGCAATGTATACAACCAGGTTGATCAACAGTCCGAAAAGGAAGCCGATCCCAAGTTTCCACCCATCGAATTTGAGTGCGGGGAGCGCAACACTCCACCACGGACGTTTATGCAATAACCAGGTGAAGAAAGGTATCGCAAGAAAAGCTGGAAGGAAGACGAGCGTAGTCAGCGTCACCGTGCCGGTGACCGAGCCGGTGACAAATGCGGGAATCAGGATGATAAGCAGTATCGCAAAAAAAGTGCTTCCGGATGTGAGAATTAGCTGAAAAATGGCAAGGCCAATCAGATACAACCACCAGGCAGATCTGCCCTTAAGCGCCCAATCCAGATAGGATTTTATTTCAACGTGTTCTTGTGTATTCAATTTCAAACTCCCTAATTAATATATAGAGTAATATTTCTCATTTTTCGGCGAAATAATAAAAAATTCTATCATTTTGATCATAGTTTTCAAGGGTATCTTCACGAATTGTACATGCTTTACAAATTTTTTCTAAACGCAAGGTTTAACAAAATATGATTATTAAATGAAATGTAATGGTTTTTAATCAGTCCATATTCAGAATTCATTTTTCGGAAATTCTTCGGTTTGGATTATGAATAACTAAAACTCAACAGATAGTTTGGACTTTACAGTCACCTCCTCGCTCGCCGGTGAACAGGAGGTTGCGGGCTCGACTCCCGTCAGCCACCCCTAAATAAGGAATATTCTGAAAAGATTAACCCATATTTGATAAAAATTTGGGGGTGCTAATCTGATTCCTTCCAGATCGGGTCGCGGAGGATCAACAGGATAACCAGTGCACTAAGTACCAACCCGGGGACACCGATACCAAAGGACATAACAACGCTTACCGGCATCACTACCCCGGTCATGAAAAACGCCATGGTCTGGTTGCTGAGCGCGTGCAGGTAAGCCGCCGTCCATACACCCTTGGATTTAAAAACGGCATAAGCCAGGAAGTAAGAGAGAACCACCGTGTAACCCGTCATCAGCAGAGGACCGAGCACCGGCTGACCCGGGTAGTTATAGCCCATCAGGATGATAGGCCAATGCCATATGCCCCAGATGATGCCCAGCAGACCAACCCCGCGGATGCGACCCAGGTGGACCAGCTCACTCTGCAGGAATCCGCGCCAGCCATATTCCTCTCCGAAGGTGATTATCAATCCCAGAAACGGGCCAATGATGATCACGTTGAGCAATGAAGAGCCGAGCAAGGCTATTGGTGGAATTCCGGCTGTCACCCCGGGCGGGTATAACTTGGCGATATCAACCAACGTGCCAAATTTGAAGACGTAATTCAACAGCGCCTGAAGGCCGTAGAAGAGCACCAACCCCAGACCATACAGAATCCAAATGCGAAATCTGCCGAAGGCCATACCTGCCCCGGCAAAAGACTGCGGACCGCCACGCCAGCGCAGAACCAGCAGCAGAACCAACCCAACAACGCTGAAGATCAACATCCCCGCGCTGATCGTCGTGGCCAGAGAGGGCTGTGTCATCGCCAGGATTGCGGCGACCAGGTAGGCGAAGGTCATCAAAAAATAATAGTAGATGAACCAGCGCGAAGCGGTGCGGTTGGTTTTATGGTAGACAAGGCTTTCTTTGAAGAAGAAAACGCCCAGCAGAAGGGCGGCGAAAGCCGGCATGAGCATCTGGAATTGCAGCATCAGGGATGCACTTGGGCTCTTCAGACCACCGTTCAGATATAGCACCAGATCGATCAGCCAAGCCAATCCAAACGATAACCCGATGTATACCCAAACGTGAGGCCAGTTGACCTTCTGCACCACGGCTGCCCCGCTGACAGATCCCTGTCCAGGGACCATTAGATCGGGTTTGGACGAATTCGAATGTGACATCTGATACTCCAAAAAAAGATTTTCCTACCTATCGGACGGCTTACGACGGATTTATTATTCTACTATCAATTTTTGCGTAGATGACGTTGGAGATAATTTATTGTGAAATCCGCACATTAATGAACGCTTGTGTTGGATGAAAACCAGCCTTCAAACCGAAAATTTCATGTAGAATAGCTCTTGCAAATCTTAAATACACGGAGAGGAAGATAATGACAACCAAAGCACAGATCGATGATTTCGTTTCCCATAAAACCCTCGGGGTGGTGGGGGTTTCGCGGGATACCAAAAAATTCGGTTACATGGTTTTTGATGAGCTGCGCAAAAAGGGCTATAAGGCTTACCCGGTGAATCCGAATGCCGCGGAGCTGCACGGGGAAAAATGCTACCCCTCTATCACCGCGCTGCCAAAGGATACCGAAGGCGTGGTGATCGTTGTGCCGCCAGCCAAAGCCGAGGAGTTGGTGAAGGAATCTCACGCGCGCGGGATCAACCAGGTCTGGCTTCAGCAGGGAGCGGAATCCAAGGCTGCGCTGGCTTACTGCGAGCAGAATAAAATAAACGTAATCGGGGGTGAGTGCATCATGATGTACCTGGAGCCGGTCGGTTCCTTCCACGGTTTCCACCGCTTCTTCCGCAAGCTCTTCGGCGGGATGCCCAAATAACACGAACCTGGCCGCCTTCAATTGGAAGGCGGTCTTTTTTTTACCTTTTACACCATTTTTGACGCGCAAGTTAAGCTGGGCTATACTAAGGATTGTGATTTTGTTTCCCCTAATTATCCGTAGAAAGACACCAATATGAAACCGACCAATCCCTTCAAGCTGACATACGCCACCATGTTCAATCCCCCCGAGGAGCTGCACCAGCGCTTCGATGCTGCCCTGGAGCAAGCCAACGCCAATCTCGGGCGGGAATTCGGCATGTGGATCGATGGCAAGGACCACTTCACACCTGAAAAATTCGAGGATCGCTCTCCTTCAGATACAGGTAAGGTATTGGGGGTATTCCAGAAGGGCGGCGCAAACGATGCAGCCCTGGCGCTGACTGCCGCGCGGCGTGCGTTCCCTGCGTGGAGCCGTACCCCCTGGCAGGAGCGGGTGAGTCTTCTTCGCGAGGCTGCCCGGCTGATGGACGAGCGCATCTTTGAATTTGGCGTGGTGATGGCACTTGAGGTGGGCAAGAACCGCATGGAATCCCTGGGGGATGCCTCCGAGACCGCCGACCTGATCCGCTACGCCTGCGACCGCATGGAAGCCAACAACGGCTATATCGCCGAAATGGGGCAGGATCCGCTCACCGGTTATACCAGCCGGAATATCTCGGTGATGCGCCCCTATGGCGTCTGGGTGGTGATCAGCCCGTTCAACTTCCCGGCTGCACTCACCGGCGGACCTGCCGCTGCGGCCCTGGTGACAGGAAACACCCTGGTGATGAAACCCGCAACCGATACCCCGTGGACAGCCCGCCTGCTTGCCGAGTGTATGCGCGACGCTGGCCTCCCGGCAGGAGTGTTCAACTACGTTACCGGTCCTGGATCGACGCTCGGGCAGGCGTTGATCGACAATCCCGGTGTGGACGGGATCACCTTCACCGGCTCGTATGAAGTGGGCATGCAGCTCTACCGCGATTATTCGCAGGGCAAGTTCATCCGCCCCATCATCCTGGAGCTGGGTGGCAAGAACCCCGCCATCGTTTCCCGTAACGCGGATCTGGATATCGCTGCGCAGGGGATCGTGCGCTCCGCCTTTGGGCTGCAGGGGCAGAAGTGTTCGGCCTGTTCCCGCATCCTCGCGGAGAACGAGGTTTATCAGAACCTGCTGGATAAGATCCTGGAGCTCACCTCCCGGTTGAAGGTTGGTGATCCCACCCGGCGCGAGGTGACTACCGGGCCGGTCATCAACCGGGCTGCCTACCGCGATTACCAGTCCTTTGTTGATGAGATCCGCGAATCTGGTAAGATCCTTGCCGGTGGGCACCACCTCACCGAGGGCAGCCTGGCGGAAGGTTTTTTCTGCGCGCCAACCCTGGGCGAGCTGCCGCTGGATCACCGCCTGTGGCAGCAGGAGATGTTCCTTCCCATCAGCACCATTGCCGCGGTACCGGACCTGCAGGAGGCCATGCGTATCGCCAATCGGGTCAATTACGGGCTGACCGCCGGATTCTACGGAAGCGAATCCGAGGCCGAATGGTTCTATGAAAATATCGAAGCCGGGGTGACCTACGTGAACCGTCCGCAGGGTGCCACCACCGGCGCCTGGCCCGGTTACCAGCCATTTGGTGGTTGGAAGGGTTCCGGGTCCACCGGCAAGAATGCCGGAGGCTTGTATTATTTACCGCTCTATTTGCGCGAACAAATTCAAAACCGCGTGACGAAAGGATAGCCCAACCCCGGGCTTGCGCCGCCGGGGGGCGAAAAAATAATATGACCAAGCTCTGCTCCCTAAAAGAAGCCGTCCAGGAAAACGTCCGGGATGGAGACCTGGTTTACTGTGCCGGGTTCACCCACCTGATCCCCTTCGCTGCCGGGCACGAGATCATCCGCCAGCAGCGAAAAAATCTTACCCTGGCCCGCGCCACCCCCGATCTGATCTACGATCAGATGGTTGCGGCCGGATGCGCGAAGAAGGTCATTTTTTCCTACATGGGCAACCCCGGGGTGGGCTCGCTGCGCATCGTCCGCGCGGCCGTTGAAACTGGGCAGCTCGACTGGGAAGAATATTCGCACTTTGGCATGATCTCGCGCCTGCAGGCTGGCGCCACCGGGCTGCCCTTCATCCCCATGAAGCAGACCGCCGCCACCGACCTGGAGACGCAACAATCCCAACATCAAGCGGGTGAAGGATCCCTACGGGGGCAAGGATGTGATCGTCGTCCCGCCGCTCAACCCCGATGTGGCCATCATCCACGTCCAGCGCTGCGACGCACGCGGGAATGCCCACATCTGGGGCATCATTGGCGAGCAGAAGGAAGCCGCCTTTGCCGCAAAACGAGTGATCCTGACCGCGGAGGAGATCGTGGAGGAAAGCGTCATTCGCTCCGACCCGAACCGCACCCTCATCCCGGAATTCATCGTCTCGGCGGTGTGTCACGTCCCGCACGCTTCCCATCCCTCCTACACGCAGGGGTATTACGACCGCGACAACACCTTTTACCTGGCCTGGGATAAGATCAGCGAATCGGCCGATGCCGTGCGGCTCTGGCTGGATGAATGGGTCTACGGGGTGCCGGATCGGGAAGTGTACTGGAAGAAGCTGGGAACGGAAGTCCACAACCGGCTCAAGATCACCCCCCGGCTGGCAGCGCCGGTGGATTACGGCAACTACTGAGAGGGCAGAGAAAATGGCTGACTATTCCGCTTCCGAATTGATGTGTGTTCATTCCGCCCGGCTGCTCAAGGACCATGACCGGGTGCTGGTGGGGGTGGGGATCCCCAACCTGGCCTGCAACCTGGCCTTGCGTACGCATGCACCCAACCTGCAGATGATCTACGAGGCCGGGGTGGTCGGTTCGCGCCCCTCGCGCCTGCCTCTTTCGATTGGCGACCCCACCCTGGTGAGCGGGGCTGCCGGGGTTTGCAGCATGTATGACCTATTCACCTTCTACCTTCAGCGGGGCAACGTGGATGTCGGTTTTTTGGGTGGAGCCCAGATCGATAAATTCGGCAACATCAACGCCACCGTGATCGGCGAGTATGCCCATCCAAAGACCCGCCTGCCCGGCTCGGGCGGCTCGCAGGAGATCGCGGCCTGGGCGGACCGCTGCTACATCATGACCCCGCACCAGAAGCGGCGCTTTCCGGAGAAGGTGGATTTTGCCACCTCCGCCGGATACCTTTCCGGTCGCGCCCAGCGGGAAGCCGCGGGGGTGCGCGGGCGGGGGCCGCTGGTGATCGTCACCGATCTCGGCATCCTCGAACCGGATGAGAGCGGCGAACTGACCCTCAGCGCGCTGCACCCTGGTGCGACGGTTGAGAAGGTGAAGGAAAACACCGGCTGGGATCTGCGCGTGCGGGAAGACCTGCGGGTAACAGACCCGCCCACCGAGAAAGAGCTGCGCATTTTGCGCGAGGAGCTTGATCCGCAGGGAATTCACCTCAAAGGGGGCGGCTAGGGTTATCCCACGGGCATGAACAAACCCAGGATCGATGTCCTCGTCACGCTGCCTCTCACTGAAGCCCAGGTCAATGACCTGAAGGCAGCTTCATCGCGTCTCCGGATTACCTGCCTGCCGGTCAATAGCGCCGGTGAGATCCCCGCGGACGCCTGGAAAAGAACCGAGGTTCTCTATACCGGTAATATTTTCCCCGACCCCAGCCAGGTACCGAACCTGAAGTGGATCCAATCCCATTTCGCCGGGATTGACCACCTGTTGGAATCTCAGATCGGGAAAACCCCCGGAATTTCCATCACCAGCCTTTCCGGCGCAGCAGCCTCGCAGAGCGCGGAATATGCCCTTGGGATGATCCTGGCGCTCAGCCGCCAGATGCCCATCCTTTGGGCTATGCAGCAGCGAAGAGAGTGGCCTGCTGACCGTTGGGGTAAGTTTGCGCCGGTGGAAATCCGCGGCAGCACGGTGGGGTTGGTTGGCTACGGCAGCCTCAACCGCGAGCTGGCCCGCCTGCTTAAACCAATGGGCGCGAAGATCCTGGCAGCCAAGCTGAATGCCCGCCGGCCGCAGGACGAGGGTTACACCCCGGAAGGACTTGGCGATCCGCAGGGAGACCTTTTCGACCGGTTATATCCCTTCCAGGCGCTGCATTCCATGTTGATGCTGTGCGATTTCGTGGTTGTGGCGGTACCGCTCACCGCCCGAACCCGCAGGATGATCTCCAAGCCTGAATTCGAATCGATGAAGCCAGGTGCGTTCCTCGTGGATCTTTCCCGCGGGGGGATCGTGGATGAAGGAGCGCTGCTGGAAGCTTTGGAAACCCGGCGGCTGGGTGGTGCAGCCCTGGATGTTTTCGATGTGGAGCCCCTGCCGCCTTCCAGCCCGCTCTGGGCGGTTCCCAATGTGATCATCACGCCGCATATCGCCGGAATCAGCCGCCTTTACCTCGAACGCGCCCTGGTCATGTTCCGGGTGAACCTTACCCGCTACGTGGATGGAGAACCCCTGCTCAATCTCTACGATCCCGAAAAGGGGTATTAATTGTCCGTAATAAATACCGGTATTTTAAAAATTGCAGGAAAAGTGAATTAATTATATGACCGGCAGGGAAACCGAACTCATCCTCTTCGATCTGGGCAACACGCTGATCTATTTTGACGGCGATGAGGAAATCACTGCTGCGCAGGCTGCCCGTTCGCTTACCCGCGACCTGATCGATCACGGTTTCAACCTCGACCCGGAAGCCTTCCCGCTGCGCTTTCAGGCTGCCATGAGGGGCTATTTCGACCGCAGGGAAAAGGACTGCCTGGAATTGACCAGCAGTTACGTCCTGCGCGAGGAACTGATCTCGTGCGGGTATACGGATCCGCCTGCGGATGCTCTGCGATCGGCGCTCCGGTCCATGTACGCGGTTTCGGAAGCGCACTGGAAGATGGGGGATGATACCCTCGCGACCCTGGATCTGCTCCGGGTGCGTGGATACCGGTTGGGGATCATTTCCAACGCTGCCGATGCGGACGATTTCCACCGCCTGATGGGGACGCACAGGCTGGGGTGTTACTTCGAGCTTGCCCTCGTTTCGGCGGAAATTGGTATGCGCAAGCCGCACCCGTTGATTTTTCAACTGGCGTTGGATTTCTTCGGGATCCCCGCAGGGCGTGCAGTCATGGTGGGCGATCTGCCGGCGATGGATGTCCTTGGCGCGCAGCGGCAGGGCATTGCGGGCGTCTGGATAACCCGCTGGCTGCACCCCGAGACCGGCGGGAAATCCCCGGCAGGCATCACGCCGGATGCCTGCATCGCGACCCTCGCGGAGCTGCCCGGAGTCCTCGACCAGTGGAAGCGATCCTGAACAGACGGAGCGGGAAGGCGTGTTATCATCAGGTAAACCGGAATAAGGAAGATAGTTGAACAGTATCACCCGCATGTCCGCCTCGTTCCCCAAGAGCGTCAGGCGGACTTTTATCGCCCTAAAATACCCAAATTACCGCCTTTGGTTCGGCGGTCAGCTCATTTCCCTGGTAGGGCACCTGGATGCAGGCCACCGCGCAGGGATACCTGGTCTATACGCTCACCGGTTCTGCCAAATGGCTCGGATTGGTCGGGTTTGCTGCCGGCGTGCCCAGCTGGTTGTTCACGCTCTACGGCGGGGTTATCGCCGATCGCATCCCGCGCCGTACGCTGCTGATTATCACGCAATCGGTGATGATGGTCCTGGCCTTCATTCTGACCGGGCTGGTGTACTGGGAAGTGGTGGAACCTTGGCATATTGTGGTGATGGCTTTCCTGCTGGGGATCGCCAATGCATTTGACGCACCTGCCAGGCAGTCCTTCGTAGTGGAGCTGGTGGATCGCGAAGATCTGACGAACGCGATCGCGATCAATGCGACCATGTTCAACCTGGCCACAGTGGTTGGTCCGGCGATCGCCGGGCTGACCTACGCGGCATTTGGCGCAGCCATGTGCTTCGCGATCAACGGGCTTTCATTCCTGGGGGTGATCATCGCCCTGTTATTGATGAAACTGAACCCGCAATCCACAGCGACAGTAAGAAGCTCCGCGATCCTTCAGATCAAGCAGGGCATCCAATATGTAATGGTTAATCCAGTGGTTGTGGTAATAATGACCGGATTATTCTTTGTAAGCGTTTTCGGGTTTGGATTGATGACCCTTATGCCTGTCTGGGCGGTTTCCATATTGGGCGGGGATGTCACCACCAATGGGTTTTTACTCTCCGCGCGCGGCCTGGGGGCGCTGGCAGGCGCGCTGACCGTTGCCGCCCTGGCATACCGCCGTATAAAAGGCCGGATCTGGACAACCGGCAGCTTTATCCTGCCGCTGATGCTTTTCATTTTTTCCTTCACCAGGACCATTCCCTTCTCGCTTCTTCTTCTCTTGGGAATTGGCTGGGGGTTGATGGCAATGGTGAATACCGCCAACGCGATGGTGCAGGAAGAGGTTCCGGATGAGCTGCGCGGGCGGGTGATGGGTTTCTTCGTCTTTGTCTTTTTTGGGAGCGGACCGATCGGGTCATTGCTGGTGGGTTGGATGGCTGCCGGCATTACCGCACCCACCACGGTTGCCGTGTGCGCGGTCATCCTGTTTGGATTCGCGCTCTTCACATTCCTGATGCGCCCGGCTCTTAGAAACACACCGTAATTAAATGAAAAGGGCGTCTGCCTTTCCACGAGTGCAGACACCCAAAATCCGCCAAACTTATGAATTAATAGCGGTTTTTATTTTTGTTATAACTGCCGCTGCTGCTGCCGCGATCCTCTTTGGGGCGCGCTTCATTGACTGTCAGCGTGCGACCCTTGAGATCTTTTCCGTTCATACCCTGGATGGCAGCTTTGCCTTCATCCGCGTTTGGCATTTCCACGAAAGCGAACCCGCGGGACTGCCCGGTGAACTTATCTTTAATGATGGAAGCGGAGGTCACTGTACCGTAGGCAGCAAATGCCTGTTGGACATCCTCTTCGCTGGCCTGAAATGATAAATTCCCTACATAAATATTCATCGAAAAACCTTTCCAAAACCTAAAAAAACCAAAGCCCATCTCTAAACAGAAACCCGTTTCCAGGTTCCCCCGTGAACAAGTCCACCCGGACCCATTCCAATGGGACATCCATCCGATGGCCGTCGTCTATTCCCCCTAAGAATCCGGTTTATCGTGGGCACCGGTCCCGCGCAGGCCAATCTCAAACTGGTCCATTATACCCCATAACACCATTTATTGTATTGACAGAAGGAATATAATGAAATTTGGATTCGGAGAATGAAGAAGCGGAGGTAAGAATGGAAAAGCTGGCTGTGCTCACTGGCGGGGGGGATGCCCCCGGACTTAATGCGGTCATCCGGGCAGTTGTCAAGACCGCGCAGCATGACTATAACGTGCAAGTACTGGGGGTGAAGGATGGCTTCGACGGCTTCGTGGAGGAGGATGGAGTCCGCCCGCTGCACCCCCACGACGTGCGCGGCATTTTACCGCGCGGCGGAACCATCCTGGGTACCGCCAACCGCGGTAACCCCTTCGCCCGCAAGGTCATGCGGGATGGCAAAGAGGTTGTGGAGGATATTTCCGAAAAACTGATCCAGAGTATCCAGGACCTCAAGCTGGACGGATTGATCGTGATCGGCGGAGATGGCACCCTGCGGATTGCCCGGGAGCTATTTGAAAAAGGGGTTCCGGTGGTGGGCGTGCCAAAGACGATCGATAATGATATCGGCGGGACGGAATGCACCTTCGGTTTCGATACCGCGGTTGGAACCGCCACCGACGCGCTGGATAAGCTGCACACCACCGCCGAATCGCACCACCGGGTGATGCTGCTGGAACTGATGGGGCGGGACGCCGGTTTCATCACCCTGCATGCCGGCGTGGCTGGCGGGGCGGATGTGATCCTGATCCCCGAGATCCCTTTCAGCTTCGAGGCTGTCTGCAAGAAGGTGCACCAGCGCCAGCGCCAGGGCAGCTCGTTCAGCATCATCGCCGTGGCGGAGGGGGCTTTCCCAAAGGGCGGCCAGCCGGTGGTATCCATCCCGGGCGATTCGGTCTACGTAGCCCGGCTGGGCGGGATCTCCTTCCAGGTGGCGGAATTCATCTCCGAAAACTGCCAGGTGGAGACGCGCGTGACCGTGCTGGGGCACCTGCAGCGCGGCGGCAGCCCCAGCGCCTTCGACCGCTGGCTGGGCACGCGTTTTGGCTCGGCGGCGGTGCACCTGGCTGCGGAGGGGAAATTCGGGCGGATGGTGGCGCTGAAGAGCGAGCGGATCGTAGATATCGATATCGCCGAAGCCCTGGCTGTTCCCAAGCGGGTGGATCTGAACGGCGATGCCATCCGCGCCGCCAGGGGGCTGGGGATATCGTTTGGGGAGTAAATAAATCACGACGCCGTCCAAAAAAGGACGGCGCGGTGAGTTGGGGCGCTGCGGCAGCCTATCGTCTTGCGAGGAGGGATGCCGCAGCGCTTTTCAAATTACTATCGTTCATTTCGGGCACCACCTCCTCATTAAAGAATAGCGAATGAAAAGGTACTCCCTTTCGGGTGCAATAAGTATGCCCCAATCCTGCAATAAATGCAAGCCTTTGTAGACCCTTTTTTACGGGATCGAGAAGGTGAATCGCCAGATCCCATCCGCGGGCTGGGTGACCGTGGAGGTGTTCCCCATCACCTCGTACCAGGTGTTCCCCGGTTTGAAGGGGAAGGGGGTGCCATCCGGGTTGACCAGGGTGAGCACCGAATCGCGCGTGGGGCGCGCCCAGAGCACCTGGTACATCTGCCCGTTGCGGGCGATGTAGGCGGTGCCGTTGCCATAGAGCGGCACATCGATCACTTCCGTGCTGCCCGAGCGCATGATCACATCCTGCTGTACGAAGAAGGTCACCACGTTATCCGCGGTGATCTGCTCGCCGGTGGCGCGATCCACCAGGGGGGCATAAACTTCTGTTTCCGGGCTGCTCGCGTTCTGGGTATCTGAAAAACGCAGGTATTTTTCGGTGGCGGGGTCGTAATCCCAGCGGTTGTAGATGGCTGCGGAATAGCGGGCGAAGACAGAATTCGCCGGGGTGCCGCCCGCAGGAGGCGGTGCCATGAAGAACATGCCGTCCAGGTTCTGCCGCGTATTTGTCGCGCCGTAGTTCCGCAGGGCATCCTTAATGAGGGCAGTGTTGACCATCAGGAAATTATTGCCGTTCACGTTCTTGCGGAAGATCGCCGGCTGGGTCCAGGTGGATTCGATCAGCAGGCGGTTGTAGTAATCCTGGCTGTAGAGGCGGTTGAGGACCAGCGACCAGGCGCTGCCGAAAACGAACGCGCTTTTATACATCGGTACGATGTTCAGGTCGAAGAGGCGTGCGGAGCGAATGGGGCCGACCAGGTCGGCATTCTCGCCGTAGAAGATCGAGATAAACCGGGTGGTGCCTTCCTCGGTGTAGTACTCATAGGTGATATCCGCCTTGCTCAGCCCCCACTGCGGGCGATCTTCGCGCGGGAGGTTTTCCACCTTCACCGCGATGGGGCGGCGTTCCAGATTGGCGGGGTCATCCACCTGCAGCCCGGTGAGGGGGTTGACATCCGGTGGGAAATTGGTGGGTCCCAGCCCCTGGGGCGGGTAATCGGGGGTGGGGGAGGCCGTGGGGGTGGGTGTATCGGCAGGGGTGGGGGTGGAGGTTGGACGCGGGGGTGTGGCAGTCGGAAGTGGGGTGACCGTGGGTCCGAAGATCTGCCCGGCACCGCAGCCGGAAAGGACCAGGGAAAGGACGAGCGCAGCAATAAGGTACCGTGAGGTTTTCATTGAAAACTCCTTGTTACAATGACGATAAGCGGGTGTAAATAGTTCCCGGCTGATTATAACGAAAAACAATCCCTGAATTGGGAAGGGATATAATGGCTGACATGAGACGATTCCCTTTCAAATTCAATGCAGCTTCAATAATCATCCTTATTATCGCCATCACCGGGACTCTGGCATGGATCATTCTCACCCCCCCGGGGTTGTGGGGGAAGGCGGACGCGATCGGGTACGCAGTCTGCCACCGCATCGCGGAAAGATCCTATGATATCGGCGGGCGCGAGCTGCCGCTTTGCGCGCGCTGCACGGGGATGTATTTAGGCGCCTTTGCCGGCCTGGTCTACCTGGGCCGGAAGGGCAGGCGCGGTAAATTCCCCCCCGGCAGGATCTGGGTGGTACTCGGTGTTTTTGCGCTGGTCTTTGCTCTGGATAGCCTCAATTCCTTCGCGATGCTCCTGCCCGGCAGCCCGAGCGTTTATCTCACCACCAACCTGATCAGGCTCTTTGCCGGTACCGGCATGGGGATCATCATCCCGGTGGTACTCTGGCCGGTTTTCAACCAGACCGTCTGGGAGGATTTTGAAGATCGGTCGATCCTGGAATCCTGGAAGGAACTGGGGCTAATCCTGCTCTTCGCGCTGATCCTCGACCTCAGTATCCTGAGCGGGGTGCCGTTCCTGGTTTTACCCGCAGCCCTCATCAGCGCGGGCACTGTGCTGGCCATCCTGACCCTGGTTTACACCGTGGTCTGGACGATGGTGCAACGAAAAGAGAACCAATATCGTATATGGAGTGAGATATGGGTCCTGTTGCTGCTTGGTTTCATCACCGCCCTGGGGCAGATCGCCCTGATGGACATCGTGCGCTACAACATGACAGGTACCTGGTCCGGTTTCATACCACAATAGGAGATTGAAATGGAGTTACTGGCTGTTTTTACGGCATTCGGGTTGGCTGCAAGCGCGGGGTTGAACGCTTATATTCCCCTGCTGACCATTGCGCTGCTGGCGAAGTTCACCAACCTGATCACCCTGGCCGCCCCCTGGGATACCCTGGAGAACTGGTGGATCATCGGTCTGCTCGGGTTCCTGGTGGCGGTGGAATTCATCGCCGATAAGGTTCCGGCGGTCAACCACGCCAACGACGTGCTGATGACCTTCATCCGTCCGGTGGCTGGGGCTATCGCCTTCGCTGCAAGCACCTCGGTGATCGCGGATATCAACCCGGTCCTTGCCATGTCCATGGGGTTACTGGTGGCGGGCGGCGTGCATACCGTCAAGGCTGCAGTCGTGCGCCCGGTGGTGACCGCTTCCACGGGCTCGGCAGGCAATGTTCCGGTGAGCATGGCGGAAGATACCGTCGCCACGGTCACCTCGGTGATGTCGATCATCGTCCCGGTGCTCATCGCGATCGCTCTCGTCATCCTGCTGGTGTGGTCGATCTGGTTTTTCAACCGCAGGCGCAAGGCGCGCTCAGGCGCATCCGCATAATTGTGGAAGGAGGATACGATGGCTGGAAGTAAGGCAATCAAAGGCGAGATCGTGACCACCGGGCAGGAAAATCCACTGGGTGTAGCTTCCGAGCTGCCAGCGCAGGATAATTCCGCCGATAACACCCGGGGAAAGCAGAAGATCCGATCCTCGGAGGTGGTGATCATCATCCTGCTCGTACTCCTTGTGTTGTGCTGCTGCTGCGCCTGCATCGCCACCGCAGGAATCCTGAATGCGGTCGTGACGGGGCTGGGAGGACTTTTTGGTGGAAGTCTCCTGCCAATTCCAATGGTGTATTAAGCAACAAAAGCGAGGTTAATAGGCAACCGGCGGAAATAACTCCGCCGGTATTTTTTTGGTATAATACAAACAAGTGAAGATATGTTCATATGATTCAAGTAAATGAAGAAATCCCCCTTTTAGATGAGCACACCGCTGCGCATGTGGCGGAGCTATTTCGCTCGTTCAGCGATACCAACCGCGTTCGGCTCCTCTCTGCGCTAATCAAAGAGGAGTGCAACGTCTCCACCCTGGCAGAAAAAGTGGGGATAAGCCCCTCGGCGGTTTCCCATCATCTGCGCGGCCTGCGGCAGATGCACCTGATCGTTTCCCGCCGCGAGGGCAAGGAAGTCTTTTACCGACTTGAGGACGCCCATATCATTACCCTATTCGAGCAGGGGGTTTCCCACATTTTGAAGGGATGAAAGACGTCTAACCGCGCGATAATCACGCTCCAAATTAATATATAGAATCGCCTACTCTAAAAAGAATCCAATCGTGACCGGAAGAATCGAATGCAAAGCCAAAGAATTGAGCCGCTGAGTCAAAAACAGCACCACCTATCCTTCGATCCCCATGCCCGCGGGTCGGGGCTGCCGGATATCATCCTGGGCGGGCAGGATGGGCTGGTGAACGTGCTGGGGGTCATCCTGGGGGTCGCGGCAGCGACGGGCGATACCTCGATTGTGCTGGTCGCCGGGCTTGCCGCTGCGGTGGCGGAATCGGTTTCAATGGGGGCTGTTGCCTACACCTCCACACTTGCGGACGCGGATTATTACGAAAGCGAACGGGCGCGGGAGTACCGCCACATTAAAGAGTTACCCCAGCTTGAAAAGGACGAGGTTCGCTCGATCTATGCCAAAAAGGGCTTCAAGGGAGAGCTGCTGGATAACATTGTGGAAACGATTACCACCAACCAGGATATCTGGGTGGCTGTGATGATGGCGGAGGAGCACCAGCTCACCCCGGTGGATCGTTCCAGCGCGTGGAAGGCTGCGTTCGTTGTAGGTCTTTCAGCGATCATCGGTTCTCTTATTCCCCTCCTGCCTTTCCTCTTCCTTCCTGTAATGCCCAGCATGATCCTTTCGGTGGTGATAACAGCCGCGGTGCTTTTCGGGGTGGGAGTTTATAAAGCGAAGGTGATGGTCGGCAACCCGGTCCGGAGCGGCCTGGAGCTGGCATTTATTGGTACGATAAGTGCGCTGGCGGGTTACGCGATCGGCGTTCTACTCAAAGTTCCCCCGACTCCGTAGGTAAATAGAATAATAGTTTCAGATCCAGCCTTGGGCAAGGCAAATCTCGTTTGCACGGTGGAACCGCGCCTCGAGACTGCGAATAGCCTCAAGAGTCTCCCGGCGTTCTTCGGGGTCGATAAACAGAGCGTCGAATTCATCCTCATCCAGCAGCAGGGGTTCATTGCCGGGGATGACCAGCAGGTCCAGGGCAAGATCGACATATTTAATGAAACCCGGCTGCACCTCTGCCGGGCGGCTGGCGTTGCAGTACCAGCATTTCAGTGCGGCCGAATCCCGGTCGTAGACTTCGAAGATGTTGTAGCGCCGGTCGGTGAAGTACATTTCGAGGAAGCGGTCCCCGGGGTGAAAGGTGATCCCGTGAAAGGGCAGGTCGTCGGGGCGGTTGAAAAACGCCTTGACCAGAATTCCCTCTTGATGGATGGAGATCACCTCTGCCGGGTAACGCCAGCGCTCCATCCGCGCCACATCCAGTTTAAGGACCTGCAGGATGTCGCCGGGATTCACTGCAGGCATTGGATCGACGCGGGGGAAACGAACAGGGTCAGATCCCTGCCAGGGGGTTGGGCTTCCGCAAGGTCAAATTCCAGGCGGATACCTTCCGCGCAGATGAGCCTCACCCGGTAATCCTTCCCCCGGAAGACGGCATCCTCAACTTGCCCGTTGATCTTCTGTGAATGGCTTTCATCTTCCGCCAGGCTCGCGGATTCCGCCGGGATCAGCAGCGTGACTTGATCACTGGTTTTAAATTTTAGCGATGCATCGGTGGCAGCTTCTAAACTGCCCAACGCGGTTTCTGACCGGAACGGCCGGGTGGAGGTCACCCTGCCTTCCACGAGGTTATTCCGCCCGAGGAAGCGAGCCGCCCAGGCATTGGCAGGGTGTCGGTAAACCTCACCCGGCTGGCCGGATTGCACCACCAGGCCCTCATGCAGCAGCAGGAGCTGATCGGCGATGGCAAAGGCTTCCTCCTGGTCATGGGTGACATAGATGGCTGGGATTCCGCTGGCTTTAAGCAGCTCTCTCAGCTCGCGGACGAGTTCTTCGCGCAAGGTACGGTCGAGGGCGCCCAGGGGTTCATCCAGCATGATCAACCGCGGGCGGGGAGCCAGGGTGCGCGCCAGGGCAACCCGCTGCTGCTCGCCGCCGGAAAGATCGGTGACCTTGCGATTGGCGAAGGTCTCCATTTTTACCTGCTCCAGGGCTTCGCGGGCGCGCGCATTCACCTCATCTGAGGGCAGGTTCTGCATACGCAGCCCGAAGGCGACGTTCTGCTCCACGGTTCGGTGGGGAAAAAGGGCGTAATCCTGGAACATTAACCCGAAGCGACGCAAATGCACCGGCACATCCGCCAGGTCCTGTCCATCCCAAAGGATCTGACCGCTCTCCGGTTTTTCCAACCCCGCGATGATGCGGAGGAGGGTGCTCTTGCCGCTGCCGGAGGGACCCAGCAGGCAGCAGGTGCGGCCTTGCCCCACGGTGAAGGAAACCCCTCTCAGGAGGGGTTTCTGGTCGTAGTCTTTATGGATATTCCGAATTTCGAGGGTCACTGGATTAGTTTAATTGAAAATGGTTTGATAGAGGGTTGTGAAAAACGGGAGCTGCAGGATCAAACCGAGCATCAGGAACATCCCGAACTTGCGGTTGTGCTCGAATCCGGCAGCCACGAACCACAGCGGCCAGATATCTTTCGGAAATTCAGCGGGACATTCAGCGGGTTTGGGGCTCAGGAAGATCTTCACCACCGGTTTGATGTAGAACAATGCCAGGAAGACGATCAGCAGCACCGGGTTGAAGTATCCGGTGATCACCAGGTAGACCACAAAAATATATTGGAAAGCCATCATCACCAGAACAGTATAACGGCTGGCCTTTTCTCCCAGGATGACCGGCAGGGTGTGGATTCCCTTGGCCTTATCCTCGGGTAGTTTATCGATGTGCTTGCCGAAGATCACCAGCGTCGCTCCCAGCGCATAGGTCAGGGATGCCAGGCAGACTGTCCAGCTCCACACGCCGGTGATGGCGTAGTAACCGCCGCCGATCATCAATGGACCCCAAACGAGAATGACTGCGATCTCGCCCAGGCCAATGTATTTCAACGGCCAGGTGTAGAAGAAGACGAAGAACGCGCCGATGGCGATCAGGATCAACACCTGCCAGCCGATCAGCAGGGTGAGCCCGATGCCGCAAATAAGCGCGATGACCCCGTTGAAGGCGGCATAGTTGAGGAGCTGGGTGGTGGTCATCAACCCGGATTCCAGCGGCTGGGGGCCGTACTGGGTGCGGAAGTAATTATCCTTATCCACGCCTTTGCGGTAATCGGTTAGGTCATTAAGCAGGTTATTCATGGCGTGGGCAAAGACCAGCCCCACCGTCACCAGGATCCAGTTCAGCCAGTGGAACATACCGTCCTTGGCAGCCAGCAGCCCGGCGATGACCGCGGGGATGAAGGTGATGATCAGCACCGCGCCGCGGGTGGCGATAAGCCAGCGGGAGACAACATCCAGGTTATCCCACTCAGCCTTATCAATTCGCGGGATGACCTGCAGGGCTTTGGCCCACATTTTGAAGTTCATGAAAACCTCGGATAACAATTGATGATTGAATTCTTGCCGCAAAATTATAACATGCCGGGGAATTGACGAAAAAAAAGACCGGGATTTCCGGTCTTGGGTTGGTTCTTCAAGTTTATTGCTTACGCCCCGCCCTTTGAATAATACGCCGGGTCGGTGGGCGTTTGCCCGGAAGTATCATAAACGTAGACCCAATCCCCCTCTTTCGCCCAGTCATACAGCCAATGGGAATCCGCGATGGAGAGGTTCACGCAGCCGTGGGAACGGGGGTAGCCGAAGATGCTATGCCAGTAGGCGCCGTGCAGCGCGCGGGCCTTATCAAAATACATGGTGTAGGGTACATCTTCAAGATAGTAATAATCCGAGCGGTCGGCAGCAAAAGCGCCGCTCATGGTTTCGGTCTCTTTCTTCTGGTAGATCTGGAATAGACCGGGTTGGGTAAAGTAAGGGTCCAGCCCGGTGGAGGTGAGGGTGGCGAAAACGAGCTGGTTGTTCTCATAAACGGAAACGGTCTGCTCGTAAAGGTTCACATCCACCCAACGCCCGTTGGTCACTCCTTCGGGGGGAGTCTTATGCGGGGTTACCTGGGCGATCAGGCGGGATGGTACCCATTCATTCAGGCCGATCATGCACCACTCTTCACCGCTGGCCTGCTGGCACTGGTACACATTCACGCGGTTGAAACGATTGTATTTCCTGCCGGTGAGCGGCTGATCTGAACCCGGAGCGGTTTGCGAATCGGCGGTCGAAAGGATCCAGCCAAAGGGTGTTTTCACCGGCTCGCGGATCTCCACACCCTGGAATTCAGGTACGGCTGCCCGGGCAACATACTCACCATCGACGTAATAACCACCTTTTGTGTAATAGAACAACCCGGCGTCATTTTCGACCGCGTTCAGAGTACGAAAAGTACTTGAAACCGGGGTCCTGGTACAGCGGAGCGGGATCGTCCCGTTTTTCAGGTGGGGTGCGAAAGAGCGGAATCGGTGCCTGGTCGGCGGTAACCTTGATGTAGCGATAAGGGATGGTCGCGAGGTCCGCGGATGGAGAAAATCCGACAGGGGATTTTGGCGGGAAGGTGAAACCGATCTTTGCCAGGCTGCTGAGGGTTTCGGAGGGTCCCAACGGCAGGCAATCCCCAGGCTGGTTCAGGTAGATTCCCGGCAGGCAGAGCGGCAAAGACGCGTTGGGGGAATCCTCTGGCAGGGGAGCGCTCTCCGCCTGCACCATTGAACTAAATGGAAATATAAATGAGACGGCAAGTAAAACACCAGTAAGGATCGTTTTCATCGTTTTTATTCCCAAGTCGAGCCTCATTGTAATTCAAAAAACAGGCTGGAGCATTCAAAAATAATTAGGAAATTGTGAGTATCCATAAATGTGAATTGGTGGACGCACTTGATATCTTCGCACTTGTATCTCTAACCGGGTCGTACCTAGAACGAAAATTCCTTGCTCGATTAATGGCTAAGCCTGGTTGGGGATTGATCGAAAAGTTGGTGTTGCCTTGGGACTGATGGATTATTTATCCGACCAATTGAGAAAAACTTCAAGGATGCGCTTATTGATATCGAGGTCGATGTGCGAATGATCGCTGAGCTCAATATCCAGAGAGGCGATACCCTGGGCAGAAGCCCAATCAACCATATTGCCGGTGAACTGGCAGCCGGTATCAATGGGAGGGTAGGGATAGGGGCTTACGGCGGAGACAGCTTTTGCTAGGCTCTCAGACCAGGGATCGGGTGGGATACCCCCGGGGAAAATGCCCAAAGCGGCGCTGTGATAACTGATAAGGGCATCAATTTCGTGCGTCTTGATAAAACCAGTAAGCGCGGCAGTTTCCGGTTCCGAACCTGCGTGTTTCCCTGCGGTGACTGGCCGATAGATCCAGCAGCCGGCGCGGTTCCAGTCTGCTGCCCATTGGTAATCCCAATTGCGGTTGAGATCCACCCCGTTGGCATTAACCCGGCCATCCACCCCGTGCGCGCGGGCTTCTCCATCCGGGTTGAGCAGCGGACAGGATGTAGAGAGTGTCGTTGGAGGGAATCGATCTCCGGTTTCTCGCGAAGGCGGGTGATCAGTTCCCGCGCCAGGGCAGTGGTGTTCCATTCGTTCCCTCCGTGAATCCCCGCTACGATCATTTTCTGATTGGGACCCGAACCGAACTGGTACACCTCGATCGGCCTGCGCTCCACCGAGTAGCCGATGACCCACGGTCCTGAACTGGAGGGGGGAGTGATGACGAAGGGCGTCCATGTGGGCGGCAGGGTCTGGCTGGGGAGCAGGCTGGGGGTGAGGGAGGGTTCCGGGGGTGGTGTTTCCTCACTAAAAACTTCAGGAGTAATTCCCTGGGGCAAGGGTTTATCATCTGGCGCAGCGATAACCACGTTGTCTGCGGATACACACCCGCAGAGCGCGGCAAGCAAAAATATCCCGGTCAGCCAGAATCCCAACCGCTTATTCAATGCAGCTTTTCCTCCCCTGTGTAGATGCAAGGATCAAGCCGGATGGATATTTTTTGGAGTTTGCTTCAGGCGTGCGCTCCCAACGGATTAATATTGCCAAGGCCGGTTTTTTGCATACGAATGGAGGGATTTCCGTAATAATCGATGCTCCCAAGCCCGGTCATGGCGGCTTCCAGGTTATCGGATACCCAGACCCTGGCGCTTCCAGCTCCGCTCATCTGCACGGTCGCTTCGCGGCTCTGCAAGTCACCGGCGTAATACGACCCAGCCCCGCTCATTTGAACTTCCTGCCTGTTTGCCAAACCAGCCACCTTCATGCTGCCTGCGCCGCTCAGAGCTGACTTGAGAATGGTGCAATCAACCCCGGAGATATTCATGCTGCCGGCGCCGCTCAGTCCCAGGCTCAGGTTTACGGTCTTGATCCCCTGGCATTCCACGTTGCCCGCCCCGGCGAGGATGACCTCGTTGATCTCCTTCATAGTGAGAAGAAAGCGGATGGGACCTGCACCGATGAACCGCAAGCCGAGGTAGTCCATCCACTCGAACTCGTAGCGGATGCGCAGGATACCCTCGCTGACCTCGGTCTTGATCTGGGGCAGCAGGTCCGCGTTGGCATCGATGAACAATTCCTCTTTTTCCCCCTGGGTGAGGATCAACTCGCCGACACCTTTGACCTGCACGCGGTTAAAACCAGCAACTGCGCGGTATTCACCCCTGGATGGTGTTTCTGTCATATTAACCTCCGTTGAAAATGATAAATAATCTACGTGGTTTTATTAGCTAGGGTTTCCAATTTTTTGGAAGCAATATTCTCGTAAAAAGGTAATCCAGCAGTCGCGGTATTCCGCGACGGCTTTTTCGAGGAACTCCCGGGCAGGAGCGAGGTCGCCGGGTGCAGATCGCTCCATCAACATGTCGGCGGCTTCTTCCTGGAAGGAGCCATTCCGGAACAAATCACCAAGCGGTTGGAGGGTTTCGAGCAGCTCCCTGTATTGGGCGAGTGCAAGGTCGTATTCCTGGTCTAGCCAGGCGTGGCGGGCTTCAGAAATAAGTAAGAGGATCCTTTGCGTAACAGTGGGTGTTTCCCCGATGACCTTATTCAATATCTCGTGTTGTTCATGAAACCCAACCTTATCCCGGAGCAGGAAATAGAAATGCTGAATTGATGAGTTGATAGAGCCTGGATTCTCCTCCCTATCCTCAGGGTGAAGGGATAGGATCTCTGCCAGGTTGGATCGCACTCCGTTTAGGTTCTTCAACTCTCCCAGAAGCCTACCCTTCATGATCAGGAGTCTGAGGTGGTCATCCTTCAACACTTCAGGCTTATTCTCGTTCAAGATCTTTTCGGTCAGTTCGAGGGCTTCCTTTATTTTCCCCTTGCACCATAAAAAGACAATCTGATAGGATTGGATGCTGAACATAGCACTTACGGGATTTGGATTGACCGGCTGCAGCTCCAGCATTTTTTCCAGTCGCGCTTCAGCTTCCGCATACCTGGCAAGAGAAACCTCCAGGTCAGCCAGCGATAGTTGGGCAAGGAATTCGATGTAATTCAGCCCGGTGCTCCGGGTGATTTCGATCACGCGGGTGTATTGGTCGTGCGCTGCAAGAGGCTTCCCGTCGTAGACGTAATGAGTTCCCAGGTTTAACCTTGCCCGAGCCAGGATGGTGGTGAACCCGTTCTTCTCAGCGATATCCACCGCCTGCTGCAAGGCAGCGGTTCGCTCAACATAAGGGATGATACGCAGGATTCCGAGTGTGGCATAGCAATCCGCCAGCACTTCCTGAAGATCGAGCTTATTCGCGAGGGCAATTGCCTTTTTGAGAAGAACGAGGGCTTCCTCATAAAGGTAATTAAAACGATAGGCACGAGCAGTTTCGTGCATCAGGGTGGCAATCCCTTTCGATTCTAGCCCTACCGGCATTTCCTGCAGACCCTTCTGGCAGATCTCGAGTCCCCGTTTCACTCCTCCCATATACCAGACCCCCCTGGCATACGCGGCATAATGGATCGCCATTTTTTCCAGGTCGCTATCCTTCCGGTAAAGTTCTATCGCTTTCACGATTGCCTGCTCTGCCTTTTCCCGCTCGCCTAACCGGAACGCGGCTTCAGCGATGCCGGAATAGAGGTCAGCCTGGCAGGAATATTCCCCGCATAGGTCCAGCGCTTTCTCGAAATACTCCATCGCTTCCTGGTTGGCAAAGATGGAAAGTGCTCGCGAGCCTGCTTTTCGGTAATTTTCGAAGGCTTTATCTGCATCACCGCATTCTTCGTAATGGTAGGATAAAGTTTCGTAATCCTCCGGGTGGATGTCCTGTACAGCTTCCGCGACACGGCGGTGGTAACGCTGGCGGCGCAGGCCGGAGATCTCCTCTCGCAATGTTGCTGGTATGAGAGCGTGTTCAAAGGCGAAGGTCACATTCTCCGGTCCACCCTTTTTCAGCTCACGGATAATCTGCGCTTTTTCGGAAGCCTCCAGGCACTCGATGATGCGTTCCTCTCCCTTTTCGCAGGCTTTGACCAGGATATTGAACTCGAACTCCCTGCCGATCACGGCGGCCAGACGCAGAACATCCTGGGCATCCTCCGGGAGGCGTGAGAGCCTGGATTGCACGGTGAGGCGGATGCTCTGCGGGATGGTGATATCCTCGATCCCAGGCGAAACCCACTCACCGCGTTCAAAACAGAGCAAGCCTTCTTCCAGCAGGGTTTTGCATACTTCTTCGATAAAGAACGGGTTGCCTTCAGTTTCGCGGTGTATGGCATCGATCAATTCAGGATCAATTGAGCCAGCCGGGGTGAGCATGGTTGCGATCATTAAGCCGGTTTGCTCTGGAGTAAACCGGGTGAGTTTCACACGCCGGGCAAGGTGGTCGCGCAGAAGCTCGTGCAGGATATGGTTGGCCAGTTCATCATCGCGCAGCTCGATTTCCCTGTAGCTAAGAATGATCATCACTCTCTGGTTTTCCAGCCGGTGAGCCAGGTGGCGGATCATCAGAAGCGTGGCGCTATCGCCCCAGTGAATATCATCGAAGAAAAGCAGGAGCGGATTTAATCTGGAAAGCGCGTCCGCCCAGGTGAAAATGCTTTCAAAGATATGCTGCTGCTCAGCAAGTGCATCCAGAACCTGGCGGGGGGAGGTTTCCGGTTGCAGCCATTCCAAACCCGGGGTGATCTTGGCCAGGTCGGAGACCACATAACCGGGAAGATTCAGTTTAATTTTTGCGCCTTCACCCATTGTTTCACGGATCATCGGAACAAGGGGCTCGTAAGGCGCGCCGCTTTCGGAAAAACATTCCCCCACCAGGCAGCGCCCGCCACTGATGGTTGCATTCGCGATCAGCTCCCGGGTAAACCGGGTTTTCCCGATACCTGGTTCGCCGCTCACCAGAAGAACCTGGCTGCTGCCCGTCAGCACCTGATGCCAGATCGCGCGGCCCTGCTCCAGTTCCTTCTCGCGTCCCACAAGCTTCCCGCGCACGAATCTATCCAGGCGGTAGATCGGATTCACCGGAAGGTCGCTCGCCTGACCGGAACCCAAACCGGATAGGATTTGTTCCACAGCCGAGGCGCTCTGCGGGCGATCTGCCGGATCTTTGCTGAGCAGCCGCAGAACCAAATCTTCCAGTTCTGGGGTGATCTGGGTCGCGTAGATATGTGGTGGAACCAGAGGCGCATAGAGGTGCTGAGAGATCACCGCCACCGGGTCCTCGGCGGTGAAAGGCAGCCTTCCTGTGAGCCACTCGTAGAGCATCACCCCAAGCGCATAAAGATCCGCCCGTCCGTCCACCACCTTTCCCTGGATGGTTTCTGGCGCGATGTAATAGACCGTGCCAAGCAGGTCACCTTCGTTTGATATCCGGCTGGAGAAAGAATGGGCCATGCCGAAATCGTTTAATTTTACGGTGCCATTCCCGCTGCGCAGGACATTCTCCGGTTTGAGATCCCGGTGGACGATACCATGCTGATGGGCGTGCCCCAACGCGGCGCAGATCTGCCGGGAGATCGAGATGATCTCGTCTGTTGAATCCGGTTTCTTTTCATACAGCGAGCCTCCCTCGACGAGCTCCATAACGATGAAAGGAACCTGATTCTCCTCACCCGCATCATACACTGCAACAATGTTGGGATGGTTTAACCGGGCTGCCGCGCGAGCTTCGCTGAGCAGGCGAACGCGGTTATCTTCGGTCAGCTGGGCGGCGGTGATCATTTTGAGCGCCACCGGGCGGTCTAAAAGCGTATCCTCAGCGCGATGGATGGTACCCATAGCTCCACGGCCAAGTTCACCTGTTATCCTGTACCGATCGATGAATAACTGCTCAGCCATTTTTGTCCCTTTTAACAATCAGGAGGGTGATATCGTCACTCAGCTCGCTGGTGCCGGAAAAACATTGCACTTCCTCGATCACCAGCCTGCAAAGATCTATTGGAGATTCCCCCGGGTGCTTCATGATCACCGATTTTAATCCTTCCTCTCCAAAGGATTCTCCGCCCGGATTCTCCGCTTCGGAAACGCCGTCTGTGTATAGAATAATGAGGTCGCCATTCTCGATTTTCTCAGTTTCATCCGAGTAGGTCGCTGCGGTATCCACCCCCAGCCACATCCCGGAGCGGTTCAAGATGGAAAAGGTGCCCTGCCCGGCGTGGAAGTGCAAGGGAGGATTATGCCCGGCATTGACGTATGTTAGAACGCCGTCAGCTGGATCCAGGCAGGCATAAACCAGGGAGATGAACATCTGCTCGTTGGATTCATGCTCGATAAGTGCATTTGCCCGGGTGATGCCTTCGGCAATACTGTCGCATGCCAGGATGGACGCGCGGAGGATATTCTTGGCGGATGCCATGAAAAGCGCCGCCGGCATACCCTTATCGGTCACATCCGCGATCACCAATCCCAGCCGGCCGTTGGGGTGATCGATAAAATCGTAATAATCCCCGCCCACCTGGCGGGCAGGCTGCCAGTGCGCGCCGAATTTCCATCCGGGGAGGGAGGGGATCTGGCGCGGCAGCAGGCTGACCTGAACATTGCGGGCAAGCTGCATCTCGGTTTCCATGCGGCTTTTTTCAATCGCCAGCTTATAAAGGCGGGCGTTCTCAATGGCAATGGCGGCGCTGGCGGAGATGGAATTCAGCAGATCGAGATCATCGGTGGTGAAGATCCCAGCCCTGAGCCGGTTATCCACGTAGATGATGCCGATCTGCTGCTCTTTGATCTTGATGGGCACGCACAGGATGGCACGCAGCCCCTTGGCCATGATCGACTGGCGCATGTTAAAGCGCTCGTCGAGCTGCGCATCGGAGGTTAAAATGGGTTGACCGGAGGCTGCGGTCTTATCCACCACGCTGCGCGAGATCTGAAATTCCGGGTCTTCGATGCCGGTCTGGTCCATGCCACGCGCCACTCGAAACTCCAGCGCTTCATCCACCCCGCGCAGCATGATAAAACCGCGCTCGGCATGCAGCGCGGTGATCACTTCGTCCATTAATTTGTTCAGTACTTCATCCAGATCGAGACTGGAATTCAATTGCTGGGAAAGATTATAGAGCAGCGCCAGCCTGTCATTTGAGGGTTGCCCGATTGCAGAAGGTTCCATGGACAATTTATTTGTAAATCAGATAAAATAAGTCCGATTAAATTGATTATACCGAACTGATAAAATAAATCAAGTTCAGACTTATCAGAAACAATAATTATAGTGTATCTATGAGCAAGATAATACCGCAAGAAATATCAAGGCTTCGCCAGGTCAAACTGTTTTCCCGCCTCGCGGAGACAGATTTGGAAAGGATTCTTGCTCGTTCAATTGAGATCAGGAAGGCGGCTGAAACCGAGATCCTGTGCGCAGGTGATGAAGAAACGCCAGTTTTCTTCATTCTTTCCGGATCAGTACGCGTTTTCCGCATTAATGCCGACGGGCGTGAGCAGACGCTCATTCACCTACCCCAGGGCGATGTATTCAACCTGCCAACGGTTTTTTTGGTAGGCGGACGAGCGCCTGCCAGTGTGACCGCCCTGGAGGATACCCGCCTTTTGCTGATCAAGCGGGAGGATCTCCACCGCCTGGTGACGGAGATACCCGCCCTAAACTTTGCCATACTCGCAGATCTTGCAGCCAAGCTGGAGCACCTGGCCGAGGTGGTTCATGATATCAGTCTGCGGAGCGTGCGTTCCAGGCTGGCCAGATTTCTCCATGTTCACAACAACGCCCCGTCCCCATCCTTCTGGACCCAGGACCAGATCGCAAGGCAGATCGGCAGCACCCGCGAGGCGGTCAACCGGGCCTATGCGAGAGCTGATCCATGATGGGATCATCCGCACCGAACGGCAGCGGATCATCATCCTTGATCCCGCGGCTGGAAGCAGAGATCGAAGCCTGATCCCAGGTTCTTCCAACGTGTGATGTATATCACAGACAAACCGCCCCGCGGGTGATATCCTCTTGGATGGAAATCAAGAGAACCCGAATGGACGAATCCCTTTCCCTCCCCACCATTTACCCAGAGCGCTGCGACAGCTGCGGCCTGTGTGCGGAATATTGTCCTGGTCACGCCGTGGAAATGGTGAACGAAAAACCGCGGATCACCTCCCCTGAAGATTGTTCTTTTTGCGGAATCTGCGAGGAGATCTGCCCGCGATCTGCCATCGAGCTTCTCTATCAAATCGGTTAGGAAAAGAGGAATTGGAATGAGCGAATATATCAACAACGTCACCAAGCGCAAGGAAACCATTAAAAAGATTCTCAAAGAATTGAACGCCGGGCGTTCGGTGGAGGACGTGAAAGCCGAATTTGGAAGCCTACTGGAGGATGCCGACGCCCCCTCGATCACTGAGGTGGAACAGATGATGATCGAAGAAGGCACCCCGCCGGAGGAGATCCAGCGGCTCTGCGATATCCACACCGCCTTCTTTCGCTGATTCGCTGGACCAGGTGCACAGCCCCGAGAACCTGCCAGGTCACCCCATCCACACCTTCCGCATGGAAAACGACGCTGCCGAGGAAGTTCTTTCGGACCTGGAGGCTGCCGTTGCAGGGTATGCATCCAAGCCTGATCTGAAGGTTGCCAGGGTAGCGTTGGATTTTCTCGCGAAACTGAAAGGTTATGAAGTCCACTACGTTCGCAAGGAAAACCTGCTCTTCCCGCTGCTGGAAAAGGCAGGATTCTATGGCCCTTCACGGGTGATGTGGGGCATCCACAACGAGATCCGAGCAGGTTGGAAGAAGCTGGATGAATTACTGCGAGGCGCGCTGGATTCCTCAACACTCGTAGCAGCCGCGGATGTTCAGGGTGTGTTCGAACCATTGGCCACCGCCATCCGCGAGATGTTCTATAAGGAGGACAAGATCCTCTTTCCTTCGGCACTGGAACGCCTGAGCGAAGCGGATTGGCGCACCATCCGCGCCCAGGAAAATGAGGTCGGTTTCTTCCTGGTAACCCCCGGTTTGGAATGGCCTCCCGGTGCGCGCTAGCATCCGCAAAGGGAGCCCCCGCTCCTGTTCAAGCCGCCGCGATCCCTGCCGGTCTGCTGGAGCTCAATACCGGCGCACTTTCCGCCATCCAGGTGGATATGATGATGCGCAATCTGCCCGTTGATGTCACCTTTGTGGACGAGAACGACGAGGTGCGCTATTTTTCGCAGACCCGCGACCGCATCTTCCAGCGCTCACCAGCCATCATCGGCCGCAAGGTGCAGAACTGTCATCCCCCGCAGAGCATCGGCAAAGTGCAGCAGATCGTGGATGATTTCCGCGCGGGGAAACGGGATACCGCCGAATTCTGGATACAAATGGGGGAAAAATTCGTAGTCATTCAATACTTCGCCATGCGAGATGCTGATGGCATGTACCGGGGTTCATTGGAAGTCAGCATGGATGCTAGCCACCTGCGCTCTCTGCAGGGCGAGAGGCGGTTGTTGGACGATGGAAAATAAAGAAAGGAATAAATGATGGATGACCTGTATATCGTGGTGGAAGACCTGTTGAAACGGCTGCCGGATGTTCCCGGGGATGCCGTCCTGAGCCAGGTGCTGAAAAAAGACGACAAGATGGATATCACTCTATTCAGCTTCGCAGCCGGGCAGGAACTGACCGAGCACACCTCCCCCTATCGCGCCATCGTGGAGGTGCTGAAGGGTGAGGGCAGCATGACCCTTGGAAAAGATTTTACCGAGATCAAAGGAGGGAGCTGGATCTACATGCCCCCCGACCTGCCACACAGCCTGAAAACCAAAACCCCCCTGGTGATGCTCCTGACGCTAATCAAATAAATTGAAAGAATAAAAATAAAAAGCTGGACCCAGATGGGTCCAGCTTTTTTATATAGATTTCCTTGATCAAGGTTGATCGATCGTGAATTCATCGAATTCTACGATCACTGGCAGAGATTGGTAGGATGATACTCCAAAACCCACATTTCCTTCCCGTAATGCATACTTATTTTCCTTGATCTGGGTGACCTCTGTGCCGTTGATCCACAGTGTCAATTTCTTATCGTTGCAGGAAAAACCGTAGGCGTTGACATCCTTGCCTTGTTTGATGGCATTGGAACCACCGCTGGCTAGCATATCATAGTCACCTTTTGGCTGTTTGCGGGCATCGAACACAAAAATGTTGTATAAGCCCGTCATTCCCGATGTTCGCTTCGTACCAGCCATCCTCTTCCGAATAACGGCAGATCAGGCTGACGGATTGTGAATTCGCCCCGCGGTTTTCCACGACGGTCTCAACATAGACATTATCGTAAGTGTAATCATCGTAGGTGAAATACAGGTATGTTTCTTTCCCATTAATTTCGACAATCATTTTTCCATCTTCCACGCCGAAACTGGTTCTTTCCTCGTCACCTGACTGGAACCAGTAGCTCCACCCCGATGGTTCCTCATCGAAGGTAAATGTGGTATAGGGTTCTGATGACGGCGAAGATACCTCCTCTGTGGGAGTATCCTCAACCGGTGTATCAGCCATTTCCTCCGTCGGTGCAGGTACGGATTCCTCCGAAGGTACCACGGTGTCGTCAGCTTCGCCTGTATCCCCAAAACTGAAGGAGCAGGCCATACCAACCAGGATGATCATTGCCGGAATGATGCCCAAACGTAGTAATGCTTTCATGCTTCCCTCCTTGGAAGATTTGAATTTAGATGATTATAGCAAGAATAGTCTGAATATCAACAGGCAGTTTTCAATTGGAAGGTAAAATTAACCAGGAGCAAGGTTACCAGGCCAAGAAGTGCGCAAAGAACCAGAACGTAGGGTAGCGTCCTTCGAAGTACTTCGCCCTCCTTGCCTATCAGACCAACAGTACTGCAACCAACGATCAATTTTGCCGGTGCCACCATAGCCCCAATCGCTCCCCCGGCTGTCTGGGCTGCCACAAGCAAAGCAGGTGCGAAACCGAGCAGAACCGCCGCCGTTTTCTGCAGGGGGACGAAAAGAACGTTCGAGTTATTGTTGCTGCCGGTTGCGAAAGCTCCCAGAACGCCAACATAAGCGGTGGTGAGCGGGTAAGCCGTTTGCATGAGGGCAGCCAGTCCTTCAGCAAGAAGCAGGGTCATGCGGCAGTACTCCATCATCGTGGCAAGCCCGATGGTGAAGATAACCCCCACCGTGGCAGGCAGGGCGGTTTTCCAGGTGGTCTGCCAAACCTGTCGAAGGCTGCATTCGCTGCATAGCGAGGTTTTCCGAAGGGCAAAATAAGTAATGAATGTGACGATCAGCATGGGAAAGGCGGGGTGCAGCAGAGGTCTAAAAAGCTGCCCTTTGGCCATCGGCATGGAAAAGCCTTCCAGGGTGCTGGTCGCGGGCAGCAGCAACTGCCATTGAAAGGTATTGAAAAATGTATTTACAGGACCGGGTACTCCCGCGATGATATTGATCACAACCACAGCGCCGTAGGCTGCCAGGGCTGCCCGCAGGCGAGGATCCGGTGGTTCGGAAACTTCTGGTTTTGGCGCGCGGGAGATCAGCCAGCCGAAAAGCAGACCGGCTGCGCCTGCAAGGAATGCACCCAATTGTGCGAACCCGGCGATGGCGACGGCATATTGAACCCCGGCGATCACCAATCCCACCAGGAGCACTTTATGCCAGATCCGCAGCGCTCCCAGCACCTGCGCTGCAGCCAGGCCGGTGAACAGGACGGCGATTCCCAGCAGGAGAACAGCCGGAGGAATTATCTCGCCAGGAGGCAATTGTGAGACCGAGAGCAGAGTCTGGTAGGTTAGGCCCATCCCGCCGAAGGTCACCGCCCATGAATGCCCGATCGCGCTCGCTGTAACCGCGAGAATCGGAGAAACACCCATTCCAACCAGGATTGGTGCAACGATGGCAATTGGGACCCCGAACCCGGTGATCCCCTCCAGCAATCCAGCAAAGGACCATGCGATCAGTACTGTGAGGAGCTGTTGATCGCGCACCGAGCGCTGCATCGCCTGGGCGATAGCCCGGATGCCGCCGAATTGGTTGACGAGAAAATAGAGCAGGAGCGCTGGCCAGAGCACCAGCAGAACATAAACGGAAATGAGCAGTCCTTTGAGCTGAGAGACCCAAAAAACCTGCCAATTTAATCCAAAGGCTAACAGCGCCACCAACACCCCGGCTGCCCAGCCAACCGGCCCGGCTTTTTGCCCGGACCAGTGAAACCCGGCCATCAACACCAGGATGAGCAGGATGGGGAAGAACGCCAGGAAGTAAAACATCCGCCTATTCTAATATGGAAACAGAAAGTGAAACCGGCTGGTTATCCAGCCGGTCGTTGATTGATCAAAAGCAAATTTGTCTTACTTTTTTACCGAGGGAGCTTTCTTACCAGCAGCAGCAGGTTTTGGCGTCGTTTCCGCCTTCGGTGCGACCGGTTTTTGCCCTTCCCCGGGGGAGGGTTCCACAGCGGGAGAGACTTGCTCCATTTCAACAACCATTTTATCGGCAGTCTCAGCAACCCACTTTCGCTCCGCGCGGCCTTCCCGGTAAGCCAGCCAGATACCGCCCAGACCAAAGGAGACCGCCACCACCGAGACCACCCAGCCGAAGACCGGAATGGATGCGATCAGCACAAAAATGAGCATACCCAGCGCAAGGATGCCAAGTCGGTGCAGGAAGGATTTCTCCCCCACGTTACGCAGGATGAGTCCACCGAGAAGGTAAGAGACCACCACCCGGCTGCCAAAGAAAACCATCAGGAAGAAGATCGCTGTGGCTAAACCCAGGGCTAGCAAGGCCAGCGCCCACCAGATGGCTGCCAGTCCCCACAGGCTGAGGAAGCCGAACCCGAGGCCGATGATAAAGATCAAACCGGCAAGGAGGAGAACCACCCCCACAATGTTGAGGCTGATCACAAAAAAGATCAATCCCACTCCCAGCGTATACCAGGGACGGCTGCGGATCTGTTTTGCGGATTTGCTCACCATCCCCGGGAAAAGCCAGATCATGATCAAACCGATGATGAAGAGAGGAACCAGGTCCTGCACCAGCGGCATCCCCCAGGCAGCCAGGCCAGCGAGGAATGCGCTGGTCGTATCGGCAGCAGCCTGCCGGGCATCCAGGATCACCCTGCCGCCGCCCGCGCCGCCCTGATAGGATGTAGGTGAAAGGGTTTCAGGAAGCTGCAGGTTGATCTTCAACTGGTCGATGATCAATTTGAATATCTCATAAGGACCGACCACTGCCTGCGTGCGGCCGGTGATCTCACCCTGGTTGGTGGAGCCAAACGCGAGGGCAAAAAGATCCCTGCCGAGTACCGATCCGTTCTTGGTCACCAGGCTGACCCCGGAATAATACAAGTTACGCTCCAGAGTTGCCTGCGGACCGACCACCAGGGTGACAGCGGCAATATATGCTGTGCCCTGCACCGAGCCATTGATCACAACCTTGGATCCGATGGCAATCAGGCTGCCTTCCACGGTTCCATTGATGGTGATATTCTGCCCAACCGCGATCAAATCTCCAGCCACGGTCCCATCCACGCTGACATTCGTACCGGCCAGTACGAGATCAGCTTCGACCACCTGACCTGAAGGAACAGAATCACCATAGACGATGCCGCTCTGGGCGTGGGCAACTGGCACAAAGCAGAAGATGGCGATCAAAGCCAGGCTGATCACCGCCGCTATTCTACTTTTTTGGAAAAAATTGATATCCATAAATTTATCCTCCTGAAAGATTATTAATTATTCTTGATTCGAAATAATACTATATCATTCTTTTTCAGCAAGAGAATCGATCATCGAGGAATAAAAAAGCGGGCGTGATGAGCGCCCGCTATCCACTATCTTGTGAAGGGATTTACAGGTTCCCTTTTTTCTCCAGCCTTCCGGCGATATCTTCAGTTGCCGCAGCGGAGCCGAGCTGGGCTCCTCCCCCAACCATATCCCCGATACCTTCCTTACTGTACTCACGCCCGGCAGCGATCAGCTCTTCGCCAGCTTCGATCTTCTTAACACCTTGTTTTCCGAGCTTCATGCCTGCGTTCTTGAGCTCCTTGCTGCCTTCTGCCAGACCTTCCGAAACAGCCATGCGGGTGACGCCTTCCGCGATCTCATTGCTACCCATCTCGGCGATCTTCCCGCCGGCGGCTTCGATGGCTTTTGCAACACCTTTTGCGCTGGCGGCTTTTAGGATCTGTTCCACCGCAAGCTCCTGCAGTAATTCACCACGTTCGGCAAGGAACTCTGTTAAGGCGGGCATCTGAAGCATATCCACCACATCGCTGACAGCCCAGAGTTCCCCGGCAACGCGAGCCAGTTCCAACCCGGTTTCCAGGTCGTCTTCGCTCATCAGGCCGACCATGGCGCTCATCACACCCACATCTTCCGAGGTAGCCAGCATTTCAGCACCCTGGGCTACATCCACCACGCCAGCAACTCCAACGACCTCGCTGAGCTTTTTCACCCGGTCGGCTACCACAACCGCGTCCTCTGCCCGGGTGAGGTCGCTCACCCCGGCTGCGGTTTCCATGCGGCCCAAATCGACAACATCCCTGCCAGTCTGCACCTTTTGGGCGCCTTCGACGACATGGGTTTCCCCGTTGATCGCCTGGGTGAGGGCATTATCCCGAGCTTCCTGTGTCTTTTCGGCCAATTTTTTCTTGCTGATTGTTACTTTTTCGCTTGTCATTTATTCCTCTTTCGTTTAAATGTTGATTTTTCGCTTATTCGAGATCGTATAGGACCTGCATAGCACCTTGAGCATCACGGAATTCCAACCGGGTATTTTGGATCGAATACACCGAAGAATTTTCCAGCGCTTTCAGGTATTGGAATTCCTGCGCCATCACGTCATCCTCGCATGCCATCATCGTACTGGCGGCAGGCTCGATCTTGATCTTGTTTCCATCTGTTTTGTAGGTGGTATTGTAATTATTGCAACCGGCGCTTCCGCTCAAGGTGCCATCGCTCTTAAATATTGCAGTGATTTTGGAATCGGCAACCAGACCAACAACCGCTTCCTTGCCATTATTTACATTCACCGCATTCCAAGTACCGCTGGTGAGAGAAACCGGAACCTGCAGTGCGAACTCCATGAGATCCGCTCCCTGGGCGTCGCGTAACACCAGGTTGGCTCCATCCATCCGGTAGGAAGCAGTATTGCCCAGCCCCTGGGAAAAGGCAGACGCCTGGTTCATTACATCTTCGGGGCAGGCCATCAGGGTGGAAGGTCCCAGCTTGAAGGTTAGTGAGCTGCCGCTCACCACATATGTTCCACTGAGCTGGTTGCATCCATCCCAGCTGGAAAAAGTGCGATCGGTAGCGAAGGACAGTGTGGGAGCCACACCATCAATTACCGGAGCGTCACCCATTTTGGCAAGTTGCCAGGCGGTGCCCGGGAGCTCTGAAGGGGTCGCTGCGCATCCTGCTGCCACCAGGGCAAGTAATACAACCAATGAACTGAAAACGATTTTTTTCATTATTTAATCCTTTCTTTTGTTAAAGATTCAAATTAAGGCCTTGGCAACAGCCAGACCCGCAGGTTGTCGAAGAATGCCCTGAACGGGGTGCCTGCATTATCGCTAGCTGCCTGGATAAAGAAACCGATCCAGCCGGTGTTCGTGAAGGAGTAATCGGAAGCATTGGCAACATTTACTCCGTTGGCAAAGAGTTGAAAAGTTCCGTTGTCGGCAGAAATTCCGATCACATTGGTGAGACCGGGACCAACGCGGATGGCGGGATTGGAGGTGAGGGGGATGATGGCTGTGGCCGTTGAGCCATCCACTTTTGTCATAAAGAAGCGCCCGTCGCAGGCGAGGCCGTAAACATAGCCCTGGGTCTCGCTCTGTCCGCGAATGTAGAGACCATACCGGTCGTTTGGGCTGCAGCTCTGCGGGTTGGTCACCAGGGTATCGGCATAAAAATTCTGAACGCTTGCCCAGGAGTGCTGCCAGCAAACCAGGCCGGGTTGGCCTTTTCCTTCCATCATGAACTGGCCGTTTTCAACCCCGGATTTATAACAATTGTTATCAAATGAGCTCCAGTTCCGGTTGGTGCTGAAGTCATCCGAGCCATCCGGTGCCCCGAAGATCAAAGCCGGGTCATTCGGGAGCAAAGTTGGGGTGGGGGGGATGGGTGTGGGCGGTACCTCGGTTGGGTATCTGCGGCGTGGGGGTGGAAGGTGGTGTGGCAGTCGGAATCGCCCGAACGGTGGCCTCCACAATAGCGCTCACCAGGGTGGGATCCGGAGTCGGCGGAGGTTGCGGGGCGCACGCGCTGAGGGCAACCATGAGGATCATTGTTGTTGATACGATCATTAATGCAATTCTCTTCATATAACTACTCCTTTGATTTTTCAGAATGGTTGAGACAATAATGTTAACGTTAGAATACATGGATTCGTTCCCCGATCGGGGAACGAATGACCTGAATAGTTTTCTTCAATTCCTACTTTCCTGATTCCAATTCCTTTTCAGGTTGGGGTGAACCATCGGTAAGCTCCCGGATCGCTCGTAATTCCAGGAGTGATCGCCGAATGAAAACCACCTGGCTGTAGATCACCCAGCTAAGGAAGATGGTGATAAAAAATGCCCAGGAAGTGAAAATCGCCGGAATGGTGGTCTTTAATTGCCCGGCAGTAGTTTCTACCATTTGCACCTGGGTGCGAACCTGGCTGAGGTTGTTATTTATATCCGCCAGTTGCGCATTGAAATTCCCCACAGCGGTGGCAACCTTCTCCACACCTGTAGCGGTTTGTGCACGAATCTCGCTGACCGAGCCGGTGATTTTATCCGCCAGGGTTTGAAGATTTGTGATCTTATCCCCTACGGATTGCAGCACCCCTGTATCCACGCCGACTAAGCGCAGGAAGGGAAGCTGGCGGGTGACCTCCACCCAGTAGGCAAAGCTCTCCAGGGTATCCTTGAGACCCAGGTAGGTATCCTGGATGGATTGGACCGCATCCTTGAGCTTTTGGTCTCGCACCAGGGGGAGCAACGTGAGGATCACGCCCTGGTCCTTAACGCTCTGGCTGACCTGTTCCGCGCCGCTCTGGAATTCCTGGGCGATCTGGTTAGCCTGGTCCATACGCATGGTAACCCTATCCAGAGCTGCCCCGACAGTCAGGGCAGTCTTCTCCACTGTGTTCAGAAGGTCCACCACCGTGGTGGTAGCCTTGCTGAGGAAGGACCAGGTCCCGAAAACCGTGAGCGCTGAAACAAGGATCACAACCGCGCAGACGACGATAACCAGGTATTTCATGAATTTCTTTGTTTTCATAGAATTCGATCCACCTTTCCGACAAAAATGATCAATCAACCTTTCGGTATCCCTGGAAAGCAGGCACCAGGGGAATACCCGTTCATATATAGGTTAGGGGACTATTATAAATTAAATGTGATAATCACCAGCCGTTCAGCCGTTATCTTTTAGGGCTTTCTTGACCTCTTCAAGGGCTGCCTCATCCAACGTGGATTGAAACACCTTTCCATGGTATTGCTCCAGCGCTGCGCGCACCGGACCGGGATGTGCTTTGGATGCCATGATGAACAGCGCGGAGGTGCCGGGGGTCAACTCGGCGGTCACTTCCTTGACGAAGTCCTTATCCACTCCCAGATGCGCCATTTTTCCGATCAACGCACCGGCAGCAGCCCCCAGGAGCATCCCGCCGATGGGGAAGAATACGCTGGCAATGATCAACCCCAGCAGACCACCGCCCACCGCGCCAGCCTTCATGCCGGTATCGGCCATGTTTTTGACCTTTACCTTGCCATCAGCATCTTTCACGATCACTGCCGCATCGTTGATCTGAAGCTGCGCATTTTTTTCCAGCAGTTTGATATTTGCCAGAAGATTGCCAGCATCCTCCATATTATCGAAGGTTATAACAAGCAAATTGGCCATTTTCTTCTCCTTGTAAATAATAAATAGAAAGGACTAAAACCGTCCAGCGGGGAAAAATAATCCGGAAACAATAATGAGATTACTTTACCCCAATTTGTATTAAATATATCTGATTTCTTCAAGATTTGCATCATCGAAAGGATGAAAATCCGATGAGAATGGCAGTAAAATTGCGGTGCCTAAAAAACACCAAACAAAGAGGAATTTTCCTATGAATCCCAGAATTGTGGACCTCCGTTCGGATACCGTAACCCACCCCACACCCGAGATGCGCCGCGCGATGGCGGAGGCTGAAGTGGGCGATGATGTTATGCGCGAAGATCCCACCGTGAACCGGCTTGAAGCATTGGCAGCGGAGAAAATGGGCAAGGAGGCCGGGCTTTTCATTGCATCGGGTACGATGGGAAACCTGCTGGCGGTTCTGGCGCACGCAGAACGCGGGGATGAAGCCATTCTTGGGAACCTCTCGCACACCTTTCTCTTTGAAGGCGGCGGCATGGCTGCGCTCGCGGGGGTCACACCTTATCCGCTCCCAAACCAACCGGATGGCACTCTTCGCCTGGAGGATATTCGTGCCGCCATCCGCTCGAAGGGGAACCCACACTACCCGATCTCGCGATTGCTGATCCTCGAAAACACCCATAACCGCTGTGGCGGCTCTCCGCTCTCAATGGAATATACCCGGCAAGCGGGAGAGCTTGCCCACGCGCACGGGCTTTCCTTTCATATAGATGGCGCCCGCATCTTCAACGCTGCAGCCGCCCTGGGGGTGACCGCCCGCGAACTGGCTGGACCGGCGGATTCGATCACTTTCTGCCTTTCCAAGGGACTGTGCGCCCCGGTCGGCTCGGTGCTGTGCGGTTCGGCGGATTTCATTGCCCGCGCGAGGCGTTTCCGCAAGATGCTGGGTGGCGGTTGGCGGCAGGCCGGGGTGCTGGCTGCGGCCGGGATCGTGGCGCTGGAGAAAATGATCGACCGGCTCGCAGAGGATCATGCCCGCGCCAAGACCCTGGCGTTAGGTCTGGCAGAGATCCCCGCCCTGGAGCTTCTCTATCCCGATCCGCCCTCGAACATGGTTTTTGCCCGCATCGCAGGATACTTGTTCGCTAACCGCGCCTGCGCTGGCTGAAGCCCTGGAAAAGGTGGGCGTGATGATCAACGTGGTGGATGAGCGCCGTTTCCGCCTGGTGACGCACTTCTGGGTGGATGATGCCGGCATCTCCCAGGCACTGGATGGATTCCGCCACGCGCTGAAATGATCTGACCTGGTGATAGAAATGTATAATGAAGTTCCCAACCGGGGAAGATGAAATTACCCAAGAGGTGAAAATGGATCTGCCTAAATTTGCGTTTTTCCAGGGGAAGTTCGTGCCCTATTCCGAGGCCAAGGTGGGCGTGCTCACCCACGGGCTGAATTACGGCACCGCCGCCTTTGGCGGTATCCGCGCCTACTGGAACGAGCCGGAGCAGCAGTTATACCTTTTCCGCCCGATCGAGCACTACACGCGTTTTCTCAATTCCACCAAGATCTTATTAATGAATTTGGGGCAATCCCCGGAATCGCTGCTCAAGATCACCCTCGAACTGCTGGCGATGGAGCAATATCAGCAGGATATCTACATCCGCCCCCTGGCGTATAAGGCAGATGAATCCATTGGGGTTAAACTGCACGGCGTTAAGGATGAGTTGAGCATTGTGGCGATTCCCTCGATAAGGTATTTCGGCGATAAGGAGGGCATTCACGTCACCATTTCCTCCTGGCGGCGGGTGGATGATAACGTCATCCCTGCCCGCGGCAAGATTGCTGGAGCCTACGCCAACAGCGCGCTGATCAAATCCGATGCCGCCCTGGCTGGTTACGACGAGGCCCTCACCCTCAACCAGGATGGACACCTCTCGGAGGGCAGCGCGATGAACTTCTTCATGGTGCGTAACGGCATCCTCACCACCCCGCCTGTTACCGACAATATCCTGGAGGGCATCACCCGTCGGACGGTGCTGGAACTGGCTGGGAGCCTGGGCATCCAGGTGCAGGAGCGACCTATCGACCGCACCGAGGTTTTCGTATGCGAGGAGCTTTTCCTCTCAGGCACGGCGGTGGAAGTCACACCGGTGCTGCAGGTGGATCACCGCGTGGTGGGCGACGGGAAGGTGGGTCCGATTACCACAGCCATACGCGAGAAGTTCGCAAAAGCTGTGCGGGCTGGACTGCCGGAGTTTCGCGCCTGGAATGTGCCGGTGTATACGGAACAATAATCAACCCCTCCCGGCTTACAGCCACTCCCTTCGGGAGTGCACATACCGCGACCCTCCCAAAATACGTACTGAGTTCATGAGGAGACAGGGAGGAGCTAGAACTGCCACAGCGTCGTGCCGAAGCCAGCCTGGTGATAGCGGCTAATGGAGGCGCGCATGTCCTCTTCATCCGCGAAGAGCAGCTCGATCTGCGAAGCGTGACAGGCGAAGGCGTCCTTCCAGATCTCTGCCCCCTGTTCTGTCACTGGTTGTTGAAATTCCTTTGCCCCCGCGGGGACGAAATCCTCCAATTTATGCCTGCCGTGCACCAGGTATGGGTAGTCGGCGTAGTACCATAGCGGCATTCCGAGACGCTCAGCTCCGCGCCGGGTGAGCAGGTGGTCGCGGTGGCTGCCGATTCCAAGCGGTGCGGCCAGTTGGCAACCCTCGGGCAGATTCTTGCGGATGAAATCGGCGATCAGCGGGATCAGGTACGATTCCTCCGGCTCAGGGTCGTGCATCAGCTCATCGTCGCTGAATACCACAGGCTGATCGGTGCCGGGCAAGTAACGGTAGATGGCATCCGGAACGGTGAAGCGCCGCCAGGCGGCACCGAGCATCCGGCAGCATGACCGCGTCTTCAGTCGCGCGCTCACGCGGGACGTCATCCCCGATCCCCCAGAAATCGTGCATCTGCCCGGCCATTGCGGGCAGGGGGCGTCCTTCGGGCGGGTCGCCGGCAAAGATGGTCCAGATCTCCACCTGGGTGCCGCGCGAGGTCAGCTCCCAGACCAACCCTCCGGCAGAGAGCACCACATCGTCAAAATGCGCGGAAAGAAAGATCCAGTTGTTTTCATTCATACCGATTCGCCTGTGAAAGATGGTTATAACCGATTGCCAGGGTTTGCTTCCCCAGAGAAATGTAACTTCCCGGAACTTAAAAAGGAGGCAGTCAAATATTAATAAAAGTCCACACCCTGGAGAGCCTCAGAGCAGCAGCTTTTGCAGACGGAAGAGGTCATCCATCGAGCCCTTGATCTGGATCTTGCGCTGCATGTAGGCGTTTTGGGGATTGATGCGTTTTTCGATGATGCCAGCCATGGTATCGGTGGTGGTCTTGATGGTCATATCCGGCTTTTCGAGCGCTTCAGCGGTGAGGGTGGCTTTAGAGCCGTCTTCAATGCTGACCAGCCATTTCTCGCCGGTGTCGGTGAAATCAAACTGCAGTGTCTTGGTGAAGCCCTTGAGGGCTGCCTGCACATCGGGATTATCGAACTTCTCGACGAACTTCTGCAGGTACGGTTGGATATCAGCCATGAGAATGTTCCTCCGGGTGTGGTTAATACATTTTAATCCTCTTGATGATTTTTTGCATCCATCACGATGCGAAGGCTGGAGACAGGTTTTATCCCCGACAAATATCTTCGAAAATCATATAAAATGATTGCATGCACCGATGAATGCAGTGGTATGCCTTGCGTGGCGGATCCGGGTTGGTTGATGGCGATCACGCAACCGATGACCGTCTTACGGCTTGTTGGGTTGTAATGTTTTGCATCGATAGACGTGATTATTCTTCAGACGAATAAATTCCGATGAAAGGCAATAATGAAACGAAATGGTGTTCAATTTTTCTATTGCGCATTTCGTGTGCTTGTACAATAAATTCGGAAAGCAGAAATATTCTCGATATTTCAGATTGTGATCCCCCTTGTTGCATAGGAATTATCCTGGTGTTTCGAGCGAAAATGATGTTGAATTCATTTTGAATAATAATCAATCAGTAATTAAGAATTCAATTGTCTATGACGATGATTTATGTGGATTTTATGATTCCCGTTATCTCTTTTCGGTTTTTCCTATCTTTTTTAAACCCAATCGAGGCGATGTTTACGTGGAAGTGTTGATCAAGAAACGGGTTGTTGAGGAAATAGTGATGACAGGAAAGTTGAATTTACAGATAAAGTAAATCTTTAAGACATATGGTGATGCAACATTAATTAGCATCAATAATGAAAATGATGATTTTGGGGGTATTTCTGTACCGCATACAATGAAAAAAAGGGTTATGGGATTGGGTTTGGTGGTTCAGTAAAGAATTACTTTATTAAACCCTGAAAGAGAAATAAGTGGAATAGGTTTATTTAATTCTAAGATATTTCAGCGTTGAAAATAGCGGGTGAATTCTCAACAAATTTATACAAGTGGATTGGTATGGAAATATTTTTTATTAAATATCCAATAAATAATCTACAATAAAACCTTTGAAGAATCGATCACCCATTTGGTCTTAATTTGCTTGTAAGAAATCAATTTTACTTCCATTATCTATCTTTGCACTCCGCCTCGAATGGGTAGTCGGAACGATTGCGTTCCTGACTTTTTTATACGAGTCGTAAGCTGGGTATCATCCATTTCCGGCACATCCTCGTAGTGCGGTCATCGATTGTGTGACCGATCAATCCTTTCCGGTTCCCGCCCTACGCGTGGATAAAAATCACCAACTCGGCAATTGTTTTTTCTCCTGCGGTTGTATACTGATTTCCGAGCACAACCATGCAGATAGTATCCTTCAACACCTTCGGGCTGCCCAACTACATGAGCTGGCGGCGAATTGCGGATATTTGCACTGAAGTCACCAAGCTAGATGCGGAGGTGATCTGCTTCCAGGAGATCCAGCAAAAAGCCTATATCGACCAATTAAGAAATTATCTGCCCGCGCATCCTCATCTTACTTTCGGCACCGAGGGTCACATCCCCATGGGCAACCTGGTGACGGCTTCTACCCTTGCCCCCGTGCGCAGCGAGTTCCGGCTTTTTCCCAACCGCGGGAAAAAGGTCAGTATTGGGTTCGCGGACTGGTTTTCCTACAAGGGCTTTTTGCTCACCGAGTTCAACTGGGAGGGGCAACCCGTGGTGGTGATGAATACCCACACCAACGCCTCCTACCTGGCAAAGTGGGATCCCGAAAGCCCCATCTCGCGCATCCAGCGCGACCAGGTGGCCTTTCTGGCGGAGGTTGGCCGCTCTCAGGCAGAGGATGCTTTCGTGGTCATCTGCGGGGATTTCAACTTCCCGCGCGGGACGAAGATGTATGACGAGATGATCGAAAAGAGCGGTTTCTATGACCCATTAGCCGATGATCCCCGCCCCACATATCAGCCGGTCTCCTTCCTTAAGAAATCCTGGTCCATTCCTCTGGATTTCTTCTTCTGCCGTCAGCCCGCTTCACGCCTGTTGAAAGTGCATGCCGATATCTGCCAAATGGTCAATTCCGTATCGCGTTTCCCCTACGGGCGCTTTTTATCCGACCATTTCGCGATTATACTTAACCTTGAAAAGGAGTAATTCCATATGAAGCTAACCCTTCGACGTGTTATTCAGATCATTACGGTGATCATTGTTCACATGATCCTGTTATTTATCCTCGGCAACCGGCTGCCGGGGTTTGATGTAGCCTCAGTACGCTCCCTGTTCGTCTTCACGATCATATACGCAGTAGCCCAGGCGGCTTTTTACTGGGTTTTTGTCAATTTTCTCTCCTGGCTTCCGACCGTGCTTTATCCCCTGGTGATGTTCGTGGTAAACGGCATTCTCATTGCAGTGGTCGGCAACCGCATCCAGGGGGTGACGGTGGATGGTTGGCAAACCGGGTTGTGGATCGTCGTCTTCATGACGGTGGTCAACGCCATTCTTGGAGAGATCCTAACGCTGGATGAAGACGACCGCTTTGACCGCGCGGTGATCAAGCGCATGGTGCAGAAGCGCGGCAAAGTGGAAAAGACAGAAGTGCCTGGCATCCTCTACCTGGAGTTGGATGGTTTGGGAGAAAAGCTATTCCACCGCGCCATCGACGAAGGCCACATGCCGCATGTAAAGGCTTTCATTGATAAAGGCGAATACCGGGTAATCCCATGGGAGACGGATATGTCCTCGCAAACCGGCTCCATGCAGCCGGGTATTCTTCATGGTAACAACGCAGAAATTCCTGCTTTCCGCTGGTGGGATCGCGAGCGCAAGAAAACGGTTATGACCGGTGACCCGCGGGAGATGGTGCGCATGGAAGCTGAGCTCTCCAATGGCGACGGCCTGCTGGTAAATGGCGGCGCCTCGCGCGGCAACATGTATTCCGGCGACGCGAGCGAAGCCTTCTACACCATGAGCACCCTGATGAAAAAAGATGCAAGTATGGGCCCCGGGTTCTATTCCTACCTGATCAGCCCATATGTGATCTTCCATATGATCACGCGCATGATCATCGAGATATTTAAAGAATACTGGCAGGCAGCTGCCCAACGCCGGCGCAAGGATAAATACATCGTCAAATCCCGCAACTTCAAGTATGGCTTCATCCGTGCCATGATGGGACCCTTCCTGCACGATATGATCACCTTCGCGGTCATCGGCGACGTTCTGCGCGGCGTGCCGGCGATCTATGCCCTATATTCCGCGTATGACGACGTGGCCCACTTTGCCGGTTGCGATACACCGGAAGCCCTGGAAGCACTGCATGAGAGTGACCGATATTTCGCCCGCATCCTGCGGGCGCTGGCGGACGCGCCAAGGCCCTATAAACTGGTTCTTTTGGCCGATCACGGCCAGACGAAAGGCCCCACCTTTAAAAATGCCTTCGGGATCACCCTTGAGGATTTAGTGCAGAGCCTGGTGAAGGAGGATCAAGCCGTGTTGGCAATGCTCAACACTGACGAGGCCTGGGATAATATCAACGCCATCGTCTCGCAGACTACAAACGATAACATGCGCTCCTCCAGGCTGCTTAAGAGCATGCTAAAAAATAAGGAAAAGGACGGCATGGTCATCATGGGTCCCGAACGCCAACCCGAGGAGCAGGCTGGTGCGGATGACCAAGGGGAGGAAAAGAAGAAGGGAATCATCGTCTATGCCTCCGGCGGATTGGGAGCGATCTATTTTGGCGATGAGGATCACCGGCTGACCATGGAGGAGATCAACGAACGCCACCCGGATCTGATCCTTGGACTCGCGCGGCACCCCGGGATCGGCTTCGTACTGGTGAACTCAAAGAAAAATGGCGGTGTGGTAATCGGCAAAGGAGGTTTCCATTACCTCAAGGATGATCTTGTGGAAGGTATTGACCCTCTCAAAGATTACGGACCCAATGCAGCGGACCACGTCCGGCGTGAGCACTCGTTCAAGAGCTGCCCGGATATCGTGGTGAACGCCATGCTGGATCCCGAGGAGCAGGAGGTGATCGGGTTTGAGGATCAGGTCAGCCACCACGGCAGCATGGGTGGCCCGCAGATGCGCCCCTTCATCATGTTCCCGACCACTTTAAAATACGACGAGAAACCCATCATCGGCGCCGAGCAGGTTTACAAACAGCTGAAAAAATGGCGTAACGATCTGCAGCCACCGACGAAGTAATTCTGTATGCTAATGAAAACCGCGCGAAACTCGCGCGGTTTTTTTATGCCTTGTTGCGGAGATAAAGGAACCAATACGCAAGGCCGATGAACACCCCGCCGCCGATAATGTTGCCGATGGTGACCGGCAGCAGATTGCCCAGCAAAAAGTTCTGCAACGTGAGGTGGGGGAAATCCGCCGGAACTTTGTGAATGGAGAGGAAAAATGCCGGGCTGCCGAAATTCTTGACAAGCAGGGCAGCGGGGATGAAATACATGTTAGCTACACTGTGCTCGAATCCGGCTGCCACAAAGCAGGCGATTGGGGCGATGATAGCCAGGATCTTATCGGTGGTTGTGCGTCCACTATAAGTAAGCCATACAGCCAGGCAAACCAGCATGTTGCAGAGGATCCCCAGCAGGATCGCCTGGAGGAAACCTAAGCTCGTCTTGGCTTCCCCGATTGCGAGCATATTGGCACCCACCGCGCCACCGCCGAAGGTGTATTCCATGCTGGCGACCATGATCACGGCGATTATCAGCGAGCCGACCAGGTTGCCTAAGAAAACGATGCCCCAGTTGCGCAGAAGCGCATTGGAGGATATCTGCCGCTTCGCCCAGGCCATGAGCATCAGGTTGTTGCCGGTGAAAAGCTCGGCACCGCCGACCACCACCAGGATGAGTCCCAGGGTGAAACCCAACCCTGCCAGCAAGCGGATTACCCCATAGGGGAGCATATTCTGGGTGCCGGCGGTGACCACCGTAGCGAAGACGGCGCCGAAGGCGATATATGCACCTGCCAGCATACCGAGGATGAATAAGTTCAGCGCACCTCCGCGAGCTTTGCGGGTGCCGATCTCGACTGCTTTTTCGGCCATGGAACGTGGCTGGAGAAAATCGGGAGAAGGGGATTCAGGGTTCATAAAAATTGATTATATGTCAGGATTTATTGGACATATGTCAGAATTTCGATGTCCAGCAGGTATGATAAAAGTCCTTTAATGCTCTTAATTGTCTGACCACTGATTGACGCACCCAACACCGGATGCTATACTGGATTTTGGATTTTCCATATTTCACCAGAAAGTAAAGGAAAAAAATGAGAGTTGAACCCCCGACCCCTGTTTCAGTTGAAGAGATCAAAATAAACGTTCGCGAGATTGAAGCGCTGCTATCCGCCCCGCCTATGCAGCTTCCTCCCTGGCCTGAAGCGCAGATCACCCTCAAGGACGGCCGTATACTTTATATTCGTGCCGTGCAAGAAAGCGATATCAAACCCATGCTGGGTTACCTTGAAAAGGTAATGCACGTAGAGAAGGACTTCTACGATATCGTGGGTGTGCGCGTCTATGGTGAAGTGCTCGCTCTCACCCGCAAACGCATGAAGGACCCCTTTGCCATGGTCGGTTTGATCGATGGTGAGTGGCTCGGTTTCGCCAACGGCCGCGTCTGGGATAAGGACCTAGCAATCAGCCTTCACACCCTGGCATTTTCCCGCCGCGCGCGCGTGGGTTGGCCAATGTACTATGCCAAAACATATTACGCCCTCGAGATCCTCAAGTGCAAGGAATGGTGGACCACTTTCGAATCCTACAACGGCTGGCGCATGGCCGGACTCGAAATGGCTCAACCCACCAAACCCTGGCCGCAGTACCAGCATGAACTGGGCGGCGCCAAAGTCTTCTACCTGGACCAGGATATGTGGAACGGCCGGATCAAGAACTTCTGCAAAGAGACAATCGGGGATGACCTTTCCTTCAAGGTATCTCCGGAAGTCCGCAAAGCGAACGCCGTTTTCCGCGTTCCGGAAACTGTGGAACTTTAATCACGAGTGTAACTAAATACATCCCCCTTTCTTGGATAATCAGATTGGGGGATGTTTTTTCAGTCATTTATGCGGGTATCATTTGTCATACAAGATATGTGAATATGATATTTGAAAACCGGATTTACCGTGTGTTATATTGAATCGGCAACCTGTGGCTGCAACGATGATGATATTAATTACCAAGTACATTTCAAGCTATTCCCTCCCCGGGTATTCCCCGGTTTGCACCAAACTTCCAACAAGAATTCCAAGAGTTAAAGAGGTGAGTCAGTGGCGATGATCAAAACGCAAATCCGCAGAGGTGTGTATTATGACTCCGCCCGGTTGATGCAATTGCAACGCTCGCTGGCCGGGTTGCCCGAGATCCTGGATGCTGGTGTGGTGATGGGCACCGATTCCAACAAGGAGCTCCTTGCCCATATCGGTTTGAATACTCCCGAGGTGCAGGCATCGAAACCGGATGACCTGGTGGTCGTGGTGAAATCCGAAAGCGACAAGGCAGCCGAGGATGCGATCGGCAAGGTGGATGAACTCCTGGCTGCACGCAAGTCTGAAGTTGATCAGGAATATATGCCCCGCAGCATGGAAACGGCATCCCAAATGCTTCCGGATGCTGGTTGGGTGATCGTTTCGGTCGCCGGGCGCTACGCCGCGGGCGTCACCCGCGAAGCGCTTCGCCTCGGAAAACACGTTCACCTTTTCAGCGATAACGTCAGCGTTGAGGATGAGATCGCGCTTAAAACCCAGGCACGGGAGGCCGGGCTGCTGGTGATGGGACCGGATTGCGGCACGGCCATGATCGGCGGGATGGGCCTGGCTTTCGCCAACAAAATTCGTCAAGGCCCCATCGGTATTGTGGCCGCGGCCGGGACGGGTTTGCAGCAGGTCGCCTGCCGCATTCACCAGCTTGGCAGCGGGATAACTTTTGGCATTGGCACGGGCGGACGCGACCTGAGCGAGAAAGTCGGCGCGATCACCTACCTGATGGCTTTGGATGCGCTCATCCGCGACGAGGATACCAAGGTCATCGTACTGGTTTCCAAACCACCCTCACCTAAAGTGGCCGAGGAAGTCCTGAAAGTAGCCCGTAAAGCCGGCAAACCGGTGGTGGTGAACTTCATCGCTCGCGCGGTCACAACCATCCAGGATGGCAATCTCTTCTTTGCCACCGGTATGGACGACGCCGCCCGGCTGGCTGTGGAATTTGCGAATAAACCACCCAAGCTTCAACTTGATACAGATGTTCCCGTCGAGAAATTTAGTAAAGAACAAAAATATTTCCGCGGTTTATTTTCCGGCGGCACCCTGGCGTACGAAGCCCAATACATCCTTGCCAGCTACATGCCGCGGGTCTGGGCCAATGCGCCAATCAACAAAGATAATAAAATGGCCGATTCTCTCGTCAGCCAGGAGAACTGCATCGTCGACCTGGGCGAGGATGAATTCACGGTTGGCCGCCTGCACCCGATGATGGATAACGAACTCCGCATCCGGAGGTTGTATGAAGAAGCAAACGACCCTGAAGTAGCGGTGATCATGCTGGATGTGGTCATTGGTTATGGCTCGCATCCCGACCCTGCCAGCGAGATCGCACCCGCGATTACTAAAGCCATCGCGGATGCGAAAAAAGCTGGCCGCCACCTTGAAATCACCTGCGTGGTGACCGGCACGGATGAAGATCCGCAGAATTTCGATTCCCAGATGGATCAACTCAAAAAAGCCGGAGCCTGGGTGGATCCCAGCAACGAGGTGGTTGTCCGCCGGGTTGGCCGCATCATGCGAGCGTTGAATGAACGCGGATCAGTGGAGGCTGCTGCGCTCGGAAAAGCTGTGGACCTGCCCAATCTTAAGAAGCCCATGGCTGCCATCAATGTCGGGTTGGAATCTTTTGCAGCCAATCTGAAGGATCAGGACGCTCCCAACATTCATGTGGACTGGAAGCCTCCCGCAGGTGGCAATGAAAAACTCGCCGGAATCCTTGAACGGATGAAGCAAAACAAGTAATAAAATCTATTTCACCTTTTCCTTGGAGGAAGGTCTATGATCGATATCGAGAAAGCCAATGCATTAGTTTGTGAAAAATTCATGGAAGCCAAACCCATGGCTGTCAGCATGGCGAAAGCCATCGACAAGGTACCCGGGATGAAGGAGAATATGCTCCTGCATGCCGGTCCGCCAGTTACCTGGGAACGCATGGCTGGCCCCATGAAGGGAGCCATGATCGGAGCCCTGCTCTTTGAGGGTAAGGCTAAGAACGAAGAAGAAGCGAAGAAAATGCTGGAATCCGGCAAGATCGAATTCGCTCCCTGCCATGAACACATGTGCACCGGCCCGATGGCAGGCGTGATCTCCCCATCGATGCTGGTCTATATCATCGAAAACAAAGTTCACAACATCACATGCTACTCGAATCTAAACGAAGGCCGCGGGAAAGTGCTGCGCATGGGTGCTTATGGCGAAGAGGTGCTCACCAAGCTGCGCTGGATGGAAGATACCCTGGGTCCCACCGTCAAAGCTGCCCTGGAAGCGGCTGGCGGGCTGGATATTCGCAACATCCTGGCCAAAGCGCTCCACATGGGCGATGATGGGCACAACCGTCTGGATGCCGCCTCGGTGCTCTGGACCACCCAGCTTGCCCCCTATATCGCGAAAACCGCGAAGGACACCGCCACAGCTTTTGAAGTGATCAAATTCCTGGGAGAGAACGCCCTTAGTATCCTCAACCCGGTGATGGCTGCCTGCAAGACCATGACCGCCGCCGGCGAAAACGTGGAAGGCAGCACCATCGTTACCGTCATGTGCCGCAACGGCACGGATTACGGCATGCGCGTGAGCGGACTGGGCGATCGCTGGTTCACCGCTCCCTCGCCGATCGTTAAAGCGCTATATTTCCCCGGGTTTTCAGAAAAAGATGCCAACCCTGATATCGGCGACTCGGTCATCACCGAAACCGCCGGCATCGGCGGCTTTGCCATGGCCACTGCCCCCGCGCTGGTCACCTTCATTGGTGGAACCCCGCGTGATGCGATCAATACCACCATGGATATGTACGAGATCACCTACACCGAGAACAAGAACTTCACCATCCCGTTTCTTGATTTCCGCGGCACTCCCACGGGTGTCGATATCCGCAAGGTGGTGGAAAAGCAGATTGCCCCGCGTGTCAACACTGGCGTGGCGCATAAAGACCCGGGCGTTGGGCAGGTTGGTGCTGGTGTCGCTTCCGCGCCGATGCAGATTTTTGAGGACGCGCTGGTTGCCTTCGCCGAAAAATACGGTTTCTAATCCACCTATACCAAAGGGAGAATCCAAATGGACCGAAACGCTTTTATTAAAATGATGTCGGAAGCAAAATTATATGACCTGACCCAGGATTGCAGTATCTTCACTCCCCCCTGGCCGGGAGAGAAATCGCTGGAGGTGCACTTTTTCAAACGGGTCACCGGCGCCTATGGCGGCGGGCAGGGTGCCAATGGCCAGATCCTCAACTGGAGCAACACGGTCGGCACCCACCTTGTGGGTGAGACGGCTTTCCATTCCGGGGCGCGCCGCATCGCGGATATTCCCCTGGAAGATCTCTGCGGCCCGGGCGTTATTGTGGATATTTCCGACATGGTCTCGGATTACAGCATCATCACCCCCGAGATGATCCAGAAAAAAGCCGATGTTAAACCCGGCGATATCCTGATCATCAACACCGGCTATCATAAATATTCATTTGACCAGCCGGATGTGGTCAACCCGAACGCGCAGGGAGGTGTGGAATCCAAGGAATTCGGTTTCCTGGTTCGACACCCAGGTCCTTCCATCGAGTTCTATAAATGGGCGATGGAGATGAAGTTGAAAGTGGTTGGCGTGGATTGCGGCGCAGCCGAGCATCCCATGAATACCCCCATCCGCCGCATGCATGAGAACCATTTCAAGCTGGCTGAAGAAAAGCTAAAGAAGGAAACCGGAAAGACCTGGGATGAATTCTTCCCGCAGGGTGAATACTATGATGTCACCCATATCCAGATGCCCAAAGCGCACCTGGTGCTGGCGGAATGTATTGTGGGTGAGATAGACAAATTGCTGAACAAGCGCGCCTGGATCTGCATCATGCCCATCCCCTATATGGAAGTCGAGACGGCCTGGTCGCGCGTATGCGCATACACTGCTCCCGATGGTATGAGCGAAAGCGAATTCTTCTCTGCCATGGCAGGTTCCGAGATGATCGACATGACCGTCCCGTTCAGTGTTCAGACCCCACAGTGGCTGAATTACGTTCCCCTGAGTGTCACCTATACCAAGCGTGTGGGCGGGCAATTCTTTGGAATGGGCCGCAATGGCTCCATCTGCAATGCCAGCATCCATCTTGCCACCCATATGGACGGCGAGAAACACTTCTATCCCAACGGTCGCACGATCGGCCAGGTACCGCTTTCCGAGTGGGTCGGTCCCGGGGTCATCGCAGATATCTCCTCCCTGGTGAGCGATTCTAGCGTTTACACCCCCAAGATGATCCACGATGTGGTCGATATTCGCAAGGGGGATATCCTGGTGATCAAAACCGGTTGGAACAAATTCGGATGGGCAAGCCCTGAATCCAATGAGTTCCGCTACATGGTCAAACATCCGGGACCCTCTCCCGATTTTTCCAAGTGGGCTACCGATTTGGAGTTGAAATGGATCGGTGTGGACGCTGTCTCCGCGGATCACCCGATGAACACCATCATGCGCATCTGGCACCCCAAGACCTTCGCTGAAGCGAACGCCAAGCTCGTCAAGGATTTTGGCAAGGATTGGGACGAAATGTATCCACTGGATAAGTTCTACCAGGATATGCACCTCAACCTGTTCTCCAAGAAGATCGTGCATGCCGAGAACCTGGCTGGAGATATCGCCACTGCCAAGAGCGGGCGATACTACATCGGCTGCTTCCTGCAAAAAGCCATGGAAGCGGAATCCATGTGGGGCCGCTTTGTGGCATTCAAGGAGCAATAAAACCAAATGACAGGTCTTTCCCCCGGACGTGACCGGGGAAGGCCGTGTTGAACTGGCAAACCAGGATCGGCGTGCCAATCGATTTGGACGCCAATAAACTTTGAGAAGGCGGAGCAATTATGAAGCCAGTACGATTTGATTATTTTGCCCCATCCAGCACAGAAGAAGCGCTGGACACGCTGGCGGAGCTGGGCTACAACGGCAAGGTGCTTGCCGGGGGGCAGAGCTTGATCGCTGCGATGAATTTCCGCATGGCGCGCCCGGCAGCCCTCGTGGACTTGAATAACATCCCGGAGCTTGCTTATATAAAACCATCCCCGGATGGAGGTCTCGCCATCGGAACCATGACCAGGGTGAGCCAGGTGGAAAAAAACCCGGAGGTTGCCAAACGCTACCCGCTGCTTGCAGAAGTCTCCAAGTTCATCGCGCATCCGCAGATCCGCGCCCGCGGTACTTTCGGGGGCGCCATCGCCCACGCCGATCCAGCCGGGCAGCTTCCGAGCATCGCGGTAGTGATGAATATGGAACTCTTAATTTTAGGTAAAGGCCGGGAACGCCGCGTGCTGGCGCCAGACCTGATTGTTGGCCCTTTCATGACCGTGATCGAGCCAGATGAACTGCTTGCCGAGGTTGTGCTTAGCCCATTGCCCCCCAGGACTGGGAGCAAGTACATCCAGGTATCCCGCCAGAAGGGTGGTTACGCCCAGGCAGCTGTTTCTTCGGTTGTCACCCTGGATGAAAAGGGTAACTGCAAGAACGTTCGCTTGGTCTTCATGGCAGTCGGGGAGGTCCCCATTCTCTCCCAGAAGGCTGCCGAGATCCTGGTCGGAAATTCCCCTTCAGTGGAAGCCTACAAGGAAGTTGCCGAAGCAGCCATGGACGAGATAGACCCGGCCACCGACCTGCATGGTACTGCTGAATACCGCCGCAACCTGGTGCGCGTGCTTACCGTTCGCTGCCTCGGTGAAGCGTTTGAACGAGCCAAGCGAGGAGGATAACCATGAGTAAACTTTTCCCTGTGACCGTTACCGTCAACGGACAAAAATACTCCCGCGAGGTGGAAGCCCGCATGCTTCTAAGCGACTTCCTGCGACACGAACTGGGATTGATGGGCACACACGTTGGATGCGAGCATGGCATTTGCGGTGCATGTACCATCATTTTCGATGGTGAAGCGGTTCGCTCCTGTTTAATGTTTGCCGTTCAGGCGAACGGTCATAACATCCGCACCGTTGAATCGCTGGGAACACCCGACAAGCTCCATCCCCTGCAGGAATCCTTCACCGAGAAGCATGCACTGCAATGCGGCTTTTGTACCCCGGGTTTCCTGATGACCTTGACACCCTTCCTGGAGCAGAATCCGCAACCCACCGAAGAGCAGGTGCGCGAAGCTATTGATGGCAACATTTGCCGCTGCACCGGTTATGAAAAGATCATCGAAGCCACGCTGGATGCTTCGAAGAAAATGTCTTCTGGCAAATAGAACCTGAGAGGTGATACAGTGACTGGAAAATATTTTGGTCAAAGAGAAACCCGGCTGGAAGACCCTCAGCTGTTGACTGGCAAAGCCCAGTTCATTGATGATATCGTCATTCCCGGCATGTTGCACGCGGCTATCATGCGCAGCGATTACGCCCATGCCCGTATTAAGAAAATTGACGTTTCTGCAGCGCTCAAACGCCCCGGCGTGGTGGCTATCTATACCGCCGAGGATTTCGGAGATTACTGGAAGCCCGGACCGCTGCAAGTGCCGCCACCTACTGCGATCAAGGGCTCGCAGTTCAACGCTCGCACGCTGGTGCCGATCGCCAAGGATAAAGTGCGCTTTTCGGGTGAGCCGATCGCGATTGTCATCGCGGAATCGCGCTACATTGCCGAGGATGCCTTCGACGATATTATCTTCGATGTTGAACCCCTGCCCGCGGTGGTGGACCTGGAAAAAGCCTGGGAGGATACTTCCGTGCTTGTGCACGAAGATCTGCCATCCAATATGGCAGCGCTGGTCAAGCAGGAATCCGGCAATTACGAGGAAGCTAAAAAGAATGCGGATGTGGTCATCGCGCGAAAATTGAATGCCGACCGGAATGCCGGTGCGGCGATGGAAAACCGTGGGTTCGTGGTGGAGTGGAACGATAGAAAAGAAGAAATGACCGTCTGGGCCACTTCCCAGGCGCCCCTGCCGTTACGCGGTGCAATTGCCGGTAGGCTGGGGTTGGTGGAAAACCAGGTGCGGGTGGAGATACCCTTCATCGGCGGCGGATTTGGCCCCAAGGTGATGACCTCGCAGACCGACGACGTGCTGCTTCCCTGGATCGCGATGAAGCTGAACCGCCCGATCAAATGGATCGAGGACCGCAGGGAGAACTTCCTGGGAACCACTTCCGAGCGCGACCAGGTGCACTATTGCGAGATCGCTCTCAAAAAGGATGGCACCATCCTGGGCTTCAAGGATGTGTTCTACCACAACACCGGGGCCTACGATTCCTACGGGATGACCGTTCCGCTGAATACCCAGACCCACACGGTCAATAATTACCGCGTACCGAATTTCTATACCGAGATCCGCATGGTTTTCACCAACGAAATGGTGGTCACCCCTGTGCGCGGTGCCGGACGCCCGGAAGGCGTGTTCGTCATGGAACGCATGCTGGATATCGCTGCGAAAGAGCTTGAAGATGGATCCGGCTGAGCTTCGCCGTAAGAATCTGCTGACACCGGCTGAATTCCCGGTTCACACCGGCATCATCGGGCAGGACTTTGTGGAAGGCGTGCTGGATACAGGTGACTATAAGGGAAATCTGGACCGCGTGCTGGAGATGGTTGATTACGAGAAATTCCGCAAGGAGATTCAGCCAAAAGCCCGCAAGGAAGGCAGGCATCTCGGTATCGGCGTGGTGACTTTCACGGAAGGCACCTCGGTTGGGTCCGTATGAAGGCGCCCGGGTGACGATTGGCAACAACGGCAAGGTGAGCTGCTCCACGGGGTATTCCACCCAGGGGCAGGGGCACTACACCGTCTTCGCCCAGATCGTGGCCGAACAGTTGAACGTAAAACCCGAGGATGTGAAAGTGATCACCGGGGATACCGACCACTTCCATTGGGGCGCCGGCACCTTTGCCAGCCGCGGAGCAGCCATCGCCGGAACGGCCATGCACCTGGCAGCGGTCAAAGTACGGGAAAAGACGCTGGCGACCGGGGCGAAATTCCTGGAAGTGCCGGTGGAAGAAGTGGACCTCTGCGAAGGGTACGTCTGCGTGAAGAGTGACCCGAAAAAACAGATCCCCCTGGGCGAACTGGCATTCAAAGCCAATCCCAATGCGCGGCACGATCGCTCCAGGGGTGGAACCAGGCCTGGAAGCCACAGCTTATTTTGCGCCTCCCTACGGCGCTACCGGTTCCGGCGCAGTCGCGCTGATTCTGGAGGTAGACCCTGAAACGATTGAGGCGAAAATTCAGCGCTACGTGATCGTCCACGACTGCGGAACGGTGATCAACCCACTCCTGCTGGAAGGGCAGATCCAGGGTGCGGTATCGATGGGGCTGGGAAACGTCTGGTACGAGAAGATCTCTTATGATGAGAATGGCCAGCTTCTAACTGCTTCTTTCATGGATTACCTCATACCGCAGGCTACCGATATGCCTGATAGAATTGAAATTGGACACGCGGTAAACACCACGCCCGCTGAATCCGCTGGGGATCAAAGGGGTCGGCGAAGCTGGTGCGATTCCAACCCCGCCTGCGTTTATCCAGGCGCTGGAGGATGCGCTTTCAGAATACAACCTGGAACTGCTGGAATCCAACCTTAATCCTGGCAAGGTGTTTGAGCAACATGAAAAAGGATGCGTGATCACCGGTTGGAATAGATCGGAATTATGCCCCGTATCTGAATTTAGGAGGAAGTGTTTAATGAAAATAGAAGGTGAACATCTTTTCAAAGGACCGCGCGAAGTTGTCTGGGAGATGATCCGGGACCCAAACGTGCTGATGAAAGCGATTCCCGGAACCCAGGAAATCAAAGAGGTTGAGCCAAATCATTACGAGGCTGCCATTCTTCTGCGAATTGGTCCTGTTTCCGGCTCGTTCTCGGGCACGCTGGTTGTTTCGGATGAAGTTCCCCCCGAAAGCTGTACGTTGACCGTGGATGGACGCGGCGCACCGGGATTTGCCAAAGGTGTCGGGTATGTCAAATTCGCCGATAATGGCGACCAGACCACCACATTGGGTTACACTGGTGACGTGACCATCGGAGGGACGCTTGCCAGCGTCGGCCAACGGATGATCGACAGCGTCAGCAAGATGATGATCAAAGCTGGTTTCAACACGATGGACAAAGTGTTGGAAGAGAAACTGAAGGATTCATCGGCCAAATAAAGCAACTCTTGATCGCGCATCGCCGGTCAATGAATTGGTAAGATAAATTAAAATAATATTGGAGAAAATGATGGTAGAAAAAGACGACTGGCAAGGAAACCGAAATCAAAACAACAACTGAAGGAGAGATTCCTGAATACCGAGGTCAAGCCCAGGAAACTGTTAGAGATAGCCGAAGTACGCATGGTGCTCTATGTGTATTCCTGTCGCACTTGCGATCTGGCTGTTTGCCTATATTTACGAGACATTACTTGAAATAGGGTTCAATGAGCCGAGCGCAGAATTTTATAATGTTCCGCCTCATTCCATCTTGACAAAATGGTGTATGATTATTAGAGTCAAGATTAAAATCTCAGCTTAAGGAGGTGCTTATCGAGGGAGTGGATTTTCTGTTTGACGTGCTGGCAAGATCCGGGGATGGTGTTTGAGGATCGAACCGCGCAAAGCAAGAAAAACTGCATCTTAAATTCAATCTATCGAAGGAAGGAATAAGCCCATGTCTACTCCGTCAAAAGTGGTTGGATATCTCCCACAGGATGTCCCCCCAATTGGTAAGATGTTACTGCTGGGTCTCCAGCACGTAATTACCATGTTCCCGGCGACAGTTCTGTGCGCCCTCATTATGCACTTCGATGTATCAACCGTGCTGGCTGTCACCGGCTTCGCAACGATCGTTGCCCTGATCGGTTCAAAGCTCTCAATGGGGAACTATATCCCCCTGTATTACGGCTCCAGCTTCAGCTATATCGCAGCTGTGTTGATGGTTATGAACCAGCTTGAACCCGGTCTCGAATTTGGCCAGACCGCTTCCCCCGAGACCATTTCCGTGGTTCAGACCGGCTTTATTGCCACCGGTGTGATCAATATTCTCGTTGGCTTGATCATCCGCCTAACTGGTGGGAAAGCAGGCGTGGATAAAATTCTGCCTCCTATCATCACCGGGTCAGTTGCCATCGTCATTGGTATTGGCCTCAGCTCTGCCGCACTTGGCATGTTCTTTGGTACCTTTGACCTTGCCACCCAGCAGCTGCAGCATTAACCTGGCTGGGGGTTGTCACTCTTCACGTTGGTGGTAACGATTCTCCTCTCCGTCTATCTGCAAGGAAAGGGTTTCATCGGCATGCTCCCGATCCTTTTGGGAGCGATTGCCGGTTATCTGCTCGCCATCGTGGTTGGGCTTGGTTGATTTCAGCTCCCTCGGTACTACCTCGATCTTTACAGCTCCGAAATTCACTTTCCCGGATTTTTCGAACCCGCTTTCGCTATCTGTAATGATCAGCGTCGGAATCATGGCCATCGCAACCATCCCGGAATCCACCGCCCACCTCTACCAGATCAGCCTGTATGTTGACCACCTGGCAGAGGAACAGGGACGCGAGAAACTGGGTCTTTCCAAATTCATTGGCCTGAACCTGATGCTGGATGGTTTGAACGACCTGGTGAACGGCCTCTTCGGCTCCACCGCTGGCACCAACTACGGCGAGAACAACTCCCTGATGGTGATCTCCCGCAACTACTCCGGTGTGGTCCTCATCACTGCCGGCGCCATCGCTATGCTCCTCGGCTTCATCGGACCTCTCAAGGATTTCGTCAACACGGTCCCGACCGCTGTCTGGGGCGGTCTTGCGGTCTACCTGTATGGTGTCATTGGTATGCAGGGTATCGCGCTAATGATCGCCGAGAAAGTTGATCTCTACGATCCAGGCAAACTGGCCATCGGCGCCACGCATTCTGGTCATCGGTATCGGCGGCACCATCGGTTACCCGAATGGTCTGCCCATCCCGCTGCTGACCGGTATCTTCCCCTACGGCTGGCCGCCCATCGCGACCGCTGCAGTCTTTGGCATCCTGATGAATCTTATCTTCCTCATTGCCAAACCACCGAAGACGCGCGCTGATAACGTTCTGGGATAAGAGATCATATTTAGTCTTGATACCCACGCCTGAGAGATCAGGTGAAAATAGAATGAAACTGCTCCCCGACGCCGTAAGTCGCATCGGGGAGCAGTTATTCCCGAGGAAGAAATCCATGGAGATTATCTAACCATGATCCTTATTAACAGGAGCAGCTGGGAAAACAGGAAGAGTGGTTCTGAAGGCGCTGCAGGAAAAGCATGCTCAGGTTCGCGTTCTTACCCATCGGCAAGATCAAGCATCTCATTTGCTGGATGAGGGTGCGGAGCAGGCACTTTCTGGTGACATCCGCGATGAAGGCATTCTCAAGCAGGCGCTAACTGGAATTCATAGCGTATACCATATTTGTCCGAATGTATCTCCACGATGAGTATGAAATTGGAAAAAAAATTGTTACCGCAGCGAAGCAAGCCGGGGTAAATCACTTTGTCTATCATTCCGTCCTCCACCCTCAGGTGGAAGCCATGCCGCATCATTGGCAAAAGATGCAGGGTTGAGGAAGCTCTATTTACATCAGGATTAGATTTCACTATTCTTCAGCCTTGCGCCTATATGCAGAATATCCTGGCTGGTTGGAAAAGCATCGTCGAACCTGGGGATTTATTCTGTGCCCTATTCCACTCAAAGCTCGAATCAGTATTGTGGATCTCGAGGATGTAGGTACAGTGGCAGCAAAAGTGCTTACCTCTGAAGACTATCGAAATGGGATCTTACGAGCTTAGTGGACCGCAGGCACTTTCGCCAGATGGAAGTGGCACAAATCGATCAGCGAGGTACTCGGCAAACCTGTCCGGGCAGTTCAACAGGATTTATCAGCCTGGGTCACAGATGCGCGTAATTCCGGGATGGATGAAATACCAGATAGAAACCCTGGTAAAAATGTTCGAATATTACGATAAATATGGTCTGGTGGGGAATTCCCGGGTGTTGGAAACGATCCTTGCAAAAACCTCCGCGTACACTTGACTGAGTTTTATCGCTTGGTATAATCAAGGCTCTGTGAAATGAGGATTAATAATATAATGGATAAGAATCAGAAGCCTTTCCTGGAATTTTACTTTCGAGGCAATTCCGATACTTGTTTCACTCCAGCACGGATTCGTTTCATGCGGTACCTCGATAAGGACGGGAAAGAATTTCTCGTTTTTTACTGGAATCATGTCGGCGACCGTTTGGATGCGGAAAAACGGGTTCCACCTGCTGGGTTAAGTTTTCGGTTGATCAGGTGGATAAAAACACCCGCCTAGTGATCATTACCCTTCCAAGTCCAAAAGAGGATGGAGATGCCTATTTCATTGCGCTGGTTGCCCGCCCGGAACGAACGATTCTTTTTCGTACGATTGCCAAATACGGAAGTCTTATGTTCTTAGCAGAGATGACTAAAGTGCAGATCTGGAAAACAAAACCGCCTTCGGTTACCTTTCCCCGCGAGCGATTTACCAGCAAAAAGGCGCGGGCGTTAAGCCCAACTAAGGTCGATTTCAAACGGGTGTGATGGAAAAGATCATTAAGAAGAAATCGGAGAAAATGAAATGAGTTTCACCCCTGAAATTATCGCGGTCATGATCGCGATCCTGTTCTTTTATGCACGGATGGCACAGTTGCGCGGTCAAAAAAGGCGGATAAACAACGAATATGCACTGAAACGCCGCAAGGTTGGCGGCCGTTCAAAGGGGGCTGCCCTGCCGACTGACCCCCCTGGAACACCTCCATATGGGATCACTAGCTGGTGGTTGGTTGCCCTTTCGATACTGCTCATGCTGTTTGGTTTGGGTCTCTATAATTTGATGTTTCCGCAACTGGAACAATATTCCCAATATTGGTATATCCCGGTTTGTCTGGGTACCATCCTTTTTGCCTTCTGCTTCAAGGTGCGCAAACCGATTCCGGTCGATTGAGTCTAAGATCCAGATAGAGAATTATGAATTGGAAGAGAAGAACATTAAAAAAGACGCGGGTTTCCGGTCCATCACTGTGGAAGCAGATGCCAGATCGCTGGATCACTGGCGCAAGCAGGTTATCGGCGGGCAGCCGGAAACAGGGCGGACGTATGCCATCACCAGCGATGAAGGTACCTACATGCCTGGTGGGGAGGGAACTGCTCCCAGCCCGCTGACATATTTTGTTTCCGGGATGGCACTCTGACTGATCTCTCATCTGTCGCAGGTTGCGGCAAAACGGAAGATCGGGATGAGGAATGAACATGTCGTCGTTACCGGTAAATTTCACGAACAGGGTTCGGTGCTCCGCGGTGATGCCGAAGGATTCTGTGACGGATTTGAGGTGGAGATCCGCCTGGATGTCAGACGCCCCGGAATCAGAGCTGCGCGAACTGGTGCGTATATCCCGGCAGATGTGCTTCACCGAAAAAGCACTTGCTGGTGAGGTCCCCATCCGGGTGATGCAAAATATTAATGGAATTGAAATCAACGAGATATAATCCCTGTTTTATTCACCCATGGCAACTCCCATTGCAGCAGAAACCTCAGCAAAACGATCGAACGCGTTGAAAAGCGGAAAGGCAAGCCATAATTGGCTGCCAACGATCGCTGAGCGAACACTCACGCATGTTTTACGCATGCAAACCCGGCGATTCCTGAGCGTCCAGCCATCCAGTTTGACCAGGTTGCCTGGACCGGTCGAAAACCGGCGTTACGTCCTTTACCTGCACATCCCCTTCTGTGAAACCCTGTGCCCGTACTGTTCATTTAATAGGTTTACCTTCGACGAAAAACGCGCGCATGCATATTTTGAATCGTTGCGAAATGAAATCCGGATGGCGGCAGACCTGGGGTACCAATTTGAGACGATGTATATCGGGGGAGGCACCCCCACCATCCTCCCGGAGGAACTTGCTCGAACCATCGATGAAACGTGCGAATTGTTCCCCATTCGCGAGGTATCCTGCGAGACCAACCCGGATCATCTCAACGACCAGGTGATGGAATTAATGAAACACCGGGTTCAACGTCTCTCAGTGGGAGTGCAAAGCTTCAATGAAGATCTGCTCACCCGCATGGACCGCTGCGGAAAATTCGGGACTCCGAAAGAGATCCAGCAAAGGATCAGGCGATACGCCCCGGATTTCACCTGCCTCAACGTGGACATGATCTTCAACTTCCCCACCCAGACCGAAGAGATGCTGCGGGAGGATATCCGCACGGTCATCGAGAGCGGGGCGCAGCAGGTGACCTATTATCCTCTTATGACCTCACCTTCGGTTGCACGGTCGCTGGCAGCAAGTGTCGGCAGAGTGGATATGCACCGGGAGCGGCGTTACTTTGAGATCATCAACGAAGAAATGGCGAAGGTTTTTACCCCAAGCGCAGCCTGGACCTTTCAGCGCGATGGGAGCGGGCTGATCGATGAGTACATCATGGATACCCGGGAGTACGTGGGGCTTGGTGCAGGTGCATTCAGCTATCTGAATGGAACACTTTATGTGAACACCTTTTCACTGACGGATTATGCAGACCGGATCAACTCCGGTAGGATGAGTTTGAGCGGGGAGCAAAAGTACGATCAATACGCGCGGATGCGTTACGACTTGATGATGGATCTGTTTGGACTGGACCTGGAAAAGGATGATTTCCCGTCTCAATTCGGGATAACCCGGGACAGGGGACTTTGGCTGGAAATGTTCTTTCTGAATATGGTGGGGGCATTCAGCAAGGACTCCACCCGCCAACTTACTCCCTTTGGGCAATATCTCGCTGTGGTGATCATGCGGGAATTCTTTTCCGGGGTGAACAACCTGCGGGATCAAGCCCGGCGTTCAATATCCCTTGAAGGTATCGCATAAAAAAACCGGTGAGCAGCTTGTACCGCTCACCGGTTTTCACATTTATTATGATCAGATCACGTACCGTCCGGGTAGATCGGGTGCCTGGCGGGCGAGGTTGCGGTAAAACTCCCTCTTGTGCTCGGGAAGCAGGCTCCACCAGATCACTGCGGTGATGGCACCGATCAGGATCAGTGAAAACCAGGGAAAATGGGATCTATTTCTCATCGGAGTTTCTCCTCAGGATTCGTATTTTGCGATCAACTTGGAGGCGATCATGCCGGAAGCGATGGTGGTTGGCACACCCCCGCCCGGATGGGTGGAGGAACCAGCCAGGTAGAGCCCGGAGATGACCTTTGATTTGGCAGATGGGCGGAAGACTGCCTGGGCGGGCAAGTCCTGCTGAAAGGAGTAGATGGCGCCTTCAGGCAGAAGCAGCCTTCGTTCGAAGTCCAGCGGGGTGACGCAATCTGCGACCACGACGTGATCTTTGAGCCCTGGAATGGCTTTCTTCGAAAGATTGTCGATGGTGCGCTCGATGAACCGTGGTTTTTCCTCGTCCCAGGTTGTATCGTTTAAATAATACCCCCCTTCGGGGATCACGTTCAGGACATGACAGCCTGGCGGGGCAAGTGTGGCATCGGTATGGGTGGACCAGCACACCAGCCCGAAATTCTTCTTTGCCAATTTTCCCTTTCGAATATAGTCAAAATATTGGCGGTTCATTTCATCGGGCGAGACAGCGAAAATCGAATGGTGGGCGTCCAGAGGCGGCTCGTAATCCAGGCCGATATAGACCATCGGAACGGAGATTGAATAATCGTAGCTTTTCAATCCTCGCAAGGCCATCGATGGGAGATGCTCTGCACCGATCAATTTTAGGTAAAGGGTTCTGGCGTTGATGTTGGAAACCACCTGACGGCAGGTTATCAACGTTCCGTCAGCGAGGCGGACACCTTTGACCCGGTTTTTCTCAACAAGGATTTTGGAAACCCGTGTATTCAGACGCAGCTCCATGCCGAATTTTTCCCCCAGGCGTTGAAGCGCTAGCGGGATCTGGATCATCCCGCCGCGGGGATAATAAATGCCAACATGTTCGGTATAAGGAACCATCGCGTATGGTCCGGGGACGAGCGCAGGCGGCAGCCCGAAATAGAACGCCTGGTATGCCATCGTCTTGAGCACGGTCTCGTTTTTGAAATACTTTTCCAGCACGCTTTGATAACTGGTGAGAAATGTGGGCAGGAACTTGAGGAAACGCGGGTTCTTACGAATAAGCGCTGCCATATCCTGCATGGTGCTGGCTGGTTCGCTGAAGAAGGTATCAAGGGTCACGTCCATCAGGTCCTGCGAGAATGCACAGAATTCAGCCCAGCGCGCGCCATCGGCGGGAGAGATCTTTCGAATCACTTCCCCCGTTTTCTCCGCAGAGAGGGGATAGGTGATGCGCTGCCCGTTTTCAAAGAGATAGGTCATGATCGGGTCGCAGGATATCAGGTCCAGCTCGTCCTGAAGCCTGACCCCAAGTAGTTTGAAAACCTTTTCGATGGGTTGGATGATCTCTACGATGGATGCGCCTACATCGAAGTGGAAGCCTTCTTTTTCGAAGGTAGAGCAGCATCCGCCTACCTGCCCGCTCTGTTCCAGCACCAGCACGCGCCTTCCCTGGCGGGCCAGCAGCGCGCCGGAGGAAATACCCCCCAACCCGCCGCCTATCACGATGACATCATAATCCGCCATGATTCCCTCCGAAAAACCGTAAGTATGAAGATTAAAGTCAAGAATGATTATATATACGGGATAAAAACCCGCCAAATGTTTTTCGGGTTTTAATCTGGGATTGGCGGTTTGGAGCAAAACTCTTTTTGAACGATCTCGATCTTTGCGCCATTGAGGAAATCGAAGGCTACCGGGTCAGGCCGGTAGGATTCGCAATACACCAGGCGGGCGATACCGGAATTAATGAGAACCTTGGAGCAGTTGATGCAGGGGAAATGGGTGACATAGCAAGTTGCCCCGCGGGAGGAAACCCCATGCAGGGCTGCCTGGATGATAGCGTTCGTCTCTGCGTGGATGGTGCGGACGCAGTGCCCATCCACCATCAAATGACCGGCATCATCGCAGTGATCCTGCCCGGCTGGTGAGCCGTTGAACCCGGTCGTGAGGATGCGTTTTTCAAGGACGAGCACGCAACCTACGAAAGCCCGGTCGCAGGTGGATCGTTCGGATACCGCGTAAGCTATTTTGAGAAAGTAGGAATCCCAGTCTGGTCGCATGGCAGCCTCGCTTTTAAGGTATTGGTGGATTATCCCATTTAGGATAAAACAGTGCCCAATCCCCGCTCGTCTGGTAAGGGATCAACCAGGAAGGGGGATCGGGCATCTCTGGATCAGTGAGATGGAGAAGGAGGAAGTCGATTTTGTGATCCTCGAACCAGGACTTATCCAAAAGTTTTTCCGGTGGAAAAACCAGGAAGAGTTTCCGGGCATAATGCTCGCCAAAAAAGGGAACAATCGGATAGATGGAAGGGATTCCAAGAGCCAATGACGACTCTTCAGGGATAAATCGATTTACAAAATAAACAGGTTTTACGGACATCCCACTCTGAAAAATCTGTCTCCCGGTACGATCCCGATCAAAAATACTTTTTTCAATCGGGAAGATATATTTCACCAGTGAATCGATCATTTCTTTGTTCTTTTGCCCCAATTTCTCAGAAGTAGGTCTAATCAATCGTTGTAAACCCGAATAAGAAATTATTGGCTTTCCAGCGTTTGACACGGTTGTAAAGAACATTGTTACGATGGCTAGTATCGTGATTAACCAATCCAGAGTTTTCCAAAGTTTACCGTTACGGACGACACTAGCAATAAAAGGTGATGTTAGCATCACGGGAATGAGAAAATAACGCCCCTGGTTGGGGGTCCATCCAGGACGAAGAAGGATGACACATAGGGAAAAGGTGAAAGCAAGGATTACTAAACCGACTCGGTATGGTTCACGGGTACGGACACCAAGAATCAACTGTGCTATGGATAATGGTAAAAGCAGTAAAACCCCTAACAACCCATACCAGGCACGATCTTCCTGAGGGATTGGTATGGATGAATATTGGAATGGATTTTGAGGGTGGTTGAGGGCAGTAGATGATTCAAGATCCAATCCTACTGCAGAGAAGACCGTCTCCATGATTTGTGCTTTAGCTGATGTCAGGTTATCGACGAAGATGGGAGGCATTCCTGTAAAATCCAGACTCTGGAAAAAAAATCTGGCGGAGTTAAGAGCTAAATTTTCCCTCCATTTTGCAGGGTTTGCACCACTCATTTGCTGGGTAAGGATTTCTTTCTCTCCCAGAGGGTTTCGGAAGAGAGAGAAGTTTTGTATATAAATGTATGATCCTAGAAGAAAAGCGAAACTCACAGTCAATGCCATCCAGCTGAGAAATAATTTTCCCAAGCCCGATCGGAATTTTAACCAGATAATGAATAAAAGAAGAATTAAACCTGGTAGGGTAAATAGGATAATTTGTTTGGTTCCGACAGCAATACCAATTGCAAGTGCCGATATCGTCATCGCTCCAATGGATTTCCTTTCAACACCCAAAAAAAGAAAATAAATAGAGATGGTGAAAAGGGTGCCAATTATTAAATCAAGTTGACTTGTGGTTGATTGGAGCAGAACCTCGGGAAGGCTGAGGAATATCAATCCCGAAAAAAGAGCGGGACCCCGTTGCCAACCTAGCAAGCGACTGATCCCGAAAATCGCCATAAAACCCGCAAGTGCCGCTGACCATTGAATGAAGCCAGTAAACAAGGAGCTTTTCGTGAAAAGCACGCTCCACAACATCACAAGATTGGCGTTGATGGGGTAAATTAGTGTGAAGATGTTCTTCGTTGACCATGGTTGTAAATTCCCATGCTGCAACCAGAATCCGACGCGCGCGAGATGGGTTGTGAGGGCATCGTTGGTGTTGGGTGGCACAACAAGAATCAACCACGCGCCGAGAAGATATACGAATAGAACAAAGATTGCTAGAACCCAAACAACTTTCCACGATCCCCAAGATTCTCGGAACCATTCTTTACCAGGGAATTGAATCTCTTGCTGCCAAGATCCGAACAACACAGGTTTTCCCCGGATTAACCATACAAGATATGCAATGAGAAAGAACACTACTTGGCAGGCTAGAAAAGAATAAATAGAATTCAAAAGTGAAAAAAAGCTGATAATCAACGCGCAAGCGATGATACTTGCAAATGCAAGGACATACGTAGAAAGAATATAAGCAACCCGACTTTTTAAATCAAAACAAGCGCTCAGAAGAACGGAGAAAGCGAGGACCAGTAGAATAGAGATTACAAAAATCATCTTTCAAGTTGAGGTTTGGTTAATTTATCGATTATATATAATATCACTTTGAACATTGGCATCGGAAGGAAAAATCCTTGTCTACCACGTGACCACCACTGGTCAAATCTCCTTGGATGTATTGCTTATCAGAAAGATCAGCTGCGAAATAAGATTTAGAATCCAATAATTTTGATTGTAAGTGAAATTATGCTGTCGAATATACAGTTATGCTGGAAATTCCAAGACTGGCATTCCACCATACTAGACTAATTCGATTGGATTATCAACGGGTTTGATGATCTCGACGATCGATGCATCTACATCTAAATCGAAACAATCTTTTTCGAAGTTGGAGCAACATTTACCAACTTGCCAGCTCTGATGCAATACCTGCACACGGCGATCCGGGCGGGCGAACAATGCACCTGCAGAAATCCCACCCAACCCGCCGCCAACCACGAAGATATTATATTCCGACATGGTTCCCTCAGATAAACTGAGAATATGAAGAAAAAAGTTGAAATAGATTAAATTACAGGGGGTAAAAATCAGACTAGTGATTTGTTGATTTAATTGGGGGTCAGGGGTATGACGCGATACTTTTTGTGTACGATGTTGATATTCGCTTGATTACTGAAGTCGAAGCCCACCGGTTCCGGCAGGCTTTAGGGTTACCCAGATAAAACCGAAGATTAGAACGAAAATGAAAAACAATCTGGCCGGTGCGGTTAGGGTGAATCGCATGATTTATGAAGTAATGAATACTGCACATATGTTGTTACTTAGAAATTACCTAAAACGGTTTTGAATTTAAAGTAACAATAAACTAGCGGTAAGCACAAAAGAATAATTACGGAATAAATCCACCTGAAATGCATCTCCCGAATTATTGGAAAGGAGATTTGCTTAATGAAAATGATGATGAACAAAAACCATCCGATCTTTCAATTTGATCGGATGAAATGAGCAATTAATAAAGATAAACCCAAATAGTTATAACTTACATTCGGTGGAAAATCCTGCGGGTGGAATGCCCAGTGCTTGAATAAGGCGCGCCCAGTAATTAACCTGTGCTGCCGTACTGGCCAGCAACACGATTTCCCGCTCGCTGAAGCATTCTTTCAATTCCAGGGCAAAGTCCGATGGAAAATTCAAGGGTGTACTCGAGATCAACCTGGCGTATTCAATGGCAATTCGCTCCCGGCGGGAAAAGGAGGCTGTTGTATTCACCCCATCTTTGCTCTGGAGTGCCAGGAGTTCCTCCGGGGTGATCCCAACCTGATCAGCCTGGAAGCTGTTCATATCCATGCAGAATGCGCACGAGGCTGCCAGTGAAGCCTGGATGCGGACAAGTTTGAGGATGCGCTCATCCATCCTGCCCTCAGGATGGGCCGCCATCATTTCCAGGACACCGGAACCCACCGCTGCTCTCGGGTACCAGGTTAATAACCTCGCGGGCAAGAGATCCTTTCCGGTGATCTTCCGTGACACCCAAAGCGGGAGGCGAAAAATGAACGGGATCTTTGCAGGGGGAGATATCAGGTTTTCCATTTTCATACCTCGAAGTTCGAACGAAATAATGCCAATAAGTAGATGATCCAACCTGAAAAAGGATTCATGCGAATCACCCGGAATTAAACAGGTAATGTATGATTAAGCCACCATGCAAAGGAATGCCAAAAGCACGGTGGTTATCACGCACGCACCGGAGATGGATTACCTCCGGGATTATGTAACCCTGCCAGGGAATTTCGGCAGCCGCGAATACGAGTCCCGCGAGGATGTCCAGGCGATCCGTGCCACAGTTTTCCGGAACCTGGATACGCTGGATCGCGAGATCCATTTTTCCCGGCGGTTGCAAGATCGTAAAGTATTGATAAAACCCAATCTCGTAACTGTTTTTCACGAGCTGGGGATGCGGGAGAGGGATTACCCCGAATCCACCGACCCACGCGTGCTCGATGCGGTGATCTTATTCATCCAACAGTTTACTCGCGAAATCCAAGTCGTGGAATCAGCCGGGAAAGGCATGCCCACCCGCGCGGCATTCCGTATTGTCGGTTTGGATCGCCTCGCGAAGGTGCGGGGGGTGGAGCTCATCGCGCTTGAAGAGCAGCCAATGGAACGCTACCTGCTACCGCATGCGAATGTAATGCGGGAAATGATCATCCCGCGAACTTTTACACCCGTGGTGAAGGGGGAGGAGTTTTATATTTCATTGCCCAAAATGAAAACCAACCTGTATTCCCGGGTGACGCTTGGTTTCAAGAATGCGATGGGAACCATCCCGTATTTTTTGCGCCTGCGCAATCACAACCACGCCCTTGATCAAAAACTGGTGGATATGATGCGGTTATTCCAGGCTGACCTGGTGATCATCGACGGTATCGTCGGAGGCGAGGGTAACGCGCCTGCGCCGGTGAACCCGGTCTCTTCCCGGATGATCATCAGCGGTAACAATAGTGTGGAAACCGATCGCGTTGCCACACGCATGATGGGGATCGATCCTGCTTCCGTGTCGTTGTTACGCATCGCAGATCACGAGGGATTCAACGACCCCGGAGTGGAGATCATAGGTGAGCAAAGGGCAACACCATTCAAGGAGGCCGATCCGTCACTCCTGGGGGATTGGATGGAGGAGCATTACCCGAATGTACGCGTGTTGGTCGGGGATCACCGCGCTGGCGTGACACCCACCGGACCTAGTGCCCTGATGGATCCAAGGGATGTTTTAAGGATGGAAATGGTGTGCCGCGGGGGATGCCTGGCTTCCATCCGCTATGCATTTGATATGCTCCATCATGAGGGTCAACGAAGGGATTTCTCCCTGGTTGTGATCCTTGGTCCGGGTTTGAAGATCAAGGGTGAATCCTTTTGGTTCGACCGGCAGGGAAAACCGTTTCGGGTTTTTGACATTGGTTCCATCCCTGGAAAGAAAATGGCAGTTGGCAGCTGCGCCAGCCCATTAAAATCTGTGGTGGATAAGTGGATCGAGGGTTGCATGCCCTTCCCCAATTCAGCCCATATGGTAGTTCATCAGCTCAGCGGAACCTGGTGCTCGGTCCTCAGCCCGCGAAACCGGAATCTGGTTCCCGCACTCCTGGATACGCTGAAGCTCTGTGAAACAAGAAAAAAACTGCTGCACGCTAGGTGAGCGAATCGATATCCCCTGGCAGCCGGAGGACAGGCTTTTCGAGACACGAGGATTTAAACCCGAGGAAATGGACATGGATTTCATCGCTGAGCCTTTTCCCCAATTAACCCGTGATGAAATCCGCAGCCTGTGCCGCGCTGAAAACCGAAGCATCCTGGCAACCTTTTTTCCTTGATCGTTGACCTGCGGCTAACCCAGAAATATTCTTTTTAAAAAATCAAATCACCTTTCCCGAATTTCAGCGTAACCTGCGAGCAAAGTGCGTGTTATCTCTCACATGAACACGGATAACCGGTTCTTTGGTCTGTTTATTTCTCAGGTACGGAAATTTCCACGCGCCTGGTGAAAAACCAGGAATCAATATTGTTATATTCATCAGCCGCTAATATCAGGCTGGTTCAAAGATTATTAAAGGTGAAATTACATTTGGAGGTACGGTTATGAAAAATGAAAAAATGATTGCAGTGGTTGGTCTTGGCGCGATTCTACCCGATGCACTGAATGTGGAGGAGTTCTGGAAGAACATCCAATCCGCAAAGTATTCGATCACGGATATCCCGGCAGACCTCTGGAAAAAGGAACTGTTTTACGATCCTGACCCATTTGCTCCTGATAAGACATATACCAAAATCGGGGCTTTTGTCCGCGATTATAAATTTGATCCTTTTAAGCTCGGAATTGCTATTCCTCCGCGGGTGCTGGCTACCATGGATACTGTTCAGCAATGGGCAATCGCCACCACCCACCAGGCACTCAGTGATTACGGGTACCCCAGCCGAAAGCTCGATTCCGAGCGGGTTGCAGTTATCTTTGGTAACTCCAACTCTGGTGATTCTCATTATCGATCCAATTTCCGCATTCTTCTTCCCGAATTCCTGGATATTCTTGGAACCACCCCCGGTTTCAAAGATCTTTCCCCCGAAAAGAAAACCGCCATCTTCCAGGAAATGACCACTGAAATTCAATCCCGGATCCTGCCGATAACCGAAGATACCATGCCTGGCGAGCTTGCAAACATAATATCCGGACGTGTGGCGAATGTCTTCAATCTTGCCGGACCAAACTTCATCACCGACGCAGCTTGTGCTTCCTCCCTGGCCGCCATTCAAGCGGCATCCGAAGGTTTGCTGAGCGGGAAATTCGATGCAGCAGTGACTGGTGGGATCGATCGCAGTATGAGCCCGGAATCCTACATAAAATTCTGTAAGATCGGCGCACTCAGCCCCGATGGTTCCCGCCCTTACGCAGACGGCGCGAATGGTTTTGTGATGGGTGAAGGAGCTGTTACCTTTCTGTTAAAACGTTTAGAAGATGCTGAAAGGGATGGCGATAGGATCTACGCGGTAATCCGCGGGATTGGTGGCAGTTCGGACGGTAAGGGGAAGGGGATCACCGCTCCCAATCCGCTCGGACAGCAGCGCGCCATTGAGCGAGCCTGGCAAGATGCAGGGATTAACCCCACATCTGTTGGTTTGATCGAGGGGCATGGCACATCCACCAAGGTGGGGGATGTTGCCGAGGTCTCCAGTTTGAATATGGTTTTCGGTTCGCTGGGGATGAAACCAGGCAGTGTTGCGCTTGGATCTGTTAAATCGAATATCGGTCACCTGAAAAGCGCAGCCGGTGCGGTGGGATTATTGAAAACAATTCTTGCATTGCATAACCGCATCCTGCCCCCCTCAGCCAATTTTGAGCGCCCGAATCCGAACATCGATTTCAGCAATCTACCTTTCACGGTAAACACTCAAACCCGCGAGTGGCAGGTTTCGGAAGGGAATTTTCGCTTTGCAGGAGTCTCATCCTTCGGTTTTGGTGGCACCAATTTTCACGTTGTGCTGGAGGAATACTTCCCCGGTGTAGGCGGGAGCAAGCCTGTTTCTGTGGCAGTACCCTTGGAATTGAAAACCTCTTCAGTTTCAATGGCGGAACTAACTGCACCGGTTTCTGAATCCGTGGCTGCACCAGTAATTCAAAATGCCGATCAGGAGGCTGTTCGCCAGTACGTGCTCGCCACTGTAAGCGAAAAAACCGGTTACCCTGTGGAAATGCTGGATACAGACTTGGATCTCGAAGCAGACCTTGGGATCGATACGGTCAAACAGGCGGAACTTCTGGCATCGATCCGAACCCACTACAATATCCCCCGCCGCGAGGATCTGCGATTATCGGATTACAACACCCTGGCCAAGGTGATAGCCTTCATCTGTGAAGGACTCAATTCTGGATCATTGGCTTCAGAATCTCAAAGTACTTCTCCTGCGCTTATAGAATCGACTGCTCAGGCTGCTGTGGTGATGAGCAATTCAGGAAATTCCGAGTTGCATCCATACCAGGGATTATTCTTTACCTCCGCGGATTCCGTTGACGGGTTTGATTCAATCTGTGGAGAACACATTCCAGTTGGTTTCTACTGGAACTCATGTGGACTCGCGCTGTCCCTCATCAGAAGAATTACGACAGAAAGAGCGTGTTGCCATCGATTATGCAGATCAATCCGAGCTGGTTAAACGTCTTGAAAAAACGCTGGCGGGATTAAATTCAGAAAGTCCCGGAACCTGGAAAGCGCTGCAGGCGCATGGCATCTACCGCGGCAGCGGAGTGCCGGGAAAAGTGGCTTTCCTCTTCCCCGGGCAGGGATCTCAGTACGTGAACATGTTCCTGGATATGCGAGATTCCGAGCCGGTAGTTAAAGACACATTCGATGAAGCTGATCGAATCATGACGCCCATTCTGGGGAAACCACTGACCAGTTTTATATATACGGATGGAAGCGAAGAGGAATTACAGCAAGCTGAAAAGGAATTGAAGAACACTCAGATTACTCAACCCGCGATGCTCACTGCGAATGTGGCGGTGATGCGCGTTCTCCAGAAATATGGTGTTGTACCCGATATGGTGATAGGTCACAGTTTGGGGGAATATGCTGCCCTTGTTGCCGCGGGTGTGCTCACTTTTGATGAAGCTCTCAGAGTCGTCAGTGCTCGCGGCAGGGAGATGAGCAAGGTGGAAATGGAAGACAAAGGCTGCATGGCAGCAGTCTCTGCCCCGCTGGAAAAAGTGACAGAAGTGATCAGCTCCATCGAGGACTACGTGGTCCTTGCCAATATCAACAGCCCGGTGCAATGCGTCCTGGGGGGATCTACAAAAGGTATTGATGAAGCCATCGCAAAATTCCAGGCAGAAGGACTTCAGGCGGTCAAGATTCCGGTCTCGCACGCATTTCACACGAAGATCGTTGCTCCTGCGAGCGGACCCCTACGCGAGGTGGTTGCCGGAATGAATGTTCAATCTCCCAACCTTCCGATAGTTGCCAATGTGACTGGTGAGTTTTATCCCCAGAACGCAGAGGGTATACCGGAACTTCTGGCAACCCAGGTGGCTTCCCCTGTACAGTTCGTCAAAGGGATGCAGACCCTGTATGAGAATGGGGCTCGGATCTATATCGAGTGCGGTCCCAAGCGTGTGCTGAGCTCACTTGCGGCTGATAATCTCAAAGATCTGGATGGGGTCACCATCATTCCAACTAACCACCCCCGCAAGGGCGGTAAATCCAGTTTCAATGAAGCTCTTTGTGGTATGTATGCCGCCGGAATCCCGAAAGCACAACATTCATTACTAGCGATGCCGCCTGTTCAAGCGGTTCTTTCAGCCAGTTCGGTGAACGGATCGGAAGCGTTACCGGGCACGATCACTGGCTCGGTTGTTATCAGCGGCGCCGGTCTGGGCCTGCCGGGAAAAAATAAGCAGGTTTTCGATGACAATAATATCCAGAGTATCCTGAATGGGGAAATGCGCATCGAGTCCCTTTCGGACGATATTCGTCAATCGATGCTCGAAAAACACGTCACCCGCCTGGTGAAAAGCGATGCAGGGGCAGTGATGGAAGAGATCACCGACTTGGACCAGGTGCTCAAACTTGCCGGGCAGGGTGGGGAGTTCGATCTGCAGGAGGATTTTGGGGTTCCATTGGAACGCGTTGAAACTCTGGATGTATCCACCCAGCTCGCAATCGCTGCAGGGATCGAAGCCCTGCGGGATGCAGGCATACCCTTGGTTATGGAATATAAGAAGACGACCACCGGTTCCCTACTGCCAAAAAGCATGAAATTGCCATTGGCTCTCCAGGATGAAACCGGGGTGATATTTTGTTCTGCCTTTCCCGGGCTGGACCGAATGGCTGATGAAGCCGACCGGTTCTACGAGAACAGGATCTTTGAGAAACAAATCGAAGAGATCCAGGAAACGATTAATCTCCTCGGTTCGCTTTGCCCGGATGGTCAAACTCAGCTCCGTGATGAGCTTGACCGGCGGAAATTTGAACTTGAACAAAAGAAAAAGACATTGGATTATTCCTTCGACCGGCGCTTTGTCTTCCGCGTGCTTTCAATGGGTCATTCGCAATTCGCCGAATTCATCGGTGCGCGGGGTCCCAACACGCACGTCAACGCCGCCTGCGCCAGCACCACCCACGCGGTTTCGATCGCTGAGGATTGGATCCGGGCTGGCCGCTGCCGCCGGGTGATCATTATTGCGGGGGATGATGTGACCAACTCGACCCTGATCTCCTGGATCGGAAGTTCAATGTTTGCCAGCGGCGCAGCCACAACGGAAGGTGACCTGCGAATGGCAGCCCTGCCCTTCGACCGCCGCCGGAATGGCATGATCATGGGTATGGGCGCGGCAGCTCTTGTTGTGGAAAGCGAGGACGCTTTACGCGAGCGCGGGATGCGCGGGATCGGCGAGGTGCTTTCCTCGAATATCTCCAATTCCGCATTCCACGGCACCCGCCTGGATGTGACCCATGTTAGTGAGGTGATGGAGCGTCTGCTGCAGACAGCTGAGACCCGCTTTGGGATTCGCCGTGAGGAGATCGCCCCGCACACTGTTTTTGTTTCGCACGAGACCTACACACCTGCACGCGGCGGGAGCGCCAGCGCGGAGATTCGCGCTTTGCGTGCCTGCTTTGGCGACCTGGCAAATCAGATCGTTATCGCCAATACCAAGGGCTTCACCGGTCACACCATGGGTGTGGGCGTGGAGGACGTGGTGGCAGCGAAGGCACTGGAAACCGGAAAAGTACCACCGATTGCTCATATCGGTGAAGGTTTTGAGCCTGATCCCGAGCTGGGTGATTTGAATCTTTCACGAGGCGGGCAATATGAACCTGAATATGCCCTGCGCCTTGGAGCCGGTTTCGGATCTCAGATTGCCATGACGCTGGTGCATAAGATTCCCGGTCAGGAAGAAAGAGTCGAACAGGAAAAATACAATTCCTGGTTGGGCAACGTCACAGGTTATTTGCAGCCGGAAAAAGAAGTTGTCAAACGTACCTTGCGGGTTAAATCGCTCACGGTACCAGAAAAGACTCCCGCTGCATCCACTTGGGCTTACGGGCAGGGACCGAAGATCAGATCAGCCTGGCTGTTCTCACCAACCAGTCGTCACGTTGAAGCTGCGCAGGTGGAAATTGGCGCAGGCAAGAAGGATGAAAATAAGGTCGTTGCCGAAGTTGAACAGCCTGTTCAACCAACGATAATCCCGGTAGCTGCACCCGTCTCTATTGATCAGGATGATGAGGCAGTTAAGAACCACCTGCTCGCTCTGGTGAGTGAAAAAACCGGGTATCCCGTGGAAATGCTGGATCTCGATCTGGACCTGGAAGCAGACCTTGGTATTGACACAGTCAAACAGGCCGAGCTCTTCGCAGCTGCCCGCACGCATTATGGCATTCCGCGTCGTGAGGATCTGATCCTGGCCGATTACAACACCCTGCGAAAAGTAGTTGGTTTCATGCAGGAAAACATCAGCCAGGCATCTCCGGTAAAACCTGAGGAAGCTCCCGCAAAAGTGGAAATAAACTCGGTTGCGGAATCAGAAATAAAGGAACCGGAGCCTCAAGCAGTCCCCCTATCATCAAATTCCGAAGAAATCAAATCCCATGTCCTCTCCGTGGTGAGCGAAAAAACAGGTTATCCTGTTGAAATGCTTGATCTGGATCTAGACCTGGAAGCTGACCTTGGGATAGATACGGTCAAACAGGCTGAGCTCTTCGCCGCAGTACGCACGCACTATGGCATTCCTCGTCGGGAGGACCTGGTCCTCGCCGATTACAACACGCTGGCAAAGGTCATCGGTTTTATTGAGAGCTCGCTTACCAGCCAGCAACGCGCCGCTGAGTCTGCCTCTGTTGCAGAAGATAAAAAACCTGAAACCGGGCAAGAAGGCACCTCCCTCAAGCACAAACGAATCAGGACCGGCGATTCTTCCCCGCGTGCCTCTCGCCTTGCTGCTTCCCCGCCTGGATCTTTGCCTGCCTACCGGATTATCCCTGGAAGGCAGCCGGGTGGCGGTTGTTGTGGATTCAGGCAAGACAGCAGCGGTTTTTACTAAAGAGCTTGAATTGAAAAAGGCCTCGGTATTGACCACCGACATCGTCAGAGGAAAGGATGATATCGAGAATTGGATGAAGGAGGCTCCCATCCAGGGAGTATATTTCCTTGCCGGGCTGGATGCCAATCCAGATTGGAGCAACGCTCCTGCAGAGAATTGGGGGGATTACCTCCGGGAAAGGCTTGACGCGCTTTACCATATCGCCCGCGCCCTACCGGAAGGAGCTTTCCTGCTGGGAGCCACCCGAATGGGTGGTTTGCAGGGCATCAGCCGCGCAGCCAATCCCCTGGGAGGCGGTATCTCTGGTTTCCTCAAAGCCTTACGCCGCGAGCGACCTGGATCCATGATCAAGACCATCGATTTCGGGATCAAATCGACACCTGCAGCTGTTACCCGGGCGCTTCTGGCCGAAACACTTCATGATCCCGAGAACGGCGAGATCGGTTATGACGGAGAGCTTCGTTTCGGGATCACCCTGCAGCCTGCTGAGGAAAGCCTGGTTTCATCTGCTGCATCCCTTGAGGAAAACGTGTTTGTCATCAGCGGCGGGTCAGGTGGAATCACCACGGCCGTTGTGGATGACCTCGCACAAAAAACACGCGGTAGATTCTATCTATTGGGTCGGACCGCGCTGATATCAAAAGACAGCCCTGAATTAAGTAACTTAAAACAAGATCGGGCGGCATTCAAAACCAGCCTGCAGGCTTCACTCGCGGTAGATGGTACTAAGGTTACGCCGGTGATGCTTGAACAAAAGATCGCAGAGTTGGATAAGATCCAGGCTGTTTACGACCTGATCGACACGGTCGATGCAAGCGGAGGCAGGGCGGAATACCTGCAATGCGACGTGAGCGAACCTCTCGCGGTAGAAGAAGCCATTAAAAAGATAGCTGAGTCTGAAACCCGGGTGGATGTCCTTATCCATGCGGCCGGTGTGGAAAAGAGCCGCAAAATCGAGACGAAGTCGCTGGACGAATTTCATCAGACTGTGGCAGTCAAAGCAGGCGGATTCCTGAACCTGTTCCAGGCGCTTTCTGCCGCCGGAAGATTACCTAATAAGGTTGTGTTTTTCTCCTCCGTGGCAGGCCGCTTTGGCAATGCCGGTCAGACCGACTACAGCGCTGGGAACGATTTCCTTTCGAAAATGGCAGCCTGGCTGCCCCAAGAATATCCTGGCATGCAGGCAGTCTCGATTGACTGGGGCGCCTGGGCAGAAGTTGGAATGGCCAGCCGGGGTTCCATCCCCAGGTTGATGGAGTATTTCGGGATAGAAATGATGGATCCTCGCAAGGCTGCGCCTATGGTTTTGCAAGTACTGGCTCGTGGCGAAAGCGGGGAGGTGGTGATTGCCGGCTCCCTGGGGCAGATGGAATCCTCGGAGACTGAGAAGTGCGGATTCGACATTCCTTAAAGCTGACCAGGCCTTACGCCAGGAGGGCTCGATCCACAAGATGTTCTCCCACCTGGTCGGTTGCGATAAAAGAGATGGTATCCATTTGGAAGCATCCCTGGATCCAAATGAATTGGATTACCTGCGCGACCACGCGATTGGAGGCGTACCGGTGCTGCCGGGTGTGATCGGAATCCAGGGATTCTCCACCGCCGCAAGGCATATCGCCTCGGTCCTGGCAGGTGGGAGGAAGGGCTTCGAAGTTTCCCGGCTGGAGGATATCCGTTTTCTCAGCCCATTCAAATTCTATGATAACAAGCCGCGTACCATCGAATGGCACGCACTGCCTGTTCTTCAGGGCGAAGACCTGGTAGTTCGTGTAACTCTCGAATCGGATATCAGGCGGGTGGATGGGCACACAGACCACACCCTGCATTTCAGCGGGTTGGTTTACCTGGCACAGAAAGCCCCGGGTCGGAAAACCACCGCGACTCTCCCGAAATGGGGGAAGAAGAAAGCGGTTACATCCGAAGAGATCTACAAATTGTATTTCCATGGCCCTGCATTCCAAGTTCTGGATGCAGCTCAATCCTCCCGGGAGGATGTTCTGGGCAGATTCAATAAACGGGTCGTTGCTGAAAGCGGGGGCACAAAATCACCGCTGGCTACCCCGATGTTGATTGAACTATGTTTTCAGACCGCCGGGCTGTGGGAAGCGGGAGCGACAGGAACCCTGGCACTGCCCTCCTCAGTTGGTTCCATTTCTGTCTACCCTCAGCCGTTGAATGGGGTTCCCATCTATGCGGAGGTAACACCGCGCGAATGCGGTCAGAACCTGGCTTTTGATGCCAGGGTTGTGGATGCTTCCGGTAATGTGTTTGTTGAGATGGAAAATTACCGCACCTCACCGCTTCCGTTCCCAGCCGAGGATGTGCTGGTAGAGCCAATGAGATCGTTGGTGACCAGCCGGAATGCAGCTTGCGAGTAAAATATACTCTCCCCGAAGATTTCGGGGAGAGTTGATTTACCATGATCCACCTTGCATTTTCTTCTTTTTCCATTATTCGAAAAATCGCTGGCGGTAGAAAAGCCAGGGATATTTTTGGTTCGTTGGAATGGGATGACTATTCCCGGTTGAAAATCCCCGCCAGGCTCGCAGAATGGGAAAACAGCCGCCTGGCGGTGAAGAAATTGATCAAAGATGCGGTCCCAGGCACAGAGGACTTATCTCTCACTTCGATCCAGGTTCAAAAAGAACCTTCCGGCGCGCCATATGTCATTGTCGATGGGCTGGGCCGTCTGCCGGGATGTCTCTCCATAAGCCACTCCAACGGTTATGTTTTTGCTGGTTACGCAGAGGAGACCTCGCGGTTCGGCGTGGACCTGGAATTGGTCGAGGAAAGATCGAAAGAGTTCGTCCTGGATTATTTTACAGAGAATGAGATTCGATATTTGGAAAGTTGTTCAAAAGATCATAAACCGGGCATCATTACCTTGATCTGGAGCGCGAAGGAAGCTGCATTAAAAGCGGCTCGGCTGGGATTGACAGTAGATACCCGCAGAATCGAGATCACACCGCAGGCTTGTTTCGAGATCAGCCCCTTCTGGCAAACTGCCAGGATCGATTGTTTAGAACTGGGACTGGATTTCCCCCGACTATTCTGGCGCACGGAAGCTGGCTTTATCCAGACCTACTGCGTCAATTCTCCGGAACCTGTTGAATTAAATTGGGTAAAGCTATAAGCGTTAGTCCCGGGATGGGATAAACTCCCGCAGATTGGGTGCCAGGCGAACCCCCTGGGCTTCCAATGTGCGGATGCGCATCAGGTACGCCGCGCCTTTCATGATTTGCATGGAGATATCTGCCACCGCGCGGTTGGAAGGCGATTCAAGGTAGGTTCCCTTCACCCAATCGTTGAAAGCACCCATCGAGGGGCCTGTCCAGATCTGGTAATCCATCTCACGGCCTTTTTCGCCGCAGTTGGACCAGCGGGAGGAAAGCCCCAGGTACCAACGGAAGACCAGCGCCATTTTATCCTTCGGGTTTTTCTCCGCCCGCTCGATTTGGCGCGGATCGCGTTCGGTAAAGAATTTTACGCATTCCACCCAAACATCATCCAATTTGCGCTGGAAAACCGTAGTTTCCAGTTTTTCCCTTTCCGCGGTAGGAATATCCTCTATGGAATCATATCGCTGGTAGAGCTCATAAAGTTTTTGAGCGCGCATGGCAAACATGGTCCCGCGTTTGAGCACCTGCACCCGAACGCCCATTTCGAACATGTCGCTGGCCGGAGCCATGGCAACGTCGGGCGAATCCATCAGTGCGAGCAAATTCCGGGTGTGCTCGGATGCGCCAGCCTCCACGCAGGATTGGTTGATGGACCCTGTGACAACATAAGCTGCGCCCATCATGAAGGCAGCCAGCGCTGCTGAGGGCGTTCCGATACCGCCGCCCGCACCGACCCGAACCGGTTGCGCGAATTGATGCTTTGCCTGCATCGTATCCCGCAGCCTGATGATGGAGGGTAGAACACCCACCAGGGGTCGGTTATCGGTGTGCCCTCCTGAATCCGCCTCCACGGTGATATCATCCGCCATGGGAATAAAGCGGGCAAGTTCCGCCTGTTCCTGGCTGATCTTGCCATCAGCGACGAGTTGTTTAAGCACTTCCTCCGATGGCGGTTGCAGGAACTTGCTGGCGACCTCCTTGCGGGAAACCTTGGCGATGATGCGATTTTCGATGCAGATGGAGCCATCCGGCAGGCGGGAAAGACCGGCTGCGCGGTAACGTACCAGGCTGGTGGTGATTGTGAGGTATGCGGATGCTTCGATCGTGCGTATCCCATGTTTCAGGAAAACATCCATCATGCCTTGCTCCAGGGCGGGTTCAAAGGGGCTATTAAGCAGGTTGAAACCGAAGGGTTTACCTTTAAGTTCGGATTGGATACGCTGGATCGCATTCTCGACCCGACCGGGTAGCAGGCCTCCGGATCCGAAAAAGCCCATGAACCCGGCATTACCCATTTCTACCACCAGGTCCTCGGAAGCGATACCGTTGGCCATTGAACCGGAATAAAGCGCGTATCTTGTACCATAGAGGTCTTTAAAGCCGGGATCACCCAGATCGGCCGGGCCGAAAGGCATTGCAAATGCCGCAAGCTGCCATGCCGGACTTGTCGCGGCCAGGTTTCCTTCGTTGGATATGAAATAATCCTCCCCTTTTTGAAAGACGAAGACATTTTTCTCATAGGCGCGCAGGCAGGATGCCAGGGTTTCTTCGTTTGCGGGAGCAGGATCGGTGCTGCCCTGCCAACCGGGGAGTGTGAATTTCGGTTTCTGAGGAATCCGGATCGGTGTTTCTGAGGTCATGCTTATACTTCCTATCTTTGGAGTCAATGATTATTAACCCGCAAACTCTCCAAGTGATACGCCGGTGATTGGCGGGCAGCATCCATTATAATGGGCGGAATACCGGGTGATGAGCCCGGACCAATTTTGTATCATAACAGGAACTCTTTCATGCGCGGTTTAGCATCAATTCTTAATCGTAGATATATCCAGGTCTTCCTGGCAGGTTTATTCATCATCGCAGGCTGCACGCCGCAGGCAACTGCCCAGCCAACTGCCACCAGTCTACCGACCAGTTCCGCCACCCCGATCCCAACAGAAACACCGCAACCTACCGCTACCGCCATCCGCACGCCGCCGGCGTTACCCGCTGTCTTCCAAACCGGTGAATTGAATCCACTTGATCCACCCCACACCTATATTACTGATGCCTGCCAGTACCTGAAAGACAAATGGACCTCCACAAACAGTCCCCCGGGAACAGTGCTGATGCCGATCATGTTTCATTCAATCACAAAGGAAGGTGAGACGAACGCCAACCAGGTAAGCTTGAAGGATTTTGCGATCCTGATGCGCGACCTTAAATCCCAGGAATTCGAAGCCATCACCATTCAGCAGGCTGCCGATTTCCTCAATCACAACGCCAGGATCCCTCCCCGCTCGGTGCTGCTGATCGTTGATGACCGTCATTATGCCCAATATTTCAACGAGTTTTTCCGCCAGTACCACGAAGAGTGGGGCTGGCCGGTGGTGAACGCTTTCATCAGCCATCCTGATACGCTTCAGGTGGTTTGGGATGAGAATGCAGCCCTGGAGCAGGAGGGCTGGGTGGATCACCAGGCACACGGTGTGATTCATAACATTCCCATCAACCCAGGCTCATCCGATGAATATATTTTGGGCGAGCTGCAGGGGTCGATCGCAGAAATTCAAAAGCGTTTCGGGAAAACTCCCATCGCTTTTATTTGGCCGGGGGGAGGTTTCACCCCGCGCGCGGCCGAACTTGCCTCCCGGGCTGGATACCAGCTCGGGTTCACTGTCAATCCACGCGGACCGGTAATGTATAACTGGATCCCGTTGGGCGATAATTCCGACCCGAACCGGCCGTATTTCATGCCGGAGGGGCAGGTGCAGAATTCATTAATGGTATTGCCGCGCTACTGGGATACAGATGCAGATCGGCACATTGATGCAGTCAGGCGAATCGGACAGGAAAGTACAAAGTATGCAGAAATGGCAAAAGCCACCGAGATGGATTATTACAGCATCGTTTGCGAGCCTAAGTTGGGTCCGATCCCTTGATATAAACTGATGGGACCATTAAGAGACAGGCAGGGTGCCTGTCTCTTTTTTCGCCCTGTAATTCTCCACAAGAACAAGGATACTGATCAATAAGACCCACACCGGAAAAATTATAATCAGCCATTCCACAAAGAAGAAATTGAGAAGCATGATCAAACCCAGCCCGTAGCTGAGAAAAATCACCCATTTGGGGAAGACCCCAATCCGGAAGGATAACGTGGTGGTGCTTATGAGGAATACGGAGGCCATCTTGACTGCATAGACATTTGCTATTGTATACATGAGCGCCCTACCGAAGGGATAGAACTCATCCCGCGATAAATTGGCGAGCGAGTTACCATATAAAAGTATCACGCTTCCACCAATGCCAGCGGCAATAAACATCAGAACAAGAAATAGAAATCCGCTCCCAAGGAACACGGTGGCGAACAACTTATCTTCCAGCTCTCCAAACCGGTCTCGTATCACCCCCATGAACCATAAAAAGGCGATTCCCGAAAATGGTATTAGTGTTAATGCCAGGCTGACCATTTTGATATTATTTATTAACCATTCCCCACTTTCATAGGGATCAAACGGGATGGTGATTCGAATCAGAACAAGACTAAGAATCATCAGGATCGAAAAAAGAATGCCGGCTATTGCAGCTGCGCGGGGGGTTTTTAATCTTTCCCGGTTTTTGATAGCCCTATCGTTCATGAATCCTCCAGTATACAGACCAAGATGCAGAACAAAAAATGCATATTTACCATCATTACCTTAGGATCTGGAACAAATTACTGAAATCATCGGTCCACTGCGGAATTGTGGTCGTGTACCCTTCCAGTGTTTCAGCGCGATCGGCGATGGCCGGGTTTTCCAGCAAGGCCGGATCGCGGCCGAGCAGAACGAAAAGCGAGGAGCGGGAAAGTTTGCCATCCCCTTCATTGGGAATAACGACCATGTGCAATCCGAAATCTTGTGCCTGCTTCCAGAATACTGGGATCATATTGAGGTGCCGGTTGGAAATATTGGCGACCAGAATGCCTTTGGGATCCAGTTGTTTCAAATAGACTTCGAAGGCCTCTTTCGTAAGCAGGTGCACCGGGATCGAATCCCCGCTGAACGCATCCATAACCAGAACGTCATAAACCGTTGCGGTGCCATCTGCGAGTTCCCGTTCCATGGCAATGCGCGCGTCTCCCATGATGATTTCTGTATTTGCGGGCGAATCGTTTATATAGGAATAATAATCACCCAAACCGAGTGCCAGCTCTTCCATCACCGGGTTGATCTCATAATACCGGTAGATTATCCCCTTCCTGCCCGTATGCGGATAAGCCGCCCATTCCCAGGCCGATGATCCCCACCTTCATCCCTTGCCCAAACTTGGGGTGGTTTTTTATCGCCAACCCGACCCCGCTTTTCTCGGCGTAATAACCCGTGGGCAGCTTTCGTTTATCCGCGGCGGTGTATTGCACGCCGTGGATGGTTACCCCGTGAACCAGGTTGTAACCATGCCATTCCGGGTCCTCCTGGCCTATCTCTTTAACCCTTGTCACCCCGTAAAAATTGCGCTCCTGAAAAACATCGCCCGAGGGAGCGCCACCAAGCAAAGAAAAGAGCGCCAATCCCCCTACCAGAATGATGGCAGCCCCAGCCGTCACATTGAAGAGGAATTTCACCCTTTTTTCAGCATCGGTTGATTTTCGGCTGACAAAAATGGCCAGCACGAGCGCCCAGGTAAGGCCGATGCTTATGGGCAGCTCCCAGAAGCCCTTGAAAATGGCAGGGGCGACAAGGTTCACGAACACCCCGCCCAGCGCGCCGCCGATGGATGTCATCAGGTAAAAGCGGGTCAGACGGTCCGCTTCCGGGCGCAATCGGTAGGTTTCCCCGTTGCAAATCATTGCCCCGGTAAAAAGCACGAGACTGTAGATGAGGATCTGGGTAACGAAATGCGTGCGGACATCCACAAGTGCCCAGACCATCGCAACCGAAGCAATGATAAGCAAGGCTCCGAATAGCTTGCGGTTGTACCACTTTTCGCCCGAATAGGTGAGGATGAAAGTGACCAGATATATGGATAGTGGCAGCACCCATAGGAAGGGCACTGCTGCCACCTCCTGGGTGATCTGGTTGGTGATGGCCAACAGCAGGGTGGAAGCGACCGCACTGAAGAGGATCCACAGCGCCTGCACTCGCTTCATTGGATTGGGTGAGGTTGCGACCGCAACCTGGGTCTCTTCTTGCCCGCTAAAACGGACAGTGCGGAAAGCTGCGATGCCCGCCAGCGCGGCAAAGAGAAGAAATCCTATCGCCCAGGCCCAACCCTGCGCCCGCAGGGTCAAGTTTGGCTCGATCAGGAATGGGTAAACGAGCAGACCGAGCAGAGAACCGATGTTGGAGAGCGCATACAACCGGTAGGGGCTTTTTCCCGGGAGGGCTTTGCTGAACCAGGCCTGGATAAGCGGGCTGTTGGTGCAGAGCATGAAATAGGGCAGCCCCACCGCCACGATCAGGAGTTTAAAAATATCCAGGATGGGGGTATCCACCCCGATAGGCTTCCAGGCAGCGGATGGCGTGACCGGCGATGGCCAGAAAATTCCCAATCCGGCCAAAAGAGCAACCGCGGCAACCAGCAGGGAGATATGGATCACCCGCTGGTTCTTCACCGGTATCCGTGCGATCATCCAGGCGGAGTAGGCATAACCGACCGTGAGGAAAATTTGAAAAAATAGCTGGACGGTGGACCAGACCATGGGGGTCCCGCCGAAGAATGGCAGGATAAAGCGCGAGATCATGGGCTGAACCTGGAAGAGCAGGAAGGCGGAAACGAAGATACAAATGGCGTAGAGCAGCATGGGTGGGATCCTTTGGGTTAATTGTACAGGCGAAATGATACCCTCGGGAACGGAGAAAGGTATTCGGATGCTATAATTTCCGGATTGCTTGAAGATTTCGCTGGATGAAGGAAATGAGTATTTGTGGAAAAGATCCTGATCAAAAATGGATTGGTCGCACGGGGAAGCGGCGCACTTCAAGAGGATATTCTCATTGAGGAAGGGGTTATCCGCCAGTTGGGGGTGGATCTCCCTGCACAGGGTGCAAAGGTAAAAGATGCCAGTGGTTTAATCGTCCTCCCCGGTGGGGTGGATGTCCACGTCCATCTTCCCTGGCCGACTGGATTCCATGTTTCCACGGATACATTCGCGACGGGGACGCGTGCGGCTGCGTTCGGAGGTGTAACCTCGGTCATCGATTTTTGCATCCCGGAGGGTGAGGAAAGCCTTTCAGAGGTGCTTTTTAGAAAAAAAGATGAGGCGGCGAGAGAAGCCTGGGTGGATTACAGCTTTCACCTAAATATTCGTGGCGATATTCAAGAAAAAGTGAAGGAGATCCCCGCCCTGGTGCACGCCGGGTTTCCCAGCTTCAAAGTGTTCATGGCATATGAAGGCTTCCGGCTGGACGACTCGGACCTTCGGTTGGTTCTCGAAGCCGCGAGGGCTGCTGGTGCGCTGGTGACCGTCCATGCAGAGGATGGGCTCCTTGCGGATAGGGTAACGCAGAGATTATTGGCGGAAGGGAGGAGATCCCTCAACCATTACCCGGAATCCCGCCCGGTAGAATGCGAAGAGGATGCCATCCACCGACTGCTGCACTATCAACAGCAGATAGGCGCCCGCGTACATATCCACCATGTGAGTACCCGCGGAGGTGTGGAAGCCATTTCCAAAGCGAGGCAGTCAGGCCGGCCAGTGAGTGGTGAGACCTGCCCCCATTACCTGCTTTTCACTTCAGAGGATTATTGCGGCGATCCAGCCCGCGCTGCCAGCCTGGTCTGCTCGCCATCCATTAAGGGCGTAAACCACCAGAAGTCACTATGGGAGGGATTGGCAAACGGTTCCCTTTCCGTTCTCGCTACAGACCATTGCCCGTATACCCGCTCCCAGAAAGAGGCCGATCTGGCTGATTTCACCCATGTGCCCGGCGGCATGGGTGGGGTGGAATTGCGCCTGCCGCTCATTTATTCAGCCGGGGTCGCAACCGGGTAAGATGACCCTGGAACAGTTCACACGAGTTTGGGCAGAAGAACCCGCAAGGATATTTGGTTCATCACCCACGCAAGGGATTCATAACTCCTGGGGCGGACGCGGACCTGGTACTTTTTGATCCATCCACGTGCTGGGAAGTGCATGCGGCGGAACTGCATATGAACACCGATTGTCTTCCCTATGAAGGTATGCACTTACAGGGAAAAGTAAAAGCAACATACCTACGCGGGAAGCTGATCTGTCGGGAGGATGAATTGCAGGCAGAGCCCAGAGGAATGCTGATTCCGCGGGTTTTACCACGATAAAACCACTCATTGGTTGAAATCATTATCTAATTGAGGTTAATATGGTAAAGAGACGCCAAACCAATACCCTGAACCGTTCCAGCGCACTCCTGGAATCCAGGCGCTGCCTTGGGTGTCATAATCCTCCCTGCGTGGATGCCTGCCCCGCCCGGGTTCCCATCCCGGATTTCATCCAGCGCATTTCGGAGGATAATCTCCAGGGTGCTGCGGACCTGATCTACGGCGCCTGCCCGTTAGGGCATATCTGCGGAACTGCCTGCCCGACAGCCGATCTTTGCGAGGGTTCCTGCGTGCTGCTGCCCCTGGGAGAGAGAGCTGTGCGAATTGGAGCGCTGCAGGCATATGCCACCGGGAATACCAAAGCACGCCCAAAGAGGCAGGTTGCCCCTGGCGCACCCAGGGTGGCAGTCATCGGTGGCGGCCCGGCCGGGTTGGGTGCTGCCGTGCAGTTGGAACGCCTGGGGGTGGAGGTGCATCTCTTTGAGCGCAATAAGGAATTGGGTGGTCAGGCTGGCCGGGTGATCCCCGAACATCATCTTTCCCAGCCAGTGGTCGATCACGATATCTCCAGGATTCTAGCTGGGAGTATCCAATGCTACTTTGATAATGATGTGAACGAATCACTCTCTGCGAGAATCAAATCTGAATACGAGGCGGTGATCCTGGCGATCGGACAACAATCGAACCCGGATCCGGGTATCCCTGGTGCGGAAAGCCAGGGGGTATTCCATGCGCTCGATTATCTGACCAGGGCACGGACGGCTCACACCCGGGAGGGCACGATCCCGCTGCTGGGTTCCACCGTTGTAGTCATAGGTGGGGGGAACGTCGCACTCGATACGGCTGCAGTTGCTAAAAGAAACGGGGCCGAGCGGGTGATAGTCCTTTACCGCCGAAGTCTGGAGGAAATGCCCGCCTGGGAATATGAATATATTGAGGCCTGTGCCCTCGGTGTGGAATTCCGTTGGTTCAGTGTGGTGGATAGGATCGTTTCCGAAAATGCCAAAGTATGTGGAGTCATGATCGGGCATATGCGTTACAGCGAAGAAATTCGGGGCGGCCGACGCTGGGTGGAACCCGATCCGAATAAACAACCAACATTCCTGGAATGCGATGCGGTAGTTCTCGCTCTCGGACAATCATCCGAGTTGGATGTGTTGAAATGGATGGATATCGCGGATAACAAAGGATTGGCTGCTGTGAGGGAGGGTGAATTCCAGACCTCCAATCCCAAGGTGTTCGCGGCGGGGGAAATTCGTTCCGGCGGTTCATCGATCGTCGGCAGCATGGCTTCGGGTATGCAGGCTGCGCGCGAGGCGCATGCCTGGCTGATCGGAAAGAGAGGCGCCCGTGGTTAATTTGGGGATCGATTTCTGCGGGATTTATTTTGAGAATCCCTTCATCCTGGCTGCCTCGCCGTCTACCGATAACCGTGAAATGACCATTCGTGGTTTGGAACGCGGTTGGGCAGGTGCGGTTTTGAAGACAACTTCACTCGAAAGCGAAGAAGTATCAATCACCTACCCGATCATGTCCGGCGTGAGACCGGGTCCCGGTTTGATTGGGCTTCAAAACACCGATCTTCTCTCCGAACGGCATATCCACGAGGTAGCCGAGGATATCACCTGGTTGAAATCCAGGTTTCCGGAAAAACGTATCATCGCCAGCTTGATGGGCAGCAACCGGGAAGAGTGGCAGGAATTGGTGCGCATATCCGAGCAGGCTGGAGCGGATATGATCGAAGCCAGCATTTCCTGCCCGCAGGGGGCAGCGCTTGAGGGTGAAGAAGCCGTTGGGTGGGCGGTCAGCCAGGATCCGAGGCTGACAGAGAAGGTAACTCGCTGGGTGATTGAAGGTAGACGCAGCGTGCCTGTCTATGTGAAGCTCAGTCCCAGTGTGACCGATATCGTTTCGATCGGGAAGGCAGTGGAGCGCGGTGGGGGGAATGGCATCTGTGCCATCGATTGTCTGGAGGGGATTGGCGGGATCGATTTGCAGACATTTTCGCCTTTGCCGAGTGTGGAGGGAAAGGGTACTCGCGGTGGGTTTTCGGGAAGGGCGATCAAGCCAATCGGATTGCGCATCGTGGCCGATCTGGCTGGTGGAGTCAGAATCCCGATTTCGGGAGTTGGCGGCATTTATGATTGGAGGGACGCACTGGAATACCTGCTGCTGGGGGCTACCACGGTTCAAGTCTGCACCTCGGTGCTGCAAAGGGGGTTCGGATTGATCGATCCACTCACGGATGGACTCTCCCGCTGGCTGGAGGACCACCGCTACAGCTCCCCTGCGGAGGTCATTGGTTTGGCGCTTTCGCGGCTTACAGAGCACAGCGAACTTACTCACGGAGTTAAGGTGATCTCCCGCATCGATCCGGACTTGTGCATCGGTTGCGGGCTTTGCTATGTTGCCTGCGCGGATGGCGGCCACATGGCCATCGAATTCCCGCCAGACCGGCACCCAGTGGTGCAGGAGGGGCTTTGTGTGGGCTGCGGTCTATGTGCCCAGGTCTGCCCGGTGCCGGATTGCATTGAAATCTGTTGAAGTTATAAATCAATTAGGATCAAAAATGGATAACTCACGAAAACACCTGCGAACAATCTCTACAGGAACTTGTCCGGCAACCGAGTCTATCCGGTCAGGAGGGAGGGGTAGTCGCCGCAGCTGAAAAAGCGATGAAAACAGCTGGTTTCGACCGAGTCTGGCGGGATGTGTGCGGCAACCTGCTTGGGGAACGCACGGGTCGCGCCCGGGTGGTAAACTGATGTTCGATGTCCACCTGGATGTCAGCCCAGCGGGCAAATTCTCGAAGCATGGCATGCGCACCGCCGTACTCCCAATCTACCGGATCGCCATAGCAACGAATCGCGATGGCATGACCCATCCGATCCAATACCCTGGCAACATCTGAAACCCGTTCAGTACTGTAGGCAACTTCTCGGCCTTCCATGGCAGGAGTATATATTTTTGAGGGGTCCAAATAATGTGCATGTCCACCAAGCTGAGTCATTCCTGCTTCGAATGAGTTGCGGGTACGAAGTGATTGATTGTAGAAAATCATGAAGAGCGTTTTTGCTCGTAGAATATCATCGTGGAGAATCCCCTTTTTCCACTTTGGTTTTAATTCAGCAGCGACCTCCAGAACCGTCTCGATTTCCTCCCTAGAAAAATCAGTCTCTGCCAGGAAATCTCGACCTTTCCAATTTGATTTTTGCATTTTCTACTCCTGTGAATTTAAATTTTCTTTCGATTTATGAAGGTAAAACCTATCTGGTACGAAGTAATTTTCTGAATAACTCACATTTCTATTTGTTTGGTCCCTTAGGGTTTCTCGTAACAAAATTATTGCGGTTTTTAATTCCACCTCCAATTGTGAGGATAATGCTTGATCGGCATTGATTGAAGTTATCTCGGTCACGGCTTCTTTAACTGCAATGTTATGATGAAGATTAACAAAATCAAGGACCGAACCTTCGAAATGTTAATCCTTCGAGTAATCTTCGTAACAGCCAGGTTTTCATCAAGACACAATTTGGAACCGATAGCGTTTTTTGCATCGATTGTTGAGAATTCCACATCGCTGACTTCTGGGACCAAGCCTTGACGCTTTGCAATGCTCAAAACACTTTCAAGGTTTTCAAGGCCGCTTTCAAGTTTAATTGACTCGATTACAAAGGTGCCTTTTCCTGGTTTTCGTATCAATAACCCCTTACCGGCAAGAGCAGATATTGCTGTTCGGATCGTAGCGCGGCTTACGTTGAATTCCCTACATAGGTCCGATTCGGATGGGAATCCCGAGTGCGATGTGTATGTGCGGTCATTTAGTCTGTCGAGTAATATATTCTCGATTTGAGAGGAGACGGGGGCGTACCTAATGATTCCATATTCGTAATTGATATGTCAGACGGCTGCCAACTAGCAACAATTATACTATATTTTGAAAATTCTCAAATTAAGACTTACACCAATGCGGAAATATATATGTTGAAGATTTACTAATTCGTACTAGAATTTAAAACAAGTAAATAATCGGATAAAATAAGTCAAGAATAAGAATGAGAGGAAAAAATGAAACTAAGTGCCAGAAATGTTATCAAAGGGAAGGTTGTAAAAATAATCCCCGGTGCTGTGAATTCCGAAGTGATCCTCCGCACGAGCGGTGGGGAGGAGATCGTCTCGGTGATCACCAAGGAATCAGTCGAGTCCTTAAAACTCGAGGTCGGCAAAGAAGCTTATGCTGTGATCAAAGCGTCCAACGTGATGATCGCGGTGGATGATTAATCCCCCAGATATTAATTGATGAATCCCTGCTGAACGGCAGGGATTTTTATTCGCGACTACCCGTAATTTGCAACCTGTATTCAATCACATTCGTGAAAATACGCCAGACTAACCCTTCGAAGCTTCATTCAACGCGGGTATTGGCAACGGTTCCCGCGGTCATTTCCACCAGCTGCGAGGGTGTAAGTTTAAATACCGTGAAAGGCGTTCCCGCGGCAGCCCAGATCTCGTTATATTGCATCAGATCCTCATCAATCAGGATCTTCACTTGCCGGGCATGCCCGGTGGGCGGAACACCGCCAATGGCATAGCCGGTCTGCAGGCGAACAAAATCCGCGTCTGCTTTATGAACCGCAGTCCCGATCAACGCCTGGACTTTCTTTTCATCCACCCGATTGATTCCGCTGGCGACCACCATGACTGCGTAATCCGATCCCTCAATATTGGATTTGAAGATGATCGACTTTGCGATCTGGGCAACCGAGCAACCGATGGCTGCAGCAGCTTCCGCGGAGGTCCGGGTGGAGGCGGGCATCTCCACCACCCGGTTGGGATAACCACAGGCCGGAGAGGTGATCCTGGAATTGCTGGGCGCTGGGGCTGAGCTGTGCAGTCATCGGAAATTACCCTTTCCGGAATGAAATTCAAATCATTATACAAGAAGACATTTCTGGAGGAGCTGGTTCTGTTTGGCAGATACATTGAACGAAAACGACCTGCCATAATGCAGGTAGGTCGTTTTCCAAAAGGAGGAAATATGACTCAGGTGTGGTTGACCTTTAGCTTGCCTTTTTCCCTGCGTGTTTGCACCAGGATATCAGTGTAGGTCTTGTTATAGGTACAGCAGCCGATGGGGGATTGCTGTATGAGCAGCTCCAGGCAGTTATCACAGGCCGTGCAGAAATCGATCTCTTCTTCCTTGCCCTCGCGCACTTTTCTGGGCAGGAAGGGATCAGCGAACGACTGCCGCCCGAGCGCGATCATATCCACATAGCCCTTCTCGATGTTCTTGGCGCCATAAGTCAGCAGGGCGCTGTTTTCGGGGGCGACAGCCTGCAGGCGGCTCTTGCCCTTGCCGAAGACGGAGTAGTTGGAACCGATCACCACGGTATTACCCTTTACATTCTCCTTAAGCACCTTGGCGAAGAACTGGTGCAGGTAGGCGAAGTAGGGGTGGTCCTTATCCGCCTGGGTGAGGCTGATGGTGATGGAAGGGCTGCCGGCGGATTGGATGATGAACTGCGCGCCGCGCTCTTCTAGGCCCTTTACCAGGTCGATTGGCTCGCTCAGGTCAATGACCGGGGTATCCGGTCCCGCGGTGCCAAACCCACCGGGGAAACCCTCCCAGACGGAGATCTTGGAGCCGATCAGGAAGTTTTTATCCGGCACGACCTTACGGATACGTTCGTAAAGATCGAAGGCGAACTGGCGGCGGTTTTCCCACGGACCACCGTATTTCCATTTGCGATCGTTATACGGGCGGAGGATCTGAGAGCCCAGGTAGCCGTGGCAGAACTTCATGTCGATGCCATCCGCGCCCACATCGTAGGTCATCTTGGCGGCCAGGACGAAATCATCCATGATCTTTTCGAATTCATCCTCAGTAAAGACATCCGCCTTATAACCAGGCAGGGGTTTCACCGAGAGCTTGCGGGAAAATTCCGGGTTGCTCAGTTCGCCGGAGTGGGTGAGCTGGAAGATGAAGAGCGGCTTGGGATTGACCTCGCGCATCCGGCGGACGAACTTCTCCAGGGCTGCTTTGTTCTGCGGCATGATGAAAAGCTGGTTCATGCGCGAGCGATTCTTATCTGTGATGGTGATGGCTTCCAGGCTGACCATGCCGGCTTCGCCCTGGAAGAGTTTTTCGTAGCGCTTGTAGGTCAGATCGGTGGGGTTGCCCTCGGCGTCTCCGTCGTTGCACTCCATCGCCTGGACGAAAAAGCGGTTCCCAGCGGTGTGACTGCCGATCTTTGATGGGGGAAAGCAATATTTCTCGTTTATCCATTCCTATTTACCTCCTTAAGTATTCGTGCCAAATTTATTTCAGCGGTTCGCAGAATTCCAGGGTGACCCCGTTGGGATCGTTGAAAAGCATCACGCGCACGCCCAGGTTGGGCAGGTCGCAGGTGGGCAGGACGATCTCCACACCGGCGGTCCGCAGTTCTTTCTCATGGGCGGCCACATCCTCCACCTGGAAGGCTACGTGGCGGAGACCGCTTTCGCTCTCCCCGTGGGAGACGACCGGGTTTTTCCCGCGGTAATCAAATAATTCCAGGCGGCTGCCTCCGGGGAGGGCGTAATAACTGATGTTGAAATCGCCGCAATCCACGGTTTCGAGATACTTGAAACCCAAGAATTTCTTCGTAAAACTTCCTCGATTTTTGATAATCAATACAATTGATCGAAAAGTGCTCAATTTTTCCAATATTCAATGTAATACTCCATGGTTCCATCGTTGCAGCCTGCGGAGCTCGCAGGCTGCAACGATTTTGGATCTAGAGGACTTCCCGCTTGGTGGCTTCAGGGGAAACGAAGATCTTGAAAAGATCAGGATTTCGGCGAAGTTCGAGCAGTGCCCACTCCAGGTCTTCCAGGGGGACCTTCATGGAGAAGAGCGGGGTTGGATCGATATGCCCATATTGCAGGAGGGCGATGGCATCAGGCCAGTCATCCGCGATGCCGGCGCACGAACCGGTGATCTTTTTCTCGCCCAGAACGAACTCGAATGGGCGGATCTGCATCACGTCATCCTCGCCGGTGATGCCGAAAGCGGAAAGCGTGCCGCCCTTGCGGACCATGGCGAAGGCCTGTTCGTAGGTCTTGACTGAACCGACCGCTTCGATCACGTAATCCGCTCCGCGGCCGCCGGTGAGATCCTTCACTGCGGATACTGTGTCGGTCACTTCCTTGCTGTTGATGATGTAATCAGCGCCCATCTGCTTGGCAATGTTGAGGCGGTGCTGGTTATCCCCAATCACGATAACTGGGGCGCAGGAACGCAGCACGGCCATGCGCGCGTGCAGGACGCCCAGGCCGCAGCCGATGATGGCCATGCTGCCGCCCACGCGGGCATTTACCGCTTTGGCGGCATGAATGCAGCAGGAGACCGGCTCGATGAACGCACCTGTTTCAAACGATAGGCTATCCGGAAGAACATGCACCAATTTTGCCTCGGCTCTCACGTATTCGGCATAGGTGCCGTCGGTGTGGATGCCAAGCTGAGTGAACTGGTCGCACATCAGGTAATTGTGCTGGGTGCAGTAGTAGCAGTGCCCGCAGAACATGTTGATATCCGCGGTGACCCGGTCACCTTCCTTCAATCCTTTGACATTCTTCCCAACTTTGGCGATAACACCGGAGAACTCGTGCCCGGCGATCATGGGCAGCTTGTCAGCTGAATACCAGCCGTTATAGATGCTCCAGTCGGTACCGCAGATCCCGGTATTTTTTACTTTGATGAGAACGTCGTCTTCACCGATCTCGGGGATGGGGACTTCCTTGACCACGATTTTCTTGATGGCTTCAAAAACAGCCGCTTTCATTGTGTTTCCCATAGTCAATGCTCCTTTTCAATATGGATGGGACTAGTTAAATAAAACGTCGTTGCGCCCTTCGTAGGGAGCTTCGATGAGGAGTGGTTTCAGGTAAGCGATGGTCTTATGGATGCCGTCGTTACGGCTCATGGTCACATCCTCATGCTCGTAACTCATCACGTAATCGTAACCGATGAGAGAGAGCTCGGTGATGACCTTTTTCCACGGCACGGAGCCCCAGCCGGGAATGCGGAAGCGGAACCCGCGTCCCAGACGCTGCCAGTCGCCCTGCGGGATGACACCCGAACGGCGGACGTTGTGGGCGACGATCTCGCCATCCTTGGCGTGCACGTGGTAGATCTTGCCAGCCAGCGCGTCGATGAAGTTTTCCACGTCGATACCGAGGTAGATCAGGTTAGCCGGGTCGAAGTTGAAGCCAAACTCCTTGCGTCCGCCCATCAATTCCACGGCGCGCAGCGCGGTTTCCACGTTGTAGGCCAGCTCGTTTGGATGGGGTTCGTGGGCGAATTTGACTCCGTATTCGCCGAATTTATCCAGGATCGGGCTCCAGCGCTCCACGAATTCCTGCTCCATATCCGACCAGCCCTTGGAATAAGGCCAGGGGAAGAAACGCCCGAAGTTCTCACAGCCGATGAAACCGGTCACCACCGGCACTTCCAGGGCATTGGCGGCCTGGGCGGTCTTGATCATCCGCTCGGTGCCGAATTTGATCTTCTCTTCCTTGGTACCGGGGTAAATGGCATCGGTATCCTTGCCGATACGGACCCAGAACGATCTGCCCTTCCGGGTGGTTGGCCAGGGAGGAGATGATCAAACCGTGATCTTTAACCATCTTCTTGTATTCTGCAGCCTTATTACCCTTGACTACCTCTTCAATATCCAGATGGCCGTTGTTTGCGAAAGCGGGAAGTTCCACTGCCTCATATCCAAGTTTGGAGGCCATTTTAAAGACTTCTTCGATCTTCATATCCAGAAACGTGGCGGTAAACAGACCAATTTTCATAGCATTTTTCCTTTCGGTATTAATTTTGTTGTTCTGTTCTTTCGATCAGGAGCCAGCCTGCGCTCCAAATATCCTGCAATTGCGTTAGATCCTGATTTCCACTACATTATGCAAATTTCCGGGTGCACCTCCTGGATGGGATGAGTGAATTCTTATAGTTCCACTTCATTCAACGCGTCGCTGACCTTCGCCAGGTATCCGGTTGCCATATCGAAGACCGGAAGCAGTTTTTCATATTTGGCGTTGTTCGCCGGGTTTGGATCCACCATTTCGGCAGTCTTGTGGATCTCATCCACCTTGCTGAAATCCTTCCATAGCCCTGTACCCGACTGCAGCAATGGCGGCTGCGCCCAGCGCGGCTGCATCCTGGTCGATGTTGGTCTTGAGGATGCGGGTGTTGAAGACATCCGCGAAGATACCCAGGTAGAAACGGCTTTTGGCTCCGCCGCCCACGAAAAGGATCTCATCCTCCAATTTCGTGTATTTCCGCAGCAGGTCCAGCCGCAGGCGCAGGTTCATGGCGATACCTTCCATCGCGGCGCGAACCAGCTCAGGCTGTCCGTGTTTGAGGTCCAGGCCGATGTACGCACCGCGCAGGTGAACGCTATCGTCCTGCGAGGTGCCGCCGGCAAGGCTGGGGTTGAAGAGCAGCTTATTAGAACCGACCGGCGCTTTGTCAGCTTCCCGGTTCATCAGCATGTAAACATCCTCACCCGTTCGTGCTGCTTCTTCTACCAGGTTCTGGCAGACGTTATCCTTCACCCAGGCGAAGGAGGTACCGCCGGAGAAGATGCTGACCGCGGAGGTGAAGAGCCCGGGGACGACATGGGTGAAACACGTACGGCTTACGGACCTTATCCAGGACGGGTTTATCGGAGGAAACGGCAATCCACACTGCCGAACCCAAGCGAAACATAGACCCGCCCATCGCGGGTGTTCTTGGCACCCAGCGCCATGCAGGAGTTATCCACCCCCCCGGCAGCCACCTGGACACTCTCGCTCAACCCTAAGGCTTTGGCTGCCTCAGGGAGCAGTGTGCCCAGGATGTGGGTGGAGGGTACGATCTCCGGCCAGATTTCGGTTGGCAGACCGCTGGCCTGTATGAATTTCGGTTCGTATTTCCAGCCAACCAGGTCGTAGACGCCTGTCCCGGAGGCGTAGGAGAAATCCGTAGCCATTTTCCCGGTCAGCTTGAAGTTAATGTAGTCCTTAGTGCCGAGGATGCGGTGCACCTTCTTCCACATCTCCGGTTCGTGCTTGCGGTACCACATAACCTTGAAAACGGTATAAAGAGCTGCCGGGAAGCCATTCCCGGTGGTCATGTACCACTCGTCCGCATCGATGGACTTGAAAAACTCAGCCGCTTCTTCTTCCGCGCGCATATCGGACCAGATGGGGGTGGCTTCTCGCAGCAGGTTGCCGTCCTTATCCACCGGGACGGCACCCAGGCTGTGCCCGGAAATAGCGAGGGCGGTTATGGTTTGCGGGTCGGCTTTGCTGGCTTGAAGGAGCTTTTGGGTGCTTTCAACCACCGCGTTCCACCAATCTGCCGGTTTTTGTTCGTGCCAGCCAACTTTAGGATAGTTGGTGGGGTAGGGCACAAAGGCGGTTGCCAGGCAGTTGCCTTCAACATCATAGAGCGAGGCTTTGTTTCCGCCGGTGCCCAGGTCGAAGGAGATTATCTTTTTATCCATGTTTGGTCCTTTTCCCTTTCCCAGGTCTTAAACCTCGACGCCCTGGCCGAGGGATTGGCATTTTTCTACGATCTCGATGCCGCTCTTGAGGTTGATCCCGAAACGGCGGGCGCCCGCTTTATACATGGCAACCAGACCATTCAAGGTCGCGGATGCCGCCGGAGGCTTTGATCTTGATCCGGTCGCCGACGATGCTTTTCACCAACTTCACATCCTCCAGGGTAGTTCCCCGCTCCGCCCAGCCTGTGCCGGTTTTGACAAATGCCGCTCCGGCATCCATGCAGATCCTGCAGGCGTTTTCCACTTCCGCGGGGGTGAGCAGCATGATCTCGATGATCACTTTTACGGGCAGCGGTTTTACTGCTGCCACCACTGCTCTCACGTCCTGCTCAACCTCTGCGATCAGACCTGAGCGCAGCATGCCAACATTCATCACCATATCGATCTCGTCGCATTCGGCAGCTGCCATTTCGCGGGCCTGGAAGACCTTTACTGTGGTGGTATCAGAACCGGAGGGGAAGCTGACGTTGCCCACCACATGGATATCCGTCCGGTCGGCGAGAAGCTGCTTTGTGTAGGGGATGAAACACTGCAGCACGGAGACCTGTCCAAAATCGTATTTCCGGGCGGCGGAGACCATTTCTTCAATATCGGACTTGTCTGAATACGTGCGAACGCACGAAAGGTCGATCATTTTTGACACATCTTTTCCGTTCAAATACATCAAATCACCTGTTTGGTGTTGGTTCGAATTTCATCAGATCGCTCTCCAGGATATCGACTGCATCCCGGATGAATTTTCCGCAAGAGCTCTTGAAAAGCCCCAGTTTAACAACCTCGGCACGTTGTTCGGGGTCACTCAGGTCGTACCCGATCAGTTCCCGCAAATAATGGAACCATTGCGCTCTTTGAACTTGGTCAGCCAACTCTGATACCAGCCTATAGGTGGTCTCCGTTTCATTTCCATATCGGCTGCCATCGGTCTGGTATTTACCGAACTTCAAACCAAGGACCATGAAACCACCAGTGAGCGCTCCGCAGACATGGCACATCCTGCCCATCCCGGAACCAAACCCTGTGGCAAGCTTTGAGGGCAAGTTCTTCAGAGAGGCCGTAATCCTCAGCGAAGGAAGCCAGTACTGACTGGGCGCAGCCATACCCGCGTTCGTGGTAACTTGCTGCGGATTCAATTCGGTTCATGCTATACCTCTCCTTTTACTGATGTTGGTTAACTACCGCGGACTGAGGATGCCGCTTCATTCAACCTGTCAAATAACGAGGGGGTCAGGTCAAAGTGGAGCACCTGGGAGACTACCTGCGTCCAGCCGTGCACGAAATACAGCCAGCCATCTTCCACAAAAACCTTGCGGCTTTCCACCTGCGCCAGGGCCTGGTGCATGAAGTCCAATTCACCGCGGTAGTTGAATTCCCAGGCGATGCTTTCCAATGGGAACTTGCCCTCCCAAGTGATGGGGGAGCCGGGGGTATCCTTGCCCATGCCGGTGGCGTTGATGATAACCGAGCGCGGCGGGAATTTTTCCATGATCTTGTCATTAACGGCCGGGTCGGCGTTCTGGATGTATTCGATCTCGATGTCGGTCTGAAGATTGCTCACCATTTCCCGGGCGTGATCCAGGCGGCCCTGCGAGCGGTTAACGAAGGTGAACTTCTCCGGACGGTCGGCTTTGTCCTTTTTGTTGATCAGATGCAGAAGCGTGGCGATGGCCGAACCGCCTGCCCCGAAGGAAAGCACATGCCCTCCAGTGCGGCCGAAATAATCCTTCTTGATGATCGCATCCAGGCTGGCGCCGGATGTGATCGGGTCCTTGGCGTGACCTTCCAGGCGGCCTTCCAGCTTGGAAATGGAGGAGATCTCGTCCGTGATCATGGCGTAAGGATCCAGGTATTCGAACATATCCCGGGCTGCGGTCAACAGGTCGATCTTGTGGGTTGTGACCAGCGCACCGAGCGATTTGGGGTCATATTTGATCTGGGCGACGGCTTTGCGGTAGTTCTCAGGCTCATCGTGAATTTTGCAGTCGATACCTTCCATTACGACCTCTTCCCTTCCCAGCACTTTCATCCATAACGGGAAGACTTTCATGATGGAAGACTTGCCGGTGGTTACCCCGATGAAATAGAAAGTGGGGTTTTGTTTTGTTACAACCTGGTATTTGATTTTTGGGTCAGTGTCCATGTTTTACCTGTGTTTGGAAGAAAAATCAGCGGGATGACTTAATAACCGCCACGAAATCCGCAGCTTTTTGGGTGATCTCATCAAACTTACCTGCTTTCGCCAGGTCTGGAGGGCAGAGCTCGCTGCCTGCACCCACGGCTACGACTCCAGCCTTGAACCAGTCCGCAGCATTCGTAGCGCTGACCCCGCCGGTGGGCATCATTGGGATATAGGGGAAGGGTCCTTTCAGGGCTTTCACGTAAGCGGGACCGCCGAGAGAACCGGGGAATACCTTGACCACATCGGTTCCCAGGGAATACGCCTGGAAAACCTCGGTGGGGGTGAGCGCACCAGCCATTGTCAGCAGGCCGGAATCGACCATGGATTTCACCAGGACAGGCTCGCAGATGGGGCTGACCAGGAAATTCGCCCCGGCCGCTTTTGCGCTGGCAGCCTGATCGGTCTTGGTCAGGGTTCCCATCCCGAGGACGATCTTATCGCCAAATTTCCCGCTGAGGGTTCTAACCACATCTTCAGCGTTCGGAGTGCTGTAAGTGATTTCGATACCCAGCACCCCGCCCTTGATGAGGGCTTCCACCATTTGAACGGTGAGCTCAGCCGAAGGGCCGCGGATCACGGCCAGTAAGCCCAATTCTTTCACTTTTTCCAGTATTTCTGCTTTATTCATTATCTTCTCCGTTTATGTTTATTATGCTACCCGGTACTTGGGTTCTTCACCGTTCAATACAGCCAGGCAATCCCGCATGGCAAACCAGCCCATATTGCTGGTGGCTCCGTCGGTTTGCGCACCCAGGTGAGGGGTGGCGATAACCTGGGGAAGATGCAGCAGGGGGTTGGAGGGGTCGGGCGGTTCCACCACGAAGGCATCCAGCCCGGCGCCGCGCAAATGCCCGCTTTCCAGCGCGCGTAACAAAGCGGTTTCATCAACCACCTCGCCTCGGGCGGTGTTGACCAGGTAGGATCCCTTTTTCATTTTGGAAATAAAATCTTCGTTGACCATTCCCTTCGTTTCAGGGGTCAGCGGCAGGTGCAGGCTGAGAAAATCGGCAGCGGCGATGACCTCGTCCATGCCAGCCAGCGTGATACCGTTCGCCTGCGCGTACTGCGCATCTGCGAATGGGTCATATGCCATGATACGGCAATCGAAACCGGCCAGCCGGCGGGCAAGTTGTTTACCGATGGCTCCCAAACCCAGGATGCCTATGGTCTTGCCCTCCAGGGAGATGCCTGAAAAACGCGGCCACTTGCCCTGTTGGACGTTTTGCACTGCTTCGGGGATCTGTCGGGCGAGCGCCAGCATCAAAGCCAGTGCCAATTCTGCAACCGAGACCGAGTTTGCCCCGGGGGTATTGGTGACGATGATGCCTTTTTCCTTGCACGCCTCCAGGTCCACGTTATCCACTCCCACGCCATAGCGGGAGATCACCTTCAACCGGTCAGCTTTCTCCAGAGCGGCACGATCGATGGCATCCAAACCGGCGATAAATCCATCCACGCCGGGCAGCAGGTCGGCGACCTCGGATGAGGATAATGGTTTCCCGGTGGGGTTATAAGTGACTGTTTTCACCTTGGATTCAAGGTCGCTTTTCAGCCGCGAGTCATTCTTTCCGTAGGATGTCGGAGTAACCAGTAGAACTGCTTGTTTCAAATCCATCTGGACCTCATTTCGCCTGGTAGCGCGGATTGTCGATGATCTCAATCCCGTTTTGTCCCTCAATGACCAGTTTACGAAAACCGAGCTGCTCGATCGTCCCGTAATCGTGGCCGGCATTGGCAGGATAAACAAAGAACGTAATTAGATCTGACTGGCGTGAGGTACACACCGAACGGTGCGCCCAACGGGGTGGAACGTAAAGCACTTTTCCAGGGGAAAGCGGCTCCACGGAAGTTTCCCCTTCAGGAGTTTCCATCACCATAAAGCCCTCGCCCTGCAGGCAGTAATACACCTCGGCAGTATCCAGGACGGTGTGGAAGTGACCCTTGGTCATATTGAATTCCCGCCCGATCTTGCCGGGGTGGACGATGGAAATTCCCATCAGCATTTCACCTTCCACTTCCGGGCGCTTGATCTCATAAACTTCATAGATCAAGGATATCCTCCTTCGCGAGCATTTTTTCATAGGCATCCTGATCCAGGCATTGGCCTTTGAGCGAGGAAAGCCGCCGCTGGATGTGATTATCGATGCGGGTTGGTTTTGCCCCGGGAAGGGGAATGGTGAAGGTGAAAGGCAGGTCGGGCATAATTTTCTCCATGTTTGAATTAATTTAAACCGGCAAGACGCCGGGCGATATTACCGCCCAGGACCTTGCAAATATCCGCTTCGGGTATTCCCATTGTCTGTAACCGGGATTTGATCGCGCCTGGCAGGCTGGCCAACCCCGGACCCCCGCCGATGGCGGCGTACATTTCTGCCTCGGCCATATCTGTTGCCAGGCAGAAGCTCCCGCCCAGACCTGCCTGGACCATTTTCTCCACCAACGGCCAGACGTTCGTTTCCGGCTGGTATTTGGGTCTGAAAAAAGGTATCGTATTCCAGAAGAACTCCGAATTTGGCCAATTCCTGGTGAACGCAGAAATCCGGGCGCTTATCAATGTGGCAAATGACCATCTGGCTGGCATTTACCCCGCGTTTCTCAAAGAAAACCACGGCTTTTTCAGCCAGAGCGCCTTTTTCCGTATGGATCTGCACCACGGCACCGGTCTCGCAGGCAGCCGCGGCTGTACCTTCCAGCAGAGCCTGCGGGCAACCGGACCAGATCGATTCCAGTGCGATCTTTATAAACCCAGCCCGAACAGGATCCTGCTGGGATTTGGTTTCCTCAGTACCATCCTTGAGCTCAGAGATGAAAAGTCGCGCTGCTTGGGCTTCATCCAGGTTGAAAGGATTCAATTCATTGGCGTAGTATTTCCGGCGGTGGAACCCGGTGCAAGCAATGATATGAACCCCGGTGTGCGTGGATAACTCCGCGAGGCGGTTCGTATTCCGTCCGCAACCGCCTGGCTGACAATCCAGGATGCTGCCACCCCCTGCAGCTTTATAGGTTGAGAGTTCAGCTTGGATCGCATCGAACTGATCCAGAACAGGCGAGGATTGGTCGGCACCTTGGACCTTGTCGATCCACACATGATTGTGGGTGTCCGTTATCCCCATCACCTTATGGGAGATCTCACCCAGAACGCTCTGGATTGGTTTAGGGGAGGGGATCACAGGCGTGTTTGGCACGGGTCAGGGCACCAGGACGATCTTGAGGGATTTTCGGTCTTCGGCGGCGGCAATACCCGCGACGGCTTCCCGCAGCGGGAAGCGCTGGCTGACCAGATCGGAGAGATCCACAAGACCGGAATTGACGAGGCGGCTGGCCTGCCAGCAGTCGTTCGTGCTGCAGGCGGTAGTGGCTGTCACGATCAATTCCTTGTAATGAACCAGGTTGGAATCAAAATTGATGCTGGGGCGATCCTTGGGTAGCCCGCCAAAGAAAGTTGATTCTGCCTCCGATGGCTGCCAGGGTGAGCGCGGATTCCTGCGCAGCGTGCACCGGGGCGGCGACGATAACGATATCCGCCCCGCGACCGCCGCTTTCTTCGAGCAGGACCTTTTGCAGGTCTTCTTCGGTGGGGTTGACCACCCGGTGAGCGCCCATGCTTTTTGCCTGGTTGGCGCGATCCGGAGAAGGCTCGCTGACGATCACCCGGCCGGCACCGCGCGCGCGGGCAAGCTTGGTGTGCATGATGCCGATCGGGCCTGCACCGATCACCAGCACGGTCTCACCCGGCTGAATATGCAGGGCGTTCTGCCCGCGCAGGACGCAGGCGAAGGGTTCCATTAATGCCTCCACCGCCGCATCCACCGATTCGCTGACGCGGATCACATTTCCCTGCTGGACAGATTTCGCAGTCACGCGCATGTACTCGGCGAAACCGCCATCGATGGTGACGCCGATGGCTTCATAATTGGCGCAAAGGTTGTTATTCCCGCTCACGCATTGGGCGCAGTGCCCGCACCCGGTATTGGGAGCAACGAAAACGCGTTCGCCCGGATTGAATCCTTCCAATCCTTCACCGATACCGGTGATGGTGCCCACCACCTCATGACCCGGTATGCGAATGGTACCCTCCGGGTACATGCGGTGGTTGCCGTGGTAGATGCGCAGATCTGTCCCGCAGATACTGGCGGAGAGGACTTTGATGAGCAATTCACCCGGGCCGATTTTCGGGACGGGAACGTCCTCGATCCGCAAGTCGCCGGGTCCGTGATAAACAGCAGCTAACATGGTTCCTCCAGGTACTTACTTGCCAAGGATCTCTTTGAGGTAAACCGGGCGCTCTTCCAGGAAGGATTTTGTTCCCGCCAGAACCCCGGCAACAGCCCAGCGGCCTTCCATGCCGCCCGCTTTGGGTGTGGATTCGGTCTGGATGCATTGAACGAAATGCTCCAGTTCGTAGATGTATCCCCAAATGAAACGTTCCGGCCAGGTGCGGGTGATGGGGGTGATCAGCCCCTGGTCGCGGTTGGTGCAGACAACCACCGATTGACCTTTCAGATCGCCGACCTGGATGATACCCTTCTCGCCGATCACCTCGGCGCGGGCGTCATAGCCATACCCGCAGGGGCACACGCCGGAGATCAACCCAAGGCCGCCGCTTTCGAATTTGATGTTGACGAGGACATTATCGTAAAAATGGGGGACTTCAATGTTATTGGCAGCGCCTTTGAAATTGGCCACCTCGGTATAGACGCGTTCGTAATTGGAGCCCATGAACCAGCGGGTGGTATCCCAATCGTGGCTGTTCACTTCGGCCAGCATCCCATTGGAAGTGCGCAGGTCGCGCGCCCAGGGCGGGGGCAGGCCGGGGCCGTGAGTATTGGATTTAACCATCATGGGCGTGCCGATTTCGCCGGCTTCAATGCGCTCTGCCGCGGCAACAAACTCGGGGGTGAATCGACGCATAAAACCGACCTGAAGAATGACTTTATTTTTATCAACAGCCGCCATGATCGCGTCGCATTCCTCCAGGTTAAGAGCCATCGGTTTCTCGAGGAATACGTGTTTGCCGTGGTCGGCAGCCATGGCGGAGAGCGGCAGATGGGTGGGGGTGGGGGTGGTGATGACTACCGCGTCGAACTCCACTTTTTCCAGCGCTTGCTCGAGGGAATCGAAAGAATTCTCGATCCCAAAATCCGCGGCGGTCTCGTTGCGAACGGATTCCATCGGATCCACGAGGGCGACGATCTTGCCATCAGATACATGGCGGGAAAGCGCGTTGGAGTGGTTCCGTCCCACCCGTCCTGCGCCGATCATGCAAATGCGAACCTGTTTTTTCACGAAATACTCCTGGTAACAATAATGACCAGATCAGAGGGATTTTCCGAAGAACTGATCCAGCATGCTTTCCATTTCGATGTATCTCTCGACAAGGGGTTGATAGATTTGGTAATTCTCTTTGTTCGGTTCGACCGCCATTCCTTCCGGGTGAACAGTCCGCCTGGCATGCGCAGCGAGATCATCGATGACTCCGGCTGCCTTTCCGGCGATCATAGCCGCGCCCCAGGTGCCGAATTCGTTGCCTTTCAGCGATTGGATATGGAATTCCCAACACATCCGCTTTGATCTGGTTCCATGCCTGGCTGCGGGCGCCGCCGCCAACCGCGCGCGCCTGGACCAGCTTCTGGGATGGGAGCAGCTCGCGCAGGATGCGCAGGTAGTAGGCATATTCGAAGGCTACACTTTCCAGCACGGCACGGAAGAAGTGCGCCTGGGTGTGCGACCAGGAGGCACCGATCCACGCGCCGCGCATGGCCGGGCTGGAGGGGCAGATTCGCCCTCCCAGGTGGGGAGAAAAGAAAAGCCCATCCGCGCCGGGGGGAATGGATGCGGTTTTCGCGATCATCTCGGGGTAGAGGTCGGTTTCAACGTCGAGTGCTTTCCCCCGGGAAGTGTTGTAGAACTGGTCGCGGAACCAGCGCAGGGCCAGCCCACCTCCGCCGATATATGCCAGCGGGTTCCACAGACCGGGGATCACTGAGCGCATGGTGAGCAAGGCGCGGTGTTTGGTATCGGCGGCAAAGGCATCCGTGCAACTCGCCAGGACGGCGGCGGTACCGGCCACATCGAAAACCATGCCGGGTTCCACGATCCCAGCCCCCAGCGCATTCGCGGCGGTATCGCCAGCTCCGGCTGCGATGGGGATGCCGGGAACGAGGCCGAATTCTTTTGCGGAAGATGGGGTGACCTCGCCGATCACCTTCCAGGGCTCCACGATCTCGGGTAGTTTTTCCATATCCAGGCTGAATCTTCCGCACAACTCTTCAGACCAGGCGGTCTGCCGGGCATCCGAGAACCCGGAAAAGTGGATGTAGGTGTAATCGATGAACGCCTGGCTGGCTTTGAGCCCGGCCATCCTGCCCGCAACATAGGTGCCTGGCATGACGAATTTTGCAGTTCGGCGGTATTCCTCCGCCCGTTCGTTTTTCCACCACAGCATCTTGGGGCCATGATCGCAGGTGGGCGGGCATCCGGTGAGACTGGTGACCAACTCGCCTGCATCGCGATCCATCCATTCAATATAAGGCTTACAGCGCATATCCAGCCAGGAATCGAACCTGGAGACCGGGTTGAAATCCTCGTCGATCAATCCCACCCCTGCCATTTGAGAATCAAAAGCCAGGGCGGCGATCTCGCCCGGATCGACCTTGCTTTCACGCACGCAGGCGCTGATCGTCTGCGCGGCGGTGTTATAGAAATCCTGGTTATCCTGCTCGACGATCCCCGGTTTTGGGTGGTGGAGCGGCACCTCCGCGCTGGATTCGGCCAGCAGGGAGCCATCCACATGGTATAGAGCGGCTTTGGTACCGCTGGTGCCCAGGTCAACGCCGATCAGATATTTTTTGGTCATTGTGGTCCTGGTTTTCCTGATTATTGGGGTTTTGCCGAGGTGGAGATATCCTGCAAGCCGCTGGAAAAAGACGATCCGTTCGACGGGGAAGTTTCCCTGGAACGGATCAGATCAACCTCAAACCGTGAGCGGTCGCCCCGGTGAAGCGCGTGGTAATACTCGAAGGCGATTTCGTTCTCGGTGTAGCTGATCGAATCCAGCATCAGCAGCGGCGCGCCGCGTTCGATATCCAGCAGCATGGCCTCCGTTTCGTTGGCGAGCACTGCTTCGATATATCGCCTTCCGCGTGAGAGGATGATGCCGCCTTCCGTTTCAAGAAACTCATAGAGCGAGCGGTTGGAAAGATCCACCGTGGCTACAGGTGGAAAAATTGTGTAAGGGATGTAGGTGGTGACCAGTTGGATGGGTTCTTCATTGATAAAGCGCAGCCGCTGGATATCCACCACCTGGGTGCCGGGAAGGATATTGAGGAATTTGGCTACGGTTTCATCCGCCGGGACAACCTGCTGGTGCAGCACGCGCGTGACAGGTTTTAACCCGCGTTCGATCATGTCCTGGTAAAAACCGGTAAGTTTCTGGATGAGACCTTCGCTGATCTTCGGTTCGGAAATGAAGGTACCTTTTCCCTTGCGGCGGGTGATGGCACCTTCCAGTTCCAGTTCCCGCAATGCCTGGCGAACCACCGTTCGGCTGACGCCGTAGGTTTCGCAAAGATCCTGTTCCCCCGGAATCTGCTGGCCCGCGCTCCATTTCTTTTCTACGATCTGGGTTTTAAGCAGATCCATCAACTGGATGTAATAGGGAATGTGGCTTTCGAAATTGATCGCAGGGATATTGTTCATGGGTGGGGGATAAGTTGAATTCTTGTAATCCTGTTATTACAAGTTATTATAGAAAACTTCAAGGCTCCTGTCAATAGACAGCCGGATTCTTTAAGAATCCCGTTTGGAATCGTCGCTCGGGATGAATTCGTTCTGTCAAAAAAAACCAAGTTATGATTTTTTAAGCTTTAAGCTATTGCATTTTAAAAAACCGTAGATATAATAATGTTATCCTGTAATAACAAGTATATGACCACATTCACCTTGATGGAGCGTGATCGAAAATCCACTTCCGGGTAATTTCGCGGCGGAAATCTCCCCGCGTATTTTTGATTAAATATCATCCAACATCCATTTAGAGGAGGCAAGAAATGAAAGTAGGTATCGATAGTTATTGTTACCACCGTTTTTTTGGCGAGGTTTATCCCGATCAGAAAAAACCCGCGAAAAACATGACCATGGAAGACTTCCTGGTTCGCGCCAAGGAGCTGAAGGTGGACGGGGTTTCGCTGGAATCCTGCTTCTTCCCTTCATACGATATGGCCTGGTTCAAAGACCTCAAAGCCCGCCTGGATGACTTCAAATTTGACCGAGTTTATGCCTGGGGTCACCCGGATGGATTGGAGCGAGGCAAGAACTGGAAAGCATACGAGGAAATGGTAACCATGATCCCCTACGCCAGAGCCATCGGCGCGGACGTGATGCGCGTGGTTGGCAGCAGTTTGATGTTCCGCCACGAGCCGCATCAACCCCAGATAAAAGCCCTGGTGAAGATGTTCAAAAAGGCCGTGAAAGTTGCCAAGGATAACGGTGTTAAACTGGCGGTGGAAAATCACATCGATTTCACCTCCGATGAGATCCTGCAGCTTCTAGGTGAGGTGGATTCACCCAACTTCGGCCTTAACTTCGATACCGGTAACTTCCTGCGCCTGCTGGATGATCCCATAGCCGGAATGGAAAAACTCGCCCCCTACGTGCTGGCAACTCACGTGAAGGACTTGATGCCCGATAAGAACGCCAGGCCAACCGATTGGTTCTTCTTCGCCGGAGTTCCGGTGGGGAAAGGTTTGATCGATAATGAAACACTTGCCAAACTACTCCATAAAGCCAACTTCAAGGGTTTTCTGGCGGTGGAGATCGATCACCCGCACACCGATTGGACCGAACGCGAAGACGAAGCTGTCGCCCTCAGCATCAAAGAGCTGAAACGAATCACCAAGGATCTCAAGTAACCTGTTTGTCAGGTTAACCTGGAATGGAGGAAGGTCAATGAAAAATGTGAATGTCGCCATCATCGGAACCAAGTTCATGGGCAAGGCGCACAGCAATGCCTGGACCTCAGCTCCCAAGTTCTTCAGCGTCGGGCTCAAACCCGTGCTCAAAGTGGCTTGCGGGCAGGATGAAGCCTATACCAGCGATTTTGCCAAAACCTGGGGCTGGGAGGAAACCGAAAGCGACTGGCAGAAAGTTGTGGAGCGCAAGGATGTCGATATCATCGATGTGTGCACTCCAACGTACCTCCACAAGGATATCGTCATTGCCGCCGCAAAGAACGGAAAACAGATCTTCTGCGAAAAACCAATCGCGCTCAATTTCGCCGAGGCGAAGGAAATGTACGATGCAGCCGAGAAAGCCGGCGTGCTGCATTACCTCAACCATAACTACCGCCGCACCCCCGCCGTCGCATTTGCCAGGCAGTTGATCGATGCCGGCAAGATCGGGCAGATCTTCCACTGGCGCGGCACCTACCTGCAGGATTGGATCACCGATCCCAACTTCCCGCTCACCTGGCACCTGCAGTCCAAGTTCGCCGGCGCTGGCCCGCACTATGACCTCAATTCCCACAGCGTGGACCTTGCGCGCTATTTGATCGGTGAAGTGGATACCGTCACGGCCATGCTGAAGACCTTTATTGAGGAACGCCCCCTTCCAGGCAAGGATGCCGGCACGTTCAAATCCGGTACCGGCGGGGGCTCCAAGGGCAAGGTCACGGTGGATGACGCCGCCTTTATGGTGGTGGAGTTCGCCAACGGTGCGCTTGGCTCATTCGAAGCCAGCCGTTTCGCCAGCGGACGCAAGAACTATAACTACTTCGAGATCTACGGAAGCAAGGGAAGCCTGATCTTCAACCTGGAGCGCATGAACGAGCTTCAGTATCTCAACCTGGAAGACCCAGCCGGCGAGCAGGGCTTCCGCACCATCCAGACCACCGAATCCGTCCATCCCTACATGAACGCCTGGTGGCCGGCTGGTCACATAATCGGATACGAGCACGAATTCACCCATGCTGTTGTGGATTTCCTGAATGCGATGGAGAAGGGCACCAAGATCACACCCAACCTGCTCGACGGGGTGAAGGATATCCAGATCCTGGAAGCTGCCATCATCTCCTCGCGTGAAGGGCGCAAGGTAAAAGTATCCGAGGTCAAATAAGCTGTAATTCGAGAAATTGGGATGGGCGCCGTTCGCGGAAAGCTCATCCCATCCTCAATCATATGAGGAAAAGACCTAGAAATGACAATAAATGTCATAAGAATTGATGAAAACAACAAAACTGATTGACATTTGAAAATTGGCAGCTATAATGGATAAGTCAGTCATCAGGATGGTTGAAAACCGCGCAAGCATCGAGCCGTATAGAGCTACCCGCGAGTCCTGAGGACTATTTTTTTCGAACGGAACTTTTTTAAGCAAGCTGAGCACCTTAAACCGCATACCGCAGTACCATTCTTTTTGATCGGACTCGATAATGGGCTTTGGGCGAGAGGTAAGCACAAAAAAATACCGTTCCAATAATTTGCCGGACATGCCGGAATGGCTTGTTCAGGCGGAGGATTTGCCCAACCGGTTGTTCATCACCCCCACCGAAAAAGAGCTCGTTGATCTTATTCGCAATCATGGCGAGCTTACCAAGGCAAACCTCGTTGAACTTACCGAACACTCCCGCACCAAAGTCACCAGCAGCATCGATTCCCTCCTTCAAAAAAAATACATCATCGAAAACCAGGTTTCAGAATATTCAGGCGGCCGAAGGTCCAAGACTTTCAGCTTGAATGGCGAACTTGGTTATGTGGCCGGTGTGGATATTGGCGCGACCAGCGTGGATATTGCCATCGCAAATTTTGGACAAAAGATCCTGGCCAGATGCTCGGAAGATTTGCTGGTACGGGAAGGCCCCATCAAGGTGCTCGGCAGGATCGGTGAATTGGTTGAAGGCTTATTCAGAGAAAATGGTTTGGATCCAGCAAAATTACGCGGGATCGGGATCGGCATCCCCGGCCCGGTGGATTTTTCCACCGGGACCGCGATCTCTCCTCCCATCATGCCCGGCTGGAATCGCTATCCGATCATCGAAACCGTGCAGCAATTGTTCCCGGCTGCCAACGTCGTAGTGGATAACGATGTTAACGTGATGGCACTTGGTGAGGTCAACCAGGGCTCGGGCAAGGGTGTGAGCGACCTGATCTTTGTGAAAATTGGCACTGGCATCGGCGCGGGGATCATTTGCAAAGGGAAGATCTACCGCGGAGCCTCCGGCTGTGCCGGGGATATCGGGCATATTGGTGTGGATAAGAATGGACCGTTGTGCCCCTGCGGAAATCACGGTTGCCTGGAAGCGCTCGCCGGCGGCCCGGCCATTTCCGAGCGTGCCTTGAAAGCCACCCTGGCTGGCGGGAGTGAGATCCTCACCCGTCACTACCATCAACACGGTGACCACCTAACCGCGGTGGATATAGGCGAAGCCGCCAGGGAAGGCGACGCGCTCTCAATTGAGATCATTCGATCCAGCGGACAGATGATCGGAGAGGTGCTAGCCAGCCTGGTCAACTTTTACAATCCGGATATGATCGTTATCGGCGGAGGGGTCAGCAAGCTGGGCGATATCCTGCTTTCCTCCATCCGCCAGGCAGTTCTCAACCGCTCTCTGCCACTGGCCACCCGCAACCTGGATATTGTTTTTTCGGCCATTGGACCCGATGCGGGGATTCTCGGGGCGGTGAACCTGACCATGGATTATATTTTCACAGTAGAAGCCTCCAACGGAAACGGTGTGGAAGGCTTCCATGAGGATTAAGGAGAGATCGATGAAATTCGGTGTGAATACTTTCGTGTGGGTCTCGCCCTGTACCACAGACGCGATCCGGGACCTGGCTCCGAAAGTCAAGGCTTTGGGTTTTGACATCCTCGAGATCTCTGTAGAAAATCCCGCGCTGCTGGATGTTTTCCAGATCAAAACCGAATTGGAAAAGAACCAACTCCTGCCAATCGTCTGTGGGGCTTTCGGACTGGATCGCAACCTTTGCAGTACTAATACCCAGTATGCGGAGAACGCCCGGGTTTACATTCGATGGTTGATCGATGCCGCAGAAGCGCTGGGTTCGCCGGTTGTTTGTGGACCAATGTATTCCGCGGTTGGCAAGGATCATCTTGAGAACGAGGCAGAGCGAAAAGCCGAATGGGATCGCGCTGTGACCGAGATCCGCAAACTTGCTGAATACGCCCGACCGAAAAATATCCGCCTGGCCATGGAAACCCTCAACCGGTTTGAAACCGACATGCTCAATGTCGTTTCACAGGGTTTGGAGTTTATTGCCCAAACCGGGATGGATAATGTGGGTTTTCACCTGGATACCTTTCACATGCATCTGGAAGAGAAGAACAGCGGCGACGCCATCCGCGCTGCCGGAAAAAAAGTTTTTCATTTCCATGCCTGCGAAAATGACCGCGGGGTCCCCGGCACCGGCCAGGTGCGCTGGGATGACGTTACCAGGGGATTGAAGGATATCCATTACGATGGACCGGTTGTGATAGAATCTTTCACCTCGCAGGTGAAGGAGATTGCCCGGGCAGTTTGTATCTGGCGGGAGATCGCTCCTAGCCAGGATGCGATCGCGATGCAGGGGTCTAAAATTTCTGAAAACGCTGCTCGCCTGAACGCAAGATTAATGAGACGAGGTTCCTATGACAGTTGCTTCCAATGTATACCCACGCTGAATAACCTCTGAACAAAATGGCTCCGTGATGGAAGTTCGTGAAATTATGTAAACGGTTTCCGGGTGTGGTAGGCTTGCAAGAATATTTCTCTTCAATTTCTTCCAGGTGAAGTGCATGCCGTGGTGGGTGAGAATGGCGCTGGAAAATCCACCCTGATGAAGATCATCGCTGGAGCCTATATCGCCGATTCTGGCGAATTGGTCCTGCAGGGCGAGACAGTGTCCTTTTCAATCACCCGCAGGAAGCCCAGCTGAAAGGTGTGAGTATCATCTACCAGGAATTCAACCTGCTTCCTGATCGTACCGTGGCGCAGAATATTTTCCTGGGACGGGAACCCGGGAAATTCGGTGCATCTGAACGTAGGGAATTAAATAAGAAACGCTGTAAGTGTCCTGAAAGAAGTGGAAGCGGATCAGACTGATCAGCCCAACTGCCATTGTGCAGCATTCCCTTTCCGTGGCTGAACAACAGATCGTGGAGATCGCGAAAGCCATCTCCTTTGATTCCAAGGTCTTGATCATGGATGAACCCACCGCCTCTCTTACCACGATCGAGGTTAAGATTCTTACCGACCTGATCCTAAAACTGAAGGCTCGTGGGATGGCGATCATCTTCATCTCTCACCGTCTGCGCGAGGTTTTTGATATCGCTGAAAAGATCTCTGTTCTTAAAGATGGCGAACTAGTTGGAACAGTAATGACAAAGGACACAACCCCATCAGAAATCGTGCATATGATGGTTGGGCGTGATCTGGATCATTATTTCCCGCCCCTTGGGAACCCGGAGGATTTTGGTGAAGTTGTCCTGCGGGTAAAGGATGGCGGGAACGATTTCCTGAAAGATATCAATTTTGATCTTCGCAAAGGTGAAGTGCTTTGCGTCGCCGGGCTTGCAGGGTTCCGGTCGTACAGAACTGGCTCAGGCGCTTTTTGGAGTGGTTCCCATTCAAAACGGGCAACGATTGAGGTATTTGGTAAAGCTACAAACCATTAAAAGACCCTCCGGATGCGATCCGGCTTAAAATTGGGTTTTGTAACCGAAGACCGCAAAGCGGAAGGGATCCTCCCGAAGCAACCGATACGGGATAACATCCTGCTCACAGTCCGAACCCTTCAACCCTTGCTTGGCTTTATCTATAAGGATGGTATTCGTAAAATCCCGAACACTGGTTCCGATCTTGCCAAACAGGTGGACCTACATGCAGAAACCTTCGACCGCGAAGCTCAATTTCTGAGCGGTGGCAACCAACAAAAAGTGGTTCTTTCAAAGTGGTTATCCTCCAAAGCAAGCATATTTATTTTCGATGAACCAACGCGTGGTATCGATGTGGAAGCAAAAGCCAGCATCCACGATATGATCCGCGGGTTGACCAAAAGGGTATTGCAGTCTTGATGATCTCCTCCGAACTCCCGGAAGTCCTTGGGATGAGCGACCGGATCCTGGTGATGCGGGATGGCCGGATCGCCGGTGAGCTACCGGCAAAATCGTCCGAACAGGATATTATGCTTGTAGCTACCGGGCACCTTGCGGAAGAGATAGATTGAAGAACACTGCAGGCGGGAAAGGAATAACATGACGACCACAACAGCTTCCGAAAACTGGTTTAAAAGAATGGCCAGTCATCCAATGATACCTCCGGTATATTTTTTCCTGATCGTAGTTTTCCTGTTACCGGTGTACTGGACCAGGTATCTATTCCGACGGACAAATGTTCACCAACCCGAACGATCATGTTGAACATCATCGTCCGATCGGTCGCATTCGGTATTGTGGCCGTCGGTCAAACCCTCGTATTGATCGGCGCTTCCATCGACCTTTCTGTGGCTTACACGATCAGCATCACCGCAGTGATGTCTTCCTATATCATGCAGGGAAATAACTCAAATGTACCGGTTGCTCTTGCTCGGTGTTTTTGTCATCGGCGATTGTGATCGGATTGCGAATGGCTTGATCATCACCAAACTAAAGTGAATCCCTTTATCGCCACCCTAGGAGTGAGCCTGATTGTAAAAGGGATTATCAACGCCACCTTTTCGAACTATACCGGTAGCGTTCCGCAGGCGTTCGAATGGTTCGGGTATGGCAACGCTCGGTCCAATCCCGGTTTCGATACATCATCTTGTTGCTGGTAGTAACAATTGGCTGGTTCATCCTGGCAAGAACCAAATTTGGAGCTCACCTATATGGCGTTGGCGGTAACTCGGAGGTCGCCCGTCTTTCCGGTGTGCGTACCGATAGGGTCCTCATCGGAGCGCACGTTCTATGCAGCGTTACCGCAGTCCTTTCGGGTATCTTCCTGGTAAGCCTGATGCGTTCCGGCGCTCCCTGGGTGGGTCCGAATGGCGTGTATGATTTGAACTCCATCGCGACTGCGGTGATTGGCGGCACCGCTCTCTCCGGTGGAAAAGGTGGAGTATGGGGAACTCTGGCTGGCGTGTTGATCTTTGGTGTGCTTGCAACCGCCTTCAACCAGTTGGCGTGAATCCCTACATGAAGAATATTCTGCAGGGAGTGATCATTATCCTTGCGGTGGCAAGCTACACAATCCGCTCGAAAAAAGAAGCGGCTTAAGGAGTTGGATCGAATGACTGCATCTACCGTTACATCCGAAAAATCCACACCAAATTTCCTGGTGAAACTGTGGGCCTGGATTAGAAAGGTTCCTCCTGTATACCCCATTTTCCTGGTGATTTTCCTCACGCCTGGGTTTTCTAAATCCAATAGGGTTACCAGACGATGAACGGCATCATGACCTACCTGCGCCCGGCATCCCCTTTGGCGGTGCTGGCGATTGGTCAAATGTTCGTCCTGGCGATGGGTGGTTTTGACCTATCCATCGGCGCGATCGTAACATTTTGCGTGATCGCGTCCTCGAAATTCCTGGCGAACGACCCGGCCAACGCCCTCCCGAATATCCTCATCCTTCTCGCCTTTGGCGTACCTGGTCGGGCTCACCAATGGATTCATTGTAAGTTTTTTGAAAGTACCCTCCTTCATCACGACCCTTGGGATGATGATGATCGTCCGCGGTGGAGCCTTGTATTACGTGGGTGGTGCTCCCAAAGGATACCTGACGGATAACTTTCGAATGTTCGGTCGAAACTTCATCCAGGATGTACCAATTTTTGGTAGAATCCCTTACGCATTCCTTATCCTTATCGTTTTATCTGTGATAGCTTACATTGTATTTCCATCGAACTAATTTCGGCCGGCAGATCCTCGCCATCGGAGATAACATGCGCGCTGCCGGGCTCTCTGGCGTAAAGCATAAACTCGTCCGCATGATGACCTTTGTTGTCTGCAGTGTGTTTGCCGTGCTTGGGGGGATCATGATTGCCGGGACCGGTGGTGTGAATGTCACCAGGTTGGAGAAGGGATGGAACTGAATGCGATCGCTGCCTGTGTGATCGGCGGTGTTCTGCTCGGCGGAGGGAAAGCCAACGTGATCAACGTGATCTTTGGCGCTTTTGCCATGCAGGCGATCGTTAATCTGATGAACCAGCTTGGCTTACCCAAGCCGTATACCGACGCAGTCCAGGGTTTGATCATTATTGGAGTGGTGGCGTACTCTGCAATCAGCACTGCAAAAAAGCGATAATCACCGAAAATCGTATCTTCCTGTTATGATGATCAGGACATATTACCCGGCTGTAGAAAATAAGAAAAGGAGGTGGTGTGATAAATAAACTCAGGTTGGTGTAAGTGGTTTGTTCAGAACGTGTTTCAAAATCCAAACATTTCTCACATTGGAGGAGAAAACAAATGAAAAAGAGTATTTTTGTTGTATTCGCGCTTCTGGTTGGGATCTCCATGATCCTCGCGGCATGCGCTCCCGCAGCTGCAGCAACAGAAGCCCCCGCAGCGTACCAATCCCGGTCTTCAGATGGAATCTGCGAAGGTTGCGGCTCAATTCTTTAATGATGCGGACTATGAGCAGTCGACAGGAATTGATGAGGTGCAAAACCGGATCAATCCGAATGACCCGATCTACCTGCAGTATCTGGTCGACAACCCCACCGACATCAGCAAGTACCCGCAGTATGCCAGCTTCGCCGGCAAGGAACCCCCCTACAATATCTGCTTCTCCAACGCTGGCGTCAACAATCCCTGGCGTGTGACCGGGTACGTGACCATGCGCGAGCAGGTGAGAAGCTTCGCGGCGCTGGTCTCGTCAAGAACTTCTATTCACCTCGATGCCGCCGGTGACGATGCCAAGCAGATCGCCGACATCCAGGATATCATCAACACCCCCGGAAAATGCGACATCCTCATCGTTGCCTCCAACACCTCCGAAGCCTTGACCCCCATCGTGGAAAAAGCCTGCGAGGTGATGCCGGTTATTCAGTTTGACCGCTATGCCCAGACTGACTGCCCGGTTGTCTCCAGACGCCCGATCGGTGGTTACGCCTTCGGTATTTCCGGTGCTGAGAAAGTCGTGAAAGACCTTGGTCCCGAGGGTGGTAACGTGCTTGCCTTCCGCATCCTCCCGGGTGTGGATGTCCTCGAACAGCGCTGGGGCGCAGCCCGCAAGATCTTTGAAGAGAATCCCCAGATCAACGTCATCGGTGTCGAATTCGTTGCCTACGATTCCTTCAAAGCCAGCACCGTTGTCTCTGACTACCTGGCCAAATATGGCACCATCGATGCAGTCTGGATGGACGCTGGCGGTACCGCTGTGACCATCCTCGAAGCCTTCAAAGATGCCGGTGCCCCCTACCCGAAAGTCATGATCGGTGAGGATCAGCAGGACTTCCTGGAATACTGGGCAGCCAACGACATCAACGGTCTTGCTCCCACCTTCCCGACCTTCCAGTGGCGCACCGCTGTTCTGGCAGCCGTCAATTTCCTCCAGGGGAAAGCTGTCCAGCACAACTGGGTTCTGCCCCAGCCGGATGTTACCGCTGAAACACTCAAGAACTTCATCGGTACCGGCATGCCCCCGCTGTACTATGTTATGAGCAGCGCGGAAGACCTGCCCAACTGGCCAGATGCCTGGCAAGCCCTCGATACAACCAAGTATCAGGACGTTGTTGAGTAATTTGAGCTAGAGTTAGTCCAAATGAGCCCGCTCGGTTAACCGGGCGGGCTCATTTTCTTAAGCAACAATCCCATGAAAGGAGTTCGATATCCATGATCGAGATTGGTTTTCATACAGACGCTTTCAACAGCAGTTACTGGAGTTTTGAGCAAGCCCTCCAGTGGGCACAGAAAAATGACGTCCACTGGATCGAGTGCGGAATGATCGATGGGGTCAGCTGGATCCACGGACTGGGTTACCAGCCGCACGTGGCCAGCTGGGAAGACCCCAAAATGTGGCAGGAGAAGGCCGCGAAATACGGGGTGAAATTCTCCCAGATCGATGCTGCCTTCCCGATGTCGCTACCGGAAGGTGCCTCACTGGGTGTGGAGTACACCCTGCGCACCATCCGCTGGGCGTACCTCGCGGGTTGCGATCACATTGACACAACCGACGACCGTTTCGCTCCAAAGGGAATGACCCACGACCAGGCGCTTGACATGATGAAGCGAGCTTACGGGCAGATCATGGAAGTTGCCGAACGTTACCAGATGATCATAGATATCGAACCTCACGGTTTCTACACAACGAAACCCGAGTTCATGGAAAAAATGCTTGCATTTGTGGATAGCCCCTACCTGCGCATGAACATGGATACAGGCAACACATTTATTGCCGGGCAGGATCCGGTGGCTTTCTTGAATAAGTTCAAGAATAAGGTCAGCCACGTGCACGTGAAGGATGTGAGCGATACACTCGCGGCTTCTCTGCGCGGGGAACTGACCGGTATCGCGGTCAGCCAGTGCGCGATAGGTGACGGCGTGAATGTCGAAAACATCAAGAAATGTTTTGATATCCTGGTGGATATCAACTACAACGGTGTGATCAGCCTGGAATGCGAAGGCCAGGGCGGACCGATGATCGAAAAAAGCCTTGCCTTTGTCCGCGAGCTGGTTGCCGATGCAAACAAACGCATGGCAGCCAGATAGAAAGCTTATCTTCATAACAGGAGAATGAAATGGGAAAGATCTTATTGGGCGTGAACATGGAGTTCGTCAGACACCATGATAAACCATTCGCGTGGGGTGTTGCCAAGGCTGCAGAGATCGGTTACGAGTATATCGAGCCGATGGTTCACCTGGGTCGCGAGCTGCTCAGTGAAGCCCGCTATTTTCACAGCGTGTCGATGTATGACGACCCACGCTGGGTGAAGGACCTGTGCGATAAAAACAAAATCAAACTCTCCGGTCTGTCATCGCATACCCCTCTCTGTAAACCCGAGATCAGCGTGGAATACCTCAAGCAGGCTGTCCGTTGGGCGTCCGATGCAGGTGCACCGGTCATCAACACCGATGAAGGCCCCAAGCCCGAGTGGACCACCAAGGAGATGGATTACACCCTGATGACCTACACACTTAAGGAAGCCTCTCTGGTTGCCGAGCGATATGGAATCAAGATCGGTCTGGAGCCGCACCAGCAGTACAGCAAATCCCTCAAGGGATTGGATAGCATCTACGACCTGGTGAAATCCCCTTCAATCGGCATAAATTACGACACTGGCAACTCCTTCCTGGCCGGCACGGATGATACATACGAATGGCTGGGTCACGTGGTTGATCGCCTCGTCCACCTGCACGCCAAGGATATTTCCATGCAGCAAAGCGGTGCCGAACGCGGCAAGGTAACCGGCACTCCCGTGGGCTGCGCTTGCGGCGACGGCGTTGTGGACTGGAAGCGGGTGATCGAGATGGTCAAGAAATGCCCCAACGACATCGTCTTCAGCGTGGAATGCGGCACCGTCCCGGATGCTATCCGCAGTTTTGAATACCTGAGCAAACTGATCTAACTTTCGGGTCATCCAAATGTTGAAACCCCGGCTTTTCCTGCAGCAACACAACTTCAGCGAACCTGAAAAGCCGGGTTTCATTCAATACAACCAGCAATTATCTATTATTAATCAGGAGGCAAGATGACAAACCCGAAAGTGGCCGTAATCGGCTTGGGCTTTATGGGCCGCACCCATATCCAATCCCTGCGCAGGCTGGGTGTGGAAGTGTACGGTGTGGCAGGGATCACCCCGGACGAAGCGAAAAAAGCAGCTGCTGAACTTACGATCCCTAAATGGTACCGCGACTTTGATGAGGCGGTATCCGATCCTGAAGTTAAAGCACTCCACCTCTGCACTCCGAACAACCTGCACTATAGCCAGGCGAAAAAAGCGCTTGAAAACGGTAAACACGTTTTGTGTGAAAAACCACTGGCAATGACCAGTGTGGAATCTGCAGAACTGGCAAAGTTGGCTAAGGAGAAAGGGCTTTTCACCGCCGTCAATTACAATCTGCGTTTTTATCCAGTCTGCCAGGAAGCCCGGGCAAGGATCAAGGATGGCGATTTGGGGACTCCCTACCTGGTTCACGGGGCTTACCTGCAGGATTGGCTCTTCTTAAAAACCGATTGGAACTGGCGCCTGGAACCGGAGCAGGGGGGTGATCTGCGCGCAGTTGCTGATATCGGCACGCACTGGATGGATATGATCACCTACCTGACGGGAATGAAGGTGACTGAGGTATTTGCGGAATTTTCGATCGCCCATAAAACCCGTCTAAAACCATCCGGCGAGGTGGAAACCTATGCGGGAAAGATCGACCAAAACATTTCCACCAATGAAGTACCGATCAAGACAGAGGATGCTGCCGTCATCATCTTCCGTTTTGATAACGGCGCGTTAGGCACCGTCACACTTTCGCAGGTGACCGCCGGGCGCAAGAATTTCTTCTGGTTCGAGATCAGCGGCTCAAAAACCGCGATGCACTGGGAGCAGGAGAACCCGAACGAGATGTGGATCGGCCACCGCGACCGGCCGAACGAACTGCTCCCCAAGGATCCATCGCTCTTCCATCCCGAAGTGCGCGCTCTCACAGGGTTTCCCGGCGGTCATGCGGAAGGTTACCCGGATACCTTCCTGCAGGTTTTTCGTCAATTCTATAAAGCCATCGAGACCGGGAAAATGCCGGAAACCGGGCAATTTGCTACGTTTGAGGATGGTCACCACGAAATGGTCCTGTGTGACGCGATAAAGAAATCTGCTGCCGAAAAGCGGTGGGTAAAAGTTCAATAGTAATTAAAAAAAGGTGCCGTGAGGCGCCTTTTGTATTTTATAAGCAGATCATTCCTGCTCGTGAGCAATGGCGTAAGGAAGATTATGCCTGGCGCAATAAACGGGGAGCTCCAGCCGCACTTGTTCCATTATTTCGGGTGAGATTCGGTCCAGGGGAATATGGCAGGCTCTCAATGCTTTTTCCAACCTCCCGGTTTCCTGCCCCTGCCAGCGGGCGGCATTGATGATCCCTGGTCCAACCAGGTCACCGTGCGGTAATCCGTGCCCCAGGTGGTTCTCCGCGCAATACGCAAAATAATGCTCCGTGCCCTCTTCCGGTCGGGCATGCCCCACTTGGTTGCATAATTGAACTTCCATGGCAAGACAATCGTAAAGTGTCTTCAAACCTTCTCGATCTGACCTGCCGGCAGCTTCCGCGCAATCGAGAACTGCTTCCAGGATCACGCGGGCGGATTCATATACCCATGGAATAAACTCCATCCCGGTGGGATTCTTCCCGCGGCTCTCTGCGAATTTCCAGTCCCACGAGCCGGTGGCGATGGACATGACATCTGAGATCCCGGCAGCACGAATCGAATCCGGTGCAGCAGCGATCACATCCAGATCAAGAACTAGGTTTTCGGGAGGTTTGGTGTCGATGTAATAAACGCAGCCATCCTTGCGGATGCCGGATGCCGCGGTGATGAACGCATCCACAGAAAGGGCGGTGGGTATGACCACCAGGGGTAAATTGTTTTTTGCAGCGTAGTACTTTGCCGTGTCGGCAGTTAGACCACCTCCGACTGAGTAGACCACCTCACCCTTCAACCCAACGGAAATTTCATCCCAGTTTTCTGTTGTAGCCTCTGTCACCTCTGTTCGCCAGGTGATCGGCAGGTGAAGGGATTTTATAACAGCTCTCCAGGCAGGCGCACTGGTTACCAATGCGACCGATCGCTTTTCCTCCCAATCTCGCAGGTGCGTGAGATGGGTTATAGGCAGATTCTGGATCAATCGCATTCATACTCCTTTTTAAGAAAAATAATTGACAAATCCTGCCAGGTTTTCTGAGATATAACTGGTTATTTTTCCTCGCCGATGATGATCTCCCTGCGCTCCTGCATTTGGTTTTGTAACTTTTGGGAGTCCTTGGGGAAAACCAGGTAATAGAGTGGGGTAACCAGGAAGGCAAAGAACCAGAATCCGCAGGAGAGGATGAGCAGGGTTTGGTTCAACCCATACTGGTCGGCGTATTGCCCGAACATGATGATGACGATGGAAGCAAAGGCACCATTAATAAATTCCGTCATTGCCATGGCGGTACTGCGCAATTCCGGGCGAACAGCGCTCTGCACCATCGGCTGCATTGCGCCGCGCCGCGTCCAATCTAGGAAGAATCCAATGATCACCGAACAAATTGCAATCGCGGTGGTGGTATATGCCTGAGTGAAGAGGAGGTACATCGCAGGGAGGGCGATGCCAATCGAGATCTGTGACATTACAGCCCGGCCATATTTCGGCCAGCGACGGTAAGCCCAATCCCCAACCGACCCGCCAACGAAATTTCCCGCGGCGAGCGAGATGACCAACATGCCAAAGAAGAGTGGCGCATCGGATTCAGAGAATCCACGGTCATCCACCAGCCAGGTGACGTAGAACGTAGCCAGCGCGTTGATTGCGGTGAGCATGAAAATCCCCTGAAGGAAATTAACGAGCACGGTGTTGACTTTAAAGATTTCCTTCACTCCGCCCATTTGAAACCGAAATTGCGCCGCGCTTTCTTCTGTGATCACCTGCTCCAATTCAGGCTCGGCGGCACCCCGCACCGGTTCTTTTACCAACAGGGCTATTACCAGACCACTCAAAATGCTCATCACCCCCAAGCCGATAAATGCATAGCGCCAGCCTTCATCTGAGAGGCCGATCACTTCGCTAAATATTAGCGCACCCACTACGATCCCGAACATGCCGATTCCACTGACTGTACCCATGGCGCGCCCGCGGTGCTTGGGACCAAACGTATCCGCCATTAACGAGAAGGCGGCTGGATAAAGGCAGCCGAGGCCTATACAGGCGATAATCCGCAATATTAGGAGCTGGTGATAATCCGTGACCAGACCGCAGAGCGAGGTCCATATTCCCCATACCCCGGTTCCGATGACAAGGATCCATTTACGGTTGTAACGGTCTGCCAGCATTCCCCAAAAAGGTCCGCTGAAGGTCTGGAAGATCACCCGGATGCTGTCGATGTAGCTGAGTTGGGAATAGGTGAGCCCCAGGGTAGTACGGACTGCCGGCCAGAGCATCGGCAGGGCGACATCCTCGGCTGAGTCGATAAAATATCCAAAACCAAGAGCGGTGAGCAGGCGTGCCCGTCTGCCTTTTTCCTTTTGATTGATTACCTGAGTACCAGCGGTCATCCTTACCTCCCCGAAAATAGATTACGATCCTATCCCATACTGTTGCCGAAGATTCGCGTAACTTTTCTGGCAGACACCCAGTGCGTACATTTCGCACTTGCCTTCACCGCCGGGACCGCAAAATTCCTCGAGTTTTTCATGGGTGACCTTCTCAGCGAGTAATTTTTGCAGGTCTTCCAGCCTGGTCTGACTACCGTGTTTGAGACCCAGATGATCAAGCACCGCCACATCCTTGGCTACTTTGTTTTTCCAGCCAGTGGTGCAGCGTCCTTCCTCCTGCGAGAAATATCCGCAGTGATAGCAGAACAGCCCGTAACCGTAAACGGTTTCAACGATCATATCGGGATTGGGTTTAAGGTGTTCCACTAGAGATGCGTAACCCAACTGGAATACTGGTAACTTGAGAAGTTCATCAAAAGCACCTGCGCAGAGATGGTGATGCCCCATGATGCGTATGCGCTCGTTGATATCTTGCGGAATAAGGTGCGCTTGCTGCTTATCATCGAGAGGTGACGAAGGGACCTGCTCCAATTCGGCGCGTTCTTGTGCGGGTTCAGCGCCTGCCAGTGGTTCTGCCATCATCTGGAACAAGGGTTCCAACCCGCCGAAGCGTTCCAGACGGAATGCCTCAGCGAGTTTAATCTCTGTATCCCAGCCAGCAGCCTCCGCCAGGGCCTTGGCTTGTTCCTGTAGAAACATTCCGATCAACGGTTTCATATCGCCGTCCTTCGATTCCTGTAACCACGGCACTTGTTTTCCCCAGGTCTTCAGCTGGAGTTGGTACTGGTTGATGGTATTTCGCATCATTTCACGATGGGCACACACCGCATCGATCTTTTTTTCGATGGTTCCTGCTATTTCCTCAAAATGGGTGATCTTGGGCAATTCCCGGGCAAAGAACCACCGCTCGCAAACGGAGAATGGTTCCAATCCTTCCATAAAGTGCTCCGGGTAATGCTTATCGAAACAGGAAACCCAGAAAGCTTCATCTACTGCCTGGGCAATGCGAACGTGGTCCTGGTTGTTCTCATAAAGACCGTCCGGGTCAAACGAAAAAACCGCATAAGGTTGATATTTGCGGAACAGGTACACAATCCTCTCGCGGATTTTTCCGAGCGGTACATCAGCGAGCATATCGGTCTCGAAACCAAGCTCGACGATTTGCCGAATACCCAGGATTTCAGCCGCTTTTCTTAATTCCTCTGTGTTTTTGCTGATCGTTTCTTCTATGGAAAGCTTGACCGAATCCTTGCGATCATCCGTTACCCGCACCAGGATGATATTCCAACCGGTATCGGCGAATTTTGCCAGCGTGGCTCCGCAGAAAGCAGCAGCGTCATCGGCGTGAGGGCTGATTACCATTGCAGTTTTCATAAAAACCTCATAAAAAATGGAGATAACCACTTCGGCCAATTCCTAACTGAGAGTGGAAAAAACAGGCGGAATGGTAGGATAAGTATAGCAGAATTAAAGAATAATGAAATCCTTATGCTAATAAATGATTATTAACATCCCTTACGAAATTGATACAATTGATTGAAGAACATTAGGCACTCATGACCCCTAACCTAAAAGCCAACCGGACCGATATCATTTCTTTGGGTGAGATCGTGATGGATATGTTTCCAAAAGAACTAGGTGCCCAATCCGGGACACCCGAAGATTTCATCCCTCCAACAGGTGGAGGATAAAACTTCTCTGCAAAAACCGTCTGCGAACAACAAAAAATCAACTTCATTATAGAAACCAGAATCCCCAAGGCGGTACGAACCGCCTTTTCGTTAAAATGGCTACTTGAAAATCATAATTTATTTGTTATAATGTTACTACGTTATAACAAATCCACCAAGAAGGATCGCGTTATGGACAATATCAATGTTGGTTTGGTAGGAACCCGTTTCATGGGCAAAGCGCACAGCAATGCCTACAAGGATGTCGCTACTTATTTCGACCTGCCCGTTAACCCGGTGATGAAAGTAGCTTGCGGGCTGGAACCCACGGATTATTTGCAACAGTTCGCGATCAAGTTCGGTTGGCAGGAGACCGCCACCGACTGGAAAAGCCTGGTCTCTAGGGATGATATCGGCATGATCGATATATGCACCTCGAACGCCACACACGAGCCGATTGCGGTAGCGGCTGCCAAAGCCGGCAAGCATATCCTGTGCGAAAAACCGATCGCCCGCAATGCCCAGGAGGCAAAGCGCATGATGGAAGCCGCTCGTGATGCCGGCGTTGTGAATATGGTGGCGTTCAACTACCGCCGCGTACCAGCCCTGGCGCTTGCCCGGAAACTGATCGAGGAAGGCAAGATCGGCAGGGTTTTCCACTTCAACGCTGTGTATTATCAGGATTGGCTGGTTGACCCTGCTTTTCCGTATGTCTGGCGCAACGATGTGAAGGAATCGGGCTCCGGCGCGCATGGAGATATGAACGCCCACATTGTGGATCTGGCCCGCTTCCTGGTGGGCGATATCGAGGCGGTAAACGGCGCGAAGGAGATCTTCGTCAAGCAGCGCAAGGCAGCCGATGGTCAGATGCTGGATGTCACTGCCGATGACGCCATGTATTTCCTCGCCCGTTTTGAGTGCGGCGCCCTGGGCGCGTTTCTCTGCTGCCGGTTCGCCACCGGTAGGAAGAATTTCCTGCGCCTGGAGATCTTTGGCAGCGAAGGCAGCCTGGCTTTCAACCTGGAACGACTGAACGAGCTCCAATATTTTTCCCGCTCGGAGCCCGGGCAGGAGCAGGGCTTCCGGGATATCCTGGTCACCGAAAATATCCACCCCTACGTCAACGCCTGGTGGCCTCCTGGACATATCATCGGTTGGGAGCACACTTTCATTCACGAGGTTGCGGATCTGCTTTCAGCCATCCCCGGCCGAAAGCCTGTGCACCCGGATTTCTACGACGGTTACCGCTGCCAGCTGGTTCTCGACGGCGTTTCCTCCTCCGCAGAACACGGCAAATGGGTGGAGATCAAGGAAATCTAGGTGACATTCACCCTTCCCATCGAGTCCGCCCCCGGGGATGATTTCCCCATCGGGGTGCCTGAGATCAATCGCCAGAGCCGCCTGCCGCTCTACCAGCAGATCTATGAAATCCTGCGGGCGGAACTTCAGCGAGGCAGATGGTCTGCTGGCGAAATGTTTCCCACCGAACTGAACCTGATAGACGAGTTCCAGGTCAGCCGGGTGACCATCCGCCAGGTGATGGAGCGCCTGGTGAGCGAGGGATTCATCTCCCGCCAGCGCGGGCGCGGCACCTTTGTCGCTGAACCCACCCTTGAGGAAGGTCTGACGCGGATCATCAGTTTCAGCGAGGATATGCGCAGGCGCGGCTTGAAGGCCGGGACAAAAGTATTGAAAGCCGAGATCATTCCGGCTGAAGAGGATGTTGCCCTTGCGTTGGAAATCAAACCAGGCGATGAGGTTGCTTATATTAAGCGCTTACGCCTCGCCAACGGCGAACCCATGTGCATTGAAGAATCGCATCTGAACCACAAGCTTTGCCCGGGGATACTGGAAAATGATTTTTCGACCTTGCCGCTTCGTGAGATTCTGGAGACGAGATTCAATATCCGCATCACCCGCGCACTCCAGAAGATCCATGCCCAGGTAGCGGATGAAGAGACCGCCAAACTACTCCGCATGAAATCCCCTGCACCAATCCTTTTTATCGAGCGGACATCCTTCAATGATTACGAGGTCCCGGTCGAGTTCCTGCGCTTGTATTTCCGCGGAGATCGGTATTCTCTGTACAACGAGCTAAGGGATTAAATGATGAAATCTAGATGTAGTTTCTCTGGGAGAGATCCTGATCGATATGTTCCCGGTGGAGATCGGCCGCAAGCTGGCTGATGTTTCCGCTTTTTACCCCAAGCCCGGAGGGCGTGTGCCAACGTGGCGGTTGCTGCCGCCCGATTGGGGAGCAGCGCATTTATCGGAAAGGTGGGCAGCGATGCGTTTGGTCAATTCCTGATCCGCACGCTGGTGAAAACGGCGTTGAAACGCGCGGGATGCGCACGGATGAACCGGTTCGTACCACAGTGGTTTTCATCGCCATGCCTGATGAAACACGCGAAATTCATTTTCTTCCGGGAACCCGGGGCGGATCTTGTCTTGCGGCGGAAGAATCTGGATCTTGATCTGATCAATACACAGAGCCCTGCACAGCGGTCTCATTGTTGCTGGTTTATGAACCCGCCCGTTCCGCCCAATAGGAGGCGATAGAGGTCGCGAAGGACGGCGGAGTGCTGATCTCCTTCGATGTCAATCACCGCCCCGGTTTATGGCCGGATAAAAACGAAGCACTCAGCCAAATCCGCTCTGTGGTCTCATTTTGCGATATTCTCAAAGTCAATGAGGTTGAATTGGAGCTCCTAACCGGATCCCGAGATCCTGTGCAAGGGGTTCCACTTATTCTTGCCGAAGGTGTGGATCTCGTTGCAGTGACCCTTGGTGAAAGAGGAAGCTATTTCGCAACAATGGAACACCATGGGTTTATACCTGCCATTAATTTAATCGAAGTAGATCCGCTCGGTTGTGGCGATGCATTTACTGCGGGGATTCTGGTCGAAATATCGAAAGAACGGAAAAGCATCCCGAATTTTTCACTGGATGATCTTGAGAGGATATTCAGATTTTCCAATGCTGTGGGAGCATTGGCTTCTACCAGCAAAGGTGCGATATCCTCGTTTCCGGAGAGATCTTTAGTAGAAGAACTCATTTCTCGGACATAGGGGATGATGCCGAACCGGATTCACAAAACCCACACCTGGAATGATCAAACCTTGCACGCAAGGCGTTCCTGGATTGCGGCTTTCCTGAAGATATGATCGTAGAAGTTTCTTCTCCCTCCGTAGCGGTGGCTGAGCTTGCTAAAGGTCGGAAATTGGTCACACCTTATTTCGACCTCGCTCCAAGGCTGGATGCGATCGATATCGTCTCCGACGCGACACCCTTCCCGGCGTCCGGCGCTGAGACGGCTCATTTCTGCATCCGCTACGGCAAAGATGTGGTCATGGTGAATATCGAAGCGGATGTGACCGTGGGACGCATCCTCAAGAAGAAAGCAGCGGAGGCGGGTATCCTCTATACGGTTTCCAGCGGTGATGAACCTGGCTGCCTGATGGAACTCTGGGATTTTGTCACCACGCTGGGGTATACACCCATTGTCATCGGCAAGGGCAAGAACAATCCGCTGAATCCGCAGGCCACACCGGAGACTGTGGCAGAATCCGCGCAAAAATCCGATAAGGACCCTTTCCAGGTGGCTTCCTATGTGGATGGCACCAAGACCATGTTCGAGATGGCCTGCGCGGCCAATGCCACCGGCTGTACTCCACAGAAACGAAGCATGATCGGCCCGGAAGCGGACCTGTCCAACGTTTCACAGATATTTGCGCTCAAAACTGATGGCGGGATGATCGATTCTCCGCACACCGTGGATTTTGTGCAGGGGAACGCCATGAGCGGCGGCGTGTTCATTACCGTCCGCGTGGAAGATGCGCGTATCCGTGCCGATCTGGAATATCTGAAGGTCGGCAAGGGGTATTACTACACCTTCTTCCGCCCGTACCATCTATGGTTCCTCGAAGCCCCCATTTCGGTTGCGCGCGCTTATCTTCACCGTCAGACAACGCTGGTTCCGCTGGATGAGCCGGTGGCCGATTCCATGGCCACAGCCAAACGAGATCTGGCACCAGGAGAGCGCCTGGATACCTTTGGCGGATACACTTTTTACGGTCAGATCGAAACCGCGTCGAAAGCCAGAGCGGAAAATGCCCTCCCTGTGGGTCTGGCGCCTCGGCGCCGTGATGAAGAACACGATCAAGCAGGGTTCGGTGATCACCTGGGATGACGTACTGCTGGATGAAGGTCAAATTGTTGTAAAATTACTGCGAGCAACGGTTGACATAATCCCTTTTAACAGGAGAAACAAATGAGGATAGGTGTTTTTTCCGTGATTTTTCAACAGCTCCCCTTTGAAGCCGCGCTGGATAAAATCCTCTCTTTCGGTGCGACAGCTGTGGAGATTGGTACGGGCGGTTTGCCTGGGTCACACCATTGCAACGTGGATGAATTGCTATCCAGCGACGAAAAACGCAAGGCTTATTTAAAGGCGGTGGAAAGCCGGGGGATGATCATCAGCGGATTCAGCTGCCACTGGGATCCGATCGGTCCGGATAAAAATATTGCACAGGCTTCGGACGAGGTTTTTCGAAAGACCATTCGCCTTGCAGAATTGTGTGGGGTTCCAGCGGTTAATGTTCTCTCTGGCTTGCCGGCTGGATCTGTCAGCGATACCCAGCCAAACTGGGTGACCTGCCCCTGGCCGCCGCATTTCCTATCGATCCTGGATTACCAATGGAACCAGGTTGGAATCCCGTATTGGAGAGGCGCGGCATCATTTGCTGAATCGCACAAGGTTAAGATCGCGGTGGAAATGCATCCTGGCATGCTCATATATAACGTAGAAACGCTGCTACGCATGCGCGAGGCTTGCGGTCCGGCGTTGTGCGCCAATTTTGACCCCAGCCATTTGTTCTGGAATGGGGTAGACCCGGTGACTGCCATCCGCAAGCTGGGTGGTGAAGCCATCGCCCACGTCCATGGCAAAGATTGCTTCGTGGATCCATTCAATGTGGCTGTGAACGGATGCAATGACCATAAAACATACACGGATATCGCCCACCGCTCCTGGACATTCCGATCCATTGGTTATGGGCACGATATCAAGGTCTGGAAGGATATTGTGTCAGCGCTGCGCATAGTGGGTTACGACCATGTGATCTCTCTGGAACATGAAGACGGACTGATGTCATTTGATGAGGGTGTGAGCAAAGGCCTCGCTGCGCTTCGTGAAGCCGTCACCGTGGAAACCCCTGGAGAAATGTTCTGGGCGTAATCTAGCTGACCGATATTTTTCAAAATCCAAACGTGGAGAATTCATGAAAGCCAAACTTGTACCCGTATTTTTCAAGAGTGCGCAGGACCCCGAATTTCTGAGTCAGATCACCGAACTGAGGAAGCTGTTGGTGGATGAAGCTGAGTTCCTGGAGCCGGTCGCCCTGGGAAAGAAAATACCCGAGTCAGATGGTGTGATCTTTCCGCAGATGCTCGGGGAGGCATTTCGACGGTTGAAGGAGATCCAGACCCTACCACAACCGATTATGGTGGTTACTTCCGAATTTGGTACCGTTTCCATGTGGGATTGGGAAATTAATAGTTATCTAACATCGAAGGGGGTGAAGATTGTGGCCCCGAACACCCTGGAAAAGACGAAAATGGCCTGCCGGGCATTTTCATTAAGAGAGAGCTGAAATCTGCAAAGATTCTCGCATACCAGGATAACCCTGCGAATGGCACCGGGCTGCAGGATGAGATTTTCAAGCGCTTCTACTGGTGGGAACCCGAATGCGTCAGCGAGATTGAAAAACGATACGGGCTCAAAGTAGTGAAGAAGAGCTTCAAGAAGCTTTCCGAGGATGCCCGCGCGATAAGCGACGCCGACGCACAAAAAGTTTGGGAACAGCGCAGGGCGAATACACCGGTGGGTAGGATCACCAACAAGCAGATCCTTGGTGCGATCAAGATTTATTTGAAGATCAAGGAAGACCTGGATGCGGACCCCGGGATCATTGCAGCGGGGATGAACTGCTTGAATGAATCCATGTACTGCGATACCACTCCTTGTCTGGCGTGGAACCTGCTTTACGAGGAAAGGAAAATGATCTGGGGTTGCGAAGGTGACCTGGTGACCATGCTCACGGAAGTGCTTGTCTCCAAGACTGTCGGCGCTCCGTTCATGATGACAAACCTTTATCCCTTCCTGATGGGACAGGCTGCGTTGAAACACGAGCATATCCCCAATTTCCCCAAAGTGCAGGGAGACCCGAAAGATTACGTGCTGGCAGCCCACTGCGGTTACCTGGGGGTTGTGCCGCAATCTTTCTCGACCAAATGGAAGCTGGAGAGCAAGGTACTTGCTATCGTGGACGATAATGCCACCGCCATCGACGCGCGCCTGCCAGAGGGGCCTATCACCCTGGTGAAACTGAAACCACCCTTCGATGCCTGGAGTGTGATCGAAGGCGAGCTGACCAGCTACGCCCAGTATCCCGGCTCGCACTGCCTGAATGGAGCGGTGATCCGTGTTCCCAACGGCCCCAGGATGGTGGACGATGTCATTTCCCACCACTACATCGTTACCACCGGTAAAAACCTGAATGCCCTGGAGATGGTCTCGAAGGTGTTTAACCTGGCTGTCGAAACTATCCGATAATTTGATCTTGAATAATGAAAGAGCCAGGAATGCAGAATAATCCCGGCTCTTTAAATTGAGAAATTTAATTCACAATCATTGAAATTATTCTGACATATACTTAACCTGAAGCGAAAAATCCTAATGGAGTGTATGCAATGGCTGATACCAAGAAGGCCGAGTCGAAATATGTTTCTGAACCTAACGGGCGCGGACAAAAAACCGGGATGATCGACCTGCCACAGCGTTGGGATCGATATGAACCGCTTGCGGAGATACTCGCCACGATCATCCTGGCGGTAGCCACCCTGGCTACAGCCTGGAGCGGTTACCAATCCGCGCGTTGGAGCGGGGTGCAGGCAGCGAATTACAGCCGTGCCGGGGCATCGCGAGTGGAATCCAGCCGTGCGTCCACGATCGCCGGTCAGCAGATGCAGGTGGATATTGGCCTTTTTACGAACTGGATCAATGCCTACGCTGCTGAAAACCAGGAACTGGCCGATTTTTACCAGAAACGATTCCGGGATGAGTTCACAGTCGCGTTTGATGCCTGGCTATTGACCGATCCAAAAAATAATCCCGAAGCTCCAAAATCTCCGTTTGCCATGACCGAATATTCGCTGGCCAAAAACGAGGAAGCTGAAACCCTCGAAGATAAAGCGGGGGAGTACTTCAATGCAGCAGAAGAGTCCAATGAAATTGCCGATCGCTACGTGCTGGACACCGTGATCCTGGCTTCTGTGCTTTTTCTCGCTGGGATAAGTTCGCAGATCAAATCGTTTCGAATGAAGGCCTTTATTGTCATCTTCGCGTTGATCATCCTAACCTGGGGACTGTATAGCGTATTAATTCTGCCTATTGAATGAGGCGGTAAAAATTACCGCTTGACAAACGCTCTTAAATTTGCTATATTCTTACCTAATATGGTAAACACCATCCATTCCCATCATCATGGTTCCAAACCCAGTCCTGATCGGCAGGCCTGTCTCTTACGTATACCTGGATGATGTGAATCCAAAACGACGAGAACATGGAACCCCCGGTCAGCCGGGGGTTTTTGTTTTGCCTGTGAAAGGATAATGATTTGATACTTCGAATTTTCGACCGAACTTCTGCCGAAGGATCCATCCTCCAACGAAAACCGCTGGGGGAGGGACCTGTTCCTGCACGCTTGCAGGCAGGTATCCGCGAGGCCTTCGGCGAGGATCTTAACCCGCTGCAGGCGGTCCAGCGCATCCTTGCCGATGTCCGGTCGCGGGGCGATGCCGCCCTGACAGATTGGACCTATATATTGGATGGCAAGCGGATCGAGCGGTTCCGAGTCCCCGGTGAAGAGATCCAGGCATCCCTGAAAAAAATCTCACCCCTGGTTGTAGAAAATTTCCGGATTGCAGCGGTAAGAGTGGAAGCGTTTTATAAACTTCAGCCAGCCTCCACCTGGTTCACCGCTCAGACCGGTCCCCGTTTGGGACAGATCTACCGTCCGATCCGGCGGGTGGGGTTATATATCCCGGGCGGTTCAGCACCCCTGCCATCCAGTGTGATCATGTCCGCGATCCCCGCGAAGGTTGCCGGTGTGGAGCAGGTTGTGCTGGTCACACCACCCGGTCCGGATGGGAAGATTCCATCCGTGATTCTGGCAGCTGCAGCGGTTTGCGGTGTGGACGAGGTCTATTCTCTGGGCGGGGCGCAGGCGATCGCCGCCCTGGCGTATGGGACAGGCCAGCTCCCAGCAGTGGATAAGGTCTTCGGTCCCGGCAATCTATTCGTCACCCTGGCCAAACGGGAGGTTTTCGGTACGGTTGGCATCGACGGGCTGGCCGGGCCTACAGAGACGGTTGTGATCGCCGATGATTCTGCGCGGCCGGATTGGGTGGCGCTGGACCTGCTTGCCCAGGCGGAACACGATCCGCTCGCGGCTGCCATACTGATCACCCCTTCGCGTTCCCTGGCGGAAAAAGTATCCGCCGAGGTGGAAAGATTGCTAGCTCCGGATAGCCAGGAACCATTTGGACGGACGGAGATCATCCTGGCATCGCTGCAGGGGGCGAGCGGAATTGTTCTCACCCGCAACCTGGAGGAAGCTTTCGAACTCGCCAACGGTTATGCTCCGGAACACCTGAGCCTATCCATCGCGGACCCTGAAAGCTGGCTGGATAAAGTCCGGTGCGCCGGGGGAGTCTTCCTAGGTGAACGGTCTTTTGAAGTGCTGGGTGATTATACTGCTGGCCCCAGCCATGTGATGCCCACCGGGGGGACTGCCAGGTTCGCCTCGCCATTAAACGTTCTGGATTTTATGCACATCATTAGTGTGGTCGGATTGAACCCCGCCGAAGCGCGGGAGATTGCTTTGGTTTCAGCCCAGCTTGCCCGGGTGGAAGGACTGGATGCCCATGTCCGTTCTGCCGAAGCCCGTGCAGCCAGGGATAAATAATTCTTTTTGAGAGGAAAATAAGATGAAAAACCGTTTAGCTTTAATTGTCGTCCTTTTGAGCGTGACCGCCTTGGTTCTGGCCGCATGCACACCGCAGCCTGCCGAAAAAGTGCAGGTTCGGATCGGCACCCAACCCTGGATCGGTTACGGGCCCTGGTATATCGCCGCCGAAAAGGGTCTTTTCGAAAAGTACAATATCGCTGCCGAGCTGGTTAATTTCAACACAGACCAGGATGTAAATGCCGCGTTCGCTTCCGGGAACATGGAAGCGGCCAACCTGGCCACCCACACCGCAGCCAGGCTTTTTGAGGCTGGCGTGGACCTGCGGGTGGTTCTTCTGGAAGATGCTTCCTACGAAGCGGATGCCATCCTGGCTGGCGAGGGCATCCAGAGCATTGCAGATCTAAAGGGAAAAAAGGTTGCCTATGAAGAAGGCGCAACCAGCGATTTGCTCCTTAATTACGCACTCGGTCAAAATGGGATGTCCGTCGCGGATATTGTTCCGGTTCCTTTGCCGGCTTCCGATGCCGGTCTGGCACTGGCAGCAGGCGAGGTGGATGCAGCCGTGACCTATGAACCATACATCACCGAAGTATTGAAACAGGACGAAAAATTGAGCCTGCTCTATACCGCCGCGGAGCGACCTGGGCTTATCTCGGACGTGTTGGTTGTCCCGCAGAGTTTCGCAAAACAGAACCCGTCGGTTGTGAAGAACCTGGTCAAGATCTGGGATGAAGCCCTGGCATTCTATAAGAGCAACCCGGATGAAGCGAAAGCGATAATCTCCAAAGCGGTTGGCGCTGAACCTGCCGACCTCGCTACCGCCTTTGATGGAGTAGAATTCTACGACCTGGCTGCGAATGCAGAACAGTTGGGCGGGGCTTTCTTCCCTACCTTTGAAGATATCGGTAAAGCAGCTGTTGCAATGGGCTTCCTGCAGGCATTTCCAAAGGCACAGGATTTGTTGGATACATCGTACCTGAAATAGGGAATGACTCTTTGCAAAAAAGTAAATCCAACGAAGTAAATAAACCCACGCAGCCGGGGAAACGCCGTCCCCGGCTGCTGGAATTGCACCAGGATATCTCCCCGGTGTTGTACTGGTCTGCCGGAACCGGGCTTATCGCACTGGTTCTTGTGGGCTGGGTGGTTCTCACCGGGCTGGAACTGGTTGAGCCTATCTTTTTACCCTCGCCTTCTTCAGTGTGGGGGGAATTCATCCGCCAATTTACAGAGGGTATCCTGCTGGCGGATATGACCGCAAGCCTCTACCGGATCATGGCCGGCTGGATGTTATCGACCCTAATTGCTTTGCCGATCGGAATTCTTATGGGCAGTTTCCGGTTTTTCGAGGGTTTATTCGAACCATCCGTGGACCTGGTTCGCTACATGCCAGCCGTTGCGTTTGTTCCCCTCAGCATTCTCTGGCTGGGAGTGGGGGATTCCCAAAAATTCCTCATCCTGTTTATCGGTACCTTCTTCCAGGAAGTGCTGATGATCATGGACAACGTCAAGAATGTACCAAAAGAATTGGTCCAGACCAGTTACACACTAGGGTTGGGAAAATGGGAGGTGCTCAGGGATGTTGTTCTGCCAACTGCCCTACCCGGCATCTGGGATACCTTCCGCATCACCCTGGGTTGGTGCTGGACATACCTGGTTGTGGCCGAGCTTGTGGCTGCTAACGTTGGGTTGGGTTACCGCATCATGCGCGCCCAAAGGTTCCTTCAGACCGAGAGCATCATCCTGGGTATTCTCATTATTGGCCTGCTTGGCCTGGTGACGGACCTGTTGTTCAAGGCGGCGGCCAGGCGCATGTTCACCTGGGTGGAAAGGCAGGCATAGGTGAGCATCAAGGTTGAGGCGAAGAACGTTGGGCGGGTGTTTAAAATGCGCCACGGGCAGGAAGTGGTTGCGCTGCAGGATTTCAACCTCACGGTTCGGGAAAATGAATTTGTTTCAATAATCGGTCCCTCCGGGTGCGGGAAATCATCTTTCCTGCAGATGGTAGCCGGGTTGGATTTTCCCGACAGCGGTGAGATCCTTGTGGATGGCGCTCTTGTGAATAGCCCGGGAGCCGATCGGGGCATGGTGTTCCAGGGATACACGCTCTTTCCCTGGCTGACTGTTGAGGATAACGTTCGTTTCGGATTAAAAAAATCCCCACTGCCTGGTGAGGAAAAAGCTGAAATTGCACGAAAATACCTGGAGCTAGTTGGGTTGACGGGCTTTGCCAGGGTCTACCCCCGGCAGCTTTCAGGGGGGATGCGGCAGCGCGCAGCCATTGCCCGGGCGTTGGCTGCAAGGCCAAAAGTGCTGCTGATGGATGAGCCCTTTGGTGCTCTGGATGCGCAGACCCGGCTGATGATGCAAGCTCTCCTCCTGGATGTATGGGAAAGAGAACGAACCACGGTTCTTTTTGTTACCCATGATGTCGAAGAAGCAATCGTGCTCTCCGACAGGGTGTATTTGATGTCTGCCCGGCCGGGTATGGTCCGGGAAGTGATGGATATTGATATTCCCCGGCCGCGAAAATTCTTCGAGGCTGAATATAATCCAAGGTTTCAATCCCTTCGTAAACAGTTATTGGAGCTAATCCGCGAAGAAGTTGAATCTGCTTTTGTTGCGGGATTTGAGACTCCAAATTTCTAATTACCATTCAACATAGATGCAGACAACAACGAGATTTCTCATCCTAGAATCATTATTTCATTTCTAACATTATACAAACTATTGTCATCTTCTCTTCGGTCAGATAATATAGATATATAAGCAGTACAAACCATATACAACCAAGGAGAGATGAAATGAAAAAGTTAGGATTCGTAAGTGTGTTGATGGCAGCGGTCTTTATTCTGGCCGCCTGCGCCCCGGCGATGACCCCCGTTCCTGAACCCACCAAGGTTCCCGAGCCCACCGCCATGCCCGAACCGGAGTTGAAAGATATTGTCGATACCGCTGTTGCGGATGGCCGCTTCGGAACCCTGGTTGCCGCAGTTCAGGCTGCCGGGTTGGTGGATGCCCTCAAGGGTGAAGGTCCCCTGACCGTGTTCGCCCCCACCGATGATGCCTTTGCCATGCTCCCTGCCGGAACCGTGGAAACCCTGTTGAAGCCGGAGAACCTCGAGCAGTTGAAATCCATCCTGCTCTACCACGTGGTGGGCGGTAAATTGATGGCCTCCGATGTCACCTCCATGTCCGCTGCGGAAAGCCTGGAAGGCAGCGAGATCGCCTTCAAGGTGGATATGGGCAATGCCTACGCCAATGACGCCAAGATCATCATCACCGACATTGAAACCTCCAACGGCATCATTCACGTGATTGACTCGGTCCTGCTGCCCCCGGCAAAAATGTCCGATATCGTTGACACCGCAGTCGCTGATGGTCGCTTCAAGACCCTGGCTGCCGCACTTGGCGCTGCCGGGCTGGTGGAAACCCTCAAAGGGGAAGGTCCCTTCACCGTCTTTGCCCCGACCGATGATGCCTTCGCGAAGCTGCCTGCCGGAACCGTGGAAACCCTGTTGAAACCGGAAAACCTGGAACAGCTGAAATCCATCCTGCTCTACCATGTGGTGAGCGGCAAGGTGATGGCCGACCAGGTGGTAACCCTGGAAAGCGCAGATACAGTTCTGGGTAAGCCGGTAACGATCAAGGTGATGGACGGTAAAGTCTACGTGAATGACAGCCAGGTGGTGCTCACCGATGTGTTGGCTGCCAATGGTGTGATCCACGTCATCGACTCGGTGCTTCTGCCCCCTCAGTAATCAACATTCAGGTACTACAAATATTGAGCTGTCCTGAAAAGGACAGCTCAATTATTTATTAATACTGACTTGCAGTGGAAAGGTAGGATTCACGGCTATTTTTACGATCGCTTCCGTGGTTGATTTAATATTGCTATCGTTCTCCTCTTTTTACCCAGGCTCCCTGCGGGCAGGTCGCGATCCTGAGCATGCGCACTTCGAGGCCAGCGTTCAGGAAACAGCCTTTCATCGAATTGACCAATGCATCATCCTTTGCGGGGAAAAAGACGATAACGCCTGGTCCTGCGCCGGAAAGGGCGGTTGCCGCGCCGTTCCTCCTGGCTTCCGCAAGCGCTTCAGCCGCACCGGGTATAAGCTTTACCCGGTAAGGTTCGTGCAGGCGGTCCTGCATCATGCGGGCTAGCAGGTTCTGATCACCCTCCCTGAATGCCTGAACCAAGAGCGGGACACGACCGAGGTTAAAAACCGCATCCTGGTAGCTGATTGTGGCAGGCAGAGCGGCGCGGGCTTCCCGGGTGGGAAAGAGAAAATCCGGCACAAGAACAACAGTCTGGATTGGCGGAATTTCGAAGCGCTGGAAAATAATCGCTTCATCCTGGACAAGAACGACCAATCCCCCCAACATCGCAGCGGAAGCGTTATCGGCGTGACCTTCCAGATCCGCAGCCAGGCGGATGATTTCATCCATCTCCATTCTCATTTCGTGCAGAGCATTCGCTGCAAGGATACCCATCAACACCGCCGAAGCGCTGGAACCCAACCCCGAGCCGATGGGGATTCGATTGGTCATGCGGATATGCAAACCGATCGGGCGGGTGAGCCCCTGGGATTCCAGGCAGCGTAAATAGGAACGGATAACAAGGTTGGTTTCATCGGTTGGGAGCCGGGTGGAACCTTCGCCAGTGACTTCCACCCGAAAATCTGCCGCCGGTTCGATCTCGGCTTCGTTCCAGAGATCCAGGGCTAGCGCAAGGCAGTCGAACCCGGGTCCCAGGTTGGCGGTGGTGGCTGGAACTCCAATTTTGAGTGTCATGCCTTCTCCCTGAGGATGGCTGCAGACAGCGCGTCCAAATTTGCCGGAAGCAACCGCGGGGCTGGCATGCTCCGGGCGATGATATCGGGGTCCTTCATCCCGTGCCCGGTGCAGATAGCCACAACCCGTTTGCCTTCAAGTTTTACGCTTTTTTCTCTTAATTGGGCAGCCAGACCAGCGAGCCCGGCCGCGGAGGCGGGCTCCACCCAGATGCCCTCGCTGGCGAGCATGCGCTGCATGGCGAGTATCTCATCGTCACTCACAGCAATGATCCTGCCGTGGGATTCCTCGGCGGCAGCCAGGGCTTCCTCGCCGCGAGCAGGCTTGCCGATGCGGATGGCGGTAGCCACGGTTTCTGGATTTTCCACCGGGTGACCCAGCACCAGCGGGGCGGAACCAGATGCCTGCACCCCCAGGATTTGTGGTAACCCGGTTTGCCTGATCCGGTTGTACTGGCGGAACCCCATCCAGTAGGCGGTGATGTTGCCGGCATTGCCCACCGGCAGGCAGAGCCAATCCGGGGCGTTGCCGAGAGTATCGCAGATTTCGAAGGCAGCAGTCTTCTGTCCCTCCAGGCGGAATGGATTGAGGGAATTGACCAGCGCAATAGGATGGTGATTGGAGATCTCCACCACCAGGCCGAGGGCGTCGTCGAACGAGCCCTGGATTTGGATCACCTCAGCACCGTAGGCTACCGCGCCGGCCAGCTTGCCGGCCGCCACCTTGCCCTCCGGGATGATCACCACCGCCCGCATCCCTGCCCTGGCGGCGTAGGCCGCAGCAGAAGCGGCAGTGTTACCGGTGGAGGCGCAGATCACGGTGTTTACCCCGCGCCCGGATGCCTCGGAGATCGCCACGGTCATGCCGCGGTCTTTAAATGAACCAGTAGGGTTCAGGCCTTCGTATTTTACAAATAGCTCAAAGCCACCACCCAACTCTGCTGCAAGGCGGGGAAGGGGGATGAGCGGCGTATTGCCTTCGAGGAGTGTGATCCCGCCCGTATGAGCCGGGATTTCCATGAGGGAACGGTAGCGGGCAAGGATGCCAGAGTGTTGGGTTGTTTGCATTGGCTGGGCAGCTTTCGGTGGATTCGATTGGTTAATATTTTACTGGATAGCAATAATAAAAACCGGCATTCCGCCGGTTTTGGGATTCATATTGGTGATCATTCATTTTTTGGACGATTCAGTTCCAATGTATCCTTTACAGCCTGGATACCCGGCTGTGCCATCGCTTCTTTTGCGATCTGCTGGCAATCTTTGGCATCCAACCTGCGAATGAGTTCCTTGATCGTGGGAATCGCTGAAGGCGACATGCTGAACTCGTCCAGCCCCATCCCTAGCAGAAGCGGCGCAGCGAGCGGATCGCCAGCCATCTCGCCGCAAAGGCCCACCCAACGTCCTTTTTCATGCGCCTTCTGGATCGTGCGGTCGATCAGCTTCAGCACCGCCGGGTGGAAGGGGCTGGCCAGGTATGCCACCCGTTCGTTCGTTCGATCCACAGCCAGCGTGTACTGCGTCAGGTCGTTGGTGCCGATGCTGAAAAAATCCACATATTCTGCCAGGTGTTCAGCGATCAGTGCCGCGGATGGGATCTCCACCATGATCCCGAACTGCGTTTTTTGCACCTTTAGAGCGTTTTCATCTGAGAGGGTGGTTTTCGCCTCTTCGAAGAGTGCTCTGGCTTGTTGAACCTCCTCAACGCATGAAACCATCGGCATCATGATACGCAGATCATTTTCCGGGGAGGCAGCTTTCAATAACGCCCGCATCTGGGTGAGCAGCATTTGCGGGTGTTCGCGCATCATGCGAATCGCCCGCCAACCGAGGAAAGGATTGGATTCCTGTTGCAGGTCGAGGTAATCCACCTGTTTGTCACCGCCAATATCCAGGGTGCGAACTACCACCGGGCGGCTGCCCATCACCTGGAAGATCTCCCGGTAAATGGCGGTCTGTTCCTCTTCGGTGGGCAGGCGGCCGAAATCCAGGTAGAGGAATTCAGTCCGCAGCAAGCCCACTCCCTCGGCTCCAAATTCCACTGCCTGGCGGGCATCTTCCACACCACCGATGTTGGCGACGATCTCCACCACCTTGCCATCCAGGCTGCGGGCAGGCTGGTTGGCAGCGCTGAGCTTGTTCTGCCATGCTTGTTCCCACAACAGCCGGGTTTTTTGAGCGGATTCGATCTCCTCTTTACCCGCTTCAATGGTCAGGGTACCCGAATCACCGTCGAGGATCACAACAGATCCTTCACTGATATTGGAGAAATCAAACGGGATGCTCACTGCGGCCGGCACCGCCAGGCTTCGGGCCAGGATGGCCGTATGCGAGGTGGGTCCACCCCGCCGGGTGCAGAGACCAAGGATCATTGAGCGTTCAAATTGGATGGTGTCTGAAGGGGTGAGATCTTCAGCCAGGATGACTGACGGTTGGGTGAGCTTGAATTGATCCAGAGAAATACCGTTTAGACAGTAAAGGATCCGCCGACTCACATCGCGGATATCCTGGGCGCGCGCTTTAAAGTAATCGTCCTCCAGAGCCAGCATCTGCTGGGCGAAACCTTCCGCGGTCTCGGCCACGGCAGCTTCAGCATTGATCTTTTCTGAGCTGATCACTGCACGGATCGCGCCTATGAATTCCGGATCATCAAGGAAAAGCTTGTGGGCTTCAAAAATGGCCGCATCAGCCTCGCCGATATTCTCCAACGCGCGTTCATGGAGCTGCTCAAGCTGCTGACCGGCATCTCCCAGCGCTTTCGCAAGCCTGGCAAGCTCGGATTCAGGGTCGGTGATGGTTTTTCGGCTGGTACTAACCGAAACTGGTTTATATACCCAACAAGGCCCAATGGCGATCCCTCCAGAAACGGGGATCCCTTTGAATTGCTTCATCAGGCTGCCTCTCCAAAATTTGATTGGATTAGGTCTTTGAGGGCAGCGAGGGCTTCTTCCTCTTTTTCGCCTTCAGTTTCGATACGGATGGTGTGGCCCTGCTGAACGCCTAGAGTGAGAACGCTGAGGATGCTTTTGGCGTTGACGGTTTTTCCAGCTGTGGTCAGATTGCAAACCGTGATATTGCAGGAGAATTTCCCAGCGGTTTTCACGAATTCCGCTGCCGGGCGGGCGTGCAACCCCACAGAGTGGGTGACTATTATATCGGCTGATTGCATTGTTGTGATCTCCTGGAGATTATTCGTTATCGTCGAACGAAAATGTAAAACCCGGATTATTTCGTATTCTGGTTTTATCCGGTTTTGTGACGTGTAAATATAGCTTCAGCGAGAATTTCGTTCGTGATCAACTTTTTTAATGAAGATTCATTCCTGGCACGCGGGTATAACTGGCGCGGGGTGGCGATAAATGGCCATTTTGAGGTATCCAATACCGACTGCCAGGGAATCTCTTTCTTACTCAACATTCGGGCGATTTCTTTACCGGTTTTCTTTTCAAATTGCCCGGGATATTCCTTTTCGATGGCAATGATCAAGCCTGCCAGGGTTTGTTTGTAGTTATTCTGAGAAAGGATAACGATGAAAAAATATAGCAGGAGGATCGCATTGATCCAAACACTATTTTGCTGATAGAAATTGAGGAGTGCCTGCCCCCATTCTCCCAGAAATCCCCGAACCATGACATCAATCATTATGATTCCATTCCTTCCAGAGATTTCCAGATCTCGGCTGCCCAGGCTTGGAGCTGCTCCTGGGTTTGTTTTTCGCTGGTGATCACCAGCGTTGCGGCGGAAGGGTTGCCGGGGCGGGCTGAGAAGGTGCTCTGCACATCCGTATCAACCTCCTGCCGTTTTGCCAGTGCCAGCCAGCCGATCGGTCTTTTTTTCCAGGTGATAAACCCGGCTTTCTTGTATGTCCCTTCAAACGCGTTATACAATTGGTCCGGTGACTTTCCCGGAAAAGTGCGGGTTTCTTCAATTTTCGCCATTAAAGGTCTCCAATAACAATATTATATTCGCTAACCGGGGCAATCTTGATAAAGATTGCCCCGGTATTTATTGCGATCCGGTTGATAAATTACAACCGAGTACTAGAAGCAAACACTTATGCGGTTTCTTCTTCGGGAGCACCAGCCAGGACGTCCCATTTCTTGGGGTTGCGTTTGTATAGGAACATCACAACCAGGACGAGCACAGCCAGCAAGCCGATACCGAGCCAGCTCGCGTATCTACCAGCAAGGGTAAATACATAGGGCGGCCATAGGAATCCATCGCCAATACTGGTAATCAAAACTGCACCTTCGGGCATGGTGAATTTTGCTTCCACGGCAGCAGCAGTGAATGTTTGAGCCATGGAGGTGGCGATGTAGAAGCCAAGTCCAAGCTCGATGATGCCGGCGATGACCATGCGGAAGATGTTACCGCGCATGACTGGAGCGAAACCTGCGACAACGAACGGGATGACGGCGAGGTCGGCGAAGAGGATGACCTGGTTGCCGGGGAGGATCAGGCTCATCAGGATTGCGATCGGGACCAGCAGCAGCGCGGTGGAGATGGCGGCCGGGTGACCGATCAGGATGGCGGAATCAAGCCCGATGTAGATCTCGCGGTTGGAAGCGCGCTTGCTGAGGAAATCGCGGGCGGCTTCGGAAACCGGAATCAAGCCTTCCATCAGGATCTGGACCATGCGGGGCAGGAGGAGCATGACCGCGGCCAGATTCATGGCGGTCTGCAGGACTTTGACAATTACCTGCATGGTGTCACCAACATTGTAGAACGCGATGAGGCCCATCACCAAACCGATGGCGAAGCCAAGGACGATGGGATCACCAAAGATACCCCATTTTTTCTGAATGTTCTCGGGATCCCAGTTGACTTTCTTGACGCCGGGGATCTTCCCAAGCACCCAGTTGGTGGCGACGGCGAAGGGAACGCCGGGGCCGGTGGTGAGGTGGGGGATGGAAATTCCGGGAAGGCCATAGAAGTGCTGGATGGCTTTAGCAACCCAATCACCGAAGAACAGCGCCCAGGCGGCAGCAACCGCGGCAGCGAAGAGCCCCAGGTAGAAATCCTTGCTAACAATGGCGACCAGGGAACCGATAAAGGCGAAGTGCCAGAAGTTCCACACGTCGATATTCAGGGTCTTGGTGAAGCGGATGAGCAGCAGAATCACATTGACCAGGATCGCGATGGGGATAACCCACAACCCGACCTGTGTGGCAAACGCGATGGACGCGGCAGAAGGCCAACCAACATCCATAACACTGAGTGTTGTACCGGTATTCTTAACCATCGCCTGTCCAACCGTGGTCAGGGTGCCCCACATGAGGCCGATGATCAGGTTGATACCGATGAACGCGATACCGATAGTGATCGCGGCGCGGAAAGCCCTGCCGGGTTTGGCGCCGAAGATCAAAGCAATGAAGAAAATGATGATGGGCAGCACAACAGTTGCCCCAAGGTTATCAAAGAAAGCTTTAATTGCAATTAATACAGAATCCATTTTTTTACTCCTTAAAAATTTTGGTAATCAAAGTAATCCACCGGTCATTCAAGTGCTTTTTGAATTTGATTGAGTACATCCTCCTTTCCGATCCCGGTCAGAAACGCGAGCGTTTGGATCATGGGAACAGGTAGATCTTTTGGTAAAGGTGTTGTGGTCACGATCAGGTCATACCCTTCACACAAGCCCTTTACTTCGGACGCTTTACACTGGCGGGTAACAACCTTGATACCGCGTTTATACATTTCCTCTTCAATGGATTTTGCAACCACAGTGGAAGTGGCGATCGCGGTACCGCATGCAACAAGGATTCTTTTCGGTTGTGCCATTCCTTACCTCCTGTTCAGTCTTTAAAGAAGAATTCCCAGGGTTATGAGAAAGCTTCATAAACCTGGGGAACATCAACCGCTTTCATTAATTTCTCAATAATCATTGCATCCTGAAGGACGCCGGCGATTTCCTGCAGCATCTCCACCTGGGTCTTCGCCTGCTCGAGTGCCATAAGGATCACCAACTGCACCGGCACCGATGTTTCAGGTTCGATCATATTCTGGAAGTTCACTGGTTTTTTCAAAGTAGCCAGCGCAAGCCCGGGTTTGATCACGTGCTCGATATCCGTGTGGGGAATGGCCGCGTTAAATTTTCCTCCAAGGGGGAGACCGGTGGGCATCCTTTTTTCCCGGTCAAGTGCCGCCTCGGCAAAGCTGGCGTGCACGTAACCGGCTTCGAAAAGAAGGCCGGCGAGTGTTTCAACGACGGTTTTAGAATCGGGGGCGTCAAGCTGGATACATACGGCGAAGGGGACGAGCAATTCTTTGATCTTATCGGATGCCAATGATTGTTCCTCCCAGGATTCGTTGATCGGCAGGTTTACGAATCGAGGTTAAAGCGAGAGTAATGCACAAAAGTGTGCAAGGAAGCACATTTGTGAGGATAGCATATCCGGGATGAAATGTCAATCGTCTCATGTAATTTTAAGATTCGTTTCATCAATAATATAACTTGATGCAAGAAAAAGTTACGCACTTGAAGATTAGAATTATCCGGGGAAATGACTAGATTTCCCCATGGTAGTTCAAGTTGAAAGGTGTGTTGGTTTCATTTTATTGCAGGGACTGCCTCAGCCTGGTTGGATTTTACATATCGCTTTGCCACTTTCCAGTAAACAAATCCGAGAATCAGAAGGAAGACCGGGTTGCTGAAATACATGATGGGATACTGGGTGCCCACCGTGAAAGGACCTAGAACGAGGAAGAAGCTCAACGCGCCATTAATCGAGCGCCAGGCGGTGGCGGTCATCCCAGGCAGCTCCGCGCTTGTTCCACCACAGGATCAACAAAAGGATCAGGATATCGTATATTACAAGCACGATCATTTTCACCATGAAGGGGAAAGTGTTCTTTTCCGCACCCGTATAAATGAGGACAAATTGCCCGGTCATCCCCAGGAACCCTGCCAGGAAATACCGCCACGGACGCGCAGCAGGCGGGAGCGGTTCAGGCGGGGTTGGTTTGGGAATGACCCTGGCAAGGAGAACGAGCGTTGCAATGGCCAGCACAGATACGATCCTCCACAGGCCTGGATCATATGGGGTCATGACCTCCCAGACCACATAGATACCGATGAAGCCGATCCAATTTACAACCCACCAGAACCCGTGCACCCAGCTTTCGCGCCGCCTTTGTGGGTAAAGGATCTCCACAAATGCCACGCTGGCGAGGATACTGATCAGGGCATGAAAAATGGTGAGGTGCTCGGTCCAAACCCAGTTCACCCCGGCAACCCGGCCATAGGTCGCCAGCACACCCAGGTCCATCCAAGCAGGATCAAAAAAGGATTGCACCAACAGCCCCTCCTCGTATATGCCATAGGCGAACCCCAGCAGCAGCAGGCTGACCCATCCCTTGTTCCAGCGGATAACCAGCTCACGGCAGATGATCGCTCCGCTGCCATACAAAAGTCCCAGGGTGAGAAAGGTGACCGGGTTGATATACTCATTCAGGGGGGAGGAACCGGAGAAAAGCTCGCCGAAAATGGGAGCGACGATCCAGAGAGTCAGAGCAGAGGGAATCTTGATCTTTTTCATCATGCTTCGATTCAAACAATATTCATGGAATCTTCAAATCCATTTTAACCGAACCTGAACCGAACACTTCAAATTCCCGGGTGCTTTCCGGGTTTTGGTATCTGGCATACGGATCCCAGACAACCAGTTCTCCGCAAGCGATTTCATGGCATAATACCCTATTCATCCCAAGAATTGATCATTTTACGAACTTGTTATCGATGAATTCCCAGACTGGTCATTTATTGGAGGAGGTAGCGTGGCAAACATTATCGTTGATTTAACCCTTGGTGCGCTCGTGATCGCCTTAAACCCTTTGGTGATCATCTTGGTGATCCTCCTGGTGTTGAGCAAGCGCGGCCGTACCAACAGTTTGTTATTTTTTCTTGGCTGGTTTTTAACCCTCTTGCTGATGGGTTGGCTGGTGATCTTCCTGGCAGAGGCAGGGCACATCTCCGCCAGTGCCGAACGAACGACCACCATGAGTATTCTCAAATTGCTTTTCGGCATTCTCTTTCTTATTTTGGCTGCCTACTACTGGAAAAAGCGACCTGCACCGGGTCAAGCCGGCTGAGGTTCCCCCCTGGATGAATTCCATTGAAAACTTTAACGGAAGAAAATCGCTTACAACTGGAATTGCCATCGCCGGGGCAAATCCAAAGAATATCGGGATCACCATCGCTGCCGGTCTTGATGTTGCGCTGGCTGCACTTCCCAACCCTCAACCCTGGATCGTCATGGGCATTTTTGCGTTGTTGTGCAGTCTTGCCATCCTTGTGATTATTATTTACTCAAGAATTGCAGGAAAATCCGCCGAGAAAACGCTGAATTCCTGGAAGGCATGGCTGGGGGTTCATAACGCCACGGTGCTGATGGTGGTTCTGTTGATCCTTGGCGGCAAGTGGGTGACGGATGCTATTGGGAGTTTGTTCTAGACAATCTTCAGAGAATTATGCTTTTTTCGGCACTCAATAAAACCTAAAGAAGTATTCGATTCACATGAGAACGCAACCCAAATGATATACGTAATTATTTGTGATAGGTAGAATCTATTTCTTATTAAATTTCTTTTGTAGTCGGGGGAAAATAGACTTTATTGTTCGTCAACAAATTGAACTATCCTTGTTTTTGAAATTGTGATTTTTGAATAACTAATTGTGAACAAAAACTCTTTGTTCGATCTGTAGGTGGTGGAATCTGCACTTTTATGCGTAAGAAAAAGAATACTTAATAAATAGTAAAAATATTGCATTTATTACATAAAAATACTATAATAATAGTATAAGAATGGAGGTGGAGATGAAAACCAAACTTGGAAACGATTCAAACTCACAAATAAATTACTCCAAAGCGGAAGAGGAACAGTTGGGGGAAAGGATCCGTTCGATTAGAACCCGTAAGGGTTTCACCCAGAAACAAATGGCTGATAAAAGTAAATTAAATATCAATACCCTGAGCATGGTGGAAAAAGGGAAAACCTCGCCTTCAATCGGCACCTTGCAACGCTTAGCCAGAGCACTTGACGTTCCTATCGCAGAATTTTTTGATTCGAGCGAATCAACAAACAAGATAGTCTTTACTCCACAGCACTCACGCCCTGATGCAACATGTTGCCATGCGCTTATCCAGAACCTGGCAAAGGGGATCAAGAACAGTACGATCGAGCCTTTTATCATCACCATGCAGAAAGATGCTGGTAGCGGAGGACGATCGCTGATTCATTCCGGATTTGAATTTGCATTTTGTTTAAGTGGGGAAATACTTTATCAAATCGAGGAAATCGAATACCCGATGAAACCAGGAGATAGTATCGTTTTTCCCGCACAAATGCCGCATCGCTGGGAAAATGCTTCCAATAATGAATCTCAGATGATCATTGTTTTCACGCCACTTTTTCAAAACCCCGATCAAGGGAAAACCCATTTTCAATTCGATGAAGGAGAGGAAGAATGAAAGTAGCAGCTATAACCGATGATGGAAAGACCATCAGCCAGCATTTTGGTCGTGCGCCATATTACATGGTATTCACGATCGAAGAAGGGAAAATCACCAACCGCGAACAACGAAACAAATTAGGCCACAATCAATTCAGTTCACAGCCTCATGAAGAACATAATCATGGTGCAGGTCATGGAAATGATCCGCAAACACACAGCAAGCATGTCAGCATGGCTGAAGCGATTGCTGATTGCGAAGCCGTGCTGTGTGGTGGTATGGGTATGGGCGCTTACGAAAGTATGCGTCAGCTCAATATTAAGCCTGTCGTAACCGACCTCAATGATATTGATACTGCTGTGCAGGCATATATTGAGGGAAAATTGATTGATCACACTGAGATGCTTCACTAAATATCCGAAATGAAAATTCTGGAAGATCTCTTATCAACTCTCTCAGATGAGAATATCCCTGTTAAAAAAATAATAATCGGTGTTCACTGGACCCTAGTTAGCAGTAAATACTGCGGCTTGGGTTCAACCATGATGGGGCAGGAGCAACCCGGTCACTCGCAGATTAGAGATGTGGGGCACTTGCATGAAAAGAGTGCCCAGGAACTTGCAAGCTGGATTCTTTCGGATAACCTCCTGGAGGCAAGTATCGGTATCGCGGCCTTGAATTCTCTGCTTGTTTTAGATGAAGGGAAAGCCACACAGGATAATGCAGCAGAAATCATCTACCAGGAAAGCCGCGGAAAGAATTTGGCAATAATTGGTCATTTTCCATTTATTGATCGATTTAAACCCACCACCAGAAATTGCTGGGTGATTGAAAAGAAGCCTTTTGGGGATGATTTTCCGGAAGTCGCCGCAAAAGAATATCTCCCTCAAGCTGACGTGATCGCCATTACCGGAACCGCATTTATCAACCATACCATCGAAGGATTATTGAAATTATGTCCTCCCAGATCCATTGTGATGGTTTTGGGTCCTTCAACACCTTTGTCTCCGTTATTATTCAATTACGGGATAACTTATCTGTCCGGTTCACGAATAATAGATGAAGAGGCAGCAATAAACACTATTCAACAAGGCGCAAGCTTCCAACAGGTTCAGGGGGTGAAGTTGTATACAATGAAAAAGGAGGTTAGTTTGTTCTAAAAGGAAGATGATAAGACTGGTTGATCAGAATAATCCAGTATATTGATCCAAGATAAAGTTGGAAAAAAACCATGAGGCTCGAATATTCCGAGTTACAGAAAATTATAGAATTACACAGTCAGTTCCTGTCTGGTAGTGAGGATGGAAAGAAAGCCGAGCTCGCCCACGCAGAACTATACGGGGCGAATCTTGTGTGTGTTAACTTAAAGACAGCGAATCTTGAGGGTGCTGATTTAAAAAGGTCCCTTCTGTGTGATTCCAATCTGGAGGGTGCAAATCTGAAGGGAGCATTTCTAAAACATGCGATTCTGGAGGGTGCAAATCTGAAGGATGCCAACCTAACAAGGGCAAGTCTGAGGGGATCGAATCTCGAAAAAGCAGATCTCCGTGGGGCAGTTCTCAGGGATGCTGATCTATCGGATGCTTCATTCATTGGTGCGTTATTCGATCAAGCCACAATTTGGCCTTCTGGGTTTGACCCAGAACTTAATGGGGTGATTCGCACAATGGAGGAGGAGGTAATCTGAAAATACTTCACCAAAAAATCTTCGAAAAATTCTTTTTATTATGGAGGCTCCATGTCTGAAAAACCAGAAGGATGTGTAAAACCAACAAAGGGACCAATCCTGAATATTGAGCAAATTGAAGGACCTGAAGCAAATATCAAAAAGGAGGCGAGAATGGTTCAGGCACGCGTTGGCAAACCTGCTCCCGATTTTGAACTCAGTGCATTTCTGGATGGCGGGTTTAAAAATATAAAACTCTCTGATTACAAAGGAAAATGGATAGTCATCTGTTTCTACCCAGGTGATTTCACCTTTGTCTGACCGACGGAATTGTCGGCAGTTGCCGTCAAATTTAACGAATTGAAATCTCTAGGGGTGGAGATTTTTGCCATTAGTACAGACAGCCGCTTTTCTCATAAGATCTGGCAAGAAGAGGAATTATCCAAAATGGTGGAAGGCGGAGTTCCATTTCCACTGCTTTCGGATGCTGGTGGTCGAGTGGGAGACATCTATGGTGTTTACGATGAAGAAGCTGGTGTGGATATTCGCGGGCGTTTCCTGATCGATCCCGATTTTGTGATTCGCGCCATGGAGGTGATGACTCCGGAGGTGGGTCGGAATGTGATGGAATTAATCCGCCAGGTGAAGGCCTTCCAGCACGTACGGGCGACAGGGGAAGTTACCCCGGCAGGTTGGCAGCCTGGCAAGCCTACTCTTAAACCAGGTCCGGAACTGGCTGGAAAAGTTTGGAAGGTTTGGAAGCCTGAGCAGGCGTTCTAGGTTTAGAAAAAAATCAAAAATTAAAGTAAGGAGTTGGCAGTAATCTGTCAGCTCCTTACTTTATTTAGTATTATTTCTCCAGAGGAATCGGCGACTGCGTTTTCCAATGATCTTGTCGTCGAAGACCACCTGCGCGGGTGTGCCTGCCATGCCCTGGCAGATGTGCAGTGGAAGCAGGTGTTCCTCGCGGGGGTGGCAATAGCGCGCCGAGGGAGCTTTTTCCCACTCCACCAATCGCCTCTCTCTCCACTTCTGTAATCGAATCGGTACAGGTTTCGATCAGCCAGTCCTGAAATGCATCGTTGGTCAGGTCGGGGGTATCCTGGCTCTGCCAGGAGAAAGAGTTCAAATTGTGGGAAGAAATTCCCGATCCAATCACGAAGATGTTTTCTTTACTGGTAAAGCTCCCTAAAATGAACCTCAAACACAACCTGAATTTTGATATTTTCCATGCTGTTGAGGTAAAAAAATATCCGTTCCTGAAAAGATCCATAAAATCAAGGACGCGTCGAATATTCTCCTTGAATTACCCATTTGTATGTGGTCAATTCCTTTAATCCGATTGGTCCACGAGCGTGAAAGCGTTGTGTGGATATCGCCATCTCAGCACCCAACCCCATTTGAGATCCGTCCGTAAACCTGGTCGACGCATTCAGATAAACCACCGCTGAATCCACCTGTTGCAGGAATTGAGACGCGTTTTCCCAGTTTTCAGTGAGGATTCCATCCGAATGTGACGTTGAATGGACGGATATATGCTCGATGGCATCTTCCAAATTATCGACCACCTTTAAACCAAGAATTAGTGAAAGCCATTCGGTGTCGAAATCTTGCTCTCCTGCAAGTTGAACACAATCAAAATTCGGTTTCAGAATATCCCACGCTTTTTTATCTGCTTTGAATAGGACTCCATCTGTCGCCAGGCGACCCACCAGTTTTGGCAAGAAATCCTTCGCGATCGAATGGTGGATCAGGCAGGTATCCAGTGCGTTGCACACAGATGGTCGCTGGATTTTGGCATTACGGATCACCTCGATGGATTGAATGGGATCGGCACTTTGATCGACATATAAATGGCAAATGCCAATCCCACCGGTCATGACGGGAATGCGGCTGTTTTGACGACAAAATTCATGCAAACCTTTTCCCCCACGCGGGATGATCAAATCGATATAGTCATCCATTTGCAGCAGGTTTTGTACTTGGTTGCGATCCGGGCTGGCGATCAACTGGATGGCATCTCCGGGAATATTCGTCCCGTTTAAACCCTGCTGAATGAAATCCACCAGGGCAAGGTTTGATTGGATCGTTTCACTTCCGCCGCGGAGAATGGCGCAATTACCAGACTTCAAGGATAAACCCGCAGCATCGACGGTTACATTTGGCCGGGCTTCGTAAATCACACCCAATACACCCAATGGAACCCGCTGCTTGTGTATGGTTAATCCGTTTGGCATTTCCTGCTTTTCAAAAATCTCCCCTACGGGATCGGATAGTCTGGCAACATTTCGTAGATCGTCAACAATCATCGCTATTCTATTTTCGTTCAACAAGAGACGATCCAGCAATGCATCGCCCATACCCCCGTTTCGGGCAGAGGTTAGATCCAGCCTGTTGGCTGCGATGATCGCATCACGACCCTTCCATAGATTATCTGCGATCCTATTTATGGCTTCATTTTTCTGATGGGTGGAAGCATTTTTCAAATCCCGCGAAGCCTTTTTTGTTCGCTTACATAATTCTAGGATAGATGGTTCAGCGATGTTCCCCGTCATAACATCACCAGGTTATCCCGGTGAATTACTTCTTCACCAAAATCATACCCAAGGATCGATTCGATTTCATTTGAATGACAACCACAAATTTTCTCTAATTCCGGTGCACTGTAATTCGTTTGTCCAATGGCGATGTTCTTTTTTTCTGTATCGATGACGCGAATTGAATCACCACGATCAAACTTGCTGTTTACTTTCAGGATTCCAGCCGGTAGTAATGAGCCGCCCAGAAGAAGTGCGTTCACCGCTCCCGTGTCGATAACAATACTGGCTTTGGTGTGGCTACCTGAAATCAACCTGCGTTTACGTCCTTCCAGCTTGTTTATCACCGTTGAGAAATGTGTACCTATCGATTCACCGTGTGCGAGCCGAATGATCACATTCATCGCAGAACCATCGGCAATCACAACTGAAGTTCCCCCGTGGCGGGCAAGATCAGCCGCCTGCAGTTTTGTGATCATTCCGCCTATGCCCAACCCGCTTTGGGTACCTCCAACCGATTGCCAGAGTTCCCCGCTGAATTGTTCAGGACCGATTTCGCGGATCAACTCAGCTTTTGAATCCTTACGGGGATCAGATGTGAAAAGACCTTCCTGGTCAGTGAGGAGAATGAGAAGATCTGCTTCGACCAAGTTTGCCACCTGCGCGGATAAGTTGTCATTATCTCCAATTCGAATTTCATCTGTAGCTATAGTGTCATTTTCGTTAATTATTGGAATGATTCCTTGGTCCAGCAGAGCCTCGAGCGTGGCACGCGCATTGATATAACCGTGCCTGTCTGCCAGGTCAGAGCGGGTTAATAAAACCTGCGCTACGTGGATTGAATAGATCCGGAAATATTCCTCATACAAAGCCATCAGGCGCGGTTGCCCTACCGCTGCCAGCATTTGCTTAGCCGGTAAAATTTTCGGGAGATTTGGGAATTCTAGTTCCTCCCGACCGACCGCAATTGCTCCAGATGAAACGAGAATGATCTGGAATTCTTCATTATGTAAAAATGATATTTGGCGAGCCACTTCAACCAGGCGTGGAGCTGATATCTTATTACTTCCGGCAGTAAGGGTTGAAGTTCCAATCTTTACTACAATGCGTTGAGCCCTATTCATAATATATGAACCTGTCGCGAAAAAATGAAAAACCTTTTTAGCACCGAATTATACGAGGATTGACATCAGTTTTTCGGGTAGTTTTACCAATTTGTTCAATGGAAATGTTCCCCTAAATTCTATTCTTGAATCAATGGAACAATCCTAACCCGATTGCTCACCACAGCAATCCAGTACTGCGTTTACCGAGGATCTTATCGTCGAAGACCACTTGCGCGGGCGTGCCTGCCATGCCCTGGCAGATGTGCAGTGGGAGCAGGTGTTCCTCGCGGGGGTGGCAGTAACGGGCGGAAGGTGCTTTTTCCCATTCAGCCAGCCGCTTTTCTCTTTCCGCTTCGTCGATACTTCCAGTACAGGTATTGATCAACCAGTCCTGGAAGGCATCGTTGGCCGGGTCGGGTGAATCCATGCTCTGCCAGGAAAACGCGTTCATATTGTGGAAAGAAAATCCCGATCCGATCACGAGGATGTTTTCTTCACGCAAGCCCCTCAGGGCTTTCCCAAGATGAATATGGGCAACGGAATTCAACCCGCGGATGAGGGAGAGTTGGATGCAGGGGATCTCTGCGGCTGGATACATCATTTTCAGTGGGATGAATAGACCGTGATCAAATCCACGGCTTGGATCGATACGGGCGGAGATGTTCTTTCCTTCCAATAGCGATACGATCCTCTGCGCGAGTTCCGGGTTCCCTTGGGCTGGGTAGGTGATCTCGTAGGCTCCCTCCGGGAAACCGTAGTAATCGTAGAACATGGGTGGGTGTTCCGCGCCAAGCAGGGTAGGGACTTGTTCCTCCCAGTGGGCACTAATAACGATGATGGCGTCGGGTCTATGAAGCCTTTTCGGAAGGGCGGTCATGAAGTCGATCATCGCTTTGTGACCCGGGTCGCCCAGGATGGGAAGCGGTCCACCGCCATGGGAGAAGTATATGATCTGAGATTTCATCATCAAATTATTTTAACATCACTAAGAATTTCGCCAATAATTCACCTTTAAATTCCCAAATATTTAATGCTGGATTTCCCCCGAAGTAGAAAGAATATAGGTATAAAACCTACACTATCAATCTATAACCTACACCAGGTTCGGTATGGATATAGGTCGGTCTGGTTGGGTCAGGTTCAAGTTTATGCCTGAGGTTGCTGATATTAACCCGAAGGATATGGATATCATCATATCCAATTCCCCAAACTTGTTTCAACAACTGCGGGTTCGTGATGACTTTCCCGTATGAGGATACTAGAATTCGCAGGATCTCATATTCTGTTGGAGTTAGCTGAACTTTCTCCCCTTTCATTTTTACAATCCTGCTTCCCATATCAACAAATAGATCACCCTGTGAAAAAATGGGTTCTGATGCCATCGATGTGCTCCGCCGCAGGACCGTCCTTATGCGAGCCAGCAGTTCTCCCATCCCGAAAGGTTTTGTCAGGTAATCGTCTGCGCCTAAATCCAACGCGGCAATCTTATCTTCTTCCTGCTCCCGAACGGAAAGGATGATTATCGGCGTCTGGGACCACTCCCGTAATCTGCGGGTAACCTCAAGCCCATCTATATCCGGTAATCCGAGGTCGAGGAGCAGGAGGTCAGGTCGTTGCATTGTCATTTCCAAGAGAGCGGATTCCCCTGTGGCTGCCTCAAACACAGTGAATCCTTGCCCGCTGAGCGCTACCCGCAGGAACCGCCTTATGGAGATTTCGTCATCTACGATAAGGACCTTTAAACCCATGTACATCATTTCACACCATCCCTGGGGACCTGGATCGTCATGATCATCCCGCCACCAGGACGGTTTTCTGCGCGGATGGTTCCACCATGAGCTTCAACGATCCCCTTGCTGATCGCAAGGCCTAGTCCTGTGCCATGAATATTTTCCGGTCGGGATACTCTGTAGAATTTATCGAAAATCCGTTCCAGGTCTTGCTGAGGAATCCCGATACCTTCATCTGTTACTCGCAACTCTATACCGGTAATTGTTGCTTGGGCGTCGATGGTAACGGGTGACTCCTTCGGAGAATACTTGATAGCATTATCAATCAAGTTAACCAAGGCTTGGCAGAAAAGAGCAAAATCAAGCGTGATCATGGGAAGATCAGAGGGAATTGTCACCTTTACGGGTTTACCAACCAATCGCTCATTCAGCTGTTCCAGTGCAGTACCAACGATATCCTGGATATCACACGGCTCGTGGCGCAACCGGATAGCGCCAGCCTCAAGGCGTGTCATGTTCAACAAATTTCCGACCAACCGATTCAGGCGCATAGCTTCGTTGTATGCTGTTTCGATAAGGTTTTGGCGATCAACCTTGTTCAATTTGAGGGACTTTTCACGCAAGCTGCTGAGAGAACCGGTGATGCTTACCAGTGGCGTGCGGAGATCGTGAGAGATCGAGTTAAGCAATGCAGCTTGAAGCTTTTCAGTAGCTTTTAGGAGTTCTGTCTGGTGCGCTTGTTCCGCAAGTTTTGCCCGCTCAATTGCCAGAGCTGCCTGGTTGGAAAATGCACCAAGGATGCGTAGTTGATCCGGGGTGGTGATGTTAAGGGTGCCAATGGGGTGATACCCAAGAACACCAATTTTTCCATTACCTGTAATTAATGGTTGGCAACGTATTGAAGAGCCGGTGAGGGTATCTGTACCCATACCAGCAGGTTGTTCGTGATCGTATGCCCAGGTCACAACCGCAAGCTCGCTTGCATCCGGCTTGTATTCAGAAGAGCAAGCAAACAGTTTGAGATCGTTTTGATCGGGTAAGAAGATCGCAATGTCATTTCCTAAAGCTCGACTCACATGGCCAATGATGATATTAACTACTTGGGAGAGATCTATCGCGGAAGTAAGGTCCCGCACCAGGGAATACAGGGAGGATGTGTACGCCTCCCGTTGTATGGCAGCATCTGCCTGTTCTTTCGTCCGAACTGTCAAAGTGCTAATAACCACACTTACCAGGAAAAATCCGATGAATGTTATTAAATACTGGGTGTCGGACACAGCGAAAGTTAAATAAGGTGGAATAAGAAAAAAATCGAATGCCAGCACGCTCAGCAAAGATGCAAGCAATGCAGGACCTCTTCCCAGGAAGACAGAAGCGATCACAACACCCACCAGGTAGAGCATAACCAGATTGACTGGTTCCAAACTACCTTTTATAAAAAATCCGATGAGCGTAGAAATTATGATTAAACCTACACTAGCCAGATACCTCCAATAAGGCTGATGAGGTTGTATATTACTGGGGATTCCTTTTTTGATATTTTCAGATTGTGAACTGATCACATAGATATCAATATCACCGCTTGATCGAATCAATTGGTCTACTATCGATCCGGAGAAAATCTCTTTCCACCGAGGTTTAATTGGTTTCCCGATAATAATTTTTGTAACATTGTGTTTTTTCGCATACGTTAGAACACCTTCAGGGATCGAGTTACTAGTCACAACTTTTATCCGTGCACCCATTTTTTCTGCAAGAAGCAAGGATTTTAATATTCGTTCCTGTTTTTCCGGATCGCTTTCTGTTCTTGAGGTGAGATTAACATGAACAGCGAACCAATCCGCTTTCAGCTCATCAGAGAGCCGGCGTGTGGCACGAATTAATCGATCCGATAATTGGTTTTCGTTCACACATACCAGAAGTCTTTCAGTGGCAGGCCAGGGTCCTTGAATTGCCTTTGTATGCATATAATCCCGCATCTGGTCATCCACACGCTCAGCGGCACGGCGAAGAGACATTTCGCGTAAAGCAGAAAGATTTCCTTTGCGGAAGAACTTTTCAATGGCCAGTTTCGCCTGGTCGGGGATATAGACTTTACCTTCTCTAAGTCTTATCAGCAGCTCATCCGGTGGAAGATCAATCACCTCAAGCTCAGATGCCTCATCGATGATCCGATCTGGAACGGTTTCCCGAACTTTTACCCCGGTTACCTGGGTTATGGCATCATTCAAGCTTTCCAAATGCTGAATATTTAGGGTTGTGTAAACATCGATCCCAGCCTGGAGAATATCCTCAACATCAAGGTATCGCTTTGGATGACGCGATCCTGGAACATTGGTATGTGCCAACTCATCGACCAGAACAATCTCTGGCTTTCGTTTGATGATTGCATCGGTATCCAATTCCTCCAGGTTGATATTTTGATATGGAACAACCCGGCGAGGAATTAGCTCCAGACCTAAGATCATCTCCTCGGTTTCATCCCGTTTGTGGGTTTCAACATACCCTATGACTACATCGATCCCCTGTTTTTTGCGCTGGTGAGCTGCTTCCAGCATCGCAAATGTTTTACCAACACCTGCAGCGTATCCCAGGAAAATCTTGAGTTTTCCTTTATTGTGATTTTGAAGGTTGATCTGTTTTAATAGCTCATCCGGATCGGGTCGATCTTTCATGTTTTTATTGTAAATCATCCAGGGCTAGATTTAACCTCAGAACATTCACATAGGATTGTCCCAAGAAATTTAGAATCGGATATTCGATGTTTCTGTTAATTATCCTTATGAGGCTTTCCTTACTAACCCCCCTGGCCTGGACAATCCTGGGCACCTGGTAATAAGCTGCGGCCAGGCTGATATTCGGATCCAGCCCGGAGCCAGAAGAAGTCACCAGTTCTACAGGGATTTGCATCTCAGCATCAGGGTTTTCTAACTTCATGGTATTCACCCGGTTTTGGATATCTTCGACAAGAGTTTTCGACAGAGGCCCGAGATTGGAACCCGAAGAACCAGTTTGTTTTTCTGGGTCAAATGCTGAGTAAGGAGAACCGCTGGTGGATGATGGTCTGCCCCAGAAGTATTTGGGGGACGAGAAATTTTGACCTATTAGTTCCGACCCAATCACCTTCTCGTTTTGGGAAATAAGACTTCCATTCGCCTGCGAGTTGAAGAAAACCTGGGCTAATCCGGTGACCATCAAAGGATAGAGAATACCCAAAAGAATGGTAAATAGGATAATAGCAACGATCACCGGGCGTACCTGTTTCAGGACCATATTGCTCCTGTAGTGCAAAGGATCATCCACAAAATCGCCACCAGGAATATCCAAATTTGATACATGGATGGAATGCGGAATGTGGCTGGAGAGATTGCCATAAGAATGATGGCCATTGTTGAAACGAATTTGAAAATATCCAAGCTCTTTTTATTTTGATTCATCGTTGCTCCAATATGATTCACATAAGTGAGAGAAACATATCGATCAATTTGATGCCAATAAATGGCGCAACCAGCCCGCCCATTCCATATATCAACAGATTGTCACGCAGTAATTTCGCAGCGGGTTTGGGATGGTAAGGGACACCCCGAAGGGCGAGAGGAATCAAGGCGATGATAATCAGGGCATTGAAGATCACTGCTGAAAGGATTGCGCTGAATGGATTGGTAAGGTTCAGAATATTTAACGCACCCAGAGCGGGGTAGGTGGACGCGAACGCGGCTGGAATGATGACGAAGTATTTGCTGACATCGTTGGCAATACTGAATGTGGTCAGCGATCCTCGCGTCATAAGGAGTTGCTTCCCGATTTCGACGATCTCAATCAACTTGGTGGGGTTGCTATCTAGATCGACCATATTGGCTGCCTCCCGGGCAGGCTGAGTGCCGGTATTCATTGCCACCGCCACGTCCGCCTGGGCAAGCGCTGGGGCGTCATTCGTCCCGTCTCCAGTCATGGCCACCAGGCGTCCACCGGATTGATATTCCCGGATTAGCTTCAATTTTGTTTCCGGAGTTGCTTGCGCCAGAAAATCATCCACCCCGGCTTCTGCGGCAATGGCAGCTGCGGTGAGGGGATTATCCCCGGTGATCATCACGGTTTTGATACCCATCTTACGTAGCTGGGCAAACCGTTCTTTAATGCCACCTTTTACGATATCTTTCAAGTAAATCACACCGAGTGCATCACCGTTTTGCGCCACGATGAGAGGAGTACCACCGATATTGGCGATTTTTTCAACATTGATAATCAATTCTTGTGGAATATCATGATCACTTTTTCTGATCAAATCAATCATGGTATCCGGTGCACCTTTGAAAATATGAATACCGTCAAAATCCACTCCCGACATGCGAGTTTGGGCACTGAATGGAATGAAATGCAATCCATCCGGAGCTTTTTCACTGGCGCCAATAGTCTGCCCACGGATTCCAAACATCTCCTTGGCAAGAATTACTATCGACCTACCCTCTGGTGTCTCATCCACCAACGATGCAAGTTGAGCAGCTTCTGCCAGCTCTTTTTTTGTCACATTATTTACTGGGATGAAATCCACAGCCTGCCTATTCCCCAGCGTGATCGTTCCTGTTTTATCGAGCATCAATACGTCCACATCCCCTGCTGCCTCTACTGCCCTTCCAGACAAGGCGATAACGTTTCGGCGAATAAGCCGATCCATACCGGCAATACCAATGGCAGATAGAAGCCCGCCGATGGTTGTTGGGATCAGGCAGATCAACAAAGCAATGAGAACAGTGATCGTGATCGGAGTACCCTGCCCGGCAACCTCCACGCTAAAAATAGAAAAAGGAAGCAGCGTGATACAAACGACGAGGAAAACGATAGTAAAACTTGAAAGAAGTACGCTCAATGCAAGTTCATTTGGAGTTTTTTGCCTTTTTGCACCCTCCACAAGGGATATCATATGGTCCAGAAAACCCTCCCCCGGATTTGAAGTCACTTGAACAATCAGCCAATCCGAAAGCAGCCTGGTCCCCCCGGTCACTGCTGAGCGATCACCACCTGCCTCACGAACAACTGGGGCTGATTCCCCGGTCACGGCACTTTCATCCACGGAGGCGATCCCGGATAAGATCTCGCCATCTGCAGGCAGGATGTCCCCGGCTTCCACCAGGTACAGATCATTCTTTCGCAGGTCAGTTGAAGACACCTGTTTGGTTTTACTAAGGGAATCTTCAAGGGTCTCCACCTTACAGGAGACCAGTTTTGCTGGTGTCTCTGTTCTGGATTTTCGTAGTGATTCTGCCTGGGCTTTGCCCCGGCCTTCTGCAAGTGCTTCTGAAAAATTCGCAAAGATCACCGTGAACCAAAGCCAGAATGCAATGATCCCAATAAATTGGGCTGGTGCCTCTCCTTGACCGTTCAATGCCTGTATCCAAAAAATTGTGGTCAAAAAGCTTCCTATTTCAGTCACAAACATGACCGGATTTCGCAACTGATGCAAGGGATTGAGTTTGAGGAACGAATCAAGGATAGCTTTTACAAGCAGTTTAATATTCATTGAAGTGCGAGAATTTGCTGCATTCATGATTAAAACAAAGTCCCTGTTCCCAACAGAAGATGCTGGACAATCGGCCCAAGCGCTAGTGCAGGTAAAAAGCTCAAAGCACCGACAATGATGATGACGCCTGCAAGCCAACCTATGAATAGAAGATTATGAGTGGGAAGAGTGCCAATTGTTGTGGGCAATTTCTTTTTGACCGTTAATGACCCTGCAATTGCCAGGGCAGCAACGAGCAGAATGAACCTACCCATAATCATTGCGATTCCGAGTGAAATGTTATAAAACACGTTATTCCCGCTTAATCCAGCAAATGCAGATCCATTGTTGTTGGCTGCGGAGGTAAATGCGTAGAGGACTTCACTGAAACCTTGAGGTCCGGAATTAAAGATGCCAGCCCGACCGGCCGGCGATATTAACGCAATTGCTGTTCCAAAGAGAACTGTGATCACCGGGATTAGAACGATGATCGTCGACATTTTCATCTCAAAAATTTCAATTTTCTTACCAAGGTATTCCGGTGTACGTCCGACCATCAACCCAGCCACAAACACCGCTATGATCACAAATGCCAGCATTCCATATAAACCGGAACCCACTCCACCAAATACAACTTCGCCAAGCATCATCATCCATAGTGCAACCATCCCTCCGAGGGGCGAAAATGAATCATGCATTGCGTTTACCGATCCATTGGATGCCGCTGTGGTGGCAGTTGCCCAGATGGCGGAATTCACTGCTCCAAACCGAACCTCTTTTCCTTCCATATTTCCTGCAGATTGATCTATTCCCATGGTTGCTAAATTGGGATTTCCCTGGATTTCAGCATGGATTGCGACCACGGTCATTATCACAAAGAGAACAATCATCACCGTGAAAAGTGCCCATCCCTGGCGCGAATCCCCGATCATTTTGCCAAAGGTGTAGGTCAATGCAGCGGGGATTAATAGAATGGATAGCATTTCGATAAAATTCGAAATGGGGGTTGGATTCTCGAAGGGGTGGGAAGAATTAGTGTTGAAATACCCCCCGCCATTTGTCCCCAACATTTTGATGGCGATTTGGGATGCAGCCGGGCCTTGGGGAAGGATCTGTATACTATTTCCGGTAGTCTGATCCAGAGTCGGTATTTCGCGGTATTGTTGAAAATTCTGGATTACTCCTTGAGAAACAAGCAGAATGGAAACGAGCAGGGAAAGGGGAAGAAGAACATATAGTATTGATCTGTTGAGGTCACTCCAAAAATTACCTAGTTTTTCCGTATTGTGCCGCGAAAAACCACGGATCAAAGCCAACAGAACAGTAATCCCGGTTGCGGCGGAAAGAAAATTCTGAACGGTTAACCCCAGCATCTGGGATAGGTAGCTCAGGGTGGATTCTCCTGCGTAATTCTGCCAGTTTGTATTACTGACGAAGCTGACAGCGGTATTGAACGCCAGATCAAGTGAAGTATTTCTAAATGATTGAGGATTTAATGGTAAGTACTGTTGAAGGCAAAGTAGACCGAAAACAAAGATAAACCCGACCAGATTGAATAACAGAATGGCTGTCGCGTAGGTCTTCCAGTTCATTTCCTCCGAAGGATCGACCCCTTCCATCCGTAGGAGGAATTTTTCAAAGGGCGATAAGATTGGGGAAAGCCAGGTGCGCTCTCCTTGAAAAACCAATGCCATATATGCGCCCAATGGTTTAACCAGTGCAAGCAGCACGATTAAATAGAATAGAAATGATAGCCAACTAAGATCATTCATCCGAACCATTCCGGTTTGAATAAAGAGACAAACAAATAGACCAATAACCCAATTGAGAGAATGCCTATAAAGATTGTCATGCTTTGACATCCATAAATTCTTTTTTGCGGTTCGCATTTACCCCAGAAAAAATCAACCAGTAAGTAACGGCGTTTCTAGCCACTATTGAAATTTATCCATATATGTATTAATAAATGGACAAGAAATCGTGAATTCTCGTCAAGATTTCGTCAAGAAGCCTAGATTCAGCTCAGGAATTCAGGTTGTTATAAATAAAAAATGAAATATGGGGATTATTTTCTAACATTTCCGAATGATCGATTTAATTGAAATTGGAGAAAACGAGGTCAATTGATTTCCAATAAATCTAATAGGAAAAACCATAATTTCATTTGTCGTTAATTACTGGTTTTTCTCGGAAAATTCCAACTTATGTACAATATTCAAATTTGGATTAAATAGCATCAAAAAAGGAAGCGTGTCTGAAATTTGCTTCCCATTTTATATTTGCGAAATATTTTTACCCGCTGATTGGTAATCTCAATAAATTTCTTTAATTCGTTTACCTCACCAACTCCACATCGCTGATAAAAAGGGTACCGCTTGGATTTTGGTCAAAAACCAGACCTATCTCGCGGACGTCCGATAGGTCCACTCCCTTGAATGCGCGCAATGGCACACGGATGGATGTCAGGGGTACCCGGCCGGTAAACCAGCCACCTTCGAAGGTATCATTTTCCTCCAGATAGCCTTCCGGGAAGCGCAATGCTGGTTCATCCGACTGTGTTTGAACTGTTGCGGTTTTCCCCTGGCTGTCGGTTATCTGGATTGAAAATGCCTGGGTCGCGCCTGGCTGGTTCAACGGGGAGAGTGGATCCAATGCTGTGCGCAGACTGACGGAGGCGTAATCACTGATATCGCTCCCTGCTGGCAACGAGAAGCGCAAGGCAGAGTCTTGCTGCGGCCAGGAAACTACGATCATAGACGGGTGACCGGGAATGACCAGGTTCACCCGCTTACAGGGTTCGCTGCCCGGCTTCATCGAGGGTACGAAGTACCCCATTTCGCAGTAAGTGAGCTTAACGTTCTCTGCAGTCACGCTACCGCCCGGGAGGTTTTTAGTCAACTCGGAAACATCCGCGGGAAGCAGCAAGGGGAACCGGTCGGAAGGAGCTGCAAGGGCAGCAACGCGCGCGGGAAACCCCTGGAGCGTATCCGGCGAAACAGATCCGGGTTCCATTCCCAACCGTGACATCGCGGCGGGGTCCTGGTTGAAAGCCGCTGATAAAAAGTCCACTGCATACCCGCCAAGAAAAACCTGCTGGTCGTTTGTAGTCAAAAGAGGTTCGCAATCCGGTCTGCCCTGGCGTACCAGGCTTTCATCCTCCAGGGTCGAATTAAAGTAATTATGATTGGCACGCTCCAGCCAGACAGATGAGGCCCAGGAACCGTGTTGGGGATCGATGCGCGTGATCTCATAAAAAAGCTGTCCATCCTGGCTGAAAACATCGCCATCGCAGGAGGGTAGGATCACAGATAGTGGCACGCGGGCTGCAGTTGCACCGCCATAGTTCGCCGATGGTGCCACAAGGATCATGCCATAAACAGGGCCAAATCCCAACCGCTCGAAAGATTCTTCCCCATCCAGCTGCTCCAACTGTGTCAGAAAATAAGCTCCTTCCGCGCCTTGCGAATGACCAATGAAAGCCAGCCGGTGCAGGTCGGCTCGACCGGTGAGGTCCACTCCAAATTGATTTTCACCGCCATCAGAAGCAACGGCAAGAGCTTTGAGGTGCAGGTCCACAAGCTGCTGAAAGCGTTCAATGTGGTTTGGCTCTCCGAACCCGAAAGTGTTATCGGCATTTATATTGATCGAAAGCGCAACGTAGCCTTCCGCTGCCAGCTCGCGCGCAAGGTATTCGAACCCCTGGTAATTGCGCCGCTCAACTGCTGGATCGCACGGCCAGCGGTCGAACATATCGCCTTCCAGAGTGGGGCAGCCGGGATGATTGCCGTGTAGAATTACGACAACCGGGAAAGGACCGTCCCCTTCTTCTGGCACCGCGATAATGCCATTCAGACGAACCGGCATATCCCGGAATCGGTTACCCTCTGGGAACCATTCCTGGGTGATGGTAGTTTCGCCCAGGTTGTATTCCACTGCCTTGGGGAGATCGCCAGGTCCCTGTTGAGCCTGGGGCTGAGCGATCGTTGCGGTGGGTTTTCCGGATGGCAGGATTGTACCTGGAGATACGGTAGAGTCATTCTTGGGTAAGGCGCATCCAGCTAGGATTGTAGCCAGTATTAAGAAGATAAATGATTGGAAAACTTTAGAATTCATCGGCTGCCCTCAATTCGAATTCCTGATAGTGCTGAATACTCTTCGAGGTACTCGCCCAAATCTGAGGGGTTTGAGTGTAAGAACAAAACAAGCTGGCGTTACCCATGCCTTCTTTGGATGCATCGCGTGGATTTTTAAGGGAAGCGGTTCAATTCCTGCTGCAGATCGATCAGGGCTTTCTGGGGTACCTGCAGCAATCCCACGTTGGACCGGTCCAGTTCTATGATTAGCAGGAAGACCACCGATACGATCAGGATGACCATGATCAGGGCCAGGACATTATGCTTTACCCGGTAGCCGTCGTGCACACCGATGAGGATCATCGTCAGGATCGCTACCAAAAACAAACCCATTGTTAACGCTTGCGGAACCCGGAACCCCAGCTCTGCCTGTATACGTTGCGAATGCAGATCGATCATCTCGTTTAAAGATGAAACATATAACGCAGTGATTGGGTTCGGGCTCTCTTGGGCGGCTTTTTCTCCAATCAACCATAACTCCACATGGATTTCTTCTGACCGGGTAATGGCATTGATTAAATTGCCAGGTTTCAGTGCTTCCAGCCGGATATCCACATATTCCTTCAAGAGTTTGCGAGAATCCTCTCCATAGGGGGAAGCCAAGTATCCTGCCCGTAAATAGGTGGTACCGATCACATCAGCTTCCAGAACGACCAGGTGCCGCCTTTGGTTGAAATTATCCAATCCGACACCTGTAATGAAGGCAAGCAAAAAACCCAGCAGAGCCAGTGCAGCACCCACTACCGTTCCAACCCCTGCCTCAGCCTGATCCGGCCAACGCTTTTGGACGAATCCGCCCAGGCGGAACCCGGCTTCAGCGGCGAGGTACAGGATTATTACGGTGAGGAGATAGACAGCCCATATTGGCAGATTGTCTATGGGGTGGGTTTCGAACATTTAAAGATCTCCCGTCAATAAATGGATTTAAACATCTACCAATCGTAGATCGATAATAAATTCGCTAGCTTGCTGGATAGACGCTCATTAGAACCGCACCGGGTACCCAGGCCCGAGGGGGATGCCCAATACGAACCACAGGATGAGAAAAACCAGCCAAACGAGCAAAACAGCAGCTGACACAGGCAACATCAGTGCCACCAACGACCCAACCCCCGAGCTCTTCTTATAGCGCTGAGCGAAAGCGACGATCACAGGGAAGTACACCATCAGGGGAGTGAGCGTGTTTATGGGTGAATCGCCGACACGGTAGGCGGCAAACACCGTCTGTGCCGGGACATTAAGCTGGATAAAGAGCGGAACAAAGATGGGTGCGAAGATCGCCCACTTGGGTAATGAACCCGGAATGATGAAGTCGAGCAGAACGATCACCAGCACGAAACCAATTATCAACGGGATTGCAGAAATGCCGGCCTGTCCCAGCGCGCTGGCAAGCGTGGTGGCTAGGACGGACGGTATGTTGGAGTAGTTGAAGTAGGCGATGAACTGGCTGATCAAAAGCAACATGAAGATCAGCCCGGCCAAACCCGAAAAGGTTTTGACCACCGCGGCGATAACGTCGTTGGGTCCTTTATATTTTCCGGTCGCGGTGCCATAGGCAATGCCGGGAACCAGGAAGCACAGCATCACGATGAACAGCAAGCTGCCCATGAAGGGCGTTTGGCCAATGATCGAGCCCGTTACGGGATCGCGCAGGGGTGCACCTGGCGGGACGGTGGCGAGCAGGACAATACCCAGTACGACCAGGAAGGCCCAACCAGCCCGGCGCAACCCGCGGGCTTCGACAGCCGGATCGAGTTCCTCAGTCGCTGCAGCCTGTTCGGGATCGCCCGCTTCCGAGGGATCGTATTTACCCAGACGCGGCTCAACGACCTTTATGATGACAACCCCGACGACTACGGTCATCAGGAGGGCTGAGGCGGCCTGGAAGAAGTAGTCGGCCGTGATGGAGATCGGCGCACCACCGGTCAGCGCGATGGCTTCGTTGGTAATCTCGATCAGCATGGCATCACTTGGTGTTGGGATCACGTTGGCCATGAAGACAGCAGCAACGCCGCCAAAACCAGCTGCCAGGCCGGCAATTGGATGCCGCCCTACAGCCAGGAAAGCCGCCGCACCCAGGGGAATCAGGATCAGGTAGCCCGCGTCCGAGGCGACGCTTGATAGTACGCCGACTAGGATGATAAGGTAGACAATCAACGAACGGGGAGCGACCTTGACCAGCTTGCGGATCAGGGCGGCCATCAGTCCGGCGACTTCGGCCGCGCCAGCGCCCATCATGGCGATGAGTGTAACGGCCAGCGCGCCGAAACCCTGGAAGTTAGGAACGAAGGAAGTAAACAGGAAGCGGATGCCGTCAATGCTCAACAAGCTTTCGATGGAAACGGTCTGTTCCTTGATTTCGTAGTCGACATCCTCAGTCCCAGCTCCCGAAAGCGAGTATTCGGTGACATCCTCGTAAAAATCGGGTGTCACCGGTACCGAAACCGGAACTGCAATCTGCTCTGTGACGCTGACACCCAGGAGCGACAGGATGGCTGAAAGAACAATGACCCCGACGATGAGATACGAAAACATCAGCACCGGATGAGGTACTTTGTTGCCTACCCGTTCGACGGTGTTCAGCAATTTGTCCATGAATGATGGTTTCCCCAGATCTGCTGCAGGTTTTGCGGTCATTGTTTCCTCCAATACTTAGTGAAAAATCATTTTTAAAAAGGTATATTAATTATATTGCCTTAGGAATTCTATCAGCAGGCGCACACCCACACCGGTGGCACCCGAGAGTATCGTACGGTTTCAGCGGGCGGTCATTCCAGGCAGTGCCGGCGACATCGAGGTGGGCGAACGGAAAATCGCCCGTGAAAGCTGCCAGGAAGGTTCCGGCGGTGATGGAACCCGCTGGGCGTCCGGCCAGGTTTTTAAGATCGGCGATCTCGCTTTTTACCATCTGGTGATACTCCTCCCACATCGGGAATTGCCAGACGCGCTCCGCAGAAGCTTCCCCAGCCCGGATGAGCTTATCCGCCAGGTCCTGGTTGGTGGCAAACAAACCGGTCGCGTGGGAACCCAACGCGATGATGATTGCTCCGGTGAGCGTGGAGAGCTCCACGATCGCAACAGGATTGTAGCGCTGCGCGTAGAAGAGCGCATCGGAGAGGATGATGCGGCCTTCGGCATCGGTGTTGAGCACTTCGATGGTCTTGCCGCTGAGGGATTTCACAATATCACCGGGACGGTAAGCGTTGGAACTGGGCATGTTTTCGGCTGCGGAAACCAATCCCACCAGGTGCAGCGGCAGCTTCAGCTCCGCTGCAACCTGCATGGCGCCGAAAACCGCCCCTGCGCCGCCCATATCAGATTTCATGGTTTCCATTGCTTCGGCTGGTTTGAGGGATAACCCACCCGAGTCGAACGTCAGACCTTTACCGACCAGGCAAATAGTAGGCGTGCCGTTTTTTGGCTCCCCATACTCCATCACGATGAATCGTGGTTCGTGTTCCGAGCCTTTGCCCACCGCAAGAATCCCGCCAAAACCCTTTTCAATAAGTTGGGTCATATCCAAAACAGTCACTTTCAGCCCCAATCGCTTCCCGAGTTTCACCGCCTCTTCCCCCATCTCGGGAGGGTGCATGGCGTAGCCCGGCCCATTGACAAGGTCGCGGGCAAAATTCACACCGCGGGCGATCACCTGACCGGTGGCAACGCCGGCTGAGCTCTGCTCATTTGTTTTTGTGAATATGGTCGTTTCGCAGACCTTGAAAGTTTGGTCTTCGCTTAAACCGGTGCGGTACCGCCAAAAACGATACGCCCCCAGCTCGATTCCCTCTGCAAAAGCCTGGGCTGCAGATTCTGCATCGATTCCAATTTCACCATTCACGCTAACGGTTACCTTGTCGACCTTGAGTTTTTGGGCTTCCTTGATGGCTGTTGCGCTTTCACGCCGGATCATCTCCGGGGACGCTTTTTCGCGTTTTCCCAGGCCAACGAGCAGGAGTCTTTTTGGAGCAACTGCTCCGCGCGGGTAGAGCAGCAGCGTCTGCCCGTTTAAACCTTTGAAATCACCAGGTTCCAGCAGGGTGGCTACGGAAGGCGGTAAAGAGACGTCCTCATAGCAGCCCAGCACAGCCAGTTCGCTTTGTGATTGAAGAATATCACCGGAATCGATTTTTATTTCCATCTTCAAACCTCCAGATAAATTCTAAATTTCGTACTTCAATTGTTCGATTTAGTGCCAAACCCCAGTTAGGGAATTTTTTAATAGTATTTTCAAATCCGCTCCCCAAAACGATCAAGGGAAACCTAGCTTACCTTCGCTTCCGGTTTGTTTGGACCATCGCCCACATCATCGGGAACCTCGCCCGGGGTATAACCTGGCAATC
>CAVVEQ010000004.1:0-79489 GCA_963747315.1 uncultured Chloroflexia bacterium | reverse complement strand
TCAAGACGTATAAAGATGGAACCCCGTTTACAGGCGTCGTTGGGCGCACCACCCAGGAATCCTCCCCGGCCTGGCCGGAACCACCGAAACCACCGGAGGGCACCCCTAACGTGCTCTTCTTCGTTTTGGATGACGTGGGTTACGGGCAGCTTTCGAGCTTTGGCGGATTGGTTGAGACCCCGGTATTGGATAGCCTGGCTGCGAACGGTCTGCGTTATGTCAACATGCACACCACGGCATTATGCTCGCCTTCGCGCGGATGCATCCTGACCGGGCGGAACCACCACTCGATTGGCCTGGCATCCATCACCGAGACTTCCACCGGGTACCCCGGCTATAACGGGGTACTGCCCTTCGATAAGGGCATGATCAGTGAGATGCTGGCGCAAAAAGGCTACAACACATTTTGCATCGGGAAATGGCATTTAACCCCTCCCGAGCACACCACGGCTGCCGGGCCGTACGAACGCTGGCCTCTCGGTCGTGGGTTCGAGCGTTACTATGGCTTCATGGGCGGCGAAACCAACCAGTGGTTCCCGGAGCTGACCTACGATAATCACGCGATCGAGCAGCCCAAACAACCCGAGGAGGGCTACCACCTGAGCAGCGACCTGGCTGATAAAGCCATCGAATTTATCCAGGACGCGCATGTCACCGCGCCAGACAAGCCCTTCTTCCTCTATTACGCCACCGGTGCCGGGCACGCCCCGCACCACGTCCCCAAGGAATGGGCGGATAAATACAAGGGCAAATTCGACATGGGTTGGGATAAGTACCGCGAGGTCGTCCATAAGCGGCAGCTTGAAATGGGCATCATCCCACCGGGCACGGAGCTTTCAGCGCATGACCCGGATGTCCCGGTTTGGGATACCCTTCCGGAAGGAACCAGGAAACTTTTTGCCCGCTTCATGGAGGTTTATGCCGGCTTCATCAGCTTCACCGATTATCATTTTGGGCGGATCCTTGACTTCCTGAAAGAGATAGGCGAGCTGGATAATACCCTCATCATCATGGTCTCCGATAATGGCGCCAGCTCTGAAGGCGGGCCGGTTGGTTCGCTGAACGAAATGTTCTTCTTCAACAATGTGAAGGAGGAACTCGAGGATAATCTCAAAATGCTGGATAAACTTGGCGGCGTAGAAACCTGCAACCATTACCCGTGGGGCTGGACCAATGCCGGCAACACCCCCTTCAAGCGCTGGAAGCGCGAAACCTATCGAGGCGGCACCACCGATCCGTGCATCGTATCCTGGCCAAAAGGCATCCAGGCGCGTGGTGAGATCAGGAAGCAATATGCCCACTGCATCGATTTCTTGCCGACGGTCCTGGAAGCCCTGGGCATGGAAGCCCCGGAGAGCATCCGGGGCGTGAGCCAGGCGCCAATCGACGGGGTGAGCTTTGCCCAAACCTTCAACCAGCCGGCAGAGCCTGGTAACCACCACACCCAGTACTTCGAGATGTTCGGGCACCGTTCCATCTACCACGATGGCTGGCGGGCAGTCTGCCCGTGGCCCGGGACAAGCTTTACCGAGGCTGCCAAGAAAAACCGCAGGTTTGGTTCCCCTATCGACAACCAGGTGCTTATCGATATCGACTCCCACGATTGGGAGCTGTATAAGGTCGATGAGGACTATTCAGAAACAAAAAACCTTGCAGATGGCAATCGCGACAAGCTGATCGAGATGGTTGGCAGGTGGTATGCCGAAGCTGGCAAATACCAGGTATTTCCCATCGACAGCACCGCCATCGAACGAATAAATGCTGAACGTCCGACCATCGCAAAACCGAGGAATAAATATGTCTTCTACCCCGGCGGATCACCGGTTCCGTTTACCGCCGCGCCCCGAACCTACAACCGGCCCTGGAGCATCACCGCGGATGTTGTGGTTCCAAAAGGCGGGGCCGAAGGTGTGCTTCTTGCCCAGGGTGGCAATACCGGCGGGTATACGCTTTATGTCAAAGATGGAAAGCTGCATTTCCTGTACAACTGGCTCGGTCACGATAAATTCTGGTTGCATTCCAACGAAACTATTCCGGAAGGTGAGGTTGAGCTGCGTTACGAGTTCGAGCCAACCGGCAAACCGGATATCGCCCTGGGAAGGGGTGTTCCGGCACGCGGGCAACTTTACATCAACCGAAAGCTGGTTGCCAGTATCGATATGCCATATTCCATCCTGAACATGTGGGGAACTGAAGGACTGACCTGCGGATATGATGGCGGGGATCGGGTAGCTGCGGAGGAGTATGGCGATACCTTTGCCTTCACGGGCACCCTCAAGCGGGTCACCATGGATCTTAGCGGAGATCTAATCCAGGATAGCGAAATGGATATGAAGGTCGCCATGAGGCGCCAGTAGAAATAATATTTCACAACGAGAGCAGAAGGGATTCTTTTGTGTTCATTCCGCTCTCGCAAACAGGCTAAAAAGGAGAATAATATGCCAGGACGTGGAATTGGTGGACCAGGTAGAGGCCCGGGTGGTCCGGGACGCGGAATAGGCGGACCAGGACCGGGTGTGGGTAGAGCTTCTGTGGTGCGCAGGCACCGCCGGATGCGCAGGCGCATGCGCCGGAGAATGATCATCGGCGGTATGGCGATCGTTGCCGTTGGCACCAGCGCGACCAAGATGAGCCAGGCTGAAGTGCAGCAGGTGGAGCAGAAAGCCGGGCAGCCGGTGGAAAATCTAACCGAAGAACAATTGGATGCGACCATGGGTGAACTTGGCATCGAAGGCCAGGAACCGACCGATGCGGAAGTTGCCGCGCTCGAAGCGGAAGAGGATAAGAACCCTTCTGTATAACTATTAAATCCCTGTGGCGGGAGAGAACCCAAATAACGGATTTTCTTATAGATCTCCGGAAGGGTTTGAATTTTCCTGCCACAGGGGTCAATAATTTTAGAACAGTAGTATATGAATTAATAATTATTTGACACGCAGGACCAGTGATAATTCCACCTTTTTTTCATGAATTTTGATGGCGTTTGATGGAATTCCCCAAGAAAATAAATTTCGAGTATTATTCTTCAAGTTGAATTTACGAATTTGTAAAAATTTATTGGAGACACATTTTCAACAAAGAATATGAAAACTACCTGGACCAAGCGCAATATTCCCATCCTTTCCTGGCTGCCCGGGTATAACCGCGGCTGGCTCACCGCCGATGTGATCGCCGGCTTGACCCTCTGGGGGCTGGTGGTCCCGGAAGCCATGGCCTATGCAGGCATTGCCGGCCTGCCGCCCCAGGCGGGTCTCTATACACTTCTGGCGGCGCTGCTTATATATGCCCTGCTGGGAACATCCCGCCACCTGGTGGTGCAGGCCACTTCAGCCACGGCCGCGCTTCTTGCTTCTTCCGTGGCCGCTGCGTTGATCGCAACCGCTCCTGAAAACATCTCCGACCCCAAAACCTACCAAGTATACGCTTCTGCGTTTGTACTTGTCACAGGGTTGGTCTTCCTGGCAGCGGGTCTGGCAAAGCTGGGCTTCATCACCCAGTTCCTTTCAAAACCGGTGATGGATGGCTTCGTGATGGGCATCGCGGTCTTCGTGGCGGTGGGTCAGCTCAACAAGTTATTCGGGGTACCCAAACCCGAAGGCAACACGGTCGAGAAGCTGCTGGGGATCATCAAGGACCTTCCCAGCGCCAACTGGGCGACCTTTCTTATAGGTGCCAGCTCCCTGGCGCTGCTGTTCATCCTGCCGCGCCTTTCCAAAAAGATCCCCGCCGGGCTGGTGGTTCTTTTCGGGTATATCGCTCTCAGTGCTGTTTTGGACCTGAATGGCAACTACGGTGTGGAGATCGTCGGTACCCTGCCGCAAGGTCTGCCTGTATTTGCTTTCCCCGTTGTTCCCTTCTCCACTTACCTCGCGATGCTGGTCCCGGCGATGGGTGTTCTTCTGGTTGCCTACAGCGAAGCACTGGGGGTGGCGCACGAGTTTGCTGAAAAACATGGCTACGAAGTGGACGCCAACCAGGAGCTGAATGCCCACGCGATCGCAAATATTGTCAGCTCGCTCTTTGGCGGGATGCTGGCCGCCGGAAGCATGTCCGCCTCCGCGGTGAAAGAAGAAGCGGGAGCCCGCAGCCAGGTGACCAACCTGGTCAGTTGGGTTGTGACGATCATCACCGTGCTCTTCCTGACCCCCTTGTTCAAAACCCTGCCCGAGGCTGTGCTGGGGGCATTGATCATCCACGCGCTCTGGCATATCCTCGCTTCCCGGAAGCTGCAAAAGATCCGCCTGGCATCGCGGGTGGAGTTCTGGTTTGCCATGCTGGCATTTGCGGGCGTGATCTTCATCGATGTTCTGGAGGGAATGATCATTGGCCTGGTGGCTTCCATGCTGTTCGTGATCTACCGCTCCAGCCGGCCGCACGTCTCTTCGCTGGCGCGGGTCCCCGGCCTTCCCGGTTCCTACTCGGACCTCAGCCGCCACCCGGAAAATACTCCTGTGCCGGGCGTACTCATCACCCGCCTGGATGGTCAGCTGTATTATGCAAACGCTCCCACGTACAGGGATCAGGTGAAGGCCTTGATCGCGGAGAGAGATACGCCGCCCCGCGCGGTGATCTTTGACTCCAGTTCCTGGTTTGAGATCGACGTGACCAGCGCCGACATCATCGAGAAATTGGTGAAAGAGCTCCGCGGGAAAGGGATCGATGTTTACATTGCGGATGTGCATGCTCCAGTGCGTGAGTACGCCAGCCAGACGGGCTTGCTCGAAGTGATCGGCGAGGACCACATTTTCCCCACCGTCGATGCTGCCGTTAAAAGTATTGAAGGCATGAATAAAGATAAATGATGATTGTTCGAAATTCATTTCCACACGAAAGTTTTGACTTGAGTGTGTGAAATGTGCGCGACTACGTTGTCGGAATTTAGATTTATGTTCAACCGGAATGAACCCGGTATAAGACCTTATTTGCAGGAGATCAACAAATGATTGATACCCAGGCAAAACCTGCACCTTACGTTCGGCTTTTAGGGCTTGTCGTTCTTTTGGGTTTGATCAGTGCCCTGATCACATTTGCATTCATGTTTCTTGTAAACCGGGGAACTGCCCTTGTTTGGGAGGAGGCAGCCCTGGCGCTCGGCTTGGATCCCCGTTTTTTCACCCTCCTGGTTTGTTCGCTTGGAGGTTTGCTGGTGGGGTTGCTGGTCAAGCTTTTCGGTGACCATAATGCAATCTTTGCCGAGTTAATGCTTGAATTTGGCAAGACCGGGCGCTTCGACTACCGTAACGCACCCGGGATCGTAGTCACCGCCTTTGTATCGCTCATCTCCGGGGCAAGCCTGGGTCCGGAAGCACCCCTGGCGGATGCCTGCGGCGGGATTGGTACACTGATCTCCGACAAACTTAAACTCGATGAAGAAGAGACACGTACGATGGGATATTCTGGCGTCAGCGGGATGCTGGCTTCCTTCATCACCTCCCCGTTCAGCGGTGCTCTCCTTGGGCTGGAATCCTCGCAGGGCGGACCCGGGGGCAGGAAGACATATTTCTGGGTGTTGTTCCCGAGCCTGCTTTCATCTGCGGTGGCAACCACGGTCTTTGTCCTGCTTAGCGGGACTTTCTTTGCGTCGTTATACACATTCCCGGATTATTCGGTTCGCATAAGGACCTTTTGTACGCCGCTCCACTGGGATTGATCGGCGGGATCGTTGGTTTGTTATTCATGATGCTGCTCAAGCGACTGCAGATCCTTTTCCAACCGTTGAAGTCGCATCTGGTGCTGCGAGGTCTGCTGGGGGGGTTGGGCATGGGGATCATCGGCGCGCTCCTCCCGCTGACCTTATTTTCGGGGGAGGCTGAGACGCATGACCTGATCACATCATGCAGCTGAGATCGGCGTCCTGATGCTGGTTGTGTTATGTCTGGCGAAGCTGCTCGCCACATCCCTGGTGCTTGCCACCGGCTGGAAGGGCGGATATATTTTCCCCATCATGTTCGCTGGCGTTTCCCTGGGACTTGCGGCCAACCTCATATTTCCCGGTATTCCAGTGGCAGTTGCCGTCGCAGCTACAATGGCAGGCGCGCTGGTTGCCGCCCTGCGCGCTCCCCTGTTTGCCGCGCTGCTGACGATCACGCTGGTCCAGCGGGAGACTGCCCCCGCGATCGCCGTCGCAGTAGTGGTCAGCGCGTTGATGGCCGCGTTGGTGGCTCTGCGCACTGCCCGCAGGTCAGCAGGTCAGGCAGAAGTACTTCCGGATGAAGCGTAGGTCAAATTTCCCAAGGAGTTGAATGATGGATAATCCAACCTCACCACCCAAAGGAATCAGAAAATTCATACCCGGCCTTGCTCTGTTCACAGCCAGGTATACTCCGCTGATTCGCACGGATTTCATGGTGGCGGTCACGGTTTTTGCGGTGCTTGTGCCTTCAGCGATGGCCTACGGGGAGCTCGCGGGGGTCGACCCGGTCGCGGGGTTATACGTGGCTCTCGGGGCGATGGTCATGTACGCGCTTTTTGGGTCCTCGCTGCAGGTTGTGATGGGCCCGGAAGCAACCAGCGCCATCATCACCGCTGCCGCGGTCGCGCCACTGGCTGGCGGCGACCCGGCGCGTTACGCCGCTCTGGCTGCGATGACAGCGATCCTCGTCGGTGTCATATCGATACTAGCCAGCATCGCGAAGCTGGGTTTTATCACCGACTTCCTTTCCAAACCGATCCTGGTAGGCTATATCCTGGGTGCGACGCTCATCGTGATCGGCAGCCAGCTGGGCAAGATGTTTGGAATATCCATTGAGAGCGATGAGTTTTTCAAGCAGGTGGCGGAGCTGATCAGACGCCTGGGCGAGACCCACATACTCACCTTCGTTATCGGCGTCGTATGCATCACGGCGCTATTACTGATCCGTAAAATTAACCGCGCCATCCCCGGCCCGCTCATCGTCGTCGTCGGCGCCATCCTGGCTTCGGTGTTTTTTGATCTGGAAGCCCTGGGTGTAAAGGTGGTAGGTCCGGTCACCCCCGGTTTACCAAGTATCTCGATCCCGATTGTTAGCCTCCAGGATATCATTACGCTTCTACCAGCTGCCCTGGCGCTCACGGTTTTGATCTATGCAGACGAGATCCTCACCGCGCGCGTTTTTGCGAACAAGCACGGCCAGAAGATCAATTCAAACCAGGAATTCACGGCCATTGGGGTGGCAAATATCAGCGCCGGTATCCTTTCCGGGTTCCCGGCTGCCCTCAGCGCCTCGCGCACCGCCGTCTCGGATCAAATGGGGGGAAAATCGCAGTGGGTGGGGTTGATCGCCGCAGGTCTCACGATCATTTTCCTGTTATTCCTAACCCCCATCCTCGCGCCGCTGCCCACCGTTGCCCTGGGGGCGATCATCATCGTCGCGTCGATCGGGCTGATCGATATCCCGGCGTTTCGGTTCTTAAGGCAAGTCCGGGCTTTCGAGTTCTGGCTGGCAGTGATAACAACCCTTGAAGTTCTGATCGTGGGGATCATTTATGGTATTCTCGTCGCCGTGATCCTTTCGCTGATCAATGTCATTTACCATATTTCCCGCCCGCACGACGCTCTGCTGGATGATATCGATGCAAAAGGCGGTACGGTTTATCGCAGTGTGTCAGATAAAGCAACCGCGATGACCGAGCCGGGGCTGATCGTTTACCGTTTTGATGCTCCGCTTGTTTTTGCCAACGCGGGTTATTTTACGGACCGGTTGGATGAGCTGGTGACGAAAGCGGGGAAAGAGTTGAAATGCGTTATCCTGGACGCGGAGGCGATCAGTGATTTTGATACCACATCTGCTGAGGCACTGGAGAATATCGATGCGAATCTAGAGCGAATTGGCGTAGAACTCTGGATCGCGCGGGCGAATAAACCCCTGCGAGATCTCCTTGAAAGGACGGGATTAACAACCCGGATTGGCAAGGAGAATATTTACCCATCGGTGCGGGCAGCGGTTACCGCCTACCAGGAGACTTTCGGGAAGAAATGAACCTGCCCTTCCAGGATATTCCTGCGAGAATGAATATTTGAAAACAACATAATAATAATTTCAAAGAGATTTCTAAAGGAGAAATGAAACATGACGAACCTTGATCCCAAAAACCTGCCATTGCCTGTTTATGCCGGTGGAACAAAAGCGATAACCTTCACCCCGGTGGTTGGAAAACCTCGTCTGAATTATCCGGAGATGTACATCCCGGGTAATGAGGACCTTGAAGTTGGTGAAATGCGCGTAACGGTGCTGGGGAGCGGAAATCCCTGGACAACCCGCGCCCAGGCTTCTGCCAGCATCCTGGTGGAAGTTGGCAACCAGGAACGCGATATTTTCGCCTTCGATCTTGGGTCTGGCTCCCTTGCGAATTACGCGAGCCTGAAGCTCCCGATCAACAAGCTCTATAAAGTGTTTTTCTCTCACCTGCATGCGGATCACACCGGGGACCTCATCACCCTTTCCGGAAGCTACTCAAAAGTGGGGCGGGCAGATGGACCGGTCATGGTTTGGGGCCCCAGTGGAACGGAACCCCGTCTGGGCACGAAGCATTTCGTTGAATCCATTGAAGAAGCACTGGCATGGGATACCGCTGCGGGGGCTGGCGCCATAAACCCCGATAGCATGAAGATTATTGCGCACGAATTCGATTACAGCAAAACCCAAACGATCTACAACGAGAATGACGTTAAGGTATCTTCGTTTCCCGTTGTTCACGCGGCGAGCGGCGCGGTCGGCTACCGAGTCGATTTTGCCGGGCTATCTTTTGTTTATTCGGGAGATACCTGCGCGTGCTGGCCGCTCGTTCGTGCCTGCGAGGGAGGCGTGGATCTGCTCATCCACGAGTGCTTCCCGCCTGCCGCGGTGCTGGCTGCCGCATCCGGCCTCTCCATAGAGCGGGCAACGATCGCGCTAAATTCCGCCCACACATCCCCCAAAGCTGCCGGAAAAGTATTCAGTCTTGCGAAGCCGCGCGTGGCTGGTCTATGGCATACCCTCCTTTCGCCTCAGGTCATCCCCATGATCTTTAATGAGCTCAGTGAGGTGTATAAAGGTCCCGTTGTCCAAACCCAGGATCTGACGGTTTTCAATGTAACAAAAGAGGCTATTGTAGCCCGGCAGGCGAAGGTGATAGACCAGCTCCCACCCACCCCGGGCAAGCAGCGGGCTGCCTTTTCGCCAACCCCGGTTCCTCCTCCCGATTGGTGGGCGGCGGAGCGCCTCCCGCTTGATTGACGCGCTTTTTTATACGGGGTGATGGTTCGCGAGAAAAAAACCGGTATCTACCGGTCATAACACTGTTTGTGAGTTTAGTTGAAGAATGAACAAAAATCAATTTGAGTTCATCCTCAGTAAAAGTGTTTCCCATCAATCCAAAGCGGTTCTGTTTGGCTGTACCTTGTTGGCCCTGGCTGGCAGTCTGCACCCTGTTCTGGCGAATTTATCAGATCCTTTTTTTCAGGCAGTCCTGGTAATTAGCGGGAGTCCTCTGCATTGGATCAACACCGCCCTAATTATGGCCACATTGGTTGGGATACTGGTGGCAGGCACGCTCTCAGATGCTTACGGTAGAAAAAAGGTCTTCATCATTGGGGCATCCGGGTTGGTGATTTTCTCTGTGATCGCTTTCTTTTTCCCGACGCAACCCTCTCAATTGATCCTGCGCGCATTGGGCGGTCTTTTTTCAATGTTGATGATCCCGCTCGGGATCACTGCGGTTGCCCTGGCTTTCGATATCAAATTACGCCCGCAAGCGTTTTTCCTTGTTTTTACCGCCAGTGGTTTGGGGATTTTGCTCCGACCAATCTTGGAAGAATTTTGGGTGACTTTGCTCGGTTCAGCGGGTGCGGCGAATCTCTCCACGATAATCTTTAGCGTGTGGGGATTAATTCTTATCTGGCGGTTTATGGCGGAAAGCAAAGCCCAAACCGGTTCCCACCGCTTTGGGATGCTGGGGATCGTGCTATGGTCTTTGGCGATCCTATCCCTCATTTATGCCTTTATCACTTTCCTGGGAGGGGAAAGTAAAGAATCCTCCCTGCGGGCTCTGCTGATTGGCCTGGTAGCATTCGGTGGAGCCTGGTGGTGGAGCGCCAAGGATGTGAAGTCCTGGCGGCAAAAAATGGAGGTTCTGGAAGATCAGACGGTTATGCATGACACCAGAATGAAGCAGCTTGCTTTTGCGCTTATCGCAGGTGTGGTTTTCTACTTCGCCCAGGGCGCGATTATGTATCTGCTCTTCAATTATATTTACCTAATCCGTGAAAATACCTCGCTGCAGATAGTCCTGGCTTACCTACCGCTGGCTTTGGGAGCCCTGGTCATGGGTGTTATTACTGCCAGGTGGCTGAAAGATAGTCCCGGGTATTTAATGCTTACGATAGCCATTGCACTGGGTGGGCTGTCGTTGATCGGTCTATCGATCCTCGCTCCCGATATTGCATCCTGGTGGCTTGCGTTGATGACGTTTATTTTTGGGGCTGTGCTGATCCTGGTGAACCTGTTCCGATCTCTGATTGTATTGATTTCCGTATCAGAAAACTATTACGGCTCCATGTCCGCGATCAACAACGTGACCGGGAGGCTGGGATATACCTTCGGGATGATCGCTTCCACGATCATGTTGTTGACTTTTTCATTCACCAGTATTGAGAACCAGCTCCTAAGTGCTGGAGTATCTCAGGAAACGATCAACTCCATTGCAGATACCATTAAATATAGCTATCTAATGGAGAATTTCAATACGACCAATGAGGTTGCGATTACAATCCCCGATACCATGAAGGAAATTCTTTCGCATTCAATGGGGCAGACTTTCTTGATCATTGGTATTTCACTATTGATCACAGCAGTCATCGTTTGGTTTGGCTTGAAACCAAAAGGAATTTCCTTTCGCGGTGCGGTACAACAATTGAAGCCCAACCGAAAGGGTAAACCCTAAAAAAATCAAATCAAGCGATCTTTGATTTTCTTCTTCGGTCTATGACTATTTCCATTCCCTCATATTTTTATACTCCGGAAATTAAATTCTGTTCGATTTAAACCAAAATAACTCATAAACCCCCGGAACTTTATGATGGGAGGAATCAATTCCATTAACCCCATGAGATTTGAAATCCTCTCAAAAATGGAATTACTGCTTATTACTAATACGTAAATCGAAAAAATAATATATAATACATAAGATTAAAATTAAATGAAAAAAGGAGAAGAATATGAAACAGAATAATGCAGGTTGTTTTACCGCTGCAGTGGTCGGGATGTCGCGCTTCATCGTGCTTTTCGCGTGGATCGCCCGCCCGATCGCCTTTGATGCAGCATTCAGCTCGTGGATCATTCCCTGCCTGGGTGTTATGATCCTGCCCTTCACCACCTTGATGTACCTGATCTTGATAACGAACCAGGTTGGAAATATGTTATCTGGTACCGACTGGATCTGGATCGCGTTAGCGGTCGTAGTCGATCTTGCCGGCTCCGCAGCAGCAGCAGCCCAGAACCGTAACCGCGTACCCCAGGGGTACCCGGGTGCGCTTCCCCCCGAACCCCCTTCAACACCTGCAGCCTAATATAATAAATAAAACAAAAAGAGCCTGGGTATCCAGGCTCTTTTTGTTTTATCCGTGCGTAACGCTTTTCAGGGTTCCAGCCGAAGCGGCAGGCTGGAAAGTGCGATTGTACCAGGAATACGCCCTTCGCTCACCTGCCGCATGGTCAGCAGGGCACGGGTAGGATTGTTTACGGAGTAGGGGATATCCAAAGTGAAGGGGGTGTGGCTGAGCGGACCGCTGGGAGGATCGATCTGCAGGATCTTAGTTTCGAGTACAGCCCCGCTTTCATTGAGCAGTTCAAAGATCACAGGCTGGCTGTTCAGCGGCTTTGCCACACCTTCCAGGTGCAGGATCCCTCCCTGCACGGTGGCATCCGGTTTGTGGTTGCGGATAATAAAGGGTTCCTGCTGGAAACCGGGATTGGTGGTGATGTTATCCCCCAGTTTGATCAGGACGAGATCCAACGAGGAAAGCGCAATAGTGCGACCCAATCGATCGCGCGCGCTCATGACCAGCCGGGCAGTTTCTGCAACCCCGGGTATATCAAATGGAACTTCCACGGCTGTATAGATCTGCTTGTTAACGTACTGACGGAAATTCTTGGTGAACCTGGTGATGAAACGCCCGTCTTCTCCGACCAGGTCGACATAAAGCATGCCATCCTCACCAGGGGTCATACCCATCTCCACATTGATCGGCGATCCAATCTTGGAAAGCGGCCCCGGGCGGGCGATGCGGATAAAAGCCCAGGGTGGGGTGGGGGTTAGGGTGATCGTGGGCGTCTTGCTTGGGCGGCGGGTTCGCGTGGGCGGGTAAGTCTTGGTGGGGTAACGGGTTTTTGTGGATGTCTTTGCGGGGGTGGGGGTTAGCGATGCTGTCCCTGTGAACCTGGGCGGTGCAGTCCGTGAAGCCGTTGGCGATTTTTCAGCAAGGCGCTCCGTGGAATCGGATGAGGGCTCGGGAGGCAGTGAGGTTTGCGTTGTGAAAGGAACCTGTTCGGTTGAACCTGGCTGCAAACCCGCGGGGGTGAGCAGGTAGGAAGCGGGTATGCCGCGAGGATTGCACCCTGTGATCCATAGCAGTCCGCCCAGGCAAAACGAGAGGATCAAGACCATTTGAAGGCGGGTAAATCCAAGGCGGGGATCAAGGTGTTTCATGGGCGCATGAGTTTGGCAAATTAATAAATCCTCCCCGGCTGCCGGGGAGGATCCGATTCTATATTCCGTAGATATCCTTGTACTTCGTTTCAAGGTAACCCAGGTAGGGTTTAGGATCGATCTTTGAGCCTGTCACCCGCTGCACCAGTTCCTGGCATTCATACTTGGCGCCGTGGCGGTGAACGTTTTCCACCAACCAGCCGAGCAGGGGTTGGAATTCCGCTTTTTCGATCAGTTCATCAAGGTTGGGAATATCCTTCCGGACAGTCTCCCACAATTGCACGGAGATGACATTGCCGATCGAATAGGTGGGGAAATAGCCAATATAACCGGCAGACCAGTGGACATCCTGTAGGACGCCGCGGCTGTTATCAGGTGGTGTAATGCCGAAATATTCATTGAATTTTGTATTCCAATAGTCCGGCAGATCTTTCACCTGGAGGCGGTTCTCCACCAGCGCCAACTCGACCTCAAAGCGGAGCATGACATGGAGGTTATAAGTGGCCTCATCGGCTTCCACGCGGATGTAACTGGGCTCCACTTTATTGATCGCACGGTAAAAATCGGCCAGGCTTACATTCGCCAATTGTGATTGGAAGCGGGATTGGAATTTCGGGAAGTAATGCTTCCAGAATGGTTTGGAGCGTCCGACCAGGTTTTCCCACAACCGGGATTGCGATTCGTGGAGAGCCATGGATTGATTACTGGAAAGGGGTGTTCGCGCCAGGGAAGGGGATGCGCCCATGGCATAAAGTGCGTGACCAGCCTCGTGCATGCAGGAAAAGAGAGATGAACCAGCCAGGTTTTCATAAACCCGGGTGGTGATGCGAACATCGCCCAGGTTGAACCCGGTTGTGAAGGGATGCACGGCTTTATCCAATCTGCCGCGGTTCCAATCATATCCGAATGCGGAGATGACCTCCACACCAAAATCCCACTGCTCCTTTTCGGGGAAATTCCCATGAAGGAACCGGTCATCCACCTGGGGACGGCTGGAAATATGGCGGATCAATTCCACCTGCCGAGGGCGCAGGGTTGAAAAAATCTCCACCAAGTCCGTCGTGTTCAATCCCCGGTCAAAATGGTGCAGTAATGGATCATAAACGTGATCGTAAGGTTTAAAGAAATCCGCGTACTGCCGCCGCATCTCAACGATTTTTTCCAGATAGGGTTGAAACAGCGCAAAGTCGTTTTTTGCCTTGGCTTCCTCCCAAACATTGTTCGCGTTCGCGGTGGTTTGGGCAAATTCGCTCACCCACCCTGAGGGAACCTTGATTTCCTTGTCCAACAGTTCCCGGCATAGTTTTACCAGGCGGGCGTCATCCGAATCGGCATCCATCCCAGCCACGGCTTTTTCTGCGTCTTCCAGGCTGCGGATCATTTCATCGGAAACTGAAAGATTGTGTGCGCGTTCTGCGACTCTGCTTATTGCATACCCGCGACCATCTGCGCCGCCAGATGGCATATTCACCTGCTGGTCCCATTCCAGGAGGGCAAAAATTGCCTGGTAATCCTCGATCTCGGCGAGTCTTTCTTTAAAAACTATCAATGCGTCAGTCATAACTTGTTCCTTCTTTGAATTTAAACGATCCGCCAGCGAAGGGGTTTCCCTTCCAGCGCCGCGATCACTTCAGTTGAAATATCGATGGCTGCCCGAACCTGGGCTTCGGAGGTTTCCGCGCCGATGTGCGGGGTGCAGACCACTTTGGGGTGGCTGGCAAGCTCGGTCTTACCAGGCGGCTCAGTGGTGAAGACATCCAACGCCGCGCCAGCGACCTTCCCGGATTGCAAGTGCGGAAAGCAGCGCGGCTTCATTGATCACCCCGCCGCGGGCAGCACAGATGATGCGCACACCTGGATTTCATTTTCTCGAATTCAGCGGTGCTGAGGATACTCTTCGTTTCGGGGGTAAGCGGGATGTGCAGGGTGATGAAATCCGACATAGTCAGGAGATCATCCAGCGAAACCGGTTTCCCGCCGCGTTTCCCGATCTCATCAGAGGTGAGAACAGGGTCGTATGCGATGATCTGCATGCCAAATGCTTTCGCCCGTTCCGCCACAGCCGCGCCGATCCGTCCGAAACCGATCACCCCCAGGGTTTTTCCGTAAATCTCCGTTCCGCGAAGTTCTTTTTTGAGCCAGTTGCCTTCCTTCATGCCACCATCTGCACGGGGGATATCGCGGATGAGCGAGAGCATCAACCCCAGGGTCAATTCCGCCACGGCGATCGTCGTTGCTAGAGGTGAATTCACCACGACGACACCCTTCGCTTTGGCGGCATCCAGGTTGATGTTATCCACACCCACGCCAGCCCGGCCTGCAACCTTAAGTTTGGATGCAGCCGCGAGCACTTCCTGGGTTAGCTTGGTTCTGCCGCGTACAATAACGGCATCGTAATCGCCTATCTTTTGGAGCAGTTCTTCAGCGGTGATATCCTTGAGGTTATCCACCTGAGCAGATTGTTCCAGGATCTCGCGCCCTTCTTTTTCAAGACCATCGGTGAGCAGAATTTTGTATCCGGACATACTTTGCTCCTTTCGATTTAGATTGATTGAAAGTAATCCCAAACTTGAATTTTACCTTGATTTCATCTTCGCCCGGAGTATAGGTACGGTTGATGGGAAGGTATATGTCGCGATGATAGAATTGGTGCATGTCCTCCTGGAAGGTCAACCCGCGTTTGCTGCGCTCCGAGCCGCTTCGCCGCTGCGATTTTCCATCCTGCCGCGCAGCCTGCTGCCTCTATGGGGTCTGGGTGGACCTGGCAGAAAAAAAGCGCATAATCGCGCAAAAAGCAGAGATCAGCAGTCTTCTTCCTGCCTCCCATCATCAACCGGACACCTGGTTTGAAACCACAGTCGAGACGGATTCCCACGCTCGCACCGGAAGGGTGGTGCACACTCGTGTTGTTCCGGATGATTCCCATTACGGCGGCAGCAGGTGTGTTTTCCTGCTCCCGGAACATAAATGCGCGCTCCAGGTGGCTGGCGAACAGATCCACGGGGATCCCTGGTCAATTAAGCCTTTTTATTGCATTCTCCACCCCCTCGACCTGGATGACACTGGCCGTATCACCCTGGATGAAACACGACTTCTAGCCGAAGAAGCGGCATCATGCCTGGTGTCATCCGATGAACTGATTCCGCTGGTGAAAACCTTCGAGCCGGAACTCAGGTACTTTCTGGGTGACGAAGCATACCTTCAATTAATTGATGATTCGGGGGATATAAAAAAGGCCGGAGTTATTCTCCGGCCTTGTATGAAATCGTTGAAGATTATTCGTACCGAAGGGCTTCCACCGGTTCTAAATTGGCCGCCCGGTTTGCCGGATAGATCCCGAAGAACAAGCCGACTGCGGTGGAAAAAATGGTCGCCAGCAGCACGGATTGAAGGGTGATTGAAGGGTAAAAGGGCGACCCGCTGGCTTCGGCAACCTTGCCCACGATGAAGCCGATAAGCCACCCAAGCGCGATCCCAACCACGCCGCCGATGAGGCTGAGCAGGGAGGATTCAGTGAGAAACTGGATCAGGATATCACGCTTGCGCGCGCCGATGGCTTTTCGCAACCCGATCTCACGGGTACGCTCAGTGACCGAGACCAGCATGATATTCATGATACCGATGCCGCCCACGAGGAGGGAAATGGCCGCGATACCTCCCAGGAAGATGGTTAGCACACCGGTGATTGTCTGTGCAGTGCTGACGATATCCTGCTGCGACATGACCGTGAAGTCATCCACCCCGATTTCGGTACGGTGCCGGGTCCTGAGGATCTGCGAAATCTCCTCGGTGGCAGAGTTGATATTGCTCTGGGCCGGTTGCTTGGATATAGACAATATCATATTTATTATTACTTCTGTTGATCAATCGCGCCTGAGCCGTCGAAAGCGGAACCAAAACCACATTATCCTGGCTGCCGAACGAGCCGCCTCCTTTGGAAGTCAACACCCCGCCGATTCGGAATGGCTGCCCTTCGATGCGGATGGATTCTCCAACCAGTCCATCGCGCCTGCCAAAGAGTTTATCTGCCACCTCAGGTCCGATCAAGGCAACGGAGGCGCGGCCCAGGAAATCCTCCTCGGTGAAAAACGCGCCTTCAGTTAATTTCTCATTACGCACGCTCTCATAAGTCGTCGTTACCCCGCTGACCTGCGAGTTGGTCTGTTCACCACCGTAGGTTATGTTCAGGTTCGACATGATCACAGGCGCGACTAGGGCAATTGACGGTGCCTGGAAGGGGTCTGCAATGGCGTTCACATCCGCCTGGGATAAAGGTTTGATATTTCTAACCTCTTCCTGCAGGTTCCCGGGAAATACGAACAGGAGGTTTGTGCCGATCCCGTTGATGGAGCCGGTAATTGTGTTCTGAGCTCCAGTTCCAACCGCCAGCATGGCGATAACAGCGGCAACACCGATCACGATTCCAAGAATGGTTAAACCGGAGCGGACCTTGTTGGCATTAAGACTTTCCAAAGCCTCAAATATGGCTGCCTGAATGTTCATTTGGACTTCTCCACTAAACCGTCTTTCAACCGGATTATCCGCTGGGTTCGCTCCGCGACACCGGGATCGTGAGTGACGATCAGGATCGTGGTCCCTTTTTCCTTGTTCAACCTTAGGATCAGATCCATGATCTCTTTTCCGGATCTGGAATCGAGGTTCCCCGTGGGTTCATCGGCCATGAGCATGGCCGGATTGTTGATCAAGGCGCGGGCGATAGCAACGCGCTGCTGCTGACCGCCAGAAAGTTCCATGGGGCGGTGATCAACCCGGTCACCCAGCCCGACTTCAGTAAGCGCCTCCCTGGCGCGTTTCAACCTACCTTCCTTTACCCCGGCATAGCGTAACGGTAGTTCCACATTCGAAAGGGCTGTAGCTCTTGAGAGAAGGTTGAAGCTCTGGAATACAAAGCCCACCTTCCGGTTACGGATGCTGGCAAGCTGGTCGTCGGTGAGGGAACTCACCGACTCACCATCCAGAATGTATTCGCCGCAGGTAGGCAGGTCCAGGCAGCCCAGGATATTCATCAAGGTTGATTTGCCGGAGCCAGAGGGGCCCATGATCCCAACGACCTCACCTTTAAGTATTTCAAATGAAACTCCGTCGAGGGCATGGACTTCGTTCTCACCCATTTTGTAGATCTTTTTCAGATCTTTGGTTACGATCACTTTTTGTTTCATATTTTTAGACCCTGATTAATTGCCGCCAGACATTCCCCCTCGGGGAGGACCTCCGGCGAAGTTGAATGTGGAGGGTGGATTCAGGATGATCTGATCGCCTTCTTCCAGGCTGTTGGAGACCAGCTCGCTGTATGTATCCGAGGACAAGCCCAGGGTGACATTCACCATCTCCGATTTCCCGTTGCGTAGGACGTAGATCACCCGCTTGCCATCCACCATTCGGACTGCCCGGTTGGGAATGAGCAGGACGTTATCAAGTTGATCAACGATGATATTGACCGCTGCAGTCATGCCTGGAAGCACGTTGGCATCCGGTTCGGTGAGTTGGATGGTTACTTTGAAGTTGGCAACACCCTGAATGACATCCGCTACTTTTGCCACCTGGGTTACCTGGCCTGCGTAATCCTTGCCTGTCACTGCATCCAGTGTGATGGTGGCCTCCTGACCTGGCTCGATCCTACTGATATCCACTTCCGAAAGATTGACATCCACGAGCATCCGCCCCATATCATCGATGCGTATGGCAGTGGCACCAGGGCTGGCCTGGTCTCCGACTTTGATATCCATGTCGGTCACTTCGCCGGAGATGGGTGATATCAGGTAGGTCGTATCGATGGTCGCCTGCAGAGCGTCCACCTGGGCTTGGGCGGCTGCTATGTCATCTGCATTGGGACCATCCTTCAGGCGGTCATAGGCTCGTTGTGCGTCGGCTAATTGGGCCTGGGCAATTGCCAGGTTGGCATCGTTCTTCTGCACCTCGAGTGGAGATGGTTTATCGGTAAGATAATTGAAATTGGTCTGAGCCTGGTCGTACGCGGTTCGGGCAGCGGTCAGCCGGCTGAGAGCGGCAATATAGTTGGGGTCGTCCTTTTTCAAGCCCTTGAACAAATCAAAGAATTTTTCCGCGTTTACCAAATTCCCATCCGCGATGGCAAGCTGGGAATCAGCATTATCCACCATATCATCCGAGCCTCGTCGGGTTGCATAGGTAAGTACCCGGTTTTTAGCTTTGTTTACGGCATCCTGGGCATTCACCAAAGCAAGCTGTGCCTGGGAGGCAGCGGTATTGGATGATTTGACGTCTTCAAGGTTGCGTTGGGCAGTGATCAGCTGGGCTTTTGCTTGAATGACATTTTGGGGCAGGGAGGTCGTGGAAAGCTCCGCCAGGATCTCGCCCTTCTTCACCTTATCCCCGATGGCAGTGTTGATCTTCTCGATCGTCCCTGTGGTTTTCCAGGATAGGTTGGCTGTCTGGTCGGAGTGGATCGTTCCGGTTGCACCCACCTGTGCGGTGAGCTGACCCTTGCCCAGGGTTTCCGTTTGGAACTCGCTGGTGCCGCCCGTGTTGTTCAAGTACTAATGGAACAATGATGAATAGGGCGATCACAACGATCACCCCTGCGAGGATGATGGTCGTGCTTTTCTTCATTTTCCATTTTCCATTTTCGTCATAAAACACTGCTTTAATTTTGTTTGCCATGTGAATCTCCTTGAAAAATGTTTGCGTGCGATCAATCTATCGGCGGTGAAAAAGTCGAAAAATCGCCTTTCGAAATTACCGAATCGATCAATTTTTTTAATAGTTGAATAAGTTGTTTCCGCTCTTCAGGTTCTAGCCTGCTGACGAGATCATTTAATAGATCCACCTTTTGCGGATTTGTTTCTTTGACAAGTTGCCGACCCTTCTCAGTCAATCGGATCCTGAACAGCCGCCTGTCAGCCTGGTCAATATTCCGTTCGATAAGACCCTGACTTTCCATCCCGCGCAGAATGGAGCTGATTGTATTTTTCTTGACACTACTGGTGTGGCTCATAGAGGTGGGTGTGATCCCTTCACAATTTCCATTTTCCTCTTCCTCCAGCAGCCTCATCATTAAACCCCAACGCGCGGGAGTGATATCAGATTCAGGGTCGGCTTGTAAGAAACAACTACTCATAAAATGGGAGACCATTTTTGTCATCGCCATGATCTCGATGCCATCGGTTTCTTTCCCGTTAGCCATAAACCGGAGATGGTCCTCAAAAATGGGAGCCATCAAATCTGTTGGAAACTTCCCAATATTAGGAATTTGATTTGTTTTCATAATAGTTCCATATCGAATAGTACGAGGCAGAACTTTACCACCTCGAACTATCAAAGTCAAGGGTTAATTACATTTCTGTAAAGAGTTTTAATAAATCTTAATGATTTTCTCATTCCATCCCACAGGATAACCCGTGGATAGGTTCAAGTGGTGGCGAAGCATTTCTTTCTTTTTCCTTAATTTGAATTTGGCGGCAAAAGATATAATCCAATGCCGGTATTGAAAATGAGAAAGTATTCCGCCATCCTTGTGATCGGTTTAATCTCGCTTCTTCTGCTGAGGAACAGCCAGGTGGAAGCGCGCGATACTTATGACCGGGTACGCAATCATACCCGCGGACGGGAATTTGATTATGTCACCTGGACGCTCGATTCGCTGGGGGGTAAGCTGAGGCAATTCGCTTCCGGTACTACCCGCTATCTGGAGTCTGCAAGGCAGCATGTCCTGGTTCGGGAGTATGCGCAAACCATCCGCGAACTGGATGATACCAGTGCGGAGATCCGCAGGATCTTTGCGGATCCGGCGGTGCGAGAGGCGGAACTGGAAGCCTCGCAGCTCCTGGTGAAACAGGCTGACTTAAAACAACAGCGCGACCGGTTGGCTCCGCTAGCGGAGGGGATTCTGCAGCAACAGATCAGTGAAGTGGTGAAGGGGCAGAACCTGTCGTTCCTGGGTCAACCGGTGCCTGCAGTGCTTTTCAACGTCACCCCTTTGCCAATGGCGTTGATCGTTTCTCCGCGGGATAACATCCGGCAGGAGGCTAACATTTCACTGCTTCCCGATCTACCCCTGGATCAGATCGATGGGCTGGAAAAGGAGGTCGCCCAAGCGCTGGATGTCTCCGCCCTGGTGGTGCCGGTGGGGGGGATCGGGATGTACCCCACGATGGTGATGAGTTCCTCCGACCTTCCCTGGCTGATTGAGACGGTCGCCCATGAATGGATTCATAATTACCTGACCCTGCGCCCGCTGGGCATGAATTATGAAACCACACCCGAACTCCGTACGATGAATGAAACCACAGCCTCCATCGCTGGAAAGGAGATCGCGGATCTGGTCATCGCCAGGTATTACCCTGAGCTGGTACCGCCGCCTGCGTTTGAAAGCACTGAGAATCCAGGTGCAAAGACCGCGGAGGATTTTAAACCCCGTTTCGACTTCAACCGGGAGATGCATACCACCCGCGTGACAGTGGATGGGCTGCTTGCCCGCGGATTGATCGAACGAGCCGAACAATTTATGGAATATCAGAGGGAATATTTCTGGGAGAAAGGCTACCAGGTGCGCAAGTTGAACCAGGCTTACTTTGCCTTCTACGGCGCGTATGCGGATCAACCCGGCGGAGCTGCGGGAGAGGACCCGGTTGGTCCGGCCGTGCGTGCCTTGCGCGAACGCAGCCATGGATTGGCGGATTTTCTCAGGCAGATTTCAGGAATGACCAGCTTCGAGGAGCTTACCCAGGCTGTTAATTGATCAAAGTTCGGTGAATGGATCCGATTCAACCCCACTGGTACTTTCATCTTCCAATTCAGGCATCTCACGCTCGATCTGGTCCGGTGTCTGTCCCTTCTCAAGGCGGTCCACCACATCGTCGAATTCCGGCGCGATTTCCTCCCCCATCTCGTCTTTCATTTTCCGCAGCATACCCCCCAGGGCGACCGGGTCGTCATCGACCGCATCCAGAAGGGCTGGATCTGCTATCTTGCTCAACCTTTCCTCATCTGAATGACCGATGCGAACCCGGTTTATCTTTCGGGTTACCGCGAGACTATTGCAATCGGGACAGGCGACCACCTTATGGCCATAGTCTTCGTAGGATATTCGGAGGGCAAATTTATTCCCGCAATCCAAGCATCGGTAATCATAGACCGGCATGTACAACTCCAGGGGCTAAAAATCAAACTCAATTATAATCAAGGCAGGCAACCCTTCAAAAGGATCGTGAATGTCTGAACCCAGTGTTGATTTCAAATTGCTGAACCCCGAACCCCTCCTGGCGGTCATTTCCGGTCCTTCCGGGGTGGGGAAAGACGCTGTTCTGCGCGAGCTGAAGCGAAGGCGTACAGATCTGCATTTTGTGGTCACCGCCACCAGTCGACCCAAACGCGAGGACGAGGTGGAGGGGGTCGATTACATCTTCCTGACCCGCGAGGAATTTGAGCGCCGCATCTCCGCCGGGGAGTTCATCGAATACGCCAATGTTTACCAGGATTACAAGGGCTGCCTGCGTTCTCAGGTGACCGATGCCCTTGATTCCGGTCGGGATGCCATCCTGCGCGTGGATTACCAGGGTGCGCTTACCTACCGGCGGTTGTTCCCCGAGGCGCTGTTGATCTTCCTCGTTCCTGAGAATTCCGAGGATTGGTTCAATCGTCTGATGAACCGCGGCACCGAGACCGAGGAAAGCCTGCGCATCCGCCTGGGCACCATTGGCGATGAGTTGAAGTCGGTGGATTCGTTCGATTACGTCGTATGCAATGAGTACGGGAAATTAACAGAAGCCGTGGATGAGATCGAAGACATCCTGCGAGTTGAGCACCTGAAGGTGCATCCCCGAAAAATCCAATATTAATTAAAGGTAGCCATGTCCATACCCCCATCCCAGCCAACCCCGCAGCAAACGCCGCCAGCCAACCCGGTGGAACCACCCCGCCAGCAAGTAGTCTGGGAGGTACCCGTCCGCATCCCCTGGGTATCCTACACTCTGTTGGGATTAACCACGCTGGTATTCCTGCTGCAATTAGCCACCCAGCAGCTCCTCGGATATGATCTCCTCTCCGCTCTCGGCGCGAAGGTAAACGAGCTTATCGTCGGCGGACAATACTGGAGGTTGATCACCCCGGCCTTCCTGCACGCTGGATTCCTGCATTTTGGTTTTAATATGTACGCGCTCTATGTGCTGGGTCCCGGGCTGGAGCGCTTGTACGGTCACGAACGATTCATTTACCTTTATTTCCTTGGAGCGCTTGCCGGTATTACTTTTTCCTTTCTTTTCAGTCCCAATCCCTCGGTTGGCGCATCCACGGCGATCTTCGCCCTGCTTGCTGGTCAGTTGGTCTATATCTACCAGAACCGGCGCATCTACCGCAACTCGCGGGCGATGCTGACCAACGTCCTGGTCATCCTGGGTATCAATATCATGTTCAGCCTGAACGGGACCGTGGACTTCTGGGGGCATATCGGCGGGTTGATCGGCGGGCTGGCCTTCAGTTGGCTGGCAGGCCCGCTTTGGGAGATCCGCGATACACCCACAGGGCGCACGGTTGTGGATACCCGCTCAATACAAAAATCCCGTATCGTGGCGGGAGGGTTATTCCTTTATTTCCTCCTCATGGTCGCTTACGGGATCTATAAAAAGCAGTAATTATCGATATTTTCACTCGTTATATATCATCTCATTCAGTGGCAAGCGCGGCTTCCCGTGCGTTCGCCGATTCGATATCTTCGATGTGCATGATGGACCGGTTCATCATGGAGCCGATCCCAAGAAGGATGGTAGCCCCTCCGCCGATCAGATACCAGGCTTGTACCCCAATCCACTCGGCGATCGGCGCGGCGATGAGCATGCTGAGCGGGATCATAGCCGTAGCCAGGCTGCCGATCAGGGTGAAGACCCTGCCCTGCATTTCGTGCGGCACTTTGGACTGCATCAGAGCGTGGAGCGGACCATTTGCGATGGGCACCATGATGCCCATAAAAGCCGATCCGACAACTGCCAGCCAAAGCATATCGGCAGGAACCAGGCCCATTAGTAACACACCAACGCCGATGCCGCACACGCCCGTGAGGGTGGTGACGATCTTGCGTTTGAATCCACCCCAAATCCCCAGGATGAGACCTCCGACCACGAACCCGACCCCCATGGCGGATGCCAGGAAGCTGAGCTGCCAGGCTCCGCCTTTAAAATGCTCCGTGACCAGCAGCGGCATGAGCGTATCCGAAGGCGCAAGCAGGAAGTTGATGAACGTGGCGATGAACATCAACGCAAGTGCGCCTGGCCAGTCGCGCATGAAGCGGATGCCTTCCAGTACCTCGTGACCAAGCTGACGGGGGGAGGTGAGGGGCGTGGTGGTGGTGCCTTTGGGCTGCGGGATGCTGACGAAGAGCAGCGGCAGGATGGCAATGAATGCGGTGACGATATCCACCATCAGTACCGAGTACATAGGCAGCAGTTCCATCAACAACGCACCCAACGGTGGAGCAGCCACAAGGATGATCCCGCGGATCGCCTGGTTGAGCCCGGCCACGCGTGCCAGGTGTTCTTCTGGCACCATCAGGGATGTGGAGGCCTGCATCGCCGGCCAGTGGAACGCTGAACCCAGCGAGCGCAGGAAGGCAAAGACGTAGATATGCCAGACTTCCACCTGGTTGAAGTAGAAGAGCAGCACCAGCGCCACGGTGCACAGGGCGATCATGCCATCTGCCAGGATCATGATCAGGCGGCGGTTCCAGCGGTCCACCAGCGCACCAACGAACGGCCCCAGGATGATCTCGGGCAGGATGGCGGCCACGGTTGCCCCCGCGAGCACCGCAGCGGAGCCAGTGGATTTGGTGAGGTACCAGACCAGCGCGAACTGCACCAGGCTGGAACCGAGCAGCGAAAAGAGCTGCCCGGCCCAGATGGCAAAGAACTTAACCTTCCAGCCCTGCTTTTCAGGCTGGGGTGTGGATGGATTCAGGTTTTCTTCTGTCATTCGACATACACCTGGACGTGCTCACCATCCTCTTCATCTTCCACATCCACGATCTGCCCCAGTTCGCCGGACTGAATGGCCTGGACGATCTCTTCAATATCGATGTCTTCCATCTCCGGGGAGTATTTCTTTCCAAGGCGCAAACCCACCCCAACCAGGCTGAGCGGAAGGCGCACGTTCACCTTCACCTTGTCATTCTTCTTGTCGGTGACGCGCACGCGGAACCAGCGGCCGTTTAGATTCTTCGTCACAACTTCCCCTTTCAGGGTGCCATCACCCTGGTCGATCGATTCGATCAGGCTGGCAGCTTCCTCTGCACTAATCTTGCCTTCCTGCAGCATTTTTAATATTTTCATCCGTTCTTCGTTTGTAACCATTTTGACTTCTCCTGTCTACGCCGAAACCGGCGCGTTCGTTTCTTTTTTACCTGCCAGCCGTTGCTGGGCTTCTGTGGCGGTAATCCTGCCAGCGTCGAGGTCCTCCAGGATGCGGCGGCGCTCATCGAGGCCAGGCCGTACTGCCTCCTCCTTACCAGGCTCAAAACCCATCGCAGCCAGGATATCATTGAAGCGGCTGCGCAGGGTGGGGTAGGAGAGCTTCAGCTCCTCCTCCATGCGGTTGAAGCGCCCCTCGCAGCGCACGAAGGTGACCACGAACTGCAATTGTTCGGGGGAAAGCGCCGAAAAGGGGTTGCTTCCAGCGTTGAAATGCCCGCTGATCTCGATATCGCAGGCGGGGCACTGCAGGCGGGTGATCGACATCTCGCTCCCGCAGACCGGGCATACAGGGACCTTATTTGCCATTTTTGTTCCTTTCTATCAATATTCTTTCACTATATTCTAGAAACTGCAATAATAATACCATAAATATTGATAAAGTCAATAGATAAATCAATAATATTAATAATTAGTTGAATAATATTTATATTGTGGGAATTTGATCAACCGTCCATGTTCAGGGGGAAGTGCGCTCGGCCAGCAGCACCCATTTGCCCTTGCGATGGGAGGCATCCCCCGGGGCGCGGTCGTAGTAAAGATCGAAGATGCGCCCGCCCACCACGCGCACGCGGAAGTAGAAACGCCCAACACCCCAAGATCCCTTCTGCGCGGCCCGCGCGGCATGCTCGGGGGTCATGTTGTTCGCCATGCGTCCGCGCCGTTCGAAGCTGCTCCATTCCGCCAGCATTTCTTCCACGTGGAAGGTTTCTCCCTTCCAGGTGAAGCCATCCGGGCAGGGCGGGGATTTTTCCAGGACGGGAGGGGTATCGAAGATCACCTCCACCGGTTGGTCGATAAATTGCAACCCAGCATTGTCCATATGCCAATCATACCAATCAACCAATCAACTTTTCAACAACTCTACGATTCTTCCATTCAACCTTCCAACTAATCAACTTCTCATCTTCTCAACCCTTCACCACGATATAATTCCAGCGAATCCATGGCTAAAGAAAAAACCCCCGACCAACTGTCCTCCGAAGAATTACGCCGCCTCCTGGTGGCGAAGAGCCGCGCCAGCCACCGCACCCGCCTGGAGCATTTCCGCCGCACTGGAAGGGTGATCAACGTCCAGCCCGTGGATGGCAACCCGCCGGAGGACCTGGCCAGCGAGCGCGTCGATGATCCCGCTGGCGAGCCCCAACGACCTGGACGCAAACCTGGCAAAAAACGCAAGGTGATGGACCGGGTGCTCTTCTTTGTAGAGATCATGGCGGTCATCGGCCTGCTGCTGGTGCTGCTCAACGGCGCCAACCTGCTGCGCGCGCTCAACACCGAGGTGGCTTCCGCGATCGATTCACCCAAGGCCACCCCCACCGCGCTCATCACCGCGGTCGTCCTCCCCGGCGGGCATACCCCCCCCGTGGGCGGGCGCGAGCCGCAGTTCAACGAAGCCGAGATCCCCGCCCACCTGCGCCCGGTGGTGCAATCGATGGCCGCGCTGCCGATCCCCACCCAGGGGCCGGAGACCGCGCGCAACATCCGCATCCCCGCCATTGGCCTGGACCAGGTGATCGTGCAGGGCGACGGCTGGGACCAGCTCAAGAAGGGCGTGGGGCAGGGGCTGGGATCCCCCAACCCGGGCGAAAAGGGCAACATTGTCCTTTCGGCGCACAATGATATCTACGGCGAGGCCTTCCGCGACCTGGATAAGCTCAAGGTGGGCGATGAGATCATCCTCACCACCCAGAAGCAGGATCACGTCTATACCGTGGTGGATTCCGCCATTGTGGACCCCAACCGGGTGGATCTTTTGAATCAGACACCCGAAGCTGTGGTAACATTGATATCCTGTTACCCCTATTTGGTGGATACCCAGCGCATCGTCGTGCTGGCCCAGTTGAAAACACCATAGCATTTCTTATCAGGAGTTCGTTTATGCCCAAGAAGACCAAACGCCAGGCTCGCAAAACCCCAGCCGCCGCTCCACTGGCAGCTGTTCCCGCGGCCCCAACCCTTGCCCAGCCTGCCGGTCCCAGCCGGCTGACCACAGCTGCAGAGTTTGACCCCGATTACACTTACGTGGTCAAGGATCTGCGCCGCATCGCCATCCTGGTCGTTTCGTTCGTCATCGTCCTCGTCGTCCTTTCCTTCTTCATATAATCACCCGATGCCGCCGCCTCCGCGGCGGTTTCATCTTTATATCCAGGAGAGTCCTATGTCCCCAATGTTTGTTCCCGGTCCCGTGGATGTGGATCCCAATGTGCTGGCAGCCCAGGCCAAGCCCATGCTGCCGCACCGCAGCAAGGATTTTGAAGCCATGTTCGCCGCCACCGGCGAAAAGCTGAAGCAGGTCTTCTTCACCGAGCACCGCGTCTTCCAGGGCACGCATTCCGGCTCCGGCATGCAGGAGATGGCCGTGCGCAACCTGGCCGAGAAGTCGGTTCTGGCCTGCGTCAACGGCGCCTTCGCCTCGCGCTGGTATGACGTGGCGGTGGCAAACGGCAAGCAGGCGGATAAGATCGAGGCGGAGTGGGGCCAGGTATTCCAGCCCGACCAGCTCCGCGACGCGCTGAAAGCCAAACACTACGAGCTGGTGCTGATCGTGCACAACGAGACCTCCACCGGCGCCGAGAACCCGGTCGGCGCGCTCTGCCAGGCTGTGCGCGAAACCAGCCCGGATACGCTCATCGCGGTCGACGCGGTCTCCTCGCTCGGCGGGGTCAAGATCCCCATGGACGAGTGGGGCATTGATTTCCTGCTCACTTCCTCGCAAAAATGCTTCGCCCTGCCGCCCGGGCTTTCCTTCGCCGGGGTGAACGAGCGCGCCATGAAGAAAGCCGAACGGTCTCGAACCGCGGCTGGTATTTCGATATCCTCCTGCTCGAAAAGCACCGTGTCAAGGATTCCACCCCCATGACGCCCGCCATGTCCCTCATCTATGCCCTGGATGCGCAGCTCGAGCGCATGCTGGCCGAGGGGCTGGATGCGCGCTTCGCGCGCCACGCTGCCATGGCCCGCCGCACGCAGGCCTGGGCGGAATCGCTGGGGATGCAGCCGCTGGCTGCCGATCCCTACCGCTCCAAAACGGTCTCCACCGTGAACAATTCCCGCGGTTGGGATATCTCCGCGCTCAACAAGTTCCTGCTGACCAAAGGCATGCGCATCGCCAACGGCTACGGCAAGCTGAAGGACCTCACCTACCGCATCGCCCACATGGGCGAGATCCAGATGAGCGATGTGGAGAAGCTGCTCGCGCTCATGGAAGAGTTCGACGCCTCCCAGCCCAAGTAACAATCGCCATTCTTAACCGATCCAACATCACCCGGCATGCAACTTGCACCGGGTGATGTACGTTTAATGCTATTCACCGAAAGAACACACAATGGCAGTCACCCGCAACCAGACCCCTCCCTTCACCGAGCCGCCCGATCGCTTACCCAGCCGGGGTAAAACAAGAAGCGCACGCGCTTTTTTGAATACTCGCAGACCTCCTCGCGCTCCAGCCAGCCCTGCCTCCAAATCCGCGCCGCGCGCGCGTACCTCCAAGGTCCTGGGCTTCAAGGTCAAGATGAAGCCGCTCACCCAGGAGAAGAAGCTGGATTTCAGCGGGGTGCTGATCACTTTCGTCGGCCTGCTGGCCTTCCTGGCGCTGGTCTCACCCGCCAAGAGCAGCTTCACCGGCGGGCTCTCCGAGTTCTTCTACCAGATCGCCGGCATCGGCGCGTTCCTCATCCCCATCGCCTTCTTCGTGGTGGGCATGTGGGTGCTCTTCCGCTCCTGGGAGCGGCTGCCGCATTTTTCGGCCGCCCGCCTGGTGGGCATCGGTTTGCTGATGCTCAACATCTTCACCCTCATCTACTTCATCGCCGGGGCAGCCTTCTCGGGGGCGCTGGGGGCCATGTTCGGCACGGTGATCATGGATGGGCTTGGCCCGCTGGGTGCCATCGCGGTGTGGATCGCCTGGCTGCTGGTGGCGCTGGCGCTCACCCTGGATCTCTCCCTGCCGGACCTGATCCGTTCCTTTGCCCACGCCGGGGAGGATTTTATCGGGTGGTGGCAAGCCCGCCGCGCCCCGCGCTCGGACCGCATGCGCAGCGCGCAGCCCTCCCGCGCTTCCAGCCCCCCGCCGGCCGCCTCGCCCTTCACCGAGCTGACCGACGATTTCACCCCCATCTCGCCCACCTATCAATCCCGATCGCCGCGCCTGCCAGGGCTTCCGCTTCGCTCGCCGAAGCCCATCACGGCTCCGCATACCAATAACGCGAAACCTTCCGCCCTGGCTGCCATCGCCAACGCCGCCCCGGCTGCCGATACCCCCTGGGCGCTGCCGGTGGTGGAAAATATCCTCGACCCGGCCTCGCCCACCTTCATCCGCGCCGGGGTGGATAAGGAACGCGCCCAGATCATCGAGCAGACCCTGGCCTCCTTCGGCGTGCCCGCCCACGTGGTGGAGATCCAGCGCGGACCCACCGTCACCCAGTTCGGCGTGGAGCCCGATTTCATCGAGACGCGCCAGGGACGCACGCGCGTGCGCGTCTCGCAGATCGTGCGCCTCACCGACGACCTGGCACTCGCCCTGGCCGCCCCGCGCATCCGCATCCAGGCGCCCGTCCCCGGGCACATGTACGTGGGCATCGAGGTGCCCAACACCGAGATCAGCCTGGTGGCCCTGCGCGAGCTGATCGAATCCGAGGCTTTCAAGAAGATGCGCTCGCCGCTGCGCTTTGCCCTGGGCAAGGATGTGGCCGGGCGCGCCGCCGCCTGCGATCTTTCCGCCATGCCGCATCTTGATGATCGCCGGCACCACCGGCTCGGGCAAGAGCGTGTGCGTCAACGCCATCCTCTCCTGCCTGCTGCTCAATAACACCCCCGCCGAGCTGCGGCTGGTGCTGGTGGACCCCAAGCGCGTGGAGCTGACCGCCTACAACGGCATCCCGCACCTGCTCGCCCCGGTGATCACCGAGACGGATAAGGTGATCGGCGCGCTGCAGTGGGTGATCCGCGAGATGGACAGCCGCTTCCGCAAGTTCGCCGAGAGCGGCGTGCGCGATATCAAGGCCTATAACGCCAAGACGAATCCCCATCTGCCCTACCTGGTGGTGGTGATCGACGAACTGGCCGACCTGATGATGCTGGCCGCCGAGGAGACCGAGCGCTCGCTCACCCGCCTGGCCCAGCTTGCCCGCGCCACCGGCATCCATCTGATCATCGCCACCCAGCGCCCCTCGGTGGATGTGCTCACCGGGCTGATCAAGGCCAATTTCCCCGCCCGCATCGCCTTCGCCGTTGCCAGCAATACCGATTCGCGCGTGATCCTCGACCAGCCCGGCGCGGAGCGCCTGCTCGGGCGCGGGGATATGCTCTTCCAGGCGCCGGATGCCCCCGCGCCGGTTCGATTGCAGGGCGCGTACGTCTCGGACCAGGAGATCAACCGCCTGGTGGATACCTGGCGGCTGATGGCCAGCTCGCTGGGCGGCGCGGCAGCCTGAACCCGCAACCGTGGAGCCGATCAACCTGCAGCCGCAGGGCGTGCCGCTTTCGCAAGGGCTCTCTCTGGGATTCCGGCGCGCCTTCCAACCAGGATCCACTGCTCGGGGATGCCATCTCGCTCGTCCGAAGGGAGGGCAGGGCATCCATCAGCATGCTGCAGCGCAGGATGCGCGTGGGCTACACCCGCGCCGCGCGCTTGATCGACTCCATGGAGGAGCAGCACATCATCAGCGGGACCGCTGCCCAATTCGCAGGTACGTGAAATTCTCGATTTTGGCCAGCAAGCCCCAGCGGCCGATTCCTAGGCGAAGCCCCCCCGTCCGGATCACCCCCAGGTCCGGCGGGGGGCTTACGATCATTGTTCCGAATAAAATGTATAATTCTTCAAAATAAAACATTTGTAATGATTTATTAGGGAGGAAATTAAATGGACAATGAAATGCCAACATACCATTTAGAAGACGAGATTATATATGCCAAGAATATTTGGGGCTCATATATTTTCGCTATTGAGAGAGACGACCCGAAAGAATATATCAAATTAAATAATTATCTCTATGGAAGAAAATTCTCAAACGCAAATGAAGGCGAGAATGACATCGATGTGGGAGACGAGGAGGAGACGAAATTAATTATTGAAGATGAGGATGATGAATACGATAAAGAAGACCGAGGAGATTGGCACATTGAAATGAATTGCACTTTAGAGGAAATAATGACAGAAGCCGATTATGATTATATCGAGCTAAGAAAACAATACTTCAAAGAATTTCGGAATAAAAAATATAATTCACATCAGGCTGATGAAGAATTTCCAGAAATTCCACAAGAAGAGATTGATCAATTTGTAAAATTTCTTAAATCATATTTGGATTAATATAAGTTTCGATACGTGTATGATTTTTTAATATTATTTGAACAAAAAATGGAAAAGCACATAATTAAAAAAATTGTATACCCAAAGTCACCATTGAGATACCCAGGCGGAAAAGCCAGGGCTGTTCCAATTATTCTTTCACTAATTCCGAAAGGGATTAATGTTTTAATTTCACCATTTATCGGTGGAGCGTCAATTGAAATAGCAATTGCGTCAATGGGAGTCAAAGTTATTGGTTTTGATATATTTAAACCCCTTGTAGTTTTTTGGAACTATTTATTAGATGATCCAGAAAGATTAGCAAATGAGGTGCAAAAGTATCTCCCTCTTCCAAAGGAGAAGTTTTATGAATTGCAGAAAACCAAATTATCAGATGATCTGAAATCTGCAGCCATATTTTATACATTAAATAGAAGTTCGTTTTCTGGTTCCACCTTAAGTGGTGGAATGTCACCAGATCACCCGCGTTTTACAACAAGCTCGATAAATTATCTTCGCAATTTTGAATGTCCAAATTTAATCGTCAAATTTGATGATTTTAAAAACACTTTGGCTAAATATCAAACTGAGTTTATGTATTTGGATCCTCCTTATATGATTACTTTCTGCATTATACGGAAACAAGGGGGATACTCATAAAGAATTTGACCACGGTGGCTTGGCTAATATGCTTCGAACGAGAAGAAATTGGGTCTTGTCTTATAACAATTGCGCGGAAGTAAAAGATTTATATAAAGGATTTCAGTTTCTTGTCCCCAATTGGAAATATGGAATGTCGAATGATAAAGAATCAAGAGAATTATTAATTATAAGTAACGATATATCAATTAATAATTGGGAGAATGATGCCTAACCAAACTCTTCACGGAAGCGCTTTTGAATATGCAATCTGTTCAATGATTAAAAGGTCAATTAATGGGTGGCTGGCAAATAACGGTATGCGAGAAAGTGATATTCGAATTATTAGAGATGATCGATATTCTGCTGTGGAAAGTAGCTTCAACGAGATTGAAGATGATTACAAAGAAAAAATGATAAAAGCTGCAGAAGCTGGATTGAAACATATTGCCCCGTTAGAACCACATCTATGGCATGGTACTGAAGAAAACCCTATAGAAGTTCAAGTGAATATAAATGCAGGCGGTTCAGGAGATGTTAGAGATATTTTAATGTTTAACATTAGAAATAGCGATGGAAGCCCGTGGGAGATTGGATTGTCGTGCAAATGGAACCATAAAGCTCTTAAATCTCCGCGAATTGCCAAGGACATTGATTTTGGAAGAGAATGGTTGAACCACCCATGTTCACAAGCTTATTGGGAGGAAATTCACCCGATTATGAATGAATTAGAGGCAGTTGAAGGATCAAGGTGGAGCGATTTTCCAAATAAATCGATTCGAGTATATAGACCTTTATTAAATGCTTTCCAAAAAGAATTACTAAGACTGTCAAATACATATAATGATGTCCCAAGAAATCTGGTGGAATACATGGTTGGTCGGTTTGACTTTTATAAGATCATTGGTTTGAAAGATCGTAGGAGAACAGACATTCAAGCGTTTAATTTACATTCAACATTGAATAGAAAAGATAGTCTTTCTCGACCAAGAAACACCATTGAAAGTCAAAATGGGGGAATGCCAACACGAATCATAAGTATTGATCAATATAGAAGAACTAATACAACAATAAATATAATACTTGATGAAGGATGGCAATTCAGACTAAGATTACATAGTGCTGATACTTTTGTAAAAACAAGCGTGAAATTTGACATCAATTTTGAAGGTAGTCCTTTTGCGTTTTTTACTGAATCTTGGATATAGACATAACTATCAATGAACTTAAAAAAGGGACCCTACATACAAATTGATTAAAATCGAGGTATCCGAGTCGGAAAAAAAGAAGCCAATGAATTCTCGAAAAGTGTAATTTCGACTTTGTATTTTTTAAAGGATCGCAATCAAACAAATGTTGAGAGAATAAAAAAGCAAATATATATAGGAAAATTGGGGGAAATTGGTGTAAATAAATGGTACAAAGCAATGGGGATAACTTGTTCAGATGTAGATTTTACGGTTACAACGATTAAGACATTTTGTGAAGATTTAATTATCAACTATAAAACACCTTGCCACGTAAAATCACAAGATTTTCCATCATCTATTTCATATGGTCTTTCATGGACATTTCAATATGGAAATCAGGAAAAAGGTCATTGGGATAGGGAAATTTTCGATAATAAGGTTGCAGATGCTTTTGTTGTTTTTTGTTTAGTGTTTGAATCCGAGGTAGAAATCTGTGCCAAAATGTTTGTGGATGAATTACACGAATTCAAGTTGTTTAAATATCCAGTATTACCACGCCTAAAAAATACTAAAAGAGTAGTTTATTATTTAGATATTTCAAAACAATTTACATATAGGTGATATTCTTTCTAATAAAAAAAATACAATTAATTTATTTCTTGGAGGATCGACATGGGAATTTGGTGGGTAAATCATAATCAAACCTATAAACAAGAGTTATATGGTGGTTATATATGGTCTCCAAAACGAAATCAAGGGGGAAGTTTTAACCAAACCTACGAGAATTTAACGAAAGTAAATATTAATGACCTTGTTTTTTCTTTTGCAAATAGCAAAATAATGGCTATCGGTATCGCCCAACAAAAAGCATTATCGGTACCACGACCTTCAGAATTTGGCTCCTTGGGAGAACAGTGGAATATCGATGGCTGGCTTGTGGGAATAAATTGGCAATTGTTGGACTCCCCTTTTTCTCCGAAAGAACATATTCAAGTTATTTCACCGCATCTCCCCGATAAATATTCACCAATTCAGAAAAATGGGACAGGTAATCAAGTTATTTATCTAGCAAAATTAAATCAGGATTTAGGAAATATACTCTTGGATCTTTCAGGGATCAAAGAAGAAATTTACAGTTTAATTAATGAAATAAACTTAGATGAAAATGAAAAAGAAAAATTGTTAGAAATACAGAATCAAAACATCGCTGAAACTGAAAAAAAGCAACTAATTAATGCACGAATAGGTCAAGGAACTTTTCGAATCAGAGTTGAAGAAATTGAAAAATGTTGTCGAATTACTGGACTGACAGAATAAGAAAAGATTATTAATAGCTAGTCATATAAAACCATGGTGTGTTTCCAATAATAGTGAAAGGCTAGATGGGAATAATGGTTTACTTTTATCCCCCCATATTGATAAACTATTCGACATTGGTGCAATATCTTTTTCTACTGAAGGCAATATGCTCATAGCAAACCAAAGAGTTCAGCAAATCTTAGATATTTGGCATATTAGTAATGATATTCAACCAAAAGGGTTCAATAGACAGCAATGTTCTTATATTGATTACCATTATCATTATAAATTCAAAGAATTTAAATAAATTTAACGAATAAGGAGAATTACATATCCTGATAAAAAAAACCTAACAAATAGAAATATTAATTATGTGAGAGAAAAATATCTAATAACCATCTATTAATCATATATTAATGTATGGTCTGAGAAAGATTTCGAATTCATTAATTAGTTTATTAAACCTTTCTTGAAATTCATCTTCTTTATCATTCCTGGCATAAAGAATTTTTTCTTGCGAAATAATATATTCATCTTTTGGGTTTGCATCATGTATTTGTTGATATTGCATTACATCTATCATGCTATAGTAAAGATCCTTAATACAATGATTTAATTCTTTTACAAGTAATCTAAAATTTTCCCCCCAAAGAGCTTCAGCTTCAAAGGATTCAACTTGATATTCTAAATATGCATCCAGGACTGATTTCCATCTTCGGTTATAAGCAACACTGGTATATTTTGGATCGGTAATTCGAATGTTTGGATCAATCTCGATTTTAGCTTCTGCTAATGCACTTAGTATTTCACCGGATGATAAAAAAATGCTACGTAAACCTTCAACCGCGTTTCTAGTTTTATAAAGCATTATCAATAATTTCCTAGCTAAAGAATATTCCGTTTGACCTTTTAATTGTTTCTTCCAGGTTGTTACTCCGTAAACAGCCACAAAAGCAATAATTATTGAAGATATTATCGTAATAAAATCTTTTAAATATACAAGGTTAGTTTTAAAATTGATCATAAATGAATCGAAATAATACGGATTATTGAAGTAAATAAGCAATAAAATAACCGTTGTGATTATTGCTGATAAAAGAGTGGTTTAACCACCCAGGCATTTTGCGATTTCTTTTTACCATTATGTTACCCTATAGACCCGTCTGATATATTTTTTTACTTTTTTGGAAATTGGCAATAGGTATATATTCAAACTTGAAAGAAATTTCATACCAAACTGAAATATCGTTGAAAGGTAAATCGCTATTTAATTTCGGATATATTGCCTAATATTAGTTTATTGTCTAATAAAAATTTTTCTTTCAAAGTTTTTTATTGAAAAGCGGTATTAGAATTTCCAAATTGTTTCATAACCTAATTCAGCAAAATTTGATTGTCGCTTTATTATTATTCCCTATCCCATTTATTATTTGCAGCTTCTATTTCTTTCAATAAATTTATGGTTATTGGTAGTTGAGAATCTTTTAATATTTGGATCTTTTCTTCAAGTGATTTATTACCAGCTTTAGAATTTATTACTTTATCAACCAAGTGTTGAAATTTCCTAAAAGATTTACATAATTTTTAATTTCGTCTGTCGTTAATCCCCAATTAATACCAGGGCTTTGAGGGATTAGATGCTCAACATTTACGTTATTGAAATCTATTTTATGTTCATTAGTTTTTTCATAGTGATTATTTACTTCACTCCAAATATATTTTATTAGGATCCTTGCTGAATCCGAATTTCTATATTTGATATCCATAAAGTTCTTCTTGAATAATTCATAGGGTGGTTTATATTCCCTAAGATCTTTTTCTAATCTTTGAAATAGAGTATTTACTTTTGATGCCTTTTTTCTTTAGTCCCTTCTTCATTAGCGATTTGGTTTAACTCTAAGGCATATTTGTTATAAAGTTTTTCTACTCTGTTTGCAGGTTGTCTACAAATTGCTGAATAAATAAATGAAAACTTCTCAATTCAGTCCAAAAATCCGTACAGGGTCGACACCCATATTTTTATAATTTCTAAGGATAGCTAAAAGAAGGACATAGCATTGGGATACATTCATTATTTTTAATGCTGCAACTGATTTATATAATTTATTTGAATGTTCATATTCTGAATGTATCCATTGTTCTTCTGAGGCCTGAATAAGGAGACTATATAAATCTGAACCTTTCCATAATTCATCTAGGAAAAGATCCCAATTCGTGACAGTGTTTTTTATTGCCTTATATAACCTTCGTTCTGAAATAAAAGGGTTGCCTGAGATCCAGAAATTCGTAAAAACCGTCGAATTTCTGGCTGAACGTTGGATTCAATATCTTGCCAAATCTCCTTTGCCACATCTTTTAAACCATCCTGTCGAATATTTTTGAAAATCCAGTTCTTTAATAGATCGGCTACATTCTAAATCCAAACCTCTTGCATTTGTTGTTTCAAAAATTTCATATGCATCTTCTTCTGTAGCAATTTTTATATAAATCACTATGAGGTTGGTAATTTTATTTATATATTTTTCAAGGTGCTCTTTTTTCTTACTATTTCCTTCAATTTGATCTAATTCCTTCTTGATCTATTTAAAAAGAATAAATAATTATTTTTTATAAGTTTTTCTTCTTGGGTTTTTGGTGCCGCCTGTTCAATATTTACACCTTCTTCATACCCTTGGATATATTTGCTATAAAATTCATTGGTCGAATCGCCGCAAATAATCCTTGGTGACCATTTTTGATATGATTTTTCAACAACTATCATTCGGCGGTGATAATATTCAGCTAAACCTGGTTCAAATGTTTTGGCAAGGTCTCGAATAGCTGCGACAAAAGTTGTAATTGTCAAAATCCTTTGTTGGCCATTTACCATTTCGATGTAACCTTCTTTTTCTAAACATTCATGATTAAAGATAAAGGATCCAAGAAAGTAACTATTCTCTTCATCATTGATATCATTCCATAATTCGGTTATTTACATCTTCGGTCCAAGAATACGGTCTTTGATATCTTGGGATCTTGAATATGTAGCTTTGAAATATGGCGTCTTTGGATTTTTTCATCTTTCGCTTCAAAGAACATTTCTTTTGTCATTTTGTTATCCCTCTCTGAAAAGTCTTATTAACTTATTGATTATAGTAATTATTAAATCATTGTGCAATTTAATTAAGGTTGATTCTTCCCAGATTCATTAAAAGCTAGATGCAGGGTGTGAATATAGTTTTGCCCGATCAATATAAATCCTCCCTCCTTGACAAAATAGAAAAAAAGTTCTAATATAATTATCTAACTTTGCACCTTAACAATCGCATATTCTTCTCAACCGTGCGCCTCCCGCTCGCGGGGTTTGATTCCTTTGTTTTTCAAAATTATATAATTTTTGCCTTCCTGGTTCCTAATTTATATGTAGGAAAACACGAGCGAAAGGGTATTCGTTTTTGTTTCGTTTTTTAGTAACGAATCAAATAATCGATCGGGTGTCAGGGAGTGTAATTGGACAAAACCACTCCAATTAAGCTATAATCCCCTCCAACAAAATCCCCCACGCCGTGGGTTTTTTCTTCAACTGGAGGCTTTCATGAACCCCGAACCCGATCTATCCACCCGCACGCTCACCCTCACCCGCACCTTCGACGCCCCGCCCGAAAACGTCTACCGCGCCTGGACGGAGCCCGCGCTCTACAAGCAGTGGAACGTCCCGCGCCCGTGGGTCATCACCGAGGCCGAGCTCGACCCGCGCCCGGGCGGCACCAATTTCATCAACATGCGCAGCCCCGAGGGCGTGGATTTCCCCGATGCCGGCATCTACCTGGAGGTCATCCCGGGCAAGCGCCTGGTCTTCACCGACGCCTACACCTCCCCGTGGCTGCCCTCCGAAAAGCCCTTCATGACCGTCTCGGTCGATTTCGAGCCGCTCGAGGGCGGCGCGAAGACGCGCCAGTCCATCCGCGTGCTGCACTGGTCCGTTGCCGACCGCGAGGAGCACGAGCGCATGGGCTTCCACACCGGCTGGGGCCAGTGCGCCGATCAGCTCGCCGAGCTGCTTGCCAGCCTGTAAACTTACCGGAAAAATTGAACGTTTTCCGCAACATCGACAGCCACGACGAGTGCTTCAAGAATCCATAGCATAAACGTATGTCATTGCGAACTTTCGCTGTATCTACCGCGAAGGTGTGGCAATCCTGCTCCGGGTATTTTCAATACCTTGGGATGGTTCCATGGTCCCGGATTTCGCATCTGAGAAATATGTGTGAAAGTTCAGGAATGTATGGACAAGATCGTATAATGATTGTCAGGGATTCTTCAGGGGCTCATCTCAATCCCTTGTTTTTCCCCGGCAAATGAGCTCAGATCGGCAGAAATGACATGTCTTTCAATAAAAATTCCCGCCTGGATCCTTCCCAGGTCCAGGACCGGCGCGGGCGCAGTACCGGAACAAGAATGGCCGTTGGCGGGGGAGGGGTGGGCCTGGTCATCATCGTGGTCGCCCTGCTGATGGGCGTGGATCCCGGCAGCCTGCTGGATATGGCGCAAGAACCGGCCGCAGATACCAGCGCATACACCAGTCCGGGTTCGACTCAACGATCTGAGCACCATCCTGCCAGACAGGTGCTGACGCAAACGCCAAACATGAATGCGCCATTGTGGGGTACGTGAACTCGATCCAATCTTTTTGGTCTGATGAGTTCGCAGCGAATGGGTCAGAATACTCACCGGCGCAAACGATACTCTATTCCGGGTCAACCGATGCCGCCTGCGGGTATGCTTCCAGCGCGATGGGTCCTTTTTATTGCCCCTCAGACCAGTATGTATACCTGGATCTTACCTTCTTCAACGATCTCCAAACACGGTATGGTGCCGAGGGCGGTCCATTTGCCGAGGCATACGTTTTGTCCCATGAATACGGCCATCACGTTCAGGATCTCCTGGGGGTATTGAATTCCTCCGGCAGCTCGCCGGAAGAATCTGTGGCAATCGAGCTTCAGGCAGACTGCCTGGCTGGCATCTGGATGTATCATGCCGTGGAAACGGGCTTCATCAGCCCAGGTTTCTGATAAAGATATTGAACAGGCTCTGAATGCTGCCGCGGCGATTGGCGATGATCGTATCCAGCAGGAGTCGCAGGGGTATGTCTCGCCCGAGACGTGGACGCACGGGTCCTCCAGCCAGCGCCAGGCTGCCATAAAAGACGGCTTGCGGTCAGGCGACGTTCAAACCTGTGATACCCCGGGTACTTAGCGGATGAGATGACGGCAGGGCAGGCTCCTGGTCTGCAGTTCGTCATCCTGGTATCGCAGTATAAATCTTATTTAAATAATAAAGATCCAGAATAGTCTTTTTGATATTCTGGATCTTCCTTTTCTCGAAAACTTCACCTATCATTTACTCGACGATCTTCCCGGCGAACTTCTTCTGAAACTTGGCCAGCTTGGGCGAGATCACGAAGCTGCAGTAGGGTTGAGCTCCGTTCTCATTGTAATAATTCTTATGGTAATCTTCCGCCGGGTAAAACTCCGCGAGTGGTTTGATCTCGGTCACGATCGGGGCGGGGAAGTCGGGGGTAAATTTGGCGATAGCTTCCTCGGCCGCCACTTTCTGCCCTTCACTTGCATATAGGATTATCGAGCGGTACTGCGTGCCGCGGTCGTTGCCCTGCCGGTCCTTTGTGGTCGGGTCATGAGTGGCGAAGAAGACCTCCAGGAGATCCTCGTAGGAGATCACCGCCGGGTCGAATTCGATCTTAATAACCTCGGCATGCCCGGTCCGCCCGGTGCAGACCTGTTCATAGCTGGGCGAGGGGGTGCTGCCGCCAGCGTAGCCGGGCATCACCGCCTTCACACCCTTCAAGCGCTGGAAGAAGGCTTCGGTGCACCAGAAGCACCCGCCGCCGAAGATCGCGTGTTCGGTGCTCATTTCAACCTTCCTTCTTTGCCGGAACGAATTTGAGCGAGATCGAGTTGACGCAGTGGCGGGTATTGAGCTCCGTGTAGCCTTCGCCTTCAAAGACGTGCCCCAGGTGCCCGCCGCATGCCGCGCAGGTGATCTCGATGCGCCGGCCGTCCGCGTCGCGGGTGCGGATCACCGCGCCGGGGATCTCCTGGTCGAAGCTTGGCCAGCCGCAGCCGGAGTGGAATTTGCTGGAGGAAGTGTAGAGCGGTGTGCCGCACTGCCGGCACAGGTAGGTGCCTTCCTCGAAAGTGTTTTCATATTCGCCGGTGAAGGGCATCTCGGTACCCTTGTGGAGGATCACGCGCTGTTCTTCAGGGGTTAGGGTTTGGAGTTTCATCATGCACCTCTTGCTGAGGGTGATTATAAAACCCCGGGAAAATAAATCAAGCCGGTGTACACCCTTCAAAAAAAAGCTGGCTCCCCGTGGGGAACCAGCTCTGTGAAATAGAAGATGGGTTAGACCGCTGACTTGAGCGCTTCAACCTTGTCCGTGCGCTCCCAGGAGAGATCCAGGTCATCCCGGCCAAAGTGCCCGTAGGCGGCTGTCTGGCGGTAGATCGGGTGGCGCAGGTTCAGGTCATGGATGATCGCGCCCGGGCGCAGGTCGAAGACCTGGCTGATGGCTTTGGCGATCTTCTCATCATCCACCGTACCGGTGCCGAAAGTTTCCACGTTGATGCTGAGCGGGTGCGCCACGCCGATGGCGTAGGCCAGCTGGATCTCGCAGCGCGCGGCCAGCCCGGCGGCGACCACGTTCTTGGCCACCCAGCGGGCGGCATAAGCCGCGGAGCGGTCCACCTTCGTGGGATCCTTGCCGCTGAAAGCGCCGCCGCCGTGGCGTCCCATCCCGCCGTAGGTATCCACGATGATCTTGCGCCCGGTCACGCCCGCGTCTCCCATCGGGCCGCCGATCACGAACCTGCCCGTCGGGTTGACGAAGATGTGCATCTTCTCATCGCGCAGCTCTTCGGGGATGACCTCGGAAATGATGTGCTCCATCACGCCTTCCTCGATCTCGGCATGGGAGACATCCGGAGAGTGCTGGGTGCTGATCAGGACGGTATCCACGCGCACAGGTTTGCCGTGGCTGTATTCCACCGTTACCTGGGATTTGCCATCCGGGCGCAGCCAGGGCAGGGCGCCGGATTTCCGGGCGGCTGCCAGCTGGCGGGTGAGCTTGTGGGCGTAATAGATGGGCATGGGCATCAGGGTGGGGGTTTCATCGCAGGCGAAACCGAACATCATCCCCTGGTCTCCGGCGCCCACAGATTCAATATCCTTCGCGGACATCTCGCCGGATTTGGCTTCCAGGGCTTTATCCACTCCCAAGGCAATATCCCCGGACTGGTTGGCGATGGCTACCTGCACGGCGCAGGTGTTGCCGTCGAAACCTTTTTCGCTGTTGTCATACCCGATCTCGGTGACCACGCTTCGAACCAGGCGGTCGAAATCGACGAAGGCGTGGGTGGTGATCTCGCCCAGTACCATCACGAAGCCGGTCTTGGTGGCGGTCTCGCAGGCAACGCGCGAGAACGGGTCCTGCTCCAGGCAGGCATCCAGAACGGCATCAGAGACCTGGTCGCAGATCTTATCCGGGTGGCCTTCCGTCACAGATTCAGAGGTGAAGAGATATTTTTCCGAGCGCATAAATGTGTTGGTCATGCTGATTGTGTCTCCTTATAAAAAAGATTGCCCCGTCAGTTGAGGGAGCAATCTTCATGGTTTCGGATTGACAGCCCTCTCATCTTCCAGTTTACTTCTGCCGGAATTGGCACCTTGGGAAAATTGGGCTTCCCCAGGTTGTCGAGGTTTCATCGGGCCGGTCCCTCCACCTCTCTGGATAAGAGCGCCTTGTGGGGCTATTTGATTGTACGCGCGTTTTATATCACGACCGGATGTATTTGTCAAACATGAACAGGTTATCAGGGATGTTTCACCTGGTATTGATCCAGGTCACGCGCGAGGATGGCACCGGGGAAGAACTCCTGCGCCTCGGCGAGGATATCTTTATCCCGGTAGCGTCGCGAGAAGTGGGTGAGGAAGAGTTGGCGCACACCAGCCCTTTTTGCAAGTTCGGCAGCATCCCGGGCGGTGAGGTGGGAGAATTGCCTTGCCATCTCCTCTTCCTCTTTTAGATAGGTAGCTTCGATAACCAACCCATCCGCACCCTTGCAGACATCGAAGAGGGAAGCGGTGTCGCCGGTATCCCCCACGACAACCAAACGGGTGCCGGGGCGGTATTCGCCGAGCACCATTTCAGGATCGATCACCTGGCCATTTGGGAGGGTAACAGGTTTTCCGGAAACCAGGTCTCGCCGCCAGGGACCTTCAGGGATTTCCAGGGCTGCGGCCTTTTCCGCCAGGAAGGGACGGCGGCCTTCTTCCTCGAAAAGATATCCCAGGCAATCGGGTCCGCGGTGGTGAACCGGGAAGGCTGTGATCTTAAAATCCTGCTCCTGGAAAAAAGTGCCCGGCTTGATCGGGATCAATTCCAGAGGCATGGGCGGGCGATTCCCGCGCAGCACCACGCCATAAAGCAGGTCACTGATGCGCTGCAGGGCACCTTCGCCACCGTAAATCTCCATGCGGTCGATGGCTTCCCATCGCAGGAAGGTGGAGAGCAACCCCGCCAGGCCGAGGATGTGATCGAGATGACTGTGGGTGATGAGGATGCGGTTGAGTCGTTTAAATCCAATCCCGGATTGCAGGATCTGGCGCTGGGTACCTTCACCACAATCCACCAGGAAGCGGAATTCGTCATGCATCACCACCTGCGCGGGCAGGTTGCGCCGGGCGGAGGGGGCGGAAGCTGATGTGCCGAGAAAAACAAGTTCGAACAAGTAGAAAATCCTTGAAGAAAGGTGCGGGAATTTTACTTTACTTTACGCTTGAGCAGGAAGAATGCTTGTTGATCGTCGGGGATAACTTCGTAATTCGCGTTAATATTTGCCAGCAGGTCGGGGAAGCCCTGAACCTGGCTCCAGTCATGGGCGGTAAGGAGGGCGAGATCGAAGTTCAATGCCGGGAGCGTTTCGAGCGGGTCATGGTAAATTAGGATACCTTTACCGTAGTTGTAGTCGATGGGCAAAATAAAATTCTCAACGGCGGCATTCGCTTTAAAGTACACATTGAACATACTTCGCAGCTCATCGCCATGTCGAGAGAGCATCTGGTATTCCTTGTACATGCTGGAGGAAACGTAGAGCACCATATCAGGGGAATACTTTATTTCGTTGTCGAATGCGGAGAATGGATAAAGCATGGTACTCAGTCGTTTGTTGATCGGTTGTTCAACGATAATGGAGTGAAAATTCAAATAGATGGGTGGTGCGAGTAATGCAGAAAGAAAAAGCACCGGTAGGCCAAGGTTGCGGGCGGTTAACGGTTGCTTCCAAATAATGCTGAGTAAAGTGAGGCAAAGGAAGAACGGCAGAAGTACGTGCTGAACGCTTTGAATGAGGGTAATCTTGCTGCCGGCTATAGCTGTTTGGATGAGCACAACGCTGCCAGCGCTGACCGCCGCACCGAGCATGGAGTAAAGTATTAACCGTACCCAGTCCTTTCTTTCAGGTGTTTCCACTGGGAGGATTAGCTGCGCGCCGAAAATGCAAAGGATTGGAAGGGCAGGAAAATAAAAGCGATCATAAAAACCTCTGCCGGAATCTGCAATGGCAGAAAACATTAATATGATGATCAACACCAACGGATAAGACCAAAGAAGTTTCTGCGGGAGGCCGAAATTACCTTTGATACCCTGAAAAGGAGCGATAAGGTAAAACAATAATGGAAGTATTGCAAACTGTAGAACAAAACTGGTTGGGAAACGTTCGGTCGCATCCATCGTACCGGATATCCCCCTGGCCACTTGTAAATATCCAATGAATTCCGATGGCCGTAATCCCCAGAAAAGATCACGGACGATCAAGAAATTCAACAGGATGAGTAATAGGATACCCAACCCGAAACCGATAAGGAAGATGCGCATCCGTTCCCAGAAAAGTCTTAGTTTAAATCTCCCGAAGGTTTCAAAACCAAGTCCAAGAAATATAAAGCCGCTGATCACAGCGGTTTCCTTGCTCTTGAAGGCCAACAGAAAGAGAAAACCAAGCAAGCCTAATTGAACCGGTGATTTATACTCATTGCGGGACGCAAGGATGAAAACCAGGCCGATCGCAGCCAGGATAAACATGGCCGTGAAATCGTTTTTAGGTACACCTGAATACTTGGCCAAAATGGGGAGGGAAAGGAATAATCCTACCCCCAAGATGGCATTCAAGACCGTGCTTCGCTGCGTTAGAAGGCGGGAAGCCAGGTAGATCATCAAGGTTGTGCCAGTGATCAGGAAAGCCCAATAATATTTTGCTCCGGCGAGCGGGGTTTTAACCAGCTCCATGAAGAGTCGCTGGAAATAGAAATGCGTGTAATAGAAAAATACCTGGAGGGATGTATACCCGTTCAAGCTGGCATCCAGGTAATAATATTCATCCGAAAATAAGGGACCACCTGAATATTTTGCCAGCACGATGAAAAGCGCGGAAAAGAAAATGGCCGCCAGGATCCATTCGATCCAGGAAATTCCCAAGGGAAAGTTTCTGCGGGTATCTCTTAGGTCAGTTGAAGAGGTCATCAATTTACTGCTTTCTTTCATAAATCAATAGTAGTTTTCCCAAAATTCCAGATCGAAGGGTCGAATAATTACTGTTCGAAATTATGACATAGAACGGGCACCTTGGAAATTTTGGCATTAATATTGCATCAATAATCAATTGTAACTCAGCAGAAAATGGAGGAATTTAGAATGGAATTTGAAATTATTCCTATTTAAAAACCATCCGAAGTGAATTTCATTTTCGGACAAGCACATTTCATAAAAACCGTCGAAGATATGCACGAAACCCTCGTCGGATCGGTACCCGGGAATCAAATTCGGGCTTGCGTTCTGCGAGGCATCAGGAAAGAGATATGTGCGCTGGTCCGGAACAGACGAGGAATCGATCAAGCTGGCTATTCAAAACTCGATCGCGATCGGTGCAGGACACACCTTCTTTCTTTTCCTTGCGCAAGGCTTTTACCCGATCAACATCCTTAATGCAGTCAAGGCGTCTGCATGAAGTCTGCCAGATCTTCTGCGCAACCGCCAATGAAACCGAGATCCTGGTTGCTCAGACCGGCCAGGGCAGGGGGGTTCTTGGGGTTGTGGATGGGCAAAGCCCGATGGGGGTCGAAGCCGATGAAGATATTGCCTGGCGAAAAGGTTTTCTACGGAAAATAGGATACAAATCTTAACCCTCGGAGATGCTGCCCCGATGGATGGAGGAATACTAATGACCAAATTCACGATTATTTTAGTTATTGGGTTAATGGCGCTGACAGCCTGCCAATCACCCAGTTCGTCTGACGCAGGTGTGCAAACCAGGGTTGCTGCCATCCTAACAGATATACCCACTTACACTCCGCTGCCGCCTACGGTTACGGCGACCATACAACTACCAACGCTGGCGGTGAACACCCCGACTGTGGAACCAACCGATACTCCCACTCCGGAACCGACCATCGGTACCGTGGAGCCTACTGCGACAAACACGGTACCTGGAATCCCAACCGAAACGTTACTGCCCTCTCCTACCGCGCCAGCCGGAGATCCTCGCGCGGCATTGGGTACGCCTACCTGGTCCGACCCTTTGGATAATTCCAACAATTGGCCTGTTGGCTCCGATAATTTCACTTCTCTTTCGGTTGCCGATGGTGAATTGACCCTGACCGGACTTACCTCCACCAATGGTTGGAAATTGGCAAGTGCTAAGGCACTGAAGAATTTCTATCTGGAAGCCGATGGTCGTATGGTCACGTGCTCCGGGATGGATGCCTGGGGTTTGATCTTCCGAGTGCCCAATTATGACAAGCCGGATCGCGGGTATCTCTTTGGGATCACCTGTGATGGTAACTATTACCTAAAGGCCTGGGATGGTACGATGGAGCCCGGGACCATGACCCAGGTCATCTACCCTTATGCCAGCAAGGCGATCGTTAAGGGACCCAACCAGACCAACCGCGTGGGTGTGATGGCCAACGGCGAAAATATAAAATTATTCATCAATGGGAAAATGGTGCACGAAATTGCGGATGCAACCTTCGCCCAGGGGTATTTTGGCTTGTTCGTAAACAGCGAGAAAACCCCCAATCTAACCGCCAAGATCAACCAGGTGGATTACTGGAGTTCAAAATAATTCAGACAAAGAAAATCAAACCGGCGGGGATCCGCCGGTTTTTGATTTATTTAATGGTGGCGTAAATCTCCACACCATTGAGGTGCAAATTGTGCAGGAAAACCGCATGGATGAAAGACGCTGGGTGGGGGATTGCTCCGATAGCTTCAGCTTTTTCGAAGGGCATGTTGTAAGTATCCACGCAATCAACAGGCAGGATCACCCTGCGCTGCAATTGGCGAGCGTTGGCATCCAGGCGCAGATGCATTGCCAATTGATACGTGCACAGGTCGGTACAATCACCCACGACGATAAAAACATCCACTTCTGGATGCCCCGCTAACCAATCATTTAACCCAGTGTTCAATCCGGAAGAGATTGAATTTTTCTCCATGATCGTGATCTCTTGAAAAAACGGCAAGGCGCGCAACTCATCAACTGTCTCCGCTTCCTCAGTTCCGCGAACGCAGTGTGGCGGGTATGCGTCAAATTCAACGGCATCCGGTTCGTGGGTATCCTGGAGAAAAAGGATTTTGCGGACCTTATTATCCCATGCGTTTCGCAGTAGAAGCGCGATAGGGGATACAATCCCTGCCACACGCGGGCTGGCAAGTGGACCTATCGAACAAAAACCTTTGATCACGTCCACCGAGATTACCGCGCATCTTTCAGGATATGCAGCGAGATTCGCCATATCTCCGGTGGGTAATTCGTCCATCCATTTTTCCAAAAAATGAACGTAATCCAGCGGCCGATCGATCTTGAAGGGTGTCATATTTGCCTCGTTAATGCGCAACTGATTATAGCAAAATTCGCACTCCCATCATAAAATACATTGGTTACCCTAAACAGCACCGGACCTATGAAAGGAAAACTCATGGAACTTTACCAGGCAATCTACACACGCAGGAGCATTCGCAAGTTTGCACCCACCCCGATCCCCGAGGAAGTTCTGGCGCGAATGCTGAATGCCATGAGGGCAGCACCTTCCGGAAAGAATGCCCAACCCTGGAGGTTCATTGTGGTGAAAGAGGCGGATACCAGGAAAAGGATAGCGGAAATCTGCACATTTATCACCTCCAGCGGGAGAGAGATAAAACAGGATTGGATTGCGGATGCCCCCGTAATCTTGGTTGTTTGTGGCGATCCCTCGGAAGCCTATGTCAAGATTCGGCAGGGAGATCGGGTGATCATCGCAAACCAGGATCATTTGGTGGAGATTCAAAAGAGTAGCCCTGTTGAATGGGAAAGCGGCTTGCTTGTGGATCTGACCATCCCAATGGATCACCTCGCCTTGGCCGCAGTGGCGGAGGGGTTGGGGGGTTGCTGGATTGCAGGGTTGAGAGAGGATAAATTGAAGGAAATCCTTGGCATTCCTACAAATTGGCGCGCACCGGCGGTGATGCCCGTGGGATACCCTCTGGAGCAACCGGAAGCCCGCAGACGAAAGAACCTTGAAGAAATTGTCTTTATGGAGCGGTTTTCGGAATGAAATCCAACCAGATCCATTTTGGCGATAACCTGCCCATTCTTCAATCGATGAAGGATTCATTCATCGATATGATCTATATCGATCCCCCATTCAATACCGGCAAGACCCAGGCCAGGACCCGGATTAGGACCTTACGATCAGAAGAAGGGGATCGAAAAGGCTTCATGGGGCAACAGTACCGGACGGTCACGCTGGGGAAAAGCGCGTACGCGGACATTTTTGACGATTTTCTGGAATTTATCACACCTAGACTCACTGAGGCTTATCGCGTGCTCAAACCGAACGGCAGCCTATTCTTTCACATCGATTACCGCGAAGTGCATTACTGTAAAGTTGCACTGGATGCGATTTTCGGTCGAGGATCTTTTATCAATGAAATTATCTGGGCATATGATTTTGGAGCGCGCACCCGGAAACGCTGGCCCCCAAAGCACGATAATATCCTCTGGTATGCGAAAGACCCTTCGGAGTACGTTTTCAATTACGAGGAGATTGAGCGCATTCCCTACATGGCACCAGGGCTCGTGGGACCGGAGAAGGCAGCCCGGGGGAAAACCCCCACCGATACCTGGTGGCACTCTATCGTCGGCACCAACAGCCGGGAAAGAACCGGTTACCCCACTCAAAAACCGGAGGGGATCATCAGAAGAATCATCCAGGCGTCTTCCCATCCTGGCGATACGGTACTGGATTTTTTTGCCGGCAGCGGCACAACAGGGGCGGTTTGCCTGGAGCTGGGAAGAAATTTCATCCTTGTGGACAACAACCTTGCCGCCATGAAGGTTATGGAGGAGCGATTCAAAGATCATCCCACAATTGAATGGATAGGATATGAAGCAAAACCCTGATGCGGAAGTTCTGGTTTCCAAATTGCATGAATGCAGCCGCCCGGAAGGCATTTCCGGCCAGCAACGCTATGGAATCAACGGCCGGAACATGCTGGGGGTGAGTATTTATGATATCCGCAGGATCGCGAAGGGTATCCATGACCATGAATTGGCTCTGGCTTTATGGGATACGGAAATCCATGATGCCCGCCTAATGGCCTGTTTCGTAGATATCCCGGAGAAGGTGACCCGTGTACAGATGGATGATTGGGTAAAGGATTTCGACACCTGGGACCTGTGCGATCAGGCGACCACCAGCCTTTTTTACCAGACGCCTTACGCGATCCCGGCGATATTTGATTGGGCCGATCGGGAGGAGGAATTCGTCCGTCGGGCTGCTTTTGCGCTAATCGCTGGATTGGCCTGGCATGACCGCGTCATGACAGATGAAGAGTTCGTCCCGTTTTTCGATCTTATCCGGAAGCATTCGAAAGATCCCCGGAATTTTGTAAAGAAGGGGGTGAATTGGGCACTGAGAAATATCGGGAAGCGGAACAGTGATCTTCTGGAACAGAGCATCCATTGCGCGGAGGACCTGCTTCTCTTGAAGGATCGGACTGCCAGCTGGATCGCCAGAGATGCGCTCCGGGAATTCGAAAAACGAAAGGGTAAGAAGGTTAACGCTGACATGAGACCCTAAAAAGATCTAGATTTTTATCAGGCAGCGGATTGCATGCCAGCATGGTAGGAGGAACGCACCAGGGGAGCACTTTCCACCCAGCGGAAACCTAGACCTAATCCAAACGATTTTAGCTCCTCGAATTCTTCGAGGGTGTAATATCTAACAATGGGCAGATGGTTACGGCTGGGCTGCAGGTACTGCCCGATCGTGAGGATCTCCACTCCCCAGCTGCGCAGATCACTCATCACTGATTTGATCTCATCCATTGTTTCCCCCAGACCCACCATCAATCCTGATTTGGTAACTGTACCTGGGTAAAAAACCCGTGCGTTGCGCAGCACGGTTTCGGACCACTCGTAATGATCCTGAGGTTGAACACTCCGGAAGAGCCTGGGAACGGTTTCGATATTGTGGTTCAAGACCTCCGGTTTGGCCTCCATGACTATCTTTAGCGCTTCCAGATCCCCTTTGAAATCCGGGATGAGAACTTCGACCGTGCATTTAGGAACCTCGTTGTGAATTCCGCGAATGATAGCGGCAAAAACAGATGCACCGCCATCTGGTAATTCATCGCGGTTCACGCTGGTGATGACGGCGTGTTTTAACTGCATGGCTTTTACCGCCTGCACCACCCTTTCCGGTTCTATCCGGGTCCAGAGGCAAGGGGCGGCCGTGGCGGATATCGCAGAATCCGCAGGATCGGGTGCAGATATCCCCCAGGATGAGAAAAGTCGCGGTACCGCTGCCCCAGCACTCCCCCAGGTTGGGGCAGTGAGCTTCCTCGCAGACCGTATGCAGTGATTTGCTGCGCATGATCTCCTGGATGTGCTCATAACCCTCTCCACCGGGCGCACGAACGCGGATGTAATCCGGTCGGCGAAGTGGAGGATGCGCCTGTTCTTCAGTTTTCAGTCGGTCGCGGGTGATGTTGTTTGTCATGGATAGACGCACATTATATGCTTAAATCGGGAGTACATCTGGGAATTTCTCCATGATTCTTGTATATCAATATAGCATTACCTAGGAATAGGAAAGCGATAAATATCTTTCATAAATCTTCCCAGTTATCTGGAAGCTGATAGCCTGCCCGGTGTAGCAATTTACCAATTTGAGAAAGTATCTCCGAACGAGAATTTAATAATTTCGGAGAACAAGGAGAGGTATGACCCTGAACACTGCCTTCTTCCACTTTTAGGTTACCTAGATCTATGGATGTAATTTTCTGACATTGAATAGCTTTTATGGATTCCATCTGCCGGAATGGCAGTCTGTTCGTGAAATTTGGCATTGTCCATAGACCGGAAATTTCGATAGGTTCTATTGAATCGGTTGAAAAGATGATCCTCTCCTGCGAAGCGGGGACAACAACGATTTTCCATCCATCCATATCGGTATCTTCAATTCCCAGGTAATCCAGAATCGTAGGAGGGATATCCATGTTTTGTGTATTCCCAAGAATTTTTCCTGTGCCTTGGTTTTCCGGAAAGTGGAGGATCAACGGTAGTCTTTTAGTGTTCGTCCACTCAGTTCCATGGTCTGTATAGACACCGATGATCGTTTCCTGGTATATGCCTAGGGATTTGAGGTAATCAACCAGGGCTGCCACATTTGAATCAAAATTAATAATGGAGTCGTCGTAAAAATCAGTCATCCACACACGATCCTGTTTCTGGCCACTGGAGAATCGTTGGATGGTCGTCTCGAAGGTCGGGCCATGAGTACCCATTTGATGCACGTGAACAAATATCGGTTGTCCGGATGCTTTAGCATCCGCAAGATATTCCCATAATACACTTCAACCTTTCCTGGTCAGAAATGGTGTATCCGGAAACATCATTCACCGAGGCGATAGGACTTTGAAAATCCCGGATAAGAAGAATATGAAAAAGACGATCTGTCACACGTTTTTGAATTTGATGCACAAAATATCTTTCCTCATCGAAGTAACGACTGAACCAGCTATCCTGCGTGAGAGTAATCCCCTTTTCTGAACAATTGATTTCATCGAAGGCATCATGGAAATTCAATATATTGGCATCGATGTAGTATGGTACGCCAAGTGTTACTGTTCGATATCCGGCATCTTTAAGAATACCAGGGAGATGTAAGAATCGATCGTTGCCGCGCAGAATATCCGGCGAAAATAACACCTTGGTGACGACAGGATTTCGACCAGTTAATACCGAGGTTTCAGAACCTAGAGAATGATCTGTGTTTGCAAAGTTGTTTTCACTTACCAGGGACGATGCTGCCAACTCGCGAAGGAAGGGGGTGGTATCACGTTCATACCCATACACTGACATGTGGCTAGCATCCAGACCATCCGACGATATCAGAATAATATTGGGCCGGGCACTAAGTGTTATGGGAATGGGGAGTTGTTCCTCATGATTCATCCTGACAAACACCGTAGAAATGGCGAATGGAATCGAAACACCCAGCAAGCCTATCGTGAGCCATTGGTTAATTTTGTCCAGTTTTGGAATTTCTGATACTCAGTGTATCGGCTGGAGGTTCGAATTAGCATGTACAGGAAAAAGCCTATAAAAAAAATTGACCATAGGATTCGAACAATAGCGTTTGACCCTGCTATCCCGATGGAAAAAATAGTAGTTAGAAAATTATCCAGAAGTAAAAAAACCAGACAGGAAGCGAGGAGAGCAAACGGAATCCCTGCAAGAAACGATCGAATATCGGGTTTGAACCTGGTCAACAAATAAGCCAAAATGAGCAATAAGAAAAGTAAGAATAATACGGCGACCGATCCGATCAGTGAAGCTGATAGAAATATCCTAACTTTTTCATGGAATGAAGAATAATCCATAAAGGAAGGCATTGTAATTATGAATAACCATTCCAGGAACATGAACATGTAAACCAGCAATACAATATCCGACCCGGACTTCATAATCAGGTTCTTCCAGGGGAGGGGTTGACCACACTTCCGCGGGGCTTGAATTTTATTCAGCATGCGGGTTAAGAGATTATCTTTGTTAGCTTGGCTTATTTTTTGGGAGAAGTATCCCTTTCTGTAAAGGATTCCCAAGAATATCAACATTCCCGCGACGAGGACCACGGCGAACCGACCGGGAGTATTCCCTGAAAGTACATTTAACCGGATCAGCACCTGATATTCCTGATCTGTACCGATTCCGAAATGATCCTGGGTTGGAATAAATGAGATCACTACATTTCTATCCCGCACTTTATGGAGAAAAAATGTGCCAGCTTGGTGAATATCTAGGGTCATCTGAGAAGGAGCGATCCAGGATTGAATCATTCTCCATTACTACTATTGAATCAAGATTGAAAATACTTTCACTTATCGGTATGGAAATATGGTATGAGGTGCCGTCATATTCCAATGAATCATTTTCTATCGCGACAGTTTTATAAAGAAACCTGGCTCCCGGCAGCGCCAGAACCAGGAGAAAAAATATCAATCCTGCGAAGAATAATATTAAAATTGGGATAGCAATAATTCGTGTTTTCAGATATTTCAAGGAAAACCTCTAAAGAAAGGCATCGCGCCGTATATTTGGTTGAATGATTAGAAATCATAGTATAGATGCAGCCAATTCTCACGTCAATTTGGAAAAATGCCTGTGCTATACTCTCCCCATGCTCACCTTGGTCTCCACTCCGATCGGTAACCTGGGGGATATCAGCCAGCGGGCTTTGGACGCTCTATCAGCCGCAGATCTGGTTATCTGCGAAGATACCCGCAAAACCGGTTTTCTGCTCAAGCATTTTGGGATATCAAAACCGATGCTGACCTTCCGGGTGGATAACGAGAAGCGGGCGCTGCCACGGATCCTCAACCTTCTGGAAGAGGGAAAGAGCGTCGCACTTGTCACTGACTCCGGCACTCCGGGTATTTCAGATCCCGGTTTCCTGGTGGTGCGGGATGCTCTGGAGAAGGGATTCGAGGTAAATGCGGTGCCAGGCGCAAGCGCATTCGTGATGGCGTTGACCCTTTCGGGCCTTCCCACCAGCAGCTTTACCTTCCGAGGTTTCCCTCCTCACAAGTCCGGCCCGCGCAAGCGGTTTTTCGAAGGTGGACTCACTCTCTCCGCACACACTGGTTTATTACGAAAGTCCCTACCGGCTGCAGACTTCTCTTCAGGATGCATTGGTAGTTTTTGGAGACCGGCGGGCTGCAATAGCCAACGACCTGACGAAGAAATTTGAAATGGTCAAACGGGGAAATCTCTCCCAGTTATTAGATATTTTCCAGCACGGAACAGCCGAGGGGTGAATACACCCTCGTGATCGAAGGCCGCTCAAAGGATGGTGCTACCCAGCTAGCCTGAAGCGCGTCCCGCGGTCGAAATAATCCTCATTCTCGGCTTTTTTCAGAAAACCAACCACCCAGTAGGTAACAGGCGTCATCACCACTTCCACGCCGCATTTGAACAAATAGTTCGTCAGTAGCAGGCTGGGGAAGATCACCCAGGGGAAAACGCCTGCCAGGCTGGCCACCGTGATAAACACAAGGGTATCAACACCTTCCCCCACCAGGGTGCTGCCGATCGTGCGCATCCACAGCCAGCGACCTTCGGTCGCGACCTTCATCTTGGCCAGAACGACCGAGTTGGTGTATTCTCCAAACAGGTAAGCCACCAGGCTGGCCAGGACGATGCCCCCTGTGCTGATTCCCCCCAGGATGGCATCGTAGGCAGGCTGGCCGGCATACAGCAGCCAGTTGCTTTCGCCGGGCATGTTGCGCACAAGGAAGAAGATAAATGATGTGAGCGCGAGGCAGAAAAAACCAACCCAGATCACCCGGCGGGAGCGTTTGAATCCATACACCTCTGTGAGCAGATCCCCGAAGATATAGCTGATCGGGAAAAGGATCGTACCCGCATCAAAGGCCATGGGGATTCCGGCGATGGAAAAACCCCAATCCACGATCTTGGCAGCCGAAGCGATGTTGCTGACAATCAGGATGGTCACGAAAAGTGCCATGAGGATGTCGTAATACTTGAATGCGCGTGGGATTTCAGACCCGTTATTAATTTCCATGTCGTTTGTGGCAAGTATAATCAGTTTTAGATGATTGAAAGACACTGTGGATGAATAGATTCTTCTTATCGATGGAATGTTTTCGACCTGGCGAAGTGATCTTCGACGCTGATACGTCGCACCAGATCAACCGGGTTCTGCGTTTAAAAACTGGCGACCAGGTGATCGTTCTGGACGGTACGGGGGACGAATACCTGCTGGAGCTGAGCCAGGTGGGCAAAACTACTACCGCCGGAAAAATCCTTTCCAGGAGGTTGTCGCAAACCGAACCGCGGGTTCATCTTACTGTGTTGGTCGGACTGACCCAGCGTGAGAAATTCGAATGGGTGCTGCAGAAATGCACGGAGATCGGTGTTGCTGCGATCACTCCGGTGATCACCAACCGTTCCATCGTTCAGGATATCCGCACCACCGAGCAAAAAACGGAACGCTGGCAGCAAATACTGAAAGAGGCTGCCGAACAAAGCGGTAGGGGAAAAATCCCGGTGTTGAACCCTCCAGTCCTTTTTCTGCAGGCATTGGAACAATTACGGGGATTTGAGCTCGGAATGGTGGCGTACGAAAACGAAAAGAGGCATTCCATTAAGAAAATCCTGCGCGGTTTCCGCGGAGAAAACCTGGGGATCCTGGTCGGACCGGAAGGCGGATTTTGCCAGTGAGGAAGCGCAGCTTGCCCGGCAGAGGGGAATCGAAATGGTGTCTTTGGGTAGGCGGATCCTCAGGATGGAAACCGCGGCGATCGTCGCCGCCGCATTGATCCTCCACGAGTTAAAAGCTTTGGATTAGAGCAGTACCTTGCGGGGAAGCAAATTTTTGACCCGATCGGAGGTGACCCTGCCCCGGCCGATGAATTCCCCCCGCGAATCGCGAATTAGCACAATTCGGTTCCCAGGTAAGATCACTGACCGCATCACGGTGGATATCCTCGCCACGCAACCAGGGCTCTTGCAGCGGCTCTGGTAATTCAATCCAGCCTGCTGGAATCAAATGACTGAAGCGTGAGCAAAAATCATGAGATAACTCCAATCCGTCAGGCGAGACGTTCGCCAGGTTCATCCCAGCGGAGATACACTTCAGGGATGGAAAATACTCGACTAGTTTTTTCGGCAATAGCAGGATGAAATCTTTCTTTTTCGCAAGCAATAATTTATAGGTGTCCAATATTGGTTCGAGATCAAATCCATATGTTGATCGAAAAAAATCGATTACCGAATTTGCTTGCGATGTCGGGAGTGGGACCGGTATTTCTCCGGGGATGGCTCTCTCCCGAAAACTTTGTTTATCCGGTTGGATGGGATGAATTTTGCGTAATCTGGCGGCGAAAAATCCGGCAGTCCTGAAGGTGTGCGGCCAGAGCCGGAAGGCGTTGCGAACGGTTGGGTGGTAAACGCGTCCACCGTCTGCGGCTAATGCAGGGGCGGAGATGTTTCTTTCCGTGGAAAGATCCTCAACTTGAACCTGTCCTGGAAAAGCGCGCAGGATGTCATCCAGTACAGCCTCATCCTCCTCCGGTGCAAGGGTGCAGGTGGAGTAAACGACCTGCCCGCCAGGCCGAACAGCCTGCAAAGCACTGCGCAGCAAGGCGGTTTGCCGCCGTGCGAGCGAGGCGCGCTCGTTTTCCGTGATGGGGCGTAGAGGATGGGCATCCGTCGCGCGCAGTCCGTCCATGCTGCAGGGAGCATCCAATAAAACCGCATCGAAAGCCTCGGGGAAATTCCCGCCAAAGGATTCACCGGGCAGGCAGGTGATGGCGGTGTTCACCGATCCCCAGGTTTGCAGAACCGACCGCAGGGCAGGAATCCTGGCTCGGCTGCCGTCATTCGCGATTACCAATCCCGTATCGCCAGTTCGGGAAACCAGGTGGGTGGTCTTTCCCCCGGGCGAGGCAGCCATATCCAGGATGAGTGGATGATCCTTTGGGTCAAAATTGAATAGTTCCGGGGGGAGCATGGATGCCACATCCTGCAAATAAAAAGAACCCATGCGGTGCTCGAGTGTGTTCCCGGGATTCGGGGTACGCGATACCAAACGATAACCACTTGGACAAAAGGGCACGGGCTCAACCATCCACCCATAACGATCGCACCAAGTCTTCGGTTCATTCCCCCGGGCTTTTAGGGGATTTATACGGAGCCCGCCAACCAATGGTTTTTCCAATTCTTCCATAAGCAGAATAAATTCCCGCGGATCGAGAAGTTCGCGGTAACGGGCAAGCGATTTTTCAAGCGGTTTTTCTTTTGGAACGCTTTCTTTACGGGATTTCTGCCGGGTCATCGGGAATCCTTGCGGATACAGAAAACAAGCTCATTATTAAACAGGATCTCTGATATTTGCCATGAGCTCCCTTCGACGATGGAATTGACCAGCTGCCGATGGCGTTCGGTCAGGTTAAATTTCCCATGCAGGCTGCTGGTCGGCAGAGAAAGGAGAAACCAGGTCACATTCACTGAATCGATAAGCTTACGGGTGCTGCCACGCTGGCGTTGTTCCATGCGATGTGCCTCTTTGAACAAGAAAGCTAAATCCCCTTTTTCGTTGGGGGGGTGGATAAGGATATCGGAATGGAATGCAAGCGATTCTCTACCGGAAAGTAAAAGGAAATTCCGCACAAGATCTATCCTCGACGCGTTAAGATCATAGGCAAAGTAGCGAGTGTCTTCATCCAGGTTCATCCAGGGGAGGCTGAAGGGATTCATTCCAGCGGCAAGGTCGAATATGCTTTTAGGTTTTCCGGTCAAATCGAATATCCGTTGGTAAAACTCTGAAAGGGTGTCCACTCTTTCCCGCGTGGAGGCGTGGGAGTTGAGCATATCCAAACAAAATGCCTGAATCTGGGCAGAATCCCCGCTGGAAAATGCGGATTCCATTTCCCTGGCAGCGCGCAGGTAATCCGGATCGCCAAGATAAGGTGCAACAATGTTATGAAGTTTTTGCTTCAGGGTCTTTTCGGCTTCCTTAGGCGATTGCCCGGCGCTAATTGCTGCTTCGTAGAGTTCCCGGGCTGTTTCTTCGGGAATATTCAGATCACGGTATTTACGGGAGGAGAGGACTGCCGCAACCGGATCGGAAGATGGCGTTGGAGCTGACTGTTTCACCTGATGGGGGGCTCCCGTATGAGTAAAAATGCCAGTTCGGTTTCGAACTCAAAGCGTTTGATTCCTCCCTGCCATCCGGTAACCAGATCCTCGAACTGGCGGGTGTAATTCCGGACCATTCCCTTATCGCGGCCGCACAGGCTGGACACAGGGTAAGAGACCAGCACATACCTGCCCTGGATGGAATTGAGCAACCTGGCCGCTGAGGACCTCTCAAGTTGCTCCAGGCAGGGGAGTGTTTTCAATAAAAAAACCAGGTCATAAACTCCACTGGGAACCTCCTGAACCAGGTCGCAGTTATTCGCGCTGCCAGGTACTCCGAAATGATCCAGGTACTGCTGTAAAAAACCGGTCAGGTCGGTGAATACATCGCAGGCATCATAACGGGTAATATTTTTCCACGGCATCCAGGGCAGGGATAGCGGATTAAGCCCACAGGCGCAATCCAGGATGGAGTGAACATCCTCCATCTCCGCTGCAACCTGGCGAAAAAAATGATCCAGGATCGGGATCCGCTCTTTTGAGGAAGCATGCTGGTTTAATAGCCGGAGGCAAAACGCTTTTGATTCCTCTGTATGGATCGAACCCGGCAAAGATGCCAGTTCCCGCCTGGCAGTACCATAATCTATATCCTGGAGTTGGTAAGCACAGGCAGCCTGATGCAGCCTTGCCCGCGAAGATCGCAATGCTTCCCTGTAGTTTTTTCGCCTGGCCAATTCCTGCGTTCCCACACGGCGGACGAGAACCGGATCGAGCGATTGATATTTCTTTCGGCTTAGAATTTCCGCTTCCAGCCGGGCGATCTCATCCGGAGAGATCATAATCGGGATTCCCGCAGCCTCTGTACCAAAAGGGACATGAACCTAAGGTTATGAAGGGTTGCCAGGCGGTAGAAGAGCGTATCCCCGGTCTTGAAGAGGTGATGGAGGAAACCGAGCGAATATTTTCCGCAAGTGGGGCAATCACAAAACTCATCGATCGGTCGATTCGCTTTGATATGTTTTTCGTCATTGAGGTAGACATACCTCATCCAGTCGCCAATAAAACCCTTCTGCTGATTGAAGGCATAAACCCGCGCATGACGCGCATCGCGGGTGGGCATTGCAGAATCGAAAATCTGGTAACCCAGCCGATACGCATTGAGGATATTTTGAGGGTGTCCCACGCCCAGGGCATGCATGGGAAACCCGGCTGGGATAAGCTCGCGGGTGAGCCCGAGGATATCCTCGAGAAGGTTGCCTTTGGAATCAAGTGGCCAGCCGCCGAATCCGTAACCATCGAAACCAATCTCCAGTAGAGCTTCGGCGCACTCACGCCGCAGTTCAGGTAGCCCGCCGCCCTGGATCACGGCGAAGATCTTCGGGTGCATTCCAGGGTCATTTTTTTTCCCCGCCATCAGTTTTAGAAATTCCGCTTTGCAGCGCTTCCCCCATGCGACCGTGCGCTGGACGGAAAGCTGCTGTTCAGCCAGGGGGGCATCCACGTGGGTGCAATCGTCGAGGCAGATAACCACGTCGCTATCATAGGCGACCTGGAGCTGGATGGTTTTTTCCGGGGTCATCAGGTACTTCCTGGCAGCCCCCTCTGGTTTGAAATGGATGCCCTGGTCGTTTATGTACCCGTTTTTAGGGTTCTGATGGATTAGCGAATAGGCCTGGAATCCGCCGGAATCGGTGATAATCACCTTTTGCCAACCGCTCATGCGGTGCAGGCCGCCCAGGGATTGGATGGTGGAGCTGCCCGGTTTCTGCATCAGGTGAAAGGTGTTCATAACAACTGCTTCTGTTCCGCTTTGCAGCAGATCCTCCGCATCCACCGAGCGAACCACCCCAAAGGTGGCATCCGGTAGGAAAGCGGGTAAGTTTAATTGGCGATCGCGGACTTTCAGTTCCTGAGGAGATTGCATCATATGGATTATCAATGAAAGGGACGGATGCTGCAAGCTTTTTCTATGTTCTGATACAATTATTTCATTCGATAGGAGGGAAGATCAAATGTCGGACCCGATTCGTCTTTTTGGAAAAGCTTTCACAGCAGGCTGCGCAGGGGCGATAGGCGCATGGATGGCAACGGTGGTGTGTGTTCTGGTGATTCTGCTTGTGGCCAGTAATGTGCTCGGAACCGCATTCATTCAAAGCCTTCCGCCTTCCATCCAATTCATCCCGATCTACTTTCGGATAGGTGGAACCGATGCTCTTTTACCCAGCGGGGAACTGCCAGCCATGGACCTTTTCATGACGATGGGCTCCAACCCTGACCTGCAGCATTTGAGTTCGATCTCCGCGCAATCTTCCAACCAGGTTAGTTTTTGGGCGCAAGCCCCGGAAGATATCAAAACCCACTTTCAGGTGTGGATGACCTTCCCGGATGGGCACAAATTAAAATTCGGGGATGAATACTTCACCGATGGCCTTGGTAAACCAGTTGAATTGGAGAAATTCACTGTTGAAGCCACCCCGGGGGTATTCATGCTGCAGGCGATCGTCGATGGAATCCCAGTGGGTGAATTCGCATTCACAGTTACAGAGTAGTGAAATTCCAGACTAAAAAAACAAGCCCTTCACTTAGAAGGGCTTGTTTTTAAATTATTGGCAGGACAGAGAATAACTGACCCCGGGGTAAAAGGTTTCGCCGTTGGGGTACGAGATGAAGATCCTGGCTGTTTCGGTTGTGGTGGTGGAGATGGTCCTGGATGTGCTGACGCTTTGGGTTCCTGCGCTGGAGAATACGACACTTTCGTCCGGGTAGGATGTCTCACCGAAAACCCAGCGATAAATAACCTCACCCGGTCCCGTAGCAGTGATCTGGGCTGAATATTGGAAAGTGAATCCGGGAGGGCAGGCGGCAGTTGCGCTGGCATTGTTTACGCTGACTGATACATCGGTGACTTTGAATATCGTGTCGCCAACTATGATCTTGACATAGAAGGGAACATTTTTCGCCCCAACCCCGAAAGGCGTTCCTCCGGGTGGTCTTAAGCGCCAGTTGCTCGTATATTCACCCGCGGTGAGCGGGGCGGTCATGGGGATGGAAACATTCACCATCTTCCCGCTGGGGACGGTTTTACCGATCTTGTATTCCAGATTTGCCGATAATTGCGTGCCGCCATCGAATACAGCCACCATTAAAGGCGGCCATTCGCAGGAACCGGTATTCCAGAGTTTCCAGGTTTTTGTAAATGGCTTTCCAGGCGCAAGCACGGTGCCATCCGGGATGGTGACGTCTTCAACCAGCTCGGCCTGGTAACAGGGAGACTGGGTTGCACTCGGCAGCGGGATGGCGGTGGGGGGAAGTGAAGAAGGTGAGGGAGATTGAGGTTGTGAACCGGTGGGTGTAGAGGTAATCCCGTCCTGCCCATCAGAGGGTGCAGTTGCTGCGGACGAGGGTGAGGCGATTGGTGCCAGTGCTGTCAGGGTTTCTGATCGCCCCGGCCAATCCTTTGCCGGGGTCGGGCTGAACAGGTTGCAGCTTGCCAGCAGGCTTGCAAGGATTAAAATCGGCGGGAAAATAAACCGGTAAGGACGAGTTTTCATTTTGAACCTCTAGGGTGATTATAAATCACAAAAAAACTGGCGGGCAACCGCCAGTTTTGAAGAACAACATTTTATGGTGTACAGGTAAGTTTTAGCGCAGTACTTGGAAACAACTGGTGATTAGGTGTATCAATATAGATGGCAGCCCAGTGATTTCCGCTCACAGAGGTGGAATATGAGGTGGTGACTTCCTTGGTGCCCGCGGCAGCAAAATCGAGGGTTTGGGTGGCAGTGCTGGAACCATCATCAAACTTCCAATAATATGTTACCTTACCTGCACCGTTTGTCTTGATAGGCGCCATCAGGTGGAAAGTTGCCCCAGGCGGGCAGGCAGCTTCAACATTTGTATGTTCGGCTTCTACCAAAGCGCTGGTTACAGCGAAGAGCGGCGCATCCACGATGATCGTCACGTAGAACGGGGCGTTCGTTGCTCCCAAACCAAAATTTGTCCCTGAAGGATTCTGCAGTTTCCAATTTCCGGTGAAGGTGCCGGCGGAATTCGGTGCTTTCAGGTTGACAGAGATATCCACCGATTGGCCGGGCTCAACATTCTTGGGCATGGCAAAAGGAGAGGTGCCGCTCATCTGATTCCCGGAAACAAAGATCACCTTGTAGGCGGTAGTCCAGGTGCAGGATCCGCTGTTGATGATGCGCCAGGTTTTGGTGAATGCCTGGCCGGGTGACATTTTCGTGTTGTCGGGGATGGTCACATCCGTACCAAATTTGGCGGCATCGCAGGGAATCGTAGTTTGGGTGGGATACGGGGTGTAGGTGGGGTATGGGGTAAGGGTGGGCTGAACCGCGGATGGTGGTGTGATGGTCGGAGGAACAGTTGGAATCGAAAGGGTGGGCACCAGTGTGTTTCCGGCTTCGATGGTTTGGGCAACCACCGTTTCCATGGTAACCACAGTCGGGGTTGCGCTACGGCCGCCAAAAAGCGGAAAATTGCAGGCCGAAAGTGCCAGAATTAGGATTGTTGCGATCAATAGCAGGGACTTGGTTTTCATTCAAACCTCCTCTTGGATGACATCCATCAGAGTGTTTCGTTGATATACTTGAAGGATATTCTAATTGCATAATTTAATCAAGTAGCTTATCCGGTAAAAAAACCGGGGGCAATGATCTTGGGAGTTGAATGATAGAGGCTGCATGGAAAAAAGAAATTATTTGATCGATATGGACGGCGTGCTCGTTTCGGGAAAGGTAATGATACCCGGGGCGGATAAATTCCTGGAAAAATTAAAGGAAAAGAACAAGAATTTTCTCGTACTCACCAATAATCCGATATACACTCCGGGCGATCTCTCGCACAGGCTAAAATCTGCCGGTTTGGATATTGAGAAGGAACGCATCTTTTCCTCGGCGATGGCGACCGCGCTCTTCCTGAAAGGCCAAAAATCTCATGGAACTGCTTTTGTGATTGGTGAAAGCGGATTGACCGAAGCCATTCACAATGCCGGGTACGTAATCACCTCCACAAAACCGGAGTACGTGGTGGTGGGTGAAACTCATTCCTACAGCATCGAGCAGGTGACCCGGGCGATCCGCCTCATCTCTGCCGGAGCGCACTTTTTAGCCACCAACCCCGACCCCAACGGACCGACCGAGCACGGAATTGTGCCGGCATGCGGCGCAATGGCAGCTTTGATCGAACATGCCAGCGGACGAGCTCCATTCTTCATTGGCAAACCCAACCCGATCATGATGCGCCTGGCACTTAATTATATCGGCGGTCACTCGGAAGAGACGGTGATGATCGGGGACCGCATGGATACCGATATTGTTGCCGGGCTGCAAAGTGGGATGGAAACAATCCTGGTACTGAGTGGGGTAACCAAGAGAGAGATGATCCCGACCTTCCCCTATCAACCTAAAATGGTGGTGGATTCGGTGAAGGATATTGTTGTTTAAAATATTTTCCCTATGATAAAAAGAAAATTAGTCATTTTTGCGATCATATTTATGATCATTTCCCTGGGAGTGGCCGGCTGCGGGAAAAGACCAAAACAAGGGGAGCTCGTGGTGACTGTCACCGGGAAGATCGAGAACACAAACAAGGGGGATTCCTACCTCCTTCACCAGCTTGATTTTGCTACCAACGCAACCACTGCTTCCTACAACGATCCCTGGATCAAGGACACCATCGTTTATAAAGGGTTATTACTAAAGGACATCTTGAAGATCGTGCAACCGGTTTCCGGGGCGACTGAGATGGTTTTCAAGAACACGAATGGCCAAACCTATTCTGTCAGCATCGGGGATGCCCAGAGTTGGGATATCATGCTGGCGCGCTGGGCGAATGATCAATTGCTTTTTCAGGATAATGGGTATCCCAGCAAATTGGTATTTCCCGAAGTTGCCAAAGAGGAATACCCGGCGGATATGTGGGCTTGGTGGGTGAATGCGATTGAGATCAAATAATCCACTGATATTCACATTGAGTTAATAGGTATAGTTATGGAAATCGAACGATCTCTTCCAGATTCATCAATTCCTTGGAAGTTATGGATTTATACGAATTACGATTGCAACCTTCGTTGTTCATATTGCTGTTCGCGATCAAGTCCCACAACTGCTAGTAACCGTTTGACATCTTCAACCTTTTATCAACTAGTCGATGAAGCGGTTTTGAATAAATTTGAATGTATATTTTTAACTGGGGGAGAACCCTTTTTACACCCTGAAATATATAATTTCCTGGAATACGCCTCGAAAAAGATTCAAACTGTGATCCTAACAAATTCGATGCTCATAACGGAGAAAGACCTTGATCGTTTACAAAAGATCCACTGCGAAAACCTTATCATTCAAATCAGCGTCGATGGTGCACAAGCGGATCAACATGATCCATATAGAGGCGAGGGGACTTGGAAAAAAACGGTTTCATCAATTCACAGGTTGTTGGAGCGAAAAATGAACTTGAGGATATCCACAACCGAAACTCCAATAAATTCCAACCATCTAAAAGATTTGTGTGAGCTGCATACCAGCTTGGGGATTCCAGAAAAGGATCACGTCATTCGGCCCCTGGCAAGACGGGGATTCTCTGAGGATGGGATCTCTGCGGGAAAAGATTGTTTATTCCCTGAAATCACTGTAAATTGCGAAGGTGCGTATTGGCATCCATTATCCACCGATGAAGATATGTTGATTACCCGACAGGTTTTCCCCCTTCTGAATGTGAAGGATGCAGTTCAAAAGTTATTTGATGAAAGGGCAGATCAAAAAGCTGAACCTTTGAAAAAGATGCATTGAGGGTGATCTATCCTTCCGTTGGAAGGAAAACGAATGGTAAAGGATATGACAGCCAGCATAATCATCCCCGCTTTAAACGAAGAAGTAACCATTGGGAATGTGCTGCGTTCCATTCCAAAAGAAAATGTGCTAGAAATCATTGTTGTCGATGGGGGATCCATCGATCGTACCGCGAGGATTGCGAAGGAATTGGGAGCCAAAGTAGTTCTTTCAACCAAGTCAGGGTATGGAAACGCTTGTTACACAGGGGTATTGGCGGCTGAAGGGAAAATCATCCTCTTTCTTGATGCGGACGGTGCCGACGACCCCCGCTACATACCTGATTTGATAAAACCAATTATTAATGGCGAAGCCGATATGGTACTGGGTTCTCGCCTGGCTGGAAAAATGGAAACCGGGGCAATGACGGTTATACAATATTTCGGGAATCATTTATCCGCCTTTTTATTCCGCAGGTTATATCATTTACCCATCACTGATCTTGCCCCTCTGCGTGCCTTGGATCGAAATAAAATCCTTTCCCTTGATCTTCACGAAATGACTTACGGATTTCCTACAGAGGTGATCGCCTTAGGCGCACGCCGGGGTTGGAGAATTAAAGAAATCCCTGTAGATTATCACGCAAGGCAGGGAGGAAAATCAAAAATCTCGGGTACATTTATCGGCACGATGCTGGCTTCTTTTTCCATTTTACGAATTATCCTCAAATATGCCTGACGAGTCACTTATTAATATTTGTGTGCTTTCGGTGATAGCCAAGCAACCGGTTGTTGGTCAAGTTAAAACCAGGCTTGTACCCCCTTTATCTCCTTCCCAGGCTGCGTTACTTTCTGAAGCGATGTTGAGAGACACTTTGAATAACGTTTCCACACTTCGCGATATCAATATTGCTGTATCGTTCTCTCCTGGTACAGCGGCTGATTATTTTTCATCTATTACTTCAAACAAAACATTATTGATCCCCGATGATTTTGAGAATTTAGGGGATTGTTTACCAAATACGATTCATCAATTGCTTGCGCTAAACTACCACAAAGTCATTCTCCTGAACTCAGATAGCCCTACATTACCGTTAGCATTCATATCCCAGGCATTTTCTGAATTGGATTCAGCAGACATCATTCTCGGTCCAAGCGAAGATGGGGGTTATTATTTAATCGGAATGAAGCGATTGATCATAGATGTATTTCATGGAATTCCATGGAGTACAAAAGATGTCCTCGAAACTACTGTGGAAAAAGCTTCCAGATTGGGATTAAAAGTTTCCTTTTCTCCTTTATGGTACGATATTGACTCCATAGATGATTTAATTCAGCTACGGAATGAAATCTCGAATCACCCATCCGATAAAATTTCCGCATACACGCAAAGCACTAAACACCATAGCCGAATCCGGGGTTCTTTGATTGAACAGACCCCTGGCAGGAAAAATATTAAAATTCGGATCGGGTTTTTTATTGGTTGTATCTTTCCTGCCTCTGGCGTTTATGCCTGAAGTTCGTGCAGAAGCAATCCCTACCTATATTGTGAGTTTCCTGATCTCAGGCGGAATTTACTTTTTCGCAATAACTTCTCTGAAAAAAGCTAGCCCTCCCCTGGGGTTTATTTGGGTGGTGGCAATACTTGCAAGATCAATTCTTCTCCTTACTACTCCAATATTATCCGATGATATTAATCGATATATGTGGGATGGCCATTTAAGTCAGAAATGCAATAAATCCATATACCGAGCCGGTTGATTCAATAAAACTGGATTATTTGGATAGTTCTTACCGTCAAAATATAAACCACCCGGAAATGGCTTCACCTTACCCTCCCATGGCGCAATTTTATTTTCTCATTAACGAAATTATCGCACCAGAAAACATGAAGATTTATCAGTTATCATCCGTCTTTTTTGACCTCTTAACGGCTCTAATCATCATGCTCCTATCTAAAGAAATTGAATATCGAAAAGGCTAGCTGTATTGATCTATCTCTGGAATCCTTTGGTGATCGTTGAGTTCTCCCACTCGGCACATTTGGACTCCTTGATGCTTTTTTTCACAATGCTCGCCTGGTTTTATATTTTCGGAAAACGGAACCGGCGGATGCTTTCTCCGCTATTCCTTGCGCTTGCAACTCTTACGAAATTCGTTACCGGTATTTTCTCCGTTTTACTCCTTCGTCGATGGAGATGGTCAGGTTTGTTGATTTTTATTTCTGTATCCTTGCTGCCATTTTTACTTATTCTCTTCCAGTGCAGGTTGGGGGGTGATTGGTGGTTTTGATGGAAGGGGAGTGTTTGGTGCGTTGAAAATCTATCTATCTTATTGGAATTTCAACCAGAATCCCCTGTTCGAGATATTGAATACGTTGAATGAATCCATCTTCTGCGGAAATTTGGATTACTACACGGTTAATATCCGGTGCGCTATTCATGATTGTCCTCGTCTGGACTGGGGTAAAGGCATGGAAAAATGACGGGAAAAGATCGCAGATGTTTTGAAAGATCGAGGATTAATCCGTCTCGCGATGATACCGGTTGGAGGGTTTATTCTTCTTTCACCGACAGTCCATCCCTGGTATGTTACCCTCATGGTTTCCGTCCTGCCTTTTTTTATCGCTTCGAAAGGAGACAAGGGTGAAATTGCTTATTGGATCTATCCTTGGGTATGGTTTTCACTGACTGTATCATTCACATATTTGGCATACCTGAATCCCGAAAAAAATGCTGTTCCCGTCTGGGTTTTATGGCTGGAATATCTTCCATTAATTCTTGGTCTTCTTTTTGCTTGGATCAAGAACAGGAATGTGTATAGAAAAGCCATTGCCTAAAAAGAAGGTTATTCAATTGAAGAAATGTGTAATAATTACATATATCCGATAGAAATAGGAGAATTATGAAAGCGAAACTCTTTGATTCACAACCAACAACATCACTCACCTGGATTTCCATGCTTAGGATCATGCTTGGTTTAATGTTCCTGACCACATGGTTCAGTAATATGAATAAAGGCTTCTATACCTCGGATGGTTTATATTATTTTTTTACTGAGGTATTTCCCCAATCAGAAAACCCGTTGCCATTCTATGCTCTTTTTATTGAATCGGTGATTTTACCAATCCGTGATTATTTTGCCCCCTTTCAATTAATTAGCGAATTTATCCTGGGCATGGCATTGCTTTTGGGGGGCTTCAGCCGCCTATTTTCCATTGCAGGGATTTTCTTCCTGGCGAATACCTTTTTAGCAACCTTCGGGCGGGACTGGCCATGGGCGTATTTACTACCGATTGGAATCCTGGTGATTGTCTTCCTTAGCAACGCAGGTCGAGCCTGGGGATTGGATGGATTCTTCCTGAAAAGATTTGGAGCCCGCGGGTTCCTATTATGGTAATTATTGCCATATATATAATCGTAACTTTTTGCCTGGTCATTTTTTCACTAAATAGTCTGTATTTATTGTTTCTCTTTCACTTAAATAAGAAATCAGTCAGGACGGTAGCCCCGCTGGAGGATTGGCCTCAGGTCACTGTTCAGTTGCCAATTTACAATGAGTTCAATTCGATTGAAGGATTACTCTCCTCTGTCTGTGATCTCGATTACCCCTTAAACCGGTTGCAAATTCAGGTTCTGGATGATTCAGATGATAAGACATCCATCCTGGTGGAATCCCTGGTAAAAAAATATAAAAATGAGGGGAGGGATATATCCCATATTGAGCGCAGATCGCGATTGGGTTATAAAGCAGGCGCGCTATCAAATGGATTGATGACAGCCTCCGGTGAATATATTGCGATTTTCGATGCTGATTTCATCCCACCCCGAGATTTTCTGAAACGAACAGTCCCAATCTTTTCAGATCATGCCATCGGATGCATTCAAACCCGCTGGGGTCATACCAATCGGGATTATTCATTGATCACAAAATTACAGGCAATGGCGATTGATGCGCATTTTATGGTGGAACAGACTGCCAGATCTGTAAGCGGGTTGTTGATGAATTTCAATGGTTCTGGCGGCATCTGGAGAAAAGCCTGCATTATCGATTCAGGTGGTTGGCTTTCCCGCACTTTGACTGAAGATCTTGATCTCAGTTATCGTGCTCAGCTTCGCGGATGGAAGTTTGATTACCTGCCTGATGTAGTTGTCCCGGGTGAACTGCCAGTGCAGATCAATGCCTACAAACAACAACAATCCCGGTGGGCGCAGGGAAGTCTTCAGACAGCCCGGAAATTGTTAAAACCTCTGATAACCTCAAAATTATCCATCAGGCAGAAAATAATGGGGAGTCTACACCTGATGCATTACCTCGTGCATCCTTTAATTCTAATCTCGATAATCACAACCTTTTTTTTACAATCTCTATCCCCAATAAATACACTCTGGTTCCCGGTAATCATGATTTCGATATTAATTTCGCCTCTGCTATATCTCACATGCCCAGCTCCGGAAGCACCTAATTATCACAAGCGAATATTCCTGATACCACCATTAATGTTATTAAGTGTGGGGATATCCATCAATAATTCAATTGCGGCATTCAGGGGATTGATTGAAGCACAGAGACACGGAGTTTATCCGGACACCAAAATATTCAGTAAAGAATCAGCGAGGACCGGTGGGAAAGTGGCGCTTATGTTTTGCATACTAAAACATGGCTGACACTCGAATTTCTTGCGGCAGGCCTGGTATTGTCTATATGTTTTTTATGCATTCAACAACGGGAATTATTATTTAATCCCCTGGATGTTATTCTATTGTTTAGGTTTTGGCATTATTGCATATATGTCGTACGCAGATTGGAAAATCGAAAAAAGATTTTGGACGAAAAAACAGATTTCTTCCGGAAAAAAGAGGTAACCTAATATTCTCTAGAATTTCAAATCGATAATTATTGCGTTTCTGGAATCCTAAAAAAGGTCTTTACCGGAAATTCGGGTGAACTGAAATCAGTATCCACCGTGCGGAAGATGAAAAATACCGATCATCATTCATTCACGTACAGTGCTGGTTCTACAAGTGAAAACAGAAATGAAATGTCCATACGTGAAAAAGTAAACTTACCGTTATTACCCAAAAGGCCTGAGAACGCACCGCTGGCTTTTCACCTGCTGGTAAAACCTACCGGGGCTGCTTGCAACCTGGATTGCGCATACTGTTTTTTCCTGGATAAGGCTGATCTCTACCCCGGCAGTAACTTCAGAATGACACCCGAGATACAGGAGCAATATATCAGGCAGTTGATCGAATCGCATCAGACCGACGACGTGAATATTGCCTGGCAGGGGGGGAGCCCACATTGATGGGGCTCGATTTTTACCGCCGCTCCCTGGACCTGGTGGAAAAGTACCGCCGTCCGGGAATGCGCTTCGTGCATACCATGCAGACGAACGGGACGCTGCTGGATGAAGCCTGGGTGGAATTTTTCAAAGAAAATCAATTTCCTGATCGGGATCAGCCTGGATGGTCCGAGGGAGCTGCACGATGTTTACCGCCTCGATAAGGGCGGTCATCCCACATTCGACCGGGTGATGCGTGGATTGCGGCTTCTCCAAAAACACGGGGTTGACTACAACATCCTGACCGCTGTCAACCGGGTAAACGCGGATTACCCGCTTGAAGTCTACCGGTTTTTACGGGATGAGGTGGGAACAACCTGGATCCAATTTATTCCCGTGGTGGAGCGTCAGCCGGAAAGCACGCCGACTAACACGCAACAACACCTCCCCGTTTCGGATCGCTCGGTCCTGCCGGATGCAATTTGGCCGGTTCCTATCGGTGATATTTGATGAATGGGTGCGCCACGATGTGGGCAGCGTTTTTGTGCAAACCTTTGAAGCCACGCTGCGGAACTGGCTGGGTATGAGTTCTTCCGGCATGTGTGTTTTTAATGAAACCTGCGGCACCGGGCTAGCCCTGGAGCACAATGGTGATTTGTATTCCTGCGATCATTTTGTGGATCCCAATTACCTGCTTGGAAATATCCAGAACGAACATATAATTAATATGGTTGCCTCACCACGGCAGAGAAAATTTGGATTAGATAAACGGGATTCCCTACCGGGATACTGCAGAGACTGTGTGGTGAAATTCGCCTGTCATGGAGAATGCCCCAAGAATCGTTTTATCAATTCTCCGGATGGTGAACCGGGTCTGAATTACCTGTGCGAAGGGTATAAAGAATTTTTCACTCACGCAGGATTTTCCATGAAACTAATGGCCGGGATCATCCGCCGCGGAAGCGATGCAAAAGAGGTGATGGTGATCCTCGACCAGGCGTTTTCAAACACTCGCCGTCTGGACCCATGTCCATGCGGAAGCGGGCAAAAATTCAAGAATTGTCATGGGGCTCCGCCCCGGGAGGCTGCAAAGAAACCAATTCCCAACCCACAATCCCGTTCCCAGATTCAAAGCAATAATGTTACCTAATCGAAAACCACTTATCGATAAAAGCATGTAAGGATCATAGAATTGAGATCTATCCAGAAAAGGAGAGAATACCATGCCAAACGGAAAACCAAATATACTCGTGATCTGGGGGGATGACGTTGGGATCACCAACCTGAGCTGCTACAGCGACGGATTGATGGGTTATCGAACGCCCAACATCGACCGGATTGCGAACGAAGGAATGCGCTTCACCGATTCCTATGGTCAGCAAAGCTGCACCGCCGGGCGGGCGGCATTCATTACCGGGCAGAACCCATACCGGACCGGAATGACCAAGGTCGGTATGCCTGGTTCGGATATCGGACTGCAGGCAGAGGATGCCACCATAGCGGAGCTCCTTAAACCTCTCGGGTACGCCACCGGGCAATTTGGTAAGAATCATTTTGGGGATAAGAACAAGTACCTCCCCACCGCGCATGGTTTTGACGAGTTCTTCGGCAATCTGTATCATCTAAACGCCGAGGAAGAACCGGAAAACGTGGATTATCCGCCGGAAGCCGATTTCCCGAATTTCAAGAAGATCTTTGGCCCGCGCGGTGTGATCCACTCCTGGGCGACCGAGGAGGATGACCCCACCGAGCAGCCTCGCTGGGGTAGGGTGGGTAAGCAAAAAATCGAGGATACTGGTCCACTAACACGCAAGCGCATGGAAACCTGCGACCTTGAATTCCTGGATAGCGCCAAGAAATTCATCAAAAAAGCTCATTCCGATGAAAAGCCATTCTTTGTCTGGCTCAACACCACCTGGATGCACTTCCGTGTCCACCCACCCAAGGAGATCCTTGGCCAGGCGGGACGCTGGCAGTCGTTTTATCACGATGTCATGGTGGAACACGATAAACATGTAGGCCAGATGCTGGATCTGCTGGACGAACTGGGAATTACCGAAGATACCATCGTAGTCTATTCAACGGATAATGGCCCGCACATAAACTCCTGGCCGGATGCCGCCATGACCCCCTTCCGCAACGAGAAGAATTCCAACTGGGAAGGCGCTTTCCGCGTACCAGAGATGATCCGCTGGCCTGGGAAAATCGAGGCTGGTACGGTATCTAACGAAATAATAAGCCACAACGATTGGCTGCCCACGTTCCTGGCTGCCGCCGGGGATGCGGAAATATCTGCGAAGCTGAAGACCGGTCACAAGGCAGGGGATAAAAAATTCAAGGTGCACATCGATGGTTATAACTTCCTGCCCTATTTCACCGGCAGTGAACCGAAGGGTCCGCGCCCCGGGATTATTTATTTCTCCGATGATGGAGACCTTGTTGGTTTACGTTATGACAACTGGAAAGTCGTATTTGCCGAACAACGTATGCAAGGCACGGTTGCCATTTGGATGGAACCTTTCACATTCCTCAGGATACCCAAGATCTTTAATTTACGAACAGATCCCTTCGAACGGGCGGACATCACCTCCAACACATATTTCGATTGGATGATCGACCATGCCTATATCACCTACGCCGCGCAATTCCTGGTTCGCCAATTCCTGGAAACCTTTAAGGAATTTCCGCCAAGAATGAAACCTGCCAGTTTCACCGTCGATCAGGTACTGGCGAAAATGGAGGAAAGCATCGGGCACATGGTGTAAAACATGTGTTTCCTGAGAAGAGGAAAAAACCGGATTCTCGCACATAGAAGTGCAACTATTTCAATAATCCAATAAGGTGAGGAGTGGGAGACGAAAATCCGGCGAAGAGGTACAACCGAAGGCGGATATGGCATGTGTTTTTCAACCCATATCCATATCCGCCTGCTGCTCCTAAGGCAGAGGATTATCACTGCAATTGGCAAGATTAAAAATCAGGCGCAGAATTAAATACCCCTCATTCCAGTTTGTTAAAAAAACTAACTGCTTCCTGTTGGGATATTAATGGAATGAGATCTCGAAAGAGGACTATTTACCAATTCGATCGGTGATCTAATACCATAAGATCTTTTAAGGCGACCTATCGAGCGCGGGAACTTCTAGAGAGTCTTGTAAAGGTTTTCGGGCGGCTTAGCCGCCCGAAATTGGTCATATACGCGGGATATTGTTTCCTCTCGGTGTTATTTATGGAGTTTGATGGCAGGTAGTTTATAGCTGCCATCCAAAACCGGTGATTTCGGTTGATACATCCGCATAACTGGACGGAAGGTGCCAATTGGTGTAGGCAGCCAGTTTGCTTCCTTGTCTTCCCCCGGTGAATCTTTTTGCAGGTAAATCGTAATTGAACCATCTGCACCATACTGCAGACCAGGGGTGCGATCTCCAATTGAATAGCGATTGATCGGATTATTCACCAGATGAAGCTCGGGCACGTTGTACATGGTCAGCGACCAGAAGGCTTCCACCGGTGGCGGCACAGCCAGGTGTAGTTCATATCTATGCTCACCGTGGAGCGGTTGATCATCTGAGTCCACATAGATGAGCTGATAGTTTGCCTCGTAGCCGTGATTACCCCATAATCCAGCCCGAGCCGCGACGGAGCGCGTGACATAGGCGGTTTTACGATCGGCGATGATCCATTGGGGAGTATTTTTAGTACCAACCTCGAAGTAATCAGCGTTGTAGTTGAAAATGTTCTTGAAATCCTGCCAGCCATTCACCGGCTTGGCGGAGGCTTTTATCAGCTCTTCCAGCTGGTTCTGGGCAGCTTTTTGGCCTGCAACCAGGATCTTCGTTAATGCCGGGTCTGGATGAAGATAGGGTGAGGCAGCTTCCAACAACCCCAGCTTTCGGCAGATCTCCAGGAAGGACGCATCTGCAGCAGGCGGCGGGAACGCCATCAGTGCCAGTCGGAACTCTTCCCACCACTTTAAATCTTCATCAAGGTGCGGATCGGCTTCGGGCACACCGGATACAGGTGAGGGTGCGACTCCACCCTGATAAACGCTGAGTGGTGTGAGTGAAAATTGATCTTGCAGGGCGTGCACGGCTGGCAGATCGGCTGAACCATTGACAGCCACCCGCCCGACGATTGCAAATATCCCGGTGGGGGTGCGAACCACTTTCATTCCATGGGGAACCTCACCCGGATAGTCACCAGCAGCCAGAAGGTAGTGCGCCTCAACCGTCCCTGTGGCGCGCCTCCCAATATATGCAAAGTTATTCGTCCAGGCGTCGACGAATTGCAGCACGTAATAACGATCGTGCATATCCGGTACATGCAGCACGAGGGGTCCATTTCGCACGTCGCACATCGCTAAGATATAAAGCGTATCATTATTGGGTGAGACAAAATTAGCGCTCGGATCCAGCAAATTACGCGCCGGTGCAAATGTGTTATAGGGGATAACCGAGCGAATGATTGAAGTGCCCGCAGGGAACTTGGCAATTTCACGCAAGTTGTAAACCAGCGGGTAACCATAGAGATAAGCCTCTGCAGCAAGTTTTACCTGTTCTTCGGTGCCCTTATTCGTCAGTATTTCCAAATCCATGTTTCCTCTCCGGGTTGAAAAAAGTTCTTCGGCGATTTCACGTCAAAAAATTTCAACCTCTCTTTTCACCTCCAAGGGTGGTTATTTTGACGATCTTATCTTAATATTCGCATTTATTCTCCAGCTTGCAATTTATACTGTTATCCAAATTTTTATACTTGAACAATAATAATAGAATGTTAGCCAGAATCATCAGCTGAAAGATCGTTCCATTTGCCCAAAATGACTGGAGCAACAGGTGCCCAACCGCCATGCCATACTTGCTGAAAATTGATAGATAAACAGATTAAATCATTGATTTCTACATCGAAAGAGAGGCGATTTATATATGCCTTTCTTTGACGGATTCGGGGACGAAGAATCCGATTTATAATTGAAAACATCATGGAAATGATCAAATCCCTAAAAAATAAATGGCGCATTGACCGAAAAAATCTCTCGAGCGATTTTCTCTCCGCGCTCACGCTGGGGATCTCGAGTATCCCGGACAGTATGGCTTCCGCGATACTTGCCGGGATCAATCCGCTCACCGGGTTGTACACCATGATCATCGCCACCCCCATTGGTGCGCTTTTTACCAGCTCGGAGATGATGCATATTTCAACAACAAGCGCCCTTTCCCTTGCGGTTGGTAGTTCGTTGGTCGGATATTCGGGGGATACGAAATTACAGGCGGTGTTCGTACTGGCGTTGATGGTTGGAATAATCCAGATAACTCTTGGCTTGCTGAAAATGGGTTTTTTAGTGAGGTTCGTACCTTTTTCTGTGATGACAGGGTTTTTAAACGGCGTTGCTTTGTTGATTATTCTGGGTCAACTGGAAGATTTTACCGGGTACCGGAGCGCCTTCTCCAACCGGGTGGTCCGGGCTTTTGACACGCTTCTGAATATCAATCAGATCGTCCTCCCCACGCTGATCGTTGGATTGGTGACAATCGGATTTATTGTCCTATTCAGCCGGATCAGACAGTTGGATAAATTCTCCCTGATTCTGCCGATGGTGATCGCCTCGGTAATCGCCGCGTTCCCGGCTTTCAGCAAAGTTATCCTTGTCGGAGATGTCACCGAGGTCCCCAACGCTTTGCCATCCTTCCAGTTCCCACAATTATCCTTAATTGGTCCCTTGATCATCCCTGCGTTCGCGCTCAGCATCATCGGTCTGGTCCAGGGGGCAGGGATCAGCCAGGGATATCCCAATCCAAATGGAAAATTCCCCAACCCTTCGGGCGACTTTCTTGGCCAGGGGATGGCGAACCTGGCGACAAGCTTTTTTCAGGGGATGCCCTCGGGCGGTTCGCTCTCCGGCACTGCCCTGGTGGTCCAGGCGGGGGCAAAAACCCGCTGGGCGAATTTTCTTGTTGGCGTTCTGATCGCGATCATTATCCTGCTTTTTGCCAACCTGGTTGAATTGATTGCGATGCCGGCACTGGCTGGATTGTTGATCGTGATCGGTTTCCGAACCATCAACCCGACTGCGATCAAGAATGTCTGGAATACGGGAATGATACCGAGGGTTGTGATGTTGATCACCTTCGTTGGCACCCTGATCATGCCGCTTCAGTTCGCGGTGCTGCTCGGGGTGGCCATCTCCGTTCTGCTTCTCGTCATCCAGCAGGCAAACCAGATTAAACTGTTGGAACTTGTTCCTGGGAAAAACGGTTTCCCGATCGAGCAACCCGCCCCGAAAAAACTACCCAGTCACAAGGTGACGGTGTTGCAACCTTATGGCAGCCTGTTCTACGCCGCAGCGAAGACATTTGAAGAAATCCTGCCAGAGGCTGATAAAGCCAGGGAGGCGGTTGTGATCTTCGTGCTGCGCGGATACGATGATTTTGGCAGCACCATGATCGGGGTGATGGATCGTTACGTGCGTTTGGTCATGAAGAACGGAGGGATCGTGAAGCTGGCAGGCGTGAGCGAGGCTGTTCTTTCGCAGCTCGAGCGGATCGGGCTGGTAGACCTTCTCGGACGGGAAAACATCTATGTAGCTCATCCGCAATGGGGGGCAGCGGCAACCAAGGCTTATGAAGATGGACAGGCATGGCTGGGAGAAAAAAAAGTAGGAGAAAACGAAAATAGATCCGATTGAGGTTGAACCAGTGATATTATCTACAATAAGAAATGTGTTTCATAAATGGTATCCTGGGGTTGAATGTCGCTGAATTTTAGGTTTTGTGGGGAAATCCCCATTTGAAAAAACTTAAAGACTAAACCTTCCATGCTTTTAAGCCCCTCTCTTCGAAGGTAAAGTGCCAATTTTTGACTGAGTAAGAGGTTTGTTTATAATTAAATTTGAATTTTTATAAAATGCTGGCAACTAAATAATTTTTGCATACAAATCAGAGGGTGGGGGACAAAATGGCGGTTAATAAATAAAAAATTCCGATACACCTATGAATCATCATAATTCCACATACTTACCCTCGAGCAAAGGATATACAATTTTTGAATTAATGAACTTAAAGTAGTATATTTATTAATTAATGGATTGCAGTGATTGATTTCTCAAAGTAAAAAAAACGATTTAGATATTACTTCGTTGCCTCTACGGGTAAAGTGGTTCCAAAAAATGCAAGCACATTTGATATAAAAAGGAGAAAATCAATGAAAATGTTAATTCGTTTCTTGTTTGTTGCCATTTTAATAACCCTTGTGCTCTCGGCTTGTGCCACAACTGCCCCCTCCTCACCAGCCACCACTGATAGCACGATTGTGATCCGCGCTGGCACCGGAGACGGTGGTGATGGCCTTACCCCTCATCAACAGATCATCCAAAACTTTGAGGACCAGAATCCCAATGTTATTGTCCAGCTCGAGCCTGTCTCGGGACGGGATTACTATGCCCGCTTGCTTACCCAACTGTCAGCCAAGGCTGCCCCAGATATCATGCAGATCGGGGATGACGCGGTGCCTTCTTTTGTAACCAAGAATGCTTTTGTCCCCTTGGATTCCTATCTTACTGATAGCAATTTTGACACAACCATTTATTTGCCCGGATTGTTGGATCCGGGAAAGGTTGACGGCAAGCAGTATCTCCTCCCCAAAGACTACTCACCACTGGCTGTGTATTACAACAAAAAACTATTTGATGAATCAAACATTCCTTACCCGGTTGATGGCTGGACTTGGGAGGATTTTCTCGCTACTGCTCAGAAGCTGACCCTGAAGGATAGCTCTGGTAATGTGACCCAGTGGGGCATCCAATTACCAGCGGCATGGACGACCGGTTTTGAATATTGGGTGGCTGCTGCTGGCGGTTCGCTGATTAGCGAGGATGGTAAGAGCTTTACCGGCACAATGGATTCTCCCGAAGTAGCCCGGGCAGTACAGTTCTATGCCGACCTGTATAACAAATACCAGGTTGCCCCGCAACCGGCGGACTTGAATTCCTTTGGCGGCGGAAACAGTGAATTTGCCAACGGCAAAGCGGCAATGATGCTTTTCGGGCGCTGGCCGCAAAGTGGCTTTAAGACTAACCCTAATATTTCTCTGGGAGTTGTGGCTCCGCCGAGGGATAAAGTGCGTGCCAACATCCTTTTCTGGGGTGGTTTTGGTATCCCTACTTCATCGGAGTACGCGGACACTGCCTATAAATACCTTAGTTATGTTTCCGGTGAGCCCGGTGCTCAGGTTTGGAAAGATTGGGCTCTGCCGGCTGTTAAGAGCGTAGCCGATTCCTCCGGTTTATCTAAAGACCCGATCGAAGGTGTATGGATTGGAAACTTAATTACCGAAACCCCGTGCATACACCTTCACTCCGTACTGGAACGAAACGGCAGACCCTGCACTACGTAAGGTGCTGGAATCGGTCATTCTGGATCCAAATGCTGACGTGAATGCTCTTCTTGCCCAGGCCGCAAAAGACGCCCAGGCTGCCCTGGATAAATTGGTAGAATAGCAACTTTGTATTTCAATTAAATAGAGGGATATGTGTGTAGGTTATACCAGCACTCATATCCCTCCATAACACATAATTTCATAATTCAGAAATAAGTTTCGCATTGCGAACTTTACAACAAAAAGAAGCGCTGAGTTTCTATATCGCCATCTCGCCCTGGCTGGTGGGTTTTTTGTTATTCACTGCCGGCCCCATGATGATCTCGCTATTGATAAGTTTTACAGACTGGGATCTGTTGACCGCTCCGCTATGGGTGGGACTGGAAAATTATCGTAATTTGGCAGCCGACCCGCTCTTCATCCAATCAATTAAAGTTACTTTTGGCTTATACCGCGGCGTACGTCCCCCTCGACCTAATTGGCGGCTTGCTCCTGGCGCTTCTGGTGCTGCCACGCTTTAAAGGTGTTGGTGCATTTCGCACAATTTTCTATATGCCGACAGTCTTTTCTGGCGTGGCTTTTGTTGTGGTGTGGCTGTGGATGCTCAATCCTAACGGTGGATTGGTTAATATGGTTCTTGGTTGGTTTGGTATTGTTGGGCCGCGCTGGCTGCTCGATCCAAATTACGCCCTTTGGGCACTGGTGATGATGACCTTCTGGGGGTGGGGTCGTTCCATGGCGCTCTATCTGGGCGGATTGCAGAGTATCCCAGGTGAACTCTATGAAGCCGCGGCCAGGATGGTGCTGGAAGTTTCCGCCAATTTATTACAATTACCCTGCCTTTGCTTTCCCCCACCATCTTTTTTATTCTTGTGTTGAGTGTGATCGCCACCTTCCAATCATTCACCAGCGCCTTTGTGGCGACCAATGGAGGTCCGCTTGATTCGACCCTTTTCCTCGTTCTATACATCTACCGCCAGGCTTTCAGTACTTAACATGGGGTATGCGGCTGCTATGTCCTGGGTGCTGTTCGCCATCATTATGACCTTAACCCTTTTACTAATGCGAAGTCAAAAGTTTTGGGTTTTTTATCTCGGAGAACGAAGCGATTGAAACCCCATATGATTTCAACCATCAATCCGAAAGAACAATGACGTGAAAGATATCAACCCCCATTTTGCAGTTGCGCGGTTGGCGCAGAAACCTGCGCATTATATTGATAGCTGCAGTGGCATTGTTATTTCTAGCTCCAGCTTTGTGG
>CAVVEQ010000003.1:0-7999 GCA_963747315.1 uncultured Chloroflexia bacterium | reverse complement strand
AGAGCCCTGGCGGTGATCGGGTTCTCCCTGGGGGCAACTTTGCGCTGAACCTCTCCGCCTCCGAGCCGGAACGAATTGATAAAGTCGTTGTATTCTACGGCACCGGACCGGCGGATTTCTCCAACTCGCGGGCATCCTACCAGGGGCACTTCGCCGAAAACGATCCGTTCGAACCGGAATCCGAGGTTGCCGGGCTGGAGGAATCGTTGAAAGCGGCTGGTCGGCCGGTCAACTTCTATAGTTACGCAGGAACAGGTCACTGGTTCTTCGAACCGGATCGGGTGGATGCTTACAATCTTGAATCAGCGAATCTTGCCTGGGAGAGAACGCTTGCATTTCTAAGAGAATCTTAGTCTGGATAATCCAGCAGCAGGATTTTCAGCGTGATCGGGAAGTTCTCAACACACGCGGTATAATTCGGATATTAAATCGCAACCCTGAGGCGAAATGTCTTGGGTTGCGTTTTTTTATTTAGAAAGGAGCTGAATATGGGCGAACGTGTATATACCCACCCGGAATTAAAATTGACAGCGATCCTCTATGCCCACAACCCCCAGGTGGTGGCGCATTTGAAGCGGACCGGGAAGCTTCCGGAGGTCATCCACGATGCCGGCTTTGCCACCGGATTACGAATAACCATCGAGACGCGCGGGCGTGACCCGGAGCTGGGTGAGGATGAGTACCTGGTTTATGAAGCCATCTTGCGGGAAGGCAGGCTGCCAGGCGGCGCGGTGAGGTTGGTTGTGGATCCTCCTGACAAAATTAAGTAGGTGAATAAACTTTTCAGACGGAAGGCCTTCTCGCGATCACCATGAGTTCCATCTCATCCAGGAAGGGCGGATCGAGCCGCCAGTTCCCAGCCGTGCCGCCGGAAATTATATCCACCTGAAAACCCACCTGACGGAGCATCAGGCGCAGCTCGGTGGGGATGTAGGCACGCTCGCGGGTGGGGATGGATTGTTTTCCTGCGGGGGTATCGACCTCCATTCTCCCGTTTTCCACCATGTTAAAAGGATCAAAGCTGCCGGAACGGATATCGGTATCGCTGTAGGCGCGAATTATGCGCATGCTATTTCAACACGGTAAAGAGCGCGGGGGCACCCGGTTTCAGCGCGGCGTAGATTCTGGCAAAAACCTGGATGTCGCGGTCGAAGGTGTCCTCCAGGCTGAGCAGGGAAAGCGCACCCTCGCAGACTGAGTAAGCGGCGTCGAAGGGCTGGTTTGCCACATAATCCTGGGCGGGGCTGCGCACCCATTCCACGGTTACCCCGGCTCCACTGGCGGCTTTGCGCGCTTCAGCTAGCATCCCATTGCTGATATCCACCCCGGTCACCCTGTACCCGCGCCGGGCAAGCTCCACCGCGTGCCGCCCCGTCCCGCAGCCCACATCCAGAATTCTCATCCCGGGTGAAAGATGAAGGTTTTCGATGAGGAAATCCACTTCGGCGAGGGTGGCTTTGACGAAAACCTCGTCCATGTAGCGGGGAGCGTAATGATCGAAAAAGGTCTGCCAGTTATGAGGGGGCATGAGTTAATTCTCCTGTATAGATTGTATACCCTTACAGTCCAGATGGAAAATATTTGAGTTGAATTATTGCCACCTTCCCCTGGAGAGAGAATTCCATTCTTGAAATTTCCACGGTTCGGCATATAGTATTTATTATCGGATTGTCTCATCCCCCATCAAACGTTCTGCAAGGAGGCACGAATGAACGATTTATGGTTATCTCTGTACTGGACTGGACCCATCGGGACTGGAGTATTCCTAATGGGATTGGGAGTGCTCTTCTGGGGTATCAGCAAGCTTACCACCAACAAAGATAAGAAATAAGTCCACTTACCCCGGCGAGAAATCAGTATCGTATCCCGTCGCTGGGGCAGGCTGAAAAAAATTCCGGGTTCAAAACCCACGGAATTGATGGGTTTTTTTTTGGTTTCCTCCACCGGATTCGGATTCATTGCGGATAGTGTATTATGGCGGTTAGCTGTTTATGGATGAACTGGTTGCTTCGATCAGGCAATAAATGCGGATATCGGCCTAGTGTGGAAAAGTTGTGCAATAATCAGGGGTAAATATGATGATTTCTCCTAGTGCAGTTACACCTGCCAATATAACCGAGGTGATCCAAGCCTTGTCCACGAGGTTAAGAGAGGATTATGTATTTCCGAATGTCGCCGAGAAAATGTGTGATAACCTGCAAAAATATTACGATGAGGGATTTTTCACAGGAATAACGGAGGGGGAATCCCTGGCGAATTTATTGACCGGATTTCTAAGGGATGCAACCAACGATAATCATTTGAAGGTGACCTATAAGAAAGATTTGATACCCAGCAAGAAGGTTCACTGGGAGAGAACCAGGATTGGCAGGATGAATGGCATAAAAAAGCCAGGCTGGATAATTATGGTCTTCATAAAGTGGAAAGATTGCCTGGAAATGTCGGGTTCCTGGATATTCGCGAGTTCTACCCCCCGGATTGGGGTGGGGATACTGCTTCGGCAGCGATGAATTTCATTAATGAAACGAACGCGTTGATCATTGATTTGCGGAAATGCAGGGGTGGAGATCCGGGAATGGTTTGCTTTCTTCTGACCTATCTATTCGGTGAAGAACGCATGCACCTGAACGATTTTTACTGGCGGAAAGGGGACTCAACCGAACAATACTGGACCCTTCCCGATGTGCCCGGCAAACGATTCACGGGTAAGCCGGTATATCTTCTAATAAGCGGTGAGACTTTTTCAGGAGGCGAGGAATTTGCCTACGATCTGAAAGCACTGAAAAGGGCCACCCTGATTGGGGAAAAGTCAGGTGGCGGGGCTAACATTGGCGCACCTTTCCGGTTAACTTCCCATTTTGAGGCATTTATCCCTGTCGGCCGGCCGGTCAACCCGATCACCGGGACGAACTGGGAAGGCTGCGGGGTGATCCCCTGATGTATCTGTGCCTGAGGAGCAGGCATTCAAGGTTGCGTACAAAATAGCACTAAATTCGATCCTAGCAAGCATGGGTGAGGTGTCATCCGAAGCGCTCCAATTATTACTAGAGGAGACACAAACAGCTCTCAAAGAGATTGAATCCACAATCTAGTTACCCCATTATGTTCATGCAGAAGTAATTGAATATTAATGATGTTCCATAAGCAGGTCATAGATGCCCCGATTTTATTTTCAGGCGGTAATTCCTTCAGGATACTTATTCGTGAATAATTTCTTGGAAATCCTTTCCCTCGACCCCATCCCCCACTGCTTGCCAGCAGCGATGAGGCTTTGATCCACTTCACCCGGCGGGGCTAGTTGGGAGAGGTTGCGGGTCTCCGATAAATTTGAAGAAAATTGGCGTAATATCCATAGAATTCAATCACATTTCATGAAACGCGACCGGATCAGCAGGATCATCATCATCGCCGCGGGCATTTGGTTGGGGGTGACCACCAGCCTGTCTGCTGGTGATTGCCCTCACCGGGGCAGCGCCGAACACCCGGGCGGTGTTCCTGATGGGAAGCGGATTGATCCTGATCTGGGTACTGATTTGCGGGATGCTTATGCGGATCTTCCGCGACCCCATCGCAAGGTTGGTGAGGCGGATCGGGCTGGACTGGCGGGTCAAGTTCGTGCTTTTTGCCACACTGCTGGCAATGACCGAGGAGTTGGTGACCACCGGGATGACCAACGCCGCGCCGCTATTCGGGGTGCCTGTTGGCGCTGCCTATATCACAGCTTCCGCCAATTATTTCGATGTGATCGCGCTGCACAGCGTGGTGGTTTTCATCCCGATGTTCATCGCCTGGGCGGTTTTGCTGAGGGTTATTGATTTCCATCCCAACGAGGTCTTTTTACTTTTCGGGCTCACCGGGATGCTTGGAGAGGTGATTTATGGAGGAGGAAAGGCTTTTGCTGAGTTCGCCTTCTGGATCTATGTTTATGGATTGATGGTCTATCTGCCAGCCTACTCCCTGCCGGAGGAGCGCAACGCCAGGTCGCCCCGGTGGTGGCATTACCCCGTGGCGGTGATCCTGCCCATCCTTTTTTCCATCCCGGTTGCGGCAGTGGTAAGCACCCTGCACCCATACCCGATCCATTTTCCGCCCATCCTGCCTAATTCGTGAACTTTTCAGGATGGAGCACCCTGATTTTTTGAATTTGCCTCCTGGGAAAAAGGCTATAATTATTTTGGGGCGAAAATCCTATGGCAGATGCCAAATCACTCTACAACCAGGCAGTAACCGCCGCGCGGCAGAAGGATTACACCGCTTCCTGCTCGCTCGTTAAACAATCCCTCAAGCTGGATCCCAACTCGTTGGATGCCTGGTTGCTGGCGGCAAGGGTGGTGGATAAAAAAACGGATGCGATCTACTGCTGCAAGCGCATTTTACTGCTGGACCCCGGTAATGATTACGCGAAGGAAAAATTGGCAAAGCTGGAAGGCGAACAGGTTGCTGCCAATCCAGTCGCGGCTGCCGAAAAGCCGCCCTCTCCAACACCCAATATCGTGGAAGACCAGGAAAAGCCGCCGTTCCAAGGCTTGAGGCCGATCGGCAGTTCACAAGCCACCGGGTCCGCGCAGCTCGTTTCCCCTTTCACTCAGCCGGTTGAACCTCAACCCTCTGCGGCAGAGGTTTCAAACCAGGTAACTCCAACACCACCACAGTCCGCGCCGAAAAAGGGCACCAACTGGATTATCCTGGGGGCGATCCTGTTGGGGGTTTGCCTGCTGGCCGTCCTGGGAATCGCGGTATTCTCACCGGGGACGCTATCTCCCGGTCCGGCACTGCCGACGCCAACCAGCGATGAGCTTTTCCAGGTGCTATACGCCAACGCGCGGGCAGCCAACGGCGAGGACCTTGCTACATACATGACCCAGATCCACCCCAAAAGTCCAGGCAGGGCTCAGACGGAGGAAGGACTCATGCAGGTATTCGCTAACTATGACCTGGATTTTCGTTTTTCCGGCCTTGAATTGCAGAGCCTGACAGATAAGGAAGCAAAAATCCATTTTGTACTGACAACGAAAAAGATCAGCGGGGGAGAATTCCGCGATAACTCCGTCACGGGTGTAATGATCCTTCGGCCGGATGAAGGCGTGTGGAAGATCTATAACCAGCAAGTCGAAGACGTAAAGTATTTCGATCAATAAACAACCCCACAAATAAAAAAATACTTCGGGAATTTTGTTTGCGATGAACTTTTTGATGAACCTCAACCATGATCCCATTCCGCCGCTGCTCGCCAGCGGTGACGAGGCTTTGATCTACTTCACCCGGCGGGACTTGCTTGGGGAGGATCCCGGCCAGTTGGAACGCTTGTGGCAGCTGCCGGGGGTGGTGAAGATCCTGAAAAAGCAGCAGCCGGATGGCAGCTGGCTGCGGCCGGGCGAGAACAAGCACCCGGCCATCAACCAAGCGCTCATCGAGACCTGGCGGCAGTACCGCTTTTTGATCGAACGCTACGGGATGACCCGCGACCACCCGCAGGTGGAGCGAGCAGCAGAGTACATCTTCTCCTGCCAGACCGAGGAGGGTGATATCCGCGGGTTTCTCGCCAACCAGTACGCAACTTACTACACCGGTGCGATCATAGCACTGCTCATCCAGGCCGGCTACGCCGATGACCCGCGCATCGAAAAGGGGTTCCAGTGGCTGCTGGGCATGCGCCAGGATGACGGAGGCTGGTCCATCCCGATGATCACCCACAAGCTGGACCGGGCTACCCAGTACCGTCTGGCGAGCGAAGTTGCCAAGCCGCTCCAGCCGGACAGGACAAAGCCCTTTTCGCACAACTGGACCGGGATGGTTCTGCGCGCCTTCGCAGTTCACCCGAGCTACTGCCACTCGCCGGAGGCGCGGGCGGCGGGGGAGCTGCTGAAATCTCGCTTCTTCCAGCCGGATCCCTACACCTCCTACCAGTCTGCGAACTACTGGCTGCGGTTTGAGCACCCTTTCTGGTGGACGAACCTGTTGACCGCGCTGGACTCGCTGAGGCGCATGGGGTTTTCGGCGCAGGATGGGCAGATCCGAAAGGGACTGGATTGGTTGAGCGAGCACCAGGAACCGGGTGGACTGTGGCGGGTATCCTATATGAAACCAGGTGAGAAGGAGAAGGAAACAACGGAGAGCAGGGAAAGGAAGCTGTGGGTTAGCTATGCGATATGCCGGTTGTTTTTGAGGTTTGATCGGTGAGGGATTCCAAAACCAAAAAAAATATCCTCAAGAAAGCTCTCTCAGGTATAATCAATCGTCTTTCGATTAATCATGGCAAAAACCTCCCCCGAACCCCAGCTCTCTGTCATCGTCCCCGTCTTCAACGAAGAAAAGACCATCCTGGGCGTGCTGCAAGCACTCGAAAAAGCCCTCCCAGCAAGTCACGAGGTCATCGTGGTGGATGATGGCTCGGCCGATGGCACCGCGGCGATCGTCGAAAAATTCGCCGACAAACACAAGACTGTCCACCTCATTCGCCAGCCACAGAACAAGGGCAAGACTGCGGCGCTGGTGACCGGCTTTTCCGAAAGCCGAGGGGGCATCGTCATCGTCCAGGACGCGGATATGGAATATCACCCGGCGGAGATCCCCGATGTGATCGCACCGATTCTTTCCAAGCGTGCGGATGTGGTCTACGGGTCGCGCTTCCTCACCCGCCGCGCCTCGCGCGTGCTCTACTACCGCCACTACCTGGCCAACCGCTTCATCACCGGGCTATCAAATTTGCTCACCGACCTGAACTTCACCGACGTGGAGACCTGCTACAAGGCCTTCCGCGGCGAGATCATCCGCAACATGGTCATCACCTCCCAGCGGTTCGGTTTTGAGGTGGAGGTGACCGCCAAGATCGCCAAGCTGGGTTGCCGCACCTACGAGGTGCCCATCTCCTACTACGGGCGCACCTACCAGGAGGGCAAGAAGATCGGGTTGAAGGATGGCTTCCAGGCACTCTGGTACATCCTCAAGTACAACCTCTTCACCAGCCTGAAGGATTCCTACCGCGCGATTCCTAAAATCGATTAGTCCATTTCCATTCAACCAATCACGCAAGGATATTCCCTTGAAACAGCGAAAATTCTACATCCTGGATGTCTTCACCGGTCAGAAATACGCCGGTAACCAGCTGGCGGTCTTCCGCGATGCAGCCGGGATCCCTGAAGAAGAAATGCAGCAGATCGCCCGCGAGATCAACTTCTCCGAGACCACCTTTATCCTTTCTGAAACCGCACGCGACGGCGGCTACGATGTGCGCATCTTCACCCCCAGGGAGGAAGTGCCCTTCGCCGGTCATCCCACCCTGGGGACGGCCTTCCTCATCCGCAGCGAGATCCTCGGCGGAAGGGCGGAGAAGGTGACCCTGCACCTGAAGGTGGCTCGATCCCGGTCACTTTTACCGCGGATGGCTCGGGTGAGATGCGGCAGCTTCAGCCCGTCTTCGGCGCGCGGCACGACAGGCGGAAGCTGGCCCGATGTCCTTGGGTTGGGGGTGGAAGAGATCGACGCGCGGTTTCCCATCCAGGAGGTCTCAACGGGACTGTCGTTCTTCATCGTTCCTTTGAAGAACATCGGGACGTTGCAGAAGGTAAAGGTCAACCTGGAGAAATACTACCGGTTGATCGCGCAAACCGAGTCGAAGGGCATATTGGTCTACACGCCGGAGGGTCATGACCCGGGCGACGACCTCAGCGTGCGGGTGTTCGTGGATTACTTCGGTGTACCCGAAGACCCCGCCACCGGAAGCGCAAACGGCTGCCTGGCGGGTTACCTTGCGGAGCACCGCGTGCTGGGCTCCGGGCGGGTGGACGTGACCGTCGGGCAAGGGTATGAGATCCGGCGACCGTCGCGCCTGCGCCTGCGGGCGGAGAAGCACGCAAATGGGATTGATGTGTTCGTTGGCGGCCAGGCCGTCATCGTGGCGCGGGTGACCTCCTGTAGTCCTTCCGAAAAAAAAGCCGCGCGATATGCGCGGCGGGATTCTCTAGCCCTTGATGGGCAAATACAGATCAAAGACGTACTT
>CAVVEQ010000002.1:0-29495 GCA_963747315.1 uncultured Chloroflexia bacterium | reverse complement strand
TGAAGGATAAGCCCTCCTCGCCCCATGCCTCCCCGGTTCCGATAGCCGGTACGTCAAGGTGATATTTTGATATCAAATCGATTAATTGATTGACATTCACAAGTCCAGGGTCGCGGATGGCTAACTCGACACCTGCATAACCGTAAGAGGCGATGCGAGCCATATTCGCTTCCAGTTCACCCTTAAAGGTGGCAGCTGGACCGTGCCGGTTGGGTTGAAAGAACGATCGAGAATTTCATCTGGTTTTTCCTGAGCGGCAACCCCGTTCCTGGAGCTGCCGCTTTCCACATTTTATTTTACTCCGCGACGTAAGTGACTTTGCATTCGGAACGGTCGGTCTGCAACTTGATGAAATTATCTGCAATCTCGTTGAACCTGATCTTCTTTGCGCTCATGGAAGTCACGTCCATTCCGGAAGCCATGCACTCGATCACCCGCGGGAAGTTACCATGGCCTGAGTGTCCCGGCGCTCCGATGATCCGGGCACGGCGGACCTGCAGCACCTCGCCCATGACAGGCATGCGGGCTTCCGCCCGGGCGGTGACCACAACCGTACTGTTCAGGGTCCGACCTTCCCAGATCACCTTTTCAATGCCCGGGTAAACCACTTCGGGGAGGCCGGTGGCTTCCATGAATAAATCTGCGCCCATGCCACCCGTGATCTCCAACACTCTGGTTGCGAAATCCTCCTTGGACGGATCCACATGGGCATCCGCACCCAATTTTAAAGCCATGGCAGCACGTTCGGGTTGGGTTTCGGAGATGATGACCTTGGACGCACCGGCACGCTTCAATATCGCGCAGGCAGCGATCCCCACAGGGCCAGCTCCCAGGATAACCACCCGGTCGCCGGGACGGATCCCGCCGCCGCGTTCGATTACAGCGTTGTAGGCGACGGAGGTTGGTTCCACCAGGCTGCCAGCTACAAAGAGGTTATCCCCGGTATAACGTTCTCGCAGAGATTCCAGGCTCCAAACAGTTCTGGATGGCAGCACCATGTATTTGGTATAAGCCCCGTTGAAATTAAATCCAACTTCATCCAGTTGCTCGCAATGGTTCGGCTGCCCGTCAGCGCAAGGTTTGCACTGCCCGCACCAGAGCATTTCCTCCGAGGTTACTGCTTCGCCACCTTTGAACGGCTTGTTAGTACGCTTGTCGCGTGCTTTTTTCCCGGCTTCCACCACCACACCGGAAAATTCGTGACCGAGGATACTTGGAAAACCGGTCAAGCCGGGGTAGAAGATATACCCGTCCTTGGTCGCTTGAGCCATGTGAACATCCGATCCGCAGATCCCGCAGGCTTTGACTTCCAGCAGGACTTCTTCCGGGCCAGGAGTGGGGATATCATATTCCCGGATCTCAAAACGGGGGTTTCGCCAGACCTGGCTGCCCAGATAGGTTTGCTTGCCTTCGATATCTTTTGCGCCAAGTGTAAAACCGGGTTTTGGATCCCAATCAGCTACCAGGGTAACACCTTTCATTTTTCCGTTCATTTTCTTCATCTCCTCAATGATGAAATCACAAATATGGATGGTTTCAGAAAATCAATAAATGTTCGGCTTAACTTCTGAACTTTGACCGAGCTTCGGTAAACCGTAAACTGTTTTCCAGCCTTTGCTTAGCGGTTCGCGCAGATATGGCTCCATGTCTTCTCGTTCCGCAGCGTGACTTCTTCAACGGGAGGTACTTTCCCTGCCGGAAATGCATCCAGAACGTCGTCATGCCAAAGGGTCAAGTATTTCAGGATGGCAGCCATGGGGCGTTTCGCTTTCTGCGCTGTTCCCGATTTGGCCTTTCCCACCACACCTTCGGGTGTAGCGGCGATTTCGATGGCAAAATGCCCTTCGCCTTCGGACCATCTGCTGGGGCGGCCGAAAGGATCGACGGATTTATCGAAATGCCCCTCGGGTAGGTAGCTCTTGCCTTCGGTATTGACTGCATATTTCATATCGACCATTTCCGGATGGAGAAGAAGGCTTAGAGAAGTCTCGGATTCATCCGCATGCACAAAATTGGTCCCCATCTGCCCGCCGCGATCGACTGGTCGGAAGAATTCACGCACCCCACGGTGCCAGTCAATTACGCGGAAGATCCCCGGAAGCTGGTAGCGTTTCTGAAATTCCTGAACTGCCGCTTCGAGCATCCATAACTGCCCGTGGTTGTTGACAATCAATTGTTTGCGGAACCCGTCATTCCACAGACCCAACATTACGTCGATCATCATCTCGCGCACGACATGTTCCCGAACGATAACCGTTCCCGGCATGCCCAGGTGATGGTATGGGTGCCCGCCATAATTTAGCGGAGGCAGTGCCAGGTTGACCGGGGCACCACGTTTGGCGGTGAACCGGCGAACGCCTTCGCAGATGGCACTAACGTAAAGAGTATCTGCGGCGCTGGGAAGGTGCTGACCGTGAAGTTCTGTGCATCCGACTGGGATGAAAACAACATCATTCTTCTTGCGGTTTGCCTCCACCTGCCAACGGGTTGTGGTCTGGATATATGAACCAGGTTTCGCCCATTCCACCGGGGAGGGGATGCCGTAGTCCGCGAGGATCGTATCGATCTTTTCGTCGCTGGCTTCCCAAACCTCCTTCTTCATGCGGCCGACCGGGTTATCTTCAAAAAAGAGATCCGGTTGATTTGAGGGTAAAAAGCCCTCAGGCGGATTTGTTGTCATGCTTTAATCTCCTTTATAAATTGTTTTAAGGTATTGATAGTCTCACTCACCCGATTTCCGAAATCTTGACCGGGCGATTTTCCCGAAGTGATTTCACGGCGGCGTACCCCAGGACCACCGCAGCCCGTCCATCCGCTCCGGTGGTAGAGGTGGGGGTGTTCTCCCGAACGCATTCGATGAATTTCCGAACTTCATCTACATAGCACGGGGCATACCGCTGCATGAAAAAGTGAGGCGGCTTAGCGCTCAGGAATCCTTCCTGGGTGCCTTTTCGGATCGTGGTTTCCATTTCGTTCTCCGCCATGGCAGTACCGTTGGAGCAAAAAACTTCCAGGCGTTGATCGTACCCATATACAGCTTTGCGGCTGTTATCGATCGCCCCCACCGCGCCATTGGTGAATTTAAGCGTCACGATGTTAGTATCAGTGTCGCCAAATTCCTTCAATTTTGGCTCGAGAAGCACATTACCAATTGCAAATACCTCATCCACTTCTCCAACCTGGAAGCGGGCCATGTCAAAATCGTGAATGGTGAGATCGAGAAATATGCCCCCTGATACACGCAGAAATTCCATTGCCGGAAAATCTGGATCCCGGTCTGTAATTCGGAGGATGCAGGGTTGGCCGATCTCACCTGAGGAGACGATTTCGCGGACTTTTTGAAAGCTCTTATCAAACCTCCGGTTGAATCCCACCATAAGTTTGACACCTTTCAAAGCGACAACCTCAAGTGCGGCATCGATCTTATCCAGCTCCAGCGCTAGCGGTTTTTCACAGAAAATATGCTTTCCGGCATTGGCGCAATCCTGGATGATCTGCGCGTGGGTATTGGTGCTTGTCGCAATGAGCACCGCTTCCACCGCTGGATCCTGGAGGAGTTCCCGGTAATCCTGGACCACCCGCTCAACGCCGCATTCCCTGGCTACAGTTTTCGCCACTTCCAGCCGGATATCACAGATTGCGACCAGGTTCGCTTCGGGAATTTGCTGCACTATGTTACGGACGTGCACGCTCCCCATTCTGCCTGTGCCAATAACTACCAGGTTTATTTTTTGGTTCATTGCCACTCCCTTTATGCAAAACCTACATTGTCATCACGATCTTCATCGCGCACTTTGGCTGGTGTTTCATCGTGCGGGGATCCAGCCCCAGGCAGCTGAAAGCATCCAATCCTTCTTCCAGAGGTATGGTACGGGTGAAGAATGGTTTCATATTTAATCGGTTTTCCTGGAAAATCCGGATGGACGGTACCATCGTATTTTGACCCAGGTAGAGACCGATGATCTTGGTTGCCCAGCGGGTGATCTCATTGGGGATAATACTGGCCGTGATGGAAGAATCCATGCCGAAGGGCAGGACTTTTCCGCCGGGGGTGACGCACTGGAGTGCCTGCTCGATTGCGTTTCCGGTTGCTTCCACCACGATATCCGCTTTCCGCCCATAAGTGAACTCGGTGATCTTCTTTTCGATATCTTCTTCCTGAGGGTTCCAGACGGTTAATCCGCACTCCTTGGCTACGCTAATACGGAAGGGGTCGATCTCCGTTACCGCAACCTTTGCGGCGATATTCTTGGCGAACTGGGCAAAAAGATAGCCAATGGGACCGAAGCCCAGGATGAGGACATAATCATAGGGCAGCATCTGCAAGTGGTTCATCCCATTTACCACTGTTGCGAGCGTCTCGACCTGCGATCCGAGGGTATCATCCAGGATGTCGGGAAGCACGTAGCACTGTTTTTCAGGAACCAGGCAGTATTCCGCGTACCCGCCGTCGCGCATGACACCGATCGCGTTCTGTTTGATCTCCACGCATTGGCTGGTGAGTCCCATGCGGCAGAAGGTGCAGAACCCGCAGCGAATGTTATTATCCACAGCCACGCGATCGCCGATCTTCATGTGGTGAACGTGAGAGCCCACCTCGACGATCTCGCCGCAGAACTCATGGCCAAGGACTGTATCCGGTTTGAAGTGATGTTTGCCTTCCATGATCTTAACGTCCGTGCCGCAGATTCCCACCCGTTTGACCTTAATGATCACATCGTCCGGATCCTTGATCTTTGGGACAGGTCTTTGCTCGAGAACCAGCTTGCCAACTTCCTTAAAAACCAGCGCTTTCATCGTTTCCATCCGTTCCTCCTTAATTTGATAGTGCACACGTGTGCATAAAAAGAAAAATTAATATACCAATACACCACGGGGTGATTCTCATCGTTGAACCCTGGCGGAACAACCCTTGGCTAGCGCTTCCACCTGTTCCAGGGTAGCCATGGTGGTATCGCCCGGAAAAGAGGTGATCAATGCCCCATGCGCCCAACCCAGGCGGACAGCTTGCTCGGGGTCTGCGCCTGAGAGCAGACCGTAGAAAAAACCAGCTGCAAAACCATCACCCCCACCAATCCGGTCATAAACATCCAGTTCGCAAGTGGGGGTGGTATAAGGTTTCCCATCGATCCACGCGACCGCTCCCCAGGAATGACGGTTGGTTGAATGCACCTCCCGAAGGGTTGTTGCGATGACCTTAACGGAAGGGAATTTCTCGATCACCTCGCCAATTGTCCCGAGGAAAGCAACGGGGTCAAGCTTGGATATGGAGACAACCTCCGGACCTTTGACTCCCAACCCGAGCTGAAGGTCCTCTTCGTTGCCGACGAGTACATCCACATTCTCCACGATCCAATGCAAAACGGTACGCGCTTTTGCTTCGCCACCCCAGATATTCCACAACTTCGCCCGGAAATTGAGATCGAAGGAAGTTACAGCGCCAGCTTTCTTTGCCGCCTTCATCGCTTCAATAATCAATTCGCCGGTCGTTTCCGATAGGGCCGCGAAAATCCCGCCTGAGTGGAACCATCGTACTCCACAGGAAAAGATCTGCTCCCAATCAAAATCCCCGGGTTTGAGCATAGCCCCGGCTTCATTGGCTCGGTTATAAAACACCACCGGGGCGCGCATGCCATACCCGCGATCGCTGTAGATCGTTGCCATGTTGGGTCCATTCACGCCGTTGTGCTTGAAGTGTTTGTAAAAGGGTTTGATTCCCATAGCCTGGACCCGCTCCGCTATCAGATCTCCGATGGGGTAATCCACCATGGCAGAGACCAATCCTGTTCTCATACGAAAACAATCGGAAAGGTCGGCGGCCACGTTGTATTCGCCACCGCTGGGATGCACCTGCCAGGCGGTTGCCTTTCGAAAAGGTACGGTTCCAGGATCCACCCTGTGGTTCAAAGCTCCCAGCGAAAGGAAATCGAGTGCGCCGTTTTGCTTTATGTTGAGTCCGTATTTCATAAGTTCTCCTTCTGCCTGGGGAAAGCGGGGTGATTTGGGCAAGCCCGCTCTTCCCTGCGCTGGAACTAACCCTTTTTCCAGACGGTCGAGGTGACATCGCCACCGCGCCCGGTCCAATTGGTGTGGAAGTATTCGCCGCGCGGTTTATCCAGGCGCTGGTAAGTATGCGCGCCGAAGTAATCGCGCTGGGCTTGCAGCAGGTTGGCGGGCAGGAACTCGTGGCGATAACCATCGAAGAAAGCCAGCGCGCTGGACATGGCTGGAACTGGGATGCCTTTCTCAACCGCCGCCGCCACCACCCGCCGCCAACCAGTCTGTGCGGCCAGAACCTGCTCGGTGAAATATGGATCCAGCAAAAGATTGGTGAGATTGGGATTCTTATCAAAGGCTTCTTTGATCTTGCCCAGGAAGGCGGACCTGATAATGCACCCCCCGCGCCACATAAGCGCGATCCCACCGTAGTTGAGGTTCCATTGATATTCTTTCGCAGCTGCCCGAAACAGCATGTACCCCTGGGTGTAGGACATGAGCTTGGATGCGTAAACAGCTTGCTCGAGGTCCGCGAGGAACGCGTTCTGTTCGATGGTGAGTCTGTGATCTGGCCCCGGAAGAACCTTGGAGGCAGCCACACGTTCGTCTTTCAATGCAGAAAGCGACCGGCCAAGCACAGCTTCGACCACCATCGTTAGCGGGACACCCATTTCCAGCGCCGAGATGCCGGTCCACTTACCGGTGCCTTTTTGTTCGGCCATATCGAGAATCTTGTCCACCATCGGTTTGCCATCTTCGTCTTTGTAGCCCAGGATGTCACGCGTGATCTCGATAAGGTATGAGTCCAGCTTGCCGGTATTCCAGCGGGTGAAAACGGCGTTCATCTGGTCGGGAGTCATCCCAAGGCCATCGCGCATCAACTGGTAGGCTTCGCAAATCAACTGCATGTCGCCATATTCGATGCCGTTGTGAACCATCTTGACGTAGTGACCCGCGCCATTTTCACCTACCCAGTCACAGCAGGGGTCATTGCCGCCATCGGGACGATTGACCTTGGCTGCCACTGCCTGGAAAATGGGTTTGACGTGCGGCCAGGCTGCCGGAGAACCGCCAGGCATGATGGACGGACCTCGGCGGGCACCCTCTTCGCCACCGGAAACGCCTGTACCGATATAAAGCAACCCCTTGGATTCTACATAAGCCGTCCGACGGATGCTGTCGTTGTAGTTTGAATTACCGCCGTCGATTATGATATCGCCAGGTTCAAGGTGCTGGAGCAACAGTTCAATATTATCATCCACAGGTTTTCCCGCCTGGATCATCAGCATGACGCGCCGAGGCCGCTTGAGAACTTGTGCCAGTTCCCCGAGGGAATGAACTCCGATCACGTTCGTTCCTTTAGCGCCGCTGGCAAGAAAATCGTCCACCGTGGAGACGGTGCGGTTGAAAACGGCTACGGTAAACCCGTGATCGTTCATATTCAGGACCAGGTTCTGTCCCATAACCCCCAGTCCGATCAAGCCGATGTCTGCTTTGTTCATATCGCTTTCCCTTTCAAAGTAATGGTTTATTTACCTTTTTATGCTTTTGTTTTCACCCGGTAGAGCATTTCTCCAGCCCGGGGGACGTATAGAATCCCTTCGGATTCGCGGCCTTTCCATTCATCCGGGTTTATCGTTGCTGGGTTAAGATAGCCAAGGTTGATTCGTTTGCAGCGTTCCTCGGGGATCCCGGTCGCAAGGGTTACCCTTATTCTGGGGACTTCCACGTCAGTCTCAGCATCGTAGCTCCCCAGCCCTTTCAAATGCGTGGAATGGGCCAGCACCCCGCCCGGGTATTTACCGAATTTGTCCCATTGCTTCAGGAAATAATCGCGGCAGTGATACCCAATTTCATCCAGGCTTTTCCCGTGGCTGTAACTGACCTCGGTGATATGCGGCGCATAAATAATAACTTCTCCTCCATCAGTAATAGCCGGTTCCAGCTTATACATCCCCTTTGCCGCTGTCCAGAGGTCATCATACATCTGCGGCATGACAGACAGTGCTCTTTTATAAGGTTCGTCGAGATAGATGATATGTTTCTGCGCGGAGAGCTCAGCTGCAGCTTGCCAGGCTTCCTCCGGATTTCCAAAAAAAATACCGTAAACCCCGCCATGATCGACCACCAAACTGAAGCATGATTTCGGTCGATCGATCATTCCTGCAGCCCGGTCGATCACAGCCCGAACGGGTGTATACCCTGAACCTATGACCCGGCTGCTGGTCATCAACGCGCCCAGCCAGTGGGTAAAGTTTATGATCCCCGCGCCGGCGATTCCGGGAAAGAAATACTTGTTGCCACCCGAGAAACCCACCACCTCATGGGGAAAGACCGGACCGCAGATGATGAGGTGATCATATTCAAAAATGATTCTATTAAGTTCCACCGGTACGTCTTTCGAAAGCAATCCTTCCGAGAGGGTTAATATCTCGTTCGCAGGTATTGTGCCGATTGTTGTAAATGCAGTAGGATCCTGCCAGAGGTGGTTCATCACGCGGTGTTCACCGATCCGCCCCCCGCGCACTTCCCTTCCAAGCAGCCTGCCAAGCTGCTCATCCGTCATGGCTGGATGAGTTCCCAGGGCGACCAAAAAATCGAGGGCACTGGCAGTGCTGCCAATACTCTCGAGAATCAAATCGAACATCATTGGCATCGGCATGCTGCGGGTTGAATCCGGGATGATCACCAGCACCTTTTTCCCTTGAATAGATAATGAATCTATCGAGGAGAAAACAATTTGCCGGATCTCTTCGCTGGTTAAGTACCCCGCCATACCGCCTCGCCCGATTGTCATACTGTCAGACTCCGCTATATGCCGAAAAACCGCCATCCACGGGGACGACTATCCCGGTAATGAATTGAGAAGCCGGAGAAACCAGCCACAGAAGCGTCCCCAATAGATCCGCCGGGTCACCAAACCTGCCCATGGGTGTATGCGAAAGAATTGCCTGACCGCGGGGAGTAAGGGATCCGTCCTCATTAAGTAATAGTCGTCTATTCTGCTGGCCTAAGAAGAATCCAGGCGCGATAGCATTCACGCGTATCGCCGGGCTGTATTCCTGAGCGAGGTGAACCGCGAGCCACTGGGTGAAATTACTGACCCCAGCCTTGGCAGCAGAATAAGCGGCGATTCGAGTAAGGGGGCGGATGGCATTCATGGAGGATATGTTCAATATCACTCCTTGTTTCCTGGATGCCATTCCGCGGGCGATCACCTGGCTGGGAAGGATCGTCCCCATAAGGTTGAGGTCAAATACCCAGCGGAGGGCATCGGCAGGAAGATCAAAGAAGGATTGTTCCGCGCTGGTGGTAGCCTGCGGGCGGTTTCCGCCAGCTCCGTTGATCAGGATATCCACATGATCAAATTTTGAATGCACCGATTCGACCGCTTTTTCAATACTATTCTTTTCAAGAACATTACAGGAAATCCCAACCGATTCTCCACCCTCCGACCTGATTTCGCCTGCCAGGTTTTGTGCTGCATCAAGATCCTGATCCAGGATGGCTACCTTAACACCTCTCGCGGCGAGAAAGCGGCACATGGTCCCGCAAAGGATCCCTGCACCACCTGTGACGACTGCCACCATACCTGTGATGTCAAACAAATCTTCTTGGGATTGATTCTTCATAATAAAGTCCTTTTCCGCGATCGGTCAATTATCCTTACCGAAAAATTGCAGATGTTTGATAAAGTGCTTTTCCAGATTCGCGGCATACGCTTCCGAATTGGCCTCGAGACAGTTCACCAGATCTGGATAAAAAATAAGTTTTCCATTTTCGTTTTCGGCAGTCAGGACAGAGCCGAAAGTGACGTGCAGGATCTCCCGGGCGTCGAATTGATCCAACAAGCTTGCTGGTTCGGTCATCTCCCCGGGTAATGGCGCGCGGTCAAGCTCGGCAGAGACGTGGTAACTCGCCCGGTCTGTTTCGTAGCGATCCCTGGCAAATTGGTAGATATTCCGGAAGAATCCGGGATCGACATCTGCCACGGTTCGAAGTGCCTCCAGGTAACTTGTCCCCGCGGTTTTCAAGTGAACGCGGCCTTCCGCCAGCCGATTGGCGATTGGGTAAATACTGAATTTATCAGAACCGGAATGAAGGCTGAGTTTGTAACCCCCGAAATGGCGGGCGATAGCGGCGTGACCGGAAAATTCCGCTTCAAAAAGCGCAAGATCGCCGATATAGTCGACACCTTTTTCAAACCTGCCCACATAGCGCGGGGCGAGGCTCACCCAATACACACCCAGCCGTTTTAATTCGCTGGCGATGTAATAATGCTCCAACAGCGAGGTGGGTTGTTCGGTTTCGTCCACCGATACCTCCAGCTCGAATGGGTGGTTGCCCGCCACTGAAATTAGGTGTTGGTACATCCCGGCAACATGATCCACTACCTTTCCATACTTTATGCTGGCTCTAAGCAGAGCATTTTCATCGAATTCGATCCGATTTCCTTCTATGTCAAAAACTTTTCCCGCTAGACCAGATTTTTTCGGTTGAACGCTTTCAGGTAAGCGAAAAGCCAGTTCTTCCAGGCTTCCAGAATCTGCCTGCTCAGCGCTGTAATCGACATAGGCACCGGGATCGACAGTGAAAAAAGTGAACCCGGCTGCAATGCAGTAATCGATGTCTTCCGTAGTTTTAAGGTGATCAGCATCCGCCCCCATACCCTCCTGCCAACCTTCCCGGAAAACACCCCAGGTTGCATCGTCCATCACCTGCTGTGGAGTGCGGTTAGTTCGGGTCATTTCGCGTATCGATTGCTGGGCGAATATTGGCTTTACGTTGCGGGTAACTTTAACAGCGCGAACATGACCCGGAGTAGCCAGACCGATCCGGTCGCCCATCCCAGCAGAAGTGGCGGTTCCCAGCAGGCGGGGGTTCAGCCAATCCAGCCTGGAGCGCAGTTCCCGGGCATTGGTGGGATCAAGCGGGCAGACGAGCAGGTTTCCAACAGGAGATTCGAAAAAATCTCCCCTAAATCCTGGCGGCATCGTTGCTTCGCGTTTACTCAGGGTGACCAATCTAATTCCCTGTTCTGTACGGCATAGCCCAAATTCGGTATCGTTCTTCTCGGTCAGAGAACTTAAAATCAGTTCGAGGTTGAGCTGAGCGAGAGCAAAGCCAGATCCGGTCATTTCCCGATACCTCCTGGTTTATGTGGAGAAGAGGTGGATTGACGCACCAGAAGTTTTCCCTGAAGAGTTCTATTCACAGGGTTGTGACCATTACCTTCATACTTTTGCTGCAACAACTCAAGGACCAATCCGGCTGCCTCAGCACCAATGAAGTGTTTTGGCTGGTCGAATGTGGTTAAAGGCGGATTTGAGAACTCCGAGAAGGAAATATTGTCAAAACCGGTCACCGAGCAATCCTCCGGGACGCGAATTCCCGCCTCTTGAAATTTTCTAAGCACTCCGATTGCCATCATGTCGTTAAAGCACACCAATCCACTCGGATGGTTGGGCAGGGAGAGGATTTTCTCCGCACCTTTGGATCCCATAATTGGCTCACCGCCAGGAACCTGGATCAGGCATTCCGGGCGGATGGTTAGCCCATGGGCAGCCATTTCTTCCTGGTATCCTGAAAGCCTCTCCAGGTTCGTTCGTCCTGAAACGGAGTTACCAAGGTATGCGATATGATCGTGACCAAGGTCGATCAGGTGGCGGGTGATCTGCCTGGCTCCGTCCACGTCATCATGCGAGATCGCAAAGCGGTATTCTTCCGAGGCCTGGTTGTTCACCACCACGATCGGCACATCGTAATCCTGCAGGTGCCTGGATTGGGACGCGCTGAAAGATGTGGAACAGATGATGATGCCATCCACCCGGTGTTCCCGCATCGATTCCACGATCGACTGCTCTCGATCGAGGTCATTCATTGATGAAGAGATGAAAAGGCTGTACCCGCGCTCCCTGGCGATATCTTCAATACCCTGAAGAACCTCACTGAAGAAGGGATCATCGATATTACGAACGACTACCCCCAATGCGCGGGTCTGATTGGTTTTCAGGCTGCGTGCGGCGGCACTGGGGTGGTAGCCCATTTCTCTGGCTGCTTTGGTAACGATGGAAATTGTTTCCTCAGAGATGAGGTTGCTCCCATTCAAGGCGCGCGAAACGGTTGAATGAGTGAACCCGGTTTTTCGAGCGATGTCTTTGATGGTTGTAGCCATAATTGATGCACACGTGTGCATTCACAGTTTACCCAGAAAAAAACTAAAAGTCAATACTATTTTGAAATTTCTCTTGCAAAACCAAAGAAATTGTTGTACGATACTCAAATGAAAGAATAATTGCAGAAATAATAAAATTGACAGAAAAACAAACCGGAGGCAGCATGGATCCAAAGGAAAAAGCACAGAACATCGAAGCGATCATATTAGACGTGGGAAATACGCTGAGGATCGTCGTCAAGGATGAAAAATTCATGGCGGATGCCAAACAGCAATTGGTGGATTTCACCGGTGCGCAAATGGAACCGGAAGAATTCTTCCAGTTCCTGGAAAAGCGCTACCAGGTTCTTCGGAAACGAGCCAAGGAGGAATTGATTGAGGCTTCCGAAAAAGAAATGTGGACGCAGTGGATGCTCCCCGATTTTCCTTCGGAAAGAATAGCACCATTTTCAAGTAAATTGACCCGGCTGTGGCGTGATTGCGATGGCAGACGCGTCCCCAGGCCAGATGTTACCAAAGTTGTCACGGAATTGGACCGCAGGGGATACCTCCTTGGCATCATTGCCAACACCATCACAGAAACTGAGATCCCCGATTGGCTCGAAGAAGATCACCTGACTGGATATTTTAAAACCGTCGTTCTTTCATCCAAACTGGGCATCCGAAAACCAAATCCTGAAATTTACTGGGAAGCCTCGCGCAGGATGGGTGTGGGACCGGAAAAGTGTGTTTACATCGGAGATAACCTTGTCCGGGATGTGGAAGGCACGCAGGCTGCAGGTTACGGCATGTCCATCGTTTTGCTTGAACCAGAAACCCTGAAGAAAGAACCCCCCTCCGGCAATATAACCCCGGATTTGATCATCCAGGAATTGAGCGATCTCCTGGATATATTCCCAGGCGTGAAAAAGTAGGTTCTGCAAGGAGGTCTGCATGACCGTGCAACCATCTCCGGAATTGGAACCGGGACTAATCGAGACCATTCGTCGTATGTATGATGAAGGGCAAACCGATTATTCTTTTGAACCGCTGGTTGTTATTGAACCGAATGGGGAGGCGGTTGGGCGGATTAACCCCTGCGATGCGGCGATCTTTTGCTGCCGGAGAGGTGAGCGTGAAATCCAACTGACTGAGGCCTGCACTGATCCGGCTTTCTCTCATTTCCCACGACCTGACTACTTTCCAATAAATTTTGTCATCCTCACGCTTTATCATGAAAAATTCAAAGACCTTCCTGTTGCTTTTTCACCTACTAAGTTAAGAGATACTCTCAGCGAAGTAGTTTCCAAAGCAGGTTTGCGCCAACTCAGAACCTCGGAATCTGAAAAATTCGCTCACATCACCTTCTTTTTCAATGGTGGCAGCAGTGAGCCTTTCCCAGGAGTGGATGATTTTCGCGTACCATCTCCAAAAGGTATTCCGTTCGATCAGGTACCCGGTCTCAGTCTTCCCGGTGTTGAGGAGCGGGTGATCGAAGGGATAAACCAGGGATACGATCTCATCGTGACCAACTTCGCCAACGGGGATGTAATTGGGCATACTTCCAACCGGGAAGCCAAAATCCGCTGCGCTGAAATCGTAGATGGGACCCTTGGACGAGTCCTCGCTGCGGCACAGAAATCTGGCTATATCACTATGGTCACGGCGGACCATGGGAATTTAGAACAGATGCTGAACGAGGAAGGTAAACCGCATGTTTCCCACACGGCAAATGAAGTGGCATTTATTCTCCTCGATCCCGTCATGGTTGAAAAGCCGAAAATGAGGGATGGCGTCCTGGCTGATGTTGCCCCGACGATACTTTCCGCAATTGGGGTTGAGAAACCCGAAGCGATGGAAGGTTCCACCCTTGCTCCGGATGTGAACTGGGGAGGCAAAAGAAAAGTACTACTCATCATCCTTGACGGATGGGGAATCGGAACGCAGGATGAAACCAACCCCATTTTCCTGGCGGACACACCCGTCTGGAATGGGTTGTTGCAGGATTACCCCTGGTCGCGTTTACGTGCTGCCGGCGAAGCGGTTGGTTTGGAGCCTGGAAAAGCTGGAAATTCCGAAGCTGGGCACATAAATCTCGGTTCCGGAAGGATCGTTCCCCAGGATGACGTCCGCCTGGACCAGGCCATGCAGGATGGGTCGTTTTTCACCAACGAGGTTATCTGCGGGACTATTGACTCGATCGGATCCAGTGGCAGGGCCTTGCACCTGATCGGACTTCTCACCGAAAAAAGCTCACATGGTTCGATCGAATATCCCCTGGCGATTTTGAAAATGGCGAAGGACCAAGGGTTGGAACGGGTTTTCCTGCATGTGATCTTTGACGGAAGAAGCACCGAGCCTGGCAGCGCCCCCGCGTTGATAAAAAAGGTACAGGAAAAGATGGAGAAAATCGGTATCGGGCGGATCGCTTCCGGTGTAGGAAGAGGAATCGCCCTTGACCGGGATGGCAACTATGAGAAAACAAAAAAGGCATTCGATCTGATGGTTTCAGGAACCGGAAGAAAATGCAGAGGGGTATGATATCCATGAAACCGGATATGAAAGGAAGGATGGATTCAAAGGAAGAATGAACACCAAGGACATATTACAAGATCCGGACGAGGTTTCGGAAATACTTTTCACCAAAATGAAAAGATTCCAACCGGCAGTTGCTGAAATGGAACTCTACGAGTTCAAATACGGTTTAAAGGAATTCGTTCCAGAGCTTGGATGGGATTCTATACCCTTCGAATCTCCAGCAGCCATCGAAGCGAAGGTTTCCAGCAGGGAATTTTACGACGGGATCAAAATCAAACCGATCGTCAATGGCAGGATCGGATTGGATGAGATCATCGTTCACTTTCAGCAAATGCTATTCGCCGGCTTAGCCTTGGGGTGCTATTCTGAACATTGGGTCGACAAACACTTTTATTTTGATGTGCGCAGTTTCATGTTTTACCATCGAACGGATTATTTCACCGCGGAGATAAAAAAGCATTTGGGTGGAAAACCCTACCGGCAGTTTGACCGTAAGCAGAAGAGATTTGATTCCTGGCAGGAACTTGGCTACCGTGATTTTAAATTATCCAACTGTAGAGGTTGACAATCTTTTTATTCATAGTGCTTTGAAATTATGCACTTTACGCGGAGTACCCTTGATCCTTGCGATTGCTGGACAAACCGCAGCCGGAAAAACCGAGATCGTTGACCGGTTAAAGGAAGTTTTTACACGGGAAGGATTCAAAGTCACCTCGATCGAAATTGATAATTTCCTCACCGATAGAGATCAGCGCGAGGAAAAGGGTATCCACTCAGAGGGGAAAGAGGCGCTGCATTTGGAGCTATTCAAACAAGCTTTGCACGATATCCGCGCAGGAAAACGGGTGTCCTCTCCCCGATATAACTTTATCGACGGAACTTCCAGCCACGACCTCGATGGAAAGCTAAAACCAGGGCAGGCATCCATCGAGATTGAGCCTGCAGAAATTATTTTTATAGAAGGCAATTTCCCCTTCCTTATAGACGAGATCGCACCGCTGATAGGGATCAAGGTGGTTTACCTGACGGATGACCCTGTTCGACTCAAGCGGAAATGGAGGCGGGATATGGATCTGAGAAAGAAATACGATTTGAATTATTTTCGCAACCGGTATTTTAAGGATCAATTCATCATGGCGCAGGCGGCTTACCTGCCTCAACTGCTCACCTGCGATATCGCAGTGGATACCACCGGAGCCGCCTTCTGGGTGACGCCTGAGTTGGCGAAAAGCCTCGATTGAAATTGAAAGGATCTGCGATGATCGGAACCAACCGTCTTAAAAGCACGGAAGAATTCACAGCCTCCCTGTTTAATGAGCTTAAGAAAATCCAGCCCGGGGTTGAGAATCTCGCTTTTTATGAATTCCGCTACGCATTGGAAAATTATTACCCGGAAAAAGGTTGGGAAAGCATCGAGTCGATTTCAAAAGCTGAAATTGAGCGGAAGATCGAAAGCCATGCGTTTTATGAGAGCATCGAACACAAACCAAAGATAGGTGAACGGATCGTGTTGGACCGACAAATCTTTCATTTGAATCAGGTACTTTTTGCAGGATTGGTGAGGGGGGATTATTCCGTGGAATGGGTTAAAACCCATTTTTATTTTGATGTGAGGGGGTTTTTCTTTTTACCCAGAAATATCTACTTCACCGAAGAGGTTCTGAATCATCTTGGCGGGAAACCATATCGGAGCTTCGAGCCCAAACAGCAGCAATTGGATCGTTTCCAGGGCGTTGGATACCTGGATTTCATGAAAGCGAATGAAGAGATCGACCATGCGTTCCTCGATAGCATTCAGAAGGTGATCGCAGCCAAAGGCACGCCAATCCTGATCACTCTCGCAGGGCCGACTGCTGCTGGCAAAACCGAGATCACCGAGCGATTGCTCATGGAGTTCGCGAAGAAAAATCAAAGGATCACCACGATCGAGGTGGATAATTTCCTGCTGGACCGGGATCTACGGGAAGATAAACCCATGGGGAAGGAATCCACCCATTTTGATATCTTCATTAAATGTCTCGAAGAATTACTTAGAGGTCAACAAACCCTGATACCCAGGTATGATTTTGTGGAAGGGACCTCCAGCCACGACCTGACCGGGAAACTCAAACCCGGTTGCACTCCAATGAGGATCGAACCTGCGGATATTATATTTATGGAAGGCAACTTTCCGTTCCAGATCGACGAGATTTCAAGGCTGATCGGAATAAAAGTCGTATATTTGACTGATGACCCGATCCGGCTAAAACGGAAATGGAAACGGGATATCGATTACCGTAAGAAGTACGACCCGGCATACTTCCAAAACAGGTACTTTAAAACCCAATTCCTGCGTGCAGAAGAGATCTACCGGCCGCTGATGGCGGTATCGGAGATGGTCGTGGATACTACTGGTGCGGCAATATGGGTGTCCCCTGAAACCCGGAAATTATTGAGTTAGCCCCGCCCTTCACGCCTACAGGCGGAGATACGTAGATAAATAATAAATGGTTGTACCACCTGCGTTAAAGTCTAGAAAATTTCTTCTGTATTGGATCGGTCATTTAATCTCCTTTACCGGTTCTCAAATGCAGCTCTGGTCGCTATACTGGCAGGTGCGCACACTGACCGACCAGCCGCTTTCGATCAGCATCATCGGTATTGCCCGTTTTCTGCCCCTGTTGATGCTTTCATTGCTTGCCGGAGTGGTGGCGGATCATTTCAACCGGCGCAAGGTGACCATTCTGACCCAGTTCGCTCAGGCAGTCGCAGCATTAATATTAGGCTTCGCCACTGCGGCAGGAATGGTATCGCTGTGGATGCTGTTTGGATTGGTTGTGATCCAGGCAGTGGCGGTGACATTTGATATTCCCGCCCGGCAAGCTCTCATCCCCGCACTCGTCCCGAAGGAAGACCTGCCCAGCGCTTACAGCGTTTCCTCCATCGCAACTAAAGTCGGCGGAATCGTCGGCCCGTCATTAGCCGGATTTGTTATCGTTTTTCTCGGGATCGAGTGGGCTTATTGGCTGAATGCGATCTCCTTTTTTGCAGTCATTATCGCGTTGATCGCAATGGGGCACGTGGAAACAGAAATCGAAAAACAACCCATGGAGCCAAAGAGCGCATTAACGGATATCCAGGCGGGGATCAACTTTATTCTGAAATCCCCGATCATCCTTTCCGCCATGCTGATGGATTTTTTCGCGGCGTTTTTCTCCTCAGCGAATACCCTGCTGCCTTTTGTCGCCACGGATATCCTGCACGTGGGGCCGATCCACTATGGCTGGTTATCCGCGGGGCAATCCATCGGCACCCTTCTGGTGGCACTTTATTTATCCCAGAAGCGCAATATTCAACGGCAGGGAAAAATCATCGTACTCTCCCTTATTGCGCTGGGTTTCTCGACGATTCTATTTGGTGTTTCCACCTCTTTTTGGATCACCATGTTCGCGTTGATCTTGATCGGAGTTTTTGATGGACTCAGCACCATCATCCGCAACACCGTACGCCAGTTACAGACCCCGGATGTCATGCGGGGGAGGATGATGAGCATCACCCAAATATTTTTCAAGGGCGGCCCGCAGTTGGGCGAAGTTGAATCCGGGCTTGTGGCTCAGGTTTTCAGCGTACCCTTCGCGATCATCTCCGGCGGAATCGGTTGCGTGATCGCTGCCTGGGCGGTCCATAAAAAATATCCTCAACTCTGGGCATTTAATGGCGACGAGGAAGTGGCCAAGGAGCCTATCTGATCAGCACAAATACCATCTCCGCGTATCCAGTTTGATCCACCTCGGAAAGGAGGTATGGTTAATCACTTGCATTTCAAATATTAATGTTGTATTATGTTTCAAATGAAAGATAAGTTTCAAAATATATATATTTTGAAAGTTGCAAGAAAAACAGATTTGAGACCCGGATGGTGATTTTATGGTCGCCCAGGATTTTAACCAGGTCGTAAGCAACTCCTACGCTCAGCTTACCAAGGGTGAAAAGCAGATCGCCTCTTACCTTTTAAAAAACCAGGATGAAGCGGCGTTCCTTTCTGGTGGAGAGTTGGCGAACCGCCTTGATCTCAGCGAGGCAACCGTAGTGAGGTTTGCCCGTAAACTCGGTTACGAAAGTTACCCCTGCATGCGGGAAGCACTTCAGGAAAACTTCCGTCGCCGGGTAGGCCATTCTGCCAGATTGCGCAGCAGGTTGGATGACCTTCGAGAGGGCGGCGATATATTTGAGAAGGTCACAGTATCCGAAATAGATTACCTCACCGAAGCACTCCAGACTGTTGACCGGGATCAAATAAAGAAAGCAGTTGCTCGCATGATCGCATGTGAGCATCTTTTTGTGTTCGGCACCGGGCCTTCCATTTCTCTTGTGCACCTACTTCATCAAAGATTGACCCGTTTTGGAAAGCAGGTAATCCCCCTGACGATCGCTGGACGGGAGACGCTAGAACCGTTGCTCCTGATGACGAAAAAGGATCTGCTTTTCGCGATCGGTTTTTTCGATGTAAACCCCACGCTGCAAATTGTCCTGGACTACACCAGGGAAGTAAACTGCCCCGCGATTTTACTGACAGATACCCTGGGATCGATCGTGGGTGACAAAGTGGAGATCGTGCTTTCCGCAAAGCGAGGCCCGGTATCGGCGTTTCATTCCCTGGTGGTCCCGATGACGATCATCAATGCGCTTTTATTGGATATTGCCAACAGAAACCAGCAGGAGGTGACGGAGAACCTGGATAAATTGGATCAGCTACGAGATCGATTGAAGAAAACGAACGGCCAGGCAAGATAATCCATCGATTATTGCATGGGAGAAAATTAATGACGAGCGCGGCAATTGCACCCCCACCATTTACCCAAAGATTATTAGCTTCGTGGCGCAGGTTTTTCCGTTGGCTATCCAGCCCGCATGTGATCCTCTCGATCATCATGCTGATCTTGATCTTTTACATGGTGATCGTCCCTCTTTACCGGATGGTCACGACAACCATAACCTATTCGGAGAACGACCGCAGGTATGCCAAGGACGCAGTGACGGGTGAATCACATCCTTTCCACTGGATGAGAATGCTAACCACCCAAATCGGGATCGTGATGACCCTGGAACCTTTGCTCCACTCGCTGACTATCTCGCTGGGAGCAACGTTCATGGCATTTGTCATTGGAGGCGGGCTTGCCTGGTTTGTAGTCCGCACGGATTTGCCGTTAAGGAACGCGATCAATATTCTGGCAGTCCTTCCCTACATCATGCCCTCCTGGACGATCGCAATGGCCTGGAAGGTCCTGTTCAACAATGGGACACTGGGAGGAACCTCCGGGATGCTGATGGATCTAACCGGCATTACCACCACCGGATTGGCTTGCATTCGGACCGGTCCCGATCATCATCAGCAGCGGACTGCATTACTATACATTCTTCTTCCTGTTCGTTTCTGCTGCGCTAATGTCCATTGATTCCAGCCTGGAGGAAGCGGGTGAACTGGCTGGGGCAAGCCGAATGCGCATCCTGGGAAAGATTACCTTCCCGCTGGTGGTACCTGCGCTCCTTTCGGGTTTCATTATGACCTTCGCGAAAGTGATGGGTACATTCGGCGGACCGAACGTGCTTGGTGTTCCGGTTCGCTATTACACGCTTTCCACCATGATCCGATCGAATATTACGGTCGGGGCATTCGGCGATGCCTTCGTCCTGGCGATCATCCTGATCTTATTTTCTATGGTGACAATTTCAGTAAACCAAAGAATCGTCGGGACCCGAAAAAGCTACGAGACGATCGGCGGCCGTGGGTTTATGTCTCAGAAAACCAAATTACGGGAGTGGAGGGGTGTCATCGCTGCGGGGGTCATCACGTTCCAGTTGATCGTTGCCATTGGACCACTGGTCCTGTTGTTATGGAGCACGTTCATGCGCCGTTCGGGTGATTACAGTGCCGCCAATTTCACCCTCGCGCATTGGATCGGAAAAGGAGACCCCAAGATCAACAACGGGGAGCCCGGTATCCTCCTGAACCCGGCGATCTACCGCGGTGCCTGGAACTCCATCCGGCTGGCTGTGGCGACTGCGTTTTTCACAGCATTCTTTGGGATCATCCTTGGTTACGCGATCGTGAAAGGGCGGGGAACCCGTTTCTCAAAAATCACCGAGCAACTTGCCTTCATCCCTTATGTGATCCCGGGTATTGCGTTTGGCGCGGTGTATATCACCATGTTCACGAAACCGGTGGGTCCGATCCCGCCGCTCTATGGAACATTCGCATTGCTGGTTATAGTCTCCGTTGCCAAGCATATTCCCATATTCCTCCCGAAGTGGTGTTTCAGCCATGCTACAGGTTGGCCGGGAACTTGAAGAAGCCGCAACTGTAGCCGGTGCGAATTCCTGGAAACGGTTCAGCCGGATCATATTCCCGCTCACCAGCACCGGTTTTGTTTCCGGGTTCATGTTGACATTCATCACAACAATGAGAGAACTCTCTTTGATCATTTTACTGGTCACTCCTTCCACGCAAGTACTGGCCAGCATGACCATGCGCTACAGCGAAAACGGCAGCGAACAGCAGGCTAACGCAGTCATCCTTGTCCTGATCAGCCTGGTACTGATCGGTCACTTCATCATCAGCAGATTCCGGGGCGGTAGTCTGAAAAAAGGACTTGGAGCCTAACCCAGAGGAAACATGGCAACTACAATCACAGTAAATAATCTAACAAAACGGTTTGGCGATGTCGTAGCGGTCAATAACGTCAGCCTGGTAGTAGAACCTGGCAGCTTTCTCACGCTTTTGGGTCCTTCCGGGTGTGGAAAGACCACCCTGCTTAGATGTATCGCCGGTTTGGAGGAGCCTAACGAAGGTGAAATCCTTGTCGGGAATAAACTGGTTTATTCAAGCCGTAAAGGCATTTCCTTGCCGGCCGGGCAGCGCGAGCTGGGGATGGTTTTTCAAAATTATGCGCTCTGGCCGCATATGACGGTTTACAAAAACATAACCTTTGCCCTTGAAATTCAAAAACTATCCAAAGAACAAATGGACAAACGGGTGATGGAAGCGTTGGCGGAAGTCCAAATGGAAGGATACGCTGACCGATACCCGCGTGAGATGAGCGGCGGGCAGCAGCAGCGCATCGCACTCGCGAGAATGCTGGCATATCGACCGAAGGTTTTTCTAATGGATGAGCCACTCTCCAACCTGGATGCCCGCCTGCGTATGGACATGCGCGTGGAATTAAAACGGCTTCACCATGATTCCGGTGCCACCACGCTTTATGTCACACATGACCAACTTGAAGCGCTGACGATGTCGACGAATATTGCGATCATGAAACTGGGTGTGATCCAGCAGCTTGGAAGCCCGGACCAGGTTTACCATTTTCCTGCGAACCTCTTTGTCGCGGATTTCATTGGCAATCCGAAGATCAATTTGATCGATGGCGTCATCAGCGGGAAGAACAAGATCATGCTGGGAAAACTGGAATTATCCGTGCCCACTCACGGTGCCACAGGTGAGATCGTGGCCGGCGTTCGACCGGAGGATATCAAGATATTCAATAAACCGGTGACTGGCGCTGTCGAATTCAGCGCGTACTCTGTTCTTCCTTCCGGCGCTGATTCAACCATCATTGCGCGCCGAGGTGAGCTTGAGGTCACAGTCAAGGAAAATGGGATCAGCAAGATCAAGATGGATGAAAAGATCTGGCTAAAACTAGACCCCGATTGCGTGAATCTTTACAGCAAGGAGAGCGGGAACATTATCGCAACCGCGAATTGTTGATCGTAAATTTGAATCGAGAAAACCTGAAAGGAGGATGAATTTAGAACCCAAGATCGATGAACGAGCAAGCGGTTTTTCATTTTCACAAAAAATTCGAAGGAGAAAAGAAATGAAAAAGTTCGTCAAGTTTTTCACCATCATCTTTATGATCGTTCTTGTAGCTGGATGCACCACCCCAGCCCCTGCAGTAACTGAAGCACCCCCGGATGCTACCGCACCCGAAGAAGCAGAAGCACCCGCAGCGGAACCGGCCCTCACTGCCAAGCAGGAATGGGTCAAAGCCAACATGCTGGGCGAATTTGCGACCGAACCCCAGGATTGGGCAGCTATTGAAGAAGCCGCCAAGAAGGAAGGCAAAGTGGTGGTTTACGCCAATACATCCAAGATCGAAAAAGCCTGTGGAATCTGGGCGGAGAAGTACCCGGATATCGCCTGCGAGGGCTACGACCTGGGCGGCGATGATGTCCTGGCGAAAACCCTGGGTGAACAGGAATCCGGACTGGTTGTTGGAGATGTCTGGCTGAGCAGCGGAGGCGCGGAATTGATTGGGAATGTCATGCCGAAAGAATATGTCTGGCGCTTTGTGCCGGATGGCTTCCCTGTCGCCGAAGAATTGACCAACCCCCTGCTTCTAAACAGGCTTGGCACAACGATCCTGGCCTACAACTCGGAACTCAATGAAGAATGCCCAGTCAAGAATATCTGGGAACTTACCCAACCCGAGTGGAAGGGAAAAGTCGTCGTAGAAGATCCTCTTGAATGACGCATCCACCCTGAGTAAATTGCTCACCTTTGCTTTCCACGCGGATGAAATGAAGCAGGCGTACGTTGATCTTTACGGCAAAGAACCGGAACTGGAAGCTGATACCCCGGATGCTGGTTGGTTGTGGTTGAAGAAATTTGCCCAGAACGCCCCCATCCCGCAGCCCGGTGGCGATGAGGTCGACTCAGCGTTTGCTACTCCCGGCATGACAGATAGCTTGCTTGCTTTCACCTCCTATTCCAATTACCCTGATGTCCAGGAAGGCAACCTGGTATTTGAACCCTGCTGGGGGTTGAACCCGATCACTGGAATTCAATCGCAAAGTTATTTGGGGATCATGAACCAGGCAACGCACCCGAATGCCGCAAAATTGTTTATAAAGTTTATAACCAGCGAGGAAGGCAGGGATCCCTGGGCAAGTTTCGGAACCTACTTCTCGGATTCAACCTATGAAGTACCCGAAGGGATGAAGACCCTTGACGAAGTCAGAAAATTAACCTGGCTGATCGAAGAGATGTTTGCCTATGAGAATATGGTCCAGGCTCGAGATTTCTACCTGCTCAATCTCGGAACGCCATAAACCTCTAGAAAAATGAATTGAATTTTGAAGGATGCCCCGGGGTGAACGCGAGAGATCCCGGGGCTCCCTTGCAACGAACAGCGCATCGCAAAAGCCTAAATATTTATTTGGATAAACCGCAAGGTGAAAAACCTTGAGGTGGGATGGGTTTTTGTACCTACCGGAGAAAAATGAGCATCCAGGCAATCTTTTTTGACATGGGAGGAACCATAGAAACCTTCGGGTACACGCGCCAGCTCCGTCTGGAGGCTACCCCCGGAATTTCTGCGATCCTCGCGACAGCAGGCATTCACCTGGCTTTATCCGATGAAGAATTGCTGGATGTCATCACGAAAGGTCTTGCCAGGTATCACAACTTCAGCCTGGAAACCATGCTAGAGCTTCCACCCCAGCGGGTATGGCGGGAATTCATTTTCCCGGGATACCCCCTGGATGCAGAGGCGATGGATTCGATCGCTGAAGAGGTAACCCTTTATATTGAGACCCACTACTACAAGCGCGAAATGCGCCCCGAAATTCCGCAGGTACTGGAATCTATCAGGAATCTTGGGTTGAAGATCGGGTTAATCAGCAATGTTTGCAGTCGGGGTCAGGTTCCCCAGAACCTGGATAAATACGGGATCCGACATTATTTCAATCCCATTGTGCTTTCCAGCGAATACGGACGCCGGAAACCGGATCCTGCCATATTTCATTATGCCGCGCGGCTCGCGAATGTTCCCACCAGTGAATGCGTTTACATCGGTGATAGGATTGCGCGGGATATCGTTGGGGCACGAAAGGCAGGCTTTAAGTTCGCCATCCAGATCTGTCATGATTTTCACCATGGGGAAGCCGATGAAGGGGCAACTCCGGACCTGGTCATTCACCAGATGGATGAACTTGTGGATTTTCTAAAGCGTGAAATCGGAATCGAAGAGAATTCCCCGGGGCCTCAAATGGATGAGAATTCCATCAGAGCGATTCTTTTTGACGCAGGGGATATCCTCTACCATCGCCCTGGAAAAGGATCCAGGTTTAGAGAATTTCTAATTAGCCTGGGTCATTCCGGGGAGATCACGAATGAAGAAGATAGGAACCTTCTAACCCAAAAAGCTTATCGCGGACAAATCACCCAGGAAGAATTCCGGGAGGGAATGGTAAAGCTCTACGGAGTATGCGACCCAGACCAGATCCAAATTGGGAAACAGATCCTTGCTGATGATGATGCGTCTGTCGAATTCTTTGAAGGAGTCACCGAGACCCTGCTCACATTAAAAAGTGCCGGTTATTTGCTTGGTATTGTGACCGATACTGCCAATTCGATTTCTACCAAATTGAATTGGTTCGACCAGGGTGGATTCGTCCATGTTTGGGATTCGATCATTTCTTCAAGCGAACTCGGCACCCGAAAACCTGACCCCGCGATATACCATGCAGCGATGACCCAACTGGGTGTCCACCCGTGTAGCACAGTTTTTGTGGGACATAAAGAGAGCGAATTAAAGGGTGCCAGAGAAGCGGGATTGAAGACAGTGGCTTTCAATTTTGACGACGATGCAAAGGCGGATTTTTATATTATGCATTTTTCGGAATTATTAAAAATTCCCATAATTGACTGCGAGAGAAGCACAATTCATGGTTAACCGGGTCAGCACGATTCTGTTTGATATGGGGGGCACCCTGCGGGGGACGAAAAAGCGGAGCAAGGTGGATCGTCTTCATTTCACGAGCGAATTACTTCAGGTATTGAACGCAGATGAGGATCCGGAAAAATTCGCCGGCATGCTCTCACGCAGAATGTCCGCTTATCGCCGATGGGCACGGGAAACCATGATCGAACTCAATGAAGCAGATCTATGGACCCGTTGGATGCTGCCAGAATGGCCGAATGACCTGGTTCAATCGAATGCTGTCAAATTAAATCTGCTTTGGCGAGATGCGACCGGTGAGCGGGTTGTATTTCCTGAAACAGCGGAGGTTATCAAGGAGCTGTTTCGGCGGGGTTACCGGTTGGGACTGGTGAGCAACACCACCAGCAGCGTGGAAGCACCCAACACCCTGAAAAAATTGAGACTGACCGGGTACTTCGAAACGATGATACTTTCTGCAGTAATCGGAAAACGCAAACCGGATCCCCAGATACTGCTGGAAGCGACGACTGCCATGGGCGTTGACCCTTCGGAATGTGCCTATGTTGGCGATATTCCGGAGAGGGATGTTGCCGCTGCCAGGTTGGCTGGTTTTAAGCTGGCGATCTTGATCGACAATCCGGCAGCAGGCAGAAAATCCCGCCCAACGGCTCAAAGGTTTGGAACCCGACCATTTGATCTCTAATTTAAAGGATTTATTCCCAATTTTCCCAACGAGACCTGCTCCTAATCCATCATTTCGGTATGATGCCTCGCTTTCCTCAATGTGGGGAATAGGGAATTTCCAATCACTGGAGGATTTCCTGGAAGCAGCCAGGCGGCTGGGTTTTCGGTACGCGGAGCTGAACCACCAGGTGGATTCCTCCATGTTGGAAGGCATCGGTAGGCTGAGAAATAAAATATCGAGTGTGCATGAGCCCTGCCCGGCGGATATTTCCGCCGCGGATTACAAGCACCGGGATTGGCTCATATCTTCCACGAATGAAGAGTACCGGGCTGAGGGGGTTAGATCCATTAAACGCAGCCTGGACCTGGCGCATGAGATCAAAGCGAAATACATAGTTGTTCATTCCGGGAATGTTCAGCAAGATCATTCCCTGGAAGACAGATTGCGAAGGTTGTTTGACCTTGAGGAAACAGAAACACAAGCGTATGCTGACATTAAGAAAGAGTTGATCGATAAGCGAAAACGACTGGAATCGGCTCGTTTCCAGGCTTTGAAGAAGAGCATCGAGGAACTCTTGAATTATGCGAAACCACTTGGGGTGAAACTGGGTTTGGAAAACCGATCCCATTTCCTTGAAATCCCCGTTCCGGATGAGTTGGAAGAATTACTGGCAATGGCAGATCCCGGGAGAATAGGTTTCATTTTCGATGTGGGGCACGCCGGGGCATTGGACAGGCTGGGTTTTTACCCAACCAATACCTGGTTGAAGCGATTTGGAGAAAGGATCATTGGTGTTCACATCCATGATATGGATGGATTAGATGATCACATCGCACCGGGAGCCGGGGACATGGATTATCGCGAGTTATCGATGTACCTTCCAGAGGAAGCCTGCAGAGTAGTTGAAGCCCAGAACTACAATAGTTATCAACAAATCCGTACAGGCTTGGATGTTCTATATCAATCAGCCTGTATCAAAAGAAAGTAAAGGAGATGAATATATTATGAAACTCTTTAAAAAGAAACCCAATGTATGCCTTAAGTATATCCACAACCAAGCCCAGCTTACGCTGGAAGGCCTGGAAGCCCTAAAAGAATATATGTCCAGCCAGGATCCCAAAGCAGCCGCGCTCCTGACCACAAAAGAAAAAGAGGCGGATGAAGCCCGCAGAATCCTCATCAATGAATTGAACCGCACATTCATAACACCATTCGATAGAGAGGATATTTTTGCCTTATCCCGCACGATCGACGATGTGCTCGATTATGCATTCAGCACTGTCACTGAAATGGAGATTCTTAAAGTTAAACCAACGACTTTTATGCACCGAATCGCTTCCATTCTTCGCGATGCAGCATATGAATTACTTCAAGCGGTGGACAGATTGGAAGAGCACCCCGGAGTGGCGAATGAACATGCGCAACGCGCGAAAGCTCTGGAGAACCGCGTGGAGGAAGTGTATCGTGAAGCCCTTGCTGACCTGTTTACCGGAGCAGAGGATATCAAGCACGTTATGAAAATGCTCAAAAGCCGCGAGGTATACCGCCACCTGAGCAATGCCGCCGACCGCGGAGATGAAGCTGCGAATGTAATTGCTGACATCGTGGTAAAGAAAACCTAATCCCCCGGGGTAAAAAATTATGGATCCTCTCGTACTTACAGTAATTATTTTGGCTTTGGGGTTTGATTTTCTAAATGGAATCCATGATTCCAGTAATGTGGTAGCCACGATGATTTTCTCGCGCGCTTTACCACCTAAGGCTGCACTCTGGATGGCTGCCGTTGCAGAATTCCTAGGTCCGTTCATTTTTGGGGTGGCCGTAGCTGAAACGATTGGCGGAGTGGTGGAGCCGGATACGATCACTCTTCAGGTATTAATTGCCGCTTTGTGCAGCGCTATCTTCTGGAACCTACTTACCTGGCGATTGGGTTTTCCGAGCAGTTCCTCTCACGCGCTGGTGGGTGGTTTAATTGGCGCGGTGATCATCGGGGCGGGCTGGCAGGCGATCAATCTTGATGAACTAAAGAAGATAGTTATCGCGCTTTTCACCTCCCCGTTTCTAGGTTTCATGGTGGGCTGGTTGATCCTGAAGATCATATTCTTCCTTTGCCAGAATGCATCACCACGGATCAATGGTTTTTTCAAAACCGGGCAGATATTCACCGGATTATCTCTGGCGCTCAGCCACGGCGCGAACGACGCCCAAAAAACGATGGGGATTATCACCCTGGCATTGGTGACCGGTGGTTACCTGAGTTCTTTCGTTGTTCCGCAATGGGTGATTGCTCTATGTGCTTTTATGATCGCACTAGGAACTCTCCTGGGTGGGAAAAGATTGATCCGGACGCTTGGAGGAAAATTCTTCAAGATCCGCCCGGTGGATGGATTCGCTTCGCAATTCGCCTCTGCAACTGTAATATTAGGAGCTTCCCTGGTGGGGGGTCCGGTGAGCACAACCCAAGTGGTGAGTTCATCCATCATGGGTGTCGGCGCTGCGCACAGGATCGGCAAAGTCCGGTGGGGAGTGGCGCAAGAAATTGGGAGCGCATGGATATTCACAATCCCATCCACGGCAATTATCGCAGCTGGAATCTATTGGATTCTTATTAAATTCATCCCTCTATAAATAATTAAGGAAAAAACCATGAATGAAGTCTTCGAGCTTGCTTGCATCGGAAATTATACAAAAGATACCATCATCACACCTACGGGCACGCGATACACCGATGGCGGAGCTATCAATTATGCCGCCCATGCTGCCAATAGGATAGGTGTAAAAACCATCGTCATCACCAGGCTGGCCAGGGAAGACATTCGGGTCGTTGAAAAATTTGAGAAATCAGGTATTGCATGCCGGGCGACTTATACACCTTGCTCGACCTTGATGGAGTTGTACTATCCCACTACTGATCCGGATATCCGTACCCTATCCGTGGAAGCCACCGCCGGGACGATCACAGCTGCAGATGTGGATGATTTGAAGGTGAAATCAGCCGTGATAGGTTCGAGCCTTCGTGGGGAAGTTGGTCTGGACGTGATCAAAGCCCTAAAGCTCAATGGAGCAACAGTTGCTGTCGACATGCAGGGATTTGTTCGGGTATTAAGGGAGAAGGAGTTGAAATACGAACCCTGGGGAGAGATGAAGGAAACTCTCCAATGGGTTGATGTGGTTAAAAGCGATATGGTGGAAGCCGAATTCCTGACAGGGGAAACTGATATTCGCGCGGCAGCCCTGGTTTATGCTTCGATGGGTCCCCGGGAAATCGTACTCACCCATCGGGACGGGATGATGGTCTATGCGGACGGAGAGTTCTACGAATTCGGCTTTTTTCCCAAGGAACTTGTCGGGAGAAGCGGGCGGGGGGATACTGGCATTGGTTCCTATATGGCAGCACGGTTGACCAAGACACCGAAAGAAG
>CAVVEQ010000001.1:0-14310 GCA_963747315.1 uncultured Chloroflexia bacterium | reverse complement strand
TCCGGAGCTACCGCCAGGTGCTGCAGGTACCCGCGTCGTCCATCGTGTCCACAAAGGACAGCCCCGACAAGACGGCCTTCAATCCGTGCGACATGGCTGAACCCCGGGTTACGCTCCAGGTCGCGCGCGACCGCCTCTGGCGAATCTGCACTGCTAAGCCCGATCCCTGGCATGCCGTCCCAAAGCTCGAAGACTTCCGGATAATCCGCCATGCTTAAAACAGCGTATTCCACTTCGTTTTCGATTATTTCGCCCATCTTCTCTCCCGGATTTTATACCCCCACCAGCCTGGCTAGAAGGTTGGGTTTAGGGGTAAGCGCACCGTGCGGGCAAACCTCCACGCAGCACATGCACCCGATGCAAATTGAAAGGTTGAAGGTGGCAATGTCTTTCACAGTGATCACATCCGCAGGGCAGGAATCCTCGCAGGTCCCACAGGCGGTACACTTCGCCGGTTCTATCCGAGGTTGCAGCTTGATCCGGTCCTGCAGCGGATCGGTGAACCAGGATGGCATATCCAGGAACCAGCGCGCTTTGGGAAGGTCCAGTTTTCCAAGGCGCAGAATGGATGGGTTGCCCAGGATGGAAATGTGATCGGGGTGATGAAAACCAAGCCCTCGTGCCTCCGCCTGTGCGAGGTGAATCAATTCACCGGGATGGAAACCCATTGCATGCGCCATGACGCTATCCAGAGCTACGGCATCCGCGGAGGCTGCCAGCAAATTATAGGCATGCGGCGTTCCGCTGGTGCCGGGACCGTTGCCTTCCATGCCCAGGATACCATCCATGATATTGAGCTGCGGTTTGACCAGCGCCAGGATATCCACCAGGGCGCGGCTGAACTCGGTAACACCAGGGGCGCGGACGTGGATCTCGCGCTTGCGCCCGCCTGGCAACACCCCCAGCAGGTTCTTCACCGCGCCAGTGTAGCGGGTGAGGGTATGCGTTTTCATTTTCGGCAGGTTGATCACCAGGTCCGCATCCAGCACCGGACGGGAGATGTAATAATCGTAACCGCCGATCTGACGAAGATAGGCTCCCTTGAACTTGATCAGCTTTGCGCCCGAAGCAGAGAGCGATTCACCAAGTCCTTCCGTTTCCCAAACGCTTTTTCCCTCGTTGATCTCCGCAGCGGGTGAATCCCCGACCCATACAATTCCCCCCTCTGCGCGAACTGCCTCCGCTACAGCACGGATCACCACAGGGTGCGTGGTCACCGCCTTGCCGGGTTCTGCCGCGGTGAGCAGGTTGGGCTTGAGGAGCACCTTCATGCCGGGTTTGACGAATGCCTGCATTCCGCCCAAAGGCGCCAGGCAGGCTGCCAGCGCAGCCCGGATATTATCCAATTGATAATCTTTGCATGTCTGAATAGATACTGTCGATGAAGCCATGATGTGTACCTCTAATTCGAAGTTGATTTGTTTTACCCGCCAATAATACTTAAGATCAGCGGACCGGAATCGAACGTACGGTCTGCTCGAATTTTGCCAGCCTATCTGCGGGGATATCCGGTTTTTGATACTGCTCCACGAGGGAGTCTGCACGAGCCTTCGCTCGTTTAAACGCATCCGGCGCGCCTGCAAACTGCCAGGCTTGCAGCGATCCGCGGTCGATCACATCCGAAGGAAGGCTTTGTTCCTTCCGGAAAAGGTCACGCGTTTCCCTGAGCTCAAGGAAGTCCCCCTCCAGGCCGGTTTGAGCAAACGAATCGAGTGCGAGAGCGCCATCCGAGATGGCGATACCAACCAGCAGGCGCTGGGCAGAGGCGATGGCTTCCGCATCCAGCACAAGCTTTTCCACACTCTGGCAGTTTAGCGAATCGAGCATCCCGGCGCCGGAGATCATATTGATCCCGGCCAGCGCACCGATCAGGAAACCCGCCGCAGCCTCCGCTCCGGATTGCGCGTCCGTCAACTTGGAATCGCTCCCGCCCAGGTAACCGTGGGTGGGAAGCCCCAGGTGTTTGCCAACAGCCGCGTAACCGGCATCCAGCATGGCGGTTTCGACTGCGCCCATGGGTGCCGAACCGGTGCGCATGTCGAAGATGGCTGGGGCACCTCCCCACACCAGGGGTGCTCCGGGCGCAGCCAACTGGTGGATGACGATCCCGGCCAGGCTCTCAGCGGCGTGCTGTACAAGTGAACCAGCGAGTGTCACCGGCGCGGTGGCGCCTGCCAACGGCATGGAGACCAGTTGTAGAGGGATCCATGCGCGACCCAACTCGATCAGGCAGCGGCAGGCGAATTCTGACCAGTGCATCGGGGGGGAGGGGCAAACATCGAAGACAGCGCGGGGCATCTCCCGCAGTTTTTCGCCGCTGCCAGAATCGGCAGCCAGCAGCGCGATCATTGCCTGGATATTCTTCGAGGAGAACGCCCCTGTGACCACAGGTTTTTGTGAATGGGTGAGGACTACATGCAGGCGGTGGATATCCCCGATATGGGTGGGAACATCGTGACAGACCACCGCAGTGGATTGGGCGGCGAACTGTGGCAGCATTTCTGTGACCTGCGCCAGGCGAACCAGGTCGGCGGTGACCGCCGGGCGATGCTCCAGGGTGTGGGGGTCAAGAATATTCACCGCGCAGGAGCCGGGGTCGAAGTTCACCTCATCCCCGGCAGAATAGTGTACCGCAGGCTCGCCGCTGCGGTTATGAAGGTAAAAATCCTTCCCGACGGCGGAAAGCGCGCGGTCGATGATCCCTTCGGGGATTTGCGCGAGCATGTTCTCCACTTTCGCGCCACCCTTTTCCAAGAGGTTGCCGGCTTCCGCATCTGAAACGCGGACACCAGGTTTTGCAAGGAGTTGATAAGCTTCAGCAAGTATTCGATTGATACCGTGAGAAGAAAGTATCTGAAAGGAAGGTTTCATTTCTTTTCGTATGCAGTAATGATTTGTTTCAACTCCAACGCAAGCTTCGGGTCGAGCGGGTCAGCCTGATGGTTTTTCAGGATTTCCCGAGCCTTTTCTCCAGCCCATTCACGGGCTCCATCCTTCTTCACAATCCACTCGTCGTAGGTTCTACGGTCCAGAAGTTCCGGCAGCCACAATTCGCGCATATGCGCGCGGGTGTGCTTGCGCGGCAGGAAGGTGCCTCCCGGTCCCACCGCCCGGATCTCGTCGAGGGCGAGATCTTCCGCGGAAATTCGGATTCCTTTAAGCATATTCCGTACCATGCTATATATCTCGCAGTCCATCACCAGCTGCTCGTAACTGAGAATGCGCGATCCGTGCAGCAGACCCGCCCCCAGGAGCATATCCGCTCCGCTGGCGCAGGCCATGAAGGAAGAAATACTGTTTTCTACCCCGGCCTGCCAATCCGGCTGCTTGGCGCCGGTGGCAAAAGCGCCCATCGAAAGTGGCACCCGGTAAAAATCAGCCAGTTGATTGGTGGCTGCCCCGAAGAGGAAATCCTCCGGACCGCCGCCGGTATATGCGCCAGTGCGCAGGTCCATGGCGGTCTGGGCGGCGGCATAGAAAACCGGGGCACCCGGGGAGGACATCTGCATGAGCGCAAGTGCGGCGATCACTTCTGCGTTACCCACCACCAGGTTGCCGGCTAGGGTGGCGGGACCCGTGGAGGCGCAGGAGGCCATGGTCATATATCCCACCGGCAGACCCGCGCGTGCGGCGATCAATCCGGCTTCAAGGCTGCCGGGATCGTGCGCCAGCGGGCTGATGGTGCACTGCATGATGGAAAGCAGCGGCCGGCGGCGCAGCTCCTCCCGTCCACCGGCAATGGCGGCAGCCATTTCCACTGCTGCCTGCATTTCGCCAGGGTGCAGCAGGCTTTCCGTCTGCAAGTGTTTGGTTGTTTCCTTCCAGGCGGCTTCCAACTCGTGCAAGCCCCGGCTCCGGGGAGGGCAATCCTGGGCGGAGACCATTGCCCACCAGAACCCGATCTCCTCCAACGCATCAGCTACCCGAGCGCAATCTGCGACATCCTTTTTGGATGAAGTGTGCAGCTCGCCAGTGAAGGCATCCTGAACCTGCACCCCGCAGCCATCGGTGCCGAGGAAAACATGGCTTCCATCCAGGGGCAGATCACGTTCCGGGTCACGCGCAGCAAGGGTGTAAGTCTGCGGGGCAGACTTCAGTGCATCCTCCACGACAGCCGCGGGGATACGGGCAATGCAGGTTTCGCGGTCAATCTCCGCACCATTGGCAGCCAGGATATCCAGCGCCTCCGGCAAGGGGAATTTAACCCCCACGGTTTCGATGATCTCAAGCGTAGCGGTGTGGATCTGCTCGATATCCGCGCGGGAAAGCACATCCACCCGGAAGGCAGGTTTCTCAATATTGGAAAGGGGCTGGGACATGAACCTCCTGAAATAAAAAAAGCGAAGTAAATGTATTTGTGAAAAATATCCGGAAAGAAATTATAGTGTAAAAAAACAAGCAGGCGGGCTGACCGCTTGTCTTTCTGTAGAAATTTCGTATGATGAAGGCGGAAAAGCAACTCATTCACCGGTATGAACATTCCTGAATCTGAGCGAGTTGAACCGGAGATGATCCCCGGGGAGCGAAAACCTCCCAGCACCGGGTTGCGAGCAGCCCGGTATATTGCCATTAAATTCATCACTTTATTCTTGATGGTTGTGGTCGCCATGTACCTCTCAATCATCCTGGTGAATTACGGGGGAGGGATCGACGATATTTTCCGCGATCAGATCACCATGTCGGTCACCGGTGAGAATCTCAATCGCCTGGCGCTACATCAACCGGCGATGACCCCGGAGGAGGCGCAACAATTCAAGTGGCAAATGGAGGAAGCCTTTGGATTACATCAGCCATTCCTGGGCCGGGCAGCCACCTACCTTTACAAGGCACTCATTTTCGACTGGGGTTCAAAAAGTTATTTTCGCACCAGCTATGGCAGGCATTATGGTTCGGTGGTGGAGATAATCCTTGGGCGCGTTCCCTTCACGCTGATTCTGGCGGGGACCGCAAACCTGTTCCTCTTCATCATTAGCATCACGATCGCGCTATTCATTGCCCGGCGGGGAAAGGAGCGCCTGGGAAAAATGTTTGGCTTTCTATCCCCGCTTTCCTCCATCCCCAATTGGATGTACGGGCTGGTGTTGATCCTGATCTTTGCCGCTACATTGAACATTTTGCCTTACGGGGGAATCTTCGATGGCTATCCCTCAAGCAATAGCGTGGAATATATCCTGGATTTTGGCAAACACATGATCCTGCCCTTTGCAGCCATCTTCCTGGGAATGTTCTTCCACAGCGTACATTCCTGGAAGACATATTTTCAGATCAATTCAGAGGAGGATTATGTCGACCTGGCCAAAGCCAAGGGGGTGCCTTCCCGGGTGCTGGACCGTCAATATATCATCCGCCCAGCGCTTCCCTTCGTGCTCACCAGCTTCGTCCTGATGCTGGTCACCTTTTGGCAGGGGGTGGCAATCCTGGAAATGGTTTTTCACTGGCCGGGGATCGGGGAATTGTTTGTTTTCTCCCTGCAGGCAAATGACAGGCAAATATCGACTGGATTGCTGGTCCTGTTTGCCTATATCCTCGCGATAACCATTTTCCTCATGGATATCGTGATCGTTTTGATCGATCCAAGGGTCCGGGTGGACACCAGTGATGCAAACCACTCTCCTTCGGCTGCGTTTTCGAGAGAAACCTTGCCGTGGAAAACCTGGTTCAGACGAAAAACCCCTCGAGCGAAACCCGCTAAGAATTTCAAAGCCGATGCGGATAAGGGTGAACCACCAAAAGCGAAGGACACCACCCCATTCCGGGATTGGTGGGAATATTCCCGTCCAGCCAGAAAGCGATTCATGAAATCTCCGCCGGGAGTGGCCGGCCTGGCGATTATTTCCATTCTCATTTTGATATCTGCCTTCACCGTCACCCTGATTCCTTCGAAGGAAGCCACGCTTGAGTGGAGATCTGAATCATCCACAGCTATTAACCGGCCGAAGAGTGCGGAACCCGCCTGGACGAACTTCTTCCGTGAAAAGGACCTGCCGGAAACTCTTTACCTGGATAGCAAGGTAGACTCTTCCATAAAGACCGTAAAAGAAGCCAAAAACGGGTTTGGAGAAACGATCATCGAATTCAGCTTCGATTTCCCCTACGAATACCCTCCCCAGGATATGACGGTAGTGTACGATACCCAAACTATCCAGAAGGATTATTTTGTTACCCTCACCTGGATCACGCCAGATCTTCGGGAGACGGAAATTATGCGCTCCAGGGTGAATTCCTTGCAGAAGTTTATTGTATCTAGAGATTATTCAGGGGTGGAAGGAGCGACCAGCGCGATGCAATTGCCGCCTTCAAAATCAGGTCAAGGCGGCCAGATACAAGCGATTGAAACTCTGTTCAACGACCCTGCAGAGGAGAGATCAGGAGCCCAGCCAGGGAAGTACACCCTGCGGGTAAATGCCTATTCCTTTGAGCCGGGGTCAAACCTGGATGCGAAAATGATCCTGTATGGAAAGGTGTTCGGGCTGGCCGGAACCGATAACCAGCGGCGCGACCTGAAGGTTGCCCTGCTGTGGGGGCTGCCGATCGCCCTGCTAATCGGCATTGTTGGCGCGCTGGCCACCACGCTCCTTTCGGTCACCATTGCGGCGGTGGCAGCCTGGTTCGGCGGTTGGGTGGATGGGTTGGTTCAGCGGATCTCCGAGATCAGCATGATCATACCGGCATTCGCCCTTGCGCTGACCGTTTTCTACATGGTATCCGATAGCATCTGGGTAGCCTTAAGTGCAATCATCCTTCTCATGATTTTTGGCAATGCGGTCAAAACCTATCGCGCTGCCTTCGTGCAGGTATTGCACTCCGGTTATTTCGAGGCAGCCAGATCCTATGGTGCTAGCGACTGGCGGATCATCTGGCATTACATGGTACCCGTGATCATTCCCATCCTGATCCCCCAGATAACGATCATGGTGCCTTTCTTTGTGTTTTATGAAACCTCCCTGGCATTCGTGGGGGTGATGGATCCGGTCCTGCCAACCTGGGGAAAAATGGTGTACGACGCGCTGGATGCTGGCGCTTATTCGGGGTACACCTACTGGGTGATCCAGCCCATTGTGCTGATGCTGATCACGGGGATCGCCTTCGCTATGCTGGGAACCGCGCTAAATTCCGCGCTAAACCCCAAAGCGGATATTGAATAACCAGGATCAATCGGAAAATGTGCAGGAAAGAGATGTGAGCTGGGATAAAGCTGCCGTCTTCTCCGCAGAAGCGGGGGTTTCTTTGATTATCCGCTCCCAAAGGGCGCACAGACTGGGATGGATCAGGCTGGTCACCACGGCCGAATCGCGGGTAAGTTCCAGCGCGCGGCCAAAATCCCCCATGTGCGCGTAACCTTCGATATACGGGAATCGCTCGGCTGGATCAGAAGGCGTATCTCCTAGTCTGAAGGCTTTCTCCGCCAGGCGAGTCACCCTTTCCCAGTCGCCGCTCTGCGCGGCCAGGGCCGCCTGCTCAAAATACCCGCACCACGTGTGCAAGTCGCTGGGCTGCAGGATCCCTTCAGGCAGAACCGCCTGGCGGGCGTTGATGATCCGATCCGGGTTCGAGAGCCGGGCGGATTCTCGCATCTGCACCGGGATCGATAGGTCGACGCCGTCGATCTCAGGGTCGAGGACACGCAGGCAGCGGGGAGGGTTGTAATAGAGCGCGATCGCAGCGGCAGTGTTCCCAAAATACCGGGCGACCAGGTAATCCTCCTCAACCGTAACGCCCTTCCTCAATCCGGCCAGGCTGTTGCCCAGGCGCACGCTCGGAAAATACAACATGTATGGCAGGAGCCCCCCACGGTAATCTGGTTCGTAGATCCAATTCAGCGGCGCTGTGATGGAATTATCGCTCACATACCCGGAAGGCAGGTCGCCCGCCAGCAGGAGGGTGCCGCGCTGCAGCGCGGGGATGCGGGTGGTCAACTGCTGGAAGAAGCGGGTCTGCTGATCCCAATCGCGGCGGAACCCGTTGGCAACCTGGAACTGCCAGCTGATGGAAACGGCCACCAGGATCACCAGGAGAATATCCGCAAGGTGGTGCCATTTCCCCGGCAGGCGGGCAAGGAACCCGAGCAGAGCCGCCAGGATGAAGGCTGCTCCGGGAATATTGGAAATGATAAAGCGGTTGGATGGGAATCCCAGCTGGATGGGCAGGCCAGTGATCCAGAAGGGGATGCTGCCGAAAACCAGCAGAAGAATGCCGATCAACAGAAACTGCCAGGGCCATTTCGATTTCGGGGAATCCTCCTCCGCGTCAACCCTGGAACGCCAGAAATACAAGCCGAGCAGAATAAACGCAAGCAGGAATACTCCTGCGGTGAATATTGCGGTCAGCCTCCCTAATTGGGTAACCTCCGGTATCTGGAAAGCCTGCAGCCAGCCGGGCATCAGCACGGTCCATATGCTTAAGACAGCTACTCCGAGGTATTTGAGTGCTGCTATCAGGGGATCTGATTTTAGGTCCGAGATCAGGGTGAGCGGGTAGCGGGTCTGGTAGGAGAAGACAAAGAAACGCCAGTAAGTGATCCCCAGGAATAATAAAAGATATGGCAGGCTGTGAAGCAGCGTACGCCCAAGAAGCTGGCGGGAACGGGGATATCGCCGCGAAAGAACGATCCAGATCAGCACCGGGCGAATCAGCTCGAGCAGGAAAAAGTACTCCATGGCCATCAGGTTTACCGCAGCCAACAGCAGTGCCGGGATATGCAGCAGCCAGGAATACCGCCTGCCAGGCAGCGCCAGCACGGTGAAGCAAAGTGATAGCAGGAAACAAGTGAGCACCAGGAAGAAATGCCCCATGTTGATGGCGATGAACTGCATGGAAAACCCGGGATAGACCAGGAAAAGCAGGCTCACCCACAGCGCAGCCCGATATTGGAGAGGCCAGGCTAGCAGCACCAACCCCCACAGAGAGATCGCTGCTGCCAGCCGCCAGAAAAGCCCGAAGACCTGCCACTGCCACGGACTGGAACCGAGCAGCATGGTTGTCTGGGCAATGATCCAGCCCCAGAAAGGCCGATTGGTGGAAAAATAGCGCTCCAAACCCTCTGCGCCTGTTGTCTTTGCCATCCAGATGAATACCCAATCATCCCAGTAGAAGCCCATCTCTCGGATGAGCAGCCCGTAGGCAAGCAAACCTACTGCAACGATCAAAATGGGTGCGGTATACCAGGGAAAACGGAATGAGCGCAGTCGTGAGAAAAACTTTTTCATTGTTTTTTGTTAGTTAAATATCCAAACCCTACGGAACAATCAGGTCTGAGCAGCCAAGCTGGCTGCTGATCTGTTCCAGAGTGGAATTTTTTTCGGGTGAACCGGGTACATCCCGGGAAATACGCTGCCAGATCAGGCAAAGCGGAGGCTCGTTCTTGATCAGTGGGTCCAGCCCTTCGGTGCTGAGCGTGAGTGCATTTTGCCATTCTCCCATGTGAGCGAAAGCTTCGATCAGAGGCAGCCGTTCCCCCACCCGGTTCGAGACCAGCCCATTTTCCAGTGCTTCCCCGGATAGCCGGGCGGCATCCTGCCAATCCCCTTTCTGCCGGGCCAGGTCGATCTTTTCAAAATAGGAGCACCAACTGCTGTCATCCCGGAAGGTGAAAATGCCATCCGGAAGGGCCAGGGAGCCTTCTGTCAAGATCAGGCTCGGATCCGAGATTGCGGCGGTCTGCTGCTGGAGCGTATCCAGGTTCGGGTTCGAGATGTCTATTTCCGGGTCGAGGATGCGCAGGCAATGATTGACCTGGTAGTAGAAACCCAATGCGCGGTCTGTGCTGCCGGTAAAAACGGCGGTGAGAAAATCGTGTCTGACCTCCGTTCCTGGAGACAGGCTGGGAAGCTCTTCTCCCAGGCGCAGGGTGGGATACTCGTAGGCATATTGGATATCCCCGCCGGCATAACCGGGATCGTAGATCCAGTTCAAAGGGGCGTTAAGCGAGTTATCGCTCTCGTATTTCAGGAACAGCTCATTGGAAAGCAGCATGGTCCCGGGAGCCAGAGCGGGGATGCGCGCGGTGAGCTGCTGGAAGAAGCGCTGCTGGTCGTTCCAATCCTGGCGGTAGCTGAGCTGGTTCTTATACTGGCGCCCGACGCTGAAGGCAACGATCAGTGCCACCAGCAGCGGGGGAAGCCAGGCCGCCTTTTTCAGCCAGGAGGCGAGGATTGCGATCAACCCGGCAAGGAGCAGGGAGGAGCCCAGCATGAATGGGATCAGGAAGCGGTCAAAGGGATAATCGAAGACCACCGGCACCTGGATCAGCCAGAACGGCCAGCCGGCCAAAAGCAGGGCGGCGACTCCCAACCCGGTGAGCTGAAGGGCGTCGCGTTTGGTGACCCCACCCGTTTCGGAGGTTTCCCCCCGACGGAAAAAATGCAGGAAAAGGAAGACCACACCCGCAGTAGCAACCACCAGCGCGCCGAGGTAGAACATCACCCGCTGCCAGCCGGGAGCCTGCGCGGGAAGCGAAGCGATCTGTGCCCAGCTTCGCCCGGTGGCGGTCCACAGGTCTGCCAGGATGGAGGTGGTCAATCCCCAAAGAGCGGCGAAGGGCGCGGATTTGAATGTGGTGAGGAGAGTGTATTCGTAGTTGGTGTTCTGGTATTCAAAAAACAACATGCGCCAGAGCACCACCAACACGAACAGGATCCAGTAAGGAGCTGTGGCAAGCGCAGTTCGTTTGATCAGTTCCCTGCGGCCTGGATACCTGTCCTGCAGTGCCAGGGCATGCAGCCCCACCCGCAGCAGCTCGAGCACAAAGAAGTACTCCATGGCCAGCAGGTTCACCAAGCTGAGCAGCAGCGCGGGGATGGTATAGAGCCACCATCGTTCGGGATCCCGCTGTGCGCGCACGGAGAAAAACCAGGAGAAAAGCAGGCAGGAAAAGACCAGGAAGAAGTGCCCGAAGTTGATGGCGGTGAACTGCATGTAAAAACCAGGGAAAACGAGGAAGAAAAGGGCCGCCCAGGTGGCATACCGCTTATTTCGCGGGAAAAGGGAGGCAAGCAGCAACCAGAGGGCCACCGCGCTCAACCAGCGCCAGAAGATGCCGAAAAGCTGCCACTGCCAGGGTGAGCTGCCCAGGAGCGAAGTGCTGAGCGCTACGATCTGCCCGTAAAAAGGGCGGTTGGTGGAAAAATACCGCGCCAGCCCTTCCGGTCCAGCAGATTTGGCGATCCACAGGAACCACCAGTCGTCCCAATAAATACCCATCCTTCTGATGTTGAGCCCGTAGGCAAGGAAGGCAACGAGCAGCAGCAGGCCCGGGATGGCGAGCCAGCCTGCGATGGTTTTAAGCCGGTTTCCGTTCTGAACGGACACCCCTACGCCTTCGCCGTAACCAGGGATTTAGCCAGTTCGACTGCGGCCAGGGCGTCGCCGCTGTAGCCATCCGCGCCGATTTTTTCTGCCCACTCGCGCGTAACCGGGGCGCCACCGACAATCACTTTCACCCGTGGGCGCAGTCCCTGGTCATCCAGGGCTTCAATAACGCTCTGCTGACCGGTCATGGTGGTGGTGAGCAGTGCGCTAACCCCCACGATATCGGCGTTGACCTCGCGTGCTTTTTCGGCGAACTTCGCAAAGGGCACGTCCACACCCAGGTCGTAGACCTCGAAGCCGTTGGCGGAAAGCAGGGTGCCCACCAGGCTTTTGCCGATCTCGTGGATATCTCCTTTCACCGTTCCCAGCACCACCCGCCCGGCGACGGTGCGCTCGGAGCCGCGGCGGGCCATCTCGGGCTCCAGGATGGCATTGGCTTTCTTCATGGCTTCGGCGGCAATGACCACATCCGGCAGGAAGAGGATCTTGGCGCCAAAATCGACACCCACCTGCTGCATACCGGGCAGGAAGCCCAGGTTGACCGTTTCAAGCGGGTCAATACCTTCGGCCAGGGCGCGGTGGGCAAGCTCTTCGGCGGCATCCACGTCGCCATCGATGATGGACTGTGTCATTTGTGAAAAGATGGGGTTTGGCAAGGCAGCCTCCGCTAAGATTTCGTTGAAAATCAATTATACAGGGGAAGAGCAGGAGGGTAGAAGGGGTGGCGTTAGGGCGTGCAGGTCCAGCCGCCGCTGAAGGGCACGGTGGGGAAGGGCTCGAAATCGTAGGTGATGACGTGAGTATCCGGAACCTCGACATTGTTGAAGATACCCGAGCCGGCGCCATCCAGGAAGACGGGGGCATCGGTGACCGCACCCATGAAGGTCCATTTATCGGTGGCGCCCATGATGATGGCCAGGTAGAGATAATCGGGCTCGCCGGTCGATTGCTGCACGCCGGTGATCTGCACCTCGATGCGCCCGGGGTCGAGCTTGTTGGGGGTGTTCTCGGCCACCAGGTTGAGCGGCTCGCCGGGTTTGAAGCCCTTGCAGGCGGTGATATTGAGATTGACGCCGTTCCCACCGGGCGGGACGAGGGTGAAGGTGCCCCCGGGGAGCGAGGAGAGCTCGCCATAGGGAGTGAGCGGCTCCAGGGTGGGGGGTGGCCCAAGGGTGGGCTCCAGGATGCCAACCGTGGGGGTGCAGGCGGAGAGGGTGAGGAGGGCCAGGAGCGAGCCGGCAAGGGCAGCGCGGATCATAACGGGCATATTATACAGAGAAAAGGGGGAGTTTGGATGATTTGGTTTTTTGAGGGAGGGGATACGCAGATTGGGCACAGGTTTTGTACCCAACATCAATCCCCCGCTTGATGGTTCAGAAAAAACAAGGGCGGCTGATCAACCGCCCTTGTTGCGTTTCGCGCTCAGGCGCTCTTCACTTCGATTCTGCGGGTCCTCGCCGCTTCCACGGCCGGCTTCGGCAGGGTGACGATGAGCACGCCGTTCTTGTATTCTGCCGACACCTTAACCGAAATTACCTCCACCCCTAGTGGGATCTGTCGCTCGAATGATCCGTAGGAGCGCTCGATGCGGTGGTACTGCCCTTTCTTCTCCTCATGCTCCGAGCTCTTCTCCCCGCGCAGGGTGAGCACATCTCTGTGGATGGAGATGTCGATATCCTTCGCGTCCATCCCGGGCAGCTCGGCGGTGACGCGGATCTCCTTTTCATCCTCCTCCACGTCCACGCGAGGGGTGAAGGATGCTCCCATTTCCTCATAGGTGAGCAGGCTGCTGGAGGTGCCCATGAATTCGCCGAAGAGCCCGTTCATGCGCCGCTGCATGACTAGGAAGGGATCGCTTTCCACGCTGCGGTTTTCGATGGCGGAGGGTTTCCTGGTAACGATACTTCTTTCAGCCATTTCAGCCTCCTTTTCGAATAATTACCCGGCTTTCACCGCGATCTTGCGCGAGCGGGCAGCCGGCGATTTTGGCAGGTGCAGGGTGAGCACGCCATTGCGTACGACCGCTTCGATCTTATCCCGCTCGATCTCCCCGCTCAGCACGAAGCTTCGCTGGAAGTCGCCCAGGCCGTATTCCTGGTAGGCCAGGCGGTGGTTCTCGAACCTGCCTGTATCCACCTGGGCGTAGATGGTGAGGATGTTCTTTTCGAGGGTAATATCCACCCGGCTTTCATCAGCGCCGGGGATATCCGCGGTGAGGAGAATCTCCTCGCCGGTTTCATAAATATCGGTGCGCGGCAGGTAGGCGCGGCTGGCGCGGGTGCGTTCGCCTTCAGTCAGGGTTGTTTCTTGTTTACGGGTATCGAGGGATGTGTCCTTTTCCATGGCAACCTCCTTAATTTGCTTTGACCTTGATCTTCCTGGGTTTATCGGCTTCTGCCCGTGGTAGGTGGATGGTGAGAAGACCCTTTTCGAGGGTAGCTTCCACTTTACCCGGCTCAACCGGGTAGGGCAGCTCGATCGTCCGGCTGAACCTCCCGAACAAGCGTTCCTGGCGGTGAATTTCAGCTTCCTCCGGCAGATCATCGGCGGAGCGTTCGCCCGAAATGGTCAGGCTTGCCCCTATTACGTTGATCTCCAGGTCATCCAGGTTTATACCAGGGAGCTCGGCGGTGACAACCTGCTCATTCTCCCCCACCCAGAGATTTACCGCGGGGTATCCGCTCACGGGACGGCGGGAGGGATAGACCTCGTCGAACAGGCGGTTCATTTCCCGCTGCAGACGGTCCATCTCGTCCCAATTGGAAGAAAGTGGGAATCTTGCGTACATTTTCAACCTCCTGTTGAATAATTTGGTTTTCAACCCGGATTCTAGGAGATATTTATAAGAAATTCGTAAACGGAACATATGAAGAATATTAAAAAATGCGCCTGGCAGTCCGCGGGGGTTTGTTTCCGCCGGATGCATTTTGATACGAAAATATTTAATGGCGGGAACCGATTGCGTGCCCGCCTGACGCCTTAAAAAGGCGCGCTGCCAGGGCG